>NZ_CM174404.1:4800000-8583793 GCF_057834465.1 Streptomyces sp. GL_140
TGACCGCCGCACTGCGCTGCGCCGCCGCGGGCCGCCGTACGGTCGTCGTCACCAAGGCCCGCCTCGACGACGGTTCCACCCGCTGGGCCCAGGGCGGCATCGCCGCCGCCCTCGGCGACGGGGACACCCCCGAGCAGCACCTGGAGGACACCCTCGTCGCGGGCGCGGGCCTGTGCGACGAGGCCGCCGTCCGGCTCCTGGTCACCGAGGGCCCCGACGCCGTGCGCCGCCTCATCGCGGCCGGCGCCGTCTTCGACACCTCCGCCGAGACCGGCGAGATAGAGCTCACCCGCGAGGGCGGCCACCACCGCCGCCGCATCGCGCACGCGGGCGGCGACGCCACCGGCGCCGAGATCTCCCGCGCCCTCGTCGAAGCCGTCCAGGCGGCGGGCATCGAGACCGTGGAGAACGCCCTCGTCCTGGACCTCCTCCAGGACGCGCAGGGCCGTACCGCGGGCGTCACCCTGCACGTCATGGGCGAGGGCCAGCACGACGGGGTCGGCGCCGTCCACGCGCCCGCCGTCATCCTCGCGACCGGCGGCATGGGACAGGTCTTCTCCGCGACCACCAACCCCTCCGTCTCCACCGGCGACGGGGTGGCGCTCGCGCTGCGCGCCGGAGCCGAGGTCTCCGACCTCGAGTTCGTGCAGTTCCACCCCACCGTGCTGTTCCTCGGCCCCGACGCCGAAGGCCAGCAGCCCCTGGTGTCGGAGGCGGTCCGCGGCGAAGGCGCGTACCTCGTCGACGCCGACGGCGTCCGCTTCATGCTCGGCCAACACGAGCTCGCCGAGCTCGCCCCCCGCGACATCGTCGCCAAGGGCATCACGCGCCGCATGCAGGAGCAGGGCACGCTGCACATGTACCTGGACGGCCGGCACTTCGGCGCCCGGATGTGGGAGCAGCGCTTCCCGACCATCCTGGCCGCCTGCCGCTCGCACGGCATCGACCCGGTCACCGAGCCCATCCCCGTCGCCCCGGCCGCGCACTACGCCTCCGGCGGCGTCCGGACCGACCTGCACGGCCGCACCACGGTCCCCGGCCTGTACGCGTGCGGGGAGGTCGCCTGCACCGGGGTGCACGGCGCGAACCGGCTCGCCTCCAACTCCCTGCTGGAGGGCCTGGTCTTCGCCGAGCGGATCGCCGACGAGATCATCGGGAACCCGCCGACCGGCAACGGCCCCGGCATCCCCGTCCCGGCCACCGGCCCCCTCCAGCCCGCCGAGGCGCGGTACGAGATCCAGCGCATCATGACCGACGGCGCGGGCGTGCTCCGCTCCGCCGAGTCGCTGAGCCGGGCCGCCGCCGCCCTCGAAGGCCTCTACACGACGGCCCTCACCAAGCTGGAGTCCCAGGGCAAGACGGCCGTCCCCGGCACCGAGACCTGGGAGGCCACCAACCTGCTGTGCGTGGCCCGGGTCCTGGTCGCCGCCGCCCAGCGGCGCGCGGAGACCCGCGGCTGCCACTGGCGCGAGGACCACCCCGACCGGGACGACGCCGCCTGGCGCCGCCACCTCGTGGTACGCCTGTCGGAGGCAAGGCGGCGGGCCCTGGTCGTCACGCCCACCGACTCGGCGGACTTCCCTTCCGTACAGATCCCCCTGAGCACCGACAGCCTGGAGCAGTAACCGTGAGCACGCACGAGCACGAGAACGAGCACGAGCACAACGAACTCCCCCTCGTCGGGCAGAGCGAGGGCGGCTGCGGCGACGACTGCGCCTGCGGCGAGGGCGAGGAGACCGGTCTCGACCCGGCGCTGGCCCAGCTGCTCGTGGACGCGGGCCTGGACCCGATCGAGGTCGAGGACATCGCGCACATGGCGATCTCCGAGGACCTGGACGGCGGGGTCGACGTGACCACCGTCGCCACCGTCCCCGAGGACGCCGTGGCCACCGCCGACTTCACCGCCCGCGAGGCGGGCACCGTCGCCGGCCTGCGCGTCGCCGAGGCCGTCCTGTCCGTCGTCTGCACCGACGCCTTCGAGGTGGAGCGGCACGCCGAGGACGGGGACCGCGTCGAGCCGGGCCAGGTCCTGCTGTCGGTACGGGCCCGCACCCGCGACCTGCTCACCGGCGAGCGCAGCGCCCTGAACCTGCTCTGCCTGATGTCGGGCATCGCCACGGCCACCCGCGCCTGGGCCGACGAGCTGGAGGGCACCAAGGCCAAGGTCCGCGACACCCGCAAGACCACCCCCGGCCTGCGCTGCCTGGAGAAGTACGCGGTGCGCTGCGGCGGCGGTGTCAACCACCGGATGTCGCTCTCCGACGCGGCGCTGGTCAAGGACAACCACGTGATCGCCGCGGGCGGCGTCCGCGAGGCGTTCAAGGCCGTCCGCGAGCAGTTCCCGGACCTGCCCATCGAGGTCGAGGTGGACACCCTCCAGCAGGTCCGCGAGGCCCTGGACGCGGGCGCCGACCTGATCCTGCTCGACAACTTCACCCCGATCGAGACCGAGGAGGCGGTGGCGCTGGTCCACGGCCGCGCGGTGCTGGAGTCCTCGGGCCGCCTCACCATGCACAACGCCCGCGCTTACGCCGAGACGGGCGTCGACTACCTGGCGGTCGGCGGCCTCACGCACTCCTCCCCGATCCTGGACATCGGCCTCGATCTGCGCGAGGCGGTGTAACCCGTGCTCCTCACCATCGACGTGGGCAATACCCATACGGTCCTGGGCCTGTTCGACGGTGACGAGATCGTCGAGCACTGGCGCATCTCGACCGACCCGCGCCGTACGGCCGACGAGATGGCCGTGCTGATGCAGGGGCTGATGGGCATGCACCCGATGCTCGGCAACGAGCTCGGCGACGGCATCCACGGCATCGCGATCTGCTCGACGGTCCCCTCCGTCCTGCACGAGCTCCGCGAGGTCACCCGCCGCTACTACGGCGATGTCCCCGCGGTCCTCGTGGAGCCCGGCATCAAGACGGGCGTCCCGATCCTGATGGACAACCCGAAGGAGGTCGGCGCGGACCGCATCATCAACGCGGTCGCGGCCGTCGAGCTCTACGGGGGCCCCGCGATCGTCGTCGACTTCGGTACGGCGACCACCTTCGACGCCGTGTCCGCGAAGGGCGAGTACGTGGGCGGGGTGATCTCCCCGGGCATCGAGATCTCCATGGAGGCCCTCGGCGTACGCGGGGCCCAGCTCCGCAAGATCGAGCTGGCCCGCCCGCGCAACGTCATCGGCAAGTCCACGGTCGAGGCGATGCAGTCCGGCGTGGTCTACGGGTTCGCGGGCCAGGTCGACGGGATCGTGACCCGCATGGCCAAGGAGCTGGCCGGCCCGAACGGCGCCCCGGACGACGTCCGCGTCATCGCCACGGGCGGCCTGGCCCCGATCGTCCTGGGCGAGGCCTCGGTCATCGACGACCACGAGCCCTGGCTGACCCTGATCGGCCTGCGGCTGGTCTACGAGCGCAACGCGCCGAACTTCGAGTAGCCGGACCGCGTCCCCCCGGCCGGACCCGCGCCCGAGCGCGGGTTCCCGCCGGGGCCGGGCGCGGCCCCGGTCCCATACGCTCCGCCCGGGGTCCGCCGAAGTATTTTCCGCAGAAATGGCCGGAGTGGGCCAGTCCCGGGGATACCGTCGCCCCACGAGAAATACCGGGAGCTCGTCCACGGCGCCGCACGCGCCTGTGAACGGAGGAGACACGATGACAGCTCGGCCCGCTCGGCCCGAATGGCAGAAGTCGTCCTATTGCGGTGACGGCACCGCCTGCGTATATGTCGCCTCCGCCCCCGGGGCCCTGGTGCGGGTGGCGGACCGGGCGGACCCGGCCCATCTGGTGATGGCCACCACCCGCGCGGCCTGGGCGGAATTCCTCCGGACGGTCAAGGAAACCGTCTGAGCCCTTGGCGGCCCAAAGGCCTTGCGCGGCGAATACGCCGCGCCGCGCGCGTGTCCACTCAAGGGGTTTTGTCCGATTAGCGCGTATCTTCGGCCCATGCCCACGCCCTACGGATCCCGCGGCGGCATGGCGTTCAGCGCTGAAGAGCTTCACATGCTCAGGCGTTCGCTCGCTCACGCCCTTCAGTCCTCGACGGCCCCCCTGACGCCGGTCGAGGTCCAGGACTGCCTGCGCCTCGCGGCGTCGGTGGACGACGCGGTCCAGGAGGCGGAGCGGCTCAGAGAGTTCCTCCTCGCCGACCTGGCCCGATACAGAGCCGCGCTGCCGGGGAGCCTCTCGGGCTACCTGGAGCTGCTCCAGGACGCCCTGGCCGCCGGATACGAGCCGGTGCCCGACGACCTCGCCGCCCTGCGGGCGCTGCGCGCCAATCCGGTCGCGGCAGCCCTGCTGGACCGGGCGCAGGGCGTCGCGGAGCGCTCGGTGCGCCGCCGGCTGTCCATGACCCCCCTGCCGCGCACCCGGCTGCTGTCCCTGGCGGGCGGCGTGGGTGCGGACGCCGGGCCGGGCACGGGCTCCGGCTCGGGCTCCGGCTCGGGCTCGGGCTCCGGTTCGGGCAAGGACAAGGACAAGGACAAGGACAAGGACAAGGACAAGGACAAGGACAAGGACAAGGACAAGGAACCCGGGCAGCCGCAGCCCGACGACCGGCCCGCGCGGCCCATTCCGACGCCGGGCGAGGTCTTCCCGCCGCGCCGCAAGCCCACCCCGCCCCCGGCGGCCGGGCGCGCGGTCGGCTAGCTAGGCTGGGGGCATGGACTACGTTTCCGCGCTCGTGCCCCCCTTCGTGATGGCCGTGTTCTTCATCGCTCTCGTCGTGACGATCGTGAAGAGTCAGGGCGGTGCCAACAAGGCCAAGGAGGACGCGGTGGTCGACGCCGTGCTCGCCCGCGCCGACGCCGCCCGCCAGTCGCAGGCGTCCCCCTCCCAGCAGTAGGCGGTAACCCCTCGGGAGAGGGGCGGGAGTACGGCCTCGGAGCCGTACTCCCCCTGACCACGTCGGGGACCCCTGTCCGATCGAGTCGGGGGGACCCCCGAATTTTTCTTGCGCCTTGCCGCCCGAATGGCCGGGCAATTCCCCACATCCCGCACTATCGTGCTGCTGTGCCTCGCCCCTTGGGAGAACTCGAAGACGCAGTCATGACGCGGGTGTGGCAGTGGAACCGCCCGGTCACCGTTCGCGAAGTCCTGGAAGACCTTCAGCAGGAACGCTCCATCGCGTACACCACGGTCATGACCGTTATGGACAATCTTCATCAGAAGGGCTGGGTTCGCCGGGAAGCGGAAGGCCGCGCCTATCGATATACGGCGGTTTCCACCCGTGCCGCCTACTCGGCCGCACTGATGAACGAAGCCTGGTCCACGAGCGACAACCCCGCCGCCGCCCTGGTGGCCTTCTTCGGCATGATGTCGCCCGAGCAGCGGGAGTCCCTCCGGGACGCCGTACGGATCGTGCAGCCGGCGGAGGAGACCCACGATCCCGCGGAGTCCGCGGAGTCCGCCGAAGGCGACTCCGGCGGACAGCCGGCCGACCGGGGACGATAACGTCCGGGCCATGGGTGAGTTTTCCGCTGCACATGCAAAAACAGTGACGATCCGCCGAGCGCGCACAGGTGATGTTCACGCGCTGCGCCGCCTGCTCGACCAGTACGTGCAGCAGCGCATCCTGCTCGACAAAGCCCCGGTGGTCCTTTACGAGGACATCCAGGAGTTCTGGGTCGCCGAACGCGATACCGACGGCCAGGTCGTGGGCTGCGGCGCACTCCACGTGATGTGGGAAGACCTCGCCGAAGTCCGCACTCTTGCGGTCGACCGGGAGTTGAAGGGTGCCGGAGTCGGCCACCAGGTGCTCGACAAACTGTTGCAGACGGCCCGCAGGCTCGGTGTGAGCCGGGTTTTCTGCCTGACCTTCGAAGTGGACTTCTTCGCCAAGCACGGGTTCGTCGAGATCGGCGAGACCCCGGTCGAGACCGATGTCTACATGGAGCTGCTGCGTTCCTATGACGAGGGTGTCGCCGAGTTCCTCGGTCTCGAACGAGTGAAGCCGAACACCTTGGGCAACAGTCGGATGCTTCTGCACCTCTGACCGATCAAGCCGATTTCCCCCGGGCTCCCGTGCGTGTGGCCTATGTCCGAATCGCGTACGTTTCCCAACCCGTTGCGGACCCGAACCTCTCGCTGGGGGTTTGTGTTTTCCAGGCAAAAGCGGTTTCCTTTCCGTGTACTGCTTTTCGATGAAAGGAAATCCCGGTGGCACAGAAGGTTCAGGTCCTTCTTGTCGACGACCTCGACGGCGGCGAGGCGGACGAGACGGTGACGTTCGCTCTGGATGGCAAGACCTACGAGATCGACCTCACCACCGCCAACGCTGAAAAGCTCCGCGGCCTGCTCGACCCGTACACCAAGGGCGGTCGCCGCATCGGTGGCCGTGCCGCCGCCACCGGCCGCGCCAAGGGCCGTTCCGCGGCGGCGGCCGGTAACCCGGACACCGCCGTCATTCGCGCCTGGGCCAAGACGAACGGCTTCAGCGTGAATGACCGCGGTCGCGTTCCCGCCGAGATCCGCGACGCCTACGAGAAGGCTTCCGCCTGATCGGTCCGGCCCGTCCGGACGGTGCGCCGAAGTCGCGCCCGGTGGCATTCCGTCGCCGCGGCCGCGACCAGGCGTACGAGATCGGGCCCGCCCGCGGGCCCGGCGCCCTGCCCCGCACCGGGCAGGGCGGGTAGCAGCACCTCACACCTCTGCTCGGGGGGCCGCAGCCACACAGCGGCCCCCCGAGGGCTTCCCTCCGGCCCCACAGGGTGTCCCGGAGGCGCCGGAGCGGTGATCCGGCCGCCCGCACCCAGGGCGGTGAGGTCCAGGGCGATCCCGCCCCACTCCAGCCAGTCGAGCAGCCCGTCCAGCTCGTCGGCGGCCCCCGCGGCCACCAGGAACCGCATCCTGCGGCCCATGACCGCCACCGGGCCCGTGGCGACGCGTCTGCGGAGCACCGCGGTCCCGGCATCGGCCGGCAGCTCCAGTACGTCGAACCGCACTCCGGTCACCAGCTGTACGGGCGGTCCCGCGGCGACGGTCCAGCCGAGCACGCGCTCGTACCAGGACGCCGGATCGTCCTCGCTCCCGGACGGGGCGCGGGGGAGCGGGACGGTGACGGGCGGCGCGGTGAGAGCCATGACCGGAGCAACTCCCGAAACGCTCCGGGGTTACGCGCGATGTGACGTACCGCACTCGTGTGAATGCGGAACGTAAACCTCCGTGGGGTCGGAGTCTCACATTCGGGACGGAAACGTGTTCGCCCGTAGCGGAGGGAACCGGCGTCACATGCATGGAGTGTCAGTCCTTACGGGTAAGACATTCCTAGTGGATCGGGGCCGACACGCTGATTTGAGGCGCCCCGGACCGGCTTCCGTTCGCCATCGGCGTACACGTGTTGTGGGTATCTGCCTGGCCTGCGGGAACATCGTCTCCCACCATCGGGTTGGAGCAGTTGTCGGCACTTACAGCCGGGTTTTCCCACGGACGTGAGGGTGAGCCGCGGACGGATGTCGGCAGTTGGAATGAGCTGTCCCGCCCCGCGGGACTAGCATGCGGAAGGACAGGGCGGGGACCGACCCCGAACTGCCCGACCGCTCTGAGGAGCGATAAACGATGTTCGAGAGGTTCACCGACCGCGCGCGGCGGGTTGTCGTCCTGGCTCAGGAAGAAGCCCGGATGCTCAACCACAACTACATCGGCACTGAGCACATCCTCCTGGGCTTGATCCACGAGGGTGAGGGTGTCGCCGCTAAGGCCTTGGAGAGCCTCGGGATTTCGCTCGAGGCTGTTCGCCAGCAGGTTGAGGAGATCATCGGCCAGGGGCAGCAGGCCCCGTCCGGCCACATCCCCTTCACCCCGCGGGCGAAGAAGGTCCTGGAGCTTTCGCTCCGAGAGGCCCTCCAGCTCGGCCACAACTACATCGGCACCGAGCACATCCTGCTCGGCCTGATCCGCGAGGGCGAGGGCGTCGCCGCCCAGGTCCTCGTGAAGCTGGGCGCCGATCTCAACCGAGTCCGGCAGCAGGTCATCCAGCTGCTCTCCGGCTACTCCGGCGGAGGCAAGGAGTCGGCCACTGCCGGCGGCCCGGCCGAGGGCACGCCCTCGACCTCGCTCGTCCTGGACCAGTTCGGCCGCAACCTCACGCAGGCCGCTCGCGAATCCAAGCTCGACCCGGTCATCGGGCGCGAGAAGGAGATCGAGCGGGTCATGCAGGTGCTCTCCCGCCGGACCAAGAACAACCCGGTCCTCATCGGCGAGCCCGGCGTCGGCAAGACCGCCGTCGTCGAGGGCCTGGCCCAGGCGATCGTCAAGGGCGAGGTCCCCGAGACCCTCAAGGACAAGCACCTCTACACGCTTGACCTGGGTGCCCTGGTCGCCGGTTCCCGTTACCGCGGTGACTTCGAAGAGCGCCTCAAGAAGGTCCTCAAGGAGATCCGCACCCGCGGCGACATCATCCTGTTCATCGACGAGCTCCACACCCTCGTGGGTGCGGGTGCCGCCGAGGGCGCGATCGACGCCGCCAGCATCCTGAAGCCCATGCTGGCCCGTGGTGAGCTCCAGACCATCGGTGCCACGACGCTCGACGAGTACCGCAAGCACCTTGAGAAGGACGCCGCTCTCGAGCGCCGCTTCCAGCCGATCCAGGTGGCGGAGCCTTCCCTCCAGCACACCATCGAGATCCTCAAGGGCCTGCGCGACCGCTACGAGGCCCACCACCGCGTCTCCATCACGGACGAGGCGCTCGTGCAGGCGGCCACCCTGGCCGACCGGTACATCTCGGACCGCTTCCTCCCGGACAAGGCGATCGACCTGATCGACGAGGCCGGCTCCCGGATGCGCATCCGCCGGATGACCGCGCCGCCGGACCTCCGCGAGTTCGACGAGAAGATCGCGAACGTGCGTCGCGACAAGGAGTCGGCCATCGACTCCCAGGACTTCGAGAAGGCGGCTTCCCTCCGTGATTCGGAGAAGCAGCTGCTGGCGGCGAAGGCCAAGCGCGAGAAGGAATGGAAGGCCGGCGACATGGACGTCGTCGCCGAGGTCGACGGCGAGCTCATCGCCGAAGTCCTGGCGACCGCGACCGGCATTCCGGTGTTCAAGCTGACCGAGGAGGAGTCCTCGCGACTCCTGCGCATGGAGGACGAGCTCCACCGTCGCGTCATCGGCCAGAAGGACGCCATCAAGGCGCTCTCCCAGGCGATCCGCCGCACCCGTGCGGGTCTGAAGGACCCGAAGCGTCCCGGTGGCTCGTTCATCTTCGCCGGTCCGTCCGGTGTCGGTAAGACCGAGCTCTCCAAGACGCTCGCCGAATTCCTCTTCGGCGACGAGGACGCGCTGATCTCCCTCGACATGTCGGAGTTCAGCGAGAAGCACACGGTTTCCCGTCTCTTCGGTTCGCCCCCCGGCTACGTGGGCTACGAAGAGGGCGGCCAGCTGACCGAGAAGGTCCGCCGGAAGCCGTTCTCCGTCGTCCTCTTCGACGAGGTCGAGAAGGCGCACCCGGATATCTTCAATTCCCTTCTCCAGATCCTGGAAGACGGTCGTCTGACCGACTCCCAGGGCCGGGTCGTGGACTTCAAGAACACGGTCATCATCATGACGACCAACCTGGGTACGCGGGACATCTCGAAGGGCTTCAACCTGGGCTTCGCGGCCCAGGGCGACACGAAGACCGGATACGACCGGATGAAGGCGAAGGTCAACGAAGAGCTCAAGCAGCACTTCCGGCCCGAGTTCCTCAACCGTGTCGACGACACCGTCGTCTTCCACCAGCTCACCGAGGAAGACATCGTCCAGATCGTCGACCTGATGATCGCCAAGGTGGACGACCGCCTCAAGGACCGCGACATGGGCATCGAGCTCAGTGCCGAGGCCAAGGCGCTGCTCGCCAAGCGCGGCTACGACCCGATCATGGGTGCGCGTCCGCTGCGCCGCACGATCCAGCGCGAGATCGAGGACATCCTGTCGGAGAAGATCCTCTTCGGCGAGCTGCGCCCCGGTCACATCGTGGTCGTCGGCAAGGAGGGTGAGGGCGACGAAGCCAAGTTCACCTTCCGCGGCGAGGAGAAGACCCCGATCTCGGACCTTCCCCCGATCGAGGCCACCGGCTCCGGCCCGGACCTCTCCAAGGGTGCGTAGCCGATAGCCGCGGATCGACCGTGCAAAAGGGGCGGCCCCGGAACCGACAGGTTCCGGGGCCGCCCCTTTTGCCTACGGCAAGATCCGAAAGAGACGGCCTAGACCAGGTTCGGGAAGTGGCGGACCAGCGGGCGGCCGTCGCCCGGGCGGTCCGTCTTCAGGAAGCGCACGGTGGGCAGGCACAGCTTGTCGGGGATCTCGGCGAGGCTGCTCACCACCAGGTGGGTCAGGTGCTCCAGATGCCCGAGGGCCTCCCAGCCGTCCCGGTCCAGGCCCGCATGGGCCGAGAGCGCCGTCAGCTCCGGGTGGCGGTCCAGTCCGCTCCAGGACGTCGGGGGCTCGGTGAGACCGAGTCGGGTCAGGGAGACGCCGGGGGCGAGGTCGTCGAGGGACCAGGCGCCGTACCAGCCGCTCAGGGTGAGGCTGCGGAGCCTGGGCCAGGACCGGGTCAGGGAGCCCACCGACGTAGGCCCTGTCAAGGCCAGGTCAACGGTCTCCAGGGGTAGTCCGGTCAGCCCGTCGAAGTCGTGGAGCCCGTAGCAACGGTCTGCTTGGATGCTGTGCAGCGAGTGCTGCCCTTGCAGGCAGTCGAGGTCCGTCAGAGGGACGTCGAAGAGCTCCAGGCGGTGGAGCAGGGCCCGGCTCAGATACCGCTTCAGGGCCACCTCGGATACGCCGTCGACCACGCGCAGGCCGCGTACTTGCGGGAGACACGCCCCGAGTGCCTCCAGGTCGGCGTCCGAGGCGGCCAGCAGCTCGTGTGGTGGCGGGGTGATGCGGGCGAGAACCTCCTCGGCGTAGAGGCGGCTGTCGAAGGCCGGCCACAGTGCGACCAGCTCGTGTCGCGCCTTCGGCGACGGGTGGTCGGCGAAGCGGGCCAGGAAGGGGATGGCGAAGTCCGTCCCCGCCCCGCCCGCCGCGACGACCGTGAGGAACGCGGCTTCGTCGTCCGCCGCCTCCGCGGGGCCGGGCAGCAGGTCCAGGACCAGGGGACCGCAGCTCGCCAGGATGCGTGCCACCACGAGATCGGGGGGCGGGATCAGCCGCCCGGCGGTGCTCCGGACCTCCTCCCGCAGCTCCGGCTCCAGCTCCGCCGCGTACTCCAGGCAGGCCAGGGCCAGCAGCACCGAGCGGTCCGATCCGCGGACCAGGAGGTCGCCGATGATCGCCGCGCGGTCCCGGGGGCGGCCCTGGGCGACCGCCATGCGGATGACGTCCTCCCACTGGTCGTCGTCCGCGTGCCGGGTCAGTTCGCCGAGGCCCCCCTCGTCCAGGGCCGCCCCGGCCCCCAGGAAGTCCTGGAAGGTGCGGTGGACGAACTCGACGGTGTCCTCCGTGGGGGCCCGCAGCAGCCCCGTCCGCTCCACGAAGTGCCGTAGGACGGCCTGGGCGTCTCCCAGGGCCTGTGCGGCCGGTACGGCGGGCAGCGCGGCCGCGATGAGCCCCTCGGCCCGCGCTCGGCCGATCTCGGCCCGGCCGTTGCGGATCAGCCAGTACGCGAGCCGCTGCAGCAGCTGGATCTGCGGCTCCTCCTCCAGGAAGGGCAGCCGCAGGTCCCGCTCCCGGTCCCGGCGGTACAGGAGCATCGACAGGGCGGCCGCGTACAGCTCCTTGCGGCCCGAGGGGAGGAAGCCCCGGCGCTCGCGGTGCAGGGCGCAGATCAGCCCGCACAGCAGCGGGTTGGTGGCGATCCGGGCCAGGTCCGGTTTGGTGCGCAGGGAGTCCAGCAGCTGTCCGCGGAGCTCATCGTCGGGCTCCTCGGCCGCCCGGTGCCAGCGGGTGACGAAGCCCGCGACCTCGGTCCGGTTCATGGGGGAGAGGGTCAGCTCGGTGAACCCGTCGTCGGCGAGCCAGCCCTGACGCACCGCCGAGGGGCGGGAGGTGACCAGCCAGCGGTTGCCGGGGTAGGCGGCGATCAGGTCCGCGAGCCAGTTGCGGGCGCGGGCCCGCTCGGCCTCCGGGATCTCGTCGATGCCGTCGACGAGGACCAGGCCGCGCCCGTCGCGCAGCACCCGGTCCTCCCATCCCTCGGGCGGGCGCCCCTTCAGCGCCGTGGCGGCGAGGAAGTCCTCGGGGGCGGGCAGCCGCTCCCCGTGCCGCGTGAGGGTCCTCAAGGGCAGCACGTAGGGGATCCGCCCGCCCGAGGCACCGGCGGGGTCCGCGTCCCGGGCGGTGGAGACGGCCAGCCACTGGATGAGGGTGGTCTTGCCTGAGCCGGCCTCGCCGCGCAGCAGGACCCGTTCGCAGCGCGCGAGGGTCTCCTCGGCGGTGGCGGGAGCGCCGTGGAACGCGTGGTCCGGGCCCGTGGCCCCGTTACCGCCTCGGGGGCCGGTGCCGCCGGTGTGGTGGGGGCCGGCGGCCGCCTGGAGGCTCACGTACGCCAGATCCAGCGGCCAGCGGTCCGAGCCCGGGGGCAGGTCCAGCCCGAAGATCGTCAGGGTGCTCTGCCGTTCGACGAGGTACGCCAGATACCTGCGCTCGAACTCCGTGTCCCGGGCGTCCTGGCGGGGGATCCGCGCGATCAGGGCGTCGATCTTGTCGATCGCCTCGGCCTGGCGGCGGGCCTGTTCGACCAGGGAGGCCGGGACGAAGGTGGAGCGCGTGGTGAAGAAGTGCAGGACGTGCAGGCAGGTGAGCTCCAGCAGCCGGTCGTGGAAGAGCTCGGCGTCCCGCCCCAGGCCCGTCGCGGGCGCGGCCCTGCGCAGCTCGGCGGCGAAGGCCCGGGGGCCCATCTCCACCGCCTGTACGTCTTCCAGGGCGATGTCCCCGAGCGCGTACAGGGTGGCGGCGAGCGCGGCCGCGACCCCCGTCTCCTCGCCGGGCGGGAGCGGGCGCTCGCCGGGGGCCCGTAAGGCCTCCGCGACCAGCTTGTCCGCGAGCCGGCGCAGGTCTTCCCGCGACAGGACGCGCTGCTCGCGCAGGGAGACGTAGGAGGAGATCCGCACGGGCCGGTCCACGAGTCCCGCGCCGGCCCCCTCCCCCCGGAAGAGCTTCTTCACGAGGGGGGTCACGACCCCCGAGGCCAGCCGGATCCCGAGCACGGATGCGTCCACGAGGCGTGAGCGTAGCTCCGGGTGGAACGGGGCGCAGGGCTTTGGTCCCGGAGCGGGGGCGCAGAGGTCCCGCGCCGGTGACAAGCCGCACAGGGCAAATCGGACCTACTAGGAACATTCGTAGATCCAAGGGTCCGATTTGCCCCACCCCAACCCCAGTGAAGACGCGGTCAACAGGACGGACAGCCCTCGGTGCATCTACGAGGCCCGGTAGTAATCGGGGGGTTTGGGGAAGCCGGGGGCCCCGGGTTACCAAGGTTGGGCAAGCAAGCCCGGCGCCCGCTCAGCGTGCCGGGTCCTTTCTTGCCCGTCCCCGTCCCCGGCCCCGGAGGTTCCTCCATGTCCGCGAAGCGCGTCATCACCCGTCGTACCCGTATGGCCATCGGCGCCACCGCTCTCGGTGCGGCCCTGGCACTCGGGGCCGGGACGACCGCCGCCTTCGCCGACGAGGCCCAGACCGCCCTGACGGGCACCGCCGAGCTCGTGGCCCAGCAGGCCACCGCGCAGGCCGCGGCGGTCGCCGCGAAGCCGGCCGTCGCCTGGGAGAAGCCCGTGTCGAGCTACACGCTCTCCGCCACCTTCGGCAAGGGCGGCACCATGTGGTCGCACAAGCACTCCGGCCAGGACTTCGCCGTCCCCGTAGGCACCCCGGTCGACGCCGTCTCGGCGGGCACCGTGGTCAAGGCCGGCCCGAACGGCGGCGGCGACGGTCCGGCGTACGGCAACGCCATCGTGATCAAGCACGCGAACAACACGTACTCGCAGTACGCGCACCTCTCGAGGATCCAGGTCAGGATCGGCCAGAAGGTCTCGATGGGCCAGCAGATCGCCCTCTCCGGCAACACCGGCAATTCGAGCGGCCCGCACCTCCACTTCGAGATCCGGACCACCCCGAACTACGGCTCGGCCGTGAACCCGGTCGCCTTCCTGCGCAAGGTTGGCGTCACCGTCTGACGCGTCTGACCCGTCAGATCGGTCCGGCCCATTCGGCCGGATCAGAACAGCAGCCAGGACCCGACCGGCTTGATCGAGGAGTCGATCTTGCCCGCCTTCTGGTCGTCCACCTGCTCCGGCGACAGCGCGATCCGGAAGACCCGCAGGCTGTCCATGCCGCCGGCCCAGGCCCCGGCCCAGTTGCCCTGGGCGCGGGTGCGGCCCAGCTCCAGCGGCCCGGGGGCCTTGTAGATGCCGGGGACCTTGGCCTCGTTGATCTGCTTGCCGTTCACGAACAGCGTGATCATCTTGGTCGAGGCGTTGTAGGTGGCGGTCAGCTCCGTCAGGGTGTTGTCCATCGGGCGGCCCTCGGCCACGACGGTCTGCGTGGTGTTGTCCGCGCCTTCCTTGTTCGTCTGGACCCGGAAGATCCACGCCGGCTTGCCGTTCACCTCGTCCGAGCCCAGCTCGAAGGAGAACGTCTTCTCGTTGCCCTGGCTGACGGCGATCTGCCGCCCCTTCGAGGCGCTGTTCGAGACCCGGGCCGAGACGGTGAAGCTCTTCGACACGTCGACGAGGGCCTTCTGGGACTCCGCGTACGAGTTCGGGGTGCCGGTCGCACGGAACTCGAAGCGCTTCTCGACCGGGACCGCGGAAGCCTCCGGACCCATCTTCAGCGGGGCCTTGCCGCTGCGGTCGCGCAGGGACGTCGGGTCGTCCGCGACGGTCGGGGTGTTGTCCACCGGCGCCTTGGACCCGCTCACCGAGGGGGAGGGCGAGGCGGAGGCCGAAGGCGAGTCGCTCGCCTGCGGCTTGGCGTCGTCGGAGCCCTTGTCGTCGCCGAGCAGCAGGAACGCCCCGCCGCCGGCGAGCAGGGCCAGTACCGTCGCCCCGCCGATGACCGCCCACAGCCGCTTCTTGCGCCGGTCCTGCTCGGCCCCTTCCGCCAGCGCGTTCCAGTCCGGCTCGTCGGCCGGGGGCTGGAACGGACCGGGTGCGGGCGGCACCTGCTGGTACGGACCCTGCTGGTACGGGCCCGGCTGCGGGTAGCCGTATCCGGCGGGCGGGACCTGGCCGCCTTCCGGCGGGCCGAAGCCGCCGGGGGCACCGGGTGCGCCGGGACCGCCGGGTGCGCCGGGCGCGGGCGGGTAGCCGTAGCCCCCGGGCTGGCCGGCCTGCGGATAGCCGTACCCGCCTGCGGGTATCTGCCCCTGCGGGTATCCGTAGCCGCCGTTGCCGGGGGCCCCGGGTGCGGGCTGGGGGTTTTGCGGGCGATCCGTACCGTCAGTCATGGATCGGATGCTAAAACATCGGCGTCCGCAATCGAACAGCTGCCGGTCGCGATACGGACCCGATCAGGGCGGCTCACGACCCGTCAGGACCCGGTCAGGACCCGGTCAAGGCCCGGTCAAGACCCGCCCCGGCGAACCTTCCCGGCCACAGCCCTAGGGCCGCACGACCGGGAAGCTGCCCGTGGCCGTCGGCGCGTGCTCCGGGAGCCACAGCACCGCGACCGCCCCCGCCGCCGTGCCGCCCTGGACGAAGCCGCCCGGGGCCGCCACGTTGCGGAACGTCAGCCGGGCGCCCAGCACCCGGGCCTGCCCCTCCGCGATGGTCAGCCCCAGCCCGTGTCCCACCCCGGCGCGGTCGGTCGACCCGGTCCGGAAGCGGCTCGGCCCCTCGCGCAGCAGGGCTTCGGGGAAGCCCGGTCCGTGGTCCCGGACCCGTACGACCCGGCCCTCGACGTCGACCTGGACGGGCGCCCGCCCGTACCGCGCGGCGTTGGCGAGGAGGTTCCCCAGGATCCGCTCCAGGCGGCGCGGGTCGGTGCTGACGATCTCGTCCGCGACGATCCGTACGGTCGCCTCCGGCATCAGGGAGTTGACCCGGCGGCTCACGAACTCGCCCAGCGCCACGTCCTGGAGCTCCGCCCGTTCAGACGCGCTGTCCAGCCGGGCCACCTCCAGCACGTCCTCGACCAGCGCGCGCAGGGCCTGCGCGCGGTCCCGTACGAGCTCGGTCGGCCGGCCCGGAGGCAGCAGTTCCGCCGCGGTGAGCAGGCCGGTCACCGGGGTGCGCAGCTCGTGCGCGATATCGGCGGTCACCCGCCGCTCGGCCTCCAGCCGCTGCTGGAGCGCGTCGGCCATCGCGTCGACGGCCCGTGCCAGATCGTCGGTCTCGTCGCGCACGACGCCGCCGACGGCGTCCCGGACCCGTACCTCGGGGTCCCCGTGCGCCACCCGCTGCGCGGCCGCGGCGGCCTTGCGCAGCCGGCGCGAGATCTGTCCGCCGATGAGGACGCCGAGCGCGGAGCCGCCGATCACCACGGCGAGGGAGCCGACGACCAGGGCCCGGTCCAGGTCGCGCACCATGTTGGCGCTCTCCCGGAACTGGGTGTGCAGGGACAGCACCTGCCCGTTGCCGAGGGGTACGGCTGCCCACACCTCGGGGAGCCCGTGCGGGTTCTCCTGGATGTAGGTGCCGCGCCGCCCGGAGCGGGCCTTCTCGCGCAGGTCCGCCGGCAGGTCGGGGTCGTTGAGCTTGGCGCCCATGGGCGGCTTGCGGCCGGCCTCGGCGTTGCGGGAGATGAACTGGACGCGGTCCAGCTGTACCTCACGGGCGCTCTCCAGCATCGACACCCGGGCAGCGCTGTGCACCACCAGGCTCAGGGCGATGGCGGTGAGCGCGCCGACGGAAGCGATGGCGAGCGTGATCTTCCAGCGGATTCCGGTGCGGAGGGTGAAACGCTTCATGCCCGCTTCATCCCCGTGCTCGCCCCCGTGTCCGTTCCCGCGTTCGTTCCCGCGTTCGTTCTTCTCAAGGCATCAGGCCTTCAGCTTGTATCCGAAGCCCCGGACCGTCTCGATCCGGTCCTGCCCGATCTTGGTGCGCAGGCGCTGGACGTGGACGTCCACTACGCGGGTGTCGCCGCCCCAGTCGTAGTCCCAGACCCGCTCCAGCAGCCGGTCGCGGGACAGGACGGTACCGGGGGAGGTGGAGAACTCCAGCAGCAGCCGCATCTCGGTGGGCGTCAGCGCCACCGAGGCACCCGCCTTGCGGACCTCCATGCCCTCCGTGTCGACCTCCAGGTCGCCGAAGACCAGGACCCCGCGTTCGTCGTCGTCGCCCTCGCCGTCGCCGCCGGATCCGCCGCCCTGCGGGCCGCCGGCGTGGCCGAAGCGGCGCAGGACCGCGCGGATGCGGGCGACGAGGACGGAGCCGTCGAAGGGCTTGGTGACGTAGTCGTCGGCGCCCGCCTCCAAGCCCAGGACCACGTCGATGGAGTCGGCGCGGGCCGACAGCATGATCACCGGGACCGTGGACTCGTCGCGGATGCGGCGGCACAGGCTCACGCCGTCCATGCCGGGCACCATCACGTCGAGCAGGGCGATGTCGGGCCGGTTCGCCCGGAAGGACTCCAGGCCGGACAGTCCGTCGGGCATGGAGGTGACCACGAACCCGTCGCGTTCCAGCGCCAGGGTCGTGGCCTCACGGATGACGTCGTCGTCCTCCACGAACAGGACATGGGTCTCGGCCATTCGGGAGCCTCGTCTCGCCTCGGTACTCGTACTCGTACTCGGTCTGTGGCCGTCAGCTCTTCGGGCTGACGGCCGGAGCGGGGGCCGCCCCGCCGTCGACCACGTTGCTGTAGTCGGTGTGCACGCGGTCCTGCTCGGTGAACTTCTCCCCGTTCCAGCGGTACGTGACCACGTCCTCGCCCGACGGATAGGCGAGCGCCTCGCTCTTCGCGTAGGTCTGCTTGGTCACGACCAGGTCGCCCCGGTCGATCTCGGAGTAGACGGGCGGCTGCTCGTCGGCGAAGACATTCTCGTACTTCCCGTCGTCCGAGCGGTACACGTACGTGCCGCGGCCCAGGGCGTCGGCGCAGGACAGGACGTTGACCACGATGTCGACGGCCGGGCCGCCGGTCACCTTCCCGTAGCTGACGTCGACCGGGTACTCCTTGCCCGTGCAGGGCTTCAGGTCCCGCTTGATCTCGGCGCTGACCTTGGGATCCGCCTTGATCAGCTCGATCGGGTCGATCTTCTTGCCCGTCTTGCCGGAGGCCTGCGGAGCAGCCGGAGTGGTGCTGGCCGTCCCGTCCTGATCGGTGGGGGCCGTGGAGGGCGCGCCGGTCTTGGCCACCGATTCGGTGCGGGCCGGGCCGCCGTCCCGCAGGCCGGTGCCCCCGGTGGAGCAGCCGGCCGCGAACAGCACAGTGCCGGCGAGGACGACCGTCCCCGCCGACATGAGTACCACCGAGCCCTTGCCCGTCAGGCCTCCGCCGCGGGGCTCACGTCCGCCCGCTCCACGCGAGCTCGGATCGGGGCCGTTCCGTTTGTGGCCAGTCAGGCCGCGCACCGCTCACGCCCTTCGTACCTGGTGGTGTGGTCACCGCGCTCCAGCGCGCGCATGTCCAGGTCCCGGCTCTCCAGCTCCTGCCGGAGGCGGGCCAGCGCGCGGTGCAGAGTGCTCTTCACGGTTCCCGCCGACATGCCGAGCGCCGCGGCCGTCTCCTCGGTGCTCATCTGCTCCCAGTGTCGCAGCACGACCACGCTGCGCTGCTTGGGCGCGAGCACCTTGAGGATGTCCATCAGCAGGGCGCGGTCGGCGCGCTGGTCGGAGCCGTCCTCGACCGAGGCGTCGGGGAGCTGCTCGGTGGGAACCTCTTCGAGCTTGCGGGCACGCCACCACTCGGTACGTGTGTTGATCATGACGCGGCGCAGGTAGGCATCGGCGAGCGACTTGTCGGAGATGCCGTCCCAGCGGCCGTAGGTGCGTACGAGGGCGGTCTGCAGGAGGTCCTGCGCGTCGGTCGGGTCCGGGACCAGGCGACGGGCACTGCGCAGCAGCGCGTCCTGCCGAGTGCGTACGTACTCTTCGAATTCGAGTACCTCGCCGTGCGCCATCTGAGACCGCCTCCGCTACCCGTCCACCCGCTCATCCGCTGCCTTACGGGTTCGACGTTACGGAGGCCGTGTCACGGGCCTGTGCGAGTCAGCCTTCGGTGGGCGCACGGACACCCGTAGGTTATGTAACAGTGGCTGTGAGCTGGGGTTTCTCCGGGTCAAGCGGAATCATGGAGTCAGCTTCCGGTTGCCGTGGGTGCCTCCGCCGGGATCGCCGGCCGGTCCTGCGCCGCGGGCCCGGCCGGAAGCCGGTACATCTGCCCGGCCAGCGGCTCCACCAGCCCGTCCGAGACCAGCCCGTCCAGGGCCCGGGCCCGCTGTACGGGCTCGCCCCAGACCGTGTCGAGGACCGACTGCGGCACCGCGCCGACCGCCTCGCGCAGTACCGCGAGGAGCTTGCCGCGCACCTGCCGGTCCGTACCGGCGTACGTCTGCCCGCGCCTCGGCGGCCCCTCGTGCGCGGGCTTCCCGGCCAGCCGCCACGCGCACAGTCCGGCCACGGGGCAGCGCGCGCAGTCCGGGCTCTTGGCC
This sequence comes from Streptomyces sp. GL_140, assembly GCF_057834465.1. Classification (NCBI taxonomy): domain Bacteria; kingdom Bacillati; phylum Actinomycetota; class Actinomycetes; order Kitasatosporales; family Streptomycetaceae; genus Streptomyces; species Streptomyces sp. GL_140. The sequence continues at coordinate 4,819,504 of NZ_CM174404.1, forward strand.
GTGCAGACCAGGGCCCCGAGTTCCATCGAGGCCGCCGCCCAGCGGGCCGCGGTCTCCTCGTCCTCGGGCAGCAGGGCCCGTGCCAGGCGCCGCTCGGCGGCGGTCGTGGCGTTCGGCGGGTACTCGACCCCGGTCGCGGTGCGCGCGAAGACCCGGCGCACGTTGGTGTCCAGGACCGCGTGCCGCTGCCCGTACGCGAAGGAGGCCACGGCGGCCGCCGTGTACTCGCCGATCCCGGGCAGCGCCAGCAGCTGCGCGTGCTCGCGCGGAACGTCGCCCCCGTGCCGCTCCGTTATCGCGGTGGCCGCACCGTGCAGGCGCAGGGCCCGGCGCGGATAACCGAGCCGCCCCCAGGCCCGTACGGCCTCTCCGGGGGCCTCGGCGGCCAGGTCGGCGGGGCGGGGCCAGCGGGCCAGCCACTGCTCGTACACCGGCAGGACCCGGTTGACGGGGGTCTGCTGGAGCATGAACTCGCTGACCATCACCCCCCAGGGGCCGGCCTCGGGGCGGCGCCAGGGCAGGTCGCGGGCATGTCCGTCGAACCACGCGATGACCGGGGAGTGCAGCGCGGCGGCGGAGGGGAACGTTGAGGATGAGGATGCAGTCATGGCAGACGGCATCCTGGCACGTTTCGCCCCTACCGTGCCGGGCCCGGTCCGGCGATCAGGACGGCCGCGCGCCCGCCGTTCGCCCGCATGGCGGCGATGATCCTACTGGTCGGACCGGTGAGGGCGAGGACGGCGAGAGCGCCGAGGCAGGCGCCCAGCAGCAGACCCATCGCCACGTCGTGCGGATAGTGGACGCCGACGAAGACGCGGGAGAAGGCCATCAGCAGCGCGAGCGGAACGGTCAGCAGCGCGAGGCGGCCCACCGCCAGGGCCAGTGCGACCGCGGCGGCGCCCGCGATGGCGGAGTGGTTGCTCGGGAAGGACCAGTCGCCGGTGGCCGGGCACTTGATGAGCGAGGCCGCCGCTCCGGCCACGGCCCGGCAGGGGCGCTCCTCGTCCACGCTGGACTTCACCAGCTCAGAGGCCACGTACGCGAGGGCCGTGGCGAGCGGCGCGAGGACGGCGAGCGCGACGCCGCGGGGATCGCGCCCGCTGCGCGCGCGCCACCACACGGCTATGAAGAGGGCGCCGAAGACGAACAGACCGTACTCCGTCCAGACCTCGAAGGCCGATTGCACCCACGCGGGGGTCGAGTGGGCGAAATCGGTGATGTCGAGATAGAGGCCGGAGCTGTCCATGGTCACCGACGGTACCCAAAGTGGAATAACGCCCTCATCAAGGCCTGGCCGGTTCCGGTCGCTCCCGGCGGTCCCGGCGAGATGATCATCGGCAAAACAAGCCGTCTGGGCGGCATGTGGGGCACGGATCGCACTCCGAACTCTCGTAAAGTTCCGTCCGTGGGATCTCTGCGCAATCCGGTCGGGCCGCTCCCCTCCTCCATCTACTGGCGACGGAGGGCCGTGCTGGCGTCCGTTGCCGCGCTCCTCGCGCTCCTCGCCGTATGGACCGTCAGCTCCGGCGGCGGGACGTCGGGCACCAACGGCAAGGGCCGCGGCGGCTCCGATCCCGTCACCCAGATCACCCCCGGACCTTCCGGTTCCGGCCCGGCGATCAGTCAGGCCCCGGGCGGGCGCGGCGAGTCGGGCACGGCCGGCAGCGGTACGGGCACGGGCGCCGACCCGAGCGCGAGCCCCGGTACGGGCCCCGGCAAGAACGGCGAACCGGGCGGCGATCCCGGCGCGGCGGACGGCGGCGGCTCCGTGGGCTCCGGCGGCTCGGGCGCCGCCCAGAGCGTCCCGGCCGACTCTCCGCTGCCCACGTGCTCGACGGGTGCGCTGCAGTGGGAGGTCAAGAGCGTGAAGAACGTGTACGAGGCGAACGAGAAGCCCCGGCTCGAACTCATCGCGCGCAATGTCTCCGGCACCACGTGCAAGGTCGATCTCGGCCCGAAGCAGGCCGTCCTGACCATCACTCAGACGAGCAACACCAAGTCGGTCTGGTCCTCGGCGGACTGCCCGACGGGCGCGGGCAACGTGTTCTTCCGCGTGCCCTCGCAGGGCGAGACGAAGCAATCCCTGGAATGGGACCGGCACTTCAGCGCGGCGAACCAGTGCCAGTCGCCTCCGGCGGGGGCCGCGGCCGCGGACACGTACGTGGTCGAGGTCAAGTCCCCGGGGATGCCGGTTGCGCGGACCTCGTTCGTGCTCAAGCAGGACTGACCGGCGCGGCGCCGTGGCCTGGGGCTCCGCCCCCGGACCCCCGCGCCTCAAACGCCGGCGGGGCTGAAATCCAGCCCCGCCGGCGCTCAGCCGAGTCCTAGACGTACCGCTCCAGGATCGAGGACTCCGCGAGCCGGGACAGCCCCTCGCGGACGCTGCGGGCACGGGCCTCGCCGACCCCGTCGACCGTCTGGAGGTCGTCCACGCTGGCAGCGAGGAGCTTCTGCAGGCCGCCGAAGTGCTCCACCAGCCGCTCGATGATCGCGCCCGGCAGCCGGGGAACCTTCGCCAGCAGCCGGTAGCCCCGCGGGGACACCGCCGAGTCCAGGGTCTCCGGCGAACCCGTGTATCCCAGCGCCTTCGCCACGATCGCCAGTTCCAGCAGCTCCGGATGGGTCAGCGCGTCCAGCGCGGGCAGCGCTTCCTCCACCGTCCGCGACCGCTTCGCCGTCGGCTCCGGCACGTAGTCCCGGATGACCAGCTCGCGCTCCTGCTCGATCCCGACCGTCAGCTCGTCCAGCTGGAGCGACAGCAGTCGGCCGTCCGTGCCCAGCTCGACCACGTATTCCGCGATTTCCGTCGCGATCCGGCGGACCATTTCCAGCCGCTGCGCCACCGCCGTGACATCGCGGACCGTCACCAGGTCCTCGATCTCCAGCGCGGACAGCGTGCCCGCCACCTCGTCCAGGCGGAGCTTGTACCGCTCCAGAGTGGCCAGCGCCTGGTTCGCCCGCGACAGGATCGCCCCGGACTCCTCCAGCACGCGCCGCTCGCCGTCCACGTACAGCGCGATCAGCCGCATCGACTGCGACACCGAGACCACCGGGAAGCCGCACTGCTTCGAGACGCGGTCCGCGGTCCGGTGCCGGGTGCCCGTCTCCTCCGTGTGGATGGACGCGTCCGGAACCAGCTGCACGCCCGCCCGCAGGATCTTGGTGAGGTCCTTGTCCAGGATCAGCGCGCCGTCGAGCTTGCACAGCTCGCGCAGGCGGGTCGCGGTGAACTCCACGTCCAGGACGAAACCGCCCGTGCACATCGCTTCGACGGACTTGTCCATGCCGAGGACGATGAGCCCGCCGGTGTTGCCCCGGACGATCCGTTCGAGGCCGTCGCGCAACGGCTGACCGGGTGCGACCGCGCTCAGCGAGGCACGCATCATGGCCTCCTGCTTGGAGCTCGCGCCCGACTTCCCGGATGCTGCTGCCCCGTCCTTGGCTGCCACTGCACTCCTCCGGTCGCGGGTTGTACCGCCTGCGTACGGCCGGGCGGACCAGCGCAAAGTCTACCGGCGCGGCCCGTGCGCCCGCCGTCCCTTGACCACCGCCGTCCGCGGAGGCCCCCGTACGGACCCTCTGACCTGCCCCGCAGCGCCGGATCCGGGTCGCGGGCCGGACGTCCTAGCCCGCGTCCCGGTCCTTGTCCGCCGAGCGCGACCGCCCGCGCGGCAGGACCCGTAGCGCGTCGCCCATGTCGGCGACCTCGGTCACCTTCATCCCGGCCGGAACCTTCCCCGGGTCCACCGGCACCAGCGCGTGCGTGAAGCCCAGCCGGTACGCCTCCGCGAGCCGCCGCTGTACGCCCGTCACCCGCCGCACCTCGCCCGCGAGCCCGACCTCGCCGATGGCGACCAGGTTCTTCGGGAGCGGTACGTCGCTGGCGGCCGAGGCCAGCGCCAGCGCGACGGCCAGGTCGGCGGCCGGCTCGGTCAGCTTCACGCCGCCCACGGTCGCGGTGTAGATGTCCCGCTTGCCCAGCGCCGTGATCCGGCCGCGCTGCTCCAGTACCGCCAGCATCATCGAGACCCGCGAGGTCTCCAGCCCCGAGGTGGTCCGGCGCGGCGAGGGGATCTGCGAGTCCACCGTCAGCGCCTGCACCTCGGCGACCAGCGGCCGCTTGCCCTCCAGCGTCACCGTCAGGCAGGTGCCCGGGACGGCCTCGGCCCGGCGGGTCAGGAACAGCCCGCTCGGGTCGGCGAGTCCGTTGATGCCCTCGTCGGTGAGCTCGAAGCAGCCGACCTCGTCCGTGGTGCCGTACCGGTTCTTCACGCCGCGCACGAGGCGCAGCCGCGCGTGCCGGTCGCCCTCGAAGCTCAGTACGACGTCGACCAGGTGCTCCAGCAGCCGGGGACCGGCGATCGCCCCGTCCTTGGTGACGTGGCCGACCAGCAGCGTGGACATCCCGCGTTCCTTGGAGGCCCGGATCAGCGCCCCGGCCACCTCCCGGACCTGGGCCATGCCGCCGGGCGCGCCGTCGATCTCGGGGGAGGCCACCGTCTGTACGGAGTCCATGATCAGCAGCGAGGGGTTCACGGCGTCGAGGTGTCCGAGGACGGCAGAGAGATCGGTCTCGGCGGCCAGGAAGAGGTGGTCGCTGAGCGCGTTGATCCGGTCGGCCCGCAGCCGCACCTGGCTCGCCGACTCCTCGCCGGTGACGTACAGCGTGCGGTGCTCGTCGCTGGCGGCCTTGGCCGCGACGTCGAGCAGCAGCGTGGACTTGCCGACGCCCGGCTCGCCCGCGAGCAGCACGACCGCGCCGGGGACCAGCCCGCCGCCCAGCACCCGGTCCAGCTCGCTCACGCCGGTGCTGCGGGCGGTCGCCGTCCGTACGTCGACCTGCCCGATCGGCACGGCGGCCGTGGTGACCCGGCCCGCGGCGGTGGTCCGCACGGCGGGCGCGCCGCCCAGCTCCTCCACGGTGCCCCAGGCCTGGCACTCGGGGCACCGGCCGAGCCATTTGGCGGTGGAGTACCCGCACTCGGTGCAACGGTAGGACGGCCGGTCCTTGGCGGATGAACGAGATGTACGGGCAGCCATGCGGCCCACCGTAGCCGCCGCCACCGACAGCCCCGTCCCGCCGTCGTCCGCCGCCCTCCACCGCCGCTCGCGGCCGTGCACCCTCCGGTGCCCGCGTTGGCGTGCGGCGTCAGGGGCGCTGTCAGTGCGATGCCGATCTGTTCACCCGTAAGGGCTAAAAGTGGTGAAGGCTTCCGGGGCATCACCGGCGCGCCGCCTACGGTCGCCGAGTGAACAGCAGCAACCAGGGAGACCTCGCATCGCGCACCGGCGCACACCGGGCGCACGGGCGCACGCCCACCGAGGGGACGAAGGCGGAGCAGCAGCCGCCACCGTTCCGGCACGAGCCCTACCTGGACGGCCTGTTCACGTACTGCCTCTCGGTCCTGTGCGACCACGACACCGCCACCGACGTCCTCGGCGACGTCCTTGCCGTCGCCGAACGGCACCCGGGCCGCTGCCCCGACGAAGGGGCCCGGCGCGCCTGGCTCTACGCCCTGGCCCGCTGGGCCTGCCTGCGCCGACTGGCGGAGCGACGGCGCACGCGGCACGGATACGGACCGGGCTACGGGCACGGGTACGGGGGAGCGCATTCCGCCCGGCGTGCGCCGGAGCACATGAGCCGGGACCGTGCGCCGGATGCGGCGACCGCGACCGCCGCTTCCGCCTCCTCCTCCGCCTCCTCGGCCTCCGCGTCCGACACCTCGGCGGCCCACCGCCGCAGCGAGCTCGCCCGGCTCGCCTGGCCCGAGGCGGCCGGCACCACCCCCGAGCAGCGCGAGGCCCTCGAACTCGCCGTCCGCCACCGCCTGGGCATCGGCGAACTCGCCTCCGTCCTCAGCACGCCCCCGGCCGCCGCCCGCGAACTGCTCTCCGGAGCCGCCTGCGAGGTCGAGCGCACCCGCGCCGCCCTCGCCGTCGTGGAAACCGGCAACTGCCCGACCGTGGCCCGGCTCACCGGCGACGGCGGCGAAGGCGGCGCGGACGGCGGCGCGGGCAACGTACTGCTGTCCTCGTCCCTGCGCGCCGAGCTCGTACGCCACGTCGACGACTGCCCGCGCTGCCGCCGGGTCGCCGAACGCGTCGGCGTCGGCGCTCCCTGGCCCGGCTCGGGCGACATCGGCACCCCCGGCCTCCCGCTGGTCCCGGCCCCGCGCACCGCCCTGCGCGCCGCGATGCTCGGCTCCGGCACCGGCCGCCGGGGCAGCGGATCCGGCCCGCGCTTCGACCGCACCGGCTTCCCCATGGACCCCAAGGACCGCGCGGCCCGCCGCGACCGGCTGCGCGCCCGCGCCGTGACCACCACCGTGGTCGCCACCGTCGTCGCGGCCCCGGTCCTGGCCCTTTGGGCGGCGTACCGGGCCGCCCCGGACACCGGGAAACCCGTCGGGAGCGGAGCCACCCGCATCTCGGCGAGCGAGGCGGAGCTCCCGCAGCCGCGCACCGACGGACGCCCGCTGGCGGCCTATGAGAACGCGGGCAACGCCGCCGTCGTCGCCGGCGACCCCGACTTCGCCCCGGGCAGCGCGGCCCCCGACGTCTCCGTCGAGGTCATCAGCAGCGGCGCCCCGCCGTCCGCCACCCCCGCCGGACCCGGGGCCCCCGGCCGGCTGAGCGCGAGCGCCTCCTCCCAGGGTTCCACCACCCTGCTGACGCTCACCGCCTCGGGCGGAGCCCCGGTCGACTGGCGGCTGTGGTCCGACGCCCCGTGGCTGCGGGCCAGCCAGACCTCGGGGCGGCTGGCCCCAGGAGAATCGGTCACCCTACGGATCAACGTGGACTTCGAAACCCAGCCCGTGGGGGCCTGGACCGCCCGGGTCGGAGTGGATCCGGGCGGCGCGGTGATCTCCATCCAGGGCCGCGGCCGCCCGGCGCCGACCCCGACTCCCACGCCGACCCCGACGCCCACCCCCACACCCACGCCGACGCCAACCCCCACGCCGACCGCGACCCCCACACCGACGCCGACGCCGACTCCCACGCCCACCCCCACCCCCACGCCGAGCCCGACGGGGGGAGCGGCCTCACCGGCCCCTCCCCCCGCGCCCCCGGCCTAGCACGGGCATCAGGCCGGCGGCACCGGATCCGCCGGGTGCGGGGCCATCGGCAGCAGCGAGGCCAGGCGCGCCTCGCAGAGCGCGACCAGGGCCTCGTAGGCCTCCTTGCCCATCAGCTCCGTCAGCTCGGGGCGGTAGGACACGTAGACCGGCTCGCCGGCGCCGTGCGCGGACGTGGCCGACGTGCACCACCAGTGCAGGTCGTGGCCGCCCGGACCCCAGCCGCGCCGGTCGTACTCGCCGATCGTCACCTGGAGCACGCGCGTGTCGTCCGGCCGGTCGATCCAGTCGTACGTCCGCCGGATCGGCAGCTGCCAGCACACGTCCGGCTTCGTCTCCAGCGGCTCCTTGCCCTCGCGCACGGCCAGGATGTGCAGCGAACAGCCGGCCCCGGCCGCGAACCCGGGCCGGTTGAGGAAGATGCAGGCGCCATCCCAGCGCCGGGTCTGCTTCTCCCCGTCGTCGTCGTGCTGCGTCCACCCCGTCTCGCTGCCGACGTCGTGGAACTGCCACACCTCCGGCGTCAGCCGCGCCACGTTCTCGGCGACCCGCTTCTCGTCGTCCTCGTCGGAGAAGTGGGCGCCGAGCGTGCAGCAGCCGTCGTCCGCCCGCCCCGGCTGGATGCCCTGGCAACCGCTGCCGAAGATGCACGTCCAGCGGGAGGTCAGCCAGGTCAGGTCGCAGCGGAAGATCTGCTCCTCGTCGGCGGGGTCGGGAAACTCCACCCAGGCCCGGGGAAAGTCGAGCCCCTTCTCGTCGGCGACGAGGTCCTTCTTCGTCTTCGAGGCCTGCGAGCCCTTCCCGGGCTTCGGGGGCTTCGTCTTGTCCGACCCGGACTTGGACTTGTTGGCCTTCTTCGTATTTGGCACAAACCCCAGCCTAAGCGCCCCTTACTCCACCCCTACGCCTTCGGCCCAGTAGCGTTTCCTCCCATGAGACTCGGTGTCCTTGATGTGGGTTCGAACACGATCCATCTGCTGGTGGTGGACGCGCACCCCGGCGCGCGCCCGCTCCCGGCGCACTCGCACAAGGTGGAACTTCGGCTGGCGGAGCTGCTCGACGAACACGGCGCGGTGACGCCGGAGGGCGTGGAGCGGCTGGTTTCCGTCATCGGGGACGCGGTGCAGGCCGCCGAGGACAAGGGCTGCGAGGACCTGCTCCCCTTCGCGACCAGCGCGGTACGGGAGGCCACCAACGCGGACGAGCTCATGCGCCGGGTCAAGGCCGAGACGGGCATCGAACTGCCCGTCCTGAGCGGCGAGGACGAGGCGCGCCTGACCTTCCTGGCGGCGCGCCGCTGGTTCGGCTGGTCGGCCGGGAAGCTGCTGGTACTCGACATCGGCGGCGGCTCGCTGGAGATCGCCTACGGCATCGACGAGGACCCCGACGCGGCCGTCTCCCTCCCGCTGGGCGCGGGCCGCCTGACGTCGGGCTGGCTGCCGGGCGACCCGCCGGATCCGGCCGACATCCGGGCCCTGCGGCGCCACGTTCGGGCGCAGATCGCCCGGACGGTCGGCGAGTTCAGCCGCTTCGGGACCCCGGACCGGGTGGTGGCGACGTCGAAGACGTTCAAGCAGCTGGCGCGGATCGCGGGCGCGGCCCGTTCCGCCGACGGCCTCTACGTCCAGCGGGACCTGACCCGCAAGTCCCTGGAGGAGTGGGTCCCGCGCCTCGCCGCGATGACCACGGCCCAGCGGGCCGCCCTCCCGGGCGTCTCGGAGGGTCGCTCCAACCAGCTCCTGGCGGGTGCGCTGGTCGCGGAGGGCGCGATGGACCTGCTCGGCGTGGACAACCTGGAAATCTGCCCCTGGGCCCTGCGCGAGGGCGTCATCCTCCGCCGCCTGGACCACCTTCCGACGCAGGGCCCGGCGTAGGGCCCGGCGTACGGCGCCGACGCGGGGGCCGGGACGCGGAGCCCCGGAACCCCCGAGGGGGCGACCCCGATACCCTGTCCCCGTGGCAGAACCAGTCCGGATCCCGACCGCGAAAGTCGCCCTCTCCACGGCCTCCGTCTACCCGGAGTCGACGGCGACCGCCTTCGAGATCGCCGCGCGCCTCGGATACGACGGCGTGGAGGTCATGGTCTGGACGGATCCGGTCAGCCAGGACATCGACGCCCTGCGCCGGCTCTCCGACCACCACGAGGTCCCGATCCTGGCCGTCCACGCCCCCTGCCTCCTCATCACGCAGCGCGTCTGGTCCACCGATCCCTGGACCAAACTGCAGCGCGCCCAGGCGGCGGCCGAGAAGCTCGGCGCGTCCACCGTCGTCGTGCACCCGCCCTTCCGCTGGCAGCGCCAGTACTCCCGCGACTTCGTCACCGGAATCTGGCGGATGGCGGACGAGACCGACGTCCGCTTCGCCGTCGAGAACATGTACCCCTGGCGCTACCGCGACCGCGAGATGCTCGCCTACGCGCCCGAGTGGGACGTCACCAAGGACGACTACCGCCACTTCACCGTCGACCTCTCCCACACCGCGACCGCCCGGACCGACGCCACCGCGATGATCGACCGGATGGGCGACCGCCTCGCCCACGTGCACCTCGCCGACGGAAACGGTTCCGCCAAGGACGAGCACCTCGTCCCCGGCCGCGGCAGCCAGCCCTGCGCCGAGCTGCTGGAGCGGCTCGCCACCACCGCCTTCGACGGGCACGTGGTCATCGAGGTCAACACCCGCCGCGCGATGTCCTCCGCGGAGCGCGAGGCGGACCTCGCCGAAGCCCTGGCCTTCACCCGTCTGCACCTGGCGGCCGGCATCGCCCCGGTCGAGACCCCGCGCCCGTGACCGAGCCCGCGCAGCGCCCCCGCCGCGGCCCCGGCCGCCCCCGCCAGGACGAGGCCGAGGAAGGCCCCGGCACCCAGGAGCGGATCCGCCTGGCCGCGCGCTCCGAGTTCGCGGCACGGGGCTACGACAAGACCTCCGTACGCGGGATCGCCAAGGCGGCCGGCGTGGATCCGGCCCTGGTGCACCACTACTTCGGCAGCAAGGACGATCTCTTCGCCGCCGCGATCGAGGTCAGCATGGAGCCGGCCCTCGTCCTGCCCGCGATCATCGGCGCCGGCCCCGACGGCATCGGCGAGCGCCTCGCCCGCTACTTCCTCGGCGTCTGGGAGAACCCGGTCACCCGGACCCCGCTGCTCGCCGTGATCCGCTCGGCGCTCACCCACGAGGCCGCCGCGAAGGTGCTCCGCCGGCTGATCCTGCACCGGCTCCTGGAGCGGATCGCGGCCGACCTCAACGTCCCCGACCCGACCTTCCGCGCCGAGCTCGCCGCCTCCCACATGGTCGGCATCGCGATCCTGCGCTACGTCGTCCAGGTCGAGCCCCTCGCGTCGGCGGACCCTGAGACCATCATCGAACTGGTGGCCCCCACCCTCCAGCGCTACCTGACCGAAGAGTGACCGAGTACTGAGCCACCCGTCCCGGCATCCGGACAGCCCGTCCGGATCGCGGGCAGGGGGCGTAGCCTCGTAAGAGCCATATCCACAGTCGCGGCAGGCGGATGCACGCCGCCGCACTCATGGGGAGTGAACCCGATGCCCGAGCTGAGGTCCCGCACCGTCACCCACGGCCGCAACATGGCAGGCGCACGTGCGCTGATGCGCGCCTCGGGCGTAGCGAGCGCGGACATCGGGAAGCCGATCATCGCGGTCGCCAACTCCTTCACGGAGTTCGTCCCCGGCCACACCCACCTGGCCCCGGTCGGCCGCATCGTCTCCGACGCCATCCTGGCCGCCGGCGCCGTCCCCCGCGAGTTCAACACCATCGCGGTCGACGACGGCATCGCCATGGGCCACGGCGGCATGCTGTACTCCCTGCCCTCCCGCGACCTCATCGCGGACTCGGTCGAGTACATGGTCGAGGCGCACTGCGCCGACGCGCTGATCTGCATCTCCAACTGCGACAAGATCACCCCCGGCATGCTGATGGCCGCCATGCGCCTCAACATCCCGGTCGTCTTCGTCTCGGGCGGCCCGATGGAGGCCGGGCAGGCCACCCTCGTCGACGGCACCGTCCGCAAGCTCGACCTGATCGACGCCATGGTCGACGCCTCCAACGAGAACGTCTCCGACGAAGACGTCCTGCGCATCGAAGAGAACGCCTGTCCCACCTGCGGCTCCTGTAGCGGCATGTTCACGGCCAACTCGATGAACTGCCTCGCCGAGGCCATCGGCCTCGCGCTCCCCGGCAACGGCTCGGTCCTCGCCACGCACACCGCCCGCCGCGCCCTCTACGAGGACGCCGGCCGTACGATCGTCGAGATCACCAAGCGCCACTACGAGCAGGACGACTACTCCGTCCTGCCGCGCAACATCGCCACCCGCGAGGCCTTCGAGAACGCCATGGCCCTCGACATCGCCATGGGCGGCTCCACCAACACGATCCTGCACCTGCTGGCCGCGGCGCAGGAAGCGGGCCTGGAGTACGACCTCACCGACATCGACGCCGTCTCGCGCCGCGTCCCGTGCCTGTCCAAGGTCGCGCCGAACGTGGCGCCCGGCGGCACGTACTACATGGAGGACATCCACCGGGCCGGCGGCATCCCCGCCATCCTCGGCGAGCTGCACCGCGGCGGACTCCTGAACAAGGACGTCACCTCGGTCCACTCGGACAACCTCGAAGACTGGCTCGCGAAGTGGGACGCCCGCTCGGGCACCGCCACCGACACGGCCATGGAGCTGTGGCACGCGGCCCCCGGCTGCCAGCGCTCCGCCTCCGCCTTCTCCCAGTCCGAGCGCTGGGACACCCTGGACCTCGACGCCGAGGGCGGCTGCATCCGCTCCGTCCAGCACGCGTACTCCAAGGACGGCGGGCTCGCCGTCCTGCGCGGCAACATCGCCGTCGACGGCTGCGTCGTGAAGACCGCCGGCGTCGACGAGTCGATCTGGACCTTCGAGGGTCCGGCCGTGGTCTGCGAGTCGCAGGACGAGGCCGTCGACAAGATCCTCCGCAAGGAGATCAAGGCGGGCGACGTGGTCGTCATCCGCTACGAGGGCCCGCGCGGCGGTCCCGGCATGCAGGAGATGCTGTACCCGACCTCCTTCCTCAAGGGCCGCGGCCTGGGCAAGGTCTGCGCCCTGGTCACGGACGGCCGCTTCTCCGGCGGCACCTCCGGCCTCTCCATCGGCCACGCCTCACCGGAGGCGGCCTCGGGCGGCAACATCGCGATCGTCGAGGACGGCGACCGCATCCGGATCGACATCCCGAACCGCTCGATCGAGCTCCTCGTGGACGACGCCACCATCGCGGCCCGCCACGCGGCCCTCGGCGGCGTCTACGCCCCGAAGAACCGCGAGCGCAAGGTCTCGGCGGCCCTGCGCGCCTACGCCGCGATGGCGACGAGCGCCGACAAGGGCGCCGTCCGCGACGTCTCGCTCCTGGAGCGCTGACCCGCCCGGCACCACGCATCACGCGCCACGCACCACGTGTGATCCGGCCCCGCCCCGAAACCCAGGGCGGGGCCGGACCCGTTTCACCACCCGGCGGGATCCCCCGAGGGCACGGCGAAGACGGTCCCGTCCGGCGCCGAGGCGTAGACCCGGCCGTCCCCGACGACGGGCGCGGGCAGACTGGCCGCCTGCCGCTCGCCGCCCATACGGGGCTTCGTCTGCCCGGCCAGCCGCACACCGGCCGCGTCCACGGCCAGAAGCCGGCCGTCGAGCGCGGTCAGGTACACCCGGCCGTCGGCGGGCACGGGCCGGGAAGCCGCGGTGACCCCGGTCTCCAGCCGCCACTGCTCCCGCTCCCCGCCCACGGCGACCAGCGCGCCGGAGGTGCCGAAGACGTACGCCACCCCGTCGGGCCCGGCCGCCGCCTGGGCCTGGAGCATCGGCACCGACAGCCGGGTCACCCGCACCGCGTGGGACCGCAGGTCGATGCGCACCACCGAGTGCGTCATCAGCTCCGCGTCGCTGTCGAGCAGGTGCAGGCTGCCGCCCGCCACCCCGAAGGGCTCCACCGTCCCGGGCACCCGCACCTGCGTCCGTACCGCCCCGCTCGCCGGGTCCACCTCCGCGACCTGCGTGGACTTCCCGTCGGCGGCCGGGGTGGAGACGTAGAGCGCGCCGACCCCGCCGGCCTGCTCCGGGCCCGCACACCAGACGGAACCCACCCCGCCGATTGCCTTCGTCCACTGCGCGGTCCCGGTGGCCGCGTCCAGAGCGGTGGTCTTCCCGTCCCCGCCCGTGACCAGCGCGCGCGACCCTGCGGCCACGACCTTCGCGCCGGACGGGAGGCTGTGGCGCCACCGCTCCGCGCCCGTCGCCGGATCGAGCGCCTGGAGCAGCCTGCTGCCCGCCGGCACGGCGAGGACCAGGCCGCCGCCGTACAGCGGCGCGGCCGTCTTGCCCGCCGCCTGCGGCGCCGGCAGGGACCACAGCACCTTCCCGTCGGCGGGGTCGATCCGTGCGGCCGTCAGGCCGGACCCCGAGCAGTAGAGGGCGGCCGCCTCCCAGGAACAGGCCGACGCGCGGTCGCCCATCGGCCGCTCCCACGGGGTGACGCTCCGTGCCACTGGCACCTGGGAGCCGGTGTCCTTCGCGGCCAGCCGCCCGGGCGGTGCGCCCTCCCCGTCCTCCCCGCCGGACCACACCCAGCCCGCCGCGGATCCGCCCGCCAGCAGCAGCCCCAGTCCCGCCGCCAGGGCCACCCGGTTCCGCCGTCGGCGCCCCGGCTTCCGGGCGGCGGCCGGGTCCGCGGTGTCGATCCGGTCCCGACGGTGGGTGTCCTGCTCCGCGGCCACCGGGTCCCGCGGCCGCGGGATGAAGCTGTGGGTGTCCTCGTCGGTGGGGTACGCCATCGCCCGCAACGCCGCGATCAGCGAGTCCGCGGTCGGCCGCTCGACCGGATCCTTGGCCAGGCACTGGGCGACGAGCGGTACGAGCAGCTCCGGCAGCCCGGTCAGATCGGGCTCGCTGTGCACCACCTGGTACGCCACCAGGTAGTGGCTGTCGGAGTCGAACGGCCCGCGTCCGGTCGCCGCGTGGACGAGTACGGCCCCCAGGGCGAACACGTCGGCCGCGGTCCCCACCTCCCGCGGCCGCTGGAACTGCTCCGGAGCCATGAACGGCGGGGTGCCGATCAGCTTGCCCGTCTCGGTGCGCAGATCGCTGTCGGCCGGCCGCGAGATCCCGAAGTCGATGACTCGCACCCCGTCCGGGGCCATCAGCACGTTGCTGGGCTTGAGGTCCCGGTGCACCACACCGGCCCGGTGGATGTCGCGCAGGGCCTCCGCCAGGCCGGCGGCGAGCCGCGCCAGTTCCCGCGGGCCGAGCACGCGTTCCCGTACCCGCTCGGAAAGCGTCGGGGCGTCGATGAACAGCGTGGCCATCCAAGGCCGTTCGGCATCGGGGTCCGCGTCCACGACGGGAGCGGTGAAGGCTCCGCTCACCCGCCGGGCGGCCGTGACCTCCTGCCGGAACCGGGCCCGGAACTCGGGGTCCACGGCATGCTCGGCGTGCACGATCTTGACGGCGAGTTTCAGCCCCGACTCGGAGGTGGCCAGGTGGACGACACCCATCCCGCCGGAGCCGAGCACGGACTCAAGCCGGTACTGCCCGGCGTACTCCGGAAACCCCACGTAGTCCGTCCGCAGCGAATGCACCGCTCACCACCCCCGCCGGAGCCTAGTCGATGGTCCGTGTGAATCTCCAAGGTCCTGCTACCCTGCGCGAGTTGCGCACAGCAACACCCAAGGGGGGAGATTTCGTATGTCCGTTGAGAACGAAATGAGCCAGATCGAGAGCCTGTCCGGGGGGTCGGGCTACCAGACGTTTCCGGTCGCGCCGGGCTACCGGGTGAACGTCCGCAGCGGCCCCGGCACGAACTACTCGATCGAGAAGGTCCTGCCGTACGGCGCCTCCGTGACGATCCGCTGCCAGACGGACGGCGAGAACGTCAGCGGCCCGTACGGGACCTCGCGCATCTGGGACTGCATCGGCAACGGCCTCTTCGTCTCCGACGCCTACGTCAAGACCGGCGCCGACGGCTACGTCGCCAACCACTGCGCCTGAGGTCCATCCGGGTCGCTCTCGGGGTCTGACCAATGAGACGCCCCGGGCCGGCGCCGGCCGACGGGGGATAATCGCTGGTGTGAGCGACGACCAGCGAGACCAGACCCCCGTCGAGCCGGCCGCCGAGGCCGAAGCCCCGGCGCAGCCGCCCGTACCCACCGGCCCCGAGCCCGAGCAGATCCGGTTCTTCGGCACCACCTGGGTGAACCACGACGGCGGCTACGGCCTGCGCCGCGTCGCGGCGGCGGTCGTCGCGCTGGTCATCGCCGTCGTCGGCGCCTTCCTGCTCCGCTTCTCCTACGAGGGCCTGGAGATCGGCAACGTAGGACCGTTCCTCAGCATCTCGGTCGTCGTCCTCTTCGCGATCGCGAGCTCCATCGCCTTCGCCAAGACCTGGGACTCCTTCAGCCGCCGCCAGGCCCCGTCCTCCGACGAGGCCGCCCTCAAGGGCCTCAAGGCGATCGGTTTCATCGGCAGCCTCATCGCTTACTTCCTGCGCTGCTTCGTGGAAGCACCCGGCGAGAAGCTGCGCCGCACCGAGTACGAGCACGCCACGGCCGAATTCGCCCGGCGCCGCAGCTCCCGTACCGGCAACCCGGCCGCCCGCCGCCCCAAGCGCAAGAAGTAGCCCCCGGAATCAGCCCCCGCAGGCTTGCTAAGGGGCACAGTCGGGAGCATTATTCATCACATGATGAATAACCCAGGGGCCGCCGCCGTCCAAGCCCGCGACCTCACCGTCCGCCGCGGCACCGGCCGCAGCCCCCGCACCGTCCTCGACGCCCTCACCTTCGACGTCCCCCGCGGCCGCATCACCGGCCTCCTCGGCCCCTCCGGCTGCGGAAAGTCCACCCTGATGCGCTCCGTCGTGGGCACCCAGGCCCACGTCACCGGCACCCTCGACGTCCTCGGCCGCCCCGCCGGCCACCCCGAGCTCCGCTCCCGCATCGGCTACGTCACCCAGGCGCCCTCCGTCTACGACGACCTCAGCGTCCGGCAGAACCTCGACTACTTCGCCGCGATCCTCGACCCCGGCCGCGCCGCCGCCGACCGCCGCCGCGAGGCCGTCACCCGCGCCATCGCCGACGTGGACCTCACCACCCACACCACCGCCCTCGCCGGGAACCTCTCCGGAGGCCAGCGCAGCCGCGTCTCCCTCGCCGTCGCCCTCCTCGGCAGCCCCGAGCTCCTCGTCCTCGACGAGCCGACCGTGGGCCTCGACCCCGTCCTGCGCCGCGACCTGTGGAACCTCTTCCACGACCTCGCCGCCACCCGGGGCGCCACCCTCCTCGTCTCCTCCCACGTCATGGACGAAGCCGAGCGCTGCCACGACCTCCTCCTCATGCGCGAGGGCCGCATCCTCGCCCAGGACACCCCGGACGCCCTGCGCACCCGCATGCACGCCGACACCGTCGAGGAAGGCTTCCTGCGCCTCGTGGACGAAGCCAACGCCGCAGCCGCCGATGCAGCAGCCGCCTATGCAGCGGCAGCCGATGCCGCGGCCGCCCACGCCTCCGTCACCGCCGCCGAAGCCCAGGGGAGCACCCGATGAGCACCGCCCGCACCACCGCCACCGCGGCCCGCGTCCTGCGCCAGCTCCGCCACGACCCCCGCTCCATCGCCCTGATGCTGCTGGTCCCGGTCCTGATGCTGATCCTGCTCCGCTACGTATTCGACGGCAGCCCCTGGACCTTCAACAACATCGGCGCCAGCCTCCTCGGCATCTTCCCGCTGATCACGATGTTCCTGATCACCTCCATCGCCACCCTGCGCGAGCGCACCTCCGGCACCCTGGAACGCCTCCTGGCCATGCCGCTCGGCAAGGGCGACCTCATCGCCGGCTACGCACTCGCCTTCGGCGCCATGGCCGTCATCCAGTCCCTGCTCGCCACCGGCGTCGCCCTGTGGGTCCTCGGCCTCGACGTGGTCGGCTCCCCGTGGCTGCTGCTGCTCGTGGCCCTGCTCGACGCACTCCTCGGCACGGCCCTCGGCCTGTTCGTCTCCGCCTTCGCCGCGTCCGAGTTCCAGGCCGTCCAGTTCATGCCGGCCGTGATCTTCCCGCAGCTGCTGCTCTGCGGCCTCTTCGCCCCGCGCGACACCATGCAGCCGGTCCTGGAGGGGATCTCGAACGTCCTGCCCATGTCCTACGCCGTCGACGGCATGACCCAGGTCCTCACCCACACCGACATGACCACCGACTTCCTGCGCGACGCCTTCGTCGTCGCCGGGTGCGCCCTCCTCGTCCTGACCCTCGGCGCCGCCACCCTGCGCCGCCGCACGCCCTGACTCCCAAGGCCTGACCGCACTGCGGACACCGAACCGCCCCTCCGCACCCGGATGCAAAGATGAAGGCATGACCCAGACAGTCGCAGTCCTCGGTACCGGCAAGATCGGCGAGGCCCTGCTCAGCGGAATGATCCGCGGCGGCTGGCCCGCCTCCAAGCTCCTCGTCACCGCCCGCCGCGCGGAGCGCGCCGAGGAGCTCCGCACCCGCTACGGGGTCGAGGCCGTCAGCAACGCCGAGGCCGCCAAGCGCGCCGACACCCTCATCCTCACCGTGAAGCCGCAGGACATGGGCAAGCTCCTCGAAGAGCTCGCCCCGCACGTCCCCGCCGACCGCCTGGTCATCAGCGGCGCGGCCGGCATCCCGACCTCCTTCTTCGAGGAGCGGCTCGCCCCCGGCACCCCGGTCGTCCGCGTCATGACGAACACCCCGGCCCTGGTCGACGAGGCCATGTCCGTCATCTCGGCCGGCAGCCACGCCACATCCGCGCACCTCCTGCACACCGAGGAGATCTTCGGAGGCGTGGGCAAGACCCTGCGCGTCCCCGAATCCCAACAGGACGCGGCCACCGCCCTGTCCGGCTCGGGCCCGGCCTACTTCTACTTCCTCGTCGAAGCCATGACCGACGCGGGCATCCTCCTGGGCCTGCCCCGCGCCCAGGCCCACGACCTGATCGTGCAGGCCGCCATCGGCGCGGCCGTCATGCTCCGCGACAGCGGGGAACACCCGGTCAAGCTCCGCGAGGCCGTCACCTCCCCGGCCGGCACCACCATCAACGCGATCGTGGAGCTGGAGAAGCACGGAGTCCGCGCCGCCCTGATCGCCGCCCTCGAAGCGGCCCGCGACCGCAGCCGCGAACTGGCCTCCGGCAACAGCTGACACCCGGGCGGTACGGGGCCACGCCGGGCCCCGTACCGCCCACCCGGGCGCCCCTCAGGGTGACGCCAAGGCAGGGGTTGACACACCTGTGCCGGATCCGTAAGGTTCTTCGAGTTGTCCGAAGTGAGCGCCGACCCCGGTCGGTCCCCGGACGGCCATCCCGCACTACACATTCGAACGAGCGACGCACTCCGTCGTCTCTGTTTTCATGCGTATTTGCGAATGAGGAATCCGCGTTCTCGAACGCGGCCCCCGATTAGGTTCGGGGGCAAGGAATCCGCTACTGTCTCACTCGTCGCAAGGGCCCAACAGCCCCAACGACAAACCCCGCTGACTGGGAGTCAGGCCCGAAAGGATCTGATAGAGTCGGACTCGCCGGAAAGGGAAAAAGCGCGAAAGCGCAAAACCTGGAAGGCGAAAAACAAGCGAGACCGACTCTGATAGAGTCGGAAACGCAAGAACAACGAAGGAAGCGCCCGGAGGAAAGCCCGAGAGGGTGAGTACAAAGGAAGCGTCCGTTCCTTGAGAACTCAACAGCGTGCCAAAAATCAACGCCAAAAAGTTGATACCCCGTCCACCTCGGTGGATGAGGTTCCTTTGAAAAAGACCTGTGAGGTCGCGGTTCTGCCGTGATGCTTGCAGGCAATTACACAGCGAGGACGCAGTGGACGGTCGGTCTTATTCCGACATGACTGTCCCGCTCTAAGTGCGTGTGCACCCGATTACGGGTAAACATTCATGGAGAGTTTGATCCTGGCTCAGGACGAACGCTGGCGGCGTGCTTAACACATGCAAGTCGAACGATGAAGCCCTTCGGGGTGGATTAGTGGCGAACGGGTGAGTAACACGTGGGCAATCTGCCCTTCACTCTGGGACAAGCCCTGGAAACGGGGTCTAATACCGGATAACACTCCTGCCTGCATGGGCGGGGGTTAAAAGCTCCGGCGGTGAAGGATGAGCCCGCGGCCTATCAGCTTGTTGGTGGGGTAATGGCCCACCAAGGCGACGACGGGTAGCCGGCCTGAGAGGGCGACCGGCCACACTGGGACTGAGACACGGCCCAGACTCCTACGGGAGGCAGCAGTGGGGAATATTGCACAATGGGCGAAAGCCTGATGCAGCGACGCCGCGTGAGGGATGACGGCCTTCGGGTTGTAAACCTCTTTCAGCAGGGAAGAAGCGAAAGTGACGGTACCTGCAGAAGAAGCGCCGGCTAACTACGTGCCAGCAGCCGCGGTAATACGTAGGGCGCAAGCGTTGTCCGGAATTATTGGGCGTAAAGAGCTCGTAGGCGGCTTGTCACGTCGGATGTGAAAGCCCGAGGCTTAACCTCGGGTCTGCATTCGATACGGGCTAGCTAGAGTGTGGTAGGGGAGATCGGAATTCCTGGTGTAGCGGTGAAATGCGCAGATATCAGGAGGAACACCGGTGGCGAAGGCGGATCTCTGGGCCATTACTGACGCTGAGGAGCGAAAGCGTGGGGAGCGAACAGGATTAGATACCCTGGTAGTCCACGCCGTAAACGTTGGGAACTAGGTGTTGGCGACATTCCACGTCGTCGGTGCCGCAGCTAACGCATTAAGTTCCCCGCCTGGGGAGTACGGCCGCAAGGCTAAAACTCAAAGGAATTGACGGGGGCCCGCACAAGCAGCGGAGCATGTGGCTTAATTCGACGCAACGCGAAGAACCTTACCAAGGCTTGACATATACCGGAAAGCATTAGAGATAGTGCCCCCCTTGTGGTCGGTATACAGGTGGTGCATGGCTGTCGTCAGCTCGTGTCGTGAGATGTTGGGTTAAGTCCCGCAACGAGCGCAACCCTTGTCCTGTGTTGCCAGCATGCCCTTCGGGGTGATGGGGACTCACAGGAGACCGCCGGGGTCAACTCGGAGGAAGGTGGGGACGACGTCAAGTCATCATGCCCCTTATGTCTTGGGCTGCACACGTGCTACAATGGCCGGTACAATGAGCTGCGATACCGTGAGGTGGAGCGAATCTCAAAAAGCCGGTCTCAGTTCGGATTGGGGTCTGCAACTCGACCCCATGAAGTCGGAGTTGCTAGTAATCGCAGATCAGCATTGCTGCGGTGAATACGTTCCCGGGCCTTGTACACACCGCCCGTCACGTCACGAAAGTCGGTAACACCCGAAGCCGGTGGCCCAACCCGTAAGGGAGGGAGCTGTCGAAGGTGGGACTGGCGATTGGGACGAAGTCGTAACAAGGTAGCCGTACCGGAAGGTGCGGCTGGATCACCTCCTTTCTAAGGAGCACAGTACCGATTGCAGACAAACGTTCTGCACGGTCAGCTCAGGGTGGAACGTTGATTAGTTGGCACGGTTTCCAAAACCTTCTGTGAGTACTGCTTCGGCGTGGAAAACAGTTTGAGTGGCGGGGATCGTGCTTGGCACGTTGTTGGGTATCTGAGGGTACGGCCGTAAGGTCTTATCTTCTGCGATGCCGGCCCCAGTGAACTTCACTTCTAGTAGGTGAGGGTGATGGGTGGCTGGTCGTTGCTTGAGAACTACACAGTGGACGCGAGCATCTGTGGCCAAGTTTTTAAGGGCGCACGGTGGATGCCTTGGCACCAGGAACCGATGAAGGACGTGAGAGGCCGCGATAGGCCCCGGGGAGCTGCCAACTGAGCTTTGATCCGGGGGTGTCCGAATGGGGAAACCCGGCAGTCGTCATGGGCTGTCACCCACTGCTGAACACATAGGCAGTGTGGAGGGAACGCGGGGAAGTGAAACATCTCAGTACCCGCAGGAAGAGAAAACAACCGTGATTCCGGGAGTAGTGGCGAGCGAAACCGGATCAGGCCAAACCGTATGCGTGTGATACCCGGCAGGGGTTGCGCATGCGGGGTTGTGGGAATTCTTTTGATCGGTCTGCCGGCCGGTCGGCGAGTCAGAAACCGTTGATGTAGTCGAAGGACATGCGAAAGGTCCGGCGTAGAGGGTAAGACCCCCGTAGACGAAACATCAGCGGCTTGCTTAAGAATCTCCCAAGTAGCACGGGGCCCGAGAAATCCCGTGTGAATCTGGCGGGACCACCCGCTAAGCCTAAATATTCCCTGGTGACCGATAGCGGATAGTACCGTGAGGGAATGGTGAAAAGTACCGCGGGAGCGGAGTGAAATAGTACCTGAAACCGTGTGCCTACAAGCCGTGGGAGCGTCGCCGTTATTCTTCGGAATAACGGTCGTGACTGCGTGCCTTTTGAAGAATGAGCCTGCGAGTTAGCGGTGTGTAGCGAGGTTAACCCGTGTGGGGAAGCCGTAGCGAAAGCGAGTCCGAATAGGGCGATTGAGTTGCACGCTCTAGACCCGAAGCGGAGTGATCTAGCCATGGGCAGGTTGAAGCGGAGGTAAGACTTCGTGGAGGACCGAACCCACCAGGGTTGAAAACCTGGGGGATGACCTGTGGTTAGGGGTGAAAGGCCAATCAAACTCCGTGATAGCTGGTTCTCCCCGAAATGCATTTAGGTGCAGCGTCACGTGTTTCTTGCCGGAGGTAGAGCACTGGATAGGCGATGGGCCCTACCGGGTTACTGACCTTAGCCAAACTCCGAATGCCGGTAAGTGAGAGCGTGGCAGTGAGACTGTGGGGGATAAGCTCCATGGTCGAGAGGGAAACAGCCCAGAGCATCGACTAAGGCCCCTAAGCGTACGCTAAGTGGGAAAGGATGTGGAGTCGCAGAGACAACCAGGAGGTTGGCTTAGAAGCAGCCACCCTTGAAAGAGTGCGTAATAGCTCACTGGTCAAGTGATTCCGCGCCGACAATGTAGCGGGGCTCAAGCGTACCGCCGAAGTCGTGTCATTGCAGCAATAGGGCCAACGCCCGCTGTGATGGGTAGGGGAGCGTCGTGTGCCGGGTGAAGCAGCAGCGGAAGCTAGTTGTGGACGGTTCACGAGTGAGAATGCAGGCATGAGTAGCGATACACACGTGAGAAACGTGTGCGCCGATTGACTAAGGGTTCCTGGGTCAAGCTGATCTGCCCAGGGTAAGTCGGGACCTAAGGCGAGGCCGACAGGCGTAGTCGATGGACAACCGGTTGATATTCCGGTACCCGCTTTGAAACGCCCAATATCGAATCAGGCGATGCTAAGTCCGTGAAGCCGTTCCGGACCCTTCGGGGAAAGGAAAGTGGTGGAGCCGACGAACCAGACTTGTAGTAGGTAAGCGATGGGGTGACGCAGGAAGGTAGTCCAGCCCGGGCGGTGGTAGTCCCGGGGTAAGGGTGTAGGCCGAGGGGTAGGCAAATCCGTCCCTCATATAAGGCTGAGACCTGATGCCGAGCCGATTGTGGTGAAGTGGATGATCCTATGCTGTCGAGAAAAGCCTCTAGCGAGTTTCATGGCGGCCCGTACCCTAAACCGACTCAGGTGGTCAGGTAGAGAATACCGAGGCGTTCGGGTGAACTATGGTTAAGGAACTCGGCAAAATGCCCCCGTAACTTCGGGAGAAGGGGGGCCATCACTGGTGAAGGAACTTGCTTCCTGAGCTGGGGGTGGCCGCAGAGACCAGCGAGAAGCGACTGTTTACTAAAAACACAGGTCCGTGCGAAGCCGTAAGGCGATGTATACGGACTGACGCCTGCCCGGTGCTGGAACGTTAAGGGGACCGGTTAGTCACATTTCGGTGTGGCGAAGCTGAGAACTTAAGCGCCAGTAAACGGCGGTGGTAACTATAACCATCCTAAGGTAGCGAAATTCCTTGTCGGGTAAGTTCCGACCTGCACGAATGGCGTAACGACTTCTCGACTGTCTCAACCATAGGCCCGGTGAAATTGCACTACGAGTAAAGATGCTCGTTTCGCGCAGCAGGACGGAAAGACCCCGGGACCTTTACTATAGTTTGATATTGGTGTTCGGTTCGGCTTGTGTAGGATAGGTGGGAGACTTTGAAGCTGTGACGCCAGTCATGGTGGAGTCGCCGTTGAAATACCACTCTGGTCGTGCTGGATGTCTAACCTCGGTCCGTGATCCGGATCAGGGACAGTGTCTGATGGGTAGTTTAACTGGGGCGGTTGCCTCCCAAAAAGTAACGGAGGCGCCCAAAGGTTCCCTCAGCCTGGTTGGCAATCAGGTGTTGAGTGTAAGTGCACAAGGGAGCTTGACTGTGAGACCGACGGGTCGAGCAGGGACGAAAGTCGGGACTAGTGATCCGGCGGTGGCTTGTGGAAGCGCCGTCGCTCAACGGATAAAAGGTACCCCGGGGATAACAGGCTGATCTTCCCCAAGAGTCCATATCGACGGGATGGTTTGGCACCTCGATGTCGGCTCGTCGCATCCTGGGGCTGGAGTCGGTCCCAAGGGTTGGGCTGTTCGCCCATTAAAGCGGTACGCGAGCTGGGTTTAGAACGTCGTGAGACAGTTCGGTCCCTATCCGCTGTGCGCGTAGGAATATTGAGAAGGGCTGTCCCTAGTACGAGAGGACCGGGACGGACGAACCTCTGGTGTGCCAGTTGTCCTGCCAAGGGCATGGCTGGTTGGCTACGTTCGGGAGGGATAACCGCTGAAAGCATCTAAGCGGGAAGCCTGCTTCAAGATGAGTATTCCCACCTCCTTGAGAGGGTAAGGCTCCCAGTAGACGACTGGGTTGATAGGCCAGATGTGGAAGCCCGGTAACGGGTGGAGCTGACTGGTACTAATAGGCCGAGGGCTTGTCCTCAGTTGCTCGCGTCCACTGTGTTAGTTCTGAAGTAACGAACTGTGTTCATATCCGGTTGGTTAACTTCATAGTGTTTCGGTGGTCATAGCGTTAGGGAAACGCCCGGTTTACATTCCGAACCCGGAAGCTAAGCCTTTCAGCGCCGATGGTACTGCAGGGGGGACCCTGTGGGAGAGTAGGACGCCGCCGAACAATCATTGTAGAAAGCCCCGTACCAGGGAACTGGTACGGGGCTTTTCTGCGTTCACAGCCCTTTTTCAGCAAGGGGTACAAAATCCGTGGCCGGCGGCCGGGGTTCGTGGAAGCCTGATCGGCATGGACCTGGATGTAGACCCCATCGAGTTGGCGCGGCGCATCGCGCGCGACCGTTTCCCCGAAGCCCTCGCCGTGATCCTGGCCGGATCCACGGCCGCGGGGCGGGCGACCGCGAGCAGTGACCTGGACATCGCGGTGCTCGTCGCCGACGACGGCGAGACCTACCGGGAGACGCTCCGCGTCGAAGGGCGGGTCGTGGAGCTGTTCGTCCAGACCCGGACCGGCCTCGCCGAGCTCTTCGCGGCGGATCTCGCCAGCCGGCGGGCCGTCCTGCAGACCATGTACGCCTCGGGTCTGGTCCTGGTCGACCGGGACGGCGCGGCCGGCCGGGCGCGGGCACTGGCCGAAGCGGACCTGCGGCAGGGGCCGGCGGCGCTGGATCCCGAGACCTTGGAGACGAAGCGGTACGGGCTCACGGACGCGCTGGACGATCTGGGTGACGTGCAGGATCCCGTCGAGCGGATCGCCGTGGCCGGGGTGGTCCTGGGCGGCGCCGCCGATCTGCTCCTCGACCACCACAGGGCATGGAACGGGGGCGGGAAGTGGCTCCCGAGGCGGCTTCGGGAAGCCGACGGCGAGCGGGGGGCCGCGCTGCTCGACGGGCACCTGTGGCTGTGTGTCTCGGGGGACCCGGCGGCGCTGATCGACGCGGCCCGGGACGTCCTCGACCTGGCCGGCGGGCCGCTCCGCGAGGGCTACCGCCGGACCTGGCGGGGCGTCATCGACTCGGTCGCGGCCGACGCCGGGCGCTGACCGCGTTCCGTTCGACAGGGGTTCCGATCGACAGGGGTTCCGACAGAGTCTCCGACAGGGGTGTCGGGCGGCCCGCGCGATGAACGGTCACCGGAATGGGCGAGCAGGCGGGGGCGAGGTTCTTCGGATGTCCTGCGGATGCCCGGCATGGGGTCCGGATGGATTGGTGCTGACGGCTCGTAGGGTTGTCGCATGGGCTACGACCTCGTCATCTTCGACAACGACGGCGTGCTGGTGGACAGTGAGCCGCTCGCCAACAGCATCCTCGCCGGGTATCTGACCGAGCTGGGGCACCCGACCACGTACGAGGAGTCGCTGCGCGACTACATGGGAGCCGCGGTGCACCGGGTGCACGACCTCGTACGGGAGCGGACCGGGAGGGTGCTGCCGGACGACTTCGACGAGACGCTGCACGCGCGCACCTTCGCGGCCTTCGAGCGGGAGCTCAAGCCCGTGCCCGGAGTCGGGGACGTACTGGCCGCACTCGTCGAGACGGGCACGGCCTACTGCCTCGCCTCCTCCGGGAGCCACGAACGGATCCGCGTCGGGCACCGGGCCTCCGGGCTGGACGAGTGGTTCGAAGAGGAGTGGATCTTCAGCTCCGAGGACGTGGGCAAGGGCAAGCCGGCCCCGGACCTGTTCCGGCACGCCGCCGACCAGATGGGCGTCGCCCCCGCCCGCTGCGTGGTCGTCGAGGACAGCCCGCTCGGCGTCCAGGCCGCCATCGCCGCGGGCATGGACGTCTTCGCCTACACCGCGATGATGCCCGCGGACCGGCTGCCCGGCGCCACCGGATACTTCGGGGACATGGCCCAGCTGCTCGGACTGCTCGGCCTGGAGGGCGGCTACACCGGCGGATTCGATCACTGACCCAATCGATATGTGATCGCTCTACCCACCGGTAGGACCGGCGCCTACGCTGAGCCGCCATGACAGCAGACGCGCGGCTGAGCCGCGGGCGCGGGGCCCTAGGCTTCAGTTTCTTCGTGCAGGGCGTGACCTTCGCCCTGCTCGTGACACGGATCCCCGCCATCCAGGACCGGTACGGCATATCCAACGCGCTGCTGCCGGCCTTCCTGGCCGCCGTGCCGATCCTCGCCGGGCTCTCCAGCGTCGTCACCGAGCACCTGGTGAAGCGGATCGCGCCCAGCACCGTACTGCGGTGGGCGCAGCCGCTCGTCCTGCTGGCGCTCCTCGCGGCCGGCGCGGGCGACGAGATGTGGCAGGCGGCGGTGGCGCTCGGGGCGTTCGGGCTGTTCGTGGGGTCGCTCGACGCCTCCATGAACATGCTCGGGGTCAGCCTCCAGGGCGCCTACGGCCGCAGCATCATGCTGGGCTTCCACGCCTCGTACAGCCTCGGCGGGATCGTCGGCGCGTCCGCCGCCTGGGCCGGGGCGCACTGGCACCTCGCGCTGTTCACCTCGTACCTGCCCGCCGTGGTGATCCTGCTGCCGCTTGCGCTCTTCGCCAGCCGGTTCTACGTGGACCAGGAGGCCGGGCAGGCCTCCGCCGGTGAGGGGAAGGGGCTGGGGGCCGGCGGGTTCAAGCTGCTGCTGCCGCTGTGCCTGGTGATGGCCTGCGCGTACATCGGGGACTCCACGGTGTCGAACTGGAGCGCCAAGTACCTCCAGGACGTCCTGGGCTCCTCCGAGCAGCTCGCGACCGTGCCCTACAACGTCTACATGGTGACCACCCTGCTCGGCCGGGCCGTCGGGGACCAGGGCGTACGCCGCTTCGGGGCCGTGGCCGTCGTACGGATCGGTTCGGTCGTCGCCGCGCTCGGCTTCGCAGTGGTCGCGGCCGCGCCCGGGGCGTGGTCGGGGATGCTCGGCTTCACGCTGCTGGGGATCGGGCTGTGCGTGATCGTGCCCCAGACCTTCGCCGCCGCGGGCCGGCTGTTCCCGAACTCCTCCGACACGGCGATCGCGCGGCTCAACATCTTCAACTACGTCGGCTTCCTGATCGGAGCGCCGCTCGTCGGCGGGATCGGCGACGCCTGGAACTACCGGGGCGCGATGCTCGTGCCGATGGTGCTCGTCCTCGTCACTCTTTTCTACGCCCGCTCGTTCGGGGCGCAGGGCGCCCGATACGGTGTCGGGCATGAGCGGCGAGTCGGTGACAGGGCTGTTGATGTGGGACGAGGCGGTAACGAAGTATGACTTCGGACCCAGCCATCCGATGGACCCGGTGCGCCTGGCACTGACCATGGGCCTGGTACGGGCCTTCGGGCTCGACCGGGAACTCGAGGTGCGGGCCGGGCGGCAGGCCGGGGAGTCCACGCTGCGCCTCGTCCACCGCGAGGACTACGTGGCGGCCGTGCGCGAGGTGTCGGCGGACCCCGGGGTCGCGGACGGCTCGTACGGGCTCGGGACCATGGACGATCCGGCCTTCCACGGAATGCACGAGGCGTCCGCGCTGATCGCCGGGCAGTCGGTGGCGGGCGCCGAGGCGATCTGGCGCGGGGACGCGGAGCACGCGGTCAACTTCGCCGGCGGGCTGCACCACGCGATGCCGGGCGGCGCGGCCGGGTTCTGCGTGTACAACGACGCGGCGCTGGCCATCGCCCGGCTGCTGGAGCTGGGGGCCGAGCGGGTCGCGTACGTGGACGTGGACGTGCACCACGGGGACGGCGTGCAGGCGGCCTTCTGGGACGACCCGCGGGTACTGACCGTCTCGCTGCACGAGCATCCGCGCACGCTGTTCCCGCAGACCGGCTGGCCCGAGGAGACGGGCGGGCCGTCGGCCGAGGGCTCGGCGGTGAACATCGCGGTGCCGGCCGGGACCGGGGACGAGGGCTGGCTGCGCGCCTTCCACTCGGTGGTGCCGGAGCTGCTGGCGGACTTCCGGCCGCAGGTGCTGGTGACCCAGCACGGGGCCGATACCCACTTCGAGGACCCGCTGGCGCATCTGGCGGTGTCGCTGGACGCCCAGCGGGCGGTCCAGGAGGCGTGTCACGCGCTGGCGCACGAGCACGCGGACGGCCGCTGGCTGGCGCTGGGCGGTGGCGGGTACGCGGTCGTGGACGTCGTACCGCGGTCGTGGACGCATCTGGTGGCCATCGCCGGTCACAAGCCGATCGATCCCGAGACGGCGATCCCGGCGTCCTGGCGGGATGAGGCGTACGCGCGGACCCGGCAGGTGGCCCCGGCCCGGATGACGGACGGCCGGACGCCGCTGTGGCGGGACTGGGACGCGGGCTACGACCCGGCGGACCGTACCGATCAGGCCGTGCTGGCAACTCGGCGGGCCGTGTTCCCGCTGCGCGGCATGCTGGCCTGAGCCCCGGCGGCCGATTCGTACACGGCGGGAAGTCTTACGCCAACTGTGGGGCTGTTCCCCGGAATTGGTGATCCGGCAGATGTGTTGAGGCAGCATCGGAGCGTGTTGAGCACCGGCGCGCTGCGTGCGCATTTGCTGGCCGCCCGGTTGGCCGGGCCCGTCGCCACTTCACGGGAGGAGAGCCTGCGGAGCTACCGGCTGTTCGCGGCGCGCGATCCGCGGGTGCTGCTGGGGCTGGATCCGGAGTGGGGCTGGGGCGAGGGTGACCTCCTGCGGCTGATGTCGGACAAGTGCGGGGTCTCGGCGGATCCGGCGCACGTCAGCGGGCCGGACGTGATCGATCCGGAGTGCACGGTGGCGGGGCTGGAGGCCTTCGCGGGGCGGCTGCGCGCGGCCGCCGGGGCACGGGCGCCCGTGCTGTTCGGGACCGGTCACCCGCACCGGCTCCTGGGGTTCTACGCCACGTTGGCGCAGGCGCTGTCGGCGGCGGGATGTGATGTCCTCACCCCGGCGCGGGGGGCCGTCGTCGACATGCAGACCCGGTTCGGCGTACGTCGGCACAGGATCGATTACGTACGGGGGGTCGCACTGGTGCGGGAAAGCGACGGGCGTGCGCCCGGGAGCGCGACCGGCGCACACAGCCATTCGCCGCTGCCGGTTCGCATCGCGCTGGGGGCGCTGGCGAAAGCCGGAGGGCCGCTGCCGGGGCTGGTGGTGGGGGATCACGGGTGGGTCTGCGGCGCAGGTCAGCTCGGTGTGGAGGCCATCGGTCTGGCCGATACGGATGATCCGGCGCTGTTCGTGGGGGAGGCCGAGGGGCAGGTGTCGGTGGTCGTTCCGCTTGATGACGCGGTGCGCGCGGACTACTACCTGCCGCTCACCCGTTACGTGCTCGACCGGGCTCGGCTGCCGGGCGGACAGGAGTGGCCGTAGCTCCTCTTCCCCACTCGTATCACACGCCCCTACTCTGGGGAGTGAGCGTGCGACGACGGGGCGTAACCGGAGGGGAAGCCGGTGCCCGTCATGCGCGGAAGGTCAAGGTGTGTCATGGCTGCTGGCGAGAGGCCTCTCAGTGAGGTTCAGTTCCTGACCGTGGCGGAGGTCGCCTCGGTGATGCGAGTGTCGAAGATGACCGTGTACCGCCTGGTGCACAACGGACATCTGCCCGCAATCCGGGTGGGCCGGTCCTTCCGGGTCCCGGAAAACGCGGTGCACGAGTACCTTCGCGAGTCCTTCGTGGGGGTGGAATCGGCCTGAGGGCAAGGGCCGGGAGCACCTGGCGACCCCTCGGAAGCACTCGGATTACAAGCTCAGAGCTCGGGCGGGTAGGCTAGGCCGACGTAGGTCGTGTGGGCCCAGACGCCCCGCACCGAGTGAGAGATGAGCGAGGGTAGTCGTGGGCTCTGTTATCAAGAAGCGGCGTAAGCGGATGGCTAAGAAGAAGCACCGCAAGCTGCTCAAGCGCACCCGCGTCCAGCGTCGTAACAAGAAGTAAACGGCAGCTGTACGTGTTCTCCGCAGCCCCTCCACCATCCTGGTGGAGGGGCTGCGGTGCAGCCGGGGGACTTCTTCGAGGGAGGCGCTGAGCTCGTGGGGAAGGTCGTGCTCGTTACCGGGGCTGCCCGGCAGCTGGGGGGCCGTTTCGTACGGCGGATCCAGCGGGACCCGGAGGTCGAGCGGGTGATCGCGGTCGACGCGGTGACGCCGCCGCACCGGCTGGGATCGGCCGAGTTCGTCCGTACGGACATCAGGCAGTCGGCGATCGCCCGTGTGCTCGCCGAGAACAACGTGGACACGGTGGTCCACCTGGCGGTGACCGGCGGCGCGGCGACTGGCGCGGGCTCGGGTTCGTACAGCACCGTCAAGGAAACCAACGTCATCGGGACGATGCAGCTCCTCGGAGCCTGCCAGAAGTCCCCGACGGTACGCCGCCTCGTGGTGAAGTCCAGTACCAGTGTGTACGGGGGCACCTCGAAGGATCCGGCCGTCTTCACCGAGACCACGCAGCCCAAATCGCTGCCCGCGGCCGGCTTCGCCAAGGACGCGGTGGAGGTCGAAGGGTACGTACGCGGCTTCGCGCGCAGGCGGCCCGACGTCGCCGTGTGCGTACTGCGGCTCGCGAACATCCTCGGCCCCTTCGCCGACTCGGCGCTCGCCGAATACTTCTCGATGCCCCTGATCCCGACCGTGCTGGGCTACGACCCGCGCCTGCAGTTCGTGCACGAGGACGACGTCCTGGACGTGCTGCGGCTCGCGGCGGGAGAGCCCGAACGCGGGACCCTGAACAGCGGGACCTTCAACATCGCGGGTGACGGGGTGCTGCTGCTGTCCCAGTGCACGCGGCGGCTCGGGCGGCCGGCGCTGCCGCTGCCGCTGCCCGGGGTGACCTGGGTGGGCTCGGCGCTGCGGGCGGTCGGGGCGACGGACTTCTCGCCGGAGCAGATAAGGCTCCTCACGCACGGGCGGGTCGTGGAGACCACCCAGATGCGCGAAGTGCTGGGGTTCCGGCCGATGTACACGACCGCCGAGACCTTCGCCGACTTCACGCGGAGCCGGGGGAGCGGGCTGCTGCCGCCGGAGCGGGCGGGGCGGGCCGTGGACCGGGTGGCGGGGCTGCTGGGGGTAGACGCTGGTGATGTGACTGAGGGAGCGAAGCGATAGTGGCGGACGCCAAGGTCATTCCGTTCGACGAGGACCGGCCGCGGCGCCGGCCCCAGAGGCGGGTGCGGGTGGCGCCGGAGGCGCCCGAGCCGAAGCCGGCGGTGGAGCCCGTGGTGGCGGCCGTGCCGGAGCCCTCGGGTGCGACCGGTGAGGGCTGGGACCGGCGGATCGCCGGGGGGCTGGCGTTCCTGCGGCGCCGGATCACCGGGGAGTACGAGGTCGACGACTTCGGCTACGACAAGGAGCTGACGGACCAGGTCCTGATGTCCCTGATGCGGCCGCTGTTCGACAAGTACTTCCGGGTCGAGGTCAAGGGCATCGAGAACATCCCGAAGGAGGGCGGCGCGCTGATCGTCGCCAACCACTCCGGGACGCTGCCGCTGGACGGGCTGATGCTCCAGGTGGCCGTGCACGACCACCACCCCGCGGAGCGGCACCTGCGGCTGCTCGCGGCGGACCTGGTGTTCATGCTGCCCGGGGTGAACGAGCTCGCGCGCAAGGCGGGGCACACGCTGGCCTGTGCGGAGGACGCGCAGCGGCTGCTGGAGGCCGGGGAGCTGGTGGGCGTCATGCCCGAGGGCTTCAAGGGGATAGGGAAGCCGTTCGGCGAGCGGTACAAGCTCCAGCGGTTCGGGCGGGGCGGGTTCGTCTCGACCGCGCTGCGGGCCGGGACGCCGATCGTGCCCTGCTCCATCGTGGGGGCCGAGGAGATCTACCCGATGATCGGCAACGCGAAGACGCTGGCGCGGCTGCTGGGGATCCCGTACTTCCCGATCACTCCGACGTTCCCGTGGCTGGGGCCGCTCGGGGCGGTGCCGCTGCCGACGAAGTGGACGATCCAGTTCGGGGAGCCGATCGAGACCGCGGGTTATGCGGCGGAGGCGGCGGAGGATCCGATGCTGATGTTCAACCTGACGGATCAGGTGCGCGAACAGATCCAGCACACGCTGTACAAGCTGCTGGTGCAGCGCAGGTCCGTCTTCTTCTGACGTGCCGAACGCCGGCGGGGCTGGAATCCAGCCCCGCCGGCGTTCGTTCCGGGTGCGTTCGTCCCGGTGCGCTAGTCCGCGTCCTCCGCCTTGATGCCCAGGCCCGGGAGCAGGCCCGGGAGGAGCGGCGGGAGGGTGATGTCCGGCTGCGGGTGGCCCGGGGTGCCGGACGCGGCCGGGGTCGGCTGCTGGCCCGCGGGCGGGTTCAGCAGGTTGCCCGTACCTCCGAGGAGGCCACCGCCCGGGGACGGGGTCTTCGCGGAGCCGGAGGGTTCACCCGCGGACGGAGCGGGAGTCGCGGACGGAGCGCCCTGGGTGGGTGCCGTCTGCTGCTTGCCCGCCGGGGTGCTCGGCTTGGCGGAGGGGCCGGAGCCGCGGGTCTGCTCGGGAGGCTTGGGGAGCAGGCTCTGGAGCGGCGCCACGTCTTCGTCTATGGCCCGGAAGACCGACTCCACTTCGCCGCCCACGTCCGTGAGCTGCATGGGGAGGTTGCCCCGGAGCTTGTCCCACGCGTCGCGGTGCGAGCGGGAGAACGAGGACAGGGTCTGGATCGGGCCGAGCGAGCCGTCCCGTTCGTACGCGGCCTGGAGCAGCCGGTGGCCCTCCGAGGCATCGTGCTTCATGCCCGCGAGCGCCCGGCGGATCTCGCCGAGGGACTCGTGGTCCAGCGGGCCCAGCCTGCCGCGTTCCATCAGCCGCCGGGCTTCCGACAGGCGGTTCGAGGCCTGGTCGAGATAGAGCTCGCCCCGGTCCGAATCGTCCGCGGCCATCCCGAGCCGGATGTCCTCCATGCCCCGCTTCACGGGGTACAGGTGATCACCCGGCAGGGCGTCCGTGCTCGCAGCGGCCACGCCGCTGAAGGCCCCCGCGGCCACACCTACGGTGAGGCCGCCCGCTGCGATGCCCTTGGACCAGCGGGAGCGGGGCCGCATTTTCCGGAGCGAGGTCGCCCGGTGGGCGCCGCGGCCGGTCCGCTGTTCGGGCACTTGAGGGTCCGAGGCGGCACTGCCCCCGGCCCTTTCCTCCATCACCATGGTCTCCATGGCGGCAATGAGCTGAGCTCGTTGCACCACTTTGACCTCGGGATCCAGCACTGGGCGCGGCATTCTTTCGCCGAGCACGCTCGCCAGGGCCAACAACCGGTCGTGGTCGGCAGGTTCGGCAGGTGCCTCGGACTGCTCGGCCGCCGGGTCCGGTTCCGAAAGGTCGGACGGGGTCCGATCCTCCAGGGCCAGGGCGAAGGCGTTCGCCCGCCGGTGCGGAGTCACGTTCGCGATCACTGGCGGCACCTCCTCTCGTCATGACGATCGACTCCCCAAGGTGTCCGGAAGGTTGCCTTCCTTGAGCACATCCACCCTTTCGGGTGAGCGGCTTCGGGCAGGGCTTGTCCACAGGGAGCCTGCATTCCCCACAACGAGCGGCGTGGCACTTGGGTTACGGACGAAGGATGATCGGACCACAGCGTCGTCGGTGTCATCAATGTCATCAGGGAGGCATACCGAATGTGAGAGGGGAGGTGGCGTCAGCGGGCGTCGTCGGGGAGGAGGCGGGCCAGCGTGCGCACCGCCCGGTACTGGAGCGTCTTGATGGCGCCCTCGTTCTTCCCCATCACCCTGGCCGTCTCGGCGACCGAGAGGCCCTGCAGGAAGCGCAGGGTCACGCACTCCTGCTGCTGCGGATTGAGTTTCCGTACGGCTTCCAGCAGGGCCGCGTTGGAGAGGGACTCCAGGACGGAGTCCTCGGGGGACCTTTCCACTTCGTTGGCGTCGAGCATTTCGCCTGTGGTGACCTCCAGGCGGAAGCGGCTCGACTTGAAGTGGTCGGCGACCAGGTTGCGGGCGATCGTCACGAGCCAGGCGCCGAAGTCGCGGCCCTGCCAGGTGAAGGTGGAGATGCGGCGCAGCGCGCGCAGGAAGGTCTCACTGGTGAGATCCTCCGCGGTCGCCTTGCCGCCCACGCGGTAATAGATGTAGCGGTAGACGGTGTCGCTGTACTGGTCGTACAGGCGACCGAAGGCTTCGGCCTCGCCGGCCTGGGCGCGCTCGACCAGGTCCATCATGCGGGCCTGGTCGCTGTCCGCGGTGGGGCGGCGGGCGGCGGGGGCGGTGGTCCCGGCGGCTGAGCTTGCGGTGGCCGCGGCGCCGGTGCGTCCACGTCTGCCCACCGTTGCTCCGCCGTCGGTCAGGGCATAGCAAGGACCGGCCGGGCCGAGTCCGGCGGGGACCGCGGCGGCGAAGGCGGGGACGGCGTACGCGGTGGGGACGAAGCCGCGCAGGTGGTCGATGACCGTTGCGCGCAGCGTAGCCAGGCCCGAGGCGTCAACCCCGACAGGTGGGTACACGGGACTCCCAGAGGCAGAGCTTCCATCACGTGCAGTGCGGGACCGTTCACCCGTCGTGGCGACAGATGGGCGGTGGCATGCGTTTGAGGAGAATAACGCTTCGTACAGGCAGCGCTACACCCAGTTGCTCAAATCACCGGTTCCGACACTTCTGTTGCGTGTCGAGGGCATATTCAGTAGCAGTTGGTGATCGCTTCTTGATCGGTTGGGTGCGCGGAATGGCTGCTTCCGCAGGCGCTCGCGACCGAGTCGGGTAGCGCGGAGTGCCGCGCCGGGGGCGCGGGTAGACCTGAGCGAATGTCCCTGGCCACGGGGCGGGCCGCGGTGGCGGGCCCGGCGGGCGGGCGGGGGCCGTGCAGGGCCCCGTAGGCGCTACTTGCGGCGGCGGTGCAGGGCGATCGCGGCGGCCGCGCCGCCCGCGATCGCGCCGACCCCGGCGGCGGCCGGGATGCCGACCTTCACGGCCTTGCGACCGGTCCGATAGTCGCGCAGGCGCCAATCGTGGGCGCGGGCATGCTTGCGCAGTTTTGTGTCGGGATTGATCGCGTAAGGATGTCCGACCAGCGACAGCATCGGAATGTCGTTGTGTGAATCGCTGTACGCGGCGCAGCGCGCGAGGTCCAGGCCCTCGGCCGTGGCCAGGGCGCGCACCGCCTCCGCCTTGGCGGGGCCGTGCAGCGGCTCCCCGACCAGCCGGCCGGTGTAGATCCCGTCCACGGACTCGGCGACGGTGCCCAGGGCCCCGGTCAGGCCGAGCCTGCGGGCGATGATCGTGGCGGTCTCCACGGGGGCGGCCGTCACCAGCCACACCTTCTGGCCGGCGTCGAGGTGGGCCTGGGCCAGGGCGCGGGTGCCGGGCCAGATCCGCTCCGCCATGTACTCGTCGTAGATCTCCTCGCCGATGGACATCAGTTCGGAGACCCGGTGACCCTTGACGATGGACAGCGCACTGTCGCGGGCGTCCTGCATGTGGTCGGGGTCCTCGACGCCGGCCAGCCGGAACCAGGCCTGCTGCCAGGCGAAGCGGGCGAGTTCGCGGCGGCGGAAGAACTCCCGCTTGTAGAGGCCGCGGCCGAAGTGGAAGATCGCGGCGCCCTGCATGACGGTGTTGTCGAGGTCGAAGAAGGCGGCGGCCAGGTCGTCCCCCGCGACGGGAAACTCGTCCTCGGGCTCGTCCTCGGCCTCCGGCTCGACGGCCTGCGGCTCGACGGCCTGCGGGGCTTCGGCTTCCCGGGCGCGCCTGCGGGCCCGGGTCCGCGGCGCTTCGGGGGCGTCCGGGCCCAGGGCGTCGAGATCGTCTTCGGCCAGCGCGGTCTTGCGGGCGGCCTCGGCCGAGGCCTCGCCTGCCAGCACGCTCCGCGCGGTGGCGGAGCGCCTACGGGGGGTGAGCCATCCCAGAGCGGCCATGACGCGAGCATAGCCACTGTGTTCGGGAGTTCCCGAACCGATGCGAATCGGCGGCGTGAACTCTTCGTATGCCCTGGGTTTCCGGGCAGGACCGGCCGGTGCGCGGGCGCGGGAGAATGGGGACATGAGTCCTTTGCTGCGCCGTGCCGGAAAGAAGCGTCCCGAGGAGCGGGTGGTCACGCTCATCGGGAAGCCGGGGTGTCATCTCTGTGATGAAGCCGAGGAAGTGGTGGAGAAGGTGTGCGCCGAGACGGGGGCGCAGTGGGAGAAGAAGGATATTTCGCAGGACGAGGAGCTCTACCGGCTGCACTGGGAGCAGATTCCCGTGGTGCTGGTGGACGGCGAACAGCACACCTTCTGGAGGGTGAACCCTGACCGGCTCCGACGGGCATTGCAGGCTTGACCGCTCGGCCGGTTACGATCGTGGGCGATTTATAGCGTCTCGGGGGCGTTTCGGTGAGGAGTGTGTGCTGCTTTGCCCCCTTTGGGATTTGAACGGGTTCGGCGTGTCGGTGGTTCCCGCTCCGCTTGTCCGAGGCGCGTGACCCCGGTCACTTTGCTCGGACAAAGCGGACACAATCTTTGTGCACGCGTTCACAAAGACATAGCCTGCATTCGACGGGGTGGTCCTGGGACAAGTGGCCACCTGCAGCCCCGCTCATCCCGCAGGAGCATCGTGGCAACTGGCCGAACTCACCGACCGGCGACCCGCAGCCGAGGTATTCCCGAGGCCACTGTCGCCCGGCTTCCGCTGTACTTGCGCGCCCTCACCGCGCTCTCCGAGCGATCGGTACCCACGGTCTCCTCCGAGGAGCTCGCGGCGGCCGCCGGAGTCAACTCCGCGAAGCTCCGCAAGGACTTCTCCTACCTCGGCTCCTACGGGACCCGCGGCGTCGGGTACGACGTGGAATACCTCGTCTACCAGATCTCCCGCGAGCTCGGCCTGACCCAGGACTGGCCGGTCGTCATCGTCGGAATCGGTAACCTCGGCGCGGCCCTCGCCAACTACGGCGGCTTCGCGTCCCGCGGCTTCCGCGTGGCGGCGCTCATCGACGCCGACCCGGCCATGGCCGGCAAGCCGGTCGCCGGCATGCCCGTACAGCACACCGACGACCTCGAGAAGATCATCGAGGAGAACGGCGTCTCCATCGGGGTCATCGCGACCCCGGCCGGGGCTGCCCAGCAGGTGAGCGAGCGGCTCATCGCCGCGGGCGTGACCTCCATCCTGAACTTCGCGCCGACGGTGCTCTCCGTGCCGGACGGCGTCGACGTGCGCAAGGTCGACCTGTCGATCGAGCTGCAGATCCTGGCCTTCCACGAGCAGCGCAAGGCCGGCGAGGAAGCCGCCGCGGCTGCCGCCGCCGGCGGCCCCGCCGCGGTGGGCGGCGCCGGTACCGGCGCGGCCCCGGCCGCGGCCGTCGTGCCGCCCGCCGGGCGTGCGGCCGCCGTCGCGCGCAAGAACGGCCCGGAGGGCGACGTACCGGCGGTGATGCCGGCATGAGTCTGCTCGTCGTAGGGCTGAGCCACCGCAGCGCGCCCGTGAGCGTGCTGGAGCGGGCCTCGCTGTCCGCCGATGCCAAGATCAAGCTGCTGCACGACACGCTGGCCGCGGAGCCGGCGGCCGAGGCGGCGGTGCTCGCCACGTGCAACCGCATCGAGCTGTACGCGGACGTGGACAAGTTCCACGCCGGTGTCGCCGAGCTGTCGACGCTGCTGGCGCAGCACAGCGGGGTGGCTCTCGAAGAGCTCACTCCGTATCTCTACGTGCACTACGAGGACCGGGCCGTCCACCACCTCTTCTCGGTGGCGTGCGGGCTGGACTCGATGGTGGTCGGCGAGGGGCAGATCCTCGGGCAGATCAAGGACGCGCTGGCGCTGGGGCAGGAGCTCCACACCGCCGGGCGCCTGATCAACGACCTCTTCCAGCAGGCGCTGCGCGTCGGCAAGCGGGCGCACTCCGAGACCGGGATCGATCGGGCCGGACAGTCGCTGGTGACCTTCGGGCTGGAGCAGCTCGCCGTGCACTCGCCGGTGGGGGAGTGGGCCGCGGGGAAGCGGGCGCTCGTCATCGGTGCCGGGTCGATGTCCTCGCTGGCGGCGGCGACGCTCGCGCGGGTCGGCATCACCGAGATCGTGGTGGCGAACCGGACCGCCGAGCGGGCGGAGCGGTTGGCCGAGATTCTGGTTGCCTCGGGCACCGGGGTGGCGGCTTCGGCCGTGTCGATGTCCGGTGTCGCGGATGAGCTGACACGAGTCGATGTGGTCGTGTCCTGCACGGGTGCCACTGGCTTGGTGCTGACCGGGGACGACGTGGCCGCCGCCGTGGGGTCTCGCCCTGCGGGGGCTGTCCCCTACCCGCCCTTCCGCCGTTCCCCGGAGCTTCGCCCCGGACCCGATGCCGGTGCGGCGCCGTTGCCGGGGGCCAGCCCCCGGACCCCCGCGCCTCAAACTCCCCCAGCTACCGCTGGGAGGGGCCCCCTGGCGGGGCTGCAATTGGTCGACGCCGAGCTCGTCGCGCGGCTGGCCGCCGCTTCGGCCGGTGGGCAGCGGATCGCCGATGCCGGGGCCGTGCGGAGCAAGGTCGCCGTCGAGGACCGTGACGGGTGTCCCGTCGGGCTCGACGCGCTCGCCTCCGATCCGGCACGGACCGCCGACGGGCGGGCCGCGCTGACCGGGGTCGACGCCAGCTCGCTGGAACTCCACGGGACCTGGGCCGACCAGGGCGAGGCCGCCGCGCAGCGGCAGCCGCGCAAGGGGGCCCGTAGCCAGGTGGACGCGCAGCCCGTACGGCTCGCGCTGCTGGACCTCGCCATGCCGCGCGACATCGACGCCGCCGTGCACCGGATCCCCGGGGTCCGGCTCGTGGACATCGAGTCGCTGGCCGAGGCCTCCGCCGACGCGCCCATGGCCGCCGACGTCGATGCCGTGCGCGCGATAGTCGCCGAGGAGGTGGCCGCGTTCGGGGCCGCCCAGCGCGCCGCGCACATCACGCCCACCGTGGTCGCCCTGCGCGCCATGGCGGCCGAGGTCGTCGCCATGGAAGTGGCGCGGCTCGACGGGCGCGTGCCCGACCTCGACGAACGGCAGCGGGCCGAGGTCACTCAGACCGTGCGGCGCGTCGTCGACAAGCTCCTCCACGCGCCGACCGTGCGCGTCAAGCAGCTCGCGAGCGAGCCCGGCGGCGCCGGGTACGCCGAGGCGCTGCGCGAACTCTTCGATCTCGACCCGCAGACGGTGGCCTCCGTCAGCCGGGCCGACGAGGCTGACAAGAACCACGACTCAGGACGGGCATCATGAATCCACGTCTCGACCAGCCGCTGAGGCTCGGCACGCGGCGCAGCAAGCTGGCCATGTCCCAGTCCGGGCATGTCGCCGAGGCGGTACGGGCGATCACCGGCCGGCCCGTCGAGCTCGTGGAGATCACGACCTACGGCGACGTGTCCCGCGAGAGCCTCTCGCAGATCGGCGGCACCGGCGTCTTCGTCACCGCCCTGCGCGAGGCCCTCGTACGCGGCGAGGTCGACTTCGCCGTGCACTCGCTGAAGGACCTGCCCACCACGCAGCCCGCCGAGCTCGTCATCGCGGCCATGCCGCAGCGCGAGGACCCCCGGGACGCGCTCGTCGCCCGCGACGGCCTGACCTTCGAGCAGCTGCCCGACGGTGCGCGCATCGGCACCGGTTCGCCGCGGCGGCTGTCGCAGATCCACGCGTACGCCCGGAGCCTGGGGAAGGTCGTCGAGACCGTCCCGATCCGCGGCAACGTCGACACCCGGATCGGCTTCGTGCGGGACGGCGAGCTCGACGCCGTGGTCCTCGCCGCCGCCGGACTCAACCGGATCGGTCGCGGAGACGAAGCCACCGACCTGCTGTCCGTGGACAACGTGCTGCCCGCACCCGGCCAGGGTGCCCTGGCCGTGGAGTGCCTCGCGTCCGACACGGACCTGATCGCCGCGCTCGCAGAGCTCGACGACCCGTACACGCGGGCCGCCGTGACTGCCGAACGTGCCCTGCTCGCCGCCCTGGAGGCCGGTTGCAGCGCCCCCGTGGGCGCGCTCGCCGACCTGCTGGCCGACGGGCAGACTGTCAATGAAATGCGCCTGCGTGGAGTCGTGGGAACCCTCGACGGTTCCACGCTGGTGCAGCTGTCCACCACCGGTCCCGTGCCCCAGTCGTATGACGAAGCCATGGCGCTCGGCCGCGAACTCGCGGACGAGATGCTGGCGAAGGGCGCGGCCGGTCTGATGGGGGAGCGGTCGCTTTGAACCCCACAAGCCAAACCACCTCCGCACGTGCGGCCGTCGCCGTCCACGGGCACGTCACCTTCCTCGGTGCCGGCCCGGGCGATCCCGGACTGCTGACGCTTCGCGCCGTGGAGGCCCTGGCGGCCGCGGACGTACTGATCGCCGAGCCCGAGGTGCTCGAGGTCGTACGTGCGCATGCGCGCGCGGGGGTGGACACGCCACAGCTGACGGTCGCTGACGAGAAGTCAGCAGCCGCCGGTGTCCCGGTGATCCGAGATGCCGCCAATCTTGTCATGGAGGCCGCGCGCTCCGGCAGGCGGGTCGTGCGTGCCGTCACCGGTGACCCCGGGCTCGACGGGAACGCGGCCGAGGAGATGCTGGTCTGCGCGACCGAAGGCATCCCCTTCGAGGTCGTCCCCGGTGTCGCGACCGCGGTCGGCGTGCCCGCGTACGCCGGTGTGCCGCTCAGCAGCAAGCAGGGGGCCGACGTCCGGTTCCTGGACGCCCGCAACGCCTCCGCGCGCTGCTGGAGCGAGGTGGGCGCCAGCGACGGCACCCTCGTCGTCTCCGCGACGCTGGAGACGGTGTCGGCGGCCGCCGCCGAGCTGGTGAGCGCCGGGCGCAAGCCCGACACCCCCCTCACCGTGACCGTGGCCGGCACGACCACGCGCCAGCGCACCTGGAGCGCCACCCTGGGGACCATCGCCCAGGTGTTCAAGCAGGGCAAAATCCTTCCCTCACCGGAGGGCTCGCGGCCCGTCATAGCCGTGGTCGGGGAGCACTGCGCCGCCGCGCGGCGCGAGGACCTGTCCTGGTTCGAGTCGAAGCCGCTGTTCGGCTGGCGCGTGCTCGTCCCGCGCACCAAGGAGCAGGCCGCCTCGCTCTCCGACCAGCTGCGTTCCTACGGCGCGGTGCCCCACGAGGTGCCGACCATCGCCGTGGAGCCGCCGCGCACCCCGCAGCAGATGGAACGCGCGGTCAAGGGCCTGGTGACCGGCCGCTACGAGTGGATCGCCTTCACCTCGGTGAACGCGGTCAAGGCCGTACGGGAGAAGTTCGAGGAGTACGGGCTCGACGCCCGTGCCTTCGCGGGCATCAAGGTCGCCGCCGTGGGCGAGCAGACCGCCGCCGCGCTGGTGGAGTTCGGGGTCAAGCCCGACCTCGTACCGAGCGGGGAGCAGTCCGCCGCCGGCCTGCTGGACGACTGGCCGCCGTACGACCCGGTCTTCGACCCGATCGACCGCGTCTTCCTGCCGCGCGCCGACATCGCCACCGAGACCCTGGTCGCCGGGCTGATCGAGCTCGGGTGGGAGGTCGACGACGTCACCGCCTACCGGACGGTGCGCGCCTCGCCGCCGCCGCAGGACACCCGTGAGGCGATCAAGGGCGGCGGCTTCGACGCGGTCCTCTTCACCTCCTCCAGCACCGTGCGCAACCTGGTGGGCATCGCCGGCAAGCCGCACAACGTCACCGTGATCGCGTGCATCGGCCCGGCCACCGCCAAGACGGCGGAGGAGCACGGCCTGCGGGTCGACGTCCTGTCGCCGGAGCCGAGCGTCGGCAAGCTCGCCGAAGCCCTGGCCGCGTACGGGGCCGCGCGCCGCGAGGCCGCGAAGGAGGCCGGGGAGAGCGTGTACCGGCCGAGCGAGCGGCGCCCGGGGGCGCGCAGGCGTCGTACGACGTGATGTGAGCCCGGCGGTTCCAGGCAGCCGGTTCTTCGCAGGGCCCGGGCGCGGTGCGCGCCCGGGCCCTGTGGCATGTTCGGGGCATGACGACACTGGGGGACGCGGTTCGGTCGGGGGACGTCGACGCGGTGGAGGAGCTGCTGAGGGCGGGAGCGGACCCGAACGCCCCGGACACGCAAGGACTTCCACCGCTGTGCGCCGCGGTGGCGGCGTACGCCTGGCGGGCGGCGGGGGCGTTGGTGAGAGCGGGAGCCGACCCGGACCGGGCGCTCCCCGACGGCACGACCCCGCTGCTGCGGGCCGTCGAGAGCGGCTCTCGCGCAGTGGTCGGCGCACTGCTGTGGTCCCAGTTCCTGCCGAAGCCCGAGGAGCGGCTGCCGGAGGCGGAGCGGGTACGGCTGCTGGACGCGGCCCGACGGTGGTACGCGGCGGGAACGGAGGCGGAGCTGCGGCGGCTGACGGGGGCGGTGGGCCCGGCGGAGACCGCGCTGGTGGAGGAGGAGTGGTGCGAGGTCGAGGAGTTCACCCTCGGCGGGCGGACCGTGCGGGGTGGTCACGGAGCCGTCCTGACCACCCTGGAGCGGGTGTTCGGCGTGCCGGTCCCGCCGGGGGAGCTGGTGTCCCGTGCCGTCCGGCACCCCGACCCCTCCCATGTGGACTGGTCGGCATCGCGGCATGGGCTCGACGGTGCCCGGGAGACGGTGACGCCGCTGTGGGGCCACCCGTCCCGGGAGCACCGGCTGTTCGCCGCCGACTGGCTGTACTCCAGGCAGTTCGGCATAGGGGTCGCCGAGTATCCGCACCACGGGGAGGACCGGGAGCTCCTCGCCGCCTGGGCCGACGGGGAGCCGGACCCCGAGGTGCTCGCCCTGGTACTGCTGGCCCTCTTCCAGCACGAGGTGGAACACCCGCGGCTTGCGGCCCTCGGCCTCCGATACACGAGCCATCCGGACCCCCGGGTGCGGGTGGCGGCCGTGCAGTGTCTGGGCGTGCCGCCTCCGGGTACGGCGCGCACAGCACTGCGTGTCCTGGCGGGCGACCCCGACCACGTGGTGCGGCTCACCGCTGTCGAACACCTCCTGCCGACGGGGGAGGATCCGGACGCGCTCCGCGCCGTCGTCCGCGACCTGGCCCGGGACCCGCTGAGCCCGGTGCGGCACGCGGCCGCGGACAGCCTGGCGGAGTCCGCCGACCGCACGACCGGCACCACGGAACTGCTGCTGTCCCTGCTCGACGCGGACGACAGGCTGACACGGATGATCGGCGCCTACGGGCTGGCCCTGCGGGACCACCCGGACACCCCGCGTGCCTACGCACGGGTGGAGGAGCTCGGCCGACTCTCCTCGCCGGACCACCGGGCGCTGGAGTTCGAGCGGTGGCAGCGGCGGAACGAGCCCGACCGGTGGGGCACGGGCACGTCGTACCCAGACGGCACTGAGTAGCCGTACGGGTTCCGGGCGCGCGGCGGACGGGGTTGGCTGGTCCCATGACCGCCTACGACCCCGCCCCCGGCCTCGCTCCGGTCCCCGCCCCCGACCGGGACCGCAGGGCCTTCATCGCCCCGCTGGTGTCCACCCTGCTGACGCTGCCGATCGCGTTCCTGTCACTCGTCTACTCGCTCCTGTCGCCGATGGCCTGCGACTCCTGCGACACGGAGGAGGGCCACGCCTTCGCGGCCAGCTTCGACATCGCCTGGCCGGTCTTCGGGGTCGGGCTGCTGGTAGGGCTGGTGCTGCTGGTGTGGTCCTGGGCCCTGCCGTGGCGGACCGCCAACGCCGCCCGCCGCGTGGGCATCGCGATCGCCGCGCCCGCTCTGCTGCTGCTGAACGTGGTGGTCTTCCGGTCCCTGCTGGACCTGCCGTAGGCCGTCCGACCGCGGGCGCGTCCGGGCCGGGGCGGGGAGGGCCCTAGGCTTGTCCCGACTGCTGTCGAAGCTCGAAGAGGCGACTGAAGATGAGCGCGTACGGATCCTTCCCCGGCTCGCGGCCCCGCCGGCTGCGCACCACCCCGGCGATGCGGCGCATGGTCGCGGAGACCCGGCTGCACCCCTCGGACCTGATCCTCCCGGCGTTCGTCCGGGAGGGCATCAGCGAGCCGCTCGCCATCTCGGCGATGCCGGGCGTGGTCCAGCACACCCGGGACACGCTGCGGAAGGCCGCCGTGGAGGCGGTCGAGGCGGGGGTCTCCGGAATCATGCTGTTCGGGGTCCCGGCCGACGAGAACAAGGACGCGCGCGGCACGGCCGGCACCGAGCCCGACGGCATGCTCCAGGTCGCCATCCGCGACGTGAAGGCGGAGGTCGGCGACGATCTCGTCATCATGTCCGACCTGTGCCTCGACGAGTACACGGACCACGGTCACTGCGGTGTCCTCGACGAGCACGGCCGCGTGGACAATGACGCGACGCTGGAGCGCTACGCGGAGATGGCGCAGGTCCAGGCCGACGCGGGCGTCCACGTGGTGGGCCCGAGCGGAATGATGGACGGCCAGGTCGGAGTCATCCGCGACGCGCTGGACGAGACCGGGCACGAGGACGTCTCGATCCTGGCCTACACGGCGAAGTACTCCTCCGCCTTCTACGGCCCCTTCCGCGAGGCCGTCGCCTCCTCGCTCCAGGGCGACCGCAAGACGTACCAGCAGGACCCGGCGAACGCCCGCGAGTCGCTGCGCGAGCTCGCCCTCGATCTGGAGGAGGGCGCCGACATGGTGATGGTCAAGCCGGCCGGCCCCTACCTCGACATCCTCTACCGGGTCGCGCAGTCCGTGGACGTCCCGGTGGCCGCGTACCAGATCAGCGGCGAGTTCGCGATGATCGAGGCGGCGGCCGAGAAGGGCTGGATCGAGCGCGACCGCGCCATCCTGGAGACCTTGCTCGGCATCAAGCGCGCGGGCGCGGACACGATCCTGACGTACTGGGCCACGGAGGTCGCGGGCTGGCTGCGGGCTGAGCGGTGAGCGGTGAGCGGTGAGTGCTGAGCGGTGAGTTCGGGGGCGGGGCGGGGCGGGGCTGCGGGTGGGGGTTGGCTTGGGCTGCGGGTGGGTCGGTGGCTTCGACGGTCCCTGGGGGCGTCCCTCCAGTCCAGTGTCGTTCCGGGCCGGGCCGGTCCGTCAAGGGCGCTCCTGCGTCGCGTCGCTGCGCGATGGCCTGCGGCCACCCTTGACCGACCGTCCCGTCCCGGAAC
This sequence comes from Streptomyces sp. GL_140, assembly GCF_057834465.1. NCBI lineage: Bacteria > Bacillati > Actinomycetota > Actinomycetes > Kitasatosporales > Streptomycetaceae > Streptomyces > Streptomyces sp. GL_140. The sequence goes on from NZ_CM174404.1 coordinate 4,864,278, forward strand.
GACACAAGACTTCCGGGATCCCCCCGGGGGATGGCCGGGGGGGTGACATACGGAGGAGCGGGCACCCTTCGCAGCCCCGGGCCCGGTCCCGCCGGTCAGCCGACGTCCGGACGGCCGGGAGGGGCCGCCTGGACAGGGTTGGGGGCGCCGGGGAGTTCGGGACACCCACCCGACACCGATCGAGGACCCTTCCCGAGGCCGTCGCACGCCAACCCGCACCCACGGTTGACCAGATGAGCCTCCGGGGCCCTGAGGCGCATCAGATCGCTACGCACTGCCACTCGGCATAGCGACCGGCCGCCGTCTGTGGCTGGACATAGGCCGCCCACGGCCGTCCGGTGTGCTTCCCGGGGCGCGGCTGCAGACCGTCCATGCCCAACCCCACCCATGGGGTGCATTTGTCCCACTTTGGGTGTCGGGTGGGAGTCAAACGATCAGCTCTCGGAGTGTGAGGACGAGATCGGCACCCTGAGGTGACATGACGCCCGCAGTCGCCTTCCTGGCGACGCGGGCAGTGATCGCCTGCGGCCTGTACCCCTACTACGGACCGTCTCATCGTCGCTATATGACCTCAGCCGCTCCTGCGGGCGGTCTGATCGTCGCCATGTGACCCCAGCCGCTCCTGCGGGCGGTCTGATCGTCGCTATTCGACGTCAGCCGCCCACCCGCACCGTCCAATGGTCGCCATACGACGTCAGCCGCTCCTGCGGACGGTCTGATCGTCGCTATTCGACGTCAGCCGCCCCCAGACCGTTGGCGGCTTATGTCCAGCCACAGACGGCGGCCGGTCGCTAAGCCGAGTGGGACTGTGTAGCGATCTGTCGCGCCTCAGGGCGTGGGAGGGGCTGGTCGTCGTCCTTACGTGCGGGTTGGCGGGCAATGGCCTCGGGAAGGGTCCTCGATCGGTGTCGGGTGGGTGTCCCGAACTCCCCGGCGCCCCAACCCTGTCCAGGCGGCCCCTCCCGGCCGTCCGGGCGTCGGCTGACCGGCGGGACCGCCCCCGCACCTCCCTGACCACGGCCGTCCCTCCCCTTCACACCCCCCGGCCATCCCCCGGGGGGATCCCGGAAGTCTTGTGGCATTCCGGGACGGGACGGTCGGTCAAGGGTGGCCGCAGGCCATCGCGTAGCGACGCGACGCAGGAGCGCCCTTGAGGGACCGGCCCGGCCCGGAACGACACTGGACTGGAGGGACGCCCCCAGGGACTGCCGAAGCCACCGACCCACCCGCAGCCCAAGCCAACCCCACACCCCGATTCGCATCGTGTCCCGGGCAAGCGCACCCTGGAGGGATAGGGGCGACCCCCTGGAGGCGATGCACCATGTCCACACTGGTCGGATGGCATGTGGAGATCGAATTCACCGAGGAGGGGCACCGCACGAGTGCGGCTGCCCTGGTGAGGCTCGGAGACGGGTCCGAGGTCCGGGCGCGCGGCTACGCCATGCGTCACCCTTCTGACCCGGATCAGTTGAAAGTCGGGGAGGAGATCGCCGGCGCGCGGGCGCTGATGGATCTCGCCTCCCAGATGTTGCAGAAGGCCCACACCGAGATCGACGCGGCGACGGGCCGCCATTCCTATCCGCTGACCCACTGAGCGAGTCCCGCCCACGCGGCGGGGGTCAGGTCGAGCACGGGCCCGTGCGGGACCTTCGAGTCCCGCACGTGGACGGTGCCGGGGCAGGTGGCGACCTCTACGCACTGGCCGCCTTCGCTGCCGCTGTACGTGGACTTCCGCCAGGCGACGGCCACCTCCAGGCAGGCGCCGCCTTCGTCGCCGCTGTAGCTGGACTTGAACCACTTCAGTGAGGTGGTGGGGCTCATGGCTCTCCTAGCAGGCGGTCCAACAGGCCCCGCGTCTGCTCGGTGTTGAGGGCCTGAGTTCGCAGCATTGCATATTTACGGGCGAGGATGCTGACCTCATCCAGGTCCGAGATCAGGTGGCTGCCACGCTGGCTTTCCGTGTACGCGAGGTGCTGGTGGTCCGGGGTTTCCAGGAGGATGAACGGGCCGTTGAGGCCCGCGTGAGAGGTGCGGCCCAGGGGCATGATCTGGAGGCTGACGTCCGGCAGATCCGCGCACGTGCGCAGGTGGCGCAGCTGCTCCGCATACACCTCGTCCCCGCCCAACCGGTCCCGTAGGACCGCCTCCCAGACGACGAAGCTGAGCGTCGGCGGATGGGCCCGGCGCAGGATCTGCTGGCGCGCGATGCGCGAGACGGTAAGCGACTCGATCTCCGCCTCCGGGTGGGCCGGGACGCGGCAGGCGAAGACGGCTCGGGCATGGGTTTCCGTCTGGAGCAGGCCCGGTACGACCTGGTTGTCGAACCAGGAGAGTGCGATCGCGCTGTACTCCAGGTCCATGTACTCCTCGGCCCACGGCGGTGTCACGTCCAGGGCAGGCATTCCCTCGGCCGCCACGGTCAGGACGCCCGGCAGCCCCAGATGGTGATCCATCAGCTCCGCGACGTTCGGCATCAGCGCCCGCCGCCCCTGCTCGATCGACGCGATGGTCTCCGCGTCCAGGTTGACCAGCTCTCCGAGCCGCTTCTGGGTCAGGTTCTTGGCGATGCGGGCTGCGGCCACCTGCTTGCCGACCATCTTCATGGTCGTCGCGTTCGGCCGTGCACGTTTCCTCGGTGGCATGACAGCGGACTCCCCACCTTCGCGGCTGTACTACCCCGTGCCGACCCGTACTCATCGCTGAGTACGGGTCGGCGCTGAGCCACACGTTAGTCACGTAACGCGACGATCGCCGGGTGAATCTGCATACTCAACCAGCCCTCGTGCAGGACCGGCTCTACCTGCGCTCACCCCAAACCGTCGCAGCTGCGCGCCACTTCACACGTGAAACCTTGGACGTGTGGGGGAGGGCCGACCGGCAGCACGACGTGTTGCTCTGCGTGAGCGAGCTGGCGACCAACGCGCTGCGCCACGGGGTCCCGCGCGGGCGGGGCTACCTCTTGCGGCTGCTCACCTTCGACGGGACGGTCCGGATCGAGGTGCACGACAGCGGACCCGGGTTGTCGCGGATCCTGAACCGGGCGCCCGGCGTGGAGGGCGGCCGGGGGCTCCTCCTCGTCGAGGCGGTCGCCGACGCGTGGGGGGTGCTGCCCCGGTCGCCCGGCAAGGTGGTCTGGTGCGAGGTCGGCCTCGAATAGCTCCGCTCGGCCCGGTGGGGTGGTGTTCGATCTTCGGTGTTCCGAGTTCGCTGAAAGTGTCTTTTCGGAGGAATGGATGGAGGTGGCTTGAGGCGGGTGTCGATACCTTCTCATCGTGTGGCTTGCGGTGTAGCCCTGCGCTAAAGTGATGGTTTCGTTCTCGGCTCATTGAGTGCGGGTAGGAGAGCATTGAATTCTGTAGTGAGTTCCGGCACCAACGGTGATCCGACGGGGGAGAACCGCTATGACTGCCCGTGCTGCAGGCTCGGAAAATTGGAGCGCGGCGAATTAGGGTTACGCGACAAGGAGATCAAGTGGCTTCATCGGGGGTTCCTCCAAATTTCGGAGCTCACCGACCGCGAACTTCAGATGTTCGATGAAATGGCCTGCGGTCCCACGAACGAACAACTGTCGAACGATCTCGGCATTACCATCCGGACCGTGAAATTCCACCTGGACAACATCCGGCTCAAGCTGGGGGGAATTTCCCGCCTGCAGATGTGCCTGCTCGCCATGCACCACCGGATCGCCACGTGCCCCGTAGGACATGTTCCCGGCGGGGCGGGCACCGACGGTCAGTGAGCGGGGTCAGGGGACGAGAGGGCCCTGGACGTACCGGCCGGCCGCGTCGTACGGCCATGCGTTGGCCAGGCAGCCGTCCAGGCCCTTGATCTGCTGCATCATCACGGGGGCCGGCGCGCCCGGCGCGCCGCAGCCCTCGTGACCGCGGCCTATTTCGTGGCCCACCTCGTGGTTGATGATCAGGGCCCGGTACTGCGCGATCGGCCCGTCGAACTGCGGGGACCCCTGGACCCAGCGCTTCAGGTTGACCACGACCGTATGACCCGTACGGCAGTTGACGGCGCCGCGGCTCTCCGGCGTGGTCACCTCGCACAGCCGGTCGGTGGTCGTGGGCGTGGCCACCCTGACGGTGAAGTCCACGGGGCCCGAGGACACGAGCTGGAATCCGTACGCCGTGTTCCTCGTCCAGCCGCGCGGATCCCCGAGGACGGCGGCCACTTCCTGTGCGGTCTGCGGTCCGGGTAATCGCAGTCCGTCCTCGATCTCCACCCGGAAGCGCCGGATCCGCCCCTGTCCGTACGCCCGGCCTTCGGTCGGTACGACCGTGAAGGTGCCCGGTCCCGAGTCGGGGACGGCGGTGCCGGAAGACGGCGAGGGTGACGGCGACGACGACGGCAACGGGGTGGGAGAGGGAGAGGTAGGAGGGGGCGGCGAGGGTGAGGCCGAGCTCGAACTGGGCGTAGGCGTGGGCCCGTTGCCCAGTGCCGCCCGGCGCGCAGGGTCAGGGGAGGGCGGCAGGAACACGAGTGCGGCCCCCGCTCCGGCGCAGGCCGCCGCCGTCAGGGCGGCGGTGGCCAGGGTGCGGTTCCGCCTTCGGCGGCGGGCCTCGGCGCGGGGCGGCCGGGCTTTTCGGTTGCTCACGCGTCAGGCGCCGGCGATCAGCGAGGCGGCGAGCTTCATGCGTTCGTCGAGCTGCTTCTTCACCCGGTCCAGGGTCTCGGCGTTCTGCTCGATCACCCGCTTCTGGTAGGCGAGTTCGACCGTGTACCAGATGCCCACCAGGTTGGTCTGCTTCTTGCACTCCAGGTCCTGCTTGGCCGTGGAGATCGCCTGGGGGCTGCTCAGGTTGGAGTCGTTGATCCCCGGGGGCGGGCCCATCGGGCTGTCGACGGTGAAGCCGTTCTTCTGCATGCACTCGCTCCAGGACTTGATCACCTTGACCACCCTGCTGTCCTTCTGGGAGCGGGCGTAGCCGTCCGAGCGGAACGTCTGCGGGACCGTGTAGTCCACCGTGTCCTTGGTGGGTGACAGGAGCTTGAGGGCGCTCTCGCGTGCGCATCCGCCCGCCGGTACCTTCTGCCCGCCGACGGTGGTGGTCGCCAGGTCGGACTTATCGGCCTCCTCCTGGGTCTGCGGGATCTGTACGGAGGGGTCCACCTGCAGCCCGTGCAGTACGAGGTCCTCGTTCGGACCGGCGGCCGGTTGCGGGGACTTGGAGGAGGTCCGCGGCGGGTTGTCGTAGCCGTACTGGGCCACTTCGGCGGGATCGGAGAGCCCGTACCGCCGGGTGTACTCCTCCGGAGGTGAGGGTTTGCGCGCGATCTGGAAGCGGAAGCCGTAGCGCTTCATGCACTGGTCGGTGAGCACGTCCTGGGCCTGGAGGAGGAGATCCTGCTGGCGGCTGTCCGGGACGTACGCGGTCATCGGGAAGGTGAGGTTCCGGCTTTCGAGCAGTGTCGGTACCTGGCCGATCGCGGGTTCCTTGCCGGAGTCGCCGCCCCCCGACTGCGTGCACCCGGTCAGGACTATTGCCAGTGCGGCCACGGAGGCCACGGAGGCCGCGAAGGCGGGGCGGACGGGGCGGGCGGAACGCGGCGAGAACATGGTGGCTCCGATGCGGGACGGCTAGGATGACGGAAGCGGCAGCTCCGCCCGGCGCTTACGGGCGGAGCTGCCGTTTCTCATGTGCGCTTGCGCTCTTGCTGGATGTGTTTAGCGGGGGTAGGCCGAGGAGACCTTGTCGAACCACTTGTCGCCGAGGTTGGCCCGGGTACCGGGGTTGATGTAGCCGCGGTCACCCTGGCCCTTCCAGTCCGAGTACACGTCCCAGACGTAGGAGTCCTGGTTCGAGAAGGACTCGGTCCAGTCGTTGGTGGTGTGCCCGGCGCAGCTCTGCGAGCCCTTGAAGTAGTCGTCCTGGAAGTTCTCGTCTCCGCTGTAGAGGTCGAAGACGGAGTTCCCCTGGTTCGTGTAGCAGAACAGGCCGAGCTCCCCGCTGGTGAGCCAGCCGTCCTTGGCGGCGGCGGAGGCGGAACCGGCGCTGACGGCGACGGCGCCGAGGACCAGGCCGGCGGCCGCGACGGCACGCAGCGAATTACGCATCTTCATCAGATTTGCCTTTCGGTAATCGTCGTTGCTTTCGGTGGCCGGGGTCGGGCCGCTTGCGGTCCGACCCTGACCGGCAGGAGTCGATCACGCTTGAGAGGGGTTCACAACTGTCCCTGAGGACAGGGCGTTTGATCTTCTTTTTGATCTATGGTGCGGAGATACGAGGCGCCCTAGGAGGCCTGCTGTGCCAGTTCGTCGGGCCCGATCCGTGGCCGTTCCAGCTTTACTTTCTGTCCTGTTCCTGCTGTCAGGATGCAGCGGGGGCGGTTCCGTTTCACCCTCCTCTTCGCCTTCCGCCTCGCCGCCCGGACAGGCCAAGGGGGCCGTAGATCCCAAGCAGGCCGACTTTTTCCAGTGCTTGAAGGAAAAGGGCCTGCCGATGAAGGGAACCGATTCCGGTATTCCGGTCGTGGATTCGAGCAAGGCTGATCCGGCCAAGGTCAAGGAGGCCGAGGCGGCCTGTGACGACCGCCGGTCGGTCCCCCCGGCGACCGCCGAGAAGCTCGCCAAGGCGAACCAGATCACCGCGTGCATGCGCACGAACGGATTCCCGAAGTTCCCCGATCCCGATCCGAAGACCGGCGAGCACGACATGGAGGGCTTCGGCCTCAAGCAACTGCCGGGAGGCATGGAGGCCCTGAAGAAGTGCGACGGCGGGGGCAAGTCGCTGAACATGGGTGACGGTGCGGCCGGATGACGGGGGCCACGGATCTCGACGATCCCGGTGAGTCCACGGTGGCGGCGACAGCGGCCGACGCCCCGGAGGGCTCCGAGGAGCCCTCCGCCGGGCTGTCCCGGCGCCGCAAGTGGGTGGCGGCCGTGGCCGTCGGGGCGGTGCTGCTCTCCGCGGCCGGGGTCGCGGCCTCGCTGGTGATCAAGTCGCCGGCGCAGACCGCGGCCGAGGCCGGGCCGCCGCCCATGGACGTACTCATCGCGCGCGTGGAGAAGCGCGTGCTGCGGGACACCGTCATCGTGCGGGGGACCGTCACCTCGGGCCAGGCCGTCCAGTTCACCCCGACGGCCCGGGGCGGGGACGGCGCGGGAACCCCCGTGGTCACCAAGGTCGCCGTCCGGCAGGGCGAGGAGGTCGTGGCGGGCAAGGTGCTGCTGGAGGTGTCCGGGCGTCCCGTCTTCGCGCTGCCCGGCGCGCTGCCCGTGTACCGGGACCTGAAGCCGGGAGCCACCGGTGACGACGTGAAGCAGTTGCAGAAGGCCCTCTCCGGGCTCGGCCACGGCACGGGCTCCGACAAGGCGGGCACCTTCGGTGCGGGGACGAAGGCGGCGCTGAACTCCTTCTACCGATCGATCGGTTACGACCCGCTGCCCGCGGTCGCCGACCGCGGCGAGGCCGTGAAGGGCGCCGAGGACGCGGTCACCTCCGCCGAGCGCGCGGTGGAGGACGCCCGCGCGGCGGCGAACAGCGGATCGGGGAGCGGATCGGGGAGCGGATCGGGCGGTTCCGGGACCGCGGGTGCCTCCGGCTCTACGGGCTCTACGGGCGCGGGGGCCACCGGCGGCGACGGCAAGGGCGCCACGGGTACCACGGGTGGCTCCGGCAGCTCCGGCGCCACCGGCGGCAAGGGGGGCGGCCAGGACGGCGCCCGGTCGGTGGCCCGTGCGCAGGAGGACCTGGGCAAGGCCCGCGAGCGCCTCACCGAGGCCCGCGCGGCGGCCGGGCCGATGCTCCCGGCCGGCGAGGTCGTCTTCCTGGAGTCCTTCCCCGCGCGCGCCGACTCCGTCGCCGTTCGCCCGGGCTCCCCGGTCAGCGGCACCGCGCTCACCCTCTCCTCCGGCGCGCTGGTCGTGCGTGCGCAGCTCCAGGAGCACCAGAAGGGTCTGGTCCGCGCCGGGCAGAAGGTGGAGATCCTCTCCGAGATCAGCGGGATCACGGCAGCCGCCGAGGTCCTGTCGGTCGCGGACGCCCCCCAGTCGGCGCCGGCTCCCGGACAGGGCACCGGGTCCACCGGTGGCCAGAACCAGGGCCAAGGCCAGGGGCAGCAGGGTCCCGCTCCGGGTGGGCCGAGCGGCTACGAGCTCCTCGTACGCCCCCTCGCCCCGCTGGACACCAAGCTCGTCGGCCAGGACGTGCGGCTCACCGTGGAAGCGGCCGCGACCGACGGCAACGCGCTGGTCGTCCCGGTGTCCGCGGTCTCCGCGGGAGTCGACGGCCGCACCGTCCTCACCGTCGTGGACGGCAAGGGGACCCAGCGCAGGGTCGAGGTCCGACCGGGCACCACCGGCGACGGCTACGTGGAGGTCAGGCCGGTCGCGGAGGGCACCCTCGCGGAGGGCGACTCGGTGGTCACCGGGATCAACCAGGGCTTCGTGAACAAGGGGACGGGCGGGAAGAGCGGCGGCGGTACGAGCGGTAGCAGCACGAGCGGTGGCGGTACGAGCGGCGGAGGGTCATGACCGACGAGGACGCCGCACCGCCCGTCATCGAATTCCGGCAGGCGGGCCTGACGTACCCGGGCCCCCCGCCGGTGGCGGCCTTCAAGCCGTGTGATCTCACCATCCGGCGCGGCGAGTTCGTCACGGTCGTCGGCCCCTCGGGCTCCGGCAAGTCGACCTTCCTCAACATCGCCGGCCTGCTCGACGCCCCCACCGAGGGCCGCTACCTCCTCGACGGGATCGACACCGGCGCACTCGGCGACGGCGACCGGACCGCATTGCGCGGCCGCCGCATCGGGTTCGTCTTCCAGTCCTTCCACCTGCTGCCGCACCGCTCGGCCCTGGAGAACGTGGTTCTCGCCATGCTCTACAACGGCGTGCCCCGTACCGAGCGTTCGGCCCGGGCCAGGGAAGCGCTCACCCGGGTCGGTCTCGGCCACCGGCTCGCCGCGGTGCCTTCCCGGCTGTCCGGCGGCGAACGCCAACGGGTGGCCATCGCCCGGGCCCTGGTCGCCCGGCCCTCGCTGCTGCTGTGCGACGAACCCACCGGGAACCTCGACTCCGCCAACGCCGACACCGTACTGGCCCTCCTCGACGAGCTCCACGCCGACGGGATGACCGTCCTGGTCATCACCCACGACCAGGAGGTCGCCGCGCACGGCGGCCGCACCGTCGCGATACGCGACGGCGTACTGCGCGAACAGGCACCTGTATGAACCGCATCAACCGCATCAACCGCATCAACCGCATGAGGCGAATGGATTCCGCTGCCGCCGTCCAGGTCGAACCCTCCCGCCTCACCCTCCGCGACACCCTCGCCGAGGCCTTCGCCGGGATCCTGCAGCGCCCGGCCCGCTCGGCCCTGACGGCGCTCGGGACGGTGCTCGGTGTCGGCACCTTCGTCGCCGTCCTCGGCCTGACCGCCACCACCTCGTCCCAGATCGACAGCCGCTTCAACCTGCTCACGGCCACCGAGGTGTCCGTCGAGGACGTGGCCCAGCAGCAGAACACCTTCGCCGGACAGGGCTTCCCGGCCGATGCCGACGCCCGAGTCGAGCACCTCAACGGAGTCCGGCACGCGGGCGTCTACTACACGGTCCGCCTCGGGGGATCCACCACCGTCCGCTCGGCCCCGGTCGGCGGCGCCAACGGGGGCGAACGCATCGAGGTGGTCGCGGCCTCGCCCGGCGTCCTGTCGGCCGCCGGGGCGAGGATGGCCCAGGGCCGCCTCTACGACGAGTACCACTCCCGCACCAAGCAGCGCGTGGCCGTCCTCGGCGCGAGCACGGCCGCCCGCCTCGGCATCACCACCCTGGACACCCGCCCGGCCGTCTTCATCGGCTCCGAGCCGTTCACCGTGATCGGGATCGTCGACGACGTGGAGCGCAAGGCGGAGCTCCTGCTCTCGGTCATGGTGCCCCGCACCACCGCGGAGGAACTCTGGGGACCGCCCCAGGGCGCCGGTACCAGCATGCTCATCGCCACCGACATCGGCGCCGCCCAGCAGGTCGCCCGCCTCGCCCCCACCGCGCTGCGCCCCGACCACCCCGAGTACCTCAAGGCCGTACCGCCGCCCGACCCGCGGACCCTGCGCAGCGGGGTCACGTCCGACCTTCAGCAGCTCTTCCTGGTCCTGGCCGGGATCTGCCTGGTCATCGGCGCCGTCGGTATCGCCAACACCACCCTGGTGGCCGTCCTGGAACGCACCGGCGAGATCGGCCTGCGCCGCGCCCTCGGAGCCCGGGGCCGTCACATCACCACCCAGTTCCTCGCGGAGTCAGGTGCCTTGGGCGCCCTCGGCGGGCTCGTCGGCACCTCGCTGGGCACCCTGACGGTGGTCGCCGTCGCCGTTCTCCGCGACTGGACCCCGGTCATCCACCCGGCCACCGTCGCGGTGGCACCCCTCCTGGGCCTGGTCACAGGAGTCCTGGCCGGCCTCTACCCGGCCTGGCGGGCCGCCCGCATCGAACCGGCGGAGGCCCTGCGGCGCTGAGGGATCACGAAGTCCTTTCCCTCAGCAGGGAAGCAGCCTGTTCCAGCTCCGTTTTCGCCCCGAACGGGACGATCGCCCCGCGCCCCGGCACCCGTACCCCGCCCGTCAGGGCGATGCGGGTGCCGCCGCCCGGTGCCGGTGCCGCCGCCATGCCGATGATCAGGAAGCGGCTCTGGAGCCAGCACCAGCCGGGGCGCAGGACCCCGCGGAAGTGGGCGCGGGGGCCGTACTTGCTGCGGGCCAGGGCTTCCACCCGGTCGCCCGTCACGCGGAGCACGCGGACGCTGCGCATGTCCGGCTGGAAGCGGCCGAATTCGCCTTCCAGGTCGGACATCACCGCCCAGACGGCTTCGAAGGGGCCGGGGAGGACCGTCTCCACGACCCTGGCGCCGGGGATCGCGGCGGCCATGATGCGCAGCCGGGCCACGGAGTCCACTGCGTACGTCATGAGAACCACGCCTTCCTGAAGCTCGTACGGGCCCGGTGCAGCCGGGACTTGGCGGTACCCGGGGGGACACCGAGCAGGGCGGCCGCGGACTCCTCGTCCAGGCCTTCGACGTCGCGCAGCACGAGGACGGCCCGGTGCGCGGGCGAGAGGCGGGCCAGGACGTCCTCGATGTCGGCGGCGAGCTGGGGGTCGCCGCGGCCGGGTACGTCGGCGAGCTCGGCCGGGCGGTCGCGGGCCGCGCGCCGGGCGGTGCGGACGGCTTCGCGGACCGCGATGGACCGGACCCAGCCGTACAGGGTCTCGGGGTCCCGCAGGGAGCGCAGGGCCCGGAAGACGGCGAGCAGGGCCTCCTGCGTGGCGTCCGGGCCGTCCGCGAGGGCGATCGGCGTGCAGATCCGGGCGATGTACGGGGTCAGGTGGTCGAGGAGGTCGTGCAGCGCCAGGGTGTTGCCGGCGCGGGCCGCGCGGGCGAGGGCGACGCCGCGGTCGCGGGCGGCGGGGGTGAGGGGGCCGCCGGCCGGGGTCCCGGGTCCGGGCGGGCCGTTCACCGGGAGCGCGCCAGTGCGGCGGCCGCCCAGCCGAAGGCGAGGCAGGCGGGGGTGTAGAGCGCGAGGTTGAGGGTTCCGAAGGGGCTGTCCGGCGGGGTGTCGAGGAGACCGGCGGCCCAGCCCAGGCCCGCGAGGCCCCGTACGCCCAGCCCCGCCGCGACGGCCGCCGTCACCAGGCGGGCGGGCCGGCCGCCACGGCCGCGGGAGTGCGCGAGCACGGCGGCCGCGCCGGTCAGGGTGAGCGCGGCGAGCGGCAGCACCACGGGCGGGGCGAAGGACACCCCCTGCATGCCGAGCACGGCGAGGGAGAGCGCCCGCTCGTCGGCGGCGGGCCAGGTCAGGCCGGTGGCCCAGTACAGGTGCGCCAGGCCGTCCACGGCGAGGAGCGCGGCCAGGGCGGTGCCCGAACGCCTGCGCCAGGGCGGTGTGGTGGCGGTGCCCGGCGTGGACACCGCGAACGTGTCCGTCGCGCCGGGCGCCCGTGTCCTCGTACCTGCCGCTGTCGTGTGTGCCATGAGTACTCCCCCTCGGTGTGGTCTGCCAACACACACAAGAGGAGGCGGAACGACGGAAGGTTCCCTGTGCGCCGCGTCACAGTGGCCGGACGGGGGTGGGCGGCCGACCGGCCGGAAAACGGAAAAGGGGCCGCGGGGAGCTCGTGCTCCCCGCGGCCCCACCCCTACGTGCGTCAGAGGCGCTCGGGCGTCCGGATGCCCAGCAGGGACATGCCCTTGGACAGGGTGCGGGCGGTCAGGTCGCACAGGAACAGACGGTTCTCGACCTGCTCGGGGGTGTCCGCCTTGATGACCGGGCACTCCGAGTAGAAGGTCGTGTAGAGCGAGGCCACCTGGTAGAGGTACGCCGCCAGCTTGTGCGGTGCGTACTCCTGCGCCGCCTCCGCGAGCAGCTCGCCGAAGTGGTCCAGGTGCAGACCCAGCGCCCGCTCGGAGGGCGTCAGGGCCAGCTCCGGGTGGGCGGCCGGCTTCGCGTCCCCGGCCTTGCGCAGGATCGACTTGATACGGGCGTACGCGTACTGGAGGTACACCGACGTGTCACCCGTCAGCGAGACCATCTGGTCCAGGTCGAACTTGTAGTCGCGCGCGGCGGAGGTGGACAGGTCCGCGTACTTCACCGCGCCGATGCCGACCTGGGTCGCCCGCTCGTCGATTTCGGCCTCGGTCAGGTCCTGGGCCTTCTCCCGCACAACGGCCGCGGCGCGGTCGATGGCCTCGTCCAGCAGGTCCACCAGCCGGACCGTCTCGCCCTCACGGGTCTTGAACGGCTTGCCGTCCTTGCCCAGCACGGTGCCGAAGGCCAGCTGCACGGCCTTGGTGTCCTCGTTCAGCCAACCTGCTCGGCGGGCCGTCTCGAAGACCATCTTGAAGTGCAGGGACTGCCGCGCGTCCACCACGTACAGCAGCGTCGAGGCACCCAGCTCGCCGACGCGGTCGCGGATCGCCGAGAGGTCGGTGGCCGCGTAGCCGAAGCCGCCGTCCGACTTCTGGACGATCAGCGGCGTCGGGTTGCCGTCCGGGCCCTTGACGTCGTCGAAGAACACGCAGAGCGCACCGTTCGAGCGCACCGCGACACCCGACTGCTCCAGCAGCTTGCAGGTCTCCACGAGCATGTCGTTGTAGCCGGACTCACCGATGACGTCCGGGTCCTGGATGTCCATGTCCAGCTTGTTGAAGACCGAGTAGAAGTAGATCTTCGACTCGTCCACGAACCGCTGCCACAGCGCCAGCGTCTCCGGCTCACCCGCCTGCAGGTCCACCACCCGGGCGCGGGCACGGGTCTTGAACTCCTCGTCGGAGTCGAAGAGGCCGCGCGAGGCCTTGTACAGCCGGTTGAGGTTGGACATGGCCTCCTCGCCGGAGACCTCCGCGCCGTCATCGGACTGGTGGTCCAGCTCGTGCGGGTGCTCCATCAGGTACTGGATGAGCATGCCGAACTGGGTGCCCCAGTCGCCGATGTGGTGACGACGGACCACCTTCTCGCCCGTGAACTCCAGGATCTCCACCATCGCGGCGCCGATCACGGCGGAGCGCAGGTGACCGACGTGCATCTCCTTGGCGACGTTCGGCTGCGCGTAGTCGATCACCGTCGTACCCGGCTTCGCGGCCAGCGGCACGCCGAGGCGGTCGTCGGCGGCGCGGGCGGCCAGGGTCTCGACGATCGCCCGGTCGGTGATGGTGATGTTGAGGAAGCCGGGCCCGGAGACCTCGATCTCCTGGATCAGGTCACCGGTCGGGATGGACTCGACCACGGTCGTCGCCAGCTCGCGCGGGTTGGCCTTGGCCTTCTTCGCGAGCGCCAGGATGCCGTTGGCCTGGAAGTCGGCCCGGTCGCTTCGTCGCAGCAGCGGGTCGCTCGCACCGGCGTCCGGCAGGGCGGAGGCGAGTGCGTCGGCGACGCGCTGGTTGACGGAAGAAGCGAGGGAAGGGACCGAGGCCATGAGCTGCCGTTCCTGTGAGGGTTGCGTGTACCGGGGGCGAGCCCGGGTTCGACAAACCCCGAGTATCCCATGGGAGGACTGTCCGGCATCCGAGATTTACCCGCAGCCCAGAGGGCTTCCGCTCCGCGCGCGCCGAGCCCTAGATTTCCGATCATGACGTCGATAGCCCCCCGCCCGACCGCCGGGACCCCACTGGAGCTCCGAGCCGCCGGGATCGGCCTGCCGCTCTTCATCCTGCTGGTCGTGGTCGGGCTGCCCGCCTTCAGGAGGCTGATCAGCCCGCACGGCACCGCCGACTTCGTCCTCGGCGTCGTCGACACCGTCATCGTCGTCGTCGGGCTCGCCGTCGCGATCGTCGTGGGCCTGCGGGGACGGGCCCTGGGATGCCTGCTGCGCCTCGACGAGGAAGGCGTCACCGTCAAGGGAGAGCCCACCGTCCCGTGGACCGATCTCAGCGCCGTCCACTGGGGCAAGCCGCCCAAGGGCTCGGGCAAGCGGCACGGAGCCCTGGCACCCCTGGTGTTCGTACCCCGCCCGGGGGTCGTACTGGCGCCGGTCCCCGGCCCCCTCCTGCGCAGCCACTACGAGAGCCGCACCGCCCGCAACCTCAAGCGCTACGGCAGCCCCCTCGTCTTCGCGCCCGCGCAGCTCCGTACGACCGGCCCCGAGGTCCTCGCCGCCGTGCAGCGGCTCAGCCCCGACACTCCGCTCACCTCCGCCTGACAGGCAACCTCAAAGGGCCCGCTTCCGTCTGGGAGAATGGCGAGAAGCCAGCATTCGAGATAGAAGGACGTGTCGTGGCTCAGAGCGCCCAGAGCAGCACCGAGACCGACTGGGTCTCCCGTTTCGCGGACGAGGTCATCGCCGAGGCGGAGCGCCGAGCCCCGGGCAAAGCCGTCGTCGTAGCGTCCGGACTCTCCCCCTCCGGCCCCATCCACCTGGGCAACCTCCGCGAGGTCATGACCCCGCACCTGGTCGCGGACGAGATCCGCCGCCGGGGCATCGAGGTACGGCACGTCCTGTCGTGGGACGACTACGACCGCTACCGCAAGGTGCCGGCCGGCATCCCCGGCGTGGACCCCGAGACCTACGGCCAGTACATCGGCATGCCGCTGACCGCCGTCCCCGCGCCCGCCGGTTCGGCGTACGCGACGTGGGCCGAGCACTTCAAGGCCGCCATGGTCGAATCGCTGGCCGAGCTGGGCGTCGAGTACGACCCGATCAGCCAGACCGAGCAGTACACGACCGGTGTCTACCGCGACCAGGTCCTGTTCGCGATGAAGCACCGCAACGACATCGACGCGATCCTCGACCAGTACCGCACCAAGCAGAAGCCGGGCGGCAAGAAGCCCCAGCAGAAGCAGGTCGACGAAGCCGAGCTCGAAGCCGCCGAGGGTTCGGGCGCCGCCGCCGAGGACGACGGCAGCGTCGGCGAGGGCGGGTACTTCCCGTACAAGCCGTACTGCGGCCAGTGCGGCAAGGACTTCACCAAGGTGACGTCCTACAACGACGAGACCACCGAGCTCACCTACGTCTGCACCGAGGACGAGTACACCGAGACGGTCAAGCTCAGCGAGTTCAACCGCGGCAAGCTGGTCTGGAAGGTCGACTGGCCCATGCGCTGGGCCTACGAAGGCGTGATCTTCGAGCCCTCGGGCGTCGACCACTCCTCGCCCGGCTCCTCCTTCCAGGTCGGCGGCCAGATCGTGCACATCTTCGGCGGCGAGCAGCCGATCGGACCGATGTACGCCTTCGTCGGCATCAGCGGCATGGCCAAGATGTCCTCCAGCAAGGGCGGGGTCCCCACCCCGGCCGACGCGCTGAAGATCATGGAGCCGCAGCTGCTGCGCTGGCTCTACGCCCGCCGCAAGCCCAACCAGTCCTTCAAGATCGCCTTCGACCAGGAGATCCAGCGGCTCTACGACGAGTGGGACAAGCTGGAGGCCAAGGTCGCCGACGAGTCCGTGCTGCCGGCCGACGCCGCCGCGCACGCCCGCGCCGTCCGCACCGCCGCCGGCGAACTGCCCCGCACGCAGCGGCAGATGCCCTACCGCACGCTCGCCTCCGTCGTCGACATCACCGCCGGCCACGACGAGCAGACCCTGCGGATCCTCTCCGACCTGGAGCCGGACCGGCCGCTCACCTCGCTCGACGAGGTACGACCGCGACTGGACCGCGCCGAGAACTGGATCACCACGCAGGTACCCGCCGACCAGCGGACGCTGGTACGCGAAGAAGCCGACGTGGAACTGCTGTCCTCCCTGGACGACGAAGGCCGCGAATCCCTGCGCCGACTCCTCGAAGGCCTCGACTCGCACTGGTCCCTCGACGGACTCACCACCCTCGTCTACGGCGTACCCAAGGTCATGGCCGGCCTGGAGCCCGACGCCAAGCCCACGCCCGAGCTCAAGGTCGCCCAGCGCACCTTCTTCGCGCTGCTCTACCGACTGCTCGTGACCCGGGAAACCGGACCGCGCCTGCCCACGCTGCTCCTCGCGGTAGGGGCGGAGCGGGTGCGCAAGCTGCTCGCCGCCTGAGGCACCGCACGGATGTGAGAAGGGCCCGTACCCCCCCCCGGCCGGGGGGTACGGGCCCTTCCCGCGTCCACGGGTCTACGGGTCTACGGGGCTGCGGGCCTACGGGTACGCGGCCCACGGCCTACGCGATGTGCTCGTTCTCCAGGTCGCGCTGGTAGCGCTGCTTCAGCTCCGGCATCAGGCGGCGGATCATCGAAGCACTGCGCGGATGCACGATCCCGTGCCGGTCCGAGAGGTGTATGTCCACCTGCTCCGGAGTCGGGAACTGGGAGTACTCGTCGAGGAACGCACGGAAGACCTCGTACGCGGCCTCGGCGAACTTCACGTCGTCGATGTCGGGCTCCGGCCCCGGCTCCGACCCGAACTCCGACTCCGACCCGGGACGCGCGAGGTCCGCCTCGTGCTGCTCCTGACGGGGGGCCGGGACCGGAACCCCCTGCAGGCCCTGCTGCTCGAACTGCTCGAACTGCTCCGGACCCGGGCCGGCCGGGGGCATGACCGGCGTCGGCTCCAGACCGTCGACGTACTGCGGGTTGTAGCCGCCCTGGTACGCCGCCTGAGGGGCGAGAGGCGCTGCGAACCAGGCGCTGTTGTGCGCGGCCGGCATGGCCGTCGGGTCCACCGCGAAGGGCGCGGCCTGCGCCTGGGCACGCGCCGCGGCCACGGCCTCGGTCTCGGGACCGAACGGCAGACCAGGCCCCCCGACCGCGAAGCCCGCCGCCTGCGCCTGCATCCGCGCCTGCAACTGCGCCTGCAACTGCGCCTGCAACTGCGCCTGCATCTGGGCCTGCATCTGCGCCTGCGCCTGAATCTGCGCCTGAATCTGCGCCTGAGCCGACTGTTCCAGCGTCTGCGCCGCACCCGCGCCCGTACCGTCGACCGGCCCGCCGGAGCCCGCCAGAAGGGCCGGGTGCACCGAACCCGTCGACCCGGCCACCTCGGCCACGGCCGCCGCCTCCGCCACCGGAGGCAGGACCAGCGGGTCGATGCCGGCCGCCGCCAGGCCCTCGGGGGCCGTCTGGGACAGGGGGACACCGATACGGGCCAGCCGGAGCGGCATCAGGGCGCCGACCGGAGCCTTGCGCCGCCAGAAGCGCCCGTAGCGGGCCTGGAGACGGGCCTGGTAGATCAGGCGGTCCTGCTCCATGCCCACGGCCTGCTCGTAGGAACGCAGCTCCCACAGCTTCATCCGGCGCCACAGCTTGAAGGTGGGGACGGGCGACAGGAGCCACCGCGTGATGCGGACGCCCTCCATGTGCCGGTCGGCGGTGATGTCCGCGATCCGGCCCACCGCGTGCCGGGCCGCCTCCACCGTGACCACGAACAGGATCGGGATCACGGCGTGCATGCCCACGCCCAGCGGATCCGGCCAGGCGGCCGCACCGTTGAACGCGATCGTCGCCGCCGTCAGCAGCCACGCCGTCTGGCGCAGCAGCGGGAACGGGATCCGGATCCACGTCAGCAACAGGTCCAGCGCGAGCAGGACACAGATGCCCATGTCGATGCCGATCGGGAAGACCAGCGAGAAGTTGCCGAAGCCCTTCTGCATCGCGAGCGCGCGCACGGCGGCGTACGAGCCCGCGAAACCGATCCCGGCGATGACTACGGCTCCGGCGACCACGACACCGATCAATATCCGGTGCGTACGAGTCAGCTGCATCGCGGCCACCCGCGATCCCCTCCCCTTGTCGAGCTACGGCAGGCACAGCGTACGCGCGTACGGGTGACCGGACGTCAGCGGTCCGCCGCCACCACCCCGCCACCCCGCCGCCGCCCCGGCCGCCCCCCGGGGCCGGGCCGCGCGGGAAGGCTACGAGGCCGAGGGAGAAGCCGAGGGGGAAGGCGACTGCTCCGGCTCCTTCGCCTGGTTGGCGGCGTCCACCGAGGCCACGGCCTCCTTCATCGCCGCGAGGGCGTCCTGGAGCAGCTTGGCCTGGTCCGGGGCGTCGGAGCCCTCGTAGGCCGCACCGTTGTAGTCCAGGGTGATCACGACGTTGTGCACGCGGGCCAGGACCGAGTTGTTGGAGAAGTCGCCGTCCTTCTTCGTGGTGAAGGTGACCGAGGTGGCCTGGTCGCCGATGCCACCCGCCTCCTCCGCCTTCACGTTCTCCGCGCCCTCGACGGTCTTCGCCTTCTCGACCTGCTTCGCGTACTCGCCCTCGGCGCGCTTGCTGCCGGTGCCGACCGAGGCGAGCGAGTCGTAGCGGACCAGGGAGATCGACAGCCAGCGGTACTGCGAGCCCTTCAGCCCGGCTTCGTCCAGGCCGTTCCAGGTGCAGCTCGCGATGCTGGAGAGGTCGTTCGACTTGGCCGCCGTGCCGTTGGCGTCCTTGGCCTTCGGGACGAGCGACTCGATGGTCTTCGCGGCGACCGCCTTGCACGGCTCGGGCAGCTTGGCGTACACGGCCTTCTCCAGCGCGGCCGAGGGCTTGCCACTGGGCTTGGCGGACGAGGACGCGTCGGCCTTCTTGGAGCTGCCGCTGCCCGAGTCCTTCCCCGAGTCGGACGAGCAGCCGGCGACCGTGAGGATCACCGGAACGGCTGCGCAGGCGAGGACACGGGTGAGACGCGAGGCTGATCGGTGCATGATTCCTTCAGACGTTGTGGGGCTTCGTTACGGGCGCGGGACCCGGCAACGGTAGCCCGACCCGGCCCCCGACGGCTGTGCGCGCCGTCACGCCGGGCGGCCGCGGACCCCGCGACCCCCGGCCGGCGGACCCGGCTACTCGTTGAACCGGTCGACGAGGGCCTGCGCCAACTGTCGTGCTTTGTCCTGGGTTTCACCGCTCGGCGGGACCGTGCCGGGCAGCGCGGGCTGGACGCTGTACTCGACGGTGACGATGACATTCGAGGTACGGAACACAATCCGGACCGTCCGCGACTGGACGGCGGTCGCCCCGGCCGCGCTGAGCTTGTCGTCGAGGAAGGCCTCGTTCCCCAGCCCTTCGAGCACGCGCGAGCCGAGCTCGGGCGGGGCCGACGGGGACGGCGAGCCGGACCCGGAGGGCGAGGCGGACGCGCCGGGGCCGGGACTCGTACCGCCGCTCGTGGCGGGGCTGGGGGTGGGCTTGGGCGTGGGGCTCGCGCTCGCACCCGGGCTGGTGACCGGCCCCGGGAAGGGCAGGTGGGCGTCGGTGAGCTGGCGGATGTAGACCTGCCGCGCCTTGTCGTCGTCGCTGGTGGTGGCCCTGTTGTACGAGACCACGCGCTCGAAGCCGACCGACAGCAGCCGGGTCTCGGTCGGAGTCTGCGCGGTCCAGCGGCAGCCGACGCGCCGGTCGGCGTCGTACGAGGCGTCCGCGACGCCGGCGTAGAGCGCGTCCCGCTGTTCGGGGGTGAGGGTGTCGGCGGCCGGGAGCATCGCCTTGACCTTCTTGGCGTCCACGGCTTTGCACGGCATCGGCAGGTTGCGGTACTTGCCGGGCTGCGCGACCGAGCCGGCACTGTCCCCGGCCTTGGCGTCGCTGGTGATCCCGACGCCGCCCCCGTCGGTGCACGCGGTGAGTCCGGCCGTCAGGAAGGTCAGGATCGCGAGGCCTGGCAGGACTCCACGTACCGTCTTGCGCTGCACGTTCCACCGGCTCCCTTCGGGAAATTGCGTTGCCGCGGCTGGGGCGCGGATGGAAACAATGTCTATCGCACACGCTGGTGCCGGCGCCGGTCCCCTGTCGTATTTGGGCCCATGAGCGAGGCTTTTTGCGTATTAAGACTTTTCTGTGGTTAACGGGGTATTGAGGCCGAGATGTCATATGTAGAAGTGCCCGGGGCGAAGGTCCCGATCCGGATGTGGACCGATCCCGCGTCGGTCGAGGACAGCGCGATGCGCCAGCTCCAGAACACCGCCGGCCTGCCCTGGATCAAGGGCCTGGCCGTCATGCCGGACGTGCACTACGGCAAGGGCGCCACGGTCGGCTCGGTGATCGCCATGAAGGACGCGGTCTGCCCGGCGGCGGTGGGCGTCGACATCGGCTGCGGAATGTCGGCGGTGAAGACCTCCCTGACGGCGAACGACCTCCCGGGCGACCTGTCGGGCCTGCGCTCCCAGATCGAGCGGGCGATCCCGGTGGGCGCGGGGATGCACCGGGAGGCGGTGGATCCGGGGCGGCTGTACGGGTTCTCGGTGGACGGGTACGAGGACCTGTGGAAGCGCTTCGATTACCTCGCGGACGCGGTAAAGTTCCGCCACGAGCGAGCTTTGCGGCAATTGGGAACTATGGGCGGAGGCAACCACTTTTGGGAGCTTTGCGTTGATATGTCCGATTCGGTGTGGATCATGCTGCACTCGGGTTCCCGGAACATCGGCAACGAGCTGGCCGACTTCCACATCGGAGTGGCGCGCGGACTCTCGCACAACCAGGGCTTGGTCGACCGGGACCTCGCCGTGTTCCTCGCGGCCACGCCCGAAATGCGGGCCTATCGCGAGGACCTCTTCTGGGCGCAGGAGTACTCCAAGTACAACCGTGCCGTGATGATGAGCCTGTCCAAGGAAGTGATCCGCAGGGAGTTCCGCAAGGCCAAGGTCTCCTTCGAGCAGGAGATCAGCTGCCACCACAACTACGTGGCGGAGGAACGGTACGACGGCATGGACCTGCTGGTCACGCGGAAGGGCGCGATCCGCGCCGGCAGTGGTGACTTCGGGATCATCCCGGGCTCGATGGGCACGGGCTCGTACATCGTGAAGGGCCTCGGCAACGAGAAGTCCTTCAACTCGGCCTCGCACGGCGCGGGCCGGAAGATGAGCCGTACGGCCGCGAAGCGGCGCTTCTCGGCGAAGGACCTCGCCGAGCAGACCAAGGGTGTGGAGTGCCGCAAGGACTCGGGCGTCGTGGACGAGATCCCGGGCGCGTACAAGTCGATCGAGCAGGTCATCGGCCAGCAGACCGACCTGGTCGAGGTCGTGGCGAAGCTCAAGCAGGTCATCTGCATCAAGGGCTGAAGCCTGCGCCGGATGCAGGGGTATCGAAGAGGGCCCCGACCGGAGACGGTCGGGGCCCTCAGTGTTGTCCTGCTCAGACCCGCCCGGTTTGCAGGCGCCACAGACGTAGGGCGCAGCCCTTCTCGGTGCGGTCCAGGGCGATGCTGGCTGCTCCAGGGTCGTTCAGTCGCAGTAGTTGCTGGTCATCCCGCGCGGTCCAGCGGCGTCGCGGTGAGGCGAGCTTCATGTCCACAGGGCGAACCCAGTCCTGCATTGCGGCTGCCTTTGTCTTTTTGCAGGTCAGTGCGAGGCAGCCGTCGTAGTAGAAGTGTGCGGCGAGTTGCTGTGCCGTCTCGCTGTAGTAGCAGACGTTGTACACGCCATCCCGCTTGTTGCGCGAGGTGATGCGCTCCTTGCCGGTGATCTTCTTGCCGTAGTGGCACAGGTAGGCGGCGATCGCTGTGCTTGCCGAGGTCAGGGAGAGGAAGGGGATTCCCTGAGCGGTCCAGCCGAGGGACCCGTCCGCGTCGATGATTCCGCGGACGTAGTCGGGACGTGAGAAGTCCATGCGCGGCGGCTTGATGATCAGGGATTTCTTGCCGTAGGGGATGCCGAGCTCGTTGACGATGGTCCGGGCTTCGAGTGAGCAGACGGACCAGGTCGCCGAGTGATGGCGTTCGGAGAAGTTAGTACTCCGGACGCGCTCGGTGATGGAGCTGTAGTAGGGCGTGAGCCGCTGAAACTCGCGGAGGATGTGGATGTCGCGCACGTTGATCTCAGTGGCGAGCTGGCTCTTCTGCCCTCTGCCTTGAGTGAGGTACCCGTCCGCCTGGAGGAAGCCGAACATGTAGGCGTAGCGGGGGTCTTGGAGGTCCATGAAGCGCACGGGGGCGCTAGGGTCCTGGTCAGCCATGGGGAAGGTCCTTTTCCTCGTCGGTGAGGCCCTCGGCCGGGACTGCCATCCCGGGCGGGGGCCGTTTGTGTTGTTACCGAACGTAGGGATGGGCTCCAGCGTCGTAGGGGCCTTCGAGGCGGCTTCACTCGAACGCATGGTGGGGTGTCACATGTGCGTTCGTTGCGGGGTGGCCCGGTGTGGGTGTTCGCGGGTGTGATGTGATCTGCGGCGTTCCGGTTCGTGTGTCCCGTGGGGGGTCTGTCGTGGTGGGTTCTGTGGCTGGTCGGCGGAGTGTTCGGGTGGTGGGGGCCGGGGTGGCGGCCGTGGTCGCGGTGGCTGTCGCGGGGTGTTCGGCCGGGAAGTCGGGGGCGGACGCCAAGGCGGATGCGAAGGCCGGTGCGGTGGTCGCTCCCGAGGGGCGGGTGATCTCCGTTGCCGATGCCGAGAAGGTGTTCAACAACTTCGGGTGGGCGAACTCCGTGGCCGAGGGGAAGGCCGATTTCGCGGCGATCTCCAAGATCCAGACCGGGGCGCTGCTGGAGGAGAGCAAGGCGCGGCACGCGCGCAAGAACCTGCACTCGATCGTCAGGGACGGGGACACGGACTTCGCCCGTCCCGTCTTCGTGATCCCGACGGAGAGCGAACAGCCGGGGTATCCGCGCTCGTTCGTCGTGTTCAGCAAGGCCGACGGGTACGTGGAGGAGCGTGCCACGGCGGTGCACCACTTCGTGCAGGCCGAGGCGGGGGGTGAGTGGAAGGCGGCCGCGACCTCCTGGGTGTTCGGGGCGCCGGTCAAGGCGGGGGCGCCCCCGGCGCGGTTCCTGGAGGGCAAGGACCTCTTGATGCGGGAGAAGGAGATCTCGGGTCCGGGGGTGGACGTGGTCGCGGGTGCGGTGTTCTCGGCGCGGGCCGACGAGGACCGCAAGGCCTGCGGGCGGTACGGGGACTACTTGAGCTTCACTGCCCCCGAAGGGAAGCGCGAGAGCGAGCACTTCGTGTCGGGTGACCTCACGAGCGGGGCGGTCGACCGGTACAACGAGAAGGACAACCTGGTCGACGGGCTGGTGCGGAGCAGTTTCGCCTACGCGCCCACGGGCGGGGACCTGCCGGTGGTGCGGCTGGCGGACGGTGCCTCGCTGGTGACCTGTACGTACGTGATGTCCGAGCACCTGGAGGGCAAGACGGGGACGACGTGGTTCGCCTTCAAGGAGGGGAGCGACACCGAGCGGATGATGGGCGGGTACCGGCACTGGTCGGTCGCGGACCGGCGCTGGGCGGTGACGGCGGTGATCGAGGTTCCGGAGCGGGGGCCGGCGGATGTGGTGACGGTCAACTCCCGTGGTGCGGAGTTGCTTTCGGCGGAGGGAACTCCCTACTAGGGGATTGACGCCGGGAGTTGGTCTAGGCCAAGGTGTGCGGCATGTGGAGATCCCGCGTGGTTCTTGCCGCGCTCGCGTCGTTGTCGCTCGCCCTCGGGGCCGTCGGTGCTGCTGATGCCGTGGTGGGGGATCCGGCTCCCGCCGGCGCCGCTCAGGCCGCCGCCGGGCGGAGTGTCGGGCTGCCGCCCGTCGTGTCGCACGTGCCGACCGGCGAGAAGGTCGTGTTCATCACCATCGACGACGGGTGGGTGCATGACCCGGCCGTCGCCAAGACCCTCGTCGATCAGCGGATTCCCGTGTCGCTGTTCCTGCTGCCGGGGGCGACCTCGTACGACACCTCGTACTTCACCGGCCTGGTCGAGCAGGGGCGGGTGAGCGTGGAGAACCACACGGTCAACCACGCCGACCTGACCACGCTCGACGCCGCCGGCAAGGACTCCGAGGTGTGCGGGGCGGAGGACCAGCTGACGGCCACCTTCGGGCGGGCGCCGAAGCTGCTGCGGCCGCCGTACGGGGCCGTCAACGACGATGTCCGGCTGGCTGCGAAGGCGTGCGGGGTCAAGGCGCTGATCACCTGGACCTACGACTTCACGACGTGGAGCGAGACCCCCATCACCCCGCAGCTGCACTCCGGGGACATCGTGCTGCTGCACTTCACGCCGACGCTCGGCGCGGACCTGCAGCGGGCCCTGGACGCGGCGAAGGCCGCCGGGCTGAAGCCGGCGGCCCTCGTGCCGCACCTGAAGGCGGCCGGGATCGTCCCGTAGGACGCGGGTGTTACAGCTCGCGGTGGAGCTTGGTGTTCGAGGCCTGGGCGCGGGGGCGGACCACCAGGAGGTCGATGTTGACGTGGCTGGGACGGGTCACCGCCCAGGTGATGGTGTCGGCCACGTCGTCGGCGGAGAGGGGCTCGGCCACGCCGGCGTAGACCTTCTCGGCCCGCTCGGTGTCCCCGCGGAAGCGGGTCTTCGCGAACTCCTCGGTCTTGACCAGGCCGGGGGCGATCTCGATGACGCGGACGGGCTGGCCGACGATCTCCAGGCGGAGGGTCTCGGCGAGGACGCGTGCGCCGTTCTTGGCGGCGACGTAGCCGGCGCCGCCCTCGTACGTGGCGTGGCCGGCGGTGGAGGACAGGACGACCACCGTGCCGTCGCCGGAGGCGGTCAGGGCCGGGAGCAGGGCCTGGGTGACGTTGAGCGTGCCGATGACGTTGACCTCGTACATCGTGCGCCAGTCGGCGGGGTCGCCGGTGGCGACGGGGTCGGCCCCGATGGCGCCGCCGGCGTTGTTGATCAGCACGTCGCAGCGGTCGAGCGAGGCGGCGAGGGCGTCGACGGCGGCGCGGTCGGTGACGTCCAGGGCGTGGGCGGTGGCCTGGTGGCCGGCCGCCGTGATCTCGGCGGCGAGCTCCTCGATGCGGTCCTTGCGGCGGGCGGTGAGGACGACGTGGTAGCCGGCCGCGGCGAGCTGTCGGGCGGTGGCCGCGCCGATGCCGCTGCTCGCGCCGGTGACTACGGCGGTTCGGATGGAGGCCGGGGCCGTGGCCGTGCTCATGAGCTGGCTCCTCGTGCGGTGGTGGGTCGGGTGTTCGGGGGATTAAGTGTTCGGGTGTTCGTACGGGTGAATCTCCGCCAGCATAGGCCGGTCGCGGCGGTGGTCACCGGCCGCGCGGGGCGTACATGATCACTGACATGCCTACGAGGCAGACGAGGGCGCCCGCGATGTCCCAGCGGTCGGGCCGGTAGCCGTCGGCGATCACGCCCCACAGCAGGGAACCGGCGACGAAGACCCCTCCGTAGGCCGCCAGGACGCGGGCGAAGTCGCCCGAGGGCTGGAGGGTGGCGACGAATCCGTAGAGGCCCAGTGCGATGACGCCGACGCCGATCCAGGCCCAGCCCTTGTGTTCGCGGACGCCCTGCCAGACGAGCCAGGCGCCGCCGATCTCCAGGAGGGCGGCGAGGGCGAAGAGGGCGGCGGAGCGGGCGATCACCATGGCTGGAAGCCTACGCAGGCAGATGGGTGAAGGGCTCGCCCTCATTCGTGTGATGGTCCGACTGGCGGACGGGTGGGGTGGCTAGCGTCCGCGCGAGGAGGTGGTCACGGTGCACCGAGGTGCCGTACGGAGTGTGGTGATGGCCGGGCTGCTGGTAGTGCTCGGCGTTGCAGGGGTGGCCGGCGGGGCCGGTGGTGTGGCGCACGCCTGGGCGGGGTCCTCGTGGACCGGGTCCTCCCGGTCCGGTTCGGAGGCCGACGTGGCGTACCACGGGCGGGTCGCGCTGGCGGACGGGAGGCTGCGGATCCTGCTGGTTCCGCAGAACGACGGCCCGTCGGCGCTGGCGAACGCCACCGTACGGCTGCGCCTGTCGGTGGATCTCGCGGACCATCAGGAGCTTGCGGAGGGCTGCGTGCGGGCCGGGCTGCGCGAGGTGATGTGCGAGACCGGGGCGCTGCCGCTGCACGGGCGGGGGCGGCACATCGGGTTGGTGCTGGGGCTGAAGGAGCGCACGTCGGAGGTGGTGATGCGGGTGGACACGTGGTGGAACGGCGGCGCGACCGACCGGAACCGCGCCAACAACGAGCTCTCGGTGCTGGCCTTGGACACGGGCGACACGTACGCGTTCTGACGTGGGACGGCGGGGCCGCGGGGACGCGGAATGTGGGGCGCGGGCGTGGGGCCGGTGAGCGTCGCTCGCCGGCCCCGGCTCATGCCTTCCGGGCTGCCGACTCCGGGGCGAACTCGGCGAGGGCCTCGTCCACGATCCGCTCCAGGCGGGCGTGGTGGGCGCCGCGCCAGTAGACGCGCTCGCAGTCGGAGCACTGCGCGAAGACCTCGTACGAGCGCTGCGTGCCCTGCTCCAGCCGGTCGCCGACGCTGTCCTTGTCGGCCTCGCGCAGGGTGCCGTTGCAGGCGGTGCAGCGGGTCCAGGGGGCGAGGGCGGGGGCGAACCGGCCCAGGATGTCGCGTACCTGCTCGTCGGGGTTGTCGCTGTACACGTACGCGCCCGCGAAGAGCTCGCGGCGGCGCAGCAGTCCGCGGTCGCGGGAGAGCAGTACGCGCTGCTCGGCGGCGGAGCGGGTGGCCAGGGCCGGGTCGCCGATGTCCTCGTTCTCGTAGGCGGCGTCCACGCCGAGCAGGCGCAGGCGGCGGGCGAGGGTGCCGAGGTGGACGTCGAGGAGGAAGCGCAGCGGTGCGACGGCGGGGACGCCCGGGACCTGCTGGGGGCGGTCGACGCCGAAGACCTCGACGGATTCGCCGGCCCGGGGCACGTGGGAGACGGGTGCCTCGGCGCCGTCGACGAGGATCCGGCCGACCTCGGTGAGCGGGACGCCGGCCGATTCGACGACGTGGCCGAGGCTGGAGGCGCCGTCGGTCGTGGTCGGTACGCGCGTGCCGCGCCGGCTGGGCGCGGCGAACACGTGCAGTTCGGGGGCGAGGGTGAGCTGAATGCCGGGTCCGTTCACGGGGCCAGCATGCCATTGCGGGGTGGGCCCCGGCACTGGATTTGGCTGATGCCCCGGGACGGTGGTCCGTGGTGGTTGCCGGTGGTTCCCGGTTGGGTGCGGCCCGTGGTCTACGGGGTGGTCTACGGGGTCGCCGTGGCCCGGTCGTGGAGTTGGCGATGGGCGTTGACCTCGTCGAAGTGGTTCTCGGCCCAATGCTTCACGGAGGAGAACAGACAGCCGAGGCTCGCGCCGAGTTCGGTGAGCCGGTAGTCGACGCGGGCGGGGACGGTGGGGGTGACGGTGCGAGTGACGAGGCCGTCGCGTTCGAGGGAGCGCAGGGTCTGGGTGAGCATCTTCTGGCTGACGGCGGGGATCTTGCGGCCGAGGTCGCTGTAGCGCAGGGTCCGGTCCTCGGCCTGGGCGAGGGCGCTGAGGACGAGGCCGACCCATTTGTCGCTGATGCGCGCGAGGAGCTGGCTGGTGGGGCACTCCTTGAGGAAGGCGTCGTAGGCGGTGCGCGCCTCTTCGCGGCGGTCGGCGGCGGTTCGGGTGGCCATGGGTGCTCACTTCCGGGTCGGGTACGCACCTCGAAGTGCGTACTTACGAATCGACAGTACCTCTCCCTAGGTTAGTGGTCATCGGAACGAGCCGACCAGCGAGCGGGAGAAACGATCATGAGCAACATTGAAGCGAACCGGACCATGCAGGCCGTGGTCGTGGACGGATTCGGCGGACCCGAGCAGATCGAGGTCGTACGGGTCCCGGTCCCGCGGCCCGGCGCCGGACAGGTCCGCGTACGGGTCCGCGCGGCCGGCCTGAACCCGGTCGACGGCGCGGTCCGCGCCGGGGTCTTCGGCGGCGCGGGGCAGCGGCTCGGCTTCGGCTGGGACGTGGCGGGCGAGATCGACGAGCTCGGCGAGGGCGTCACGGACCGGACGGTGTCCGATCGGGTGGTGGGTCTGCACTACGGCCCGGTCAAGCCGCTGGGCACGCACGCGCAGTACGCGGTCCTCGACGCCTCCGCGATCGCGGCGGCCCCCTCCTCGGCCGACCCGGTCGCCGCGGCCGCGCTGCCCCTGAGCGGGCTGACCGCCGCCCGTGCGGTGGACCTCCTGGGGCTCGCCCCGGGATCCTCGGTCCTGGTCACCGGGGCGGCGGGGGTGGTCGGCGGACTCGCCGTGCAGCTGGCCGCGCGGGCCGGGTACGTGGTGACGGCGCTGGCGGGCGAGTCGGACGAGGCCCTCGTACGCGCCCTCGGCGCGGCCGCCTTCGTCCCGAGGGGCTCGGCCCCGGCCGGCCCGGTGGACGGCGTGGTCGATGCGGCGGTACTGGGCGAGGCGGCCCTGGCACACGTCCGCGACGGCGGGGTCTACGTGGGCCTGCGCCCCGGCGGCGCCCCGGCGGCGGAGCGGGGCGTCCGCGTGGTGGAGCAGGAGGTCGCCGCGGACGGCGAGCACCTGGCCCGGCTGGTGGCGCTGGTCGACGCGGGGGAGCTGACGCTCCGGGCCGGGGAGACCTTCCCCCTGGAGGAGGCTGCCAAGGCCCACGCCCGCCTGGCGGAGGGCGGAGCCCGCGGCCGCATCGTCCTGACGGTGTCCTGAGGCCCCTGACGGTGTCCTGAGGCCCCTGGGGGCGCCCGGAGGCGCCCTGCGGCCCCCGGAGGCGCCGGGGGACCGGCAGGCGTCGGCGTCAGTACCGGGTCCCCATGGCCTCCCGGACCTCGTCCAGGGTGGCTTCGGCGACCGCGTTCGCCCGCTCGTTGCCCTCGCGCAGGATCTGCCGTACGTGGCCCAGGTCGCGGGCGTACTCGGCGCGGCGGGCCCGCAGCGGGGCGAGGTGTTCGTTCACGGACTCGGTGACGACGCTCTTGAGCACGGCCGCCCCGCCGTCGCCGATCTCCGCCGCGATCTCCTCGGGGGCGCGGCCCTGGCAGAGCGCCGCGAGCAGCAGCAGGCTGCCCACCTCGGGCCGGGCGGCCGGATCGTAGGTGATGTGCCGCTCGCCGTCGGTCTTGGCGCCCTTGATCAGGCGGGCGGTCCGGTCCGCGGTGTCGGCGAGCGCGATGGCGTTGCCGCGGGACTTGCTCATCTTCGTGCCGTCGGTGCCCAGCAGCAGCGGCGCCGCCGACAGCAGGGCCTCGGGCTCGGGGAAGACCTGGCCGGCGCCGGCGGCCCCGTCCGGGTGGTGCCCGTAGCGGTCGTTGAAGCGGCGGGCCACGGTCCGGGTGAGTTCGAGGTGGGGGAGCTGGTCCTGGCCGACCGGTACGAGGTTGGCCTTGCAGAAGAGGATGTCGGCGGCCTGGTGCACCGGATAGGTGAACATCAGGCCCGAGACCGCCGCCTGGCGGGAGTGCGCGATCTCGTCCTTCACGGTGGGGTTGCGCCCCAGCTCGGCCACCGAGACCAGGGACAGGAACGGCAGCAGCAGCTGGTTGAGGGCGGGCAGCGCGCTGTGTGCGAAGACGGTGGAGCGGGCCGGATCGATCCCGGCGGCCAGGTAGTCGAGGAGCAGGTCCTCGACGTGCTCCGAGAGCCGCTCGGCGACGTCGCGGTCGGTGAGGACCTGGTAGTCGGCGATGATCAGGAAGGTGTCCACGCCGGCGTTCTGGAGCCGGACCCGGGACTGGAGCGTCCCGAAGTAGTGGCCCAGGTGGAGTCTGCCGGTGGGCCGGTCACCGGTCAGGACCCGGAACCGCCCGGGATCGAGGCGGATCTGCTCTTCCAGCTCCGCGCTGCGGCGCCGGGCCCCGCCGATGATGTCGAGGGGGGCCTGCTCGGTCGGCGCGGCCAGCTCGGCCGACTCGGTCTGCTGGGGCGTCGAGGAGGTCGAGGTGGTCGTCTTCGCCGGTGTGGTCGTCATGCGTGCTCTCCTGCTGCTCGGTCGAAGACCGCCGAACGGGTCGGCCGGCGACGGCGGCAGCGTACGAGCGCATACCGGTGGGCCGTCCGTTCGGCGGCCCAGGGGTATGTGAATGCCGTGGCCGCTCCTAGAAGGAGCGCCACCAGCAAAGGCAAGACATGTCAGACATGCTTCGACCCTAGCGAATCCACGCCCCCGCCGCAGCGCCCCTTCGACCCGCGTCGCGGGGCCCAATGGCCGGATCTCGACGGTCGGGGTCGGAGGCGGTACGGCTCAGGGCCAGACCAGGCAGTACGGCTGGTGGCCGGCCTCGTGGAGGCGGTGGGAGAAGTCCTGCCACTCGTGGAGCAGCTGGTAGACGTTGAAGGCGTCGCGGGGGCCGCCGCGGTCGGGGACCGTGGACCAGATGAAGGCGGCCGCGCCGACCGACTCCTCGCCGATGCCGCGCAGCGGGTCGACCACGGTCATGGGGAGCTTGACGACCGCGTAGTCGGGGTGGAGGACCACCAGCTCCAGCGGGGGCACCTTGTGCAGGGGTATGCCTTCGATGCCGGTCAGGACCATCGCGGCGACCGTTTCAGGCTTGATCTTGCTGAACAGGCCGCCCATGCCGAGCTCGTCCCCGCCCAGCTCCTCGGGCCGCATGGTCACCGGCACGCGGGCGGCGGTCGCGCCGTCGGGTGCGCCGAAGTACTTGTACGTCACGCCCATGCCGCGGCCCCTGGGGAGGCCGTCGGGGTCCTGCGTGGGGCCCGGTACGGGTTCGGCCGCGTCCGTGACGCGGCGGCGGTGCTTGCCGCGGCGACGTTCGCGGGCGCGCTGCGGATCGAGGTCGTCCGTGCCCTCGCCCGGTCCACCACCGCGTTGCATATCTCCACCCGACTGGTCTTGCCTGCCCCGGCCCCGTGACCCCCGCCACGCAGCCTGATCATCATGGCAGTGACCTCCCCCGGGGCGGCGCGGTGAAACGCCCGTCCGCAAGTCAGTCGCGGCCTGATGAGACCATGGCTGGTGTGAGCTACCCGTACCCGTATGAAGCCAAAGTCTCGCAGACTCTCTTCGACCGCGCGTCCGTCGTGACGCCTGGCGGCGTGAACTCTCCCGTGCGCGCCTTCCGCGCCGTGGGCGGAACGCCCAGGTTCATGGTGTCCGGTACCGGTCCGTACCTGACCGATGCCGACGGGCGCGAGTACGTCGACCTGGTCTGCTCGTGGGGGCCGATGATTCTCGGTCACGCCCACCCGGCCGTGGTGGAGGCCATCCAGGCCGCCGTCGTCCGCGGCACCTCCTTCGGTACCCCCGGTGAGGGGGAAGTCGCGCTCGCCGAGGAGATCGTCGCGCGGATCGAGCCCGTGGAGCAGGTCCGCCTGGTGTCCTCGGGCACCGAGGCGACCATGTCCGCGATCCGCCTCGCCCGCGGGTTCACCGGCCGCGCCAAGATCGTGAAGTTCGCCGGCTGCTACCACGGGCACGTGGACTCGCTGCTGGCCGCCGCCGGCTCCGGGCTCGCGACCTTCGCGCTGCCGGACACCCCGGGCGTGACGGGCGCGCAGGCCGGGGACACGATCGTGCTCCCCTACAACGACCTCGAAGCGGTGCGGGCGGCCTTCGCCGCGCACCCCGGCGAGATCGCCTGCGTGATCACCGAGGCCGCGCCGGGCAACATGGGCGTGGTGACCCCGGGCGCGGGGTTCAACCAGGGCCTGGCCGACCTGTGCCGGGCGAACGGCGCCCTGTACATCTCCGACGAGGTCATGACGGGTTTCCGTACCTCGCGGGCCGGCTGGTACGGCGTGGACGGGGTCAAGCCCGACCTGATGACCTTCGGCAAGGTCATGGGCGGCGGCTTCCCGGCGGCGGCGTTCGGCGGCCGGGCCGATGTGATGGGCCACCTGGCTCCGGCCGGTCCGGTCTACCAGGCGGGCACGCTCTCCGGTAACCCGATCGCGACCGCCGCCGGTCTCGCGCAGCTGCGGCTGCTGGACGAGGCGGCGTACGTCAAGGTCGACGCGGTGTCGAAGGAGATCCAGGGGCTGGTGACGGCCGCGCTCACCAAGGAGGGCGTCGCGCACCGGCTGCAGACGGCCTCGAACATGTTCTCCGTGTTCTTCACGGAGGACGAGGTCCGCAACTACGACGACGCGAAGAAGCAGGAGGCCTTCCGCTTCAACGGCTTCTTCCACTCGATGCTGGCGCAGGGCGTCTACCTGCCGCCTTCGGCGTTCGAGTCGTGGTTCGTTTCAACCACTCACGACGAGAAGGCGATCGAGCGGATCGCGGCCGCCCTGCCGGCCGCCGCCCGAGCCGCCGCGGAGGCCACCGCATGAGCACCGAAGGCAGCACCGCGGGTAAGACCGCAGGCAGTGCCGAGATCACCGTCGTGCACGTCGTGCGCCACGGCGAGGTGCACAACCCGGAGGGGGTCCTCTACGGCCGCCGTCCCGGCTACCACCTCTCCGACCTGGGCCGCAAGATGGCGGACCGGGTCGCCGAGCACCTGGAGAGCCGGGACGTGACCCACGTCGTGGCCTCCCCGCTGGAGCGGGCCCAGGAGACGGCGGCGCCGATCGCCAAGTCGCACGGCCTGGACCTGGCGACCGACGGCCGTCTCATCGAGGCGGGCAACGTCTTCGAGGGCAAGACCTTCGGGGTCGGCGACGGCGCGCTGCGCAAGCCGGAGAACTGGAAGCACCTGACGAACCCGTTCAAGCCGTCCTGGGGCGAGCCGTACGTGGAGCAGGTGGTCCGGATGATGAGCGCGATCGAGACCGCCCGTGACGCGGCCCGCGGCCACGAGGCGGTGGCGGTCAGCCATCAGCTGCCGATCTGGATCGTACGGAGCTTCGCGGAGAAGCGGCGGCTGTGGCACGACCCGCGTCGCCGCCAGTGCACGCTGGCTTCGCTGACCTCGTTCACGTACCAGGGCGACAAGCTGGTGTCGGTGGGTTACAGCGAGCCGGCTCGGGATCTGGTCCCGGCGCATCTCCTCGCGGGGGCGAAGCCGGTGAAGGGCAAGTCCAAGGCGTTCGGGGCCTAGTAAGGGCCCAGTTCGGGCCTAGTGCGGGCTAGTTCGGGCCCGGGGTGCGCCCGGACTGTGCCCAGGACGGCGCGTCTTTGCCCTAATTTCATACAAAATGGTCGGGAGTTATCGCGTGGCGCGGCAGCTCCCGGCTCTTTGTCCGCTTATGTGACTTTCATGAGCGATGTGCGCGATTTCAGTCGAAGAGGAGCGATCGGCCTCGGCCTGGGGGCGGCCGCCGCGATGGGCGTCGCGGGGTGCGGATCCGTAGGGGGTTCCGATCGGGGCGGTTCGGGCCCGAAGGTGAACGAGGGCTCCGCGGCCGGTGCGGGAGGCGGCACCGTCAAGCCGGGCGAGCCGCAGATCAGGCTGATCGGCGACGGCTCCACCGCCGACACCGGACCGCAGCCCCACCAGCCGCCCGCCCCCGTACCCCTCCAGCCGGGCGAGACCCCGCCCCAGTTCGTGGTGTTCAGCTGGGACGGCGCGGGCGAGATCGGCAACGGCCTCTTCCCCCGGTTCCTCAAGCTCGCCAAGGACCACGGCGCGGGGATGACCTTCTTCCTCTCGGGCCTCTACCTCCTGCCCGAGTCCAAGAAGGACCTCTACCGGCCGCCGAACAACCCCGTCGGGGCCTCCGGCATCGGCTACCTCAAGGACGAGAACGTCCGCAACACCCTCAAGTGCGTGCGCGAGGCCTGGCTGGACGGCCACGAAATAGGGACGCACTTCAACGGCCACTTCTGCGGCGGCTCCGGCTCGGTCGGCAAGTGGACCCCCGAGGACTGGCAGAGCGAGATCGACCAGGCCGTGTCGTTCGTCACCAACTGGCGGACCAACACCGGCTTCACCGACCTCGAACCGCTGCCCTTCGACTACCGCAAGGAGCTGACCGGCTCCCGCACCCCCTGCCTGCTCGGCCAGGACAGCCTGCTGCCGACCGCCCGGAAGCTGGGCTGGCGCTACGACTCCAGCTCGCCCGGCGGGCTGCAGCAGTGGCCGGTCAAGCGCGGGGGCCTGTGGGACCTGCCGCTGCAGTCGATGCCCTTCCCCGGGCACTCCTTCGAGGTGCTGTCGATGGACTACAACATCCTCGCGAACCAGTCCAAGAACACCACCCGCGGAGCCCCGTCCAACTACCCGGCCTGGCGCTCCCAGGCCACCGCCGCCTACCTCGGGGGCTTCAGGCGGGCCTACGAGACCAACCGCGCGCCGCTCTTCATCGGCAACCACTTCGAGGAGTGGAACGGCGGGATCTACATGGACGCGGTCGAGGAGGCGCTCAAGGGCATGGCGGACAAAAAGGACGTACGGCTCGTATCCTTCCGGCAGTTCACCGACTGGCTGGACGTCCAGAACCCCAAGGTTCTGGACAAACTGCGCACGTTGGGTCCAGGCGAGTCGCCGACCGGTGGCTGGGCCACGTATCTCACGGGCGCCTGACCCGCACCTGACCAGCGGCTTAACACACCTTCGGGGGGCGCGGAAGATCCGCAATCCGGTCATGCGAAACTTTTCACATGAGCCTTAGCCGCGCGCGTGTCAGTCGAAGAAGCCGCCGCTCGACCAGCGGCCGCGCCCTCCTGCTGACCGCGATGACCCTCGCCGGCGCCCTCACCCTCACGGCGTGCGGCGATTCGGGCGGCAGCAAGGCCTCCGGTTCCGCCGGGGGCAACTACGTGACCGGAACCAACGGCGTCTCCACCGTCGCCAAGGCCGACCGGA
This sequence comes from Streptomyces sp. GL_140, assembly GCF_057834465.1. Classification (NCBI taxonomy): domain Bacteria; kingdom Bacillati; phylum Actinomycetota; class Actinomycetes; order Kitasatosporales; family Streptomycetaceae; genus Streptomyces; species Streptomyces sp. GL_140. The sequence continues at coordinate 4,898,953 of NZ_CM174404.1, forward strand.
CCGACGCGCCCAAGCTCGACGGCGAGACGGTCGACGGCAAGACACTGGACACCACCACCCTCAAGGGCAAGGTCGTCGTCCTCAACGTCTGGGGCTCCTGGTGCCCGCCGTGCCGTGCCGAGGCCCCGAACTTCGCCAAGGTCTCCAAGGAGATGGCGGACGCGGGCAAGGACGTCGCCTTCGTGGGCATCAACACCCGCGACAACAGCAAGCAGAACGCCGCCTCCTTCGAAGAGACCTACGGGATCACCTACCCGAGCTTCTTCGACCCGGACGGCAAGCAGATCCTGCGCTTCCCCAAGGGCGCGCTGAACCCGCAGGCCATCCCCTCCACGATCGTCCTCGACAAGGACGGCAGGATCGCCGCACGCACCCTGGCGGCGGTCAACGAGGAGCAGCTGCGCTCGATGATCGAGCCCGTCCTCGCGGAGAAGTGACCTCGTGGTCACCGAGCTCCCCCAGATAGTCCTCGCCGCCGAACAGGCCGGGGTCACCGGCGTCAACACGACGGTCCTGAACGGCGCGCTGCTGCTGGCGCTGCCGCTGGCGCTGCTGGCCGGACTGGTCTCCTTCTTCTCGCCCTGCGTGCTGCCGCTGGTCCCCGGCTACCTCTCCTACGTGACCGGCGTCGGCGGAGCCGACCTCGCCGAGGCCCGGCGCGGGCGGATGCTGGGCGGCGCGAGCCTGTTCGTCCTCGGCTTCACCGCCGTCTTCGTCTCCACCGGCGCGCTCTTCGGCTACTTCGGCGAGACCCTCGCCGAGAACAAGGACCTCATCTCCCGGGTCCTGGGCGGCCTGGTCATCGTGCTCGGCCTGTTCTTCATGGGCGCGATCCCCGGCCTGACGATGCGCGAATTCCGCTTCCACAAGAAGCCGACCGCCGGCCTGGTCGGTGCGCCCCTGCTCGGCGTGCTCTTCGGAGTCGGCTGGACCCCCTGCATGGGCCCGACCCTCGCGGCCGTCAACACGCTCTCCCTCGACCAGGCCACGGCGGGCCGCGGCGCGCTGCTGACCGTCGTGTTCTGCCTGGGACTGGGACTGCCCTTCATCGCCACCGCACTCGCCTTCCGCAAGGCGCTCGGCGCGTTCGGCTGGGTGAAGAAGCACTACGCGTGGGTGATGCGCATCGGCGGCGGCATGCTGATCCTGACCGGCCTGCTGCTCGTCACAGGAATGTGGAGCAGCATCGTCAGCGACATGCAGAGCTGGACCCAAGGCTTCACGGTGGGGATCTGAGGACTACACGGACATGAGTACGACCGACAACGCGCCCCTGGGGGCGCCGCAAGACTCCGCCGAGGCCTCGGCGGAGGCCTCGGCCGAAGCGGCCGCGGGCGCGCAGCTGTCCACCGCACCCCTGGAGGACGCCCCCGGCGGGCCCGTGGGCATCGGTGTGTTCGGCTGGGCCCGCTGGTTCTGGCGCCAGCTCACCTCCATGCGGGTGGCGCTGATCCTGCTCTTCCTGCTGTCCCTGGCCTCCATCCCGGGCTCGCTGGTCCCGCAGAACCAGGTCGACCTGATGAAGGTCGCCGCCTGGAAGAAGGAGCACGCCTCCTGGGCCGGGCTCGCCGAGAAGCTCCAGCTCTTCGACGTCTACAGCTCGGTGTGGTTCTCCGCGATCTACCTGCTGCTGTTCATCTCGCTGATCGGCTGCATCCTGCCGCGCTCCTGGCAGTTCGTGGGCCAGCTCCGCGGCCGCCCGCCGGGCGCGCCCCGGCGGCTCGACCGGATGCCCGCGTACACGACGTGGCGTACGGACAAGTCCCCGGACGAGGTGCTGTCGTACGCCCGGACCCTGCTCGGCGGCCGCCGCTTCCGTACGGAGGCGGGCACGGGCTCGGTCTCCGCGGAGAAGGGCTATCTGCGCGAGGCCGGGAACCTGGTCTTCCACATCGCGCTGATCGTGATGCTGGTCGCCTTCGCCTGGGGCCAGTACCTGCGGTCCGAGGGCGGCAAGCTCGTCCTGCGCGGCCAGGGCTTCTCGAACACGCTCACCCAGTACGACGACTTCAAGTCCGGCAGCCTCTTCGACCCCGAGGACCTGCCGCCGTTCTCCTTCACCCTGGACAAGTTCGACGCCACCTACGAGCGCAGCGGCCCGCAGAAGGGCACCCCGCGCGACTTCAAGGCGTACGTCACCTTCACCAACGGCGCGCACGGCACGCCGGAGAAGCGCGAGATCCAGGTCAACAAGCCGCTGGAGGTGGACGGCTCCAAGGTCTACCTGCTCGGCCACGGCTACGCGCCGGTCATCTCGGTGACCGACTCCACCGGCAAGGTGATCTACAAGGACGCCGTGCCGATGCTGCCGCAGGACGGCAACCTGACCTCCTCCGGCGCCGTCAAGGTCACCGACGGGTACAAGAACAAGGAGGGGAAGTCCGAGCAGCTCGGCTTCCAGGCCGTGTTCGTGCCGAGCTTCGCGGGCGAGGGCCACGGCACGATGTTCTCCCAGTTCCCGGAGCTGGACTCGCCGAGGCTCGCGCTCAACGCGTACCACGGCAGCCTCGGCGTGGACTCGGGCCTGCCGCAGAACGTCTACCAGCTGAACACCTCCAAGATGGAGATGTTCAAGGGCGAGGACGGCAACCTCTTCAAGCAGCGGCTGGCCGTCGGTGAATCGATGAACCTGCCGGGCGGCGAGGGTGTCGTGAAGTTCGAGGGCATCGAGCGCTGGGCCACCTTCTCGATCACCCAGCAGCCCGGCAGCGGTCTCGCCCTCGCGGGCGCCATCGCCGCCATCGGGGGCCTGGCGGGCTCCCTGTTCATCCAGCGCCGCCGGATCTGGGTCCGGGCGGTCACCGGGAAGGACGGCGTGACCGTCGTCGAGATGGCGGGCCTCGGCCGCAGCGAGTCCGCCAAGCTTCCCGAGGAGCTGTCGGCGCTGGCCGGCGCGCTCCACGAGCAGGCGCCGAGCGCGGCGCCCGCCCCACCTGTCGCACCACCTGCCGAAGCAGCCGAAGAAGTCGAAGGGGAGCGCGCGTGATGCAGCTCGCGGCCGCGGCCAACGAAAGTCTGGCCCACCTCAGCAACAACCTCATCTACGCGTCGATGGCGGTCTACACCCTCGCCTTCTTCGCGCACATCGCCGAGTGGACCTTCGGCAGCCGCAGCAAGGTGGGCCGTACGGCCGCCGCGCTCACCGCGGCCAAGGCCGGTGCGGACGCGCCCGCGGTCCAGGTGCGGAGCAAGGGGGGCACGGCGGTCCTCGACAAGCCGAAGGTCGTCACGCGCAGCGCCGCCGGCACCCGCGACGTCCCGGACGGCCCCGGCGCGGCCGGCGGCACCGTCCAGGGCGACCTGTACGGGCGGATCGCGGTCTCGCTGACCACGCTGGGCTTCCTGCTGTCGGCGGGTGGCGTCCTGGCCCGCGCGATGTCCGTGGAGCGGGCCCCCTGGGGCAACATGTACGAGTTCTCGATCACCTTCTCCACGGTGGCCGTCGGCGCGTACCTGGCGCTCCTGGTGCTGAAGAAGAACGTCCGCTGGCTCGGCCTGTTCCTGGTCACCACGGTCCTGCTCGACCTGGGCATCGCCACCACCGTGCTCTACACGGACAGCGACCAGCTGGTCCCGGCGCTGCACTCGTACTGGCTGTACATCCACGTCTCCACCGCGATCTTCTGCGGCGCGGTCTTCTACATCGGTGCGGCCGGCGCGGTCCTGTACCTGTTCCGCGACGCCTACGAGGGCAAGCTCGCGGGCGGCGGCGCGCCGGGCCGCTTCGCCACCTCGGTCATGGAGCGGCTGCCCTCGGCGGCCTCGCTGGACAAGTTCTCGTACCGCATCAACGCGGCCGTCTTCCCGCTGTGGACCTTCACGATCATCGCGGGCGCGATCTGGGCGGGCGACGCGTGGGGCCGCTACTGGGGCTGGGACCCCAAGGAGGTCTGGTCCTTCGTCACCTGGGTCGCCTACGCCTGCTACCTGCACGCCCGTGCCACGGCCGGATGGAAGGGCCGCAAGGCCGCGTACCTGGCGCTGTTCGCGTTCGCGTGCTGGATCTGGAACTACTACGGCGTCAACATCCTGCTGAACGGCAAGCACTCGTACGCCGGAGTCTGACGCCGGAGTCCGACCCGCAGTCCCTACGGGGCCGCGGCCGCCCTGGGGGCGGCTGCGGCCCCGTTCGCGTCCGTGTCCGCGTCCGTCAGAGGTCGCGCTCCAGTACGTAGGCGCCGCGTGCGCCGGGGGCCCAGTAGAAGAAGTAGAGCTCCAGGCTCTGGCGCTCGTCGCGCCGCAGCTCGAAGGTCCAGCGGTAGGCCTCGGGCGGGGCCGGCAGGTCCGTCTCGTGCCGCAGCTCGGACCGCGCCGCCGAGCCGGTGCGGGCGGGGAGGTCCAGGCGGACGTGCTGGCCGAGGTTGCGGCCGGCGGGCTGGGCGCCGGTCAGCTTCCAGGTGGCGGGGCCGGAGAGGCGCCAGCCGCTGTCGTAGTCGCGTTCCTGGCCGTCGAGCAGGGTGACGGTGGCCGTCCCGTCGGAGCGGAAGACGACTTCGGTGCCTTCGACGCAGCGCCAGGTGCCGATGACCTCGGTGGTCTTGGCGTCGAAGACGGCGGGGACGGGGTCGGCGTCCAGCGGGGCGTAGCCGGTGACGGTGAGCAGGGCGGCGACGAGCACCGCGTAGGCGAGCAGGTTGCGCAGGACCGTGTCGAGAATCCGCGGTCCGTCGCCCTGCCGAGAAAGCGCTTCCCCCATGAGGCCATTCTGTCAGAGCCTTGAACGCGTTCAATTGTGTCCCCGGTCACACTGGTGGCGGGGGTGGGGTGGGGGCGGGCAGGACTCAGTCCTTGTCCTTCTCCTTGGCGTCCTTGCCGTCCTGGTCCTCGCGCAGGGACTTCAGGAACTCGGGGTTGTCGTCCGGCGCCACCCACTGCGTCCGGCGCCCCCGGCCGCCACCGCCGCCGCCCACGCCGGCCGTCCGCTTCTTGCCCGCGAAGAGCCACACCACCGGCCCGACGATCGAGAAGAGCAGGATGATCAGGACCCAGACCACCTTCGGGAGGTGCTTGACCTCTTCCTCCGGCGTGTTCAGGCAGTCGATGAAGGCATAGATGGTGAGCCCGATGATCAGCAAGAACGGCAAGTAGCGCAGCACGATGTGGGACCGACCCCCAGAAGAGCGGCGCGGACCGAAGGATGGCCGCGGTGACCCTTCCAGGGTAGAGGGCCCGCCCGGCTCCGGGCTCTGAGCGGGGATGTCACAATTGCCGGCATGGCTTACGACGATCTCCGCTCGCTGCTCCGGGCCCTTGAGCGGGAGGGCGACCTCAAGCGCATCAGGGCCGAAGTGGACCCGTACCTAGAGGTCGGGGAGATCGTCGACAGAGTGAACAAGGCGGGTGGACCCGCGCTGCTCTTCGAGAACGTCAAGGGCTCGGCGATGCCGCTGGCCATGAACGTCTTCGGGACCGACCGGCGCCTACTGAAGGCGCTGGGGCTCAAGTCGTACGCCGAGATCAGCGAGAAGATCGGCGGCCTGCTCAAGCCGGAGCTGCCGCAGGGTTTCATCGGTGTCCGCGAGGCCTTCGGCAAGCTCGGCTCGATGGTGCACGTGCCGCCGAAGAAGGTGAAGGGCGAGTCCGCGCCCGTCCAGGAGGTCGTCCTCACCGGGGACGACGTGGACCTGGACCAGCTGCCGGCCCTCTTCACCTGGCCCAAGGACGGCGGGTCCTTCTTCAACCTGGGTCTGACGCACACCAAGCACCCGGAGACGGGCGTGCGCAACCTCGGCCTGTACCGCCTCCAGCGCCACGACAAGCGCACCATCGGCATGCACTGGCAGATCCACAAGGACAGCCGCAACCACTACGCGGTCGCCGCGGCCCGGGGTGAGCGGCTGCCGGTCGCGATCGCCTTCGGCTGCCCGCCGGCCGTGACGTACGCGTCGACCGCGCCGCTGCCGGGCGACATCGACGAGTACCTCTTCGCCGGGTTCGTGGCGGGCAAGCGGATCGAGATGGTGGACTGCAAGACGGTCCCGCTCCAGGTCCCGGCCAATGCCGAGGTGGTCATCGAGGGCTGGCTGGAGCCGGGGGAGACGCTCCCTGAAGGCCCCTTCGGCGACCACACCGGCTTCTACACCCCGCAGGAGCCGTTCCCCGCGCTGAAGATCGACTGCGTGACGATGCGGAAGCGTCCGCTGATCCAGTCGATCGTCGTCGGCCGGCCGCCGACGGAGGACGGCCCGCTGGGCCGTGCGACGGAACGCTTCTTCCTCCCCCTGCTCAAGATCATCGTCCCGGACATCGTGGACTACCACCTCCCCGAGTCGGGCGGCTTCCACAACTGCGCGATCGTCTCGATCGACAAGAAGTACCCGAAGCACGCGCAGAAGGTCATGCACGCGATCTGGGGCGCACACATGATGTCGCTGACCAAGCTGATCATCGTGGTGGACAAGGACTGCGACGTCCACGACCTCCACGAGGTCTCCTGGCGGGCGCTGGGCAATACGGACTACTCCCGCGACCTCACCGTCGTGGAGGGCCCGGTTGACCACCTGGACCACGCCTCGTACCAGCAGTTCTGGGGCGGCAAGGCGGGCATCGACGCCACGAAGAAGCTGCCGACGGAGGGTTACACCCGGGACGGCGGCTGGCCTGACATGGTCGAGTCCGACCCGGCCACGGCCGCGCTGGTGGACCGGCGCTGGAAGGAGTACGGACTGTGAGCCCGATCGCAGTGGACGGCCCGGAGTTCTTCATCGGCACCTCCACGACCTACGTGGCCCTGGTGCGCCCGGAGATCGACCCGACGCAGCCCGGCGTGCTGATCGCCGCCGAGCAGGCGGGCGTGAGCCCCGAGGAGTTCGCCGGGTCCGGCGACACCTGGGCCCTGATGTTCGACGTGGACGGCCAGGGCGGCGGCTTCGAACTGCCCGGCGCGCGGGACATCGAGGCGGACGACTTCGCGGAGCAGCTCCAGCGCTCCCTGGCGGCGGCCGAGCCCTTCACCGCCGAGGCCGGCAACTTCCTGCGTCTCGAAGCCAGCCCCGTCGGCGCGGACTGGGTGGTCACCGCCCACGTCATCCCGCCCGAGGGCCACGAAGACGACGCCCCCCAGACCCTGGAGCTCGGGGCACTCCCGGCGGCGGACCTGCTGGCCGACCTCGAAGAGTTCCGGAGAGCCCTCGCATGATGACGACCGCCGACGAACTGATCGGCTCGTCCGGCCCGGCGCCGCAGCCGACCGGCAGGGTCAAGGCCTTCCTGCGGCTCGTGATGATCGAGCACTCGGTCTTCGCGCTGCCCTTCGCCTACATCGCCGCGCTCACCGCCATGTTCCAGCTCGACGGGCGGATGCACTGGGGGAAGCTGCTGCTCGTCACCGTGTGCATGGTGGGGCTGCGGACCTTCGCGATGGCCGCCAACCGGATCATCGACCGGGAGATCGACGCGCGCAACCCGCGCACCGCCGGGCGGGAACTGGTGACGGGCGCGGTCTCGGTGCGCTCGGCGTGGACCGGTGCGGGGATCGCCCTCGTGGTCTTCCTCGGGGCGGCGGCGCTGCTGAACCCGCTCTGCCTGATGCTGGCGCCGATCGCGGTGGTGCCGATGGTGGTGTACCCGTACGGGAAGCGGTTCACGAACTTCCCGCACGCCATCCTGGGCCTCGCCCAGGCGATGGGGCCGATCGGGGCCTGGCTGGCGATCACCGGCGAGTGGTCGTGGGACGCGGTCATCCTGGGCCTCGCGGTCGGCGTGTGGATCGGCGGCTTCGACCTGATCTTCGCCTGCCAGGACGTGGCCGCCGACCGGGCGGAGGGCGTCAAGTCCGTCCCGGCCCGCTTCGGCATCCCGGCCGCCCTGTGGGGCGCCCGCGGCGCGCACGTCGTCACCACGGCCCTGCTGGCCTGGTACGCCGTCGCGACCGACGCCGGGCTGCGGTTCTGGTTCGGCCTGGTGATCGTCGTCGGGGCGTTCCTCTACGAGCACACCATCGTCAAGCCGCACGACCTGTCCCGTCTGAACAGGGCGTTCTTCACGGTGAATGGTTTCATCGGCATGGCGCTCTTCGTCTGCGCCCTGGCGGACCTGGTGGCCCGCGGGCTGTCCCTGTAACTCGATCGTGTGTGCCCCGCCGGAATCGGCGGTTCGCGACCTGCCCCGGTGGCTAGCGTGCGGCATACCATCGAGTGCATGGACAGGGAGGCCGACGTGACCGTCTCGGAGAGCGATCGCCTGCACTCACAGCTCAGCCGGTTCGAGGACATGTTCCCTGGTTACCGGATGGAGATTGTCGAGGGCAACATCATGATGAGTCCGCTGAAGCCGCACCACGCCAGGACCATCCGGTTGCTGTGGAACACGCTCGAAGCCCAGATGTCGGCGGAGTGGGGATTCATCAGCGACGTCGCGGTTCCGTTCAACGGCGACAACGAGTTCTGCCCGGACCTCGCGGTGATCCCCGCGGCGGAGGCCGACAGGAACCTCAGCGCCTACCCGCCCGATCTGATCGAGCTCGCCATCGAGGTGGTCTCCCCGAGTAGCGTGCGCAACGACTACGAGGTCAAGGACCGGGCCTATGCCCGGCGCGGGATCCCGCACTACCTGATCTTCGACCCGTACAAGGCGCAGTGCACGACGCTGTGGAACCCCGGTCCCGACGGCTACCGGGGCCGCGACGTGATCCCCTACGGGGAGACGGTCACCGTGGAGACCGGCATTGGGAAGGTTTCCGTGGACACGGCCTCTCTCCCCGTCGACCCCGCCAGCGCCGCCTAGGTCACAGCACTAGAGCGTCGTCACGGCCCGGCGGGGGCGGGACAGCATGGCTGTGCCCGCGCCCGCCAGCAGGCCGAAGAGGTGGGCCTGCCAGCTGACCATCGAGTCCGTCGGGAGGGCTCCGGCCAGGAACGTGGTGCCCCAGACCGCGGCGATCACCACGGCCACCACGACGCCGAGCGGGCTGCGCTCCACGAAGCCGCGTATCAGCAGGTAGCTGAAGAGGCCGAAGATCAGGCCCGAGGCGCCCGCGGTGATGGTGTGGGCCGGGGATATCAGCCAGACCGCCAGCCCGTCGGCGATGACGATCGCGACGCAGACGGCCAGGAAGCGGCGTATCCCGCTGAGGGCGGTGACGAAGCCGAGGACCAGCAGCGGGACGCTGTTGGAGGCGACGTGGTCGAAGCCGAAGTGCAGGAACGGGGCCAGCGGGATCCCGGTCAGGCCGTCCGCTTCGCGCGGGGTGATCCCGTAGGCGTCGAGCGCGTGGCCGGTGGCGTAGTCGACGAGCTCGATCAGCCACAGCAGCGCGACCCAGCCCAGCATCAGCTGCCCGGCGGCCTTGGCACGGTCGGTGCGGGACCAGTGGCCCGCGGTCCGGCCGCCCGCGCCCGTACCGCCCGCGCCCGTACCGCGCGTCCCCTGCCAGTCGCTCATGGCGCCCCCGCCCCCTGCTCTCACCCGCATGTGTCCACCCCTTGAACGTCCGGGCACCTAAGCCAGTGCCCATTCGCGGTGGCCGGATAGTCTCGCAGGTATGACTGAGGGCAAGCGCACCCCGTGGGTCGTCGGGGTTTCCGGGGCGTCCGGGACGCCGTACGCGGCGGCTGTGATCCGCGGGCTGCTGGCGGCGGGCGAGAGCGTGGACCTGGTGGTGAGCAGGGCTTCGCGCCTGACGCTGCTGGACGAGACGGGGATCGCCTTCCGCGACGCCCACTGGCGGGACGACCTGGCCGAATGGCTGCAACGCGGGGCGGACGGGAAGCCCGCCACGTTCGGGAGGCCGGAACTGGACGGCGTGCGCCACTGGGTCGCCGGCGACCTGGCTGCCGGACCGAGCAGCGGCTCGTACCCCGTCAAGGGGATGCTGATCGTGCCCGCGTCCACGGCCTGTGTGGCGGGCGTGGCGCTCGGGCTGTCGAAGGACCTGCTCCAGCGGGTGGCGAGCGTGACGCTCAAGGAACGGCGCCGGCTGGTGGTCGCGGTGCGGGAGACCCCGCTGAGCGGACAGACGCTGAAACATCTGGTGACGCTGGACGAGGCGGGCGCAGTGGTGCTGCCCGCCTCTCCGGCGTTCTACGCGGGTGCGACGCACATCCAGGATCTGGTGGATTTCGTCGCGGGGCGGGTGCTCGACGCGGCAGGGGTGCCGCACGGGCTGTACCGCCGGTGGAAGGGAGAGCTCGGCGGAGCCGTAGCTCGGAAGGGAGAGCTCGGTGGTGGCTCCCGTCCTCCTCAGGGGGCAAGCGGTGCTTAGCGCTTCTTGGAGCGCCCCGGCTTGCGGGTCTTGTCGACGCGGTGCGCGGCGGCGGGCTGGTCGGTGCGGGATCGGTTGGCCAGCTCCTGGAGCTGTCGCATGTGCGCGTAGGCCATCTCGATCGTGTACACGGTGAACCACTCCTGAAAATTGTCAGATCATCGTTGATCTGTTGAAAGATTCACAGGGTGTCGACCCTGTGCGCCTTTGATTCTATACGTAAACTGGTGGGATCGCCGAATAATGGAAGGCTCCAGGTATATGGACGCGGTGGACAGGCAGCTCATCCAGGCACTTCGTGAGAACGGACGTGCCTCGTACGCGGAGCTGGGCCGGCTCGTGGGCCTCTCCGGCCCCAGCGTCACCGACCGGATCAACCGGCTGGAAACCGCCGGGGTCATCACCGGTTACCGGGCGACCGTGGACGCGGCCTCGCTCGGCCTCGGCGTCACGGCGCTCATCGGCATCTCGCTCTCCGACGCCGCGGACCACGAGGACGTGGCCCGCCGGCTGCGCGACCTCACGGAGATCGAGGACTGCTGGTTCATCGCCGGCGACGACTCGTACATGCTCAAGGTCCGGGCGGGTGACGTGGACGGCCTGGAGAAGATCATCCGCAAGCTCTCCAGCACCAAGGGCGTCTCGCGCACGCGCACCACGATCGTGCTCTCCACCAAGTGGGAGAACCGGGTCGGGGGGCTGCCCGAGGAGGGCTGAGAGTACGGTGGGGGCGGTCGAGGGCACGAGGACACGAAGGACAGAGGAGAGGACCGGCATGGACGCTGGGCTCAAGCGTGAGCTGGAGGAGAAGGTTCGCTCCGGCGAGCGGCTGACCCGTGAGGACGGCATCGCCCTCTACGAGTCGGACGACTTGGCCTGGCTCGGCGGCCTCGCCCACGAGGTGCGCACGCGCAAGAACGGCGACGTCGTCCACTTCAATGTCAACCGTCACCTCAACATGACGAACGTGTGCACCGCTTCGTGCGCCTACTGCTCGTTCCAGCGCAAGCCGGGCGAGAAGGACGCGTACACGATGCGCATCGAGGAAGCCGTTCGCCTGGCCAAGACCATGGAGAACGAGAACCTCACCGAGCTGCACATCGTCAACGGCCTGCACCCCAGCCTGCCGTGGCGGTACTACCCGCGCTCGCTCTCCGCGCTGAAGGAAGCGCTGCCGAACGTCTCGCTGAAGGCGTTCACGGCGACCGAGATCCATCACTTCGAGACGATCTCCGGCATGTCGGCCTCCGACATCCTGGACGAGCTGATCGAGGCCGGCCTGGAATCGCTCACCGGCGGCGGCGCGGAGATCTTCGACTGGGAGGTCCGCCAGCACATCGTCGACCACCGCACCCACTGGGAAGACTGGTCGCGCATCCACCGCCTCGCGCACTCGAAGGGTCTCAAGACCCCCTCGACCATGCTCTACGGGCACATCGAGGAGCCGCGCCACCGCGTGGACCACGTACTGCGGCTGCGCGAACTGCAGGACGAGACCGGCGGCTTCCAGGTCTTCATCCCGCTGCGCTACCAGCACGACTTCGTGGACATGAAGGACGGCAAGGTACGCAACAAGCTCCAGGCGCGTACGACGATGGCGACGGGCGCCGAGGCGCTGAAGACCTTCGCGGTCTCCCGCCTCCTCTTCGACAACGTCCCGCACGTCAAGGTCTTCTGGGTGATGCACGGCGTGCAGACCGCCCAGCTGGCGCTCCAGCACGGCGCGGACGACATGGACGGCTCGGTCGTCGAGTACAAGATCACGCACGACGCCGACAACTACGGCACCCCGAACAAGCTGGGCCGCGAGGACCTGCTGGAGCTGATCCGCGACGCGGGCTTCCGCCCGGTCGAGCGCAACACGCGCTACGAGATCATCCGCGAGTACCCGGGTCCGGACGCGGGCCTGCGCGAGACGCCGCAGGCGATGCGGGTCTGATCGGTTCCGATCGGATCAGGTCCGATCGGGCCTGATGCCGGCTGACGAGGCCCCGGTTCCCCCTCTCGGCGCATTCCAGGGGTCGTAGCAACACAGTGATCAACTGGCTGTCGCCAGGAGCTTAGCGAGACGCTCGGCTGGGGTTTCCCAGTCGAGCGTTTTGCGTGGGCGGCTGTTGAGTTCGGCGGCGACGGCGTCGAGGTGTTCGCGGGTATGGACGGAGAGATCCGTGCCCTTGGGGAAGTACTGCCGCAGCAGGCCGTTCGTGTTCTCGTTGGAGCCGCGTTGCCAGGGGCTGCCGGGGTCGCAGAAGTAGACGGGCATGTCTGTGGCGGTGCTGAACTCCTGGTGGAGGTGCATCTCGGAGCCCTGGTCCCAGGTGAGTGAGCGCCGCAGGTGGGCGGGGAGAGCGGAGACGGTCTGGATGAGCGCATCGCGGACGAGGGTGGGGTGCCGGCCGTCAGGCAGGTGGAGGAGAGTGACGAAGCGGCTTGAGCGCTCCACCAGTGTTCCGATCGCGGACTTGTTGGTCTTACCGACAATGAGGTCGCCCTCCCAGTGCCCAGGAATCGCGCGGTCGGCGGCCTCGGCCGGCCGCTCGCTGATCATCACCATGCCTTTCGACATGCGTGGCTGGCGCTTGGAGGACTGGCGGTGTGGCCGTCGCATGGCGCGTCCGGTCCGCAGGGCCCGGGTCAGCTCGCGGCGGAGTTCTCCGCGGCCCTGAACGTAGAGGGCCTGGTAGATCGTCTCGTGGACCACGTGCATCTCCGGCCGGTTGGGGAAGCGGGCCCGCAGAGAACGGCAGATCTGCTCCGGGCTCCAGCGTCGTTCGAGATGCTGCTGGATGAAGTTCCGCAGCTCGGGGTTACGAACGATCTTTCCCGGCTTCGGGCGGGGCCGCCGGGCGTCGGCCCTGGATTGTGCGGCGTGCGGGCGATAGGACCAGCGGGACGCGTTCCCGCGCACGGGCATGCCGTTGCGGCGTATCTCCCGGCTCACCGTCGAGGGGCTGCGGCCCAGCTCGGCCGCGATGGTGCGGATCGATGCCCTTTCACGCAACCGGTCGGCGATTTGGATGCGCTCGGACTCCCGCAGACAGCGGCTTGGGCCTGCCGATGGCGACTCCCGATGGGCCGGGGGAATCGCCTTCGACAGGCCCTTGTGAGCGTGGCGGCCGTTGCGCCACACCCTGCCGGTCCTCGCGTTGATCCCGACGAGCCGGCATGCCTCGATGTTGCTGTAGCCCTGCTGCACGAGCTGGAAGTATGCCGACCGCTCAGCGGCCAGCTTCTTCCGCCCCTGCGGCTTCCGGTCTTCCCGGATCTGGTGGTCCATCGCATCCCCTGAGCTGGGGTGTTGCAACGACCACTAGAACGGAAGTCTCGGGGGGCCGGGGCTCTTTGCATGCCAGGTTGAGTAATGGCTAGTCTTGCCCTATGGCCCTTACCTTCGTCTTCGATCCGGTCGTCGACCCCGCCCTGGTCGAAGGGTTCGCCGAGCTCTGGACCGACGTGTCCAACGCCGGCGGCGCGGTCGGCTTCGTACCGCCCGTCACCATCGAGGACATCCGCCCCGAGCTGGACAAGCACCTCGCCGGCGCCGCCGAGGGCCGCAGTCGCCTGCTCGTCGGGCGCGACGCCGACGGCCGGGTCCGCGCCGCCGCCGTCATCGCCCCCCACCAGCACCGGCTCCAGAAGCACTGGGCCTGGGTCTACACGGTGATGGTCGACCCCGCCCTCCAGGGCCACGGCGTCGGGCGTGAGTTGATGGCCGCCGTCGCGGACGCCGCCCGCGCGATCGGGGGCATCGAGGCGCTCCGCCTCGGCTGCCGGGGCGGCATGGGCCTGGAGCGCTTCTACGCGGCGTGCGGCTACAAGGAGGTCGGCCGCGTCCCCGGCGCCATCCGTGTGGCCCCCAGCGACGACCGCGACGACATCACCCTCATGCTGTCCCTGTACTGACCTGCGGGGCTGCCGACCGGGCCACCCCGGCGGGCCGGAGCGGGGGCCGGGCGTGCTTCACTGGACGGGAACGAGCCGACGTAAATGCGGCGAACGGACGAAGAGAGAGTAGGGGTCACCGTGTCCCTCAAGCCCAACGCGACGATCCGGTACACCGCGATGCGCCTGGTGATCTTCGTCGGGTCCCTCGTCTTCGTCGCGGGCATGGTCCGGCTGGGCTGGGTGCCCTCCGGTCTCGGCGACGCCAACCCCGCCTGGGTCGTGCTGCTCGCCCTCGTGATCTCCGCCCCGCTCTCCTTCGTCCTGCTGCGCAAGCAGCGCGACGAGATGTCCGTCGCGATCTCCGGCCGCGTCGCGGGCGCGAAGGACAAGCTCGCCGCGAACCGCAGCCAGGAGGACGTGGCCGACGACGCCGCGCGCCTGAGCCAGTAGGACCGCAGTTAGCTTCATCACACACCGAGTTGCCTCGGCTCCGGGTTCGTCGCCCGTTGAGCCGGGGCTTTCGGCGTTTTCGGGGTTCTTCAGGGGGCTTCGGGGCTCTTGGGGGTTCTTCGGGCGGCTTCAGGCGGGTTTTCGGGTGGGCGATCCCAAAGGGACACTTTTAGATTCCCAAAGAAGAAGTGTTAGCGTGTTCAACATGTTGACCGCAGCTGCGCACCAGATGACCACGAGCGTTCCGCTCGTGGCGCGCCTGCACGTCGACCTCTGCCGCCGCGCGTCCGCGGCCTGTTGCTGCTGTCGCTGAGTCCCGCGACCAGCCCTGGCACAGCAGCGGTCCGCCCGCCCGGCTCTTCGCTTTTCCGGGTGCTGCCGCACCGCATCACCACCCCCACCGCACACACCGCGAACCACCCGGAGAGTGTCCGTGTCCGCGTCACCGCAGACCCCTGCCGCCGAGGCCCCGGCCGAGGCAGCCGCCAAGAAGCCCTCGTTCAAGTTCCCCTTCTGGGCCCAGATCGTCACCGGCCTCGTGCTCGGTGTCCTGCTCGGCTGGGTCTCCCGCAGCCAGGACGTCAGCTGGCTCGGCACCACACTGGAGCAGATAGGCGACATCTTCGTCCAGCTGCTGAAGCTGGCCGTCGCCCCGCTCGTCTTCTTCGCGATCCTGGTGTCGATCACCAACCTGCGGAAGGTGAACAACGCCGCGCGGCTCGCCTCGCGCACGCTGCTCTGGTTCATGATCACGTCGCTGATCGCGGTCGCCATCGGCCTCGGCATCGGCCTGCTCACCAACCCGGGCTCCGGCACCGGCCTCACCCCGCAGGACGGCAAGCTGCCGAAGCGCCACGGGTCCTGGCTGGACTTCCTGACCGGCATCGTGCCGAAGGACATCATCACGCCGTTCACCGAGCTGAACGTCCTGCAGATCGTCTTCCTCGCCGCCGTCGCCGGTATCGCCGCCCTCCAGCTCGGCAGCAAGGCCCAGCCGGTGCTGAACGTCGCCGAATCCGTCCTGGAGCTGCTCCAGAAGGCCCTGTGGTGGGTCATCCGCCTCGCCCCGATCGGCACCGTCGGCCTCATCGGCACCGCGATCGCCACCTACGGCTGGGACCTGCTCGGCAAGTACGCGACCTTCACGGCCGACGTGTACATCGGCTGCGCCCTGGTCATGTTCGGCGTCTACCCGCTGCTGCTCGCCACCGTCGCCAAGGTCAGCCCGCTCCAGTTCTTCAAGGGCGCCTGGCCGGCCATCCAGCTGGCCTTCGTCTCGCGCTCCTCGGTCGGCACCATGCCGGTCACCCAGAAGGTCACCGAGCGCCTCGGCGTCCCGAAGGAGTACGCCTCCTTCGCCGTCCCGTTCGGCGCCACCACCAAGATGGACGGCTGCGCCGCGATCTACCCCGCGCTCGCCGCGATCTTCATCGCGCAGATCTTCGACGTGCAGCTGAGCATCGGCGACTACCTGCTGATCGCCTTCGTCTCGGTCGTCGGCTCCGCCGCCACGGCGGGTCTGACGGGCGCCACGGTCATGCTGACCCTGACCCTCTCCACGTTGGGCCTCCCGCTGGAGGGCGTGGGCCTGCTGATGGCGATCGACCCGATCCTGGACATGATGCGCACCGCCACCAACGTGGCCGGCCAGGCGCTGGTCCCGGTCATCGTCGCGGCCCGCGAGGGGATCCTGGACAAGGTGGCCTACGCGACCGCCTCCTCCTCCCCGCTGGACGACCTGGCCCCGGCCGCGCCGGCCGCCGAAGCCGAAGCCGGTTCAGCCGGCTCGGAGAAGGTCCTCGTCTCCGCCTGAGGTTCCTGCCCGGGGGTCCCGCCCCGGACACCGCTTTCCGCTCGCCGCGGCCCCCGCCCCCGTCCGGGCGGGGGCTGCGGCGTTCGTGTGCTGGGTCCTACAGTGCTTCGCATCGCGTCGCGTCGCGTCACAACGCATCGCGTTGCACTTGCACGGCGGATCGGGTGAGTTGGGGGGTACGCGGGTGAACGGCGCGACGTTAGCCGACCGGTACGAGTTGGCCGGGCTGATCGGGACCGGCGGGATGGGCGAGGTGTGGCGCGGCCGCGACCTGGCCCTGGAGCGGGACGTGGCCGTCAAGCTCATCTCCCGGCCCGGGGACGACAAGCTCGCGCTGCGGCTGCGCGCGGAGGCGCGGGCGGCAGCGGCCCTCTCGGACCCGCACGTGGTGTCCGTGCACGACGTCGGCGAGACCTCCCTCGACGGCCGGACCGTCGTCTACCTGGTGATGGAACTCGTCAACGGTCGCCCGCTCGGGGAGAAGAGAGGCCGGGCGGCGGTCGAGGACGCGGTGCGCTGGGGCGCGCAGATCTGCGAAGGGCTCCGGGCCGCCCACGGCGCGGGCATCGTCCACCGCGACATCAAACCCGCGAACATCCTGCTCACCGAGGCGGGCCGGATCAAGATCTGCGATTTCGGGATCGCCCGGCAGAGCGGCTTCCAGGGCCTGACGACCACCGGCTCGGTGACCGGCACCCCCGCCTACATGTCGCCCGAGCAGGCCCGCGGCGAGGAACTCGACGCACGCAGCGACCTGTACGGGCTGGGGTGCGTGCTGTACGAACTGCTGACCGGAGCCCCGCCGTTCTCCGGCACGGGCTGGGAGATCCTCGCCCAGCACGCGCACCAGGCCCCCGTACCGGTGCGGACCCGCCGCCCCGACGTGCCCGCCGCACTGGACCGGTTGGTCCTGCGGCTGCTGAGCAAGGACGTCGCCGACCGGCCGCCGAGCGCCGCCGACACGGCAGAGCTGCTGCGTGCGGTGGTGGCGCCCGCCGAAGCGCCCGCGCGGGTCCGTGAGCCGGTGCCGGTGGCGGTGGCGGCGCCCGTTCCAGCACAGGTACGGGGCCCGGATCCGGTACCCGGCCCCGGACCCGGGTCGCCCAGGGCGGCGCCGTCCCCGCGGGCCCCGGTGGCGAACGGGGTGCCGCTGAGGGCGGCCGGGATGGGCTTCTTCCTGTCCGTCGCGAGCGTGTCGGGTCAGCTCGTCGGATTCGGGGCCATGGGCGGCGTCTGGCCCGTCGTGGTGGGGCTGGCCGTCGGGATCGCGGTGTGGATCAGCGGGCTCACCACGATGGTGAAGGACCGGGTGTCGCCGCTCGGTGCGCTGCTCTGCCCGACGGCGGGCGTGGTGGTGCTGGTCTACCTGCTCCGTGCTCCTCACGTCCCGTGGTGGAAGGCGTGCTTGGCCGGCGTCGGGATCGTTCCGGCGCTCGGGTTCGCCGCCATCGGTATGGGCAGGCTGCTCATGTCCCTCTCGCGGGCCAAGGCGTCCGTGGTAGCCCTGCTGGCCGCCGACGTGGGAATGGTCACCGGAGTGCTTGCCGCCGGGCTGCTGATGGCCCGTACGCAGATCGCGGTGCCGGGTGCGCTGGCCGTCGGCGCCGGGTGCTGGCTCCTGTTCGGGTGTGTCGCGGGATGGCTGATGCCTCCGCGCCGCGCGTGACGCCGCGGGTTCAGAGCATCCGGACGCGGACGTACGCGACCGCCGGTCTCGGGCAGGATGTACCGCATGACCTCAGCCACAGCGGCCGACTACGGCTGGATTCGTTCCTCGACCTCGTTGTTCGGCTACGCGCTGGAAGTCGGGTACACCCTGACGCTGGTGCGCGGGCTCTCGCCCCAGCAGGTGCTCGCCGTGGTGGGGGCCGAGCCGCGCGAGGTGTGCGACGGACTCCACGAGCTGATCGACGAGCACACGGAGGTCCTGGGCGCGCACGAGTACTCGCCCGAGTCCTTCCTCGCGGGTGCGTTCACCGTGCCGGGCGAGGGCGGGGACTGGGCGCTGGTGCTGGAGTTCGGCGGCGACGTGGGGACGCGGCCGCGGTTCATGCGGGCCCTGTCCGCCGGGACGCGCGCGGTGTCGCACACGAGCAACGGTGGGAAGCCCATGCACTTCTTCCACTGGTACGAGAACGGCGAGTTGCGGACCGCCTTCGAGGACCCGGCGGCCCGCATCGGCAGCACCCCCGACGAGCTGAACGCGGTGATGGGCGAGCTCGGTCTCGCCCCGGCGGGCGACACGGCTCCCGACGTCGACGAGAAGGCGGCGGTCTTCGCGCTCGCCGAGCGGCTGACGGGCGTCCGGGTGACCGAGACACTGCTGCGCGAGGCCGAGTACGTCACCGGAGAGGTCTGGGAGGACCGCCGCCCCTGACGCGTCGGGTCGGGTCAGCCGCTGGGCTGGGTGGCGGAGCATTGCGTGCACGTCACTGTGTCCATGCGCGGAGTCCAGGAACGATGCCCCGGAAGCTCCTCCTTCGCTTCGATCTGCCGATCAGGAAGGGGGTGATCAGGATGAGAAGACCGGCGATGGCGATCGCGGTGCGGGGGCCCGTGATGCCCGCCAGCAGACCCCACACCGCGGTGAGGACCGCGATGGTGAGCTTGCTGGTGACCGACCACGCCGACAGGGTGCGGGCGATCCGGTCCGTCGGGACCTGCTCGAGCCGGTAGGTGGCGAACACCGGGTTGAACACACCCATGCAGGTGATCAGTCCGAACTCGACCACGATGACGAGCACCAGCCCGGCCACGCCGGGCTGGACGAAGGCCAGCCCGAGGGACCAGCACGCGCGCAGTGTTCCGGCGGTGAGCAGGACCCTGTGCCGTCCGAACCGTGCGACGAGTCGGCGGGCCAGCCGTGAGCCGATGATTCCGCCGACGCAGGGCAGGCCGAACGCGAGGCCGTACTGCCAGGGGGCGAACCCCAGGTCGCCGAGCATGAGGACGGCGAGCAGCGGCGAGGTTGCCAGGATCAGGCCGTTGACCAGGACCGTGTTGAAGAACAGGGGGCGCAGGGCCGGGTGGGTCAGGATGTACCGCCACCCTTCCAGCAGGTCGGCGGGCCGCAGCCGCGCCCCGTGCCCGCCGGTGCGCACAGGGTGCGGCTCGCTGCCGCCGATCGCACGGATTCCCGTGGCTGAGAGCAGATGGCTGACCGCATTGGCCGCCACGGTCATCGCCGGGCCGAACAGCCCGATCGCGGCCGTGCCGACCGGCGGTCCGAGCACGGTGGCGGTCCAGGCCGTGGACTCGAACCGCCCGTTCGCGACGAGCAGGTCCTCCGGCCGCACGAGCGCTTTCAGATACGCGCCGCCGGCCGCGCTGAAGGCGATGTCGGCCGCACCGACGGCGACGGACACGATCAAGAGCTGGACGAAGCCGAGCAGACCCAGTGCGTACGCGGCGGGGACGCTCATCAGCGCCACGAACCGGGTCAGGTCCATCGCGACCATCACCGGCCGCTTGCGGCGAAACTCCACCCACGGCCCGAGCGGCACCGCGACCGCGGCCCCCACCGCCGGCCCCGCGGCTGCCAGGACCGACACCTCGGTCGGCCCGGCGTGCAGCACGAGGATCGCGATCAGAGCGAACGAGTCGAACGCGAGCCACGTGCCGAACGTGCTGGCCCCGTACGCCGCCCACAGCCACCCGAACTGCCTGCCCAGCCGTCTCCTGCCCACCCTGCCCACCATGTTCAGCGCACCCCTCAATGTCCCACCTGAACAATCAGACGTTGACCAGTAGGAGCAAAGCCCGCGGCACAAGGGCAGGTCAAACAACCAAATCGCCAGCAGGCCACAACCAAACGTTGTGGCCTAAGGTGGGGCGGCATGGACCTCGACACCGTCCGGACCTTCGTCGCCGCCGCCGACGCGGGGCAGTTCCAGGAAGCCGCCGCCGAGCTGGCGGTCACCCAGCAGGCCGTCTCCAAACGCATCGCCGCGCTGGAGCGCAATCTCGGCGCGCGGCTGTTCAACCGCACCGCGCGCGGCGCCGAGCTCACGATCGACGGGCAGGCGTTCCTGCCCCACGCGCGGGAGCTGCTGCGCGTCGCCGAGCGCGCGGTCGCGTCCGTGCGCGCCGGGAGCCGTCCGCTGCGCGTCGACGTGATCAACTCGCGCGGTGCGACGTCGGGCCTGATGCGCGGCTTCCACCGCGCGCACCCCGAGATCGACCTCGACGTGCTGATGCTGTTCGACATCGAGACGGCCGTCTCCGCCGTCCGCTCCGGTGCGATCGACGCGTCCTTCCGCGCCGTCGCCGTGCCCGGCCGGCCCCTTGCCGAGGACATCGAGTCCGTCCGGGTGCTCGACGAGCCGCTCCAGCTGCTCACCGGCCCCGACCATGCGCTGGCGGGCGCCCGGTCGGTGTCCCTCGCGCAGCTCGCCGGGCACCGGATCTGGATGCCCGGCATCGTCCCCGGTACCGAGTGGGCCGCCTACTACGACGATCTGGTCGCCGAGTTCGACCTCACCATCGAGGCGACCGGCCCCAACTTCGGCTCCGACGCGCTCCTCGACACCATCGCCGACACCCCGGCCCTGGCCACCTTCATGGGTGAGCACACCCGCCTCGTCTGGCCCACGGGTCACGGCCTGCGCCGCATCCCGGTGACCGACCCGACGCCCGTCTACCCGCACTCACTGATCTGGCGCCGCGACAACCCGCACCCCGCGCTCACCACGCTCCGCAGCCACCTCGACTCCACGCAGCCCGACCGCCCCGACAGCGGGACCTGGACCCCCGCATGGACACCGCGGTAGGCGGCGTCGCGTCAACCATCGGGCTGATGAGGTGCGTCGAAGCCGGGGTGAGGGGGGTGCGATACCGGGTCGTGGGGAGCCGGGACGCGGTGTGGGCGGATGTCAACTACTTGAAATCCGTTGAGGAAAATCCAACCAAACCCACCCCTCCGGCTCCCCGTCACTCGCAAGGGTGAACTGTGCCAACTGGGATGGATTTCTGGGTGGTTGCCGGGCATATGCTCGCCCCACGCAACCTCAGACATGAGACGGCCCCCGCCGGGACTGCAATCCCGATCGAGGGCCTCACCACACAGGAAGTCACCACTTCCCCATGGCTCTTAAGCACCTTAGCGCGCCCTCGCGCGCATCGTCCGGTGTTCACGCCGGGACCGCCCGATCCGGTGTCGCCCACGTCAACGTCCGGCACGCCGACCACTACACCGTGATCGGCAACCACCTCGCGCAGCACCGCTCGCTCTCGCTGGTCGCGATCGGCCTCGCCACCTACATCCAGTCGCTGCCCGCCGGTGCGCGGATCGGCATCAAGCGGCTGACGGAGCGGTTCCGGGAGGGGGAGGTGCGGATCTCCGGAGCCCTGCGGGAGTTGGAGACGCACGGATACCTGGAGCGGAGCCGGGTCCGGCTGGCGAGCGGGCAGGTGGTCACCCGGACGGTGTCCTACAACCGCCCTTCGGCGCGACTGGCACTGCGGGGTCC
This sequence comes from Streptomyces sp. GL_140, assembly GCF_057834465.1. NCBI lineage: Bacteria > Bacillati > Actinomycetota > Actinomycetes > Kitasatosporales > Streptomycetaceae > Streptomyces > Streptomyces sp. GL_140. Next base: position 4,920,770 of record NZ_CM174404.1, read on the forward strand.
GGAGTCCGGACCGGGGCCGCTGCTGGAGGCAGTGCCGGAGCCAGTGCTGGAGCCAGCGCCGGAGCCAATGTCGGAGGTGGCTCCCGAGCCCGTTCCCGAGCCCGCGCCTGCGCCCGTTCCCGAGCCCGAGCCCGCGCCTGAGCCCGAGCCCGAGCCCGAGCCCGCGCCCGAGCCCGCGCCCGAGCCCGAGCCCGCCCCGGCCCCGGAGTCGTCCGATTCCGTGCCCGCGCCCGGGTCCGTACGGCTGCCGGAGGCCGTCGTGTTGCTGGCACGGCTGCGGTGCGAGGATCCGCGGTTGCTGCTCGCGGACCGGGACGTGCGGCAGCTGGCGCCCGAGGTGGTGCGGTGGCTGGAGCGTGGGGCGGAGCCCGAAGCCGTGCGGCACGTGCTGACTTCGGACCTGCCCGCCGACCTGCGCCATCCGGCGCGGCTCATCGCCCACCGGCTCAAGGCCTTGATTCCGCCCAGCCTCCCGGCGGCCGCGCCCGTACGGCCCGTCAGGCGGCCTGACCCGCTCCAGAACTGCGACGGCTGCGATCGCGCCTTCCGCGCCCCGGCCCCGGGTCGCTGCCGCGACTGCCCGCCCGTCGGGGCGGCCGGTCAGGCGTTCTCCGGGGCGCTGACTCCGGAAGCGTCCGCGGGCGTCGCGAGCAGCAGCGCCGAGTCCGCGTGCAGCGTGATGCGGATCGGTGTGAAGGTGGTGGCGTCCACCGGCGACTGGCCGTTGCCGGGGTTGCGGGCGTAGCGCGGATGGGCGCCTCCGCTGATCTGCCAGCGCAGGCGGTGGCCGGCCTCGAACCTGTGGGCGGTCGCGCTCATCTCCACCGTGACCTGCGACGACTCCTGTCCCTCCGTGCGCAGTTGGCCCAGGCCGTCGCAGATGTTGACGGAGCGGCCCTGTGCGTCCACGTCGCACAGGCGGGTGAAGACGTCCGTGTAGCCGGTGTCCGTCGAGATGCTCAACCGTGCCGAGATCGGCCCGAGGGCGTCCAGGGGCTCGGTCAGCGGGGGTCCGGTGAAGGTCAGTACGTCGTCCCGGGCCTCCAGGGTGCTGTTGTCGCGAGGGCCGGCGGTACGGGAGAGCAGCGGGCCGCCGAGGGACGGGGTGGGGTCGTTCGGGTCGTAGTGGAATGAGGTGAGGGGTGCCGAGTCCGTGGGGGGCTGCTCCGTGAGGTGTCCCTGCGCGGTGGGGAACCACGGGCTGACGGCCGTGGCCGACGGCCATTCGGCGAGGTCTCGCCAGGTGTCTTCGCCGCCGACGTGTACGCGCACCTTGGTGGGGCGCAGGCCGGAGGGGTCGGCGCACAGGTGGGCGCGCAGCCAGGCGAGGCTCTCGGCGAACACCTCGGGCCAGCCCTGCTGCAGGGCGGAGGTGTGGGTCCAGGGGCCGACGAGCAGGGAGGTCTCGCATCCGGCCCGGCGCAGCCGCTCGTACTGCTCGAAGGTCTGGTCGGCCAGGGCGTCGTGCCATCCGGTGATCAGGCTCGTGGGCACGCTGTGCCGCTCCGCCACCTCACCCAGGGACGCGCCCTGCCAGTACGGGTCCCCGGCGTCGGCGTGGGTCATCACGTCGTCGAGCCAGGGCACTTCGCCCCCGAGGGCCGAGGTGTGCGCCCCGCGCAGCGGCTGCGCGGTGGTGGCTTCGCCCAGGCGTCGCTGCAGGCGCAGGGTCGCCTTCACGAACGGTGCCATGCCCTGGTGCTGGTAGGTCATGCCCGCGCCGACGGCGAGGGCGGTCTCCAGGTTGAGGGCGCCGTTCGCGTGGAACAGGGCGTGGGGATCGTGCAGGCCCACCTGCACCACCATCGCCTTGAGCTCCGGCGGCGGGTCCGCGGCGAGGGCCCACTGGACGTAGCCGAGGTAGCTGGGTCCGACCGTACCCAGCGTGCCGTTGAACCAGGGCTGTTCGCGCAGCCAGGACACCGTGGCCCGGCCGTCGGCGGCCTCGTTGCGCCAGAGGTCGAAGGTGCCTCCCGAGCCGCCGGTGCCGCGGCAGCTCTGCACGACCACGTGGAAGCCCTGTTCGGCGAAGAGCAGGCCGTACATGGGGGACCACGGCAGGCCCCTGCCGTAGGGCGAGCGGACCAGGAGGGTGGGGAAGTCGCCTTCGGCGCGCGGGAAGTAGTGGTCCGTGATCAGCGGGCTGCCGTCGGCGGCGGGCACCGTCAGTCCGGGCTCCCAGCCGACGTCGTGCAGCTTGGCCGGGAGGCGGCGCCAGGTCGCCCGCATCATCCGTGAGGAAAGGGGCGGCTTTCCGGAAGGCGCCGTCCAGGTCGGACTCAGCACAGAACCCTGCGTGCGTGACGTCATCGTTCCCCTCCTTGATTCCCGTACCTTGTACGAGAATAGAATACTCGACTGAGGCCCACAAGGGCTGTCGATCAAGAAAGGAGCGTGGAGCATGCCGCGTGACGGAGGGGCCGGCGCCCCGGGCGTCGACCCCCAGCAGCTCTGGCTGGCCTCCGGCCGGCCGCGCAGGGGCCGCAAGCCCACCTACAGCCGGGAGGCGATCACCGAGGCGGCCGTCGCCCTGGCGGACGCCGAGGGGATCGAAGCGGTCACCATGCGGAAGGTCGCCGAGCGGGCCGGAGCCGGCGTCATGTCGCTCTACAGCTACGCCCCCGACAAGGAGACGCTGCTGCACCTGATGGTCGACCACGTCAGCGGCGAACTGCCGACCACGGGCGAGCTCACCGGCGACTGGCGCGCCGATCTGAAGGCCATCGCCCGCCTCCAGCGCGCCCACATGCTGCGGCACCGCTGGCTGCCCGCCGCGCTGGCCACCCGGCGCGTCCCCGGGCCCAACACCCTGGCCTTCCTGGAGTACGCGCTCGTCGCCATGCGGCCCGCCGGGCTGGACGGCATGGCGAAGATGGAGATCTTCGCCCAGCTCACGGGATTCGTGGCCGGGCACGTCGGCCACGAGATCGCGCAGGCCGAAGCCTCGCAGTCCCCGGACCGGGCGGCGGCCGAAGTCCGCTACCTCGTCGCCGTCGCCACGGACGGCCACCACCCGGAACTGGCCGAAGCCATTTCCGCCCCGGGGCGTCCCGTCACCCCCGAGGCCACTTTCACCCGGTTCCTCAACCGGCTGATCGACGGCCTCGACACCGACTGACCGCCGTCGCTCTACGGGGCGTTCCGTCGGCCTACCGGACGTCCCCGTCGGCTTCGCGGGCCACCCGCTCCAGGCGGTCGCGGTAGTCCTCCCACCAGGACGGGTGGCCCGGCGGCATGCTGGTGTTGCCCTTGGCCATTCCCACGGCTCCGTCGATGAGTTCGCGGATGATGTCGGCGTGGCCGGCGTGCCGGTGGGTGTCGGCGATCACCCGGACCACGGCGTGGTGCAGCGTCACCTGGTTGTCGCGGCTGGGCCACCACGGCACGGTGCCGACCGTGTCCAGTGGCAGCGCCGCGATCGTCGCGTCCGAGTGCGCCCACGCCCGGCGGTAGAGGTCCACGATGTGCTCGTGCGACTCGTGGGCGGTGGCCCACATGTCCGAGTTGGGCTCGGTGCCCGCCTTGTGCCAGGCCGGCTTCTCGTCGAACGGCCTGCCGAAGGTGTCGCCGAGGTAGCCCAGCTCCACGCCGGCGGCGTGTTTGACCATGCCCAGGAGGTTGGTTCCGGTCGGCGTGTGGGGGCGGCGGGCGTCGTACTCCGAGAGTCCTTCGAGCTTCCAGAGCAGGGCGTCGCGGGCGGACTGCAAGTAGAAGTGCAGGTCGGCCTTGGGGTCCGATGCGGTCATCCGCCCAGTCTGCCGACCCGGCGATCCTTCTCCGCGGATATCCGCCGACACGGGGTGACGGCGTGGAGCATCGGTGAAAAAGGGGGCACAGGGGTGTTCAGGCGTGGTTACCGCTAAGTAGATTACCGGCGGTAACGCTCCGTCCGACCGAGGAGGGCACGCCGTGACAGCCGAATCGAGCCTGGTCAAAGCCGCCAAGTCCGTCAAGCCCGTCAAGCCCGCCAAGCCCGTCGAGCCCGTCGAGCCCCGGAAGACGGTGATCGACGGGCGGGTGCGCGAGGTGTGGGTGCCCCCGCTCGTGGCCGCCCCGCAGCTGGGCTCCCTCGGGGACATCCCGTTCCAGAACGCCGCCGAAGCTCCGCGCGAGGCCGTGCTCGCCCGAAAGGAGCGGGACGGGAGCTGGCGGGACGTGTCGGCGGCCGAGTTCGCCGCCGAGGTGCTCGCCGTCGCGAAGGGGCTGATCGCCGAGGGGCTGCGGCCCGGGGACCGGCTGGCCATCATGGCGAGGACCACCTACGAGTGGACGCTGCTGGACTTCGCGGGCTGGGCGGCCGGGCTGGTCACCGTACCGATCTACCCGACCTCCTCCGTGATCCAGGCGCGCTGGATCATCCAGGACTCCGGGGCGGTGGCCTGCGCCGTCGAGGACACCGCGCAGGCGCGGATCATCAGCGCCGAGCGGGCCAACCTGCCCTGGCTGCGCCACCTCTGGGAGTTCGACACGGGCGCGGTGGCCCGGCTGGTCAAGGCCGGGGAGCACGTGCCCGACGAGGTCGTACGGGACCGGCGGGCCGGGTGCGCGCCGGAGTCCGTCGCGACCCTGATCTACACCTCCGGTACCACCGGGCAGCCCAAGGGGTGCGTGCTGACGCACGCCAACTTCTTTGCCGAAGTGGACAATTCGGTGGCGCTGCTGCACCCCGTCTTCAACTCCGTCAGCAAGGACCCGGCCTCCACGCTGCTCTTCCTGCCGCTGTCGCACGTCTTCGGGCGGATGGTGGCCGTCGGGTGCATGCGGGCAAGGGTGAAGCTCGGTCACGCGCCGAGCATCAGCAGCGAGGAGCTGCTGGCGGACCTGGCCGGTTTCCGGCCGACCTTCCTGCTGGCGATCCCGTACGTCCTGGAGAAGGTCTACAACACCGCGCGGGCGACCGCCGAGCGGATGGGCCGGGCCTCGTCCTTCGACCGGGCCGCCCGGATCGCGCGCAGCTTCGGCGAGGTGGTCGAGGGCAAGCGGCCGGGGATCGGGCTGCGGGTGGCGCGGGCGGTGTACGAACCGCTCGTGTACCGCCGGATCCGGGCGGCGCTCGGCGGGCGCGTCCGGTACATCCTGAGCGGCGGCTCCCCGCTGGGGCGGCGCCTGGCCGCCTTCTACACGGGCGCGGGCATCGAGGTCTTCGAGGGCTACGGGCTCACGGAGACGACCGCGGCCGCCACGATCACCCCGCCGCTGCGGCCCCGGCTGGGGACGGTGGGCTGGCCGCTGCCGGGCACGGCGGTGCGGATCGCGGACGACGGCGAGGTACTGCTGTGCGGGCCGCACGTGTTCGCGGGGTACTGGAACGGGCCTCCGGTGGGCGGCGAGCAGTGGCTGGCCACCGGGGACATCGGCGAGCTCGACGCGGACGGGTACCTCACCATCACCGGCCGCAAGAAGGACCTGATCATCACGAGCGGCGGCAAGAACGTGGCCCCCGCCCCGCTGGAGGACTGGCTACGGGCCCACCCGCTGGTCGGCCAGTGCATGGTGGTCGGCGACAACCGGCCCTACGTGACCGCGCTGATCACCCTGGAACCGGAAGGCCTCCAGCACTGGCGGCAGATGCACAAGAAGCAGGGCGTGCCGATCGCGCAGCTCGTCGGGGACGAGGAACTGCGGGCCGACGTGCAGCGGGCGGTGGACGAGGCGAACCAGCTGGTGTCGCGGGCGGAGTCGATCCGGCGGTTCACGGTGCTGGCGGGTGAGTTCACGGAGGAGCGGGGGCACTTGACGCCTTCGCTGAAGCTGAAGCGGGGGGCTGTCGCCCGGGATTACGAGCGGGAGATCGAGGCCCTGTACCGGCGGCCGTAGCGAGTCCCGTTCCCAGGGCTCCGCCCTGACCCGTCGGGCTCCGGGCTCCGCCCGGGCCCCTGGGGCTCCGCCCCGGACCCCGCGCCTCAAACGCCGGCGGGGCTGGAATAGGCCTCGGGCTCGTATGATCATCGGCGTTCGGCCCGTTCGTCGTCAGGGGTGGGCCCGAGCTCCGGGGGGAGCCGTGGTGAAGGTCTTGAGGGTGGGCGCCGCGCTGGCCGGTGCTGTCGCGCTGGCCGTCGTGCTGGCCGGATGCGACAGCGGGCCCGCGCCGAAGGCGGAGGAGCCGGCGCCCTCGCAGAGCCCGCCGCCCGTCGTGCACCGGACGGAGGGCCCGAGCAGCACGGCGCCGCCGCCCGGCACCGAGGGCTGGGGCCCGGTCGTGGCCCGGAAGGGGGACGTCGCCGCGTACGCCGCCGTCCGGGACGGGAACAAGCTCCGGGTCCCGATGGTCATCGTGAACAGCGGCGGCGCGTCCTTCTACGACGTCACCCTTCGCGTCAAGGGGCCGAACGGGTACGTGGCCACCAGCACCTTCAGCTCCGACACCGTCAGGCTGCAGCCGGGCGACTCCCTGCCCACCGAGGTGACCGTCTCGATGCCGGGCCGGTCGGCGCCCGAGGAGCCCGAGGTGGAGATCGTCGAGGTTGAGCAGCGCGGCGGCTAGGACCCGTTTATGGTGAGCTGACTGGTTTCGGGGGGTCGCCCGAGGAGGGTGCAGTGCACCGTTCCCGTTCCCGTGGCCGACCCCGCCGGGGGATGGCCGCCGGCGTCTGCGCCACCACCCTGCTGCTCGGCGGCAGCCTCGCGGCAGGGCCCAGCCCGAGTCCCAGCCCGAGTCCGAGTGCGAGTGGCGGTGGGCGTGCCGGTGTGCCCCGGCTGCGGTGGGGCGACTGCTCCGGGAAGTCCGCCCCCGCCGAGATGCGCTGCGCGACCCTGCGCGTGCCCCTGGACTACGACGACCCGGGCAAGGGCAGCGTCAAGCTGGCCCTGGGGAAGCTGCCCGCCACCGAAACCGGCTCCGGCCGCAAGCCGCTCGGCTCGCTGGTCCTGAACTTCGGCGGACCCGGCGCCCCCGCCGTCTCCACCCTCGCCGCCGACTCCAAAGCCTTCGCGGAGCTCAACAAGCGCTACGACCTCGTCGTCTTCGACCCGCGCGGAGTCGGCCTCAGCGAACCCGTCAGCTGCGACGGCCCCGGGCTCGCGCTCGGCTCCGGCCATGCGCCGACGCGGGGCCCTTCCGCTACCGCGGCCCCGTCCGCAACCGCGGCCCCGTCCGACAGCGCCGCCGCCGAGCTCGCCGCGCTGCGCGCCGCGGCCCAGCGCTGCGCGAAGGCCTCCGGGCCCGTGCTCCCGTACATCGGTACCGTCAGCGTGGCCCGGGACATGGACGTGATCCGCCAGGCCCTCGGCGAGGAGAAGCTCGACTTCCTCGGCTTCTCCTACGGGACGCGCCTCGGCGCGGTCTACGCCGCCCTGTTCCCGCGGCACACCGGCCGGATGGTCCTCGACGGGGTCGACACCCTGAGCGAGCCGCTCACCGAGCAGGCCCTGCGCTCGACGGTCGGCCAGCAGCGGGCCCTGGAGAACTTCCTCGCCTGGTGCGCGCGCCGCAAGGGTTGCGTCTACGGCACGAACACCCGTACCGCCAAGGAGAAGGTCGAGGCCCTCGTCACCCGGCTCGACGCCGAGCCGCTCGTCGGCGAGGGAGGCATGCGCTTCACCGGGCAGGACGTGACCGAGGCGATCGGCACCGCCCTGTACTCGCAGAAGCTGTGGCCGGCCCTCGCGGACGCCCTCAAGCTCGTCGAGCGCGAGCGCGACCCGGTGGGCCTGATGCAGCTCGGCGGTCCGACCGAACCGCCGCCGCCGGACACCGGCGGCGACGACCAGGCCGACAAGGTCCCCGCCGACAACGCCGAGGCCGCGCTCGTCGCCGTGAGCTGCGCCGACGACCCGGACCGCGGTGACGTCAAGGCCTCCCCGGCGACGGTCGAGCGGGAGATCGAGGCGCTCCAGCCGGTCTTCGAGGCCGCCTCTCCGATCTTCGGACCGCGCCAGCTGATGACGGTCCTGTCCTGCTACGGGCGCCCGGCGGGAACCGACTTCATCCGGAAGATCGACCGCCCGGCGGGGGTCCCGCGGATGCTGCTGGTCGGCACCCGCGGCGACCCGGCGACCCCGTACGAGTGGACGGAGGAGACGGCGAAGCGGCTCGGCAACGCCGTGATCCTGGACTACAAGGGCGACGGGCACACCGGGTACGTGGCCTCGGCCTGCGTACGCGGCTACGTGGACGGCTTCCTCGTCGACGGCCGGCTGCCGTCCGGGACGCGGTCCTGCCCCGCCGGGGAGTGAGGGCCGCGACCCGGTGCGGTCGGTCGGCGGTCGGTCAGCGGTCGGTCAGCAGTTGGGGTGCGTCGAGCGTCCCGCGAACCGGTCCGCGAGCCAGTTCCCGGCCTCCAGGGAGTGGGTGATCACGCCGCTGACGTGCTCGCCGACCCAGACGGTGTCGAATTCGACGTTCGCGCCCTTCGCGCACCAGTCGGAGCGCAGCTGGCGCCCGACGGCGTACGGGATGAGCTCGTCGCCGAGCGCGTGGTACTGGTACACGGGCGCGGCCGGAGCGGTCCGCCCGAGCTTGCTCTGGTTCAGGCGGGCCTGCCAGTCCGGCTGCGCGAGCGGGTTGCGGTAGGTCAGGTCCGAGATCCGCTTGAAGGAGCCGGCGATGGAGTCGATCGCGACGCAGCCGTCCTTCATGCCGTTGACCAGGGCCTTTCCGGCCGGGTTGAGGTAGGAGTCGAGGCCCAGCTCCGGGAAGGCGGCGTCCTGGCCGGCGGCGGCCATGAAGATGAGCCCGGAGCCGTAGGAGCCGTTGTTGAAGTCGGCAACCTTGAGCAGGTCGGCCGGGACACCGCCCGTCGCCGTGCCCTTGACCTGCAACTCCGGTGCGTACGAGCCCTGCAGCTCGGCGGCCCAGCTGCTGGCCTGGCCGCCCTGGGAGTAACCCATGATCCCGACGGGGGTGTTGGCTGCGAGCCCGGCCTCGGGGAGGCGGGTGGCCGCGCGGGCGGCGTCGAGGACGGCGTGGCCGGCGGACGGGCCGACGGTGTAGGTGTGCAGGCCGGGGGTGCCCAGGCCCTCGTAGTCGGTGACGACCACGGCCCAGCCGCGCAGGGTGAGCTGCTGGATGAGGTTGGCCTCCATGGCGGTGCCGTAGGGGAGGTTGTTGCTCGGCGCGCAGGAATCGCCGAGGCCGACGGTGCCGACGGCGTAGGTGATGAGGGGGCGCGGGCCGGTGCGGCCGTCCTGCGGGACGATGACGGTGCCGGAGACCACGTTCGGGGCGCCGTCGGCGGTCGTCGAGTTGTAGAGGATCTTCCAGGCCTTGGTGTTGGTGGGCTGGCCGGGAAGCGGGTGGAACGCGGACGGCGCGGTGCTCACGATGTCGCCGGGGCGGGCCGTGGCCCCGCCGGCCCCGGAGTCGGCGTCGGTGTCGGCTCGTGCGGTGGCGGGCAGGGCGGCCGAGAGGGCCAGGGCGGCCACGGCGGCCAGTGCGGTGCGGGCGATGGGCGCGGAGTTTCGGATACGCATGGGGCGGCTCTCCCAAGGGGTCCGGTGGGGGCAGGTGAGGAGACCGTAGTGACCGACCTGTCAGAACGTCGCTGACCGCACAGCTCACCTTTCCTGACCCGGGGCCTCATTCACCCCCCCCCGAAGCGATCCGGTAGGCGCCCGGGGTCGTGCCCGTCCAGCGGCGGAAGGCCCGGTGGAAGGCGGTGTCCTCCGAGAAGCCCAGCCGCGCCGCGAGCTCCGCGATGGGCTCGCCGCTCTCCGCCAGCCCCGCGATCGCCGCGTCCCGCCGGACGTGGTCCTTCAGCTCCTGGAAGGAGGTCCCCTCCTCCCGGAGCCTGCGCCGCAGCGTGGCCGGGGACACCGCCAGGCGCCCCGCCACCTCCCCGAGCTCCGGGAGCCGCGGCGAGTTCCGCAGCCGCTGCGTCAGGGTCCGGCGGACCTGTTCCGCGACCGTGGTCCCGTACTCCGGCCGCGACAGCAGGTCGAAGGGGGCCCGCCGCAGCATCGCGTCGAGCGCGGGCTCCTCGCGGACCAGCGGCGCGGTCAGCCAGTGCGCGTCGAAGGCGACGGCCGCGCCCGCGCCCGCGCGCGGCTCGCCGAAGCGGACCGGGCAGCCGAAGAGGATCTCGTACTCCGCCTCGTGCGGCGGCGCCGGATACGCGAAGGAGGCGCACAGGAGCGGGATCCGGTGCCCGACCAGCCAGCTGCTCAGCCGGTGCCAGATGGCCAGCACGCACTCGGTCAGGAACCGCTCCTCGTCGCGCACGAAATCGTTGCGGACGGTGAACCGGGCCTGAGCGCCCTCGACTTCGAGCGCCAGCTCGGGCCCGCCGGGGAACAGCCCGTAGAACGCGGCCGACCGCTCCACCGCCGCGCCCAGGTCGCGGCAGCCCAGCGCGGCGTAACACATCATCGCGAAGGTCCCGGGGCGGCTGGGCACGGCCGACAGGCCCAGGAACTCGTCCTGCGTGGTCCGGTACAGCGCCCGGAACAGCCGTGCGAACTGCGCGGGCGTCACGCGCGCCCGGTCGTCGCCGAGCAGCAGCGGCGGGATCTGCGCCTCCTGCAGCAGCGGCACGGTGTCGATGCCGCTGCGGCGCGCGCCCGCGAGCACGGCACGCACGTGGTGCACGGTGATCGTCCGCCTCCCCATGGGGGTGACGGTAGCCGCATTGAGCGCTGGGGTCAGCGGGGGTGACGCTTCCGGTCATGCCGCTCGCGCCCTCCCGGTGCCTAGCGTCATCGGTACGACCGAGGGGGAGGCGGGCCCGATGAGCGACGCGGTGGGCGACATGGTGGGCGGCAAGGCGGGCGACACGGTGGGCGGCACGTCGGGTGGCGCGGCGGGCGGAGCCGTGCGGCCGCGGACGCTGGCGGTGTTCACGGAGTGGACCGGCGAGCGGTACGCGGCCGAGACCGCCCTGCGCCACAAGGGCGGCGGCCCGGAGGGCCCGGACGACTGGTCCACGGTCTCCTACGGGGAACTGCGCGCCCGTGTAAGGGAGTCCGGGCGCGCCCTGCTCGGCCTGGGGGTGGCCGCGGGGGAGCGGGTCGCGGTGCTCGCGGAGACCCGCCCGGAGTGGACGTACACCCACTTCGGGGTCCTGGCGGCGGGGGCCGTCCTGGTGCCGGTGTACCCGACGGCGGGGGAGGAGGAGCTCGCCTGGGTGCTGTCGGACTCGGAGGCGGTGGTGGCCGTCTGCGACGACGCGGCGCAGGCGGCGCGGGTGGAGGCGCTGCGCGACCGGCTGCCGGGGCTGCGCGCGGTGGTGGCCATGGACGGCCTGCGCTCCCTCCCCGGAGCCGCTCCGGAGGCCGAACTCCTGGCCCGCGCGGCCTCGGTGGAGCCCGGCTCCGACGCCTCGATCGTCTACACCTCGGGCACCACCGGCCTCCCGAAGGGCTGCCGCCTCACGCACGGCAACCTGGGCGCGATCCAGGACGCCACGCTCCCGCTGGTCCAGGGCGGTCCGGGGGACTCCACGTACCTCTACCTCCCCCTGGCCCACCTGCTCGCCCAGCTGATCCAGTTCACCACCCTCCTGGAAGGCGGCGAGCTCTGCTACTTCGGCGGCCGGATCGAAGACGTCATAGGCGAACTCGCCGAGGCCCGCCCCACCCACCTCCCCTCCGTCCCGCGCCTGTTCGAGAAGCTCCACTCGGTGGTCCTCTCCCTCGCCGAGGCCCAGGAGGGCGGCGCGGACCGCTTCGCCGGGGCGGTCCGGCTGGGGCTGCTGGCGGCGGAGGGCCGCCTGCCCGAGGAGTCCCGCGACGCCTACGAGGCGGCCGAGAAATCCCTGTACTCCCTGGTCAGAGGTGCCTTCGGGGGCCGCCTGAAGTGGGCGCTGACGGGCGGGGCCCCGATCGCCCCGGCCACCTTGGACTTCCTACGGGCCTGCGGGATCGCGGTGTTCGAGGGCTACGGGATGACCGAGTCGGGCGGAGTCATCAGCCTCAACCACCCGGCCGGGATCCGCCACGGCTCGGTGGGCCGGCCGATCGCCGGGTGCGAGGTCCGCATCGCGCGGGACGGCGAGGTCCTGGCGCGGGGCCCGATGATCTTCCCGGGATACCACGCCAACCCCGCCGCGACGGCGGAGGCGCTGGACGGGGACGGCTGGCTCCACACCGGTGACCTGGGCGAGCTCGACGCCGACGGCTACCTCTCCATCACGGGCCGAAAGAAGGAACTGATCATCACCTCGGCGGGCAAGAACATCACCCCCACCGAGCTGGAGTTCGCCATCCAGGGCTCCCGCTACGTCTCCCGCGCGGTCATGATCGGCGACCGCCGCCCGCACCCGGTGGCCCTGATCACCCTGGACGCGGAGGAGATCGCCGCCTGGGCGGCGCGGGAGTCGGTGGACCTGTCGCAGACCTCCCCGGCCGCGCACCCGGCGGTACGGGCCCTCGTGGAGGAAGCGGTCGAGTCGGCCAACGCCACGGTCTCCCGCCCGGCCCGGGTCCGCGCCTTCCGCATCCTGGCCGAGGAGTTCACGGTGGACGCGGGCACCCTCACCCCGACCCTCAAACTCCGCCGCCGCGCGGTGGCGGAGCGGTACGCGCGGGAGATCGAGGAGCTGTACGGCTGAGCGGGGCTCCGGCCCGAGGGGCGGAGGGGCGCACGGGCGGGGTTTCGGGGCCTGAGCTGCGGACCGGCCGGTGGCGTTGACGGGTGCCGGTGGGCGTCCCGGCAGTCGAGCGTCCTTCCGTGGTGGGCCGGCCCGTCAAGGGCGCTCCTTCGTCGCGTCGCTACGCGATGGCCTGCGGCCACCCTTGACGGGCCGGCCCACCACGGAAAAACACAAGACTCCCGGGATCCCCCCGGGGGATGGCCTGGGGGTCACATACGGAGGGGCGGGCATGTTCGCAGCCCCCGGGCCCGGTCCCGCCGGTCAGCCGACGTCCGGACGGTCAGGAGAGGCCGCCTGGACAGGGTTGGGGGCGCCGGGGAGTTCAGGACACCCACCCGACACCGATCGAGGACCCTTCCCGAGCCCGTCGCCCGCCAACCCACACGTAAGGACGACGACCAGCCCCTCCCGCGCTTCGAGGCGCGTCAGATCGCTACGTACTGCCACTCGGCTTAGCGACTGGCCGCCGTCTGGGGCTGGACATAGGCCGCCAAGGGCTATGGGGGCGGCTGATGTCGCATGGCGACGATCAGGCCGTCTGTGGTGGGGGTGCAGGCCGCAGACGGTCACTGTCCGCGTCCCGGGGAGGGCGACTGCGGGTGTGATGGCGCCTCAGGGTGCTGATCTCGTCCTCACGCTCCGAGAGCTGATCGTTTGTCTCTCGCGAGGCCACTAAATAGGGACAAATGCCCCCTCGTGGGGTGGGGTGGACGTGGATGATCCGCAGGCGCGTCCCGGGGCGCGCAACGGACGGCCGTGGGCGGCCTCCACGCACGAAAGACCCCAGACGGCGGTCAGTCGCTAAGCCGAGTGGCAGTGTGTAGCGATCTGATGCGCCTCAGGGCCGCCGAGGGTCATCTGGTCGTCCTCGCGGGCGGGTTGGCGGGCAATGGCCTCGGGAAGGGTCCTCGATTGGTGTCGGGTGGATGTCCCGAACTTCCCGTCCCCCCAAACCCGCCCAGCGGGCCGCTTCCGACCCCCCGGGCGTCGGCTGACCGGCGGGACCGCCCCCGCACCTCCCTGACCACGGCCGCCCCTCCACATATGACCCCCCGGCCATCCCCCGGGGGGATCCCGGAAGTCTTGTGGCATTCCGGGACGGGACGGTCGGTCAAGGGTGGCCGCAGGCCATCGCGCAGCGACGCGACGCAGGAGCGCCCTTGACGGACCGGTCCGGTCCGGAAGGACGCTGGACTGGAGGGACGCCCACAGGGACTGTCGAAGCACCGGACCGGCCGCAGCTCAGGCCGTTCCCGTGACCCCGCCCGCGAACGCAGCCCAGGATTCTGGCGCCGGATGCCCTTTAGTGCAGAAGATCGACGTGTCCCTTCCTGGTTGTGTGACGCCCTGTCAGCATGGCGCGATCCAAGGGGGGATCTCGATGACTCGACTGATACGCGGCGCCTTGATGGGTGCCCTGCTCGCCGTGGTGGCGCTGTCCGGGTGCGGGGGCGGCGGAGGCGGGTCGGACGCCGGAACGCCCGACAAGCCGGCCGCGAAGAAGACGCCGGACGCGTGCAAGGTGGCCACCACGGAAGAGGTGGCGGCGGCGCTCGGCGGCCCGGCCGGGGAGAGCGCGCCGAACGGCATGGGCGACGTCATCCGGCAGTGCGACACCTGGAACGTCGCACGCGACCGCTACGTCGTCGTGCAGTTCACGAGCCTGCCGGTGGACACGGCGGACCGTCCGCAGTCCCAGAAGGTGGAAGGCGTCGGCGACGCGGCGTACTTCGAGGCGGGCAAGGAGGACGGCACCCTGTACGTGCGCAAGGGCTCCGTCGAGTTCGCCGTCGCCATCATCGGCGTCGAGATGGAGACCTTCACCCAGACGCCGGACCAGATGCGCGACTCCCTGATCCCGCTGGCCCGCGCCATCGCGGGCCGCGTGTGAGAACGGGGCCGCAGCCGTCGGGCTGCGGCCCCGCTCCCGTCATCGGCTCAGGCCCGCGCGACCCCGCCGAGGAACTCGGCCCAGGCGGAGGGGGCCACGGCCAGCTGGGGGCCGGCGGGGACCTTGGAGTCGCGGATGTGGATGGCCGTGGCGCAGTCGGCGACCTCTACGCAGTTGCCGCCCTCGCCATCGCTGTAGCTCGACTTGCGCCAGTCGAAGGCGACTTCGAGGCACTGGCCGCCTTCGCCGCCGCTGTAGCTGCTCTTGAACCAGGCCAGGTCCGTGGTGTTCATCGCTCTTCTCCCAGCATCTTCTCGATCAGGGTCAGGGACTCGTCCGGCGTGAGCGCCTGTGCCCGGATGATCCCATAGCGCTCGGCGTAGATCCGGACCCGTTCGGGATCGGTGATCAGGTTGGGATGGTTGTAGGTCTCGGTGTAGGCGATCTGTTGGCGCCCCTTGGGATGGAGAAGGCTGAACGAACCTTCCATCGCGGCGTGTTCGCCTCGGCTGAACGGCATGATCTGGAGCTCCACCGTTCGCAGCCGCCCGATCTCCAGGAACCTGCGGAGTTGGCCTCTGTGAACGGCAGGGCCACCCACAGGGCGCATCAACAGGCTCTCGTCGAGGACGAAGCTGAAGGTGGGGGACGGCCATCGTTCGAAGATCTGCTGCCGGTCAAGTCGGTCGGCCACTCGCTTCTCGATCGCCGCCTCATCGAAGAGCGGGCGACGCTTCTCGAAGATGGCCCGCGCGTGACCCTCCGTCTGCAGGAGCCCCATCACGCCCTGATAGCTGTAGTCGTGAACGGCGTTGGACGCGGCCTCCGCCTTCGCGTAGTCCCGGAACCAATCCGGATGCCGAGTCCGCGCCCGCTTCAGCGCTTCCTTCACGTCCGGGACCGCCGCGATCAGCACGCCCCCCGCGCCCAGCGCCCGGTCCACGTTCTCCAGGAAGTCCGGCTGTGGTGTCCGTACGCCCCGCTCGATGGAGGACACCAGGTCCTCTCCCACGTGCACGAGCGCGGCGAGTTCCTTCTGTTGCAGGCCAGCCCGCTCCCGCAGCACCTTGATGATTTTGCCGAGCGCCTTGAAGAGGTACGCGGTGCCGTCGACCTCTACGGGCCGCTCCGGCTCCTCCTCGCGCTCCGACAGGTCGTTCATACGATGGACCGCCCTCACCCGTACAGGCCGTACACGCAACCGCCGCCGGTCCTACGAGGTTTCCCCGTAGCGCCGCCGTTCCTGGAAAGCGTACGGCGGACCGGCCACGCTCGGTGAGGTGACGACCGAATTGAGTGACATGGCACCGGTGGAGTTCCGCCAGCTCCTCTCCGCCACCCCGCGCGGGGCCCGGCTCGCCCGCCGCCTCGCCGGGGCGCAGCTCGCCGCCTGGGGGATTCCGTACGGCTGCGCGCTGGCCGAGGACGTGGAGCTGGTGGTGGGGGAGCTGGCCGCGAACGCCGTGCTGCACGGGCGGGTGCCCGGACGGGACTTCGAGGTCCGGCTCGGCTACGACGGCCTGCGGGTCCGGGTCGAGGTGAGCGACGCGCGGGGTGACCGGGAGCCGCCCGGGGCGGTGGCCGCCGTGGACCCCTGGTCGGCGGAGCACGGGCGCGGGCTGGTGCTCGTACAGGCCGTGGCGCGGGAGTGGGGGGTCGGGCCGCGCGGGGCGGGCGGGCCGGGGAAGACGGTGTGGGCCTGCGTCTGAAGCCGGGCGCCGGCTCCGGAGGCGGGCCGCGGTCCTACGGGGTCTTCGGCCGCAGTGCGCGGGCCAGCTCGTCCACGGCGGCCCCGTCGGCCGGGGCCGTTCCGGTGAGGGTGCCGACCAGGGCCTGGGCCAGGACGGTGGCGGTTCCGATGCGGGAGTCCTCCCGTTCGTCGCCGGTGACCTTGCCGATCACCGCGTCGCGGACCGACTGCGAGATGTCGAGGCTGCCGAAGGGGTCGGGGAAGGACAGGGCCATCACGCAGACGCCGACGTTGGCGGAGAGGATCGACTGGCCGGCCAGTTCGGGGGTGGTGCGCAGTCGCCCGGCGTCGCGGCAGCGCTCCACGGCCGACAGGAGCAGGGCCTGCGCTTCCTTGATCCCCTGCGGTTTGACCTCTCCCGTGGGCGTGAACATCAGCCGGTAGAGGTGGGGGTTGCGGAGCGCGAAGGCGACGTGGCTGTCCCAGGCCGTGCGCAGGTCCGCGACCGGGTCCTCGGTGAGGGGGCTGCGCCTCTTGTTGGCGAGGAAGCGCTCGAAGCCGAGGTCCGCGGCCGCGGTGAGCAGCCCTTCCTTGTCGCCGAACTGGCGGTAGATCTCCGGCATGCCGACCTTGGCGCGTTCGCAGATGACCCGCGTCGAGATCGCCAGGGCGTCCTTGGTCGCGAGCAGTTCCGCGGTGGCTTCCAGGATGCGTTCTCGTGCCGTCGACATGGCCTCATGGTAGCAGCGCTAACAGTTCCGACCTGGGTGGAGCGGGGTCCGTGGGCTGCCAATGCAGGATTTTGTAATCATCGATTACGTGATGTGTTAGCGTTGAAAACGTTCCGGTCGTTCGTGCGTTCACAGCGAGAGAGAGCTGGTCATCCCCATGAGCTTCACCGTCACCCACATCGGCGGGCCGACCGCGATCCTGGAGATCGCCGGTCTGCGCATCCTGATCGACCCGGCCTTCGACCGGCCGAAGAAGTACCCGAGCGGGCTGGAGAAGACCCTGGCCCCCGCGTTCGGCACCGAGGGGATCGGCGCGATCGACCTCGTACTGCTCTCCCACGACCAGCACGACGACAACCTCGACGACGCCGGCCGCGAGCTGCTCGGAGAGGTGCCCCTCGTGCTCTCCACTCCCGGAGCGCGCAGGCGCCTCGGCGCGCACGTCACCGGCCTGGAGAGCTGGGCCTCCTGGGAGACGAAGGCCCCCGGCGGCACCATCAAGATCACCGCCGTGCCCGCCCTGCACGGGCCCGACGGAGTGGACCGCGGCGAGGACGGGGAGGTCACGGGCTTCGTGATCAGCGGTACGGGCGTCCCCACGACCTACGTCTCCGGCGACAACGCCTCGGTCCGGGTCGCCAAGGAGGTCGGCGACCGCATCAAGGCGGAGATCGGACCCGTCGACACGGCCGTCCTCTTCGCCGGAGCCGCCCGCACCCCCGCGATCCTCGACAACGCCCCGCTGACCCTCACCTCCGAGGACGCGGCCCGGGTCGCGAAGGACCTCGACCCGCGCAAGGTGGTCCCGCTGCACACCGACAGCTGGAACATCTACTCCGAGGACATCGAGTCGCTGACGAAGGCGTTCGAGGCGCTGGGCGTCGCGGGCAAGCTCGTCGACCTGAAGCCGGCGGGGGAGACGAAGGACCTGGGACAGGACCTGGGATAGGGCCTGAGGAAGGGGCCCGGGGGAGGAGCCCGAGGTCAAGGGCGGCGAGTTTCGGCGCAAGTGTCCGAAACCGTGCTGTTACTGCCCGACATCCGGACACGGGCTTGTGGCGCCCGGCGTTTACGATCACGCTGCCCTCTTCACGGCTGTTGAGGCGTTTGTTCGATGCGTGTGGTGTTCGGAAGCGGGGGGTGACCGGGATGGTGGATGCGTCAGAGGTCGAGGCGGTGGTGCGGGGGGATGCCGCGTTGCTCGAAGACGATCTGGCCGAGTTCCTCCGTTCACTGGCCGCCACGCAGGGGGCCTCGGTGTACGAGGCCGCGCTGCGGCGCTCCCTGTACGGGCCGGTCTCGGACGCCGTCGGGTCCAAGGTCGGACAGGAGGCCCTGCCGCCCGTCGCCGGAGCGCCCGTCGCCGGAGCGCCCGTCGCCGGAGCGCCGGGCGGCGGAGGCAGGGCGCCGCTGCGGCCGTCGATGGTCCACTGGGCCTACCGCAACTACCGGGGATTCCCCGACGAGTCGGGCGGCGAGTCCTCCTCGGCGGAGCTGGCGTCGATCCGCCGGGCGGCGGTGGCGGTGCGGATCCTGCTGAAGGCGGCCGTCGCGCTCGACGACATCCAGGACGGCAGCGCCGTCCGCTACGGCGAGCCCGCGCTCCACACCACCCACGGGATACCGCTCGCGCTCAACGCCGGCTCCTGGCTGATCACGGCCGCGCTCGCGCACGCGGCCGATCCCGCCGTGGTGCGGAGCCTGCTGCGGGCGGTCGGCCAGGGCCTGACGGGGCAGGCCGTGGACATATCCGCGCGGTCCCCGCAGACCCGCGCCGAGCTGGCTGCCGCGTCCCGCGAAGCGCGGGTGGAGTTCTGGGAGTCGACGGCCGCGCTCAAGACGGGGACGCTGTTCTGGATGCCGCTCGACGCGGCGGTGGCGGCCCTGGGCGTCGTGGAGGACGAGCGGCGCACGCTGGACGAGGCCATGCGCAAACTCGGCCTGGCGAGCCAGCTGTTCAACGACCTCACCGACTTCGTGCCGGAATTCGGCCGGGGCAAGACCCACGAGGACTTCAACGGACTCGGCAACCGGGTCTCCCTGGAGCTCGTCGACTCCGAGCGGATCGGCCTGGACGGTGCCCGGCTCAAGCCGTTCGTCCTCGGCCACCCGAAGCTGGAGGAGACGCTCCTCGCGCTCGCCGCCGAAGCGGTCGAGCTGAAGCGGGAGGCGAAGGAGGCCGTGCACGGGGTGTGCCGCTCCGAGCGCAGCGCCGCGTACTTCGACGTGACGATCGAGCGCAAGGGCCACGTCATCGACCGGCTGTTCCAGGAGATACGCAAGCGGGGCGGCGCATGAGCCCCACCGTGATGGAGCGCCTGCGGGCGGGTACGCGCGGAGCGCACGACGGGCTGGAGGACGCCCGGTTCGCCACCGCGATGACCGACGGGACGCTCCCCCTCGACCGGTACGTCGGACAACTCGCCGCCTACCGCGGGGTGCTGGAGGCGCTCGAGGACGAACTGTCGCGCACCACCGACCCGTCCGTCGGCTCGGTGTGGTCCGACGAGCTGCGCAAACTCCACCTCGTCGACCGCGACCTGAACCACTTCGGCGACACGGGCAGCGCCCTGGCGGCCGAAGCGGGCAAGGACTTCGCCCGGGCGGTCCGTGACGCGGCCGCCGCGGATCCCCGGGCGCTCCTCGGGTTCCTGTACGTCATGGAGGGCTCCACCCTCGGCGGCACGGTCCTGCGCCCCCACGTGGCCAAGGCCTACCGGCTGGACTCCGGGGACGGGGTGGCCTACTACGGCAGCGGCGACCGGGAGCGCTGGGCACGCCTCACCGAGCGCATGAACGCGGCCCTCGCCGGCCCCGAGGCCCAGGAGCCGGTCGTCGCCGCCGCCCGGGAGGCCTACCGGCACACCACCGCGATCTCCCGGGCCCTGTCCGCGGGGCTTTCGGCCGGTCCGGCTACTTGAGGTTCTCGGTGATCAGCTTCGTGAATTCCTCGGGGGTGATCGAGTCGATCCCGTTGCCGCTGTTCACGGTGAGCTTCTTGTCGTTGATGGACACGTCCGGGGTGCCCCCCTTGTCCTGGTCGTAGAAGGCCTGGCCGACCTTCTCGACCCACGGCATGTACGTGAGTTCCTTGACGGCCTTGTTGAACCCGGGCGTACGCAGCCCCGGGACCTGGTCCGCCAGTTCCAGCAGGGTGGCCGTCGAGCCGAACTTGTCGTCGGTCTCCTTCTCCGGGTGGTTCTTGTAGAGCACCTGGAGGTACTCCATGAACTTCTCCGGGCTCTCGTTCACCGCCGCGCCCAGGGCGTTGACCGCGCGCTTGGAGCCCTTGCCGCCGCCCAGCGCCTTGTCCAGGAACGTGGCGAAGTGGTACTCGACGCGGTAGGTGCCCGCGTCCGCCTGCTCCTTGATGGTCTTGCCGAGGCCGATCTCGACGCCCGCGCAGTACGGGCAGCGGGGGTCGAGCCAGACCGACAGGACGTTCTTGGCGTCGGCCTTGCCGTACGGGACGACGATGCCGTCCTTGCCGGTGGTGTTGGCCGGCTGGACGAACGGCTTGCCGACGGCCTCGTCGTCGGAGCCCGAGGAGTTCGCGGCGTAGACGCCGATGCCGACCGCGAGGGCCAGTACGGCCACCAGCGAGCCGCCGATGAGGATCCGCCCGCGCAGCTTCGTACGCCGGGCCTGCGCCTCGCGCTCTTCGCGCATCCGCTCACGGGCCTCGCGCCGCTGGTCCTTCTTGCTGGTTGCCATCACATCAGAATAAAGACCGCAGAGCGGTCAAGTATGGGCCTTTGGGGCGAATGGGTCAGGGACTTAAGGCCTTAGTTCATTACCGGACAAGTCACCGGTGAAGACGAGACGAATGGTGTGCCACATCTCCCGGGGAGACGGCGAGTCGGGCACTGAGACCTGATAGACAGTTAACATTCACGGCCCAACTGGTCGTACATGCAGTACGCGCGGCTGGACGCTCCGCCAGGTGATCAGCTCGACGCGTATACGTTTTGCGGCGGCCCCGGACCGGTCGCCCTGGGGGGATTACCGCACTGTGAAGCCACTTCACCGTCACCTCGTCAACACCTCGCGCAAAGTCATGTGCACGGCCGCCCTCGCGGCCAGCCTGACCACCGCCGCGGTGGTGACCAACACACCGATCGCGGGCGCGGGGGAAGCCGAACCGACCCCCGACAGCCCCCAGGCCACCGACCGCGGTGACGCCCGGCTGGAGCTGCCGGACCTGGTCGCCGACCCGCCGCTGCCGCCCGGCGCGGCCAGCCCCGGAGCGGGGGCCAGCGGGATACCCGCGACCGCCCTCGACGCGTACAAGCGGGCCCAGGTATCGGTGGCCGCCGCGCTCCCCGGCTGCAAGCTGCCCTGGGAACTGCTCGCCGGCATCGGCCGCGTCGAGTCCGTGCACGCCTCCGGGTACGGGCTCAAGATGGACGGCTACACCGAGAAGCCGATCCGCGGACCGCGCCTGGACGGCAACGGCTTCGCCGAGATCAAGGACACCGACAAGGGCGAGTGGGACGCGGACGCCGTGTACGACCGCGCCGTCGGCCCGCTGCAGTTCATCCCCTCCACCTGGGCCACGTGGGGCGCCGACGGCAACGGCGACGGCAAGCGCGACCCGAACAACATCTACGACGCGGCGCTCGGCGCGGGCCTCTACCTGTGCGCGGGAGGGCGGAACCTCTCCGACGCGGCGCAGCTCGACAAGGCCGTCCTGAGCTACAACAACTCGCGCGAGTACGTGAACACGGTGCTCGGGTACATGCGGCAGTACCAGGCCGGGGACGGCGCGGCCGGGGTTCCGAACCCGCCCGCAGGCAACTACCCGACCCAGAACCCGCCGGTGCTGCCGACGCCGCCGGCCCCGCCCGCGCCCAAGCCGCCGACCCCGCCGGCCCCGAAGCCGACGCCCACCCCGACGCCCACTCCCACCCCGACGCCCACGCCGACGCCGACCCCGGCTCCGCACCTGGACAAGCTGGTCGCGGTCGGCTCCACGGAGCTCACGGCCGAGGCCGGGACCGTGTTCGGGCAGAGCCCCCAGGTCAAGGCGGTGCTCAGCGACGGCAAGGCGGCGACCGACCAGATCGTCGTGCTGTCGGTCGACGAGGACACCACCGGCCGGACGGTGTTCGCGGCCGACGGCAAGACCTTCGCGGTGCTCCACACCGACGCGAACGGCCTGGTGACGGTCCCGAGGCTGCTGGCGGGCGCGAAGGCGGGGACGTTCGTCCTGCGCGCCACCGGCTACGACGCTTCGCGCGAGGTCACTGTGAAGTTCGCGGGCACGGTCACCCCGGCGAAGCCGGTACCGCTCCCGGAGGCGGACCTGCTGGTCCGCAGCGGGGCCGACGCGGACAAGCCGGTCACCGCGGTGACCGGGACCGGGATCAAGGGCGTCGAGTTCCTGGCGACGGCGAAGGCCAAGCCGGTCCCCGGGGCGAAGGCCACGGCCGGGTTCGGGACGCTGGACAAGGACGGGAAGTGGGTCCCCGCGGACCCGGCGACGGCGGGGGCGACCCCGTACTTCCTGGACAAGGACGGCAAGAAGCTCACCGAGCTGGAACTGCCGCCGACGGCCGAGGACGGCAGGATCGCCCTCCCGGAGATCTCCACGACGGGCGTGACCCCGGGCAAGTACACCCTCCGCGTCCGCGTCTCGGACAAGGTGTTCGTCCTCCTGGAGATCACCGTCACGGAGGCCAAGCCGGCCGCGAAGCAGTAAACCCGAGCTCCGGCCTCGGGCCTCGGGGCTCCGGGCACCGGGCCTCCGGGGTCCTGGGGCCGCAGGCCCCGGGCACCGGCCCCGCCTACGGCAAAGCGCCCCCCGGCACCGTCCAACGGTGCCGGGGGGCGCTGCCGTAGGCCCCGTCCGACGACCCGGCCAGGGCAAAGGCAGGAGCCCCGTCGACTCTGCTCGCGCAGAGAGGACAGGGCTCCTTGGGTACTGCATATCCAACCGCGATTGGTTGGCCCAGGCGACTAGGCCGGGGTGACGTTCTCCGCCTGCGGGCCCTTCGGACCCTGGGTGACGTCGAAGTTCACCAGCTGGTTCTCCTCAAGGGAGCGGAAGCCGGCGGCGTTGATCGCGGAGTAGTGGACGAAGACATCCGGGCCGCCGCCGTCCTGGGCGATGAAGCCGAAGCCCTTTTCAGCGTTGAACCACTTGACGGTTCCGGTAGCCATGAGCCCTCCTATGGGCCAAAGGGTCGCCCTGCTCCAGAACCTGCTAAGAAGTCTGAAAACTACAAAAGCCTGCGGGTCACATTCTCCGCAGGCCTCGTACTGCAAGGGAAACCAAACTGCAACTTGCGTCGAGCCTAGCACGCACCTCGGGGCCGAGACCAGAGGGAAAGATCACGTCACTCGGACGTTTGAGACCCGCCACACGGCTGACGGAGACATGGGGGCTAGTCTCGCGATGTGGACGTCTATCGCAGCCGGCCCCGTGTCGGCCACATTCAGTTCCTGAACTGCCTGCCTCTCTACTGGGGGCTGGCCAGAACCGGCACGCTGCTGGACCTGGAGCTGACCAAGGACACCCCGGAGAAGCTCAGCGCGAGCCTCGTGGAGGGCGGCCTCGACATCGGCCCGATCACCCTCGTGGAGTTCCTCCGCAACGCGGACCAGCTCGTCGCCTTCCCCGACCTCGCGGTCGGCTGCGACGGTCCCGTCATGTCCTGCGTGATCGTCTCCCAGGTTCCCCTGGACCAGCTGGACGGCGCCCGCGTCGCCCTCGGATCGACCTCGCGCACCTCCGTACGCCTGGCCCAGCTGCTGCTCGCCGAGCAGTACGGGGTGCGTCCCGACTACTACACCTGCCCCCCCGACCTGGGGCTGATGATGCAGGAGGCCGACGCGGCGGTGCTGATCGGCGACGCCGCGCTGCGCGCCTCGCTGCACGACGCGCCCCGGCTCGGGCTCGCCGTGCACGACCTCGGGCAGATGTGGAAGGAGTGGACCGGACTGCCGTTCGTCTTCGCCGTCTGGGCCGCCCGAAAGGACTACCTGGAGCGCGAGCCCATGGTGGTCCGACAGGTCCACGAGGCCTTCCTCGCCTCCCGTGACGTCTCCCTGGAGGAGGTCGCCAAGGTCGCCGAGCAGGCGGCCCGCTGGGAGGCCTTCGACGCGGAACTGCTGGAGCGGTACTTCACCACCCTCGACTTCCGCTTCGGCTCGGAGCAACTGGCCGGAGTACGTGAATTCGCGCGGCGGACGGGACTCACGACGGGGTATGCGCCGGATGTGACGGTCGAGCTCCTGGCGACTGCCGCCGCGGGGTATTAGCGCGGCTTATGGCCGCGCCTTTCCGGATAGCGGAAAGGCGAATATCGGCTGTTTACCGGTAAGGCGTTCCCATTTCACATCCCGGCTTACGGGCATGCGGACCGGACCGGCCGGGGACACGATGGAGAAGGGATCCGGGGGCCACACAGGGGGGCCATCGGAGCTCCGCCATGACCACACGCAGAGTCGGCAAGGACATCACCGTCCTCGGGGACGCCCTCGAAGTGCCCGGCATCGGGTTCATACCGGTCAACGCCTTCGTCCTGCACGCCCAGGAGCCCGTAGTCGTCGACACCGGTCTCAGCCTGCCCGACCGGGACTTCCTGCTCAACCCCGGCCAGACCCTGGACGTCGGCGACCGCACCCTCACCGCCTTCCGGCCGCCCCTCTTCGACAACCCGGCGACCGTGGGCTTCTACGACGACCGCACCCGGGCCTGCTTCAGCTCCGACTGCTTCGGCTCGCCCCTGCCGGACGCGGACTTCGCGGCCGGCGGGGACGCCGGGGCGGTCGGACCCGAGGAGCTGCGGGCCGGCCAGCTGCTCTGGGCCTCCGTGGACAGCCCCTGGGCGTGCGTCGCCGACCGGGACAAGTTCCTCGCCACCGTGGCGCCGGTCAAGGAGATGGATCCCGAGATCGTGCTCTCCACCCACCTGCCGCCGGCCACCGGGATCGGGCTCATCGCCCGGATGCTCGACACGGTGGGCCTTGCCCCGGGGCTCGACCCCTTCGTGGGTCCGGACCAGCAGGCCCTGGAACAGATGCTCGCCGGCTTCCAGCCGGCCTAGGGCCTGTCGGATCCAGCCGGGTCCGTGCCGCACGCCCGGGGCGGCCTTGAGGACTCCTTGAGGGGGCCGTACGGCGCTGCTACCGTGCGATCGCCTCCGGCGCGGGGGCGGGGTGCGGGGGTGTGGGCGGGGGACTGACGTGGGCATCGCCGTGTTCGTGGCCGGGGTACTCCTCTGGGGCGCGGCGGCGGGGCTGCTCCTGCCCCGGGCCGCCTACCGGCTCTCCGTGGAAGCGGGCACCCCCTGGCGCTCGGCCTGTCCCTGCGGCCACCCCCTGACGGGTCCGGTCCGCGGCTGGCTGGGCCGTCCCCTCTGCACCTCGTGCGGGGCCTACGGGGCCACCGGTGTGCCCGTGCTCGCCACCACCCTCGTCTGCCTGGCCCTCGGCGCCGGGGTCGGGGCGCGGCCCGAGCTGGTCGTCTGGCTGCTGCTCGCGCCGCTCACCGTGCTGCTGTGCCTCGTCGACCGGGCCGTGCACCGGCTCCCCGACGTGCTGACCTTCCCGCTCGCCGCCCTGACGGCCGCCGCCCTCGGGGTGGCCGCCCTGTTCCCCGGGGCCGGCGGCTCCTGGCCGCGCGCGCTCCTCGGCGGGCTCGTCCTCGGCGGCTGCTACTTCCTGCTCTTCCTGATCAACCCCCGGGGCATGGGGTTCGGCGACGTGAAGCTCGCGCTGGCCGTCGGTCAGATCCTCGGCTGGTACGGGTGGCCCGTGCTCTTCGCGGGCACCTTCGCCGCGTTCCTCGCCGGGGCCGTCCACGGCCTCGCCCTGATCGCCCTGCGCCGCGCGGACCGCACCAGCCCGATCCCCTTCGGCCCCTTCATGGCGGGCGGGGCCCTCGCCGGGGTGATGTACGCGGGCCTGGGCCTCGGTGCGGGGCTGGGCCTCTGAAGGGCGGGGCCGGGCCTCTGAAAGGAGGGTGCGGCCGCTGGCGTAGGCTGGATCGGTCCGGACCCTTGACACCGCCCCTGAGCAAGCCAGCCGAAAGGTGACGCCCCGGTGACCGACCAGGCCGATCTCCAGTCTGTCCTCGACCGCGCCGCCGCAGGGGGCCGGATCACCAAGGAAGAGGCGCTCGACCTCTACCGCCACGCCCCGCTGCACGCGCTCGGCAAGGCCGCCGACGCCGCGCGCCGCCTGCGCTACGCGGGTACCGAGCACATCGCGACGTACATCATCGAGCGGAACATCAACTACACCAACGTGTGTGTGACGGCGTGCAAGTTCTGCGCCTTCTACGCGGCCCCCAAGGACACCGAAAAGGGCTGGTCCCGCGACCTCGAGGACATCCTGCGCCGCTGCGCGGAGACCGTCGAGCTGGGCGGCACGCAGATCATGTTCCAGGGCGGCCACCACCCGGACTACGGCGTCGAGTACTACGAGCACCACTTCTCCGCCATCAAGAAGGCCTACCCGCAGCTGGTCATCCACTCCCTCGGCGCGTCCGAGGTCGAGCACATGGCCCGCATCTCCGGCGTGAGCGCCGAAGAGGCCATCGCGCGCATCCACGCGGCCGGTCTCGACTCCTTCGCGGGCGCCGGCGCCGAACTGCTGCCGGAGCGGCCGCGCAAGGCGATCGCCCCGCTCAAGGAGTCCGGCGAGCGCTGGCTGGAGATCATGGAGATCGCCCACAAGCTGGGCGTGGAGTCCACCTCCACCATGTTGATGGGCACCGGCGAGACCAACGCCGAGCGCATCGAGCACATCGCGATGATCCGGGACACGCAGGACCGTACGGGCGGCTTCCGCGCCTTCATCCCGTACACCTACCAGCCCGAGAACAACAAGCTCAAGGGCCGCACCCAGGCGACCGTGTTCGAGTACCTGCGCATGATCGCCGTCGCGCGGCTCTTCCTCGACAACATCGCCCACATCCAGGGCTCCTGGCTCACCGTCGGCAAGGAGGCGGGCCAGCTCTCCCTGCACTACGGCGCCGACGACCTCGGCTCGATCATGCTGGAGGAGAACGTCGTCTCCTCGGCCGGTGCCAAGCACCGCTCCAACCGCATGGAGATCATCGACCTGATCCGCAAGTCGGGCCGCGTCCCGGCGCAGCGCGCGACGACCTACGAGCACCTCCTGGTGCACGAGGACCCGGCGAACGACCCGGTCGACGACCGCGTCGTCTCGCACATCTCCTCCACCGCCATCGAGGGCGGCACGGCCCACCCCGAGCTGAAGCTCATCTCCACGAACTGACGCGCCCGTGCTCACGATCCACACCGCCGAACTCCTCGTCCCCGGGCAGGGCGTCACCGCCCTGCCCGGCGGCGCGGTCCTGATCGAAGGGGACCGGCTCGCCGCCGTGGGCCCGTACGGGGACCTCGCCGCGGCCCACCCGCACGCCCGCGTCCGCAGCTGGCCCGGGGTGCTGACCCCGGGGCTGCTGGTGCGCGGCGGCGACGAGCTGCTGGAGCGGACGTACTACCCGGACGACCCGTACGAGATCACCGAGCTCGGCAGCGAACCGATCAGCGGCCCCGAGGCGCTGGACGCCCTGAAGATGACCGAACCGCGCTGGGGCAACAGTGCCCGGCGCGGCACCCAGAAACTCCTCGCGCGCGGGGTGGTGGCCGTGACCGGCCGCTTCGCGATCCCGGCCGTGCGGACGGCGGTGGTCCGCTCCGGACTCGCCGTCCTCCCGCCCGCCCCCTACGAGGGCCGGGCCTCCCTGAACCCCCTCGCCGGACGGGACGCCCCCGAGGAGGCCTTCCACGGGGTCCTGGAGCCGGGGGCCCCGGCCCGGTTCGCGGTCTTCGCCGTGGCCGGCCCGGCGGAACTGCTGGAGCAGGGCCCGACCACCTGCGTGGCCACGGTCATCGGCGGCCGGCTGCTCCACCGCCGTCGCTAGCATTTGCGGCCCCGGCGTCAGGGCCCTGCCGCCGAGCGGGAGCCGGGGGCGGCCTGCGAGAATGACCGGGTATCCGCCGAGGGCAACCGCCCGCGCCGACCCGAGGGGCCAACGCCAGTGACCAGTGCTTCCCTGGACAAGCAGCCGCACGAAGTGGCCTCCATGTTCGACGGCGTGGCGGCGAACTACGACCTCACCAACGACGTCCTCTCCCTCGGGCAGGCCCGCCTGTGGCGCAAGGAGGTCGCCAAGGCGGTCGGCGCGCGCCCCGGGCAGAAGGTCCTCGACCTGGCCGCCGGCACCGCGACGTCCTCGCTGCCCTTCGCCGCGACCGGCGCCTACGTGGTCCCCTGCGACTTCTCCCTCGGCATGCTCCGCGAGGGCAAGAAGCGCAACCCCTGGCTCCCGCTCACCGCGGGCGACGCGACGAAGCTGCCGTTCCAGGACGGGGTCTTCGACACCGTCACCATCTCCTTCGGCCTGCGCAACGTCCAGGACACCGACGCCGCCCTGCGCGAGCTGTACCGGGTCACCAAGCCCGGCGGCCAGGTCGTGATCTGCGAGTTCTCGCAGCCCACCTGGGCGCCCTTCCGCACCGTGTACACCGAGTACCTGATGCGCGCGATGCCGCCGGTGGCACGGGCGGTCTCCTCCAACCCCGACGCGTACGTGTACCTCGCCGACTCCATCCGCACCTGGCCCGACCAGCCGGAACTGGCCGGGCTGCTGCAGAAGGCCGGCTGGTCCAAGGTGGCCTGGCGCAACCTGAGCGGCGGCATCGTGGCCCTGCACCGCGGCTTCAAGGGGTAGTTCCCGGTGGATTACCAAGCGTTGCTGGAGCAGGTCGCGACCGACATCGCCCCACTGATCGGCAGCGGCACCACCGCCGAGTACATCCCGGCGCTGGCGTCCGTGGACCCCCGGCAGTTCGGGATGGCCATCGCCGATCTCGACGGCAACGTCTTCGGAGTGGGGGACTGGCGTACCCCCTTCTCCGCGCAGTCCATCACCAAGGTCTTCGCGCTGGCCCTCGCACTCGCCGAGGGCGGCGACAGCCTGTGGGAGCGGGTGGGCCGGGAACCCTCCGGCAACCCCTTCAACTCCCTCGTGCAGCTGGAGTACGAGAACGGCATCCCGCGCAACCCGTTCATCAACGCGGGCGCGCTGGTCGTCACCGACCGGCTCCAGACGCTGACGGGCGACGCGAGCAGCGAACTGCTGCGGTTCCTCCGGGAGGAGAGCCAGAACCCGGACGTCGCCTTCGACGCGGAAGTCGCAGCCTCCGAACACGAGCACGGCGACCGCAACGCGGCCCTGGCCCACTTCATGGCCTCGTACGGGAACATGGACAACCCGGTGCCGATGCTGCTCGACCACTACTTCTGGCAGTGCTCGATCGAGATGAGCTGCGCCGACCTCGCCCGCGCGGGCCGGTTCCTGGCCCGCCACGGGCTGCGCGCGGACGGCTCCCGGCTCCTCACGCGCAGCGAGGCGAAGCAGATCAACGCGGTCATGCTGACGTGCGGGACGTACGACGCGGCGGGCGAGTTCGCCTACCGCGTCGGCCTGCCGGGCAAGAGCGGCGTGGGCGGCGGCATCGTGGCGGTGGTCCCCGGCGCGTGCACGCTGGCCGCGTGGAGCCCGGGGCTCGACGCCCAGGGCAACTCGGTCGCCGCGGTGGCCGCGCTGGATCGTTTCACGACGCTGACGGGGCTGTCCGTCTTCTGACGCCGGTGTCCGGGTCGGGGACGGCCCCGCGCAGCGGATGCCTACGCCGCCCCGAGCGTCAGCTCGTAGCGACGGCCGTAGCGGGCGCCGCCCGGCAGCAGGAACCGCTCCGCCAGGCGCATGCCCAGCCGCTCCGCAACCGCGATCGACCGGACGTTGGCGTCGTCGATCATCGCCACCACCTCGGGCACGCCCGCCTCCCGCACCCGCTCAAGCGTCGCCAGCGCAGCGGCATACGCGTAGCCCCGCCCCCAGGCCGACCGGCCGAGCCGCCACCCGATCTCGATCTCCCCCACCGGCCCCCACGCCTTCTCCGCCGGCCAAGGCTGCGCACCGGTGAAGCCGATGACCTCCCCGTCCCCGTCCGTCAGCGTCCACAGGCAGAACCCGAGCCGCGCGTCGTGCAGCCGCTGCCGCGCGGTGATCTCCTCGTAGAAGGACGGCTCGGCGGGCCCGCCGAGGAATTCCATGACGTCGGGGTCGTTGAAGACCCGGTGCCAGGCGTGCGCGTCCTCGTCCGTCGGTACACGGAGCTGGACGACGGGGAGCGGCCGGGTCGGCGAGGTGGTCACAGTGGGCAGCCCTTCGGATCGCGATCTCTCTCGCTGCATAGACTGCACATGTCTTGTGCCGTTGGGCACCCCTTATCGAGCCTTCGGGAGACCCCGCTGTGACCGAGCCCCTCTCCGAGCACTCCGCGGACGTGATCGTCGTCGGGGCCGGGCCCGCCGGCTCGACCACCGCGTACTACCTGGCCAAGGCCGGACTCGATGTCCTGCTCCTGGAGAAGACGGCGTTCCCGCGGGAGAAGGTCTGCGGCGACGGGCTGACCCCGCGCGCCACGAAGCAGCTCGTCTCCATGGGGATCGACATCTCCGAAGAGGCCGGCTGGCTCCGCAACAAGGGCCTGCGGATCATCGGCGGCGGCCAGCGCCTCCAGCTGGACTGGCCGGAACTCGCCTCGTACCCCGACTACGGACTCGTCCGCAAGCGCGACGACTTCGACGAGACCCTGGCCCGCCAGGCCCAGAAGGCCGGCGCCCGCCTCTACGAGCGCTGCAACGTCGGCGAGCCCGTCCGCGACCCCCGCACCGGCCACATCACCGGCGTGCAGGCGAAGCTGGGCGAGGAGAAGACCCCGGTCACCTTCACCGCCCCGCTGGTGGTCGCGGCCGACGGCAACTCCTCCCGGCTCTCCCTGGCGATGGGCCTGCACCGCCGCGAGGACCGCCCGATGGGCGTGGCCGTCCGTACGTACTTCACCTCGCCCCGCCACGACGACGACTACCTGGAGTCCTGGCTGGAGCTGTGGGACAGGCGCGGCGCCGAGGACCGGCTGCTCCCCGGCTACGGCTGGATCTTCGGCATGGGCGACGGCACCTCCAACGTGGGCCTGGGCATCCTCAACTCCTCCTCCGCCTTCCGGGAGCTGGACTGGCGCGAGGTCCTCAAGGCCTGGTGCGCGTCCATGCCGGAGGACTGGGGCTACACCCCCGAGAACATGACGCAGCCCATCCGCGGCGCCGCGCTGCCGATGGCCTTCAACCGGCAGCCGCACTACACCAAGGGCCTGCTGCTGGTCGGCGACGCGGGCGGCCTCGTCAATCCGTTCAACGGCGAGGGCATCGCCTACGCGATGGAATCGGGCCAGATCGCCGCCGACGTCATCGTCCAGGCGCACTCGCGCGCCACTCCGGCCCTGCGCGAACTGACCCTGCACAGCTACCCGAAGGTCCTCAAGGAGACCTACGGCGGCTACTACACGCTGGGCCGCGCGTTCGTGAAGCTCATCGGCAACCCCAAGGTCATGAAGGTCGCCACCCAGCGCGGCCTGTCCCACCCGGTGCTGATGAAGTTCACCCTGAAGATGCTGGCCAACCTGACCGACCCGACGGGCGGCGACGCGATGGACCGCGTCATCAACGGCCTCTCGAAGGTCGCCCCGAAGGCCTGAGGCGGCGCGGGGCCGCTCGGGCGGACGGTACGGATCGGTCAGGCGGGCTGTGGCGGGGGGTTGTCCCCGGCGCGGCCCGTCTGGTCGTGGGGGGTGCCGAGGCCTCTTCCGTACGAAGCTTCGTCCGATCGGTGAACGGTCCGGATGCAGCGGGCCAGCAGCACCAGACCGCAGATCAGCAGCGTGCCCGATGCGGTCCAGTCGAGGGCGAGCGTCATCGTGGAATTGGGCTTCTGCCACGGGCGGGCGGTGTTCAGCAGCCAGCCCCCCAGCGACAGGAGGCAGAACCCGGCGGCGGCCGGGACGGCTGTGGGGTCGGTGGTCGGACGGGCACCGGCACCGTGTCCGGGGGCTTCGTCGGATGGCCTGGTGGTCACGGATCACCACCTCCTGGGGTGACTCGGGCGTACGCGCCCCAGCTATCTTCGCAGGGCTTCGCCCGGTTCGATACGAGCTGCCCGCCAGGCGGGACGCAGCCCCGCGAGCGGGGCGGCCGAGCACCGCCACGAAGCTGCCGACGCCGGTGTCGGGCCCGAGTTCCCGCAGGTCGCTCACCCGCCGAGGACGCCGTTGCCCTTCGAGCCCCGGTCGGTCCTGCACTTGCTGAGGGCGGCGGTGTGCTCGGTCCGGAGTTCGGCCGCCTGCTCCGGGGTCACGGCCCGGTCGTCGATGTTCCCGGTCACCGGATCGGGGTCCGGGTACCAGGAGACGCCCTGCTCGCGCAGGCACTGGGACTCCGCGCGGGCGGCGGCCAGCACGCTCGGGTCGGCCGGCCGGGGGGAGGGCCGCGGCGGGGCCTGGTCCGCGCACGCCTCCTGGGCCGCGGGCATGTTCGCCTTCGCGGACTCGTCGTCCTTGTCCACGCGGGGCGCGCCGTAGTCGGTGCGGGTGAGCTTCACCCCGTGGTCCGCGAGGCAGTCGTAGTAGGCGACCTCCTCCCGGGAGGGCGGGGGGCTGTCGCTCGCCGAAGGCTGACCGCTGCCGGAGCAGGCGCTGAGCGCGAGCGAAATGGCGATGAGCACTAAAGGCACATGCTTGCGCATAGAGGGTGCTTCCCTCGATATCGGATGGATGAGGGCGTTGCCGGTACGAGATGGCGTGCGAAGCGTCGCGATCCTAGGCAGTGTCACCTTGACTCTCAACTCGGGTCTCAAAACGCCTACTTGGCTGAACGTAGGGCGGGAATGCGCCTTGTCCGCACTCTGCGACTCAGCTTAAATGCCGCTGGATCCAAGGCAGTTGGGGAATCCCAATGCCGGTCGTTTCTACAGTGGGGAATGTGCGAATGAACAAGAACCTGCGTGGATTACGTCTCGTGGCCGCCCCCGTCGCCGTCGCGGCGGCCCTGCTGGCCGCGTCGGCCTTCCCCGCTTCGGCGTGGGTGCACGACGGCAACCTGGAGCAGTTCGAGTTCGGCCTGTACTACCAGTACGGCCCGAGCGGCTGCGTCTTCGACGCCAACAACGACGATCCGACCCTCACGGACAACAACTTCAACGGCCCCTCGGGCTGCGACGGCCGCACCCAGAACGTGAACGACAACACCCGGGCCTACAAGAACCTCGACAGCAATGGCTGGCGCGTCTACACGGACAGCAACTACAAGGGCATCCAGGGCTCGATCCCGGTCGGCTACACCGGCAATGCGACGACCAATTTCAGGGACAGCATCAGCTCCATCTACTGGTACTAGCGATGTCTCCCCACCCACACCGCCGGGCCCGCGCGACCGCCCTGCTCGCGGCGGCCGTCGTCCTGCTGGCGGGCTGCTCCGACGGCGGCGGGAGCGGCGGGGGCGGCGCGAGCAAGGGGAAGGGCGGAGCCGAACCCGCCCTCGGCCCCGTCGTGACGAACCCCGCCACCTCCTCCATCTCCCTCCCCATGGACGCCTACACGGACTCCGACGCCGAGGTCCGGCGGATGGACTCCGTACAGGCCCGGCTGACCGAGCGGTGCATGGCCAGGTACGGGTTCACCTACGAGGCTCCGCAGAAGCGGGCCCCGGCGGGCGGCGGAGCGGACGGGGACCGGCACCGGAACCTGTTCGGCGAGGCGGACCCCGAACACGCGGCGGCCCACGGCTACGACACCGAATCCGGGGTCCCGCGCCCCGCGAAGCCGGCCCCGCCGCAGCTCAGCGAGAGCGCGTCCGCCGTGCTGTTCGGCACCCGGCCGGGGGAGAAGGTCCCGGCCGGACCGGATCCTTCGAGCCAGGAGGAGGCGGACGCGGCGGACAGCGGAGTCGAGGTCGGCGGGCAGAAGGTGCCGGCCGGGGGCTGCCTGCGGGAGGGGTACCGCAAGCTGTACGCGCCCACGAAGGGCGCCGTCGACCTGCTCTTCACCTTCGGCCTGGCCGCCCAGGCGCACAGTCGCGCACAGGAGGACTCCCGGGTGGTCGCCGTTCTGAAGAGCTGGTCCGACTGCATGGGCAAGGCCGGCTACGCGGGAGTCGGCACCCCGTACGAAGTGATCGAGAAGCTGGGCCTGCAGAACGACAAGGCCGGCCCCAAGGCGGTCGTGGTCGCCACCGAGGACGTGGCCTGCAAGCGCGAGGTGAACCTCGTGGGGATCTGGGCGGCGGCCGAGGCGGCGTACCAGCGGCAACTGGTCGAGGAGCACGCCGAGACCCTCGCCCTGTACAAGAAGCAGCGCGACGCGCGCCTGAAGCTCGCGGCCTCGATGCTCTGACCCCACCTCGGACCGGGCGGGCCCTTGTGGCGCCACACGGCACTCAGGGGCCCCTCAGGGGCTCCAGGAGGCCCCGGGACGCCGAAAGGCCGGCACTCCGCCCCCGAGCGGGGGAGTACCGGCCTTGCGCGCGTCGAGGGACGCACGGGCGAACGACGTGTCAGAGGACGCGGACGGCGCCCGTCGGCTTGTCGTAGCTCAGGGAGCGCTCGACGATGCCGGTGTTGGAGTTCTGCGCGCCGACGAAGTTGCCGCCGCCGACGTAGATGGCGACGTGGTACGCGCTGCCCTTGGAACCCCAGTACAGGATGTCTCCGGGCTGAAGGGCGCTCAGGGACACCGAGGTGCCGGCCGAGGACTGCGCCTGCGACATGCGCGGCAGGCTGATGCCGGCCTGGCGGTACGCGGCCTGGACGAGGCCGGAGCAGTCGAACGAGGACGGGCCGGTGCCGCCCATGACGTACGCCTTGCCGACCTGCGCGCGGGCGAAGTTCACGATGGCGGCGGCGGAGCCGGTGGCCGGAGCGGTGACGCCGGAGCCCTCCGAGGAGGAGGAGCCCTCCGAGGAAGAGCCGGACTTGGTCGACAGCGAGGTGCGGGACGTGCTGCGGCTGGCGCGCTCGGACTCAGCCTTGCGGTCCGCGTCCTCCTTCGCCTTCTGCTCGTCGTCGGCCTTCTGCTGCGCGTCTTCCTTGGCCTTCTTGGCCTCTGCGGCGGCGCCGGTGCGGGCGCTCTGCTCCAGGGCGTTGAGCTCGCCGTCGACCGCGGCGGCGCGGGTGTTCTCCGCGGCCTTGGTGACGGAGGAGGACACCTCGGCGGCCAGGTCCATGTTCAGGACCGGCATCTCGAGGGTGCTCTCGGGTGCGGGCTCGGAGGGCGTGGCGCTCGCCGTGCCGGCCATGGCCAGGGTGCTGAGGACGCCACCGGCAACTCCGGCGCGGACCGCGAGCTTCGAGGCGCTGCGGCGGGGCTTCCGGTGGCTGGGTATGTGAGCGGTGAGGGACATGAGTACAACCGCTATCAGGGCGTTGCGGTTCCCTTCAAGAAACGTGGTCTGCGCCACAGTTGTGCGCGAATGGCACGAACCGGGCGCGTCGGCCGTCTTATTGACGCCGTAACGGGCGATTCGGACACCCCGTCGCAAGCCTGTGATCATGGGGTTTCCGCAATAAGTCCGAATTGATCCCCGGCCTACCATCCCTCCGGACAGATGGCCAAGCCCTCTTTCGCTGCCGCGAATCCGGAGTGGCGCAGGTCACAGTGGCGTCACGCTGTGCGGACACCGTGGCCCTCCTGTGACCCCACCGTGAACCCACCGTGAACCCACCGCCGCATTCGGGCTCCGGATCCACCCCCGAGGCGCCCCCGGTCCACCCATGGCCCCCGACTCCGCATCCCCACTTCGTGAACGCGCGCACGCGTCCACCCCCGTACGCGTGAGCTCCCCCGACCGGGGGACGGCGATCCCTTTATCATCACGCGCACCATGCTGCCAATTTGCGTGCAGTAGCCACGATTTGATAGTGCGGCAGGGCTTCCACCTGCAACTACAGGGGCGGATGTCACCTTTGGTGATCATGTGGATGCTTCGCGTATGAAGATCACCACTCATCGGACTTCATGATCGTTCGTCAGGTGGTGGAGATCACAAACTCGTTGTTGTAACCCGTGTCGCAGATCACAGACGAGCAGGCATAAGATGCGCACCAGCCCGGCTTGTGAACTGCCTCACATGCAAGTGCCGGCGCAGCGGTCCAACGGTCAAGGACGACTGGAAGGAGCGAGGAGCGTGAATGCGTACGCGCCCATCCTCGTGCTCGGCGCCCTCGGCGCAGGGTTTGCGATCTTCTCCGTGGTCATGGCCACGCTGATCGGTCCAAAACGGTACAACCGGGCAAAACTTGAAGCATATGAGTGCGGCATCGAGCCCACTCCCGTGCCGGCCGGCGGCGGCCGCTTCCCCATCAAGTACTACCTGACGGCGATGCTCTTCATCGTCTTCGACATCGAGGTTGTCTTCCTCTACCCCTGGGCGGTCACCTTCGACTCGCTGGGGATCTTCGGGCTCGTCGAGATGCTCCTCTTCGTGCTCACCGTCTTCGTCGCCTACGCCTACGTGTGGCGCCGCGGCGGCCTGGAATGGGACTGAGGGGCTGAATTTCCATGGGACTGGAAGAGAAGCTGCCGAGCGGCTTTCTGCTGACCACCGTCGAACAGGCCGCGGGCTGGGTGCGCAAGTCATCCGTCTTCCCCGCGACCTTCGGCCTGGCCTGCTGCGCCATCGAGATGATGACCACCGGAGCGGGCCGGTACGACCTGGCCCGCTTCGGCATGGAGGTCTTCCGCGGATCCCCGCGCCAGGCCGACCTGATGATCGTGGCGGGCCGCGTCAGCCAGAAGATGGCGCCGGTACTGCGGCAGGTGTACGACCAGATGCCCGCTCCCAAGTGGGTCATCTCTATGGGTGTTTGCGCCTCTTCGGGCGGAATGTTCAATAACTACGCGATCGTCCAGGGCGTCGACCACATCGTCCCCGTGGACATCTATCTGCCCGGCTGCCCGCCCCGCCCCGAGATGCTGATGGACGCGATCCTCAAGCTCCACCAGAAGATCCAGGGGTCCAAGCTCGGCGTGAACCGGGAAGAGGCCGCCCGCGAGGCGGAGGAGGCGGCCCTCAAGGCGCTCCCCATGATCGAGATGAAGGGGCTCCTGCGGTGAGCGACGACCCGGCCGTGGAGAACGGCCCCCAATCCGGTGACGACGCCGGCGGCAACGTCCCGGCCCCCAGGGGTGCGACGGGCCCCGAGGTGATCGGTGTCCGCAAGGGCATGTTCGGCGCCGCCAACGGCGGCGACACCAGCGGCTACGGCGGCCTAGTGCGCACCGTGGCCATGCCCGGCGCGAGCGCGCGCCCGTACGGTTCGTACTTCGACGAGGTCGTCGACGAGCTCGAAGGGGCGCTGGAGGAGCAGGACCTGCTCCCCGAGAACGCGATCGAGAAGGTCGTCGTGGACCGCGGGGAGCTGACCCTCCACATCGCCCGCGAGCACCTGCCGCGGGTGGCGAAGACCCTGCGCGACGACGCGGCCCTGCGCTTCGAGCTCTGCACCGGTGTCAGCGGGGTGCACTTCCCCGGGGACAAGGGGCGCGAGCTGCACGCCGTCTACCACCTGCGCTCGCTCACCCACGGCCGGATCGTGCGGCTGGAGGTGTCCGTCCCGGACAGCGACCCGCACCTCCCGTCGATCGTCCCGGTCTACCCGACCAACGACTGGCACGAGCGCGAGACGTACGACTTCTTCGGCCTGATCTTCGACGGGCACCCGGCCCTCACCCGGATCATGATGCCGGACGACTGGCAGGGCTTCCCGCAGCGCAAGGACTACCCGCTCGGCGGCATCGCCGTCGAGTACAAGGGCGCCCAGATCCCGGCTCCCGACCAGCGGAGGTCGTACAGCTGATGAACACGAACGAAGCTTCCTCCCGGGAGACCACCGAAGGCCTCGTCTACACCGTCACGGGCGGCGACTGGGACGAGGTCGTCCAGTCCGCGGCCCGCGCGGACGACGAGCGGATCGTCGTCAACATGGGTCCCCAGCACCCGTCCACGCACGGAGTGCTCCGGCTGATCCTGGAGATCGACGGCGAGACGGTCACCGAGGCCCGCTGCGGCATCGGTTACCTCCACACCGGCATCGAGAAGAACATCGAGTACCGGAACTGGACGCAGGGCACCACCTTCGTCACGCGCATGGACTACCTGACGCCCTTCTTCAACGAGACGGCGTACTGCCTGGGCGTCGAGAAGCTGCTCGGCATCACCGATCAGATCCCGGACCGCGCCACCGCCATCCGCGTCCTGCTGATGGAGCTCAACCGGATCTCCTCCCACCTGGTGTGCATCGCCACCGGCGGCATGGAGCTGGGCGCGACCACGATCATGATCTACGGGTTCCGCGACCGCGAGCTGATCCTCGACGTGTTCGAGCTGATCACCGGACTGCGCATGAACCACGCGTTCATCCGCCCCGGCGGCCTCGCGCAGGACCTGCCCCCGGGCGCGGTCGACCAGCTCCGCGAGTTCGTGAAGACCATGAAGAAGAACCTGCCGGAGTACGACAAGCTCGCCACCGGCAACCCCATCTTCAAGGCCCGCATGCAGGACGTCGGCTACCTCGACCTCACCGGCTGCATGGCGCTGGGCGCCACCGGCCCGATCCTGCGCTCCGCCGGACTGCCGCACGACCTGCGCAAGTCGGACCCGTACTGCGGTTACGAGAACTACGAGTTCGACGTGCCGACCACCGAGTCCTGCGACTCCTACGGACGCTTCCTGGTCCGCCTGGAGGAGATGCGCCAGTCCCTGCGGATCGTCGAGCAGTGCCTGGACCGGCTGGAGCCGGGCCCGGTGATGGTCGCCGACAAGAAGATCGCCTGGCCCGCGCAGCTCGCGATGGGCCCGGACGGCCTCGGCAACTCGCTCGACCACATCAAGCAGATCATGGGCACCTCCATGGAGTCCCTCATCCACCACTTCAAGCTGGTGACCGAGGGCTTCCGGGTCCCGGCCGGACAGGCCTACGCGGCCGTCGAGTCCCCCAAGGGCGAACTCGGCGTCCACGTCGTCTCCGACGGCGGCACCCGCCCCTTCCGGGTCCACTTCCGCGACCCGTCCTTCACCAACCTTCAGGCCATGGCGGCGATGTGCGAGGGCGGCCAGGTCGCCGACGTCATCGTCGCCGTCGCCTCCATCGACCCCGTGATGGGAGGCGTCGACCGATGAGCGCCAGCCAGTCGACCAGCCTGGGCATGCCCCAGCTGCCGGCCCCCGACTACCCGGCCGAGGTGCGCGCCCGGCTCGAAGCGGACGCGAAGGAAGTCATCGCCCGCTACCCCGACAGCCGTTCCGCGCTGCTGCCGCTGCTGCACCTGACGCAGTCCGAGGAGGGTCACGTCTCGCGCACCGGCATCCGGTTCTGCGCCGAGGTGCTGGGCCTGACGACCGCGGAGGTCACGGCGGTCGCCACCTTCTACACGATGTACCGGCGCAAGCCCTCGGGCGACTACCAGGTCGGCGTCTGTACGAACACCCTGTGCGCGGTCATGGGCGGCGATGCCATCTTCGACGAGCTCAAGGAGCACCTCGGGGTCGGCAACAACGAGACCACCCCCGACGGCAAGGTCACCCTCGAACACATCGAGTGCAACGCGGCCTGCGACTACGCCCCCGTGGTGATGGTCAACTGGGAGTTCTTCGACAACCAGACGCCCGAGTCCGCCAAGGCCATGGTGGACGACCTGCTGGCCGGCCGCCCCGTCGCGCCGACCCGGGGCGCGCCGCTGTGCACGTACAAGGAGACCGCGCGGATCCTGGCCGGCTTCCCCGACGAGCGCCCCGGCGCGGTCGAGGCGAGCGGCGGCGCCGGACACGCGTCGCTGATCGGCCTGCGCATCGCGCGCGGCGAGTCCCCGCAGCTCGGCAAGGTCGTGCACCCGCGTGCCGAGGCCGCGGCCGAGGAGGGGGAGTGATGACGGTGACTGCTGAAATGCATGAGAACGGCACCAGCCCGGAGAAGCTGCTGGCACCCGTGCTGTCGGCGTTCTGGGACGAACCGCAGTCCTGGACGCTGGAGACCTACCGGCGCCACGAGGGCTACGAGGGCCTGCGCAAGGCGCTCGCGATGACCCCGGACGACCTCATCGCGTATGTGAAGGACTCCGGTCTGCGCGGGCGCGGCGGCGCGGGCTTCCCCACCGGAATGAAGTGGCAGTTCATCCCGCAGGGCGACGGAAAGCCGCACTACCTCGTCGTGAACGCGGACGAGTCGGAGCCGGGAACCTGCAAGGACATCCCCCTTCTCTTCGCCAACCCGCACTCCCTCATCGAGGGAATGATCATTGCCTGCTACGCGATCCGGTCGGAGCACGCCTTCATCTACCTGCGCGGCGAGGCCGTGCCGGTACTGCGGCGCCTGCACGAGGCGGTGCGCGAGGCGTACGAGGCCGGCTACCTCGGGGAGGACGTCCTCGGGAGCGGGCTGAAGCTCGACATCACCGTGCACGCGGGAGCGGGCGCGTACATCTGCGGCGAGGAAACGGCCCTCCTGGACTCCCTCGAAGGCCGGCGCGGTCAGCCCCGGCTGCGTCCTCCCTTCCCTGCCGTCGAGGGGCTCTACGCGTGCCCCACTGTCGTCAACAACGTCGAATCCATCGCCTCGGTTCCCGCGATCCTGAACAAGGGCAAGGACTGGTTCAAGGCGATGGGGACCGAGAAGTCCCCCGGTTTCACGCTGTATTCGCTCTCGGGCCACGTCGTGGGCCCCGGCCAGTACGAGGCCCCGCTCGGCATCACCCTGCGCCAGCTGCTCGACATGAGCGGCGGGATCCGCCCCGGGCACCGGCTGAAGTTCTGGACCCCGGGCGGCTCCTCCACCCCCATGTTCACGGCCGAGCACCTCGACGTGCCGCTGGACTACGAGGGCGTCGGCGCGGCCGGATCCATGCTCGGCACCAAGGCCCTGCAGTGCTTCGACGAGACGACCTGCGTGGTGCGGGCGGTGACCCGCTGGACCGAGTTCTACGCCCACGAGTCCTGCGGCAAGTGCACTCCGTGCCGCGAAGGCACCTACTGGCTCGTCCAGCTGCTGCGCGACATCGAGGCCGGCAAGGGCGTCATGTCCGACCTCGACAAGCTGAACGACATCGCCGACAACATCAACGGCAAGTCGTTCTGCGCGCTCGGTGACGGAGCCGCCAGCCCCATCTTCTCCTCGCTCAAGTACTTCCGCGAGGAGTACGAGCAGCACATCACGGGCAAGGGCTGCCCCTTCGACCCCAAGAAGTCGACCCTCTGGGCCGACACGGAGGTGACCGCATGACCGTACTGCAACCGTCGAGCGGCTCCGCCGCGGGCTACGGCACCTCCGGCGGCGGAGAGGCGGCGGTCCCGCCGGTGGACCACATCTCCCTGACCATCGACGGCATCGAACTGTCCGTGCCCAAGGGGACCTTGGTCATCCGGGCCGCCGAGCAGCTCGGCATCGAGATCCCCCGGTTCTGCGACCACCCCCTGCTCTCCCCGGCCGGCGCCTGTCGCCAGTGCATCGTCGAGGTGGAGGGCCAGCGCAAGCCGATGGCCTCCTGCACCATCACCTGCACCGACGGCATGGTCGTCAAGACGCAGCTCACCTCGGAGGTCGCCGACAAGGCCCAGCGCGGGGTGATGGAGCTGCTGCTCATCAACCACCCGCTGGACTGCCCGGTCTGCGACAAGGGCGGCGAGTGCCCGCTCCAGAACCAGGCGATGTCGCACGGCAACGCCGAATCGCGGTTCGAGGGCAAGAAGCGCACCTACGAGAAGCCCGTACCGATCTCCACCCAGGTGCTGCTCGACCGGGAGCGCTGCGTGCTGTGCGCGCGCTGCACCCGCTTCTCCAACGAGATCGCCGGCGACCCGATGATCGAGCTGCTGGAACGCGGCGCGCTCCAGCAGGTCGGCACCGGCGAGGGCGACCCCTTCGAGTCGTACTTCTCCGGCAACACCATCCAGATCTGCCCGGTCGGCGCCCTCACCTCGGCGGCCTACCGGTTCCGCTCCCGCCCGTTCGACCTCGTCTCCTCCCCGAGCGTGTGCGAGCACTGCGCGGGCGGCTGCGCGACCCGGACCGACCACCGCCGCGGCAAGGTGCTGCGCCGGATGGCCGCCGAGGACCCCGAGGTCAACGAGGAGTGGATCTGCGACAAGGGCCGCTTCGGGTTCCGCTACGCGCAGCGCCCCGACCGGCTCACCACCCCGCTGGTGCGCGGCACCGACGGGGTCCTGGCCCCGGCGAGCTGGCCCGAGGCGCTGGAGGCCGCGGCCAACGGGCTGGCCGCCGCGCGCGGCCGGGCGGGCGTCCTGACCGGCGGCCGGCTGACCGTCGAGGACGCGTACGCGTACGCCAAGTACGCGCGGGTCGTGCTCGACACCAACGACATCGACTTCCGGGCCCGGGTGCACAGCGCTGAGGAGGCCGAGTTCCTGGCCGCCTCGGTCGCCGGCATCGGCAAGGACCTCGACGGGCGCGGCGTCACAAATGCCTCCCTGGAGGCGGCCCCGGCCGTGCTCCTCGTCGGCATCGAGGCCGAGGAAGAGGCCCCCGGCGTCTTCCTGCGGCTGCGCAAGGGCCACCGCAAGCACAAGCAGCGGACCTTCGCCGTCGCCACCTTCGCCACCCGCGGGCTGGAGAAGGCGGGCGGCACCCTGCTGGCCGCCGCCCCCGGCACCGAGCCCGAATGGCTCGACGCGCTCGCCTCCCGGGCCGGCCTGGAAGAGGGCGGTCACGCCGCCGCCGAAGCGCTGCGCCTGCCCGGCGCGGTCATCGTCGTCGGAGAGCGCCTGGCCGGGATCCCCGGCGCGCTGACCGCCGCCGTACGGGCCGCCGCCGCGACCGGCGCGCGACTGGTGTGGATCCCGCGCCGGGCCGGAGAGCGGGCCGCCGTCGAGGCGGGCGCGCTGCCGTCCCTGCTCCCGGGGGGCCGCCCGGCCACCGACCCGCGGGCCCGCGACGAGGTCGCCGCCGCCTGGGGCCTGGACGAGCTGCCGCACCGGTACGGCCGGGACACCGGCCAGATCGTCGAGGCCGCCGCCACCGGCGAGCTGTCCGCCCTGCTGGTCGCGGGCGTGGAGCTCGACGACCTGCCGGACCCGGACCGGGCCCGGCTCGCGCTCCAGGAGGCCTTCGTGGTCAGTCTGGAACTGCGGCCCAGCGAGGTCACCGACCACGCGGACGTGGTCTTCCCGGTCGCGGCCGCCGCCGAGAAGTCGGGTGCGTTCATCAACTGGGAGGGCAGGGTCCGGCCGTTCGAGGCCGCGCTGAAGCCCGAGCAGATGACGCGTCGGCTCGCCCCCGCGGACTCCCGCGTGCTGCACATGCTGGCCGACACGGCGGAGCGGCCCATCGCCCTGGGCGACGTGCACGCCGTGCGCCGCGAGCTCGACGGGCTCGGCCAGTGGGCCGGGACCCGCGCCGCCGAGCAGTCCGCGGACACCGTGCCGCTGCCTCGGCCGGGCGCGGGCGAGGCCATCCTCGCGGGCCACCGGCTCCTGCTCGACCAGGGCCGTCTCCAGGACGGCGACGAGGCCCTGGCCGGCACCCGGCACGAGGCCAGTGCCCGGCTGTCGGCCGCCACGGCCGCCGAGACGGGCGTGAAGAACGGCGACGTCCTCGCGGTGACCGGCCCGGCCGGCTCCGTGGAACTGCCGCTGCGGATCACCGAGATGCCCGACCGGGTGGTCTGGCTCCCGCTGAACTCCACCGGCTCCGGGGTCCTCGCCGATACCGGCGCCCGCCCGGGAACCCTCGTACGCATCGGTCCGGCTGTCCCGGCCGACAGCAGCGACGCCACTGCGGAGGTGGGCGCGTGAACACCGTTCAGATCGCTGCCGAAGACCTCTCCTTGTTCGGCAAGGACGTCTGGTGGCTCGTCGTCGTCAAGGCGGTGTTCTGCTTCGCCTTCCTGATGGTGACCGTGCTCTTCTCCATCGTGTGGGAGCGCAAGGTCGTCGCCTGGATGCAGCTGCGCATCGGCCCCAACCGGCACGGCCCCTGGGGCATGCTCCAGTCGCTCGCCGACGGCGTGAAGCTGATGCTGAAGGAAGACCTCATCGTCAAGCGGGCCGACAAGGTCGTCTACGTCCTTGCCCCGATCATCGCGGCGATCCCGGCCTTCATGGCCATCGCGGTGATCCCCTTCGGCCCCTCGGGCAACGAGGTCTCCATCTTCGGCCAGCGCACGACGATGCAGCTGACCGACCTGCCGATCGCGATGCTCTACATCCTCGCGGTGGCCTCGGTCGGCATCTACGGCATCGTGCTGGCCGGCTGGTCCTCGGGCTCCACGTACCCGCTCCTGGGCGGCCTGCGCTCCTGCGCGCAGATGATCTCCTACGAGATCGCGATGGGCGCGGCCTTCGCCTCGGTCTTCCTCTACTCCGGGTCGATGTCGACCTCGAAGATCGTGGAGGCGCAGGGCGACCGCTGGTTCATCGTGCTCCTGCCGGTGTCCTTCATCATCTACGTCATCACGATGGTCGGCGAGACGAACCGCGCCCCCTTCGACATGCCGGAGTCCGAGGGCGACCTGGTCGGCGGCTTCAACACCGAGTACTCCTCCATCAAGTTCGCGCTGTTCATGCTGGCCGAGTACGTCAACATGGTCACCGTCTCCGCGGTCTCGGTCACCCTCTTCCTGGGCGGCTGGCGGGCGCCGGCGCCGATCTCCACGTACTGGGAGGGCGCCAACCACGGCTGGTGGCCCATGCTCTGGTTCGTCATCAAGGTCCAGCTGCTGCTGTTCTTCTTCATCTGGCTGCGCGGCACGCTCCCGCGCGTGCGCTACGACCAGCTGATGAAGCTCGGCTGGAAGGTGCTGATCCCGGTCTCCGTGGTCTGGCTGATGCTGGTCGCCACCGTCCGGGCGCTGCGCAACGAGAACTACGAGTTCCAGTCGATCGTGCTCTACGTCGGCGGCGCGGTCGTCGCGCTCCTGCTCCTCTCCTTCGTCGTGGACGTCTTCCGCGACAAGAAGGAGAAGGCGGCCGTCGAGGACGCCGAACAGGCGGCCGCCGCCGAGCCCTTCGATCCGCTGGCGGGCGGATTCCCCGTACCGCCCAAGCCCGGCCAGC
This sequence comes from Streptomyces sp. GL_140, assembly GCF_057834465.1. Classification (NCBI taxonomy): domain Bacteria; kingdom Bacillati; phylum Actinomycetota; class Actinomycetes; order Kitasatosporales; family Streptomycetaceae; genus Streptomyces; species Streptomyces sp. GL_140. The sequence goes on from NZ_CM174404.1 coordinate 4,965,545, forward strand.
ACCTGGCACCCGTACCGCGCAGGCGGCCTCGCAGTGAGCGGGAGCTCATTGTCAGTGGCGCGGCGAATACTGACAGTGACCGAGAGGAGGGTGCTGAGAATGTCTGACGCTGAGAACGAGAAGTGGCAGAACCCGGTTGCCGGCTTCGGCGTGACCTTCAAGGCCATGTTCAAGAAGCGACTCACCGAGCAGTACCCGGAGCAGCAGAAGACCACGGCTCCGCGCTTCCACGGGCGGCACCAGCTCAACCGCCACCCGGACGGTCTGGAGAAGTGCATCGGGTGCGAACTGTGCGCCTGGGCCTGTCCCGCCGACGCGATCTACGTCGAGGGCGCGGACAACACCGAGGAGGAGCGCTACTCCCCGGGTGAGCGGTACGGCAGGGTCTACCAGATCAACTACGCCCGCTGCATCCTGTGCGGGCTGTGCGTCGAGGCGTGCCCGACCCGGGCCCTGACCATGACGAACGAGTTCGAACTGGCCGACTCCAGCCGCGAATCGCTCATCTACACCAAGGAGCAGCTGCTCGCCGGGCTGACCGAGGGCATGGTCGAGGCTCCGCACTCGATCTTCCCCGGCACCGAGGACACCGACTACTACCGCGGGCTGGTGACCGGGGCTGCTCCCGGCACGGTCCGCCAGGTCGCCGTGTCCAAGGGCGAGGTCGCCTCCGAGGACGCTTCCGGGGTCGCCTCCGAGGAGGTGGGGGCGTGAGCGCCGTCGCCGCAGCCGCCACCGTCACCTCCACCGGTGAGGCCGTGCAGTTCTGGGTCCTCGCCACGGTCGCCGTCATCGGTGCGCTGTCCACGATCCTGATGAAGAAGGCCGTGCACAGCGCTCTGAGCCTGGCCGGGACGATGATCATCCTGGCGGTCTTCTACCTCGCCAACGGCGCGTACTTCCTCGGCATCGTCCAGGTCGTCGTCTACACCGGCGCGATCATGATGCTCTTCCTCTTCGTCGTCATGCTCGTCGGCGTCACCGCGGCGGACTCGCTGACCGAGACCATCAAGGGGCAGCGCTGGCTGGCCGCCCTGTGCGGACTCGGCTTCGGCATCCTGCTGATCGCCGGCATCGCCAACGCCCGCCTCACCCACTTCAACGGGCTCGGCCGGATCAACTCCGGCGGCCACGTCGAGGGCCTGGCCACGCTCATCTTCACCAAGTACGTGTTCGCCTTCGAGATCACCGGCGCCCTCCTCATCACGGCGGCCGTCGGCGCGATGGTGCTCACCCACCGCGAGCGCACCGAGCGGCCCGCCACCCAGCGCGAGCTCGCCGAGCGCCGCGTACGCGAGGGCGTGCAGCTCCCGCCGCTGCCCGCACCCGGCGTCTACGCCCGGCACAACGCCGTGGACGTCGCGGGCCTGCTGCCGGACGGCACCCCGTCCGAGCTCACCGTCAACCAGACGCTGCGCGGCCGCGGCCAGATCAGGGACGTCTCCAGCCAGGCGCTGGACGACCTGAAGGCGCTCGAGCAGCGGTCGTCCGAGCGGCTCGGCCGTGAGGAGGCCTCGAAGTGAATCCGGTCAACTACCTGTACCTGTCCGCGCTGCTGTTCACCATCGGGGCCTCCGGGGTCCTGATCAGGAAGAACGCGATCGTGGTGTTCATGTGCGTCGAGCTGATGCTCAACGCCTGCAACCTCGCCTTCGTCACCTTCTCCCGGATGCACGGCAACCTCGACGGCCAGATCATCGCGTTCTTCACGATGGTCGTCGCCGCCGCCGAGGTCGTGGTGGGTCTGGCGATCATCGTGTCGCTGTTCCGTACCCGCCACTCGGCCTCGGTCGACGACGCCAGCCTGATGAAGCTGTAAGGGGCGTTCACAGTGGAGAATCTGATTGTGCTGCTGATCGCGGCGCCCCTGCTCGGGGCGGCGGTGCTGCTCTGCGGCGGCCGGCGCCTCGACAAGGTGGGGCACTGGATCGGCACCCTGCTCGCCGCCGTGTCCTTCGGGATCGGCGCGGTCCTCTTCGCCGACATGCTCGGGCGGGGGGCCGAGGACCGTGCCCTGCACCAGCGGCTGTTCACCTGGGTCCCGGTCGAGGGCTTCCACGCCGACATGGCCTTCCAGCTCGACCAGTTGTCGATGACCTTCGTCCTGCTGATCTCCGGCGTGGGCACGCTCATCCACGTCTACTCCATCGGCTACATGGAGCACGACGAGCGCCGCCGCCGTTTCTTCGGCTACCTCAACCTGTTCGTCGCGGCCATGCTCCTGCTGGTCCTCGCCGACAACTACCTGCTGCTGTACTTCGGCTGGGAGGGCGTGGGCCTCGCCTCGTACCTCCTGATCGGCTTCTGGCAGCACAAGCACAGCGCGGCCACCGCGGCGAAGAAGGCCTTTCTCGTCAACCGCGTGGGCGACATCGGCCTCTCGATCGCGATCATGCTGATGTTCACCACGTTCGGGACCTTCGCCTTCGGGCCGGTCTTCGGCGCGGTCGGCGAGGCTTCCGAGGGCAAGCTGACGGCGATCGGCCTGATGCTGCTGCTGGCCGCCTGCGGCAAGTCGGCCCAGGTGCCGCTGCAGTCCTGGCTCGGCGACGCGATGGAGGGCCCGACCCCGGTCTCGGCCCTCATCCACGCCGCGACCATGGTCACCGCGGGCGTCTACCTGATCGTCCGCTCGGGCGCCATCTTCAACGCGGCGCCCGACGCCCAGCTGGTGGTCACCATCGTCGGAGCCGTCACCCTGCTCTTCGGTGCGATCGTCGGTTGCGCGAAGGACGACATCAAGAAGGCCCTGGCCGGCTCGACGATGTCGCAGATCGGCTACATGATCCTGGCCGCGGGCCTGGGCCCCATCGGCTACGTCTTCGCGATCATGCACCTGGTGACGCACGGCTTCTTCAAGGCCGGCCTCTTCCTCGGCGCGGGTTCCGTCATGCACGGGATGAACGACGAGGTGGACATGCGCAAGTACGGCGGCCTGCGCAAGTACATGCCGGTCACCTTCGTCACCTTCGGCCTCGGCTACCTCGCCATCATCGGCTTCCCGGGCCTGTCGGGGTTCTTCTCCAAGGACAAGATCATCGAGGCGGCCTTCGCGAAGGGCGGCACCGAGGGCTGGATCCTGGGAGGCGTGGCCCTGCTGGGCGCCGCGATCACCGCGTTCTACATGACCCGGGTCATGCTCCTCACCTTCTTCGGCGAGAAGCGCTGGCAGCCCACAGAGTCCGATAGCGGCTCCGCCGCGGGGTCCGGCCACGCCCCGCACCCGCACGAGTCCCCGAAGACCATGACCATCCCGATGATCGTGCTCGCCTTCGGGTCGGTCTTCGCGGGCGGGATCTTCGGCATCGGCGACCGGTTCCTGAAGTGGCTGGAGCCCGTCACCGGACACGAGCACGGCAACCCCCCGGTCAGCGCCCTGACGGTGACCCTGTCCACGATGGTGGTCCTCGTGATCGGCGTCGGCATCGCCTGGGCGATGTACGGCAAGAAGCCCGTCCCCGTGGTCGCCCCGCGCGGCTCGCTCCTCACCCGGGCGGCCCGCCGGGACCTGTACCAGGACGACTTCAACCACGTGGTCCTGGTGCGCGGCGGGGAGCACCTGACCCGCTCCCTCGTCTACGTCGACCACAGCCTGGTCGACGGAGTGGTCAACGGGACGGCCGCCGGTGTCGGCGGGCTGTCGGGCCGGCTGCGCAAGCTGCAGAACGGCTACGCCCGCAGCTACGCGGTCTCGATGTTCGGGGGCACGGCGGTCCTGATCGCCGCGACCCTGCTGATGAGGGCGGTGTGAGATGAGTTTCCCGCTTCTGACGGTGACGGCCGCGGTACCCGCGGTCGGCGCGATCCTGACGGCGGCCGTCCCGGCCGCCCGCCGGACCGCCGCCAAATGGCTCGCCCTGTTCTTCTCCCTGGCGACCCTGGCCCTGGCCGTGCTCGTCGCGGTCCGCTTCGACCCCGGCGGCGAGCGCTACCAGCTCACCGAATCGCACTCCTGGATCCCCGACTTCGGGGTCCGCTACGAACTGGGCGTCGACGGCATCGGGGTGGCGCTCATCGCGCTCACCGCGCTGCTGATCCCCTTCGTCATCGGGGCCGGCTGGCACGACGCCGACCCGCTGGAGACCCACTCCTCCCGCTGGCGGCCGACGCAGGGCTTCTTCGCCCTGATCCTGCTGGTCGAGGCGATGGTGGTGATCTCCTTCGAGGCCACCGACGTTTTCCTCTTCTACATCTTTTTCGAAGCCATGCTCATCCCGATGTACTTCCTCATCGGCGGCTTCGGCGACCGGGCGCACTCCGGGTCCGACGAGAACGCGGCCGCGCAGCGCTCGTACGCGGCGGTCAAGTTCCTCCTCTACAACCTGGTCGGCGGGCTCATCATGCTGGCCGCCGTCATCGGGCTGTACGTGGTCGCCGGGAACTTCTCGCTCCAGGAGATCACCGCCGCCCGCGCCGCGGGCACGCTCGACATGGCTACCAACACCGAGCGGCTCCTGTTCCTCGGCTTCTTCTTCGCCTTCGCGGTGAAGGCCCCGCTGTGGCCGCTGCACACCTGGCTGCCGAACGCGATGGGCGAGGCCACCGCCCCGGTCGCCGTCCTGATCACCGCCGTCGTCGACAAGGTCGGCACCTTCGCGATGCTGCGCTTCTGCCTCGGGCTCTTCCCCGAGGCCAGCAAGTGGGCCACGCCGGTGATCCTCGTACTGGCCCTGATCAGCATCGTCTACGGCGCGCTGGTCGCGGTCGGGCAGCGGGACATCAAGCGGCTGGTCGCCTACGCCTCGATCTCGCACTTCGGGTTCATCATCCTGGGCATCTTCGCGATGACCTCCCAGGGCCAGTCGGGCGCGACCCTGTACATGGTCAACCACGGGCTCTCGACGGCGGCGCTGATGCTGGTCGCCGGCTTCCTGATCTCGCGGCGCGGCTCCCGGCTCATCGCCGACTTCGGCGGAGTGCAGAAGGTGGCCCCGGTCCTGGCCGGCACCTTCCTGATCGGCGGGCTCGCCACCCTCTCGCTGCCGGGGCTCGCCCCGTTCGTCAGCGAGTTCCTGGTCCTGGTCGGCACGTTCGCCCGGTACCCGGTCGTCGGCATCATCGCCACCGTCGGCATCGTGCTCGCCGCGCTCTACACGCTGGTGCTCTACCAGCGGACCATGACCGGCCCGCTGAAGGAGGAGGTCCGCACCATGCCGGACCTGCGCCTGCGGGAGGTGCTGGTGGTCGCCCCGCTGATCGCGCTGCTGATCGGACTGGGCGTCTACCCGAAGCCGCTGACCGACATCGTCAACCCGGCGGTGAAGCACACCATGTCGGACGTGAAGCAAACGGACCCGAAGCCGCAGGTCGCGGTCGAGGCCAAGAATGGGGAGGCGGCGAAGTGAGCACCATGACTGCTGCCCACGGCTCGCTGACGGCACTGGCCGCCGCGGCGCCGATCGACAAGATCCCGGCCCCGCACATCGAGTACGCCCAGCTCTCGCCCACGCTCATCGTGCTGGGCGCGGCGATCGTCGGAGTCCTCGTCGAGGCCTTCGTACCGCGCAAGTCCCGCTACTACGTCCAGGTGTTCCTCGCCGTCGCCGCGCTGGCTTCCGCCTTCGCCGCGATCGTCGGGCTCGCCGCGGGCGGGTACGGCAGCTCCAAGGCGCACATCGCGGCCATGGGCGCCGTGGCCGTCGACGGTCCGGCGCTCTTCCTCCAGGGCACCATCGTCCTGGCCTCGATCGTCGCGGTCTTCACCTTCGCCGAGCGGCGCCTGGACCCGGCCGCCCACGGCAACCGGGTCGACTCCTTCGCCGCCCAGGCCGCGTCGGTACCGGGCAGCGAGAGCGAGAAGGAAGCCGTCAAGGCGGGCTTCACCACCACCGAGGTCTTCCCGCTCGCCCTGTTCGCGATCTCCGGAATGCTGATCTTCCCGGCGGCCAACGACCTGCTGACGCTGTTCGTGGCCCTGGAGGTCTTCTCCCTCCCGCTGTACCTGCTCTGCGCCGTCGCCCGCCGCCAGCGGCTGATGTCGCAGGAGGCCGCGGTCAAGTACTTCCTGCTCGGGGCGTTCTCCTCGGCCTTCCTCCTCTTCGGCATCGCGCTCGTCTACGGGTACGCGGGCTCCGTCTCCTACGCGGCGATCGCCGACGTGGTCGACGGCACCGTGGCCAATGTGGACCCGGCCCTCGCCGGGACGATGGGCAACGACGCACTGCTGCTGATCGGCGGCGCGCTGATCCTGATGGGCCTGCTCTTCAAGGTCGGCGCGGTCCCCTTCCACATGTGGACCCCGGACGTCTACCAGGGCGCTCCGACCCCCGTCACCGGCTTCATGGCGGCCGCGACCAAGGTCGCCGCCTTCGGCGCCCTGCTGCGTCTGCTGTACGTGGTCCTGCCGGGCCTGCGCTGGGACTGGCGGCCGGTGATGTGGGGCGTCGCGATCGTCACGATGCTGGCGGGCGCGGTCATCGCCGTGACCCAGACCGACGTCAAGCGGCTCCTCGCCTACTCCTCGATCGCGCACGCGGGCTTCATCCTGGCCGGTGTGATCGCGACCTCGGCGGAGGGCGTCAAGTCCGTCCTCTTCTACCTGGCCGCGTACTCCTTCGTGACGATCGGCGCCTTCGCCGTGGTCACCCTGGTCCGCGACGCGGGCGGCGAGGCCACGCACCTGTCCAAGTGGGCGGGGCTCGGCCGCCGTTCGCCGCTGACGGCGGCGGTCTTCGCGGTGTTCCTGCTGGCCTTCGCCGGCATCCCGCTGACCTCCGGCTTCGCCGGCAAGTTCGCCGTGTTCAAGGCGGCGGCGGAGGGCGGCGCGGGAGCGCTGGTCGTGGTGGGTGTCATCTCGTCCGCGATCGCCGCGTTCTTCTACATCCGGGTCATCGTCCTGATGTTCTTCAGCGAGCCGAAGGCGGACGGCCCCACGGTGGCCGTGCCCTCGCCGCTGACGATGACGACGATCGCGGTGGGCGTCGCGGTGACGCTGGTCCTGGGTGTGGCACCGCAGTACTTCCTGGACCTGGCGGGGCAGGCGAGCACGTTCGTCCGCTGACCGGCAGGTGCGCACGGCGCAGGGCCCGGCTCCCCTCCACAGGGGGCCGGGCCCTGTCGCGTGGGGACTCAGTGCGAGTGCGCCGGGTGGGTGGGGGCGACGGAGGACTTCGGGCAGGCCAGGGCCGGGTTCGGGTTCCAGTTGTGGAAGCGGCCGGCCGGGTTGTCCTCGTAGGCCCACATGTGGAGGTCGTAGTGCTTGGGCATGCCCGTCCAGTGTCCCGGCATCGGGCCGTCGAAGGGGAGGCCGAACATGCTCGGGCGGTCGTCCGTGGTCTTCAGGTCCTGGTCCCGGTCGGCGGACATCCACTCCACCGTCTGGAGCTTGCGGCGGCCCTTGTGGTCCTTGGCGGTGCTGTAGAGGAGTGCCGTCGGCTTCGCGGGGTCCAGCAGACCCCAGTTGGAATCCTTCACGTAGTGGTAGCCCATGGAACCCACCCCGAAGGGGTTGGTCATGCACTCCATGCCGTGCGGGACGTACCCGTCCTTGATCGCCTCCCGCTCGTCCACGTACTTGGCGGTCACTGCCACCGCCGTGGCCATGTCGCGCATCGCCTGCGCGTTGCGCGGATCGGGCGCCGGACCGTCCACGGCCTGTGCCGAGGGGACGGCCGCCAGTGCGAGGGACACGGCGGCCGCGCAGGTCAGTACGGTCTTCAGGTGACGGGCGGTCATGGCACTCCTCGCGGTGGGGGTACGGGGCTACGGGCCTCCCGGGTTCCGTCCGACCAGCCTCTCGGCCCGCGCCGCCGCCCGCACGCGGGCCGCGCCCAATGGGGGAGCGGCCCGCGGGAGTCAGCCCCGCGGGGACATCGCCCGTCCGGCGTACGCGCGCACCTCCGCGTCCGGGTCGGAGGTCGCCCCGGCCAGGGCCGTACGGGCCTCCCGCGCGTCCCGGTGGCGGAGCAGCGCGAGCACCGCCGCCTTGCGGACGGCCGCCCCGCGCGGGGCCTGCAGGACGGCAGCGGAGTGCGCGTCGGCGTTGACCGCCTCCAGGGTGATCTCGGCGTGGCCCAGCGGCTGCCCGGTCAGGGTCTCCAGCGGCCGGAAGACGTCGGTGTTCTCCAGGTCGCAGCCGATCAGGTCCGCGCCGATGTCCAGGGGGACGTACGTGAGGTCCAGCGAGAGCGGCAGCCCGTTCAGTCCCTGGAGCCGGTCGAGGCCGTGCGGGTACTTGGCGCAGACGATCACGGTTCCGACGCCCGGCCGGCGTTCGACGAGCTGTTCGCCGCGCAGCAGGTCGAGGGCCTGGCGGACGGCGGGGTGGGGGAAAGATCCGCCACCCCGCCGAAGCGGGCCGTCCCAGCCTGTGGACTAGCGGGTGCCCACGATGCGGCCGGTGACCTCGCCGAGGCCGACGCGGGCGCCGTCGGCGCCCGGGGCCCAGGCGGTGAGTGTGACGGTGTCCCCGTCCTCGAGGAAGGTGCGCTTGCCGTCGGCGAGTTCGATGGCGTCGCGGCCGTTCCAGGTGAGCTCCAGCAGCGAGCCGCGCTGGTCGGTGTCCGGGCCGCTGACGGTGCCCGATCCGTACACGTCGCCGGTGCGCACGGAGGCGCCGTTGACGGTCATGTGGGCCAGCTGCTGGGCGGCGGTCCAGTACATCGACGCGAACGGCGGCCGGGCCACCTCCTGCCCGTTGATGGAGACGGTGATGTGCAGGTCGAAGCCGCCGGGGCGGTCGGCGCCGGAGTCGTCGAGGTAGGGCAGGAGCGGGAAGTCGCGGGCGGGCGGGGCGACCCGGGCCGCGTCCAGGGCCTCCAGCGGGGTGACCCAGGCGGAGACGGAGGTGGCGAAGGACTTGCCGAGGAAGGGGCCGAGCGGCACGTACTCCCAGGCCTGGATGTCGCGCGCGGACCAGTCGTTGAGCAGGAACAGTCCGAAGACGTGGTCCTCGAACTCGCCCAGGGCCACCGGGCTGCCCATCTTGGAGGGGGTGCCCACGACGAAGCCGACCTCGGCCTCGATGTCGAGCTTCACGGAGGGACCGAAGACGGGCGCCGGGTCGGCGGGCGCCTTGCGCTGGCCGGAGGGGCGTACGACGTCCGTCCCGGACACGACGATCGTGCCCGACCGGCCGTGGTAACCGATGGGCAGGTGCTTCCAGTTGGGGGTCAGTGCGTCCCCATCCGGGCGGAAGATCTTCCCGACGTTCGTCGCGTGGTGCTCGCTCGCGTAGAAGTCGACGTAGTCGGCGACCTCGTACGGCAGGTGGAGGGTGACTTCGTCGAGCGGCAGCAGGTGCGGCTCCACGGAGGGCCGGTGGCCGGGGTCGGTGACCCAGGCGGTCAGCGCGCGGCGCACGTCGCGCCAGGCGGTGCGGCCGGCCGCGAGCAGCGGGTTGAGCGAGGGCTGCCCGAGCAGCGCGGCGTACGGGGATCCGAGCGCGGCCGCGGCCGCCCCGGCGTCGAGCACGTGCCCGCCGATGCGGACACCGATCCGGCGCCGCTTCTCCCCGGCGGTGGAGAACACGCCGTAGGGGAGGTTGTGCGGCCCGAACGGGTCGCCCTCGGGAACATCGAGGGGGCTCTGCTGCGGCATGGGGTTCTGCCTCGCTTTCGGCGCGGTCCGGGGGTGTCCCGGGAGCTGCTTGACAGGTTAAGGGGATGGTGGGGCTGGTGGGAGGGCGGATTCGCGCAATTTGTAAGACTTGTCCCTCGAGGTCCGTATCCTTGTACGCGTGACTTCCGCCCTCCCCTATGCACTCGTGGCCACCGATCTGGACGGGACCCTGCTGTGTGCCGGGGACACCGTCTCGACCCGCTCCCGCGCCGCACTCGCCACCGCCCGCGCGGCGGGGGCCCGGCACATCATCGTGACGGGCCGACCAGTACCGCAGGTCCGCCATGTCCTGGACGGCCTCGGCTACACGGGGCTCGCGGTGTGCGGACAGGGCGCACAGGTCTACGACGCGGGGGCCGGACGGCTGCTGCACTCCGTGGCCATGGACCGGGAACTGGCCGAGGTCGCCCTCGGGAAGATCGAGGCGGAGGTCGGCGAGGTCTTCGCGGCCGTCAACCAGGAGGGCCTCGGCGCCGAGATGCTGATGGGTCCGGGCTACAAGATGTGGCACCCGCACCTGCCGACGATCCGGGTGGCCCGGCGGGCCGACCTCTGGTCCTCCCCGATCAACAAGGTGCTGCTCCAGCACTCCCACCTGTCCGACGACGAACTGACGGCCGTGGCCCGGGGCGTCGTCGGGGACCTCGTCAACGTCACCATGGCCGGGGAGCACACGGTCGAGCTCCAGCCGCCGGGCATCGACAAGGCGGGCGGCCTCGCGGTGGCGGCGGAACTCCTGGGCGTGGCGGGGTCCGGGACGATCGCCTTCGGCGACATGCCGAACGACGTCCCGATGTTCGAGTGGTCGGCCTACGGGGTCGCCATGGCCGGCGCCCACCGTGAACTCCTGGCCGTGGCCGACGAGGTCACCCTCTCGAACGAGGACGACGGCATCGCGGTGGTCCTGGAACGCCTCTTCGGCTGACCGCCGCCTCAGGGAGCCGGGTCCGCGACCTCCCAGGCGTGGCCGCCGGGGTGGGCCAGGTACTGGCCGCAGCCCCCGCCGCCGGGCCCGTCGACCACCGGGCAGTCCGGGAGCGCGAGCACCGCGTCCGCGCCGGGTCCGCCCCAGCGGGCCCACAGGGCGGCTCCGGGCGGGCCCTCGTGCAGGGCGTCCATGTGGGGGCCGGTGTGCCGGCCGAGGGCGCAGCGCAGCTCGGTGCCCGCCCCGACCACCTCCCGCAGCGAGCCGGGGCACAGCCGGGCGAGTCCGTCCAGGTGCACGGAGGACAGGGCGCCGACCGCTCCGCACGCCGCGGCCCGGCCGCTCACCCGGTCCCGCCCCGGCCGACGGCCCGCGCGAACGCCTCGTACGCGGCGACCCGCTCGGCGGCCCGGCGGGCCAGGGCCGCGTCCAGCAGGCTCCGGAACCGCGCCCGGTAGGCGGGGTCCGACTCGATGCGGCGCAGTTCGGCCGCCGTGGTGTCCCTCACAGCAGCCCCTCCGCGCTCCGGGCGTTGCGCCGGGCGGTCTCCGCGCGGAGCCGCTCCATCGGGTCGGCGGGCCGCACGTCGCGCGGCTCCGCCTCCCACTCCGGCCCGCCGCGCACGGGCCGCAGGGCCCAGTACGGGCCGACGAGGCCCCGGAACTCCCCGACGCGGTCGTCGCGGCTGGTGTCCACCACGAGGGTTCCGGGGGCGGGGGGAGGGGGAATGGGCATTCCACGCATGGCCGTGCCTCTCCGTAGTGGATGCACTACTCGGTGGGTTCAGCGTGGCCCGGCCGTGGGGACAGTTCAACTTGCCAGTACGGAACGGAAAGTTGGTCACGAGTCGGTGAATCGCAAGGAGTTGAACCCCGAGGCGGGCCCCGAAGCGGCGTTCGGAGCGCGTCTGCGCAGCTCACGAGAGGAGCGGGGGTGGAAGCAGGAAGAGCTGGGCGAACGGATGGGCTACTCGAGTACGCACATCTCGGCGGTGGAAACCGGGCGCAAGATTTCGACTCTGCGTTTCTCGCGCAGTGCGGATTCCGTCTTCGGCACGGCGGGAACGGAGGACACGTTCGAACGCCAGTGGCGCGAGATCCGCCACGGGGTCCTGCTGGAGGGCTTCCCCGAGTTCCTCGGGTACGAGAGCAGGGCTGTGGAGATCCGGCTCTACGAGGTCGGCGTCATACCGGGACTGCTCCAGACGCCGCAGTACGCCACGGTGCTCGCCGAGAGCGCCGTCAAGCGCGGGGCCAGCACCCCGGACCAGGCGGCCGAACGCATCGCGATCGTCGCGGACCGGCAGGAGGTGCTGCTGCGGACCCCGCCGCCGCTGGTCCTCGCGGTGCTGGACGAGAGCTGCATCCGGCGGCCGCTGGGCGGACCCGAGGTCATGCGGGAGCAGTTCACACGGTTGCTGGAGTTCGCGGAACAGCCGAACACCGTCCTTCAGATCGCACCGTTCGACATGGGCGAGCGGCGGCCGTTCAACCTGCCCCTCTACATCCTGACGCTGCCGGACCGGTCGATCATGTCCTACGCGGAATCGGCCCAACGGGGCCATCTGGAGCGGGACAACAACACGGTGGTGCCTCTGCTGACGGCCTACCATCAACTTCAGGCCGAGGCATGCACCCAGGCGGCATCCGTGGCCATGATCGATCAGCTGCGAAAGGGCACCTCGTGACGACCGAATCCCCCCGCTGGTTCACCTCCTCCTACAGCGACAACGGCGGCGCGTGCGTCGAGGTGGCCACCAACCTCGTCGCTTCGCGCGGTGTCGTACCCGTCCGGGACTCGAAGCTCTCCCAGAGCCCGGTCCTGGAGGTTCCGGCCACCGCGTTCGCGGCTTTCGTGGACGGCATCAAGGCACTCTGACCGCCTGCCGGGGCCCCGGCGTCGTACCCGGGGCCCGGCCGGAGGTCGTCAGACCGCCGCGCGGGGGATGCGCCGTTCCCACGTGCGGTGGAAGAGGACCTCGTCGCCCTCCCGGCAGACGACCTCGTTGGTGGTCGTGAAGCCGCCCTCGTCGCACGCGATTTCCGAGCGCGTGATCACCGAGACGTCCCAGCCCAGCTCCGGCCGGTGCAGCCGCACGGTCCAGTCCGAGTGGGTGCGCGCCGACAGCGGATCGCCGTCCTGGATCTCGTAGACCTCCCGCGCGTCCTCGCTGAACTCCAGCCCGTCCGGATACACCCGCGTGCCGCCGTACCGGGGGTCGACCTCCAGGCGCCACAGGCCCCGCGCGACGTCCCGTACGACGAGCCGTTCCGGCCTCTGCCCGTCCAGGGTCTCGGGGTAGGAGACCCCCAGCGGCGGCGACTGCTCCGGGGCCTCGAAGAGGATCGGTTCGCCGTCCGACGAGGGGTCGCGGACCGGGAGTTCCACCGCGCTGCCCGCCGGGTCCAGGATCCAGCCGTGTTCGGAGCCGGCCCGGGGCCAGATCCACGGCCAGTAGGCGGAGGACAGGGCCAGGCGGATGCGGTGTCCCGGCGGGAAGGAGTGGCCGATGCCGTTCAGTTCGAAGTGGACGTCCTCGTACGAGCCCACCGGCCAGGGGGCCGCCTTCTCCCGGCCCTGGCGCGCGGACAGGTTGAGCACGCCCCGGGTGACCAGCGTCGAGGAGCCGTCCGGAGCCACGTCGCAGAGGCGGGCGACGACCTGCCCGTACGGCACGTCCATGCGCAGCCGCAGCCGCACCACCGGGCGGCCCAGGATCTCCACCGGGCCGGAGCCGGCGACCGGGAATTCGAAGCAGGCCGACTTCGCGTCCTCCTCCCGCTGGTCCGGCGGCAGGTCGGCGTCGTTGCCGAAGGGGAAGAAGCGGCCGGCGTCCATGCCAGTGTGCTGCGGGGAGGCCACGATCACCGGGGAGCCCTGGAAGGCGTAGGTCACCGGGTCCACGTTCGGCGAGGGCCAGGACGGGTCGCCGACCCACCGGCCGGGCAGGGTCTCGTAGGTGGTGGCGGGCGGGTGCGATTCGGAGATCCAGGAGCGGAGCAGGGGTTCGGCCATGACGCCGGTGTTTTTGTCCTTGAGCCAGTGGTCCCACCAGCGCAGGGTCTCCTGGAGGAAGCCGATGGCGGGTCCCGGCGGCAGCCCCCGGTCCGGGTACTGGTGCGACCAGGGGCCGATCAGGCCGCGCACCCGGTCGGCGGGCAGGGCGGAGACCAGGCGCAGCACGGTGTCGCGGTAGGGGTCGTGCCAGCCGCCCACCGCGAGGACGGCCGCGCCGATCGCGCCGTAGTCCTCGCACACCGAGCCGTGGCGCCAGTACTCGTCGCGGGTCTGGTGGGAGAGCCAGGTGTGGAGGAGGGGTTCGACCGCGCCGAGGCGCGAGAGCCACTGGTTGCGCCAGCCTTCGCCCGCGTAGAGCGGGTCCGGCGGGCGGGCCGTGAAGGCGAGCATGGTCGCCGCCCAGGCGTGCATGTCCACGGCGAGCAGCGAGCCGCCCATGTAGTGCACGTCGTTGTCGAAGCGGTCGTCCGTGGAGCAGACGGTGACCACCGCCTTGAGCGCCTGGGGGGCCAGCGCTGCGATCTGGAGGCTGTTGAAGCCGCCCCAGGAGATCCCGAACATCCCCACCGAGCCCGTGCACCAGGGTTGTGCGGCGAGCCACTCCACCACTGTGACCCCGTCGGCGAGCTCCCGGGCGTCGTACTCGTCGCCCGGGTCGCCGCCGCTGCACCCGTGGCCGCGCACGTCGACCCGTACGGAGGCGTAGCCGTGGCCCGCGTACCAGGGGTGGCGCTGCCAGTCGCGCGGGGCCGTCCAGTCGGTGAGGCGGTACGGGAGGTACTCCAGCAGGGCCGGTACTGGCTCGTCGGTCACCGGGCGCCAGATGCGGGCGTACAGCTCGGTGCCGTCCCGCATGGGGATCCGGACGTCCTCGTGGGTGGTCCCGTAGGGGAAATCGGTACGGATGATCATCGGGGATGTCTCGCCAATCGCCTCGGGACGGTCAGTGGACGGGGTGCATCGTGCGCTTGAGCCAGGGCGCGGCGGCGATCACGGCCAGGCCCACGGCCACGGCGATGGCGCCGTTGACGCCGAAGTAGACGGGGTTGGAGACGTGCCCGTAGACCTTGACCACCTGCGCCTGGATGCCGTTGGCCAGGGCCAGCGAGAGGAACCACAGCGCCATCGTCTGGCTGGCGAAGGCCTTCGGGGCGAGCTTGGTGGTGGCCGACATGCCCGAGGTCTCCAGCAGGACGTCGCCGAGTCCGAGCAGCAGGTAGGAGCCGATGATCCACCAGGCGGCCATCTTGTACGCGTCCCCGCCGTGCCCCGAGGTCGGGATGACCATCAGCAGGAAGGAGAGGCCGCCCAGGATCACGCCGATGGCGATCTTGTTGGAGGAGTGCGGCTGGCGGGGGCCCATCCTGACCCACAGCGCGGCCACCACGGGGGCGAGGAGCACTTCGAACGCGCCGAGCGCGGAGGCGTACCAGCCCGCCGGGAAGGTGAACCCGAGGATCTCGGTGCGGGCGTTCGTCGAGGCGAGCAGCATCATCGTCGAGTACGCCTGGAAGAGGATGAAGTTGAAGGCGACCGAGGCCAGGAAGAGCACCACGTACGGGCGCAGTCGCCCCCGCTCCTCGGACGTCACCCGGTCGCTGCGGAACATCACCGCGAAGTAGACGATCGGCGCGATCACCGAGATCAGGGTCAGCAGGTCGACGAAACGGCCCATCGTCAACCAGCCGAGTACCGCCAGAAGAGTGGCGAGCACGGCGAATGCCAGGATCCCGCCGACGATCTTCCACACGGCCGATCGCATCGCGTCGGGGGCCAGCGCGAACTCCGCGGAGTGCTTGCGCCCGGCCAGGTGGCGGCGGCCGGCGACGTACTGGATCAGGCCCGCGGTCATGCCGATGGCGGCGGCGGAGAAGCCCCAGTGCCAGCCCTTGTGGTCGCCGAGCCAGGCGGTGATCAGCGGGCCGGCGAAGGCGCCGATGTTGATGCCCATGTAATAGAGAGCGAAGCCGGCGTCGCGCCGCTGGTCGTCCGTCGCGTAGAGCTTGCCGACCATGCTGGCCACGTTCGGCTTGAGCAGGCCCGTGCCGGCGCTGATCAGGCCGAGGCCCACCCAGGTCATGGCGGCGGTCGGCACGGCCATGGCGTAGTGGCCGCAGGCGATCAGGATGCCGCCCCACAGCACGGCGCGGTAGGAACCGAGGATCCGGTCGGCGAGCCATCCACCGGCGACGGAGACGAGGTAGACCATGGTCCCGTAGGCCGCCGAGACGGAGGCCGCGGTGGCGGGGTTCATCCCCAGGCCGCCGTTGGCCACCGTGTCCGCGAAGTAGAGGACGAGGATGGCCTGCATGCCCAGGAACGAGAAGCGCTCCCAGACCTCCAGTCCGGAGAGCGTGGCGAGGCCCCGGGGGTGTCCGAGGAAGGCGTGGTCGTCGCCGGGCGGCGGCTGGTCGGCCTCCGGGTCCGGAAGCTCGTCTATTTCGGTCGCAGTTCTGGACAAAACGCATTCTCCGGTTGTTTCGGCTTCTCAAGAACATACCGGGGTGGATCGGGCGGTGCGCGTGCGGTGGCCGGGCAGGCGCCCTGGGTGATCGAAAACAGACCGGATACGCTGGCTTGAGTGATGGCAGCGACACATCGACAATCCATGTGATCGTCAACGTGATCGTCAGCAGACAGGAGTACCCCTCGTGACCGTCGTCGGGCCGTTCGGACTGAGCGTGCGGGACCAGGCTCTTGAGACCGATGTCCAGGCCGGACTGGCCGCCGTCGAGGCGGGTCTGCTGGAAGCCACCAAGAGCGAAGTCCCCTTCATTACCGAGGCCGCACAGCACCTCGTGCGCGCCGGAGGCAAGCGGTTCAGGCCGCTCCTGGTGATGCTCGCCTCCCGATTCGGCGATCCCTACTCGCCCGGAATCGTGCCCTCCGCCGTCGTCGTGGAGCTCACCCACCTCGCGACGCTCTACCACGACGACGTCATGGACGAGGCGGACGTGCGCCGCGGCGTGGACAGCGCCAACGCCCGCTGGGGCAACTCCGTGGCCGTCCTGACGGGTGATTTCCTCTTCGCCCGCGCCTCGCACATCCTGGCGGACCTCGGGCCCGAGGCCGTACGGATCCAGGCCGAGGCCTTCGAGCGGCTGGTGACGGGCCAGATCCTGGAGACGGCCGGTCCGCGCGACGGCCGCGACCCCGTCGACCACTACCTGGACGTCATGGCCGGCAAGACCAGCTCGCTGGTCGCCGTCTCCTGCCGCTTCGGCGCGCTGATGTCCGGCGCCGACGAGATGGTCGTCGACATCCTCACCCAGTACGGGGAGCGCCTCGGCCTCGCCTTCCAGCTGGCCGACGACGTCCTCGACATCGCCTCCGACTCGCACGAGTCCGGCAAGACCCCGGGCACCGACCTGCGCGAGGGCATCCCGACGCTGCCCGTGCTGCGGCTGCGCGAGATGGCCGCCCGCGACGGCAACCCGGACGACCTGGACCTCGTAAAGCTCCTGGACGGCGATCTCACGGACGACACCCTGCACGCCGAGGCGCTGGCGCGGCTGCGGGTCCACCCGGCCCTGGAGCAGGCCCGCAGGGACACCGTCCAGTACGCGGAGGAGGCGCGGGCCATGCTGGCCCCGCTGCCCGAGTGCTTCGCGAAGTCGGCCCTGGTGGAGCT
Source organism: Streptomyces sp. GL_140 (assembly GCF_057834465.1). Classification (NCBI taxonomy): domain Bacteria; kingdom Bacillati; phylum Actinomycetota; class Actinomycetes; order Kitasatosporales; family Streptomycetaceae; genus Streptomyces; species Streptomyces sp. GL_140. The sequence continues at coordinate 4,982,677 of NZ_CM174404.1, forward strand.
GTGCGACGCCGTGGTGCACCGCGCGGGCTGACGCGCGACGGCCGCGTCGGATTCGGCCGAAGGACCTGGGCGAGGGCCCGGCGTCCCCTACGGGTAGGGGACGCCGGGCCCTCGCTCTGTCATCCCTGGGGCGTACGCGCAGTTGGCTCCCGGGGCTGACGCATTGAGCCCCCCGCTTTGGTCAGATAGAGGCACATCCCCACCAGATCGGGTGAGAGTGGCGGCACGGGGTGGAAGTGGTCGTGCATGTCGACTGCATGCAAGACGGATAGGTCGCCGCCGTACACACAGAGGTAGGGCAGACAGACATGGCAACGAACGCAAAGACCCGCAAGGCCGCTCGGTACGCCGTACCGGTCGCGGTGTTCGGAGTGGTCGCCGGCACGATCGCGATGGTTCCGGCCTTCGCGAACTCCGGTGGCCCCGACCTTCCGAAGGTGACTGCCCAGCAGCTCATCGAGAAGATCGCCGCCTCGGACGTCGAGCAGCTGTCCGGCAGCGCCAAGATCAGCACCGACCTGGGGCTGCCGTCGCTGACGTCCGGGCTGCTCGGCGGCCTCGGCGGCGGCTCGGGCGTCACGGGGGGCTCCGCCGACCCGCAGGACAAGATCGCGCAGCTCGCCAACGGCACCCACACCTTCCGGGTGGCCGCCGACGGTCCGGACCAGCAGAAGCTCACCTTCGTCGACGGCAAGGACGAGTACACGCTCGTCCACAACGGCGACGACGTGTGGGGATACGACTCCAAGTCCAACGAGGCCTTCCACGAGAAGGCCCCGGCCGAGGCGGGCAAGGGCGGCAAGGGAGACAAGAGCTCCGAGCGCAAGACCGGCGACCGGCTCGCCGCGTCCCCGCAGGAGGTCGCCCAGGAGGTCCTCAAGGCCGCCGGACCGACCACGGACATCGGGGTCGGCGACACGGCCCAGGTGGCCGGGCGCGACGCCTACCAGCTGGTCCTGAAGCCGAAGGCCTCCGGCTCCACCATCTCCTCGGTGAAGATCGCGGTGGACGCGAAGAACGGCGTGCCGCTGCGGGTGCAGGTGCTCTCCACCGACGGCGGCAAGCCGATCCTGGACGCCGGCTTCACCAAGGTGGACTTCGCCAAGCCCGCCGCCGACACCTTCGCCTTCACCCCGCCCAAGGGCGCCAAGGTGAACGAGGGCGGCGCCGGTGACCACGCCAAGGGCGAGGGCAAGGACGGCAAGGACGGCCACGACAAGGGGCTGGGCGCCCTGGGCGCCGTCCCCGGCCTCGACGGCCTGCTGGGCGGAGCCGAGGGAGGCAAGGGCGAGACGAAGGTGCTCGGCGAGGGCTGGACCTCCATCGCCCGCATCGACACCGGCCAGACCAAGGGTCTGACCGAGCTGGAGAACAAGGCCAAGGACAAGGACGCCCCGAAGGAGGCCAAGCAGTTCCTCGACGCCCTCGGGGACAAGGTCTCCGGGAAGTTCGGCGAGGGCCGCGTCTTCAAGACCCGCGTGGTCAACGCGCTGATCACGGACGACGGCAAGGTCTACATCGGCGCGGTCACCAAGGACGCGCTGGTGAAGGCGGCCGACGCCAACAAGTAGGCGTAGCGCGCGAAGTGCCGAAGGGTGGGCGGGGACTGTGTCCCTGCCCACCCTTCTGCCGTTCCGGCCCTGTGTACAGCGGCCCCGCTGTACCGTGAAACGCATGTCGAGACACGTCACCATCCGCCTGGAAGAAGAGTTCCACGAACGCCTGAAGGCGCGCGCGGCGGCCCTGGGCACGACGGTCACCGCGCTGATCACCGAAGTCACGGAACGCGAGCTCGACGAGGACCGGAAGAACTTCCTGTCCGGGATCGAGGAGTTCGCCGACCACTGGGGCTACTTCCAGGAGCGGTTCGGGCATTGAAGATCACCATGGAATGGGCCTGGACGGCTCTGGCCCACCACCTCCCGTCCGATCCCGCCGTGTGGGATCCCTCCGGAGTGGCCGCCGCCGTCGCACGTCACCAGAACGACCTCGTCCTGGTCCCCGAACAGCCCGCCCCGGACACCGCGTGGCGGGCCGCCGCGTTTTTGCACACCCTCGCGGTGTGCCCGGCGCTGGAATCCCCGATGAACGAGTTCTACGCCGCCGCCGCGACCCGCTCGTACCTGCGCGTGGCCGGGGCCAAGCAGCTGCCGTCGCCCGAGGAGCTGGGCGATCTGGTGGAGGCCGCGAAGCTGGGGCACGCCGATGTCGCGGCGGTCGCCGAAGAACTGCGGGCCCGCATCCAGGAGCCCTTGTCGGCCTCGCTAGGGGGCCTCGCGCAGGACTCGTAGGGCGCCCGGAAGGGCCCCGGCGTGATCGGGTCGGATCACGCCGGAGCCCTGGAGGACCGGATCGCGCGGCGGGTTCTAGAAGGTGATCTTCCAGCTGTTGATGTAGCCGGTGTCCTGCGCCGCAGCGTCCTTGACCTGGAGCTTCCACACCCCGTTGGCCACCTCGCTCGACGCGTTGACCGTGTACGTCTGGACGAGGTTGTCGGCGCTGCCGCCACTGCGGTTGTGGAGGTTGTAGACCGTGCCGTCCGGGGCGACCAGGTCGACCACCAGGTCACCGCGGTAGGTGTGGACGATGTTCACGTCGACCTTGGTGGTGGCCGGGGCGTTGCCCGTGACCCCCGAGACCGTGATCGGCGAATTCACCGCGGCTCCGGGGGAGTCCGGGATGTTGACGTCCGCCGTGTTCTCGAAGGACGGGCCGGGCGGGACCGGGGTGGCCGCCCCGAGGTTCCAGACCGCGTAGGCGATGGCGTCCGAATTGCGGTCCAGGGCGGTGTCGTTGATGTTCGCCGACGTGTCGCACGAGGCGTGGTAGCAGGCGTCGAAGGCCTGGCCGGAGGTGCCGCCCCACTTCTGCGCCTGGGCGGCCGTCTTGGTGTAGTCGGCGCCGGAGAAGAGGCCGCCGACCGGGATGCCCGCGCTCTTGAACGGCGCGTGGTCGGAGCGGCCGTCGCCCTCGGTCTCGATCTCGGTCGGGATGCCGAGGCCCGCGTAGTAGTTCTTGAAGGTCTGCTCGATGGTCGGGTCGTCGTCGTAGACGAAGTAGCCCGGGTTCGGCGAGCCGATCATGTCGAAGTTGAGGTAGCCGGAGATCTTCGACTTCTCGGCGGCCGGCAGGTTGTTCACGTAGTACTTCGAGCCGATCATGCCCAGCTCCTCCGCGCCCCACCAGCCGAAGCGCAGGTGCTTCGTCGGCTGGAGCTGGGCGCGGGAGACGGCCAGCGCCGTCTCCAGGATGGCGGCCGAGCCGGACCCGTTGTCGTTGATGCCGGGACCCGCGTTCACCGAGTCCAGGTGCGAGCCGGACATCAGGACCGAGTTGGGGTCGCCGCCCGGCCAGTCGGCGATCAGGTTGTAGCCGGTCGCGCCGCTGGAAGTGAAGGTCTGCAGGGTGGTCGTGAAACCGGCCGCGTCCAGCTTGGCCTTCACATAGTCCACCGAGGCCTTGTAGCCGGCCTTGCCGTGGGCGCGGTTGCCGCCGTTGGCGGTGGCTATGGACTGGAGCTGCGCCAGGTGCGCCTTGACGTTGGCGACGGGTATGTCGGGCGGGGTCGGCGCGGCGGTGGCGGAGGCCGTGGCGGTGGCATGGGCCCCGGTGGTCGCGGCGAGCGCGGCGGGGGCGGTGGCGGCGAACAGACCGGCGACCGCGACCGCGGCGACGACGGAAAGGCGTCGGGGGACTGACAGGCTCATGTGGGGGCTCCGGGATTCCGTACTGGGTATGTGTGCGGAAACGTGCGGGGAACGGCAGGTGAGCATGGTGCGTCGGTGCTGCCTGATGTTCGGTGAGAGCGTGACGGCCCGTCAAGTGCACAATCCGGTCAACCCTGTTCGGAATCTGAACTTTGCGTATGCGTCCGATCATCTTTCGGACGGAATTCGGCAAACTGGCGGCATGCGAGAGGCGGGCGGGACGCACGGGATGGACGGGATGCACGAGATGGACGGGACGGGTGAGCCCGACGAGCCGGACGAGCCGGACGGGGGCGAACCGCCCGGGCCTGTGCGCACGCCCGCGCGGCCCCGGCCACGGCCCCCGCGGCCGGAGCTCCCGGACATGGCGGAGGCCCGGCGCCGGGGCCCCGCCGCCGAGGTGGAGGCGCGCTGGCTGAGCCTGCGCCTGACCTGGGAGGGCTACCTGGCCTTCTACGGGCCGGGGGTCGGCCGCGCCGGCACCGTCGCCCTACTGGAGGCGGCCGCCGCGGATCCGGTGCTGAGCCGGTTCTATCCGCACACCAGCCACTACAACCTGCACTTCAGCAGCACCACCGAGCGCATCTACCGCAAGGTGGCCCCGTTCGTCATGCCGCTGGCCGACGGCGGGTTCCGGGTCCTGGGCGGGAACCCGCCGGTGGACGAGGCGGCGTCCACCGCCGCCGGGGCGCTGGCCCTCGTACGGGCCCACCTGTCCCCCGGCACCCTGCTCGCGGCGACGGGCCTGCCGTGGGACGGGCCGAAGGGCCCGCCGGACCGCCGCTAGGCCGGCGCTGGGCCGTCACTGGACGACCCTCCCCGGGGTTTCAACTCAGCTGGTCGCGCACGAGATCAAGGAATGCCTGTCGGCTCGGACGGATGTGCGCCCAGACCTGCTCATCCTGTGGCTCTCCCGGGTCTTCGGGGCCCTTCCTGATCACTTCCTGTACTGCCCAGGCGAGGCTACGTGCCGCTTGGCTGACCTCAGACGTGCACAGCATGTGGATCGTCTTCTGCGTCACCCACACCTTGTCCAGGACCTGCTTTGCCCGGGCCTGCCACTGCTCGTCAGCCAGGTTGTGGTGATGCCGGTCCACCGCGATTCGTTCAGCTTCCTGCACCGCAGACAGAAATTCGATGAGGTGCGTGAGACGCTCGCTGCGGCGCGCCTCGGCAAGTTCACGAACACTGCGGCGCGCCTCGCCGCGTTCCAGGGCGCGTCCTGCCGAGCGCTGGGCCAGCATCGACATCAACCCGCCGAGCAGGACGCCGATGAGCGGCGCAAGCGTTGTCCACACAATGTCCGACTATGACACACATGGCATGAGCATGGCGCTTCGGAATGACTCGACTAGAAGGTTGCTGAAAATCTCGGGTTCTGGCCCCGGCTCGGTCGAGTCGGGGCCAGTCTTGTAGGCATGCAGGGGGAATGGGCCGGGGAGACGGTCGGGCCGGATGTGTGGGAGACCTGCCGGGAGTTGATCCCGGCGGGGAGTGTGTTCGCATTCTTGGCCGAGCATCGCGAGGCACTGTTCCCGGCGGGGACCTTCGCCGACATGTATCCCTCGTCCAACGGCCGTCCGAGTCTGCCGCCGCAGGTGCTGGCCGCGACGGTGGTGCTGCAGAGTCTGCAGGGGTTGTCGGACTTTGAGGCCGTTCAGGAACTGCGGTGTGACCTGCGGTGGAAGGCCGCCTGCGGGCTTGGCCTGTATGACATGGCCTTCGATCCGTCGCTGCTGACGTACTTTCGGCGCCGTCTGCGTACTTCGGCCGATCCGATGCGGATCTTCACCACGGTCAAAGAGGTCGTGGCCGCGACCGGCGTACTCAAGGGAAAGCAGCGACGGGCGCTGGACTCCACCGTGCTCGATGACGCGGTGGCCACCCAGGACACCGTCACCCAGATCATCTCCGCGATCCGCCGGGTGATCCGCGAGGTCCCCGGCGGCCAGGAGACGGCCGCGGCGTGGTGCTCGGCGCACGACTACACCGATCCGGGCAAGCCGAAGATCGCCTGGAACGATGAGGCGGCCCGCGCCGCGCTGGTCGACGCGCTGGTGACCGACGCCTTCAACCTCCTCGGGCACCTGCCCGAGGAGGAACTGGGCGAGAAGGCAGCGAACGCGGTGGGCCTGCTGGCCCTGGTCGCTGGCCAGGACGTCGAGCCTGCCGAGGATTCCGACGGCCGCGACGGCCGCTGGCGCATCGCGAAGCGCACAGCGCCGGACCGGATCGTATCGACCGTCGATCCCGACGCCCGTCACATCCACAAGAACCGCACCCGCCACCAGGACGGCTTCAAAGGGCATGTGTCCTTCGAGCCGGAGACCGGGCTGTTCACCGCGGTCGCCCTGACCGGCGGCTATGGTCCCGGCAATCACGAGGCCTCCGTCGCCGCCGATCTGCTGGAGGGGGAAAACGACGGGTTAACCGTGCTCGGCGATTGCGCCTACGGCACCGGTGAACTGCGCGAGCAGCTGCAGGCCGCCGGCCACACTCTGGTGATCAAGCCGCCGCCGATGCGGCGGGCCGTCCCCGGCGGCTTCACCATCGACGACTTCCACATCGACCAGGCGGCCGGCACCGCGACCTGCCCCGCGGGACACACCGCCAACCTCGGGCGGGTCAAAGCGGACGGCGCCCGCACCGCCCAGTTCAAGCGCGGCTGCACCGACTGCCCCCTGCGGGAACGCTGCACAGCCTCCAAGACCGGACGCACCGTGAACGTCCATCCCCAGCACGAGCTGCTGGCCGCGGCCCGAGCACAGGCGGCCACCGACCCGGCCTGGCAGAACGAATACCGCCGATGGCGGCCACCGGTCGAACGCGCCATCGCCTGGCTCGTCGGCAAAGGCAACCGACGAGTCCCGCACCGGGGCGTCATCGCCAACAGCATCTGGCTCCACCACCGCGCCGCCGTCCTCAACCTCCGCCGACTGATCAACCTCGGACTCACCCGGACCGGCCACACCTGGCGTCTCGCCCCAGCCACCACATAGCGAAAGGGGCCGCCCGGCCCACGGCCGGACAGCCCCACAACAAGATCTTCAGCAACCTTCTAGGCCGTCGCTTCCGGACGGCCCTCCTCCGCGTCCCTTGGACCACACGGCGAAGCCGGCAAGGAATTCGTGGCCGGTGCCGGAGGGGGTGCTGGGGTATCCGAGTGCGTGCAGGTCGGCGACGACCTCGTCGAGGAACCGGCAGGTCAGCTGGACCCCGGCGTAGCGGACCGGGGCGAAACCCCTCGGGCCGGCGTGGTCGAGCTCCACGATCTCGACCGTGTCGTCCTCCTGGTACGTGACGACGAGAGACGGCGAGGTGTCGTACACGGCACGCTCGCCGCCGGGGCGCCGACCGTGGAGCGCCGGCCCGATGCGGGCCTCGACGGCGTCACGGTGGTCGCCGACCTTGACCTGGTCGACGCCGAGGCCGGGGATGATGTGCATGAGGACATGGTGTCAGGGGGGCGACAGGCTCCGCGGGGGCTACGCGGGCTCGCGGGCCGGGGAAGCGGTCGGGGACGGGGGCGCGGGCTCGTGGGTGGCTGCGGCTGCGGCTGCGGCGGAAGCGGCCTCGAGGCGGGCCGTGTGGGAGCGGCGGGCGGTGCGCAGGGCGTCCCAGGTGAGGATCGACAGGGCGGCCCAGACCAGGGAGAAACCGGCCCAGCGCGCGGGCGGCATGGCCTCGTGGAAGTACAGGACGCCCAGCCCGAACTGGAAGACAGGGGCCATGTACTGGAGCAGCCCCAGGGTGGAGAGCGGGACCCTGATCGCGGCCGCGCCGAAGCAGACCAGCGGTATCGCGGTGACCAGCCCGGCCGAGGCGAGCAGGGCGGCGTGCCCCGGGCCCTGGGCGGTGAAGGTGGATTCGCCCCGCGCGCCGAGCCACAGCAGGTAGCCGAGGGCGGGCAGGAACATGATCACGGTCTCGGCGGTCAGTGACTCCAGGCCGCCCATGTCGAGCTTCTTCTTGATCAGCCCGTACAGGGCGAAGGAGGAGGCCAGGATCAGCGAGATCCAGGGCGGCCGTCCGTACCCGACGGCGAGGACCAGCACGGCGGTGACGGCGATCGAGACCGCCGCCCACTGCGCGCGGCGCAGCCGCTCGCCGAGGACCAGTACGCCCAGGGCGATGGTGACCAGGGGGTTGATGAAGTAGCCCAGGCTCGCCTCGACCACGGCGCCGTTGTTGACCGACCAGATGTAGACGCCCCAGTTCACGGTGACCAGGGCGGCGGCCGCGGTGAGGAGCGCGAGCTTGCGCGGCTGGCGCAGCAGCTCCGCGATCCACCCCCAGCGCCGCAGGACGAGCAGGGCCAGCCCGACCACGGCCAGGGACCACACCATGCGGTGGGCGAGGATCTCGATGGCTCCGGCGGGCTGCAGGAGCGGCCAGAACAGGGGCACGATGCCCCACATTCCGTATGCGCCGAATCCGTAGAGCAAACCCGCGCGCTGGTCGTTCTCTGCCTTCACGGGTCCTCCAGAGCCACTTCAAGCCAACCTGATGAAGGTAGCGCCGCAGCGGCGAGATGTCATCACCGTCTCAGCGAGATGCTCATGACACCCGCCCCTGGAGCCCCGGGCCCCCGGCCGCGCGGGCCCTGTCGTCGCGCGACCCTCACCCGGCCGTCACGCGGCGGCCAGCGCCCCCGCGATCGCCTCGGTCAGCGGGGTCGTCGGCCGGCCGATGAGCCGGGCCAGGTCGCCGCCGGTGGAACCCAGCCGGCCGCGCCGGATGGCCGCGTCCACGTCGACGAACACCGCGGCGAAGCCCTCGGGGAGCCCGGCGCCGATCAGCACCTTCTGGTGCTCCTCGGCCGGCAGCTCGGTGTACGCGATCTCGCGCCCCGCCTGCGCCGACAGCTCGGCGGCGTACTCCGCCAGGGTCCACGCCGCGTCCCCGGAGAGCTCGTAGGCCCGGTTCAGGTGGCCCTCGCCGGTCAGCACCACGGCCGCGGCGGCCGCGTAGTCGGCGCGGGCCGCGGAGGCGACGCGGCCCTCGCCCGCGCTGCCCACCAGGGCGCCCTGCTCCAGGTGGGAGGAGAGGCTGCGGGTGTAGTTCTCGTGGTACCAGCCGTTGCGCAGGAAGGTGTACGGGAGCCCGGAGTCGAGGATCGCCTGCTCGGTGACCCGGTGCTCCGCGGCCAGCTCGAAGTCGGCCTCGGGTCCGCCCAGGATCCCGGTGTAGGCGAGCTGCGCCACCCCGGCCTCGACCGCGGCCTTGATCACGGCGGTGTGCTGCGCCACGCGGCGGCCGATCTCGTTGCCGGAGATCAGCAGGACCCGGTCGCCGGCCCTGAAGGCTCCGGCCAGGCTCGCGGCGTCGTCGTAGTCGGCGATGCGCAGCTCGACACCGAGCCCGGCGAGGTCGGCGGCCTTGGCGGCGTCGCGGACCACGACGGCGACCCGGTCGGCGGGCACGCGGGTCAGCAGGTCGGCGACGACGAGGCGGCCGAGGGCTCCGGTGGCTCCGGTGACGACGATGCTCATGGGGATCTCCTTCGTAGGGGCCTCGGGGTGCGGCCGCTCATATGCACCACCCTACGGTAAGCGCTAACTTTAAGAAAGTCCTGCGTCGAGAGGGGCCCGTCCCGGAAGGGAATGGACCCGCGGACATGACGAAGCCCGGCCCCCCGAGGAGGGGGTCCGGGCTTCGTCGTGTCCGCGCGGGAGCCGCTGTGAAGGCTCAGCCGACGACGGTCCAGGTGTCGTTCCCGCTCAGCAGCGAGCCCAGGTCGCCCTTGCCGCTGCGGTCCACGGCCGTCTCCAGCTGCTCGGCCATGAGCGTGTCGTAGACGGGCCGCTCCACGTTGCGGAACACCCCGATGGGCGTCCGGTGCAGCGTGTCGGGGTCGGCCAGGCGGGACAGCGCGAACGCGTTCGTCGGGGACGCGGAGGAGGAGTCGTGGACCAGGATCCGCGCCTCGTTCTCCGGGGTCACCGTCACGACCTCCAGGTCACCCGTGGCCACGTTGCGCACCACGCCCTTGGCGTTGTCCACGCCGAAGCGGATCGGCTGCCCGTGCTCCAGCCGGATCACGGCCTCCTGGGCCTGGTCGCGGTCCTTGAGGACCTCGAAGGCGCCGTCGTTGAAGATGTTGCAGTTCTGGTAGATCTCCACCAGCGCCGTGCCCTGGTGGTCCGCGGCCGCCCGCAGCACTTCGGTCAGGTGTTTGCGGTCGGAGTCGACCGTACGGGCCACGAAGGAGGCCTCCGCGCCGATCGCCAGCGAGACCGGGTTGAAGGGCGCGTCGAGCGAACCCATCGGCGTGGACTTGGTGATCTTGCCGACCTCGGAGGTGGGGGAGTACTGCCCCTTGGTCAGCCCGTAGATCCGGTTGTTGAACAGCAGGATCTTGAGGTTGACGTTCCGCCGAAGGGCGTGGATCAGGTGGTTTCCGCCGATGGAGAGCGCGTCCCCGTCACCGGTGACCACCCAGACCGACAGGTCGCGGCGCGAGGTGGCCAGACCGGTCGCGATGGCCGGGGCGCGGCCGTGGATCGAGTGCATCCCGTAGGTGTTCATGTAGTACGGGAAGCGCGAGGAGCAGCCGATGCCCGAGACGAAGACGATGTTCTCCTTCGCCAGCCCCAGCTCGGGCATGAAGCCCTGCACCGCGGCGAGCACCGCGTAGTCGCCGCAGCCGGGACACCAACGGACCTCCTGGTCCGACTTGAAGTCCTTCATCGACTGCTTGGCGGCCGCCTTGGGCACCAGCGAGAGCAGGTTCGGGGTGTCGGTCACCTCAGTCATTGATGGCCTCCTTGAGATGCGTGGCGAGCTGCTCGGCCTTGAACGGCATGCCGTTGACCTGGTTGTACGACCTTGCGTCGACCAGGTACTTCGCCCTCAGGAGGGTCGCGAGCTGCCCGAGATTCATCTCCGGCACCACTACCTTGTCGTAACGCTCCAGAACCTCTCCCAGATTCCTCGGGAAGGGGTTGAGGTGGCGCAGATGGGCCTGTGCGATGGGGACGCCGGCCAGCCGCAGCCGGCGTACGGCGGCCGTGATCGGCCCGTACGTCGAGCCCCAGCCGATGACCAGGGTATTCGCCCCGTCCGGGTCGTCGACCTCCAGGTCGGGGACCTCGATGCCGTCGATCTTGGCCTGGCGGGTGCGCACCATGAAGTCGTGGTTGGCCGGGTCGTACGAGATGTTGCCCGTGCCGTCCTGCTTCTCGATGCCGCCGATCCGGTGCTCCAGCCCCGGGGTGCCCGGGACCGCCCAGGGGCGGGCCAGGGTGTGCGGATCGCGCTTGTACGGCCAGAACACCTCGGTGCCGTCCGCGAGCTCGTGGTTCGGGCCGGAGGCGAACTGCACCGTCAGGTCCGGCAGGTCCGCCACGTCCGGGATCCGCCACGGCTCGGAGCCGTTGGCGAGGTACCCGTCGGAGAGCAGGAACACCGGCGTCCGGTAGGTCAGCGCGATCCGGGCCGCGTCGAGCGCGGCGTCGAAGCAGTCCGCCGGGGTGCGCGGGGCCACGATCGGGACCGGGGCCTCGCCGTTGCGCCCGTACATGGCCTGGAGCAGGTCGGCCTGCTCCGTCTTGGTCGGCAGACCAGTGGACGGGCCGCCGCGCTGGATGTCCACGATCAGCAGCGGCAGCTCCAGGGAGACCGCCAGCCCGATCGTCTCGGATTTCAGGGCCACGCCCGGACCGGAGGTGGTGGTCACGGCGAGCGCGCCGCCGAAGGCCGCGCCCAGGGCCGCGCCGATGCCGGCGATCTCGTCCTCGGCCTGGAAGGTGCGCACGCCGAAGTTCTTGTGCTTGCTCAGCTCGTGCAGGATGTCCGAGGCCGGGGTGATCGGGTACGAGCCCAGGTAGAGCGGCAGGTCGGCCTGGCGCCCGGCCGCGATCAGGCCGTAGGACAGGGCCAGGTTCCCGGAGATGTTGCGGTAGGTGCCCGTCGGGAAGGCCCGGGTGGCCGGGGCCACCTCGTAGGAGACGGCGAAGTCCTCGGTGGTCTCGCCGAAGTTCCAGCCGGCCCGGAAAGCGGCCACGTTCGCCTCGGCGATCTGCGGCTTCTTCGCGAACTTCTGCCGCAGGAAGCTCTCGGTGCCCTCGGTGGGCCGGTGGTACATCCAGGACAGCAGGCCCAGCGCGAACATGTTCTTGCTGCGCTCGGCCTCCTTGCGGGGGAGCCCGAAATCCTTCAGCGCCTCGATGGTCAGCGTGGTCAGCGGCACCGGGTGGATGTTGTAGGCGTCCAGGGACCCGTCTTCCAGCGGGGAGGTCTCGTAGCCGACCTTGGCCATCGGGCGCTTGGTGAACTCATCGGTGTTGATGATGAGCTCCGCGCCGCGCGGCACGTCCCCGATGTTCGCCTTCAGAGCCGCCGGATTCATCGCCACCAGGACGTTCGGGGCGTCGCCCGGCGTCAGGATGTCGTGATCGGCGAAGTGCAGCTGGAAGCTCGACACACCCGGGAGGGTGCCGGCGGGCGCCCGGATCTCGGCGGGGAAGTTCGGCAGCGTCGAGAGGTCGTTCCCGAAGGACGCCGTCTCCGAGGTGAAGCGGTCACCGGTGAGCTGCATGCCGTCACCCGAGTCACCCGCGAAGCGGATGATCACCCGATCGAGACGGCGTACTTCCTTGCCGCCGCCGGGGCTGCTCTTGGCGGCCGCGGGGCTCTCGGTGGCCCCGGGGCCGCCACTGCTCGGATCGCCACTGCTCGGATCGCCACTGCTCGGATCGCCGCTGTTCGGGCCCGGGGGCGTCCGCTGCTCGCCGACGACCGCGTTTTCGGCCCCGTCGGAATGCTCGGCTGGGCTACTGACCTGGCTGGTCACTGAACTGGACCTCCTTCGAGGCGTGAGCACTGCCCAAGGGCAACCCTACGTCGGTAGGGATTGCTTCCCAGGGGCGCTCATTATCTGGACCGCCCTCTCGGCGGTCGGTCCGAATCCGGCCTTAGCTGACAGGGTGTCAGTTGATCAAGACCTTAGATAGGTGAGGACGGCCAGCACACGCCGGTGATCCCCGTCACTCGGTGACAGGCCGAGCTTCATGAAGATGTTGCTGACGTGCTTCTCCACCGCGCCGTCGCTCACCACGAGCTGCTTGGCCACCGCGGAATTCGTCCGCCCCTCGGCCATCAGCCCCAGCACCTCGCGCTCCCGCGGGGTCAGCCCCGCCAGCACGTCCTGCTTGCGGCTGCGGCCGAGCAGCTGCGCCACGACCTCCGGGTCCAGGGCGGTACCGCCCCGGGCCACGCGCACCACGGCGTCCAGGAATTCCCGAACGTCCGCCACCCGGTCCTTGAGCAGATACCCCACCCCGGTGCTGGAACCGGCCAGCAGTTCGGTGGCGTACTGCTCCTCCACGTACTGCGACAGCACGAGCACACCTATGCCGGGGTGGTCGCGCCGCAGCCGCACCGCGGCCCGTACGCCCTCGTCGGTGTGGGTCGGCGGCATCCGTACGTCCGCCACCACCACGTCCGGCAGCGCGTTCTCGGCCGCCAGCTCCGCCACCGTCTTGATCAGGGCTTCCGCGTCCCCGACGCCCGCGACGACGTCATGCCCCCGGTCGGTCAGCAACCGCGTCAGGCCCTCACGCAGCAGCACTGAATCCTCGGCGATGACCACCCGCACCCTGTTTTCCACGACTTCGAAGCTCCCGCGTCCACTCGTGCCCTTTTTCCCCTGACACAGCCAAGCATCCCAGTCTCGTGCCGCGATCAAGCCTGAGTGCGATCAACGCGTGGGCGTGGGAACGGTGTTTTCGGAGGTGGAAGGGGGCGCTCCGGGGAGCGGGCCCGAAAGTCAGGCCCTTGGCCCCCGTCGGAGGGGGCCGAATGGGGGTGCGGGGCCGGTGGCCCGGGCGTGTTCCGGGACCCACGAGGAGATCCCGGCCTCCTCGGGAGGAGGCCGGGATCTCGAAGCATCTGTGGCTCAGGTCCTCAGGAGCGCCAGGGCAGCTCGGCCGTCACGGTGGTGCCCGTTCCCTCGGGGGAGTCCACGACCAGCACCCCGTCCACGGCGTCGAGCCGCTCGCCCAGCCCCGCCAGCCCCGACCCGGCCAGGGCGTCCGCCCCGCCCCGGCCGTCGTCGGAGACCTGGATCAGCAGCCGGTCGCCCGACTTCCACACGTCGACACTGGCCGTACGGGCCTGCGCGTGCTTGCTGACGTTCTGCAGCAGCTCCGAGACGGTGAAGTACGCGATCCCCTCGATCGCCGCCGCGGGACGCGAGGGCAGCTCCACGGCCACCCGCACCGGCACGGCGCACCGCGAGGCCACCGAAGACAGCGCCGCGTCCAGCCCCCGGTCGGTCAGCACGGCCGGGTGGATCCCGCGGGCCAGGTCCCGAAGCTCCTGCAGGGCGACCTTCACCTCGCCGTGGGCCTCGTCCACCATCAGGGCGGCGGCCCGCGGGTCCTCGGTCAGCTTCTCCTTCGCGAGCCCCAGGTCCATGGCCAGCGCCACCAGCCGGGCCTGCGCCCCGTCGTGCAGGTCCCGCTCGATGCGCCGCAGGTCGGCGGCGGCGGTGTCCACGACCACGCCGCGATCGGACTCCAGCTCGGTGACGCGATGATCGAGCCGGGACGGTCCGAGCAGCCCGGCGACGAGCACGCGGTCGACGGTGGTCAGGGCGCGGACCACCCAGGGGGTGGCGAGCGTGAACCCGAGCCCCACGAGGGACGTCGCCGCGATCAGCACGGGCGAGTCCAGGTAGAAGGAGTAGCTGTCCCCGTTCTGGACCAGCTGCAGTCCCGGCTGATCGGTGAAGGCGGGGAACACCCAGAACCACAGCGGATAGAGCAGCATGGCCCACCCGTAGGTCCAGAAAACGAGGGCGACACAGAAGCCGAACACCGCCCACGGGAAGTGGATCACGGAGTACAGCACGTGCCGCCAGGCGCTCCCGCTCTTGAGCAGCGCCCCCATGCCGGCCAGCACCCCGCTCTTCTTCGCCCGGATCGGCGCGGGCTCGGCGATGTCCTGGCGCAGCATCCCGCGGACCCGGGCCCGCTCCAGGCGCCCGAACCCGCGGCACATGGCGAGCACACCGGCCAGGACCGGGACCCCGAGGAAGGTGACGAGCAGTCCGGCGCCGAGGCTGACGCCGGTGATCGCGAGCGAGAAGTACAGGGTGCTGAGCGGCAGCCCGACCAACAGGTACCCGAACTCCCGCCACATCCGCCCCTCGACGGGCGCCCGCAGCACCCGCCCGATCCCACTCCCGCTCCGCGCACTGCCGCCCATGTTCCCGACCCGCCCTTCCATTCCGCGTTGTCCCCCAACCCTCCCGCGCTCCCCCACCCCCGAACCATCCGGCAGGTAGGCCTCCACGTAGGGGGGTTAACCCCCCTACCCGCCCCACAGCCCCCCACCAACCCCACCCGAGCCTGCAGGCGGCATGGTGCGGTGCCCAATCAAGCCCTGCTCGGGCCGGCAGGGGCTCACGGTGCCGCACTCAATCCAGCCCCGCCGGCGTTTGAGGCGCGGCCACGGCGCCGCAGCCGGAAGCGAACCGGCGCCGCAGCCGGAGACGGCCCGGCCGGAGACGGCCCGGCCGCTAGGCGACCCGCTCCCGCCACGGCAGCTCCGCCGAGACCACCGTCCCCGCCCCCTCCGGGGACTCCACCACCAGCACCCCGTCCACCGCGCCCAGCCGCTCCGCCAGCCCCGCCAGTCCCGACCCGGCCAGGGCAGACGCTCCGCCCCGCCCGTCGTCGGACACCCGGATCAGCAGCCGCCGGTCCGACCGCCACACCTCCACCGACGCCACCCGCGCCTGCGGACCCGCGTGCTTGCTGACGTTCTGCAGCAGCTCCGACACCACGAAGTACGCGATCCCCTCGATCGCCTCCGCCGGCCGCGCCGGCAGGTCCACCGACACCTTCACGGGAACCAGGCACCGCGAGGCCACCGAGGACAGCGCCGCGTCCAGCCCCCGGTCGGTGAGCACCGCCGGGTGGATGCCCCGCGCCAGGTCGCGGAGCTCCTGGAGCGCCAGCTTCACCTCGCCGTGCGCCTCGTCGACCATCGCCGCCGCCCCCTCGGGGTCCTCCAGCAGCTTCTCCTTGGCCAGGCCCAGCCCCATCGCCAGCGCCACCAGCCGCGCCTGCGCCCCGTCGTGGAGGTCCCGCTCGATGCGCCGCAGGTCGGCGGCCGCGGTGTCCACCACGACCCCCCGGTCGGACTCCAGCTCCGCGATCCGCCGCTCCAGTTCGTCGGACGGCGACAGCAGGCCCCGTACCATCGCCCGGTCCACGTTCGCGAGGCCCCGCGTCACCCACGGCAGCACCGGCCACAGCACGAACAGCCCGGTCAGCGCCACGCTGAAGGTGAGCACCGCCCACGGCAGCCGCACCAGCTCGAACAGCACGGTCCGCCACGCCACCGCGTCCTTCAGGCTCGCCCACAGCCAGGGGAAGAAGCCGCCGGAGCGGCTCGGTCCGGGCATCGGCGTCGGCTCGTCGACCCGTACGCCCAGGAGCGCGCGGGCCCGTATCCGTTCCACCCGTCCCAGCTGGCGAGACACGAACAGACCACATGCGAAGAGGGGAAGCCCGATCGCGGTCACGGACAGGCCGCCCGCCACCGACACCATGACGACCGTGTAAACAAACCCGATGAGGGCCATGGGGAAATTGGTCAGCAAGTAGGCGATTTCCTTCCACGTCACGGCATCGAAGGCCGCGCGCACGGGAGGGAGCCGGTCGCCGTCGGGGGTGTGATCGTTGGCGGTCATGTGCCACAGACTGCCAAGTGGGAGCGCCCGTTGCCATGGGGCAGCCGGGCCAAGGTAAACGGGGGATAACCCCACCCTGTGGGGCCCAGGCCCTAGACTCCCGTCCGTACCAGATCAACCTGATCGTCGACAGTGGCCGAGGAACGAGGAACGGACGTGCCCGAACCAACGGTATCGACCGTATCCGTGCTCGCTGCGGACTACTTCCGGACGTATTCGGTCGTCGGCCTCCTGGCCGCGCTCGGCGTGCTGTTCGTGGCGGTGGCCTTCGGCGCCGGCCGCCTCCTGCGCCCCGTCGTCCCGACCCGCGAGAAGCTGCTGACGTACGAATGCGGCGTGGACCCGGTGGGCGAGGGCTGGGCGCACACCCAGGTCCGCTACTACGTCTACGCGTTCCTCTATGTCATCTTCGCCGTCGACTCGATCTTCCTCTTCCCGTGGGCGACGGTCTTCGCCGCCGCCGGTTACGGCGCCACGACGCTGGTGGAGATGTTCGTCTTCCTCGGCTTCCTGGCCGTCGGCCTGCTCTACGCGTACAAGAAGGGCGTCCTCGAATGGCTGTGACACCGGCCGCGACACCGGCCGCGACACCGGCTGGGACACCGGCTGGGACACCGGAACAGCAGCAGCCGCAGATGCTCCCGATGCCGACGGCCCTCCCGGAGACGAAGAAGCTGGGAGTCCTCTCCCGCCTCGCGCCCGAGCCCATGAAGGTGGTCCTCAACTGGGGCCGCCGCTACAGCCTGTGGGTCTTCAACTTCGGCCTCGCCTGCTGCGCGATCGAGTTCATCGCCGCGTCGATGGCCCGTCACGACTTCATCCGGCTCGGCGTCATCCCCTTCGCGCCCGGCCCGCGCCAGGCGGACCTCATGATCGTCTCGGGCACGGTGACGGACAAGATGGCCCCGGCCGTCAAGCGGCTCTACGAGCAGATGCCCGAGCCGAAGTACGTCATCTCCTTCGGCGCCTGCTCCAACTGCGGCGGACCGTACTGGGACTCGTACTCGGTGACCAAGGGCGTCGACCAGATCATCCCCGTCGACGTCTACGTCCCCGGCTGCCCGCCCCGCCCCGAGGCGCTGCTCCAGGGCATCCTCAAGCTCCAGGAGAAGATCGCCCGCGAATCGCTGGCGGAGCGCTACGCGACCACCGCCGCGCCGACGCCCGCACAGCTCACCAGCGGCCTGGTCACCCCGCCGCCCACCCCGGGGGCGGGCGCGTGAACCTCTACGACTCCCTCCCGGACGCGGCGGGAACGATCTTCGGCGCCGAAGCCGTCGGCTCGTACGCCCACTCCCTCCTCACGGTCGACGTCCCCACCGCGAGCTGGATCCCCGCGCTGGAGATCGCCCGCGACAAGCTGGGCTGCACGTACTTCGACTGGCTGAGCGCGGTCGACGAGCCGGGCACGGGCTTCCGGGTCTGCGCCCACGTGGTCTCCCTGGAGAACCACCGCGTACGCCGCCTCCTGCTGCGGACCACCGTCCCCCACTCCGCGCCCTCCCTGCCCTCGGCCGTCGCGATCTACGCGGGCACGGAATGGCACGAGCGCGAGACCTTCGAGATGTTCGGCATCGTCTTCACCGACCACCCGAACCTGGTCCCGCTCCTGCTCCCCGAGAACTTCGAAGGCCACCCCCTGCGCAAGGACTTCGTCCTCGCGGCGCGCGTGGCCAAGGCCTGGCCGGGTGCCAAGGAGCCGGGCGAGGCCCATGACCCCGATGCTCCCAAGCGCCGCCAGATGCTCCCGCCGGGCGTACCGGACCCCAACGACTGGGGCCCGATGAAGGGCCAGCTTCCGCCGGCCCCCGCCCGCCCCGCCCGCACTCCGCGCGCGGCCGGTGCCGCCGCAGCCGGTGCCGCCGGCGACCGCCCGGTCCGCGCCCCGCGCGAGGGCGCCCCGGTGCGCCGCACCCGCTCGGTCGGCGAAGGCTCGGCGAGCCAGGCGGCTCCCGCCGCCACTCCGACGGACCCGACCACGGCCCCGGCCACCGGCCCGGCCGACGCGGCGCGCCCGGTTCGGCGCAGCCGCTCGGCCTCCGAGGGCTCGGCCAGCCAGGCAACTCCGGCTCCTACGGACGCTGCCGCTCCGACCTCGGCCCCGACCCCGGCCGATGTCGAGGCCCCCGCTCCGGCGCCCGCCGCCGCGCGCCCGCCCCGGCGTACCCGCTCCGCCTCCGACGGCTCGGCGAGCCAGGCGGCCGACGCCGCCGACGCGGCCGGTTCCGCACCGGAGCCGCCCGTGCGGCCCGGTCCTCGGAGCACGGACGCGCCCTGGCACGACCCGAAGCCCGCCTTCGACACCCCGCCGACCGCCCAGGCGACCCCGGCCGCTCCCGCCGCTCCGGCCGAACCGGCTGCTTCGGCTGAACCGGCCGACACTGGCGCTCCGGCTGGCCCCGCCGCTCCGGCTGCTCCGGCCGAGCCCGCCGACCCGGCCGCTCCGGCAGTTCCCGCCACCCCGACCGAAACCGCCGATCCCATCGGCCCGGCCGATCCCATCGGCCCGGCCGAGACCGACGGCGACCCGACCACAGACCCCACCGGAGGCACCGCGTGAACGACGTCCTCGACGTCGGCCTTCGGCTGCTCATCGTCTTCGCCGTGTTCCTCGTGCTCCCGCTCGTCGTCGGGCAGACCGAGCACAAGGTGATGGCCCACATGCAGGGCCGCCTCGGCCCCATGTACGCCGGTGGGTTCCACGGCTGGGCCCAGCTCGTCGCCGACGGGGTGAAGTTCGTACAGAAGGAAGACATCGTCCCGGCCAACGCCGACCGCCGCGTCTTCCAGCTCGCCCCCGCCGTCGCCCTGCTCCCGTACCTCCTGGTCCTCCTCGCCATCCCGATCGGCCCCGGCGAGGGCGCCGTCGGCCAGGTCATCGACGCCGGGCTCTTCTTCGCGCTCGCCGTCATGGGCGTCGGAGTGCTCGGCTCGCTCATGGCCGGGTGGGCCTCCGCGAACAAGTTCTCCCTCCTCGGAGGCCTTCGCACCGCCGCGCAGCTGCTCGCCTACGAGCTCCCCATGCTGCTCGCCGCCGCCTCGGTCGCCATGGCCGCCGGTACGGTCTCCCTGCCCGGGATCATCGAGGCCTTCGAGTGGTGGTGGCTGCCCTGGCAGGTCGTCGGCGGGCTCGTCTTCTTCACCGCCGGCCTCGCCGAACTCCAGCGGCCGCCCTTCGACATGCCCGTCGCCGACTCCGAGATCATCTTCGGCGCGTACACCGAGTACACGGGCCTGCGCTTCGCGCTGTTCCTGCTCGCCGAGTACGCCGGCATCGTGGTCCTCGCCGCCCTGACCACCGTCCTCTTCCTCGGCGGCTGGCACGGCCCCTTCGGCGGCGACGGCTCCGGCTGGGTCTGGACCCTGCTCAAGATCGCCGCGCTCTCCTTCGTGGTGATCTGGCTCCGCGTGAGCTACCCCCGGCTCCGCGAGGACCAGCTCCAGAAGCTCGCCTGGACCGTACTCATCCCGCTCGCGCTCGCCCAGATCGCGCTCACCGGCATCGTGAAGGTGGCGATCCAGTAAATGCCCCCCATCCCCGGATCAGGCCTCGCCAAGGGCCTGGCCGTCACGCTGCGCACGATGACGAAGCGTTCGCACACCGCCCAGTACCCCGAGGTCCAGCCCGAACTCCCGCCGCGCTCGCGCGGGGTCATCGGCCTGTTCGAGGAGAACTGCACGGTCTGCATGCTCTGCGCGCGCGAGTGCCCCGACTGGTGCATCTACATCGACTCCCACAAGGAGACGGTCCCGGCCGCCGCCCCCGGCGGGCGTGAGCGCAGCCGCAACGTCCTCGACCGCTTCGCCATCGACTTCTCCCTCTGCATGTACTGCGGCATCTGCATCGAGGTGTGCCCCTTCGACGCGCTCTTCTGGTCGCCGGAGTTCGAGTACGCGGAGACGGACATCCACGAGCTGACCCACGAGCGCGACAAGCTGCGCGAGTGGATGTGGACCGTGCCGGCCCCGCCCGCCCTGGACCCGGCCGCCGAGGAGCCCAAGGAGATCGCCGCCGCCCGC
Organism: Streptomyces sp. GL_140; assembly: GCF_057834465.1. Taxonomy (NCBI): domain Bacteria; kingdom Bacillati; phylum Actinomycetota; class Actinomycetes; order Kitasatosporales; family Streptomycetaceae; genus Streptomyces; species Streptomyces sp. GL_140. The sequence goes on from NZ_CM174404.1 coordinate 5,003,107, forward strand.
AAGGCCGTGGAGAAGGCCGAGGTCGCCGCGGCAGCGGCCGCCGCCGCTGCCGCCCCGGCCCCCGCCCCCGAGGACCCGGCGGGAGGCACCGCCCGATGATCACCGCCCACCTCTCGGCCGCCGCGCAGGGCGCCGGCACCGGCAGCGGATTCCTCTCCCCGACCGGCGTCGAGATCGCCTTCGTCCTCGTCGGCCTCGCCACCCTCGGCGCGGCCCTCGTCACGGTCACCACCAAGCAGCTCGTGCACGCCGCCCTGTGGCTGGTCGTCGCGCTCGGCGGGGTCGCCGTCGAGTACCTGCTGCTGACCGCGGAGTTCATCGCCTGGGTCCAGGTGCTGATCTACCTCGGTTCCGTGGTCGTCCTCCTCCTCTTCGGGCTGATGCTCACCAAGGCGCCCATCGGCCGCTCGCCGGACGCCGACTCCGGCAACCGCCCGGTCGCGCTCGGCGTCGCCGCCACCGCGGCCGTCGCACTCGTCTGGGTGGTCGTCGACGCCTTCCGCACCACCTGGATCGACCTCGACGGCCCCGCCCAGGGCTCCACCAAGGTGACCGGCGAGATCCTCTTCCGGCACTGGGTACTGCCCTTCGAGGCGCTCTCGGTCCTCCTCCTCGCAGCCCTGATCGGCGCCATCGTGCTCTCCCGCAAGACCGACGCGGCCGACGAGGCCCACGCCGCCGGCGCCGCCGGTGCCATCGGCGAAGTGCCGGGCGCCACCGGCACGACGGACAAGAAGGGGAAGCGCTGATGCACCTCGCCTACCCCGCCGTACTGGCGGCCCTCCTCTTCGCCACGGGCCTGTACGGAGTGCTCGCCCGCCGCAACGCCATCCTGGTCCTGATGTCCGTCGAGCTGATGCTCAACGCCGTCAACCTCAACCTGGTGGCCTTCGACGTCTGGCTGCGCGACACCCTGCACGCGGGCCAGGCCCTCACCCTCTTCACCATCGCCATCGCCGCCGCCGAGATCGGCATCGGCCTCGCGATCGTGCTGATGGTGTACCGCAACCGGGGCACCGCGGACGTCGACAGGCTGCGCGACACCGCCGAGGGCCACGAGCCGGACAGCACCGACAGCCGTGCGACGGGAGCCGCCGCGTGAACACGCCGACCCTTGCCGTACTCGTCCCCCTGCTGCCCTTCCTGGGCGCGCTCGCGGGACTGCTGCTCGGCCGCACCGCCCCCGGCTTCGTCAGGCCGCTCGCCGTCCTGCCGACGCTGGGCGCCGCCGTCCTGGCCGTCCTCGTGGCCTTCCGCCAGGGTGGCGGCAGGGCGATCGACACGGCGACCGAGCTGACCCCGACGGGCTCGGTCCCGATCGAGCTCTCGCTCCACCTCGACGGCTTCGCCGTGCTGGTGGCCGTCCTGGTCGGGGCCGTCGCCACCTGCGTACAGATCTACTCGATGGCGTACCTGCGCGAGGACCCGCGCTACCCGTCCTACGCCGCTCTGGTCTCACTGTTCACCTCCGCCATGCTGCTCGTCGTCTACTCCGGCGACCTGATGGTGCTGCTGGTCGGCTGGGAGATCATGGGCATCTGCTCGTACTTCCTGGTCGGGCACTACTGGGAGACCGAGGCGGCCCGCTCCGCCTCCCTGAAGGCCTTCCTCGTCACCAAGCTCGGCGACGTCCCCTTCCTCATCGGCCTGTTCGCGCTCGCCGCCGACGCCGGGTCCTTCCGGATCACGAAGATCCTGGGCGCCGTCGCCGCGGGCGGGCTCGACCACCCGACGCTGATCGCGCTGCTCCTGCTGGCCGGAGTCGCGGGCAAGTCCGCGCAGTTCCCGCTGCACACCTGGCTCCCGGACGCCATGGCGGGCCCCACCCCGGTCTCCGCACTGATCCACGCCGCGACGATGGTCGCGGCCGGCATCTACTTCATCGCCCGTCTCCTCCCCGTCTTCGCGGCCTCCCGGGCCGCGCTGGTGGTCATGGCCGTCATGGCGGCCGTGACGATGGTCGGCTCGGCCCTCGCCGCCCTGGCGCAGGACGACATCAAGCGGGTCCTCGCCTACTCCACGATCGGCCAGCTCGGCTACATGACCGGGGCCCTGGCCGTCGGCGACCGCTCGGCCGCCGTCTTCCACCTCCTGTCCCACGGCGCCTTCAAGGCGCTCCTGTTCCTCGGGGCCGGCGTGATCATCCACGCCGCCGGTACGAACTCCCTCGCCGCCATGTCCCGTATGGACGGCCTGGCCAAGCGCATCCCCGACGCCTTCTGGACGATGACGATCGCGCTGCTCGCGCTCGCCGCCATCCCGCCCTTCGCCGGCTTCTTCTCCAAGGAAGCCGTCCTCGTCGCCGCCGAGCACACCGCCGGCGGCCACTCGGAGCTCGCACCGAGCGCGGCCGGCTGGGTGGTCCTCGTCTCCGGCGTGCTGACCGCCCTGCTCACCGCCGCCTACGCCACCCGGCTGTGGCTGATGGCCTTCCGCGGCCGGGGCGCGGCCGCCCCCGACCACGGCAAGGAGCCCGTCGCCATGACCGGCGTGCTGTGGCTGCTGGCGATCCCGTCCGTCGGCTTCGGCCTGCTGGCCGGCCCGCTCGCCGACTTCTTCGAAGGCCGTGAGCTCACCCCGTCGCTGACGACCTCGGTCCTCGGCACCGGCGCGGCCGCCGTGGGCGTGGTCCTCACCTACGCCCTGTGGCAGCGGGCCGAGGCCAGGGCTGCCCTGTCCGCAGCATCGGCGGGTGCCCCGGCCGGAGCCTCCGGTGCCGCCGTCGCCGCCGGAGTGCCCGCGTCCGTCGCCGCCGCCGAATCGGCCGCCGAGAGCCCCGAGGTCGACCAGGTCACCCACGACCACCCGGTCGTCGCGACCGTCCCCGCCGCCGACCCCGGCCGCGCGCTGCTCGGTCCGCTGCACCGGCACGCCGCCGCCGGCTTCCACCTCGACGCCGTCTACGACCGGCTGTTCGTGCGCCCCGTCCGGGCCGCCGCGAGCCTCGTACGCTTCCTCGACCGCGAGGTGGTGGACAGTTACGTCCGCGGCGCGGGCATCGGCCCCCGGCTGCTCGGCGGCCTCGTACGCCGGGCCCAGACCGGCAACGTGCAGAGCTACCTGAGCGCCCTGCTCGCCGGTGCCGTGGTCCTGGCGATCGCCACCGCCGTCCTCGCCAACGTCAACGCCGGATCGTGAGCCGTGAGTCAGCCGTGATTGATATCAGCCCGTCCGTGATGCAGTTCCTTCTGGCGTTCGTCGTGGCCGGACCGCTCGTGGGCGCCGTCGCCGCCCTGCTGCCCGCACCGCCCGGTCTCAAGGGCAAGAGCCCCGAACAGGCCGTGCTGCGCCACGCCGTGACCGTCACCGGAGCCATCCTCGCCGCGGCGATCGCCCTGGCCGTCGGCTTCGACCACGACGCCCCGTCCCGCTTCCAGGCGACGACCGACATCAGCTGGATCCAGGCGCTGAACGTCCGGATCCACCTCGGCATCGACGGCATCTCGCTCCCCCTCCTCCTGATGACCGCACTGCTGTTCTTCCTGTGCGCGCTCTACAGCTACTTCAAGCTCCCCGCGGGCCCCTCCGCGAAGGGCTTCGTCGCCCTGCTCCTGGTCCTGGAGTCCGGCACCCTCGCCACCTTCGCCGTCCTCGACCTGCTGCTGTTCTTCCTCGCCTTCGAGATGGTCCTCATCCCGATGTACTTCCTCATCGCCCGCTGGGGCGGTGCCCAGCGTCAGGCCGCGGCCTGGAAGTTCATCCTCTACACCCTCCTCGGCTCCGTCGTCATGCTGCTCGGTCTGCTGCTGATCGGACTGAACAGCGGCACTTTCGACATGGTGGCACTGGCCTCTGACAACGGCCGCGGACTTACCCACACCACCCAGGTCCTGGCCGTCCTGGCCATCGGGATCGGCCTCGCGGTGAAGACCCCGATGTGGCCGCTGCACAGCTGGCTGCCGGACGCCCACACCGCCGCCCCCACCGTCGGGTCCGTCCTCCTCGCGGGCGTCCTGCTGAAGATGGGCACGTACGGGTTCGTCCGGATCCTGCTGCCGGTCACCCCCGACGGCATGGCCACCTTCGCCCCCTACCTGGGCGCCTTCGCCGCCGTGGGCATCGTCTACGGGTCCCTGGCCTGCCTGGCGCTCGCCCGCAAGGGCAACAAGGGCGACCTCAAGCGCCTCATCGCCTACTCCTCCGTCGGCCACATGGGCTTCGTGCTGCTCGGCATCGCCTCCATGACCCCGACCGGAGTCAACGGCGCGCTGTTCGCGAACATCGCCCACGGCCTGATCACCGGCCTGCTCTTCTTTCTGGTCGGCGCCCTGAAGGACCGCTACGGCACCGCCGACCTCGACACCCTCGCCGGAGCCACCGGCGCTGCCCTCTACGGCCGCGCCCCCCGCTTCGGCGCCTTCCTCGCCTTCGCCGCCGTGGCCTCCCTGGGCCTGCCCGGCCTGGCCGGGTTCTGGGGCGAGATGCTGGCCCTGTTCGGCGCGTTCGACCCGGCCGAGGGGCTGCCCCGGCCCGCGTTCCTCACGTACATGGCCATCGGCGGGTTCGGCACCCTGCTCACCGCCGCCTATCTTCTGATCGTCGTACGGCGCGTGTGCATGGGCGACCCGAAGGCCGTCCGCGCCGAAGGCACCGCCCCGGCGGCCCTCAGCGACATCCAGCACTACGAGTTCGCCGCCTGGACCCCGCTCGTCGCCCTCACCGTCCTCGCCGGCCTTTGGCCCGCGGTCCTCCTCGGCCTCACCGACCCGGCCGTCCAGAAGCTCCTCGCGGGAGGGAACTCATGACGGTCCTTCACCCCATCACCAGCGCCGCCACCGCCGCGGCCGACGCCCCCGGCCTGGTCCAGTCCGTCGACTGGCTCGCCATCGCGCCCGTGGTCGTCACCGCGGCCGTCGGCCTGGTCGTCCTGGTCGCCGACCTCTTCGTACCCGAGCGCCGCAAGCCGCTGCTCGGCTGGCTCTCCGTGGCCGGACTGGCCGCCGCGACCGCCACCCTGCTGCCCCTGCGCGCGGGCGACCGCACGACCTTCTGCCTGACCGGACCCGGCACGGCCGACGCCGCCTCGTGCAGCTACGCCGCCGACCACTTCGCGCTGGTCGTCCAGTTCCTCGTCCTGGGCGGCGCCCTGGTCACCGCCCTGCTGTCGCTGACCACCGTCCGCGAAGCCCGCATGCCGGCCGGCGAGTACTGGTTCCTGCTGCTCTCCTCCGCCGCCGGCGCGGCCCTGCTGCCCGCCTCCCGCGACCTCGCCACCCTGATCGTCGCCCTCGAAGTCGCCTCGCTGCCCGCCTTCGCCCTCGTCGGCATGCGCCGCGGCGACCGGCTCTCCTCCGAGGCCGCCCTCAAGTTCTTCCTGTCCTCCGTCACCGCCACCGCCGTGTCGCTGATGGGCGTCAGCTTCGTCTACGCCGCCACCGGCTCCCTCCACCTCGACCAGGTCGCCGACGGGCTCGAACACGTTCCCGGGCAGCTCGACACCCTCGCCATGGCCGGCGTCGCGCTCACCCTCGTCGGCTTCGCCTTCAAGACCGCCGCCGTCCCCTTCCACTTCTGGGTCCCGGACACCTACGTCGGCGCTCCGCTGCCCGTCGCCGGGTACCTCTCGGTCATCGGCAAGGCCGTCGGCTTCACCGGCCTCATCCTCGTCACCGTGATCGCGTTCCCCGCGTACTCCGACGTCTGGGGCCCCGCCCTCGCCGTCCTCGCCGCGCTCACCATGACGCTGGGCAACGCCGCCGCGCTGCGCCAGTCCGCGGAGCGCCCGAACGGCGCCGTACGGCTGCTCGCCTGGTCCTCGGTCGGCCAGGCCGGCTACCTGCTGGTCCCGGTCGCGGCCGCCGCCTACGCCGGGCGCGACCAGATCGGCTCCACCGTCGCCTACGCCCTCATGTACGCGGCCGTGAACCTCGGCGCCTTCGCAGTGGCCGCCCTGGTGGCCCGTACGAAGCCCCTGCACCGGCTCGCCGACTACCGGGGCCTGTACGCCGAGCGCCCGCTCGCCGCCCTCGCGCTGGCCTTCTTCCTGCTCTGCCTCGCCGGTCTGCCGCCGGGCATCATCGGGCTGTTCGCGAAGGTCACCGTCTTCCGGTCGGCCGTCGACGCGGGGCTGGGCTGGCTCGCCGTGGTCATGGCCGTCAACGTGGTCGTCGCGCTGTACTACTACCTGCGCTGGACGGCCCTGCTCTTCCGCACCCCGGAGGGTGAGACCAAGTCCCCGGACGCCGGAGAGGGCGCGAGGCCCCGTACGGGTTCCAGGACCCCGTGGCCGGTCACCGCGGCCATCGTGCTCACCGCCGCGGCCGCCCTGATCCTCTCGGGCGCCCCGCAACTGGTGCTGCGCTTCGCGACGGGCAGCCTCTTCCCGCTGTAGCCCCCGGCCACCGCCCCCGCCACTGCCCCCCGCCACCGCCCCCGCCACGCCCCCGCCACGGTCCGGCCCGTCCGCCGCGGCCGTCACCCACATGCCGCCACCCGTACGGCCCAACGTCCGCAGCGGCCTCGGGGACCGTGCGCGCCGGGGGCTCCTGGGGCGCACGGGCCGGGCGCGGTCCGGGAACCTGCCGTCCTCACCTGGCGTTGACCAGGAAGGGAGGTTCCACTGGACCGTGGGCCCTCAGACAGAAAGATCCTCGACCAGACAGATCCTCGACCGGGGGCCCCTGCCGTACCACTTGGAGGGCGTACCGTGCACCGCCGGCACAACGGGCTGAAGACCGCCGTACTCCTCGGCGGTCTGTCGGCACTCATCATCGTCATCGGAAGCTTCTTCGGGCGGGGCGGCCTGATCGTCGCCGTCCTCGTCGCCCTCGGGACCAACGCGTACGCGTACTGGAACAGCGACAAGCTGGCTCTACGCGCGATGCGCGCCCGCCCCGTGAGCGAGTTCGAGGCACCCGAGCTCTACCGCATGGTGCGCGAGCTGTCGACGTCCGCGCGCCAGCCCATGCCCCGGCTCTACATCTCGCCGACCGAGGCGCCCAACGCCTTCGCCACCGGCCGCAACCCGCGCAACGCCGCGGTCTGCTGCACCGAGGGGATCCTGCGGATCCTTGACGAACGCGAACTGCGCGGGGTCATCGGCCACGAGCTGAGCCACGTCTACAACCGGGACATCCTCATCTCGTCCGTCGCGGGCGCCCTCGCGTCCGTGATCATGTTCCTGGTCAACTTCGCCTGGCTGATCCCCATCGGCCGCTCCAACGACGACGAGGGCCCCGGGCTCTTCGGCATGCTGCTGATCATGATCCTGGGCCCACTGGCCGCGTCCGTGATCCAGCTGGCCATCAGCCGCTCCCGCGAGTACGAGGCGGACGCCTCCGGAGCCCAGCTCACCGGCGACCCCCTCGCCCTCGCCAGCGCCCTGCGCAAGCTGGACGCGGGCACCAAGCAGCTCCCGCTGCCGCCGGAGCCGAGGCTGGAGACGGCGAGCCACATGATGATCGCCAACCCCTTCCGCCCAGGTGAGGGATTGTCCAAAATGTTTTCCACACACCCTCCGATGGCCGAGCGCATCGCCCGGCTCGAACAGATGGCAGGCCGAAGTCAGTGAAGACCATCCTCAACCTCATCTGGCTCGTACTCAGCGGCATCTGGCTGTTCCTCGGCTACTGCCTGGCCGGCGTGATCCTCTGCATCACGATCATCGGCATCCCCTTCGGCATCGCCTCCTTCCGGATCGCGGTCTACGCCCTGTGGCCCTTCGGGTACACGACCGTCGAGCGGCACGACTCGGGCACCGCGTCCTGCATCGGAAACGTCCTGTGGCTGATCCTGGCCGGCTGGTGGCTGGCGCTCGGGCACATCGTCACCGGCATCGCGCTGTGCGTCACGATCATCGGAATCCCGTTCGGCATCGCGAACTTCAAGATGGTCCCGCTGTCCCTGCTCCCGCTGGGCCGCGAGATCGTCCCGACGGACGCGCCGTTCGCCTCGCGCTGAGCCCGCCGGAGCCCGGGAAACCGGTGAAGCCCCGCGTCGGCCGCGGAACGCTCGGGGCGGTTCGCCCCGCTCGTATTAAAGTTCCGCGTTGCGGACCCGCGACACGAACGCGCGGCACGAACAACGGGCAGGGAAGAACCGATGTCGACTGAGCCCTCCACGAACCCGTCGGTCACGACGACCCTTTCGGTCGTCGTGCCGATGTACAACGAGGAGGACGCGCTGCCCGCCCTGGTGGCAAGGCTGCGCCCGGCACTCGACGGCATGGACATCGGCTACGAGGTCGTCGCCGTCGACGACGGCAGCAAGGACCGCACTGCCGAGCTCCTGGCGGAGTTCCAGGTGAAGTGGCCCGAGCTGCGCATCGTGCGGCTGCGCGGGAACTCCGGCCACCAGGCCGCCCTCACCGCGGGCCTCCACAGCGCGGTCGGGGCCTACGTGGCCAGCCTCGACGCGGACCTCCAGGACCCGCCCGAGAAGATCCCGGAGATGCTCGGCCTGGCCCGCCGGGACCACCTCGACATCGTCTACGGGGTCCGCGACGACCGGAGCACCGACACCGGCTTCAAACGGCGCTCGGCCGGCGCCTACTACTGGCTGGTGCGCCGCCTGGTCGGCAAGCAGGTCCCCGCCCAGGCGGGCGACTTCCGGCTGCTGAGCCGCGCCGCGGTCGAAGCGGTCAAGTCCATGCCCGACCAGCACCAGGTGTACCGCCTGCTGGTGCCGTGGCTCGGCTTCCCGAGCGGACAGGTCGCCTACCAGCGCGAGGAGCGGGTGGCGGGCGAGACCAAGTACCCGTTGAGCAAGATGATCAGGCTCGGCCTCGACAGCATCATCAACTTCTCCGCCGCGCCGCTGCGCCTGGCGACCTGGCTGGGCGTGGCCAGCTTCTTCGGCTGCCTGCTGATGGTGGGCGCCACCCTGGCCATCTACCTGGGCGGCAAGACCGTTCCCGGCTGGACCTCGCTGTTCATCATGATGCTCTTCCTCGGGGCCGTGCAGCTGATCTGCGTCGGCCTGCTCGGCGAGTACATCGGCCGCATCTACACGGCCGTGCAGCGCCGGCCCACCTTCTTCGTCGGGTACGACTCGGCGAGCGGGACCCCTGCGGAGCCGGAGAACGGCAGATAGCCGCCCAGAGCGGGTAGGAGCGGGTGAAACCCGCAGGTCGGGGCGATTGTCAGTGGGGCCGGTCACCATGAGTGCATGGACGAGACCGAGCAGTTGCTGAAGCAAGTCGCCGGACGTGCGCACGGCTCCCGGCAGGAGTACCAAGGGCCCGAGGGACCGCTCCCGGCGCCCCTGGACGCCGAGGGGCTGCGCCGGGCCGAGGACATACTCGGCTTCGCCCTGCCGCCGCTGCTGGCCGCGCTCTACACCTGCGTCGCGAACGGCGGGTTCGGCCCCGAGTCCGGCCTGCTGCCGCTGGAGCAGAGCGTCGCCTCGTACGCCTCGATGCGCACCTCCGCCTGGCGCTGGCCGGAGGGCGTGCTGCCGATAGCCGACTTCGGCTGCCACATGCAGGCCTGCGTGGACTGCCGCTCCGATTCCGCCCAAGTCCTGCTGTTCGACCCGAGCTCGGGGGAGCCCGATCTCACCTGGTTCGTCGATGCGGCCGGCCTCGCCGACTGGCTGCGCGGCTGGCTCGACGGCACCGCCTGGTTCAGCGACGACTCGGGCGCGGGGGAGGAGTGGGACCTGGAACTGACCCCCTGGGCCGAGTTCAGATCCCGGGTGTGAGTCGCCGCCGCACCCCGTAGGCCACCGCGCCCAGCGCCAGCACCGCGGCCCCCGTCAGCGCCGACGCGGCGGGCAACGCGCAGGCCAGCACCACACAGCCGGACAGCCCCGCCGCTGCCACGGCCCGGCCCTTGACAGCTGAATCGAGAGTCCACGCGGAAGCGTTCGCGATCGCATAGTAGGCCAGCACTCCGAAGGAGGAGAAGCCGATCGCGCCCCGCAGATCGGTGGTGGCCGCGAGCACCGCCACCACCGCGCCCACCGCCAGCTCGGCGTGGTGCGGCACCTGGTGCCGGGGATGTACGGCGGCCAGCGCGCGCGGGAGATGGCCGTCCCGGGCCATCGCCAGGCCGGTCCGCGACACCCCGAGCACGAGGGCCAGCAGCGAGCCCAGCGCCGCCAGGGCCGCACCCGCCCGGACGACGGGAGTCAGTCCGGGCCACCCGGCCGCCCGCACGGCGTCGGCCATCGGAGCCGCCGAGCGTGCCAGTCCGTCGGGGCCGAGCACCGACAGCGCCGCCACCGTGACCGCGGCGTACACGAGCAGGGCGATCCCCAGGGCGAGGGGCACCGCCCGCGGGATCGTGCGCTCCGGATCGCGCACCTCCTCGCCCAGGGTGGTGATCCGGGCGTAGCCCGCGAAGGCGAAGAACAGCAGCCCGGCGCCCTGGAGCAGGCCGAGGACGCCGTGCTCCCCGCCGCTCCAGTCGCCGCCGCCGAGCCGGGCCGCGTCGGCCGCGCCCGAGGTCAGGCAGATCGCCACGACCCCGGCCAGCACGGCCAGTACGGCCGCCACGATCACCCGGGCGATCCGGGCCGACTTCTGCACCCCGCCGTAGCCCGCGGCGGTCAGTGCCACCACCGCCGCCACGGCCACCGCCCGCTCCTGGCCGGGCCACACATAGGCCCCGACCGTGAGGGCCATCGCCGCGCAGGAGGCCGTCTTGCCGACGACGAAGCCCCAGCCCGCCAGATATCCCCAGAAGGGCCCGAGCCGCTCGCGCCCGTACACGTAGGTGCCGCCCGAGGACGGGTAGCGGGCCGCCAGCCGCGCCGAGGAGTGCGCGTTGCAGTAGGCCACCAGAGCCGCCAGCGCGAGGGCCGCGAGCAGCGCCCCGCCGGCCGCGCGCGCCGCCGGGGCGAGCGCCGCGAAGATCCCCGCCCCGACCATCGCGCCGAGCCCGACGACGACCGCGTCGAAGACTCCCAGCGTGCGCTTCAATTCCGTGTTCACGGCCGGAGGGTAGCCGGGCTAGATGACGCCTTCCCGGCCGGGGAGCGGGGTGCGGGCCCGTTCCCAGCCGTCGAGCGCCGTGAGGCAGGCGTGGTCGAGGTGGCGCAGTCCGCTCAGGTCCAGGCGCACGGCGGCGCCGGGCGGCAGCGCGTCCAGTTCGTCGAGGAGTTTGGGCAGCCGCAGGAAGCTGGCGTTGCCCAGGATCCGCACGCACAGCTCATCGCCCTCCCACACCTCCTCCAGGTGCACGTGGGAGGTCTCCCAGGCCGCCTTGGCGACGGCGAGCCCCAGACCGGCGAGGACCCCCTCGAAGAGGTTGGTGGCCACGATCGCCGAGGCCGTCGCCACCAGGACCACAGCCTCGCCCCGGTGCGTCCGCCACAGGGCGGCCACCTGCCGGGCCGGCAGCAGCTTCCAGCCGGCGTGCAGCAGCACCCCGGCCAGCGCGGCGAGCGGTACGGACTCCAGCAGTCCGGGCACCGCCACGGCGAACAGCAGGAGCCAGCCCCCGTGCAGGACCCGGGAGGTCCGAGTGCGGGCGCCCGCCTCGACATTGGCGGCGCTGCGCACGATGACGGCGGTCATCGGCAGCGCTCCGAGCACCCCGCAGAGGGTGTTCCCGACGCCCTGGGCGACCAGTTCGCAGTCGTAGTCGGTCCGGGCCCCGTCGTGCATGCGGTCCACGGCGGCCGCGCTGAAGAGCGTCTCCGCGGAGGCGATCAGCGCGAGGGCGATCACGGTCCCCACGGCCCCCGCGGAGGCCAGCACCCCGAAGTCCCCCCACGCGGGCGGCGAGACGGCCTGCAGGACCCCTGTCACCCGGACCCGCTCCACGGGCAGCCGCAGCACCACGGCCGCGCCGGTCGCGGCCGCCACCCCGACGAGCGCCCCCGGCACCAGCCGCAGCCGGTCCGGCATCCGGCGCCAGGCCACCAGGACGGCGATGGTCCCGGCCCCGAGCGCCACGGCGGTCCAGTCGGCCCGCGCGGCGAGCGAAGCCGCGCCCGCCAGTTTCTCCAGGGTCCCCGCAGGGGCCCGGGCGTCGGCCATGGCGTACAGCTGACCGGAGATCAGCACGAGTCCGATGCCGGCGAGCATCCCGTGCACGACGGCCACGGAGATCGCCCGGAACCACCTTCCGAGCCGCAGTACGCCCATGCACAGCTGCACCAGGCCGGCGGCGAGGACCAGTACGCCGAGCGCGGGCATCCCGTAGGTCCGCACGGCCTCGTAGACGAGCACGGTGAGCCCCGCGGCCGGGCCGCTCACCTGGAGCGAACTCCCGCGGAACCACCCGGTGACGAGCCCGCCCACCACACCGGTGACGATGCCCAGCTCGGCCGGTACGCCGGAGGCGACCGCCACCCCGACGCAGAGCGGTAGTGCGACGAGCGCGACGACCACGGACGCGCCGAAGTCCTCGCGCAGCGTGCCGGTCCCAGGCATGCGGAAACCCCCCTGTCACGGCGGTGCTGGACACACCTCAGCGTGGGCGGCGCACTCGCTGTGCCCCAAGTGCCCACGGAGGGCCGCGCAGGCGCGTACGCCGCTCACGCCCGGCACACACCCACCGGGCGCCCTCGCCCCGCGAACGCCGCGGCCCGGCGGTCCTCGAAGGACCGCCGGGCCGGCGTACGGGCTGATCGCGGACGGGAGTCGGCGGTCAGCGGTAGTTGACGAACTGGATCGCGAAGTCCAGGTCCTTGCCCTTGAGCAGGGCCTGGATCTCCTGGAGGTCGTCACGGCTCTTGGACGTGACGCGCAGCTCCTCGCCCTGGACCTGGGCCTTGACACCCTTGGGGCCCTCGTCCCGGATGATCTTCGCGACCTTCTTGGCGTTCTCCTGGGAGATGCCTTCCTCGATGGTCGCGAAGATCTTGTACTCCTTGCCGGACAGCTGCGGCTCACCGGCGTCGAGAGACTTGAGCGAGATCCCGCGCTTGACCAGCTTGGTCTCGAAGATGTCCAGGATGGCCTTGACGCGCTCCTCGCCGTTCGCCTCCATCAGGATCTTCTCGCCGGACCAGGAGATCGAGGCGTTCGTCCCCTTGAAGTCGAAGCGGGTGGAGATCTCCTTGGCGGCCTGGTTGAGGGCGTTGTCGACCTCCTGCCGCTCGACCTTCGAGACGATGTCGAAACTGGAGTCGGCCATGTGCTGTGGCTCCTTGAAGTCGGCTGTGACGGCCCCGAAGGGCGCGGCCGGACATCCCCGGTCCGCTCGGCAAAGCCTAGCCACCGCACCCGGGTGCGGCGCTGATCAATCCGGTGGCGAAGCACCCCCGGTCATCAGGTATCGTTTACGTCGTTGCCAGGGAGCGCCGCCGCAAGGCGGAAATAATGGCAACGTCTCTTGGCGGTGTGCCCGAGTGGCCAAAGGGAGCAGACTGTAAATCTGCCGGCTCAGCCTACCCAGGTTCGAACCCTGGCGCCGCCACGCGAGTGGAGCCCCCGTATTGCGGAAACGCGATACGGGGGCTTTCTCGTTCCCCGAAAAATCCGTGGGCGCCGACGCGGGCGGAGGGGCATGCTGTCCGCATGATCAGCATCAGCATCAGCATCAGCGGCCGAAAGGGCCATGGGGCGTAAGGCGCCCTCGCGGGTCCGGTCGGACCTGCCACGCCGGTCGTCCCGAGCGGACGACCGGGCCGTCGTGCCGGGAGTCTCCTCCCGCACCCTCGCGGAGATCACCCGCATCGCACGCGACCGCTACGAGCCGGGCGCGGCCCATCGCGCGCTGTCCGCCTGGCGCGCGACGGTGTACCAGCGAGGGCCCTGGGTGATCTACCCGGACTGGAGCCGGGAATGCCCCTGCTGCGCCTCCTCCTGGGACGAAGATCAGCGGGAGACCCTGGAGGTCCTCTGCCGCGTACTGACCCGCCGGGCCGCGCGGGAGCTGCGGGCCGTGCTCGCGCCGCTCGACGCGAGGTTCCTGGCCCGCACGCTCAACGATCCCCACGCCCCGCCGGGGGACCCGTGGTGGCGCCGCAGGGTGGAGACGGGGTGAGGGGCCGGGCGGCGCGGACGGGCGTGGACGAGGCGCGGACGGGCGTGGACGGGCGTGGACGAGGCGTGGACGGGCGTGGACGGGGTGTGGACGGGCGTGGACGGGGTGTGACTCCATCGGGTGGGTCCGGCGTGCCGATGCGGATGCCCGGTCGTTCACCCGGCGTGAAATTTACTTCTGAAACGCGCGGAAAGGTCGGCGGCGGGGTGCTCCTCGCCCTGCTCGGGGCCGGGATCCCGGCCCTCGTCGGGGCGGCGCTGCACAGCCATGTGGGCAACCCCTACCAGGAGACCCGGCTCTACTTCGGCACCGAGCGGCCGGACGGCCGACCGCCGGTCGAGGAGCGGGAGTTCATGGCCTTCCTCGACCGGGAGATCACCCCGGCCTTCCCGGAGGGGCTCACCCTCCAGGACGGGCGCGGCCAGTGGCAGCGGGACGGCAAGGTCATCCGCGAGACCTCCTACGAGGTGGTGCTGCTCTACCCGGAGAAGGAGGCCGACGAGCGCGGCAAGCGCATCGAGCGGATCCGGGAGGCGTACGAGAAGCGGTTCCAGCAGGACTCGGTCGGGCGCTCCGACGACCAGGTGACCGCCGAATTCTGACCACCCGGGCCGCGTCCTCGGCCCGGGCTGGGCCCATGGTCCGGGCCGGGCCCTCGCCCCGGCCGGACAGGTCCGGCCGGGGCCGGACCAGGACCAAGGGCCCGGCCCGGCTTCCGGTCGCGTCGGTCAGTTGCCCGCGACGTCCTTGACCGCCACCGCCACCGGGGTCGAGCCGGAGACCAGTTCCAGGGTGAGGCCGGCGGTCGCGGGGGTCTCGATCAGTTCGGCCAGCACCGCCGCCACGTCATCGCGCGGGACCGGCCCGCGCCCCGTCCGGGCCTCCAGACGGACCAGTCCGCTACCCGCGTCGTCGACCAGGGCCCCGGGGCGCAGGACCGTCCACTCCAGGCCCAGCCGGGTGCGGACGTGCTCGTCGGCCTCACCCTTGGCGCGGAGGTAGGCGTCGAAGACCTCGTCGCCCCCGTGGCGCGGGTCCGCGCCCATCGAAGAGACCATCAGGAAGCGGCGTACCCGGGCCCGTTCGGCCGCATCCGCGAACAGCACCGCCGCGCCCCGGTCCACCGTGTCCTTGCGTCCGGCTCCGCTGCCGGGACCCGCGCCGGCCGCGAACACCGCGGCGTCCGCGCCCTGCAGGATGCCCGCCACATGTTCGACCGACGCCGATTCCAGGTCGCACAGCACCGGTTCGGCGCCCGCCTGCCTGAGGTCGTCGCCCTGTGCCGGGTCGCGGATGATGCCCGCGACCTCGTACCCGCGCGCGGCGAGCAGGCGCTCCAGCCGCAGCGCGATCTGACCGTGTCCACCCGCGATGACGATGCGCATGTCCCGACCGTACGACGAGCCGGGCCGGGGCGCCCGGGAACATGCGGTGAACGCTCAGGGACCGGGCTCCATACGGCCCTGCCGCGGCAGGTCCAGGGCCACTGCGACGGCCGAATCGCAGTACTCCCGTACGGCACTCGTCCGGGCTACCACCCGGCCGCGGTGGATCACGATCCGGCTGTACGCGAGAGAGAGCACGCTCGCGATCCGGTCCCCGCGCACGGCGAGCAGCTCGGCGGGGAAACCGGCCTCCACCCGCACCTCCGGGAGCCCCATCGCCTCGCGGGCGGCCCCGCTGACCGAGTGGTAGGCCTCGGTGGCGCGCAGCCCGCCCTGGGAGGCCAGGAGGTACGCCGCTTCGAGCGGGTCCCCGCGGCCGACCGGGTTGCCGGTGTCCCGCAGCGCCCCGCTGCCGGCGGCGACGCGGACCCCGGCGGTGCGCAGCAGCCGGACGGGGGCGGTGCGCAGGCCGCGGCGTTCCAGGGCCGCGCAGTCGCCCTGGGGGAGGCAGGTGACCCGCACTCCGGCCGCGGCCAGCTGGTCGGCGGCCCGGTGCGCCACGTCCAGCGGGAGCCGGGACAGGCCGCCGCAGGGGCCGATGGACACGCCCGGCCGCAGCCCGCCGGCCATCGCCGCGAGCCGGGACAGGCGGGCGGGGTCGTCCCCGTCGGTGTGCAGGTCCACGGGGCAGCCGTGCTCGGCCGCCAGCTCCAGTATGGCTTCGAGGAAGCCCGTCGGGTCGGGGTCGAGGTCGGGGCAGCCGCCGATGACGGAGGCGCCCATCTTGACGGCGTCCCGCAGCATGGCCAGCCCGTCGGTCCCGGCCACCCCGGTCAGCAGCCGGGGCACGGCGACCGCGGTGAGGTCGGTGAGCCCGCGCAGGGAACGCCGGGCCTGGAGCACGGCCTCCATGGGGCCGATCCCGTGCACGTCGCCGATGCGCACGTGGGACCGCACGGCCGTGGCGCCGTGTCCGAGCTGGAGCAGCGCGGCTTCGGTGCAGCGGCGCTGGACCTCGTCGGGGGAGTAGGAGACGGGCCCTTCGCTGTCGGCGGTCAGGGCGGTGTCCCCGTGGGCGTGGGGCTCGGCGGGGGCGGGGAGCAGGAGGTAGCCGCCGAGGTCGACGCGGGAGCCCGCGGAGGCGGGCAGGCTGCCGGCGGTGCCCACGGCCTGGATCCGGCCGCCGGCGAGGCGGACGTCCACGGTGCGGCCGTCGGTGAGGCGGGCGCCGGTGAGGAGGAGGGTGGTGGATTCGGCCGCCGCCGCGGGGCTTCCGTCGCCGGTCGGGCGGCCCCGCGCAGAGTGGGACGGCTGCGGCTGCTGCGGCTGGCTGTCGGACATCGCGCTCCTGCGGTGGCTCGGGCGGTTCCTGGGCCCGTGGCCGCAGCCTCGCGGCCCAAGATCACGCAGCGTGCTCAGAGCCTAGGGGGCGGGGGTGCCCGCTTCGCGGAAGAGGGCAATAGTCGTACCGGTGTGCCCGCGATGTGACCCCGGACACTTTTCGGGGCGAAAAGCGTCTTCGGGGGTCCCGGGAAGGTGTTCCGGGCCGATCAAGAAACTCGGCGGGAGTGCTCGGAGGCCAGGCCCCGCAAAGGATTTGGGCGATCGGCGGACCACCGTGTAATGTCTTCCTCGCTCGCCCCAATAGCTCAGTCGGTAGAGCGTCTCCATGGTAAGGAGAAGGTCTGCGGTTCGATTCCGCATTGGGGCTCTGGTGAGAGAGGTTCCCCACCCTCGGGTGGGGAACGGATCTCATCAAAGCGGCGTAGCTCAGTCGGTAGAGCAAGCGGCTCATAATCGCTGTGTCACCGGTTCAAGTCCGGTCGCCGCTACACACAGTAGCCGATTGCGGGGTCGGTCTCCCGATCGGCTACTCTTTTATGCGTTCATCCGTCCCTAATGTCCGTCAAGGAGCACTCACGTGGCTGCCACCGACGTCCGCCCGAAGATCACGCTGGCCTGCGTGGAGTGCAAGGAGCGGAACTACATCACCAAGAAGAACCGGCGTAACAACCCGGACCGTCTTGAGATGAAGAAGCACTGCCCGCGCTGCAACTCGCACACCGCGCACCGCGAGACCCGCTGACCCCAGCGAAGTCTCGAATAACAGGCACAGTCACGAGGTCGTCCCCTTCATTTGGGGGGCGGCCTCGTGTCGTTTCACTAGGAGGTAGTGGGTCATGGCGCTCGACCAGTCCTTCGTGGGGCGGAGCTACCCGCCCACCGATCCGTACGAGGTCGGCCGGGAGAAGATCCGCGAATTCGCGGTGGCGGTGGGTGACGCGAATCCCGTCTACACCGACCCCGATGCCGCCAAGGCCTTCGGTCACCCGGACGTGATCGCCCCGCCGACCTTTGTGTTCGCCATCACTTTCGCGGCGGCGGGCCAGGTCGTCGAGGACCCGCAGCTGGGGCTGGACTACAGCCGCGTCGTGCACGGAGACCAGACGTTCAGGTACGTGCGGCCCGTGCGGGCCGGCGACCGGCTGACGGTCACCTCGACCATCGAGGCCGTGAAGACCATGGCGGGCAACGACATCATCGACATCCGCGGCGAGGTCCACGACGAGTCCGGTGAGCACGTGGTGACGGCCTGGACGAAGCTCGTCTCCCGCGCCCCGGAGCCCGACGAGGCTCCCGCCGCCGCTGCCGACGAGGCTCCCGCCACCGCCGCCACCGAGGAGGCCTGAGATGGCTGCGCAGATCCAGTACGACGAGGTCGAGGTCGGCACCGAGCTGCCGGCGGCCTCCTTCCCCGTGACGCGGGCCACGCTCGTCCGGTACGCGGGTGCGTCGGGTGACTTCAACCCGATCCACTGGAACGAGAAGTTCGCCACCGAGGTCGGGCTGCCGGACGTGATCGCGCACGGCATGTTCACCATGGCCGAGGCGATCCGCGTGGTCACCGACTGGGTGGGCGACCCGGGCGCCGTCGTGGAGTACGGGGTGCGGTTCACGAAGCCGGTCATCGTCCCGAACGACGGCCAGGGCGCGCTGATCGAGGTCACGGCCAAGGTCGCGGCGAAGCTCGACGACAACCGGGTGCGGGTCGACCTGGTCGCGACGAGCGCCGGTCAGAAGGTACTGGGACGGTCGCGCGCGGTGGTCGCGCTGGCGTAGCGGTTCCGCCGGGCGGGCAGGCGATCGCGTCTGCCCGCCCGGCCGTTCCCCCGCCCCGCCATTTCCCTCTCGACCTCAGGGGTTGCCAAGTTAGTGATTGGCCACTAACTTCGAAACATGGCGAGGATGAGTGCGGAAGAGCGGCGCGAGAGCGTCATCCGGGCGGCGATGAGCGAGTTCGCCAAGGGCGGGTACTACGGCACCTCCACCGAGGCGATCGCCAAGCGGGTCGGGGTCTCGCAGCCCTACCTGTTCCGGCTCTTTCCCAACAAGCAGGCGATCTTCCTCGCCGCCGCCACCCGCTGCATGGAGGACATCCGGCTCGTCGTCGTGGAGGCCGCCAAGGCCCACGAGGGCGGTGGTGAGGGGATGGTCGAGGCGATGGGCGTCGCGTACATGCAGCTGATCGCCGAGCATCCGGAGAAGCTGCAGATGCAGCTCCAGACCTACGTGACCGTCGCCGCCGCCGAAGCCGCCGGGGAACCGGCCTTCGGGGAGATGGTGCGGGCCGCCTGGATGGAGTTGTGGGACACCCTGCACGTGCCGCTCGGAGCGGACCCGAAGGAGACGACCACCTTCCTGGCCTTCGGGATGCTGATCAGCGTCCAGGCGGCCATGGGGTTCCCGCCCGGTCACCGGGTCTGGGACGGCTGCTATCCCGGCGTCCGGCCCAAGTAGTCCGAAGCAGTCCCTGGTGGGGCCCGGTGGTCCGAAGCGGGCCCACGTCCGTCCCGGCGCGAAGTGCTGCCGGGCCAAGTCCTGTCCTGTGAAGTTAGTGAGTAATAACTAGTTTTGGGGGAGTCATGTCCGACACCGACACCAAGCTGCGAGGGCCCGCGATCTGGGCCCTCGTCATCACCGGAGCCGCCGGCTTCATGGCCGCGCTCGACAACCTCGTCGTCACCACCGCGCTTCCCGCCATCCGCGCCGATCTCGGCGGGAAGCTGGAGGACCTGGAGTGGACGGTGAACGCGTACACGCTCACCTTCGCCGTCCTCCTCATGTTCGGGGCGGCCCTCGGTGACCGGTTCGGACGGCGGCGGCTCTTCATCGCTGGCATGGTCGTCTTCACCGGCGCCTCCGCCGCGGCCGCGCTGTCGCCCGGCATCGACGAGCTCATCGCCGCCCGCGCGGTCCAGGGAGTGGGCGCGGCCATCATGATGCCGCTCTCCCTCACCCTGCTCACCGTCGCCGTACCCGCCGCCCGGCGCGGCATGGCCCTCGGGATCTACGGAGCCCTCAGCGGCCTCGCCGTGGCCAGCGGACCCCTCATCGGCGGCAGCCTCACCGAGCACATCTCCTGGCAGTGGATCTTCTGGCTGAACGTCCCGATCGGGCTGGCCCTGATCCCGCTCTCCCGGCTGCGCCTCGCCGAGTCGACCGCCCCCAAGGCCAAGCTCGACGTCCCCGGCACGCTCCTGATCAGCGGCGGACTCTTCGGCATCGTCTACGGACTCGTCAACGCCAACGCGCACGGCTGGACCAGCGGTCCCGTGCTCGCCGCGCTGATCCTCGGAGTGGTCCTCGTGGGCGTGTTCATCCGCCACGGGTTCGTCTCCGCCAACCCCGTGCTGCCCATGCGGCTCTTCCGCAACCGGGGCTTCTTCGGCATCAACATGGCCAGCCTGCTGATGTTCGTCGGGATGTTCGGCTCGATCTTCCTGCTGAGCCAGTTCCTCCAGGGCGTCGTCGGCTACTCGCCCACCGAAGCCGGACTGCGCATGCTCCCCTGGACCGGCATGCCGATGATCGTCGCGCCGATCTCCGGGATCCTCTCCGACCGGATCGGCAGCCGCCCCGTCGTCGCCGCCGGGCTGGCCCTCCAGGCGGTCGGTCTCGGCTGGTTCGCCACGATCCTCAGCACCGACGTCTCCTACGCCGCCCAGCTGCCGGCCCTGATCATCAGCGGCATCGGCATGGGCCTCTACTTCGCCCCCGCCTCCAACGCCCTCATGTCCACCGTCGCCCCCGCCGACCAGGGCAAGGCCGCCGGAGCCAACAGCGCACTGCGCGAGGTCGGCGGAGCACTCGGCGTCGCCGTCCTCGCCTCCGTCTTCTCCGCCCGGGGCGGCTACGAGTCCGGCCAGTCCTTCACCGACGGGACCGTCCCCGCCCTGTGGATCGGCGCCGCGGTCGTCGCCGTGGCCGCCACCCTGGCACTGCTGCTCCCCGGCCGGGACAAGGAGAAGGCCCGCGCGACGGCCGGCCGGGCGGCCGAGGAGGCCGACGCTCCCGCCCTGGAGAAGGCGGCCGTCTGAAGGGTCCGGCGCCCGTGGCGCGCTCACGGTCCGTGGCCCCGCCCGGTTGGGGGGACGCGGACCGTACTCTTGTCCACGTGCAGGAACTCCACGACGCCCCCCTCGCCCCGCTGACCACCTTCCGGCTCGGCGGCCCCGCCGCCCGGCTGGTCACCGCGACCACCGACGCCGAGGTCGTCGCCACCGTGCGCGCCGCGGACGAGAGCGGCACCCCGCTCCTGATCATCGGCGGCGGCAGCAACCTCGTCATCGGCGACCGGGGCTTCGACGGCACCGCCCTGCGCATCGCGACCACCGGGTTCGCCCTCGACGGCACCCGCCTGGAGCTGGCCGCCGGCGAGAACTGGAGCGAGGCCGTCGCCCGGACCGTGGAAGCGGGGCTCGCGGGCGTCGAATGCCTCGCCGGGATCCCCGGCTCGGCCGGTGCCACCCCGATCCAGAACGTCGGGGCGTACGGCCAGGAGGTCCGCGACACGATCACCGAGGTCGTCGCCTACGACCGCACGCGCGGCGAGACGGTCACGCTGTCGGCCGCCGAGTGCGCGTTCTCGTACCGCGACAGCCTCTTCAAGCACCAGCTCGACCGGTACGTCGTCCTGCGCGTGCGCTTCGCCCTGGAGGACGCGGGCGGGCTGTCCGCGCCGATCAAGTACCCGGAGACCGCCCGCGCCCTCGGCGTCGAGGCCGGCGACCGGGTGCCCGCGGCCCGCGCCCGCGAGACCGTCCTGCGGCTGCGCGCCGGCAAGGGCATGGTCCTGGACCCCGACGACCACGACACCTGGTCGGCCGGCTCCTTCTTCCACAACCCGGTCCTCGGCGACGAGGCGTACGCCGCCTTCCTCGCCCGCGCGCAGGACCGGCTCGGCCCCGACGCAGCCCCGCCCGCGTACCCGGCCGGCGAAGGCCGTACGAAGACCAGCGCGGCCTGGCTGATCGACAAGGCCGGTTTCACCAAGGGCTACGGCGACGGCCCCGCCCGCATCTCCACCAAGCACACCCTCGCCCTCACCAACCGCGGCGAGGCCACCACCGAAGACCTCCTGGCACTGGCCCGCGAGGTAGTCGCGGGAGTCCACGCGGCCTTCGGCGTCACCCTGGTCAATGAACCGGTGACGGTCGGCGTCAGCATCTGAGGAGTCCCGGCCGCCCATGCTCTGTCCCCTGCACGGGGCCGGTACGGACCCCACCCGGCTGGTGGGACGCACGATCAGAAGAGTCGTCGCGTCCTGGCACATCAGCGACGGCGAACGCTCCGAGGCTCCCCTCGACGTCTGGCTCCTCGACAGCGCCGGCGAGTCCACCCGGATCACCACCGGGTCCGACGCCTGCCTCATCGTGGAATCCGTCGCGCCGCACGAGGCCTACGACATGGGGGAGTGGGGCCGCATCGAGGTCGGCGAGGACCTCGGCGACCACCCCTTCCTGCGCCACCTGGGCGACACCGTCGAATCGGTGGCCGAGTACGCGCTGCCCGCCCAGGGCCGCACCCACCTGGAGATCGGCTTCCCCGACGGCGCGCGGGTACGGGCCGACTGCCACGAGGGCGATCTGCGCCTCATGAAGTGAGCGGCGACCGGTCCGCGGCGGGGCTCAGGACACCAGCCAGTGGTCGATCCCGGTGAGCAGCTTCTCCTGTACGTCGACGGGCGCGGCCGAACCGCGCACCGACTGGCGGGCCAGCTCGGCGAGCTCCGCGTCCGTGAAGGCGTGGTGGCGGCGGGCGATCTCGTACTGGGCCGCGAGCCGGGAGCCGAACAGCAGCGGGTCGTCCGCGCCCAGGGCCATCGGGACCCCGGCCTCGAAGAGGGTGCGCAGCGGGACGTCCTCGTGACGCTCGTAGACCCCGAGGGCCACGTTCGACGCCGGGCAGACCTCGCAGGTGATCTGCCGGTCGGCGAGCCGCTCGAGGATCCGCGGGTCCTCGGCGGCCCGGACGCCGTGCCCGATGCGCGAAGCGTGCAGATCGTCGATGCAGTCGCGGACGGAGGACGGGCCGGTCAGCTCGCCCCCGTGCGGGGCGGCGAGGAGGCCGCCCTCGCGGGCGATGGCGAAGGCCCGGTCGAAATCGCGGGCCATGCCGCGGCGCTCGTCGTTGGAGAGGCCGAAGCCGACGATGCCGCGGTCCGCGTAGCGGACGGCGAGGCGGGCGAGGGTACGGGCGTCGAGCGGATGCTTCATGCGGTTGGCGGCGATGACGACCCGCATGCCGAGTCCGGTCTCGCGGGAGGCGGCGTCGACGGCGTCGAGGATGATCTCGACGGCCGGGATCATCCCGCCGAGGAGGGGGGCGTAGGAGGTGGGATCCACCTGGATCTCCAGCCATCCGCTGCCGTCCCGGACGTCTTCCTCCGCGGCCTCGCGGACCAGGCGGCGGATGTCGTCGGGCTCACGCAGGCAGGAGCGGGCGGCGTCGTAGAGCCGCTGGAAGCGGAACCAGCCGCGCTCGTCGGTGGCGCGGAGCCGGGGCGGCTCGCCGCCGGTCAGGGCGTCGGGCAGCCGGACGCCGTACTTGTCGGCCAGCTCCAGCAGGGTCGACGGCCGCATCGAGCCGGTGAAGTGCAGGTGGAGGTGGGCCTTGGGCAGAAGCGTGAGATCTCGTACGTGCTCCATCTGGTGATCCTGCCGTACCGCTGCGCTCGGCGGGAGGGGGTTTTACCGATCGGGGGCTTGCGCGAACGAATGAGCGGAGCCCCTGGAAACGCCTGAGCGGCGGCTCCCCGTTGGGGGAACCGCCGCTCAGGGGCTGGCTGCGGGCCGGATCAGGCCTTGGCCTCCGCCAGGAGCTTCTGGATGCGGGAGACGCCCTCGACCAGGTCCTCGTCGCCCAGGGCGTAGGAGAGGCGCAGGTAGCCGGGGGTGCCGAAGGCCTCGCCGGGGACGACCGCGACCTCGGCCTCGTCCAGGATGAGGGCCGCGAGCTCGACCGAGGTCTGCGGGCGCTTGCCGCGGATCTCCTTGCCGAGGACGTCCTTGACCGCCGGGTACACGTAGAACGCGCCCTCGGGCGTCGGGCAGAACACGCCGTCGATCTCGTTCAGCATCCGCACCATCGTCTGGCGGCGGCGGTCGAAGGCGGTGCGCATCTCGTGCACGGCGTCCAGGTTGCCGGAGACGGCGGCCAGCGCCGCGACCTGGGCCACGTTGGAGACGTTGGAGGTGGCGTGCGACTGGAGGTTGGTCGCGGCCTTGACCACGTCCTTCGGGCCGATGACCCAGCCCACGCGCCAGCCGGTCATCGCGTACGTCTTGGCGACGCCGTTGACGATGATGCACTTGTCGGCCAGCTCGGGAACGATCGCCGGGAGCGAGACGAACTTCGCGTCGCCGTAGACGAGGTGCTCGTAGATCTCGTCGGTCAGGACCCACAGGCCGTGCTCGACGGCCCAGCGGCCGATCGCCTCGGCGTCGGCCTCCGAGTACACGGCGCCGGTCGGGTTCGACGGGGAGACGAAGAGGACGACCTTCGTGCGCTCGGTGCGGGCCGCTTCGAGCTGCTCGACGGAGACCCGGTAACCGGTGGTCTCGTCGGCGACGACCTCGACCGGGACACCGCCGGCGAGACGGATCGACTCCGGGTAGGTGGTCCAGTACGGGGCCGGGACGATGACCTCGTCACCCGGGTCCAGGATGGCCGCGAAGGCCTCGTAGATCGCCTGCTTGCCACCGTTGGTCACCAGCACCTGGGAGGCGTCGATCTCGTAGCCGGAGTCGCGCAGCGTCTTCGCGGCGATGGCGGCCTTCAGCTCGGGCAGCCCGCCGGCCGGCGTGTAGCGGTGGTACTTCGGGTTGCGGCAGGCCTCGACAGCGGCTTCGACGATGTAGTCCGGCGTCGGGAAGTCGGGCTCGCCCGCGCCGAAACCGATCACCGGGCGCCCGGCGGCCTTGAGGGCCTTGGCCTTGGCGTCCACGGCAAGGGTGGCGGACTCGGAGATGGCACCGATACGGGCGGATACGCGGCGCTCGGCGGAAGGCGTTTCAGAGGTCATGCGGCCAATCGTCCCAGACGGCGAAGAAGCGCCGCACGCCGTTTCAGTTACCGGACGACAGGCCCCGTCGCCGATGCTGTTCGACGTCAGGGCCCGGACCACGTACACTCAACCGTCGTTGGCCCTCGCCGATCGCTGCAGAGCGTGAGCACTCCGTGCACTCATCTGGATGCGGTAGGTTGGGGGACGCAAAGGGTCGTAGCTCAATTGGTAGAGCACTGGTCTCCAAAACCAGCGGTTGGGGGTTCGAGTCCCTCCGGCCCTGCTCCACACTCCTTCTCGGATGTGTGCGCAGGTACGTACTTGATGCAATGCCGTGCGGCGCAACCGGGCGCGGCTACGGCCACGACCCGGATTCAGGTGAGAGACGTGACGGACGCCCTGGGCTCCATCGACATGCCTGACGCCGAGGACGACACTCGCGAGAAGAAGGCCCGCAAGGGCGGCAAGCGCGGTAAGAAGGGCCCTCTCGGCCGTCTCGCGCTCTTCTACCGCCAGATCGTCGCGGAACTCCGCAAGGTTGTCTGGCCCACTCGTAACCAGCTGTCGACCTACACCACCGTGGTGATCGTGTTCGTCGTCATCATGATCGGTCTGGTGACCGTGATTGACTACGGGTTCCAGGAAGCCACCAAGTTCGTCTTCGGCTGATCCCCGCGGAGGGCGGCGCCTTGATGGCTGCCGCCCGTTTTCGCATGTTCGACCACCTTTTGTATCCAGGAAGAAGCAGCCACCGTGTCTGACCCGAACCTGAACGCGAGCCCCGACTCCGTCGAGTCCGTCGAGGACGCGCTCGACATCGTCGAGGCGGCGGACGCGGACCGCGACGAAGTCGAGCTCGCCGACGAAGCCCAGGCCGGTGTCGCCGCCGAGACCGCCGCGATGCACATCGAGGCCGCTCACGTCGAGGCTGACGCCGACGAGGACGAGGACGACGAGTCCGCGGACGAGGGCGACGACGCCGACGAGGACGCCGAGACCGGCGAAGACGAAGACGCGGACGCTGCTGACGAAGAGGCCGACGCGGATGAGGAGGAGGCCGAGGAGGCCGCCCCCGTCGAGGACGCCGAGCCCGTCGACCCGATCCAGGCCCTGCGCGAGGAACTGCGCAGCCTGCCGGGCGAGTGGTACGTCATCCACACCTACGCCGGCTACGAGAAGCGCGTGAAGGCGAACCTCGAACAGCGCGCCGTCTCGCTCAACGTCGAGGACTTCATCTACTCGGCCGAGGTGCCCGAGGAAGAGATCGTCCAGATCAAGAACGGCGAGCGCAAGAACGTCCGGCAGAACAAGCTGCCCGGCTACGTTCTCGTCCGCATGGACCTGACGAACGAGTCCTGGGGCGTCGTCCGCAACACCCCCGGCGTCACCGGCTTCGTGGGCAACGCGTACGACCCGTACCCGCTGACCCTGGACGAGATCGTCAAGATGCTCGCTCCCGAGGCGCAGGAGAAGGCCGCCAAGCTCGCTGCGGAAGAGGCCGGCCTGCCCGCGCCCTCCGTCAAGCGCACCATCGAGGTCCTGGACTTCGAGGTGGGCGACTCGGTCACCGTCACCGACGGCCCGTTCGCGACGCTGCAGGCGACCATCAACGAGATCAACCCGGACTCGAAGAAGGTCAAGGGTCTCGTCGAGATCTTCGGCCGCGAGACCCCGGTCGAGCTGAGCTTCGACCAGATCCAGAAGAACTGATCCACAGCCTTCTGGCACACGCTTCCGGACAGGTCAGATTGCCCGCTTGCGGGCGGTCTGACCTGCTCGGTTTTTAGCCCCGCGCCGATACCCGTTATCGTGGTGCGGTATGCCTCCATCCGGATGACCGGATTGGCGGCGAAAAACTCTCACTAGGACCCGGAGAGAGCAATGCCTCCCAAGAAGAAGAAGATCACGGGGCTTATCAAGCTCCAGATCAAGGCCGGTGCGGCCAACCCGGCTCCGCCGGTCGGCCCCGCGCTCGGTCAGCACGGCGTCAACATCATGGAGTTCTGCAAGGCCTACAACGCCGCGACCGAGTCGCAGCGTGGCATGGTCGTGCCGGTGGAGATCACGGTCTACGACGACCGCTCCTTCACCTTCATCACCAAGACCCCGCCGGCCGCGCGCCTCATTCTGAAGAGCGCTGGCGTGGAGAAGGGCTCCGGCGAGCCGCACAAGACCAAGGTCGCGAAGCTTACGCGTGACCAGGTCCGCGAGATCGCCGCGCTCAAGATGCCTGACCTGAACGCCAACGACATCGACGCGGCCGAGAAGATCATCGCCGGCACCGCGCGTTCGATGGGCATCACGGTCGAAGGCTGATTCAGCCACCCCAGCACGACAGTGGTAGGACCAAGCGCTGGTCCGCACCACGACTCCACCCCTGAAGTCACAACACAGGAGCAGAAGTGAAGCGCAGCAAGACTCTCCGCGCTGCGGACGCGAAGGTCGACCGGGAGAAGCAGTACGCCCCGCTCGAGGCCGTCCGTCTCGCCAAGGAGACCTCCACGACCAAGTTCGACAGCACCGTCGAGGTCGCCTTCCGCCTGGGTGTAGACCCGCGCAAGGCCGACCAGATGGTCCGCGGCACCGTGAACCTCCCGCACGGCACCGGCAAGACCGCCCGGGTCCTGGTCTTCGCGACCGGTGACCGTGCAGCGGCCGCGGAAGCCGCCGGCGCCGACATCGTCGGCGACGACGAGCTCATCAACGAGATCGCCAAGGGCAACCGCCTCAACGAGTTCGACGCCGTTGTGTCCACGCCGGACCTCATGGGCAAGGTCGGCCGCCTCGGCCGCGTGCTCGGTCCCCGTGGCCTGATGCCGAACCCGAAGACCGGCACCGTCACGATGGACGTCGCGAAGGCTGTCACCGAGATCAAGGGTGGCAAGATCGAGTTCCGCGTCGACAAGCACTCGAACCTGCACTTCATCATCGGCAAGGTCTCCTTCACCGATGAGCAGCTGGTCGAGAACTACGGTGCGGCCCTCGACGAGATCCTTCGTCTGAAGCCGTCCGCCGCGAAGGGCCGCTACATCAAGAAGGCCGCCCTCAGCACCACGATGGGCCCCGGCATCTCGCTGGACTCCAACCGCACCCGGAACCTCCTCGTCGAGGAAGACCCGGCTGCTGTCTGACTGAGCCGGGCCTGACGGCCCGCTGAGTTGCCCGAACGGGCCCCGGCCCCCTCCAGGGGGGACCGGGGCCCGTTCTTGCGTCTCACCCCGAACTCCTCGTGGGCGGCCTCACGGCCTGAGACGGCGACGGGGCCGACGCGGGCAGGGGAGGGAAGTCCGGGTCCAAGGAGGCCGCTGCCGAGCCACCGACGCCCGCGGAGGCGGTGAAGGCGGCCTACCTCGACTCCAGGGAGACGGGGACCTCGAACGGGCCGCTCCGGACCACGGCGAAGTTCTCCGCCTTCGGTACGACGCCCGCGATCGCGCCGCCGCCGGCCGAGGACACGGTGGACTTCGACGACTGAGTCGCCGCAACCCTTGCGGGACACGGCCCGCGGGGGTCCGGACGGGCGGATTTGCTTGACATCGGGTGGTTCACGTATTCTTCCGGAGAAGCCAAAGACCGCTGGTCGTTGCCGTGCTCGCAAGGGTGCGGTGGCCGAAGGATCCGCTAAGTGCGGACGTCCTGCGCAGGTGTTCAAGGAAAGTTCCCGGAATCCGTTCCGGTTGAGCTACGCCCTGGCGCCTGCGCCGGGGCGTTTCGTATTTATGCCCCTTCTGAGCGGTCCTCATCACCCGGAAGGAGGCCGACGCACTATGCCGACGCCCAACAAGGCTGCCGCGGTAGCCGAGCTCACGGACGCGTTCCAGAGCTCGAACGCCGCCGTGCTGACCGAGTACCGGGGTCTCACCGTCGCGCAGCTCAAGACGCTGCGTCGTTCCCTCGGTGAGAACGCCCAGTACGCCGTGGTGAAGAACACGCTGACCAAGATTGCGGCCAACCAGGCCGGGATCACCGCGCTGGACGAGCACTTCGCTGGTCCGACCGCGGTCGCCTTCATCACCGGTGACCCGGTGGAGTCGGCGAAGAGCCTGCGTGACTTCGCCAAGGAAAACCCCAACCTGATCATCAAGGCGGGTGTCCTTGATGGTAAGGCGCTCACCGCCGATGACATCAAGAAGCTTGCGGACCTCGAGTCCCGCGAGGTTCTGCTCAGCAAGCTGGCCGGCGCGTTCAAGGGCAAGCAGTCTCAGGCTGCCTCCCTCTTCCAGGCGCTGCCGTCGAAGTTCGTCCGCACTGCGGAAGCGCTTCGCGTCAAGCTCGCCGAGCAGGGCGGTGCCGAGTAATTCGGCTCGCGCATTGATCCGCGCCGCCTAGTGCGCGGGTCGCAGCGGGCCGTTACGCCCGCCTCTCTATACATCCGGCACCTGCCGATTTAGTGGAAGGATCGCCCATCATGGCGAAGCTCACCCAGGACGAACTCCTCGCCCAGTTCGAGGAGCTCACCCTCATCGAGCTCTCCGAGTTCGTGAAGGCGTTCGAGGAGAAGTTCGACGTCACCGCCGCTGCGGCCGTCGCCGTTGCCGCCGGTCCGGTCGGTGGCGGCGCCGCCGAGGCCGTCGAGGAGCAGGACGAGTTCGACGTCATCCTCGAGGGTGCTGGCGACAAGAAGATCCAGGTCATCAAGGTCGTGCGCGAGCTCACCTCCCTGGGCCTCAAGGAGGCCAAGGACCTCGTCGACGGCGCTCCGAAGCCGATCCTCGAGAAGGTCGCCAAGGAGGCCGCTGACAAGGCTGCCGAGTCCCTCAAGGCTGCCGGCGCGTCTGTGACCGTCAAGTAACACCTCTGGGACCCCTCTGGGCCCCATTCAAAGGGCGATCACCCGTAAGGGTGGTCGCCCTTTGGCGTACCCGGAGTGCCTGATTTGCCCCCGTCTCGTTGGGGAGTAGGGTGATCATCGTTGCTCCGCGGCAGGGTCCTGAGATGATCCGCACGGAGCAGGGGGCCTTGACGAACGGGACGCGGCGCGCAATTCTCAGACCCGTCGCCAGAAGGGCCCGTTCGGATCCGAGATCCGAGGCATGGATCCGGTCCGCATCGGGCATGGATTGACTACGAAGAGGGCAGTACTGTTACGCGCTCTGTGTGCGAGAGCCACAGCGCGCGGCACGCCGTAGGACGCAGGGTTGGTCCGTTTAAACGACATGGGGAAGGCCTGTTGCCGGTTTCCGGAAACCTGGTCTGGACATCAGTGAGCCGAGTGGCTACACTGACCCTTTGCGCTGCCTGTTAGCTGCCCCCTGCCCGTCGCCAGGGGCATGCCCACGCATGAGCACACTTGATTGAACGGCCCTGAGCTGGTCCTTTTGACCAGATGGGGGGCGCTTGTCTTCTGTGTCAGCTGGGACCGGTACGCGCGTAGTGAGTCCGAGCCCTCGGAAGGACCCCCTCTTGGCCGCCTCGCGCAACGCCTCGACCAATACGAACAACGGTGCCAGCACCGCCCCGCTGCGCATCTCCTTTGCAAAGATCAAGGAGCCCCTCGAGGTTCCGAACCTCCTGGCGCTGCAGACCGAGAGCTTTGACTGGCTGCTCGGCAACGCCGCCTGGAAGTCTCGCGTCGAGTCGGCGCTTGAGAGCGGACAGGACGTTCCCACCAAGTCCGGTCTGGAAGAGATCTTCGAGGAGATCTCGCCGATCGAGGACTTCTCCGGGTCGATGTCGCTGACGTTCCGCGACCACCGTTTCGAGCCGGCGAAGAACTCGGTCGACGAGTGCAAGGACCGCGACTTCACGTTCGCGGCGCCGCTTTTCGTCACCGCCGAGTTCACGAACAACGAGACCGGAGAGATCAAGTCTCAGACGGTCTTCATGGGC
Organism: Streptomyces sp. GL_140; assembly: GCF_057834465.1. Taxonomy (NCBI): domain Bacteria; kingdom Bacillati; phylum Actinomycetota; class Actinomycetes; order Kitasatosporales; family Streptomycetaceae; genus Streptomyces; species Streptomyces sp. GL_140. The sequence continues at coordinate 5,033,544 of NZ_CM174404.1, forward strand.
GATTTCCCGCTCATGACCAACAAGGGCACCTTCGTCATCAACGGCACCGAGCGTGTCGTCGTGTCGCAGCTCGTCCGTTCCCCCGGTGTCTACTTCGACTCCTCCATCGACAAGACGTCCGACAAGGACATCTTCGCCGCCAAGATCATCCCTTCCCGGGGTGCCTGGCTTGAGATGGAGATCGACAAGCGTGACATGGTCGGTGTTCGCATCGACCGCAAGCGCAAGCAGTCCGTCACCGTCCTCCTGAAGGCTCTCGGCTGGACCACCGAGCAGATCCTCGAGGAGTTCGGCGAGTACGAGTCCATGCGCGCCACCCTGGAGAAGGACCACACCCAGGGCCAGGACGACGCGCTGCTCGACATCTACCGCAAGCTGCGTCCGGGCGAACCGCCGACCCGCGAGGCCGCTCAGACGCTGCTCGAGAACCTCTACTTCAACCCGAAGCGCTACGACCTCGCGAAGGTCGGCCGCTACAAGGTGAACAAGAAGCTCGGCGCGGACGAGCCGCTGGACGCCGGCGTGCTCACCACCGACGACGTCATCGCGACCATCAAGTACCTGGTCAAGCTGCACGCCGGTGAGACCGAGACCGTCGGTGAGTCGGGTCGTTCGATCGTCGTCGAGACCGACGACATCGACCACTTCGGCAACCGTCGTCTGCGCAACGTCGGCGAGCTCATCCAGAACCAGGTCCGCACGGGTCTGGCTCGTATGGAGCGCGTCGTCCGCGAGCGGATGACGACCCAGGACGTCGAGGCGATCACGCCGCAGACCCTGATCAACATCCGGCCGGTCGTCGCCTCCATCAAGGAGTTCTTCGGCACCAGCCAGCTGTCGCAGTTCATGGACCAGAACAACCCGCTGTCGGGTCTCACCCACAAGCGCCGTCTGTCGGCGCTTGGCCCGGGTGGTCTGTCCCGTGAGCGGGCCGGCTTCGAGGTCCGAGACGTTCACCCGTCGCACTACGGCCGCATGTGCCCGATCGAGACCCCTGAAGGCCCGAACATCGGTCTGATCGGCTCGCTCGCGTCCTACGGTCGCGTCAACGCGTTCGGCTTCGTCGAGACCCCGTACCGCAAGGTCATCGACGGCGTCGTCACCGACGACGTCGACTACCTGACGGCTGACGAGGAAGACCGCTTCGTCATCGCCCAGGCCAACGCCGGCCTGAACGACGAGATGCGCTTCACCGAGAACCGCGTGCTGGTTCGCCGTCGTGGTGGCGAGATCGACTACATCGCCGGCGACGACGTCGACTACATGGACGTCTCCCCGCGCCAGATGGTGTCCGTCGCGACCGCGATGATCCCCTTCCTCGAGCACGACGACGCCAACCGCGCCCTCATGGGCGCGAACATGATGCGCCAGGCCGTTCCGCTCATCAAGGCGGAGGCGCCGCTCGTCGGCACCGGCATGGAGTACCGCTGTGCGGTCGACGCCGGTGACTCGATCAAGGCGGAGAAGGACGGTGTCGTCCAGGAGGTCTCGGCCGACTACATCACCGTCGCCAACGACGACGGCACGTACACCACGTACCGCGTCGCCAAGTTCTCCCGCTCGAACCAGGGCACCTCGGTCAACCAGAAGGTCATCGTCAACGAGGGTGACCGCATCATCGAGGCTCAGGTCCTCGCCGACGGTCCTGCGACCGAAGAGGGCGAAATGGCCCTCGGCAAGAACCTGCTCGTCGCGTTCATGCCCTGGGAAGGTCACAACTACGAGGACGCGATCATCCTGTCGCAGCGCCTCGTACAGGACGACGTCCTCTCCTCGATCCACATCGAGGAGCACGAGGTCGACGCCCGTGACACCAAGCTGGGCCCCGAGGAGATCACCCGGGACATCCCGAACGTCTCCGAGGAGGTCCTCGCGGACCTCGACGAGCGCGGCATCATCCGCATCGGTGCGGACGTCGTCGCGGGCGACATCCTGGTCGGAAAGGTCACGCCCAAGGGCGAGACCGAGCTGACCCCGGAAGAGCGTCTGCTCCGCGCGATCTTCGGTGAGAAGGCCCGCGAGGTGCGTGACACCTCGCTCAAGGTTCCTCACGGTGAGATCGGCAAGGTCATCGGCGTCCGCGTCTTCGACCGCGAAGAGGGCGACGAGCTTCCCCCGGGCGTCAACCAGCTGGTCCGCGTCTACGTGGCCCAGAAGCGCAAGATCACCGACGGTGACAAGCTCGCCGGCCGCCACGGCAACAAGGGTGTCATCTCCAAGATCCTTCCGATCGAGGACATGCCCTTCCTTGAAGACGGCACGCCGGTCGACATCATCCTGAACCCCCTGGGTGTCCCGTCCCGAATGAACCCGGGACAGGTCCTGGAGATCCACCTCGGCTGGCTCGCCAGCCGCGGCTGGGACGTCTCCGGTGTCGCCGAGGAGTGGGCCGAGCGACTGAAGGTCATCGGCGCCGACCGCGTCGAGCCCGGTACCAACGTCGCCACCCCGGTGTTCGACGGTGCCCGCGAGGACGAGATCTCCGGCCTCTTCGAGCACACCATCCCGAACCGCGACGGGGACCGCCTGGTCCTCCCGACCGGTAAGGCGCACCTGTTCGACGGCCGCTCCGGCGAGCCGTTCCCGGAGCCGGTCTCGATCGGCTACATGTACATCCTCAAGCTGCACCACCTGGTCGACGACAAGCTCCACGCCCGGTCGACCGGTCCGTACTCGATGATCACGCAGCAGCCGCTGGGTGGTAAGGCGCAGTTCGGTGGCCAGCGCTTCGGTGAGATGGAGGTGTGGGCGCTCGAGGCTTATGGCGCCGCTTACGCCCTCCAGGAGCTCCTGACCATCAAGTCCGATGACGTAACCGGCCGCGTGAAGGTCTACGAGGCCATCGTCAAGGGCGAGAACATCCCCGAGCCGGGCATTCCCGAGTCCTTCAAGGTGCTCATCAAGGAAATGCAGTCGCTCTGCCTCAACGTGGAGGTGCTGTCCTCGGACGGCATGTCCATCGAGATGCGCGACACCGACGAGGACGTCTTCCGCGCGGCGGAGGAGCTCGGTATCGACCTGTCCCGGCGCGAGCCGAGCAGCGTCGAAGAGGTCTGACGGGCCTGACGGGGGGCTCGCTCAAGAGCCCCCCGTCATCCCCGGGACCGTTCAGACCATGATTGAGACTCGACCCCGAAAGAGGGATTGACGCACAGTGCTCGACGTCAACTTCTTCGACGAGCTGCGGATCGGCCTTGCCACCGCGGACGACATCCGAACCTGGTCCCACGGCGAGGTCAAGAAGCCGGAGACCATCAACTACCGCACGCTCAAGCCCGAAAAGGACGGACTCTTCTGCGAGAAGATCTTCGGTCCGACCCGGGACTGGGAGTGCTACTGCGGCAAGTACAAGCGTGTCCGCTTCAAGGGCATCATCTGTGAGCGTTGTGGCGTCGAAGTCACGCGTGCCAAGGTGCGCCGCGAGCGGATGGGCCACATCGAGCTTGCCGCTCCCGTCACCCACATCTGGTACTTCAAGGGCGTCCCGTCGCGCCTGGGCTACCTGCTGGACCTCGCGCCGAAGGACCTCGAGAAGGTCATCTACTTCGCCGCGTACATGATCACGTTCGTGGACGACGAGCGCCGCACCCGCGACCTCCCGTCCCTGGAGGCGCACGTCTCCATCGAGCGCCAGCAGATCGAGAACCGACGCGACTCGGACCTCGAAGGCCGTGCCAAGAAGCTCGAGACCGACCTGGCCGAGCTCGAGGCCGAGGGCGCGAAGGCCGACGTACGCCGCAAGGTGCGCGAAGGTGCCGAGCGCGAGATGAAGCAGCTCCGTGACCGCGCTCAGCGCGAGATCGACCGTCTCGACGAGGTCTGGGCGCGCTTCAAGAACCTCAAGGTCCAGGACCTCGAGGGCGACGAGCTGCTCTACCGCGAGCTGCGCGACCGCTTCGGTACGTACTTCGACGGCTGCATGGGCGCCGCGGCGCTGCAGAAGCGTCTGGAGTCCTTCGACCTCGACGAAGAGGCCGAGCGCCTCCGCGAGATCATCCGTACCGGCAAGGGCCAGAAGAAGACCCGTGCGCTCAAGCGCCTCAAGGTCGTCTCGGCGTTCCTGCAGACCAGCAACAAGCCCAAGGGCATGGTTCTGGACTGCGTGCCGGTCATCCCGCCGGACCTGCGTCCGATGGTGCAGCTGGACGGTGGCCGCTTCGCGACCTCCGACCTGAACGACCTGTACCGCCGCGTGATCAACCGCAACAACCGTCTGAAGCGTCTCCTCGACCTCGGTGCTCCCGAGATCATCGTGAACAACGAGAAGCGCATGCTTCAGGAGGCCGTGGACGCCCTCTTCGACAACGGTCGTCGTGGTCGTCCGGTGACCGGTCCCGGTAACCGTCCGCTGAAGTCCCTGAGCGACATGCTCAAGGGCAAGCAGGGTCGATTCCGTCAGAACCTCCTCGGCAAGCGCGTGGACTACTCCGCGCGTTCCGTGATCGTCGTCGGCCCGCAGCTGAAGCTGCACCAGTGCGGTCTGCCCAAGGCCATGGCGCTGGAGCTCTTCAAGCCGTTCGTGATGAAGCGCCTGGTGGACCTGAACCACGCGCAGAACATCAAGTCGGCGAAGCGCATGGTCGAGCGCGGCCGCACGGTCGTCTACGACGTGCTCGAAGAGGTCATCGCCGAGCACCCGGTTCTCCTGAACCGTGCGCCCACGCTGCACCGCCTCGGCATCCAGGCCTTCGAGCCCCAGCTGGTCGAAGGCAAGGCCATCCAGATCCACCCGCTCGTCTGCACCGCGTTCAACGCGGACTTCGACGGTGACCAGATGGCCGTGCACCTGCCGCTTTCGGCAGAGGCGCAGGCCGAGGCCCGCATCCTGATGCTGTCCTCGAACAACATCCTGAAGCCGGCAGACGGTCGTCCCGTCACCATGCCGACCCAGGACATGGTGCTGGGTCTGTTCTTCCTCACCACCGACGGCGAGCTCCGTGACGTCAAGGGCGAGGGCCGCGCGTTCGGCTCCACGGCCGAGGCGACCATGGCGTTCGACAACGGTGAGCTCGCGCTCCAGTCGGCCGTCGACATCCGCTTCCCGGTGGGCACCATCCCGCCGCGCGGCTGGGTGGCCCCGGTCGCCGAAGAGGGCGAGCAGGAGTTCCAGCCGGGCGACAGCTTCCGTCTGCGCACCACCCTGGGCCGCGCGCTCTTCAACGAGCTGCTGCCCGAGGACTACCCGTTCGTCGACTACTCGGTGGGCAAGAAGCAGCTCTCCGAGATCGTCAACGACCTGGCGGAGCGCTACCCCAAGGTCATCGTGGCGGCGACGCTCGACAACCTGAAGGCGGCCGGCTTCCACTGGGCGACCCGTTCGGGCGTCACCGTGGCCATCTCCGACGTCGTCGTGCCCGAGGCCAAGAAGGCCATCGTCGCGGGCTACGAGGCGCTGGACGAGAAGGTCCAGAAGCAGTACGAGCGCGGTCTGATCACCAAGGACGAGCGCACGCAGGAGCTCATCGCGATCTGGACCAAGGCGACCAACGAGGTTGCCGAGGCGATGAACGCGAACTTCCCCAAGACGAACCCCATCTTCATGATGGTTGACTCGGGTGCCCGAGGAAACATGATGCAGATGCGACAGATCGCCGGTATGCGTGGTCTGGTGTCGAACGCGAAGAACGAGACCATCCCGCGTCCGATCAAGGCGTCCTTCCGTGAGGGCCTCACCGTTCTGGAGTACTTCATCTCCACGCACGGTGCCCGTAAGGGTCTGGCGGACACCGCCCTGCGTACCGCCGACTCGGGTTACCTCACCCGTCGTCTGGTGGACGTCTCGCAGGACGTCATCATCCGCGAGGAGGACTGCGGCACCGAGCGCGGCCTGAAGCTGAAGATCGGCGTCAAGGACGAGACCGGTGTTCTGCGCAAGGCCGACGACGTCGAGACCTCCATCTACGCCCGCATGCTGGCCGAGGACGTCGTCATCGACGGCAAGGTCATCGCGCCGGCCAACGTGGACCTCGGTGACGTGCTCATCGACGCCCTCATCGCGAACGGCGTCGAGGAGGTCAAGACCCGCTCGGTCCTGACCTGTGAGTCCGCGGTCGGCACCTGTGCCTTCTGCTACGGACGCTCGCTCGCCACCGGCAAGCTGGTCGACATCGGTGAGGCGGTCGGCATCATCGCCGCCCAGTCCATCGGTGAGCCCGGTACCCAGCTGACGATGCGTACCTTCCACACCGGTGGTGTGGCCGGTGACGACATCACGCAGGGTCTGCCGCGTGTCGTCGAGCTCTTCGAAGCCCGTACCCCGAAGGGTGTCGCCCCGATCTCCGAGGCCGCCGGTCGCGTGCGGATCGAGGAGACCGAGAAGACGAAGAAGATCGTCATCACGCCCGACGACGGCAGCGAGGAGACGCCCTTCCCGATCTCCAAGCGCGCCAAGGTCATCGTCAGCGAGGGTGACCACGTCGAGGTCGGCCAGAAGCTCACCATGGGTGCGACCAACCCGCACGACGTGCTGCGCATCCTCGGCCAGCGTGCGGTCCAGGTCCACCTGGTCGGCGAAGTCCAGAAGGTCTACAACTCGCAGGGCGTGTCGATCCACGACAAGCACATCGAGATCATCATCCGGCAGATGCTCCGCCGCGTGACGATCATCGAGTCCGGCGACGCGGAGCTCCTGCCGGGCGAGCTCGTCGAGCGGTCGAAGTTCGAGACCGAGAACCGTCGTGTGGTCACCGAGGGCGGTCACCCCGCCTCCGGCCGTCCGCAGCTGATGGGTATCACCAAGGCCTCGCTCGCGACCGAGTCCTGGCTGTCGGCGGCGTCCTTCCAGGAGACGACCAGGGTTCTGACGGACGCGGCGATCAACGCCAAGTCCGACTCCCTGATCGGCCTCAAGGAGAACGTCATCATCGGTAAGCTCATCCCGGCCGGTACGGGCCTCGCCCGCTACCGCAACATCCGGGTCGAGCCCACCGAGGAAGCCAAGGCAGCGATGTACTCGGCCGTCGGTTACGACGACATCGACTACTCGCCCTTCGGCACCGGCTCCGGCCAGGCTGTCCCGCTGGAGGACTACGACTACGGCCCGTACAACGGCTGAGTCATAGGGCATGTGAAGAAGCCCCCCGCTGCTCCGAGAGGAGCGGCGGGGGGCTTCCTCGTTTCCGGGGCCAGGGCCTCGGACCGCGCTGTCAGCCCCGGAGGCGCTCGCGGCGCAGGCCCGTGACCGTTGGCCGGGGCCAGGGCCAGGAGGGCCAGGGTGGCGGCGGCCAGGCCCGGGGTGAGGCCTTCGGGGGTGGTTCCGGTGGGGATGTCCATGGAGACGAGGCCGTGGAAGCTCTTCACCGGGGCCGTGCACTGCCCCGTGCGGGGAGAGTGTTCGAAGCCCCCGGCGGCGGTCGGTGCGCGCAGCTCCGTAGGGCGGCGCTTAGCACATGCGCACCACATCCGCACATCGCAGGGGCCACACAGGGGTCTCGGCCGTGTGGCGACTGGCCGGTGGGCCCTTCGGTGTTCGAGGCCAGGGGCTTTTGTTTTGACCGGAGTGGATGCGGTAGGTACGCTCAGACCTTGTGCCTGGGGTGTGCCTGGGCTCCTGTGCGTGTCCATCAACCGCATTCGAGCCGTATCAGCCACCGCGATTCATGCGTCTTCACGCTTGCGTGGAGGTCCGCCGGATCCGACACACCCGACCGCGTGGGTCGGCAAATGTTCCAGGTTAGCTTCACTACACGGCACACAGAAACCGGAGAAGTAGTGCCTACGATCCAGCAGCTGGTCCGTAAGGGCCGGCAGGACAAGGTCGAGAAGACAAAGACCCCCGCGCTTGAGGCCTCGCCCCAGCGTCGCGGTGTCTGCACGCGTGTGTTCACGACCACCCCGAAGAAGCCGAACTCGGCGCTCCGTAAGGTCGCGCGTGTGCGTCTGACCTCCGGCATCGAGGTCACCGCTTACATTCCGGGTGAGGGACACAACCTGCAGGAGCACTCCATCGTGCTCGTGCGTGGTGGCCGTGTGAAGGACCTGCCGGGTGTTCGTTACAAGATCATCCGCGGTGCGCTTGACACCCAGGCTGTCAAGAACCGCAAGCAGGCCCGCAGCCGCTACGGCGCCAAGAAGGAGAAGTAGAAATGCCTCGTAAGGGCCCCGCCCCGAAGCGCCCGGTCATCATCGACCCGGTCTACGCATCTCCCTTGGTGACGTCGCTCATCAACAAGATCCTCCTGAACGGCAAGCGCTCCACCGCCGAGCGCATCGTTTACGGCGCCATGGAAGGCCTCCGCGAGAAGACCGGCGCTGACCCGGTCATCACGCTGAAGCGCGCGCTCGAGAACGTCAAGCCGTCCCTCGAGGTCAAGTCCCGCCGTGTCGGTGGCGCCACCTACCAGGTGCCGATCGAGGTCAAGCCGGGTCGCGCTGCGACCCTGTCGCTCCGCTGGATCGTGGGTTACTCCCGCGCCCGTCGCGAGAAGACCATGACCGAGCGCCTCATGAACGAGCTCCTCGACGCCTCGAACGGCCTCGGTGCGGCCGTCAAGAAGCGTGAGGACACGCACAAGATGGCCGAGTCCAACAAGGCCTTCGCGCACTACCGCTGGTAGTCCCACCCCACATCGAGACCGAGAGAAGACCGAAGCCTTATGGCTACCACTTCGCTTGACCTGGCCAAGGTCCGCAACATCGGGATCATGGCCCACATCGACGCGGGCAAGACGACCACCACCGAGCGCATCCTGTTCTACACCGGTGTGTCTTACAAGATCGGTGAAGTCCACGACGGCGCTGCCACGATGGACTGGATGGAGCAGGAGCAGGAGCGTGGTATCACCATCACGTCTGCCGCGACGACCTGCCACTGGCCCCTCGAAGACGTTGACCACACGATCAACATCATCGACACCCCGGGTCACGTCGACTTCACCGTCGAGGTGGAGCGTTCGCTCCGCGTCCTCGACGGCGCCGTCACCGTGTTCGACGGTGTCGCCGGTGTAGAGCCGCAGTCCGAGACGGTATGGCGTCAGGCCGACCGTTACGGCGTGCCGCGCATCTGCTTCGTCAACAAGCTGGACCGTACCGGCGCCGAGTTCCACCGCTGCGTCGAGATGATCAAGGACCGCCTCGGTGCGGTTCCGATCGTCATGCAGCTCCCCATCGGTGCCGAGATGGACTTCCAGGGCGTTGTCGACCTGGTCACCATGAAGGCGTTCGTCTGGTCCGCCGAGGCGACCAAGGGCGAGATGTACGACATCGTCGACATCCCGGACACCCACAAGGAAGCCGCTGAAGAGTGGCACGCCAAGCTGGTCGAGACGGTCGCCGAGAACGACGACCAGATCATGGAGCTGTTCCTCGAGGGCGTCGAGCCCACCGTCGAGCAGCTGCACGCCGCTGTGCGTCGCATCATCATCGGTTCCAAGGGTGAGAGTGGCGCCACCGTCACCGCGGTGTTCTGTGGCACGGCGTTCAAGAACAAGGGCGTTCAGCCCCTGCTCGACGCCGTCGTCCGCTACCTCCCCTCGCCCCTGGACGTCGAGGCCATCGAAGGCCACGACGTCAAGGACGCCGAGGTCGTCGTGAAGCGCAAGCCCTCGGACGAGGAGCCCCTCGCGGCGCTCGCGTTCAAGATCATGCGCGACCCGCACCTCGGCAAGCTCACCTTCGTCCGGGTTTACTCGGGCCGCCTGGAGGCCGGCACTGCGGTGCTGAACTCCGTCAAGGGCAAGAAGGAGCGCATCGGCAAGATCTACCGCATGCACGCCAACAAGCGTGAAGAGATCGAAGCGGTGGGCGCCGGTGACATCGTCGCCGTCATGGGCCTGAAGCAGACCACCACCGGTGAGACGCTGTGTGACGACAAGAACCCGGTCATCCTGGAGTCCATGGACTTCCCGGCCCCGGTCATTCAGGTCGCCATCGAGCCCAAGTCCAAGGGTGACCAGGAGAAGCTGGGTGTCGCCATCCAGTCTCTCGCGGAGGAGGACCCCTCCTTCCACGTTCACTCGGACGAAGAGACCGGCCAGACCATCCTCGGTGGTATGGGCGAGCTGCACCTCGAGGTGCTGGTCGACCGTATGAAGCGCGAGTTCAAGGTCGAGGCCAACGTCGGCAAGCCGCAGGTCGCGTACCGCGAGACGATCCGCCAGACGGTGGAGCGTCACGACTACACCCACAAGAAGCAGACCGGTGGTACCGGTCAGTTCGCCAAGGTGCAGATCGCGATCGAGCCGATCACCGAGTCGGACGGCCCGGCGTACGAGTTCGTGAACAAGGTCACCGGTGGCCGCATCCCGAGGGAGTACATCCCCTCGGTCGACGCCGGTGCGCAGGAAGCCATGAAGTTCGGCATCCTGGCCGGCTACGAGATGACCGGCGTTCGCGTCATTCTTCTCGACGGTGGCTACCACGAGGTCGACTCTTCCGAGCTCGCCTTCAAGATCGCCGGTTCGCAGGCCTTCAAGGAGGCCGCGCGCAAGGCTTCTCCCGTGCTCCTCGAGCCGATGATGGCCGTCGAGGTCACCACGCCGGAGGAGTCCATGGGTGACGTCATCGGTGACATCAACTCCCGCCGTGGCCAGATCCAGGCCATGGAGGAGCGTCACGGTGCGCGCCTCGTGAAGGGCCTCGTGCCCCTCTCGGAGATGTTCGGCTACGTCGGAGACCTCCGCAGCAAGACCTCGGGTCGCGCCAGCTACTCGATGCAGTTCGACTCCTACGCCGAGGTTCCCCGGAACGTCGCTGAGGAGATCATCGCGAAGGCCAAGGGCGAGTAACTCTTCCGAGTACACGCTTTAGGCTTGTCACCGGAGCCTCTGGGGCAACAGGAGTAACCCTTCTGTTGCCCCGGAGGAACCGGCTTTCCAGCAAAGATCACCTGGCGCCGATGAGTAAGGCGTACAGAACCACTCTCCAGGAGGACCCCGTGGCGAAGGCGAAGTTCGAGCGGACTAAGCCGCACGTCAACATCGGCACCATCGGTCACATTGACCACGGTAAGACGACCCTCACGGCCGCCATTACCAAGGTGCTGCACGACGCGTACCCGGACCTGAACGAGGCCTCGGCCTTCGACCAGATCGACAAGGCTCCCGAAGAGCGCCAGCGCGGTATCACCATCTCCATCGCGCACGTCGAGTACCAGACCGAGGCGCGTCACTACGCCCACGTCGACTGCCCGGGTCACGCGGACTACATCAAGAACATGATCACCGGTGCCGCGCAGATGGACGGCGCGATCCTCGTGGTCGCCGCCACCGACGGCCCGATGCCGCAGACCAAGGAGCACGTGCTCCTGGCCCGCCAGGTCGGCGTTCCGTACATCGTCGTCGCCCTGAACAAGGCCGACATGGTGGACGACGAGGAGATCCTGGAGCTCGTCGAGCTCGAGGTTCGTGAGCTCCTCTCCGACTACGAGTTCCCGGGCGACGACCTTCCGGTCGTCCGCGTCTCCGCGCTGAAGGCGCTCGAGGGCGACAAGGAGTGGGGCGAGAAGCTTCTCGGCCTCATGGCTGCCGTCGACGAGGCGATCCCGACCCCGCCGCGTGACACCGAGCTGCCGTTCCTCATGCCCGTCGAGGACGTCTTCACGATCACCGGTCGCGGTACCGTCGTCACCGGCCGTATCGAGCGTGGTGTCCTGAAGGTCAACGAGACCGTCGACATCATCGGTATCAAGGAGACCAAGACCACCACCACGGTCACCGGTATCGAGATGTTCCGCAAGCTGCTCGACGAGGGCCAGGCGGGCGAGAACGTCGGTCTGCTCCTCCGTGGCATCAAGCGCGAGGACGTCGAGCGCGGCCAGGTCATCATCAAGCCGGGTTCGGTCACGCCGCACACCGAGTTCGAGGCCCAGGCCTACATCCTGTCGAAGGACGAGGGTGGCCGTCACACCCCCTTCTTCAACAACTACCGTCCGCAGTTCTACTTCCGTACCACGGACGTCACGGGTGTCGTCACCCTGCCGGCCGGCACGGAGATGGTCATGCCGGGCGACAACACCGAGATGACGGTCGCGCTGATCCAGCCGGTCGCCATGGAGGAGGGCCTGAAGTTCGCCATCCGTGAGGGTGGTCGTACCGTGGGCGCCGGCCAGGTCACCAAGATCACGAAGTAATTCGTGTTCTGACCTGGTAGCTCGCGCGAGCGAGCACCATGTTTGACAGAAGGGCCCCTTCCCCGTCGTTCACGCGACCGGGGGAGGGGCCCTTCTGCATGCTTACGGTGCCCTGCGCGCTCACCCCTCGCGCAGCGACTCCGTGAACTCCAGACAGGCGTCGTACCGGGGGAGCAGCCCGGATTCGAGCGCGTCGGCCAGTGAGGGTGCGGCCTCGTCGCGGGAGGACAGCAGCGGCACCTGCGCCGGCCATTGGATGCCCAGAGCCGGGTCGAGCGGGTGGACCGCGTGCTCGCCCGCCGGGTTGTAGGTCTGCGAGCAGAGGTAGGAGAGCGTGGCATCGTCGCTCAGCGCGCAGAAGCCGTGGCCGAGCCCCTCGGGGAGGTAGACCGCGCGACGGTCCACGTCGTCCAGCCGGACCCCTTCCCAGCGGCCGAAGGTGGGGGAGCCGACCCGCAGGTCCACGATGACGTCGAGGACGGCCCCGCGTACGCAGGTGACGTACTTGGCCTGGCCGCGCGGGACGTCGGCGAAGTGGATGCCGCGGACCACGCCCCGCTGGGAGACGGAGAGGTTGGCCTGTGCCAGGTTCAGCGGGTGTCCGACGACCTCCGCGAGGCGGTCGAAGCGGTACCACTCCATGAACATGCCGCGCGGGTCGCCGTGCTGCTGGGGGACGACCTCGTAGGCGCCCCCGATCCCCAGTTCGCGGAACTTCACCGGGCAGCCTCCTCGTCGAGCAGTCCCAGCAGGTAGTCCCCGTAACCGCTCTTGGTGAGCGGCTCGGCCAGCGCGCGCAGCTGTGCGGAGCCGATCAGGCCCGCCCGCCAGGCGGCCTCCTCGACGCAACCGATCTTGAACCCCTGCCTTTCCTCGATCACCCGCACGAACTCCGAGGCCTGGACCATCGCGACGAAGGTTCCGGTGTCCAGCCAGGCGGTACCCCGGTCGAGGACGGTGACGTGCAGTTCGCCGGCCCGGAGGTAGGCGTCGTTGACCGCGGTGATCTCCAGCTCCCCGCGGGCGCTGGGTATCAGGCCGCGGGCTATCCCGACGACCTGGTTGTCGTAGAAGTAGAGGCCCGGTACGGCGTAGCGGGACTTGGGGACGGCCGGCTTCTCCTCTATGGAGACGACCTGCCCCTTCGCGTCGAACTCGACCACGCCGTACGCGGTGGGGTCCGCCACCGGGTACGCGAAGACCCGGCCGCCCTTGGCGTCGGCCTGCTCGGCCAGGCGGGTGCCGAGGCCGCTGCCGTGGAAGATGTTGTCGCCGAGGATCAGGGCGACGGAGTCGTCGCCGATGAAGTCGGCTCCGAGCAGGAAGGCCTGGGCAATGCCCTCGGGGCGCTCCTGGACGGCGTACTCCAGCCGGATGCCGAACTGCGAACCGTCGCCGAGCAGCCGCTCGAACTGGTCGCGGTCCTCCGGGGTGGTGACGACAAGGATCTCGCTGATCCCGGCCATCACCAGCGTGGAGAGCGGATAGTAGATCATCGGTTTGTCGAAGACGGGCAGCAGCTGCTTCGACACGGCCCGGGTCAGCGGCCAGAGTCGGGATCCGGTGCCGCCGGCTAAGAGGATTCCTCGCATGTGGAGAACCTATGCGAGAGGTGTTCGACAGGCGGCTACTCTTCGGATTATGCGCATCCTCGTTACCGGCGGTGCCGGTTTCATAGGCTCGGAATTCGTCAGGCAGCAGTTAGGCGCGGATCCGGCCGCGCGGATCACCGTCTTCGACAAGCTGACCTACTCCGGCGTCGAGGCCAACCTGGCGCCGGTGACGGACCACCGCGGGTACGCCTTCGTCAGGGGCGACATCTGCGACGCGGAGGCCGTCGAGCGGGTGATGCCCGGACACGACGTCGTCGTGCACTTCGCGGCCGAATCCCACGTGGACCGCTCGATCGCCGGAGCGGGCCCCTTCGTGATGACCAACGTCGTGGGCACCCAGGTCCTCCTGGACGCCGCCCGCAGGCACGGGGTCGGCCGCTTCGTCCACATCTCCACCGACGAGGTGTACGGCTCGATCGCGGAGGGCTCCTGGACCGAGGAGTGGCCGCTGTCGCCCAACTCCCCGTACTCCGCCTCCAAGGCCTCCTCCGACCTGTTGGCCCTGGCCTACGCCCGGACGCACGGGATGGACGTGGTCGTCACCCGCTGCTCCAACAACTACGGGCACCACCAGTTCCCCGAGAAGGTCATCCCGCTCTTCGTCTCGAACCTGATGGACGGCAGGAAGGTCCCGCTGTACGGGGACGGCGGCAACGTGCGCGACTGGCTGCACGTCTCCGACCACTGCCGCGGCATCGACCTGGTGATGCGCAAGGGGCGCGGGGGCGAGGTCTACAACATCGGCGGCGGGGTCGAGCTCACCAACAAGGAGCTCACCGGCGTCCTGCTGGAGGCCGCCGGCCTCGGCTGGGACATGGTCGAGCGGGTGGAGGACCGCAAGGGCCACGACCTGCGGTACTCCATCGACATCGGCAAGATCGGCTCCGAGCTGGGCTACGCCCCGCAGGTGACCTTCGAGGAGGGCATCGCGGCGACCGTCGACTGGTACCGCGAGAACCGTGCCTGGTGGGAGCCCCTGAAGGCGAAGGCGGCGCTGCAGCGGTGAGCGCGGACCCCGCCGGCCCGCGCTGGCTCGTCACCGGCGCCGCCGGCATGCTCGGCCGGGACGTCCTGGCCGTACTCCAGGACGCGGGGGTCCGGGCCGAGGGCCTCGGCCGCGCGGATCTGGACATCACCGACCCGGCAGCCGTCCGGGCCGCCGTCGAAGGCGTGGCCGTGGTCGTGAACTGCGCCGCCTGGACCGACGTGGACGGCGCGGAGAGCGCCGAAGAAGCCGCAACAGCCGTCAACGGCAAGGGTGTTCGGGTTCTCGCCGGGGCCTGCGCCGCGGCCGGAGCCCGTCTGCTGCACGTCTCCACCGACTACGTGCTGCCCGGCGACGCCTCGCAGCCGTACCCCGAGTCCGCCCCGACCGGCCCGGTCAACGCCTACGGCCGCTCCAAGCTGGCCGGTGAGAGGGCGGTGGCCGAGCTGCTGCCCGAGGACGGCTACGTCGTCCGCACCGCCTGGCTGTACGGGGAGCACGGGCCGAACTTCGTCGCCACCATGCTGAGGCTGGCCGCCCAGCGGGACACCCTGGACGTGGTCGACGACCAGCACGGCCAGCCCACCTGGTCCCGGGCGCTGGCCCGCCGCCTCGTGGAGCTCGGCGCGGCCGCGCTCGACGGACGCGCCCCCGGCGGGGTGTACCACGGCACCGCGAGCGGCCGGACCACCTGGTTCGGGCTGGCCCGGGAGAGCTACCGGCTCGGCGGCCTGGACCCCGAGCGGATCCGGCCGACGGACTCCGCGGCGTTCGCCAGGCCCGCCGCCCGGCCGGCTTTCAGTGTCCTTGGTCACGACCGCTGGGCGGTGGCCGGGCTGGAGCCCCTGGCCGACTGGCGGGTCCAGCTCGCCGAGGCGATCACCCGGCCCGCCTTCGCCGGCCTGCTGGAACCGCTTCCGAAGATCGCCCCGGGGTACCGGCCACCGGCGTCGGCCGGTGCGTAGACCGGAATGTCCGTGATCGACACTTCCTGACGGGGTGCGGCGAGCGATCACCGGGATCCGGCCGCCCCCGCCGGGAACCGGCCGCGCGTCGCGATTTGACGCGTACGCGCGGCGGAGTAGTCTCTTCGGCCCGATTGGCGCAGTACGCGTCTCGTATGGCAGACTACTCAAGTTGCTCGGCTGAGTGCCGATGCTGCGCGCCTCCCGCCGGGAGGACCGGAAGCGAGTCCCACAGTACTCGTCGCCTTATCTGCCCTCCGGGGCAGCAATGGGGCGGACGTACGGGAATCTTCTGGGAAGCGTCAGCACGGTGCCTTCCAGGCACTCGGTGGGTGTTTTCCCCCGAACCGCGGTCTTGGGACCGTACCCCCTTGGATGAGGGAATTTCCGTATGGGAATTTTTTCTAGAGGGAGTGCGACACGCCCGACCGCGTGGGTCGGAGGAAAGCGGCGGAGTGATCCGCAGCCGGCCGAGCGCCAGAGCGTTTCCACAACAGACAGGACTACGGAGTAGCCATGGCGGGACAGAAGATCCGCATCCGGCTCAAGGCCTACGACCACGAGGTCATCGATTCGTCGGCGAAGAAGATCGTCGAGACGGTGACGCGCACTGGTGCGTCGGTCGCGGGCCCGGTGCCGCTGCCCACTGAGAAGAACGTGTACTGCGTCATCAAGTCGCCGCACAAGTACAAGGACTCGCGCGAGCACTTCGAGATGCGCACTCACAAGCGCCTGATCGACATCCTCGACCCGACGCCCAAGACCGTTGACTCGCTGATGCGCCTGGACCTTCCGGCCGGCGTTGACATCGAGATCAAGCTCTGAGAGGCGCGGAAAAGATGGCAAAGCAGATCAAGGGCGTCCTGGGCGAGAAGCTCGGCATGACCCAGGTCTGGGACGAGAACAACCGTGTCGTCCCGGTGACCGTCGTCAAGGCCGGGCCCTGCGTCGTTACCCAGGTCCGTAAGAACGACATCGATGGCTACGAGTCGGTCCAGATCGCCTTCGGCGAGATTGACCCGCGCAAGGTGAACAAGCCCCTCAAGGGTCACTTCGCCAAGGCCGATGTAACCCCGCGCCGCCACCTGGTGGAGCTCCGCACCTCCGACGCCAGCGAGTACACGCTCGGCCAGGAGATCACCGCTGCTGTGTTCGAGTCCGGCGTCAAGGTTGACGTCACGGGCAACAGCAAGGGCAAGGGCTTCGCCGGTGTCATGAAGCGTCACAACTTCAAGGGCCTCGGCGCCGGCCACGGCGTGCAGCGCAAGCACCGCTCCCCCGGTTCGATCGGTGGCTGCGCCACCCCTGGGCGTGTCTTCAAGGGCATGCGCATGGCCGGTCGTATGGGTAACGAGCGTGTCACCACCCAGAACCTGACCATCCACGCGGTTGACGCGGAGAAGGGTCTGCTCCTGATCAAGGGTGCGGTCCCCGGTCCGAACGGCGGCCTCGTCCTGGTCCGTACCGCGGCCAAGGGGGCTTGAGGTAATGAGCACCATTGACATCCTTTCGCCGGCAGGCGACAAGGCCGGTACCGTCGAGCTCCCCGCGGAGATCTTCGACGCGAAGACCAGCGTTCCGCTGATCCACCAGGTCGTTGTCGCTCAGCTGGCTGCTGCCCGTCAGGGCACGCACAAGACCAAGCGTCGTGGCGAAGTCCGTGGTGGTGGCCGCAAGCCGTACCGCCAGAAGGGCACCGGCCGCGCTCGCCAGGGTTCGACCCGCGCTCCGCAGTTCGTCGGCGGTGGCGTCGTTCACGGCCCGCAGCCGCGTGACTACTCGCAGCGGACCCCGAAGAAGATGAAGGCCGCCGCCCTCCGCGGTGCCCTCTCGGACCGCGCGCGTCACTCCCGCATCCACGTCGTCACCGGCGTGGTCGAGGGTGCCGCCTCCACGAAGGCCGCCAAGACGCTGTTCGGCAAGATCTCGGAGCGCAAGAACCTGCTCCTGGTCGTCGACCGCTCCGAAGAGGCCGCGTGGCTGTCCGCCCGCAACCTGCCCCAGGTTCACATCCTGGAGCCGGGCCAGCTGAACACGTACGACGTGATCGTCTCTGACGACGTGGTCTTCACTCAGACCGCTTTCGAGTCCTTCGTGTCTGGCCCCAAGGCCGATGAGACCGAAGGGAGCGACGCCTGATGTCTGAGGCGACCGTTACCAGCAAGACCTTCACTGACCCGCGCGACCTGCTGATCAAGCCGGTCGTCTCGGAGAAGAGCTACGCGCTGCTGGACGAGAACAAGTACACGTTCATCGTCGCGCCCGGCTCCAACAAGACCCAGATCAAGCAGGCCGTCGAGGCGGTCTTCGGGGTCAAGGTCACCGGGGTCAACACGATCAACCGTCAGGGTAAGCGCAAGCGCACCAAGACCGGTTTCGGCAAGCGTGCGAACACCAAGCGCGCCATCGTGACCCTCGCTGAGGGCGACCGAATCGACATCTTCGGCGGCCAGGCCTCCTAACGGAGGTCTAGTCGTCCGGAATCGGACGAGGACTGAGAAATGGGTATCCGCAAGTACAAGCCGACGACCCCGGGCCGTCGTGGCTCCAGCGTCGCCGACTTTGTCGAGATCACGCGGTCCACGCCGGAGAAGTCGCTGGTCCGCCCCCTGCACAGCAAGGGCGGCCGTAACAACACCGGTCGGATCACGGTTCGACACCAGGGTGGCGGCCACAAGCGCGCCTACCGTGTGATCGACTTCCGTCGTCACGACAAGGACGGCGTGCCGGCGAAGGTCGCGCACATCGAGTACGACCCCAACCGCACGGCGCGCATCGCGCTCCTGCACTACGCCGACGGTGAGAAGCGCTACATCATTGCGCCGAAGAACCTGAAGCAGGGTGACCGGATTGAGAACGGCCCGACGGCCGACATCAAGCCCGGCAACAACCTGGCGCTCCGCAACATCCCGGTCGGTACCACGATCCACGCGATCGAGCTCCGTCCCGGTGGTGGCGCGAAGTTCGCCCGCTCCGCTGGTGCCTCCGTGCAGCTGCTGGCGAAGGAGGGCGTCATGGCCCACCTTCGTATGCCGTCCGGCGAGATCCGTCTCGTCGACGCCCGCTGCCGCGCCACGGTCGGCGAGGTCGGCAACGCCGAGCAGTCGAACATCAACTGGGGCAAGGCCGGCCGCATGCGCTGGAAGGGCGTTCGCCCCTCCGTCCGCGGTGTCGCGATGAACCCGGTCGACCACCCGCACGGTGGTGGTGAGGGTAAGACCAGTGGTGGTCGCCACCCGGTCTCCCCGTGGGGTCAGAAGGAGGGTCGTACTCGCTCGCCGAAGAAGGCTTCGAGCAAGTACATCGTCCGCCGCCGCAAGACGAACAAGAAGCGCTAGGAGCGGGTTTAGATGCCGCGCAGTCTCAAGAAGGGACCCTTCGTCGACGGACACCTCATCAAGAAGGTGGACGTACAGAACGAAGCCGGTACCAAGAACGTCATCAAGACCTGGTCCCGTCGCTCGATGATCATCCCGGCCATGCTGGGTCACACCATCGCGGTGCACAACGGCAAGATCCACGTCCCGGTGTTCGTCACCGAGTCGATGGTCGGCCACAAGCTCGGCGAGTTCTCGCCGACTCGCACCTTCCGCGGCCACGTCAAGGACGACCGGAAGTCGAAGCGCCGCTAAAGGCGGGGTGGTTACGACTATGACTTACACCGAAGGGACAACCATGGAAGCCAGGGCCCAGGCGCGGTACATCCGCGTCACGCCCATGAAGGCCCGCCGAGTGGTGGACCTTATCCGTGGCATGGATGCCACGGAGGCTCAGGCGGTCCTGCGTTTCGCCCCGCAGGCCGCGAGCGTGCCGGTTGGCAAGGTGCTCGACAGCGCCATTGCCAATGCCGCACACAACTACAACCACCCGGACGCCACCACGCTGGTCATCAGCGAGGCGTACGTGGACGAGGGCCCGACCCTGAAGCGGTTCCGTCCGCGTGCACAGGGCCGTGCCTACCGGATCCGCAAGCGGACCAGCCACATCACCGTGGTCGTCAGCAGCAAGGAAGGTTCCCGGTAATGGGCCAGAAGGTAAACCCGCACGGGTTCCGGCTCGGCATCACCACCGACTTCAAGTCGCGTTGGTACGCCGACAAGCTGTACAAGGACTACGTCAAGGAAGACGTCGCCATCCGCAGGATGATGACGTCCGGCATGGAGCGCGCCGGCATCTCGAAGGTTGAGATCGAGCGCACCCGTGACCGCGTGCGTGTGGACATCCACACCGCTCGTCCGGGCATCGTCATCGGCCGCCGTGGCGCCGAGGCCGACCGCATCCGCGGTGACCTCGAGAAGCTCACGGGCAAGCAGGTCCAGCTGAACATCCTCGAGGTCAAGAACCCCGAGCTCGACGCTCAGCTGGTTGCCCAGGCCGTTGCCGAGCAGCTCTCCTCCCGCGTCTCCTTCCGTCGCGCCATGCGTAAGAGCATGCAGGGCACGATGAAGGCCGGCGCCAAGGGCATCAAGATCCAGTGTGGCGGTCGCCTCGGCGGCGCCGAGATGTCCCGCTCCGAGTTCTACCGCGAAGGCCGTGTGCCGCTGCACACCCTCCGCGCGAACGTGGACTACGGCTTCTTCGAGGCCAAGACCACCTTCGGCCGTATCGGTGTGAAGGTCTGGATCTACAAGGGCGACGTCAAGAACATCGCCGAGGTTCGCGCCGAGAACGCTGCGGCCCGTGCGGGTAACCGCCCGGCCCGTGGTGCCGCAGGCGCTGGCGACCGTCCCGCCGGCCGTGGTGGCCGTGGTGGCGAGCGCGGCGGCCGTGGTGGCCGCAAGCCGCAGCAGGCTGCTGGTGTCGAGGCCCCCAAGGCCGACGCTCCCGCCGCCGCTCCGGCCGAGAGCACCGGAACGGAGGCCTGACCGACATGCTGATCCCTCGTAGGGTCAAGCACCGCAAGCAGCACCACCCGAAGCGCCGTGGTATGGCCAAGGGCGGTACTGAGGTCTCGTTCGGCGAGTACGGCATCCAGGCGCTTACCCCCGCCTACGTGACGAACCGCCAGATCGAGGCGGCTCGTATCGCGATGACCCGCCACATCAAGCGTGGCGGCAAGGTCTGGATCAACATCTACCCGGACCGTCCCCTGACGAAGAAGCCTGCCGAGACCCGCATGGGTTCCGGTAAGGGTTCTCCCGAGTGGTGGATCGCGAACGTGCACCCGGGCCGGGTCATGTTCGAGCTGTCCTACCCGAACGAGAAGATTGCTCGTGAGGCGCTCACCCGCGCTGCTCACAAGCTTCCGATGAAGTGCCGGATTGTTCGGCGCGAGGCAGGTGAGTCGTGATGGCGACGGGAACCAAGGCGTCCGAGCTGCGTGAGCTCGGCAACGAGGAGCTCGTTGGCAAGCTGCGCGAGGCCAAGGAAGAGCTGTTCAAGCTTCGCTTCCAGGCTGCCACGGGCCAGCTCGAGAACAACGGCCGGCTCCGTTCCGTCCGCAAGGACATCGCCCGGATCTACACCCTGATGCACGAGCGCGAGCTCGGCATCGAGACGGTGGAGAGCGCCTGATGAGCGAGAAGAATGTGACTGAGACCCAGGACCGCGGCTTCCGCAAGACCCGTGAGGGCCTCGTCGTCAGCGACAAGATGGACAAGACTGTCGTCGTCGCCGTCGAGGACCGCGTGAAGCACGCCCTGTACGGCAAGGTCATCCGCCGTACGAACAAGCTCAAGGCTCACGACGAGCAGAACGCTGCCGGCGTCGGCGACCGCGTCCTCATCATGGAGACGCGTCCGCTGTCGGCGAGCAAGCGCTGGCGCATCGTCGAGATCCTCGAGAAGGCCAAGTAATTATCTGAGGCCCCGGGCATCAAGCCCGGGGGCCCCTCAGGTTCGTTCCGCCAGGCTCGGTGGGGGCGGTAGCTCTTCGGAGTGATGCCCCCGCCGGGAACCGGCAGACAAACAGGAGATAGACGTGATCCAGCAGGAGTCGCGACTGCGTGTCGCCGACAACACTGGTGCCAAGGAGATCCTTTGCATCCGTGTTCTCGGTGGTTCCGGTCGCCGCTACGCGGGCATCGGTGACGTCATCGTTGCCACCGTCAAGGACGCGATCCCCGGTGGCAACGTGAAGAAGGGTGACGTCGTCAAGGCGGTCATCGTTCGCACCGTGAAGGAACGCCGCCGCCAGGACGGCTCGTACATCCGCTTCGACGAGAACGCCGCCGTCATTCTGAAGAACGACGGCGACCCTCGTGGCACCCGTATCTTCGGCCCGGTGGGCCGTGAGCTGCGCGAGAAGAAGTTCATGAAGATCATCTCGCTCGCGCCGGAGGTGCTGTAAGCATGAAGATCAAGAAGGGCGACCTGGTTCAGGTCATCACCGGTAAGGACAAGGGCAAGCAGGGCAAGGTCATTCTGGCCATCCCTACTGAGAACCGTGTCCTGGTCGAGGGTGTCAACCGGGTCAAGAAGCACACCAAGGCCGGTCAGACCGCTGGTGGTTCGCAGACCGGTGGCATCGTGATCACCGAGGCGCCGATCCACGTCAGCAACGTTCAGCTGGTTGTGGAGAAGGACGGCCAGAAGGTCGTTACCCGCGTCGGCTTCCGCTTCGACGACGAGGGCAACAAGATCCGCGTTGCCAAGCGGACGGGTGAGGACATCTGATGGCTACCACTCCGCGTCTCAAGACGAAGTACCGCGAGGACATCGCGGGCAAGCTGCGTGAAGAGTTCTCCTACGAGAACGTCATGCAGATCCCCGGCCTCGTGAAGATCGTGGTCAACATGGGTGTGGGCGACGCCGCCCGCGACTCCAAGCTGATCGACGGCGCCATCAAGGACCTGACGACGATCACCGGTCAGAAGCCGGCCGTCACGAAGGCCCGCAAGTCCATCGCGCAGTTCAAGCTGCGCGAGGGTCAGCCGATCGGCTGCCACGTCACCCTCCGCGGTGACCGCATGTGGGAGTTCCTGGACCGTACGCTGTCGCTCGCGCTGCCGCGTATCCGTGACTTCCGTGGTCTGTCGCCGAAGCAGTTCGACGGCCGTGGCAACTACACCTTCGGTCTCACGGAGCAGGTCATGTTCCACGAGATCGACCAGGACAAGATCGACCGTACCCGGGGTATGGACATCACCGTGGTCACCACGGCGACCAACGACGACGAGGGCCGCGCCCTCCTTCGTCACCTCGGCTTCCCCTTCAAGGAGGCGTAAGCGAGATGGCGAAGAAGGCTCTCATCGCGAAGGCTGCCCGCAAGCCCAAGTTCGGTGTGCGTGCGTACACCCGCTGCCAGCGCTGCGGTCGCCCCCACTCCGTGTACCGCAAGTTCGGCCTGTGCCGCGTCTGCCTTCGTGAGATGGCTCACCGTGGCGAGCTGCCGGGCGTGACCAAGAGCTCCTGGTAATTCCCTCTCGTCCGCAAGGACTTGAGCGGTACCAGGCACTCTCGGTAAGCATCTGGACGGCGGATGCCCGGCCGCGCATGCCTTAGGCTTGTGTGGTTGGGCGTCCGCCGCCCATAACGACTTACTACGCCGTAGGTCCCCGCACCGCACCCGTCCCGCCACTGAGCGGGGAGAGGGATGGCGCATACAGGAAACCCCGGCGAGAGAGGCCGAAGGCCACTTCATGACCATGACTGACCCGATCGCAGACATGCTCACGCGTCTGCGTAACGCTAACTCGGCGTACCACGACTCCGTCGTGATGCCGCACAGCAAGATCAAGTCGCACATCGCAGAAATCCTCAAGCAGGAGGGTTTCATCACCGGCTGGAAGGTCGAGGACGCCGAGGTCGGCAAGAACCTCGTCCTCGAGCTGAAGTTCGGCCCGAACCGCGAGCGCTCCATTGCGGGCATCAAGCGGATCTCGAAGCCCGGTCTGCGTGTGTACGCAAAGTCCACCAACCTGCCGAAGGTGCTCGGCGGCCTGGGCGTGGCGATCATCTCCACGTCCCACGGTCTGCTCACCGGCCAGCAGGCAGGCAAGAAGGGCGTAGGTGGGGAAGTCCTCGCCTACGTCTGGTAGTCGGGAACGGAGGAAAAGCAATGTCGCGAATCGGCAAGCTCCCCATCCAGGTTCCCGCCGGTGTGGACGTCACCATCGACGGCCAGGCAGTGGCTGTGAAGGGCCCCAAGGGTTCCCTCGCGCTCACCGTCAAGGCGCCGATCGAGATCGTCAAGGGTGAGGACGGCGTTCTGAACGTCATCCGCCCCAACGACGAGCGTCAGAACAAGGCCCTCCACGGCCTGTCCCGCACGCTGGTGGCGAACATGATCACCGGCGTGACCACGGGTTACGTGAAGGCTCTTGAGATCAGCGGTGTCGGTTACCGCGTCGCCGCGAAGGGCTCCAACCTGGAGTTCCAGCTTGGCTACAGCCACCCGATCCTGATCGAGGCGCCCGAGGGCATCTCCTTCAAGGTCGAGTCGCCCACCAAGTTCTCGGTCGAGGGCATCGACAAGCAGAAGGTCGGCGAGGTCGCCGCCAACATCCGCAAGCTGCGGAAGCCCGACCCGTACAAGGCCAAGGGTGTCAAGTACGCCGGCGAAGTCATCCGCCGCAAGGTCGGAAAGGCTGGTAAGTAGCCATGGCATACGGTGTAAAGATCGCCAAGGGCGACGCGTACAAGCGTGCCGCCAAGGCCCGCCGCCACATCCGCATCCGCAAGAACGTCTCGGGTACGGCGGAGCGTCCGCGCCTCGTCGTGACGCGTTCCAACCGCAACATCGTTGCTCAGGTCATCGACGACCTCCAGGGTCACACCCTGGCGTCGGCGTCGACCCTGGACGCTTCGATCCGTGGTGGCGAAGGCGACAAGAGCTCGCAGGCCCAGGCCGTCGGCGCACTCGTCGCCGAGCGTGCCAAGGCCGCGGGTGTCGAGACCGTCGTGTTCGACCGCGGTGGCAACCGATACGCCGGGCGCATTGCCGCTCTGGCTGACGCCGCCCGCGAAGCCGGGCTGAAGTTCTAAGCCCCGTTTTCCGGGACTCACGGACGTAACAGAGAGAGGTAATCCAATGGCTGGACCCCAGCGCCGCGGAAGCGGTGCCGGTGGCGGCGAGCGGCGGGACCGGAAGGGTCGCGACGGTGGCCCTGCCGCCGAGAAGACCGCTTACGTTGAGCGCGTTGTCGCGATCAACCGCGTCGCCAAGGTTGTCAAGGGTGGTCGCCGCTTCAGCTTCACCGCGCTGGTCGTGGTGGGCGACGGTGACGGCACTGTAGGTGTCGGTTACGGCAAGGCCAAGGAAGTTCCCGCGGCCATCGCCAAGGGTGTCGAGGAAGCCAAGAAGTCCTTCTTCAAGGTTCCGCGCATCCAGGGCACCATTCCTCACCCGATCACGGGCGAGCGCGCCGCGGGCGTCGTGCTGCTGAAGCCGGCCGCCCCTGGTACCGGTGTTATCGCCGGTGGCCCGGTGCGCGCCGTTCTGGAGTGCGCCGGCGTTCACGACATCCTGTCGAAGTCGCTCGGCTCTTCCAACGCGATCAACATCGTGCACGCGACCGTGGCGGCCCTCAAGGGCCTGCAGCGTCCCGAGGAGATCGCGGCTCGCCGTGGTCTGCCCCTCGAGGACGTCGCCCCCGCGGCTCTGCTCCGTGCGCGTGCTGGGGCGGGTGCGTAATGGCTCGCCTCAAGGTCACGCAGATCAAGTCGTACATCGGCAGCAAGCAGAACCACCGCGACACGCTGCGTTCGCTCGGGCTCAAGCGCCTGAACGACGTCGTCGTCAAGGAGGACCGCCCCGAGTTCCGCGGAATGGTTCACACCGTCCGCCACCTCGTGACGGTTGAGGAGGTTGACTAACATGGCTGAAAGCAGCCCGCTGAAGGCCCACAACCTCCGTCCCGCCCCCGGCGCCAAGACCGCGAAGACTCGTGTCGGTCGTGGTGAGGCGTCGAAGGGTAAGACGGCTGGTCGTGGTACGAAGGGCCAGAAGGCCCGCTACCAGATCCCGCAGCGCTTCGAGGGTGGGCAGATGCCCCTCCACATGCGTCTGCCGAAGCTCAAGGGCTTCAAGAACCCGTTCCGCACCGAGTTCCAGGTCGTGAACCTGGACAAGCTCGGCGCTCTCTACCCCGAGGGTGGAGAGGTCACGGTGGCCGACCTGGTCGCCAAGGGCGCGGTTCGCAAGAACAGCCTCGTCAAGGTCCTGGGCCAGGGCGAGATCTCCGTGGCGCTGCAGGTTTCGGTTGACGCCGTCTCCGGCTCCGCCAAGGAGAAGATTGCCGCCGCTGGTGGCACCGTGACCGAGCTCGTCTAAGACGAACTCAGTGACAAATAGCTAGAAACCCGACCGGGGATGCCTCACATATGGGGCATCCCCGGTTGGTCGTTCCACGGGGGGCGCAGACGCCGGTATGGTGGCCTGCACCTTTGCTTGTCTTTATTCGTCGATCCCTCAGACCGTCACCTCTGACGCAGTAGCGCGGGGGTCGCAGGAGGCACCGTGCTCACCGCGTTCGCCCGGGCGTTCAAGACGCCCGACCTGCGCAAGAAGCTGCTTTTCACGCTCGGCATCATCGTGCTGTACCGGCTCGGGTCGCATGTGCCCGTACCTGGTGTGAGCTACAAGAACGTTCAGATCTGTGTCGACTCGGCCGGGAGCAGCAACAGCCTCTTCGGTCTCGTCAACATGTTCAGCGGCGGTGCGCTGCTGCAGATCACGATCTTCGCGCTCGGCATCATGCCCTACATCACGGCGAGCATCATTCTGCAGCTGCTGACCGTGGTCATCCCGAAGCTGGAGAACCTCAAAAAAGAGGGTCAAGCCGGCACGTCGAAGATCACTCAGTACACGCGCTATCTGACGGTCGCGCTCGCGATCCTGCAGGGCACCGGCCTCGTCGCCACCGCCCGCAGCGGCGCCCTTTTCCAGGGCTGCGCGGTCAAGGACCAGATCGTCCCCGACCGGTCGATCTTCACCACCGTCGTCATGGTGCTCACCATGACCGCCGGTACCTGCCTCGTCATGTGGCTCGGTGAGCTCATCACCGACCGCGGCATCGGCAACGGCATGTCGATCCTCATGTTCATCTCGATCGCCGCGGGCTTCGTCGGCGCCCTGTGGCAGATCAAGCTCCAGGGCAAGATCGCGGACGGCTGGGTCGAGTTCGGCGTGGTCATCCTGGTCGGCCTCGCGATGGTGGCCCTGGTGGTCTTCGTCGAACAGGCGCAGCGACGGATCCCCGTCCAGTACGCGAAGCGCATGATCGGCCGCCGTGCCTATGGCGGTACCTCGACGTACATCCCGCTCAAGGTGAACCAGGCCGGTGTCATCCCGGTCATCTTCGCCTCGTCGCTGCTGTACATCCCGGCACTGATCGTCCAGTTCAGCGGTTCCACCGCGGGCTGGGCCACGTGGATCCAGAAGCACTTCGTCAAGGGCGACCACCCGTACTACATCGCCGCGTACTTCCTCCTGATCGTCTTCTTCGCGTTCTTCTACGTGGCGATCTCGTTCAACCCCGAGGAAGTTGCCGACAACATGAAGAAGTATGGTGGCTTCATCCCGGGTATCCGCGCCGGTCGACCTACCGCCGAGTACCTGAGCTACGTACTCAACCGGATCACCTGGCCGGGGTCGCTGTACCTGGGTCTCATTGCTCTCGTGCCGACGATGGCGTTGGCGGGCTTCGGAGCGAACCAGAACTTCCCGTTCGGCGGGACGAGCATCCTGATCATCGTGGGTGTCGGTCTGGAAACCGTGAAGCAGATCGAGAGCCAGCTCCAGCAGCGCAATTACGAAGGGTTCCTCCGCTGATGCGAATCGTTCTCGTCGGACCGCCCGGCGCGGGCAAGGGGACGCAGGCGGCCGTGCTTGCCAAGACCCTGTCGATCCCGCACATCTCCACGGGTGACCTGTTCCGGGCCAACATCAGCCAGGGCACCGAGCTTGGCCGCCGTGCGAAGGCGTTCATGGACGCCGGCGACCTCGTCCCGGACGAGATCACCATCGGCATGGCCAAGGACCGCATGGAGCAGGCGGACGCCGTCGGCGGTTTCCTGCTCGACGGGTTCCCGCGCAACGTGTCGCAGGCCGAGGCCCTCGACGTGATGCTGAAGGCCGAGGGCATGAACCTCGACGCCGTCCTCGACCTGGAGGTCGAGGAGGACGAGGTCGTCAAGCGTCTCGCCGGGCGGCGCACCTGCCGCAACGACGGCTCGCACGTGTTCCACGTCGCGTACGCCCCGCCGAAGGTCGAGGGCGTCTGCGACGTCTGCGGCGGCGAGCTGTACGTCCGCGAGGACCAGTCCGAGGACGCGGTGCGCAACCGCCTCGAGGTCTACCACACCCAGACCGAGCCGATCATCGACTACTACAAGGCCCAGGGCCTCGTGTCGACGATCCCGGCGCTGGGCGAGGTCAAGGACGTCACGCAGCGTGCGATGGATGCCCTGAAGAAGTAGTTCTCGTGTACCGCTGCGTTCACTCGTACCGCAGTGTTCTTCCGTAGTGCAGCCACGGCCGCGGTGTCCCCAGGACGCCGCGGCCGTACTGTTGATGCGACCGTCGAACCGAAGGTGGAAGGCAATTCCCATGGTCCAGATCAAGACCCCCGAGCAGATCGCGAAGATGCGCGAGGCGGGGCTGGTCGTCGCCGCGATCCACGCGGCGACCCGTGAGGCGGCCGTTCCGGGCGCCACGACGCGGGATCTGGACATGGTGGCCCGCAAGGTCATCGCCGACGCCGGCGCCAAGTCGAACTTCCTCGGCTACGGGGGCTTCCCCGCGACCATCTGCACCTCGGCCAACGAGGTCGTCGTCCACGGCATCCCGGACGACAAGACCGTCCTCAAGGACGGCGACATCATCTCGATCGACGCCGGTGCGATCGTCGACGGCTGGCACGGCGACGCCGCGTACACCGCCTTCGTGGGCACTGGGCACGCTCCTGAGCTGCTGGAGCTCTCCCGGGTGACCGAGGAGTCCATGTGGGCCGGGATCGCCGCCATGAAGCTCGGCAACCGCCTCGTGGACATCTCCAAGGCGATCGAGACGTACATCAAGCGCCAGCCCCGCCCCAGCACGGGTGAGCACAGCCTCGGCAAGTTCGGGATCATCGAGGACTACGGCGGCCACGGCATCGGTTCCGAGATGCACATGGACCCCCACCTGCTGAACTACGTCTCCCGCAAGCGCGGCAAGGGGATCAAGCTGGTCCCGGGCCTGTGCCTGGCGATCGAGCCGATGGTGTCCCTGGGCACCGCCCAGACGGAGGTCCTGGCGGACGACTGGACGGTCATCACCACGGACGGCACCTGGTCCTCGCACTGGGAGCACTCCATCGCCCTGACCGAGGAGGGCCCGATCGTGCTGACCTCCCCGGACTGCGGCAAGGCGAAGCTGGCGGAGTACGGCATCACCACCGCGCCGGACCCGCTGGGCTGAGCCGGGCGGCCGGTCGGCCCGGCCGGTCGACCCCGCTGACCAGGATTGATGATCTATCCTGTAGGGCACACTTTCCGGATTCGTCTTTCGGTGGGCCCTGACGTAGACTGACTCGTCGGCTCCTTTGCACCCGCATGTCCTCATGCGAAGGCGGGGAGCTGATCAAGGTAGCCGATTCGAAAGGCGAAGCGTGGCCAAGAAGCAAGGTGCCATCGAAATCGAGGGCACCGTGATCGAGTCCCTCCCGAACGCGATGTTCAAGGTGGAACTCCAGAACGGTCACAAGGTCCTCGCGCACATCAGCGGCAAGATGCGCATGCACTACATCCGCATCCTCCCTGATGACCGGGTCGTCGTGGAGCTGTCTCCGTACGACCTGACGCGTGGCCGGATCGTCTACCGATACAAGTAGATCTTGTCTTCACTCCCGTCCGGACATTCCGTCCCGGCGCGGGTGGTGGCACTGACCCGGAGAACCTCACCAACATGAAGGTCAAGCCGAGCGTCAAGAAGATCTGCGACAAGTGCAAGGTGATCCGCCGTCACGGTCGGGTCATGGTCATCTGCGACAACCTGCGCCACAAGCAGCGCCAGGGCTGACGCACGCCGACCGACCTGCACTACGCAGTTCTTCGCGCGACGTAAGAAAACGTACATACGCAGAACCCGCCTAGCCCCGACCAGGGCCGGCGGCACCTCCGGCGGGGGCCGGGGACCCGGACGTACCACCACCCATCAGGTGTGGTCGGCGGCCGGGGTTCGGTTCTGCTGAAGACCCCCGAACACACAGGAGCCATTGAATGGCACGCGTTTCCGGTGTTGACATCCCGCGCGAAAAGCGTGTGGAGATCGCACTCACCTACGTCTTCGGTGTCGGTCGCACCCGGTCCAAGGAAATCCTTGCGGCCACCGGTGTGAACCCCGACACCCGCGTTCGTGACCTGGCCGAAGAGGACCTGGTCAAGATCCGCGAGTACGTGGACGCCAACCTCCGCACCGAGGGTGACCTCCGCCGCGAGATCCAGGCCGACATCCGCCGCAAGGTCGAGATCCAGTGCTACCAGGGTGTTCGCCACCGTCGTGGCCTGCCCGTGCACGGTCAGCGCACCAGCACGAACGCCCGTACCCGCAAGGGTCCGCGTCGCGCGATCGCCGGTAAGAAGAAGCCGGGCAAGAAGTAGTCCTGTTCAGCGGTCTTGCGCTGTAGGACCGACCACCTCCCGTAGGAGATTTAGATGCCCCCCAAGGGTCGTCAGGGCGCTGCCAAGAAGGTGCGCCGCAAGGAAAAGAAGAACGTCGCTCATGGGCACGCCCACATCAAGAGCACGTTCAACAACACGATCGTCTCGATCACGGACCCCGCGGGCAACGTGATCTCCTGGGCCTCCGCCGGCCACGTCGGCTTCAAGGGCTCGCGCAAGTCCACCCCCTTCGCCGCGCAGATGGCCGCCGAGTCGGCCGCCCGTCGCGCGCAGGAGCACGGCATGCGCAAGGTCGACGTCTTCGTCAAGGGTCCCGGCTCCGGCCGTGAGACCGCGATCCGCTCCCTCCAGGCCACTGGCCTCGAGGTCGGCTCGATCCAGGACGTCACCCCCACCCCGCACAACGGCTGCCGTCCGCCCAAGCGTCGCCGCGTCTGATTCGGCGGCGCCGGGCTTCGCGCCTGTGCGTCTTTGAGTGTCCGGGCGGTACGAACTCCTCGCGGGGGACGTACCGCCCGTACCCTTGTAGTCCGCAGCCCCTGGCTGCATCCGTCGGGCGTCAAATAGTGGGCGTCCACGACTGAAGGAACACAGACATGCTTATCGCTCAGCGTCCCTCGCTGACCGAAGAGGTCGTAGACGAGTACCGCTCGCGGTTCGTGATCGAGCCGCTGGAGCCGGGCTTCGGCTACACCCTCGGCAACTCGCTCCGCCGCACGCTCCTGTCCTCGATCCCGGGTGCCGCTGTCACCAGCATCCGCGTGGACGGCGTCCTGCACGAGTTCACCACCGTGCCGGGTGTCAAGGAAGACGTCACCGACATCATCCTCAACATCAAGCAGCTGGTCGTCTCCTCGGAGCACGACGAGCCGGTCGTGATGTACCTGCGCAAGCAGGGTCCCGGCCTGGTCACCGCTGCCGACATCGCGCCCCCGGCCGGTGTCGAGGTGCACAACCCGGACCTGGTCCTCGCCACGCTCAACGGCAAGGGCAAGCTGGAGATGGAGCTGACCGTCGAGCGCGGTCGCGGCTACGTCTCCGCCGTCCAGAACAAGCAGCTGGGCCAGGAGATCGGTCGCATCCCGATCGACTCCATCTACAGCCCGGTCCTCAAGGTCACCTACAAGGTCGAGGCGACCCGAGTCGAGCAGCGTACCGACTTCGACAAGCTGATCGTCGACGTCGAGACCAAGCAGGCCATGCGCCCGCGCGACGCCATGGCGTCCGCCGGTAAGACCCTGGTCGAGCTGTTCGGTCTGGCGCGCGAGCTCAACATCGACGCCGAGGGCATCGACATGGGCCCCTCGCCGACGGACGCGGCCCTGGCCGCCGATCTGGCGCTGCCGATCGAGGAGCTCGAGCTCACGGTCCGCTCGTACAACTGCCTCAAGCGCGAGGGCATCCACTCCGTGGGTGAGCTAGTGGCCCGCTCCGAGGCGGACCTGCTCGACATCCGCAACTTCGGTGCGAAGTCGATCGACGAGGTCAAGGCGAAGCTGGCCGGCATGGGCCTGGCCCTCAAGGACAGCCCGCCCGGATTCGACCCGACCGCCGCTGCCGACGCCTTCGGCGCCGACGACGACGTGGACGCCGGTTTCGTCGAGACCGAGCAGTACTAGAACTTTCCCGGGGCGTCCGCCCCGGGGGAACTGACACCGGTACCTGACACGGCCGGTGCAGATATGAAGGAGTAAGACCATGCCGCGTCCCGCAAAGGGTGCCCGTCTGGGCGGCAGCGCCGCGCACGAGAAGCACCTCCTCGCGAACCTCGCGAAGGCGCTCTTCGAGCACGGCCGCATCACCACCACCGAGGCCAAGGCCCGTCGCCTGCGTCCCTACGCCGAGCGTCTGGTGACCAAGGCCAAGAAGGGCGACATCCACAACCGTCGCCTGGTGCTGCAGACGATCACGGACAAGAGCATCGTGCACACGCTCTTCACCGAGATCGCCCCGCGCTACGAGAACCGCCCCGGTGGTTACACGCGCATCACCAAGATCGGTAACCGTCGTGGCGACAACGCCCCGATGGCCGTGATCGAGCTGGTCGAGGCCCTTACGGTCGCCCAGCAGGCCACTGGTGAGGCCGAGGCCGCCACCAAGCGTGCGGTCAAGGAGGCGGAGGCTGTCGAGGCCACCGCCGAGGAGACCAAGGAGGCCTGATCCCGCAAGGGATCGAGCTCGCTTGATCGGCTCTGAACGGGCCCGCCCCTTCCGGGGGGCGGGCCCGTTCTGCATTTCTGAGAGGATCTGTCACGTGAGTGACGAGGTGGAGCCCGGACACGTCCGGGTCAGGCTGGACCTGAGCTATGACGGCAAGGACTTCTCCGGCTGGGCGAAGCAGCGCGTGCTGCGGACCGTCCAGGGCGAGCTGGAATCCGCGCTGCAGACCGTGATGCGGCTCCCCGACCCGGTCGAGCTGACCGTGGCCGGGCGTACCGACGCGGGCGTGCACGCGCGCGGGCAGGTCGCGCAGTTCGACGTACGCGACGAGGTGTGGGCCGAGCACCAGGACAAGCTGCTGCGGCGCCTCGCGGGCCGGCTGCCGCACGACGTACGGGTGTGGAAGGCCGCCGAGGCCCCCGCCGGGTTCAACGCGCGGTTCTCCGCGATCTGGCGCCGCTACGCCTACCGCGTCGGCGACCACCAGGCCGGCGTCGACCCGCTGCGCCGCGGCCACGTGCTCTGGCACCAGTGGCCCCTGGACGTGGACGCCATGAACGAGGCCGCCGCCGCGCTGGTGGGGGAGCACGACTTCGCCGCGTACTGCAAGAAGCGCGAGGGGGCCACGACGATCCGTACGCTCCAGCAGCTCAGCTGGGAGCGGGCCGAGGACGGGATCATCACCGCGACCGTCCGCGCCGACGCCTTCTGCCACAACATGGTGCGTTCGCTGGTGGGCGCCCTGCTGCACGTCGGCGACGGCCACCGGCCGGCCGACTGGCCCGGCAAGGTGCTGGGCGCGGCCGTACGGGACTCCTCGGTGCACGTGGTCAAGCCGCACGGGCTGACCCTGGAGGAGGTCGGCTACCCGGCCGACGAGCTGCTGGCCGCCCGCAGCAAGGAGGCGCGGAACCTGCGCACCCTGCCGGGCAAGGGCTGCTGTTAATCGGTTTGGGTGGAACGGTGGCGGACCTGGACAATGCCCGGCATGGGACATCTCGAAGCCAGCCACCTGGAGTACTACCTTCCCGACGGGCGGGTACTGCTCCCCGACGTCTCCTTCCGAGTGGGGGAGGGGGCGGTCGTCGCCCTCGTCGGAGCCAACGGGGCCGGTAAGACCACCCTGCTGAAGATGATCTCCGGCGACCTCCAGCCGCACGGCGGCGGCGTCGTCGTCTCCGGCGGCCTCGGCGTGATGTCGCAGTTCGTCGGCTCCGTCCGGGACGAGACGACCGTACGGGACCTCCTGGTCTCGGTGGCGCAGCCGCGGATCCGCGAGGCCGCGAAGGCCGTGGACCGCGCCGAGCAGCTGATCCTGACGGTGGACGACGAGCCCGCCCAGATGGCCTACGCACAGGCGCTGAGCGACTGGGCCGACGTGCAGGGGTACGAGGCGGAGACGCTGTGGGACGTCTGCACGATGGCCGCGCTGGCGATCCCGTACGACTCGGCGCAGTTCCGCGAGGTGCGCACGCTCTCGGGCGGTGAGCAGAAGCGGCTGGTCCTGGAGGCGCTGCTGCGCGGGCCGGACGAGGTGCTGCTGCTCGACGAGCCGGACAACTACCTGGACGTCCCGGGCAAGCGGTGGCTGGAGGAGCAGCTCAAGGCCACCCGCAAGACGGTGCTGTTCGTCTCGCACGACCGGGAGCTGCTCACCCAGGCCGCCGAGAAGATCATCAGCTTGGAGGCGAGCCCGAACGGTTCGGACGTCTGGGTGCACGGTGAGGGCTTCAGCACGTTCCACGCCGCCCGCAAGGAGCGCTTCGCGCGCTTCGAGGAGCTCAAGCGGCGCTGGGACGAGGAGCACGCCCGGCTGAAGGCCCTGGTGCTGCGCCTGCGCGGCCAGGCCGCGATCAGCCCGGACATGGCCTCCCGGTACCACGCGATGCAGACCCGCTTCAAGAAGTTCGAGGAGGCAGGCCCGCCGCCGGAGCCGCCGCGCGAGCAGGACATCAAGATGCGGCTCAAGGGCGGCCGTACCGGCGTGCGCGCGCTCACGGTGGAGAACCTGGAGCTCACTGGGCTGATGAAGCCGTTCTCCCTGGAGGTCTTCTACGGGGAGCGGGTCGCGGTCCTGGGCTCGAACGGCTCCGGGAAGTCGCACTTCCTCCGCCTGATGGCGGGGGAGGACGTCAAGCACACGGGTACCTGGAAGCTCGGCGCCCGTGTGGTCCCCGGCCACTTCGCGCAGACCCACGCCCACCCGGAGCTGTTCGGCCGCACGCTCGTCGACATCCTGTGGACGGAGGCGGCCAAGCCCCTGGGCCAGGCGATGGGCGCGCTGCGCCGCTACGAGCTGGAGCGCCAGGGGGACCAGCCCTTCGAGAAGCTCTCGGGCGGTCAGCAGGCGCGTTTCCAGATCCTGCTGCTCGAACTGGCGGGTACGACGGCGCTGCTCCTGGACGAGCCGACGGACAACCTGGACCTGGAATCGGCGGAGGCCCTGCAGGACGGGCTGGAGGCGTACGAGGGCACTGTGCTGTGCGTCACGCACGACCGGTGGTTCGCTCGCACATTTGACCGTTACTTGGTCTTCGGTTCGGACGGTGTTGTGCGGGAGACTACGGAGCCCGTCTGGGACGAACGTAGGGTCGAGCGCAAGCGCTAGGGGGAGACCTCCGCCTGGCCGGGTCGAGGGGAAGTCGTCGTGGGGCTGCGGCCGAGTGTCTGGGTCATGAAGTGGGACACCCCGTCCTCCTGGGACCGGCGGGTGGCGTGGCTGCTGAGGCCCGCCCCCCGGTCCTGGCGGGCCGTGACCCTGGTGATCCTGCTCGCGGTCGCGGTCTCGGCGAGCCTGCGGGTGAACTGGGGATCGGACAACGCCTTCGTCGTCAAGGCGGCGGACGCCCTGCTCGAAGGGGTGTCCCCGTACGAGGACAAGCGCTTCCTGTACCTCCCCAGCGCCGTCATCATGGCGATCCCCGAGGCGCTGCTGCCGGCCCCCCTGCTGCGCTGCCTGCTGCCGCTGGGGATGACGGGGCTCGTCGGGATCGGCTGGTGGGCCGCGCTGAGGCTGTTCTCGGTGCCGGTGCGCTCCCGGCTCGCGGTGGGCGGCTTCGGGCTGTTCGCGCTGGCGTACAAGCCGTACATCAACCTGGTGCTGATCGGGAACTGGACGGCCATCTCGGCCGCCGCCCTGCCGGTGGCGCTGCTGCTGGCGCACCGGCGGTCCTGGGGGGCCGCCGGGCTGGTGGTGGGGCTGGCCATCGCGTGCAAGCCGATGCTGGTGCCGATCGGGCTGCTCTTCCTCCTGGCGCGGCAGTGGCGGGGCCTCGCCGCGGCGGTGGGCGTGCCGGTCGCACTGTCGCTGGCCGGGGCGCTGATGATGCCGCACCCGATGCTGTTCTTCACCAAGACGCTGCCGTTCCTGCTGCAGGGCCAGGACTCCTACGCGCTGCCCTGGGACGCCTCGCCGATCGCGGTGCTGCCGCGGCTCGGGGTGCCGGAGCCGCTGGCGATGCTGGTGGCGTTCGCGGGGGCCGGGTGCGGTCTGTGGGCGGTCTGGCGGCGCTGGCGCCGGCCCGTGGAGACGGACGGCGACCAGGGCGAGCTGCGGCTGGTGGAGACGGCCTGCCTGGTGATGCTCGCCGCGTTCCTGGTGTCGCGGCCCTCCTTCGACCATTACATGATCGTCGTGCTCCCGCTCCTGCTCGCGTCGGGGGTGCGGGCGGGATCGATGCCTCGCTCGCCGTGGTTCTGGGTGGCCCTGCTGCCGCAGACGGCGGGAGTGCCGTGGCCCTCGGAGCTGGCTGCCAAGAGGCGGGCCTTCAAGGACATGGCGACCCTGTGCGGGCTGGCGGGTCTGCTGGTGTGGCGCACGCTGCGCCCCGGACGGGTTACTCTGGACCCTGTACGAACTGCGGGGTCCCCACCCAGGACCGAACCGGAGTGCGCCGCGTCCCCCGTCGAGATGGGATCGCGGACCGCGTTTTGACCCTTCGAGGTCATGGTTTTGACCCTTTCGGGTCATACTGGGTATTCTGCTGGTTCGTTATGCGTATTCGCCTGCTCACTTTCATGTGAGAGGGCTTTGCGCCGGTCCACCGGGCCGATGACCAGCGGTTCACACGGGTTGCTCCCCGTAGTGGATCAGGGCTGTCGTGATCGTCCGTGGTGACCAGTCAGGACCCGTCCCTCGGGCTCACCCCCCGGGGATGACCCACCACTGAAGAAGCGAAGGCATACGCGTGCGTACGTTCAGCCCCAAGCCCGGCGACATCTCGCGCCAGTGGCTCGTCATCGACGCCCAGGACGTTGTCCTCGGCCGTCTGGCGACCCAGGCCGCTGCCCTCCTCAAGGGCAAGCACAAGCCGACTTACGCCCCCCACATGGACATGGGCGACTTCGTCATCATCGTCAACGCCGACAAGGTTCACCTGTCCGGCAACAAGGCGACGCAGAAGATGGCGTACCGCCACTCCGGCTACCCGGGCGGTCTCCGTTCGGTGCGCTACGACGACCTCCTCGCGAACAACCCCGAGAAGGCCGTGGAGAAGGCCATCAAGGGCATGCTCCCCAAGAACACCCTGGGCCGTCAGATGCTCTCGAAGCTGAAGGTCTACTCGGGCGAGAACCACCCGCACGCTGCGCAGCAGCCGGTGGCGTTCGAGATCACCCAGGTCGCGCAGTAGTTCCGGCCACCCCCTAAGACGTAGAAAATTCTGAGGAGCATCGTGGCCGAGACCACCGCCGAGACTGTCATCGAAGAGTTCGAGGGCAACGTCGAGGAGTACACCAGCGAGTCTGAGGTTGTCGTCGAGGGCGACTACACCTCCGAGTCCCTTGCCGGTCGCTTCGGCGACCCCCAGCCGGCCGCCGGCCTGGGCCGTCGCAAGAACGCCATCGCCCGCGTCCGGATCGTTCCGGGCACCGGCAAGTGGAAGATCAACAGCCGCACCCTTGAGGACTACTTCCCCAACAAGGTGCACCAGCAGGAAGTCAACGAGCCCTTCAAGCTCCTCGAGCTTGACGGCCGCTACGACGTCATCGCCCGCATCTCGGGTGGCGGCGTCTCCGGTCAGGCCGGTGCCCTGCGCCTCGGTGTCGCCCGTGCGCTGAACGAGGCCGACGTCGACAACAACCGCCCGGCGCTGAAGAAGGCCGGCTTCCTTTCCCGCGACGACCGTGCGGTCGAGCGCAAGAAGGCCGGTCTCAAGAAGGCCCGCAAGGCTCCGCAGTACAGCAAGCGTTAATCTGCGCCTGCTGTTCTGCAACGAATCCGCCCCGGCAGCACTCTCCGTGCTGCCGGGGCGGTTCGTTTACCGCCACAAGCGGCAAATACATGGCACAAGTGGTCACAAACGCAGTGTGAACTCGGGAGGACAACAGTGGGACGACTCTTCGGGACGGACGGTGTACGAGGCGTCGCGAACGCGGATCTGACGGCCGAGCTCGCGCTCGGCCTCTCCGTGGCGGCGGCACACGTACTCGCCGAGGCAGGCACCTTCGAGGGCCATCGGGCCACCGCGGTCGTCGGCCGCGACCCCCGGGCCTCGGGCGAATTCCTGGAGGCCGCAGTCGTCGCGGGCCTCGCGAGCGCGGGCGTGGACGTCCTGCGCGTCGGTGTGCTGCCCACCCCGGCGGTGGCGTATCTCACCGGTGCGCTGGGCGCCGACCTCGGCGTCATGCTCTCGGCCAGCCACAACGCCATGCCCGACAACGGCATCAAGTTCTTCGCGCGCGGTGGGCACAAGCTCGCCGACGAGCTGGAGGACCGGATCGAGTCCGTCTACGAGGACCACCGCACGGGCGCTCCGTGGGACCGGCCCACCGGCTCCGGCGTCGGCCGCGTCTCCGACTACGACCAGGGCTTCGACAAGTACGTCGCCCACCTCATGGGCGTCCTCCCGAACCGTCTCGACGGTCTCAAGGTCGTCCTGGACGAGGCGCACGGTGCGGCCGCGTTCGTCTCGCCCGAGGCCTTCGCCCGTGCGGGCGCGGAGATCATCACGATCGGTGCCGAGCCCGACGGACTGAACATCAACGACGGCTGCGGTTCCACCCACCTCGGTCTGCTGAAGCAGGCCGTCGTCGAGCACGGTGCCGACCTGGGCATCGCGCACGACGGGGACGCCGACCGCTGCCTGGCCGTGGACGCGAACGGCGCCGAGATCGACGGCGACCAGATCCTCGCGGTGCTGGCGCTGGCCATGCGCGAGGCCGGGCACCTGCGCGAGGACACCGTGGTCGGCACCGTGATGTCGAACCTGGGCTTCAAGCTGGCCATGGAGGCCGAGGGCATCCACGTCGTGCAGACCGGGGTCGGCGACCGGTACGTCCTGGAGTCGATGAAGGAGCACGGGTACGCGCTGGGCGGCGAGCAGTCCGGCCACGTGATCATCCTCGACCACGCCACCACCGGCGACGGCACCCTGACCGGCCTGATGCTGGCCGCGCGGATCTCGGCCACCGGCAAGTCCCTCGCCGAGCTGGCCGGGGTCATGAGCCGGCTGCCGCAGGTGCTGGTCAACGTCCCCGACGTGGACAGGTCCCGGGTCGCGACCTCGGCCGAGCTGGCCGCCGCCGTCTCCGACGCGGAGCGCGAGCTGGGCTCGACCGGGCGCGTACTGCTGCGTCCCTCGGGCACCGAGCCGCTCGTCCGGGTGATGGTGGAGGCCGCCGACATCGAGCAGGCCCGCTCCGTCGCCGGCCGGCTGGCCGACGTGGTGAAGTCGGCGCTCGGCTAGATCCTGCCGATGTGAAGGACCGGCCCCGCGCTACGAAGCCCCGTAGCGCGGGGCCGGTTCCGTATCCGGGACCTCCCGGGGGCGCGGGCTCAGGTGGCGGGCGGGGTGCGGCGCCAGTGGCCGCGCTGGGTGCGCCACAGGAGCTTCTGGCCGAGCAGGGTCAGTACGCCGGCCAGCATGATCCCGAACAGGTTCAGCAGCAGCTGCTCGGCGGAGCCCCACATCTGGCCGAAGTCCCCGTAGCCGAGCGCCACGGCCGCGTTGGCGGCGGCCGGGACGGTGGTCACCGAGATCGCGACGCCGACCAGCGCCCCGGACTTCGCCGAGGTCAGGGAGAGCACCCCGGCCACACCGGCGAGCAGGGCCACGACGAAGGAGAACGGGTCCGGCTGCCAGATGAAGCTGGTGTTGGGGCGGGGCTTGTCCAGCATTCCCGGGTGGAACAGGCCCAGGGCGTCCATCACCAGGGTGAAGGCGGTGGTCGCGACCATCGCCGCGGCGAAACCGATGAGCAGGGCGGCCAGCGAGCGGGCGGCCAGCTTCGGGGCGCGCTGCACCAGACCGGTGCAGACGCCGGCGAGCGGTCCGAACTCGGGGCCGACCGCCATCGCGCCCACGATCAGGATGGCGTTGTCGAGGACCACGCCGCAGGCCGCGATCATCGTCGCGACGATCATGAAGGCGCTGTAGGTGATGGTGAGGGTGGACTCCTCGTGGGTCGCCTCGCTCAGCTGCTCCCACAGGACGGCGTCCGCGGCCTCTCCCGGGGCCTCCTCCTCGGCCCGGTCGGCGCGCTCCGAGAGGGAGAGGTCGATGTTCTCGACCGCGATCGAGCCGTCCTTGTCGATGGAGAGCCCGCGCAGCTCGTTCAGGAGCTCGTCGCCCGCCTCGCGAGCGACGTCGCACATCACGATGTCGCCCGGCGGGATGCGGGCGGCGCCCGGCAGCACCACCAGATGCGTGGTGCCGACCGTGCTCTCGACGATCCGGACGACGGCGTCCGTCCGGTCCGCCGGAGTGATCATCCGTAGGTGCAGCATGGCCGCACAGTAACCGCCGGACGGCGTCAGAGCTTGCGCAGACTCAGCTTCTGCACCTTGTGGTCCGGGCCCTTGCGCACGACGAGGGTGGCGCGGCCGCGGGTCGGGGCCACGTTCTCCAGCAGGTTGGGCTTGTTGATGGTCCGCCACATGGTCTGAGCGTACTCCAGCGCCTCCTCCTCGGAGACCTGGGTGTACTTGCGGAAGTAGGAGAAGGGGTTCTGGAACGCCGTCTCGCGCAGCTTGCGGAACCGGTTGAGGTACCAGCGCTCGATGTCCTCGGGGCGGGCGTCCACGTACACGCTGAAGTCGAAGTAGTCGGCGAGGCCGACCCTGGTCCGGCCGTCGTTGCCGGGCAGCGCCGGCTGGAGGACGTTGAGTCCCTCGACGATCAGGATGTCGGGGCGGCGCACGACGAGCTGCTCGCCGGGGACGATGTCGTAGATCAGGTGCGAGTAGACCGGGGCGGTGACCTCGTCCTTGCCGGCCTTGATGTCGGCGACGAAGCGGGTCAGCGCGCGGCGGTCGTAGGACTCGGGGAACCCCTTGCGGGCGGTCAGTCCGCGCCGCTGGAGCTCCTTCATCGGGTACAGGAAGCCGTCGGTGGTCACCAGCTCCACCCGCGGGTGCTCGGGCCAGCGGGCGAGCAGGGCCTGGAGGAGGCGGGCCACGGTGGACTTGCCGACCGCCACGGAACCGGCGACCCCTATGACGAAGGGGGTGCCCTGCTGTGCGCCGTGGCCGTTGCCGGCGTCGCCGAGGAAGGTGTTGAGGGTGCCGCGCAGGTTGCTGGTGGCTCCCACGTACAGGTTCAGCAGCCGGGAGAGCGGCAGGTACACGTCGCGGACCTCGTCGAGGTCGATGACGTCGCCGAGCCCGCGCAGCCGCTCGACCTCGTCGGCCGTCAGCGGCAGCGGGGTGCGCTCGCGCAGGGCGCTCCACTCCGCGCGGGTGAGGTCCACGTAGGGGGAGGCCTCGTGGCCCCGGCGGCGCGTGGGGTGCGCGGCAGGCCCGGGGGGCGTGGGGTGCTCCGATCCGACGGGGCGCTCCGTTGCGCTTTCGTCCGGCGTGCTTCGTGGCGGCGAAGTGATCACAGGGCCATTGTCGGGGGTCCCGGGCCGTTGTGGGTGGTGTGGTCGGTCACGTGGGGCCGGGCCTTATGGCCCGGGGTGGGCGGGTTGTGCGGGGGCGGTATCGATCGGAGAGAGCCGCGGTCTCGTTGGGATCACGATGCGTGTAGTGGGTCTTCAATTACCGGCGGCTGTCGGTGGCACCCCGTACGGTGTGGATCACCGCAGTTTTGAGGCCGCCCTCGGCACCGTTCCGGGGCGCCGCTGCGGGCTGCCCTTTTTCAGATGTTCCGT
This sequence comes from Streptomyces sp. GL_140, assembly GCF_057834465.1. NCBI lineage: Bacteria > Bacillati > Actinomycetota > Actinomycetes > Kitasatosporales > Streptomycetaceae > Streptomyces > Streptomyces sp. GL_140. The sequence goes on from NZ_CM174404.1 coordinate 5,074,967, forward strand.
GGGGGAAACCATCATGCGCACCACCCTTGTACGCCGTACCGTCCTGACCGCTTCCGCCGTGTCCCTGGCGCTGCTCGCCACCGCGTGCGGCGGCTCCGACAAGACCGACGCGAAGAAGGACGACACGAAGCCGTCGGCCGCCGCCTCTTCCGCGGCGCCGGCCGTCAAGGGGAAGACGGACGCCGAGCTCGCCGGTCTGCTCGTCACCCAGGCGGAGGTACCGGACTACCTGGTCCAGACCGACGGCGCCGCCAAGCTGGCCGAGGCGGACAAGCAGCCGATCGCCACGGACAAGCCCGAGTGCAAGGTGCTGGCCCAGTCGAGCTCCCTCCAGAAGATCGGTGCGGCGACCGGGGTCGCGCGCATCGGCCTGGGGGCCAAGCCGAAGGCCGACCCGGCGGCCTCGCCGGAGCAGAAGATCAAGGACGCGATGGGCGTCACCGTGACGAGGACCGGCCTCGCCTCCTACGACGGCAAGGGCGCGCAGGACCTGTTGGCCTCCGTAAAGACGGCGGGCCAGGCCTGCGCCGGCGGCTTCAGCATCAGTGGCGACGGGGACACCACCAAGTTCGACAGCGTGACGGCGGGCCCCGCCGTGACCGCGGGCGACGAGTCCGTGAGCCTGAAGTTCACGATCGACCTGGAGGACGGCGACAAGGGCCTCGCCCTGCTGACCGTGGTCCGCAAGGGCGGGACGGTGGCCACCTTCAGCTCCCTCAGCCTGCTGGGCACGACCGAGTCCCCGAAGACGCTGATCGAGGTCCAGGCCAAGAAGCTCGGCTGACGATCCGTCCGGCTCGGTCGTCCGCCCGTACGTCAACCCGCCTCCGGCGCATTCGCCGGGGCGGGTTTTTCGTCTTGTTCGGGTACCGGGCAGGGAGCCAACTACGGCGTACCCTGCGGCTTATGTGCGGAATCGTGGGTTACGTAGGAGCGCAGTCGGCGCTCGATGTGGTCATTGCCGGACTCAAGCGGCTGGAGTACCGCGGCTACGACTCGGCGGGTGTCGCCGTGCTGGCGGACGGCGGGCTCGCTTCGGTCAAGAAGGCCGGGAAGCTGGTCAATCTGGAGAAGGAACTGGTCGGGCATCCGATGCCGGCCGGTTCCACGGGGCTGGGGCACACCCGGTGGGCGACCCATGGCGGGCCCACCGACGTCAACGCCCACCCGCACCTCGACAATTCGGGGCGCGTGGCCGTCGTGCACAACGGGATCATCGAGAACTTCGCCGCGCTGCGGGCCGAGCTGGCCGGGCGCGGGCACCGGCTGGAGTCCGAGACGGACACCGAGGTCGTGGCGCACCTGCTGGCGGAGCGGTTCGACGGCTGCGGGGACCTCGCGGAGGCGATGCGGCAGGTGTGCAGGCTGCTGGAGGGGGCCTTCACGCTGGTCGCCGTGCACGCCGGGGACCCGGACGTGGTGGTCGGCGCACGCCGGAACTCGCCCCTGGTGGTGGGCGTTGGAGAGGGTGAGAACTTCCTCGCCTCGGACGTGGCCGCCTTCATCGCCCACACCCGGTCCGCGATCGAGCTGGGGCAGGACCAGGTCGTCGAGCTCCGCCGCGACGGTGTCACGGTGACCAACTTCGACGGTTCGGCCGCGACCGTGCGGGCGTACCACGTGGACTGGGACGCCTCGGCGGCCGAGAAGGGGGGGTACGACTACTTCATGCTCAAGGAGATCGCCGAGCAGCCGAAGGCTGTCGCCGACACCCTGCTGGGCAGGATCGACGCGAGCGGACTGCTGACCCTCGACGAGGTGCGCATCCCGGATTCGGTGCTGCGCGAGGTCGACAAGGTCGTGATCGTGGCGTGCGGTACGGCGTACCACGCGGGCATGATCGCGAAGCTGGCCATCGAGCACTGGACCCGCATCCCCTGCGAGACGGAGCTGGCCAGCGAGTTCCGCTACCGAGACCCGATCCTGGACCAGCGGACGCTGGTGATCGCGATCTCGCAGTCGGGCGAGACCATGGACACCCTCATGGCGCTGCGGCACGCGCGCGAGCAGGGTGCCAAGGTGCTGGCCGTCTGCAACACGAACGGCTCGACCATTCCGCGCGAGTCGGACGCCGTGCTGTACACGCACGCCGGTCCCGAGGTGGCCGTCGCCTCGACCAAGGCGTTCCTGACGCAGCTGGTGGCCTGCTACCTGGTCGCCCTGTACCTCGGGCAGGTGCGGGGTACGAAGTGGGGCGACGAGATCCGGGCGGTCATCCGGGAGCTGTCGGACATCGCCGCGGCGGTGGACACCGTACTGGAGACGATGGAGCCGGTACGGGAGCTCGCGCGATCCCTGGCCGACAAGAACACGGTGCTCTTCCTGGGCCGGCACGTCGGCTACCCGGTGGCGCTGGAAGGTGCGCTCAAGCTCAAGGAGCTCGCCTACATGCACGCCGAGGGCTTCGCGGCCGGCGAGCTCAAGCACGGGCCGATCGCGCTGATCGAGAAGGACCTGCCGGTGGTGGTCGTCGTACCGTCGCCGCGCGGCCGCTCGGTGCTGCACGACAAGATCGTGTCGAACATCCAGGAGATCCGGGCGCGCGGGGCGCGGACCATCGTGATCGCCGAGGAGGGTGACGAGGCGGTCGTCCCGTACGCCGACCACCTGATCCGCATTCCGGCCACCCCGACGCTGCTCCAGCCGCTGGTGGCGACCGTGCCGCTGCAGGTCTTCGCCTGCGAGCTGGCGACGGCGCGGGGCAACGAGGTGGACCAGCCGCGTAACCTCGCGAAGTCGGTGACCGTGGAGTAGTAGGGGTTGTTGTTGTGATCATCGGTGTGGGCATTGACGTTGCCGAGATCGAACGGTTCGGCGCCGCGCTGGAGCGGACGCCGAACCTGGCTCGGCGGCTGTTCGTCGACGCCGAGCTGACCCTGCCGGGCGGCGAGCGGCGCGGAACCGCCTCGCTCGCCGCCCGGTTCGCGGCCAAGGAGGCACTGGCCAAGGCGCTCGGTGCCCCCGGCGGGCTGCTGTGGACCGATGCCGAGGTGTACGTCGAGGACAGCGGGCAGCCGCGGCTGCGGGTGTCCGGGACGGTGCAGGCGCGGGCCGCGGAGCTGGGCGTGCGGTCCTGGCACATCTCCCTCAGCCACGACGCGGGCATCGCCTCCGCTGTGGTGATCGCCGAGGGATAGCGGGCAGGGTGGTGCCATGCGTACTGCTTACAGCGTGGAGACCGTACGGTCCGCCGAGCGCGAGCTGATGGCCCGGCTGCCCGAAGGAGCCCTGATGCAGCGGGCGGCGGCCGGACTGGCCGCCGTCTGCGCCCGGCTGCTGCCCCGGGTCTACGGGGCCCGGGTCGTCCTGCTGGTGGGCCCCGGGGACAACGGGGGCGACGCCCTGTACGCGGGCGCCCGCCTGGCCCGGCGCGGGGCCGGGGTGACGGCCGTACCGGTGGATCCGGCGCGGGTACACGAGGGCGGACTGGCCGCGCTGCGGTCCGCCGGCGGCCGCCTCGCCGAGGAGGTGCCGCTCCGGGCCGACCTGGTCGTGGACGGGCTGGTCGGCATCGGCGGGCGCGGCGCGCTGCGGCCCGCGGCGGCCGCGTTGGTGGAGCGGATCCCGGCCGGCGCGACGGTGGTGGCCGTGGACCTGCCGAGCGGCGTGGACGCGGACACCGGGGAAGTCGCGGGGGCCGCCGTACGGGCCGATGTCACCGTGACCTTCGGGGCGTACAAACCGGGACTGCTCATCGATCCGGGGGCCGCCCGGGCCGGGGTGGTGCACCTGGTGGACATCGGGCTGTCCTTCCCGGAGCCGCCCGACGCGCAGGCCCCGCAGCACGCGGAGGTGGCCCGGCTGCTGCCGGTGCCCACGCGGACCAGCGACAAGTACCGGCGCGGCGTGGTCGGGATCGTCGCGGGGTCCGCGCGCTATCCGGGTGCGGCGGTGCTCGCCGTGGCGGGGGCGCTGCGGGGCGGCGCCGGCGCGGTGCGGTACGTGGGCCCGCCGGCGGTGGCGGACGCCGTCCTCGCCCGCTACCCCGAGACGCTGATCGGGCCCGGCCGGGTCCAGGCGTGGGTGGTCGGTCCGGGACTGGGCGAGGACCCGGCCGCCGCCGGGGTGCTGGCGCAGCCCGTGCCGGTCCTGGTGGACGCCGACGGGCTGCGCGGGCTGGACCCCGGGGCGCTGCGGGCCAGGCAGGCCGAGACGGTGCTGACCCCGCACGCGGGGGAGGCGGCGGCGCTGCTCGGGGTCGCCCGGGAGTCCGTGGAGGCGGGCCGACTGGAGGCCGTGCGGGAGCTGGCCGGGCGGTACGGGGCGACGGCGCTCCTGAAGGGGTCGACGACCCTGGTGTGCTCCGGGGAGGCGCGGACGGTACGGGTGAATCCGACGGGCACGGCGTGGCTGGCGACGGCCGGGAGCGGGGACGTGCTGGCGGGCCTCGCGGGGTCGCTGCTGGCGGCCGGGCTGTCCGGGGCCGACGCCGCGTCGGCGGCGGCCTACCTGCACGGCCTCGCGGGCCGTCTCGCCTCGGCCGGCGGCCCGCTGCTGGCCCAGGACATCGCGGGCGCCCTGCCCGCCGCCTGGCGCGAGGTGGCCGCCGGCGGACGGCGGTCGCGCGCGGAGGCGTAGACGAGCACGACGGTCGGCCTCTGAGAGACTGTGGGGGATGAACGAGACACCCACGCGCGTGTACGCCGAGATCGATCTTGACGCCGTACGGGCGAATGTACGCGCGTTGCGCGAGCGGGCGCCCCGGGCCGAGTTGATGGCCGTAGTCAAGTCCGACGCCTACGGGCACGGCGCCGTGCCCTGCGCCCGCGCGGCCCTCGAAGCCGGTGCGACCTGGCTCGGCACCGCTACCCCCGAAGAGGCGCTCGCGCTGCGCGCCGCCGGGGTCGGCGGCCGGATCCTGTGCTGGCTGTGGACCCCGGGCGGGCCGTGGCGCGAGGCCATCGAGGCCGACGTGGACGTGGCGGTCAGCGGGATGTGGGCCCTGGAGGAAGTGCGTGCGGCCGCCCGCACCGTCGGCCGCACGGCCCGGATCCAGCTCAAGGCCGACACCGGCCTCGGCCGCAACGGCTGCCAGCCCGCCGACTGGGCCGAGCTCGTCGGCGCGGCCGTCGCCGCCCAGGCCGAGGGCACCGTGCACGTGACCGGCCTGTGGTCCCACTTCGCCTGCGCCGACGAGCCCGGACACCCCTCCATCGCGCTCCAGCTGACCGCCTTCCGCGACATGCTCGAGTACGCCGAGAAGGAGGGCATCGAGCCCGAGGTCCGGCACATCGCCAACTCACCCGCCACCCTGACCCTGCCCGAGAGCCACTTCGACCTGGTCCGGTGCGGTCTGGCGGTGTACGGGGTCTCCCCGGCTCCCGAGCTCGGCACCCCCGCCCAGCTCGGGCTGCGCCCCGCCATGGCCCTGAAGGCCTTCGTGGCCCTGGTCAAGGAGGTCCCGGCCGGACACGGCGTCAGTTACGGGCACCACTACGTGACCGAGGACGAGACCCGGCTCGCGCTCATCCCGGCCGGCTACGCGGACGGCATCCCGCGGCACGCCTCGGGCCGCGGTCCCGTCCTCCTCGGGGGCCGGACGCGCTACGCCGCCGGACGGGTCGCCATGGACCAGTTCGTCGTGGACATCGGCCCCGAGGACCGGGTCCGGCCCGGCGACGAGGTGATCATCTTCGGCGACGGCGAGCGCGGCGAGCCCACGGCCGAGGACTGGGCTCAAGCGGCGCACACGATCGCATATGAGATCGTCACCCGTATCGGGGTCAGGGTTCCCCGGGTGTACCGCGACCGAAGTACCGCAACGGCTGAGTGAGGGCGGCGGCGTGAGCGAGAACTGGCGCAAGGCCGGCTGGGCCGGAGCGGCCATCGGCGTGATAGCGGCGGGCGCGGCGGCCGGCGTCGCGGTCGAACGGATCACCGTCGGGCGGGGCATGCGCATGAAGGCGCGCCTCGCCCTCGACGCGACCGGGGACTACGGCTCCCTGCGCGGCGCCCCCGGCCACGCGCGGGCCGAGGACGGCACCCCGCTCTACTACGAGATCGACGAACTGCCCGAAGAGGGCAAGCGGCGCCGGCTGCGCCGCAAGGCCCCGGCCCCGCCGACCGTGGTGTTCTGCCACGGCTACTGCCTCGCGCAGGACTCCTGGCACTTCCAGCGCGCCGCCCTGCGCGGTGTGGTCCGCGCCGTGTACTGGGACCAGCGCAGCCACGGCCGCAGCGGCCGCGGCCTGGCCCAGGCCGAGGGCGAGCCGGTGACCATCGAACAGCTCGGCCGCGATCTGAAGGCCGTCATCGACGCAGCCGCCCCCGAGGGCCCGCTGATCCTGGTCGGTCACTCGATGGGCGGTATGACCATCATGGGACTCGCGGACGAGTTCCCCGAGCTCGTCCGGGAGCGGGTGGCCGGGGTGGCCTTCGTCGGCACCTCCAGCGGCCGCCTGGACGAGGTGACGTACGGGCTGCCCTCCGTGGGCTTCGGGGCGGTGCGCCGCCTGCTGCCCGGGGTGCTCAAGGCGCTCGGCTCCCAGGTGGAGCTGGTGGAGAAGGGCCGCCGGGCCACGGCCGACCTGTTCGCCGGCATGGTCAAGTCGTACTCCTTCGCCTCGCCCGACGTGGACCCGGGCGTGGCCCGTTTCGCCGAGCGGCTCATCGAGGGCACCCCCATCGACGTGGTCGCCGAGTTCTACCCGGCCTTCCAGACGCACGACAAGACGGCCGCGCTCCAGCGGTTCGCGGACATCCCCGTCACCGTCATCGCGGGTGACGGCGACATGGTCACCCCGCCCGGCCACAGCCGGACCATCAAGGACGCGCTGCCCTCCGCCGAACTGGTCGTCCTGGAGTCCGCCGGGCACCTGATGATGCTGGAACACCCGGACACCGTGACCCGGCTGCTCACCGAGCTGCTGGCGCGCACCGCGGTGGTGTCCGCACCGGCTAACGTTTCCGGACATGGAAGAAGTACCGCAGGCAGCGGTTCCTGAAGCGGGAACCGAAGCGCACATCACCGTCGGCTCGCCCGACGCCATGCAGGACCTCGGCCGCCGGATCGCCGGTCTGCTGCGCCCCGGCGACCTCGTCCTGCTGACCGGGGAACTCGGCGCCGGCAAGACCACCTTGACCCGCGGGCTCGGCGAAGGCCTGGGCGTGCGCGGGGCGGTGACCTCGCCGACCTTCGTGATCGCCCGGGTCCACCCCTCGCTGACCGGCGGCCCGGCACTGGTGCACGTGGACGCGTACCGGCTCGGCGGCGGGCTCGACGAGATGGAGGACCTGGACCTCGACGTCTCGCTGCCCGAGTCCGTGGTCGTCGTGGAGTGGGGCGACGGCAAGGTCGAGGAGCTGTCCGACGACCGGATGCACGTGGTGATCCGGCGGGCGGTGGGCCACGAGGAGGTCCTGGACGACGTACGGGAGGTCACCGTGCGCGGGATCGGCGGGCGCTGGTCGGCCGGGGCGGGTCTGGAGAGCCTCGCGGGAGTCCTCTCGGAGTGAGAGTTCGCGGTTAACGTACCGACAACTCGTCGGCAAGATATTGCGCGGGCGGCAGGGCGCGTGGTCACATGGTATCGAGGGCTGGTTAGGCGTACCTAAGTACAGGCTGGCCCCGGCCAGGAGGCAGCCATGTCGGCAGCAGGAGCAGCACCACCGGGAGCAGCGGCACCGGGAGGACGTGCCCCCCGCCCGTCCGGCGTGTCCATGGGGGCGCTGCTCGCCGCGGGCGTGGCCGCCAGCGCCGTGTCGACCCCACCCGCCCGGGAGCGCGGCGCCGAGCCGGATCCCGCCGGAGAAGCGGCCGCCGCACGGGAAGCGGCCGTACGCGAGGAGGCCGGGGGAAGCGGACCGGCCGGGGACGGCGAACAGGCCGCCACGGAGTCCGAAGCGGCCTGAAGGGCTGTGAAGGGCGGTCGAGGACGGTGGAGGGCGGTCGAGGGGCCCCTGGCGGGTCCCCCGTTCGGGCGAACGTCAGGCGACGACGACTACCTTCGTGCCGATCGTCGCGAAGGCCCACATCGCGTCGCCGTCCGCACGCGTCATGCGGACGCCGCCGGTCTTCTTGCCCGGATCGGGCTCCGGGAGGGTGTTGTCCACGCGCGCGCTGAAACCGACCGTGATGCCCTGCGTGCTCGCGAACCGGACGACGTGCTCGATCGGCACCCCGTCGGAGCCCGTCACCGTGCCCGTGCGGTTGCCGACCGTGTAGCTGCCCGGCGCGGGGTGGATCGTGCTCGGCATCACCGCGAACGACTTCGGCTCCTGGCCGCCCGCGTCCACCAGCCACACGCGCTTCGCGCCGATCGAGTACACGACACGCGTCCCGGTGCCGGAACCGGCCGGCAGGGCCACCGGCTTGGCCGGGTCGGCCTTCGCGGCGCCGGAAGTGCTCGGGGCGGGCGAGGGATTCTGCGCGACGGCCTTCGGCGGGTGCGCGGGGGCGGTGGCGGAGGCCTGGTAGCCGAGGAAGCCGATCGCGGCGAGTGCCGCGACGGTGAGCCCGGCCACGATTCCCGAGCTGCTGCGTGCCACCTTGGTCCACCTCTCCGCATGGTCTGGGGCGTCCCGACACCTTGATCGGTGACACCTGGGTCGAAGGTAGCAGCCGGGCTGCTTCCAGACCGGCCGCAAGGGCCGGGGGCCCCGGAGTCGTAGGCTGTTCGCGTGCTCTTGCTCGCTGTAGATACCGCCACGCCCGCCGTCACCGTCGCCCTGCACGACGGCGAGTCCGTCCTCGCCGAGTCGAACCAGGTCGACGCCCGCCGCCACGGGGAGCTCCTGCTGCCCTCCGTCGACAAGGTCCTCGCCGAGGCGGGGGTCAAGCTCGAAGCCGTCACCGGCATCGTCGTCGGCGTCGGCCCCGGCCCCTACACCGGGCTGCGGGTCGGACTGGTCACCGCCGCCACCTTCGCCTCCGTCCTCGGTGTGCCCGTGCACGGCCTGTGCACCCTCGACGGCCTCGCCTACGCGGCCGGCGCCGCCGGGATCGAGGGCCCCTTCACCGTGGCCACCGACGCGCGGCGCAAGGAGGTCTACTGGGCCCGGTACGAGGACCCGCGCACCCGGGTCGGCGAGCCCGCGGTGGACCGGCCGGCCGACATCGCCGAGCGGGTAGCGGGACTGCCCGCCGTCGGGCAGGGCGCGCAGCTCTACCCGGAGGTCTTCACCGACGCACGCGCCCCGGAGCACCAGAGCGCCGCCGCGCTGGCGGCCCTGGCGGTGGAACGGCTGGTGGCCGGGGAGCCGTTTGAAAATGAGAGGGGCCTGCCCGCGACCCCGCTCTACCTGCGCCGCCCCGACGCGCAGGTGCCCAAGAACTACAAGGTGGTCACCCCGCAGTGACCGCCGCCACCGCCGTGCTGCGCGAAATGCGCTGGTGGGACATCGAGCCCGTGCTGGAGCTGGAGCACGAGCTGTTTCCCGAGGACGCCTGGTCCGCCGGGATGTTCTGGTCCGAGCTCGCGCACGCCCGCGGCCCCGGCGCCACCCGCCGCTACGTCGTGGCCGAAGACGAAGCCGGCCGCGTCGTCGGCTACGCCGGGCTGGCCGCCGCCGGAGACCTGGGCGACGTGCAGACCATCGCCGCCGCCCGCGACCAGTGGGGCACCGGCCTCGGCGCCCGGCTGCTGACCGACCTGCTGCGCGCCGCCAGCGATTTCGAGTGCGCCGAGGTGCTGCTTGAGGTGCGGGTGGACAACACCCGCGCCCAGAAGCTGTACGAGCGCTTCGGCTTCGAGCCGATCGGCTTCCGCCGCGGCTACTACCAGCCCGGCAACATCGACGCGCTCGTGATGCGCCTTTCCGACCCCGCAACCTCTGTCCCCGCGGACGGACCCGTACAAGGTGAGACGACCCATGGCTGACGAACCGCTCGTCCTCGGCATCGAGACCTCCTGCGACGAGACCGGCGTCGGCATCGTCCGGGGCACCACCCTCCTCGCCGACTCCATCGCGTCGAGCGTCGACGAGCACGCCCGCTTCGGCGGGGTCGTGCCCGAGGTGGCCTCCCGCGCGCACCTGGAGGCGATGGTCCCCACCATCGAGCGCGCCCTGAAGACCGCCGGGGTCAGCGCCCGCGACCTCGACGGCATCGCCGTCACCGCCGGGCCCGGCCTCGCGGGTGCGCTGCTGGTGGGCGTCTCCGCCGCGAAGGCGTACGCGTACGCCCTGGGCAAGCCGCTGTACGGGGTGAACCACCTGGCCTCGCACATCTGCGTCGACCAGCTGGAGCACGGGCCGCTGCCGGAGCCGACGATGGCGCTGCTGGTCTCCGGCGGGCACTCCTCGCTGCTGCTGGCCCCCGACATCACCTCCGACGTGCGCCCGCTGGGCGCGACCATCGACGACGCGGCCGGCGAGGCCTTCGACAAGATCGCGCGCGTGCTCCAGCTGGGCTTCCCCGGCGGTCCGGTCATCGACCGGCTCGCGCGCGAGGGCGATCCGAAGGCGATCAACTTCCCGCGCGGGCTGACGGGGCCGCGCGACGCGGCGTACGACTTCTCCTTCTCCGGGCTCAAGACGGCCGTCGCCCGCTGGATCGAGGCGAAGCGCAAGGCGGGCGAGGAGGTGCCGGTGCGCGATGTGGCGGCCTCCTTCCAGGAAGCCGTGGTGGACGTGCTGACGCGCAAGGCGATCCGCGCGTGCAAGGACGAGGGCGTCGACCACCTGATGATCGGCGGCGGTGTCGCGGCCAATTCCCGGCTGCGCTCGCTCGCGCAGGAGCGCTGCGACGCGGCGGGGATCGTCCTGCGGGTGCCGCGGCCGGGGCTGTGCACGGACAACGGCGCGATGGTGGCGGCGCTGGGCGCGGAGATGGTCAAGCGGAACAGGCCGGCCTCGGACTGGGACCTGTCGGCGGACTCCTCGCTGCCGGTGACGGACCCGCACGTTCCCGGCCGTTCTTCCGGCCATTCCCACGGGGACGGGCACGGGCACGGCCATGCGCACGACCACGACCACGTGCACGAGCTGAGCAAGGACAACCTGTACTCGTGAGCACCGTCGCGCTGATGTGGGAGGCCCGGTCCGTGCCCGGACGGGACAACGAACTCCTGGAGTGGGCCCGTTCGCAGGTGCTGGCCCAAGAGCCGGTGCGGCGCGAGGTGTTCCGGGCCGCGCAGGACCGGGTGCTCGTGATCACCTGGTGGGAGACCCCCGAGGGGGTTGCTGCGGACCTGCCCGAACTCCCCGAGCCCGAAGCCGATTTGATCACCCGGGCGGTCCACCGCTGGCGCTTCGAATCGGTGGAGGTCGTCGAGGGCGGCGGAGGCTGAGCCTCCGGGCGGGGGCCGGGCGGAAGCCGCCGGTCGTGCGGCTATGGTCATGTGCATGCCCCGCCGTGACCTGCCGCCGCCACCCCCTCCCGCGCACCTGCGCGCCTGGTTCGACGAGCACGCCGAACGAGCAGTACGGGCCGACCGCGCCCGTTTCCTGAGCGAACTCGGGCGGCGCAGCCTCGGTTTCGGGCGGTTGCTGCTGCTGTGGGCCGTCTCGGCGGTCTTCGCCCTCGGCTGGTCCTTCGTCGGCATGGCCCTGATGGCCTTCGAGGCGCACGACCCCTTCTCGTACCTCTTCGGCCTCATCTTCGCCGTGCTCGGCGTGGGCGTGCTGATACCGGCCGGGTTCTGGTTCGCCTGGGGCGCCAAGCAGGACCGGCAGATCCGCCGGCTGATGTGCGCGTGGGCGGAGCTGGGCCGGGACCCGGTCGCCGACTCCGCGGTACGCGCCCCGGGGCGCAGCCTGACCTGGCTGCTGACCTCGTTCCTGCTGGGCGCGCTCGGGCTCTGGGTGACCTTCGGGACGGCCGCGACGGCCCGGCCGGGCTCGGACACCTACGGCGAGGTCGCGTACACGATGGGCCTCGGCATGATCCTGTGGGTCACCGGCCTGCTGGGCCTCGGCAAGGCGGGCGCGCACTACCGGTGGGCGCTGCGGGCCTTCGGAGGCCCGGCCCGCCCGACGGCCGGCTAGGCCGTCTCTTTCGGATCCCGTCAGGGCTTGGCGGTCGGCGAGCCGATCAGCATCGAGGGAGCCCCCGCGACCCGGGTCAGGAACACCGTCGCGGAGTTCGGTCCCCGCGGCTTCACCTTCTTGCGCAGCTCCTCCGGCTCGATGGCCGAGCCGCGCTTCTTCACCGTCAGGATGCCGACCCCGCGCTCGCGCAGCAGCGCCTTGAGCTTCTTCAGGCCGAAGGGCAGGACGTCGGTGATCTCGTACGAGGTCGCGTACGGGGTCGCGCGCAGCTCGTCGGCGGTGATGTACGCGATCGTCGGGTCGATCAGCCGGCCGCCCAGCTGCTCCGCGACCTCGGCGACGAGGTGGGCCCGGATCACGGCCCCGTCGGGCTCGTAGAGGTAGCGGCCGACCGGACCGGCCTCGGGGTCGGGCAGCGGATCGGCGGTCGCCAGCGCGCGCGGGCCGGGCAGCAGGGTCGCGCGGATCTCGCCCGGGGCGGTCCCGAACCACAGGACGGCCTCCTTCACGTCCCCCTGGTCGGAGATCCACTCGGCCTGCGCCTCGGCGGGGACCGCCTCGTGGGGGATCCCGGGAGCGATCTTGATGGCGGCGACCTTCGCGGCGCGGGCGGTGGAGATCGCCCAGGACAGCGGCGGGGAGTAGGACTCCGGGTCGAAGATCCGGCCGCGCCCGCCCCGCCGGGCCGGGTCGATGAAGACCGCGTCGTAGCCCGCGGTGTCCACCTCCGTGACGTCCGCCTCCCGGACCTCGATCAGGTCCGCCAGCCCCAGCGCCTCGGCGTTGGCGCGCGCGACGGCGACGGTCAGCGGGTCGTGGTCCACCGCCAGCACGCGGATCCCGAGCCGGGCCAGGGCGAGGGCGTCGCCGCCGATTCCGCAGCACAGGTCCGCGAGGCTCCGTACGCCCAGGGCGGCGAGCCGCTCGGCGCGGTACGAGGCCACCGACGCGCGGGTGGCCATCTCGCCGCCACCGGGGGTGAAGTACATCCGGCGGGCGTCCTCGGCCCCGAACTTCGCCACCGCGCGCTGCCGCAGCCGGGCCTGCCCGAGGGCGGCGGAGACCAGATGGGCGGGGTGCTCGCGGCGCAGCCGGGTGGCCACGGCGAGTTCCTGGGCGGGGTCGTGCTCCCGGAGCGAGTCGAGGAGGGCGCTGCCCTCGGGGGTGAGGAGCGCGGCGAAGTCTTCGGGAGTCACGGGGTCCATTGTCGGCCACGGTGGGCCACCCGGTGGAAGGTCGGATTCCCGTCGAGGTGTCGGCAGGAGTGCTTGCGCGACAGGTGCCAGGATTCCTAGCTATGCAGCTAGTCCGACAAAAGGAACATAAGACGCAACAGGGTCACCGGATCGCGGCAGTTGCGCGAGGCCGGTTGGGGATGGCCGCGATGGCCGCACTGCTGGTCGCCGGGTTGGCGACGGGGTGCGGATCAAGCGGCTCCGCAGCGCCGGACAAGGCCGCGAAGGCGAAGGCGGCGGGCGCCGAGGGGCCCGGCGCGGCCGGAGCGCTCGGCAACTACGCCGAGAAGCTGAAGGCCACCCAGCAGGCGCGGGTCGTCGCTGCGAAGAAGTGGGGGCTGGCCAAGCCGCCGCTGATGGCTCCGTCCGCGCCCAAGGAGAAGCCCGAGATCACCACGCGCAAGGGCTTCGAGGTCGAGGACGGCGACAGCCTGCCGCCGGTCTTCACCACCGTCCCCACGGAGGAGAAGGTCGTCTTCCTGACGATCGACGACGGTGCCGAGAAGGACCCCGAGTTCCTGAAGATGATGCAGGAGCTCAAGCTCCCGTACACCGCGTTCCTCAGCGACTACCTGGTGCGGGACAATTACCCGTACTTCAAGCAGATGCAGGCCGCGGGCGTCACGCTGAACAACCACACGCTCAACCACCGCTACATGCCGGCGCTCTCCTACGAGAAGCAGCGTCAGGAGATCTGCGGTCAGCAGGACACGATCGAGAAGCAGTTCGGCAAGCGGCCCACGCTGTTCCGCCCGCCGTACGGCAACTACAACGAGGACACGCTGCGCGCGGCCAAGTCCTGCGGCATCAAGAACGTGCCCCTCTGGAACGAGGAGGCCTTCCCGGACCGCATGGACTGGCGCGAGTGGGACCGGGACCTGCATCCCGGTGACATCATCCTCACGCACTTCCGGGGCAAGGAAGACTGGAAGGGCAGCATGACTGACATGATCCGTCATGTCATGAAGACCGTCACGGACAAGGGTTATGCCGTGGCCCGCTTGGAGGACTACTTGTGAGGTATGCGCGCCGGTTGGTAGCCGGAACGCTGGCGGCCGGCGCGCTCGCGCTGTCCCTGTCGGGGTGCGGGGACAGCGTGGACCCCATCGAACGAATGGGCCGCAAGGCGACGGAGGACAGGACGTCCCCGTCGCCCTCCGCCTCGGCCTCGCCCTCGGGGGCGGGCTCGACGGCGGCCGGCGACGAGGCGTACCGGAAGTGGGGCCTGAGCGCCCCCCTCCAGTACGCCCCCAAGCCGGCCGTCAAACCCCAGATCCCGCCGGCCAAGCCGGGCCGGGTCCAGGTCATCGACCGAATACCCGTCCCGGCGGACGACAAGGTCGTCTTCCTGACGTTCGACGACGGCGCGGAGAAGAATCCCGAGTTCCTGAAGATGGCGGCCGATCTGAAGCTGCCGATCAGCATGTTCCTGACGGACAACATCGCCTCGTCGGACTACGGGCACTTCGAGAAGCTCCGCGACAACGGATCCAACAGCACGATAAACAACCACACGCTGACGCACCCCAATCTCAAGACCCTGTCCTTCGCGGCACAGAAGAAGGAGATATGCGGGCAGCAGGAACGCCTGGAGAAGAGGTTCGGCACGAAGCCGACCCGCTTCCGCCCGCCGTACGGCAACTACAACGACGACACCCTCAGGGCCGCGAACGAGTGCGGGATATCGCAGCTCCTCCTGTGGCGCGTGTCGATGCAGATCAACAACTTCCAGTACGCCGAGGGCTCCGCCCTCAAACCGGGTGACATCATCCTGGCCCACTTCCGCGGCCCCTCCGAGCTCAAGGGCGCGACGGAGATCGAGATGACCCAGCGGATGCTCCAGCGGATACAGGAGCAGGGGTACAAGATCGGGCGGCTGGAGGACTACCTCTAGGCCCTAGGCTCCCGCGGGGCCCGGACCCGAAACGACCGGGGTGATCGTCGTTTCCACCGGGCCCCTGGAATCCGCCTCGCGCTGGCGTTCGGCGCTGTCGGAGATCCGCAGCAGCAGGGCGATCATGACCCAGTTGGCCAGCAGGGACGAGCCTCCCGCCGCCAGGAAGGGCAGGGCCTTGCCCGTCAGGGGGATCAGCCCCGTGACTCCGCCCGCCACCACGAAGACCTGCAGGGCCAGCGCGGCGGAGAGGCCCACCGCCAGCAGCTTGCCGAACGGGTCGCGCGCGCCCAGGGCCATCCGCAGCCCCCGCTGCACGAGGAGCGCGTAGAGGAGCAGGACGGCCATGACACCGGCCAGGCCCAGCTCCTCGCCGACGGTGGTGAGGATGAAGTCGCTGCGGCCGGCGAACTTGATCAGCTCCGGGTGGCCCATGCCGAGCCCCGTGCCCGAGATGCCGCCCGTACCGAAGCTGAACAGCGCCTGCGCGGACTGGTCCGAGACGACGCCCGGCGGCCGGTCCTTCCAGTAGTACGACAGCGGATTCAGCCAGGCGGCCACGCGGCCCTTGACGTGCGGTTCCGTGGAGCCCACGACGAAGGCGCCCGCCGCGGCCATGATCAGGCCGCAGACGATCCAGCTGGTGCGCTCCGTGGCCACGTAGAGCATCACCACGAAGACGCCGAAGAAGATCAGCGAGGTGCCGAGGTCGCGCTCGAAGACCAGCACGAGCAGCGAGACGATCCACACCGTGATGATCGGTCCGAGCTGGCGCATCGGGGGCAGCCGCATGCCCAGGAACTTGCGGCCCGACAGGGCCAGCGAGTCGCGGTGGATGACCAGGTAGCCCGCGAAGAACACCGAGATCATGATCTTCACGAACTCGCCGGGCTGGACCGAGAGGCCGCCGATGACGATCCAGCGCTTCGCGCCGTAGGTGTCCGCGCCGAAGAAGGCCGGCGCGATCAGCAGCACCAGCGCGGCGACCATCATGATGTAGATGAACCGCTGGAGCAGCCGGTGGTCGCGCAGCACCCACAGCACGAGGATGCACGCGGCGACGCCGACCACCGACCAGAGCAGCTGGCCGGGCGCGTTCGCCGTCGACTTGTAGCGCTCGATGTACCCCTGGTCGAGCCGGTGCAGCAGCACCAGCCCCAGCCCGGTCAGCAGCATGGCGAGCGGGAAGATCAGCGGATCCGCGTACGCGGCGAACCGGCGCACGGCCAGATGCCCCACCAGCGCGAGCAGCGACATGCTGATCGTGAAGCCGGTGAGGTTGGGCGGCAGCGCGTCGTTCATCGCCAGCCCCGCGCTGGCATGGCCGGACACGGCGATGGCGACGACCAGGACGAGCAGCAGCGCCTCGGTGCGGCGGCGCGCGCCCGCCGTCGTCAGGGGTTTCAGTCCACGCACGGGACGCCGCCGCCATCGATGGCGGGGGTTCCGCTGCTCTTCGGGGACGGGGCGGGCGCGGGGGAGTGCGACCCTGCCGAGGAGGGAGCGGCGCCCGGTGCGCTCGGGCTCGCAGCGGCCTTGGGACCGATCTGCTCGGCAATGAGTCGCTTTATCTTCATATCGTCTACGACGTTTATCTCGGCGCCATGGTTCCTGTCGAAGCCTTCGATGGGAAGGGTCACAAACTCCACGTTGCCCCCCGACAGGTTCTTCGCCTGCTTCACGAACGACAGCAGGTCCCACCCCTGATCGGTGACGACGTCCTGTTTCGCGGTGTCGATCAGCTTGAGCAGTTTCACCGGGTCGGTGAAGGTCCCGGCCTGGTTCAGCTTGTACGTCGCCCCCGCCAGGAAGGCCTGCTGGCGCTTCGTGCGGTCCAGATCCCCCATGGTCAGGCCGTGCCGCTGCCGCACGAAGGCCAGCGACTGCTGCCCGTCGAGGGTCTGGCGCCCCGCCGGGAAGTCGGCGCCCGAGTAGTTGTCCTTCACGGGGTGCTTCAGACACACCGGTACGCCGTCCAGCGCGCCCGCCAGGTGGTAGAAACCGGCCAGGTTCAGCTCGGCGAAGTGGTCGATCGGGACGCCGAGGAAGGCGCGGACCGTGTCGAGCTCGGCCTTCCGCCCCGCCTCGCGCCCCTCGTGCTCCAGTTGCCGCCGGTCCTTGACCCCCTGGCCGGCGAGCTGCTCCTCGCGCTTGGCCTTCGCCCGCCCGTAGGCCTCCTTGATCTTGGCCTTGCCGGTGAACCCGGGGACGCCGTGCATCTCGACGAAGTCGTCGCGCGGCACCGAGAAGGCCTTCGCCTTGCCGCCGTCGCCGGGCACGTGGAGCAGGATCAGGGTGTTGGTGTTGTAGCCGCCGATGTCGGAACTGCCTGCGTGCAGCTTGTCCAGGACGTCCTCGGGCAGCGGCTCACCGTTCTGGTCGCGGCGGCTGTCCAGGCCCATCAGGAGGATGTTCGTATCGCCGTACTTCGACTTCTCGGCCCCCTCCAGGGCCTTGGAGCTGCCGATGGTGGAGACGAGGTCGTGGTACAGGTACCAGGCCGTGCAGCCCGCGAGCACCACCAGCGCGCAGGCTGTCGCCAGCAGGGTCCGGGTGAGCCGCGTCCGGCGCGAGGGCCTGCGGCGCCGGGTCGCGGGGGCCTGCTGGTCCTGGGGCTTCCTGCGGTGGGCGCTCATGCCTGTCGATGCTGGGGGAGCGGCGCTGAAGGAAACCTGAGGGTTCTGAAGCCGCTTTCAGGGGTTGGCGCCGGGTGCTGGCTGCGGCGCCGTTGCCGGGGGCGCTGCCCCCGGGCCCCCGCGCCTCAAACTCCCCCAGCTACCGCTGGGAGGTGCCCCCGGGCGGGGCTGGATTTGGCTGAGCTGGGCACCCGCAGCTCCAGCCGGGCGCCCGAGGCTCCGGCGGTCGGGGGGAGCGCGCGGAGGTCGCCGCCGTGCGACCGTGCGATCTCCCGGGCGATGGCCAGGCCCAGACCGGTGCCGCCGCTGGCCCGGCCCCGGTCCGCGTCCAGCCGGACGAAGCGCTCGAAGACCCGGTCGCGGTCCGCCTCCGGGATGCCCGGCCCGTCGTCCGTGACCTCCAGCAGGGCCCAGCCGTCGCCGCTCGACGAGGCCCGGACGGTGACCTCGTCGCGGGCGTACCGCAGGGCGTTGTCCACGAGATTGGCCAGCGCCCGCTCCAGCCGCGCCGGATCCCCGGCGGCCGGTACGGGGGCCGGCGCTTCCAGTCGTAGCGCGACCCGGGGTCCGGGGCGCCGCGCCACGGCCTCGGCGGCCAGCAGCGCGAGGTCCACGGGCTCGGTGCGCGGCGCGGGTCCGCCGTCGAGCCGGGCCAGCAGGAGCAGGTCGGCCGCGATGCCCTGGAGCCGCTCGGTATCGGCCAGCGCGGCCGCCACCGACTCCCGGTCGGGATCCCGCAGCGCCACCTCCAGCCGGGACCGGACGGCCGCGAGCGGGTTGCGCAGCTCGTGCGAGGCGTCGGCGGTGAACTGCCGCTGCCGGGCGTCGCTGCGCTCCAGCCGGTCCAGGGTGGAGTTGACGGTGCGGGCCAGCTGCGCGATCTCGTCGGCCCCGCCCGGATCCGGGACCCGCCGGTCGAGCTCGCTCGCGGTGACCGCCGCCAGCTCGGTGCGGATCGCGGCCACCGGGCGCAGCGCCTGGCCCGTCACCCACCAGGCCAGGGCCGCCGAGAAGGCGATCAGCGGGGGCGCGCCGGCGAGCAGTCCCAGGGCGACGGCCCGGTCGGCCGCGTCCACGTCGCCCAGGACCGTCATGGCGTACACGGTGTGCGGATCGTGCGCCCCGCGCGGACCGGGAGCCTCCACGGCGACCACCGCGCGCCGTTCCGCGCCGGGGCGCGCGGGCGGCAGCACGGCCGACCGGGAGTCGCTGCCGGGTGCGGGGCGCAGCTCGCCGAGCTCGGGGGTGTCCTTCAGGTCCCCGCTGGTGGCCATGATCCGGCCGTTCGCGTCCCGTACGAGGACCAGGTCCACCCCGCCCTCCGGCGCGGGCAGCCGGCCGGCGGTCGGAAGGATCCCGCTGTCGAGCTGGGAGGCGACCTTGCGGGCGGCGAGCTCGGTGCGGCCGGTGGTGTTCTCGATGAGATTGGCGCGCAGCACGGTGTACAGCCACAGCCCGCCGGTCGCTAGGACGGCGGCCATCGCGAGGGCGGCTGCCGCGGCGGCGCGGGCGCGCAGGCTGCCCAGGCGCGGGCGGGTCCGCCCGGGTCGCCGGAGCCCGGTGGGCCGGGACGGCTCAGCCACCGTCCGGGGCCATCCGGTAGCCGGTGCCGTGGACGGTGAGGATCGATCGGCGGCCGAAGGGGACGTCGATCTTCCGGCGCAGGGAGGAGACGTAGACCTCGACGATGTTCGGGTCGATGCCCTGCGGGCCCTCCCAGACCTCGTCGAGGATGTCCTGCTTGGCGACGGCCCGGCCGGGCTGCTCCATCAGGCAGGCCAGTACGCCGAGCTCGCGGGCGGTCAGCTCGATCTCGTGCTGGCCGCGGCGGCAGCGGCGGCCGCGCGGGTC
This sequence comes from Streptomyces sp. GL_140, assembly GCF_057834465.1. Classification (NCBI taxonomy): domain Bacteria; kingdom Bacillati; phylum Actinomycetota; class Actinomycetes; order Kitasatosporales; family Streptomycetaceae; genus Streptomyces; species Streptomyces sp. GL_140. Next base: position 5,094,511 of record NZ_CM174404.1, read on the forward strand.
CAGGATCAGGTCGCCGGCCTGGAGGACGGCGCTCTGCGGGGGACCGGCCGCGCGGCGGGTGATCGCGCGCAGGCGGGCGGCGAGGACGACGAAGGAGAACGGCTTCGTGAGGTAGTCGTCGGCGCCGGAGTCGAGCCCCTCGGCCTCGTCGTACTCGCCGTCCTTCGCGGTCAGGATGAGGACGGGGGTGAGGTCGCCGTGGGCGCGCATCCGCTTGCAGATCTCGTAGCCCGAGAGGCCGGGGAGCATCAGGTCCAGGACGACGGCGTCGTACGGGCCGCCGGTGAGGGCGAGGGCCAGGCCGCGGTGTCCGTCGTGGGCGAGGTCGATCCAGTGGCCGTCGGCGGAGAGCCCGCGCCGGAGCGATTCGGCGAGCCCCACTTCGTCTTCGACGACCAGAATGCGCATGCCCCAAGCCTCACATACAGGACGCCCTTACCCGGGTCGATGCGCCCGCTGACGGCCCGTGGGCTCCGGCGCGACCCGGCGGGATCCCCCGAGGGGCGGGGTTCCCGAGCGCCCCGGACGGCGAAACCAGCGGCGCGTATTGGCACTCCGCTTGACCGAGTGCTAATCGCCGGAATAGTCTCGCGTCTGGCACTCGCCCCTGGTGAGTGCCAACACAGCGACAGGCAGGTCCGGCTCCCGCGACGACGGATCGACCTGGTCGCCACCTCAGACAGTTAACCCCGGATCTCCGAAGCGGAAGGTCAGATCGTGACGACCACCAGCTCCAAGGTTGCCATCAAGCCGCTCGAGGACCGCATTGTGGTCCAGCCGCTCGACGCCGAGCAGACCACGGCCTCCGGCCTGGTCATCCCGGACACTGCGAAGGAGAAGCCCCAGGAGGGCGTCGTCCTTGCCGTGGGCCCGGGTCGCTTCGAGGACGGCCAGCGTCTCCCGCTGGACGTCACCGTCGGCGACGTCGTCCTGTACTCCAAGTACGGCGGCACCGAAGTGAAGTACAACGGCGAGGAGTACCTCGTCCTCTCGGCCCGCGACGTCCTCGCGATCGTCGAGAAGTAATCACTTCTCCAGTTTTGCTTTGAGCTGCGCCCCTGGTCACCCCTGCTGAAGCCGGGCGGCGAGGGGCGTAGTTCGTTTGTCAGGCGGTCGCGGTGAGCGGCCGGGGATCGCAACGAGAGGGCTGAACCGCTCCCATGCCGAAGATTCTCAAGTTCGACGAGGACGCCCGTCGCGCCCTCGAGCGCGGCGTCAACAAGCTTGCCGACACGGTCAAGGTGACGATCGGCCCCAAGGGCCGCAACGTCGTCATCGACAAGAAGTTCGGTGCTCCCACCATCACCAACGACGGTGTCACCATCGCTCGCGAGGTCGAGCTGGACGACCCGTACGAGAACCTGGGCGCGCAGCTCGTGAAGGAGGTGGCGACCAAGACCAACGATGTTGCGGGTGACGGCACCACCACCGCCACCGTGCTGGCCCAGGCGCTGGTCCGCGAGGGCCTGCGCAACGTCGCCGCGGGTGCCTCCCCGGCCGCCCTCAAGAAGGGCATCGACCTCGCGGTCAAGGCCGTGTCCGAGGAGCTCCTCGCGACCGCCCGCCCGATCGAGGACAAGTCCGACATCGCCGCCGTGGCCTCGCTCTCCGCGCAGGACGCCCAGATCGGCGAGCTCATCGCCGAGGCGATGGACAAGGTCGGCAAGGACGGTGTCATCACCGTCGAGGAGTCCAACGCCTTCGGCGTGGAGCTTGAGTTCACCGAGGGCATGGCCTTCGACAAGGGCTACCTCTCCCCGTACATGGTCTCCGACCAGGAGCGTATGGAGGCCGTCCTCGACGACCCGTACATCCTGATCAACCAGGGCAAGATCTCCTCGATCCAGGACCTCCTGCCGCTGCTGGAGAAGGTCATCCAGGCCGGTGGCACCAAGCCGCTGCTGATCATCGCCGAGGACGTCGAGGGCGAGGCGCTCTCCACCCTCGTCGTCAACAAGATCCGTGGCACCTTCAACGCCGTCGCCGTCAAGGCGCCCGGCTTCGGTGACCGCCGCAAGGCGATGCTCCAGGACATGGCCACCCTCACCGGTGCCACCGTCATCGCCGAGGAGGTCGGCCTCAAGCTCGACCAGGCCGGTCTGGACGTACTGGGTTCCGCGCGCCGCGTGACCATCACCAAGGACGGCACCACCATCGTCGACGGTGGCGGCAAGTCCGAGGACGTCCTCGGTCGCGTCAACCAGATCAAGGCCGAGATCGAGTCCACCGACTCGGACTGGGACCGCGAGAAGCTGCAGGAGCGCCTGGCGAAGCTCGCCGGCGGCGTCTGCGTCATCAAGGTCGGCGCCGCCACCGAGGTGGAGCTCAAGGAGCGCAAGCACCGTCTCGAGGACGCCATCTCGGCGACCCGCGCCGCGGTCGAGGAGGGCATCGTCTCCGGCGGTGGCTCCGCGCTCGTCCACGCCGTCAAGGTCCTCGAGGGCAACCTCGGCCTGACCGGCGACGAGGCCACCGGTGTCGCGGTCGTGCGCCGCGCCGCCGTCGAGCCGCTGCGCTGGATCGCCGAGAACGCGGGCCTCGAGGGCTACGTCATCACGGCGAAGGTTGCCGAGCTCGACAAGGGCCAGGGCTTCAACGCCGCCACCGGCGAGTACGGCGACCTGGTCAAGGCCGGCGTCATCGACCCGGTCAAGGTCACCCGCTCCGCGCTGGAGAACGCCGCTTCCATCGCCTCCCTGCTGCTCACGACCGAGACCCTGGTCGTCGAGAAGCCGGCTGACGAAGAGGCCGACGCCAGTCACGGCCACGGTCACGGCCACAGCCACTGACCTCGTCAGAGGTGGTTTGAGAAAGCCCCGGTCGCCTTCGGCGGCCGGGGCTTTTCCCGTTCCCCGGTGTGCGACCGGCGGGGTGCTACTTCATCATCCCCATCTGGCGCATCAGGCCCGGGGCGTCGTAGTACCACCAGTCCTCGGCGATCTGGCCGTTCTCGATGCGGCAGGTCGTACAGCCCGACATGCTGAACTCCTTGCCGGTCGGCGCGACCCCCATGAACTCGCCCTTGTGGACGCCCTTCCAGTCCCACAGCGTGGTGACGCAGTCGCCCTCGGCGATCTGGCGGGTCATGTCGAAGGTCATGTCGAAGGCGCTCCGCCACATGCCGACGGTCTGGCGCAGGCCGTCCCGGCCGTTGCCGGTGTCCCCGCTCTGCATGATGTCGTGGGTGACGTAGTCGGCCGCGACGCACTCGTCGATGACGTCGAAGTTCCCCTTCATCGCGATCTCCTCGAAGAACCGGTTCGCGACGAGCTTGTTGAGGTACTCGTCGCGGACGACTTCGAGGTTCATGAATTTGGGCATGCCCTCGCACAGGGCCACCATCTCCTGGAACATCCTGTCCGTCTCCGGCAGGTGAGAGTTCCTCATGGCCTCTTCGTACGAGGGGAACTCGACGAGGTCGACGTAGTGGGTCTTGGAGTCGCGGTCCCTGCCGATCATCGTGTGGGTGACCGTGCGCCGACCGCTCGCCTGCTCGGCCCAGCGGTCGATCAGGGCGTTCATCTCGTCGAACCGCGTGGTCTCGTAATCGATTACTTGTACGAATGTCATCGCGTCGCCTCCCGCGCTGGATGGGACACATCCAGTTTAGGGAGAATCCGCCTATATGCCGCGTTTACCGGCAGATCACTGGGGCCCGTACTTGCGTCCCGTGCGCGAGGAGACCCCGCCGAGCAGCCCGCGCGGGGTCAGCTTCACGACGCTCATCAGCGCCTTGTACCGGGGGTCCGGGATCGACACGGTCCTGCCCCGCGCCAGGTCGGCCAGAGCCGAGGCCACCAGCTTGTCGGCGTCGAGCCACATCCAGCCGGGGATGTTGTCCGTGCCCATGCCGGCGCGCTCGTGGAACTCGGTCCGCACGAAGCCGGGGCACAGCGCCATCAGCCGTACGCCCGAACCGGTCAGGTCCTTCGCCGCGCCCTGCGTGAACTGCACGACCCAGGCCTTGCTCGCCCCATAGGTTCCGCGCGGCAGGAAGGCGGCCACCGAGGCCACGTTGATCACGCCGCCGCGTCCGCGCGAGCGCATCGGCTCCGTCGCCGCCGAGGTCAGCCGCAGCACGGCCTCGACGTGGACCTTCAGCATGGTCAGCTCGTCGGCCATGGACACTTCCAGGTAGCGGCCCTTGTTGCCGAAGCCCGCGTTGTTGACCAGCAGGTCGACCGGGTGCTTGCGGTCGCCGAGGCGTTTCTCGACGGCTCCGATGCCCTCCTCCGTGGAGAGGTCGGCTGCCAGCACCTCGGCCTCGATGCCGTGCCGGTCGTGCAGTTCGGTGGCCTGCTCCCCGAGCCGCTTCGTGTCCCGGGCCACCAGGACGAGGTTGTGCCCCTGGGCGGCGAGCCGCCGGGCGAAGGCGGCGCCGATGCCCGCCGTGGATCCCGTAATCAACGCAGTCGTCATACGCGCAACCTAGCCGCCCGCGGGGGCGCTTCCGGTCCGCAGCCCCTGCTTGCGCACGTACTCCAGGGCCTTGTCCCGCGTCGACGGGTCCAGTGCGTCGCCCGCCGCCAGGAGGCGCGGCAGCAGCGCCCGCTCGGTGGTGAGCGCGCGGAACCAGAACTCCACCGTCACCTCGTGGTCCGGGCGGTGCAGCACCTCGACGGCGTCGCCGGGGGAGACCGAACCCTCCTCGATCACCCGCAGGTACGCGCCCGGCCGGGCCTCCTGCGTGAACCGCTTGACCCAGGCCCGCTCGCCGAGCGCCCCCTGGAAGGTCCGGCACGGAATGCGGGCCGAGGCCACCTCCAGGACCAGGTCGGGGCCGACCCGCCAGCGCTCGCCGAGCAGCGCGCCGTTCACGTCCACGCCGGAGGTGGTGAAGTTCTCGGCGAAGATCCCGCCGGGCAGCTCGCGGTCCAGCTCGCGCCCCCACCAGTCCAGGTCCTCGCGGGCGTACGCGTACACCGCCTGGTGGTCGCCGCCGTGATGGCGCAGGTTGCAGACGTCGTCGCCCTCCACCCCGCTCGCCCCGATGCCCTTGGGGCCCGGCGCGAAAACGCGGACGGGGCCGGGGGCGGGGAGCTTTCCGTGGCCGGTCAGCCCGTCCTCCCCGTCGGTGTATTCGACGGCCGTCGCGCGACCGAGGTTCACGGAGATGAGATGCATGGACTCACGCTAGCCGAATGGACTCAAAGCGTCACGGGGTAATTCGCTCCGTCATCAAAGCAGCCCTTATGCTCGAAGGGTGATCGAGGCACGTCATCTCCGAGTTCTGCGCGCTGTCGCCGGAACCGGGTCCTTCTCCGCCGCCGCCCGCGAGCTCGGCTGCACCCAGCCGGCCGTCTCCCAGCAGATGAAGGCGCTGGAACAGTCCGCCGGCACCCCGCTGCTGATCCGCACCGGGCGCGAAATGCGCCTCACCCAGGCGGGTGAGGCGCTGGTCCGGCACGCCGCCGGCATCCTCGCCGGGCTGACCGCGGCCGAGGAGGAGGTCGCGGCCATCGCCGGCCTGCGCGCGGGCCGGGTCCGGCTCGTCTCCTTCCCGAGCGGCAGCTCCACCCTGGTGCCGACCGCACTGGCGGCGATGCGCGCCGCGCACCCCGGCACCCGGATCTCCCTGGTGGAGGCCGAGCCGCCGCGCTCGGTCGAGATGCTGCGCGAGGGCGACTGCGATCTCGCGCTGGCCTTCCGCTACGGCGGGGCCGCGGGATCGACGGCCGAGTGGGAGGACCTCGTGGTCCGGCCGCTGCTGACCGACCGGCTCGTCGGGCTGGTCCCGGACGGGCACCGGCTGGCGGGCGCCGGCCGGGTGGGCATGGCGGAGCTGGCCGACGAGCCCTGGATCGCGGGCTGTCCGCGCTGCCGCCGCCATCTGGTGGACGTGTGCGAGGGCGTCGGATTCACCCCGCGCATCGATTTCGCCACCGACGACTACCCGGCCGTGGTCGGCCTGGTCGGGGCCGGGCTCGGGGTCGCGGTGCTGCCGGAGCTCGCGGTGGAGTCCGTACGGGCCAAGGGCGTGAGCACCCTCGTCGTGGAACCCGCCGTGGAGCGGGAGGTCGTGGCGCTGACCCTGCCGGACCTGGCCCGGGTACCGGCGGTGGCCGCGACCCTGGCCGAGCTGGAGCGGGCCGCGCGGCGCTGAGGGCCGGCGTCCGCAGGGGAGGCCCGTACCTCCGTACGGGACTTCGTGCGGGGGTGGGCGGGGGCGGGTGGTGTCGGGGGTCGGATTCGGTGTCGGGGCCGGTGGTGTGCGGCCCCGGATCGGGCCGCCACGCGAAGGACCGTACGGCGGTACGGCCGGTCGGGTGGCGACCCGGGCCGGAGGCGGTACGCCCAGGCGTGCCGCGGAGGTGGAAGGAACGTTCCTTCGGGGTTTCTCGGGACCTGATCAGCTCGGAGCGATCGGTCCGATCGCGGTCGGGATCGCAGTTGTCGCGGGGATCAGGCGATGGCGTGCGCGGCCCATCAGCTCTTCGCGTTCGTCCTCGGTCAAGCCGCCCCACACCCCGTAGGGCTCGCGGACGGCTAGTGCGTGCGCGGCGCATTCCGAACGCACCGGGCATCGCATGCAGACCTCTTTAGCCGAGGCCTCGCGCGCGCTCCTGGCCGCACCCCGCTCGCCTTCCGGGTGGAAGAAGAGGGAGCTGTCGACCCCGCGGCAGGCAGCCAGCAGCTGCCAGTCCCAGAGGTCGGCGTTCGGTCCGGGGAGGCGGGAGAAATCTGCCATTGGTAGTCCTCTTGGTGCCGGTACTGAGGCGGATACGGTCCATGTCTCCACACCTACTGTCGTAGTAGATGTAAATATGACTCATTGGGAATCTAGCCTCAGACATGCGCCAAACGGAAGGAAAGCCGCCAAATAGGGCATACCGTCATCTGGAGGACACGCGGAGAGTGGCGTCCGCCTTGTGTTCGCTTCCTCACGTAGAGTGCCGAAGGTGTCCGTCCGACCCGTAACTCTTTCGAGTGACCATCGTTGAGAGTGCGAAGGCGGTTGAACCAAGAAGTTCTCGGACAGGTGTCCGGGAGCATCGACCGCACAGGTGACGATACGTACCAGCCTGGAGGCTCAAGGTGACGCGCATCAGCAGCTGCGGAGGGCGGTCATGACATCCGTCCTCGTCTGCGACGACTCCCCGCTTGCCCGAGAGGCGCTCCGTCGCGCGGTTGCCACCGTGCCCGGCGTCGAGCGTGTGACGACGGCTGCCAACGGCGAGGAAGTCCTCCGCCGCTGGGGTGCCGACCGTTCCGATCTGATTCTGATGGATGTTCGGATGCCCGGACTCGGCGGTGTGGAGACGGTTCGCCGGCTGCTCTCGGCCGACCCCGGTGCCCGCATCATCATGCTGACGGTCGCCGAAGACCTGGACGGGGTGGCCCTCGCGGTCGCCGCCGGCGCCCGGGGCTACCTGCACAAGGACGCCTCGCGCGCCGAACTGCGGGCCACGGTCACCCAGGCCCTCGCCGACCCGACCTGGAGGCTGGCCCCGCGCCGGCTCCGCTCGGCCGAGATGGGCGCCGCGCCCACGCTCACCGCGCGCGAGATCCAGGTACTGGAAGGCATGAGCCACGGCCGGTCCAACGCGGAGATCGGGCGCGAGCTCTTCCTCTCCGAGGACACGGTCAAGACGCACGCCCGCCGGCTGTTCAAGAAGCTGGGCGCCTCGGACCGGGCGCACGCCGTGGCCCTCGGATTCCGCTGGGGTCTGGTCCGCTGACCGCACGACCGCCGGCCCTCACCGGCCGGCGGCGCCGCGGCCGGGACGACCGGCCCGCCAGGGCCGGACGAGTCCCGCCGTCCGTCCCGTCGAACCCTGGTGCGAACCCGGGATTGGCGGGGCACAATCCGGGGGACGTGTCGCTTCGTGCGCGATGCCGCATGCTTGAGGGTGTGGCGCATCCTTGGAGATGTCGCCTCGGGGACGATTCGGCCGAGCGGGAGGGGAGGGCCAGGGCATGAGTTCCGGTACACCCACCCCGCATAACGCTTCGATGCACAACACGGGCCGCAGTGCCACGAATACTCCGGCGCCAAGGCACCATGGATTGATGCGCGACGACGAGGCCCAGGGGTCCCCCGCGGCCACCGGCTCCTCCGGGGCCGCCAGGGGTGGCGGTGACGGCACCGTCACCGCGCTCGTACGCCGTGCGGTCGAGGGCGACGAGCAGGCCACGCACGACCTCCTGGCCTTCGTGCACCCCCTGGCCATCCGCTACTGCCGTACCCGGCTCTCGCGACTTCCCGGTGACGCTCGTCACTTCGTGGAGGACCTGGCGCAGGAAGTCTGCGTCGCCGTCCTGATGGCCCTGCCGCGCTACCGGGACACCGGGCGCCCCTTCGAGGCCTTCGTCTTCGCCATCGCCGCGCACAAGGTCGCCGATCTGCAGCGGGCCGCCATGCGCCACCCCGGCAGCACGGCCGTGCCCTCCGACGAGATGCCGGAGCGCCCCGACGACTCGCTCGGTCCGGAGGAGCGCGCCCTGCTGAGCAGCGACGCGGCCTGGGCGAAGAAGCTGCTGGCCAACCTTCCGGAGAACCAGCGCGAGCTCCTCGTGCTGCGCGTCGCCGTCGGGCTGACCGCCGAGGAGACCGGGCAGATGCTCGGGATGTCCCCCGGGGCGGTGCGAGTGGCCCAGCACCGGGCGCTCAGCCGGCTCCGCGCGCTCGCCGAGCAGTAAGTCGGCCGTTGGCCCGATCGGCGTAACGATCAGGGCCTTGCCGCCGGTTCGTCCGGATCTCTCCTCGTAGGAAACAACGAACCTTGGGCTTGGCCTTGGTCGTGGAATGAGACGCGTCGGGATCCCGTTAGCATGGACATCCGCGCCGAGCAAGACCATATGGGAAGGTGTCATGACTGTGAACGCCGACGGAGTGCCCGACAAATTCGCCACACTCGGCCTCACGTATGACGACGTGCTGCTGCTGCCTGGCTCCTCGGACATGTCGCCGGACGCGATCGACACCTCCTCCCTGATCTCCCGCAACGTCCGAGTGAACGTCCCGCTGCTCTCCGCCGCCATGGACAAGGTCACCGAGGCCCGGATGGCCATCGCGATGGCCCGCCAGGGCGGCGTCGGCGTTCTGCACCGCAACCTCTCCATCGTCGACCAGGCCAACCAGGTCGACCTGGTCAAGCGCTCCGAGTCCGGCATGGTCACGGACCCGATCACGGTGCACCCGGACGCGACGCTGCGCGAGGCCGACGAGCTCTGCGCGAAGTTCCGCATCTCCGGCGTCCCGGTCACCGACCCGGCCGGCAAGCTGCTCGGCATCGTCACCAACCGCGACATGGCCTTCGAGTCGGACCGCAGCCGCCAGGTGCGCGAGGTCATGACCCCGATGCCGCTGGTCACGGGCAAGGTCGGCATCACCGGCGTCGACGCCATGGAGCTGCTGCGCCGCCACAAGATCGAGAAGCTGCCGCTCGTCGACGACTCCGGCATCCTCAAGGGCCTCATCACGGTCAAGGACTTCGTCAAGGCCGAGAAGTACCCGAACGCCGCCAAGGACAAGGACGGCCGGCTGCTCGTCGGCGCGGCCGTCGGCGTCGCGGGCGACGCGTACGAGCGCGCCCAGGCCCTGATCGAGGCGGGCGCCGACTTCATCGTCGTCGACACCGCCCACGGCCACTCCCGCCTCGTCGGCGACATGGTCTCCAAGATCAAGTCGAACTCGACGGTCGACGTCATCGGCGGCAACATCGCCACCCGCGACGGTGCCCAGGCGCTCATCGACGCCGGCTGCGACGGCATCAAGGTCGGCGTCGGCCCCGGCTCGATCTGCACCACCCGCGTCGTCGCCGGCATCGGCGTCCCGCAGGTCACCGCGATCTACGAGGCCTCGCTGGCGGCCAAGGCGGCCGGCGTCCCGGTCATCGGCGACGGTGGCCTGCAGTACTCCGGCGACATCGCGAAGGCCCTGGTCGCGGGCGCCGACACGGTGATGCTCGGCTCGCTGCTCGCGGGCTGCGAGGAGTCCCCGGGCGAGCTGCTCTTCATCAACGGCAAGCAGTTCAAGTCGTACCGCGGCATGGGCTCGCTCGGCGCGATGCAGTCCCGCGGCGACCGCAAGTCCTTCTCCAAGGACCGCTACTTCCAGGAGGGCGTGGGCGGCGACGACAAGCTCATCCCCGAGGGCATCGAGGGCCAGGTCCCCTACCGCGGCCCGCTCTCCGCGGTCGTGCACCAGCTCGTCGGCGGCCTGCGCCAGTCGATGTTCTACGTCGGCGGCCGCACGGTTCCCGAGCTCCAGGACCGCGGCCGCTTCGTCCGCATCACGTCGGCGGGTCTCAAGGAGAGCCACCCGCACGACATCCAGATGACGGTGGAAGCACCGAACTACAGCCGCAAGGGCTGATCCGGACAGCGCATAAGGGGCGGGCCCGCACGGGCCCGCCCCTTCGCCGTGCCCGGCCCCTCGAAGCGTCGGGGTCGTCCGTACAGCGGTCACCGGAACGCGAGCGCCCGGGGTTCGGGGATACTGGACGGGCAGACCCAGAGGAAAGGCCACCACACGTGACTGAGATCGAGATCGGGCGCGGCAAGCGCGGCCGCCGGGCGTACGCGTTCGATGACATCGCCATCGTCCCCAGCCGCCGGACCCGGGACCCGAAGGAGGTCTCGATCGCCTGGCAGATCGACGCCTACCGCTTCGAGCTCCCGTTCCTGGCCGCTCCCATGGACTCGGTCGTCTCCCCGCAGACCGCCATCCGCATCGGCGAGCTCGGCGGCCTCGGCGTGCTGAACCTCGAAGGTCTGTGGACCCGGTACGAGGACCCGCAGCCGCTGCTCGACGAGATCGCGGAGCTCGACGAGGCCTCCGCGACCCGTCGTCTCCAGGAGATCTACTCGGCCCCGATCCAGGCGGACCTGATCCGGCAGCGCATCAAGGAGGTGCGCGACTCCGGTGTCGTCACCGCCGCCGCGCTCTCCCCGCAGCGCACGGCCGAGTTCTCCAAGGCCGTCGTCGACGCGGGCGTGGACATCTTCGTGATCCGCGGCACCACGGTGTCGGCGGAGCACGTCTCCGGCGCCGCCGAGCCGCTGAACCTCAAGCAGTTCATCTACGAGCTCGACGTCCCGGTCATCGTGGGCGGCTGCGCCACCTACACCGCGGCCCTGCACCTGATGCGCACCGGCGCGGCCGGCGTCCTGGTCGGCTTCGGCGGCGGCGCCGCGCACACCACGCGCAACGTGCTCGGCATCCAGGTCCCGATGGCCACCGCCGTCGCCGACGTGGCCGCGGCCCGCCGCGACTACATGGACGAGTCCGGCGGCCGCTACGTGCACGTCATCGCCGACGGCGGCGTCGGCTGGTCCGGCGACATCCCCAAGGCCGTCGCCTGCGGCGCCGACGCCGTGATGATGGGCTCCCCGCTGGCCCGTGCCACGGACGCGCCCGGCAAGGGCAACCACTGGGGCATGGAGGCCGTCCACGAGGACGTGCCGCGCGGCAAGAAGGTCGACCTCGGCACGGTCGGCACCACCGAGGAGATCCTCACCGGCCCGTCGCACTCCCCGGACGGCTCGATGAACATCTTCGGCGCGCTGCGCCGCTCGATGGCCACCACCGGCTACAGCGAGCTCAAGGAGTTCCAGCGGGTCGAGGTCACGATCGCGGACTCGCAGCACAGCCGCTGACCGTTCCCACGCACGCACGCCGGAGGGCCGGCACCCCACGAGGGGTGCCGGCCCTCCGGCGTGTCGGGGGTCAGCCCTGGCGCTTGAAGGCGCGCATGTTGAGCAGGGTGCGCACCGTCGGGACGGTGCAGAGGACCGCCAGTGCGCCGAAGCCGCCGACCAGGGTCCAGTCGGCCCCGGCGGGGCCGTTGGCCTGGAGCTCCCCCTGGAGGGCCGCGAGGGTGATCAGGACGGTGAGCAGGGAGAGCATCCCCCAGAGCCCGATGTAGGGGGCGAGGGCCGAGAGCTCGACCCGGTTGGACGGCCGCGGGATCTGCCCGGGGGCGCGGGCCGGCAGCCGCACCACGGCCGCGGCGGGCACCTTGGCGTCGAGCGGGGACAGATCGGCCTCGGTGATCTTGAACAGGGTGGGCTCGACGGTGAAGGTGAAGCCGTCGCCGCCGACGAGGCAGCGCCCGCCGTCCGCGTAGACCTGCATCAGGACGCAGTCCTCGTAGTGGATCGTGAGCCGCCGGTCGGTGGTGACCAGGCTGATGCCCTCCTCGGAGACCACCAGTGCGACGAGTTCGTCGGTGCGCAACGGGAAGCGGCGGCCGTCCACGAGGTCGGTGGAATCGTGCGGTGCGAGCGCGAGTCCCGCCCACTCCAGGGACCCGCCGGGCGCCTGCACCAGGGCGTCGGCCCACACCTCGACGGCGACCTGGCGCAGGTCCTCCACGGTGACGGCCTCGATCTCGGCCCTGGTCTCGCGCGCCGTCAGGTTCGGGTGGCCCAGGAGGAGGTTGCGGGCGCGGTCGGGCAGCAGCGCCGCCTCCACGTCCGGGATGTCGAACCGGGTGAGCGCGGTGGCCCGTACGGCGTCCAGGTCGGCCTGGGCGATCCGGCCGACCCGCAGGGTGGCGAGGACGTCGACGAGGGCGCCGACCGCCGCGTCCTGCTTCTCGGGCAGTGCGTCGGCGAAGGCGGTGAGCGTCGCGAACTCGCCGTCACGCACCGAGTAGTCGGCCGTCGCCGTGTAGGAGTAGCCGCCCTTCTGCCGCAGGGAGCGGAACAGCTCCTTGCCGAGGACGTCGGCGAAGAGCGAGGCCGCGGTGGAGCGGCGCACTACGGCGGTCAGGACCACCGCGCCGTCCTTCCCCGGGAAGTGGGCGGGGGTCTGCGGCAGCACCGAGGTGGCGGCAGGGGCCGGGCGGGCGGTGCCCGAGGGGAGGGTGAGGTCGAGTCCCTCCGGGACCGTGTCGCTGGTGATCCACAGGACGGCGTTCTCGCGGGTGAACCACTCGGCGGCCCAATCGCGCACGGCCTCCTCGGTCAGGCCGGTCAGGCCCGCCTCCTCGTAGCCCGTCAGTCCGTACGACCGGGCGCCGTAGCGCCACAGGGCCGCGGAGTGGGCCGGGCCGCTGCTCTTGCCGGCGGCCTCGGTGCGCAGGATCTCCTTCTCGGTCTCCAGCCGTCCCATGGGGAGGTCGCGCAGGGCGGCGCAGACGCCGCTCAGGTACTCCGTGATGTCCGCGGGCGTGCCGGTGACGTGGAAGTGGGTGTGGGTGGGGGCGGTGGCGCCGTTGTAGTGCAGGTCGCCCAGGCCGTGCCGGTGCAGGGCGAGATGTTCGACGAGATGGGTGATACCGCTGGTGGCCAGGGTCTCGTCGGCACGTCCCACCCGGAAGAACAGGCCGGCGGTGACCGGGCCGGGGCGGGGGGCGAGGACGGTGCGTACGCCGTCCACGGAGGTCTCGGTGATCATGGTGCTCCTCAGCCCTTCGGCAGGGCGAGCTTGCGGTGGCGGGAGAATTCGGCGACCGGGTCGCTGTCGACGTACTCCCACGGGAAGGCGCTCAGCCGGTTGCCGAGGGCGCGGAAGTGCGGGACCGCGTCCTGCGGGCGGCCCGCCAAGGAGTGCAGGGCGGCGAAGACGCCGTGGCACTCGATGGCGTGGAGCCGCCCGGAGTCGAAGTCCGGGTGCAGGACGGACGCGGCCGCGGCCCGCGTCAGCGCGGCGTGCTGCGCGGTGTCCTCGACGTAGTCCTCGGCCTCGTCGTGCTCCGTGTGGATGAGTTCGTGCCACCGCTCCAGCTGGACGACGGCGCCGAGGACGGCGGCGGGGGAGCCGGGCGGGGCCTGCGCCGCGCACGCGTCCGCGAATTCCTGGGCGGCCTCCCAGCTGCCGCCCCACTTGGGGCAGAGCCGCTGGAGCAGCTGCAGCTGCCCGCGGAAGTGGCCGGGGTGGTGTTCGGTGAGCCGGTCGTAGCGGCGGCGGGTTTCGGCGGCGCCGAGTTCGAGGCCGCGTGCGGTGTTCAGCCGGAGGTACCAGGCGAGGGCGTACTCGGGGTGCCGGGCGCAGACCTCGATGAGCAGGCCCTCGGCGAGCCGCAGCTGGGACTGGAACTCCCGCATCCGGCCGGCCGTCACGAACTGGGCGCGCTCGCCGGTCCGGACCTGCCAGCCCATGGCCAGGAGCCGGTGGGCGTACAGGGTCGCGGCCAGCGGATCGTGCGGCAGCCGCTCGGCGGTCAGCCCCAGGAACTCCTCGCTCCCGGGCGTCTCGGCGACGACCTGGGAGGCGAGGGCCCGGTCGTCCTCGTCGGGGACGGCCTCGAAGGCGGTGACGAGGTAGTCCCAGTCCCCGGCGAGGGTTGCCGCGCGCAGCGGCGCGAGGGCCGGGACGGCGAGGGTGGGGTCGAGGAGGGGCCGATCGGGCGGCCGGGTGGCGGGCACGGGCGGATCATATGATCGTTTTGCTTCGTTGCGACAGGGAATTTGATCTCCGTTCGGCGACGTATCGGATTACGTCGTACCTGCTCAGAGCCATATTCGGGGCGAAGTGGGTGGAATTGCTCAGTGATGTCAGTCGGTCAGTTCTTGCCCTTCAGGCGGCGGTTGAGGCAGATGGTCCAGGGGACCAGGGAGACGCCCGCGACGATCAGCCACTTGAAGAGGAACCAGGCGTTGTCCGGGGCGATCTTCGAGTGCTCGTCGCCCATGGCGATGCCGAGGAGGAGCACCGACGCGCCGGTGACGATCCCGGGGACGCCGAGCACCCACAGCAGGACGGTGAACCACGTGTCGGGTCGGGGGGAGAGCTCCGGGGCGGGGGTCCGCACGGCGGTGGGGCGCGGGGTGCGGGGCGGCATCGCGAGGACCGCGGAGGGTGCTACGGCCTCGTCGAGCGGGGCCAGATCGGCCCGGGTGATCCCGAAGCGCGAGGGCTCGACGGTGAGCGTGAATCCGTCGTGGCCGACCAGGTGGCGGCCCCCGTCCGGGTAGACCTGCATCAGGGAGCACTCGGCGTAGCGGACGGTGATCCGGCTCCGTGCCGTGACCAGGGTGACCCCTTCGCGGGCCACGGTGAGGGTCGCGCCGGGCTCCGCCACGGCCGGGTACGCCCGCCCGGAGAGGACCTCTTCGGAGTCGGTGGGCGCGGCCGCGAGCCCCGCACCGTCCAGGCTTCCGCGGGGCGCCCGCACCAGGGCGCCGGCCCACAGGGCGCGCGCGGCCTCGCGCAGGGCGTCGCCGGTGACCGCCTCGATCTCGGCCCGCTCCTCGGCGAGGGTGCGGTGGCGGCGGCGCAGCAACAGGTCCGCCGCCAGGGCCGGGAGCCGGGAGCGGACCAGCCCGGGGGCTTCGAGGCGCGCGAGCGCGCGGGCCCGTACGGCCTCCAGGTCGGCCGGGTCCACCGGGCTGTCCCGCAGGCGGGCCAGTAGGTCCACGAAGGCGCCGGCCGTCGCGTCCCGGTGCTGCGGGAGCGCGCCCGCGTGGGCGACGACCGTCGCGCTGTCGGCGTCGCGCGGGCGGTACTCCACCGTCGTGGCGTACGCGTAGCCGCCCGTGTGGCGCAGTTCCTGCGGCAACCGCCTGCCGAGGACCTCCGTGAGCAGGCGCGCGGCGGTGGAGCGCGGCAGTACGGAGGTCAGCACCACGGAGCCGTCCTCGCCCGGGAAATGGGCGGGCAGGGCGGGCAGGGCCGAGGTGGCCCCGGGCGCGGGGTGGAGGTCGCCGGCGGGGAGGGCGAGGTCGAGGCCCTCGGGGACGGAGCCGGCGGTGATCCACAGGACGGCGTTGCCCGCGGTGAAGCGGGTACGGGCCCAGTCGCGCACCTGCTCGGCGGTGAGGTGCGCGAGCCCGGCCTCGGCGTAGCCGGTGAGGCCGTGGCCGCGGGAGCCGTAGCGCCACTGGGCGGAGCGTGCCCCGTGGTCGGGGGCGCGCTCCGCCGCCTCGGTGCGCAGGATCTCCCGGGCGACCTCGAGCCGCTCCGTCGGGAGGTCGCGCAGGGAGGCGCAGACGGCGTTGAGGTGGGCCACCACCTCGGCGGGGGTGCCGGTGATCCGGAAGTGGGTGAACGTGGCGGCGGGCGCAGAGGTGTCCTCGTCCGGCGGGTCCCCCGGGCCGGACCGGTGCAGCGCGAGGCGCTCCACGAGGCGGGTGATGCCGCTGGTGGCGAGGGTCTCGTCGGCGCGGCCGACGCGGAAGAGCAGCCCCGCGGTGACGGGGCCGGGCTGGTGGGCGAGGAGCGCGCGGACGCCGTCCACGGTGGTTTCGGTGATCACGATGCTCCTCGGGCCGTCGCGGGGGAGGGACCGCCGCGGCGGCGCAGTTGGGTGACGAAGCCGGCGGCGCAGGCCACGGTCATCAGAGCGGTGACCTTGACCGCACGCCAGTCCTGGTCGCCGGGGGGAATCGACCGGTCGGTCGCGCGGAAGGCCAGCAGCCACGTGACGACGGCCATCGCGACGGAGAGGGCGCCCAGTCCCCAGATCGCGGCGGTGACCAGCCCGGAGCGCGGGTCGCGCCAGGATCCGGCGAGGTTCGGCTTGGTCGGCCGCGGGATCAGGGAGGGGTCGCGGGGCCCCATCGCGACCACCGCCGACGGGGGCACGGAGGCATCCACCACGGCCAGGTCGGACCGGCCGATCCTGTAGAGGGTGGGTTCGAGGGCGAACGAGATCCCGTCCTTGCCGACCAGGTGCCGGGCTCCGTCCGGGAAGGTCCGCAGCAGCACGCAGTCGGCGTACCGGACGGTGGCCCGGCCGTGCGGCGTGACCGCGCTGATGCCTTCGGTGCCCACGATCAGGTACGCCGCTTCGTTCGCCAGCGCCGGATGGTGGCGCC
Organism: Streptomyces sp. GL_140; assembly: GCF_057834465.1. Lineage (NCBI taxonomy): Bacteria > Bacillati > Actinomycetota > Actinomycetes > Kitasatosporales > Streptomycetaceae > Streptomyces > Streptomyces sp. GL_140. Next base: position 5,111,218 of record NZ_CM174404.1, read on the forward strand.
CGTCGACGAGGTCCGCCGACTGCCGGGGCGCGGCGGTCAGCCCCGCCCAGTCGACACCCCGGTCGGGCACCTGCATCAGGGCGTCCGCCCAGACGGCGCGTGCCACCTCCCGCAGGTCCGCGGTGGTGACCGCTTCGATCTCCGCCCGGGCCTGGGCGGTGGTGAGGTGGTCGCGGCGCAGCAGCAGGTCCACGGCGCGACCGGGCAGCCAGGCCGCGGCGAGGTCGGGGACCTCGAACCGGGCCAGCGCGGAGGCCCGTACGGCGTCCAGGTCGGACTGCTCGACGCGGCCGGCGCGGAGCTTCGCGAAGACGTCCACGAAGGCGCCGACCAGCGCGTCCTGCTTCTCGGGCAGCGAGTCCGCGTACGCGAGGACGACTCCGTGGTCCGCGTCGCGCATGGCGTAGTCGGCGGCCGCGGTGTAGGAGTACCCGCCCTTCTGGCGCAGTTCGCGGAAGAGCTCCTTGCTCAGCACCCCGGCGAACAGGGTCGCTTCGGTGGAGCGGGGCACTACGGCGGACAGGCAGACGCCGCCGCCGTCCTCGCCGTGGAAGTAGGCGGGCGTCCTGGGCAGGGCGGAGGTGGCCGCGGGCGCGGGGCGCCATTCGCCGGAGGGGAGGTCGAGGTCGAGGCCGAGCTCTTCGAGGTCGGTGTCGCCGGCGATCCACAGGACGGCGTTCTCCCTGGTGAACCAGGTCCGCGCCCAGTCGCGCACCTCGTGCTCGGTGATCTTGTAGAGGCCGAACTCACGGTAGGCGACGAGCCCGTAGGAGTCCGCTCCGTAGCGCCACAGGGCCGAATCCTGGCCCACTCCGCGGCCGCGGCCGGCGGCCTCGGTGCGCAGGATCTCTTTCTCGGTCTCCAGCCGTTCCATGGGCAGGTCGCGCAGGGCGGCGCAGACGCCGCCCAGGTACTCGACCACGTCCGCCGGGGAGCCGGTGACGTGGAAGTGGGTGTGAGCGGTGGCGGTGGCGCCGTTGTAGTGCAGGTCGCCCAGGCCGTGGTGGTGCAGGGCGAGGTGTTCGACGAGGTGGGTGATGCCGCTGGTGGCCAGGGTCTCGTCGGCGCTGCCGACCCGGAAGAGCAGCCCGGCGGCCAGCGGGCCGGGGCGGGGGGCGAGGACGGTGCGGATGCCGTTCACCGTGGTGGTGACGATGCCGTCCGTGTCCGCGGCGGTGGCGGACCCGGGGTCGGGGTGGCGCGCTTCGGTGGTCATCTTGGTGTCCTCGGCCCTTTCAGCCCTTTGCCAGGGCGGACTCGCGGTGGCGGGCGAATTCGGCGGTGTGGTCCCCGGTGCCGAGGTAGCCCCACGGGAACTCGCTCGCGCGGTCGCCGAGGAATCGGAAGTGCGGGGCGGCGTCGGCCGTCCGGGCGGCCGCGCTGTGGGCGGCCGCGAAGGCGTTGTGGGCGTCGGTGTGGACGAACGCGTCGGGGCGGGCGTCGGGGTGGAGCACGGAGTGTCCGGCGGCCGCCGTCAGGCGCGCCCGGTTCTCGGGGGCCTTCAGGTACCTCTCCGCGCCCCGCAGGTCCCCCTTGCGGTGCGATTCCAGGTACTGCTCCAGCTGTGCGACGGCCACCAGGGCGCCGTTCGGGCTGCCGGGGGCCGCGGCCCTGGAGCATTCCTCGGCGAAACCGTGCGCGGCTTCCCAGGTTCCGCCCCATTTGGGGCAGAGCTGCTGGAGGAGCTGCTGCTGGCCCGCGTAGTGGTGCGGGTGGTGCTCGGCGAGCCGCTCGTAACGGCGCCGGGTCTCGCCGATGCCCAGTTCGAGGCCGCGGGAGGTGGTCGTGCGCAGGTACCAGGCGAGGGCGTACCGGGGGTGCTCGGCGCAGACGTCGATGAGGAGCGTCTCGGCGCGCCGCAGGTAGCCGTGGAACTGCTGGACCTTCCCCGACGGGAGGTGCTGGGCGAAGGCGGCGGTACGGATGCCCCAGCCGATCCGGATCAGCCGCTCGGCGAGCAGGCTCCGCACGAGCGGATCCCCGGGGTCCTCGGCCATCGCCCGGTTGAGGAACGCCTCGGCGTTCTGCTGGTCGCCGACGGCGCGGGCGGCGACGGCGCGGTCGTCCTCGTCGGTGAGAGCGTCGAAGGCCGCGGCGACGGCGTCCCAGTCCTGGCGGTGGACGTGGGTGCGCAGGGCGGTGAGGGCGGGGATGCGGTCGGCGGGTTCGGACACGGGCCGGCCGGGCGGGGGGTGAGCGGACACGCGCGGATCATATGACCGGCCGCTCTGTGGGCGACAGGGTTTTGATCCGGGCTTTCGATCATGGGAGTGGCTGCTCGGCGGGGGTGCGGCGTGCGGAATTGCCGTGCGGCCCGGCGGCAGGCCGGCCCGGTGTTCCGGGCTCGGCTGCCGGGGTGGGGGAGCGAGGGGCTGCCTCAGTCGCCGATCTTCTTGGCGGTGCTGAATCCGGCGAAGGCGCCGAGGGCGAGGAACAGGAAGTTCATGATGTCGGCGTCCTCCTTCCAGATGTCGACCAGGCCGGAGACGCCGACCGTGCTCAGCACGTCGCCGACACCGGCGCCGGAAGTACCGGCCAGCACGAGCGCGTAGAAGAACAGCTCGCCGATGAAGACGGAGACGACCGAGAGGATCGCGCCGACGACCGGAAGGACCGGGTTGCGGCCGCCGAGCTTGCCCGCGGCGAAGCCGACGACGGCGCCGACGCCGACCGCCGCGTAGCCGATCTCGCGCTCGATGGCGTTCATGATGCCGCCGTACGCCGCGGCTGCGGCCAGGGCGGCGACGAGTGCGGCGACGATGCCGAGGGCCACGTTGCCCGTGCGGGCCGGGGCGGGGGCCGGGGCCAGGAAGTCGGCGCCGCTCTGGGCCGGGAAGCCGGCCGGGGCCGGGGGCGCCGGGACGGCGTCGGGCGCGGGCGAAGGCGTCGCGGATTCGGGCGCGGGCGGCTGGATCTGCTGGCTCATGGAGAAATCCCCCCCAGGGATTTTCGGGCGCACGGGAAAGCCGCATGTCTGTGCATGGGACGTATGCGCGAGATAAGTCGCCGCAGGCTAGCAGTCGGCTACGACATCCCAGGAGGGGATTTCGGCCTCCGCGGGCCGTCAGCGGTGGTGGGTCACAGCCGGTGCGCGGCGCCCACCGGGCTGGCTCCGCGGGTGTCCAGCAGCAACTGGGCCTTCACCGCCAGTCCTTGGAGGTCGTACGTGCGGTGGTGCTGGAGCAGGATCGTCAGATCGGCGTTGGCCGCGGCCTCGTACAACGATTCCGCACGGGGAACCGGCTGGTCCCTGACGCGCCATCCGCCGATGTACGGATCGTGGTAGCTGATCAGCGCCCCGAGGTCGAGGAGGCGGCTGGCGATCTCGCGGGCCGGGGAGCCCTCCTGGTCGGCGAGGTCAGGCTTGTAGGTGACGCCCAGAAGGAGGACGCGGGCCCCGCGGGCGGACTTGCCGTGCTCGTTGAGCAGGGTGGCGCTGCGCTGGATGACGTACTGCGGCATCCGGTTGTTGATCTCCTGCGCCAGGCCGACCATGCGCAGCGGGTGGCCCGGGGTGCGGGTGGTGTGGGGGAGGTAGTTGGGGTCGAGGGGGACGCCGTGGCCGCCGACCCCGGGGCCGGGACGGAAGGCCTGGAACCCGTACGGCTTGGTCTCGGCGCACCGGATGACGTCCCACAGGTCCACGCCGAGGTCGTGGCACAGGACCGCCATCTCGTTCATGAGGGCGATGTTGACGTGCCGGTAGTTGGTTTCGAGGAGCTGTACGGTCTCGGCCTCGCGCAGGCCGCGGGCGCGGACCACCTTGTCGGTGAGGCGGGCGTAGAAGGCGTGTGCCGACTCGGTGCAGGCGGGGGTGAGGCCGCCGATGACCTTGGGGGTGTTGGAGATGCCGTGCGTGCGGTTGCCGGGGTCGAGGCGGCTGGGGGAGTAGGCCAGATGGAAGTCCCGGCCCGCGCGCAGCCGGGAGCCCGATTCGAGGATCGGGCGCAGGTACTCCTCGGTGACGCCCGGGTGGGCGGCCGATTCGAGGATCACGGTGGTGTGGGGGCGCAGCCGGGCGGCGAGCGTACGGCCCGCCTCGCCGACCGCGGTGAGGTCGAGTGCACGGTCCGCGCCGAGCTGGGTGGGGGCGCAGATGACGGCGGTGCGGACCCGACCGAGCTCTACGGGGTTGGTGGTGACCCGGAAGCCGGCCGCCGACATGCGGCGGATCTCGGCGGCTGTGAGGGTGGAGTCCGTCGCCGGACCGCTGTCGTAGCCGACCGTCTCGATCCCGGCGGCCACGGCTGCCTGGGCGAGCGGGAGACCGAGATGGCCGAGTCCGATGACGGCGAGATCTGCGGGCATGGGGGTGCCGTCCCTTCCCTTCCCTGACATGCATGAGGGGGCGGAGCGCGCAAGTCCTATGGAGGAGGAGAGCTGGCGCAATGTCAGACTAGGCGTATATATGACAGATATGTCGGATTCAGGGGGTGTTGGTCGCCGTCGTGTTATCCACAGGCGGTGGCTGATGTGGGTGGCGGCGGCCAGAATCATGAACGGGCGATGTGAGCGGGATCACCCACAGCGGGTGGGATGACCCCTATCGGGCGGGCAGGGCGGCCCGCGTAACGGGAGGCAGGCGGCTGTGAGCACGACAGGGACAGGGACAGGGACCGGCGCGGGTACTGGGGCAGGCGCTGGCGCAGGGGCAGGCAGGGGAGTGGGTTCGGGCGCGGGTTCGAGTTCGAGTTCGGGGTTCGGAGGGGGAATGGGGAGCCGGGCGGGGGCGCTCGGGCCGGCGCAGCGCGCCGAGGCGCTCGCCGCGATGGCCGAGCGGGAGCTGGACGTGCTGGTGGTCGGCGCGGGCGTGGTGGGGGCCGGGACCGCCCTCGACGCCGTGACCCGCGGTCTGGCGACCGGGCTGGTGGAGGCGCGGGACTGGGCCTCGGGCACGTCCAGCCGCTCCAGCAAGCTCATCCATGGCGGACTCAGATATCTGGAGATGCTGGACTTCGGCCTCGTGCGGGAGGCGCTGAAGGAGCGCGGCCTGCTGCTGGGACGCCTGGCCCCGCACCTGGTGAAGCCGGTGCCGTTCCTCTACCCGTTGCAGCACAAGGGGTGGGAGCGGTTCTACGCAGGCTCGGGGGTCGCCCTGTACGACGCCATGTCGCTCTCCAGCGGCCACGGGCGCGGCCTGCCGACGCACCGCCACCTCTCGCGCAAGCGCGCCCTGCGGATCGCTCCGGCGCTGCGCAAGGACGCGCTGGTGGGCGCCCTGCAGTACTACGACGCCCAGATGGACGACGCGCGGTACGTCGCGACGCTGGTGCGGACGGCCGCCGCGTACGGGGCGCAGTGCGCCAACCGGGCGAGGGTCGTCGGCTTCCTGCGCGAGGGCGAGCGGGTCGTCGGCGCCCGGGTGCAGGACGTGGAGGGCGGCGGGGAGTACGAGATCCGCGCGAAGCAGATCGTCAATGCGACGGGGGTGTGGACGGACGACACCCAGGCGCTGATCGGGGAGCGCGGACAGTTCCACGTACGGGCGTCGAAGGGCATCCACCTGGTCGTCCCGAAGGACCGGATCCACTCCTCGACGGGACTGATCCTGCGGACGGAGAAGTCCGTACTGTTCGTCATCCCGTGGGGCCGGCACTGGATCGTGGGCACCACGGACACCGACTGGGACCTGGACAAGGCGCACCCGGCGGCGTCGAGCGCCGACATCGACTACCTGCTGGAGCACGTGAACTCGGTGCTTGCGGTGCCACTCACCCGGGACGACGTACAGGGGGTCTACGCCGGCCTGCGGCCGCTGCTGGCCGGGGAGTCGGACGCGACGAGCAAGCTCTCGCGCGAGCACACGGTGGCGCACCCGGTACCGGGGCTGGTGGTGGTCGCGGGCGGCAAGTACACGACCTACCGGGTGATGGCCAAGGACGCGGTGGACGAGGCCGTGCACGGCCTGGACCAGCGGGTCGCGCCGTGCGTGACCGAGGACGTGCCGCTGGTCGGGGCGGAGGGGTACCGGGCGCTGTGGAACGGGCGGGCGCGGATCGCGGCTCGGACCGGGCTCCACGTGGTGCGGGTGGAACACCTGTTGAACCGGTACGGCTCGCTGACGGAGGAACTGCTGTCGCTGATCGCGGCGGACGCGTCGCTGGGCGAGCCGTTGACGGGCGCCGACGACTACCTCCGTGCCGAAGTGGTCTACGCGGCCTCGCACGAGGGTGCACGGCACCTCGACGACGTGCTGACGCGGCGGACGCGGATCTCGATCGAGACCTTCGACCGGGGGACGAGATCGGCGCGGGAGTGCGCGGAGTTGATGGCTCCGGTGCTGGGTTGGGACAAGCAGCAGATCGAGAAGGAAGTGGAACACTACGAAAAGCGGGTACAGGCGGAGCGGGAATCGCAGCGCCAGCCCGATGACCAGACGGCGGACGCCGCGAGGCTGGGGGCGCCGGACATCGTCCCGTTGTAACTCCGCAATGTGGAGGGGGGAACCACGGACCCGGGGGTCCCGTCCGTGGCGGAGTAAGGGACAATGTGGGTTCTGCCGGGGCGGGTTACCGGGGACCCCGGCCACTGCCGGGAAAACCGGAGCAGGCGGCACGATCGCAGAGGGGACGCATGTCGAAGCCGGAGCACACCGAGTCGCCGGAGCCGTCTGTCGGGACGGGATCGCCGGTGTCTCCGGCAGCCGATCACGCGGACGCGAAGCCCGCGGGCCCGAAGCCCCCTGCCGCCAAGCGTGGCGGCGCGGGCCGGGCCGCGGCCAAGGCCGCTCCGGCGGCCGGGGAGACGGAACCGAAGGACGCGGAGCCGAAGGACGCGGAGCCGGCCGACCGGGCGGAGCCGGGCGGGGCGGCGGAGCCGCGGGACGCCAAGCCCGCTCTGGTGGAGCCGCGGGACGCGAAGCCCGCTGCGGCGAAGCCGGAGTTGCGCAAGGCTCCGGTGGCGAAGACGGCCGTGGCCGAGCCCGAGGACGCGAAGCCTTCGGGTGCCGTGGGTGCTTCGGGTGCCGCCGCCAAGGCGGCGGAACCGCAGGACGCGAAGCCCGCCGTGGGTGGGGCTGCCGTTCCGGCGGCACGGTCCGGCGCCGCGAAGCCGGCTGCGAAGACTGCCGAGAAGGCCGCCGAGAAGGCCGAGCCGGAGGACGCGAAGCCCGCGGGTGGGGCTGTGGCTCCGGTGGCGAAGCCTGCCGCGGTGAGCAAGGCCGACGAGGTGGCCGCGGCCGTCAAGGCGGCCGTGGTCAAGGCCGGGCAGGGCCCCCAGGACGAGGGACGGCTGCTGGCGGGCCGCTACCGGCTCGGTGACGTCCTCGGCAAGGGCGGCATGGGCACCGTGTGGCGCGCCGAGGACGAGACCCTCGGCCGTACCGTGGCCGTCAAGGAACTCCGCTTCGGCACCGGCGTGGACGAGGACGAGAAGCGCCGCCTCATCACCCGCACCCTGCGCGAGGCCAAGGCCATCGCGCGGATCCGCAGCGGCGGAGCGGTCACCGTCTACGACGTCGTCGACGAGGACGGCCGCCCCTGGATCGTCATGGAGCTCATCGAGGGCCCCTCCCTCGCCGAGTTCATCCGGGAGAACGGTCCCCTCACCCCCCGGCGAGCCGCCGAAGTCGGCCTCGCCGTCCTCGACGTGCTGCGCGCCGCGCACCGCCAGGGCATCCTGCACCGGGACGTGAAGCCCTCCAACGTGCTCCTCGCCGACCACGGCAACGGCCGCGTCATCCTCACCGACTTCGGCATCGCCCAGGTCGAGGGCGACCCGTCCGTCACCTCCACCGGCATGCTCGTCGGCGCGCCCTCCTACATCTCACCCGAGCGGGCCCGTGGCCAGCGCCCGGGTCCGCCGGCGGACATGTGGTCGCTCGGCGGGCTGCTGTACGCCTCGGTCGAGGGGACGCCCCCGTACGACAAGGGCTCGGCCCTCGCCACGCTCACCGCGGTCATGACCGAGCCGGTCGACCCGCCCAAGAACGCCGGTCCGCTGACCGAGGTCATCTACGGACTCCTCGTCAAGGACCCCGCCCACCGGCTCGACGACGACCGCGCGCGGGCGATGCTGACCGCCGTGATCGAAGCGCCGGAGGAGCCGGCCCCCGTAGCGGCGCCGAGCGCCGAGGAAACCCGGCAGATATCCCTCGCCGAGGCCAAGGAGGCCGCGGACAAGGCGAATGCCGAGAAGGCGGCGAAGGCCGCCGAGAAGGCCGAGAAGAAGGAGCGCGAGCGCCGGGACCGGGAACAGCGCGAGCGCGCCCGCGCGGCGCTGAAGTCGGCCCGCAAGGCCGCCGCGGTCGTCACCGCCACGGCCACGACCGGCGTCGAGCCCGCGGCCGCGCGCCCCGCGCCCGTCCCGGCGCCGCTCACCGACGTCATGCCGCGCCGCACCATCGTGCTCGCGATAGCCGGCCTGGTCGTCGTGCTCGCGGTCATAGCCTCGCTCATCGCGTACGCCTTCAACGGTGACGAGAAGGGCGGCGCGAAGAACGAGGGCAAGGGCGGCAATCCGTCCACCGCGTCCAGCCCGGCGGCCGGATCCTCCCCGGCGCCCACCCCCTCACCGAAGTCCGGGCAGCCGGGCACCGGGGCCAACGGCGGTTCAGGTTCGCCGAGCCCCGGCACGGGTACCGGTACGGGCACCGGCACGACCAGCAGTGGTCAGGGACAGGGTGCTACTCCCGGGGGCTCCGGGGGCGGACTCCCGGCCGGGTACTCCATGGTGACGGAGCCGGGGCTGCACTTCGCGATGGCGATGCCCCAGGGCTTCAAGCAGACCGACACGATAGGCGACAACGACGGCGTGATATACAGCCGCGACGGCGGTTTCCCGCGGATCCAGGTCGACTTCAACGCCAAGCCGGGTCAGGACGCGCGCGCCGCATGGCTGGAGCTGGCTCCGGCCGTGGCCGGCAGCAGCACGAACTACAAGCAGCTGCGGATCGACGTGGTGGACTACCGGGGCTACCCGACCGTCGCTGACTGGGAGTTCGAGCGGGACCAGAAGGGCACCAGGGTCCGCGTGCTCGACCGCGGGTTCAGGATGGACGCGAAGCACGGCTACGCGATCATGATCAGCTGCGCGGCCGACCAGTGGGACGCCGCGGAGTGCTCGCAGATGCGCAAGACGGCGTTCGAGACGTTCCAGCCGCTGAGCTGACGCGCGCCCCCGGGCGCGAGCCTTGTCAGTGCCGGGACGCGAGCGCCCCGGGCGACGTATCGTGGCAGCCGGGCCACGGGGACGGGTCCACAGCTCTCGGGGGAGGCGAAGTGGAGGACTATGCGGGCCGGATCCTGGCCGGCCGTTACCGTCTGCCGCTGCCGCCGTCCGACGAGTACGAACTGATAGAGACCCGGGCCTTCGACACGCGCAGCGGGCAGGAAGTCCTGGTACGGCAGGTGCCGTTGCCGGAGGTCGTGGACGCGGAGCTGCTGGACGGCACGCGGGACGGCCCGGCCGCCGGCGGCGCGGGGCGCCGCACGCGGGCCCCGGGTGAACTGCCCGCCGTGCGCAGGGCCATCGCGGCGGCGCAGGCGGCGGCGTCCGTGCCGGACCATCCCCGCCTGGACCAGGTCTTCGACGTGTTCGCGGAGGGCGGGTCGCTGTGGATAGTGAGCGAACTCGTACCGGCCCGACCGCTGGCGGCGCTGATCGCCGAGGAACCGCTCAGCCCGTACCGGGCGGCGGAGGTGGCGGCGGACGTGCTGACCGCGCTGCGGGTGCTGCACGCGCACGGCTGGACCCACCGGAACATCACCACGCGCACGGTCCTGATCTGCGAGGACGGCCGGGTCGTCCTGACCGGGCTGGCGGCGGGGGCCGCGGAGGACGCGCTGTGCGGGTACGACCCGGTCCCGTCGCCGGATGCCGAGGGCTTCGCGGGTGCGGGCTCCCTCGCAGAGCCCACGGCTGACCCGGGGGGCGGCGGGTACGGCTCCGCGCCGGGCGGCTCCGGCCTTGCGGGCGCCGCCGGTTCCGGCGAGGCCGTCGGACAGGGTCCGGGGCCGGCCGCCGCCGGTTCCGGGGAGGTCGCCCGGTACGACTCCGGGCGGGACGCCGCCGTCGGTTCGGGGACCGGGTACGGGTACGACTCCGGGCGGATCGAGGCCGAGGCCGGGTATGGCGGCGGGCACGGCTCCGGAGCCGGGTACGACCCGGGGCCGGGTGCCGCCGGGACCTCGGGCGGAGCGGCTGCTGCGGCGAGCGGCGGGAGGGCCGAGTACGCGCCCATCGTGGCTCCGGGGTACGACACCGGGCCGCGGTACAACGACCGCATCGGCCCCGCGGCCGCCGGGGAGCGGCCCGACCTGAAGGCCGCCGCGCGGGCCGGGGCCATCGCCGCGTACCGGGCCGGTGCGCAGGCCGCCGCGCGGATCACCGAGCAGCGCAGGGCCGGTGCGCAGCCCGCGCCGGAGGCCGACGCGCCGGCCGGGGCGCCCGCGGCGGAGCCCAGGCCGGAGGGGTCGAAGCTGCCGCAGGGGTACTCGTACCCGTACGGGGGCCCCCAGAGCGGGGCGTCCTGGCACGGTGCCACCCCGCGCAGCCAGGCCCTGCCCCCGGCGGAGGCGGAGCCGCCGACCTCGCCGGTCCGGCCCGCGCTTCCCGTGCAACTGGCGCTTCCCCAGGGCTACCGCCAGGCGGACGCCCCGGACAGTGCCACCGATCCCGGGCACCCCGGCCCGCCCCGGCCGTCCGACGAGGCCCACGGTTACGGCGGCATCCCGGCTCGGGTCCCGGCCCAGGCCCAGGGCAGCGCTCCGGCCCGGCCTCCCGCGGCGGCCCCGGACCAGGAGAACGTCCGGGCCCGGCCCTCCACGACGGCCCCGGTCCAGGCGAGCGCCCCTGCGCAGGGCTCCGGCGGATGGGGCGGCGGGCCCAGGAGCGGGCTCGCCGCCGAGCGGGCCCGGCAGACGCGGATGGCCGTGGTCGGGGCCGTCACCGAGCGGTGGTCGCCCGAGCAGGCGCAGGCCGTGCACGGGCCGTGGCAGCTGGCTGCACCCGTCGGGCCCGCCACCGACCTCTGGGGGCTCGGCGCGCTGCTGTACCGGGCCGTGCAGGGCCATGCCCCGTACCCGGAGGACAGCGTCGCCGAGCTCGTGGAGATGGTCTGCGCCGAGCCGCCCGCCTTCGCCGAGGAGTGCGGCCCGCTGCGGCCGGTCGTGGAGTCGCTGCTGCGCCAGGACCCGACCGAGCGGCCCGACTTCGAGGAGCTCCGCGGCTGGCTGCGCTCCCTCGTGCGCTCCGCGCCCGAGCCCGACGGCGGCTTCGCGATGCTGCTCCCGATGCCGGAGCCGGATCCCGCGCGGCTGCCCGTCGTACGGCGGCGGGCCGATCTGCACGGCCGCCACCGCAGCGCCGAACACCCCCGCAAGCCGCGCTCGCTGGGGCGTTCCCTGCTGCTCGGGATCCTCGTGCTGCTCTCCGGGGCCGTGGCCTACGCCATGTTCTTCATGCCCCGCTCCGCCGAACCGCAGGCGGGGCAGCGGGCCGCCGGGGTCAAGCCGCCGGCCACCTCGACGCAGAGCCCGGGGGCGACGCCGAGCAAGGGCCAGAGCCCGGGTACCGGTGCGCCCCGCCCCTCCACCAGCCCGCCCGAGTCCAAGCCCGCCGCCCAGACCAACGCCCCCGCGCCGCCCGGGTACACCACCCAGCAGGACGCCGAGCACTTCGAGGTCACCGTTCCGAACGGCTGGGAGCGGCGTGGAATCAACGAGTCCGGACAGGTGCGCTACGTCGACGGGGACTTCGCCCTCACCGTCGTCCCCGGCCGGGACAAGGTGGAGGGCAACCCGGACCCGGCGACGTACCAGAAGGACAAGGAGTCCGAGCTGGCTCCGTACCGCTCCTCCACCTGGTCCAGCGTCAGCGACATCCGCTCCACGAAGGTCGGCAACCAGCTCCGCGTCACCGGCCGGTACACGTGGATCGACGGCAACGGCAGGTCCGTCGTGGCCCGCAACTTCGTCGTCGCACTCGGGGGTTCGTACCACATCGTCCTGGTCACGGGCCCGCTCGACCAGGAGGGCAAGGTCACGGAGGCCTTCGAGCAGGCAACGGCCAGTTACAAATCAGGCGGCTGACGAGCCATTAGTACGGCGATTGCGTCACAGTGCGGCCGCACCACCGCCGAGAGGTTCCGACAGCGCCCGCACGCTCCGTAGTCTGACCGGAAGTGCACAGAGCGGCGGCGGGGTTTCGTGGAACAGCAGACAGGTGCGGGTGCGTTGCTCGCGGGCCGGTACCGGCTCGTGGAGCCCATCGGCAGGGGCGGCATGGGCAAGGTCTGGCGCGCGCACGACGAGCTGCTGCACAGAACCGTCGCCGTCAAGGAGCTGACGGCCGGCCTCTACGTCGCCCAGGCCGACCGGGACGTCATGCACGCCCGGACCCAGAAGGAGGCGCGGGCCGCGGCCCGGATCCAGCATCCGGCCGTCGTCACCGTCCATGACGTGCTCGAACACGACGACCGGCCATGGATCGTCATGGAGTACATCGACGGCCCCTCCCTCGCGGACTCGGCGAAGACGGCCGGGCGGATCGAGCCCCGGGAGGCGGCCCGGATCGGGCTGCACGTGCTGCGCGCCCTGCGGGCCGCGCACGCGGTCGGCGTACTGCACCGGGACGTGAAGCCCGGCAACGTCATGCTCGCCAAGGACGGGCGGGTGATGCTCGCGGACTTCGGGATCGCCGCGATCGAGGGCGACTCCTCCATCACGCGCACCGGCGAACTCGTCGGCTCCATCGACTACCTGGCCCCCGAGCGGGTCACGGGCGGGCCCCCGGACCCGGCTTCCGACCTGTGGGCGCTGGGCGCCACGCTGTACACGGCGGTCGAGGCCCGGTCGCCGTTCCGCCGCACTTCGCCGATCTCCAGCCTCCAGGCCGTGGTCAACGACGAGCTGCCGCCCCCGACCCACGCGGGCCCGCTGGCCGCGGTCATCACGGCCCTGCTGCGCAAGGACCCGGCGCACCGGCCGTCGGCCGCCGACGTGGAGCAGATGCTGCTGGAGGCGATGGAGGGCCGCGAGCCCAAGGCGGCGCAGGAGTACGTGCCCACGCGCGCGCTCGGCTCCGAGGAGCTGGGCCGCCTGCGCGGCGAGTCCGCGGACACGGCCGAGCTGCCCGTCGGGTCGCACCCGCCGGCGACCGGGCCGGTAGCCCAGGGTCACGGCCCGGACCACGGCCAGGTCCACGGCCACGGCCAGGTGAACGCCCACGGTCAGACCCAGGTCCAGGGCCGGGGCGGCCCCGCCGCGGGCCGCGTCCGCCGCGCGGCGGTCGTCGCCCTGGTGGCCGCGCTGCTCGGCGGCGCGGGGGTGTTCGGGGTGCTGAAGTACACCGGGGACGCGGGCGGGGACGGAGCCGGCGCGGATCCCGCCAGGAGCGCGAGCGCATCCGGCTCGCCCGGGACCGATGACGCCAAGGGCGAGGCGGCGGCCGTCGTACCGGCCGGCTGGCACAAGGTCGAGGATCCGGCGGGCTTCTCGCTCTTCGTCCCGGACGGCTGGACCCGCCGGATGGACGGCGGCCAGATCGACTACACGCCGGACGGCGGCAAGCACTTCATCCGGCTCGCGGTCACCTCGAAGCCGGAGTTCGACAACCCGTACATGCACCTGCTGGACCTGGAGAAGCAGCTGGCGAAGCGCTCCGACTACGTGCGCGTGACGCTGCACCAGAACACCTTCCGGGGACAGGTCAAGGCCGGTCTGTGGGAGTTCACCTGGACGGAGAAGACCGGGGCTTTCACCGGGCCCCGGCGTGCGATCGAGCAGATGTACTACGGCCCCGACGGCACCGAGTACGCGGTGTACATGTCGAGTCCGGCCGCCGACTGGCAGGCGACCCGGTCGCAGTTCGACACCGTGCTCACCGGCTGGCAGCCGGGCTCCGCGGGCTGAGTCGGCAGAGCTGAGTCGGCAGAGCTGAGTCCGCGGGCCGAGTCCGCGGGCCGGCTCCGGCTCCGGCCGGGCCCGCGGGCGCCTCCCCGGCGGCCCGGGGCCCCGGAATTCCGCCATCCTGCCAGCGATCACTGGCGGAAATGGCAAAATCCGGTTACCGGCGGGTACCCAAAGCCTCCCGGGCGCAATACGCTCACCGGCATGACGGACACGCAGGCCCCGGCCCTCCGCAGCGCCCCGCAGCCCACCAACCCGGTCGCCCCCGCCCCGGCCGGCGCCCGGAGCGCCGCCGACGTGGTGACCCCCGAACTGGTCGCCCGGCTGATTCGTGGCGTGGCCGGCTCCGGCCGCACCGCCAACCACAGCCCCTTCACGGGCGACAAGCTCGCGGACCTCCCGGAAGCCACCCCCGAGGAGGTGGCCGAGGCCTTCACCAGGGCCCGCGCCGCGCAGTCCGCCTGGGCCGCCGTGCCGGTCCGCGCACGGGCCGCCGTACTGCTGCGCTTCCACGACCTGGTCCTTTCGCGCCAGGCCGAGGTGCTCGACCTGATCCAGCTGGAGACCGGCAAGGCCCGTCTGCACGCCCACGAAGAGGTCCAGGCCGTCGCCATCTCCGCGCGCCACTACGGCCGCAAGGCACCCTCGTACCTGCGCCCCAAGGGCCACACGGGCGCCATGCCCACCCTCACCAAGGTCACCGAGCTGCGCCAGCCGCGCGGGGTCGTCGGCCAGATCGCCCCCTGGAACTACCCCTTCGAGCTGTCCATCGGCGACGCCCTGCCCGCCTTCGTCGCGGGCAACGCCGTCGTGATGAAGCCCGACACCGAGACCGCGCTCAGCGCGCTGTGGGCCCGCGACCTGATGATCGAGGCGGGGCTCCCGGCGGAGGTGTTCCAGATCGTCCTCGGCGAGGGCCCGGTCGTCGGCCCCGAGGTGGTCCGCCACGCCGACTACGTTTCGTTCACCGGCTCCACGCGTACCGGCCGCGAGGTCGCCCAGGGCGCGGCCGCCCGCCTGGTCGGAGTCTCGCTCGAACTCGGCGGCAAGAACGCCATGCTCGTCCTGCGCGACGCCGACGTGGAGAAGGCCGCCGCAGGCGCCGTCCGCGCCTGCTTCTCCTCCGCGGGCCAGCTCTGCATCTCCATCGAGCGCCTGTACGTGCACGCCTCGATCGCCGACGAGTTCATCGCCCGCTTCGCCGCCCGCACCAAGGCCATGCGGCTGGGCGCCTCCCTCGCCTACGGCGCGGAGATGGGCTCCCTGGCCGGCGAGCGCCAGCTGGAATCCGTGACGAGGCACGTGGACGAGGCCGTGGCCAAGGGCGCCACCCTCGTCGCGGGCGGCGTCGCCCGCCCCGACATCGGCCCGCTCTTCTACGAGCCGACCATCCTCGAAGGCGTCGAGGCGCCCATGGCGGTGTGCGGGGAGGAGACTTTCGGCCCGGTGGTCTCCGTCTACCGCTTCACCGACGAGGACGAGGTGATCGCCCAGGCCAACGGGACGTCCTACGGCCTGAACTCCAGCGTCTGGACGAAGGACTCCCGCCGCGGCCACGCCGTCGCCGCCCGCCTGCGCACCGGCACCGTGAACATCAACGAGGGCTACGCCCCCGCCTACGGCAGCGCCGCCGCCCCCATGGGCGGCATGAAGGACTCGGGCCTCGGCCGCCGCCACGGCTCCGAGGGCATCCTCAAGTACACCGAGGCCCAGACCGTCGCCCACCAGCGGCTGCTGCCGATGGGGCCCTCGCTGGGCATGGACGACGAGAAGTACGCGGCCTTCATGACCCGCAGCCTCAAGGTCATGAAGGCGCTCCGACTCCGCTAGTCCGCTGGTCCGCTAGTCCGATCCGTTGGGGAGGCACCGCAGTGTCGTACGACGACGCAGAGGCAGACACAGACGAAGACGTGTACGACTACGACGTCATCGTCATCGGATCGGGCTTCGGAGGGTCGGTCTCGGCACTGCGGCTCACCGAGAAGGGCTACCGGGTCGGCGTCCTGGAGGCGGGCCGCCGTTTCACCCGCGAGAGCCTGCCGAGGAACAGCTGGGACATCCGCAACTACCTGTGGGCCCCGGCCCTCGGCCTGTACGGGATCCAGCGCATCCACCTCCTCGGCAACGTGATGGTGCTCGCGGGAGCCGGCGTGGGCGGCGGCTCGCTCAACTACGCCAACACCCTGTACGTCCCGCCCACCCCCTTCTTCGAGGACCGGCAGTGGGCGTCCATCACGGACTGGCACGCGGAACTCGCCCCCTACTACGACCAGGCCAAGCGGATGCTGGGGGTGCGGCTGAACCCGACGATGACCCCCTCCGACGTGCACCTCAAGGCGGCCGCCGCCGTGATGGGCGTCGCCGACTCCTTCCACATGGCCCCGGTCGGCGTCTTCTTCGGGGACGGGGACGACGGCGAGGACCAGGCCAAGGTCCGGCCCGGGGACGAGGTCGCCGACCCCTACTTCGGCGGCGCCGGCCCCGCCCGCAAGGCGTGCACCGAGTGCGGCGAGTGCATGACCGGCTGCCGGCACGGCGCGAAGAACACCCTCAATGAGAACTACCTCCACCTCGCCGAGCGGGCCGGCGCCGTCATCCACCCGATGACGACCGTCACCGCCCTCTCCGAGGACCCGGCCGGAGGCCACCGCGTCCGCACGGTCCCCACCGACGGCCGCCGCCGCGGCAAGGCCAAGGTGCTGCGCGCCCGCTACGTGGTCGTCGCGGCGGGCACGTACGGCACCCAGACCCTGCTGCACACGATGAAGGACCTCGGCGAGCTTCCCCGCCTGTCGGACCGGCTCGGGGATCTGACCCGGACCAACTCCGAAGGCCTCGTAGGCGCTCAGACCGATGACCGGCGCTACCGCAAGCGGCACGGCAAGGACAGGCGCGCGGACTTCACCCGGGGCGTGGCCATCACCTCCTCCGTGCACCCCAACGCCGACACGCACATCGAGCCGGTGCGCTACGGCAAGGGCTCCAACGCCATGGGGTTCATGACGATCCTCCAGGTGCCGTACTCCCCGCACCGGGTCCGGGCCTGGTTCGGGCGCACCGCCAAGCATCCGGTGCAGCTGCTGCGCTCGCTCTCCAACCGGCGCTGGTCGGAGCGGACCATCATCGGTCTGGTCATGCAGTCGCTCGACAATTCCCTGACCACCTACCGCAAGCCAGGCGGGCTCGGGAAGGGCCTGCTCACCGCCCGCCAGGGCCACGGAGCGCCCAATCCGGTACAGATCGCCGAGGCCACTCAGGCGGCGACGCTGCTCGCGGAGGAAATCAACGGATTTGCGGGCAGTAACGTGGGCGAGCTGATGGGCACTCCGCTGACGGCCCATTTCCTCGGCGGCTGCCCGATCGGTGCCTCGCCCGAGGAGGGCGTGGTCGACCCGTACCACCGGCTCTACGGGCACCCGGGCATCTCGGTGGTGGACGGCTCGGCGGTCTCCGCGAACCTCGGGGTCAACCCCTCGCTGACCATCACCGCGCAGGCGGAACGGGCGATGTCCTACTGGCCGAACAAGGGCGAGCACGACTCGCGCCCGGAGCAGGGCGCGGCCTATGCCCGCCTGTCGGCGGTGGAACCGGCCCGGCCGGCGGTCCCGAAGGAGGCCTTCGGGGCGCTGCGCCTGCCGTTCCTGGCGGTCCCGGAGATCCCGCCGCGCGCCGGGGCGCCGGAACCGGCGCCGTGAGAGCGGAACGAAAAACGCGGTGGGGACGGCGCTCCCCCTCCGAGCGCCGTCCCCACCGCGGTACATAAGTGACAGATGTTCAAGCTTGATGGTTGTACCGGAATCCGGGACTCACGTCTGTGGTCTCCGTCACACAGGAAGATGTGCAACTGCGACGGGTGTTCGATGGTCAAGGGGGCATGAGAAAGCGCATCTCCCTGCTGGCCGCCTGCGGCCTGGTGGCCGTCGGACTGGCCACCACCCCCGCGAAGGCCGCGGACCCCGTCTTCACCCTCACCGCGCCGTCCGCGATCGGACTGAGGCCGTACCCCGCCCAGGGCGGTGAGGCGCAGAGGACGACCGTCGACTTCCGGCTCGACAGCCCGATGTCGGAGGTCTTCGACGGGCCGGTCACCTTCACGATCGACCTGACCAGGCTCAAGGGCGTCGCCGACGTCTCGCTGAACAAGGAACACGGGGCCACCGCCGACTGCAAGGTGACCGACACCGCGGTCACGTGCACGGACAACTACCTCTGGCCGCGGGACAGGACGGTCGCGGCGCTGTACGTGAGCGCGGCCAAGGACGCCAAGCTCGGTACGAGCGTCGACCTGACGATGACCGGCACGGCCAAGGGGGCCGGCTTCCGGTCGGCCACCACCAAGGTCAAGGTGGGCGGTCCCGACCTGGTGCTGGCGGACGCCGGGCTCAAGGAGGAGATGAAGCCCGGCGGGACGCAGTCCCTGCCGATCGTCGTCTCGAACACCGGCACCGAGTCCGCTCGGGGCCTGTCCCTGGTCGTGCACAACACCCACGGCCTGGGCCTCGTCGAGCGCTACGACAACTGCTCCTACGGCGGCGACGGGTCGGGGCAGAACCCCTGGCAGGACGGCACCACGGTCTGCACCGTCGACGACGAGATCAAGGCGGGCCTGGTCTACGAGACCGACCCGCTGACCCTCAAGGCCGCCGCGCACGGCCTCTTCGAAGGCCTGACCTACGCGGTGTACGAGAAGGGCGGGGAGCCGAAGTTCCCGGGGGCGTCCACGAAGCAGCAGACGGGCAAGAAGCTGACGCTCAAGGAGCGGCCGGCCAAGACCGCGCGGCTCTCCGCGGATCTGGACCCGCAGGACAACTACCGCGAGTTCGACCTCCACGTGACGAACACCGCCGACCTCGCGGCCACCCCGGTCTCCCTCAAGGGCAAGGCGGGCGAGACGGTCAAGGCGAACCTGGGCTTCCAGAACAACGGTCCGGCGTGGGTCGCCTACCTCCGCTCCGGTGAGAGCGTGACCGTCACGGACATCGTGATCCCGGCCGGCGCGAAGGTCACCAAGGTCGCGAAGTACTGCACCGGCGTCAACGCGGACGGCAGCTACCGCGAGGAGCAGCTGGGCGCCCCGCGCTACACCTGCGCGTCCTCCAACGAGGTCGGGGAGAAGGAGAAGGTCGGCTACCCGTTCGAGCTGAAGATCGAGAAGGTCGTCGAGGACGCCAAGGGTTCGGTCACGACCGGTCAGTGGCGGGGCGGCTCGACCGAGCCGCAGGGCTGGGACTCGAACCACGACAACAACCGGGCCGCCTTCGTGATCAACGCCAAGGGCGGCACCACCACGCCGACCCCGGGTCCGAGCGCGAGCACCGGTACGCCGGGCCCGACCCCGAGCGCCTCCGCCTCGGCCGCTGCGGGCGCGGGCAACAACGCCAAGCCCAACGGTGGCCTGGCCTCCACCGGCAGCACCGCCGGCCCGATCGCGATCGGCGGAGCGGTGCTCGTCGCCGCCGGTGGCGCGCTGTTCGTGGCCTTCCGCCGCAGGGCCGCCGCGCGCGCGTAGCTCCGTAGCGCCGTGGAAAAGAAGAACGGCCGACCCGGGGCGTCCCCCGGGCCGGCCGTCCTTCCATGGGGTGACCGGGCTGCTGTCCCCTGCCGTCCGGTCACGCGAAGGAGCGAGGTCCCACGACGCGCGCTCCACAGTGCGCACGTCTCATCGCTCCAGCGGAGCCACGCGTGGTGTTGCGGTTCCGCGCCTGGCTGGCACGGACACCCGCATCAACGAAGGGCCTCGGGGGCGGTCACGGTCCGGACGGGTGACGAACACGCGTCACGGGAACCCGCGGCCTCAGACGCGGCCGCGGCACAGCTCCAGCAGGGTCATGGCGAGGGTGGTGCCGGGCTTGCCGAGGGCGTCGCTCCAGTGGCCCAGCACCTCCATCTCCCGGGACAGGTGCACCCGGCGCCCGCCCGACTCGATCCGGGCCTCCTGGATGACGGTCGAGACGGCCATCCGCTCCTGGATCAGCCCGATGATCCGGTCGTCGAGGGCGTCGATCCGCTCGCGGGAGTCGGCGATCAGCTGCTCGGGGGTGGTGGTGACGCTCATGGTCTCTTCTCCTGCTGGTCGTGTGGTGATCTTGCCCGGCAGGAGCGGAACGCCAGAGCGCCCCGGTCCTGTCCGGACCGGGGCGCTCTTGGAAGTCAGTGGCTCAAGCGAGCATCACGATGACCCATGGCGACCGGACCGGCCGGTGCCATAGGTAAAGAGGAAGCTCAGCTGCTTGCGCATGGAACGGATTATGGCCCTCTGTGCCGCTCCGGACCAAGCAGGTTCGGATGGTGAGACGAAGAGGCCCACCCGTCCCCCGTTAGAATCGACAAAACAACCCCCTCTTCCGCCGGAAGGCCTGCCCCGTGCCTGAAGCCATCTCCGCCACCCACGACAGCGCTCCGGACACGGTTCTCGTCGTCGACTTCGGTGCCCAGTACGCCCAGCTCATCGCCCGCCGAGTCCGCGAGGCACGGGTCTACTCGGAGATCGTGCCCAGCACGATGCCCGTGGCCGAGATGCTCGCCAAGAACCCCAAGGCGATCATCCTCTCCGGCGGCCCGTCCTCCGTGTACGAGGAAGGCGCCCCCCAGCTCGACCGCGCCCTCTTCGAGGCCGGCATCCCCGTCTTCGGCATGTGCTACGGCTTCCAGCTGATGGCGGTCACCCTCGGCGGCACCGTCGACAACACCGGCTCCCGCGAGTACGGCCGCACCCCGCTGGCCGTCTCCAAGGCCGGCTCCACCCTCTTCGAGGGCACCCCCGAGAACCAGTCGGTGTGGATGTCCCACGGCGACGCCTGCTCCGCCGCTCCCGAGGGCTTCACCGTCACCGCGTCGACCGACGTCGTACCGGTCGCGGCCTTCGAGAACGACGAGAAGAAGCTCTACGGCGTGCAGTACCACCCCGAGGTGATGCACTCCACGCACGGCCAGCAGATCCTGGAGCACTTCCTCTACCGCGGCGCGGGCCTGGCCCCCACCTGGACCACCGGCAACATCGTCGAGGAGCAGGTCGCGCTCATCCGCGAGCAGGTCGGCGACAAGCGCGCCATCTGCGGCCTCTCCGGCGGCGTGGACTCCGCCGTGGCCGCGGCGCTCGTGCAGAAGGCCATCGGCTCGCAGCTCACCTGCGTCTACGTCGACCACGGTCTGATGCGCAAGGGCGAGACCGAGCAGGTCGAGAAGGACTTCGTCGCCGCGACCGGCGCGCGACTGAAGGTCGTCGACGCCCAGGAGCGCTTCCTGAACGCGCTGGCCGGGGTCTCCGACCCGGAGACCAAGCGCAAGATCATCGGCCGCGAGTTCATCCGCGTCTTCGAGCAGGCCCAGCTGGAGATCCTCCAGGAGGACGGCCCCGCGGTCGCCTTCCTCGTCCAGGGCACCCTGTACCCGGACGTCGTCGAGTCCGGCGGCGGCACCGGCACCGCGAACATCAAGTCCCACCACAACGTGGGCGGGCTCCCCGACGACATCGAGTTCGAGCTCGTCGAGCCGCTGCGCCAGCTGTTCAAGGACGAGGTCCGGATGGTCGGCCAGGAGCTCGGCCTGCCCGCCGAGATCGTCCAGCGCCAGCCGTTCCCGGGCCCCGGCCTGGGCATCCGCATCGTCGGCGAGGTCACCAAGGAGCGCCTGGACCTGCTCCGCGAGGCCGACGCCATCGCCCGCCACGAGCTCACCGCGGCCGGCCTGGACCGCGAGATCTGGCAGTGCCCGGTCGTCCTGCTCGCGGACGTCCGCAGCGTCGGCGTCCAGGGCGACGGCCGCACCTACGGCCACCCGATCGTGCTGCGCCCCGTCTCCTCCGAGGACGCGATGACCGCGGACTGGACGCGCATGCCGTACGAGGTGCTCGCCAAGATCTCCACCCGGATCACCAACGAGGTGCCGGACGTGAACCGTGTGGTCCTGGACTGCACGAGCAAGCCCCCGGGCACCATCGAGTGGGAGTAGTCCCCACCTTCCGCAGCATGTGACGAGGCCGCCGCTCCCGGGCAGGGAGCGGCGGCCTCGCCGCATGTATGGCCTCTTCGGCCGCTCGCCGGTACCTTGCGCCGCGACCTTGAAGGAGGGGCCATGGCCGAGCAGCCGGCACGCGCAGTCGCACTCCCGCCCGCACCCGTGCCCGCCGAGCGGCTGGGCTTCGAGATGCCGCCGGTGTTCGCCACCGCCGCCGAGGAGCGCGCGCACCGCAAGGAGCGGCTCGCCGGGGTGCTGCGGCTGCTGGGGCGGCTCGGGTACGAGGACGGGGTGGGCGGGCACGTCACCGTGCGGGACCCGGAGTTCGAGGACTGCTACTGGGTCAACCCCTTCGGCCGGCCCTTCGGGGCCCTCGGCCCCCAGGACCTGCTGCTGGTCGACGGGGAGGGCCGGGTCCGCCAGGGGGAGCGCCGGGTCAACCAGCTGGCCTTCGCCGTGCACGCCGCCGTCCACCGGGCCCGGCCCTCCGTGGTGGCCGTCGTGCGCACGCAGGCCCCGTACGGCAGGGCGCTCGCGGCCCTCGGTGAACTGCTGGCCCCGATCACGCAGGAGGCCTGCGCCTTCTACGAGGACCACGCGCTCCTCGACGAGTACGCCCCCGCCGGGGACGCCGGCCGGATCGCGGACGCGCTGGGCCCGTACAAGGCGCTGGTCCTGCGCAACCACGGGCTGCTGACGGTGGGCGGCTCGGTGGAGGCCGCGGCCTGGTGGTTCATCGCGGCGGAACGGGCCGCGCAGGTGCAGCTGATCGCGCGGGCGGCCGGGAAACCCGTGCTCATCGGCCATCACGGCGCGCTCGCCACCCGGGAGCGGTTCGGGTCCGATCTGGCGGCCTGGGCGAACTGTCAGCCGCTGCTGGAAGAGGTGGCGTCAACATCATGAACGGTTAATCACCTGCTCTGACATCGTGCGCAATCCGGAACACTGCCGCAGTGGTGCACAATTCGCTGGCATTGCACCGTAGTTCAGAGAGGCGGCACGTTCGTGGCTGTCCAAGAGATCTCCCGACCCACCCATGGCGGCAGCTGCACCTGTGAGGACTGCCCGCACGGGGCGCGCGAAGGGCACCGGCGAGCCGTCGCCGCGTTCCTGGAGAAGCGCGACGAGTTCGCCGCCGGGCAGGGGCTGCCCGCCGCGGTGGCCCACTCGCTCGGGGCCTCCCGGCAGTGGGTTTCCGACGAACTGACCCTGTCCGCCCGGACGGTCGCCGACCGTGGGCGGGAAGCCGGGCACTCCTGGCTCTACCTGCTCTCGCGGCGGGCCGTGCTCGCCGTGTGGATCGCCGCAGGAGTGCTCCTCGTCGTCCAGGTCGGCACCGCGCTCGGCACTGGCTGGTCCACCGCGCGCACCGCCGCACTGCTGGCCGCGCTCGTGCTGGCCGCCCTGCTGACCGTGGCGGCCCGCGCGCAGACCCTGCGGGGCGGGCTGCTGGCCCCGCTGGTCGGCGAGGACAACCGGCTCTCCACCTCGAAGGCGGTGCCCAGCGCCTGGCTGGTCCTCACCGCCTTCGCGACGCTGCTCCCCGCGCTGCGGCTCGCGGCCTCCGAGCCCGGACCGGAACGCCAGGCCCTGTACGCGGGCCTCGCGCTCGGGCGGGCCCTGCCGCTGCTGGCGGTGCTCGCGCTGACCTCGGCGGTCGCGGTGCTCGTGCGCCGCGTGGTCTCCGTACGGATCATGGGGCAGCGGCTGCAGAAGCTGCCGGCGGACCGGCCGCGCGGGGCCGACCTGCTGACGGACGACGCGGGCCGGGGCTCCTTCCCGGACGCGCAGTACGTACTGGTCTCCACGGTGGTACTGGCCTTCGCGGCCGTGTCCCTGGCCCGCTTCCCGGACCGGCTGCCGCAACTGCCGTGGGCGCTCGCGCTGCTGGTGGCGCTGTCGGCGGCCGTGTACCTGGCGGCCAAGTACTCCGAGGGCAGCCGCCCGCTGGTGCTTTCGGTGGTGCGCAGACGCGAGCCCGGGGACCTGGACGCGGCGATCCGTCCCGGGGACGACATCGAGATCCGGGGCGTCGGCTTCGTGCCGCCCGGGGCGCAGACGCCGGAGATGCTGGCCCGGCTGGTGGTCCGGGTCGGGGCGGTCCACGTGCACGTGCCGCTGGTCCCGGTGGCGGGCGGTTTCACCAATCCGTCCGACGCGGTGCTGACCGTCCCGGTGCCGGCGGAAGTGGAACCCGGACGCATCGAGATCCAGGTGGTGACCGCCGCCGGAGTGGAATCCAACCGGTGCACCATCGACGTGGCCGAGTGAAGCGGGTACACATGTCGCGTGACCCGAACTGACGTCCCTTCCGGCGCGCGCGCCGACGAGCCCGTGGGCCTGCGCGCGGTCGCCGCCCGCCACGCGCTGCTGCCCCTGCGGATCTTCCTCGGCGTGACCTTCGTCTACGCGGGCCTGGACAAGCTGACCGACTCCGCGTTCCTCTCCGCCACCGGCGACGGCTCCATCGGCGAGCTGATGCGCGGGGTGCGCGACACCTCCGCGATCCCGGCCCTGGTGGACCTGTCCCTGAAGGCGCCCGTCGGCTTCGCCGTCGCCCTGGCGATCGGGGAACTCCTGGTGGGCCTGGGCGTCCTGGCCGGCCTGCTGACCCGGCTCGCGGCCATCGGCGGGGCACTGATCTCGCTCAGCCTGTGGCTCACGGTGTCCTGGGCGGTGACCCCGTACTACTACGGCAACGACCTCGTCTACCTGATGGCCTGGCTCCCGCTGGTCCTCGCCGGGGCGCCCCTGTGGTCGCTGGACGCTCTGATCGGGAGCAGGCGGCGGGTGGCTGCCGACTGAGGGATCGGTTCGGTCAGGTCGCCTCTTCTCGGTGGGACAGTGCCTCGTGGAAGTCGTCCAGGGCGGGTCCCAGCTCGCCGACGGTGATGTGGAAGGTCGACCGGTCGATCAGGTTGCCCGCCAGTGTCCGCGTTCCGGCTGCCGGGTCGTGCAGGGACAGCCTGCGGGCCAGGTCCACTCCCTCGTCGAAGAGGGGGCGCATCCGCTCGGCGAACAGGTGGGTTTTGGTCTGCCAGTAGACGGTGGAGCGGACGGTGAGGACCCGGTGCAGCCGGACCAGTTCGGCGAGGTGCAGGTCCGGGTCCTCGACGGCTCGCGCAGCGAGGGCGTCCACCTCTTCGCGCAGGGCATCACGGCTGTCGAAGTAGCGCTGCTTGACGTCGCGCGACCAGTCCATGGGATCCGCCCCCGAAGGCGGACGCGGTTCACCGGGCGTGGGGCGGTCGCTTCCGGCGCCGGGCAAGAACAGCAGCACCGCCCAGAGCGACGACTCGTAGCCGCCCCCGGAGTTCCGCTCACCGCTACCGGCCAACTCCGTGAGCAGGGCGAGTGCCTCCTGCCTTACGAGGCCTGCCCGTTCACCCCGGTCGTGGGTGTCGAGCATCCGCGCGTACCCGATGAGCGTGTGGAGATGGCCGATCATCCGGTCGCGGTCCCTTGCGGCCTCGGCGGCCTGTACGCCGACGAGCGTCTCGAACGCGGCGAGGGCCTCTTCGGACCGGCCGGCGTCATGGAGAACGGCGATCCACTTCAGGAGCGACCAGGCGAGAGCGCCGCTCCGGGGCCCGTCGGGCAGGAGCGCCGCGACCAGCTCGGTCATGGCATCGGCGGCCTCGGCATGGCGGCCTTCCTCGGAGAGACCGGTCGCCCACCTGCTCAGCCCCGCGACCACGGGCTGCCCGGACAGTTCGGCCTGTGCGCGGCCGATGGCGAGCATCTCGGCGCGCATGGCGAGCCCTTCGCCGCGACGGCCCGCGCCGTACAGCTCGCGCTGGCAGGTGTCGAGGGCCTCGTACAGGACATCCGCACGGGCGGGTTCGGCCGGATCGATGGACCGCGCCGCGGCCACCGCCTCCTCGCACAGCGCAAGAGCGGCCGGATGCGCTCTGCCGCCCTCGTAACTCAGGTGTTGCAGGGCCTTGGCCAGGAGGGGCAGGTAGGCGGCGGGGCTGACCTGGGCGAGTACCCGGTAGGCGTCCACCTTCTCCCGCGGATGGAGGCGCCCCGACGAGAGCAGCACATTGCGTGCCCGAACGACGTCGTCCTGATCGACTTTCCCCGAGTGATCCATGACGGAGATTCTGGGGGTCCCGCAGAGAGCCGGACAAGGCTGCCCACCTGTGCCCTTCGTCCTACGAAAACACCCTCTGACCTGTCATGATGGGCGTGACATCACCTTCCGCCGGGCCCGTGGGTCTCCCCGATCCGGTCGCGCCGGTCGCGGCGCACGGCATAGGTCACCAGACCCACCACCGCGGCGAACGAGAACCCGCCCAGGGTCATCAGCAGGACGAGGAACCACGGCGGGTCGGCCTGCCCGGCCGCGCCGAGCAGGTAGAGCACGCCGGCGGCCATCAGGACCAGGCCCGCGATCAGCCTTCCCGGCTTGAACTCATGAGTCCGCACGGTCCACCTCCACCTGTCCCACACCCGCGCTCAGGTGCAGCTCGATCGTTCCGCCGGGCTCGGCGCCGGGGGAGGGCACCAGGGTCACCTGCCGGGTCTCCCCGTCGTTCTTGATGCGTATCTGGTTGCCGTGATCGCCGGGCATCTGGATGTCGCCCAGCTTGATCGTGACCTCTCCCTTCGCGGTGGCCCCGCTCGGCAGGACCACCCGCAGCCGGCCCGCCTCGATGGAGGCGTTGACGGGCAGGGTGGTGCCCTTGGGGACGCTCAGGCGGCTCAGGTCCAAGGTGGCGAGCCCGGTGCCCGCCTCGTACCGCGGGGCCACATCGGACACCGCGGCCGGGTGCCAGGTCACCTCGTGCCAGTCGGTGCCGATCTCCTTGGGCAGCGCGACCGCCCCCGCCAGCAGCCCGGCCGTGATCACCGAGAGCAGCACGGTGCCGAATCCGGTGCGGCCCTTGACCGAGCTCACCGCGAGCCCGAGACCGAAGACGGCGAGGGCGGCGGCGAAACCGACCTGGAGCGCATGGCTCAGGGTGCTGCCGTCCCAGACCGAGGCGGTGGAGATGCCCGCGGCCAGCAGGGCCAGCACGAACACCCGGCCGCCGATGCCGCCGCGCGGAGCCCTGCGGACGGGGTCCCCGCCCGGGGCCGCCGCCGGACCGCCCGGGGTGGGCGAAGCCGAATCGTCGGGGCCCCACAGGTACCCCGTCGAACCGACCGGCCCCGTCGTGCCGTCCTTGACCAGCGGGTCCCGCCACCAGGACGGGCCGCCGGGCGAGGGCGGCGCCTGGGTCTCGGGCGGCGCCGGGCTGTGCGCGGTCCGGTGCCCGGTGCGCGTCGCCGCCGGCCAGACGAAGTCCGCGCCGGCGGCGGGCTTCTCCTCCGGGGCCGGCGCGAGGTTCTTGCGGTGGTGCTGCGACCAGTACGCCGCGCCGCCCAGCGCCAGGGCGGCCAGGACGGAGAAGACCGCCAGGCCGCCGTTGTCCAGCATCGACAGGAACAGGGCGCAGCCCACCAGAGCGGCGAACACTGCCGCCAGGGTCGCGCCCTCGACGCGGCCCGTCAGGAGCTTCTTCGCCTCGCTGTCCTCCTCGCCCTCCTGGGGGAGCAGCAGCCACGCGAATCCGTAGAAGATCAGACCGACGCCGCCGGTCACCCCGAGGACGCCGAGCACGATCCGGAAGATCACCGGATCCAGGTCGAAGTACCGGCCCAGCCCGCCGCAGACGCCCGCGAGCACCTTGTCGCGGCGACTGCGGCGCAGGGCGGGGCGCTCGGCAGGCGGCGGGACGGCTGCGGCGCCCGCGCCGGAACCGGAATCGGAGCCTGCGTCCGGTGGTGGGGAATCGTGCACTTCGGTCATGCGTCCATGGTGACGGCCCGCCGCCGCCGCGGGCATCAGGATCCACCCTGGCACAACCCTGATATCCCCCCGAGAGAACTGGGGGGCTGCCCTGATGTCCCGGGCACCGCGCGCGTGTGACCATCGATGACATGCCCGTAGCAGCCGCCCCCCGCCCGCCGTACGCACCCGACTCCGAAG
This sequence comes from Streptomyces sp. GL_140, assembly GCF_057834465.1. NCBI lineage: Bacteria > Bacillati > Actinomycetota > Actinomycetes > Kitasatosporales > Streptomycetaceae > Streptomyces > Streptomyces sp. GL_140. Next base: position 5,138,998 of record NZ_CM174404.1, read on the forward strand.
AGACGCCGCCGCGCAAGCTCTACCGCAGCGCCGACGGCCGGGTGTTCGGCGGAGTCGCGCGCGGACTCGCCGGACATCTCGGGCTGCCCGTCATCTGGGTCCGGCTCGCCTTCTTCCTCCTGTTCATGTGGGGTGACGGCCTCGGCGTGCTGCTGTACGCCGCGTTCTGGGTCTTCGTACCGCTCGGGGTCGGCGGCCGCAGCGGCCACCGCTCCTACTTCGACACCCTCCCCGACGGCACCCGTCGGCTGCGCAAACCCGAGCGGGGCCAGATCACCGCGCTGATCGCGCTGTTCGTCGGCGCCGGCATCTTCATCTCCAAAGTCCAGGTCGGCGGCGCCTCCGGGCGGTACGTGTGGCCGCTCCTGCTGGTCGGCGCCGGTGTGGTCCTTGTCTGGCGCCAGGCCGACAACGCCCGCCGCGCCCACTGGAACGAAGCGGCCGGCCGGCACGTCCGGCTGCTCCAGACCGCCCGCGCGCTCGCGGGCGTCGCCCTGGTCGGCGTCGGCCTGACCGTCTTCATCGTCGTCCGCGGCTCCGCCGCCCAGCTGGGCAACGTACTGACCGCCACCCTCGCCGTCCTCGTCGGCGTCGCCCTCCTCGCCGGACCCTGGCTGATCCGGATGACCCAGGACCTCTCCGAGGAGCGCCTGATGCGCATCCGCGCCCAGGAGCGCGCCGAGGTCGCCGCGCACGTCCACGACTCCGTGCTGCACACCCTCACCCTGATCCAGCGCAACGCCGAGGACTCCGGAGAGGTACGCCGCCTCGCGCGGGCCCAGGAGCGGGAGCTGCGCAACTGGCTGTACAAGCCCGAGGGCACCGGCAAGGACGAGGACGAGGAGCCGACGACACTGGCCGAGGCGGTGAAGAAGACCGCCGCCGAGGTCGAGGACCACCACGGCGTCCCCATCGAGGTGGTCGTCGTCGGCGACTGCCCCCTCGACGAGAAGCTGGCGGCACAGATGCAGGCCGCGCGCGAGGCGATGGTCAACGCCGCCAAGTACGGTGGCGAGGGCGGCCCCGTCCAGGTGTTCGCGGAGGTCGAGGGCCAGCGGGTGTTCGTGTCCGTGAGGGACCGCGGACCGGGCTTCGACATGGACGCGGTACCGGACGACCGGATGGGCGTACGAGAATCGATCATCGGCCGGATGCAGCGCAACGGCGGGACCGCGCGGCTGCGGTCCGCGCCCGACGGCGGCACGGAAGTCGAGCTGGAGATGGAGAGGGCGGCGAAGACAGCATGACCGAGGACAACGCGAACGCGACCACCGGTGCGGTAGGCCCCGGAGGTACCCCCGCCGGTAGCCGGGGGAGGGTCCGGGTGGTGCTCGTCGACGACCACCGGATGTTCCGCACGGGGGTCCAGGCCGAGATCGGCGAGACCGAGCGGACCGGGGTCGAGGTCGTCGGCGAAGCCGCCGACGTGGACCAGGCCGTCACCGTCATCACCGCCACCCGACCCGAGGTGGTGCTCCTCGACGTGCACCTGCCCGGCGGCGGCGGCGTCGAGGTGCTGCGCCGCTGCGCCCCGTTGATGTCGGCCGCCGAGGACCCCGTACGGTTCCTGGCGCTGTCGGTGTCGGACGCGGCCGAGGACGTCATCGGAGTCATCCGGGGCGGTGCGCGCGGCTATGTCACCAAGACGATCACCGGCACCGACCTGGTGGATTCGGTCTTCCGGGTCCAGGACGGGGACGCGGTGTTCTCGCCGCGCCTGGCGGGCTTCGTGCTCGACGCCTTCGCCTCGACGGACGCCCCGCCGGTCGACGAGGACCTGGACCGCCTCACCCAGCGCGAGCGCGAGGTGCTCCGGCTGATCGCGCGCGGATACGCGTACAAGGAGATCGCCAAGCAGCTCTTCATCTCGGTCAAGACGGTCGAATCGCACGTCTCGGCGGTCCTGAGGAAGCTCCAGCTGTCCAACCGTCACGAGCTGACCCGTTGGGCGACGGCCCGCCGTCTGATCTGAGCGCGTTTGGCCAAAAAGGGCCTGGTACAAGCCGATTCGCCCCGAGCGCATGTGATCCACGACGCAGGGGCGGGGAGCAACCGGGCGGCCTCGCCCTGCCCTCTTGGGTGGCGTGATGAGTCTGACCGGGACCCCCCTCTTCCTGACGGTGGTCGCCCTCACCGTGATCGCCGTCGTCCTGCCCCTGGCCGTGTGGAGCAAGGTGCGCGGCCCCGCCGTCGTACGCGTCGGCTCGCGCGGGCTGATGGTGGTCTTCGCGCAGGTCACCGCCGTCGCCCTGGTGTTCATCGCGGTGAACCGGGACATGAACTTCTACGCCTCCTGGGGCGACCTGATGGGCACCGGCAAGTACGTCACCGCCGCCCCCGACCTGGGGGCGGACGGGCTCGGCGGGAAGAAGGCCGCCGAGGTCAAGGCGGAACCGAAGGTGCTCCAGAAGTTCGAGCCGGTCGACGGGGTCGGGGGCCGGGTCAAGCAGACCGAGCTCAGCGGCAAGATCTCCGGGGTCAAGGGCGACGTCATGGTGTGGCTCCCGCCGCAGTACGACGACCCCGCCTTCAAGGACAAGAAGTTCCCGGTGATCGAGCTGATACCCGGCATACCCGGCACGGGCAAGTCCTGGTTCCAGGGGCTCAAGGCGCACGAGGTGCTGGAGCCGCTGATGAAGACCGGCAAGGTGCAGCCCTTCATCCTGGTCTCGCCGCGCGCCATGCTGGTGGGCAACGGCGACACCGGCTGCGCCAACATCCCCGGCAAGGTCAACGCCGACAGCTGGTTCAGCGTCGATGTCCGCAAGATGGTCGTCGACAACTTCCGGGCGTCGGACGAGGCCCGCACCTGGGGTGTGGCCGGGTACTCGGCGGGCGCGTACTGCGCCGCCAAGCTGGCGATCCTGCACCCCGACCGCTACAGCGCGGGCGTCTCCCTGTCCGGCTACAACGACCCGGGCCAGGAGCCCACTTCGCTGGTGGCCCAGGACCCGGAGATGCGGCGCACCCACAACCTGAAGAACCTGCTCACGGCCGCGCCCGCGCCGCCGGCGGTCGCGCTGTGGATGTCGGGGGCCGAACAGGACGGCTACCTGTCGGGCACGGACCTCAAGGCCATAGCGAAGAACCCGACGGTGGTGCACGCGGAGAAGGTCACCGGCGGGCACAATCTCGACTCGTGGTCGAAGCAGCTGCCGCAGACCTTCGGCTGGCTGACCTCGGTGGTCAAGGCGCCGTAGCGGTCCCCGGGCGGGCGCGGTCCCCGGGCGGGCGCGGCCCTCAGACGGGAGCGGCCCTCAGGGCGGAGCGGCCCTCACGCCGGGCGGGACGCGCCGGCCCAGGGCATCGAGTCCACCGGGGCCAGGCGCACCGTCGAGCCGGGGCGCGGGGCGTGGATCATCTGGCCATTGCCGATGTACATGCCGACGTGCGTGACCCCGGAGTAGAAGAACACCAGGTCGCCGGGGGCCAGCTGGTCGCGGGAGACCCGCTGCCCGGCGTTGATCTGGGTGTAGGTGGTGCGGGGGAGGGACACCCCGGCCGCGCGCCAGGCCGCCTGGGTCAGGCCCGAGCAGTCGTACGAGTCCGGTCCCGTCGCTCCCCATACGTACGGCTTGCCGATCGCGCCGTAGGCGAACGCCACCGCGCGGGCCGCGCGGGAGCCATCGGAGGGCGGCGGGGCCGGGGTCTGCGCGCCGGTGGGGGCGCTGCCGCCGGAGTGGGCCTCGTAGGCCGCTCGCTCCTCGGCGGTGAGCTTGGCCAGCAGTTGCTGCGCGGTGGTCAGCTTCTTCTCGATCTCGGCCTTGTGTCCGGAGAGTTCGCCCTGTCGGGCGCGCAGATCGGCGAGGCGTCCGGAGGCCTGCTCCTTGAGGCGTCCGACCTCGTCGAGCCTGCGGCGCACGGTGGCGATCTCCACGGCGTTGCGGCTGCCGGCGTGCGCGAGGAGCGTGGCCCGGTCCAGGTACTCCTGGGGGCTGTCGGACATGGCCAGCTGGACGGCGGCGCCCAGGGTCCCGTTGCGGTACTGGGTGGTGGCCAGCGAACCGAGCGCGCCGCGGGCGGTGTTGAGCTGGTCGGTCTTGCGGGCGGTCTCGTCCTGGAGTCCGGAGAGCGCGCGCTCCGCCTCGTCCGCCTTCTCCTTCGCCCCGTTGTACTGCTCGGTCGCGGTCTCGGCCTCCTCGTAGAGCCGGTCCACCTCGGCCTTGACCTGCGAGGGCGTCGGCTGGGGGTCGGCCTGGGAAGTGCCTTCGAACACGGTGGCGGTGGCAGCGCCCGCGAGGGCGAGGGTGGCGGCGGTGGTGCGTACGGTGGTCCGTGCGGTGCTGCCGGAAAGCGGGCGCTGCCTGGGCTTTCGATGACTGGCCACGAGGGCCTCACGTCCTTCCTCTCTCGGTGCCTGGAGGAGGACGCTAGACCCGGAGGTAACGGTCGGATGACGAGATGATCGCAACTGTCCGCATCCGACCGGACCTTGTGGGCCGATGGCCGTCTGTGGTCAGTGCCAGAGGACGGCGATGAAGATATTGACCATGGTCAGTCCGCCGACGGCCCCGAACAGGGCCTTCTCCACCCGCTCCTCGTCACGCTTGACGTAGACCAGCGCCAGGACCACGAAGAGGATCGCGAGCTTCACGCCGATCTTGATGTTGTTGACGGTCCCGCCGTCCATCTCGCGAAAGCCGACGAGCAGCACGCCGGTGACGAGCATGGTCAGCGCGCCGTGCAGCATCGCGGGCACGAAGCGGGCGGTGCCGGCGCTCATCGCCTTCATCTGGGTCAGGAAGCCGCCGAGGAGCGAGGCGATCCCGATGATGTGCAGGCCGAGGAAGACGTTGATGAGAACGGTCATGCCGATGAGCCTAGGTCGTCTCTTTTGGATCTTGTCGGTCAGGTTCGCGTCGTCCGGTGCCGCGGCTATTTTCGGATCGACGTCAGGCGGGCGAAGACGACGACGTTGCCGTCGTAGCCCGCCTCCTTCGAGTAGCCGCCGCCGCAGGTGATCACGCGGAGCTCCGGCTCGCCCTTGGAGCCGTAGATGCGCTTGGCCGGGAACGCGTTCTTGCCGACGACCTCGATGCCGTACACCGTGAACACGGCGGTGCTTCCGTCCTGCCGGTCCACCTCGATGTGCTTGCCCTGCGTGAGCGCGCCGAGGTTGTAGAAGACCGCCGGGCCCTGCTTGTTGTCCACGTGGCCGTCGATCACCGCCGTGCCCAGCGTGCCGGGGGTGGGGGAGCCGTCGTACCAGCCCGCCAGGTTCTTGTCCTGCGGCGGCGGGGCGTCCACCCAGCCGTCGGCGTCGAGGCCGACCCGGGTGACGGGGGCGTCGACCTCTACGGAGGGCACCCGGATCCGGGTCGGAGGGGAGGGATCCAGCGGCTCGGGGGCCGGGGGGAGCAGGCGGGCCGCCTCGTCGTGGGCGGGGTCGGTGACCAGGGTGGCGGCGCTCGCGGGCTGCGGCGGACCGCCGTTCACGTCGAGGCCGTTGGTGAGGAAGAAAGCGCCGCTGAGGGCGACCATGGCGACGACGCCCCAGCCGCCGCGAGGCTTCGTGGGCTCCTGGTGGCGGGGCATGTGATGCGGTCTCCCTCGGCGGGCGGGGCGTCTTGGACCGGGCCCGTCCGGTCGTCAGGGGCGAGTCGGACGGGCCCGGCGGTCAGGGGGGTCTGCGGTCAGGGAGCCTACGGTCAGGCTTTGCCCTCTGCCCGGCGGCGCATCAGGTACACGCCAAGGCCGACCGCGGCCGCCAGCAGCGCCGAACCGGTGGCGATCTCGGTGGCGTTCAGGCCGCCCGCACCGCCGCCCAGACCGGCTTTGATGCCCTTCGGTGGGACGTTGGGAGCGATGGTGGCCATACCGCTCGTGTGGCCTGAGACCGTGAGGGTGGTCGTGCCCTTCTCGCCCTTGCAGTCGAAGGTGACCACGTACTGGGCACCCGGTTTGGCGTCCGAGTCGACCTTGGCGATCGCGGGTTTGCCCGCCTTGAGCTCGACGGCGTCGAAGACGCCGGAGGAGACCTTGACCAGCGGTTCTTTGCAGCCGGTGGCGTTCAGGGTGACGGTTCCGCCAGCGGCGACGGTGGCGGGGGAGAGGGTGAAGCCGAACGACGTGACATTGGCCATGTTCCCGCCGTCATTGGCCGAGGCCATCGGCGCGGCGAGCGCGAGAGCGGCGGTGGAGAGCAGGGCGACGGATGCGACACGTATCGCACGCATGGTGATTCCTCCGGGTCCCCGAGGTGCAGCCGCGAACCGTTTATCCGCAAAAGGCAGGAAATGCCCCTCGGTGGCTTGACGCTAGGGCCGGTCGGTGGAATCGGCGACTCGAACTCCCCCCGGCAGGGCAGGCCGAAGGGCGAGTCGACGATGGTCCGTCAACTCGCCCTGCTACGGAGGGTGAGCGCCACGCCGGGCGCCGCGTGCACGGGCTGGCGCTGAGTGACCGACACGCCGGTGGGCGCCGGATGCGGCTCAGTTGGTGCAGGAGGGTACGGCCGGGGCGCTCGTCGTGCAGTTGTTGGGCTGGTTGGAGGAGATGATGCTCGTGTTGGAAATGACCGTCCCGGCGTTGTTGTAGACCCCGCCGGCGGTCACCGTGGCCTTGTTGCCGGTCACGATGGCCCCGGTGAGCGTGGTGGACGCCCCGGGGCCGCCGAAGTTGGCGATCCCGCCGCCGACTCCGGTCGGGCCGCTCGCGGAGTTGTTCGTCAACGCCGACCGTTCGATCTTCAGGACACCGTCGTTGGCCACCCCGCCGCCCTTCTCCAGGGCCGTGTTGTCGCTGACGGTGGACCGCGAGATCGTCATGTTCCCGTCGTTGGCGAAACCGCCGCCGTTGTGCTTCGCCGTGTTCTTGGTGATGAAGCTGTTGGAGATCGTCGTGGTCGTGCCGCCGGTCCCGCCGATCCCGCCGGAGAAGTCGGCCTTGTTGTTGCTGATGATCGACGCGGACACCGAGAGGATTCCGTCGTTGCGGATGCCGCCGCCGAAGCTTCCGGTCGCGTCCCCGCCGGTGATGATCACATGGCTGATGGTGAGCTTGCCGCCCGGCGCGACGGCGAGGATCCCGAACGAGGGCGCCGTGGGCGCGCGGGTGATCGTGGCGACATGACCGTCGATGGTCACCGCCGCGCTGATCGCCGGCAGCGGCGCGGTCAGCGCGTACGTACAGCCCGTGGCCAGCGACAGCGAACCGCCCCCGGAGTTGGCGGCGGTGATGGCGGCAGCGAGCGAGGCGGTGCTGCAGGCCACGGGTGTGGGCGCGGCCACCGCGGGCGCGACCGCCGTCCCGACCAGTGCGGCGGCTCCGCACACGGGCAGCAGGACGCGGGTGAGGCGGGCGGTCGGCCGACGGCTCGGGGGCGGGGTCGGCGACTGGGACGGGATCACGAGGGGGGCTCCTTCGGGGAGGGACACGGGAGAGCTCGGGAGAGCTCTCGAGAGCCGTCGGGGACTCCGCGGTGGTTCCCGCGAACGACTCCGCAGTGGTCCCCGGCAACCCGGTCCGGAATAACGGCCCCGAACGCATCCCGCCCGGACGGCGCACCCGCCACGCCGCGCGCGGAGTATTTAATACGACCGGGTGGCGGGGGGTCTCAGCCCGGCCGGACGCTGCTGTGGACCGGCTGGTAGAAGACGGAGTCCTCGCGGACGTACGCACCCGGCCGCGGGGCGTGGATCATGCGGCCGCCGCCGATGTAGATCCCCACATGACTGATGTCCCCGTAGAAGAAGACCAGGTCACCGGGGCGCAGGTCCTTCGTCGCGATCCGCGGCGCCGCCTCGGCCTGGTCCCAGGTGGTACGGGGCAGCGCGACGCCCGCCGCGCGCCAGGCGGCCTGGGTCAGTCCGGAGCAGTCGTACGAGTTCGGGCCGGTCGCGCCCCAGACGTACGGCTTGCCGAGCTGGGCCCGCGCGAAGGCCACCGCCTTGGCGCCGGAGACCGAGGCGGGGGTGTCGGCGGGCAGGTCCCCCGAGCCCGCCGGGGCCCGTGGGCCCGACACCTGCGCCCGCTGCGGGCCGGTGAGCTTCGCCAGCAGGGTGTTCGCCTCGGCGAGCCGGTCCTGCACCTCCTGCTTGCGCGTCCGTAACTCCTCCTGCGCGCTCTCCAGGTCCACGACGACCTTGGCCGCCTCCCGGCGCCGGCCCGCCGCCTCGGCCCTGGCCTGCATGTACCGCGGGCGGTGGAGAGAGGAGTGGAGCGAGGGGAATCCGTACGAGTGCACGGCCGGCACCTCCTTCCGGTTGGCGGGGCACGCTAGTCGCGGAGGGGGTGCCTCGGAAGGGGCCGCGCAGGGTCCGAAGGGCATATGCGGCCGAATTTCGCGGGCCGGGACCGGCTGTCGGTCCCGCCCTCTAAACTCGGAAGGCGATGAGCAGCCTCTTTGACGACAGCTTCCTGGCCGACCTCTCCCCCTCCGACGAGGTCCCGCCGCCGCCCGAGGAACACGCCGCCCCCGAGACGGGCGCGGACGATCTCTTCGGGGGCCGGTTCGACATGCCCATGAGCGGGGACGCGTACTACCGGGACGGCGCCCCCAGGCCCGTCATCGACCCGGCGGCGCTCCTCGACGGGCTGAACGCGGAGCAGCGTGCCGCCGTGGTGCACGCGGGTTCCCCGCTGCTCATCGTGGCCGGCGCCGGCTCCGGCAAGACGCGCGTGCTGACGCACCGCATCGGGCACCTGCTGGGCGCGCGCGGGGTCCACCCCGGCCAGATCCTGGCGATCACCTTCACGAACAAGGCCGCCGGCGAGATGAAGGAGCGCGTCGAGGGCCTGGTCGGCCCGCGCGCGAACGCCATGTGGGTCTCCACCTTCCACAGCGCGTGCGTCCGCATCCTGCGCCGCGAGTCCAAGCGGCTCGGTTTCACCTCCTCGTTCTCGATCTACGACGCGGCCGACTCGAAGCGGCTGATGGCGCTCGTCTGCCGCGACCTGGACCTGGACCCGAAGAAGTTCCCGCCGAAGGCCTTCAACGCCAAGATCTCGAACCTGAAGAACGAGCTGATCGACGAGGACGCCTTCGCCGGCCAGGCGGTGGACGGTTTCGAGAAGACCCTCGCCCAGGCGTACGCCATGTACCAGGGGCGGCTGCGCGAGGCGAACGCCCTCGACTTCGACGACATCATCATGACCACGGTCCACCTGCTCCAGGCGTTCCCCGAGGTCGCCGAGCACTACCGGCGCCGCTTCCGGCACGTGCTGGTCGACGAGTACCAGGACACCAACCACGCCCAGTACACGCTCGTGCGCGAGCTGGTCGGCACCGGCTACCCGGACCTGCCGCCGGCCGAGCTGTGCGTCGTGGGTGACGCCGACCAGTCGATCTACGCCTTCCGCGGCGCGACCATCCGCAACATCCTCCAGTTCGAAGAGGACTACGCGGACGCCACGACGATCCTGCTGGAGCAGAACTACCGCTCCACGCAGACGATCCTGTCCGCCGCCAACGCGGTCATCGAGCGCAACGAGAACCGCCGCGCGAAGAACCTGTGGACCGAGGCCGGCACGGGCGCGGTGATCACCGGATACGTCGCGGACACCGAGCACGACGAGGCCCAGTTCATCGCCGACGAGATCGACCGGCTGACGGACGCGGGCGACGCGAAGGCCGGCGACGTCGCGATCTTCTACCGGACGAACGCGCAGTCCCGCGTGTTCGAGGAGATCTTCATCCGCGTCGGACTGCCCTACAAGGTCGTCGGCGGCGTGCGCTTCTACGAGCGCAAGGAGGTCCGGGACGTCCTCGCGTACCTGCGCGTCCTGGCCAACCCCGAGGACAACGTCCCGCTCCGCCGCATCCTGAACGTGCCCAAGCGCGGCATCGGCGAGCGCGCGGAAGCGATGATCGACGCGCTCGGCATGCGCGAGAAGATCACCTTCCCGCAGGCGCTGCGCCGCGTGGACGAGGCCTTCGGCATGGCCGCCCGCTCGACCAATGCCGTCAAGCGCTTCAACGTGCTGATGGAAGAGCTCCGCACGATCGTCGACTCGGGCGCGGGCCCGGCCGTGGTCCTCGAAGCGGTCCTGGAGCGTACGGGCTATCTCGCCGAGCTCCAGGCCTCGACCGACCCGCAGGACGAGACGCGCATCGAGAACCTCCAGGAACTGGCCGCCGTGGCGCTGGAGTTCGAGCAGGCGCGGGAAGCCGCCGCGGCGGAGGCCGCCGAGAACGGCGGACCGCCCGTGGGCCCCGGCACGCTGTCGGAATTCCTGGAGCAGGTCGCGCTCGTCGCCGACTCCGACCAGATCCCCGACGAGGACACCGACGGCAACGGCGTCATCACCCTCATGACCCTGCACACCGCCAAGGGCCTCGAATTCCCGGTGGTCTTCCTGACCGGCATGGAGGACGGGGTCTTCCCGCACATGCGGGCGCTGGGCCAGGCCAAGGAGCTCGAAGAGGAGCGGCGCCTCGCCTACGTGGGCATCACGCGGGCGCGCGAGCGGCTGTACCTGACGCGCTCCTCGATGCGCAGCGCCTGGGGCACCCCCTCGTACAACCCGCCGTCGCGGTTCCTCGAGGAGATCCCGGCCGAGTACCTGCAGTGGAAGCGGACGGGCGCGGCGCAGAAGCCGGCGGGCCCGATGCGCAGCTCGGGGTACGGGTCTTCGGGCTCGGGCGGTGGCGGTTCGAAGGCCTCGTTCGGGACCTCGCCGGAGTCGTTCCTGTCCTCGTCGCGTTCGAAGTCGGGCCCGTCCGGGTTCGCGACGCGCCGGGCCTCCGACAAGCCGGTCATCGCGCTGGTGGTCGGGGACCGCGTCACGCACGACCAGTTCGGGCTGGGCACGGTCATGGAGGTCAAGGGGGCGGGCGCCGATGCGCAGGCCACCATCGACTTCGGGGACGAGAAGCCGAAGCGGCTGCTGCTGCGGTACGCGCCGGTGCAGAAGCTCTAGGAAGCGGTGGGCAGGCGGGCCGGGCGGTTGGTCGCCCGGCCCGCCGCCTTGCCGACCGGGTTTCTCAGTTCGGGTCCAGGTCGTGGCTGCGGAGCCATGCCTGGGGATCGACCGGGGTGCCGCCGCCCGGACGGACCTCGAAGTGGAGGTGCGGCCCGGTGGAGTTGCCCGAATTGCCGGAGTACGCGATCACATCGCCGGCCTTGACCTTGCCGGAGCGGATCTTGGCGCTGCTGAGGTGGCAGTACCAGGTCTCGGTGCCGTCGGGCGCGGTGAGTATCACCATGTTGCCGTAGGCGCTGTTCCACTGGCTGCGCACGGTGCCATCGGTGGCGGCCATGACCGAAGTCCCGTAGGACACCGGGAAGTCGATGCCCGTGTGCACGGACATCCAGTTGACGCCGGCCTGGCCGAAGCCGGCGCTGAGGCCGTGCTGCTCGACGGGGAGCACGAACTTGGGGCGCGCCGCTTCCTTGGCCGCCTCCTCCTCCGCCTTCTTCTTCTTTTCCTCGTCCTGGCGCAGGCGCAGGTCGATGCGCTCCTGGGTGCGGCTCGCACGGTCCGCGAAGTCGCCCGCGTCGGCGCTCAGCGCGGTGAGCTGGGTGTCGAGCTTGCTGTTCGCCGCGACCGGCTTGATGGACGCCGGGTCGGGCGCGGCCATCGTGGTCGTCTCCTCGGAAGGCTTCTGCGGACCGGTCAGCCCGCCCACGGAGGCGGCGGCGACACCCGCGACGCCCATCACGCAGGCGGAGGGCACGGCGACGGTCAGCAGGGCGGAACGCTTCGCGGGGGTGCGGCGGCGGTTGTTGCCCCCGCCGGCGGCTGCGCCCGTGTTGCCGGACTTGCCCGCGCTGCCAGACTTCATGACGCTGCCGGACTTGCCGGACTTGCCGGACTTGCCGGCGCGGCGCGAGGGGCGCGGCGCGGCCGGGGCCGCGAGCGTGACGGGCATGGCCTGGGTGGGGAGGTCGTGCACCTGGAACTCGGCGTCGGCGGCGGCGTCGGTCGCGTTGCGATCGGCCTCGCCTGCGGGCTCGAACTCGAACTCGGCCTCGGCCTCGCTGTCGACTTCGTCGGTGATGACCCCGAAGACGGAGGTCTCGGTGTAGGAGGCGGGCGCGGTCTCCTCGTACGCGGCGTACGTCTCGTGGCCGTACTCGTACGCGTAACTCTGGGCCTGCGGCTGTTCCTGGGGCTGCTCGTATCCGTGCGAGTAGCCGTGCTGCTGATCCTGCGGCTGTTCCGAGCCGGTGTTCCAGGCGGTGGCGTCGTAGGTGCCGGTTTCGGTGGCGTATCCGGGGACCGACCAGTGGCCGGTCTGCTCGGCGGACGCGTCGTAGCCGAAGGCGGTGGACCGGTAGTCCGTGGAGACGGCCTGGGCGGGAACGGTCGAGAGATATCCGTCGTAACCGTCGGTGGTGTCGTAACCGGCCTGCGGCTGCTGGGGATAGCTGCTCTGCGGGGTGGTCCAGGCGGTCGCGTCGTACGCACCGGTGTCGTACGCGCCAGTGGCGTGGGAGCCGGTGTCGTAGGACCCGGTGGCGTAGGAACCGGTGTCATAAGAACCGGTGTCGTACGCGCCATGGGCGACGTAGTTGTATCCCTGACCCTGTGATTCCTGGGATGTGAACGCGGAATCACCAGCGAAAGTGGTGGTGGAAAGGCCGTCGTACCCGTGGTTGGGGTACTGGCCCGACGATGGGCGGTCGTTCACCAACTTCTCTTTCGCCTCGGCAGCGGGGGGCCTGGGTGGCCGAGGAGTTTGGAGTTCCTCGGAGGAGAGCAGTGGCGTGACTGTACCCGGCGGTTACTCGCAACGACAATCTTCGACGGGTGCCGGCCTCGAGGGAACCGGGCATTCGGCCGCCTTTCGGTCGCCCAAAGGAACACCCTTGGCCTTGAGTTCGAAATTTGTTCGATTGATCGGGGCGCGGCAGGCCGGTTTCGGGAGATCTGACGTCAGGCGACGGAAGCCGTGCCGGGCTGGGCGAGGGCGGTCGGGCCGGGCCCGTCGAGTGTGTGCCGGACCGCCGAGATGACCGTGGGATGCGCGGGCAGGGCGAGGTGTCCGATGCCGGTGACCTGCACGTTCTCGGCGAGCAGGTCCGGATGGTCGATGCGGGCCGTCTCGGTCGGGTCCATCAGCTCGTCGAATTCGCTCCAGAACGCCACGCAGCGCGTCCGGCAGTCGGGTGCGGGTGCGCGCAGCTCGGCCATCACCTCGGAGTCCGGGCGCATCTGTCGGACCAGCGGATGTGCGTCCATGAAGGGCGCGACCCGGGTACCGGAATGTGGAGTTCCGAGCGTGACGAGCGTGCGGACGCGGGCGTCGCCGCCGAGCCGCTGGACGTAGTAACGCCCCACCAGTCCGCCGAGGCTGTGCCCCACCAGGTCGATCCGCTCCTGCCCGGTGCGCTCGCACAGCTCCTCGACGCGCAGGGCCAGATGGCGGGCGGTGACGCGCAGGTCGAGGGTGAAGGGCGAGTAGTTGTAGGTCTCCACCTGCCGCAGCCCGCCCGCCCCGAGGGAGCGGCGCAGCAGGACGAAGACGGAGCGGTTGTCGGTGAACCCGTGCAGGAGCAGGGCGGGCGGACGCTCGCCAGTGGTGGCGGGCCGCCGTTCCTGGCACATTCCCGTCGGATACATCAGGATGTGCCCGCCGAGCACGATCGCTTCCAGCAGGCCGGCCCGCAGCGCGGCCCCGGACGTGGACAGCCCCATGGACGGCCTCCCCCCAACTGCCTTGGGACCCGGACGGAGTGCCAGGAGCCCGCACGACGGCCGGCCACGCCGTGCCGTGCGGCTGTCGGCACGGAGTGGCGGCACGGGAGCGGCGGCACGCCATCCCACGTGTGATTTCCCCCTCGTGGTTGACCGCGAAACGGGGGTGTGCGCGATGCTGTACTTAACGTTCGTTCACTCGGGAGGCAGTGCGATGGGTGTGACCGGTCCGATCCGTGTGGTGGTGGCCAAGCCGGGTCTCGACGGCCACGACCGAGGTGCCAAGGTGATCGCGCGGGCCCTGCGGGACGCGGGCATGGAGGTCATCTACACCGGCCTCCACCAGACCCCCGAACAGATCGTGGACACCGCGATCCAGGAAGACGCCGACGCGATCGGCCTGTCGATCCTCTCGGGTGCGCACAACACGCTGTTCGCGCGCGTGCTGGAACTCCTCGCGGAGCGCGACGCGGCGGACATCAAGGTCTTCGGCGGCGGGATCATCCCGGAGGCGGACATCGCTCCGCTGAAGGAGAAGGGCGTGGCGGAGATCTTCACGCCGGGCGCGACGACCACGGAGATCGTGGCCTGGGTGCACGCGCACGTCCGGCAGGCATCGTAGGACGCCTCCTTCGGATCCTGCCGGGTCCGACAGGAGCCGAAAGGGACGACCAGGCCCGCGCGCCGGACGCGGTGCGTCCGGCGCGGCCCCGGGGTCATGGACCAGACGGGGCGAGTTCGGCGTGCATCGTCGCGCGGAGGCGGAGCGTGGAGACCAGGCGCTGGAAGGCCTCCGACCAGTAGGCCGCAGCGCCGCCCGGCTCGGCCGGCGCTGCCGCCGCCGCGTCCAGCAGCCCGGCCTCCGCGGGATCGAGGCAGCGCTCCGCCAGTCCCATCACGCCACTGAAGCTCCACGGGTAGCCGCCCGCCTCGCGGGCCTGGTCCAGGGACTCCACCACTGCCCGCCCCAGCTCTCCCGCCCACGGCACCACGCAGACTCCGAGCAGCTGGAACGCCTCCGACAGCCCGTGTGCCCGTATGAACTCCGCCACCCAGGCCGCCCGTTCCTCCTCGTCGAGGATCGACAGCAACTTCGCCCGCTCGGCGAGCGAAGGCGTCACCGGGCCCGTCGCGGGCGGGGCCGATGCCGAGCCCAGCAGGGCCTGGGACCATGCGGGATCGCGCTGGCGGACGGCTGCCCGGCACCAGGCCGCATGGAGCTCCTCCGCCCAGCCCTCGGCCGTCGGCAGCGCCACGATCTGCGCCGGGCCCAGCCCGGCGAACCGCTCCTGCCAGCAGGACAGCGGCGCGGACTCCACCAGCTGCGCCAGCCACCAGGCCCGCTCCCCGCGCCCGGCGGGCGGCCGCTTGACCACCCCGTCGCGCAGCATGCCCGCGTCGCACTCGGCCGGCGGTGTCACCCCCTCCGGGCCCACGCAGGCCAGCGCCCGCTCGGCCATCCGCCCTGCCAGCGCCGACTGAGGCAGCGCGGAGAGCAGTTCGGCGGCGGTCGCCCGGACATTGCGGCTGCGGTCGGCCAAAGCGGCTTCCAGGAAGGGCTCGTCGCCGGGCGAGAGACCCACCCGCAGGGAGTCGAGGAACATCAGCCGGTCCTCGGCCCGCTCGGTGGCCCACGTGGAGCTCAGCAGACGGAGCGCGGCCGCCGCCTCGTGGGCCCGTACGGCGCCGAGAAGCGCCACCCGCTCCGCGAACAGCCCTTCCTGCCACAGGCGTTCCACCCCTGCGGCGTCCGTCGGTGCGGGCAGTTCCGCTGCGCCGCCGGAACCGCCGCGCAGCGCGAACCGCCAGTCCGGATTCAGCCGGGCCAGCCACAGCCCGCGCGTCCCGGCCAGGGCCAGCGCCTGCGGACGCAGGTCGGTGCGGGCCCGCGCCGCGTCCAGGAGCGCGGGGACCAGCGCGGCCGGTGCCCGGTAGCCGTGGCGTCCGGCGGCGGCCAGCCACTGTGGCAGCAGCTCCGTCAGATCCGGGGCGGCCCCCCGCCGCCCTCCGCCGCTGCCCGAGGCGGTCCGGCCGGCCAGTAGCTGCGCGAGCCGCTGCCGGGCCGCCTGCGGCGGTTCGGGCCTCGGATCGTGCGGAGCGGGTTCCGGTCGTGGTCCGGCTTCGGCGGGCCGCAGCCCGGCCCGGCGCCGGACCGTCTGCACGGCCGCGGCGCCGAGCAGGGCCTCGGGACTGCCCTGGCGGCGCTCGGTCCCCAGGAGCGCGGCACCGACCAGCTCGTCCCAGTCCGGGACGTCGGCCGTGGCCGCGTGCGCTTGTGCGTGTCTGTCGGCGGTCGTCGTGGTCGTCGTGGTCATCGGGTCCCTCCCTCGTTCGCGTGGCGTGCTCCGGTCCCGCCCCCTCCGCGGGACCGGAGCAGCTCGAATTCCCCCGTGGTCATCGCCACGACTGCGGTCTCAACTGGCGTGGTTGTCGTCCACAAAAGCCCCCCGGCTCAGTCGTTCCTGCAGGACGGCGCGCATGCGCCGCTGCTTCTTTCCCCCTGCGCCCGCTCAGGCCGACGCCAGCACCACCGGCTCCGAGGAGTCCGGCTGCCAGACCGTGAGCGGGGTGAAACCCCGGTGTCCGCATTCGCCGAACACCGTCACCGGCCCGCCTCCCGACAGCGCGGCCAGTTGCCACAGCCCCGCGCGGGGCCGGCTCCCGGCCCCGGTCAGGGGCACGGGCAGGGCGGACGTCCCTTCCGCGTCCGCCAATTGCCATGCCGGTTCCCTTGCTTGCTCCCCCTGCCGTCCTCCCGGTACGGGGACGACAGGGCCGAGCACCACCGGCCAGGACTCCAGCCAGGGGTCCTCGCGCAGTGCCGCGCCGTACTCCTCCAGTGCCGCGCCGGTGCTCACGCCCGTCGGCGCGGCCCCGGACGGCTCGGCCGCCGCGAAGCGTTCGGTGAGGTCCGCCCGGAGCCCCGCCGAGCCGGGCCGGAAGCGGGCTTCCGCATCCAGCACCAGCCCGACGGGCAGAGCCAGCCCGGGTGGTCGCCTGGGCGGGCCGAAGTCCAGGACCAGGGCCGGCCGGCCGCTCGCCAGCCCGCGCAGCCATATCCGGCGGGTGGTGAGGCGCCCGTCGGGCGACGCCGTGTCGTACTGGGCCAGCACGAGCCAGCGGTCCCGTACGACCTCGCCCCCCGCCCCGGAAGGCAGCCCCACCCGGCCGCGGACCGTCGAGGCCAGCGGTTCCGGCAATGCGGAAATCCCCAGCCACGCCCGGTCCAGCAGGTGCAGCAGCGCGGCCTCCTCCAGCATCCTGGCGGGCCATCCGGCGCCGCAACTGGGTATCGTGCCCAACTCCCTGACCCGGGCCGCCAGCCCCGGCGCCTGGGCGTCGACCATCCTGGCGGCGGTCTCCTCCCAGGCGGCGTACCCGGCCCGCTCCTGTCCGGCCAGGCCGCTGCGGACCAGGTCCGCGAGCCGCTGCTCCAGCTCGGCGACCCCCGCCCCGATCCGGGCCGCCCGCCGCTCGGCCCGCTTCCGGGCGGCCTCCGCGTCCGCCGGTCCGGCCTGGGCCGAGCGGTCGGCGGCGGTCCGCGCGGCCTTCGCCGCCCGCTCCGCCAGCCAATCGCCGGCCCAGTCCGGAGCCTCGCCCGAAGCCCCCGCCACGTCTGTGAGCCCCTCCGCGGCCCAGAGCAGCAGCAGTCCCAGCGCGTGCTTGCAGGGGAACTTCCGGCTCGGGCAGGAGCACTTGTACGCCGGGCCGGACAGGTCGACGACCGTCCGGTACGGCTTGCTGCCGCTGCCCTTGCACAAACCCCACACCGCACCGGAAGCGGAACCTCCGGTCTGTGACCACGGCCCCGCCCCGCCGAGTCTGGCCCCCGCCTTGCGTGATGCATCGTCAGGAGCCAGAGCCAGTACCTGTTCCGCTGTCCAGCGGACCCCCTGCTCAGTCATGTGTCCCACCGTAGAGACCCTCACTGACAATCGCTCTGACCTGCAACAACGTTGAGTCCGGGGGGCGTTGTCAGTGGTCGGGTGCATCGTGGATCCAGCAGTCGGAAATGGCTGCCGAGCATTGGAGGGGGACCATGACCGCGACCGAGAACGAGACCACCGCCGAGGCACTGCGACCGCATGCCGAAGACGCCTTCGCGCACGAACTGAAAGCCTTGGCGGACGCCGACGACCGGCCCCGCCCGGCCCGCTGGAAGCTCTCCCCGTGGGCCGTGGCCACGTACTTGCTCGGCGGCACGCTCGAAGACGGCACCGTCATCACGCCCAAGTACGTCGGCCCGCGCCGCATCGTCGAAGTCGCCGTCACCACCCTGGCCACCGACCGCGCCCTGCTGCTCCTCGGAGTCCCCGGCACCGCCAAGACCTGGGTGTCCGAGCACCTCGCCGCCGCCGTCAGCGGAGACTCCACCCTGCTCGTCCAGGGCACCGCCGGCACCCCGGAGGAGGCCATCCGGTACGGCTGGAACTACGCCCGCCTCCTCGCCCACGGGCCCAGCCGCGAAGCCCTCGTGCCCAGCCCCGTCATGCGGGCCATGGCCGACGGAATGACCGCCCGCGTCGAGGAGCTCACCCGCATCCCCGCCGACGTCCAGGACACCCTCATCACCGTCCTGTCTGAGAAGACCCTCCCGATACCGGAGCTCGGCCAGGAGGTGCAGGCCGTGCGCGGCTTCAACCTCATCGCCACCGCCAACGACCGCGACCGCGGGGTCAACGAGCTCTCCAGCGCACTGCGCCGCCGCTTCAACACCGTCGTCCTGCCGCTGCCCGCCACCGCCGACGCCGAGGTCGACATCGTCGCCCGCCGCGTGGACCAGATGGGCCGCGCCCTCGACCTGCCCGCCGCGCCGGAGGGCCTGGAAGAGATCCGCCGGGTCGTCACCGTCTTCCGCGAGCTGCGCGGCGGAATCACCGACGACGGGCGCACGAAGGTGAAATCGCCCAGCGGCACCCTGTCCACCGCCGAGGCCATCTCGGTGGTCACCGGCGGCCTCGCCCTGGCCGCCCACTTCGGGGACGGCGTACTGCGCCCCTCCGACGTGGCCGCCGGGATCCTCGGGGCCGTCGTGCGGGACCCGGCCGCCGACCGGGTGGTCTGGCAGGAGTACCTGGAGGCCGTGGTGCGCGAGCGCGAGGGCTGGAAGGACTTCTACCGCGCCTGCCGGGAGGTGACGGCATGAGCCCGCAGCGCCGGCAGAGCGCGCGGCGGGGGCCGCTGCTGTTGGGCGTACGGCACCACGGGCCCGGCTCGGCCCGGGCCGTGCGGGCCGCGCTCGACGCGGCGCAGCCCCGCGCGGTGCTGATCGAGGGGCCGCCCGAGGGCGACGCCCTGCTGCCGCTCGCCGCCGACCCCGGGATGCGGCCGCCCGTCGCCCTGCTCGCACACGCGGCCGACGACCCCGGCCGGGCCGCGTTCTGGCCGCTGGCCGGCTTCTCCCCGGAGTGGGCCGCCATCCGGTGGGCCCAGGCGCGGGACGTGCCGGTCCGGTTCATCGACCTGCCCGCCGCCCATTCCCTGGCCCTGGCAGGGGAGGAGGCCGCCGAGGAGGGCACCGAGGAGGACATCGAGGGGGACTTCGGCAAGGACGGGGAGACGCCCGGAGCCGCCGGGCCCTCCGTACCGCTGGACCCTCTCGCCGTACTCGCCGAAACCGCCGGGTACGACGACCCCGAGCGCTGGTGGGAGGACGTGGTCGAGCACCGGGGCGCGTCCGGCGGCGGGGACCCGCTGGCCGTGTTCGAGGCGCTGGGCGAGGCCATGGGCGCCCTGCGCGAGGAGTACGGGACCGGCGGCCACCACCGGGACCTGGTCCGCGAGGCCCACATGCGGCAGCGGATGCGGGCCGCGCGCCGCGAGTTCGGTGACGAGTACGCAGTGGTCTGCGGAGCCTGGCACGTGCCCGTGCTGCGGGCGAAGACCACCGCCGCCGCCGACAAGGCGCTGCTCACCGGATTGCCCAAGGTCAAGGTGGAGACCACCTGGGTCCCCTGGACCCACCGACGCCTCGCCCGCGCGGGCGGGTACGGGGCCGGCATCACCTCGCCCGGCTGGTACGCGCACCTCTTCGCGGCCCGGGACCGGCCCGTCGAGCGGTGGCTGACCAAGGTCGCGGACCTGCTGCGCGCGGAGGACCGGCAGGTCTCCCCGGCGCACGTCATCGAGGCGGTCCGGCTCGCCGACACCCTCGCCGCGATGCGGGGCCGGCCGGTGGCAGGACTGACAGAGACCCTGGAAGCGGTCCGGGCGGCGATGTGCGACGGCTCCGACATACCGCTCGCGCTGATCGAGGACCGGCTCGTCGTGGGGGACGTGCTCGGGGAGATTCCGGACGCGGCGCCCGCCGTACCGCTCCAGCGGGACCTGACCCGCCAGCAGCGCTCGCTGCGCCTCAAGGCCGAGGCGCAGGAGCGGGAGCTGGAGCTGGATCTGCGCAAGGAGTCCGACGCCGCCAAGTCCCTGCTGCTGCACCGGCTGCGGCTGCTCGGCATCGACTGGGGCGTCCCGGCGGCCTCGCGGGGGAGTACGGGCACCTTCCGGGAGACCTGGCGGCTCCGCTGGGAACCGGAGCTCGCGGTGCGGATCGCCGAAGCCGGCATATGGGGGACCACCGTCCTCGGGGCGGCCACCGCCAGGGCCGAGGCCGACGCGGAGGGCGCCGGGGAGCTGGGCGAGGTCACCGCCCTGGCCGAGCGGTGCCTGCTGGCGGGGCTCTCGCAGGCGCTGCCCGCGGTGCTGAGGGCGCTGGCCGACCTGGCCGCGCTGGACACCGATGTGGCGGGGCTCGCCAAGGCGCTGCCCGCGCTGGCCCGTTCACTGCGGTACGGGGACGTGCGCGGCACCGACGCGGCGGCGCTGGGCACGGTCGCGGCCGGGCTCGCCGAGCGGATCTGCGTGGCGTTGCCGCCCGCCTGCGCGGCCGGGCTGGACGCCGACGCGGCGGCGGAGCTCCGGGGGCACGTGGACTCCGTACACGGGGCGATCGGGCTGCTGGGCGGGGGTGGGGGCGGGGGTGACGGGGCCGGGGCCGAGGGGCTGCGGGAGCGGTGGTCGGCGGTGCTGCGGACGCTGGCCGGGCGGGATTCCGTCCCCGGGCTCATACGTGGCCGGGCCGCGCGGCTGCTGCTCGACGACGGGCGGCTGCCGCCGCAGGAGACGGCCCGGCTGATGGGGCTCTCGCTGTCCCCGGCGTCCGCGCCGGCCGACGCGGCGGGCTGGATCGAGGGCTTCGCGGGCGGCGGCTCGGGGGGCGGCACCCTGCTGGTCCACGACGACCGGCTGCTCGGTCTGATCGACGCGTGGCTGACATCCGTGCCGGAGCGGGCGTTCGTCGACGTACTGCCTTTGCTGCGGCGGACGTTCGGGGCGTACGAGCCGGGTGTGAAGCGGACCTTGGGCGAGCTCGCCCGTCGTGGTCCGGCCCCGGCCGGGGCGCGGCCCGCGGGGTCCGGGGCCGGGCCGGCACCGGCGGGCTTCGGGCGGGAGCTGGACCCGGTGCGGGCGGATGCGGTGGTGGAGCTGGTCCACCGGTTGCTCCTGGCGGGGGCGCCGGGCTGACCGGCCGGGGCGGGGTACTGGGTCGGGCTCCCGGGGCCAGGGTCCGGGGGCCGGGGCCGGGTGCTGCGGGGGTGCCGCTGCGCGGGGCGTGTCCCCTACCCATCCCCCAGACTCCGTCCGGGGGGACCCCCAGTTCCACCGTTCCCCGGGCGCTGCCCGGACCCGGTCCTCAAACGCCGGACCGGCTGGAGGGGCGCCGGGGCTGTGCCCGGACCCGGTCCTCAAGCGCCGGACGGGCTGGAGGGGGTGTGTTGGTGGGGCTGGTTGATGTGGTGACTACGAGAGCAGGGGGATGGCAGATGGTGGGTGCGGGCGTTGGTGACGAGCGGTTGCGGCGGTGGCGGATGGTGCTCGGGGGGGAGGCCGACGGGACCGGGTGTGCGTTGAGCGGGGCGGATGTCGGGATGGACTCCGTGCTCGGGGCGCTCTACGGGGGCGGCGGCGACGGCGGGGGGCGCAAGGGGGAGCGGTCGGCCGGGCTCGGGGGGTCCGCGCCGCGAGTGGCCCGGTGGCTCGGGGACATCCGGACGTACTTCCCCGCCCCCGTGGTCCAGATCATGCAGCGGGACGCGATCCAGCGCCTCGGGCTGTCCGCGCTCCTGCTGGAGCCCGAGATGCTGGAGGCCGTGGAGCCGGACGTCCACCTCGTCGGCACCCTGCTCTCCCTCAACAAGGCGATGCCCGAGACGAGCAGGGAGACGGCCCGCGCCGTGGTCCGCAAGGTGGTCGAGGAGTTGGAGAAGCGGCTCGCCACCCGCACCCGGGCCACGCTCACCGGCGCCCTCGACCGGTCGGCCCGGATCAGCCGCCCCCGCCACGCGGACATCGACTGGGACCGGACCATCCGGGCGAACCTGAAGAACTACCTCCCCGAGTACCGCACCGTGGTCCCCGAGCGGCTGATCGGCTACGGCCGCGCCTCGCAGTCGGTGAAGAAGGAGGTCATCCTCTGCATCGACCAGTCGGGTTCGATGGCGGCCTCCGTCGTCTACGCCTCCGTCTTCGGCGCGGTGCTGGCCTCGATGCGTTCGATCTCGACCCGGCTCGTCGTCTTCGACACGGCCGTCGTGGATCTGACCGACCAGCTCGACGACCCCGTCGACGTGCTCTTCGGCACCCAGCTCGGCGGCGGCACCGACATCAACCGCGCGCTCGCCTACTGCCAGTCCAGGATCACCCGGCCCGCCGACACGGTCGTCGTCCTCATCAGTGATCTTTACGAGGGCGGCATACGCAACGAGATGCTCAAGCGGGTCGCGGCGATGAAGGGCGCGGGCGTCGAGTTCGTGACCCTTCTCGCGCTGTCCGACGAGGGTGTCCCCGCCTACGATCGCGAACACGCCGCAGCCCTCGCCGAACTGGGCGCCCCGGCCTTCGCCTGCACCCCCGACCTGTTCCCGGACGTGATGGCCGCGGCCCTGGAGAAGCGACCCCTGCCGGGGCCGGCCGGAGGGTCGTGATCTGGCCGTCCGCGCGAGGCTCCGTAGCGGCGCGGGGGCGCCTTCACATCGGCGGATCACACGAAGATGCAGTTCAACCGTGAGGCGATCTGTGACAGGTATCACCGCTCAGGTGTGATCTGCGATTTAGGGACCTACGTCCCACGGGGATAACCTGCGGGACGGACATGCCGCGTCCACGGTCACCGTGTGCGCCTTCCTTGTGACAGCGCCGTCACGTTGCCCTCCGCGGCACGCCCACGCAGATAGCAGACAACCGCGAATCACTGCGAATCTTTGAAGACAAGGGACGGACGCGCGTGGACCTGTTCGAGTACCAGGCGAGGGACCTCTTCGCCAAGCACGGTGTACCGGTGCTGGCCGGTGAAGTGATCGACACGCCTGAGGCGGCGCGCGAGGCCACGGAGCGGCTGGGCGGCAAGTCGGTCGTCAAGGCGCAGGTGAAGGTCGGCGGCCGTGGCAAGGCAGGCGGCGTCAAGCTCGCCGCCACCCCGGACGAGGCCGTCGCCCGTGCGACGGACATCCTCGGGATGGACATCAAGGGCCACACGGTCCACAAGGTGATGATCGCCGAGACCGCTCCGGAGATCCTGGAGGAGTACTACGTCTCGTACCTCCTCGACCGCACCAACCGCACCTTCCTGGCCATGGCCTCGGTCGCGGGCGGCATGGACATCGAGCAGGTCGCCGAGGAGACCCCGGAGAAGCTCGCCAAGGTCCCGGTGAACGCCAACGAGGGCGTGACCATCGAGAAGGCCCGCGAGATCGTCGCGCTGGCGCAGTTCCCGGCCGAGGTGGCCGAGAAGGTCGCCGAGGTCCTCGTGACCCTGTGGGCGACCTTCATCGCCGAGGACGCGCTCCTCGTCGAGGTCAACCCGCTCGCGAAGGTCGCCAACGGCGACGTCATCGCGCTCGACGGCAAGGTCTCGCTCGACGAGAACGCCGAGTTCCGCCAGCCGGGCCACGAGGAGTTCGTGGACCACGCGGCCGCGAACCCGCTCGAGGCCGCCGCCAAGGCGAAGAACCTCAACTACGTCAAGCTCGAGGGCGAGGTCGGCATCATCGGCAACGGCGCGGGTCTCGTCATGAGCACCCTCGACGTCGTCGCCTACGCCGGCGAGAACCACGGCGGCGTCAAGCCCGCCAACTTCCTGGACATCGGCGGTGGCGCTTCCGCCGCCGTCATGGCCAACGGTCTCGAGATCATCCTCGGCGACCCGGACGTCAAGTCCGTCTTCGTCAACGTCTTCGGTGGCATCACCGCGTGTGACGAGGTCGCCAACGGCATCGTCCAGGCGCTGCAGCTGCTCGAGGACAAGGGCGAGGCGGTCACCAAGCCGCTGGTCGTCCGCCTCGACGGCAACAACGCCGAGCTGGGTCGCAAGATCCTCTCGGACGCCAACCACCCGCTGGTACAGCGCGTGGACACCATGGACGGCGCGGCCGACAAGGCCGCCGAGCTCGCGGCTGCGAAGTAAGGGCAGAGGTCACAGACTCACATGGCTATCTTCCTCAACAAGGACAGCAAGGTCATCGTCCAGGGCATGACCGGTGCCACGGGCATGAAGCACACCAAGCTGATGCTGGCTGACGGCACCGACATCGTCGGTGGCGTGAACCCGCGCAAGGCCGGCACCACCGTCGACTTCGACGGCACGGAGATCCCGGTCTTCGGTTCCGTCGCCGAGGCGATGGAGAAGACGGGCGCCAACGTCTCCGTCCTCTTCGTCCCGCCGGCCTTCGCCAAGGCCGCCGTGGTCGAGGCGATCGACGCCGAGATCCCGCTGGCCGTCGTCATCACCGAGGGCATCGCGGTGCACGACTCCGCCGCCTTCTGGGCGTACGCGACGGCCAAGGGCAACAAGACGCGGATCATCGGCCCGAACTGCCCGGGTCTGATCACCCCCGGCCAGTCCAACGCCGGCATCATCCCGGGCGACATCACCAAGCCCGGCCGCATCGGTCTCGTGTCCAAGTCGGGCACGCTGACCTACCAGATGATGTACGAGCTCCGTGACATCGGCTTCTCCTCCGCCGTCGGCATCGGTGGCGACCCGGTCATCGGTACCACGCACATCGACGCCCTCGCGGCGTTCGAGGCGGACCCCGACACCGACCTGATCGTCATGATCGGCGAGATCGGCGGCGACGCCGAGGAGCGTGCGGCGGACTTCATCGCGAAGAACGTCACCAAGCCGGTCGTCGGCTACGTCGCGGGCTTCACCGCCCCCGAGGGCAAGACCATGGGCCACGCCGGTGCCATCGTCTCCGGTTCTTCTGGCACCGCACAGGCCAAGAAGGAGGCCCTCGAGGCCGCGGGCGTGAAGGTCGGCAAGACCCCGACCGAGACGGCGAAGCTGGCGCGCGAGATCCTGAACGCCGCGAAGTAATTCGCAGCCCCAGTTGCACCAGCAGTAGTAGTCGTACGTAGTGACGGGCGTGGCCCGCACCCTGTGAAGGGGTGCGGGCCACGCCCGTTCCCGTCTGGTCCCGTTCGGTTCTATTCGGGCTTCGGCGAGACCCTCGCCGGGCCGGCCGCTGGGTCGTTCAGCAGCTTGTCGTGGAGCTGGCGCCCCTCGTCGGAGAGTTGCTGCGGGCCGCTGTGCGGGGGCACGCCCGACACGTTCGCGCCGGGGGCGCGCGGGGGCTCGTACTCGGTCGGTGCGGTGGCCGCCGTGTAGGCCGTGGCCGCGGCGATCACCGCCGTCAGCCCGAGGACCGCACGGGTCCACCGCCGGGTCCGGCCCTCGCCGGCCGCCCGGACGACGGCCGCCGAGCGCGGCTCCAGCCGGACGGCCGGTCTCAGCGCGCCGAGCCGCTCGCGCAGCAGCGCCGACTGCTTCCCGGGCGCCACGTCGGCCAGCTCGGGGATCCGGTCGGCGAGTTCGGCGTGGGCGTTGAGGAGGCGGCTGCCGGCGGTCGGCGTGGAGGCCTCGGTCTCGGCGGCGGTGTCGGGCAGGTCCAGCCCGACGCCGTCGTAGAGCAGCAAGGTCCTGCGGTGGGCGGGCGGCAGCGCGAGCATCGCGTCCATGAGGGTGCGGTCGCCGGGGTCCGCCGGGGGCTTGTCGGGATGCTTGTGGGCCCGCCGGAACTGGTGCCAGGGCGAGAGCGCGTACTCGTACGTCGCCGCGCGCACCCAACCGACCGGGTCCGGGTCGGTGGCGACCTCGGGCCAGCGGCCCCAGGCCTGCTGGAAGGCGCGCTCCACGGCCTCGTGGGCGAGGCCGCGGCGGCCGGTGAGGAGGTAGGCCTGGCGGGTGAGGGCGGGGGCGGTGCGGTTGTAGAGCGCGTCGAAGGCGGATTCCGGCGTGGGGACCTTCCGGGGCGGGCGTTCGTCCGTCCCGCCGTCGGCGGCGCCTTGGGCGGCGGTCTCGGGGGCGGTACGGGTACTCGTGCCGCCGTTCTCGTCGCCCGGCCCGTCGTTGCCCGGA
This sequence comes from Streptomyces sp. GL_140, assembly GCF_057834465.1. Taxonomy (NCBI): domain Bacteria; kingdom Bacillati; phylum Actinomycetota; class Actinomycetes; order Kitasatosporales; family Streptomycetaceae; genus Streptomyces; species Streptomyces sp. GL_140. Next base: position 5,164,991 of record NZ_CM174404.1, read on the forward strand.
CCGGTGCCGGTGCCGGTGCTGTTGATGCCCATTCCGGTGCCCGGACCCGGTGGAACCGTGCCCGGGCCGTGAGGAATCGTTCCTCCTGCCCGGAGCGTGGCGAGGCCGCCACCGCCGACCGCGGCCTTGACCGTGGCCTTGGCCTCGTGCCGGGGCACCCCGACGGGCCGCGCGGCCCGGGCGAGGAACCCGAAGTACCCCTCGGCGGAGTTGGCGGCTGACGCCTCGTCCGTATCGCTCTCGGAGGCCCCGGTTACGGCTTCGGGCTCCTTCGACACGCCGGTCAAGGCGGCGGCCTCGGACCCGGACTCGGACCCGCCTTCGGACTCCGCCTCGGCCTCGACCGCCGGTGCCGTCGCCGTCGCCGGCGTGGCGGTGCCGTTGGCCCAGGCCGGCCGGGTGGGCGTGGCGGAGAGGGCGGCGGCCGGTTCCGGGGCGCCCTGTGCGCTGTCGGACGCGCTGTCGGACGCGCTGTCGGACGCGGCGTACGCACGAGGCTCCGTACCCGAGGCCGGGCCCGTGGTCGCGGCGAGGCGGGTCAGGAGCTTGGCGTAGGCCTCGCGCTTGCGGCCCCGCGGATCGGTGCGGCCCGTTTCCCAGGAGCGGACCGTGGTGGCGGTGACCCCCACCGCCGCCGCGACCTCCTCGTGGGTCAGCTCGGCCGCTTCGCGCAGGCGCCGGCGTTCCTTCGGGGTGGGGAGGATCAGCTCCGTGACGCTTTGTGTCATGCCACACTCCCCGCGACCCGGACGCCCAGAGCGAAAAAGTACATAAACGTATATTGAGCGACACCACGGTCATTCGCCTGTTACCCGCCCATAGCGCGTGTCGTTGGCACCATGGCGGGGTGACCCAAGTGACCGAACGCGGGACTTCGTTGCCCACGCCCCCCAGGGCCCCCGCCCGGCGCCGTTCACCGGCGGCCGCCGCGTGTGTCGTGGGTGGAGCCGTCGCCGCAGGACTGGGGCTCGGCTTTTTCGCCGTGCTCGTCATCGTCCTGTGGATCAGCTCCCCCTACCCCGACGGCGGTCCCGGTGGCGCCCTGCACCTCGCCGCGGGCCTCTGGCTGCTCGCCCACGGGACCGACATGGTCCGCTACGAGACCCTCTCCGGGGTGCCCGCCCCCGTCGGCATGACCCCGCTGCTGCTCATCGCACTGCCCGCGCTGCTCATCCGGCGCGCCGCCCGGCTCGGCAGCGCCGCCGAGGAGGAGGGGGGCGCGGAGCCGCTGCCCGCCAGGGTGGTGTTCTCCGCCGTGCTCTGCGGCTACCTCGGCGTCGGGTCCCTGGCCACCGTGTACGCCGCCTCCGGGCCCATGCCCGCCGACCCGCTCAGCGCGGCCCGGCACCTGCCCCTGGTGGCCGCGCTGGCGGCCGCCGGCGGGGTCTGGGAGGCCCGGGGGAGACCGCTCGGGCTGCTGACCAGCCGGTTCACCCGCCCCCGCTACGCACTCGCGCTGCGCGCCGGCGCGGGCGGGGCCCTGGTCCTGCTCGGCGGCGGAGCGCTGCTGGTCGCAGCCTCGCTGGCCTGGCACGGGGCGGAGGTGCAGGGGTCCTTCGTGGCGCTGACCGGGTTCTGGTCGGGCCGTTTCGCCGTCCTGCTGCTGTCCCTCACCCTGGTTCCGAACGCCGTGGTCTGGGGCACCGCCTACTCCCTGGGCCCCGGCTTCGCGCTGGGCACCTCGGCCACCGCGACCCCGCTCGGCTTCGGCGGCGCGCACGCGCTGCCCCGCTTCCCGCTGCTCGCCGCGCTCCCCGCGCAGGGCCCCGGCACGCCGCTGACCTGGGCCGCCGCCGTGGTACCGGTGGTGGCGGGGCTGGCCGTGGGCTGGTTCGCGGTGCGCCGGGCGCGCGAAGTCTCGTACGGGGAGACCGCGCTCACCGCGGCCCTGGGCGCGCTGGTGTGCGCCCTGGCCACGGCCGGGCTGGCCGCGGCCTCGGCCGGGCCGCTCGGCTCCCGGGAACTGGCGGCCTTCGGGCCGGTCTGGTGGCAGACGGGCGGCGCGGCCCTGGCCTGGACCCTGGCGCTCGCGGTCCCGGTGGCCGTGATGGTGCACGCGTGGCGCAACCGGCCCGCGAGGTGGCTCGTCGAAGCCCCCGACGGAGCCGAGAGCTGGCACGACAGCGGGGTGCGGGAGGTCCGATGGGCGGCGCTGCGCCGGGCCACGGGCACGCTGATCCCGGACTTCTCCTCAGGGCAGAACCCACCGCACCTGCCGGATCCGCCGCACCCGCCGCACCCGCCGGCGCCGGTGAAGGAGGAGCCGCGTGCCGGATCCGTGCCGGGGGTGGCGGCCGGACCCGTTCCGGAGACGCCGCCGAAGCGACCCGTACTGGTCATGCCCGGTCTCAAGCTGGACCTGACCCCGATCCCGATCCGCGCGACTCCCGCGATCCCGGCGATGCCGGCCGCACCGCCCCTGCCCGTCGGCCCGCCGATGCCCGCCATGACGGCTTCGGCCCCGCTCGCCGTGACCGAGCCGGTCCCGTCGACCGAGGCCGCGCCGGTCCCGGCCGTGACGGGCGCGCGGGTGCTGGCCCGCCGCAAGGCGGGGCCCGAAGCGCAAGCCGGACCGGTCACCGGGGTGCAGGACCCCGGACCGGACCCCTCGCAGGCCCCGGGGCCGAACCCGGAACGGGACCCCGGGCAGGACCCCGAGTAGGCGGTCCTGCTACCCCTGCTACCCCGGGACCTTGATCATCTTGCCGATGACGTTGTCCGGCAGCAGGTCGTTGCACTGCAGCTCAGCCGATTTGGTGAGGGCGTCCTGCGTGCAGACGTAGAAGTCCTTGTACGCGAGGTGCACGGCGTACGAGGACAGGGACAGCAGCACCGCCAGCGACGCGGTGACCAGTCCGCTCACCGCCGCCGTCCGCTGGGGCCGGGCGGCGGGCCCCAGGGCCGCCAGGCCGCCCTGGGCCGGAGCGGGCTCAGTGGCCCCGGTCCGCACCCCGGTGATGTCGGCGACCGTGGCGGTGGCCGTCCCCTCCTCCCCGGCGGGCTTCGCCGGTGCGCCGCGCAGCGCGCTGATCCCCCAGTACAGGGCCAGGGCGCCGAGCAGCAGCGCCATCGAGGGGATGTCCATGACCACGAAGAAGAAGCCCCACATGCCGCCCAGCAGCGCGTACCGCGCCCGCCGCTGGATCGGGTCGGTCGGATCCCAGCGGGCCGGTCCGGATCCCGGGGCCTCGCCGGGCCCCTGTCCGGGGCCGCCGTCACCGCCCTTGCGCGGTTCCCAGGGCTGGTCGGGCCGGCCTTCCGGGGGCGCCGCGAAGGGATTGTCGTCGGTGGAGCGGTCGGGCTGGCGGCGATCCGGCATCGGGTGTGTTTCATCCCCTGTGTCATGGACGTCGCTGGGACGTCGGAGGCCTGTTTGCGGCTTGTAGGCCAGACGCTACCGCCCACCCGTGCCCCCGTCCCTCGGGGGCCGTCCGGTGTGCCGGTATCGTTGCAGGCGGTCGGTGGCTTCGTAGGGTCCGCCCATCTCGGCGACCCGAAGTTTCGTACGACCGCACAAGACGAACGACGTGCCCCCAGCTCACGCCGGGGGTGCCCCCGCCCGAGAAAGGGCCTCCCATGGCCGTCTCCCGCCTGGTCGTGCTGGTCTCCGGTTCCGGCACCAACCTCCAGGCCCTGCTCGACGCCATCGACGCCCACCCCGGCGGATCCGAGGGGTTCGGCGCCGAAGTCGTCGCCGTGGGAGCCGACCGCGAGAACATCGCCGGTCTGGAGCGTGCCGAGAAGGCGGGGATCCCCACCTTCGTGTGCCCGGTCAAGGCGTACGGGACCCGCGCGGAGTGGGATGCCGCCCTGACCGGGGCCACCGACGCGTACGCGCCGGACCTCGTGGTCTCGGCGGGGTTCATGAAGATCGTGGGTACGGAGTTCATCGACCGCTTCGGCGGCCGGTTCATCAACACCCACCCCGCCCTCCTCCCGGCCTTCCCCGGCGCCCACGGCGTACGGGACGCACTCGCCTACGGGGCGAAGGTCACCGGTTGCACGGTCCACTTCGTGGACACCGGCGTGGACACCGGTCCGATCATCGCCCAGGGTGTGGTCGAGATCCGGGATGACGAGGACGAAGCCGCTCTCCACGAGCGGATCAAGGAAGTCGAGCGCGAGCTGCTCGTCGAGGTCGTGGGGCGCCTGGCCCGGCACGGCTACAGCATCGAGGGACGAAAGGTAACAATCCAGTGACCGCCGCAGAGGCCGCAGGGACCGCAGAGACCGTGACCGCAGAGAGCGAAGACCTCGCCACGTCGAAGCGCCCGATCCGGCGCGCCCTCGTCAGCGTCTACGACAAGACGGGGCTGGAAGAGCTGGCCCGCGGCCTGCACGAGGCGGGTGTCGCCCTCGTCTCGACCGGCTCCACCGCGTCGAAGATCGCCGCCGCCGGGGTGCCCGTCACCAAGGTCGAGGAGCTGACCGGCTTCCCCGAGTGCCTGGACGGCCGCGTCAAGACCCTGCACCCGCGCGTGCACGCCGGCATCCTCGCCGACCTGCGTCTGGAGGACCACCGCAACCAGCTCGCCGAGCTGGGCGTCGAGCCCTTCGACCTGGTGATCGTCAACCTCTACCCCTTCCTCGCGACCGTGCAGTCGGGCGCGACCGAGGACGAGTGCGTGGAGCAGATCGACATCGGCGGCCCCTCGATGGTCCGCGCCGCCGCCAAGAACCACCCCTCGGTGGCCGTGGTCACCAGCCCGGCCCGCTACGACGCCGTGATCGCCGCCGCCCAGGGCGGCGGCTTCGACCTCACCGCCCGCAAGCGGCTCGCGGCCGAGGCCTTCCAGCACACCGCCGCCTACGACGTCGCCGTGGCCTCCTGGTTCACGAACGCGTACGCCCCGGAGCCGGAGGCCGTGCTGCCCGAGTTCCTGGCCGGCGCGTGGGAGCGCAAGTCCACCCTGCGCTACGGCGAGAACCCGCACCAGGCCGCGGCCCTCTACACCGACGGCCAGCCGGGCGGGCTCGCCAATGCCGAGCAGCTGCACGGCAAGGAGATGTCCTTCAACAACTACGTGGACACCGAGGCCGCCCGCCGCGCCGCCTACGACCACGAAGAGCCCTGCGTCGCGATCATCAAGCACGCCAACCCGTGCGGCATCGCCGTGGACAAGAAGGACGTGGCCGCGGCCCACCGCAAGGCGCACGCCTGCGACCCGCTGTCCGCCTTCGGCGGGGTCATCGCCGTCAACCGCCCGGTGACCGTGGAGCTCGCCGAGCAGGTCGCGGAGATCTTCACCGAGGTCATCGCCGCCCCCGACTACGAGGCCGGCGCCCTCGAGGTCCTCGCCAAGAAGAAGAACATCCGCGTCCTGAAGGTGGCCGGCACCCCGCACCAGCCGGGCGACCTCAAGCCGATCTCGGGCGGCGCGCTGCTCCAGCAGTCCGACCTCTTCCAGGCCGAGGGCGACGACCCGGCCAACTGGACGCTGGCCACCGGCGAGGCCCTGTCCGCCGACGAGCTCGCCGACCTCGCCTTCGCGTGGAAGGCCTGCCGCGCCGTCAAGTCCAACGCGATCCTGCTCGCCAAGGACGGCGCCTCGGTCGGCGTCGGCATGGGCCAGGTCAACCGCGTCGACTCCGCGAAGCTCGCGGTCGAGCGGGCGGGCGCCGAGCGCGCGCAGGGCTCGTACGCCGCGTCCGACGCCTTCTTCCCCTTCCCGGACGGGCTGGAGATCCTGACGGCCGCGGGCATCAAGGCCGTGGTCCAGCCGGGCGGTTCGGTCCGTGACGAGCAGGTCGTCGAGGCCGCGAAGGCGGCGGGCGTGACGATGTACTTCACCGGGACCCGGCACTTCTTCCACTGAGTCCCCCGGGGACCCGGGCCCACCGGGTGCCTGTAGTCCCCGTAGACCCCGTAGACGGCGAAGGCCGCGCACCGCATCGCTGCGGTGCGCGGCCTTCGCCGTGTGCGCGGCCGGTACGAGGCTTCGTACCGGCCGGCAGTCCTAGTACTGAGGGCGCTTGAAGTAGATGCCCGCGGCCGAGTTGGCCAGGCCGATCAGGATCCAGAGGCCCAGACCGAGCGAGATCCCCTGGAAGACGAGCGTGAACATGAAGGGGGCGACGCCTGAGTCGTGCAGGTTGCTGAGCGTCACGATGCTGATGAGCAGGCCGCCACCGGCGAAGAGGGTCTGGATCGATCCGAAGATGATGCCGGAGACCCGGACGCCGCCGCGTCCCTTGGCCAGCTTGGCGGCGGTCAGGATCGGCCACAGCGAGATGCCGATCACGAAGATGCCGGCGACGACGAACACGCCGCCCGCGGCGGTGCCCGCATCGCTCGCCGAGGAGCTGGAGGAGCTGGAGAAGGCCGAGGCGAACAGCGCGCCGCCGACCGCGACGAGGATGCCGGCCAGGGCCTGGATGATGCCGAGGATCCAGAGGATGACGCGGGCGCCCTTGACGCCGCCGGGCATCGGCACGTTGGCGCCCGGGTAGCCGGAGGGGCCGGGGTACCCCATGGCCTGCTGCGGGTAGGCGTAGCCCTGGGGCGGAACGCCCTGGGGGGCCTGCTGCGGGTAGCCGTAACCGGGCTGGCCCTGAGGCTGCTGCTGCCCGTAGGGGTTGTTCGGGTCGCCGAAACTCATCTTGGGGTGTTCCTCCGTGGAAGTGCGGGGACGCACGGCACGCTAGGAGGATTCGCTGCAAGTGGTGCGGCCCGCCCCCCGGCACTGCCCGCGGCACATCTTCCGGCCATCGTCGTGCGAACGGGGTGGACTTGTCCAGCCACACCGCGTTCGCACGCTCACTCGTTGTGCAAGTGCAACGAATGGGACCGGCCAGGGGCGGATGCGACTGGAACCGTGGCCGCCTCATCCGGGAGGATGGTGCCATGACTGCCCAGATTCTCGACGGCAAGGCCACCGCAGCCGCGATCAAGTCCGAACTGACCGCCCGCGTGGCGGCGCTCAAGGCCCGGGGCATCACCCCGGGCCTCGGCACCCTGCTGGTCGGCGACGACCCGGGCAGCCGCTGGTACGTCAACGGCAAGCACAAGGACTGCGCCGAGGTCGGCATCGCCTCCATCCAGCGCGAACTGCCCGCGACGGCCTCCCAGGAGGACATCGAGGCGGTCGTCCGGGAGCTGAACGACAACCCGGAGTGCACGGGCTACATCGTCCAACTTCCGCTCCCCAAGGGGATCGACACCAACCGCGTCCTGGAGCTGATGGACCCGGCGAAGGACGCCGACGGCCTGCACCCGATGTCACTCGGGAGGCTGGTCCTGAACGAGCCGGGCCCGCTGCCCTGTACCCCGTACGGGATCGTCGAACTGCTGCGCCACCACGGTGTGGAGATCAACGGCGCGCACGTGGTCGTCCTCGGCCGCGGCATCACGGTCGGCCGGTCCATCGGCCTGCTGCTGACCCGCAAGTCGGAGAACGCGACCGTGACGCTGTGCCACACCGGTACGCGCGACCTCTCCGGGCTGCTGCGGCAGGCGGACATCGTCGTGGCGGCGGCCGGTGTGCCGCACCTGGTCAAGCCGGAGGACGTGAAGCCGGGCGCGGCCGTCCTCGACGTCGGCGTCAGCCGCGACGAGAACGGCAAGATCGTCGGGGACGTGCACCCCGGCGTCGCGGACGTGGCCGGCTGGATCTCCCCGAACCCGGGCGGCGTCGGCCCGATGACCCGGGCCCAGCTGCTCGTCAACGTGGTCGAGGCCGCCGAACGGATCGTCCCCAGTGCGGGCTGAGCGCGCGGACTCCGAGGGATCCGCGGGCTCTACGAAGCCTGCGGCGCCCTCGGGACCGGGGGAGCCGGCCGGATCCCCCGGCGGGACCGCCGCGGGGTCCGCCGCGGGGCCCGCCGCGGGTTCCGAATCCGGATCCGCCCCGGGAGCCCCCGCCGCGCCCGAGGCCGCCCCGGAGACCGGCGTCAAGGCCAAGGCCATGGCCGGTGCCGCCGCGGTCCGCTCCCGCCGCTTCCCCTCCATCACCCGGGACACCGCCCGCCCCGAGGGCGGCGGTCGCGCCGCGCCCGGCGACGCACCCGCGCCGGCCCGTCAGTGGCCGATGCTGGCGGTCCTCGCCGCGACGGCGGGCGGGCTGCTGGCCACCGCCATGGGCCACCCGCGCCTCGGCTGCCTGATGATCGGCATCGCGCTGATCGCGGCTTCGGTGCTGCGCCGGACACTGCCCTCCGTGGGCATGCTCGCGGTGCGCTCCCGGTTCACGGACATGGTCACCTACGGCCTGCTGGGCGTGGCGATCACGCTGCTCGCGCTGGTCATGGAGCCCAGGCCGTGGCTGCACATCCCGTTCCTGGAGAGCGCGGTCCGCTTCACGGTCCGCTGATCGACCCGCCCGCCCCGCCCGCCCCGGCGGCAGCCGCCCCGGGGAAGGCGGGTGGACTTCGGAAACGTTCATGGCGATGCTCGACGTCATGAACGCGATCAAGGTTGTAGTCATCGGAGCGAACGGAACCCTCGGCCGAGCGGTTCAGGAGGCCCTGCGCGGGCGTGGTCACGAGGTCGTGACCGCCTCCCGCAAGGACGCGGACGTGCGCGTGGACATCACCGACCCGGAGTCCATCCGGGCCATGTACGAGGCGGTGGGCTCCGTGGACGCGGTGGCGGTCGCGGCCGGCAGCGTCCCGTGGAAGCCGCTCGGCGAGCTGAGCACCCAGGACGTGCGCGCGGGCCTGGAGGGCAAGGCCGTCTCGCAGATCGAGCTGGTCCGCCAGGGCACCGTACGGCTGCCCGAGCACGCCTCGTTCACCCTGATCACCGGCATCCTGGCGCGCGAGCCCCTGCTGACGGGATCGGTGGCCTCGCTCGTCAACGGCGCCGTGGAGGCCTTCGTACGGGCCGCGGCCATCGAACTCCCCGGCAAGCAGCGGATCAACGCCGTCAGCCCGACCGTCTTCGAGGAGTCCATGGGCATCTACGGGGACACCTTCGCGGGATTCGACGCGGTACCGGTGGCGCGGGCCGCCAACGCCTATGTCAAGTCCATCGAGGGACACCGGACCGGGGAGATCTTCCAGGTCTGACGGCCGCCCCGGGGCCGCTGTCGCACCGTCCGAGCGCCACCCGTGTGCCACGCACCACACGGGCCGGGGGATTGGGGTGCTCCAGGGTCGGATAGCCTGACGGCGGATGTCTCTTCACGTCAAGATTTACGGTTCGGGGAGCGGCGTCCTCCCAGCACATGGGGCAGGGACGCCCCACCGCCAGCTGTCTAACGGAGAAGGCCATGACCCGCACTCCCGTGAATGTCACCGTCACCGGCGCCGCCGGCCAGATCGGCTACGCGCTGCTCTTCCGCATCGCGTCCGGCCACCTGCTCGGCGCGGACGTGCCGGTCAAGCTCCGTCTTCTGGAGATCCCCCAGGGCATGAAGGCCGCCCAGGGCACCGCCATGGAGCTCGACGACTGCGCCTTCCCGCTGCTCGCCGGCATCGACATCTTCGACGACCCGAACAAGGGCTTCGAGGGTGCCAACGTCGCGCTGCTGGTCGGTGCCCGTCCGCGTACCGCCGGCATGGAGCGCGGCGACCTGCTCTCCGCCAACGGCGGCATCTTCAAGCCGCAGGGCGCCGCGATCAACGCGCACGCCGCGGACGACATCAAGGTCCTGGTCGTGGGCAACCCGGCCAACACCAACGCGCTCATCGCGCAGGCCGCGGCCCCGGACGTACCGGCCGAGCGCTTCACCGCGATGACCCGTCTGGACCACAACCGCGCGATCTCGCAGCTGGCCGCCAAGACCGGTGCCGCCGTCTCCGACATCAAGCGCCTGACCATCTGGGGCAACCACTCGGCGACCCAGTACCCGGACATCTTCCACGCGGAGATCGCCGGCAAGAACGCCGCCGAGCTGGTCAACGACCAGACCTGGCTGTCGGACGAGTTCATCCCGACCGTCGCGAAGCGCGGCGCGGCGATCATCGAGGCCCGCGGCGCGTCCTCGGCCGCCTCGGCCGCCAACGCCGCCATCGACCACGTGCACACGTGGGTCAACGGCACCGCGGCGGGCGACTGGACCTCGATGGGCATCCCGTCGGACGGCTCCTACGGCGTGCCGGAGGGCATCATCTCCTCCTTCCCGGTCACCACCAAGGACGGCCGCTACGAGATCGTCCAGGGCCTGGACGTCAACGAGTTCTCCCGTGCGCGCATCGACGCGTCCGTGGCGGAGCTCGTCGAGGAGCGCGACGCGGTGCGCGAGCTCGGCCTGATCTGAACGAACCGCCGCCCGGCCTGATCCGAGCGGACCGGTACGAACATCGAAGAGCCCCGGCCAAACCTGGCCGGGGCTCTTTGGCGTGAATCTTTCTGTCGCGGGGTGTAGGGAATACCTAAGGTCGATCGGTGACCGAGATCCCGAACCCCCGCCGGCCCGACGACGGCGCCTGGGGCGATCCGCCCGCCGGTCGCCCCCCGGTCCACCCCTCCCTCAGCGAAGCGGGCCGTTTCCTGTGCGCGGGAACGTACCTGGACGCCGCTTACCGCGACCGGGTCATCGACGAGCTGTACGTCCACGAGGAGCGGGTCGTCGCCCCTTCCTACGGCTACGACGCCTCCAGGGTCCTCGCCCACGCGCTCCGCGCCCGCCGCACCGAACTCGGCTGGGCCGCCGGGGTCCTCGGAGCCTGGTTCGTCGGCTCGCTGCTCACAGGCGGCGCCCTCGGCGTGCTGGTCCTTCCCTTCCTGATGCTGAGCCTGGCCGACTGGCTGCGCAGCCGTCGGGTCCCGCTGCTGCGCGCCCTCGCCCTGGTCCTGCGCGTCTACGTGTGGTGGATGATCGTCGTCGTCCTGCTCGGCTTCGGCTTCGGCGGCCTCGTGATGCTCAGCTCTTCCGGGGACACGGCCGGGATCCTGGGCCTGCCGCTCACCCCGTGGAGCGCCGCCCCCTCCGGCGCCGTCTCCTTCTGGTGGCTTCCCGTGGTCTTCGCCGCGGTGGTCACCGTCGTGGGACTCCAGCGCGGTCACGTCTTCCGGACCATCGCCACCGACCTGAGCGGGCAGCGCTACGCCGACCACGCGGGCGACCCGGCCGAAGCCGCCCAGGGCGCCCGCTTCCAGCGGATCCGCCAGCGGATCCGGGCCGAGCAGTTCGCGCCGGTGATCATGTACGACGTCAACGACCCGTTCTGCGGGGCGGGTGATCCCTACCGGCCCTGGCAGCTGTCGGTGGAACTGCGCCCGCGCGAGGACCTCGGCCCCGACCGCAAGCCCGAACCGGTCACCAACGCCCACATCCTGGGGAAGATCGTGCCCCTGCTGGAGCGCCTGCGGGTGCCCTCGCCGCACGGGTCCCCCGAGTCGGCCGCCGCAGTCGGGGACCGGATGCGCGAACTGGTCGTGGACGAGTGCGTGTTCCTGCCCGCCGCCGGGCTGCCGCACCGCGACACCGCGCAGGTCGTCCACGGCCAGTACTCCGAACAGCGGGCCGCCGCCATCGAGGAGGGCGGCGAACGGCGTCGGCACTTCCTGCGCGTCCGGGTCGGCGGCTGGGACGAGAACCTCGTCGTCACCGTCTTCGTACGGGTCCACACTCAGGGCGGGATGATGATGCTGGAAGTGGCCCCGCACGTGCTGCTCCCCGTCCACGTCGCCTTCCACAACGCGGACGCCGACGCCCAGCGCCACCGGAACAACAACGCCTTCGGCAAGGCCGTCTGGGCCGTTCGCAACACCCCCGGCTCCATCGCGGCCTCCGTCGCCACCCTGGGCCGGGGCCTGGTCAGCTGGTGGCGGATCGCCACCGCCGGCCACGGCGGCGCCCGGCCCGAGGGGCCGCGGGTGTCGGTGCGCGACCTGGCCTCCCAGGACAACGGCTCGCTGTTCCACCTCATGGACCTCGACCGCTTCCTGAAGACGATCCAGGACCGGGTCGTCGGGGGGATCGTGCTCGCACTGCACGAGGCGGGCTGGCACACCGAGGAGTTCGCGGCGCGGGCGGTCAACGTGGCCGAGGGCGGCACGTTCATCCAGTCGGTGAACGGCAGCACCTTCAGCATCGGCGGCAGCAACAACACCAACACCGTCCGCCACGGCGGAGGCAGGGGCAGGGGGAGCAGCGGTGGCAACTGACGACAGCGGTACGGGGACCGGTACGGGCACGGGTGGGTCCGAGCCGTCCGTCCGGATCGGCGGGATCACCGGCAGCGCCTTCAGCATCGGGGGCAGCAACAACACCAACACCGTCCACCACGGGGACCCGGCGGCCGGGGCCGTCGCGCCGGAGGCGCTCCTGGAGGCGGTACTGGAGCTGCGCGCGGCCCTCGTACGGCTGCCGCGCGGCGCGGACCGGACGGCGCTCGACACCGAACTGGACGGGGTCGCCGAGGGACTGGAGGGGGCGTCGGAGATCCGCCCCGGCCTGGCCACCCGGCTGCGCGGGGCGCTCGAACGCTGGGCCCCGCTGGTGGAGTCGGTCAGCGCGGCCACGGCGCTGGCCGGGCTGCTGACCTCGCTGGGAGGCTGAGCCGTGGCCTCGCAGCCGCAGGGCGCACCCCGCTGGGACCCGCAGACCCAGCGCTGGGTCTCGGACGGCCCGGCCCAGGCGCAGGCCCCGGCCCCCGCCCCGGCTCCGCCCCAGGCACCCGCCCCGGGCCAGGCGTGGGCACCAGGGGCACCAGGGGCACCAGGGGTGCCGGGTGGACCGGGGGCATCGCCCGCCCCGGGCGTCCCGCCCGTCCCGCCCGGGTACGCGCCGGCGTACCCACAGCCCGCGGCCCCGCCGGGGCCTCCGGCCCCGCCGCACCACGGCCCGTACGACCAGTACCCCGGGCCCGTACCGCCGGGGCCCCCGCGCCCCGACGGGCCGCGCGGCCGGTGGCTGACGCCGACGACGGCGGTGGTCGCGGTGGTCGCGCTCGCGATCGGCGCGGCGGCCGTCTGGTTCGTGGAGCGCGACCAGGGGGACGAGCCCGCGCAGGCGGGGCCCACCGCGGCGAGCGCCCCGGCGACCGCCGGCGGATCCGACACGTCCTCGCCCACCGGAACCGGGACCCGCTCCTCGGGGCCGAGCCCGAGCCCCAGCCCCAGTGCCAGCCCCAGCCCGAGCGGCGGCGCGCCGCACGAGACGGTGCGCGACGCGAAGGGCTTCACCGTCGCCGTGCCCGTCGGCTGGACCAGGGAGGAGGCCGCCTCGGGGGTCTTCTACCGCTCGCCCGACCGCGCGGCCCTCGTCCAGATCTTCCAGGTCAGCGAGGCCGACCTGAGCCCGCTCGGAGCCGTCCAGGGCGCCTCCTCGTACCTGCGGGCCCAGACCTCCGGCTACCAGGAGATCCGGGTCGGCCCGGCACCCGGCGCCGCCGAGGCCGGCGAGCTGGTCTACGAGTACGACAGCGCGGAATCGCACGGCAGGCGGCGCGGGATCGAACGGGTCTTCTTCGCGCAGGACGGCAAGAAGTGGGCCGTCCTGACGGCCGGCCCGGCCGCAGACTGGACGCTCACCCAGGACCACCACGCCGCCGCCCTGGCGGCCTTCCGCCCGGGCGGCTGACGCGGACCGGCCGGCTACTTGTCGTACATGCCCGGGGTGTAGTGCCCCGGGGTCATGCGGTAGGTGACGCCGAACCGGTTCCAGACGTTGATCGTCGCGATCACGGCGATCAACTGGGTCAGCTCCTTCTCCTCGAAGTGCTTCGACGCCTTCTCGAACACCTCGTCGGGCACGAAGCCGTCCGTCAGCACGGTCACGGCCTCGGTCAGCTCGATCGCGGCGAGCTCCTTCTCCGTGTAGAAGTGCCGCGACTCCTCCCAGGCGGCGAGCAGCACGATCCGCTCCACGCTCTCGCCCGCCGCGACGGCGTCCTTCGTGTGCATGTCGAGGCAGAAGGCGCAGTGGTTGAGCTGCGAGGCGCGGATCTTGACGAGCTCGACGAGGGCCGGGTCCAGGCCCTTCTTCGCGGCGACCTCCAGAGCCAGGATCGCCTTGTAGATCTCGGGGGAGTTCTTGCCCCAGTTGCCGCGGGGGGCGTGTTCGGCGGCGAGGTCGCTGGTGTGCACGTGAGTGGTCATGCGTCCACCCTACGAAGCAGGCGGCCCGCCGGTATGGTCCATATCCATGACGGAATCCTGGGCCACTTTCGGCGCGGACCTGCACCTGGAGCTGTCCGCGGGGTGCGGTCTGCGGGCCGGGCTGACCGAGGCGCTGCGCGAGGCCGCGCGCAGCGGGCGGCTCGCCCCGGGGACCCGGCTGCCCTCCTCGCGCTCGCTCGCCTCCGACCTGGGGATCGCCCGCAACACCGTCGCCGAGGCGTACGCCGAACTCGTAGCCGAAGGCTGGCTGACGGCCCGGCAGGGCTCCGGGACCCGGGTCGCCGAACGGGCCCGGGAGCGGCGCAGCGCCCCGGCCGCGTCCGTACGGCGCCCCGTGCGCGCGAGGACCTCGTACAGCCTGCTGCCCGGCACCCCGGACCTGGGCGGCTTCCCGCGCGCGGCCTGGCTGTCGGCGGCCCGCCGGGCGCTGACGGACGCCCCCAACGAGGCCTTCGGGTACGGGGACCCGCGCGGCCGGGTGGAACTGCGGGAGGCCCTGGCCGGGTACCTGGCCAGGGCGCGCGGGGTGCACGCCGACCCGGAACGGATCGTGCTGTGCTCCGGGTTCGCGCACGCGGTGATGGTGCTGGCGAAGCTGCTGCGGGCGCGCCGGGTCCGCGAGGTGGCGGTGGAGGGCTACGGGCTCGACCAGCACCGGGACCTGCTGACCGCGGCGGGGCTGCGGACCCGGCCGCTGGAGGTGGACGCGGCGGGCGCGCGCACGCAGTCGCTGTCCCCCGCTTCGGGCGCGGTCCTGCTCACCCCGGCGCACCAGTTCCCGACGGGCGCCGCGCTGACCCCCGTACGCAGGGCGGCGGCGGTGGACTGGGCCCGGTCCACGGGCGGGCTGATCCTGGAGGACGACTACGACGGCGAGTTCCGCTACGACCGCCAGCCGGTGGGCGCGCTGCAGGGCCTGGACCCGGGCCGGGTGGTCTACCTCGGCACGGCGAGCAAGTCCCTGGCGCCGGGGCTGCGCATGGGCTGGATGGTGGTCCCGCCCGCGCTGCTGGACGAGGTGGTCGCGACGAAGGGCCTGACCGACTGGAGCTCCAGCGCGCTGGACCAGCTGACGCTCGCGGAGTTCATCCGGTCCGGGGCCTACGACCGGCACGTGCGGGGGATGCGGCTGCGCTACCGGCGGCGCCGGGACGAGCTGGTGGCGGCGATCGGGGACCGGGCGGCGGTCTCCGGGATCGCGGCGGGACTCCACGCGGTCCTGGACCTGCCGCCGGGCGGGGAACGCGCGGCCCTGCGCGCGGCCGCCTGGCAGGACCTGGCCCTCCAGTCGCTGTCCTACTTCCGCCACCCGGAGGCGGCCCCGGCCCCGCGCGAGGCGCTGGTCGTCGGCTTCGGCACCCCGACGCAGAGCGCCTGGTCCGCGACCCTGGCCGCGCTGGTCGCCGCGCTGCCGTGAGGACGCCCGGACCCCGGCCGGCCACCGGCACCGTGCCTCACACCGAGGCCGGCCCGGACTCCTGCGCCGGGGGCTCCCCGAAGCGGGCCAGCGCGAGCGCCCCGGCCACGGAGACCACGAAGCCGGCGACCGCCAGCCAGGTCAGGCCCTCGCGGGTGCGGTCGCCCAGCCAGGCCACGCCCACCGCCGCCGGGCCGAGGGTCTCGCCCAGCACCATTCCGGCCGTCGCCACCGTCACGGAGCCCCGCTGCAGGGCCGAGGTGAGCAGCAGGAAGGCCGAACCCCCGCCCAGCAGCAGCGCGTACAGAGCCGGGTTCGACAGGGCCGACAGCGAGATGTCGTCGATGAGCCGTACCGCCACCTCCACCACCCCGAAGCCCGTCCCGGCCGCCAGACCCAGCGTCAGCGCCCGGCTGCGGTCCGGCAGACCGCCCGCCACGGCTCCGACCACGAGCACCAGCCCCGCCACCGCCAGCAGCCCCAGCTTCAGCGCGAGCGAGCCGGTCCCGGAGCCCTCCTCCCCCGAGGACAGTCCGAGCATCACCAGGCCCCCGCACACCACCGCCACCGCGGCCCATTCCGTCCCGCTCAGCCGGACCCGCAGCAGCCGCGCCGCGACCACCGCCGTCACGGCGAGGCTGGCGGCGAGGGCGGCGCCCACCGCGTAGATGGGGAGGTGGCGCAGGGCGATGATCTGGAGGACGAAGCCGAGCCCGTCCAGGCCGAGTCCGGCGAGGTAGCGCCACTGGCGCAGCGCCCGCAGGAGCAGGGCGGTGTCGACCCCCGAGCCCGTCCCCGGCTCCGCGGCCCGCGCCGCCACCGCCTGAAGGACCGATGCCGTGCCGAAGCAGACCGCCGCACCGAGCGCGCAAACCATCCCAATGAGCACGAACCGACTCTAGGTCACCGATCCCGGGACGGCCGGATTCCATCGGCCGGGGGACCAGCTCTACTCTGTCGGCAGCACGCCACTAGGGGGAGCAGCAGACATGGACACCAGCAGAGGCACCAAGCAGCGCCGCATGCGTTCCGGCGCCGTCGTCCTCGGAGGCATGGGCCTGCTCGCGGCCACCCTCGTGGCCTGCGGCAACAGCAACGAACCGGACAGGCGCTGCGTCGACCGGACCACGCTGGACAAGCTGGACGACAAGTACTGCAAGAGCGGCGGCACCAACAGCCGGGGCACGTACTACTACGGCGGCTCCGTTCGCAGCGGCAAGGCCTCCGGCGGCAGCTTCGACAAGTCGGCGGTGACCCGCGGCGGCATCGGCGGGCACAAGAGTTCCGGCTCCAGCGGCGGCTGACCGAGACCCGAGGAACGCACACCGATGAAGCGCCACACGATCGAACCCCGCCCCGACTGGCAGAAGACCGTCGAGGAACAGGGGCTGATCTACCCCCTCACCCGCTACCCCGACGACTCCCTGCGCCCCTACTGGGACGAGAGCGCGTACTACTCCTTCTCGCTGCCCGAGGTGGAGGCGCTGGAGAACGTGGTCGAGGAGCTGCACGCCATGTGCCTGGCGGCGGCGGAGCACATCGTCGAGCACGACCGCTTCGCGGACCTCGGCATCACCGACCCCAAGCTGGCCGGGCTCGTCGCCGAGTCCTGGCGGCGGCGCGCCGAACAGCCCTCCCTCTACGGCCGCTTCGACCTGCGGTACGACGGCGCCGAGGGCAGCCCCGCCAAGATGCTGGAGTACAACGCCGACACCCCGACCTCCCTGGTGGAGGCGGCAAGCCCGCAGTGGTTCTGGATGGAGGAGCGCTTCCCCGGCGCCGACCAGTGGAACTCCCTGCACGAGCGGCTGGTCGACGCCTGGCGCCGGCAGGCGGAGCTGCTGCCCTACGGCCCGGTGCACTTCGCGCACTCCGAGACCGACGAGCTCGGCGAGGACCTGATGACGGTCGCCTACCTCCGGGAGACCGCCGAGCAGGCCGGCATCGACGCGCGGGCGCTGTCCGTCGAGCGGATCGGCTGGGACGCCCTGACCGGCCGTTTCGTGGACGAGAAGCTGGGCTTCATCCGCGCCTGCTTCAAGCTCTACCCGTGGGAGTGGCTGGTCACCGACGAGTTCGCCCCGCAGGTGCTGGGCACCTACGACCACGGCGGCGGCTCGGGCACCACCGCCTGGATCGAGCCGCTGTGGAAGATGCTGCTCTCCAACAAGGCGCTGCTGGCCGTCCTGTGGGAGCTCTTCCCGGAGCACCCGAACCTGCTGCCCGCCTACCTGGACGGTCCGCGCGAGCTGGCGGAGACCGGCGGCTACGTGGCGAAGCCGCTGCTGGGGCGCGAGGGCGCGGGGGTCACCCTGCATCCGGTGGGCGGGGAGCCGTTCGTGCCGGATCCGGACGAGACGTACGTCTTCCAGGCCCTCGCCCCGCTGCCCGACTTCGACGGCAACCGGGTGGTGCTCGGCGCATGGGTCGTCGAGGACGAGGCGGCGGGGCTCGGCATCCGCGAATCGGCGGGGCCGGTCACGGACGAGTACGCCCGCTTCCTGCCCCACGTCATCCTCTAGCCGGCAAGGCACCCTCCGACCGGTTCGGACCGGCTGCGACCGGCTACTCGGTCGCGAGGATCGACCTGAGCTGCGCCAGGCCCCAGTCCAGGTCTTCCTTGCTGATCACAAGCGGCGGCGCGATCCGGATCGTCGAACCGTGGGTGTCCTTGACCAGGACGCCGAGGTCCATCAGCTTCTCGGAGATCTCCCGGCCGGTCCCGCGCGACGGGTCGATGTCGATGCCCGCCCACAGCCCGCGGCCCCGTACGGCGGTCACCGCCCCGCCGCCGACGAGCAGGTTCAGCTCCCGGTGCAGGTGGTTGCCGAGCTCGGTGGCGCGCTGCTGGTACTCGCCGGTGCGCAGCATCGCGATGACCTCCAGGGCCACGGCGCAGGCCAGGGGGTTCCCGCCGAAGGTGGAGCCGTGCTCGCCCGGCTTGAACACGCCGAGGACGTCGCGGTCGGCGACCACCGCCGACACGGGCACGACGCCGCCGCCCAGCGCCTTGCCGAGGATGTACACGTCCGGGACCACCCCCTCGTGCTCGCACGCGAAGGTCCTGCCGGTCCGGCCCAG
Source organism: Streptomyces sp. GL_140 (assembly GCF_057834465.1). Lineage (NCBI taxonomy): Bacteria > Bacillati > Actinomycetota > Actinomycetes > Kitasatosporales > Streptomycetaceae > Streptomyces > Streptomyces sp. GL_140. The sequence goes on from NZ_CM174404.1 coordinate 5,183,497, forward strand.
CCCCGACTGGATCTCGTCCGCCATGAAGAGGACGTTCCGCTCGCGCGTCAGTTCCCGTACGCCCTGCAGGTATCCGGCGGGCGGTACGAGGACGCCCGCCTCGCCCTGGATCGGCTCCAGGAGCACGGCGACCGTGTTGGAGGTGACGGCGTGGCCCAGCGCGGTGAGGTCCCCGTACGGGACGATCTCGAAGCCCGGGGTGTACGGGCCGAAGTGGTCGCGGGCGTCGTGGTCGGTCGAGAACGACACGATGGTGGTCGTGCGGCCGTGGAAGTTGTCGGACGCGACCACGATCTTGGCGTGGCCGTCCGGGACGCCCTTGACCTCGTAGCCCCACTTCCGGGCGGTCTTCACGGCCGTCTCCACGGCCTCCGCGCCCGTGTTCATGGGCAGCACGGCCTCCTTGCCGCACAGCGCGGCCAGCTCGGTACAGAAGTCCGCGAAGCGGTCGTGGTGGAAGGCGCGGGAGGTGAGCGTGACCCGCTCCAGCTGGGCGCGGGCGGCATCGAGCAGACGGCGGTTGCCGTGGCCGAAGTTGAGCGCGGAGTAGCCCGCGAGCATGTCGAGGTAACGGCGGCCCTCCACGTCGGTCATCCACGCGCCTTCGGCGGTCGCGACGACGACGGGCAGGGGATGGTAGTTGTGCGCGCTGTGCGCGTCGGCGGAACGGATGGCATCAGCAGTTGTCGACACGGGGTCTCCGATCGTCCGTCAGGCCTGTGACGAGGGTGGCGTCACTCTGCATCCTCGCTCGTATCGCGGACGGAGAAACCTTTCTTGTGGCGTGGCCGCTAAGGTGGTCGGTACGCACGGCGACTGGCGTACGGAGAACCAACTCCGGGGGAGTCGTGCGCGCACGACCGCATACAGGGCCGCTCGCCTGGGCCTCGCGGGGACGAGACCTGACATCGACCCCGGAGGAGCCGCCATGAGCGCGAGCCACCACCCCGCCCTGTTCAGCACCGACCCCGAGCTGGCGTCCTTCGTCGCCGCCGAGGAAACCCTGCAGGCGGAGACCCTGCGCCTGATCCCCAGCGAGAACTACGTGTCCGCGGCCGTCCTGGAGGCCTCCGGCACGGTGCTGCAGAACAAGTACAGCGAGGGCTACCCGGGCCGCCGCTACTACGAGGGCCAGCAGAACATCGACCGCATCGAGGCCCTGGCCGTCGAGCGGGCGAAGGGCCTCTTCGGGGTGGACCACGCGAACGTGCAGCCGTACTCCGGCTCCCCGGCCAACCTCGCCGTGTACCTGGCCTTCGCCCAGCCCGGCGACACGGTGATGGGCATGGCCCTGCCGATGGGCGGGCACCTGACCCACGGCTGGGGCGTCTCGGCGACCGGCTCCTGGTTCCGGGGCGTGCAGTACGGGGTCCAGGCGGACACCGGTCTCATCGACTACGACGCCGTACGGGAACTCGCGCTGGCCGAGCGCCCCAAGCTGATCTTCTGCGGCGGCACCGCCCTCCCGCGCACGATCGACTTCGAGGCGTTCGCGTCGATCGCCAAGGAGGCCGGCTCGATCCTGGTCGCCGACGTGGCGCACATCGCGGGCCTGATCGCGGGCGGCGCGCACCCGTCCCCGGCCGGGCACGTGGACGTCATCTCCACCACCACCCACAAGACCCTGCGCGGCCCGCGCGGCGCGATGCTGATGTGCCGCGAAGAGCACGCGAAGGCCATCGACAAGGCGGTCTTCCCGGGCCTCCAGGGCGGTCCGCACAACCAGACCACGGCCGGCATCGCGGTGGCCCTCCACGAGGCGGCGCAGCCCGCCTTCGTCTCGTACGCCCACGCGGTCGTCGCCAATGCCAAGGCGCTGGCCGCGGCGCTCCTGGAGCAGGGCTTTGACCTGGTCTCGGGCGGCACGGACAACCACCTGATCCTGATGGACCTGACCTCGCGCGGGGTCCCGGGCAAGATCGCGGCGAAGGCGCTGGACCGGGCGGGGATCGTCGTGAACTACAACACGGTGCCCTTCGACCCGCGCAAGCCGTTCGACCCGTCGGGCATCCGGATCGGTACGCCGTCGCTGACCTCGCGGGGTCTGTCGACCGAGCACATGCCGGTGGTCGCCGACTGGATCTCGCGGGCGGTGTCGGCTGCCGCCGCGGGTGACGAGCCGGCGCTGGCCGTGATCCGGGCCGAGGTCTGCGACCTCATGGCCGCCTTCCCGGCCCCGGGGCTCCCGCTGGCGTAAGCCTGCGGCCCGGCTTCCCGGGGCTCCGCCCCGGACCCCGCGCCTCAAACGCCGGCGGGGCTGTCATTGCCCTCCGGGCAATCCAGCCCCGCCGGGCAGGCGACATCAGCCAAATCCGGCCTGGCCGGCGTTTGAGGCGCGGGTGTGGGCGGAGCCCACGGAGCTCCGCGAAGCCTCCGGGTTCCGGCCACAGGCGGGCCCGAGCCCGTCACCGCACCTGAGAGAATGAAGCCATGGCTTCTGATCGTCCCCGCGCGCTCTCCGGCATCCAGCCCACCTCCGGTTCGTTCCACCTCGGGAACTACCTCGGAGCGATCCGCCAGTACGTCGCCCTCCAGGAGACGCACGACGCGTTCTACATGGTCGTCGACCTGCACGCGATCACCATGCCGCAGGATCCCGCGGACCTGCGCGCGAACACCCGGCTCTCCGCCGCGCAGCTGCTCGCCGCCGGCCTGGACCCCGAGCGCTGCACGCTCTTCATCCAGAGCCACGTGCCCGAGCACGCCCAGCTGGGCTGGGTCATGAACTGCATCACCGGCTTCGGCGAGGCCAGCCGGATGACGCAGTTCAAGGACAAGTCCGCCAAGGGCGGCGCCAACAACGCCACCGTCGGGCTGTTCACGTACCCGATCCTCCAGGTCGCCGACATCCTGCTCTACCAGGCGAACGCCGTCCCGGTCGGCGAGGACCAGCGCCAGCACATCGAGCTGACCCGCGACCTGGCCGAGCGCTTCAACCAGCGCTTCGGCAAGACCTTCACGCTGCCCGCGCCGCACATCGTCAAGGAGGTCGCGAAGATCTACGACCTCCAGGACCCGACGATCAAGATGTCGAAGTCGGCCTCGTCCCCCAAGGGCCTGATCAACCTCCTCGACGAGCCCAAGGCCACCGAGAAGAAGATCAAGAGCGCTGTGACCGACACCGAGGCCGTGGTCCGGTTCGACCCGGCCCTGAAGCCCGGCGTCAGCAATCTGCTCACCATCTTCTCCACTCTCACGGGTGAGTCGATCGCGGCGCTGGAGACCGCGTACGAGGGCAAGGGTTACGGAGCGCTCAAGACCGATCTCGCCGGAGTGATGGTCGATTTCGTCACACCGTTCAAGCAGCGCACCCAGGAGTACCTGGACGACCCGGAGACCTTGGACAACCTGCTGGCCAAGGGCGCGGAGAAGGCTCGCGCGGTCGCTTCGGAGACCCTGGCGCAGGCGTACGACCGCCTCGGATTCCTGCCCGCGAAGCACTGAGACGCACGGAAGAGGAAAGAGGGCCCTGGCGATCCGGGGGGTGCTGCCGCCACACTGGTGCGGCAGCACCCGCGCGGCTCACAGGCCGCGCACGGACGACGCACAGGAACGACAGGCGGAGGAGAGATTCGTGGGGACCGTAACGCTCGGCGTTTCGATCGCGGTCCCGGAGCCGTACGGCAGCAGCCTCCAGGAGCTGCGCGCGGGCTTCGGGGACGCCGCCGCGTACGGCATTCCCACGCACGTCACCCTCGTACCGCCGACGGAGGTGGCCGCGGACCGGCTGCCGGAGATCCGCGCCCACCTGGCCGAGGTCGCGGCCGCCTGCCGGCCCTTCCCGATGCGTCTGGCCGGCACGGGAACCTTCCGGCCCCTCTCGCCGGTCGTCTTCGTCCAGGTCGTCGAGGGCGGTACGGGCTGCACCCGGCTCCAGGGCCGGGTCCGCGACCCGCAGGGGCCGCTCAGCCGGGATCTGGCGTTCCCGTACCACCCGCACGTCACGGTCGCCCACGGGATCTCCGAGGAGGCGATGGACCTGGCGTTCAGCACTCTCGCGGACTATTCCGCGCAGTGGACCTGCGGTGGATTCGCCCTCTACGAGCAGGGTTCGGACGGGGTCTGGCGCAAACTGCGGGAGTACCCGTTCGGAGGCGGCGCGCCGGGCGTTCCGGCACAGCTGGGCTCATCGACCGACAGTCCCGCGGCCGCCGCGGGCGAGGCGACCGTACGCCGTTCCTGACGCAGGAACCGGAACCGGAAGCTGATCCTTCGCAGGACCAGGGCGTGGAACGGCCGAGCCGTCGGGCGAAAAGTCACAATCGACGACCGTAGTGCCCAAATGCGGCAATCCGGGCTATTTCCGATAGCTCATTTACCGTGACCCTATGGAATGGCTGAAGAAACTTCCGGTTATTGGGCCCTTGATGTCCGCGTTGATGCGGACCCACCTGTGGCGTTCGTACCAGCGGCTCGTCCGGGTGCACTGGAGCCGGCTCGCCGCCGCGATCACTTTTATCAGTTTCGTCGCACTCTTTCCCCTGATCACCGTGGCCGCCGCGATCGGCGCGGCGCTGCTCACCCAGGAGCAGCTCGACCGGCTCCAGAAGAACGTCGCCGAGCAGGTGCCCGGCATCTCCGACCAGCTCGACATCAACGGCCTCGTCGCGAACGCGGGCACGGTCGGGCTGGTGGCCGGTGGAATCCTGCTCTTCACCGGCATCGGCTGGGTCGGCTCCATGCGCGACTGCCTGCGCGCCGTATGGGAAAAAGACGACGAGGACGAGGGCAATCCCGTCGTCCGCAAGGGCAAGGACACGCTGGTCCTCATCGGCCTCGGCGGGGCGGTCCTGGCCTCGGCCGCCGCCTCGATCGTCGGCTCCAGCCTGGTCGGCAGGGCCGGCAACTCGGTCGGCCTGCCGCGCGACGGCGCCGGCGGCGGCCTGCTGCGCACCGCGGCCTTCCTCGTCGGCGTCCTGGCCGCCTTCCTGCTGCTGCTCTACGTCCTGACCCTGCTGCCGGGCGTCGAACCCCCGCGCGGCCGTCTGATCCAAGCGGCCCTCATCGGCGCGGCCGGCTTCGAGCTGCTGAAACTGCTGCTCAGCGGCTACATGCGGGAGATCGCCACGAAGAGCATGTACGGGGCCTTCGGCGTGCCGATCGCCCTGTTGATCTGGATCAACCTGACGGCGAAGCTGCTGCTGTTCTGCGCGGCCTGGACGGCGAGCCGCGACGACGCGGACGGGGACGGGGACGGCGTGGAGGACCTGGCCCCTGCCCCGGCCTCCGCCCCGGAGCCGCAGACCGCCCCGGGGCCGGCGTCCGGCTGATCGCCGCGCGGTCCCGCCCGGTCCTTCCCCGCCCGGCCCTTCCTACGAGGCTTCGTCGCCCCGGGCCCGGCGCCCGCGCCGCGGGAGGCGCCGGTTGATCACGTAGGCGCCGCCGCCCACCACGGCCAGTACCCCGCCCGCGATGCCGAGGGCGGTGCCGACTCCGCCGCCGGAGCCGCCGCCGGTCGCCGAGGGGTTGTTCTCGTGGGACTGGGCGGGGGACCCGTGGGAGGAGGTGTCCGCGCTCTTCGGCGGCACCAGCTCACCCACCGGCTTGACCTTCCCGACCGCCGCGAAACCCCAGTCCAGCAGGTCGGCGGTCTCCTCGTAGACGGAATTGGCGCCACCGGTACCCGGGTTCATCACCGTGACCAGCAGCTTCTTGTCACCGCGCTGGGCGGCGCCGGTGAAGGTGGAGCCGGCCATGGTGGTGTTGCCGTTCTTCACCCCGGCGATGCCCTTGTAGGGGGAGAGGCCGCCCGCGCCGGTCATCAGCCGGTTGGTGTTCTGGATCTCGAAGGTCTCGCGCGGCTTACCGGCCTCCTGCTTGCCGGGGAACTTCGCGCTCGCCGTGCCGCAGTACTCCCGGAAGTCCGCCTTCTGCAGGCCGGAGCGGGCGATGAGGGTGAGGTCGTAGGCGCTGGAGACCTGGCCCGGCGCGTCGTAGCCGTCCGGGGACACCACGTGGGTGTCCAGGGCCTGGAGCTCCTCGGCGTGCGCCTGCATGTCCTTGACGGTCTTGTCCACGCCGCCGTTCATGGCCGAAAGTACATGCACGGCGTCGTTCCCGGAGCGCAGGAACACCCCGAGCCACAGGTCGTGGACGGTGTATTCGGCGTCCTCCTTGACGCCGACCAGGCTGGAGCCGGCGCCCACCCCCGACAGCTCCTGCTCGGTGACCTTGTGGACCGTCTCCTTGGGCAGGGTCGGCAGGACGGTGTCCGCGAAGAGCATCTTCATGGTGGAGGCCGGGGGAAGCCGCCAGTGCGCGTTGTGCGCCGCCAGCACCTCACCGGTCTCGGCGTCGGCCACGATCCAGGAGCGGCCCGTCAAGTTCGCCGGCAGGGCGGGCGCGCCGGGCAGCAGGTTGACCTGGGTACCGGGCTGCCCGAGCGAGGCCCCGCCGACCGTCGACATCGAGGCGGGCGGCCCCGGCGCCTTGGCCGGCTGGCCCTTCCCGTCGGCGGGCGGCGTCGGCGTGGGCGTCGGCGCGGCGTGCGCGGGCGACACGAACAGAGCCGGGAGCAGCAGCGCGGGAAGTGCGGCGGAAAGGACCGTCAGCGCGGTCTTCTTGGCAGACACGCAGGTGAAAGTACATCCCGATGCTGTGACCACGGGCACGGACCGGCCAACCCGCCGCAACCACCGCCGGGACAGCCCACCCCGGCGCGTCCGTCCTGGGGGCGAAACCGATACTGAGCTCATGAAACTCAGCCGCGCCGCTTCCTGGTTCCTGCTCGCCTTCGGAGTGTGGAGCTGGTTCATCTGGGTGTCTTTCGTCCGGAACCTGTGGAAGGACGGCAGCGGTCTGGCGTTCGACGAGGCAGGGAGCCCGACCGCGTACTTCTGGGTCCACCTTCTCCTGGCGGTGGCGTCCTTTCTCCTGGGGACGGCCGTCGGAGTGATCGGGTTGCGCGGGGTGCGGGCGCTGCGGCGTGAATCACGTAGGGGGCCGGACGCGTGACGGTCCTCCTGTTCGCGGCCGTGGCCCTGGCCGTACTGGCCCTCCTGGCCCTGGTGCACCGCTGGCTGTGGATCCGGCTGGTCCGCGACACCAGCACCCCGGGCAGCCGCGTCCGCCGCGCCGGCACGGCCCTGGCCTTCGCCCTGCCGGTCCTCGCGGTGGCCGCCCTGGTCGCGGGCCGGGCCGGCGCCCCCTTCTGGCTCCAGCGCACGGTCGCCTGGCCGGGCTTCCTCTGGCTGGCGGTCCTGCTGTACCTGTCGATGGCGATGCTGGTCGCCGAGCCGGTCCGCGCGGTGTGGCTCCGCCGGTCGAAGGCGGCCGCCGCCCCGGCCGGGCCCGCCGAGCCCGCGCGGGGCAGCGCCGAAGGCACGGACCGCCCTTCGGGGTCCGGTACGGAGCCGCACGATCCGGCGCGGCCGGAAGGGGCGGGGAGGGCATCGGCGACGCAGGCCGTCCTCGCGGCCCCCGCCGAGCCTGAGGCCCCCGCCGAACCCGCGGCCCCCGCCGGGGTGCCCGCCCGGAAGGACCTCAGCCGCCGCCGCTTCGCGCGGACCGTGGCCGGGGCGGCCGGCGCGGCGGCGGTCGGCACCGTCGGATACGGCACGTACGGGGTCCTGCGCGGCCCCCGGGTCAAGCGGGTCCAGGTGCCCCTGGCGAAGCTGCCCCGCGCCGCGCACGGATTCCGGATCGCGGTCGTCAGCGACATCCACCTCGGCCCGATCCTCGGCCGCGCCCACACCACGCGCATCGTCGAGACCATCAACCGGACCCAGCCCGACCTCATCGCCGTGGTCGGCGACCTCGTCGACGGCACCGTCCACGACCTCGGGCGGGCCGCCGAGCCGCTCAGGCACCTGCGCGCGCGGCACGGCTCGTACTTCGTCACCGGGAACCACGAGTACTTCTCCGGCGCCGCCCCGTGGGTGGAGCGCGTCCGCGAGCTGGGTCTGACGCCCCTGGAGAACGCCCGCCGCCCGCTGCCGTACTTCGACCTGGCCGGGGTCAACGACGTCGCGGGGGAGAGCGAGGGCCACGGCCCCGATTTCGAGGCGGCCCTCGGGGACCGCGACCGCGCCCGTACCGCCGTGCTCCTCGCCCACCAGCCCGTCGTGATCGACCAGGCCGTCCGGCACGGGGTCGACCTCCAGTTGTCCGGGCACACCCACGGCGGCCAGCTCTGGCCCGGCAACTACATTGCCGAGCTCGCCAATCCCACCGTCGCCGGGCTGGAGCGCTACGGCGACACCCAGCTGTACGTCTCGCGCGGCGCCGGTGCCTGGGGGCCGCCGGTCCGGGTGGGGGCTCCGTCGGACATCACAGTCGTCGAACTCGCCTCATATCAGGCGTGAACCGTCCCAATCGGCAGCGACCCGCCGTGAATCGGCCTTCCCGAGGCCGAAATTCCATGATTGGCTGACCGATAATCGGATAGTCGGTCGTGTGCAGCGGTGCGCGGCCACATGGGGTGGGGTCAAGGATGTTGCGGTCTGTCCGCTCGAAAGTCATCGCGGCCGGGCTGGGCCTCGCCGTCGCCGGAGTCGCGACCTGGCAGTTGCTGCCCGAGGACGCGGGCGGCGGCAAGGCGATCCGCGTCGGCACGAGCGACGTGGTCTCCTCCCTCGACCCCGCCGGGGCGTACGACGCCGGCTCCTGGGCACTGTTCAGCAACGTCTACCAGTCGCTGCTGACCATCCGGACCGGTTCGGACACCCCGGTGCCCGACGCGGCCTCCGCCTGCAAGTTCGTCGGCGACAAGCTGAGCACGTACCAGTGCGAGCTGCGCCCCGACCTGAAGTTCTCCTCCGGCCGCGCGGTCACCGCCGAGGACGTCAAGTACTCCTTCGACCGGATCAAGGCGATCAACTCCGACCAGGGTCCGGCGCCCCTGTTCAACACCCTGGACTCGGTCAAGGCCGAGGGCAACACGGTCACCTTCAACCTCTCCGCCGGGGACGCCACCTTCCCGTTCAAGATCGCGACGGGCGCCGCCTCGATCGTGGACAAGGACAAGTACCCGGCCAAGGGCCTGCGCGAGGGGAACAAGGCCGACGGCTCCGGCCCGTTCACCCTCGGCGACTACGTGCCGGGCACGAGCGCCGAGCTCAAGCCGAACCCCTCGTACAAGGGGCAGGGCAAGGTCTCCAAGGGGCCCGTCACCGTCCGGTACTTCAAGGACTCCGCGCAGCTGGAGCAGGCCTGGAACGACCACGGGATCGAGGTCGCCCACCGGGACATGCCCCCGGCCACCCTCGCGGCCCTCAACCCGGGCCTGAAGGACACCCGCTACGAGGCCTCGGGCGGCACCGAGACCCGCAGCATCGTCTTCAACGTCCGCGCCGGCTCCGCCGCCGCGCAGCCCGCCGTCCGCCAGGCCATTGCCGCGGTCCTGGACCGCCCCAAGGTGGCGGGCGAGATCTACAAGGGCACGGTCACCCCGCTCTTCTCGCTGGTTCCGGCCGGCATCGCCGCGCACAGCACGCCCTTCTTCGACGCGTATCCCTCGCCCAACGGGCTCAACGCCAAGAAGCTCCTCAAGGAGGCCGGGATCACCGCCCCGGTCACGATCAACCTCGGTGTCAACGTGCGCGGCGCGAACATCGCCGAGGCCGAGGAGATCAAGAAGCAGCTGGAGTCCACCGGCTTGTTCCACCTGACGATCAAGCCGGTCGACGTGTGGGCCGATTTCCAAAAGGCCTACGCGGCCGGCGAATTCGACGCCTACACCATCGGCTGGATCGCCGACTTCCCGGACGCCGACAACTTCCTCGCCCCGCTCGTCGGCGCCGACTCCTCGATGAACAGCGGCTTCTCCAGCAAGGCCGTCGACGACCTCATCACCCGGACCCAGTCGTTCTCGGACCGCAGCGCCGCGGCCAACGACTTCCGCGAGCTCCAGAAGCTCGTCGCCCAGGAGGTCCCGATGCTGCCGATCTGGCAGAAGAAGGACTACGTGATGTCCCGCGAGGCCGTCACCGGCGCCCAGTTCCTCTCGGACGGCACGGGCGTCTGGCGCCTGTGGGAGCTCAACTGGCTGTAAGGGCGGTACGGGGCTCCGTGCGAGCGCGGGGCCCCGCGCCGGCCAGTGCCTGACGCGGCACTACACCTCCGGGCCGGGTTCCGGACCGGCGTCCGGGTCCGAGGCCCGCTTGCGGGAGCCGGCCTTCCCCGACACGGCGGTCTGGGCCATGCCCGGCAGGAAGTCCGTGAACAGTTCGTGGACCTCGCGCACCAGCGGGCGCAGCACCCGGAACCGGGCCAGGATGATGCCCCGCGTCGTCAGCTGCGCGCCGCGCTGGGCGAGCCGCCGGGTCTTCTCGCTGTTCGGGGAACGGTCGAAGACCCAGTAGAGGACCAGGCCCATCTGCGAGAGCCACATCAGCTCCGGCAGTACGTCGGCCAGTTCGTCCGGAACCTTGGTCTTCGCGCCCGCCAGCACCTCGCGGTGCATGTCGATGGCCTGGTTGCGGGCCGCTTCCGATTCCGGGGAGAAGGGGCTGAGCGGGCTCTCCGGGTCCGCCGCGTTCTTGAAGAACTGCGAGGCGAACTCGTGGTACGGCGCCGCGATGTCCAGCCAGCTGGTCAGCACGCCCGCGAGCCGCTTCTGGAGATCGGTCTCGTTGTCCAGGATCGGCCGGACCGCCGCCAGGTGGGCGGCGCCGATCCGGTCGTAGAACCCCTGGACCAGGTGTTCCTTCGACTCGAAGTAGTAGTAGGCGTTGCCGACCGATACCCCGGCCTCCTTGGCGATACCGCGCATCGTCGTCTTGTCGAAGCCGCGCTCCTGGAAGAGGCGGAGCGCGGTTTCGAGGATGAGGGTGCGGGTCTGCTCGCTCTTCGGAGCCTTCTGATCAGTCACGGTGTATGACCCTATCGGGGTACGGGGCAGTGGTCGTCACAGGCAGGTTCCCCCGAGTCGTCCCGTACGGCCTCCCGCCACTTGGCTGCGGTGTACATGGCGGCCTTGGCGAAGGGCCTGGCCGGTGTGGCCAGCCAGTTCGCCTTCGGCCGGTGCTCGGCCAGTGCCCAGAGGCAGACGATGAAGGCGTCCGTCCCGGTCCACACCTGACCGGAGTCCCCGATGACCGTGATCTCCCGCAGCGTCGATGCGTGGTCGAGCTGCGGGAACCGCTGCCGGGCCGCGGCCGAGGCCGCGGGCAGGAGCCGTAGCGGGACCAGCCAGCGCTGCGCGAGCAGCCAGTGCCGGATGTGGACACAGAGCGGGCATTGCGCGTCGTACAGCACCGTCAGGTGCCGGGTCGCCGTGGTGGCCATCGGGATCAGGCCCCTGCGGGTGCGGTCCAGCCCTGGGGGGCGCCCGGCGTGGTCCAGCCCTGCGGGGGGACCGGCGGGGTCTGCTGACGCTCCATGATTCCGCGGCGGCGCATCTTGTTCAGCACCCAGACGTTGCCGAGGTGCATGAAGCCGAGGACCAGGAGGACCACGCCGAGCTTCACCGAGAGGGCCTCGAAGAGCCCGCGGGCTTCGAGGATCGTCTCGCCCGACCGCAGGTAGAGGGTCACGAAGCCGATGTTGACGAGGTAGAACCCGACCACCAGGAGGTGGTTGACGGCGTCCGCGAGCTTCTCGTTCCCCTGGAGGACGTCGGCGATGAAGATGCGGCCGTTGCGGCTGAGCGTGCGGGCCACCCAGACGGTGAGTCCGATGCTTACGAGCAGGTAGATGACGTACGCGACCACGGTGAGGTCCATTGCCTTCAGCCCCCTTGAACGTGTTCAACTGCTGACATCGCTGACTGTAGAGCAAGTTTTGAACAGGTTCAAGCCAAGCGTTCCCGTCGGATCGGACCGCCGCAACTCCGGGGCGCCGGTCGGTCGTTCGCGCGCCTCTGGTATTTCTTCGAGCCATGAAGAAGATCACCCGCCGGCATGCCCTGGGTATGGCTGTCGGCGCAACCACCGCTCTCGGGCTGACCGCCTGCACGTCCAAGCCGGCCGGCTCCGCCCCGGCTGCCGGGGCGTCCGGCGCGCCCGCTTCCATACCCACCGGCGGCATCGACGAGGTCTTCGAGGGCCGCCGCATCCAGATCACCCTCGGTGCGGGCGGCCACCACGGCGTCGGCGTGCCCACCGTCAAGATCGACGGCAACGAGCTGCACGTCATGCCCAACGCGGACGGCACCTGGGTCAGCGTCGTCAACCACTACCAGACGTATCCCAACCCCGTGGAGGCCGCCCGCGCGGCCATCCGCGACCTCCAGGGCGCGGCCCTCGTTCCGTTCGCACCGAAGGGCGGCGTCGCCGTATGACCGTCCGCAAGAGCCAGGCCAAGCTCACCGCCGAGGAGAAGCGCGCCTTCACCAACGCGCTGCTCGAACTCAAGGGGACGGGCGTCTACGACCGGTACGTCGACGCCCACAACGCCTTCCTGATGAACGATTCCGACCTCGGCACCCGGGTCGGCCACCGCGCCCCCTCCTTCCTCCCCTGGCACCGGCGCTTCCTGCTCGGCTTCGAGGCCCAGCTGCAGAAGGTGGATCCCAAGGTCTCGCTCCCGTACTGGGACTGGACCGTCGACCGGACCCCCACCTCCTCCCTCTGGGCCGCGGACTTCATGGGCGGCACCGGCCGGGCACGGGACGGGCAGGTGGTCGACGGGCCCTTCTCGCTCGGGGCGGGCAAGTGGCCCATCACCGTGGGAGTGGACCAGCGTCAGTACCTGCGGCGCACCCTCGGCGCGGGCGTGCCCGAGCTGCCGACCAAGGCGGAGGTGAACGCCGTCCTCGCCATGCCCGAGTACGACGCGGCCCCGTGGAACAGCACCTCCAGCGGCTTCCGCAACCACCTGGAAGGCTGGCGCGGCGCCAACCTCCACAACCGCGTCCACGTATGGATCGGCGGCCACATGGCCACCGCGGCGTCCCCCAACGACCCGGTCTTCTGGATGCACCACGCCTTCATCGACATGCTCTGGGCCGAATGGCAGCGGCGGAACCCGAAGTCCACGTACCTGCCCGCCACTGCGACACCCGACGTGGTCGACCTGCACGGCGTCATGTCGCCGTGGACGGACGTGACCCCGGCCGACATGCTGGACCACCGCAGGTTCTACACCTTCGACACGGAAGGGGCCCCCGCCGCAGGCTAGGGGCCGTCTCCGGATCAGCCGCGCGGGAGGAACTCCAGCAGCAGTCGGGTGGTCTCCGCCGAGCGTTCCAGGGAGGGCAGGTGGCCGGCCCAAGGGAGCTCGACATGGACCGCGCCGGGGATCTCGGAAGGAAGCCCGGCCGGGATGTCGCGGAAGTCGCGGACGTCGTGCGCACCGCCGACGGCGAGCACGGGGGCGGTGATGGCGGACAGGTCGACCTCGGGCTCGGGCAGCTCGTGGTTCCCGGTTGCGGCGGGCGGGGACCGGAAATTGCCCAGCTGCATGTCCCGTACGAGCTCGTGCGCCTCGGGGGTGGCGTCCGGGCCGAGCCAGTACTGGGCGTTGAACCCGGCCGCGCCCTCCAGGTCCCCGGCGTCGAGGAAGGCGTCCTCGGCCGCGCCGAACTTCCGCAGCTCCTCGGTGGGCCGGTGCCCGGGCCGGCCGGGGCACAACAGCGCCAGCGCACTCACCCGGTCCGGGTGCAGAGCGGCGAGCGTGAGCGCCACCCGCCCGCCGTACGAGGCGCCGACGACCGCGGCCCGCTCGATTCCGAGGTGGTCCAGCAGCTCCCGCACGTCGCCGTGGTCGCTGTACGGGGCCTCGGCGGCCGGGGACTGCCCGCAGGTCCGCAAGTCCGGCCGCACCACCCGGAATCCGGCGTCGAGCAGGGGCTGCCACTGCGGCTCCCACATGCGCCGGTCGCACACGGAGGAGTGCAGCAGTACGACGGCCGGAGCGCCGGTCGGTCCGGCCACGTCATGAGAAAGGATCATCGGCCGATTCTCGCAACCCCCGTACGGCGTCTACCAGCGGGTTTCGGCAGAACCGCGTCACATGCTCAGTGCGCGCGCCTGGTTGAGCTGGCTCATCACCCACATGTACGTGCCCGCGTCCACGGCCGGGATCATCGTGGAGTGGTGACGGCCGCCGCTGTTGACCGTGATCTGGATGTAGCCCGTCGTGCGGCGCTCCTTCATCAGGAGGAAGAGCAGGCCGAGCAGGCAGAACAGGAAGAAGATGACGGCCAGCACGATCGCGTGCGCCGGGATCTTCTCCTCCGTCCGGGAGAAGTCGGTGGCGTTCCAGACGGCGCCCTTGAGCGGCATGTTGCCCGACGGGGTGATGATCTGGTCCCCGGCGATGGTGATGTCGCCCAGCGAGAGCCCGGCCGGCGGGTACCCCCCGGAGGGCGGCGGGGGCATCGGAGGCGTCATGGGCGGCGTCGGCATGCCCGCACCGCCCATGGTCGGCTGGTAGGCCGGGGGCTGCGGGTATCCGTACCCGGGCTGCGCCGGGGCGGCAGGAGGGTAGCCGTACCCGGGCTGGGGCGGAACGGACGGCGGATAGCCGTACCCGGGCTGCGCCGGGGACCCGTAACTCGGCGTGCCGGTCCCCCACTTGTCGTCCTGCCGGCCGGGGTCGCCCGCGTACGGATTCGGCTGCTGCTCACTCATAAGTCGATCCTTACACAGCCTTCCCCGGGCCAGTAGGCCGATTGTCGGTGCCTCCTCCTAATCTCCTGGCATGGGAAGTGTGATCTTCGTCGACGAGACGACTGCCGGGGGCCGCGGTGACGGCTGGGGGATGGAAATCGCCGAAGAGAGGCTCGCGTTGCGCGAGCTGATACGGAGGCGGATATTCCAGGAGGTGGCCGGGACCAGGGCGGCGCGGTCCGGGCCGACAGCGGCCCCGGCCGGGAGCCGCCTCGTGCGCCAGGCCCGGGCGGACGGCCCGGTCGATCCGCAGGCGCAGACCGAGGCGGCCCTCGCCGCCTTCGGGCGCAACGGCTTCCTCGTACTGGTGGGGGACCGTCAGATCACCGACCTGGACGAGGAGATCGACCTGTCGCTCGGCACCGAGGTCACCTTCCTCAAGCTGGTCGCCCTGGTGGGTGGCTGACATGGCCGTCGATCTCGATGCGGCGACCCGGCAGGCCTTCGAGGAGCTGGGGCGGGAGTACCACACCTACGGTGGCGGCTGGTCGGCCCGGGTCAACCGCTGGCTCGCCGCAGGACTGACCGTCCCGGACGCCGCCGTCGCCACCCTGCGGTGCAGCGTGCTGGTCTCGTACCTGGCGGAGGACCTGCAGGCGGCCGTGGACCAGTTGAGCGGCGGACCCGCCCTGCTGCTGGCCGAGGACACCGCCATCACCGATCCGACGATCACGAGCCAGATCCGCCGGGGCTGATACGCCGAAGGCCCCGCTCCCGGTGCGAACACCGGGAGCGGGGCCTTCGTACGACTGACTACGACGGGATCAGAAACGGCGGGTGATGAGCGCCCGCTTCACTTCCTGGATCGCCTTCGTGACCTCGATGCCGCGGGGGCACGCGTCGGTGCAGTTGAAGGTCGTGCGGCAGCGCCACACGCCGTCCTTGTCGTTCAGGATCTCGAGGCGCTGCTCACCGGCCTCGTCACGCGAGTCGAAGATGAAGCGGTGCGCGTTGACGATCGCCGCCGGGCCGAAGTACTGGCCGTCGTTCCAGAACACCGGGCACGAGGACGTGCACGCGGCGCACAGGATGCACTTGGTGGTGTCGTCGAAGCGCTCGCGGTCCTCGGCGGACTGCAGGCGCTCGCGCGTCGGCTCGTTGCCCTTGGTGACCAGGAACGGCATGACGTCCCGGTACGCCTGGAAGAAGGGCTCCATGTCGACGACGAGGTCCTTCATCACGGTGAGGCCCTTGATGGCCTCGACCGTGATCGGCTTCTCCGGGTTGATGTCCTTGATCAGCGTCTTGCAGGCGAGCCTGTTCTTGCCGTTGATCCGCATCGCGTCGGAGCCGCAGATGCCGTGCGCGCACGAGCGACGGAAGGTGAGCGAGCCGTCCAGGTCCCACTTGATCTTGTGGAGACCGTCGAGCACGCGCTCCTTCGGGTCGATCTCGATCTGGAAGTCCTGCCAGGTCGACTCGTCCGAGATCTCGGGGTTGAAGCGGCGGATCCGGAACGTGACCGTGATGAACGGCGAGGCGGCGGCCGCCGCCTCCATCTGGTCCGTCTTGGACATGGTCGGGGTGGCCATCAGTACTTACGCTCCATCGGCTGGTAGCGGGTGACGACGACGGGCTTGTAGTCCAGGCGGACCGAGTCCTGGCCGTTGTCGTCGACCTCGCGGTACGCCATGGTGTGGCGCATGAAGTTGACGTCGTCGCGGTTCGGGTAGTCCTCGCGGTAGTGACCGCCGCGGGACTCCTTTCGCGCCAGCGCGGACACGGCCATGACCTCGGCCAGGTCGAGCAGGTTGCCCAGCTCGATGGCTTCCAGCAGGTCCGTGTTGAAGCGCTTGCCCTTGTCCTGGACCGAGACGTTCTTGTAGCGCTCGCGCAGCTCCGCGATCTTCTCGACCGCGGTCTTGATCGTCTGCTCGGTGCGGAACACCATCACGCAGGCGTCCATCGTCTCCTGGAGCTCCAGGCGCAGGTCCGCGACCCGCTCGTTGCCCGTGGAGGCGCGCAGGTGCTCGACCTGGTCGATGACCTGCTGCGCCGGGTTCTCGGGCAGCTCGACGTAGTCGTGGGCGTGGGCGTACGCGGCGGCCGCGATGCCCGAGCGCTTGCCGAAGACGTTGATGTCCAGCAGCGAGTTGGTGCCCAGACGGTTCGCGCCGTGCACCGACACGCACGCGACCTCGCCGGCCGCGTACAGGCCCGGGACGACGGTGGTGTTGTCCGAGAGGACCTCACCCTCGACGTTGGTCGGGATGCCGCCCATGGCGTAGTGCGCGGTGGGCTGGATCGGGATCGGGTCCGTGTACGGCTCGATGCCCAGGTAGGTGCGCGCGAACTCGGTGATGTCCGGGAGCTTCGCGTCGAGCTGCTCCGGCGGCAGGTGCGTCAGGTCCAGGTACACGTGGTCACCGGCCGGACCGCAGCCGCGGCCCTCACGGATCTCGGTGTAGATGGAGCGCGAGACGACGTCACGGGACGCGAGGTCCTTCATGACCGGCGCGTACTTCTCCATGAAGCGCTCGCCGTCCTTGTTGCGGAGGATGCCGCCCTCACCGCGGGCGCCCTCCGTCAGCAGGATGCCCATGCGCCAGATGCCCGTCGGGTGGAACTGGAAGAACTCCATGTCCTCCAGCGGCAGGCCGCGGCGGTAGCAGGCCGCCTGGCCGTCACCCGTGAGGGTGTGCGCGTTGGAGGTCACCTTGAAGAACTTGCCGGTGCCGCCGGAGGCGTAGATGACGGACTTCGCCTGGAACACGTGGATCTCGCCGGTGGCGAGCTCGTACGCGACCACGCCGGCCGACTTCTTGACGCCGTCCTCCTCGACCAGGAGCTGGTCCAGGACGTAGAACTCGTTGAAGAACTCCACGCCCTCCTTGACACAGTTCTGGTAGAGCGTCTGGAGGATCATGTGACCGGTGCGGTCCGCGGCGTAGCAGGACCGGCGGACCGGCGCCTCACCGTGGTTGCGCGAGTGGCCGCCGAAGCGGCGCTGGTCGATGGTGCCGTCCGGGGTGCGGTTGAACGGCAGGCCCATCTTCTCGAGGTCGAGGACCGCGTCGATGGCCTCCTTCGCCAGGATCTCGGCGGCGTCCTGGTCGACCAGGTAGTCACCGCCCTTGACCGTGTCGAAGGTGTGCCACTCCCAGTTGTCGTCCTCCACGTTGGCGAGCGCGGCGGCCATGCCGCCCTGCGCGGCGCCCGTGTGGGAGCGGGTGGGGTAGAGCTTGGTCAGCACGGCGGTGCGGCTGCGCTTCGTCGACTCGATGGCGGCGCGCATGCCCGCGCCGCCCGCGCCGACGATGACGGTGTCGTACTTGTGGATCTTCATTGGTTTCGCCTCAGCCCCGTTGCCTAGCGGATGTTCGGGTCGAAGGTGAAGATCACCAGCGTGCCCAGAAGAATGGTGAACACCGTGGCGGTGTAGAGCAGGCCCTTGAGCCACAGGCGCGTGTTGGCGCGCTCGGCGTAGTCGTTGATGACGGTACGCAGGCCGTTGGCTCCGTGGAGCATCGCGAGCCACAGCATCAGCAGGTCCCAGACCTGCCAGAACGGGGAGGCCCAGCGGCCGGCCACGAAGGCGAAGCCGATCTTGGACACGCCGCCGTCGAGGACGAGCTGGATCAGCAGGTGGCCGAGGACCAGCACGACGAGCACGATGCCCGAGAGGCGCATGAAGAGCCACGCGACCATCTCGAAGTTGCCGCGCGTCGAGCGCGGGGTCTTGCCGGTGCGCTTGCGCGGGGCCTCGATGTACGGCGCCGGGTTGTCGACGTCGTAGAGGGAGACCCCCTCCACGTCACCGATGGCCTGAGCGGAAGAAGTGTCAGAAGACATGCGTGTCACTTCCCGAACAGTTCGAGGTAGGCGTGGTGCAGCACGGGGTACACGGCCCCGGCCATCAGCACGATCCAGACGCTCACGACGGACCAGAGCATCTGCTTCTGGTAGCGCGGGCCCTTGGACCAGAAGTCCACGGCGATGACACGGAGACCGTTGAGCGCGTGGAACAGGATTGCGGCGACGAGGCCGTACTCCAGCAGCGCGACGATCGGAGTCTTGTAGGTAGCCACGACATCGTCGTACGCCTCGGGAGAGACGCGGACGAGAGCGGTGTCGAGGACGTGTACGAACAGGAAGAAGAAGATGAGGACGCCGGTGACTCGATGAGCCACCCAGGACCACATTCCTTCCCGGCCGCGGTACAACGTTCCAGCCGGCACGGAAAACCCTCCGGAAGCGGGGCGGGGGCCAGCCGGCTTCTTTGTCGGTCGGGCCCGGCCGGGTACGGTCCTCCGGCCCCGGACATCGTAGCGACGCTTTGTCGGTTCCCTTGCGCGGGGGCCATCGGTGTGATCAAACAGGCACGGACGGACTATCCCACAGGGGCGAATAGCCCGAATTCGGCAGCAGATACCCCATCTGCCGAGGTCAGCCAGTGTGTCAGGTCGGCGAGTCGGACCTGCGCGACGCGGCGGAGCTCGTCCGCGGAGATCGCACGCTCCTCGTCCACCTCCAGGTCCATCCGCCGTCGGATCGCGGCCAGCAGCTGGTCCGCCTGCTCCTCCGGGGTGGTCCCGTCGAGGCAGATCACGAAGGCGTGCCCGAAGGTCCGCTCGTACTCCGCGTGGGCCGCGTCGAGCGCCAGCAGCGCGGCGTACGAGGCCCCGTGCTCCAGCTCCGGCGGGAACTCGCCGGCCAGTGCCTCCGAGAGGTCGGCCTGGGACAGGTCGTACGAGGCCTCGTCCGCGGCGGCGAGCAGCGCGCCGTGATCGGGGTAGGGGCGGTGGGTCGCCACCCGTTGGGCCCAGCGGGTGCTGCCGCAGCAGTGCAGCAGTACGGAGTGGGCGGTTTCGGGGGACAGGGCGTTGAACCGCGCGAGCCCGGAGTCTTGGGGAGGATCGGAGCTTCCGCGGGCCTGCGCCGGAAGGTGGCTGGACAGCGGGGGGCTCCTTGTGGCGTGGCGGGGGTGTACCGCCACGCTATCGACGTGGGGCCGGGTGTGTCGTACCCGTCCGGGGTTTTCACCCGGAAGTGAGCCGAAAGGATGACGAAGGCCTGTCCGGGGAACAGTGCGTACCTGGCCGAAGGGTGTGTGCGGGGCCGCGGCGGGCGGGAGGCATGATGGCTCGGAAGAAGGCTTGGAAAGGGGAGGGCGGCCGAGGCCGCCACCCCCCACAGGAGAGGCCCCGGCCGCCATCCGTCACGGACTCGTGCGACAAGCCCGTATCCCAGTCAGCGCCTTCGGTGCGTTTTGTGTCACACCTCGCTCCGCGCAGGGTTGGTTGCTCGTTGTACAACTCGTGGACGAAGGTGCTTGAAAGCCGTAACGTGCTGATTTGCGCCAGACGTACAGGACAGTGAACGGGTTGGGGACTTTGCTGGGGGACGACGCGGAGCTGACCACCGCGGTGCTCGCGGCACAAGACGGCGACGAGAACGCGTTCCGTACTGTGTACCGCGCCGTGCACCCGCGCCTGCTCGGATACGTCCGCACGCTCGTCGGAGACGGCGACGCCGAGGACGTCACCTCCGAAGCCTGGCTGCAGATCGCCCGCGACCTCGACTCCTTCACCGGCGACGCCGACCGATTCCGCGGCTGGGCCGCCCGCATCGCCCGCAACCGTGCCCTCGATCACATCCGGATGCGCGGCCGGCGCCCCGCCGTGGGCGGCGACGAGACCGAACTGACGGGCCGCGCCGCCGATTCCGACACCGCGGGCGAGGCCATGGAGGCGCTGTCCACGGGCCGCACGATGGCCCTCATAGCCCAGCTCCCGCAGGACCAGGCGGAAGCCGTGGTCCTACGGGTCGTGGTCGGCCTCGACGCCAAGACCGCGGCCGAAACCCTGGGCAAGCGCCCCGGCGCAGTACGCACCGCCGCGCACCGGGGTCTGAAGAAGCTGGCCGAGCTGCTCTGCGCGGAGGGCGGTTTCGGGCCGGACTCCGGTATCGGCTCCGGAACGGGCCACGGACTCGGAGATAATGTCAGCGGCCGTGGTGCTGGTGACCAGCCGCGGGACGGCGGGGGCGAGAGGGATCTCGATGCCGTACCGGCGCAACGCGGCCATGGCGGGGGCCTCGTAGAACAAACCGGTGTGACGCATTCACGTTGGCGGACGCAGAAGGACATGTGATGGCCGACGAGCGCGACAGGTGGCTGGACAAAGCCGCGGCGGACAGACTGCTGCGCGGAGAACCGGCCGTACCTGGAGCCGAGCACCACGCCCGGGCCCGCGCCGAGCGGCTGCGTGCCGCCCTCGACGCACTGGCCGAGCCGCCTCCGGCGGCCGGCGGGGAACTGCCCGGAGAAGCCGCAGCACTCGCCGCCTTCCGTGCCGCGCGCGGGACGGCGCCCCGGGCGGAGGTCGCGGCCGAGGTGTTCGCTTCCGGCGAGACCGTGGTGGACCTCAGCCCGCCCGGCGCGGGCCGCGGCGCGGGGTCTGGTTTCGGCCACGGCCCGGCGGTATCTTCCGGTTCCGCTTCGCATTCCGCTTCCGGCTCCCGACGCCATCGGCCGGTCCGCTTCGCCCTCGCGGCGGCGGCGGTGGCGAGCGTGGCCGTGGGCGGCCTGGCGGCCGCGGCGGGCGCCGGACTGCTGGACCGCGACACGCACGAGAACGCGGGCGGGATCCCGGCCGTGTCCGTGAGCGCCGGGGACTCCCCGGCAGCCGCGGGCGGCCCGGCACCGACGCTGGTCCCGCAGCCGAGGTCCCCCCGGACGCCCGACCCCGGGACTCCGGGAGCCACCCCGAACCCGGACGACAGCACCCTGGGCGCGCAGGGGCGTACGCCGACGGCGCCCGGTGCGGGCGGCGGAACCGGGACGGGCGGCGGCAGTGCGACCGGCCCGACCGCCAACGGCTCCACCCCGGGCAAGGACACCAGGGACCGCTTCGCCGAAGGCGGCACGGACGGCGCGGACAAGGACCGGGAGAGCCGGACCAGGGTGGCCGAGATGTGCCGGGACTTCCGGGCGGGGCGGCTCGACAACGACCGCCGCGACAAGCTCGTACGGCTGGCCAAGGGGCTCCTGCGGATCCCGCACTACTGTCAGACGATCCTCGACGGGACCACCGGCGGTGGTACCCGCGGAGATGCGCCGGCCCTGGGCAGTGGGGACGCCCCGCCGGTGCAGGCGCCGACCCTGACACCGGCCAAGCCGGCCGACGGTGTTCAGGGCGTGGACGGCTCGCTGGGGCTGCACGTACGCCGCTGAGCGGCGTTCCGGCCCGGCCGGCGGATCCGGGCCGGAGGGGCCGGGAACCGGACACGGGACCGGCTATCGGACAGTGTCCTGAAACAGACCCACGCACCGGCTGTAACACTTTTCGAACCGGCGGCGCAGTACATACCGAGCCGACTGGTCATCGGCCGCGCATGAGCCGGGGTTCCCCCCGTACCCCTGGGCTCTGCGCAACCGGCGCGGGCGGGATTCGTTCCCCCGATCCCGCCCGCGCCCTCAATCCCCGACCGGACCGGCCGGACCGGCTCACCAGTAGACGACGACCTTGTCGCCCACCTGGACGGCGTCGAACAGCTTCGACAGCTTGGCCTTGTCCCGGACGTTCACGCAGCCGTGCGAGGCGCCGGCGTAGCCGCGGGCGGCGAAGTCCGCCGAGTAGTGCACGGCCTGGCCCCCGCTGAAGAACATCGCGTACGGCATGGGCGTGTGGTAGATCGTCGACGTCCACTCCTTCGCCTTCCAGCCCACGTTGAACACGCCCTCGCGGGTCGGGGTGTTCTCGGAGCCGAAGCGGACGTCCATGGTGGAGACGACCTTGCCGTCGATCATCCAGGCGAGCGTGCGGCTCTCCTTGCTGATGCACATGACCCGGCCCGTCATACAGCGCGGGTCGGGCGCGTCGGCCTCGTTGACCGTCGGCGGGTTCAGCTCGTCGGCGGTGGGCTTCTTGGTCAGGCTCTGGATCTTCTTCCAGGTGGGCTCGTCCACCCCGCCGGTGGCGGGCAGGCCGTTCTTCGACTGGAAGGACTTCACCGCGGCCGTCGTCTTCGAACCGTAGAAGCCGGTCGGCGCGACCGACATCAACTTGAGCTGACGCAGCCGGGCCTGGAGCTCGCGCACCTGGTCGCTGTCGTCGCCGTTCGCCATCACCTGCTTGACGGTCGGCTTCGGAGAGGCGGAAGCGGACGGGGACGCCGACTCGGAGGGCGAGGCGGACGCGGAAGCGGACGGCGAAGCGTCGCCGGGCTTGGTGTCCGAGGACGGCGAGGTCTCGGGAGAGGTGACCGCCGTGGGCGATGCGGGCGCGGAAGGGGAGCCCTTGGACTCCGCGTTCTGCGGGCCGCATGCGGTCGCGGCGAGCGCGACGGCGGTGGCCAGGCCAAGAGCTCGGATTATGACTTTCTGTCGGTGCATTGCAGTCCCCCGGTTTCTACGACGTGTATCTAGGTGATGCCTGGCGGGCGCGGAGAGTTGCAGGGAATGCCGCGATGTTGCGCCATTGTGACCAGAGGCACTCGCCGGGTCGGCAGGAAGCGGCTGGGGGAGGTTCTACCAGGCAGGGGAGGCCCGTAGCCAACGGGGAGGGCGCGCCCGTGCGCACGCGCCGGACCGGACGATCAAGCCGGGCGCCCACACTGTGAAACTCACTGGCGCGACAGGTGCGTCCTCATGGGACACTCCTGCACATGCTGGGTGTCACAGACCTTCCGACGTATCTCGCCGGCCTCGTGCTGATCATTTTGCTGCCGGGCCCGAACTCGCTCTACGTGCTCTCCGTCGCCGCGCGCCGCGGAGTGCGCAAGGGGTACACGGCGGCCTTCGGCGTGTTCACTGGGGACGCCGTCCTCATGACCCTGGCCGCCGTGGGCGCCGGGGCGCTGCTCCAGACCAGCCCGATGCTCTTCGGCATCGTCAAACTGCTCGGCGCCGGGTACCTCACCTGGCTGGCCATCGGGATGCTGCGGGGCGCGTGGACGATGTGGCGCGCGCGGCGCGAGCGGGACGGGGAGCGGGAGCCGGCCGCGGTTCCGGTGGCCGAGACCGGCGGCGACACCGGCACCACCGCCGAGCGGCCCTACCGGCGGGCGCTGCTGATCAGCGTGTTCAACCCGAAGGCCATCCTCTTCCTGATGTCCTTCTTCGTGCAGTTCGTGGACCCGGGCTACGCCTACCCGGCACTGTCCTTCCTGCTGCTCGGCGGCCTGCTCCAGATCGGCAGCTTCCTGTACCTGACCACCCTGATATTCGGCGGGACCCGCCTGGCCGCCGCCTTCCGGCGCCGCAAGCGGCTGTCGTCCGTGGCCAGCTCGGCGGCGGGCGTCCTGTTCCTGGGCTTCGCCGCCAAGCTCGCCATCAGCTGAGGGCTCTGCGCAGTTTCGGGCCGAAGGGACGTTCCACCAGACGGTGGATCGCCCAGGCCAGACCCAGCATGAACACCACCGTCAGCGCGAAGGTGGCCGGAGCCGGGATGCCCGCCGTCCGGTGCAGGGCTTTGATGGCCACAAAGCCCAGATGCTCGTGGACCAGGTAGAACGGATACGTCAGGGCCCCGGCCACCGTCAGCCACTTCCAGCGCGCCCAGCCGAGCTTGCCGAGCGCTACCAGGGCGACCACCGCGAAGCCGGCCGTCACGATGGCGATGATCACCAGCGAGCTGCGGTACGAGAAGGACTTCGGGTTCGGCGCGTGCCACAGCCCCGCCACCGCGTAGTGCTGCCCGATCAGCCAGCCGGTCACGGCCGCGGCCCAGGCGAGCTTGTCGCGGTGGTCGCGGTGCACCAGGTACAGGCCGATGCCGCCGATGAAGAACGGTGCGTACTGCGGCATCAGGGCCTGGCTGAGGAATCCCTTGCCCATGGGATCGGCGACGTTCGCGAGCACCGCCGCGAACGTCCAGACGCCGCAGAACAGCAGCGTCCGCCGGCGGCCTCCGCCCGGCAGGATCACACAGAGCGCGAAGAGGACGTAGAAGCGCAGTTCGACCCAGAGCGTCCAGCACACGCCCAGCACCCGGTCGGCGCCCAGCGGCTGCTGGAGCATGGTCAGGTTGAGCAGGAGGTCCGACGGCGAGACCCGTTCGACCGCCACGGTGACCAGCGCGATCGCCACCCAGTACGCCGGGTAGAGGCGGGCCGCGCGGGAGGCGGCGAACTCGCGGACCGTGCGCCCCTGGGCGCTCATGCAGATCACGAAGCCGCTGATGATGAAGAAGATCTGCACGCCGAGCGGGCCGTACGCCAGCCAGGTCGAGGCGCTGGGGAACAACTTGTTCGGCGAGTCGCCCCAGGACTTGGCCACCTCCCCGCCGCGGCCGCCGTAGTGGTACCCGCAGACCATGAGGGCGGCGAGTAGCCGCAGCCCGTCCAGGGCCCGCAGCCGGTCGGAGCCGGACTTCGGCCCCGACTTCGGCCCGGACTTCGCATCGGTGCGCGCGCCCGCTATCACGGTGGCAGTCATCGCTTGCCTCTCATACGGCGGATCCGGCGGGCGCGGCGCACGGCGCTGCGCAGGACCGGGCTGCGGGTCAGGAACGCCAGTTGCGCGGGGATGCCGCCGGGCAGGCCCTGGCTCGCCAGGCGGCGCCGTGTGAAATAGCGCCAGGTGCGGGCGTCCAGGTGCCGGGTCAGGTACTCCTCGGCCGCCGCGCGGTGCTGCGTGAGGATCCGCGGCTGCATCGCGAAGCCGACCGCGGTCAGCAGACCGCCCAGGCGGGACTGCACCTCGGCGGGTCCCGGGGCGGTCCAGCCGCGCACGGCCGCGGTGTCAGCCAGGTCGGGCAACAGCGCGTCCACGATCGTCAGCGGGACCCGGTTGCTGTTCTGGTACGGGGTGAGTGCGGCCAGTACGGTCCCCGTCCCCGCCCGCGCGACGGGGAGCCCGAACAGCGTGGCCGCCGTCAGCAGCCCGGTGGAGAAGCAGCCGACCACCAGCGCCGGGTGCAACTGCTGGTAGAGGATCTCGGCCAGCACGGGAGTGTCCATGATGGTCAGGTCGGCGCCGAGCCGCTCGGCCTCCGCCTCCGCCCGGCGGGAGTAGACGGCCGGGGCGCTGGGATGCGGCTTGAAGATCAGCTCCCGGTGACCCAGGGCGTACGCGCCGCGCACCATCTCGGCGTGCAGGTCCTCCTCCTGCTGCGCGGAGATGAGGTCGAGCGCCGAGAGGTACTGGCCCAGGAGCAGGGCCGGGGCCTCGCCCGCGGCCCGGGCCGCGGGGAGCTGCCCGCCGTCCGGAGCCGACGCGGCCAGTGCGGCCAGCACCTTGAGGAACTCGTCGGTCGGCACCAGCTCCGCCGGCACCCCGAACTCAGTGAGGAGCAGCGGTTCCAGCCCCGGTACGAGGTCCAGGTGCAGCACCCGCCGCACCCGCATCCCGATCTGCGGGTCGAGCCGGACGCGCGTGGGTCCGTAGCTCATCAGCCCGTCGGCGTAGACGTCGACGGCGGCGCCCGGGAAGAGCTGGCACAGGGCCTGCGCGGGCGGCACTTGGAGGGACTCCACGATCAGCTCGACCCGGTCCTCGCCGAGACCCCACAGGGTCCGCAGGTACCGCTCCCACAGCGGGACGTCGTCGGCGCGCGGCGACCAGGAGCTGGGGTGCTGCGGCTCGATGACGGTGTTCCAGTCGAGCACGTCGTCGAAGCGGGTTCTCAGCGTGGCGAAGCCGGGCATGTCGGCGAGCCGGGGGTTGATCTCGACGGCGACGGAGTGGTTGCTGGTCAGCAGGATCCGGCGGTCGGCGGGCGGGAAGCTGCCGGCGTCGACGGCCGCGGCGAGCGTGGCCGTCCCGTAGAGGGTGGAGGCGATGAAGATCTGGGTGAGACTCACGCTGCCGCTCCCGACGGGGTGCGGCGGCGGAGCCGGCGCAGCAGGGCGGAGCGTTCGGCGTCCATCGAGGAAAGGGCCTGGTCCAGCACATCCTGCGGCATGCGCCCGAGCGCGGCCGCGCTCATCGAACGGAGTTTCCTGGCCACGGCCGGTTCGAACCTTTCGATGGATCCGATGTGGTGCGCGATAATCGCGCAGTACGTGCGGACGGCCTTGGGGAGGAGAAGATCGAATTCCCGGTCTCCGGCCGTGTCCTCCACCACCTGGTCAAATGCTCGAATGAAATCGAGCTGACGCTCGTCCCCGATTTGTGTCAGGGAGGTCGAAACGCCGCGCCGGTAGAAGATTCCGGGCAGGCCGACCGCCGCGAAGGACCGCGCCTCCCGGTGCAGCCGCCAGATCCACGGCCGGTCCTCCGCCGTCCGCAGTCCGTCCGTGAAGTGCAGCAGCCCGCGATCCAGCAGCCGCCGGTGGTACATCCCCGCCCATGCGAACGGATAGTCCACCGAGGTGGCCCGGGAGGCGGGCAGGATGCCGGTGCGGGGATCGGCCACCAGCGACTCCGGGCCGTAAGGGACGCGCTGCACGGAGCGCTCCCGGCCGGTGCACCTGACATGGTCGGTGCGGACGAAATCGCAGCTCAGAGCCTCAATGGCGGCCAGCGTCCGGGTCAGATGGCCGGGCGCCAGCCAGTCGTCGCCGTCCAGGAAGGCGATGTACTCGCCGCGGGCCGCGTCCAGGCCGGTGTTGCGCGCCGTCGCCAGCCCGCCGTTGCGTTCGTGTCTGAGGAGCACGGCGCCGGGCAGCTCGCGCGCGGCCCGCTCCAGGAGCGCGGGCGTCCCGTCCGTCGAGCAGTCGTCGACCAGCAGGAACTCGAAATCGTCCCGTGCGTTCAGTTCGAGACTTTTCAGGGCATCCGGCGCGTATGTCTGCACGTTGTAGAACGGCACGACAATGGAGAGCTTGAGCACCTGGGAGACATTAGGGCGCCGCCCGCCATTTACCGTGACCCGGACGCGGATTCCATGTGAACGACGGACGGCGGGTGTGTTAACCGGGATGGTTCCGGGTGCTTTCGCATTTCGTCGACGGGTTGTTAACCCGCTGTTGTGCGTTCGTTGGGCCGATCACCGGAAATGCGGAATAACTTCTGCCGGGTGCCAGCAAGCAATCCTGCGGCCGATCGTGCCGTCCTCCGAGTGGCCGTACTCGCAGATTCCGACACCCGGTGGAAATGGGGTGCGCTCACCGCGCGCCGCCTCGCCCCGGAGCCCGGCTCCGCCCACCTGACCGGCTTCCTGCTGCGCGGCCGCGCCACACCCACCGCGCGCCAGCTCGGCGAGGTCGGCGTCCGGGCCGACCGGCTGACCGAGGTGACCTGCGCGCAGTTCCTGGCGGAGCTGGCCGGACCGGCGTCCTCCTCGCCCCCCGGGCTGCCCGGCCCGGCCCCCTACGACGTGGTCGTCCTCGCGCTGGTCGGCGGCGCCGTGCAGGCCGTTCTGCACGGGGCGCGGGCGCTGTGGCCCGAGCCGGTCGCCCGGCCGGTGTTCGTCACCGGGTACGTCGGGGTCGTCTACGAGAAACTCGCCGACGGGCTTCTGCTGCGGCACGGCGCCGACCTCGTCCTCGCCAACTCCCGCCACGACGCGGGGCGGTTCCGCGAGGTGTACGAGGGAGCGGGCGCGGACGCGGGGGCCGTCGTGGAGACGGCGCTGCCGTTCCTCGACGGAGCACCCCACGAGCCGGTCGGCGACACGGCCCACCGGGTGGTCTTCGCGGTCCAGCCGTCCGTGCCGGACGGCCGCGCGGACCGCGCGTACCTGCTGGGCCGCGCCGCGGAACACGCCCGGCTGCACCCGGAGCGCGAGGTGCTGATCAAATTGCGCAGCCGCCCCGGGGAGCACACCACGCACCTGGAGGAGCACCCGTACCAGCGTCTGGCGGAGCGGCTGCCCGGCGGCCTCCCCGTCAACTGCCGTCTGGTCTACGGGAACATGGGCGAGGTCCTGGACACCGCGGACCTGCTGGTGACCGTCTCCTCCACGGCCGCCCTCGAATCGCTGCACCGCGGAATCCCGACGGCGGTCCTGACCGACCTCGGCATCCGGGAGGCCCTGGGCAACCACCACTTCCTCGGCTCGGGCTGCCTGGCCTCCTGGACCCAGCTCGACGCGGGACTGCTGCCCCGGGGGAACCCCGAGTGGCTGGCGGCGCAGGGCGTGGCCGCCGGTGCGGACGGCTCCGCGGTGGGCGGCGCTGTGGGCGGCGCGTACGCCGCGGCCCGCAGCCGCCTCGCGGAGCTCCTGGAGCGGGACCAACTGCCCGCCCTCGCCCCCCACTACACGCAGACCACCGCTCCCGGGTACCTGCCCGGGATCCTGGCCAGGCATCAACTGGGCCCGGACGGACGCCCGTTGCCCGGCGCCGCCCGGCGGCCCGCCGGGGAGTCCCGGCTGCGCCGCAAGCTCCGTACGCACCTGCGCGAAGCTGCCCGCGGCGCCTACCGCCACGGCGTCCAGCGCGTCGCGCCGGTGATCCGCCGGCTGGGGGAGCTGTGAGCGCCCGCGCCGCCGGAGCCGGCGCCGACAGCAGCGTCGACGTCGGCACCGCCACCGGAGCCGGGGCCCGGCAGCCCGGGAGCCTGCGGGTGCTGGCCGTGATCCCCGCCCGTGGGGGGTCCAAGGGGGTGCCGGGCAAGAACCTGGCCGACGTCGGCGGGATGCCGCTGGTCGTACGGGCCGTGCGGGCCTGCCTCGGGGCCGGCAGCGTCACCGACGTCCTGGTGTCCACCGACTCCGAGGCGATCGCCGCCGCCGCCCGCGCCGCCGGGGCCGTGGCGCTGCGGCGGCCCGCCGGGATCTCCGGGGACACCGCGACCAGCGAAGCCGCCGTGCTGCACGCGCTCGACGCCTTCGAGGAGCTGCACTCGGTCACGGTCGACGTGGTCCTCCTCGTCCAGTGCACCAGCCCCTTCATCACCGCCTCCGACGTCGAGTCGGTCGCCGCGGCCGTCGCCTCCGGCGCCGCCGACTCCGCGCTCACCGTGGCTCCCTTCCACGGCTTCCTCTGGCGGGCCGGGGCCGACGGCTCCGGAGCCGGGGTCAACCACGAGGCCTCGTACCGCCCCCGCCGCCAGGACCGTCCCCAGGACCTGCTGGAGACCGGTGCCGCCTACGCCATGGCCGCCGCCGGGTTCCGCACCGCCCGGCACCGCTTCTTCGGGCGGACCGTGCCCGTGGCCACCGATCCCGCCCGGGTCCTGGAGATCGACGATCCCCACGACCTGGCCCGCGCCCGCGCACTGGCGCCCGTACTCACTCCTCCCTCGCCATCGCCCGCTTCCGCGCCCGCCCCTGCCGTACCCGTCCAGCCCCCGCACCTCGTACCGAAGGACAGCTCTGCCATGAAGCACACCCCCGCAGCCGCCCGCCTCCGCACCTTCGGCTCGCGCACCGCCGGCCCCGGTCAGCCCGTGTACGTCGTCGGCGAGATCGGCATCAACCACAACGGCGACCTCGGCAACGCCCTCGCCCTCATCGACGCCGCCGCCGAAGCCGGCTGCGACGCCGTGAAGTTCCAGAAGCGCACGCCCGAGATCTGC
This sequence comes from Streptomyces sp. GL_140, assembly GCF_057834465.1. Taxonomy (NCBI): domain Bacteria; kingdom Bacillati; phylum Actinomycetota; class Actinomycetes; order Kitasatosporales; family Streptomycetaceae; genus Streptomyces; species Streptomyces sp. GL_140. The sequence continues at coordinate 5,213,395 of NZ_CM174404.1, forward strand.
ACCCCGCGCGACCAGTGGGACATCGAGCGCGACACCCCCTGGGGCCGGATGACCTACATCGACTACCGCCACCGCGTGGAGTTCGGCGAGGACGAGTACCGCGCCATAGACGAGCACTGCGCCAAGCGCGGCATCGACTGGTTCGCCTCCCCGTGGGACACCGAGGCCGTCGCCTTCCTGGAGAAGTTCGACGTCCCCGCGCACAAGGTGGCCTCCGCCTCCCTGACCGACGACGAGCTGCTGCGCGCGCTGCGCGCGACCGGCCGCACGATCGTCCTCTCCACCGGGATGTCCACCCCGAAGCAGATCCGGCATGCGGTGGAGGTGCTCGGCAGCGACAACATCCTGCTCTGTCACGCCACTTCCACCTACCCGGCCAAGGCGGAGGAGCTCAACCTGCGGGTCATCAACACCCTGCGGGAGGAGTACCCCAACGTCCCGATCGGCTACTCCGGCCACGAGACGGGCCTGCAGACCACCCTGGCCGCGGTCGCGCTCGGCGCGGCCTTCGTCGAACGCCACATCACCCTCGACCGGGCGATGTGGGGCTCCGACCAGGCGGCGTCCGTGGAGCCGGGCGGCCTGTCGCGGCTGGTCCGCGACATCCGCACCATCGAGACGGCCCTGGGCGACGGGGTCAAGCGGGTCTACGAGTCCGAGCTCGGCCCCATGAAGAAGCTGCGCCGGGTCCAGGGCGAGCTCGCCGCGGTGTGAAAGGGCGGGGCGCCGCCGGATCCGCCCGTCCCGGATCCGGCCGCCCCGCCCCCGATCCCCGCTCCGCCCCGTACCGCCTGCGTGTCGTCCCCTTCCACCCTCTGACGAGGAGTACCCGGTGACCCGCTCAGCCCCCACCCCCGCATCCGCCCCTGCCTCCGACTCCGCCTCCGCTTCCGCCCGGACCCTGGCCCTGGTGGAGAGCCCCGTCCAGCTGCTCAACGTCCTGGAGTGGGCCCACGCGCGGAGCAGGCCGGCACCCGAGCCCGGCAGGCTGCTCGACGGCGTGCCGCGCCAGCCCTCACGGGCGCCCGCGGGGGCCGCCGAGCGCCACCCGGGGGGAGGGGAGGGGACGGGGGTCCGGATCGTCGTGCTGCCGCCCACCGACCCGATGTCCCGCGGGCAGCTGCGCCGGATGGCGGGGCTGGCCCGGGACGAGGGGCACGAGGTGCGCTGGCAGGAGGCACGCGGCGGCCGCCTCGCGCCCCTGAAGGCGCTCACCGCCCTCACGCGCGACGTGCGCGGCGCGCGCCGGGTGGTGATAGGGGATCCCTTCTCGCGCTACGTGCAGCTCCTGCTGACCCTGGTCCGGGCCGAGGACCTCGTCGTGGTCGACGACGGCACCGCCACCATGGAGTTCGTCGCCCAGACGGCCCGCGGCGAGCGGCTCGTGCGCTGGCACCGGGTCGGCGGCGGCGGACTGCCGGGCCGACTGCGCGATCTGGCGTACGCACCGGTCTCGGCGACCGCCCGGCGGAGGTTCACCCCGAGCCCGGGCGGCGCGCGCCGCGTCGAGGTGTTCACCTCGATGCCGGTGACCGCCCCGCACACGGCGATGACCGTCCGGCTCAACGACTTCGCCTGGACCCGGTCCCGCTTCGGCCCGCCGCGCCTGACGAAGGGCACCGACCTGGTCGGGACCTCGCTGGTGGAGACCGGGGTGGTCGATCCGGACCGCTACCGCGAAGCGGTCCGAGCCCTGGCCCTGGCGCACGGCGCCACCCGCTACTTCGCGCACCGCCGGGAGTCCCCGGAGAAGCTGCGCGCGCTGAGCGAGGCGACGGGGCTGGAGATCGTACGTCCGGACCTGCCGCTGGAGCTGATCGCGCGGCGTGGACCGGTCGGCCGTACGATCGTCAGCTTTCCGTCCACGGTCGTCCACACGCTGCCGTACGCCCTGACCGGTACCGGTGTGACGGTGGCCGTATGCGATGTGGATCCGCGCTGGCTCACGCGGGACGCCTCGTCGAGGGCCCGCGGTTTCCTCGCCGGGGTCACCGACACGGCCCGCGATGTGCACAGACTTCCTGCTCAGGCGGCCCCGGCGGCCGGATGAGGGCCCAAGTGAGCGCGCGAGTTTACCCCCACTCACATCCGGTCATGCGTCCAGAGGCCGGGTTTCTTTCCCCTAACGGCATGAACTTTTGGTGATCTCCGGCCAGTTGAGGTGGAGGTGCGCCTACTCTTAAACGGGTGAACCAGTTGATGTCCCGCGAGTCCCAGACCGCCCTGCCCGGCAAGCCCGACCGGCCCGAGCTGCCCGGCAAGCTTCCGGACCACCTGCGTGCCGAACTGATCGCCTTCCGCCGGGACTTGCACATGCATCCCGAGCTGGGACACCACGAGTTCCGCACCACGGCGGCGATCAAGGCCCGGCTGGAGAAAGCGGGCCTGCGCCCGAGGGTGCTGAAATCGGGCACCGGCCTCATCTGTGACGTCGGGACCTGGGACCGGGTGCGGCCCATGCTGGCCCTGCGCGCGGACATCGACGCCCTGCCCATCCCGGACGCCAAGACCCACGTCTCGTACCGCTCGACCGTCCCGGACCGCGCCCACGCCTGCGGCCACGACGTGCACACCGCCGTCGTCCTCGGCGCCGGCCTCGTCCTCGCCGAGCTCGACCGCCAGGGCCTGCTGCCCCGGCCGGTGCGGCTGCTCTTCCAGCCCGCCGAGGAGGTCCTGCCGGGCGGCGCCACCGAGGCCATCGACTCCGGGGTGCTGGACGGTGTGGGCAAGATCATCGCCGTGCACTGCGACCCGCGGGTCGACGCCGGGCGGATCGGTCTGCGCAGCGGGCCCATCACCTCGGCCTGCGACCGGCTGGAGGTCACCCTCGAAGGGCCCGGCGGGCACACCGCCCGTCCGCACCTGACCACCGACCTGGTGACGGCGGCCGCCCGGCTCGCCGTCGACCTGCCGGCCGTGCTGGCCCGGCGGATGGACGCCCGCTCGGGCATGTCGGTCACCTGGGGCCGGATCGAGGCCGGACACGCCTGCAACGTCATCCCGATGCACGCGGAGCTGTCCGGAACCATCCGCTGCCTGGACCTGAACGCCTGGCACGAGGCCCCCGACCAGATCCACGCGGCCATCGACGAGATCGCGTCCCTGCACCGGGCCAAGTCGGAGATCACCTACGTGCGCGGCGTGCCCCCGGTGGTCAACGACCCGGTGGTCACCGAACTGCTCCGCGAGTCGATGGCCGCCCGGCTCGGCGCCGACTCGATCGAGGACACCGAGCAGAGCCTGGGCGGCGAGGACTTCTCCTGGTACCTGGAGCACGTGCCCGGAGCCATGGCCCGACTGGGGGTCCGGACGCCCGGCGACACGGCCAAGCGGGACCTGCACCGGGGCGACTTCGACGTGGACGAGGCCGCGATCGGGGTCGGCGTGGAGTTCTTCACGGCCGCCGCGCTGCTGGACGGCCGACCGCTGGAGGCGCGCCGCGCCAGGCCCGCCGGCTGACGGACTGGCCGAAATCGCTACAGCATTCGCGGCCGACCGGCCGGTAGTGTCCAGCCCTTGGTACACAAGGGCTGGACGGTGCGGGAGTTACCAATCGGTCACTGTCTGGTTCACGACGATCCGATAACGACTCATGAACGGGCCTTTAACTGACATCTACGCGCGTTACGATCGCGGCGAAACCAGCGCCGGTCGTGGCGCTTCGGTCAGGTTTTGAAGGAGCCTCCCCTTGCGCCGGATCACCAGGATCGCCACCGTGGGCATCGCGTCCGCGGCGCTGGCCCTCTCGGCCACCGCCTGTGGCGGTAAGAAGTCCTCGGACTCGTCGTCCCCCTCCTCCTCCCCGGAGAAGTCGGTCGCCATCGCGTACGACATCGGTGGCCGCGGCGACCAGTCGTTCAACGACGCCGCCTACGCCGGCCTCCAGCAGGCCGAGAAGGACCTGCAGGTCAAGGGCGCCGAGGCGGAGCCCACCGATGGTGAGGGCGAGGCCGACAAGGTCCAGCGCCTGACCGAGCTGGCCCGCAAGGGCAACAACCCGGTCATCGGCGTCGGCTTCTCCTACGCGCCGGCCATCAAGAAGGTCGCCGAGAAGTTCCCGAAGACCACGTTCGGCATCATCGACGACACCTCGGTGACCGCTCCGAACATCGCCAACCTCGTCTTCAACGAGGAGCAGGGCTCCTACCTGGCCGGCGTCGCCGCCGCCAAGGCGTCCAAGTCCGGCACGGTCGGCTTCATCGGCGGTGTCGAGGTTCCGCTGATCAAGAAGTTCGAGGCGGGCTTCGTCCAGGGCGTCAAGGACACCAACCCGAACGCCAAGGTGCTCACCCAGTACCTGACCCAGCCGCCGAACTTCGACGGTTTCGCCAAGCCCGACCTGGGCAAGGCCGCTGCCGAGGGTCAGCTCGACAAGGGCGCCGACGTGATCTACGCGGCCGCCGGTCTGGCCGGCTCGGGTGCCATCGAGGCCACCGCCGCCAAGGGCAAGTGGGCCATCGGCGTCGACTCGGACCAGTACAACCAGGCCGGTCTGGCGAAGTACAAGGACCACATCCTGACCTCGGTCACCAAGCAGGTCTCGCTCTCCGTCTTCAACCTGATCAAGTCGGTCCAGGACGGCAAGCCCCAGTCCGGTGAGGTCCGCTACGGCCTCGACAAGGACGGCGTCGGCCTGGCCGACTCCAACCCCGAGTACAAGAAGATGACGGACGTCGTCGCCGCGGTCGACAAGGCCAAGGCCGACATCATCGCCAAGAAGATCACCGTCAAGACCGCGCCGTAAGGCACCGTCTGACATGCGGTAAACGTGGTCTCCGGGGTCCGGGAAGCGGTCTCTATCGCTCCCGGGCCCCGATCCTTGTCACGTGGTTTCGTGTGATCTTGTGGCCGGTTGGCCGCAAGTTTTCACTTTCGACAGTGCTACGCGCGTAGAAGCATCGTGGACGCGATACTTTCTCTCCCCGCCCTGTCCCCCTCCCTGCCTTCAGCTCCTTCCGCGCCAAGGAGAGTGCGTCATCAACGCGTCCAGCCCGCCCCCCGCCGTAGAACTGCACGGCATCACCAAGCGCTTCCCCGGCGTCGTCGCCAACAAGGACATCGCGATCACCGTCCGCAAGGGCACGGTCCACGCCCTCGTCGGTGAGAACGGCGCCGGCAAGTCGACCCTGATGAAGATCCTCTACGGCATGCAGAAGCCGGACGAGGGCACCATCGCGATCGACGGGGAGCAGGTCTCCTTCCACAGCCCCGGCGACGCCATCGCCCGCGGCATCGGCATGGTGCACCAGCACTTCATGCTGGCCGACAACTTCACCGTCCTGGAGAACGTGGTTCTCGGCGGCGAGCAGCTCTACGGCATCGGCGCGAAGGCGCGCAAGAAGATCAAGGAGATCTCGGACGCGTACGGCCTCGGCGTGCGCCCCGACGCCCTGGTCGAGGACCTGGGCGTCGCCGACCGGCAGCGCGTGGAGATCCTCAAGGTCCTCTACCGAGGCGCCAAGATCCTCATCCTCGACGAGCCGACCGCCGTGCTCGTGCCGCAGGAGGTCGACGCGCTCTTCGACAACCTGCGCGAGCTCAAGGCCGAAGGCCTGACGGTCATCTTCATCTCGCACAAGCTGGGCGAGGTCCTGAAGGTCGCCGATGACATCACCGTCATCCGGCGCGGCACCACGGTCGGCACCGCCGACCCGCGCACCACCACGACCAAGCAGCTCGCCGAGCTGATGGTCGGCTCCGAACTCCCCTCGCCCGAGACCCGCGAGTCCACGGTCACCACCACGCCGATGCTCAAGGTCCAGGACCTGCGGCTGGCCGCGACCGACCCGGACGGCGTGGTCCGCGAGGTGCTGGCCAACATCAACCTCACCATCCACAAGGGTGAGGTGCTCGGCATCGCGGGCGTCGAGGGCAACGGCCAGACGGAGCTCATCGAGGCCCTGATGGGCATGAGCATCCCGGACGGCGGCACCATCACGCTGGACGGCACCGACATTTCCACCGTCGCGACGCGCAAGCGCCGCGAGGGCGGCATCGGCTACATCCCCGAGGACCGCCACCGGCACGGTCTGCTGCTGGAGTCCCCCCTCTGGGAGAACCGCATCCTCGGCCACGTCACCGAGGCCCCCAACTCCAAGCGCGGCATCCTCGATCCGAAGGCCGCCCGCAAGGACACCGAGCGGATCGTGCGCGAGTACGACGTCCGCACGCCCGGCATCGAGGTCACCGCCTCCTCGCTCTCCGGCGGCAACCAGCAGAAGCTGATCGTCGGCCGCGAGATGAGCCACAACCCGAAGTTCCTCATCGCCGCCCACCCCACCCGTGGTGTGGACGTGGGCGCGCAGGCGCAGATCTGGGACGCGATCCGCGAGGCCCGCCGCGAAGGCCTGGCGGTCCTGCTGATCTCCGCCGACCTCGACGAGCTGATCGGCCTGTCCGACACCCTGCGCGTCATCTACCGCGGCCGCCTGGTCGCGGACGCCGACCCCGCGACCGTGACCCCCGAGGAGCTCGGCACCGCCATGACGGGCGCCGCCTCCGGGCACCTGGAAGCCACCGACAACCACTCCGACGCCGGCACGGACGCCCGTACCGACTCTCCGGAGGACGAGGCCCGATGAAGAAATTCGACAAGGACCGGCTGCTCCTCGGCTTCGCCGGACCCGCGCTCGCCCTGGTCACCGCCTTCGCGCTGACCATGATCGTGCTGGCGGCGACAGGCGTCGACCCGATCGACCCGCTTCGCCTCATGGTGGAGAACGCCGGCTACGAGGACGTCCAGGTCCTCATCATCAACCAGGCCGGTACGTACTACCTGGCAGCCCTGGCGGTGGCCATCGGCTTCCGGATGAACCTCTTCAACATCGGCGTCGACGGCCAGTACCGCCTCGCGGCGATGCTGTCCGCGGTGGTCGGCGCGGCGGTCACGCTGCCCGGTCCGCTGCACATCCTGCTGATCGTGGTCGTCGCCATGCTGGTCGGTGCCTCCTGGGCCGGCATCGCCGGCATCCTGAAGGCCAAGCGCGGTGTCAGCGAGGTCGTCTCCACGATCATGCTGAACGCCATCGCGACCAGCCTGATCGCCTGGCTGATCCTGCCGAAGAACCTCGGCGTCCAGCCCGCGGGCTCGAACGACCTGACCACCGGCGAGATCGCCAAGTCCGGCTGGTTCCCGGCCTTCGCCTTCGGTGACGGCCTGGAGATCTACGGCTTCACCTTCATCGCCTTCGCGCTGGGCATCGTCTACTGGTTCGCGCTCAACCGCACCCGCTTCGGCTTCGACCTGCGCGCCACCGGCGCCAGCGAGTCCGCGGCGCAGGCCTCCGGCGTGGACGCCAAGAAGATGATCATCACCTCGATGCTCATCTCGGGCGCCGTCGCCGGCCTCGCCGGCATGCCGGTCCTGCTCGGCGAGAGCCACACGTACAGCCTGTCCTTCCCGGTCGGCATCGGCTTCACCGGCATCACCATCGCGCTCCTCGGCCGCAACAGCCCGATCGGCATCTTCTTCGCCGCGTTCCTGATGGCCTTCATCGACAAGGCCTCGGCCTCGCTCGACACGGCCGGGTACGCCAAGGAGATCGGCACGATCATGAAGGGCCTGATCGTGATCGCGGTCGTCGTCTCCTACGAGCTCGTCCGCCGTTACGGCATCCGCCGCCAGCAGCAGAAGGTCGGCGAGGAACTGGCCGCAGGCCACGCCATCAAGACCGAGAAGGAGGTCTCGGCGTGAGCACCAGCACCGTTTCAGCGACCAGCGCCGCGCCCAAGAAGCAGGGCGGCCGCAAGAAGCTCACCCTCCCGTGGATCATGCTGATCGTCGCGGGCGGCCTCGCGCTGGTCTCCCTGGTCCGCGTGATCAGCGGCGCGAACGACCTGACCTCGGTCGGCCAGGTCTCCGGCGCGCTCTCCCTCGCCGTGCCGATCGGCCTCGCCGGCCTCGGCGGCCTGTGGGCCGAGCGCGCGGGCGTGGTCAACATCGGCCTCGAAGGCATGATGATCCTCGGCACCTGGTTCGGCGCCTGGGCCGGCTACCAGTGGGGCCCGTGGACCGGCGTCCTCGTCGGCATCATCGGCGGCGCCATCGGCGGCCTGCTGCACGCGATCATCACGGTCACCTTCAACGTGAACCACATCGTCTCCGGTGTGGCCATCAACATCCTGGCCCTGGGCTTCACCCAGTACCTGTCGAACTTCACCTTCGCCGACGCTCCGGGCGGCTCCTCCAAGCAGTCCCCGCGCGTCGAGGAGATCTACAAGATCACCGTGCCGGGGCTGTCCGACTGGATGGCCACCCTCCAGGGCAAGCACTGGTTCTTCATCTCCGACCTCGCCGGCGTCATCGGCGGACTGGTCACCAACCTGTCGCTGCTGACCGTCGTCGCACTGCTGCTGATCCCCGGCACCTGGTGGGTGCTGTGGCGCACCACCTTCGGCCTGCGGCTGCGCTCCTGCGGCGAGAACCCCGTCGCCGCCGAATCGCTCGGCGTCAACGTCTACAAGTACAAGTACATCGCCGTGATCGTCTCGGGCGGCCTGGCGGGCCTGGGCGGGGTGTTCCTGTCGGTCGTGGCCAGCCCGATCTACCAGGAGGGCCAGACCGGCGGCCGCGGTTACATCGGTCTCGCCGCGATGATCTTCGGCAACTGGATGCCGGGCGGCATGGCGCTGGGTGCGGGCCTCTTCGGCTTCACCGACAGCCTCAAGCTGCGCGGCGGCGCCGAGAACGTCCACGCGATGCTGCTGCTCATCGCGATCCTGCTGGTCCTGGTCGTCGCCTGGCAGCTCTACAAGAAGAAGTACGTCCAGGCCGGCGTCTCGGCGGTCTTCGCCGTGCTGCTCTTCCTCTGGTATGCGCTGACCGACGCGGTGCCCAGCCAGTTCGTGGACGCCGCCCCGTACCTGACCACGCTGCTCGTGCTCGCGCTGTCCGCGCAGCGCCTGCGGATGCCCAAGGCGGACGGCATGCCGTACCGCAAGGGCCAGGGCAAGTGACGGCGCCCCAGGCGGTGCTCGGCTCCGTGGACTGGGAGAGCCTGCGCGAGGCGGCACGGGACGCCATGTCCCGTGCGTACGCCCCGTACTCGGGCTTCCCGGTCGGCGTCGCCGCGCTGGTCGACGACGGTCGCACGATCGTCGGCTGCAACGTCGAGAACGCGAGCTACGGACTCGGCCTGTGCGCCGAGTGCGGCCTGGTCTCCTCCCTCCAGGCCACGGGCGGCGGCCGGCTGACGCACTTCACGTGCGTGGACGGCAAGGGCGAGATCCTCGTCCCGTGCGGCCGCTGTCGGCAGCTGCTGTTCGAGTTCGGCGGCCCGGAACTCCAGGTGGAGACGCCGGAGGGCATCCTGCCGCTCTCCGCGATGCTGCCGCAGGCCTTCGGGCCGGACCACCTCAGATAGTCACGACGACGGCCCTCCGCCCTGCCGGGCGGGGGGCCGTCCGTCCTTCCGTAACGGGTAACCCCTCTCTCTATGCGCGTAGAAGGAAGCACTTCCATGGACGTCATCTCCGTCATCCGCACCAAGCGAGACCGCGGCGAGCTGAGCCCCGAGCAGATCGACTGGGTCATCGACGCGTACACGCGCGGCGTGGTCGCGGACGAGCAGATGTCGGCGCTGGCCATGGCCATCCTGCTGAACGGCATGAACCGCACCGAGATCGCCCGCTGGACCGCCGCGATGATCGCGAGCGGCGAGCGGATGAACTTCGACTCGCTCTCCCGCCCCACGGCGGACAAGCACTCCACCGGCGGCGTCGGCGACAAGATCACCCTGCCGCTGGCCCCGCTCGTCGCCGCCTGCGGCGCGGCCGTACCGCAGCTCTCGGGCCGCGGCCTCGGCCACACCGGCGGCACCCTGGACAAGCTGGAATCCATCCCCGGCTGGCGCGCGCTGCTCTCCAACGAGGAGATGCTGCACGTCCTGGACACCACCGGCGCGGTCATCTGCGCGGCGGGCGACGGGCTGGCCCCGGCCGACAAGAAGCTCTACGCGCTGCGCGACGTCACGGGCACGGTCGAGGCCATCCCGCTGATCGCCTCCTCCATCATGTCGAAGAAGATCGCGGAGGGCACCGGCTCGCTCGTCCTGGACGTGAAGGTCGGCACCGGCGCGTTCATGAAGAACATCGAGGACGCGCGCGAACTGGCGCGCACCATGGTGGGCCTGGGCACCGACTCGGGCGTCAAGACGGTCGCCCTGCTCACCGACATGTCCACCCCGCTCGGCCTGACCGCCGGCAACGCGCTGGAGATCCGCGAGTCGGTGGAGGTCCTGGCGGGCGGCGGTCCCTCGGACGTCGTCGAGCTGACCCTGGCCCTCGCGCGGGAGATGCTGGACGCGGCGGGCATCAAGGACGCCGACCCGGCGAAGGCGCTGGCCGACGGCTCCGCGATGGACGTGTGGCGCCGGATGATCGCGGCCCAGGGCGGCGACCCGGACGCGGCCCTGCCGGTGGCCCGCGAGCAGCACGTGGTCACCGCCACCGCCTCGGGCGTGCTGACGCGCCTGGACGCGTACGGGGTGGGCGTCGGTGCCTGGCGCCTGGGCGCCGGCCGCGCGCGCAAGGAGGACCCGGTCCAGGCGGGCGCGGGCATCGAGCTGCACGCGAAGCCGGGCGACACCGTGACGGCGGGCCAGCCCCTGATGACCCTGCACACGGACACCCCGGAGAAGTTCGACTACGCCCTCGCGGCGCTGGACGGCACCTTCGACATCGCGGCGGCGGGCACGGCCTTCACCGCCACCCCGATCGTGCTGGACCGCATCGCCTGACCCGCGGATCCCCGTACAGACGAACGGGACCGGCGCTGGTGCGCCGGTCCCGTTTTTCGTGCCCGGCTGTCCGCCCGGCCGTCCGACCCGCCGATGAATTCCGGGCCGCGGGGGAGTCATCCCCTCGTGGAGACCAAGCGACTCGTGCTGCCCGGACCGCCCCCGACGACCGCCCGGGACACGGCCCGGCTGTGTGCCCGGCTCGCCCTGCTGTACGAGGGCGGCGCGGGCGCGGTGGTGTGCGACGCGGCCGCCGTCACCGCGCCGGGCCTGGGCACCGTCGAGGCGCTGGCCCGGCTGCGCCTCACCGCCGGGGACCGGCCCTTCCGGATCACCGGGGCCGGTCCGGCCCTACGCGCCCTGCTGGACCTCGTCGGACTCGTCGAGCTGCTCGGGGAGCCCGAAGAGCGGGAACCAGCGGGGGGTGTCCAGGAAGGCGTTGAGCCCGACGATCTTCCCGTCTGAGATCTCCAGCACCTGGAGCGCCCACGGGGTCCAGCCCGGCTGACCGTCCTCGCGCGGCCGGTACTGGCCGAAGGCGGGCAGGCCGTTCGCCGTGGTCGGGACGAGGCGCGAGCCCTTGCAGCCGATGCCCTGGCCCAGGTGCCAGGCCGCGATGTCCTCGTGGCCCCGCAGCCACAGGTCGAAGGGCGGCATCGACAGCACCGCGTCCTCGTGGAGGAGGGTGGTCAGACGGGTGATGTCGTACGCCTCGAAGGCGGTGAGGTACTGCTCCAGGAGCTTGGCCTGCGCGGCGTCGAGCGGGTCCGCGGCCTCGCTCTCGCGGATCCGGGTCGCCGAGAGCGTGGCGCGGGCCCGCTGCAGGGCGCTGTTGACCGAAGCGACGGTGGTGTCCAGCAGGGTGGCGACCTCGTCCGCCTTCCAGGCGAGCACCTCGCGCAGGATCAGCACCGCCCGCTGCTTGGCGGGCAGGTGCTGGAGCGCCGCGACGAAGGCGAGCCGTACGGACTCCTTGGCCAGCGCCATCTCCGCCGGGTCGGCGGTCTGCGGGAGCACCCGGCCGTCCGGGACCGGCTCCAGCCAGGTCACCTCGGGCCGCTCGTTGAGGATCGCGGAGGCCTGGTGCTGGGGGGCGGTCAGGTCCATGGGGCGGGCGCGCTTGTTCCCCGCGTTCAGCAGGTCCAGGCAGACGTTGGTGGCGATCCGGTACAGCCAGGAGCGCAGCGAGGACCGGCCCTCGAACTTGTCGAAGCTGCGCCAGGCACGGATGTACGTGTCCTGCACGGCGTCCTCGGCGTCGAAGGAGGAGCCGAGCATCCGGTAGCAGTAGCCGGTGAGCTCGACGCGGTACCGGTCCAGGGCCGCGTCCAGCTCGGTGCCGCTCCCGCGGTCGGTCGTTTCCGTCATGTCCCTTGATCCCCCTGGTAGTTCCGGATGCTCCGGAACCTACCCGAGCCCTCTGACAACCGCAGCCCGGCACGCGGCGGCCCGGGGAAGTGCCAGGTCAGGCCTCCGCCTCCTCTTCGTGGGGCGGGATGGTCCAGCACAGTACGGCCTCGCCCGCGCGCTCCTCCAGCGTCACCGGGTACACCTGCCCGGACGCCCGCTCGCCGCGGTGGCGCATGGAGTGGTCCCCGGGATCCCAGTCCAGCCCGAGCACCCGGCAGCCGCCCACTTCGACGACCCCGGCCAGCAGCGGGTGGTCCCAGCCCGCGCGCCGGCAGCGGTGGTAGTCGGTGTGGGGGTCCACCGAGACCATCAGGCCGTTGCCCGGACCTTCGCGGAGCCAGTCCTTCATCTGCCCGGCGAGGGCCGTCGCCTCCGCGAGCGGGAGGTCGAGGAAGCCGTGCGGTCCGGAGCCGCCGGACACCGGCTCGCCGCCGAAGACCGCGTGGGCGGCCTCCGCGTGTCCGCCCCAGTAGGTGAGGTCGGCCAGCCCGTCCACGGACTCCCCGGACAGGCCCTCGAAGCCGTCCAGGGCGCGGGCGTCGCCCAGGACCATGCCGCAGCGGTCGACGGGGAGGTCGCCGAGCTGGACCGGGCCGGGACCGTGGGCCGCGTGGTCCCAGGGGAGGCCGAGGGAGACCTCCAGGGTGCGGACCACCGGTTCGTCGTCGAAGGGGGAGGGTGCGGTCCGGGCCCGTACCGGCAGCGGCCGGTCGGCGGCGGCCGGTACGGCCACCGACTCGTACCCCCACGTCGCGGGCACGGCGGCCTCGCCGTCGTGGAGGTGGCCGCCGCCCGCGGCCGCCGCGGCGAAGGCGCGCTCCGACCAGAGCGGGGCACCGTCCTGCCGGTCGTCGATCCAGCCCGCCTTGCCCAGCACCAGCACCCCCGAGGGGGCGGTGACCGTCCCCAGCGGCAGCTCCGGGAGGTCCGGGAGGGTCCACGAGGCGGGCGGGCGGAAATCGCACCGCGTGCCGTCGAAGGGGTAGGAGGCCGACTCCACGAGTCCGGTGACGCGGACGCCCTCCGCGCGTATCTCCTCGGCCTCGGCCGCCGTCCAGTACACCGGGTGGCCCGTCTTCGCGGCGAAGGACTCCTCGTCCTTCCACTGCCACGTCCGGTCCGGGGCGACCGTGATGTCCAGCTCATGGTCGGTCACGTGGATGTCCGCACCGGCCCGCGCGCGGGATTCGAGGTTGACGTACCAGCCCCGGAACTCCTGCTCCTCGGTGAAGGTCCACCACACCGCGTGCCCGGCCCCGGCCGGCTGGAGTATCAGCGCGCCCCCGCGCCGCCACCGGCTCGCCCGCAGCGGGTACGAGCCGCCCGGCGGCAGGTCGCGCAGGTGGGTGCCGGGCGGCAGTTCGGCGCGCCAGACCGGCGTGCCCGGGGCGATCCACAGCAGCAGGCCGTCGGCGCGGTCCTCCACGACGCGGGCCGGACAGATCATGCTGACCGTGTCACCGAGGACCAGGTGAAAGTTGACTAGGGGCATGACCGGCGATCATGCCATCCGGGTCCGTCAGCGGGCAGTACGGCCGTACCTCAGTACGGCCGCAAGCCCTTGCCTCATCGGGCGGGCAGTGCCGCCGCGTGCGCCGCGCGGGCCGCGTGGGACCCGTACAGGGTGATCGAGACGACCCCGACGACCGCGAGCAGCGCCAGGGCGACCGTGGCCCCCCACCCCGCCGAGTGGTAGGCGAGGGCGCCCAGGGTGCCGCCCGCGCTGGAGCCGAGGTAGTACGCCGACTGGTAGAGCGCCGAGGCCTGCGCGCGGCCCGTCTTCGCCGTACGGCTCACCGCCGCCGAGGCGACCGCGTGGCCCGCGAAGAAGCCCGCGGTGATCAGGACCAGGCCCAGCAGGATGGAGGGCAGGGAGTCCGACAGGGAGAGGAGCAGGCCGAGGGCGGTCGTGGTCACCGCCAGGTACAGCGCCCCGCGCCGGCCCGTGCGGGCCACCAGTCGGCCGGCGGCCGCCGAGGAGACCGTGCCGACCAGGTAGACCAGGAAGATCGAGCCGATGACGCCCTGCCCGAGGGAGAACGGTTCCTCGATCAGGCGGTAGCCGATGACGGTGTAGACGGCGCCGAAGACGGTCATGAACAGCGCGCCGATCCCGTACAGGCGCAGCAGCAGCGGATCGCGCAGGTGGCCGGAGACGGTACGTCCCACCGCGCGCGGGTTCAGCGAGGCCGGCCGGAAGAACCGGGCCCGGGGGAGGAGGACCAGGAAGGCCACCGCGCAGGCCAGCGACATCAGGCCGACGGTCAGCAGCCCGCCGCGCCAGCCCCAGGCCTGGGCCGCCCAGCCCGTGACGAGGCGGCCGCTCATGCCGCCGATGGAGTTGCCCGCCACGAACAGGCCGATCGCGGCGACCAGCGCCTTCGGCTTGACCTCTTCCGCCAGGTACGCCATCGCCGAGGCCGGGACGCCGGCGATCGCCGCACCCTGGACGGCGCGCAGCGCGATCAGCCACTCCAGGTTCGGCGCGAAGGGGACGAGCAGGCCGACGCCCACGGCGACCACCATCGAGCAGGTCATCATCCGGGTCCGGCCGAACCGTTCGGACAGCGCGCTCAGCGGCAGGACGAACAGCGCGAGGGCGCCGGTGGCCGCCGAGACCGTCCAGCTGGCCTGACCCGCCGTCACGCCGAAGCCGGCGGAGATCGCGGGGAGCAGGGCCTGGGTGGAGTAGAGGAGGGCGAAGGTGGCCAGGCCCGCGGCGAAGAGCGCCAGGCTCATCCGGCGGTAGCCGGGGCGGCCGGGCTCGCGCGCTTCGGGGGCAGGGGTCTGGGCTGAGGGGGTTTCGACTGCGGCAGGGAAAGGCGGGGTGGAGGCACCCACGGTGGTGGGTGCCCCGGTATGAGCGGGAGGCATGTGTACGACCGTAGAGCCGGTCTTTTCATGCGTCCAATGCACAGATTCGCGATAATCGATCCACTGGTGCATCAGTACAGGTCAGATGGGTGTCTATCGATGAGTCGTTACGAAGAAGACATGGCCGTGACACACGCGCTGGCCCCGCGCCTCGCCTACTTCGCCGCCGTCGCCCGGCACGAGCACGTCACCCGAGCCGCGCACGAGCTGGGGGTTCCCCAGTCCACCCTGTCGCGGGCCATGGTCCGCCTCGAACAGGACCTGGGCGTCGCACTGTTCGCCCGCAAGGGCCGCACCGTCGCCCTCACCACCGCCGGCCGCACCTTCCTCGCCTCCGCCGAGCGCTCGCTCGCGGAGATCGCCCGCGCCGCGGGCTCCGTCCAGCAGGACGCGGACCCGTCCTTCGGCAAGGTCGCCTTCGGGTTCCTGCACACCCTGGGCCCCGAAACCGTACCGGGGCTCATCCGCGCCTTCCGGGCCGACCATCCGGGCGTACGGTTCTCGCTGGTCCAGAACTACGGCGAGGCCATGCTGGAGAAGCTCCGGGCCGGCGAGCTCGACCTCTGCCTGACCTCCCCGCTGCCCGACGCCCCCGACCTGGTGGCCCGCCGCCTCGACGAGCAGCGGCTGCGCCTGGTGGTCCCCGACGACCACCGCCTCGCCGCCCGCAAGCGGATCCGGCTGGCCGAGGCCGCGGAGGAAACCTTCGTCACCCTGGAGTCCGGCTACGGCCTGCGCCGGATCACCGACGACCTCTGCTCGGAGGCCGGGTTCACGCCCCGGGTGGCCTTCGAGGGGGAGGAGGCCGAGACCCTGCGCGGGCTCGTCGCGGCCGGGCTCGGCGTCGCGCTGCTGCCGCCGCCGGCCGTGGCCCGGCCGGGGGTGGTCGAGCTGACGGTCACCGCTCCGCGCGCGGTCCGCGAGATCGGCGTGGCCTGGCTGGACGGGCATCCGGACACGCCGCCGGTGGCTCAGTTCAAGAGGTTCCTGCTGTCGCGGCGCGGACGTCTCATCCCGGAGCTCCCGGAACTTCCGGAGCCCCGGCCGGGGGCGTGACCGGGGGCACGAGTGGGGTCGGGGTGATGGCGGCGGCCAGCAAGTACCCCGCCTGGAAGCGGGACTTGGCGCCCACCGCGCGCATGATCTCGGCGATGTGGCGCTGGCAGGTCCGCTCGGACATGCCGAGCCTCCGGGCGATGATCTTGTCTTCCATCCCCTCCGCCAGCAGCCGCACGATGGTCTGGCGGAGCTCCTCGGAGATGGAGCGGGCCTGCTCCGGGCCGATGGTGGTGGTGAAGGGCTCCGCCGCCGCCCAGGAGCGTTCGAAGGTCTGCACCATGAAGTGGACGACATTGGGCTCGCGCACCAGCAGCGCCGCCTTGGTGTCGCCCTGAACCTCCATCAGGCCGGTGTGCCGGTCGACGAGGATCATCCGCATCAGGCCGTCGCCGACGGTGCGGACCTGCGAGCCGAGGGCGGTCACCCGCTCGACGTACGCGGCCGTCGGGGGGGAGTAGCGGGCGGTGTGCTGGTAGATCGTGCGCAGCCGCACGCCGCGGGTCAGCAGGGCCTCGTCCCGCAGCACCGCCTCCGCCAGGATCTCGGCCGGACGGCCGCCACCCGGATGGCAGGTCAGCATCTCGCACTCGGCCGACGCGGCGAACCCCTGGAGCAGGTCCCGCAGCGCGTCCTGATCGGTGATCATCTCCAGGTGGTCCACCCCGTCGCGGTCCCGCTGCGAGGTGCCCGCCTCGTACTGCGGGATCAGCGTCTCCAGCAGGGTCCGCAGCCGGTCCATCTCGTCGTGGGTCTCGCGCATCCGCAGGGCCAGCGGGGCCAGCGTCCGGGCGGTGGCGGCCCGCGGGGACACGGCGCTCCAACGCGTCGGGCCGATCCCGAGGCAGTCCTCGGCGCCGTCCGGGCGGGGCTGGAGCAGGTGCGCCGCCGTGAGCTCGGCGATGGCGGTGGAGACGGCGGCCGGGTCGCCCAGCAGCTCGGCGGCCTCGTCCTCGGTGAAGGCGTGCCGCTCGGCCGCGTATCCGTACAAGCGTCGGGCCGCGCCGCTCAGCCGGTCCGCTTCATCCGCTGGCATGTCCATATTCGTCCCGGCCTGCGCCGATTCGTAAACCCCTCGTGTTCCCGCAAGGCATCAAGACGATGCCCTTCGATCTTCGCGAGCATATGCCGAACCGGCACAGTGGTACCACGGCGTTCTCGGGGGAGGGTGCGGGCTCCGCGAGTCCGTGCCTCGCCGTCATGGGCAACGCACCCTCGCACGGTCGCGTGCCTCGGGTGGTTGCGCCGGGCCCGCCCGTGTCGTCCGACCGGGAGGGGACGGTGCGGCCGGTACGGACGGCCCAGCGCGACCACCCGCACCAATCCAGAACCCCCTGATGCCGCCCCGGCTCCTGTGGAGCCCCCGGCCCGGCCGGTCGCCCGGCCGTCGGGGCCGGGGTGTCAGCGGCGCAGGGAGCGTCCGTAGCCGGAGGCGAGCGGCATGCGCAGGCCCAGCGGCGGTGGAGCCGCCAGCGCGTCGGTGACCGGGCGCGAGTAGGGGCCGCTGAACACCGAACCCAGGACGAAGTCCACGGACAGGGCCACGACTTCGGCCTGGTGCTCGCGCAGTCCGTGGCCGTCGGAGTGCACCTCGAAGCGGCACGTCGTGCGGTTGGCCTTCTTCGCCCGGGTCGCCAGCCGGTACGACAGCTCCGGGTCGCTGCGCGCGTCGTTGGTGCCGTGGACGATCAGCACCCGGCGGCCCGACAGCTGTTTCACCGGTTCGGGGGAGTCCGAGGCGGACCGTTTCGGCAGCGAAGGGGCCAGCGCCAGAACGGAGTTGACGGCTTCGTGGCCGGCCGCGGCGAGGGCCGCCCGGCCGCCCGCGTCATATCCGGCCAGGCACACGGGCACGTCCCCGTACCTGCGGACCACCTCGTCGGCCGCCCATTCGGCCTCCGCCTCCCGGGTGTCCCCGCCGTGGATGACCTGGTGTGTGACCAGTCCGTCCGCCGCGCCCGCGCGGGCCAGTGCCCGAGCGAGCGGCCGTACCGGACCGGGGGAGAATCTGGATGCTCCGGGAAGCAGGAGCACCACACCGCTGACTGTGGAAATCGAGCCGGTCGCGCCGGCCGCCCGCCCCAGACGGGCCCCGCGCGCCGACGGCGCATGCTGTGCCATGGCGAAACAGTCTCAGACGCCGAGGTGTACTCCACCCGTCCGCGCGGTCACTGTTACATATCGGGTCCCGGGATCAACGCGGCACTCTACGCGCGTAGGAGCTAGAGTGCCCAGATGACGAGCGAGACCCCCAACCTGCCCACCCCGGATCAGATCCGCCGCTCCCCGAAGGTGCTCCTGCACGACCACCTCGACGGTGGCCTGCGCCCCGGGACCATCATCGAGCTGGCCCGCGAGGTCGGCTACGAGAACCTTCCCGAAACCGACGCCGACAAGCTCGGCATCTGGTTCCGCGAAGCCGCCGACTCCGGTTCCCTGCCGCGTTATCTGGAGACGTTTGCGCACACCTGCGCGGTCATGCAGACGAAGGAGGCCCTCTTCCGGGTCGCCTCCGAGTGCGCCCAGGACCTGGCCGAGGACGGCGTCGTGTACGCCGAGATCCGCTACGCGCCCGAACAGCACCTGGAAAGCGGCCTGACCCTCGAAGAGGTCGTCGAGGCCGTGAACGACGGGTTCCGCGAGGGCGAGCGCCTCGCGAAGGCCGACGGCCGCCGCATCCGCGTCGGCGCCCTGCTCACCGCGATGCGCCACGCGGCCCGCGCGCTGGAGATCGCGGAGCTGGCCAACCGCTACCGCGACAACGGCGTGGTCGGCTTCGACATCGCCGGCGCCGAGGCCGGGTTCCCTCCCACCCGCCACCTCGACGCCTTCGAGTACCTCAAGCGCGAGAACAACCACTTCACCATCCACGCGGGCGAAGCCTTCGGCCTGCCGTCGATCTGGCAGGCCCTGCAGTGGTGCGGCGCCGACCGGCTCGGGCACGGCGTGAAGATCATCGATGACATCGAGGTCGCCGCCGACGGCTCCGTGAAGCTGGGCCGCCTGGCCTCGTACGTCCGGGACAAGCGCATCCCCCTGGAGATGTGCCCGACCTCGAACCTGCAGACGGGCGCGGCGCTCTCCTACGCCGAGCACCCGATCGGACTGCTGCGCAAGCTGCACTTCAGGCTGACCGTCAACACCGACAACCGGCTGATGAGCGGCACCAGCATGAGCCGCGAATTCGAGCACCTGGTCGACACCTTCGGCTATTCGCTTGAGGACATGCAGTGGTTCACTGTCAATGCGATGAAGTCCGCGTTCATTCCTTTCGATGAACGACTGGCCATGATCAACGACGTGATCAAGCCCGGTTATGCGGAGCTGAAGTCGGAATGGCTGTTCCGTCAGACGGCTTCCACCAGGGGTTCTGTCTCGGCATAGGCCATGGCATTACGTACTGAAGGCGCCCGGGAGGAGCAATTCCCGGGCGCCTTCTCGTATTTAATGATGTTTGCGGGTCGGGGTTTGAAGTGACTAGTTTGCGGAGCCGCTCATTTCCCCGTCGCAAGGACGATCCTTCATGAAGCAGTCAGCTGCCAAGACCCTCGGTGTCGCCGCTCTCGGTGCCGCCTTCGCCGCCGTCGCCGCCGGTTCCGCCTCGGCCGCCGTCCCCGCCGTCGGTCTCGGTGACGCGCTGGGCACCGTCCAGAACCTCACCAGCCAGCAGCACGTGAGCGCCGAGGAGGGCCAGCCGGCCGGTCAGTCGAGCGACCCGGTCGGCCAGCTCACCAGCAGCCTCGGCGGCCTGCCGCTCGGCAGCCTCGGCAACCTCGGCGGCTGACCCGCGCCTGCGGAAATCGCACGTACGCACACGTGGCGCACACCCCTTCGGGCAGGTGTGCGCCACGTCGTGGCGTGTGCCACGATCACAGCCAACTGCCCGCCGACGTACGGGGTATGAGGTAATTCGATCATGCGCATGAAGGCTCGGACCGTCACGGCCGCACTGCTCCCAGCCCTGCTGTTCGCGGCAGTGGGATGCAGTAGTACGCACACCTCCGGGAGCGGCAAGCCCGCAGACCCGAAGGGCCCCGCGAGCACACCCGGCCAGGCCGCATCGGCGGGCTCCACCGGATCCCCGGGGGCCGCCGGCTCCGCAGGTGCCTCCGGCACGGCCGCGCCCAAGCGGGCCGCGAGCAGGCTGGAGCGCTCCGCCCTGGAGCAGGGGGACCTGACCGGCTACCAGATCTCCGCGAACGGCAAGAACCCCAACGCCCCCGCCGGTCAGCCCCAGGCCGACCGCAAGGCGTGCCAGCCGCTCGCCGACATCATGGGCGACAAGCCCGACCCGGCCGCGCGCGAAACCGTCAACCGGGGCATCGGCTCGCAAACGGAGCTGGGCCTCGCCGTCTCGGCCTCGGTCAGCTCCTACACCGCGCCCGACGCGAAGGCGCTGATCGCCCGTCTCAAGGACGCAGTGCCCGCCTGCGCGACGGGCTTCAACGCCACCGTCGAGAAGAAGGCCGGCAGCTACCGCGAGGTGAAGCCGGTCGACTACAAGGCGGGTGGCGACGAGAGCGTCAGCTGGACCATGACCGTCTCCGCGGCGGGCGTCGCGGCCCAGGTGCACCTCGTCGTCGTGCGCCAGGGGGACACCGTCGTACGCCTGATGGCCCTCAACGTGGCGGGAAACGGGAAGACCCCCGAGGTCCCGCACGCCGTGACCGACAAGCAGCTCCAGAAGGTCCGCACGGCGGGCTGAGCGCCGGACCACCGGCCGGCCGGGCCGCCCGCGGACCGGGCGGCCCGGGAACTACCAGCCGGCGGTTCCGGCGGAGGCCGTCTTGTCGTTCGGCAGGAGCACCCACAGTGCCAGGTAGATCAGGAACTGCGGGCCGGGGAGCAGGCACGACACCACGAAGATGAGACGCATCGTGTTCGCGGATATTCCGAATCGGCGCGCGAGACCGGCACAGACTCCGCCGATCCATCGTCCGTCACGGGGGCGGGCAAGGGCGCTCATGGTCTCTCCTCGGTCGTTCGTCGTCTTCTCGGGAGGCTTTCCCTCGATGTCTCAATACTCCCGAGGAACCGCGGAGAGAACGTCGCTCCAGCGGCCGAGCCCGACCCTGGTAATTCTCGGGGTCGCCCCCTGAGAGCCCATCTGGGGGACCACCCGGACCCCGCCCACCGGGGCGGCCTCCGCAGCGGCCTTCACCGCGGACCCCGCAGCGGCCTTCGGGGAACGCCGCAGCCTGGCCCGCAGCACCGGTACGACGGCCAGGTGCGCCATCATCACGCCGAGGGTGTTCAGCAGCACCGAATCCACGTCGACCACCTGCCCCGGAACGGCGGTCTGGAGCATCGCGACCCCGACCGAGACCAGGGCGCCCGCCGCGGCGGTCCGGGCCAGTGAGGACCAGGCGGCCAGCGGCGACAGCCCCACCCGCCCGCCGGCCAGCGGCAGCAGCACCCCGAGCGGGGCCAGCAGCGCCAGCCCCCCGCCGATCCGGCGGGCCGCCTCCAGGGGCCCGTAGGCGAGGTCCGCCCGGATCCCCTCCAGCGGGGTCAGATTGGCCGCGGCGGCCCAGGGGATGTTCAGGGGCCGCAGCATCAGCCAGCCGACCATGAAGAGGTGAACGGCCAGCAGGACCCAGGAGAGAAGCCGGATCCGCAGGTGGATGGCGGCATTGCCGCTGCCCTTGAGACGGTGCACGCCAGTGGAGACGCACCGTCCGGTCCCCGCGGTTCCGGGAAAACGGCCGGTCAGCCCGTGGCGAGCAACACGATCAGGAGCAGCGCGCCGATCACCGACGGCACGAGGATCTCGTAGGACCAGGCGACCTTGACGCCGCCCTGGGCGCCGGCCCGCGAGGCTCCGCGCTCGTGCATCTCGCGCAGCTCGTCCACGGCCTTGTCGGCGGTGGCTCGGGGCGCGGCGTCGCCCGGCTGCGGGGTGCCCTCGCCGGGAGCGGTCATGCTCCGGCCCATGATCCCGCCGAGCCGGCTGGGCCGGCCGTTCTGGATGCGGTTCACCCGCTTGCGCTCGCGCAGGGAGACGGGGATGGACCACAGCTGGTACTTCGACCCCTCGGCCACCACCTCGGCCGAGAACCGGGCGCGCACGGTGTCCACGGCGCCCCAGGGCAGTTCGACGGTCCGGAACGGGTTGCGCACGCGCATCCGGTCCGCGTTGGCGAAGACGGCCGGGCGGATGGTGAAGGCCACGACGAGCGGCGCCAGGCACAGCGCGACGGCGACGGCGATCCAGGGGGCGTTCCCGCTGCCCCGCACCACGGTGTCCCCGCAGAGCCACGCGAGCAGGGCGAGCATCGCCACTCCGGTGACGGTCGCCATGGGGGAGCGGTAGACCCGGTCGTCGTACACCGGTTCGTCAGTGGGCTGCTCGCTGCTCATGCGCCCGATTCTGCCTCACCGCGCCCCCGGTGCGAATCAGCCTGCGAGATCGGCGTACAGGATGATGTTGTCGGGGCGGTGACCTGCGGTGATTTCGCCGCCGCAGGTGATCAGGCGCAGTTCGGGGCGCGCGGTGTCCCCGTAGACCTTCGCGGTGGGGAAGGACTTCTTGTCCACCTGCTCCAGCTCGCGCACCCGGAAGACGGCGGTGCTGCCGTCCGCCCGGGTGACCGTGATCTCGTCGCCGATCCTGACCTTCGCGACGTCCTTGAGCACGGCCGGGCCGCGGGCGGTGTCGAAGTGGCCGATCAGCACGGCGGGACCGGTCTCGCCCGGGGTGACGCCCTTGGTGTACCAGCCGATCTTGTCCCCGTCCGCCACCGAGGGAACCTCAACGGTCCCGTCGGCGGCCAGCCCGAGCTCGAGCACCGGGGAGGTGTCGACCCCCGCCGCGGGCACGCGGACCCGTACGGGCTTCGAGGCGGCCATCGGCGCGGCGGACGCGGCGGGGGCCGGGCCCGAGGCGGTGGCGGGTGCGGCGGAGGTCGCGACGACATGCGCCGGAGGCGTGGCCGCGGGGGCGGCGCCGCCGCAGCCGGTGAGGGCGGCGAGGGCGACCGGGGCGAGCAGCAGGGCGGCGCGGAGGATGGCGCGGGACATGGGGAACTCCTGAACGGGGACCGGCGGGCCACCACGAGGGTGGCCCGCCGAGGGGGGGGAAGACGTTTCCGCTGGGCGTCCGCTGCGTCAGACGTTGCTGCGGCGACGGCGCAGGGCGCCCGCGCCGAGCGCGGCGAAGATCGCGAGGAGGCCGGCGCCCGCCGCCAGGGTGGTGGTGTTGTCGGTGTCCGCGACCGTCGCGACCGGGATCTCGGCGCCCGCCGCGACCGCGCCCTGCGGAACCACGGAGGTCTGGCCCGTGGTCTGCGTGGTGGTGTTCGAGGTGGTGGAGGGCTTCGGCGCGGGCGCGGCCGCGTCGTCCTTGACCGGGTACTCGGCGGTGCAGCCCTTGGGCAGGGCGGGGAAGGCGGTCCGGCTGACCGGGGTGTCGCCGCCCTGGGTCTTCCACTCGAGCACGGGCTGGGCGCCGCTCGCGTTGACGATGCGCAGGTGCATGCCGTCCGAGGCGGGGAGCGCGGAGGAGGTGCGGGTGAGGGTGCGCCACACCACGGTGTCGTTGCCGGCGCTCCGGACGACGGCCTTCGGGCCGCTGGTGGACATCGTGAGCTCGGCGCTCAGGCCGGCGCCGATCGACTGCGTCCGGGATTCGGAGACGCAGGTCTCGGCCGGGGTGGGGTCGTTCTTGACCGGGTACTCGGGGGTGCAGCCCTTGGGGAGCGCGGGGAAGTCGGCGCTGAGGGCCTTGGAGTCGCCGACCTGGTACTTCCACCGGAGCACCGGCTTGGCGCCGCTCGGGTTCTCGATGCGCAGGGCGTCCGGGTTCGGACCGTTGGGGTGGGTGCGGTCCAGGGTCTGCGGCGCGGGGTCGCCTTCCAGGTTGCGCACGAAGGCCTTCGGGCCCTGCGGGGACATCGTCAGGTCCGCGGACTTGTACTCGCCGAGCCGCACCGTCTTGACCGCGGAGACGCAGGACGCGGGCGTGGTGGCCTCGCCCTTCGGCAGCGGGTAGGACTTGGTGACACCGGCCTTGGTGACCGTGAGGACGGGGGCCGCCGTGTCCGCCTTGGTGAGCTTGAGCTCCAGCCCGCTGAGCAAACCGCTGGTGTGGGTGCGGTCGAGCTTGTCCATGACGCGGACCATGTAGGTGTCGCCCGGCTTCCAGTCCGTGCCCACGAAGCGGATCCAGGCCTCCGGGCCCTCGGCCTTGTTGCGCAGCACCGCGACCAGGCCCTCGCCTATGTAGACCGGCTCGCCCTCGTACCGGCTGTTGTCCGAGGCGGCCGCCGCCGACAGCGCGGTCTGCGGCGCGGCCGCGAACGCGGAGGTGGCGGCCGGTGCGAGCAGGGTCCCCGCGACGGCGGCGGTGACGATGGCGGTGCGGAGGGCGAGGGCGGAACGCATAACGACTCCTTGAAGCATGGTGAGGAAGACGGAGGAGAGTCGCATGCCTCGTTGAGTCTGTTCGGCGTGTGTTGCACCGGGTCAGGTGTGGCGGGCTGCTGAAGAGAAATTTACGGATCCTGTGCGTGTGGATCATCTGCTTCCTGTCACCAAACTGTCACGGCGAACCCGTGTGCGAAAGCGGGGGGAGCGCGGGGGGAGTTTCGGACGATTCCGGGGGGAGGGGGTGACAGGCCGCTACGCGCGTAGATATGCTCATGTGGTGACCATGCCCACCACCCTCACCGCATTCGCTGACGTGACGACGTCCGACAGTGCGCTGCGCCGCTTCCTGCACGGGCTGCCCGGCGTCGACGCTGTCGGCCTGGAGGCCCGCGCGGCCTCCCTCGGCACCCGCTCGATCAAGACGACGGCCAAGGCCTATGCCATCGACCTGGCCATTTCGATGATCGACCTGACGACGCTGGAAGGCGCGGATACCCCGGGCAAGGTCCGGGCGCTCTCCGCCAAGGCCGTGCACCCCGATCCGACCGACCGCACCACGCCCACGACGGCCGCCGTCTGCGTGTACCCCGACATGGTGGCCACCGCGAAGGCCGCCCTGAACGGCGCCGACGTCAAGGTCGCCTCCGTGGCCACCGCCTTCCCGGCCGGTCGCGCCGCCCTGCCCGTCAAGCTCGCCGACACGGCCGACGCCGTGGCCGCCGGTGCCGACGAGATCGACATGGTCATCGACCGTGGCGCCTTCCTCGCCGGCCACTACCTCGACACCTACGAGCTGATCCGCTCGGTCAAGGAGGCCTGCGTCCGCCCCGACGGCAGCGCGGCCCGCCTCAAGGTGATCTTCGAGACCGGCGAGCTGTCCACGTACGACAACATCCGCCGCGCCTCCTGGATCGGCATGATGGCCGGGGCCGACTTCATCAAGACGTCCACCGGCAAGGTCGGCGTCAACGCGACGCCCGCGAACACGCTGCTCATGCTCGAAGCCGTCCGCGACTTCAAGGCGCAGACCGGCATCCAGATCGGCGTGAAGCCGGCCGGCGGCATCCGGACCACCAAGGACGCACTCAAGTTCCTGGTCCTGGTCAACGAGACCGTCGGCGAGGACTGGCTGAGCAACCACTGGTTCCGCTTCGGAGCGTCCAGCCTGCTCAACGACCTGCTGATGCAGCGCCAGAAGCTGAGCACCGGCCGTTACTCCGGTCCCGACTACGTGACGGTGGACTGATCACCATGGCATCCCTCTTCGAGTACGCACCGGCCCCCGAATCGCGCTCGGTCGTCGACATCGCCCCCTCCTACGGGCTCTTCATCGACGGCGAGTTCACCGACGCGGCGGACGGCAAGGTCTTCAAGACCGTCTCCCCCTCCTCCGAGGAGGTCCTCGCCGAGGTCGCGCAGGCCGGCGCCGCCGATGTGGACCGCGCCGTCAAGGCCGCCCGCAAGGCCTTCGAGAAGTGGTCGGCGCTGCCCGGTTCCGAGCGCGCCAAGTACCTCTTCCGCATCGCGCGGATCATCCAGGAGCGCAGCCGCGAGCTGGCCGTCCTGGAGACCCTCGACAACGGCAAGCCGATCCGGGAGACCCGCGACGCGGACCTGCCGCTCGTCGCCGCGCACTTCTTCTACTACGCGGGCTGGGCCGACAAGCTCGACCACGCGGGCTACGGGGCCAACCCGCGTCCCCTCGGCGTGGCCGGCCAGGTCATCCCGTGGAACTTCCCGCTGCTGATGCTCGCGTGGAAGATCGCCCCGGCGCTCGCCACCGGCAACACGGTCGTGCTCAAGCCCGCCGAGACCACGCCCCTGTCGGCGCTGTTCTTCGCGGACATCTGCCGCCAGGCGGGCCTGCCCAAGGGCGTCGTCAACATCCTCACCGGTTACGGAGACGCGGGCGCGGCCCTCGTCGAGCACCCGGACGTGAACAAGGTCGCCTTCACCGGCTCCACCGCCGTCGGCAAGGCCATCGCGCG
Source organism: Streptomyces sp. GL_140 (assembly GCF_057834465.1). Lineage (NCBI taxonomy): Bacteria > Bacillati > Actinomycetota > Actinomycetes > Kitasatosporales > Streptomycetaceae > Streptomyces > Streptomyces sp. GL_140. Next base: position 5,239,826 of record NZ_CM174404.1, read on the forward strand.
CCAGGTCGCCGGCACGGACAAGAAGGTCACCCTGGAGCTGGGCGGCAAGGGCGCCAACATCGTCTTCGACGACGCCCCCATCGACCAGGCCGTCGAGGGCATCGTCACCGGCATCTTCTTCAACCAGGGCCAGGTCTGCTGCGCGGGCTCGCGCCTGCTGGTCCAGGAGTCGATCCAGGACGAGCTGCTCGACTCGCTCAAGCGCCGCCTGTCCACGCTGCGCCTGGGCGACCCGCTCGACAAGAACACCGACATCGGCGCGATCAACTCCGCGGCGCAGCTCGCCCGGATCACCGCGCTCGTGGAGACCGGCGAGGCCGAGGGCGCCGAGCGCTGGTCCCCGGCGTGCGAACTGCCCTCCGCCGGCTACTGGTTCGCCCCGACGCTCTTCACGAACGTCACCCAGGCGCACACCGTCGCCCGCGACGAGATCTTCGGCCCGGTGCTGTCCGTGCTGAGCTTCCGTACGCCCGACGAGGCCGTCGCCAAGGCCAACAACAGCCAGTACGGCCTGTCCGCCGGCATCTGGACGGAGAAGGGCTCGCGCATCCTCGCGGTCGCGAACAAGCTCCGCGCGGGTGTGGTGTGGGCCAACACGTTCAACAAGTTCGACCCGACTTCGCCCTTCGGCGGCTACAAGGAGTCGGGCTTCGGGCGCGAAGGCGGCCGTCACGGCCTGGAGGGCTACCTCTATGTCTGAGAAGTTCGAGCAGCGACTGAGTGTCTTCAAGACCTACAAGCTGTACGTCGGGGGCAAGTTCCCCCGCTCCGAGAGCGGCCGGGTGTACGAGGTGACGGACCCTAAGGGCAAGTGGCTGGCCAACGCCCCCCTGTCCTCCCGCAAGGACGGCCGTGACGCCGTCGTCGCCGCACGCAAGGCCTTCGGCGGCTGGTCGGGCGCGACCGCGTACAACCGCGGCCAGATCCTTTACCGCGTCGCCGAGATGCTGGAGGGCCGCCGGGAGCAGTTCGTCCGCGAGGTCGGCGAGGCCGAGGGGCTGTCGAAGTCCAAGGCCGCGGCGGTCGTGGACGCGGCCGTCGACCGCTGGGTCTGGTACGCGGGCTGGACCGACAAGATCGGCCAGATCGTGGGCGGGGCCAATCCGGTCGCGGGCCCGTTCTTCAACCTCTCGACCCCCGAGCCGACCGGCGTCGTCACGGTCGTCGCCCCGCAGGAGTCCTCCTTCCTCGGGCTGATCTCCGTGATCGCCCCGGTGATCGCCACCGGCAACACGGTCGTCGTCATCGCCTCCGAGAAGGCGCCGCTCCCGGCGCTCTCCCTCGGCGAGGTGCTGGCCACCTCCGACCTGCCCGGCGGAGTGGTCAACATCCTGTCCGGCAAGGCCGCCGAGATCGGCCCGCACCTGGCGTCCCACCAGGACGTCAACGCGATCGACCTGGCGGGCGCCGACTCCGCGCTCGCCAAGGAGCTGGAGATCGCGGCGGCGGACAACCTCAAGCGCGTTCTGCGTCCACAGCCTGTGGACGACTGGAGCGCGGACCCGGGTACGGCCCGCATGACGGCCTTCCTGGAGACCAAGACCGTCTGGCACCCCACGGGGTCGCTGGGCGCGGGCGGATCCTCGTACTAGACCTCCGGGTCCCGTACAGAACCGCCCCCGAAGACCGGCCCCGGCAGCGTCCCCCGCGCTGCCGGGGCCTCTTCATGCCCTACGAGGCTCCGGACGCCCTACTTGACCGCGCCCGGCAGCAGCGGGCCCAGCAGCGAGGACGCGGCCGCGGTGGGAAGCTCGCCGATCGACGAGCCGCGCGTCAGGCTGCCCGTCAGCATGCTCGTACCCACCGACGGGAAGTCCGCGACCTGCGTGGCCACCCCGTTGTCCAACGGGTCCACACCGGTGTTGGCCAGCGGGTTCACCTTGAGATTCGAGATCGGATCGGCCACCCCGGCCAGGGCCGCGGGGACGGAGAGCTCCCCCGCCTGGGCGCCGCCGGCGGCCATCGCCAGGGCCGCGCCGGCCATCGAAAGGGTCAGGCCTGCGGTGCGCAGCGCCTTGGTCTGAGGGGCTTTGGGGGCTGCGTGACGTGCCATGGATTCCCGCCTGTGGGCTCGTACGGTCTCGTAGTCGCGTGCGCACGCAGCGTAGTGGAGGTGTGATCCTGGATACCAACGGGCCTTTGGGTAGGTCCCCTGCGCGAGGTAATAGTTCACACTTGTGTTCCGTGAGCTGTTCCTCTCCTTTGCCTACGCGTGTCGTCCTTCTGACCGGACCCTCGGGGTCCGGCAAGTCCTCGCTGGCGGCCCGTTCCGGGCTGCCCGTGCTGCGCCTGGACGACTTCTACAAGGAGGGTGACGACCCCACCCTCCCGCTGGTCGACGGCAGCGCCGACATCGACTGGGACTCCCCGCTGTCCTGGGACGCGGAGGCGGCCGTGGCCGCGATCGCGGAGCTGTGCGCCGCCGGGCGCACGGAGGTTCCCGTCTACGACATCGCGACCTCCTCCCGGACCGGGACGGAGGCGCTGGACATCTCCCGGACGCCGCTGTTCATAGCCGAGGGGATCTTCGCGGCGGACGTCGTGGACCGGTGCCAGGAGCTGGGCCTGCTGGCGGACGCGATCTGCCTGCGGGGCCGTCCCTCCACGACCTTCCGCCGGCGCCTCGCGAGGGACCTGCGCGAGGGCCGCAAATCCGTCCTCTTCCTGCTGCGCAGGGGATGGCGGCTGATGCGGGCCGAGCGGGGCATCGTGGCCCGCCACACCTTGCTGGGCGCGCACGCCTGCGGCCGCGACGAGGCCCTCGGCCGGCTGGCCGCCGCCGCGGCTGGCCGCCACCGCGCCGCGGCGCCCGCGTAGCCGCACGGCCTCCAAGCAGCGCGACCGGCGCCCGCGCGGCCGGACCCCGGGCACGCCAAAAGGCGGGACCAGCGGACCCCCATCCGCTTGATCCCGCCTTTTGCCCCCGTGACCCCCGTCCCACCCCCGTAGGACGGGCCCCCTGGCCCCTTGGACTGTGTGGTGCGCGCGTCACGCGCACGGTGCGTGCCCCGGAGCGGGACTACGCGACGAGCTTCTCGAAGGACTCCGCCTCGTCGACGCCGAAGTTCAGGGCCTCGTCCTCGCGCATCCGTCGCAGCGAGCGCCAGATGCTGGACTTCACCGTGCCGACGCTGATGCCCAGGATCTCCGCGATCTCCGGGTCCGTGCGGCCCTCGTAGTACCGGAGCACCAGCATCGTGCGCTGCGGCTCCGGGATGCGGGTGAGCGCCTGCCACAGCACCGCACGCAGCTCCGTACCGCCCATCGCGTCCGTGTCCGAGGCCGTCTCCGGGAGCTCCTCGGTCGGGTACTCGTTGAGCTTGCGCCGGCGCCAGGCGCTGATGTGCAGGTTGGTCATGGTGCGCCGCAGGTAGCCGCCGACGGCCGCCTTGTCGCTGATGCGGTCCCAGGCGCGGTACGTGGAGAACAGCGCGGTCTGCAGCAGGTCCTCGGCCTCGTAGCGGTCGCCCGTCAGGTGGAAGGCCGTCGCGTACAGGGCGGCCCGCCGCTCCTGGACGTACGCCGTGAACTCGGCCTCGTTGGAGGAGGAGCTCGGCGTGTGCTGGACCGGGACGGAGGGGCGCTCGTAGGTCTTCGCGTCGATGGCGACCACGTGCGACGGCCGCCGGGTGGGCGTCGTCGCCGTGCGGACGGCCGTCCTGCGGTTCACATCGTGCAGCCGCGTGACAACCGCGCTGGTGGTGGTGGCGTGCAGCGTGCTCATCTCGCGCCCCCCGTCGTGGAGTCTGTCTGGTTCGTTGCTAGAAGACTGCCCGCCGGACATAACCGGGGTGTCCTTCGACTGTCACAGGCCTGTCACAGGGACCCCCGCAGGATCCGAGGGGCCGGACGGTCGAACTCCCGAGGGACGATGGGACAGAATGAGCCCGTGCCTTTCCTGTTGCTCATCGAGGACGACGACGCCATCCGCACGGCCCTCGAACTCTCCCTGTCACGCCAGGGCCACCGTGTGGCCACCGCGGCGACGGGAGAAGACGGCCTCAAGCTGCTGCGCGAGCAGCGTCCGGACCTGATCGTCCTGGACGTCATGCTGCCCGGCATCGACGGCTTCGAGGTGTGCCGGCGCATCCGTCGTACCGACCAGTTGCCGATCATCCTGCTGACCGCGCGAAACGACGACATCGACGTGGTCGTCGGCCTGGAGTCGGGAGCCGACGACTACGTCGTCAAGCCCGTCCAGGGGCGGGTCCTCGACGCCCGCATCCGCGCCGTGCTGCGCCGCGGCGAGCGCGAGGCCACCGACTCCGCCGTCTTCGGCTCGTTGGTCATCGACCGCAACGCCATGACGGTCACCAAGAACGGCGAGGACCTCCAGCTCACTCCGACCGAGCTGAGGCTGCTGCTGGAACTCAGCCGCCGCCCCGGCCAGGCCCTGTCGCGGCAGCAACTGCTGCGGCTGGTCTGGGAACACGACTACCTGGGCGATTCGCGTCTCGTCGACGCATGCGTGCAGCGGCTGCGCGCCAAGGTCGAGGAAGTTCCCTCCTCGCCCACCCTGATCCGTACGGTGCGGGGCGTCGGCTACAGACTGGACTCCCCTCAGTGATCAAAGCCCTCTTCGCGGGCCGGCGCTGGACCAGCCTGCGTCTGAGGCTCCTCATCGTGTTCGCCCTGGTCGCGCTCACGACGGCCGTCTCCGCCTCCGGGATCGCGTACTGGCTCAACCGCCAGGCCGTACTGGACCGGACCCAGGACGCCGTCCTCGGCGACTTCCGCCAGGAGATGCAGAACCGGGCCGCCGCGCTGCCCATCGATCCGACGCAGGAGGAGCTGCAGCGCACCGCCGAGATGATGGCGGGCAGCAGCCCCGGCTACAGCGTGCTCCTGGTCCACGAGCGCAAGGACCACACCACGGTGACCGGCGCGGCCGGTCCCGACGCCTTCCGGATGGCCGACGTCCCCAAGTCGCTCCAACACGCGGTCAACGACCGGCAGAAGACGACGGCGGTCAACGACGCCGAGTACCACATGTACTGGCAGCGGACGAAGCCGAACGGCAATCCGTACCTGGTCGGCGGCACCCGGATCGTGGGCGGCGGGCCGACCGGTTACATGTACAAGTCCCTCGCCCAGGAACGCGACGACCTCAACGCCCTGGCCTGGTCGCTGACCATCGCCACGGGCCTCGCGCTGCTCGGCTCCGCGCTGCTCGCGCAGGCCGCGGCCCGGACCGTGCTCAAGCCCGTGCAGCGGCTGGGCGAGGCGGCCCGGCGGCTCGGCGAGGGAGAGCTCGACCACCGCCTGGAGGTGTCGGGCACCGACGAACTCGCCGATCTGTCGCACACCTTCAACAAGACGGCGGAGGCGCTGGAGAAGAAGGTCGCCGACATGAGCGCGCGGGAGGAGTCCAGCCGACGGTTCGTCGCGGACATGTCCCACGAGCTGCGCACGCCGCTGACGGCGCTGACGGCGGTCGCCGAGGTGCTGGAGGAGGAGGTCGACGACCTCGATCCGATGATCGCACCGGCGGTGGCGCTGGTCGTGAGCGAGACCCGGCGCCTCAACGACCTGGTGGAGAACCTGATGGAGGTCACCCGCTTCGACGCGGGGACGGCCCGGCTGGTGCTCGACGACGTGGACGTCGCCGACCAGGTGACGGCCTGCATCGACGCGCGGGCCTGGCTGGACGCGGTCGAACTCGACGCGGAGCGCGGGATCGTGGCGCGCCTGGACCCCAGGCGCCTCGACGTGATCCTGGCCAACCTGATCGGAAACGCGCTCAAGCACGGCGGTTCGCCGGTACGGGTCTCCGTGCTGGTGGAGGGGGAGTGGCTGGTCATCGCGGTGCGGGACAACGGGCCGGGCATCCCGGAGGCCGTGCTGCCGCACGTGTTCGACCGCTTCTACAAGGCGAGCGCGTCCCGGCCGAAGTCGGACGGCAGCGGGCTGGGCCTGTCGATCGCGATGGAGAACGCGCACATCCACGGCGGCGACATCACGGCCGCGAACAGGGCGGAGGGCGGCGCGCTCTTCACCCTGCGGCTGCCCATGGACGTGGGGAAGGTGATCGCCGATGAAGACGAGGCGTAGCGGCAGCGGCGGTCGGGGCAGTGGCAACGGCCGTGACAGTGGCGACGGCCGTGAAAGCGGCAGTCGTACGGTGGCGGCCCTGCTGTGCGGGACCGCTCTGACGGGGCTCGTGCTCTGCGGATGCGGCATCCAGGCCAGCACCGTCCCGGTGGACGTGGGCCCGGCTCCCTCGCGGGTGTCCTGCGACACCCCGGCCAGGCCTTCGGGCGGCGCGAGCACGGTGCAGGGCATCAGGGCCACGGTGGAGCTGGTCTGCGGGTCCCAGCTGGTCGGGGTCGAGCGGGTGGTGCCGGTTCCGGAGAAGAGGACCTCCCGGGACGCGGTGGTACTGGTCAGCCAGGCGCTGCTGGAGGCGCTCCAGCGCGAGCCGTCCGCGGAGGAGCGGGACGCCGGCTTCACGACCGGGGTCCCGGCCGGGCTGACGACGGCGTCGCCGCGGCCGGGCGATCCGGCGGGGACGGTGCGGCTCAGCCGCAAGCCGGAGGACCTGCCGCTGGTGGCCCTGTCGCAGATCGTGTGCACGCTCTCGGAGAGCGAAGCGGTGTCGGCGGGTCCGGGACCGGTGGTGCTGGGCGGACCGGATGCGGATCCGCCGAGGTCGTGGTCGTGCAGCGACGCGGTCCGCGCCCGGCCGGAGGCGGTGCCGACGCTGGGCGACGTGGTCCGGCCGGGGAGCAGTCCGTCGGCCACCACGGGCGCGCCTTCGCCCGGACCGTCGGACACGACCTAGCGGACGCCGAAGCGCCGGTGCGGTGGGCTGATCCGCACCGGCTCGCGCCCGCCCGCACCGCCCCGCTCGGGCCCCGTCCGGCTTCAGGCGGCCTGGGGCCGGCGCGTGAGCCGGGTCGTCAGCTCCTCCACGAAGGCGGCCAGCCGGGGCGGGCGCGGGCCGGGGCGCGTGGCGCAGTACCAGGTGCGGGTCAGCGGCTTCGCCCCGATGCGGACCAGTGCGAGGCCGTGCGAGGACGCGTACGGCGCGGCCACCCAGTTCGGCAGGATCGCCACACCCTGCCCACCCGCCGCCATCTCGATGACCAGGTCGGTCACCAGGGGCATGGTGGTGATCCGGGCGGGCCGGGCACCCGGGGGGATCGGCAGCGGGACCGAGGGGATGCGGCTCTGGTCGTAGACGTCGTAGAGGACCAGGTCCACGCCCGAGAAGTCGCGGGCCGTCACGTGCGCGCGGGACGCCCAGGGGTGTCCGGCGGGCACCACGGCCACCATCTCGTCCTCGAACAGCTCGGTCAGCTCCACCCGGTCCATCTGCGGGTCAGGCTTGGTGACGAGGGCGACGTCGACGAGGTCGGCGAGGAGTGCCGGGATCGGCGCGTCGTCGGCGACCGTGACGATCCGCACCTCGGCGTCCGGCTCCCGCTCGCGGAAGGCGCGCAATACGGGCGGCAGCCACGGGAAGGTGGTGCTGCACTGTGCGGTGAAGCGCACCCGGCGGTCCCGGCCGTCACGGATGTCCCGCAGGTCGCGGGTGGCCGACTTCAGCTCGCCGAGGACCTGGTGCGCGGCGACGAGCATCCTGCGGCCGGCCGGATTGGGCACCAGCCGACGGCCCGTGCGTTCGAAGAGCAGCATGCCCAGTCGCTCCTCCAGCCGGGTCAGCCGCTGACTGAGGGCGGGCTGGCTCACGTAGAGCCGCGAGGCGGCGGCGGTCAGCGAGCCGGACTCGGCCATCGCTTCCAGGAGCTCCAGGTCACGCAGGTCCACATCCATAACGCTGGATTATCACATGCTTCAACATCGGTCGTGGTGTGATGAGTTGACGGGTCGTAGCTTTCAGGTGTCAGCGAGAGCAGCCGACCGGTGAACCGGTCGGATACGAAAGGCACCGAACCATGTCCGACACCACGACCGCCGCCGCCCGCACCGCCCTCGTCACGGGCTCCTCCAGCGGGATGGGGCTGGACATCGCCCGCGCCTTCCTGGAGCGGGGCGGCAACGTCGTCCTCAACGGCCGCGACGCGGACCGTCTCGCCAAGGCCGCGGCCGTCCTCGGCCGGCCGGAGCGGACCGCCTGGGTCGCGGGCGACATCGCCGACCCGGGCACCGGCGAGGCACTCGTACGCGCCGCCCTCGACCGCTTCGGGAGCGCGGACGTCCTCGTGAACAATGCGGGGACCTTCGCCTCCAAGCCCTTCACCGAGGTCACCGAAGAGGAGCTGGACGGCTTCCTGACCCACAACCTCAAGGGCACCTACCTCACCACCCAGGCCTTCGTACGGGCGGTGCGCGCCCAGGGCCGCGGCGGCGCCGTCGTCAACATCGGCACCGTCCTGGTGGACCACGGCCTGGCGGGCTTCCCGGCCTCGGCGCCGGTGGTGAGCAAGGCCGGTGTGCACGGGCTGACGATCAGCCTGGCCGCCGAACTCGCGGCCGAGGGCATCCGGGTCAACCTCGTCGCGCCCGGCATCATCCGCACGCCACTGCACGAGGGCGCGGACGTCGACGCGTACGGGGGCCTCGCGCTGCTGAACAGGGTCGGCGAGGTCGCGGAGATCTCGCAGGCGGTCCTCTACCTCGCGGAGGCGGAGTTCGTCACGGGCCACGTCCTGCGCGTGGACGGCGGCCACGTCACCGGCCGCTCCTGAACGACTCGCACCCCGATCCCCGATCCCCGATCCCCGATCCCCGATCCGCGCATCGCGCATCGCGCAGTCCCCGTATCCAGAGAGGTCGCAGACCGTGCCGTACGTCAATGTGAAGATCACCCGCGAGGGTGCCACCGCCGCTCAGAAGGCCGAGATCATCGCCGGGGTCACCGGCCTGCTGGTCGACGTCCTCGACAAGGACCCCGCCACCACCTTCGTCGTCATCGAGGAGGTCGACCTGGAGAGCTGGGGCGTCGGCGGCGTACCGACCGAGGAGTACCGCCGCCGGACCCGGGCCGTACGGGCGGCCACCGCCCCGGAGCCGCCGTTCAACCCGTACGGCGCCTGACGGGCCCGGAAACGGCGACCGGCCCCGGTCAAGGGGGCCGGCGTGCTGACCGGGGGGTCGGCGGACGGAGTCCGGCGCAGCGGTGAGAAGCCGGTGCGGCCCCCCGGGGCCGCACCGCGCGAGCGGTGCGAGAAGGATCAGATGCCCGCCGCCGCCGCGAGGTCCTTCTTGATCGCGTCGAGGACTTCCTGTCCGCGCACGCGGGCCGTGGCCAGGTCGCAGGCCTCCGCCACCGGGACCACGACCTCCAGGTAGCACTTCAGCTTGGGCTCCGTGCCCGACGGGCGGACGATCACCCGGGCCTTGTACTCGCCCTCCAGGTAGTAGCGCAGCCCGTCCGTGGGCGGGAGCGTCGCCGTGCCCTGGTTCAGGTCCTCCGCCGAGACGACCCGCAGGCCCGCCAGCGAGAGCGGGGGCTGGGCGCGCAGCGCCGCCATCGCCGAGGCGATGACCGACAGGTCCTCGACGCGGACCGACAGCTGGTCGGTGGCGTGCAGTCCGTGCGCCATCGCCAGGTCGTCGAGCAGGTCGGTCAGGGTCCGGCCCTGCTCCTTGAGCACCGAGGCCAGCTCGGCCACGAGCAGGGCGGCCGTGACGCCGTCCTTGTCGCGGACGCCCTCGGGGTCCACGCAGTAGCCGAGCGCCTCCTCGTACCCGTAGCGCAGGCCCTCGACCCGGGAGATCCACTTGAAACCCGTCAGGGTCTCCTCGTAGCCCAGGCCCGCCGCGTTCGCGATCCGTCCCAGGAGGGAGGACGAGACGATCGACTCGGCGAAGACGCCCCGTGCACCCTTGCTGACCAGGTGGGCGCCGAGCAGCGCGCCGACCTCGTCGCCGCGCAGCATCCGCCAGCCGGAGGCGGAGGAGTCGTCCGGGACGGCCACCGCGCAGCGGTCGGCGTCCGGGTCGTTCGCGATGACGATGTCCGGATTCACGCGGGCGGCCGTCGCGAAGGACAGGTCCATCGCGCCCGGCTCCTCCGGGTTGGGGAACGCCACGGTCGGGAAGGCCGGGTCCGGCTCCGCCTGCTCGGCCACCAGGACCGGGGCCGGGAAGCCGGCGCGGGCGAACGCGGCCATGACCACGTCCTTGCCGACGCCGTGCATGGCCGTGTAGACGGTCCGCACGCCCCGGGGGGAGCCCGGGGTCAGCACGGCGTCCGTGCGCGCCAGGTAGGCCTCCAGGACCTCGTCGCCGAGGTCCTGCCAGCCGCTCTCCGGGCGCGGTACGTCGGCCAGCGCGGCGATCGCGTCGATCTGAGCCGCGATCTCGGCGTCGGCCGGGGAGACGATCTGCGAACCGTCGCCGAGGTAGACCTTGTAGCCGTTGTCCCGGGGCGGGTTGTGGCTCGCGGTCACCTCGACGCCGGCGACGGCGCCCAGGTGCCTTATGGCGTACGCGAGGACGGGGGTCGGCAGCGGACGCGGCAGGACGGCCGCCCGCAGCCCGGCGCCGGTCATCACGGCGGCGGTGTCGCGGGCGAAGTCGGCCGACTTGTAGCGCGCGTCGTAGCCGACGACGACCAGGCCGCCTTCGTGGCCCTGGGCCTTGAGGTAGGCCGCGAGGCCCGCCGCGGCCCGGATGACCACATTGCGGTTCATCCGCATCGGGCCCGCGCCCAGCTCGCCGCGGAGCCCGGCGGTGCCGAACTGGAGCATGCCGGAGAAGCGGTCCGCGAGCTCGGCGGTGTCACCGGCTTCGATCAGCCCGGCGAGCTCGGCCGCCGTCTGCGGGTCAGGGTCCTCGGCCAGCCAGGCCTGGGCCCGTGCGATCAGATCGTCCTGCGCGTCCTGCACGTCCTGCACTACCTCTCGTCGTCGGTCGGGTCGCTCGGTCAGATCCGGGCGAGGACCCGGGTCAGCAGCGTGCCCATGCGCGCGGCCGAGTCGCGGCCGGCCTGGAGCACCTCTTCGTGGTTCAGCGGCTCGCCGGAGATGCCCGCCGCCAGGTTGGTGACCAGGGAGATCCCGAGGACCTCGGCGCCGGCCTCACGGGCGGCGATGGCCTCCAGCACGGTGGACATACCGACCAGGTCGGCGCCCATGACGCGGATCATGTTGATCTCGGCCGGGGTCTCGTAGTGCGGGCCGGGGAACTGGACGTAGACGCCCTCTTCGAGGGTCTCGTCGATCTCCTTGCACATCGCGCGCAGGCGCGGCGAGTACAGGTCGGTCAGGTCCACGAAGTTCGCGCCGACGATCGGCGAGGTGGCCGTGAGGTTGAGGTGGTCGCTGATCAGCACGGGCTGACCGGGCTTCATGCCCTCGCGCAGGCCACCGCAGCCGTTGGTCAGGACGACGGTCTTGCAGCCGGCGGCGACGGCGGTACGGACGCCGTGGGCGACGGCGGCGACGCCGCGGCCCTCGTAATAGTGGGTCCGGCCGAGGAAGAGCAGCGCGCGCTTGTCGCCGATCTTGTACGAGCGGATCTTGCCGCCGTGGCCCTCGACGGCGGGCGGCGGGAAGCCGGGCAGGTCGGTGACCGGGAACTCGGCCTCGGGCGCACCGAGCGCCTCTGCGGCGGGGGCCCAGCCGGAGCCCATCACGAGGGCGACGTCGTGGGTTTCGGCGCCGGTCAGCTCGCGCAGACGGGCGGCTGCGGCGTCGGCGGCGGCGAAGGGGTCGGTAACAGATGCGTTCACGCGGAAGAGCGTAGCCGGTCTTGGCCTACGCGCGTAGATGGCGCAGCTCACGGTGTTCGGATCGTTGTCTTGTCGTTTCCGCCGAATCGTCCCGACCGGTTACGGGGCCGCGTGCGGCGCCTGCCCGGAGCCCTGCCCGGAGCCCGCCTAGCACGGGCGCTTGCGGAGCTCCATCACGTAGTCGTGGGGTGCGCCCGCGGATTCGGCGGCGTCGGCGAGTTCGCCCAGGTAGCGCGCCGAGGGCAGGCCGCCCTCGTAGCCGTTCAGGACGTACACCCAGGCCGCTTCCTCGCCGTCCAGGGTGTGCACGCGCACCCGCATGCGGCGGTAGATGTCGAGCCCGACACCCTCCCACCGGTCCATCGAGTCCTCGTCCAGCGGCGCGATGTCGTACAGCGCCACGAAGACCTGGTGGCGCGGCGCTTCGACGATCGTCGCCAGCGCGCCCTCCCAGCCCATCTGCTCGCCGCCGAACGTCAGGCGCCAGTCGTTGATCCAGCCCGTGCCGCGCAGCGGCGAATGCGGAGCGCGGCGCGTCATCAGCCGCGGGTCGAGGTTGCCGGCGTACGCGGCGTAGAGCGACATGGGGTCGAGAGTACGGGAGGGGTGGCCTCCGTTGCGTGCCCGCCCGGGTGCCCGGACCCCGCGGCGGCCGGGGCCGTACGCCGCGGGGATCGCGCCCGGACCCCGCGGGGGATCGTGCCCGGCGGCCGCCCGGACCCCGCCCGGCGGCCGCCCGGACCCCGGCAGGGCCCTGGCCTGGGCTTGTCCCGGCCCTGCCCGTATGGCGGACCGGGCGTGAAGCACCTTGATGCGTGCGGGACAATGGGGCACGGAATGCATCCCCCGGGGAGACCCCCCGGAAGCCCCGGCCGGGGCGGCAGCCGGCCGGGTAGACGTGAGGCGGAGTTTTCGTGACCCGGATCGTGATCATCGGCGGCGGACCAGGCGGGTATGAGGCGGCCCTCGTGGGGGCCCAGCTCGGCGCGGAGGTGACCGTCGTGGACTGCGACGGTCTGGGCGGAGCGTCGGTCCTCACCGACTGCGTGCCCTCCAAGACTCTCATCGCGACCGCCGAGGTCATGACGACCTTCGACTCGTCGTACGAGGAGCTCGGCATCGTCGTCGCCGACGACACCCCGCCGCTGGAACAGGCCGCGCGCGTCGTCGGCGTGGACCTCGGCAAGGTGAACCGGCGCGTCAAGCGCCTCGCGCTCGCCCAGTCGCACGACATCACCGCCTCCGTCACCCGGGCCGGCGCCCGCGTCGTGAGGGGCCGCGGCAAGCTCGGCGGCCCGCAAGGCATCGACGGCACGCGCGACGTCATCGTCACCGCGGCCGACGGCACCGAGACGATCCTGACGGCCGACGCCGTGCTCATCGCGACCGGCGGCCACCCCCGCGAGATCCCGGACGCGATGCCCGACGGCGAGCGGATCCTGAACTGGACCCAGGTCTACGACCTCGACGAGCTCCCCGAGGAGCTCATCGTGGTCGGCTCCGGTGTGACCGGCGCCGAGTTCGCCGGCGCCTACCAGGCCCTCGGCTCCCGGGTGACCCTGGTGTCCTCCCGCGACCGCGTGCTGCCCGGCGAGGACCCGGACGCCGCCGCCGTCCTGGAGGACGTCTTCCGCCGCCGCGGCATGAACGTCATCGGCCGCTCGCGCGCCGAGTCCGCCAAGCGCGTCGGCGACCGCGTGGAGGTCACCCTCTCCGACGGCCGGGTCATCACCGGCACGCACTGCCTGATGGCGGTCGGCGCGATCCCGAACACGGGCAACATGAACCTGGAGGAGTCCGGGGTCAAGCTCAAGGAGTCCGGGCACATCTGGACCGACAAGGTCTCGCGCACCTCCTCGCCCGGCGTGTACGCGGCCGGCGACGTGACCGGCATCTTCGCGCTGGCCTCCGTGGCCGCCATGCAGGGCCGCATCGCGATGTACCACTTCCTCGGCGACGCGGTGGCCCCGCTGAACCTCAAGACGGTCTCCTCGAACGTCTTCACCGACCCCGAGATCGCCACCGTCGGCTACACCCAGGCCGACGTGGACTCCGGCAAGATCGACGCCCGGGTCGTGAAGCTTCCGCTGCTGCGCAACCCGCGCGCCAAGATGCAGGGCATCCGCGACGGCTTCGTGAAGATGTTCTGCCGCCCGGGAACCGGCATCGTCGTCGGCGGCGTGGTCGTCTCGCCGCGTGCGAGCGAGCTGATCCACCCCATTTCGATCGCCGTGGACAACAACCTGACGGTCGAGCAGATCGCAAACGCGTTCACCGTGTACCCCTCGCTGTCCGGTTCGATCGCGGAAGTGGCGCGCCAGCTGCACACGCGGAAGGCCGCCGGAGAGGCATAGATCCCGGTAACACCCCTTGTGTGCAAGGGTTTTGGCTCGAACTGACGGCCCGTCGCGGAGCAGGTGCGCGGCGGGCCGGCCGCGTATACCACTAGTTGCCCCACCGTATGGACAACTTCGGAATTCCGGCGCAAAGAGCTGAAAGCAGACGGTCGTTGGGGTTACTGTCAGTTTCGTGTTCGCTGCAGAACGTCGCCAATTGATCCTCGAAATGGTGCGGGCCAACGGAGCGGTATCGCTCCGGGAGCTCGCCCGCGTCGTCCAGACCTCCGAAGTGACCGTACGGCGGGACGTGCGGGCACTGGAGGCAGAAGGACTCCTCGACCGCCGGCACGGCGGTGCGGTACTGCCGGGCGGTTTCACGCGAGAATCCGGCTTTCCGCAAAAGTCCCATCTCGCGACGGCGGAGAAGACCGCCATCGCCGATGTCGCGGCCTCCCTCGTGGAAGAGGGCGAGGCCATCGTCGTCGGCGCGGGCACCACGACCCAGGAGCTGGCCCGCCGGCTCGCCCGGGTGCCCGGTCTGACCGTCGTGACCAACTCCCTCCTGGTCGCCCAGGCGCTGGCCCATGCGAACCGGGTGGAGGTGGTGATGACCGGCGGAACCCTGCGCGGGTCCAACTACGCCCTCGTCGGCAGCGGAGCCGAACAGTCCCTCCAGGGCCTGCGCGTCTCCCGCGCCTTCCTCTCCGGGAGCGGCCTGACCGCGGAGCGCGGCCTGTCCACGTCCAACATGCTCTCCGCGAGCGTGGACCGCGCCCTGGTCCAGGCGGCGGCGGAGGTCGTGGTCCTGGCCGACCACACGAAGCTCGGCACGGACACCATGTTCCAGACGGTGCCGACCGACGTGATGACCCGCCTGGTCACGGACGAGCCACCGCCGCACGACGACCGCGCGGGCACGGAGCTCCAGGCACTGGCGGACCAGGGGGTCCAGATCACGGTGGCCGGCGCGACCGCGTCCCCCGGCGCGACGGGCGACGGCATGGCAGGCCGCCGCCCCCGCCGCGAATCCCCCCTCCCGGTCCAACGCCGAGGCGGCCCCACGGCCCAGCTCCGCAGCGCGGGCATGATCCCGGACCCCCAGCCGGGCGAGCGGGAGCGCGCAAGGGTGGCGGACATGCGGCGGCGGTGAACCGTCGTGTACCAGCCCCGAGCCGTCGCTCCACCGTCGCCGTGGAGCAATGCCGAAGCCCCGCCAGGCACTGCCGGGCGGGGCTTCGGTCATTCATGGGAATCGAGTGGTTCCCGGTGGGCGTCACGCCTCCCGGAGGTCCTCCCAGATTCCTCGGGCCACTCCGTCGGGGTCCGGCACGACCGCACACCATTCGGCCAGGGCCGAGTCCCTGAGGGTGAGTGCATAGCCCTCTCTCAGCAGGTCCGCAGGATCATCGATGCCACCCGGGTGGACCTGGTGATCCAGTTCTCCGGGACACAACGCCGCAGGCCCCCAGGACCCGAACGGGTCCTGGGGGCCTGCGGCGTTCGGCGGCGGTGCGGGATCAGTCCTTGATCTCGCAGATGGTGGCGCCGGAGGTGAGGGAGGCGCCGACCTCGGCGTTCAGGCCCACGATGGTTCCGGAGCGGTGCGCGTTGAGGGGCTGCTCCATCTTCATGGCCTCCAGGACGACGACGAGGTCGCCCTCGTTGACCTGCTGGCCCTCTTCGACGGCCACCTTGACGATGGTCCCCTGCATGGGGGAGGCCAGGGTGTCGCCGGAGGCGGCGGGGCCGGACTTCTTGGCGGCGCGGCGCTTGGGCTTGGCTCCGCCGGCCGCGGCGGTGCGGGCCAGGGTCATGCCGAGCGAGGACGGCAGGGAGACCTCGAGGCGCTTGCCGCCGACCTCGACGACCACGGTCTCGCGGCCGGGCTCGTCATCGGTGTCCTCGGCGGCCGGAACCACGAACGCCGGGATCGTGTTGACGAACTCGGTCTCGATCCAGCGGGTGTGGATCGTGAAGGGATCCGAGGTGAAGGCCGGGTCGGCGACGACCGCGCGGTGGAAGGGGATGGCGGTGGCCATGCCCTCGACCTCGAACTCGGCCAGCGCGCGGGCGGCGCGCTGCAGCGCCTGCTCGCGGGTGGCGCCGGTGACGATGAGCTTGGCGAGCAGCGAGTCCCAGGCGGGGCCGATGACCGAGCCGCTCTCGACGCCCGCGTCCAGGCGGACGCCCGGACCGGTGGGCGGGGCGAACTTGGTGACGGTGCCGGGGGCGGGCAGGAAGCCGCGGCCCGGGTCCTCGCCGTTGATGCGGAACTCGAAGGAGTGGCCGCGCAGGACCGGGTCCCCGTAGCCCAGCTCCTCGCCGTCCGCGATGCGGAACATCTCGCGGACCAGGTCGAGGCCGGTGACCTCTTCGGTGACCGGGTGCTCGACCTGCAGGCGGGTGTTGACCTCGAGGAAGGAGATCAGGCCGTCGGCGGAGACGAGGAACTCGACGGTGCCCGCGCCGACGTAGCCGGCTTCCTTCAGGATCGCCTTGGAGGCGGCGTACAGCTCGGCGTTCTGCTCCTCGGTCAGGAACGGCGCCGGGGCCTCCTCGACCAGCTTCTGGTGGCGGCGCTGGAGGGAGCAGTCGCGGGTGGAGACGACGACGACGTTGCCGTGGCTGTCGGCCAGGCACTGGGTCTCGACGTGGCGGGGCTTGTCGAGGTACTGCTCGACGAAGCACTCGCCGCGGCCGAAGGCGGCGACGGCCTCGCGGACGGCGGAGTCGTAGAGCTCGGGAATCTCTTCGAGGTTCCGGGCGACCTTGAGTCCGCGTCCACCGCCACCGAAGGCGGCCTTGATCGCGATGGGCAGGCCGTGCTCCTGGGCGAAGGCCAGGACCTCGTCCGAACCGGAGACCGGGTCGGGCGTGCCGGCCACGAGCGGCGCGCCGGCGCGCAGCGCGATGTGACGGGCGGCGACCTTGTCACCGAGGTCGCGGATGGCCTGCGGGGGCGGGCCGATCCAGATCAGGCCCGCGTCGAGGACGGCCTGCGCGAAGTCGGCGTTCTCGGAGAGGAAGCCGTATCCGGGGTGGATGGCGTCCGCACCGGAATCGGCTGCGGCCTGCAGGATCTTGCCGATGTCCAGGTAGCTGGCGGCCGGGGTGTCACCGCCCAACGCGAAAGCTTCGTCGGCCGCTCGGACGTGCAGAGCGTCCCGGTCCGGATCGGCGTAGACGGCTACGCTCCCGATCCCGGCATCCCGGCAGGCCCGAGCAACACGGACTGCGATTTCGCCACGGTTGGCGATGAGCACCTTGCGCACGATGGCTCCCTCCTTGAAACAAGCTGAGTTTAGGGACAGCCCACACGGCCTTTCGACCCTTCCCCGTTGGTGACCTTGCCCACACGCAGTGTGATTTGAGTCGACTCGGAGTCGAAAACCCTTGTGACGCCCCATGTCAGGGGGATCCCCGACTGCACAGTAACCCTGACGTGTGTCCGGGGTCTCTGTCCGGCAGGTTAGCGGGCACGGGTGAATCTTTGTCGGGTCCCTACGAATGACCTGGCGATTGCCCGCGGAGTACCGCGCGGACACCGTCCGGCCTTCCCATGGCAACGAAGGTGACCCGGCCCCTTGTCCGCAGGTTTACCCGTTAGTAGCCTCCAGGCGTCGAACGGGCTTGTGCGTGTGGGGGATGGGGGCGTCGTGGCTGGTGCGGGTGGGGTGGTGCTGCGGAGATCCGTGGCCGGAACGACCGCGGTCGTACTCGTCGTGGAAGCGGCGGTGCTCGTTTTCGTCCACATCGTCCTGGGACGGACCACCGAGAACCAGTCGATGTCCATAGCGGGCATGGATCCGGATGTCATGTCCAAGGCAACCTACGCGCTGGGTGCCGGCATGGGCGGCTTCCTGCTGCTCTGCGCCGTCCTCCTCGCCGTCGCGGCGATCCGGGACCGGGCCCCCGGCGCCTTCGCCCGCGTGGTCCTCGTGACCGCCGCCGTCGTCCACGGCCTGCTCGGCGCCCTGGTCGTCGGGCTGGTCGGCTGGGGCGCCTTCGCGGTGATGATGGCGATCCTGTGCCTGCTGGTACTGAGCCTGACGCTCTACGCGGCCAAGGGCGCGGCCGGCAGCGGCTCCGCCGACGAGGCCGGCAGGGCCGACGAGGCCGGCGGGGCGGCGGCCGACGACGTGCAGGACACGCCGCCGGGTCCGCCGCTGCTCGGGGACTTCGGGGACTTCGGAGACGTCAAGCCCACAAGTCCGTGATCGACACGCCCAGTTCGGCCAGCAGCGAGCGCAGCAGCGGCATGGAGATCCCGATCACATTGCCGTGATCCCCGTCGATGCCCTCGATGAACGGCGCCGACAGCCCGTCCAGGGTGAACGCTCCGGCCACGTGCAGCGGTTCCCCGCTCGCCACGTACGCCGCCACCTCCGCGTCCGAAGGCTCGCCGAAGCGGACCGTCGTGGAGGCCGTGGCCGAAACCTGACGCCCGGTCGCGGTGTCGATCACGCAGTGCCCGGTGCGCAGCACCCCGGCGCGCCCGCGCATCGACTTCCAGCGGGCCGTTGCCTCCTCGGAGTCCGCCGGCTTGCCCAGCGCCTCGCCGTCGAGCTCCAGCACGGAGTCGCAGCCGATCACCAGGGCGCCCGCCGCCTCCTCCTGGGCCGCCACGACGGCGGCCTTGGCCTCGGCCAGCGCGAGGGCCAGTTCGGCGGGGGAGTCGGCGGTGACGGCGTCCTCGTCGAACCCGCTGACGATCACGTGCGGGGCGAGCCCGGCCTGCCGCAGCAGGTTCAGCCGGGCGGGCGAGGCGGAGGCGAGGACGAGGGCGTGGCGGGCTTCGGCAGTCATGCCCGTCATCGTAGGGCGGGACCGCGGCACCTCCGAAAGGGACGACGGTCTAGAAGCCCACGCCCAGCACGTACACCACGACGAGCATCGCGAGGACGACGATCACGGTCATCCGCCGGACCATCGCCTGTGCGTCGCGCATGTCCTTGGGCGGCTCGTTCTTCGGGTCTGACCAGAGCATGCCCCGATCCTGGCCCCGGGGACGGCAGTGGCGCCTGAGTACGGGTACTCAGGCGCCACCGTGCGTTCACGCCATCTTCAGCTCCGCACCGGACTCAGCTCCGCACCGGACTCAGCCCTGTCCGGGCCAGTACGTACGGCCCCACGCGCCCGGCCCCGGCTGCGGCAGCGTCCGCCGCGCCACCCGGCCCGGGGCCGACCACGCGTCGGCCGGCCTGCGCGCGCCCGACGGCACCGACGCCAGTGCCGCGGCGCGCGCTTGGACCACCGCCAGTGCGGCGGCCAGCTCCTCGGGGGTCGGGTTCCCCTTGACGACCTTGATCACCACAGGACTGCCCTCCTAGGGCCTAGAGGGGGATGTTGCCGTGCTTCTTCGGGGGCAGGGACTCCCGCTTGGTGCGCAGCTGGCGCAGCCCCTTCACCACGTGCGCCCGGGTCTCGGACGGCATGGTCACCGCGTCGATGTAACCGCGCTCGGCGGCCGTGTACGGGTTCAGCAGCGCGTCCTCGTACTCGGCGATGAGCCGCGCCCGCGTCTCCTCGGCGTTGCCCGCCTCCTCCGCTTCGGCGATCGCCCGGCGGTGCAGGATGTTGACCGCGCCCTGCGCGCCCATGACGGCGATCTGCGCGGTCGGCCAGGCGAGGTTCAGGTCGGCGCCCAGGTGCTTGGAGCCCATGACGTCGTAGGCGCCGCCGAAGGCCTTGCGGGTGATGACCGTGATCAGGGGGACGGTGGCCTCGGCGTACGCGTAGATCAGCTTGGCGCCGCGCCTGATGATTCCGTTGTACTCCTGGTCGGTGCCCGGCAGGAAGCCCGGTACGTCGACGAAGGTCAGCACCGGGATGTTGAAGGCGTCGCAGGTCCGTACGAAGCGCGCGGCCTTTTCGGAGGCGTCGATGTCCAGACAGCCGGCGAACTGCATCGGCTGGTTGGCGACGACCCCGACCGGGTGGCCTTCGACGCGGCCGAAGCCGGTGAGGATGTTCGGAGCGAACAGCGACTGCGTCTCCAGGAACTCCGCCTCGTCGAGGACGTGCTCGATGACGGTGTGCATGTCGTACGGCTGGTTCGCGCTGTCCGGGATCAGGACGTCGAGCTCGCGGTCCCAGTCGCTGACCTCGGTGTCGGCCTCCTCCGGGAACGCGGGGGGCTCGGAGAGGTTGTTCGAGGGGAGGTAGGAGAGGAGCGACTTCACGTACTCGATGGCGTCCTTCTCGTCACCCGCCATGTGGTGCGCGACGCCTGACGTGCTGTTGTGCGTGCGCGCCCCGCCCAGCTCCTCGAAGCCGACGTCCTCGCCGGTGACCGTCTTGATGACGTCGGGGCCGGTGATGAACATGTGCGAGGTCTGGTCGACCATCACCGTGAAGTCGGTGATCGCGGGGGAGTACACGGCTCCGCCGGCACAGGGCCCGACGACCAGGCTGATCTGCGGGATCACCCCGGAGGCGTGCACGTTGCGGCGGAAGATCTCGCCGTACATGCCCAGCGCGCTGACACCCTCCTGGATGCGGGCGCCGCCGGAGTCGTTGATCCCGACCAGCGGGCAGCCGGTCTTCAGCGCGAAGTCCATGACCTTCATGATCTTCTGGCCGTAGACCTCGCCGAGGGCCCCGCCGAAGACGGTGAAGTCCTGCGAGAACACGGCGACGGGCCGGCCGTCGACGGTGCCGTAGCCGGTGACGACCCCGTCCCCGTAGGGCCGGGTCTTCTCCAGGCCGAAGTTGGTCGAACGGTGCCGGGCGAACTCGTCGAGCTCGACGAAGGACCCCTCGTCCAGCAGCAGGGCCACCCGCTCACGCGCCGTCAGCTTCCCCTTGGCGTGCTGCTTCTCCACCGCCCGGCTGGATCCGGCATGGGTGGCTTCCTCGATGCGGCGCTGCAGATCCGCGATCTTCCCCGCGGTGGTGTGCATGTCGATCGGCTCTGACGGTTGTGACATCGGGGTCGCGGCTCCCTGCGTGGTGTCAACTGCCTGGCAATTCACTGACTACTACTGGCTACTGGTGCGTAGCGTATCGGCGGGCATGGCGCTCGGCAGTGCGGCGTTTGACACACCGGATCTGGGTTGCCTGGTCTCGCCGCCCCCCTTAGGGGAACGCTCCCTCACGCGCTCCCTCACCCTGGCGGACGCACGCG
Organism: Streptomyces sp. GL_140; assembly: GCF_057834465.1. Classification (NCBI taxonomy): domain Bacteria; kingdom Bacillati; phylum Actinomycetota; class Actinomycetes; order Kitasatosporales; family Streptomycetaceae; genus Streptomyces; species Streptomyces sp. GL_140. The sequence continues at coordinate 5,260,932 of NZ_CM174404.1, forward strand.
CCGCAGCGGTCGTGACGGCTCCGCGGCCCGGGCCGTCGGTAGGGTGATCACGGAGCTTGGACGACCGCTTCGAACGACCGGCCGATGACGTGCTTCCTCCCGGTCTGAAGGCCGGGGCCGCCACATGAGGGGAATCCCGATGCCATCAGACGCTTCTGCTTCCGCGGGCCGCTGGTCGAGCCTTGACCGGCCGCCCCTGAACGCCGCCGTGCTGCGGCGGGGCCTCGTGACCGAGGAAGGGCTGTGGACCTCGCTGGAGGTGGTGGCCGCCACCGGTTCGACCAACAGCGATCTCGCCGCCCAGGCCGGGAAGCTGCCCGAGGGGGCCGTGCTCGTCGCCGAGGAGCAGACCGCCGGGCGCGGGCGGCTCGACCGGAGCTGGGTCGCGCCCCCGCGCTCGGGGCTGTTCTTCTCCGTACTGCTCAAGCCGGGGCCGGACGTGCCGCAGGAGCGGTGGGGGTGGCTGACGCTGCTGGCCGGGGTGGCCACCGCGACCGGGCTCTCGCAGGCCGCCGGGGTGGACACCGGCCTCAAGTGGCCCAACGACCTGCTGGTCACCGTGGACGGCGAGGAGCGCAAGACCGGCGGGATCCTCGCCGAGCGGGTCGGCGACGGGGTCGTCGTCGGGATCGGGCTCAACGTGACGCTGACCGACGAGGAGCTGCCGGTGGAAACCGCCGGGTCGCTGCTGCTCGCCAAGGCCTCCGTCACCGACCGGGACCCGCTCCTCAAGGCCGTACTGCGCTCGCTGGAGCAGTGGTACGGGCGCTGGCGCGCGGCCGGCGGGGATCCGGCGGCCAGCGGACTGCAGGAGACCTACGCGGCGGGCTGCGCCACCCTCGGCAAGCACGTGCGCGCCGAGCTGCCCGGCGGGCGCACCCTCACCGGGACGGCCGAAGCGGTGGACGCGGACGGCAGGCTCGTCGTGCGGACGGCCGAGGGACGGCACGAAGCCGTGGGAGCCGGGGACGTCGTCCACCTGCGGTCGGTCCGGTAGCCGCGCCGGTCGGCGGAGTGACGGAGTAGGGGAGTGAGCTACGGCACACCTGCCGTATGGTTTAGGCGATCCCGGTCCTCGCGGTGATCAACCGGTTCGGCAGTGCGCACGGAATGGACAGGAGGCGGCCCTTGACCGTCGACGACCCGCACTCCAGCGCGCCCGCCTCCGCGACCGCCCCCGGAGCGGCGGCCGGCGGTGCGCCCGGCCAGGGCAGCCCGGCCACCCCGATCGGGCGGGACCAGCACACTCCCCACCACGAGGTCGACCACACGGCGCAGCCGACGGCCGACCCGCTCGCCATCCGCCTGGAGCAGCTGATCCTGGGCGCCGAGCGCCGGTACACCCCCTTCCAGGCGGCCCGCAGCGCCGGGGTCTCGATGGAGCTCGCCTCCCGCTTCTGGCGGGCGATGGGTTTCGCGGACATCGGCCAGGCCAAGGCCCTGACGGAGGCGGACGTACTGGCGCTGCGGCGCCTCGCCGGTCTGGTCGAGGCCGGGCTGCTGTCCGAGCCGATGGCGGTGCAGGTGGCCCGTTCCACCGGGCAGACCACCGCACGGCTGGCCGAATGGCAGATCGACTCCTTCCTGGAGGGGCTGACCGAGCCCCCGGAGCCGGGGATGACCCGCACGGAGGTCACGTACCCGCTGGTCGAGCTGTTGCTGCCGGAGCTGGAGGAGTTCCTCGTCTACGTGTGGCGGCGCCAGCTGGCGGCCGCGACCGGACGGGTCGTGCAGGTGGCCGACGACGAGGAGATGGTCGACCGGCGGCTCGCGGTGGGCTTCGCGGACCTGGTGGGCTTCACCCGCCTCACGCGCCGGCTGGAGGAGGAGGAGCTCGGCGAGCTGGTCGAATCCTTCGAGACCACCTCGGCGGACCTGGTGGCCGCGCACGGCGGCCGGCTGATCAAGACCCTGGGCGACGAGGTGCTGTACTGCGCCGACGACGCGGCGACGGCGGCGGAGATCGCGCTGCGGCTGATCGAGACGATGGAAGCCGACCCGCAGATGCCGGAGCTGCGCGTGGGCATCGCCTTCGGGACCGTGACGACCAGGATGGGCGACGTCTTCGGGACCACGGTGAACCTGGCCTCGAGGCTGACCTCCATAGCCCCCAAGGACGCGGTCCTGGTGGACGGTGCGATGGCCGAGGAGCTCGGCCGCACGGGCGCGGCGCCGGTGTCGGAGAAGGAAGCCGAAGCCGAGGAGGGCGGCGGCTCGTACCGCTTCGCGCTCCAGCCGATGTGGCAGCGCCCGGTGCGCGGGCTGGGCGTGGTGGAGCCCTGGTCGCTGACGCGACGGAAGCCTAAGATCCCGACGTAACGTTCGTTAACCGGGAGGGCCGCCCTGTGTCCGAGTCTGCGTCTGTGTCCGAGGTCGCGTCCGCGTCCGTGTCCGAGTTCGTGGAGGTGCGCCGGCACGCGGACGGGGTCGCCGAGCTGGTCCTGGACCGGCCGAAGGCGATGAACGCGGTGTCCACGGACATGGCGCGGGCCATCGGCGCCGCGTGCGCCGCGCTCGCGGCCGACGCGTCGGTACGGGTCGTCGTGCTCTCCTCGGCCGCCGAGCGGGCCTTCTGCGTCGGCGCGGACCTCAAGGAGCGCAACTCCCTGTCGGACGCCGATCTAGTGCGCCAGCGGCCTACCACGCGGGGCGCGTACGGGGGCGTGCTGGAGCTGCCGATGCCGACGATCGCGGCGGTCCACGGCTTCGCCCTGGGCGGCGGCTTCGAGCTGGCGCTGGCCTGCGACGTCATCGTGGCCGACGAGACGGCCGTGGTGGGTCTGCCCGAGGTGTCGGTCGGCGTGATCCCGGGCGGCGGCGGCACGCAGCTGCTGCCGCGGCGGGTGGGTGCGGCGAGGGCCGCGGAGCTGATCTTCACGGCCCGCCGGGTGGAGGCCGCGGAGGCGCTCGCCCTGGGGCTGGTGGACTCGGTGGTCCCGACGGGCTCGGTGCGCGGGGCGGCACTGGAGCTGGCCGGGCGGATGGCGGCGAACTCCCCGGTCGGGCTGCGGGCGGCGAAGCGGGCGCTGCGGCTCGGGCACGGGATGGACCTGACGGCCGGTCTGGAGATCGAGGACGCGGCGTGGCGCGCGGTGGCCTTCTCGGGGGACCGGGCGGAGGGCGTCGCGGCGTTCAACGAGAAGCGGAAGCCGGCCTGGCCGGGGTGTGACCCCGCGTGACCCCGTGTGACCCCGCGTGACCTCGTGTGACCCCGCGTGACCTCGTGTGACCTCGTGCGGCCCCGTCCCCGTGCGACTTCGGGGGATCGGGGCGGGGCCCCCGACCCGTCACCGCCCGTGATCTTGAGGGCACTGAATGTCGTGCCAATTGTCACTAAATCGGACAAACCCCCTAACCTGGGGTGATGGGTGTTGATGGACGGCTGCGAGCCGTCGTGGGCCTCGCGCAGGCCATGGCGGCCGCGTGCGCGCCGCGGGACAGTGTGCGGGCCGCGGCGCGGGGGGCGAGGCTGGCGATGGACGGCTCCTTCGCCGCGATCTCGGCGTGGGAGCGCGAGCGGGGGCGGCTGCGGGTCCTCGTGAACGAGGGCGAGCGCCGGGCGGGGGAGGAGGAGTTCCCCGAGGACGAGTCCTACCCCGTGCACGACTTCCCCGAGATCACCGAGTTCCTCCACGAACGCTGGGCGGGCGGCGGCGGTCCCCACGCCTGGGTGGAGACCGCCGTCGGCGACCGGCCCGGGAGCCGCGGCGAGGTGCTGCGCCGCCGCGGCCGCGGGACCTGCGTGGTCGCGCCCATCGTGCTGAGCGGCCGGGCCTGGGGGGAGCTGTACGTCGCGCGGGACGAGGGGCTGCCGGACTTCGACGAGGAGGACGCGGAGTTCGCGACGGTCCTCGCCGCGGTGGTGGCGGCCGGGCTCGCGCAGAACGACCGGCTGGAGGAGGCCCGGCGGCTCGCCTTCACCGATCCGCTGACGGGTCTGGCCAACCGGCGGGCCGTGGACATGCGGCTCGACGAAGCGCTGGAGGAACACCGCCGGAGCGGGGCGCGGACCGTGGTCAGCCTGGTGGTCTGTGACCTGAACGGCCTCAAGAAGGTCAACGACACCCTCGGTCACGCCATGGGCGACCGGCTGCTGGAGCGCTTCGGCTCCGTCCTCAGCCGGTGCGGGGCGATGCTCCCGGGCGCGCTCGTCGCCCGGCTGGGCGGGGACGAGTTCTGCCTGGTCAGTGCGGGCCCCTCGGCGGACGAAGTGGTGCGGGTCACCGAGGAGGTGTGCCTGCGGGCCGCCGAGCTGGAGCTGGGCGACGGGGTCGCGTGCGGAGTCGCCTCGACCGGGGACCCGATCGGGCCGGTCAAGTCCTCGCGGCGGCTGTTCCGGCTGGCGGACGCGGCCCAGTACAAGGCGAAGGCGGCGCGCTCGCCCAAGCCCGTGGTGGCGGGCCGAGACACGGCCGTGGTCCGGCTGGCGGACGCGGCCCCGCAGGACCCGGCCGAACGCCGCCGGTTCCGGGGGCGGGCGTAGTCCGCGCGGTGGCGGACGGAGTGGTGTTGGTGACCCCCGGCCGGGCGGCTAGTGACATGAAGGGATTCAGTCCGTAGGGTGCTGAATATGGATATGCACACTGTCGTGGTGGGAACGTCCGGGACCACCGCCGAGGACGTGATCGCCGTCGCTCGGGGCAACGCCCGCGTCGAGCTTTCCGCCGAAGCCGTGGAAGCCCTCGGTCGCGCCCGCGAGATCGTGGACGCCCTCGCCGCCAAGCCCGAACCCGTCTACGGGGTGTCCACCGGTTTCGGGGCGCTCGCCTCCCGGCACATCAGCCCCGAACTGCGCGCGCAGCTCCAGCGCAACATCGTCCGCTCGCACGCCGCCGGCATGGGCCCGCGCGTCGAGCGGGAGGTCGTGCGCGCGCTGATGTTCCTGCGGCTGAAGACCGTCGCCTCCGGGCACACCGGCGTCCGGCCGTCCGTCGCCCAGACCATGGCCGACGTGCTCAACGCCGGGATCACCCCGGTCGTCCACGAGTACGGCTCCCTCGGCTGCTCCGGAGACCTCGCCCCGCTCTCGCACTGTGCACTGGCCCTGATGGGCGAGGGCGACGCCGAGGGCCCCGACGGGACCGTCCGGCCGGCCGGAGAGCTGCTCGCCGAGGCCGGGATCACGCCCGTGGAGCTCCGCGAGAAGGAGGGCCTCGCCCTCCTCAACGGCACCGACGGCATGCTCGGCATGCTGTGCATGGCCCTCGCCGACCTCGGCAAGCTGTTCACCTCCGCCGACATCACCGCCGCGCTGACCATGGAGGCGCTGCTCGGCACGGACAAGGTCCTCCAGCCCGAGCTGCACGCGATCCGCCCGCACCCCGGCCAGGGCGCCTCCGCCGCCAACATGGCCGCCGTCCTCAAGGGCTCCGGGCTCATCGGGCACTTCCAGGAGGAGTCCGCCCCGCGCGTCCAGGACGCCTACTCCGTGCGCTGCGCCCCGCAGGTGGCCGGCGCGGGCCGCGACACCATGACGCACGCCGCCCTGGTCGCCTCCCGCGAGCTGGCCTCCGCCGTGGACAACCCGGTGGTCCTGCCCGACGGCCGGGTGGAGTCGAACGGCAACTTCCACGGCGCCCCGGTCGCGTACGTCCTGGACTTCCTGGCCATCGCCGCCGCCGACCTCGGCTCCATCGCCGAGCGCCGCACCGACCGCCTCCTCGACAAGAACCGCAGCCACGGCCTGCCGCCGTTCCTCGCGGACGACGCCGGCGTGGACTCCGGGCTGATGATCGCCCAGTACACGCAGGCCGCTCTGGTCAGCGAGATGAAGCGGCTCGCGGTCCCGGCCTCCGCCGACTCGATCCCCTCCTCCGCCATGCAGGAGGACCACGTCTCCATGGGGTGGTCGGCCGCGCGCAAGCTCCGTACCGCCGTCGACAACCTGACCCGGATCATCGCGATCGAGATGTACGCGGCCACCCGCGCCATCGAGCTGCGCCACGGGCTCACCGCGGCTCCGGCCAGCCTGGCCGCCATCGCGGCCGCGCGTGCCGCGGGCGTGGAGGGTCCCGGGCCGGACCGCTTCCTCGCCCCCGACCTGGCAGCCTCGGACGCCTTCGTCCGCTCCGGCGGTCTGGTGGACGCGGTGGAGTCCGTGACGGGCCCGCTGGCCTGAATGGTCCGAGGCACGCGTAACGCATGAGGGAACGGGCCGTGCCCGGGGCGAGGACCCCGGGCGCGGCCCGTTCCCGTACGCGGGCGGGTGCGTACGCACATTTCCGCGCGGGCTCAGGCCGCCCCGTCGCCGAAGCGGCGCCGCGCCCGGCGCAGCGCGGTGTGGACGAGCCAGCCCGCTCCGGCGCCGACCGCGTACCAGTACAGGTCGGGCGCGTTGAAGGTGGAACCGAGCACGAGACGGGCGAGCGCGCTGCGCCGGGAGAGCTCCGCCGGCACCGGGCCGAGCTGGAGGAATTCGACCGCCCAGCTGGCGGCCAGCGCGATTGCGGCGGCCCTGGCGGGCGACACCCGCGGGGCGACCGCGACGACGAGGGTGAGGATCAGGACGGTGTACAGCGCGTCGCCGCCGTACTTGGCCACGTCCCCGGCCGCCACGGCCCTGAGCCCGAGCCCCGCGCCGACGGTCAGCCCGGCAGCCGCCACCGCCGCCGCACGGGTGCGTGCCCGAAGGGGCGGCCTTCGAGCCGCCCCGGGAGCCACCGGTGCCGTGTCGGCCACTAGGCCGTGCGCGAGCGGCGCACCGAGAAGGTGACGAAGCCGGCCCCGAGGCCGAGGCAGAGCGTGCCGCCCAGCAGGTAGGGGGTGGTGTCGACGCCGCCCGTGTCGGCGAGTGCGAGGGGGGTCTCCGCGGCCGAGAGCGCAGTGACGGCCTCGGCCCGGACCTGCGATCCGGCCGCGGCGGGCGCTGCGGCGCCGCTCGCGTGGCCCGGCGCTGTGGCGTTGGCCGAGGGGACGAACCAGAGGGCGGCGAGGAGGGTGGTCGCCCCGAGGGCGGTGAGCGTCGATCGTCGTGCGGACACGGTGCGATCCCCCTTGTGGCAGCAGCGAATTGGCCGTGTGGAGTGATGCTACATCCGTCCTCCACCGGAGTTCCGTCCGGCGGAGAAGGCCCTGTGGGGTCCGGGCGGGTCGTGGGAAACCCGGGGCTGCGGCAGGATTACTCTCCGTCGTATGAACTCTTCTGAGACATCACGATACGTACGACTTCGGGTGGATTTGGTACTGGAGGTGCCGGACGTCGACGCGTTGACCGGAGCCGCCCTCGCGCACATCAAGGCCGACGAGTTCATGCCGGACGAGGAGCGCGCTCACGCCGAGGCGGCGGTCCGGGAGGACGAATCGGAGGCTCTGGCCTACTTGGTGGACCCGACCGACCTGGTCGCGGGCATCCCCGGGATCGAACTGGCACAGGCTTCGTGGAGCAGCGAGCCGGTGGAATACGACCCCGAGTCCATGGAGTGGGACATCGACGAGGAAGATGGAGACCTCGAAGAAGAGGCTGACAACGCCTGACGGTGGGGTTGACCACATTCGAACGGAATGTGGATCCGATCCGGGGCGTTCTCGCGTTGTCAGGAAGGAGGCAGGGGGGTCACTCCCCCCTGTCCGGGGAGTTCCTGCAACGATGGAGTGGCGTGTGAGGACGGACAGCAAGCGTCGGAGAAGGTCCCTGGTGGCCATATCCGCCGTACTCGGTGGCGTACTGGTGCTCGCGGGATGCAATGACGCGGGCAGCGACGGCGCGAAGGACGCACCGAAGGCGAACGGGGAGGCGTCGGCCAAGGCCGATGTCGACGCGGCGGCGGCCAAGGACAGCTCCAAGGCCCGAATAGCCATCACTCCCAAGGACGGCGCCACCAACGTCGGCCTGAACGACGCGGCCAACGTCGCCGTCACCGACGGCACGCTCACCGCCGTCGAGCTGAAGAGCTCCGAGGGCGCGGCGGTGGCGGGCAAGATAGCCGCCGACGGCAAGAGCTGGAAGCCGGACGGCGCGCTGAAGCGCTCCACCAAGTACGCGCTGTCGGCCGTCGCGAAGGACGAGGCGGGCCGCGAGGCGCACGAGAACGCCTCCTTCACGACCGTCTCCCAGGAGAACAGCTTCGTCGGCTCGTTCATCCCGGACGAGGGCCAGACCGTCGGCGTGGGCATGCCGGTCTCGATCACCTTCAACAAGCCCATCAAGGACAAGAAGGCCGTCCAGGCGGGCATCACGGTCACCTCCAGCAGCGGCCAGGAGGTCGTGGGCCACTGGTTCAGCACCCAGCGGCTGGACTTCCGCCCGGACAAGTACTGGGCGGCGAACTCCACCGTCACGCTGAAGCTGGCGCTGGACGGGGTCCAGGGCGGCCCCGGCATCCAGGGCGTGCAGAACAAGACCGTCACCTTCAAGATCGGCCGGAGCCAGGTCTCCACGGTCGACGCGAAGACGAAGAAGATGACGGTCGTACGGGACGGCGAGGTCCTCAAGACCATCCCGATCTCGGCGGGCTCCCCGGCGAACCCGACCTACAACGGCCAGATGGTGATCTCCGAGAAGTTCAAGGAGACCCGGATGAACGGCGCCACCGTCGGCTTCACGGACGACGACGGCAAGGGCGAGTACGACATCAAGGACGTTCCGCACGCGATGCGCCTGTCGAACTCCGGCACCTTCGTGCACGGCAACTACTGGGGCTCCGACTCGATCTTCGGCAGCGTCAACACCAGCCACGGCTGTGTCGGCCTCAACGACGCCAAGGGCGCGAACGACCCGAACCAGCCGGCGGCCTGGTTCTACGACAACTCCCTCATCGGAGACGTCGTCACGGTCGTCAACTCCCCGGACAAGACGATCAAGCCGGACAACGGCCTCAACGGCTGGAACATGAGCTGGGCGGACTGGAAGGCGGGCTCGGCCGTCTGACGTACAAGAACTGACCCGCGCCCGACGGCGGGGAGCCCCGACCAGGGGGCTCCCCGCCGTTCGCGTTCTCATCCGACTCTTACCCCGGCCTTACCCCTCGATCACGGGTGCCGCCTACTTTCGGCCGCATGTTCCTCACCTATCTCCGGCGCGAGTTGCGCCGTCGCAGGAAGGCGGCGCTCGTCGTCGCCTCCGGACTCGCCCTGGGCATCGCACTCGTCATCGTCGTCAACTCCGTCTCGGCGGGCATGGCGCAGGCGCAGGGCAAGGTCCTCCAGTCGCTCTACGGCCTCGGTACGGACATGACCGTCACCAAGGCGCAGACCCCGCCGGGCGAGGGCGGCGCGACCCGGCCGCGGTTCAAGTTCGACGCCAAGGGCGAGGGCGACACGAACGCCGGAGCCGACCAGAGCAGCGACCTCGTCATGCCGCAGGGCTTCCAGACCCTCGACGCCTCGACCGTGGGCCGGGTCGCCGGGCAGGACGGGGTCGCGCAGGCCGTCGGCGGGCTCAGCCTCCAGGTGATGAAGGTCAACGGGCAGTTCCGGCGCGGCGAGTTCAAGCGCGCGGAGGGAGGCGGCACGGGCGCCGCCAAGCCGGGCGCGGGCGGCGGTACGGGCGGCGGTGCGGGCGGCGGCGGTACGGGTGCGGGCGGGACCGGCAAGGTCGAGGGCGGCGGCGCCGACTTCGACGTGAACTCCTTCTCCGTCTACGGCGCGGACGTCACGCGGCCCGAGCTGGGCCCGCTCACCACCTCCAAGATCACCGCGGGCCGCACCTTCGAGGCCGCGGAGACCGACACGGCCGTCGCCGTCGTCGACAGCGCGTACGCCACGAAGAACAAGCTGGCCGTGGACTCCGAGATCACCATCAAGAACGCCAAGTTCAAGGTCGTCGGCATCGCCACCGCCGACAGCGGGGACGCCGCCGCCAACGTCTACGTCCCGCTCAAGCAGGCCCAGACCCTCGCCGAGACCCCGGACAAGATCACCACGGTCTACGTCCAGGCCAAGGACTCCCAGGCGATCACCTCGGTCAAGCAGGCCATTCAGAAGAACGTGCCCGACACCACCGTCACCACCTCGGCCGATCTGGCCGACACGGTCTCCGGTTCGCTCTCGACCGCCGCCTCCCTCGCCTCCACCGTCGGCAAGTGGCTCTCGTACGCCGTGCTCCTCGCGGCCTTCCTCGTCGCCGGTCTGCTGACCTCCTCGGCGGTCTCCCGGCGCGTCCGCGAATTCGGCACGCTGAAGGCGCTCGGCTGGAAGAGCGGCCGCGTCACCGGCCAGGTCGCCGGAGAAGCCCTGGTCAACGGGCTGATCGGCGGAGTGCTCGGGATCGGCCTCGGGCTCGGGGCCGCGTACGCCATCACCGCGATCAGCCCCAAGCTCACCGCGCAGCTCGCGGGCGGTGGCGGTGGCGGCGGCCGCTTCCAGGGCGGCGGCGCGGGCGGAGGCGGCGGCATGATGCGCGCCGCACGCCAGGGCGCGGGCAAGGCCCTCGACGTCGCGCTCACCGCGCCCGTCTCGCTCTCCACCATCGGCCTGGCCGTCGCCCTCGCCATCGCGGGCGGACTGATCGCCGGCGGCTTCGGCGGCTGGCGCGCCTCCCGGCTGCGGCCGGCGGACGCCCTGCGCCGCGTCGAATGACCCGCGCGCCGATCCGGCGCCCCGCACTGCCCCGCACCGCCCCGCACCCCGCAACCGAGGGAACGAACCAGAGATGTACCAACTCACCGGTGTCACCAAGCGCTACCGGCGCGGCAAGGAATCCATCGACGCGCTGGACGGCGTGGACCTGACCATCGAGGACGGCGGCCGCCTCGTCATCCAGGGGCCCACCGGCGGCGGCAAGTCCACCCTGCTCCAGATGCTCGGCGCCCTCGACCGGCCGACGGCCGGCCAGGTCGTCCTCGACGGCCTCGACCTCGCCGCGGTCTCCGAATCCCGCCTCACCCGGGTCCGGGCCGAGAACATCGGCTTCGTGTTCCAGTCCTTCAACCTGATCCCGACGCTCACCGCGCAGGAGAACGTCGAGACGGCCCTGGTCCCGCTCGGACTGGGGGCGCGCGAGCGCCGTGAGCGGGCCGCCGAGGCGCTGGACTCCGTAGGCCTCGGAGAGCGGACGGGCCACCTGCCCGGGGAGATGTCCGGCGGCCAGCAGCAGCGTGTGGCCATCGCGCGGGCGCTGGTCAAGCGGCCGAAGGTGCTGCTGGCCGACGAGCCGACCGGCAACCTCGACGAGTCGATGCGCGACGAGATCATGGACCTGCTCGAAGGGATGTGGAAGGAACACGGCCTGACCTTCGTCATGGTCACGCACGACAGCGCCCTGGCGAAGCGGGCACCGCGCGTGGCGACGATCCGGCGGGGCAGGGTGACCATCACCGAGAACCCCTGAGGCCGCGGGCCCCCGGCCCCAGGTCCCGGTCCCGGCCCCGCCGGAAAGGGTGGTGCGGGGCGGCGGTGTCCGGTTTATGGTCCGAAGATGACGATGATCACCGAGCTCTCCGCACCCGCGACCGACACCGAGGTGGACGACTGGTGGGCGGTCCTGACCGCCGCCCGGACGGCCGACCTGCCCGAGCTGCCGCCACCCTCCCGCGGGGAGGTGGCCGGGCGGCTGCGGGTGCCGCCCGCACGCGGGCGGGCCGTGCACTGGGCGTCGCGGGAGGCGGTCGCCTCCCTGCTCCTGTTCACGGACGGGAGCAACGACCACACCGCGCACCTGGACCTGCTGACGGTACGGCCGGACGCGCGCCGCAAGGGCGTGGGCACGGCCCTGTGGCAGCGGGTCCGGGCGGAGCTGCTCGCCCAGGGCCGGACCTCGGTCTCGGCGGAGGTGGACCTCGGCGGCGGCGGCCAGGCGTTCGCGGAGTCCCTGGGCTTCGAGAACCTGCTGCCGATGGCCTGGTACGCCCAGGACGTACGGGAGGCGCGCGCCCGGTTCGGCGCCCAGGCCCCGGCCGCGACCCCCGCCCCGCCCGGCTACGAGCTGCTGTGCTGGCCCGGCCTGGTCCCCGACGCCTGGGCGCAGGCGGCGGCCGTGGCCCACGGAGCCATGGAGGACGCCCCGAGCGGGGACCTCGACCAGCGGGTCCAGACCTGGACCGCGGAGCGCCTGCACGCGGCCCACCGGCTGGTCCTGGCCCGGGGCGGCGCGCTGACCACGGTTGCCGCGGTCACCCCTCAGGGCGAGGTGGCGGCGTACACGGAGCTGGTCCTGCCCGATCCGGCCGGCCCGCGCGCCCTCCAGTACGACACGGTGGTAGCCCCCGCGCACCGCGGCCACGGGCTGGGCCGGGCGGTCAAGCTCCGCATGCTCGCGCACACGGCCGACCTCCACCCGGCCCTGCGCCACATCGACACCTCGGTGGCGGACGACAACAACCCGATGCTCAACGTCAACACCGCCCTCGGCTACCGGCGCGAGCGCGGGACGGGCTACTTCCAGCTCACGCTCTAGCGGTCCCCGGAGGGACGGCGGGGGCGGCCGGAGCGGCCGGCGCCGGGGTGCTCGGCGTGGCCGACCAGGACGACAGGAGGCGCAGGGCGTCGGCCGAGGGGGAGCCGGGGGGTGCGTGGTAGGTGACCAGGAACATCGCCGGGTCGCCCGGCAGGGCCAGGGTCTCGAAGGACAGGCTGAGCGCCCCCACCAGCGGGTGACGCAGGCGCTTCACGCCGTGGATCTTGTTGTCCGCCACCGTGTGGGCCGCCCACAGCCGCCGGAACTCCTCGTTCTTCACCGACAGCTCACCGACCAGCGCCGTCAGCCGTTCGTCGTCGGGGAACTGGCCCGCGTACACGCGCAGGTTGCTCACCACCTCGCACGCCCGGCACTCCCAGTCCGCGTACAGATCGGCCGTCGCCGGATCCAGGAACACCAGCCGCACCAGGTTGCGCTCCTGCGCGGGCAGCGCGCCGAAGTCGCCGAAGACCGCCGCCGCCAGCCGGTTCCAGCCGATGACGTCCTGCCGCTGCCCGACCAGGTACGCGGGCACCCCCTCCATCGCGTCCAGCAGCGTCCGCAGCTCCGGCCGGACCTGCTGCGCGCGCTGGGACTGGCGGCGCTTGCGGGGCTGCGGGCCGGCGAGGTGGCTCAGGTGCTCGCGCTCCGTGCCGTCCAGGCGCAGCGCCCGCGCGATGGCGTCGAGGACCTCCGCGGACACGTTCTGCCCGTGGCCCTGTTCCATCCGCGTGTAGTACGCCACCGAGACCCCCGCCAGCTGCGCCAGCTCCTCGCGGCGCAGCCCGGGGACGCGGCGGTGGCGCCCGTAGTCGGGCAGGCCCACGTCCTCCGGGCGCAGCCGGGCACGGCGGGAACGCAGGAATTCGCCGAGTTCGGCACGTTGGTCAAGCTGGTCCATTACCCCAGTATCACCGCGCGCGGGTACCGGACGGGGGTCTGAGCCTGACCCCGCCAGTACTAGGTTCGCCAGTCCTAGGCAGGACAGGGGGATGGGAAGGCGGCGCGCGGACGGGCAGGCTGATGGCACCGAAAGAACAGCAGCACCGCGTTACGAGGAGCCCCACCGTGTCCGTCACCCAGGTCGCCGCCTACGCCGCCCCCGCACCCAAGGCCCCGCTGGAGCGCATCACCGTCCCGCGCCGCCCGGTCGGCGCGCACGACGTACTCATCGACATCAAGTTCGCCGGCATCTGCCACTCCGACATCCACCAGGTCACCGACGGCTGGGGCGAGGGCATCTACCCGATGGTCCCGGGCCACGAGATCGCCGGTGTGGTCACCGAAGTCGGCCCCGGAGTCACCAAGTTCGCCGTCGGCGACCGCGTCGGCGTCGGCTGCTTCGTGGACTCCTGCCGCGAGTGCGAGCAGTGCCTCGCCGGCCAGGAGCAGTTCTGCGCCAAGGGCATGACCGGCACGTACAACGCCCTCGACAAGAACGGCGAGCCCACGTACGGCGGTTACTCCACCCACGTGGTCGTGGACGAGAACTACACCGTCCGCATCCCCGAGGGCCTGGCCCTCGACATCGCAGCCCCGCTGCTGTGCGCCGGCATCACCCTGTACTCCCCGCTCAAGCACTGGAAGGCCGGTCCCGGCAAGAAGGTCGCGATCGTCGGACTCGGCGGCCTCGGCCACATGGGCGTCAAGATCGCCCACGCGCTCGGCGCGGAGGTCACCGTCCTCTCGCAGACCCTGCGCAAGAAGGAGGACGGGCTGCGCCTGGGCGCCGACCACTTCCACGCCACGAACGACGAGGCCACCTTCGACGAGCTGGCCGGGCGCTTCGACCTGATCGTGTCCACCGTCTCCGCGCCGATCGGCCTCGACTCCTACCTGGGGCTGCTGAAGGTGGACGGCGCGCTGGTGAACGTCGGCGCCCCGGAGGAGCCGGTCTCGTTCAACCTGTTCTCCGTCATCGGCGGCCGCAGGACCCTGGCCGGTTCGATGATCGGCGGGATCGCCGAGACCCAGGAGATGCTCGACTTCTGCGCGGAGCACGGCCTGGGCTCGGACATCGAGGTGATCCGCGCGGAGGAGGTCAACGAGGCCTACGAGCGGGTGCAGGCGGGTGACGTCCGCTACCGCTTCGTCATCGACACCTCGACGATCTGACCGCACGCGGGTGGGGCGGGGCAGGCGGGGCGGGGGGATCCGGTAGCCGGTGTCACATGTTCTTCACGCCGCGTGCATGGTCCCGGCCGTGCGCGGTTGTGGATGATCTAGCCACCGCCCCGGTCAACCACCCGCACACTCTCAGGAGTTCGCCATGCCCAGCCGCCGCCACTTCCTCGCCGGATCGGCGGCGGCCGCCGTCGGCCTCGCGGCCCTTCCCCAGCTGGCCGCGCCCGCGGCGGCGTCCGCCGCCGCGGCCGGAGCGCTGCCCCACCTCGTGGTGATCCTGGCCGACGACCTGGGCTACGGCGAGCTCGGCGCGTACGGCCAGAAGCTGATCACCACCCCGCGCATCGACCAACTCGCTGCCGAGGGGCTGCGGTTCACCGATGCCTACGCCGCGGCCGCCGTCTGCGCACCCTCGCGCGCCGCACTGCTGACCGGCCTGCACACCGGCCACGCCGCCGTCCGCGCCAACCCCTCCAGCGGCGGCCAGGGCAGCCTCGGCGCCGGCGACACCACCTTCGCGGAGGTGCTGCGGGCGCGCGGCTACCGTACGGGCCTGTTCGGCAAGTGGGGCTTCGGCCCCGAGCTCGGGGACCAGCCCAGCCACCCCGGGGCGCGCGGCTTCGAGGAGTTCTACGGCTACATCGACCACACCCACGCCCACGAGTACTACCCGGCTTACCTGTGGCACAACGGAGCCAAGGAGACCCTCCCGACGGGCACCTTCGCCCCCGGTGTCATCGCCGACCGCGCCCTCGACTTCATCGACTCCCACGCGGCCGGCCCGGACCCCTTCCTGCTCTTCCTGGCCCCGAACCTGCCGCACGCGCCCAGCGACATCCCCGACGTCGGCCCGTACGCCTCGCAGTCGTGGACGCAGGCGAACAAGGCCCACGCCGCGCAGGTGAGCCTCGTCGACAAGCAGGTCGGCGCGGTGGTGGACCGGCTGCGGGCGCTGGGCATCGCGGACCGCACGGTCGTCCTGATCGCCTCGGACAACGGCCCGCACGAGGAGGGCGGGGTGAACCCCGACCTCTTCGACGCCAACGGCCCGCTGCGCGGCTACAAGCGCAACCTGTACGAGGGCGGCGTACGCGTCCCGCTGATCGCCTGGGCCCCGGGCCGGATCGCCGCTGGCACCACCAGCGCCCGCCCCACCCCGCTCTACGACGTGCTGCCCACCCTCGCCGAACTGGCGGGAGCCCCGGCCCCCTCGGACATCGACGGCCTCTCCGCCGCCCCCGTCCTGAACGGCGCGGCCGCCCTCGCACCCCTCCACGGCCACCTGTACTGGTACCGGGACGAGCAGGGCGTCACCAGCCGGGCCAACGCGCAGGACGGCGGCAGGGCGACGCGGATCGCCGAGGCGATCCGCAAGGACCAGTGGAAGGCCGTACGGTTCGCCCCGGCGCGGGACCGCACGGCGGCCGACTCCCAGTGGGCCTTCGAGCTCTACAACCTGGCGACGGACCTCGGTGAACAGAACGACGTGGCGGCGAAGAACCCGTCGGTGGTCGCGTCCCTGACGGCCCTGCTCAGGGCGTCGTGGTCGGACACCTACCCGCGCCGCGCCTGGGGCCTGACGGCGGTGACGGACGCGACGGCCCTGACGGTCACGACGCGGCTGTCGAACGGCACGAGCCGCCCGTGGCCGGACGCCCGCGTCGCCCTGCGCGTCCCGGCCGGCTGGACGGCCACCCCGGCGGGCCCGGTGGCCACGGACTCCCTGGCCCCGGGCGCCGAGCTGGCCACCACCTGGAACCTCACGGCTCCGCCGGCCGCCGCCGAGACCCTGATCACGGCGGACTCGACCACCTCGGACTTCCGCTTCACGGCGGCCACGCGGTTCCTCCCGCTGCCGGCGCCGCCCACTCGGGACAGCTACCTCAGCGACCTCCCGTGGGTCTCGGCCGCCAACGGCTGGGGACCGGTCGAGCTCGACAGCTCCAACGGCAAGAAGCCGGCGGGCGACGGCACCCCGATCGCCTTCGGCGGCGTGACCTACGCGAAGGGCCTGGGCGTGCACGCGCCGTCGGAGATCGTCTACCACCTGGGAGGCCGCGCGGACCGCTTCACCGCCCTCGTCGGCATCGACGACTTCTCGACGAAGCAGTCCTCGGCCGGAGCCACCCGCGCGAGCGTCCGAGGCGACGGCCGCACCCTGTTCACCTCACCCGTCCTCAAGGGCGCCACGGGCCCGGTCCCGGTCGACATCGACGTCCGCGGCATCCGCCTCCTCCACCTGGTGGTGGAGGACGCCAACGCCAACTCCGCCTTCGACCACACCTCATGGGCCCAGGCCCGGGTGACGGTGATCTGAGCCGGCAGGGCTCGGCCGGGGCTCAGCCGTCGGCGCGCGCCACACCGATCGGGCAGGAGACGCCCGTGCCGCCGATGCCGCAGTAGCCACCGGGGTTCTTGTCGAGGTACTGCTGGTGGTGGGCTTCGGCGGGCCAGAAGGGGCGGTCGGCCGCCGGGAGGACGGCCGTGGTGATGCGGCCGTAGCCCGAGGAGGTCAGGACCTGCTGGTAGGCCTCGCGGGAGGCTTCGGCGGCGGCCTGGTCGGCGGGGGAGTGGGTGTAGACCGCCGAGCGGTACTGGGTGCCGACGTCGTTGCCCTGGCGGAAGCCCTGGGTGGGGTCGTGGGACTCCCAGAACAGCTTGAGCAGGGCCTCGTAGGAGACCAGGGAGGGGTCGAAGACGACCCGGACGACCTCGGTGTGCCCGGTGCCGCCGGAGCAGACCTCCTCGTAGGTCGGGTTCTCGGTGAAGCCGCCCTGGTAACCGGCCAGGGTGGTCCACACCCCCGGGGTCTGCCAGAACTTCCGCTCGGCCCCCCAGAAGCAGCCGAGGCCGAAGTCCGCGACCTGGAGGTGGGCGGGGTAGGGGCCCGCGAGGGGGTTGCCGAGCACCGTGTGGACGGCGGGCAGCCCGAAGAGCGGCTCCGCGCGACCCGTCAGGGCTTCCTCGCGGGTGGGGAGCTCGGGCGTGCGACGGTACGAGAACATGGATTCCCTCCTTGTGGTCTACCCGTAACGGCGAACGGCGGGCCGGGATTCCCCGACCCGCCGCCTCGCCGTTGTCCGGCCGGGATCAGAACCCCGGGGTGGTCACCCGTACCGCCCAGTCGCGCGCGGCCAGGTAGCGGGTCTTCGGCGACCCGGCGTAGGACCAGGGCAGCGCGCCGACGTACCCGTCGATGTGCCGGAACTGCTCCACCGCCTCCGCGTCCCGGTCCTGCCACCACAGCAGCCAGGCGAGGATGTGCCGCAGCCGCATGGCACGCCGGTGGTCAGCCGGATCGGCCGCGGCCAGGTCCGCCAGGGCGGCGTCCACCGCGGCCACGGCGGCCGGTTCCGAGAAGAAGACCGACGGCTTGAGGTCCTTCTCCCACGACTCCTGCTCGACGAGCGCGATCAGCGGGAGGAGGGTGAGCAGCTCGCCGGGGCCCGCGCCCGCCGCAGCCTCCTGGGCGAAGGCCATGGCCAGCTCGTGCGAGCCGCGCCACTTCTGCGACCAGTACTGCTGTGCGGTGGTGTGCGCGACCAGGTTCTTCGGGTCGCGGGAGACGACCTCGGCCCACAGCTTGCGGTACTCGTCGTGGGAGTAGCCGAGGCCCTGCGCCATGGGCTGTTCCACCACGTACGGAACCGGGTCGGCCGGGTCGGCCAGGCGCTGGGCCTCGTGCGCCGCCTCGCGGGCGGTGAGCAGCAGCTCGCCGAACAGCCGGAACTGTTCCTGCGTGGTGCGGCTGCCCGCCTGGCTGCCGCGCACGTGCCAGGCCACCATCACGGCGGTGTCGGCGTTGACCAGCGCCGCCGTCGGGTCGGCGGGCCGGCCGGCCTGCCAGGCCAGCAGCCACGCGTCGTCCTCGGCGGCAGCCTCGGCCAGGACACGGACGCGGTGCCAGCGCAGCTCCCAGTCCCGGCCGGCCGCCTCGATGAAGTCGGCGCCCGCCTCCCAGTCACCGGCTCGGACGGCGGCGAGCGCCGCGGTGTCCTCGGGAAGTACGGGCTGCGAGTTCTCGGTGTCGAGGTCCGCCTCGGCGACGTAGCCGAGGGCGACGACCGCCGCCGCCTCCCGTGCCTTCTTCTCCGCCTCCTCGGCAGGGGTACGGGCCTTCGCGCCCGGCGAGCCCGCCTCGTGGGCGGCGATCCGGCCCTGGAGGGTCTTGGTGCGGGCGGTGATGAACCTGTACGCGGCTCCGCCGAGCAGGAAGAGGCCGAAGATGATGAGACCGGTCACGGGGCAAGCACCAGCTTTCGCAGGGGGGCGGTGTCGGGAAGGTCCGCGACGGCGGAGTCGAGGGCGCGCTCCAGCTCTTCCTCGAAGCCGTCGGCCGGGTAGCGCAGGGTGGCCGAGTCGGTCCAGGACAGCTGCCAGCGGGCGGTGCCGCGGGCCGTGAGCTCGGTGGTGACCAGCTGGTTCAGGGCGCGGCGCAGGACGGGGCGGGCGAACTCGCGGGCGGCGCGGCCCGTGGCGGCGGCTGCCTGGTCCGACTTGGGGAAGTGGTCGGTGATCCGCCAGCGCACGGCCGGGTCGGCGTCGATCGCGTCGAGGAGGGAGTCCAGGCCGGGCTCGGTGACTTCGGTGACTTCGGCGGCGAGGGCCTCGCGGATCGCCTCCGCGTCCTGGGCGACGTACCGGTTCATGCTCTCGTGGACCAGGTCGTCCCAGTCGAGGCGCTCCATCGCGAAGGCCTCGGGGGTCAGGACCGCCCGCTCCAGTGCGGTCAGCGAGGCCTCGGCGTCGGTGAGCAGCTCCAGCGCGGGGCGGGCCGGCTGGGCGGCGCGGCCGTCGTCGGGCAGGGCCTCGATGCGGGCCACGCGTTCGGCGAGCGCCGGGTGCGAGTCGTACGGGGAGGTCGGCTCCTCGGGCAACTCGGTGCGCAGCCCGTCCAGCTCCTCGGTGCGGGCGTCGAGGAGCCGGCGTACGCCGCCGAAGACCTGCCCGGGGCGGGGCAGCAGTCGGGCGCCGACGCCGAGGGTGGCGTACCGGTCCATGTAGAACTCGTGCGCCGGGCCGATGGCGTTGAGCTCGCGCAGCGCGGAGGCGGCGGAGTCGCGGCCGGCGATGCGGACGGAGGCCAGGTCGGCGGCGAGCTCCTGGCGGCGGGCGCCGGCGAGGGTGGCGCGCTGGTAGAACTTCCCGTACCCGGTGTAGATCTTGGCCATCGCGCGGTACATGGCGCCGTCGCCGGAGGTGTCGACCGCCTTGGCCTTCTTGCCGGCCGCGATGCGCTGCTCGGCCTTCTTCTCCTGCTTCGCCCGCTCCTTGGCCACCTTGGCGTCGGCCCGGTCGTGGAAGTGCTCGACGGTGCGCAGCAGTTGGACACGGCCGCGCCGGATCAGCGGGGTCAGGCGGGTGTCGAGGTTGGCGTAGTGGCCCATCTCGTGGGCCAGGACGGCGCGCAGCTGCATCTCGTCCAGGCCGGACATCAGCGGCAGCCCGAGGTACAGGCGCCGGGTGCCGGGCAGCAGTCCGAGCAGCCGGGCGTCCTCACCGACGGCGGCGTTCACGTCCGCGATCAGCACGATCTCGTCCGGCGCCCGGGTCCCGACCTGGTCGGCGATCTCCCGGACCGTCCGCCACAGCTCGGGCTCCTGCCGCTCGTCGACGGGGACGCCGGGGACCGGATCGCCCTTGGGCATGCGGAGCATGAACATGCCGCGCACGATCGGCACGGCGAGGACGACGGAGACGATGACCAGCTTGGCCAGCCCCGGCCCCCGCAGATCGGCGCTCCAGGCGGCGAAGTCGATGCCGGCGAGGGCGGCGATCAGTACCAGCCCGAGCAGATAGAAGCCGGCCAGCAGAACGAGGGCGCGCAAAGCGCGCAGTGAAGCGCCCATATGGACAGATCCCCCCACGGGATGAATGCGGTGCGTGTGATGCGCTGCGATGCAACGCGAGGTTGCTTACGCGAACCTTATGGCAGGGGTTTTCGAGCCGGTCGGCGGGGCGGTACCACCGGCTCATGACGACGGCCGCCCCTTCCCGTGCGGGAGGGGGCGGCCGTCGTCCGTCGCGGTGGGGCGGTCAGTGCGGCAGGGTCGCCGGGGAGCCGCCGTTGGCTTCGTAGCCGGCCACCGCCAGGGCGCGGTAGACCGCGTACGAGGCCGCCGGGTCGGCGTCGGCGGACCAGGGCAGGGCGCCGACGTAGCCGTCCACGTGGCGGACCTGCTCCATGGCCTCGGCCCAGCGCTCGCCGCCGACCAGGAAGAAGAGGAGCAGGTGGCGTACGTGCGCCAGCATCGGGTCGTCGGGGCGCGCGCTGTGGACCGCGTACAGCGCACCCTCCACCGCCCGGGTCACCGTCGCGCTCTGGTGGAAGCTGCGGATCAGGACGACGTCGGGGATGTGGTCGTAGAGGGCGAAGAGGGGGAGCGCCGCGAGCAGGGAGCCCTGCGGGGCGCGGGCCGCCGCGTAGTGGGTGAAGGCGTCGGCCTTCTCGCTGGAGCCGTGCCACTTCTCGCACCAGTAGTTCAGCGCGGCCAGATGGGCGCCCATGTGCTGCGGCGCCCGGTCGATGACCTTCGCCCAGAGGGCGTCGTACTCGGGCTCCGGGTAGTGCATCACCCGGGCGACCGCCAGCTCGATGATGTACGGGACCGGGTCGCCTGGGGCCAGCAGCGCGGCCTTGTGGCAGGACTCCCGGGCCTCCTCCGCGATGATCCGCACGTCGGCCTCGCCCGTGCCCTGCGGACGCCGGAACATCTGCTGCGCCAGCAGCTCCGCGTGCACCTGCGCGCCGCCCGCGTCCTTGGGGGCCTCCAGCCGCCACGCCTTGAGCCACTGCGCGCCGAGCCCCGGTTCCCGCGAGAGCTCCAGCGCGGCCGAACCGGCGAAGGCCTGGACGCGCTGCCAGCGCACCTCGCCCTCCTTCGGGGTGCCGGCGAGCAGCTGCGAGGCGGCCTGCCACTGTCCGGTGCGCTGGACATTGGAGAGGGCGTCCATCAGGTCCTGGTCCGGGCCGGGGATCCGGATGTCGAGCTCCTCCTGGAGGGCGAATCCGTAGTTCGCGGGGTCGGCGGCATCGGGGCTGCCGGGTGCGACCTGGCGCAGGCCGCCCCGCCTGCGCCGAATGTACGGTCCGAAGGCGGCCAGAATCAGGCCCACCGCGATCAGGAACCACAAAATCTCCATGCCCCCAGCGAACCAGACCCACCCGCGCGAACGCGAATGTAGCGAACCTGGAGCGGATCCGGAGTGGATCAGGAGCGGCCCCGGAGCGGCTCCGGAGCGCGTTCAAGCGCGCCGCTGAAGGGCCTGCCGGGGCACTAACATCGGTGCATGAGCGACGACAGCCACGAGCACCAGAGCTTCGAGACCCGTGCCATCCACGCGGGCAACACGGCGGACCCGCAGACCGGTGCGGTTGTACCGCCTATCTACCAGGTATCCACCTACAAGCAGGACGGCGTGGGCGGACTGCGCGGCGGCTACGAGTACAGCCGCAGCGGCAACCCGACCCGTACCGCGCTGGAGGAGAACCTCGCGGCGCTGGAGGGCGGCCGCCGCGGCCTCGCCTTCGCGTCCGGGCTCGCCGCCGAGGACTGCCTGCTGCGCACGCTGCTTTCCCCGGGCGACCACGTGGTCATCCCGAACGACGCCTACGGCGGCACCTTCCGGCTCTTCGCGAAGGTCGTCTCCCGCTGGGGCGTCGAGTGGTCGGTGGCGGACACCTCCGACCCGGCGTCCGTACGGGCCGCCATCACCCCGAAGACCAAGGTCATCTGGGTCGAGACCCCCTCCAACCCGCTGCTCGGCATCACGGACATCGCCGTGGTCGCCGACATCGCGCGGACGGCCGGCGCCAAGCTGGTCGTGGACAACACCTTCGCGTCCCCCTACCTCCAGCAGCCCCTCGCGCTCGGCGCGGACGTGGTCGTGCACTCGCTGACCAAGTACATGGGCGGCCACTCCGACGTCGTGGGCGGCGCGCTCGTCGCCGCCGACGAGGCGCTGGGCGAGGAACTGGCCTACCACCAGAACGCGATGGGCGCCGTGGCCGGCCCCTTCGACTCCTGGATCGTGCTGCGCGGCATCAAGACCCTGGCCGTGCGCATGGACCGGCACGCGGAGAACGCGGCCAAGGTCGTCGAGCTGCTGACCCGACACCCCAAGGTGCACAAGGTCCTCTACCCGGGCCTGCCCGAGCACCCGGGCCACGAGGTCGCCGCCAAGCAGATGCGCAACTTCGGCGGCATGATCTCCTTCCAGGTCGTCGGCGGCGAGCAGGAGGCGGTCGACGTCTGCGCCCGCACCAAGATCTTCACCCTGGCCGAGTCCCTCGGCGGCGTGGAGTCCCTCATCGAGCACCCGGGCCGCATGACCCACGCCTCGGTGGCCGGCTCGGCCCTGGAGGTCCCGGCGGACCTGATCCGGCTGTCGGTCGGCATCGAGAACGCGGACGACCTGGTGGCGGACCTGACCCAGGCGCTGGGCTGACCGCCCTGCCGGTCCCGACCGCCCGCTGAACGGGCGCTCCGCCCCCGCTGCCACCCGGCGCCGGGGGCGGAGCCGCAGCAGGGGCCGTACCCGGTCCCGCGCCGCTACCAGGGCGGCGAGACCTCGCTCGACGGCGCCGTCCAGGTCCAGGCGTGCGTCAGCGAAGCCCAGACCACGAAGGCGACCACCAGCGCGAACAGCAGGGCCCAGCCGATCCGGCGCCGGACCAGGCGCCGCCGCAGCAGCCGGTCCCCGCGCGCGGCGGCTCCCGCGGCGAGATCGGTCGGCACGGTCGGGTACGGACCCTCCAGCAGCCGCCTGACCTGGGCTTCCTTGGGGTCCGGGCGGCTGCTCACGCGGCACCCGCCGCGGCCACGCCGGGGCCCTTGCGCAGTTCGGAGACGGCCCGCGCGCAGAGCGCCCGTACCCGCTCGGGCGGCAGCCCCAGCTGCGCCGCCGTGACCTCCTCCGCGAGCCCCTCGTAGAGCCGAAGGACCAGCGCGAGCCGCTCCAGCGGGCTCAGCCGGCCGAGCACCCCGCTGCCGCCGTGGTGGCGGCGGCCGGTGCGGGCGAAGGCGGCGCACAGCTCCTGGCGGGTGTAGTCGTACGGGTCGTCCCCGCGCAGGCTGCGCCAGTTCGCGTACGTACGGGCCAGCGCGCCCCCGAGGAGTCCGCGCGCGGCGGGGGCGTCGGCCGCGCCGGACGGGCCGGTGTCGGGCTCCGCCGTGAGCAGGATCGCGACGCGCAGGAGCCGCCCCGCCGCACCCGCGACGAAGGCTTCGAACTCGGCGTAGGGGCCCGGCCCGTGGTCCACAGACGACATAGTGCGGCCAGCGGGACCACCCCGGTCAAGGGGTCGGGAGCACCCGGATCAGGAGGCGGGTCCGGCCGCGGAAGCGGGGTCGGCGGCCGCGTCGGGGCCCGCCTCGGAACCGGCCGACATCAGCTCGGACAGCGAGACGTTGAAACGGGTCAGCAGAGCGGTGAACGACTCGCGCTCCGCCTCGTCCCAGCCGTCCGTCACCCGGGCCATCAGCTCGCGCCGCGAGGAGCGGACCTCATCCAGCCGGGCCAGCCCGCGCGGGGACAGCGCCAGCACCACGGCCCGCCCGTCCTCGGGGTGCGAGGCCCGCTTCACCAGGCCGCTGTCGACGAGGGGCGCGACCTGGCGGGTGACGGTGGAGGAGTCGATGCCCATGCCGCCGGCGAGCGCCTTGACGCCCATCGGGCCTTCCAGGTCGAGCCGGTTCAGCAGCAGGTACGCGGCCCGGTCCATGGAGTTGCGGGCCTGGCCGACCCCGCCCAGGCGGGTCTGCTCGGCACGCCGGGCGAAGACCGCGACCTGGTGCTGGAGCGCGTCGAGGAGACCGGCTTCGGCGGGCGCGCCGGTCGGCGCGGGCAGGTCGGAACTGGCCGAGGTGGAGGGCATGGCCGTGGGCTCTCTTCGCTGGGGCCGACAAGGATGGGGGACAGAGTACGCGGCCGTGCGGCGGCTCGTACTCCGCGTACAAGAACTGATACGGCCGCTGTGCGGCCCAGGCTGCGGGCCGTCCAGGATGGCCTGATTTCGTCCGTCCGGGCACCTGTGGACGGGACCCTGCGCCCCCGCCCCCGGGTCCGCGGTCCTGCGCCGCGAAGCGCGCGGGCTGCGAGACTGGCCGCATGAACTACCGCGTGCCGCAGCCCGTCCCGCAGGTCATCCTCGACGACATCCGGGGGGCCCAGAAGATGCTCTCCGGCGTCTCCCGGGTGACCGCGATGGAGGGCAGCCGGTACCTCTCCTCCCTCACCGGGTCCCCGGTCCACCTCAAGTGCGAGAACCTCCAGCGCACCGGCTCCTTCAAGCTGCGCGGCGCCTACGTCCGCATCGCCGGCCTGCGCCCCGAGCAGCGCGCCGCCGGCGTGGTCGCCGCCAGCGCCGGGAACCACGCGCAGGGCGTGGCCCTGGCCTCCTCCCTGCTCGGGGTCCACTCGACGGTGTTCATGCCGGTCGGGGCGCCGCTGCCGAAGGTGGCGGCGACTCAGGACTACGGCGCCGAGGTGCGCATGCACGGGCAGGTGGTGGACGAGACCCTCGCGGCCGCCCAGGAGTACGCGGACCGGACGGGGGCGGTGTTCATCCACCCCTTCGACCACCACGACATCATCGCCGGGCAGGGCACGGTGGGCCTGGAGATCCTGGAGCAGTGCCCGGAGGTGCGCACCATCCTGGTCGGAATCGGCGGTGGCGGGCTCGCAGCCGGTGTGGCGGTCGCGGTCAAGGCGCTGCGCCCGGACGTGCGGGTGGTCGGGGTCCAGGCGGCCGGCGCGGCCGCGTACCCGCCCTCGCTGAAGGTCGGGCACCCGGTGTCGATCGAGAACCCGAACACGATGGCGGACGGCATCAGGGTGGGGCGGCCCGGCGACGTCCCCTTCAAAATCATCGGCGAACTCCTCGACGACGTGCGTACGGTGTCGGAGGACGCGCTCTCCAGCGCCCTGCTGCTCTGCCTGGAGCGGGCGAAGATGGTGGTCGAGCCGGCCGGGTGCAGCCCGGTGGCCGCGCTGCTGAGCGAGCCCGAACTGTACGGGGACGGCCCGGTCGTGGCCGTCCTGTCGGGCGGGAACATCGATCCGCTGCTGCTGCAGCGGATCCTGCGCCACGGCATGGCCGCGGCCGGCCGCTACCTGTCGCTGCGGCTGCGCGTGACCGACCGCCCGGGGGCGCTGGCCGGTCTGCTGGGGGTGTTGTCAGTGGTGGATGCGAACGTGTTGGACGTGAGCCACGTACGGACCGACCCGCGGCTCGGGCTCACGGAGGTGGAGGTGGAGCTGCACCTGGAGACGAAGGGGCCGAAGCACTGCGCGGAGGTCGCCCGTTCGCTGCACAGCGCTGGTTACAAGGTCATGAGCTGAGCTGAGCGGGTCGCGGGACGACGAGGTCATGAGCCGAGGAGAGAGCGGCACTCTGCGCAACCACCCGTAGCGGCACCTACCCCTAGCAAAAACGCGATATGACGCGATAGCGTTCGCCCGATCGGCGGCGGCCGGGCGGGGGACGCCCACCGCCCCTAAGATTTGCGTAGGAATGTAACGATTCTGCCAGCCCCATCCGCACTGGGAGCATTCATATGCCAGGCGCCATCTACGCCGAAGGTCTGGTCAAGACCTTCGGCGACGTACGGGCTCTGGACGGCGTGGACCTAGACGTCCCCGAAGGCACCGTCCTCGGTCTGCTCGGTCCGAACGGAGCGGGCAAGACCACGACCGTGCGCGTCCTGACCACCCTCCTCCAGCCCGACAGCGGCAAAGCGGTCGTCGCGGGCATCGACGTCCTCAAGCACCCCAACGAAGTGCGGCGCGCGATAGGCCTGTCGGGCCAGTTCGCCGCCGTCGACGAGTACCTGACCGGCCGTGAGAACCTCCAAATGGTCGGCCAGCTCTACCAGATGGGCGCCAAGGCGGCCAAGGCCCGCGCCGCCGAACTGCTGGAGCGGTTCAACCTCGGCGACGCCGCCGACCGCACGGCCAAGACCTACTCCGGCGGCATGCGCCGGCGCCTCGACCTCGCGGCGGCCCTCGTCGTCAGCCCGCCCGTCATGTTCATGGACGAGCCCACCACCGGCCTCGACCCGCGCAACCGCCAGGCCCTGTGGGCGATCATCCAGGAGCTCGTCGCGGGCGGCACCACCCTGCTGCTCACCACGCAGTACCTGGAGGAGGCCGACCACCTCGCGCACGACATCTGCGTGGTCGACCACGGCAAGGTCATCGCACGCGGCACCTCCGACCAGCTCAAGGCCCAGACGGGCGGCGAGCGCGTCGAGGTGGTCGTCCACGAGCGCGAGCACATGGCGGTCGCCCGGGAGGTCCTCGCCGGTTTCGGCAAGGGCGAGACCACCGTCGAGGAACACACCCGCAAGCTGACCGTGCCGGTCTCCGGCGGCGCCAAGCTGCTCGCCGAGGTCATCCGCGAGCTCGACGGGCGCGGCATCGAGATCGACGACATCGGCCTGCGCCGCCCCACCCTGGACGACGTGTTCATCTCCCTGACCGGCCACGCCGCGGAGCTCGCGGAAGCCGACGCGGAGAACGGCGAGGCGTCCGCCGACGCCAAGGGCGGCCGCAAGGCACGCAAGGCGAGCAAGGAGGCGGTGAAATGACGCTCACCTCCACGACCCCGGAGCTGGTGGCGCCCCGCCCGCGCGGCGGCATCGTCCAGGGGGTCAAGGACTCCCTGGTCATGGCCAAGCGGAACCTGATCCGGATGTCCCGCATCCCCGAGATGATCATCTTCGGCGTGATCCAGCCGGTGATGTTCGTCGTCCTGTTCAGCTACGTCTTCGGCGGCTCCATCGCCGTCGGCGGCAACACCTCGCCCGCCGCCTACCGCGAGTTCCTGATGGCTGGCATCTTCGCCCAGACCGTCACCTTCGCCACGGCCGGCGCGGGCGCGGGCATCGCGGACGACATGCACAAGGGCCTCATCGACCGCTTCCGCTCCCTGCCGATGGCCCGCGGCGCGGTCCTGACCGGGCGCACCCTCGCCGACCTCGTCCAGACCACCCTCACGCTCGTCGTCCTGGCGATCGTGGCGCTGATCGTGGGCTGGCGCACCCACACCAACATCGGCGAGGTCCTGGGCGGCTTCGCGCTGCTGCTCCTGCTCGGGTACGCGTTCTCCTGGATCGGCGCCCTGATCGGCCTGTCGGTGCGCACCCCGGAGGCGGCCACCTCGGGCGGGCTGATCTGGCTCTTCCCGCTGACGTTCATCTCGAACGCCTTCGTCCCCTCCCAGAACATGCCGGGCTTCCTGCGGCACATCGCGGAGTGGAACCCCTTCAGCGCCACCGTCCAGGCCGCGCGCCAGCTCTTCGGCAACCTGCCCGAGGGCTATCCGGTGCCCGACGCCTGGCCGATGCAGCACCCGGTCGTCGCGTCCGTCCTCTGGTCGATCCTGATCATCGTGGTCTTCCGGACCCTGGCGGTGCGCAAGTACCGCTCGGCGACGGCCTGAGGATCAACGGGGGCACCCAGCCGAGGGCACCTCGCCGAACGCACTTCGCCCCGCCGAGCAGCCGCTCGGCGGGGCGAATTGCGCAAGGGAGGGTGATCAGCCGGTGAAGGGCTTGACGTCAAGGATCTTGACCGAGGCCTGCTTGCCGTTGGGCAGCTCGTACTGGGCGTCCTCGCCGATCTTCTTGCCCATCACGCCGGTGCCCAGCGGGGACTGCGGGGAGTAGGTCTCGAAGTCCGAGGACGCGTACTCGCGCGAGGCCAGCAGGAACTCCATGGTGTCGTCCTCGTCGCCGTCGAAAGCGATCTTGACGAGCGTGCCGGGGGACACCACGCCCTCCGCGGCGGGGGCGGTGCCGACCTTGGCCTTCTCCAGGAGCTGCGTGAGCTGGCGGATGCGCAGCTCCTGCTTGCCCTGCTCCTCCTTGGCCGCGTGGTAACCGCCGTTCTCGCGGAGGTCGCCCTCCTCGCGAGCGGCAGCGATCTTGATCGTGATCTCCGTGCGTGCGGGACCAGAGAGGTACTCCAGCTCTGCCGTCAGCTGGTCGTACGCCGCCTGGGTCAGCCAGGTGACGCTCTCGCTCGTCTGGGTCACGGGTGCTCCTCGTCGGTACAGGGGACTACAAAGCCGCCAGCGGCGGACGAAACCACGAGCCTAACAATTCGGGAAGAAAAGGGGGAGGACACCAAGCGTGTGAAGTGCGTCAGGGCTCCCCGGCGGGCGGGGCGGAGGCAGGGACGGGCCCCGGACGAGGCCGGACCGGGCCGGACGCGGTCACCCGTCACCGCGAGGAACTGCTCCGCCACCCGGCGTGTTGCGGTGCGCGCGGTGTCCAGGACGGTTCGAAGCCGGGTGGAGGCCGGTCGAGGCAGGGTCGAGGTCAGCTCGCGGGCCGACAGCCGATCAGCTCGATCATCGTGGCACGGCTGGTGGTCTTCAGCGTCACCATCTCGTCCACGCGCCCGTCCTTCTGCGCGAAAGTGAAGTCGGCCCGGCCCACCTCGCCGTGATCCACATCCTGCGAGCTGAGCGTGCACACCCCGGTGGCCGAGGCCTCCTTGCGCACCTCGAGGTGCACCTCGACCGCGTTGTCCGAGACCACTTTGTACTTGATGACCTCGGCGCTGACGCTCTGACCGGCGACGTAGTCCCAGCCGATCCAGCCGACCACACCGAGCAGCCCGACCCCGAGGACGGATCCCACGATCTTGAGCTTCCGGTCCGCACGCTCGTCCGCCGACCGGCCGTACCGGCCGTCGGGCAGTCCTTCGCGCACCGCGCTCATCGATCGTTCCCTTCGAGACGGGCGAACAACGGAAATCCGGAGGCAGACCCCCCGGAATTTTTCGACCCCCCGATTCGGTCACTATAGAAGGCGCCAGCCCTGACGACTCAAAGAGGATCCTGTCTTGACCGAGCAGCTTCGACTGATGGCCGTCCACGCCCACCCCGACGACGAGTCGAGCAAGGGCGCGGCAACCATGGCCAAGTACGTGTCCGAGGGGGTCTCCGTCCTGGTGGTGACCTGCACCGGCGGGGAGCGCGGCTCCGTCCTCAACCCCAAGCTCCAGGGCGACAAGTACATCGAGGAGAACATCCACGAGGTCCGCGCCAAGGAGATGGACGAGGCCCGCGAGATCCTCGGCGTCGACCAGGAGTGGCTCGGGTACGTCGACTCCGGGCTCCCCGAGGGCGACCCGCTGCCGCCGCTGCCCGACGGCTGCTTCGCACTGGCGGACGTGGACGAGGCCGCCGGCGAGCTGGTGAAGAAGATCCGCGCCTTCCGGCCGCAGGTCGTCACCACGTACGACGAGAACGGCGGCTACCCGCACCCCGACCACATCATGACCCACCAGATCTCGATGAAGGCCTTCGAGCACGCCTCCGACACCGAGAAGTACCCGGAGGCCGAGTTCGGCCCGGCCTACCAGCCGCAGAAGCTCTACTACAACCAGGGCTTCAACAAGCCGCGCACCGTCGCCCTGCACGAGGCGCTGCTCTCCCGCGGCATGGAATCCCCCTACGGGGAGTGGCTGGAGCGGTGGAAGGAGTTCGAGCGCAAGGAGCGGACCCTGACCACCCACGTCCCCTGCGCCGACTTCTTCGAGATCCGCGACAAGGCGCTCATCGCGCACGCCACGCAGATCGACCCGGACGGCGGCTGGTTCCGCGTTCCGATGGAGATCCAGAAGGAGGTCTGGCCGACCGAGGAGTACGAGCTGGCGAAGTCGCTCGTGGACACTTCCCTCCCCGAGTCCGACCTCTTCGCGGGCATCCGGGAGAATGCGTAGCTATGAGCGCTACGCAGGCAGCAATCGCCCAGCTCCTTCCGCTGGCGGGAGACACCTTCGACAAGAACAAGGTGACCCCCGGAATCCTGGGCTTCATCGTGTTCGCGGCCCTCGCCCTCGGGGTGTGGGGCCTGATGAAGTCCATGAGCCGGCACATGGGCCGGGTCAACTTCCAGGAAGCCCCGGAGCCCACCCCGGCGGACGGCACCCGCGCCCCGTAGCGGCCGCCCGTACGGTCCTTCGCGCGACCGCCGCCCCACCGTGAACCGGTGGGGACGGCGGGTCCTCGCGCGCGCCCCCGGCCCCCCTACTCCGCCGGTAGCGACACCGGGATCCCCATGATCTCCCTCGAATGCAGGTTCGGCACCAGCGACAGCCGCCACGCCTGCCAGCCCTCCGCCGGGTCGACACCGCGCGCCAGGACCACCGCGTAGGTCTCCAGGCAGTCCTCCAGCCGCCCGTCCCGCATCGGGTGCGGAGCCGCCGACAGGCGGGACAGCTCCGTGCGCGCCTCGTCGGGGGCCCCGGGCACCGCGTACGGCAGCAGCGTGCACCGCAGGAACCGCGCCCAGTCCTCCCCGCGCCGGTCCCCGTAGGAGATGAACAGCCGCACCGCCTCCTCGCACAGGCCCAGCGCCTGCGCGGTCCGCCCGTTGCCCGCGTCCACGACCGCCAGCTCCAGGCAGGTCCACGCCTCCCCGTGCGCCAGACCGATCCGCCGGAAGTCCGCCCGCGCGTCCACCAGCAGCTGACGGGCGAAGCCGGAGTTGCGCAGGTTGCCCGTCTGCGCCGCCCGCTGGTCGCGCGTCACCCGGCCCGAGTGGTGACGGGCGTGCGCCAGCCCGTACACGTCACGCATCCGGGAGAACATCGTGCGGGCCCGCTCCAGCTCCCGCACCGCCCGGTCCCGCTCCCCGGCCTCCTCCAGCGCCTGCCCGAGGTAGTACAGGGTCCACGCCTCGCCGCGCGCGTCCTCCGCCTCCCGGTGGCGGGCCAGCGCATCGCGCAGCCGCTCCAGGGCCGGCCCCGGATCCCCGTCGACCACCCTCGCCCGGCCCAGCTGGGTCAGCGCCCAGGCCCGGCCGCGGTCGTCACGGGTGCGCCCGTACAGCTCCAGCGCCAGGCGCAGCTCCGCCTCCGCCCGCGGCACCTGGCCCAGGCGCAGATAGACCTGACCGAGCTGGAAGTGCGCCCAGGCCTCGCCGTGCACGCTCTCGCTCTTGCGGTGCAGCACCAGGGACTCGCGCAGCAGCCGCAGGGCCTCCACGAGGTGCGCGCGGTCGCGTTCCACGGCGCCCAGCGCGTGCAGCCCCCACGCACGGTCGCCCGCCAGCTCCTCCGACGCCTGCAGGACCAGGGCCTCGCGGATGCGCGCCGAAGCCTCCGGCAGGTTGCCCTGGTGGTGCAGGGTGATGCCGAGCGAGACCAGCGCCATGCCCGCGCCCGCCTCCTGCTGGGCCTCCATGTACTGGTCGACCAGCGAGGTCAGGGTGGTGCGGGACTTGTCGAGCTCGCCGAGCTGGCGCGCCGCGATACCGGTGCGCCACTGCACCGAGCGGACCAGCAGCCCCTGGTCGACGGCCTGGGTCAGCTCGTTGATCTCGCCGAGCCGGTACAGGTCCCCGCGCAGCAGGCAGAAGTCGCAGAGCGCGCCCAGCAGGTCCAGTACCGCCTGCTGGTCCACGCCCTCGGAATGGCGCAGGGCCGCCGTGATGAAGCTGGACTCGTCGTCCAGCCAGCGCAGCGCCGCGTCGAGGGAGGCGAAGCCGTGGCCGCCCACCGTGCTCGTCCGCGACAGGGCGTTGGCGCGCGTGGACATCTTCCCGTCGACCATCCGGATCACGGAGTCGGCGAGCTGCGCGTACGTACGGATCAGCCGTTCGTGGGCCGCCGCGGCCCCCGCCCGGTCCTCGTCGGCCGCCAGTCGCGCCGCCGCGTGGGCGCGCACCGCGTCGTGCATCCGGAACCGGTCCCCGCGCACGTGGTCCAGCAGGCCCGCCTGCGCCAGCTCGCGCAGCAGCCGCCCGGCCTCCACCTGCTCCGCGTCGATCAGCGCCGCCGCGGCCGCCGCCCCCAGCGAGGCCCGGCCGGCCAGGGTGAGGCGGCGCAGCAGCCGGCGCCGCTCCTCGGGCAGGGCGGCGTAGGCCAGGTCGAGGGCCGAATCCAGGGTGCCGTCGGCCGCGCGCCCGTCGGCCCCGCCGTTCCTGGCGTCCCCGTTGCCCCCGGCGCCCGCGTCGGCCGCGTCGGCCGCGTCGCCCCGGGTGTCCCCCAGGGGGGCCAGGACGCGCAGCGCGAGCGGCAGTCCGGCGCCGAGCGCGAGCAGCTCCCGTACGGTCTCCTCCCCGTACGGGGCTTCGCCCGCCCCCGCCCGGACCAGCTCCGCCCCGGCCTCCTCCGCGAGCCGGGCCACCGGAACCTGGTGCACCCAGGCCGCCAGGTCCGCCGGCAGCTCCAGCGGCTCCCGCGCCGTGACCAGGACCAGGCTGTCGGAGCGTTCGGGCACGAGCATCCGTACCTGCGCGGCGTCGACGGCATCGTCCAGGACCACCGTCACCGGGGTGCCCTGCAAGTGCTGGTGGTACAACTCGCCCAACCTGCGCACCTGTTGCTCGGCCGAGGAACCCTCGCGGAAGAGCAGCTGCTCGCGGGGGGCGCCGAGCCGGTTCATCAGGTGCAGCAGCGCCTCACGGGTGGGCAGCGGGGTCTCGGCGGCGCCGCCCCCGCGCAGGTCCACCACGCAGGCACCCTTGAACTGGTCCCGCAGCGCGTGCGCCGCGTGCAGCGCCAGCATGGTGCGGCCCACCCCGGGCTCGCCGTGCAGCACCACGACCACGGGCCGGGTCTCGGTACTGGCGCGGGCGGTCCGCACCCACTGGCCGATCCGGTCCAGCTCCGCCCGTCGGCCCGTGAACAAGCCTTCCAACTGCGGGAGTTGCCCGAAAGACTGCTCCAGCATCGCCCGCCGCCGGGCCTCGGCGCTGCGGTTGGCCCCGCGCAGCTGGAGGCCGTTGCCGGCGCCGTTCCCGTTCGCCTTGGAAGCGGGATGGGCGGGCTGCGCGGCGGCCGCGGCCACCTTGCGCTGCTGCTCCAGGAAAGGGCGTACCCCGCGCACCTCCAGCGCCGACAGCCACTGGAGCTTCAACTGCTCCGCCCCGCCGGGCCGCCCCAGCTCCCCGGCGCGCCGGTTCGCGGCGGGCAGGTGCAGGGCCGTCACCTTGGCCACGGTGGCCGTCGCCCCGGCCACGCCGACGACGGCACCGGCGGTCAGCGCGGTGCCCGCGGCCACCCCGAAGGCCAGGTCGGCTCCGATGGCCGAAGCGGCGGCAACTGCCGTCACCAGCAGGGCCGTCGAGAGGTTCGCCCGCCGGAAGGCCTCGCCCAGCGACTCCTCACCGGCCGCCGCCTCGTCCAGGGCGCGCACGTACGCCTCGTACTCGGGGGCCGCACTCGCCGCGAGCGAGTCCAGTGCCTCCCTGCCGCGTGCGAGCAGCGCCGCCCGGGCCTCGGGGGTCCCGGCCGCCCCCGCGACCCCCCGCCGGGCCTCGTCGTCCACGGCCCGACCCAGCAGCCGCTCGGCATCGACGCGATGGCTGTCCCGCATCGGCATCCCCCTCAGAGAGCTCCGGCATGGTGCGACAAGTGTCCGCCGGGACGGGCGCGAGCGCGAGGGAATCTGAGCTAGTTCAGAGGGAGTTGGCGTGCAATCGGTCGCATATGGTGGCTCGGTGAGCAGAAACTGGAGGACTCGGGGACTGTGCGCGACGGCAACCGCGCTGCTTCTGGCGGTGACCGGATGCAAACTCCTGCAGCAGGAACCGGTGCCCGAAAAGGGATTCTGGCTCCACTACGAGAAGCCGGTGGCGGCCGACAAGGACAACGCCCGTTTCCTGCGGAACTGGGCGATCACCGAGTTCACCCTCGCCGACCTCAACGACTACGTCGACCTCCCGTACCTGGTCACCGTCGTCGCCAAATCCTGCCGGGGCGAGGGTACCGGCTACGACCCCGACACCCACCGCATCGAGCTCTGCTACGACGACCTGGCCGAGCAGCGTGCCGCGACCGCCCGCGACGAGGACCTCGCCGAGGCCGTCCGGGAGACGATCCACCACGAGGCGGGCCACGCCCTGATCGACGCGCTGGACCTCCCGGACCAGGGGGATCGCGCCGAGGAGGACGCCGCCGACCGCTTCGCCCAGGTGGTACTGCTGCTCCGCGACCCCGAGGGCGACCGGACCCTCCTGACGGCGGCCCGGATCTACGAACGGGAGGCCGCCGCCGACCCCACCCCCGACCCCACGGACGAACACGCCCCGGCCGCGGCCCGCGCGGAATCCCACCGCTGCGCGGTCTACGGCGCGTTCCCCACCCGCCACAAGGACCTGGCAACCCCGTCCCGCACCACCTGCACCACCACCTGGACCCGCACCCGCGACACCTGGACCCACGACCTGGCCCCGCTCCTGCGGCACACGTAACCCGTTCCCCCGTTCGTCCGTTATGCGGAACATCGGACGAACTCTCGAAAGAGGAACGGGTTATGCACCACATAGCGAACACCGCCGAGGAGGACCTCATCCCGGTCGCCTCGTACGCACGCACCTCACAGGACACACCAGAGGGAGACGCGCGGGGTGTACGCCACCAGCACCGCATCAACGAACGCACCGCCCGCGAACACGGCTGCGTCGTGGTCGCCACCTACACGGACAACGCGCGCAACGCGACCAAGGACGACAGGGAACGCCCGGGCTTCGACCACCTGCTGGCCGACCTGCACCGGGGCCACGCCTTCACGGCCGGTCCCCTGCGCGGCGTCGTCGCCGTCGCGGACGACCGGCTCTACCGCAGGCCGGAGGATCTCATCCGCTTCATGGCAGCGCTGACGTCGGCGCCGGGGCGGGTGTACGTCGACCGGGACGGCCTGCGGGACCCGTACAGCAGGGCCGGCCTTCTGCGCGGTGCCGAATCCCTCCAGGGGGCCGTCGCCGAGGGGAAGATGCGCAGTCGTCGAGTCCAGGACTGGCACTGGTCACGGGCCATGGACGGACTGCCGCACAGCGGGCCGAGGCCTTTCGGGTGGCAGGAGGACCGGCAGACCTTGCATCCGGTCGAGGCGGAACTCGTCCGCAAGGCGATCGAGCATCGCATCGCCGACGGCTCAATGGGGCAGGTGGCGCGAGAGTGGGATGCGCTGGGCATCACAGGCACGCGTGGGGGCCGTCCGAACCCGCAGACGGTCACCCAGATCATCACGGCTCCAAGGGTGTGCGGCTTCCGCGCCAACAGGGGGGAGCTGCTGATCGACCCGGATACGGAGAAGCCGCTGATCGGGGCATGGCAGGCCATCGTCACGCCGGAGCGTTGGGCGGCGCTCTGCTCGACGTTCTCGGCAGGCAGCCTGTACATGCACAGGGGGCCTCTGAGTCCACGATTGACCGACCGTAAGGCCGGTCCGAAGTACCTCGCCACCGGGCTTCTGCGCTGCAGTGAATGCGATCAGCTCATGGGCGGCAGCAAGAGCGCACGCAGCCGCAAGAGCCCGTACAACTACATCTGCGCCTCGGGCCGTGGTTGCGGCCGCTGCGCCATCAGCGGTCCCCTTGTGGAGGAGGCCGTCGAGAGGCTCCTCTTCCCCCGGGACGGAGAGGTCGGCTCCGGTTGCCGGAGTCGATGCGCCGGCGGTGGCAGTCGGGTGAGATGGGGTTCGAGGAGAAGCGGAAGGTGATCGCCTCGGTCTTCACTCACCTCGTGATCAAGCCGGGAAAGAAGGGGTGTGGCACTTGGGGCCATTCCCGCGTGGTGCCGGTATGGAAGTGGGCTGATCGTATAGGGGCCGCCGAACCGGCGGCCTGATGGCCCCGTCATGAGAGGTGTGCGGGGCGGTGCGGCAGGATGGGAGGTATGCCGAATCGCCTTGCGAATGAGACCTCCCCCTACC
Source organism: Streptomyces sp. GL_140 (assembly GCF_057834465.1). Lineage (NCBI taxonomy): Bacteria > Bacillati > Actinomycetota > Actinomycetes > Kitasatosporales > Streptomycetaceae > Streptomyces > Streptomyces sp. GL_140. The sequence goes on from NZ_CM174404.1 coordinate 5,297,063, forward strand.
TGCTCCAGCATGCCGACAACCCCGTCGACTGGTGGCCCTGGTCCCCGGAGGCTTTTGCGGAGGCGCGTGAACGCGGCGTGCCCGTGCTGCTCAGCGTCGGTTACTCCTCGTGTCATTGGTGCCATGTTTTTAGTTTCGAAAGCTTCGAAGATAAAGTCATCGCCGCGTACATGAACGAGCACTTCGTCAACGTCAAGGTGGACCGCGAAGAGCGTCCCGACATCGACGCCGTCTACATGGAGGCCGTGCAGGCCGCCACCGGGCAGGGTGGGTGGCCGATGACGGTGTTTCTGACACCCGACGCCGAGCCCTTCTACTTCGGTACCTACTTCCCGCCCGAGCCCAAGCACGGGATGCCCTCCTTCATGCAGGTGCTCGAAGGCGTGCGCGCCGCGTGGGTCGGGCGGCCCGAGGAGGTGGCCGAGGTCGCGCAGCGGATCGTACGGGACCTCGCGGGGCGGCAGTTGGACTACGGGAAGGCCGGCACCCCCGGGCCCGGGGAGCTCGCGCAGGCGCTGCTCGGGCTGACGCGGGAGTACGACGCCGCGCGCGGCGGATTCGGCGGGGCGCCGAAGTTCCCGCCGTCCATGGTGCTGGAGTTCCTGCTGCGGCATCACGCCCGCACCGGGTCCGAGGGCGCTTTGCAGATGGCCGCCGACACCTGTGAGGCCATGGCGCGGGGCGGGATCTACGACCAGCTCGGGGGCGGGTTCGCGCGGTACTCCGTGGACCGGGAGTGGGTCGTGCCGCATTTCGAGAAGATGCTGTACGACAACGCGCTGCTGTGCCGGGTGTACGCGCATCTTTGGCGGTCTACCGGAGACGAGCTCGCGCGCCGCGTGGCCATCGGGACGGCCGACTTCATGGTCCGTGAACTGCGCACCCACGAGGGCGGGTTCGCCTCTGCGCTGGACGCCGACAGTGAGGACCCGGAGACCGGCAAGCACGTCGAGGGGGCCTACTACGCCTGGACCCCCGCCCAGCTGCGGGAGGTGCTGGGTGAGGAGGACGGGGAGCTGGCCGCCGCCTGCTTCGGGGTGACGCAGGAGGGGACCTTCGAGCACGGGGCCTCCGTGCTGCAACTGCCCGCTCAGGGGCCGGACGTCGAGCCGGAGCGGCTGGAGGGCATCAAGGAGCGGCTGCTGGCCGCCCGCGCGCAGCGCCCCGCGCCCGGCCGGGACGACAAGATCGTCGCCGCCTGGAACGGGCTGGCCATCGCCGCCCTCGCCGAATGCGGGGCCTTCTTCGGCCGGCCCGACCTCGTCGAGCGGGCCACCGAGGCCGCGGACCTCCTCGTACGGGTGCACATGGACGGGCGGGCCCGGCTCGCGCGCACCAGCCGGGACGGGAAGGTGGGGCCCAACGCCGGTGTGCTGGAGGACTACGGGGACGTCGCGGAGGGGTTCCTCACCCTGGCGGCCGTCACCGGGGAAGGGGTCTGGCTGGAGTTCGCCGGGTTCCTCGTGGATCTGGTCCTGGCCCGTTTCGCCGCCGAGGACGGGTCGTTGTACGACACGGCGCACGATGCCGAGCAGCTGATCCGCAGGCCGCAGGACCCGACCGACACGGCGGCCCCGTCCGGCTGGACGGCCGCTGCCGGCGCCCTGCTCTCGTACGCCGCGCACACCGGCTCGGAGCCCCACCGCACGGCGGCGGAGCGGGCGCTGGCCGTGGTGCACGCGCTCGGGCCGCGGGCCCCGCGGTTCATCGGGCACGGCCTGGCGGTGGCCGAAGCGCTCGTCGACGGTCCGCGCGAGGTGGCGGTCGTCGGCCACCCGGAGGATCCGGCGCGGGCGGAACTGCACCGGATCGCGTTGCTGGGGACGGCTCCCGGGGCGGTGGTGGCGTGTGGTCTGCCGTGGGCGGCGGACGGCAGTGGTGGCGAGTTCCCCCTTCTGGCCGAGCGCGCGCTGGTGCGCGACCTCCCCACGGCGTATGTGTGTCGACATTTCGTCTGCGCGCGGCCTACGACAGACCCGGTCGAGCTGGCGGAACAGTTGGGTGCGGTTCATCCGTGAAACGGCCGGAGTAGCGTCAATTCCGTTTGCCTGAAGGCCAGTTCGGAAACGTGGTTTTTATCCGAGCGGCGTCCTGATTTCATCTTTGGTGCCTAGTCTCGTGACTTCGGGAGTCACTGATCAGTCACTCTCGGCAGCGCCGACGGTGTCGGCGCCGCCGACGCCGTTGGCACCGACGGCGCGCACCGGGGGGTGCGCGCAGGGGGAAGCAGGGGAGCAGGGGGAAGCGGGGGAGGAGTGTGCGGCGGGCCGGGGAGCCTGTCGTGCGTCACCGCCCCCGGGGGGTTTGACGATCGCCGCTTGGGGTTGCGGCATGTCTGTGGGGGACAGTTTGTTCACATCCGTGTTCATATCTGCCGTTTCGCTTGCGCTCTTCTGGATGGCCGCATTCACGCTCTGGTGGCAGATGCACGCGTGGCGCACGCCGGAGACGCTCGCCTCGACGCGCTTCGACCGCCCGGACGGCGGCGGCCGGCTGGCGTTCTCGCTGCTGCTGCCCGCCCGGCACGAGCAGGCGGTCCTGGAGCACACCATCGACCGGCTGCTTGAATCGAGCCACCGCGACTACGAGATCATCGTGATCGTCGGCCACGACGACCCGGAGACCGCCGCCGTCGCCGAACGGGCCGCGGCCCGCGCACCCGGCCTCGTACGGGTCATCACCGACCACCACGAGGTCAAGAACAAGCCCAAGGCGCTCAATACCGCCCTCCCGCACTGCCGCGGGGACATCGTCGGGGTCTTCGACGCCGAGGACCAGGTCCACCCCGAGCTGCTCTCCCACGTGGACCACGCCTTCCGTTCCACCGGGGCCGACGTGGTCCAGGGCGGGGTGCAGCTCATCAACTTCCACTCCAGCTGGTACAGCCTGCGCAACTGCCTGGAGTACTTCTTCTGGTTCCGTTCCCGGCTGCACCTGCACGCCGAGAAGGGGTTCATCCCGCTGGGCGGCAACACCGTCTTCGTGCGCACCGAGGTGCTGCGCGAGGCCGACGGCTGGGACCCGAACTGCCTGGCCGAGGACTGCGACCTGGGCGTACGGCTCTCCTCGGTCGGCAAGAAGGTGGTCGTCGCCTACGACAGCGACATGGTCACCCGCGAGGAGACCCCGGGCTCGCTGGTGAGCCTGCTCAAGCAGCGCACCCGCTGGAACCAGGGCTTCCTCCAGGTCTACCGGAAGAAGGACTGGCAGCAGCTGCCCGGCCGCGGCCAGCGCTGGCTGGCCCGGTACACCCTGATGACCCCGTTCCTGCAGGCCACCTCCGGGGTTGTGATCCCGCTGAACTTCGCGATCGCGCTCTTCCTCGACGTGCCGGTGGGCATCGCGATCGTCACCTTCCTGCCGATGATCACCGCGATGGTGACCTTCGTCTTCGAGATCGTCGGCCTCCACGACTTCGGCCGCCAGTACGGGCTGCGGGTGCGCTTCGTGCACTACGTCAAGCTCGTGATCGGCGGCCCGTTCTACCAGGTGATGCTGGCCGGCGCCGCGATCCGTGCGGTCTGGCGCGAGCAGCGCGGCCGCAACGAGTGGGAGCTCACGAGCCACACGGGGGCCCATCTGACGGGGGCGCCCGCCGGGGCCGCCGCGCCTGCCCTGGCCGCCGTCGCCGCCGGTTCCGCCACCGCCACTGCCACCGCCGTTCCCGCGACCGCCACGAGCCGAGAGGACAGTAACCAGTGACCACCACCGTGCCCACGGCCACTGATCCGGAGCCCCAGCCGGCCGCCACCGACCCGACCACCGGCCCGACCACCACCCTGGCCCCGGGCTCGACCCAGGCTTCGACCCGGGTCCGGATCCCCGTCCAGCGCACCGGCGCCGGCGACATCGCGTCCGCCTCCACCGTCAAGGCCCCGCTCCGCGGGCCGGTGCGCTTCCGCACCTCGCGCCCCGACCTGATCCTCTGCGGGACGCTGCTGCTCGCGATCGTCCTCGTACAGGGCTGGAACATCACCAACTTCCCGACCCTCAGCGACGACGAGGGCACCTACCTCGCCCAGGCGTGGGCCGTCCAGCAGGGCCAGGGACTGGCCCACTACACCTACTGGTACGACCATCCGCCCCTCGGCTGGATCCAGATCGCGGGCCTGACCTACCTGCCGTCCCTCTTCGTGCCCGACGCGATGACCGTCGCGCCCATGCGGTTCTCGATGCTCGCCGTGTCCGGCGCCAGCTCCGTCCTGATGTACGTACTCGCGCGCCGGCTCTGGCTGCCGCGCTGGGCGGCCGGGCTCGCCATGGGGCTCTTCGGGCTCTCCCCGCTCTCCGTCGTGCTCCAGCGGGAGATCTTCCTCGACAACATCGCCGTCATGTGGATGCTGCTGGCCTTCTGCCTCGCCGCGTCCCCCAGCCGCCACCTCTGGCACCACTTCGGGTCGGGACTGGCGGCCGCCACCGCCGTCCTGACCAAGGAGACGATGCTGGTGGTGCTCCCGGCGCTGCTGGTGACGATGTGGCGCCACAGCCACCGCGACACCCGCAAGTTCGCCGTCACCGGGGCCGTCACCGCCTGCGTGCTCATCGGCGTGACGTACCCGCTCTACGCACTCCTCAACGGCGAGCTGCTGCCCGGCTCCGGGCACGTCTCCCTGCTCGACGGCATCACCTACCAGATGGGCCGGCCCGGCTCCGGTTTCATCCTCGACTCCGGTTCCGGCTCGCACGGCGTCTTCCGGTCCTGGCTGTACTACGACACCGTGCTGCCGCTGGGCGGACTGGCCGGCGCGGTCCTGCTGCTGGCCACCACCCGGTGGTCCGTCACCGCCCGGGCGCTCGCCGGCCCGGCGCTGGCCGCCGTCATCCTCGCCCTCGTCGCGATGCGGCCCTCCGGCTACCTCCCGGCGATGTACGTGATCCAGGCGCTGCCCTTCCTGGCGCTGGTCCTCGCCGGGGGCGCGGCCAGCATCACGCACGCCGTGCTGCGCCGCCGCCGCGGGGCGGGGGAGCGGCGTGCGCTCACCTACGGGCGCTGGGCGCTGGTCGGGATCCTCGCCGCCTCGGCCGCCGTCTACGTCCTGCCGCGCTGGTACGACGGCAACCGCACGGCGCTCACCGCGGACGCGAACGCCCCGTACCGGCAGGCCGCGGCCTGGCTCGGGCACGAGGTGCGCGACCCCGCGCGGACCAGGGTGCTGGTCGACGACGCGCTGTGGCTGGACGCGGTGCACCACGGCTACGAGCCGGGGCTCGGCGCGATCTGGTTCTACAAGGCGGACCTCGACCCCGCCGTCACCAAGACCCTGCCGAACGGCTGGCAGGACATCGACTACGTGGTCTCCTCGCCCACCGTCCGCCGGGACGCGGTGACGCTACCCAACGTGAAGGCCGCGCTGGAGCATTCGACTCCGGTGGCCGTCTTCGGCGAGGGCGAGGACCGCATCGAGATCCGTCGCACGGACCGCGTCGCCAACGGGAGCTGATCCGGCATGACCGAAGACCTGTGGACCCCGCATGCCCCGGTCGCTCCGGAGCTCGATGCTCCGGCCGTGCCGGAGCCCATGGAGCTGCCCGCCCAGGGCAGTGTCACCCTCATCATCCCGACCTTCAACGAGGCGGGAAACATAGTGGAGTTGCTGAGCCGGCTGGCGGCGGCCCTCCCCGCCCACCTGCCCTGCGAGGTGCTGTTCGTCGACGACTCCACCGACGACACCCCGGCGGTGGTCGAGAAGGCCGCCCTCGAATGCGCCTTCCCGGTGTCGGTCCTGCACCGGGAGAGCCCCGAGGGCGGACTCGGCGGAGCCGTCGTGGAGGGGATCAAGCGGGCGGACACCGACTGGATCGTCGTCATGGACGCCGACCTCCAGCACCCGCCCCACCTGGTCCCCGAACTCGTCGGCGAAGGCACGCGCACCGGCGCCGACCTGGTCGTGGCCTCCCGCTACATCGCGGGCGGCAGCCGGGCCGGGCTCGCCGGGAGCTACCGGATCGCCGTCTCGCGCGGCGCGACCTGGCTGACCAAGGGGCTCTTCCCGCGCGCCCTGCGCGGGATCAGCGACCCGATGAGCGGCTTCTTCGCGATGCGCCGGACCGCCATCAGCGGCGAGAGCGGGGCGCTGAAGCCGCTGGGCTACAAGATCCTGCTGGAGCTGGCCGTTCGCTGCCGGCCCGCGCGCGTGGCCGAAGTCCCGTTCGTCTTCCAGGACCGCTACTCCGGGGAGTCCAAGTCCACCGCCCGCGAGGGGCTGCGCTTCCTGACCCACCTGGCGGCGCTGCGCTCCGCGACCCCGCTCGCCCGCATGATCGGCTTCGGCCTCATCGGGCTCTCCGGCTTCGTCCCGAACCTGGCCGCGCTGTGGCTGCTCACGCACACGGGCATGAACTACCTGCTCGCCGAGGTGGCGGCCAACCAGGCCGGGGTGATGTGGAACTTCCTCCTCATCGAGACCCTGCTGTTCCGCGACCGCCGCCGTCACCGCCACTGGGCGGACCGGATCGGCCGGTTCACCCTGCTGGCCAACGCGGATCTACTGCTGCGGATCCCGCTGATCGCCCTGTTCGTCGCGAAGCTGGGCTTCGGCGTGCTGACCGCGACGGCGCTCGCGCTGGTCACCACCTTCGTCCTGCGGTTCGCGGCGACCGAAGCACTCGTCTACCTCCCGCGCAAGGCAGGCCGTACGTCCGGGAGTTGACCGCGCGGGAGCCGAACCCCGGAATCCCGGTCCCGGAAGTCCAGTCCCCAGGAGTCGAGCCGCACCGAAGGGAATCGACGCTCATGCGATGGAAGATCCGGCGCAGGGCAGGGCGGCGGGCCGCCCTGCTGGCCGTAGGGGCCATGACCGCGGGCCTGCTGCTGACCGCACCGCAGCAGGCCTCGGCCGGGCCGCCCAACCTGCTCACCAACCCAGGTTTCGAGACCGCCGGCGCTCCCGGCGCCGACATGCCCTCCTGCTGGGAGAGGTCCGGCTGGGGCGACAACGACTTCAGCTTCACCACCGTCGCGGACGCGCACTCCGGCACCAAGGCGATGAAGGTGGCCCTGACCCGCCGGGTGAACGGCGACCGCAAGGCGATGGTCACCGAGAACGCGGCCTGCGCGCCCACCGTCACTCCGGGCAAGCAGTACGACCTGTCGGCCTGGTACAAGTCCAACACCCCGGACGTGTCGGTGACGGTGTTCCGGCACGACGCCACGGCGGGCTGGCAGTACTGGACCGACCTGGCCAACCCGCCGGTCAGCGCCGCCTGGGCGCGCACGCAGGTCCGTACGCCCGCCGTGCCGCCCGGCACCGACAAGATCACCTGGGGGCTGTCCGTCTACGGGGTCGGCGCGCTGACCAGCGACGACTACGCGGTGGAGGAGGTCGGCGCCACCCCGCCGCAGCCCGGCTGCACGGGGACGACGGACCAGTGCGCGAAGGGCTCGTGGGAGGTGATCCCCGCGAAGAACCCGGTGCGCTCGATGCACGCGGTGGTGCTCAAGAACGGCAAGGTCCTGCTGATCGCCGGTTCGGGCAACGACATCGCCCAGTTCAACGCGGGCACCTTCACCTCCGCCGTCTACGATCCGGCGAACGGCTCGTTCAAGACGATCCCGACGCCCTCGGACATGTTCTGCTCGGGCCACGTGCAGCTGTCCGACGGCCGGGTGCTGGTGATGAGCGGCAACAAGGGCTATCCGTCCGCCGACGGCAAGATCGGCTACCAGGGCCTCAAGGACTCCTACGTCTTCGACCCGGCGACCGAGAAGTACACCAGGACCAACGACCTCAACGGCGGGCACTGGTATCCGTCCGCGACCGTTCTCGGCAACGGCGACGTGATCACCTTCGGCGGTCTGAAGGAGGACTCCACGGGCAATGTGACCGCGGAGAAGTTCTCGGCGGCGCAGAACAAGTGGCTGCCGATGAACGAGGTCAACCAGACCTGGTCCTACTGGGGCCTCTACCCCTCCATGGTCCTCATGCAGGACGGCAGGCTCTTCTACACGGGCAGCCACACCTTCGGCAACGGCACCCAGGGCAGCGGCGCGTCCATCTACGACTACAACGCGAACACCATCACGGACGTGCCCGGCCTTCGCAACAAGGACCAGCGCGACGAGTCGGCGAGCGTGCTGCTGCCCCCGGCACAGGACCAGCGCGTCCTGACCATCGGCGGCGGCAACAACGAGACCAACCCGGCGGCGAACCGGCTCACCGACCTGATCGACCTCAAGGCGGCGAACCCGGTGTACACGGCCGGCCCGGACATCCCCCAGGGCCTGGTCGACGTGGGCGCGGGCAAGCGGCCGCAGACCGGGGCCGAGGGCAAGATGTACCCGGCGGCCGTGCTGCTGCCGGACGGCAAGGTGCTGGAGACCGGCGGCGGGCTGCACGACCGCGCCGACCCGGTCTACGAGGCCTCGTTCTTCGACCCGGTGACCAACACCTACCAGGCCGGGCTGCCCGCCGACCCGATCCCGCGTACGTACCACTCCGGCGGGTTCCTGCTGCCCGACGGGCGGGTCATGACGGTCGGCGACAACCCGGGCAACGGCACCTACAACAACAACGTGTCGATCTACACGCCCCCGTACCTCTTCAAGGGCGCCCGCCCCAAGCTCACTTCCGTCATCGACACGGACTGGGTGTACGGGGACACGCAGCGGATCACCGTCGACCGGCCGATCGCCAAGGCGGAGCTGATCCGTCCGGCCGCCGTCACCCACTCCTCGGACCCCAACCAGCGGTTCGTGGACCTGCCGATGTCGGTGGTCAACGGGACGACGATCGACCTGAACGTCACCACCAACCCCAACCTGGCGCCGCCCGGCTGGTACATGCTCTTCGGGGTCGACGCGAACGGCATCCCGTCGGTCGCCACCTGGGTCCACCTCGGCGGCGCGCCCTCGGTCGCGGCGGCGGTGGTGGCCCCGACGGCTCACGTGCACGATTTCGCGGACGCCCCACAGGCGGCCCCGAAGGCCAACCCGGCCCAGCGGGACTCCGCCCCGGTGGCCCCGAGCGTGGCCGGCTGCGACCGCCACTACGGGACGGTCAACGTCTGCGTGCCGACCCGCTTCCCGACGGAGGTGAAGGGGACCACCAAGGCCCGCTGCGACTGGCTGGCCTCGCACAAGTTCCCGCCCCGCCTGAAGGTCAACGGCAGCGACCCGTTGCGCCTCGACCCGGACGGCGACGGCTACGCCTGCTGACGGGTGAGGGCCTCGCTCCGCCGCAGTTCCCCTGCGGCGAGGGCGAGGCCCGCCGCTGCGGCCAGCAGGACCGCCGATACGCCGAAGAAGGTGCGCTCCTCATTGGCGGCGGCGGCCTCGTACGCGCCTCGGGACACCTCGAGCCTGCTGCGCGCATGGTGGCTGGTGTCGAAGACGTAGTAACGGCCTTCCACGATGCGCGGATTCTGGAAGTGGTCGCCGCTCAGGCCGGTCAGTACGGCGCCCCCGAGGGCCAGTGCGGCGAGGGCCGCCTGCGCGGCGGTCGGCAGGCACCGGAAGGCGAGCCACCGTGTGCTGCGGTCCGTCCGGGTCAGCATGATCCGTAGGGTGGCGGCGATGAGGAGCGGGAACCCGGCCACGAAGGGCACTCGCCACGAGCCCGGCAGGACCGGCCCGCCCGGCAGGAACGTGAGCGCCCCCACGAGGGCCGCGATCGCGCTCAGCAAGCCCGCCAGTGCGCCGTGCAGCTTGAAACTCCACCCCATGCGGCCACTCTGACAGGTGGGCCGGGCCCGTCGCACTGCCGTGTTCCGGCACTCTGCGGGGCCCTTCGCTGCCCTGCTGTCAAGTGCACCCGTTTGACCGCCCGTCGCCCCGCACCGCGGTGTGACGCTCCTCCTACGCTGAGTCGCGGCCCCTTGCCCGGACGAAAGGTTCCGCGACCATGCGCGAGACAGCCCTGCCGACCCCGCGACGCGCGCGTGTCACCCGGAGCCGGCGCCTGGCCGTGCTGCTCGCGGGCAGTCTGCTCAGCCTGCCCTCCCTCGCGGGGCAGGCTCACGCCGGCGTCGGTGACATCACCGAATTCGACGTTCCTGCGAAGGCGGGCTTCCCGGACGGGAGCTTCCCGGTGGGCGTCACCTCCGGGCCCGACGGCAACGTGTGGTTCACCGAGAACGCTGCCGACAAGGTCGCGCGGATCACACGGGGCGGGGCCATCACCGAGTTCCCGGTGCCCACCGGAGGCTTCCCGGACGAGATCGTCACGGGGTCCGACGACAACCTGTGGTTCACCCAGCCGGGCTCCAACCGGATCGGGCGGATCACGACGGCCGGCGTCGTCAGCGATTTCCCGCTGCCCCACCCGGACAGCCTCCCGTTCGGCATCACCGGCGGCCCGGACGGCAGTCTCTGGTTCGCGGAGCTGGGCGCCAACCGCATCGGCCGGATCACCACGGCCGGCGCGATCACCGAGTTCGAGCTGCCCCAAGGCGACAGCATCGCCTATCGCGTCGCGACCGGTCCCGACGGCAACGTGTGGTTCACGGAGCAGGCCGCCAACCGGATCGGACGGATCACGCCGACCGGCAAGGTCACCGAATTCCCGCTGCCCGACGCGGACAGCGGTCCCGACAGCATCACCGCCGGTCCCGACGGAAACCTGTGGTTCACCGAACTCTGGCGCGGCCGCATCGGGAAGATCACGCGGAGCGGTGGCATCACCGAATACCCGCTGGCCGATCCCGAGGGCGGGCCGATGGGCATCGCCGCGGGGCCGGACGGAAACCTGTGGTTCGCCGATTCCAACACCGACCGGATCGGGCGGATCACGACCGGCGGCGCCGTCACCGAGCGCCCGCTGCCCCACCCCAACCCGGGGAAGACGCCCTTCCGCATCGCCGCCGGTCCGGACGGCAACATGTGGTTCACGGAGTTCATCGGCAACAAGGTCGGGCGCGTGAAGGTCGGGGATCCGGCGGCCGACCTGGCGGTCTCGGTGTCCGCGCCGGCCACGGCACGCACCGGCGATGCGTACACCTACACCGTGAAGGTCACCAACCACGGCCTGTCCCCGGCGAAGGGTGTGGTCGTGACGCTGGCCAAGCCCGCGTCGGCGCACACCGTGAACGCCTCGCCGGAGCCCCGGCGTTCCACCCCGGACCAGCTGACCTGGAACACCGGTTCACTGGCCGTCGGAGAGCACCGCACCTTCCGCGTCACGGTGCGGGCCACCCGCCCGGGCCCGGTCGGGGCGACGGCGAAGGCCGCATCCACCACCTTCGACCCGAGCCCCGGAAACAACACGGACACCGCCGCGACGAACGTCTCCGGGCGCTAGCGGTGGGTACGGCTAGTGCTGGTAGGCGGCGATCGAGATGCCGACGTAGTGCGCCACGAAGGCGGCCAGGGTCAGGGAGTGGAAGACCTCGTGGAAGCCGAAGAAGCGCGGGGAGGGGTCCGGGCGCTTCATGCCGTAGATGACTCCGCCGACGCTGTAGAGGAGGCCGCCGACGATCACCAGGACCAGGACAGCGATGCCGCCGGTGCGCATGAACTCGGGGAGGAAGAAGACCGCCGCCCAGCCCATGGCGATGTAGCAGGGCGTGTACAGCCAGCGCGGGGCGCCGACCCAGAAGACGCGGAAGGCGATGCCGGCCGCGGCCGCGATCCAGACGGCCCACAGCAGGGTCCGCCCGGAGGAGTCCGGCAGGAGCAGCACGGTCAGTGGTGTGTAGGTGCCCGCGATGATCAGGAAGATGTTGGCGTGGTCGAGCCGCCGCAGGATGGCTTCGCCGCGCGGGCCCCACGTACCGCGGTGGTACACGGCGCTGACTCCGAAGAGCAGGCACGCGGTGAGGATGTACACCCCGCACGCCACCCGGGCCCGGGTCGAGTCGGTGAAGGCCATCAGGACGAGACCGGCGATCACCACGGCGGGGAACATGCCGGTGTGCAGCCAGCCGCGCATGAGCGGCTTGGCCTCCTGATCGGCGGGTTCTACCGTCGGAGCGGCCACGGCAGCGGCGTCAGAAGTCATGCCGACCATGCTACCTACGGTTGCGTAGGTTTCCGTTAGTGCGCTTTACGGAAGATTGACCGGAGTGGCAATGCTCACGTGAGAGGCCCCCTGGACATATGCGCACATCCACCGGATGATCAGATGAGTGCGGTCGGCACCGGATGAGCGATGCGCGAAGCGTCCGGGTCGCAGCCCCCACGGGGCAACACCAAACAAACCCCTCAACAAGGAGCGATCGTGGCGCGCGACATCGCGGCTCCCACCACTACTTCCGACGTCCCGACCAAGCACCAGGAGCTCGTCTCCTGGGTCGGCGACATCGCAGCCCTCACCCAGCCGGACCGCATCGTCTGGTGTGACGGGTCCGAGGCCGAGTACGAGGCCCTGTGCGACGAGCTCGTCTCCCAGGGCACCTTCAAGAAGCTGGACCCGGCCAAGCGCCCGAACTCGTACTACGCCGCCTCCGACCCCTCCGACGTCGCGCGCGTCGAGGACCGGACCTTCATCTGCTCCGAGAAGGAGGAGGACGCGGGCCCGACCAACCACTGGAAGGCCCCGGCCGAGATGAAGGAGCTCTTCGCCGGCAAGGGCGAAGAGGGCGGCATCTTCCGCGGCTCCATGAAGGGCCGCACGATGTACGTCGTGCCCTTCTGCATGGGCCCCCTGGGCTCGGAGCTCTCCGCCATCGGCGTCGAGATCACCGACTCCGCCTACGTCGCCGTCGCCATGCGCACCATGACCCGCATGGGCCAGGCCGTCCTCGACGAGCTCGGCACCGACGGTTTCTTCGTCAAGGCCGTCCACACCCTCGGCGCCCCGCTCGCCGAGGGCCAGGCCGACGTGCCGTGGCCCTGCAACACCACCAAGTACATCTCGCACTTCCCGGAGACCCGCGAGATCTGGTCCTACGGATCGGGCTACGGCGGCAACGCCCTCCTCGGCAAGAAGTGCTACGCGCTGCGCATCGCGTCCGTCATGGCCCGCGACGAGGGCTGGCTCGCCGAGCACATGCTGATCCTCAAGCTCACCCCGCCGCAGGGCGAGGGCGAAGCCAAGTACGTCGCCGCCGCGTTCCCGTCCGCCTGTGGCAAGACCAACCTGGCCATGCTGGAGCCGACCATCCCCGGCTGGACGGTCGAGACCATCGGTGACGACATCGCCTGGATGCGCTTCGGCGAGGACGGTCGCCTCTACGCGATCAACCCCGAGGCCGGCTTCTTCGGCGTCGCGCCCGGCACCGGCGCGCACACCAACGCCAACGCCATGAAGACGATGTACGCCAACACCGTCTTCACCAACGTCGCGCTCACCCCCGACGGCTCCGACGTCTGGTGGGAGGGCATGACCGAAGAGGCGCCCGCCCACCTGATCGACTGGAAGGGCAACGCCTGGACCCCGGAGTCTGAGACCCCGGCGGCCCACCCCAACGCCCGCTTCGCCGTCCCGGCCTCGCAGTGCCCGACGATCGCCCCCGAGTGGGAGGACCCCAAGGGCGTCCCGATCTCCGCGATCCTCTTCGGCGGCCGCCGCGCCTCCGCGGTGCCGCTGGTCACCGAGTCCTTCGACTGGAACCACGGCGTCTTCATCGGCTCGAACATCGCCTCGGAGAAGACCGCCGCCGCCGAGGGCAAGGTCGGCGAGCTGCGCCGCGACCCCTTCGCCATGCTGCCGTTCTGCGGCTACAACATGGGCGACTACATGGGCCACTGGGTCGACGTCGCCAAGGGCAAGGACCAGTCCAAGCTTCCGAAGATCTACTACGTGAACTGGTTCCGCAAGAACGACGCGGGCAAGTTCGTGTGGCCGGGCTTCGGCGAGAACAGCCGCGTCCTGAAGTGGATCGTCGAGCGCCTCGAAGGCACCGCCGAGGGCGTCGAGACCCCGATCGGCATCCTGCCGACCGTGGCCTCCCTGGACACCGACGGCCTGGACCTGCCGGCCTCCGACCTGGAGTTCCTGCTCACGGTCGACAAGGAGGTCTGGCGCGACGAGGCCTCGCTGGTCCCGGCGCACCTGAACACCTACGGCGACCACACGCCCAAGGAGCTGTGGGACCAGTACGAGGCGCTCGTCGAGCGCCTGGGCTGAGCCCGGCACACATGAACTCCCGCAGCCGGCTGTCCCCGGCCGCGGGCTGACGCGGGATTCCCCGACCTAGGATTCCCTGCGACCTTCCAAATAGGTCGTGTGCGTCTGCTGACGGCGGGCCTCCGTTTCACGGAGGTCCGCCGTCTGGCGTTCCGCTTCCTCGCGCAGCAGCGACAGCTGCCGCTCCAGGTGGCGCTCCGGCGATTCGCCGCCCGGCGTGAGCCGGGTCCACCAGCGGGTCCGGTTGTAGGTGTCCACGCACTCGGGCACGTCCGTGCGGATCGCCCGCGTCAGTGCGTGCACCGCCTCCGGATCGGTGGCCAGTACGCCGGCCACCCAGCCCGGCTCCAGCATCGCCGCGTAGAGCTCCAGCAGCGCGGCCAGCACCCCGGCGGGCTCCGCCGGCAGGTCCACCTCGGCCACGTACTCCCGCAGCCGCGCGAAGTCCTCCCGTACGAAGCCCAGTTCCTCGGCGGGTTCCGGGGGTCTGGGGGGCTCGGGCAGGTCCGGCGGGGCGATGAGCGCGCCCGCCGCGTACAGCCCGGCGACCACCACGGGCCAGTACGTGCCCGCCACCCCGGTCAGGGTCAGGCCCAGGCCGAGGAGCCCGCAGGCGCTGCCCGTCAGGTTCTTCTTCGATTCGAGGTAGTGGAGAAAAGCCCTACCGAGGGCTCTATTGGTAGCCACGGATCTCCTCGAAGGCTCCGTCCAGCGAACCGTTGCCGTCGGTGGCGTCGAAGAGCCGTCCGCCGGTCAGTTCGGTGATGTGGCCGAGCTCCTTGCGGTCCGAGTCCCCGAAGAGCACCGCGAAGACCGGCGTGTGCTTCTGGGCCTCCGGCAGCCCCGCGTAGAAGGTGTCGAAGTGCTTGGCCCCGGCGCCCGCCGTGTTCTCGCCGTCCGTCATCAGCACGATCGAGGTGAACGCGTCCGCGTTGCCCTCGCCGAGGTGCTGGTACGCCGCCTCCAGACTGCTGTAGATGGCCGTGCCCCCGTTCGGCTGCAGCGACTTCACGTCACCCCGGATCGCGTCCAGGGCCGGTCCCGGATTGCCCGGTTCCACCACGTGCGTCAGTACCTTCTTCACCTTGTCGCCGAACGGCAGGAGCGTCACCTCCTCGCGGTCCCGGAACCGCTGCCCGGTACCCGAAGTGCCCGTACCCGTCAGGTCGGTGAGCGCGGTCTTCAGGCGCCCGATGCGGTTGTCGTCGCCCATCGAGCCCGAGGTGTCCAGCACGTACACCGTGCGCGAGGGCCGGCGCAGCTCGTTCTCGTAGGAGGCCAGCAGGCCGTCCGCCACCGACCGGGTGCCGGGGAAGGGGAGCTCGCGCCGCTTGTCCGAGTTCAGTCCGGCCGCCGGTGTCACGCCGGCCGCGACGGGCCGGCGGAAGGTCTTCTCGGTGATCGCCTTCTGGGCCGCGGCGCCGCTGAGGTACTCGGTCAGCGCCCGGCCCGACTCGCGGGCCCCGGCCGGGGCCGAGGTCAGCAGGGTCAGCGGGTAGTGGGCGGTGACCACCCCGTCGACCGGCCGGATCACCGTCAGGTTCGTCTTCGCGTCCCGGTTCATGGACAGCAGCACCGACTCGTAGTTCACCAGCGCGTCCACGTCCCCGCGCTTCTCGTACGCCGTCGCCAGCCAGCCCGAGGAACCGGAAGTCAGCTTCTGCCCGGTGAAGAACTCCTTCAGCTTCGGCTGCGCCTTCGCCACGTCCGCGTCGGTCAGGGCCGCCTGCGCGCCCGACAGCCCCGAGGCGACCGAGATCAGCGCGGAAAAACCGGAGTTGGAGCGCACCGGGTCGGTCATGCCGTACGTCAGCTTCCCGGCGGCCACGGCCTCGTGGACCGCCGACCAGGTGACCTCCTCGGGCTTCCAGCCGAGCCGGGTCAGCGCCTGCGGCTTCACGCCGATGGCGACCGGCGAGGACATCACCGGGGTCTCGCTCGACAGCTTGCCCGCCGCCTCCGGCCGCAGCCGCAGGTAGTCGTTGGAGGAGAGCCAGACGGCGTCGTACTTCCCGTCCGCCTTGCCCGTGGCGATCTGCTCGACCGCGTCCAGGGTGCCCGACATGGTCAGCTCCACGCTCACCCCGGTGGCGCTCTTGGCCGCCTTCAGCACCTCGTCCATGTCGGAGAGCTCGCTGGAGGCCAGGACCCGCAGCTTGCCTTCCTGGTACACGGTCTGCTTCGGCTGCCCGGAGCCGCCGGAGCCGCTTTCGGACGTGCACGCGCTCGCCCCGATTAGGGCCGCGGCCAGCGCCACGGCGGCGGCGAGCCTTCTGCGCATCACGGCGCCGCGGACGCTCATCGCCCGCCTCCTTCCAAGGCGCCCGCGGTGCGGGTGCGTGCCAGGTAGGCCGAGGCCGTCTGGAGCTCGCCGGTCAGGGACTCCACGGTGGCCGCCATGTTCTCCGTCGCCTGCACCTTGAAGGTGTCGATGGCGTCGAGGGTCTTGTAGATCTGCGCGAAGGCGGTCCGCAGGGTTTCGGCTCCCACCGCCGGGTCGGCGGCGATCCGCTGGATCTCCCCGCTCTGCGTGGACAGCATCTCGGCGTTGCCCCGGATGAGGTCTTCGGTGGTGTCGCGCAGGGTGTT
The DNA here is from genome assembly GCF_057834465.1 of Streptomyces sp. GL_140. Lineage (NCBI taxonomy): Bacteria > Bacillati > Actinomycetota > Actinomycetes > Kitasatosporales > Streptomycetaceae > Streptomyces > Streptomyces sp. GL_140. The sequence continues at coordinate 5,313,655 of NZ_CM174404.1, forward strand.
GATCTGCTCGGCCACCTTCTTCTGGTTGTCGAGCGCCGAGGCCAGCATCACGGCGATCCGCAGCGCGGACACCGTGGTGGTCGCGGCCCGCTCGACGCCCTTGATCAGCTCGTCGTTGTTGCGCCGGACCACGTCCATCGCCAGGTATCCCTGGGCGCAGACGGCCAGTTGGGTCAGCAGGTCCTGGTGCTTCTGCCGGACGGGGAACAGCACGTCCACGCGGAGCGCGTCGGCCTGCCCGGGGTCGCTCTGGCCGGAGATCCGCTGCTCGACGGCGGCGTCCAGGGCCTCGGTGAGCACCGCGTACTCCTGGAGCTTGCCCATCGTCTCCCACAGCCGGGCCCGCTCGGTGTGCAGGGCGGCGTTGTCGCGGCGCAGCTCGTCCTGGCCGCCGCGCAGGGCGCCGACGATCCGGTTGAGGGTCGCCTGGGAGGAGGCGTACTTGGCCACGTGGTCGCGGAACCGGTTCCCGCCCGGGAGCTTCGAGAGGAGCTTGCCGAACCCCTTGGCGGGGGAGTCGCTCGGATCCAGGTCCACGACGGTGCGTCGCAGTTCGACCAGGGAGTTCGCCACGCGGCCCTGGGCGTCGCCGCCGCCGTCCGCGCCCAGGGAGCGTACGGCGCGTTCCAGCATCCGGTTGGACTGCTGGGCGGCGCTGCGGATGTCGGCGGAGCCGAGGCCGGCGATCTCGCCGATCCGGCTCGCGAACTCGGGGGAGCGGCTGTCGATGCCGGCCAGCGAGCCGACGTACTCCCCGGCCCGGCGGGCCATCTCGTCGCGCACCCCGTCCTGGAGCGGTACGAGGCCGGATGCCTGCTCCCGCTTGACGGGGGCGACGGGCTCGGGAGGCGTGAGGACGAGCGGGCTGTCCTCCGGTGGTGTCAGTGTCATCGTGAGTCCCCCTATCCCTTGGCGCGCGCGGCCAGCGCCATCAGGATCTTGACGGTCGGGGCGCCGACCTGGCGGATGCCGGTCAGCCCCGGGTTGAGGTACGCGGTGTACGGCGCGGTCGCGGCGGTGAATTCCGCCAGTCCCTCCTGCGGCCGGAAGCCGTGGCGGATCTCCAGCGCGCGCAGGGCCGGGTCGGAGACCAGGAGGGCGCCGAGGTCCTTGGCGTTCTCGCTGATCGGCACGAAGGTGTGCGGGGAGTTGACGGTGGTGTCCGGGTAGAGGACCACCATGTCGCCCGGATCCTGCTTCTGGAGGAGCAGGCTGGCCACCTGGGACTCGTAGGCGAGGATGAGCGGTTCGCCGCTGCCGCTGAGGAAGGCCCGGAAGGGGTCGTCGGTGGACTGCGGCATGGCGCCCTGGACGGAGATCGTCTTGCGCATCAGGGGCGCGGTGCGTTCGACTCCGGCGTCGTCGGAGACGACGGTGGAGTTGTTGGCGACGTTCGAGGTGGTGGCGAGGAACAGCGCGCCCGAGTTGGAGGTGGTCGGATCGGTGGTCCGGATGAACACCGTGCCGTTCAGCTCGGGGAAGGCGCTGGTGCCGCCCTGGAGTTCCTGCCAGCTCTTCTGCCCGTCCACGGCCTTCAGGTAGGGGCCGAGGAGGAGCGTGCCGGTGTTCTTGCCGGTCGTCTTGGCGAGGCCGTGCTCGGTGAGCACCTTGGCGGCGTTGGCGCGGGCGATGACGACGAGCGGGGAGAAGAAGGGCTTGGTGGTCTGGGCGCCCTTCACCCCGGCCGCGGCCTCGATCTCGGCGGCCGGTTCGTTGCTGCTGGGGAAGGCGAAGTCGAATTCCTTCAGGGCGAGTTGGTCCATCGCCCAGGAGCCCGAAGTCTCCGTCTTCACGGTGTAGCCCTTGTCCTTAAGGGCCTTGACGACGTCGGGGTCGCGGAAGAACTCGGACTTCTCCGAACCGATGACGCCATGCACGGTCTTCGTTGCCGTGCCCTCCGGCTTCTTGCCCCCGAGAGCGATGGCGGCTATCACGCCGCCGATCAGGAGGACCGCCAGGGCGATTCCTAGGATGCGTCTCACGGGTGCAGAGTGCTCGCGGAAACCCACATTCCGCGCTGAGTTGAGTGAACGGAGGGTGGCCAGGCGGTCCCACTTCGAAATGCTGTGTGACTTCGTGGGTGCTGGTGGCCGGGGCGGGCTGCCGGGAGGATCGTGCCATGGCCGTGAGCGCGTTGAAATGGCAGGGCTGGCTGGTGGCCCTGGTGTGTGTGGCGGGAATGCTGGTGTTCGCCCCGCTGGGGTTGTACGTGTGGGCCGGGGGCGTGCCGGCACCGCGGGCCGCTTCGGCGGCGCGGGAGGACGTCCGGATCACCGACTGCCGAATCGATCCGGCAAGCCGCCGTATCGCGGCCTCGGTGGAGGCGGTGAACCGCTTCCCGGGGGCGGGGGCCTACGTGGTCACCGTGGAGTTCCGCGAGAAGGAGACCCGGGCTCCGGGCGACCGCTGGGCCCAGGCCCTGGTCAAGATCCCGGGCGTGGCCCCGGGCGCGACGGAGCACGGGGACTCGCTGGGGCCGGTCTGGCCTCCGGACGCGGTCCCGTGGTGCGGGGTGGCGGCCGCCGAGTTCACGGCGGCTCCGTAGGACGGCCTGCCCGGCGGTTCCCGGGGCTCCGGCGGCTCAGTGGCGGTTGCGGGAGCGCTGCACGAGGAACCAGATGAGCAGGCCCACGAGCACGATGAAGACGATGCCGAGGATGAGGAAGATGATTCCGGCCGCCTTGAAGCCCTTCTTCTTGGACTTCTTGGACTTCTTCGGCTTCCCGGTCGTCGACTCGGAGGCCTTGGCCGGGTGCCCCTGCACGAGCGAGTGCCCGCTGCCGAGCGCGGAGCGCTGCTGCGCAGCCTGCCCCAACTGCTGGGAGTACGAGGCCTGCTGGGCCCGGGGGGCGGCCTGCGCGGCCACCGGCCCGGCGAAGAGCGCGGTCCCGAGCAGCAGGGCCAGGACCACCCCGGTGCGGCGCAACACGTTCGGCTGGTGCATCGTCTGATTCCCCCCGGCAAGGCAGTTGTCAGACATGTTGTACCGGCTGCACAGAAACCCCGCTACCCCTGCAACCTGTCGGGCCCGCGCTTGGGATCCAGCCTCGTCGGCCAAATCCAGCCCCGCCGGCGTTTGAGGCGCGGGGTCTGGGGCGGAGCCCCAGGTCTTTCCCGGTCCGGCCGAGCCGAGGAGAGGCGGGTTGCAGGTCCAGCCCCGCAGGGCAATGGCGCCCGGTCCGGAGCCTCCGCGGCCCCGGACCGGGGCCGTCAGTGGGCGCCGACGAGGTCGAGCGCGGCGGTGTGCGCGTCCATGCGCTCGGCGGCGAGGATCGCGACGGTGGTGTCGGCGCGGGACGCGGCGACGAGCAGGGCGCGGGCGGCGAGGTCGTGGGCCCGCTGGTGCAGCGAGGCGGCGTCCCCGGAGCCCCGGCCGGGGCGGTGGGTCGCACGGGCGGGCTGCGCTCCGCGCAGCCGGGCCACCTGGTGGGCGATGTCCGCGGCGGCCTCTTCGAGCCCCAGCTCGTCGGTGACGGCGAGCAGCGCCGCGAGATGGCCGCCGAGCTGGATGTCCAGCGCTTCGCCGCGGCTGCTGTGGGGGTACTCGGCGGGGCGGCTGCCCATGCGGGGATCGACCGGCTTGGTCCGGATCGGCTCGTACATGAGGTGGCCTCCTGCGTGGTCAGGAGACCATCCTACATTGGATTCGGTCTAAAGTTGAGTTGAATCTTGGTCGACCTGCGCGTCGGGCCGTCCGGGGCCGCTACGGCTGGCTGTAGCCGTCCAGGAAGTTCCCGATCCGGGTCACTGCGTCGGCCAGGTCCTTGGCGTTGGGCAGGGTCACGATCCGGAAGTGATCGGGTTCGGGCCAGTTGAAGCCCGTACCGTGCACGACCATGATCTTTTCCTCGCGCAGCAGGTCGAGGACCATCTGCCGGTCGTCCTTGATCTTGTAGACCGAGGGGTCCAGTTTCGGGAAGAGGTACAGCGCGCCCTTGGGCTTCACGCAGGTGATGCCGGGGATCTGCGTCAGCAGGTCGTACGCCGTGTCGCGCTGCTCCAGGATCCGCCCGCCGGGCAGGACCAGGTCGTTGATCGACTGGCGTCCGCCGAGCGCGGTGGCGATGGCGTGCTGTGAGGGCATGTTCGCGCACAGGCGCATGTTGGCCAGGATCGTCAGGCCCTCGATGTACGACGAGGCGTGCTTCTTGGGCCCGCACACGGCCATCCAGCCGGACCGGTAGCCGGCGACGCGGTAGTTCTTGGAGAGCCCGTTGAAGGTGAGCGTCAGCAGGTCCGGGGCGATCGCGGCGGTGTTCGTGTGGGTGGCGCCGTCGTAGAGGATCCGGTCGTAGATCTCGTCCGAGCACACGATCAGGTTGTGGCGGCGGGCGATGTCCGTGAGCCCACGCAGCATCTCGTCGTCGTAGACGGCGCCGGTCGGGTTGTTCGGGTTGATGATCACGATCGCGCGGGTGCGGTCGGTGACCTTGCGCTCGATGTCGGCGAGGTCCGGCATCCAGTCGGACTGCTCGTCGCACCGGTAGTGGACGGCGGTGCCGCCGGCCAGGCTGACGGAGGCGGTCCACAGCGGATAGTCCGGCGCCGGGACGAGCACCTCGTCGCCGTCGTCGAGCAGCGCCTGCATCGACATCTGGATCAGCTCGGAGACGCCGTTGCCGATGTAGACGTCTTCGACGTCCAGGTCGATGCCCTTGGTCTGGTAGTGCTGCATCACCGCACGGCGCGCGGAGAGCAGCCCCTTCGCGTCCCCGTACCCGTGGGCGTTGCCCAGGTTGCGGAGCATGTCCTCAAGGATCTCCGGCGGGCACTCGAAGCCGAAGGCCGCGGGGTTGCCGGTGTTGAGCTTGAGGATGCGATGACCTGCTGCTTCGAGTCGCATGGCCTCTTCGAGCACGGGGCCGCGGATTTCGTAGCAGACATTGGCGAGTTTCGTTGACTGGATCACCTGCATGACGGGAGCTTACGGGTCCGCGTGCGGGGGCGCTCCGCTATTTGCCCAGGAGCGGCGGGGTGGGCAGCGGACCGAAATGTCCCCTTTCGTGCGAAGGCTGGGTGCGAGCGCCGCACGCCCTTGGAAACCGGGGCCGCCCCCGCGCTCCGGCCTGCGGAATGAGTGGGGGCGGGGGAGGGGGCCGGAACGGTGTTGCGCTCGTCACCCTGTCTGCTCCTAGGGTGTGCGCGGCGCGGGATGGTGATCAAGAAGAGTGGGGGGAGCGGGAGATGGACGATGGGGAAGCGGCCCAGGCCGGCGGAGCCGGGAGCGGGAGCGGGAGCGGGGGCGGTCCGGACGCGGACATCGCCTCGGTACTGCGGTTCGCGACGGAGCTGTGCGCCTGGGTGGCCACGCCCTGGGCCCTGGCCGGCTGGTCGGTGACGGCGGCGGTGGCCTCCGTGGTGCTCCTGATCGGCCTCCCGACGGTTTTCGCCACTCCGGGGGACAAGGCCCAGGTGATGGTCCCGGTCCCGGGGGCGGTGACGATCGCCCTGGTCCTGCTGCAGCTGGCCGCCGCGGTGGCCTCGTCCTGGGCCGCCTGGCCGCTCTGGGCGGCGGTCGTGGTGACCGCGCTCGCGACGGCCTGCCTGGTGACGGAGCGGACGCGGTGGCGCCGCCTGCTGGCGAGTGGCCGGGGCCCGGCGGTCTGAGTAGGCCGCATGAGTACGCGCACTCATGCGGCCCGGCCGGCCCCGGGGGAGGCTGGCCGCCACGAGATCGTTTGAGGGGTGGGGCAGTGGAGTTCACGGTCGGGGACATGGTGATCGAGGCGTTGGGTTCGGACGGGGACGACCGGGCGATCGAGTTCTGGGCCACCGTGCGCGGGGCCGAGCTCCCGGCCGTCTTCGCCATCCACCGCGAGCACGACAAGGACTGGGAATCCGCCTGCCTCACCATCGACCCCTACTCGGGCAGCGTTCCGGTGGTGGCGGTCGAATGGGCGGTGGAGTTCGCCCGCGAGTACCTGTGAGCCGGTTCAGCGGCGGGGCCGGCCGTGCCAGGAGGCGACGGCGAAGGCGATGACGGCGGCGACGATCGCCACCGCCGGGACCGTGCGGTGGCCCGAGGGGGCGCGCAGCAGCAGGGCGGTTCCGCCGACCAGGGCGACCACGGCGACCGCGAGCAGCAGCTTCACCCATGCGGGCAGGACCGTCAGGTCCACGCGCCTCCTGCCGTCCGGCCCGGTCTCCATGTCCGAAGTCTAGGACTGCCGACGGTCGTTGAGGTCTGCCCGATCGGGCAGACGATGCTGCCCCCGGCCCGTCTTCGTACGCCGTTCCCGCCGGCCCGGCCCGTCCCTACGGTGGCTGAGCAACCGAGCTGGGCGGAGGCGTCGTCATGGCGGAGTCGGCCGGTCCCGCACAGCGCCCCGAGACCGGTCCGCAGGACCGGTCCCCGGGACTGCGGCGGCCCGTGGAACCGGAACCCGGGACCGGGCCGGGCGGGACCGAGGCCGCCGGGCGGCCGCGGTCCGCGCTGACTCCGGCAGCCGTCGTCGCCCTGCAGCGGCGTGCGGGCAACGGAGCCGTCCGCGCTTTGCTGGGTGCGACCCGTGGGACCAGCGCGACCGGTGGGACCAGCGCGACCGGTGCGACCGGCGCGACCAGTGGCCCCGTTGTGCAGCGCGAGGCCGATGGCGGCCAGCGGGCCGAGATCACCTCCCGCGCGGACTCCGTGGCCGCCGAGGCGCGGGAGAGCGCCGCCGAGCACGAGGGCGAACCGCCGCCGCAGCCGGATCCCGCCGCGAAGGCCGAGGCCCGTGCCCGGCAGCAGGGCAATTTCGCCCAGCCGGACCGGGTGTCCGGTCCCGCCTCGCAGGTCCGGTCCACCGCGTCGGAGACCAAGACCGAGGCGGCGGCGCCTGCCCAGCCGGTGGTGGCGGAGCGAACCGCGGCCGCGCCCGCCGGGGCCGACGCCGGCCCGGCCGCCACCGCGGCCGCCGCACGGGCCACCGCGGACGCGCAGGCGTCCGCGGAGCAGGCCCGGGCCGCTGCCCTGACCGCGCCCGAGGCGCCGCCGGAGGTGGCGGTCCCGGTCATGACGGAGCCGGTCGACAGCACGGGGGCGCCGCTGCCCGTCGGCCCGGCCGGTGACGCCGCGGCCGCGGCCGTGGCCACCCGGCTCGTCCAGCTCCGCCGGAGCGCCCACGGACTGGCGGTCGACGCCACCGCGCACCGCGCGCGGGCCCTCGGGCTGCGCGGCGCGCTGACCGACGCACGCGGCAGGATCGACGAGGCGGCGGGTTCCATCCAGACGGTGTCGGGACACGTCGCGCACCGGCGTACGGTCGCCGAACAGGCGGCGACGGCGCTCGACAGCTCGAAGGAGACCGCGCAGACCGTCGCGAGCGGTGCCCCCGGCGTCGCCGCCCAGGCGGACGCCGGGCGCGGGCAGACCGGCCCGATGGCCCGGGAATCGGCCGAGCTGGCCGCCAACGCGGCCGGCGCGGCCCCCGAGGACGCCGAGGCCGCGGCCAAGTCCCGGCAGCAGTCCGGCCAGATCACCCAGGTCGGCGAAGACCTCAAGAGCATCGACACCGCGGTCGACGGGACCGGAGCGCGCGCACGGCAGCTGCAGGCGGAGGCCGCGCGGGCACAGGAGGACAACAGCGCCACCGGGACGACGATCGAGGGAACCCGGCAGCAACTGGCCGCGACCGACGGCAAACTCGCCGACCTGACGTCGATGAACGAGGCGGCACGCGGACAGGTCGAGGGACTCGCCGACCAGCCCGATCAGATCGAGGCGGGCGCGGCCGCGCAGCAGGAGCAGGCGGCCGCGGTGACGGCCAACTCCGTACAGCTGGAAGCCCGGCTGCACACCGCGCAGGAGAGCCACCGCTCCGAACTGTCGGGACTGCCCGGCCCGCCGCCGCAGCGCGATCCACGGGTACGGATGGTCTACGAGGCCGGCCCGGAGGGGCTCGCCGCGTTGCGGCGGGCGGGCCGGCCGGCTCCGGTGATCCAGCGCGAGGCGGCGGGCGAGGGCGGGGCCGGTGGCGGTGCCGCCGGCAGCGGAGAGCGGGAGCGGTTCCCCTCGTTCGAGCACGCCGCCGCGTGGATCACCGGCGACGAGCAGACCGCGGCGCAACGGGCCGCCGCACTGGCCGAGGCGGAGCGCCGCAAACAACAGGAACTCGCCCAGATCAACGAGGCCTCCCACGGAGACTTCGCCACGCTCGGGACCGCGGACAAGGCGTCCCTCGCACTGCACCTGACCTTCTCCCGCACCTTCGGCTCGCTCGGACAGACGAACTGGCCCAAGTTCGGACTGGGCATCCTGCGCGGGTTCGTCGACCCGCGGGTATCGCTCGGCGGGGTCGTCCAGGGCCTCGGCATGATCCTCAGCGGCGGCGCGAACCTGCTGAGCCGCGAGCAGTGGCGACGCGATCCCCTGGGCAACCTGCTGAAGTCGGCGGCGGACATCTCCACGGGCGTCACGGTCGTACTCGGCTCCGTCGCCGGGCTCGCGGTGGCCATCATCGCGATCTCCGCGGCGCTGATCCTGGTCTCCTGGGGCACGCTGGCGCCCGTGCTGCTCCCGGTCATCGGCATCTGCAGCACGGTGGCGGCGACGGTCGGCCCGTGGGCGGTCACGGCGGCCGAGGTGGCCCTCGTACTGAACGGGCTCGTCTTCATCAAGAACCTCATCGATGCCGCCACCGCGGCCAAGGCCGCCGATCTCCAACGCGAGTCGATGGCCATGGGCGAGGACGTCAACGCGATGGGCATGATGGCGATGCAGATCGCGGGAGACAAGGTCGGCAAAGCCGTCGGTCCCAGGATCGGCGGCGCGATGGAGGGCGTCCAGGCCAAGCTGGCCGGCTCCGGCACCGCGGTGGGGACCATGCTCGCGGAGAACATGACGAAGATCGGCACGGCGATGACCCCCGGCGGCGGAGCCCCGGAGGCCGGGGCCGCCGCGGAGCCCCCGGGCACGGCGGCCGCGGAGTCCGCCCCACCGTCCGCCCCCGCGGCGGATGCGCCCGGCGCCGCCGACGCCGCCCCGGCGGGCGGTTCCGGCGGCGGTACGGAGCTTCCTGCCTCGGCGGTGGATTCGGCTCCGGCTCCGGCCTCGGCGGTGGAATCGGCCCCGGCCTCGGCTCCGGTGCCCGCGTCGCCTGCGGAAGCCCCGGCACCGGCCCCGGCGCCCGCGCCCGTGGAGGCCCCCGGGCCTTCGGCTGCCGAGCCCCCGGCACAGGGCCCCGCCCCCGTGGAGGGGGTCGCGGCCAATGACAACGCCGTCGCGAACGACAACGCCGTGGCGCCGGAGCCCTTCGAGCCGGCCGAGCTGCCGCCCGAGTTCCAGGGCGGGGAGGCGGCGAACGACAACGCGGGCCACGGCCCGCAGGCCGACGAGCAGGCCCTGCCCCTCACCGGTACGGACGGCGGCGCGCCCGCGAGGCCGAGGTTCACGGTCATCGAAGGCGGCGGCGGAAACCCCGACGCACCCCACGCGATGGCCGGCGGCCACGACGGCCCTTCGGGCGGTACGGGGGGCACCGGGCCCGTGACGGAGTCCGGCTCCGGCACGGGGCCCATGACGGAGAGCGGGTCCGGATCCGGGTCCGGCTCCGGGTCGGGGTCGGGGTCGGGGCCCGTCAACGAGACGGGGCCCGTCAATGAGGGCGGGGCCACCCCCGCGGACGGCGCCGCCGAATCGGGCACCGCGCACGGCGAGGAACTCGAATCCGCAGGGGACCACGACGCGCACGAGCCCGGCACGGCCCCCGGCCAGGAACCCGGCGTACCCCCCGACCGCCCCGTCGGAGACCTGGTCAAACGATCCGAGGCGTACCTGCGCGAACGCGGGATCGACCCGCACGCGCTCAAGGAGGGCCAGGTCGACGGACCCATCTCGCACTACGACATCTACGAGGACCGCGCTGGCAACCTCTGGGCCCAGCGCAAGACCGGCCACTTCGGCTCCGGCAAGGAAAGCGCCGGCTACCTCGGCCGGACCGCAGATTTCGAAGCGCCGGGCGGGGCCTCCGGCCACGAGCCGGGGAGCGGCCTCGACGAACCGTCATCCGCGCACGACGACCCGCATGCCGACACCGACGACCCGTCCATGGGCAACGATGCTCCGGCGCACCACCCGACGACACACGCCGAGATCGAGGCGGAAGTGCTGGCCGACCTCGAGGGCCGGCCGAACACCGACTTCATCGAGAGCTGGGAGCGGACCGGAGTCGACGGGCCGCAGGCCATGTCGGACAACCTCGATCCCGCGCTCGGACCGGGACAGCAGCGCTACTACGTCCACTTCGACGAGACCTTCACCGGACTGAAGCGCCACGTCTCGGTCAACTACGACCCGGAAACAGGGCGGTTCGGTACGATCAAGTTCTCCAGTGACGACCCCTTCGGCGGCGGAAGGCGACGTCGGTGACCGAGCCCGAGCCTGCGTGCCCGTACCGATGGCTGGTCTATCTGGGAGTCCGCAGCAGTGAAGTGACCGCGGAGCAACTGGTCGCGCTGCTGGGCGTGACCGGGGCGCGGACGTCATCGGTCGCCGGGCGCCGGTGGCCCCATCTGTGGCAGCTGGACTCAGGGCTCGCACCCGACGCCGACCTGGACGAGCACCTCGAAGCCCTCGTACGCCGGTGTCACGGGCTCAGTGGGCGGATCAGGACGCTCGTCTCGCGTCCGGACTGCCGTGTGGCCGTCCACGCCGTGCTGACCTTCGCTCCTCGGGGCGAAGACGATTCGCTGCCCGCGATGTGGCTGCCCCCGGACGTGGTGAGGTTCGCGGCCGACTGCGGGATCGGCATCGACATGGACGGCTACCTCGGCGGGCCGGTCGGCCCGGACACCCGCTGATGCCGCCACGCGCTGACGAAGCCCCGCGGCGGGCGCGGCCACCTGTGGGTGGCGCGCCCGCCGCGGGGCTTCGTCGGTGGGAGGGGACGGCAGGCCCTAGGCCGACCCGTTCCTGCCCGCCGGGCCGGTCCGGGTGGTCGCCCCGGACCGGATCCGGAGCAGTCGGCCCTCGGCGTCCAGCTGCTTGAGGTCCCGGTGGATCGTCATCCGGCTGACGCCCAGGTCCCGTACGAGGTCCCCGACCCGTACCCGGCCCCGTTCCCGCGCCACGCCGACGATGAGCTCCCGCCGTTCCTCGCAGGGCATTCCCTGACCGGGAGTGCGCGGCTCGGACACCGTCACTTCGCCTCGGCCTTCAGGATCTCGGCGAGCTCCTCGTCGGACTCGCGGCCCGGGGTGGGCAGGTTCCACTTGGTGATGGCGAAGCGGAAGACGAAGTAGTAGACGACCGCGAAGCAGAGGCCGATGCCGGCCAGGCCCCACGGGTTCGACGCGATGCCGAGGTTGAGGAAGAAGTCGATGGCGCCGGCCGAGAAGCCGAAGCCGTCCTTCATTCCGAGGGACCAGGTCAGGGCCATCGAGACGCCGGTCAGGACCGCGTGGATCGCGTAGAGGACCGGGGCGATGAACATGAAGGTGAACTCGATGGGCTCCGTGATGCCCGTGACGAAGGCGGTGAGGGCGAGGGAGAACATCATGCCGCCGACGACCTTGCGGCGCTCGGGGCGGGCGCAGTGGACGATCGCGAGGCAGGCCGCCGGGAGGGCGAACATCATGATCGGGAAGAAGCCGGTCATGAACTGACCCGCCGTCGGGTCACCGGCGAGGAAGCGGGCGATGTCGCCGTGGGCGCCGTTGTACTCGCCCGCCTGGAACCACGGGAAGGAGTTCAGCAGGTGGTGCATGCCGACGGGGATCAGTGCGCGGTTGGCGACACCGAAGATGCCCGCGCCCACGGCGCCGGAGTTGACCAGCCACTCGCCGAAGCCGTGGATGCCCTTGCCGAGGACCGGCCAGATCAGACCCATGACGATGCCGATGACCAGACCGGCGAGGGAGGACATGATCGGGACGAGGCGGCGGCCGCCGAAGAAGCCCGCCCAGTCCGGCAGCTTGGTCCGGTAGAACTTCTGGTACAGCAGGGCGACGACGATGCCCATGATCACACCGCCGAGGACACCGGCGTTGACGGGTGCCTCGATCAGGGCGACCTTGTGGTCGACGACGGCCTCGATCTTCGGCACGTTGCCGTCGGTGAAGGTGCCCAGCACCTTGGCGAAGACCAGGTAGCCCGCGACGGCCGCGAGGCCGGTGGAGCCGTCGGCCTTCTTCGCGTAGCCGACCGCGATGCCCACCGCGAACAGCAGCGCCAGGTTGTCGAAGATGGCGCCGCCACCGGCGGCCATGTACTTGGCTATCTCGTTGCACCAGCTGGGCAGCGACTTGCTGCCCAGCATGTCGCCCTGACCGAAGCGCATCAGGAGCGCGGCGGCCGGCAGCACCGCGATGGGCAGCATGAGGCTGCGGCCGAGGCGCTGCATGACCGCCATCGCGGTGGAGTTCTTCTTGGCAGACGGGGCCGTCTGCTCGGCTGTACTCACGGTGCTTCCTCCAGAGGAAACGAGGTGTGTTGCCAAGGCAGGGCAGCGCTTGTGTGGGCTGGGCAACAGCGGTGGGAATTGCGCTATTTGCGGCGGGTGTTCCAGTTGTAACACGGTTAAAACCGCATAAACCCGCACCCGGTCAGACTGCGGACCTACTGCCCGCAGGGTGGGGCCGAAAGCCTCGCGGCACGGGTGCCTTCCGGCGTTGTCAGCGGGTCCGGGTACCTTCCGGAGAGGGAAGACGGGGGTGGGGTCGGTGTCGGATCTGAAGATCGTCCGGGGGGACGCGACCAGCCCGCAGTCCAAGGGGTCGAAGATCATCGCGCACGTCTGCAACGACCTCGGGGGCTGGGGGAAGGGCTTCGTCCTCGCGCTCTCGAAACGCTGGAGCGGGCCCGAAGCCGAGTTCCGGGCCTGGCACCGGGGACGCAGCGGCAACGACTTCGCCCTCGGCGCGGTCCAGCTCGTCCAGGTCCTGCCGGACACCTGGGTTGCGAACATGATCGGCCAGCGGGGCATCCGCACGGGCAGCGCGGGCCCGCCCGTCCGCTACGAGGCGATCGACCGCTGCCTGGCCACCCTGGCCACCCGCGCCGCCGAGCTGGACGCATCGGTCCACATGCCCCGCATCGGCTGCGGCCTGGCGGGCGGCAAGTGGTCCCGCGTCGAACCACTGATCAGCGACCGGCTGTGCACGAAGGGCATACCCGTCACGGTCTACGACTTCGACTGACCCGACCCGGAGGCTTCCCGGCGGAGACCGACCTCGCGAGCCTGACGCCCTGACCCGGCGGCTGCGGCCTCACTCCCGCGGATGACGGGAAATCCGGCCGTTTCCGTTCCGGACGAATCGGTGGCGATGAAGCCAATCCGGCAGCACAGGTCATCCCATATACCCGAGTGTCACCATTCGGTTTCCAGCCACCCGGGCCGCGCCCATTTGGCGTCTGACCTGCGGTTTCGGTAGGAGTGGGAGCTATGGCAGCGGACATTCCACATCTCATCGGCAGGTTCGAGCTGACCTCGCCGGAGCACTACGACGCGTACCTCGGCGCGGTCGGCATGGGCCCGGCCCAGCGCGCCCTGGCGGTGAGTGCCGCGCCGGTGGACGAGTTCACGGCGACCGCGACGGGCTATCGGCTGAGGGTGCGGACCGCCCTGCGGACCATCATCCAGGAGTTCGAACTCGGGGTGGGGTTCGGCTGGAAGAACGAGGCCGAGCTCGACGTGAAGACCACCTTCACCGGATCCGGGGACCAGGGGCTAGTGGAGGTGGACCTCCTGGAAGGGGGCGGCGCGATCACCGTCGTGTGGACCCCCGCGCCCCAGGGCATGACGAAGGTCTTCTCCTTCGGCGGGGCCACCTTCACCTGCGCGTACAAGCGCATCGTCTGACCCCGGCGGGGCGGTGCGGCAGGGTCCGGCCCTGCAGGGTCCGCCGCGCACGGCGGACCCCGGCCCGGTCCGTACCTACGGGAGGTAGCGTTCGATCGCTGCGGGGCCTTCCTTCTCCATCATTTCGCGGGCCTTCTGGAGCCGCTCCGGAGTCACGTCCCGGCCGCTCGCCATGACGAGGTCCTCGGGGTCGTACGGGCGCTCGCCGCCCGAGTAGAGCTTGGCCGGGCCCTTGGTCTTGGGCTGCTGGTCCGCTTCACTGTCCATCGCTGCCTCCTCCTGGTGCCCCCTGGCCCCATCCTCCGGCGGCGCCTCCATGAACGCACCTCGGGCCGGGCGCCGGCCTCAGGCGGCGTTGACCGCCAGCGCCGCCGTCAGGGCGACGATCGCGCTGCAGATGCCGAGGTTGACGGTCCGGTGCTCCCAGAACACCGCGACGAACTCGCGGATCGTCGCGCTCGGCCAGAAGTACTTCGCCGTCGGCGAGCCCAGGACCTGCCCGTTCACCCCGGCCTTGCGGGCGGTCATGGCGGCGCGGAAGGCGTGGAAGTTGTTGGTGACCACCACGCAGCGGTAGCCGGGATCGCCGGCGAGCATGATCCCGCGGCTGAATCCGAGGTTCTCCTGCGTCGTGCGGGAACGATCCTCCAGCCGTACGTGGCCCTCCGGCACGCCCTGTGCGATCAGCCAGTCGGCCATCGCCCGCGCCTCGGCGACCTTCTCGTCCGGCCCCTTGCCGCCCGAGGTCAGCAGGAGCGGCACGCGCCCGCCCCGCGCGATCTGGGCGTCGTGGATCTCCATGCCCTTGCGCAGCCGGGAGGCCAGCAGCGGCGGGACGCGGTCGCCGCCGATCAGGCCCGAGCCCAGCATGACCACGTAGTCCACGTCCCCGCGCACCTTGATCCGGCCGTAGAGGTAGGCGTAGGCGAGGAAGCAGAGGAAGAGGAAGGAGACGTACCCGGCGAGGAAGACCACGCCCACCACCACCGCGTCCCACATCTGGGAGCCCTGGTTGCCCATGGTCAGGACGAACGCGATCAGGGCGAAGATCCCCACCCCCGCCGTGAAGGACAGCAGGTTGGCCGGGCGGCGGCCCTCCTTGCGGACCATGGTCAGTCCGTTGCCGATCAGGAAGACGCCCAGCACGACCGTACCGAGCGCGGGGACCAGGAAGACCAGCGCGACGATGATCCCGCCGAGGCCGTGAGGCAGATCGGGCACCAGGGTGAGCACGCCGATCGACACGAATATGAAGGTGAGGCCCAGGTAGACCGCGTTGCGAAAACGCCGGCGGTCGGCCCGGACGCTCACGCCGAAGAGGGCGAGGAAGAGCGCGGCAGGGACAAAGGCGAACATGTCGCTCATCGTAGGCGGCCCGGGTGAACGGTCAGCGGCCGAGATGCGGGGTCCGGCGGATCGCACGCCCGGCCATGACGTCCGTCCTGAGGCCGTTCCGCATCACGAAACGGCCGTCGATCAGGACGTGCGGAATCCCGGTCGGCAGCGCGCGGGGACGCTCGTACGTCGACCCGGCCGCGACAGCCAGCGGATCGAACAGGACGAGGTCCGCGCGGTGGCCCACCCGGACGGTGCCCCGGTCGGGCAGCCGCAGCCGGGCCGCGGGGCGGCCCGACAGGTGCGCGACACACTCCTCCAGGGAGAGAACGCCCAGCTCGCGCACGTAGTGCCCGAGGTAGTGCGGGAAGGTGCCGTACGCCCGGGGGTGCGGCTTCGCCCCCTGCAGGATGCCGTCCGAGCCGCCCGTGTGGACCCGGTGGCGCATGATCGCCCGTACGTTCTCCTCGTGCCCCACGTGCTGCAGGATGCTCGGCCCGAGCCGGTCGTCCAGCAGCAGCCGCCGGGCGGTCTGCCAGTCGGGCAGTCGGGTGCCCACGAGGGCCCCGTACGCCGGATCCGTGGTTCCGGCGATCTCGATCGTCGACCAGTCCACGGGCACCCCGTGACAGCCGTCGGCGCCCTCCACCTCCAGCGCGTACCGGATCCGCTCGGCCTCGCCGTCGTCGCGCAGCCGGGCCAGGACGGCCTCGGGTCCGCCCTCGCCCGCCCAGCTGGGGAGGAGGGCGACGAGGGTGGTGCAGCCGGGGGTGTACGGGTAGCTGTCGAGGCTGATGTCGGCGCCCGAGGCCAGCGCGCGGTCGAGGAGGCCCAGGAGCTCCCCGGCGCGGCCCCGGTTCTCGCCGAAGTTCATCGTGGCGTGCGCGAGGTGCAGCGCGCAGCCGGCCTCGCGGGTCAGCTCGACCATCTCGGCGTAGGCGGCGAGCGCCCCGCGGCCGTAGGAGCGGTGGTGCGGGCAGTAGTAGCCGCCGTACGAGGCCACCACCCGGCACAGCTCCGTCAGTTCGGCGCCGGACGCGTACATGCCGGGGGTGTAGGTGAGCCCGGAGGACATTCCGACGGCGCCCTGCGCGAGGCCCTCGGCGACGAGCGTGCGCATCCGGTCGAGCTCGGCGGGGGTCGCGGGGCGGTCGCCCCAGCCGACGGCGAGGGCGCGGACGGTGCCCTGGGGGACGAGGTAGGCGGCGTTGACGGCGATGCCCTGCGCGTCGAGGCGGTCGAGGTAGCCGCCCACGTCCCGCCAGTCGAAGTCGATGTCCGTGGCCCCGGGCGGCGCGCCGTTCCAGCCGGCGATGGCGGCCCGCACCTCGGTCAGGGTCCGGTCGTCCACGGGGGCGTAGGACAGGCCGTCCTGCCCCAGGACTTCGAGGGTCACGCCCTGCGCGGCCTTCGCGCTGTGGTCCGGATCGCGGAGCAGCGCGAGGTCGCTGTGGGCGTGCATGTCGACGAAGCCGGGGGCCAGGACGAGCCCGTGGGCGTCGAGGGTTTCCCGACCGCCGCCGCGGATCCTTCCCAACTCGGCGATGCGGCCCCCGTGGACGCCGACGTCGGCGGTGTAGGAGGGCCCGCCCGTGCCGTCGACGACGCGGGCCCCTCGGATGACCAGGTCCATGGTTCTAGAAGAACGTCCGGACGTACTCGCCGACCGTGCCGTCGCTCTCCACCACGGGGATCAGCGGCCACTTCTCGAAGATCGTGCACGGGTGGGACATGCCGAGCGCCACCCAGTCGCCGACCTGGAGGTCGTCGGCGGAGTCGGTCTCCACCCAGGCGTGCTGGTCGGAGAGCTTGGTGACGCGGACGGAGCCGGCGGCCGGCGTCCGCTCGATGCCGTTCACCGGGTCGCGGAGCAGCTCCACCTCGGGCAGGCCCAGGTCGTAGGCGATGTCGCGCTTGCCGGCGTTGAGGAACGCCTGGGTGGGGGAGGGGCGGGAAACCACCTGCGCCCAGAGCCGGAACGCGGGGCGCAGGGCGCCCTCCTCCGGGATCCGGTTGAAGGGCGTCAGGCGGGTGTACCAGCCGTGGTCGTGCGAGACGTACGCGCCCGAGCGCAGCAGCTTGAGCACCGGCCGGGACAGCTCCGGGATCTCGGCGAAGACATCGGCGACGGCGTCGAACCAGGCGGAGCCGCCGGCGCTGACCACGATCTCGTCGAGGCCGGCGGGGAACCGCCCGGCCTTGTCGAACTCGACGGCGAGTCCGGTCAGCCGGCGCAGGTACGCGTGCACGGACTCCGGTTCGGCGTCGGGGACTTCGGCCTCGTACCCGGCGATGCCGACCAGGCGCAGGGTGGGGGCCCGGTCCACGGCGTCGGCGACGGCCCGGCAGTCGTCGTCGGTGCGGGCCCCCGTACGGGCGCCTTCGCCGGCGCCGAGTTCGACGACCACGTCGACGACGGCGATGGCGGGCTGCCCCTGGAGGGCCCGGTCCATGAGCTGGACCCCGCGCACGGAGTCCACGTAGCAGACGAACCGGAAGTCGGGGTCGGCGGCGAGCTCGGCGGCGACCCAGCGCAGGGCGGCGGCGTCGACGAGCTCGTTGGCGAGGAAGATCCGCTGGATGCCGAAGGCGCGGTAGACGCGGGCCTGGTGGGGCACGGCGGCGGTGATGCCCCACGCGCCCTGGTCGAGCTGGCGGTGGAACAGCTGGGGGGCCATGCAGGTCTTGCCGTGCGGGGCGAAGGCGAGGCCGTGGCGTTCGGTGTACGCCTTGAGGGCGGCGAGGTTGTGGCTCAGCGCGTCGGAGTCCAGGGTCAGGACGGGGGTGGTGAATCCTCCGGAGAAGAGGTCCCGCCGCTGGGCGGCGAGCTGCCCGACGGTGAGGCCCGAGCGCTCGGCGTCCGGGGGGAGGCCCTTGAACCGGTGGTCGACCGTTTCCTGGGCGAGGGCCTGGACGGGGTCGCTGGGCATGTGCGTGCCTCCCGGGGCGTGGCATGGCATGGCATGGCGTGGCGTGTGCGACGCGCTTGCGTCGCGTGTGTGCGGCGCGTGCACCGGATCCGTTGCGGCCGTGCCTGTTGTGCATGGCGCAACGGTCGTTGCGTGTACCGCTGCATGCTGTCTAACATCCCGGATGACGGCGGGTCAACGGGCCCCGGCGGAACGAGGGGGCGCGGCGTTGAGTCAGTCCGTGGAACGGGCGCTGCGGATCCTGCCCGCCCTGGCCAAGGGCCCCGCCGGGCTAGGCGAGGTCGCCGAGGTGCTCGGCGTGCACAAGAGCACCGCCCTGCGGCTGCTGCGGACCCTGCACGAGCACGGCTTCGTGTACAGGCAGCCGGACGGCCGCTACCGGCTCGGGGCCTCGCTCTTCGCGCTGGCCGCGGAGTCCATCGAGAACCTCGACGTGCGCGACGTCGCGCACCCGCACCTGGTCGAACTCAACCGCGTCACCGGCCACACCGTGCACCTGGCCCTCCACCAGGACGACGAGGTCGTCTACATCGACAAGGTCGACAGCCGCTATCCGGTCCGGATGTACTCGCGCATCGGCCGGCCCGTGCCGCTGACCGTCGCGGCGGTGGCGAAGCTGCTGATCGCCGACCTCCCCGAAGCCGAGCGGACCGCCCTCGCGCACCGGATCGAGTACCCGGCCTACACCCCCCGCTCGACCCCGGACGCCGCCGCGTACCTGCGCGAGCTGGACCTCGTACGGGCTCAGGACTGGGCCACCGATCTGGGTGGCCACGAAGAGGCCCTGAACTGCCTGGCCGCCCCCATCCGGGGACCCGGCGGACGCGTGGTCGCCGCGATGTCCGTCTCCGCACCCGGGGTGGTCGTCTCCGCCGAGGGACTGCTCGAACTGCTCCCGCTCGTCCGGCAGACCGCCGACACCATCGGCCGCGAGTACTCAGGCTCGGGCCCCGCACAGGAAGACCGGCCATGACCGACAAGACCGCCATCACCCCCGCCACCCACACCACGCCCCCCGCGAAGTTCTCGCACGGGGTGCGCAAGGGCAACATCCTCCAGGTCGCCGGCCAGGTCGGCTTCCTCCCCCACGTGGACGGGCAGCCGCCGACCCCCGCCGGTCCCACCTTGCGCGAGCAGACCCTCCAGACGCTGGAGAACGTCCGCTCCGTCCTGGAGGCGGGCGGTGCGAGCTGGGACGACGTGATGATGATCCGCGTGTACCTGACGGACACCGGTCACTTCGGCGAGATGAACGGCATCTACAACACCTACTTCGAGGAGCAGGGCCTCAAGGAGGCCCCGGCCGCCCGCACCACCGTGTACGTGGGCCTGCCGGCCGGGCTGCTGATCGAGATCGACGCCCTCGCGGTCCTGGACTCCCCTGCCTGAGCCCGGGGATGGGTACCCTCTGCGTTGACTTGGGGCGTCGGCGAGGGCTGAATCGCCGCTGATACTGGGATGGTTCCTGATGGGCACAGCGTCAACGGCCGGCTTCTTCCAACCGCTCAAGGCGGACGACCCGGCCGTGGTGGGCGGCTACCGTCTGGCGGCGGTGCTCGGCGCCGGCGGCATGGGCAAGGTGTACCTCTCGTACACGCCCGGCGGCCGGCCCATCGCGATCAAGGTGATCCGGCCCGAGTTCGGCGAGCACCCCGAGTTCCGGCGCCGCTTCCAGCAGGAGGTGCGGGCCGCGGAGCGGGTCCAGGGCCTCTACACGGCGCCGGTCATCGACTCGGACACCGAGGGCCCGCAGCCCTGGCTGGCCACGGCGTACGTGCCCGGTCCCTCGCTCGCGCACGCCGTGGCCCAGCACGGGGGGCTGCCGCCGCGCAGCGTGCTGCTGCTGACCGTCGGGGTCGCCGAGGCACTCCTCGTCATCCACGGCGCGGGCATCGTCCACCGCGACCTGAAGCCCGCCAACGTCCTCCTCGCCTCCGACGGCCCCCGCGTCATCGACTTCGGCATCGCCCGCGCGGCCGACAGCACGGCTCTGACCAGCACCGGCGTCTCCATCGGCACCCCGGCGTTCATGGCGCCCGAACAGGCCTCGGCGGGTACCGTCACCGCGGCCACCGACGTCTTCGCCCTCGGCCAGATCGCGGCCTTCGCGGCCATCGGGGCCTCCGCGTTCGGCGAGGGGCCCTCGCACGCGGTGCTCTACCGGATCGTGCACGAGGACCCCGACCTCAGCGCCCTGCCCGAGGAGCTGCTGCCCGTGGTGACCCGGTGCCTCAGCCGCGATCCGGCCGACCGCCCAGCCCTGACCGAGGTCATCGCGCTGTGCCACGCCGCCGCGGCCGAGCCGCTGCGCCAGGGCGAGGACTGGCTGCCGCGGGCGGTCGTCGGGTCCCTCACCGAGCGGCAGCAGCAGCTGCCCGCGCCGGCCCCCACCCCGCCGCCGCAGCAGCCCGCCCAGGCGCCGACCCCGCCGCCCGTGCCCGCGTACACCCCGACCTCCCTGTCCGACGCGCCCCCGCACCCGGCGCCCACGCATGCCGCCCCGGCGCAGCCCGCGCCGGGTACGGTGCCGCCCGGCTACCGGACGCCGCCACCGCCGCACAACCCGCAGCCGTACGCGCAGCCTTCGTACGCCCAGCCCGCGTACGCGCAGCCCACGCATGCCCAGCCCGCGTATCCGCAGCCCGGGTACGCCCAGCCCTCGTACGCGCCGGGCTTCGCGCAGCCGCCGCAGCCCCGACCCAGGCGGACGGGCCTCATCGTGGCCGGGGTGGTCGTGGCGGCGGTCATCGGGCTCGCGGTCGTCGGGTCCCTGCTGCCGGACTCCGACAAGGGCGATGCGTCCGGGAAGCCGGGCAGCGGGCCGAGCGGGAGCGCCCCGGCGGGCGGAGCGCAGAAGCCGTCCGACCCGCAGCCGGCCACGTACCAGGGCATCGACGTGCCCCAGAACTACCAGGTGATGCTCGCCGACAACCCGCCGCGCCCGGCCGAGGAGCAGAGCGGCGCGGGCGTTCTCTACGGACGCGCGGACCTCTACTACTTCCGGGACACCCTCTTCGGCGACGAGAAGTTCGGCAGCGCCAACGGAAAGCTGGTCCTGCTGAGCAACTCGGAGAAGGGCTCGCTGGAGACCTGCCGCACGGTGACCCGCTTCACCGAGAAGATCGGGCTCGACGAGCTCACGGACGGTTCGCAGGTCTGCGTGCTGAGCAAGGCCGGGCACATCGCGGTGGCGACCTTCCACGGCCGCAAGGGCGGCAAGGAGGAGACCCGGTACATCACCGTCGACCTCACGATCTGGCGCAACGCCGGGGAAGCGAAGAGGTCCTAGCCCCGGCCGTCCGGCCGGACGGCGAAGGGGCGCCCCCCTGGCGGTGGGGCGCCCCGGCTCACGCGGACCGGCCGACGGAGCGGACCGGCCGGCGGAGCAGGTCAGCCGCTACGAGCAGTACTGCGCGGCCTTCCCGATCGAGCGGTACATGCAGTCCGCGTTCTCCAGCAGCTGGAGCACCGCGTCCTTGTTCCGCGAGGTCTCGCGGTCGATGACCTCGTCCGGCGGGTAGAAGCCGCTGCTCCCGGAGTCCGTCGGGTACATCTCGAAGGTGTAGGCGAAGATCTTCTGGTTGCCCCACAGCCAGTCGTCGATCGTCCCGTCCGTGATGTACAGGTCGCTCGACTGCTCCGGCGTGTAGCCGTTGCTGGCCGCCATGCTGGTGCCGATCTTCTTGTACACGGCCTGGTCGTCCGCGGTCATTCCGGGCGCCGTGTCGCTGTACGTCCACCCGAACGGCCACAGCACGAGCTCGCTGTACGTGTGGAAGTCGATGGCGGCCTTGATCTGCTGCTTGCCGCCGACCACGCGGCTGCGTACGAAGTCCGAGACCACCTTGACCTCGGGCGCCGACGCGGCGGACGCACCCCGGTAGGTCTCGGAGCTCTTGCTGGAGCTGGAGCCGCCGCAGCAGCCCCACTTGTAGTCCCAGTTGCGGTTCAGGTCGGTGCCGACGGCCGAGGAGCCCGTGTTCGGCTGGCGGTTCTTGCGCCAGGAGCGGTACGAGCCGCTGGCGATGTCGTACTCGCCGCCGTCCGGGTTGAGGTCCGGGATGATCCACAGTTCGCGGCTGTTGACCATGTTGGTGATGCGCGGGTCGGTGCCGTACTTGGAGCCCCACTCCTTGAGCAGGTACAGGGCCATTTCCACCGTCAGGTGCTCGCGCGCGTGCTGGTGGTGGGTGAAGAGGACCTCGGGCTCGTCCTCGTCGGTCCCGACGTTGTCGCTGATCTTGATGGCGACGATGTCCCGGCCCTGGTACGACTTCCCGATGACCTGCTTGCTCATGATCGAGGGGTACTGGGCGATGCGCTGGTCGATCTCCGCGCTGGCCTCGGCGTAGTTGTGGTAGTTCGAGTCCGCCGAAGGGAAGTCGGCGGCCCCGGTGGCGACGCTGCGGCCCTCCGAGCGGTCCGGTGGTCCGGGCAGGGCGGTCAGCTTGTAGCCGAGCGCGCGCAGGCTTCTGGCCTGGGCGGTGTCGGCGCTGACGACGACCGAGCGGGCGTCCACCTCGTCGATCGAGGCGCCGGTGCGGAGCAGGGCGGTGCGTTCGGCCGCCGTGGCCGGGCCCTGGATCTCGTACTGGACGATCGACTCGTCCTGGGTGGCGGTGGACGGGCTGGGCGGTGGGGCTGCCGTCGCGCTCAGGCCGTAGGCGGGTGCGCCGAGCGCGAGTGCGAGAAGGGCCGCCGTGACGGCGGCCCTTCGGCGGTGGTGGAGCCGCATGCGTTCTCCTGGGTGGGAGTGTGGGGGTAGCCGTGCGGACGCGCACAGCGTGCTCTCATGGCATGTCCGGGTCAAGAATTGGCAGCTTTAATCAGCCACGAACCGTGGCAGCCAAAAATCCCGGTGTCCGGTCACCCCCACACCTACCGCCTGCGGCAGGCCGTGGACCCCTACGGCAGGCCGTGGACCTTCGGGCCCACCGCGTTGGACCAAGCGCTACCCGCCTTGGCGTCCCAGTTGGTCGACCAGGTCATCGCCCCGCGCAGGCCCGGGTACGTCTTGGACGGCTTGAAGCTCCCGCAGCCCGTGCCCCTGGTCAGGCAGTCCAGCGCGTTGTTCACGATGGTCGGGGAGACGTAGCCGCTGCCCGCGCCGCTCGGGGAGGCCGGGACGCCGATGCCCACCTGTGAGGGGTCGAGGCCGCCCTCCAGCTGGATGCAGGCCAGCGCGGTGAGGAAGTCCACCGAGCCCTGGGAGTAGACCTTGCCGTCGCAGCCGTTCATCGCGCCGCTGTTGTAGTACTGCATGTTGACGACGGTCAGGATGTCCTTGACGGCCAGCGCCGTCTTGAAGTAGCCGCCCTGGGTCGACTGCATGTCGATGGTCTGCGGGGCCATGGTCAGGACGAAGGAGGAGCCGGACTTCGAGGCGAGCGAGCGCAGCGCCTGGGTCATGTAGGTGGGGTTCAGGCCGTTCTCCAGGTCGATGTCGATGCCGCTGAAGCCGTACTCCTGCATCAGCGCATACGCGGAGTTCGCCAGGTTGTTCGCGGACGTCGAGTCATTGACCGAGATGGTGCCCTTCTCGCCGCCGATGGAGAGGATGACGGACTTGCCGGCGGTCTTCTTCGCGGCGATGTCGGCCTTGAACTGGGCGACCGTGTAACCGCCGAGGCCGGCCGAGTCGAGGTTGAAGGCGATGGCGCCCGGCGTGCTCGTGGCGTCGGCGAAGGAGACGGCGATGATGTCGTACTGGGAGGACACGTCGGAGATCTTCTGGACGGTCGCGCCGTTGTTGAAGTTCTGCCAGTAGCCCGTCAGTGCGTGCTTGGGAACAGCCGGGTTCGGGTTGCCGCCCCCGCCGCTCGTGGTGGTGCCGGTGACGGCCGCCGCCTTCGTGCCCTCGCCGGCCGCGTTGTACGCGCTCACCTGGAAGGAGTACGAGGTCGACGCGGCGAGCCCGGATATCTGGGCGGAGGTGCCCGAGGTCACGGTCTGGACGCGGACGCCGTCCTGATACACGTAATAGCCGGTGGCGCCGGTGACGGCGTTCCACGAAAGGGTGAGCCCGCTGGAGCTCTGGCCGGAAACCGCGGTGCCGGCCGGGGCGCCCGGGACGGTCGGCGCGGGGTCCGTGCCACCGCCGCCGTCGGGACCGAAGACGCTGAACTCGTCGACCACGTAGGCCGGCTGGCCGTACCAGCCGTGCGTCCAGACGGTCACCTGCGTGGTGCTCGCGCCGGTGGTGAAGGTGGTGGACAGCTTCTGGAAGCCGCCGCCGGTGCCGGGGGTCCAGGTGGAGACGTCCTGGGTGCCGGTCCCGGTCGCGCCGAGGTACACGTACGAGCCGTTGACCTGCTCGCTCAGGGTGTACGTCGAATTCGGCTTGACCGTGACGGTCTGGCTGCACTGGGCGTTGTCCTGGCCCGCCGGGGTGGCCTTGAGGGCGGCGGCGCCCGCGAAGACGGGGGAGGAGACGATCGCGCCGCTGCCGGAGGTGCACGTCCAGTTGGAGAGGCCGGACTCGAAGCCTCCGTTGCGGACGACGTTCACGTCGGCGGCCTGCGCGGTACCGGCGGCGAGCGCGGTGAGGCCGCCGGCGGTCAGGGTGGCGGCGCCCAGGAGGGCGAGGGAGCGTATGCGGTTCACGTGGGCTCCGTGGGGGGAGTGGGGATGTGAGGGACGCGTCAGGGGGCATGTGGGGTGCCCCGCCGCCAAGTTGGTCTAGTCCAATGATCCTGTCAAGGGTGTTTGCAACATGGCTTGAACCGATCGCCGCACCGGTCGTCTTCCGATCCTTGTTGTCCGTATTTCCCGCCACCTGTGACACGTGCTGACGGCACGGGAATTCGCAAGGCCCTGCCCTGTCAGGAAGGACGCGGATATGGTGCTCGGGCAAGGGGGAAGGGTGTTGGTCGTTTGCGGTCGCGCAGCATGCGCGCACGCACCACGGTCAGGGGAACGCCCGTGGAGTACCGGGTGAACGGGGGGATGCGCGTGCCGACCGCCATTGCTGTCACCAGCGCCGATCTGATGCTGCCGGCCCCGGACCGGCACACTCCCGCGGCCGCCGTGCTGGCACCGCCGCACGAGCTCGACCTGGAGGGCGCACTCGCCCGGACGGCCGAACTGCTCGAGCGCCACGGCCATCTCGTGGTCGTCGTACCCAGCTGGCTGCCGGCCTCCGAGGCCCGGCGCCTGCACACCGTTCGGGCCATCCTGGAAACCGACCGGATCGCGCTGGTCGACATCGATCTCCCGCCGCTGGCGACCGCCCTGCTGGTGCGTCAGCTGCGCCAGCTCAGCGTCTGCGACTTCAGCCCCGGAGTCCTTGCCTCCGCCGCCCGGCTGCTCGCCCACTACATCTACGCCGGCGCGCTGCTCGGCTCGGTCGCCAAGCTGGACCGGGTCCCGGTCGGGCTCAAGGCGCACGCCAAGTCCTGGGCGCCGAACGCACAGTTCGCCGTCCTGGCCAACCCGTCTCCGTACCTGGCCAAACTGGGCTCGGGATCGGGCGGCGCACACGGCGGCGGCGCCCTGCCCGCGGGTCCGGACTTCGCCACCCACCTCACCTTCGCCCGCGGCCAGCTCGCCTCCGACTGGGTGGTCTCGGACCTGGCCCCCGCCTGGAAGGTCCAGGGGGTGATGGAGAACCCGCTGCCCGCCGACTCGGCGGCCTGGTGGGCCACGCCCAAACTGGTCGAGTTCGCCGCCGCCATCCCGGACCCCTCGGTCCTCTACCAGCTGGTCGCCTCGGTCCGCCGCGAGGAGTGCCGATGGTGCGGCTTCGAACTCATCGGAGACCGCTGCGGCTTCTGCGCCGCCCCGCTCACCGCGCCGCCCCCGCCGACGGCTCCCGCCGCTCAGCTGCGCCCCAGATCCAGATCAAGACTCTGACCGGCCCGAACGAATGAAGAACGGCGAGGTAAGACCGCGATGAACTCACGCCAGCGCCGCGGCGTCATCCTGCTGATCCTGTCGGTCCTGTGCGCCCTTGCCGCCTTCGGTGGAGTCCTGGTGTTGATCGGAGACGTCAACTCCAAGGTCGGGGCCGAGGTCGTCGCGTACCGCGTGAAGGGCGACATACCTCCGTACACCCCGCTGGCGGCAGGCCAGTTCGAGCAGGTCACGGTCCCCAAGCGGTGGCTGTCCGACACCGCCGTCACCGACCTCGGCCAGCTCAAGGACAAGATGGCGCTCACCGCTCTGAAGCAGGGATCGCTGCTCCAGAGCGACATGTTCGTCGACCGGCCCAAGCTCCAGGCCGGCGAGCAGGAGATCGCCATCATGATCGACGCCTCCACCGGCGTGGCGGGCAAGATCACCCCCGGTGCCAAGGTCAACATCCTGGGCACCTTCAAGGGCAAGAAGCCGACCGACCCCGACGTGGCCGTGGTCATGGTGGCCAACGCCCGCGTCATCAACGTCGGCCGGCTCACCGCCCTGGACAAGGACAGCGACAAGAAGGGTCCGGCCGAGGCCGTCCCGATCACCTTCGCCCTGAGCACCAAGGACACCGAGCGCGTCGCGTACGCCGAGTCCTTCGCGGAGCACGTACGCCTGGCCCTGGTGGCCCCCGGCACCGACTCGACGCCCAGCCCGAGCGACCACTTCTACACCCTCGAAGGGGACAGGTGAGGTGCGGATGACCACCCGGATCCTGCCCGCGGTCGGCGACCCCGAAGCCGCCCGCGTCATCGCCACCCTCCTCAGCCAGCTCCCGGGCGCCGAGCCCGCCGCCCCCGTCGCCGATTCCACCTTCCTCCTCGAGATGCTGGGCCGGCTCGCCACCGAGTCGATCGACGAACTGCCCGAGGTGGTCCTCGTACACGAGCGGATCGGTCCGCTCCCGGCCCTGGAGCTCATCCGCGAGGTCGCCCTGCGCTTCCCGGCGGTCGGCGTCGTCCTGGTCACCTCGGACGCGAGCCCCGCGCTCTTCTCCGCCGCCATGGACTCCGGCGCGCGCGGCCTGATCGGCCTCCCGCCGACCTACGAGGAACTCGCGGCCCGCGTCCAGGCCGCCGCCCAGTGGTCCGTGGGCGTACGCCGACACCTGGGCCGCGGCCCGGAGCTCCCCACCGGCCCCGGCGGGCGGGTGGTCACCGTCACCGGGGCCAAGGGCGGAGTTGGCGCCACCTTCACCGCCGTGCAGTTCGCGCTGGCCGCCGCGGCCGCGGGACGGCGCACCGCCCTGGTCGACATGGACCTCCAGGCCGGCGACGTCGGCTCCTACCTCGACGTGCAGTTCCGCCGCTCCATCGCCGACCTCGCCGGCATCCAGGACATCTCGCCGCGCGTCCTGCAGGACGCGGTCTACGACGACCGCACCGGACTCGCCCTGCTCCTCGCCCCGGCGGACGGCGAACGGGGCGAGGAGGTCGACGACCGGGCCGCCCGGCACGTGATCGCCGCCCTGCGCGCCCGCTACGAGGTCGTCGTCATCGACTGCGGCACCCAGGTGACCGGAGCCAACGCGGCGGCGGTGGAGACGGCGGACGTGGCGGTCCTGGTCACCACCCCCGACGTGGTCGCGGTCCGGGCGGCCAAGCGGATGGTCCGGATGTGGGAACGGCTCCAGGTCCGCAAGGCGGAGGACACGGCGATGGTCGTCAACCGCTGGAGCAAGAACACCGAGATACAGCCCTCGCTGATCGAGAAGATCACGAAGACCCGTGCCGTACGCACCCCGGTGCCGGCCGCCTTCAAGGAACTCCAGGCGGTCGTGGACGCGGGCCGCGTCCAGGACCTCGACAACCGCTCGACGGTGAAACAGGCGCTGTGGGCGGTGGCCGGGGAACTGGGGCTGCTGACGGCGCCGGACGCCCCCGGTTCACCGACGGCCGCGCCCGCAGAGCCGGGCGCGGCGGTGGCCGTGCGGGCCTCCGGCCCGGTGGCCCGCCTGCGCGGCGGCGACCGCGGCGCCCTCGGCCCGTGGCTGCGCCGCGGCCGGGAGGGCTGAGCGGTGCCCGCGCGCAGACCCGTACGCGGCGGCGAACGACGTCGGGGCCGGGATCGGGGCCGGGACCGGGGCCAGGTGGCGATCGAGTTCGTCGGTACGGTGCCGCTGGTCCTGCTGCTCGTGGCGGCGGTGTGGGAGTGCGTACTGATCGGGTACGCCTTCTCCCTCGCCGGGAACGCGGCGGACGAGGCGGCGCGCGCGGGTGCGGTGAAGGGGGCCGCCGAGTGCCAGGCGGCGGCGGGCAAGTACATCGGGACCGGCTGGAAGAAGTCCGTCAGCTGCGGCGCGTCCGGGGACGTCTACAAGGCGACCGTCACCCTCAACATCCCCGTACTGTTCCCCGGCCTCGGATTCGGCTCGATCGACGGCACGGCCGGCGCGGCGATGGAGAGGGAGGAATGACGGCATGAGGCGACGCTCTCGCTCCGACCGGGGCCAAGTGGCCATCGAGTACATCGGCTTCGTCCCGATCCTGCTGTTCGTCGCACTGTGCGGCATCCAGCTGGGCTGGGTCGCGTACGTCCACCAGCAGGCCGAGACCGCCGCGCGCACGGCGGCCCGCGTGGAGGCCCGTTACGGCTCGGGCGGAGCGGCCGCGGGGCAGGCGGCCGTCCGGGAGGGCCTGGGCGCCGACATCAGCGTGACCAAGAACGCCGACGCCGTCACCGCGCGGGTGACCATCAAGATCAACTCGATCATCCCGGGACTCGACCCCGACCCGGCGACGGCCACCGCCGTCATGCCCAACGACGACCCGAAGGGACCCTGACCATGAGCCTGCGTTCCCGGGTCAACACACCCGACGACCGCCACAACCCTCGCGAGGACGGCCGGCTGGTCTCCTCGTACCGCGCCAAGCTGCTGGAGGAGATCGACCTCGCGGAGATGTCCGCGCTCGCGCCCGCCGAGCGCCGGGCGCGCCTGGAGCGCGTGCTCGGCCACATCATCAGCCGCGAGGGCCCGGTCCTGTCCACCGCGGAGCGCTCCCAGCTGATCCGCCGCGTCGTCGACGAGGCGCTGGGCCTCGGCGTGCTCGAACCGCTCCTCGAAGACCCCACCATCTCCGAGATCATGGTCAACGGCCCCGACCAGATCTTCGTGGAACGCTCCGGCCGCGTGGAGCAGCTCCCGCTGCGCTTCGCCTCGCACGACCAGCTGATGCAGACCATCGAGCGCATCGTCTCCACCGTCAACCGCCGCGTGGACGAGGCCAACCCGATGGTCGACGCCCGCCTGCCCAGCGGCGAGCGCGTCAACGTCATCATCCCGCCGCTCTCCCTCACGGGCGCCACGCTCACGATCCGGCGCTTCCCGCGGGCCTTCACCCTGCACGAGATGGTCGGCCTGGGCTCCCTGGACGAGCACATGCTCCTGCTGCTGTCCGGGCTGGTGGCGGCCAAGATGAACGTGATCGTCTCCGGCGCCACCGGCACCGGCAAGACCACCCTCCTCAACGCCCTCTCCGGCTTGATCCCGGAGGGCGAGCGGATCATCACCATCGAGGACTCCGCCGAGCTCCAGCTCCAGCAGGCGCACGTGATCCGTCTCGAATCCCGCCCGGCGAACGTGGAGGGCAAGGGCCGGATCACCATCCGCGACCTCGTCCGCAACTCCCTGCGCATGCGCCCCGACCGCATCATCGTCGGCGAGGTCCGCGGCGGCGAGACGCTCGACATGCTCCAGGCCATGTCCACGGGCCACGACGGCTCCCTGGCCACCGTCCACGCGAACAGCTCGGAGGACGCCCTGATGCGCCTCCAGACCCTCGCCTCCATGTCGGAGGTGGAGATCCCCTTCGAAGCGCTCCAGGACCAGATCAACAGCGCCGTCAACGTCGTCGTCCAGCTGACCCGCTTCGGCGACGGCACGCGCCGCATCACCGAGATCTCCATCCTCGACTCGCACGGCCGCGAACCGTTCCGGATCATCCCGGTCTGCCGCTTCGTCCCCCAGCCCATGGGCGCGGACGCCCGAGTCCAGGGCTACTTCACCTACTACCCCCTGCCGCGCCGCATCGCGGACCGGCTCTACATGAACAGCCAGCCGATCCCGCAGGCCTTCGGCGTGGCCCTGCCGGAAGACGAACTCACTATGCCGCGCCCGATCAGCGGGACCGCCCTGTGAACCCATACGTCTCCCTCACCCTCGCAGCCACCCTGCTCTCCTGCCTGTTCGTGATCTGGGGCGTCCACGCCTACTCCAAGGGCCGTGCCCAGCGCGCCGCCCTCATCGACCGGCTCTCGGCGAGCGGAGCCCCCGACCCACTGGGCCGCGTACGCCGCTTCCGCGCCCTGGACCGCAGGCTGCGGCGCACGCAGCTCGGCAAGCGCATCGAGATCAAGCTGGCGACCACCGGTCTGGACGTGACCCCGGGGGAGTTCTTCGCCTACATGCTCGCCTCGGTCGCGGCGGTCTGGCTCCTGGCGGCCTCCCTCCTGGCCCCCTTCTTCGGCCCGGTCGCGGGCGCCATCGGCCTCTGGTCGGCCAACGCCTTCCTCAACTGGCAGCGCACGCGCCGCACGGAACGCTTCATCAGCCAGCTCCCCGAACTGGCCCGCATCCTGGCCAACGCCACCCAGGCCGGCCTGGCCCTGCGCACCGCCATCGGGATCGCGGCGGAGGAACTCGAAGCCCCGGCCGGCGAGGAACTCACCCGCGTCGCCGACCGCCTGGCCATCGGCCACTCCATCGAGGAGTCGCTGAGCGAGCTCACGCAGCGGCTCCCGTCGCGCGAGCTGGTCGTCTTGGTCTCCACCCTGGTCCTCTCGGCGCGGGCGGGCGGGGCGATCGTAGGCAGCCTGCGCAACCTGACCGTGACGCTGGAACAGCGCAAGGAGACCCGGCGAGAGGTCCGCACCCAGCTCTCCCAGGTGACGGCGACGGCGTACCTGGTCCCGGCGATCGGGCTCGGCTCGCTGTTCCTGGTGAACGCGATGATGCCGGGCGCGCTGGACCGCATGACGGGTGCCTTCATCGGCCAGACGGCGGTCCTGGTCTCGATCGGCCTCTTCACGCTGGGCTTCGTCCTCATCCGCCGTATGTCGAAGATCGACGTGTGAGGAGCCCGAAACCGTGACCGCTCTGCTCCTGGCCGTCGTAGTCGGGATCTCCGTCTTCGGGATCTTCCACGGCGTGCGCCTCTACCGGGCCGATGCCAAACTCCCCACCGACCTGGCCCTGGCCCTGGAGGTCGGCGCCACCCGCACGACCGCGGTCGGCTCGGCTGTCGACCGCATGGGCATCCGCTACGCACCCCTCGTCCTGCGCCTGATGGGCCCCACCCGGGTGGCACGCAAGCGCCGCCAGATCGACTCCGCCGGAAACCCGGCCGGCCTCACCATCGACCGCTATGCGGCCCGCCGCGCCGTGTACGGATTCCTGGGCGCCCTCGGCGCCTTCGCCATGCTGATCAACGGCCAACTGGTCCCGGCCCTCCTCATGGTGGCCTTCGGCCTGTTCTGGATCGAGGTCGGCCTGTGGTCGGCGGTCCGCATCCGCCGGGACCACATCGAGCGGACGCTCCCGGACTTCCTGGACGTCCTCGCGGTCGTCGTCAGCGCCGGCCTGGGCTTCCGCCAGGCCCTGGGACGGGTGGCCGACAAGTACGAGGGCCCGTGGGCCGACGAGATCCGCATCACCCTCCAGCAGATGGACATGGGAGTCAGCCGCCGCCAGGCCTTCGACGAGCTGCGCCGCCGCAACGACTCCGAGCAGGTCGCCCAGTTCGTCACCGCCCTCCAGCAGGGCGAGGAGCTCGGCTCCCCGATCGTGGAGACCTTGATCGCGATCGCCGAGGACATGCGGCGCACGGACGCGCAGAACGCCCGCCGCCGGGCGGCACGGGCGGTCCCGAAGGCGACCTTCGCGGTCACGACGTTCATGCTGCCGGGCACTCTGATCCTGCTGGTGTGCGGGTTCGTCTACGGAGCGAACGTGGACTTCGGCGCCCTGTTCGGGGGCGGGTGACCACCATGGCGGTACTGGACCTCGCACGGCCGGCACCCTCCGTCGCCGTGCCCTCCCCGACCCTCCAGGCGAACGCGCTCAGGGCCCTGTGCCGCCAGGTCTTCGCGTTCCGCCTCGTCATGATCGCCCTGGGCGCACCGCTGGCCCTGGCGCGCACGGCACACGGGGGACCCACGTACCTCGTGGGCGCCGCCATCCTCCTGACCTTCATGCTGTCCTACGTCCTCTTCCGCGACTGGGAACGCTTCGGCCCGCTCCTCCTCAGGCACCGTTGGCTCCTGGCGGCGGACATGGGCTTCAGCGCCCTCCTCCTGATCACGGCCACCCCCGAGTCCCCGCTGGGCTTCGTCTCGCTCTGCACCCCTCTCCTGGCCGGGCTGGTCTACGGGTGGCGGGGCTCGGCGGTCTACGCGGCGGTCCAGGCGGTCGCGGTCGGCGCTCTGGCGGGCACCCTGATCCTTCCCACCCTGTGCCTGCTCGCGGGCGCCGCGGGATCCTGCCTGCGCGACCTCCTCGTCCGCTTCGGCACGGCGAGCCAGGCCCTGACCGAGACCCGGGCCCGCCTGGCTGTGGCGGACGCGGTCCGCGCGGAGCGCGACCACCTGGCCCGGGAGATGCACGACTCGGT
The DNA here is from genome assembly GCF_057834465.1 of Streptomyces sp. GL_140. Lineage (NCBI taxonomy): Bacteria > Bacillati > Actinomycetota > Actinomycetes > Kitasatosporales > Streptomycetaceae > Streptomyces > Streptomyces sp. GL_140. The sequence goes on from NZ_CM174404.1 coordinate 5,346,205, forward strand.
GTCGAAGACCCTGCACGGCCTGGCCCTGACGGCGGACGCCCTGGCCCGCACCACCGACCCGTCGGCGATCCGCCGCCAGGCGGAAGTCCTGTCGGCGGCTGCCCGTGCCGCCGCGGCGGAATCCCGAGCCCTGCTGACGGACCTGCGGCGGGACCTGGACACCCCGGGGGTGTCCCTGTTCCCGCACCTGCGTTCGTTGACCGGGGACGCGGAGCTCCACACGTCGGGAGTCCTCCCGGTGATCCCGGGCGCGGTGGCCCGCCACCTGCTGGCGGTGGCTTCGGAGGCACTGGAGAACACCCGCCGACACGCGGGGACCGCCGCGCGCGCCACGGTCCGCCTGGCCGCGAACCCCACCCACCTCACCCTGACCATCGAGGACGACGGCCCAGGCCTCCCGGGCGGCGTGGACCTCTCGACTCTCGCCCGCCGGGGTCACTTCGGCCTGCTGGGCATGACGGAACGCGCCGCCGCCATCGGCGCCCGCCTGGACATCGGCTCCGGCCCGAACGGTTCGGGGTTCCAGGTCCGACTGGAGCTGCCGCTCGCGGCGCTGGGGGTGCGTGCCGCGTGATGCCGACACCGCTGCGCGTTCTGATCGCGGACGACAACCCGGTCGTCCGGGCCGGCCTGGCCGCCCTCCTGACGGCGACCGAGGGCATCGAGGTGGTGGCCGAGGCCGCGGACGGCCGCGAGGCCCTGCGGCTGACCCGGCTGCACGCCCCGCAGGTCGTCCTGCTGGACGTACGGATGCCGGGAGTGGACGGCATCTCGGCCTTGCCCCATCTGGTCTCCCTGGCCCCGGTCCTGATGCTGACGTACAGCCGTGAATCGGAAATCGTCCGCGAGGCCCTCCTGTTGGGGGCCGGCGGCTACCTGGTCCACGGGGAGTTCACCCCCGACGACCTGATCCGAGCGGTCCGTGACGTGCGCGAGGGCCGCCCCCATTTCACGCCATCGGCGGCGAGCGCGTTGCTCACGGAACTACGGACCTCTTCGCAACCGCAACGAACTGTGGCACAGTCTAGTGAACGTCTGCACAACTCGGTTGTCTTCGGGCTCAGTTCGCGGGAGGTGGAGATCATGGAACTCATCGCGTCAGGAATGAACAACCAGCAGATCGCCGCCACCTGCTTCATCAGCGAGAAGACGGTCAAGAACCACATCAACCGCATCTTCGCCAAGCTGCAGAGCGCGACCCGCAGCGAGGCGATAGCGCGCTGGCTGGGAACGGCGCGTCCAGGGGTGAGTGGCCATGGGTAGACGGAGTGCGCAGTGGGTCCGTAATTGGGCCCCGGGACCCTTGGTAACGACTGGTGACTCGACGTACCGTCCGCGAATCGACAGCGGCACTCGGCCGGGAGGGATCCCCCATGTCACACAGCACGCTGCTCAAGGCGACCGTACAGACGAAGATTCGCGTGAGCGGATGGATGGACACAGCCGTCGCGAGGACGCGCCAGCGGTATGCGGCGACGGACCGGGGGCAGACCGCCTTCGAATACCTCGGGATCATCCTGGTGGTTGTAGTGATCATCGGAGCGATGGTGGGAACTGGGATCGGTACGACGATCGTCGAGAAGATCAAGTCGCAGGTCGGGCTGATCAAGGCCGGCTAATGGCCCGGAGGCTCGACGACCGGGGGCAGGCGTTCCCCATCTACATCGTGGCAGTGACGGGGTTTCTCTTCGCCGCTCTGGCCTTCGTTGTTGTCGGAATGGCCGGCGTCATCCGCAGCGATGCGCAGGGTGCTGCGGATGCGGCGGCGTTGGCAGCAGCCGGAGAGGCGCGGGACAAGGTGTTCGGCGGCCTCAACCTGGCGGATCTCAAACCGGCTGACTGGGAGAAGATCCTCGACGGGAAGGCCTTCGACACCGTTGGAGCTTGCGGGAAGGCCACCACGTACGCCAGGGAGAACGAGGCGACGGCTGCCTGTGATGCGAACCCCCCACGATTCACAGTCACGGTGACTACCACGAAGACCATTGGTTCATCGGTCGTACCAGGGACGGGAGGAGCGCATGGAGAGGCCAAGGCCACAGCGCTGATCAAGCCGCGCTGCTCTCTTGGGATGGCCTCCACCCCGTCCGTGCCCCCTGACGGGGAGGCTCCGAAGCCTGACCCGGTGAACATCAGCTGCGATGGCGGCAAAGACATCATTCTGGATCCACTGAATCCAGGCCAATTGCCCAAACTGGCAAGGGTTCTCTTTAGTGTGCGACTGGTCGATTGACGACGTGAGAGACAAGGAAGCGGCGTACATGAGCATGCGGCAGATGGTGAAGGTCCGCAGGGGAGCGGCCGTAGCGGTTGCGGCGGTCTTGGCCCTCACTCTGGCCGGATGCGGTGGAGGCGATGAGAAGCCGAAGGCCGCACAAAGCCCTTCCGCCTCGTCTCCTCAGGGCGGGGCGTCCCAGACACCCGCGCCTGGTCCGAGTCAAAGCTCTGCACCGCTTGAGGTCCTTGCCACGGTCAATGGGGAGGACGGTGTCGTACTGACGATCAACTCGGCCAAGCGCGATGCAGGTGGGTTTCTAACCGTCAGCGGTCAGATCAAGAACACCGGCAAGCAGCAGTATGTGAAGACCACTGCTTGGCGGGGCACTGAGAAGGCGCTCACCGGGAGTGGCGAGTCGGTGGGCGGTGCCACGCTCGTCGACAAGGCGGGTAAGAAGCGCTACTACGTGCTGCGTGACACGGATGGGCGCTGCCTCTGCACGAGTGGCGTGGCCGCGATTGAACCCGATCAGACGATCCCGTTCTTCGCGCAGTTCCCAGCGCCGCCCACCAGTTCCTCCGAGGTGGAGTTCAGTCTGCCCACCTTCGCCACGGCTACCGTCAAACTCTCCGGGTGACCCCATGACAAACCGCCACCGCACCACCGCCGCTACGGCAGTCGCCGGCCTCGTCATCGCCGGTGCCCACCTAATCGGCGCGACGAGTGCCTACGCAGACAACCCCACACCCTCCGTACCCCCCGGAACAGAGCCGTCCGCCTTAGCCCCCGTACCCATCGACTCCAAAGCCCCCGGCCTCAAGATCCCCCAAGGCGGCACCCTCGCGCCCATCAAAGTGCTGGACATCGCCGAAGTCGTCGAGGATCTCGGGGGTGAGCAGCGGCGGCAGGAGACGAATCAGACCGTCATGATGGCGCTGCAGTCCGAGGTGATGTTCCCGGAGGACAGCGCGGTCTTCAACGCCCAGGCGGCCGCGCGGATACAGGCCATCGCGCAGGAGATCAACACGCAGAGGGCGACCCGGGTCCGCGTCTTCGGGTTCACGGACGACCAGGGCAGCTACGAGCACGGCAAGGAGCTCTCCAAGAAGCGGGCCGATGCCGTGCAGGCCGAGCTGGCGAAGACCGTGACGAACCCCAGTGTCGTCTTCGACGTGCGCGGCTACAGCGAGGACTATCCGATCGCCGACAACGGCACCGAGGAAGGCCGCAAGAAGAACCGCCGGGTCGAGATCACCTTCCCGCGCGGCTCCGGCCAGTAGGGCATCGGCGCGAACGAAGCAAAACCGGCGGTCGCCGTCGACATTACGTCGACTGCGACCGCCGGAAGAGGCCGTGTGGAGAGCCCCGAACCCGCCCTCATCGCTTCGGATCTGCACGTGGTGATGTGCCGTGTGTTGTGCACTGTTACTTGTGTGCCGTGCTGAGCTGCACTGTCATTGGGGACTCGAACCCCCGCGTTGCTCTTCACACACCAAGAGTGGGTCGGAAGAACCGCCGGCCCTCGGTTTGTGCTCGCCTCCGAAGCGACTACCTGCTCCACATGACCCCGTCCTGCCGGACTCCGGAACGTCAGTCCAGCAGGTCGGCTTCCCAGTTCGTGCGCTGGATGCGCACGTCGAGCTCGCGGATCTCCCGCGCGAGCACGTCCGCCCGGCCGCGCAGTTCCGCGACCGGTAGTGCCGACAGCGTCACCAGTTCGGAACGCAGCTGCCTGCCGTAGCCCCGCTCGCCCGTACCCGCCGCCGCGTCCGCGGCTGCGGTGACCACCGAGTGGCGCAGCCGTAGTACGTCCCGGCGTGCGAGCGCGTCGGTGAGGGTGCCGTCCGGGCCCATGTCGATGGTGGCGTTGGTGCGGTTGATCCGCCGGATCAGGGACTCCAGGGTGTCCATCGCCTCGCCGGCGTCAGCCAGCAGCTGCGCCGCGTCCTCGGAGGGCGGTTCGCCCTCCTGGTACCGCGCGTTGCTGACTATGCGCGCCCGCAGTTGTTCCACGCGTCGCGTCGTGTCCTTGCGTTCCGCAAGTGCCTCGGCAAGCTTCACCGGTACCACCTCCTGTTCCTCGTCCGTCGTGCGTCTCGCAGCAGTGTACGGATGCGAAGGCGCTCGGATGAGTCCATTTTTCGTTGCCCCCGCCCGCCGGGGATGGATGATCCGCCGGACGTTTTCGGCCTGGTCCGGGTGGCGCGGGCCAGGGCGGGCGTGTGGGGTGTCCGCCTGAATGTCCCGGTTGGATCACCGGCTCCGTGGGCCGTGTGCGACGTTGTCGCCGGTGCGGATCATGCCATTTCCGCATCGGTGACCTCTTCCCGGCACGGCCGGCCGATCGGCTGGTCCAGACCTATCCGGGGGATGCCGTACGCCCCAACACTGGCGGGGCCGGGCCACCGACGGAACGGCGTGCCACCTCACCGCTCTCAGGGAATCGAGAACCGAGAACCATGCTCAAGACGAAGCTGCGTCGCGCCGCCGCCCTCGCCGCCGCGACCGTGACGCTCGCCGCCGGGGTTTCCCTCACCACCGCCGGGAGCGCCAGCGCCGCCACCGGATGCCGGGCCACCTACTGGGCCAACTCCTCCGAGGGCCTTCAGCCCTGCGGGGACTGGACGACCCCGCACACCATCGTCGCCTCCGGGTACCTGTACGGCCCCATCGCGCGGGCCGACCTGTACGTGAACGAGTTCAGCGGCCCCGGCGGCACCCTGCTGAACAGCTGGAAGGTCGGTTCGTACGGCTGCGGCGGCGGTACCTGCCGCGTCTCGGGCGGGAACGTGAGCGTACCCAACGGTCACTACTACAACGTCTCGTTCCGGGAGTACTGGGACAACAGCGGCTACCACTGGCTCGACGCCCAGAGCCCGCTATTCTACCTCAACGACTGCACGCCCCGCTGTTCGTGACGGCCTGAACCGCCGGTTCGCCGAAACGCCTTCGGTGCGCGTCCGCGTCGTGGTTGGGGCCGCGGCCCGGCGCGCACCGGAGGCGCGGTCGTGCGGTCGCGCGGTAGTGCGGTCAGGTGGGGAGGTCTCCGGAGGTGGCGTTGACGGCCAGTACGCCGCTTTCGTTGGTGACGTAGACCAGGCCGTTGGCGACGAGCGGGGCGTTCCACAGGTTCATGCCGTTGACCCTGGCGCCGGTTCGGGCGGTCCATTTCTGGAACCCGTCGGTCGCGTCGAGGGCGTAGACGGTTCCGTACATGTCCTGCAGGTCGGCGACGTAGACCCTCCCGTTCGCCACGGTCGGCGTCGAGGGGATGAAGGGGCCGTTGATGTCGAAGGTCCACTTCTTGGCACCGGTCTTCAGGTCCAGCGCGTGGAGGGTCTTGTCGCCGCCGCCGACGTAGACGGTGTCCGAGGTGACGACCGGGGGCGAGGGCCGGAACCAGGGGTCGGCGGTCGCGTCGCGCTTGAGGGACGCGGACCACTTCTTGGTGCCGGTGGCGGCGTCCACGGCGTAGAGGGTGTCGTCGTTGGCGGTGGCGAAGACGAGGCCTTCGGCCACTGCGGGGGTCTTGAAGTACTGGCCGCCTTCGTGGAAGGCCCACTTGATCTGCCCTGACACCGCGTTGAAGGCGTACAGGCCCGGTTCCTTGCCGGCGACGCCGATGTAGACCGTCTGGTCGGCCACGGTCGGCGCGCAGAAGACCTTGTCTCCGGTCGGGAAGTTCCAGACCTCCAGGCCGGTGTTCGTGTCGACGGAGTAGACCTTGCCGTCCTTGCTGCCGAAGAAGACCCTGCCCTCGGCCACGGCGGGCCTGCCGGGGATGTAGTCCCCGGCGGCGAACACCCACCTCTCGCTGCCGCTGCGCGCGTGGAGCTTCCCGTCGGAGTCGGCGAAGAACAGCATGCCGTCGGCCGCCGTGAGCTCGCCCACCTCCTTGGTCCCGTCGGCGGTGACCTGAGCCTGTTCCGCGCCGGTGAGCGCGTCCAGACCGTAGATCGTGTGGCCGTCGGTGAAGCGGAGCGTGCCGGCCGACAGGACCGGGGGTGTCGGGATGGTCGTCTTCGCCTCGAAGCGCCAGCCGCGCGGCCCGGGGCTCGGCTGCCCGGCGGACGGAGCCCCTGCCCCGTTGTCGTGTCCGGCGGACCGTGGCGTGCCACGGTTGCCGTTCTGGGCGAGCAGGGCGGCCGTGGTGCCGCTCGCCGCCAGCGCGGCCGCGCCGAGGCCGAGCCACAGCGCCCGCCTGCGGGACAGGTGGCGGGGCTTGCCGTCCTCCTCCGTCGTCGTTGCCGCCGCGCCGGTCCCCTCCGGCGTTACGGCCTCTACGGAGTCTTCGGCCTTCGCCGTGGCCGTCGGGTGCGGGGGCCCGGGCGGCGGCGTCGCCGTCTCGGTGGCCAGGCTGTGGAGGGGGTCCGGTGAGGGGCCGAAGCCGGGCGGGGGCTCCGCGGGCAGGGCCGGCGCCGGGGCGGGGAGTGTCGCGGCCAGGGCGCGCAGGGTGTCGTGGACCTCGGAGGCGGAGGCTGGGCGGTCCTGGGGGGACTTCGCCAGGAGGCGCAGCACCAGCGCGTCGAGCGCGGCCGGGACCTCCGGCCGGAGCGTGCGGGGCGGGACGGGGGCCTTGTTGAGGTGCGCGGTCATCATCGCTACAGGGCCGGTGGCCGCGAAAGGCGTGCTTCCCGTGAGGAGTTCGTGCAGTACGCAGCCGAACGCGTACAGGTCCGAGCGGGCGTCCCCGCTCTGCTCGTCGAAGCGTTCGGGGGCCATGTAGGCGAGCGTGCCCATGACCTTGCTGGACTTGTCGCTGGCCGCCATGTAGCGGGCGATCCCGAAGTCCAGGATCTTGATCTCGCCGCCCGTGGTGAGCATCAGGTTGGCGGGCTTGAGGTCCCGGTGGACGATGCCGGCCGTATGGGCGGCGGCCAGCGCGGCGGCACCCTGGGCGGCCCACCCGACCGCGTCCGCCACCGGGGGCGGACCGTCCTGGCGCAGCACCGCCGCCAGGTCGCGGCCCTCGATGTACTCCATGACGAGGAACAGCGTCCCGTCGGCCGGGTCCTGACCCATGTCGTGGACGGTGACGACGCCGCGGTGGTTGAGACCGCCCGCGGTGCGTGCCTCGCGGAAGAACAACTCCGCGTCGCTGCGGTCGCCTCGGTCGTGGGGCAGTAGTTTGACCGCGACGTGACGGCCGATCACCCGGTCCCGCCCCGCCCAGACCTCACCCATGCCGCCCCGGCCCACGAACTCCGTCAGCTCGTACCGGCCCGCAAGAACGCGCACAGCCACTCTCCCCGTCCCCCCGGGGCACTCCGCCCCACCTCGCGAACGTGCCCCATTGAACCCCAGAAGCCCAGAACCCTCGGGGGGAGGCCGGGGAGGGGCCCTCGATCAGGGGATCAGCGAGTTGTAGATCTCGTACACCTTCGAGTCGAAGCCCGGCGCCCCCAGGTCCTGGGCGGCGGGGACAAGCGCCTCCTGAACGAAGCGCTGGTAGGCGGCTTCCGATTCCCAGATGTCCATGACCTGTAGACCGCCGTCCCCGAGAAAGGTCGCTACGTGGGAGATGAGGCCGGCGGGCGGGTTCGTCCGGTCGGGGATGGCTCTGTCGAAGACGGTCTGGTAGATGTCCTGGGTCCAGTCCGCGCTCTGGTTGTGCACCAAAACTGGCATCTCGACTCTTTGGATCCCCCCGGCCGACGGGGAAAAAGGTCCTCACTGCGACGCTACGCCCGTGCGTGGTGCCCGGCATCCAGGCCGTCTCTTTCGGATCTTGTCGGCCTTGTCAGACGCGGACCCCGGCAAGATCCGAAAGAGACGGCCTAGAAGGTTGCTGAAAATCTCGGGTTCTGGCCCCGGCTCGGTCGAGTCGGGGCCAGTCTTGTAGGCATGCAGGGGGAATGGGCCGGGGAGACGGTCGGGCCGGATGTGTGGGAGACCTGCCGGGAGTTGATCCCGGCGGGGAGTGTGTTCGCATTCTTGGCCGAGCATCGCGAGGCACTGTTCCCGGCGGGGACCTTCGCCGACATGTATCCCTCGTCCAACGGCCGTCCGAGTCTGCCGCCGCAGGTGCTGGCCGCGACGGTGGTGCTGCAGAGTCTGCAGGGGTTGTCGGACTTTGAGGCCGTTCAGGAACTGCGGTGTGACCTGCGGTGGAAGGCCGCCTGCGGGCTTGGCCTGTATGACATGGCCTTCGATCCGTCGCTGCTGACGTACTTTCGGCGCCGTCTGCGTACTTCGGCCGATCCGATGCGGATCTTCACCACGGTCAAAGAGGTCGTGGCCGCGACCGGCGTACTCAAGGGAAAGCAGCGACGGGCGCTGGACTCCACCGTGCTCGATGACGCGGTGGCCACCCAGGACACCGTCACCCAGATCATCTCCGCGATCCGCCGGGTGATCCGCGAGGTCCCCGGCGGCCAGGAGACGGCCGCGGCGTGGTGCTCGGCGCACGACTACACCGATCCGGGCAAGCCGAAGATCGCCTGGAACGATGAGGCGGCCCGCGCCGCGCTGGTCGACGCGCTGGTGACCGACGCCTTCAACCTCCTCGGGCACCTGCCCGAGGAGGAACTGGGCGAGAAGGCAGCGAACGCGGTGGGCCTGCTGGCCCTGGTCGCTGGCCAGGACGTCGAGCCTGCCGAGGATTCCGACGGCCGCGACGGCCGCTGGCGCATCGCGAAGCGCACAGCGCCGGACCGGATCGTATCGACCGTCGATCCCGACGCCCGTCACATCCACAAGAACCGCACCCGCCACCAGGACGGCTTCAAAGGGCATGTGTCCTTCGAGCCGGAGACCGGGCTGTTCACCGCGGTCGCCCTGACCGGCGGCTATGGTCCCGGCAATCACGAGGCCTCCGTCGCCGCCGATCTGCTGGAGGGGGAAAACGACGGGTTAACCGTGCTCGGCGATTGCGCCTACGGCACCGGTGAACTGCGCGAGCAGCTGCAGGCCGCCGGCCACACTCTGGTGATCAAGCCGCCGCCGATGCGGCGGGCCGTCCCCGGCGGCTTCACCATCGACGACTTCCACATCGACCAGGCGGCCGGCACCGCGACCTGCCCCGCGGGACACACCGCCAACCTCGGGCGGGTCAAAGCGGACGGCGCCCGCACCGCCCAGTTCAAGCGCGGCTGCACCGACTGCCCCCTGCGGGAACGCTGCACAGCCTCCAAGACCGGACGCACCGTGAACGTCCATCCCCAGCACGAGCTGCTGGCCGCGGCCCGAGCACAGGCGGCCACCGACCCGGCCTGGCAGAACGAATACCGCCGATGGCGGCCACCGGTCGAACGCGCCATCGCCTGGCTCGTCGGCAAAGGCAACCGACGAGTCCCGCACCGGGGCGTCATCGCCAACAGCATCTGGCTCCACCACCGCGCCGCCGTCCTCAACCTCCGCCGACTGATCAACCTCGGACTCACCCGGACCGGCCACACCTGGCGTCTCGCCCCAGCCACCACATAGCGAAAGGGGCCGCCCGGCCCACGGCCGGACAGCCCCACAACAAGATCTTCAGCAACCTTCTAGAGCAGGTGGTCGGCCTTGCCGGCCTTGATGTCCCGGATCAGTTGCTGCAGGGCCTCGCGGCTGTCCGTGAGGTACGTGTCCTCCTGGCCGGCGAGGGCGATGTAGCTGTTGCCGTCCCCGTCCACCCCGATCCGGTAGCAGTTGTTTCCCTCGCCGCAGAAGGCTTCTTCCCAGCTTATGTCGGCCATCGGTGGCTCCTCAGAGTTGGCTGGCGACCGCGTGGATGAAATCGCGGGACGCGTCGGGGGACAGTGCGTGCTTGTCCATCCAGTCGATGTGGGACCGGTACTTCGTGAGCTGCGCCTCGGTGTGCGTGAACTCCGGTCCGTGCGCGGAGTCGAGCTGCACGGTGTCGAGCTGACTCACGACGCCCTCGGCGTAGAGCATCGCGTGCCCGGCACCCGGGAACGCGCCCGTTTCAACGGTCAGGACGCGGAGCGTGAGGTTTTCCCGTTCCGAGACCTCGCACAGGTGCTCCAGCTGTTCCCGTGTGGCCCGGCGACCGCCGAACTGCATTCGCAGCGCGGCTTCGTGTACGTACGCCTCGTAGGGCCGGGCATCGTCGCCCTCCAGCACCTGCTGTCGCTTCAGGCGGTGTGCCACTCGCAGCTCGACCTCGGACGTCGGGAGCGCGGGGAGTACGGAGCCGAATACGGCGCGGGCGTAGGCGCTCTGGTGGAGCAGCCCCGGCAGGTGGACGGTCTGCACCGAGCAGAGACGTGTTGCGTGCCACTCCAGCTCGGAAATGTCGAGGAGGCCGGGCGGGATCGCACCGCGGTACGCCTCCCACCAGCCGCGCTCCCGGGGCTGGGTCAACGTGGCCAGTTTGTCGACGTAAGCCTTGTCGCCCACGCCGCAGTGCGCGGCCAGGGTGCGCAGGCGGCCGTCGCTGACCGCCCGAAGTCCCTGTTCGATGGCCGACAGTTGGGAGCGGCTGACGTTCAGTACGGCGGCTGCCGACTCGGCGGAGACATCTGCCGCGACGCGCATCCTGCGCAGCTCCGCGCCCACACGTCGCTGGCGCTCCGTTGGGGAGGTCCTGGCTGTCATGTGTGCAGTCTGCCGGTTCGCGATGGCCCTTGACGACGGCGGGGCAATTTTTCCAGTCGGGGGCGCAATTGCGCCCCCGACTCCGCTACATTCAGTAAAGCGCCGCTCACGCAAGGGAGTTGAAGTGCACCGCCCCGCCGTGCGATCCCGCATGCCCCGGCGGCAGGCCACTACCCCCGCCGCGGGAGCAGCCGGCTCACCGAAGGTCACGTCATCCACGTCACGACGCAGGGAGTCCGTCATGCCCAGCCCCTTCACGCCGCCGCCCGCCGCCCACTTCGCCGTATGCCCGACGGCTCCGGCCGCCGGCGGCGAACCGCCCTCCCCGGACGGGCTGGCGTGCAGCCTGACCCTGCCGGGGGAGCCGTGCAGCTCGCAGATCGCGCGCAGCACCGTACGGTCCGCCCTGCACGCCCACCGGCTCGATCCGCTCGCGCCCGCCGCCGTGCAGGTCGCCGGGGAACTCGTCGCCGCCGCCTGGTACTTGGATCCGGGGCGGAGCTTGTACCTGTCCATCCGCCACCGCGACGGCTTCCTCCGGCTCACCGCCTACGACGGCCACGTCCCGCACACACATCCCCGCCTCGCCGCCCACTGCGAGGCCCGCCGCCGGGGTGCGCTTCGGGTGATGTCGGCGGTGGTCAGGGACTGCGGCGGGTCGTGGGGCTTCGGCGAGTCCCGGGAACCGGGTGGCGGGACGCGGACCTGGGCGAGCCTGCCGGTGGCGGGGGCCGCCGGGTACCTCGGCTCCTGAGGGGCGGTGCGCGGGCGGGTTCCGGCCGGGCAGTCGTCCTACAGCTACACCACGCACTCGCAGGGCGAGGGCGTCAACGCGTACGTCATCGACTCCGGCATCGACATCGCCCACCCCGACTTCGAGGGCCGGGCTTCGGTGGAGTACGACCCCTTCGGGAACGGTCCCAACGACTGCACCGGGCACGGCACGGGTCTGGCCGAGAACCTGGGCGGCCGCACGTACGGAGTCGCGAAGAAGGTGAACCTCATCGCGGTCCACACCCAGCCCTGCGGCGGCGGGGGGACCAACCAGGACTTCATCAACGCGATCAACTGGGTCGCCGCCCACCACAAGAGCCCCGCGGTGGCCGTCTTCTCGCACAACTGGAACGGGTACGGCTACTACGGCCAGATGAACGAAGTCGCGGTGGCCATCAACAACCTGGCCTTGTCCGGGGTCTTCGTGGCCGTTTCCGCGGGCAATCCGACGGACGCCGGCTGGTTCTTCCCGGCCGCCATCCAGCGCTACGCGGTCGAGAACCCGCCCGCCAACGCCGGTCAGGCCCTCGTGGTGATGGGCACGGCGCCGGACGACACCGTCCCGCTGGGCGCCGTAGCGAACCCGGGCTGCAACAACTACAAGGCGTGGAACGCCGTGGGCGGCGACATCTACGCTCCCGGGTTCCCGGTCAGGACCATCAAGGGAACCTGCTGCTGGACACCGGCGGCCTGTAGTCCGTCCCCGCTGAGGGCGGGAGCAGAACGCGGCGCGCACCGGGGCTCGGGGCCCCGGTGCGCGCCGGTGGTGGTGCGGTGGTCAGGCCGGCCGGTGGTCCGGTCGGCCGGTCAGCAGGTGGGGATGCGGTTCAGGTTCTCGGCGTAGCGGGCGGCGATCCAGCCGCTGCCGTCGGCGAGCTTGTACCAGAGGGAGTTGCCCGCGACCTCGGTGCCGTTGGTCTTGCACATCACCTGGACCTCGGCGCCGTGCTTGAGCACGCCGCTCTTGGCGTAGTGCGTGCCGGGGCCGGTGCGGACGTGCAGCTTGTCGCCGACGATGCGGGCGGTCGGCTTGGCGTGCCCGTTGCCCTTGCCGCCGTGGTCCTTGCCGCCGTGGTCCTTGCCCCCGTGGTCCTTGCCCCCGTGGTCCTTACCGCCGTGGTCCTTGCCGCACTTGCACTTGCCGGGCTTGCCCTGGTCGCCCTTGGGGCCCTTGGGGCCCTGGTCACCCTTGGGTCCGCCGGGTCCGCGCGATCCCGTAGGGCCGGCCGGGCCGGTGTTGCCGCGGTCGCCCTTGTCTCCCTTGTCGCCCTTCGGACCGCCGGCCGGGCCCGTGTCGCCGCGGTCGCCCTTGTCCCCCTTGTCGCCCTTCGGGCCGCCCGCCGGGCCCTGGTCGCCCTTCGGACCGGCCGGGCCGGTGTCGCCCTTCGGGCCCTGGGGGCCGCCGTTCGGGCCCTGGTCGCCCTTGGGGCCCCTGGGTCCGGTGTCGCCCTTGTCGCCCTTCGGACCCTTGTGGCCCTGGGGGCCCTTCGGTCCGTGGTCGCCCTTGTCGCCGCGCTCGCCCTTCTCGCCGCGGTCCCCCCGGTCCCCGCGTTCGCCCTTCTCGCCGCGCTCGCCCTGGTCTCCCTTGTCACCCTTGTCGCCCTTGGGCCCGGGGCGGCCCGGCTTGCCGTGGTGGCCGGGCTTGCCCTCGTGGCCCGGCTTCCCGTCGTGCCCGTCGTCGCCCGGCTTCCCGTCGTGGCCGTCGTCGCCCTTGGGGCCCCTGACCGGGGTGGACACCGCGTACAGGCCCGGCGCGGAGTCGTCCCCCGCCGCCCACTCGCCGCCGCCGAGGGTCGTGCCCTCGGGGGCGTCCGCGTCCACCCGTACGAGAACGCCCAGCCGGGTGTCGCTCTCCGCCGGGAAGGCGAAGCCCGCGCGGGTCCCCGCGTCGCAGGTCAGCTGGCGGGCGTCGCCCGAGCGGGTGCAGGACGCTCCGGCGCGGTCCCCGTTCCAGTAGAAGCGGGCCTCGGGGAAGGTCGTCCGCTCCGGAGCGGTGATCCGGAAGCTGCCGCTGAGCGCCGGATCGCCGTTGTTCTCCGCCACGATCACCACGCGGCCGGTCTTGCCCGCGGCGATGGAGGGGACGTACGGCTGGGAGAACCGGATGTGCGGCGGGCCGGCGGCGGCGAAGGCCGGCGCGACCGGCAGCAGGCAGGTCGCGGTGACGGCCGCGACGACCAGGGCGGCCGACGTGCAGCGGGAAGCAGACAAGGGTGTTTCCTCCGCGAGGAAAGGCGATGGAACCGGCATGAAACCGCCGAATGCGGTCTACCGGTGGACAAAAATTCCAACACCAGTTAAAAGCTGATCATGCGACCCGGGAGTGCGCGACGCGTCACCGGTCACTCGGCAGCCGCGTGAATCTCCTGCCCGGCCGTGTCGCGCGCCTCGCGGGCCAGTACGTACGCCGCTTCGCGGGCCCGCAGCGCCGCCCCCGGACCCGGATCCAGGGCCGCCACCACCGTCGCCCCCTCGACCAGCAGCAGCAACTGCTCCGCCAGGCCCTCCCGACCAGGACCGGCGATCTCGGCCAGCAGCGCCCGTAGCTCCGCCTTGTGACGCCGTACGAGGTCCAGCACTCCGGCGGGGCCCGCGCCCAGCTCCCCGTACGCGTTCAGGAAGGCGCAGCCGCGGAAGTCCGGCTCCGAGAACCACTGGGCGAGCCAGTCGAAGAGGGCCCCGACCGGGTCGGCGCTCCCCGCGACGGCGCCGCGCAGGCTCGCCGTCCAGCGGCGGTCGCGGCGCTCCAGGTAGGCGGCGACCAGGGACTCCTTGGCCGGGTAGAGGCGGTAGAGCCGCTTGAGCGGGACGCCGGACTCCGCGCGGATGCGGTCCATGCCGACGGCCTGGATGCCGTCGGCGTAGAACAGGGCCTCCGCGGCGTCCAGGAGACGCGTGCGGGCCTCTTCGTCGGTCATCGGGGCGGCGGCGGGAATGGGCATGGGAGCAGCGTAGACCAGAACCGCTTGCGGGGAGAACGGTCGTTCTCTAGGGTTGGGGGCGGAGTAGGGAACGATCGTTCTCACCGCTTCTGCCGTTCAGTCGAGAGGTGTCCCGTCGTGACTGTCACTGGTTCCGCTGGTTCTGCTGGCTCCGTACGACCGCCCCTGCCGCCCTTCACCGAGGAGTCCGCCCGCGCCAAGGTGCAGGCCGCCGAGGACGCCTGGAACAGCCGCGACCCCGAACGCGTCGCACTCGCCTATACCGAGGACTCCGTCTGGCGCAATCGCGACCGCTTCCTCGCCGGCCGCGCCGAGATCCGCGCCTTCCTCGCCGACAAGTGGGAGCGCGAGCTGGAGTACCGGCTGCGCAAGGAGCTGTGGGCGTACACCGGCAACCGGATCTCCGTGCGCTTCGAGTACGAGTGGCACGACACGGCCGGCCAGTGGTGGCGCAGTCACGGCAATGAGCAGTGGGAGTTCGACGCGGCCGGCCTGATGCGCCGCCGGGAGGCCAGCATCAACGACGTCCCGATCGAGGAGGCGGAGCGTCGGCTGTAGAGGTGGATACCGTCGGTAACTGGCCTGTCGGGCGACGGCGATATGCTGGCAGGGACTCCCGAGGAGGCATGGTGACCGACCGCAAACCGCCTGGCGTCAGCTTCGAGTCGTGGGTGGACCGGCAGATCAGGGAAGCCGCCGAGCGCGGCGAGTTCGAGGAACTGCCCGGCTTCGGCAAGCCGCTGGCCTCGCTCGACGCCCCGTACGACGAGTTGTGGTGGATCAAGGGGAAGATGCACCGCGAGGGCTTCGCGGTCCTCCCGCCGGCGCTCGCGCTCCGCAAGGAGGCCGAGGACGCGCGGGAGGCGGTCCGCGCGGCCCGCACCGAGCGGCAGGCGCGGGACATCCTGACGGAGGTCAACGCCAAGATCGGCGCGGCCCTGCGCAGGCCGCCGCCCGGACCGCCGCTGAACCTCAGTGAGTTCGACGTCGAAGCCGAGGTGGCGCAGTGGCGTGCGGAGCGGGAAGGACGGGAAGGGCGCGAGGCCGGCGACGCCTGAGTCGGCTCCCGCAAGCCCTGCACCGGAAGGTCCGGCACTATCCGGACTCAGTCGGTCCGGTTTGGAAAAATCTTGCATATCCGCAGGTAAAGACATGTGCCGGCCCCTTGTTCCGCCCCTGGCGACCCGATGTGATGCGCGGGTCCCCCAGCTGACCCGGACCGGGCCGCGCCCTGCCCTGCCCTGTTCCACCCACCCGTTCTCCCGGTTCGCGCCGATCCGGTGTCAGCCACACCCTGGTGTTCCGGATGATCCGGTGCGCCAGGCATTCGAACACAGAGGTCGAACCACATCGTGCGTCTGATATCCCCCTCCGCCAGACTGCTCGCCGTCGCGGCGCTCCCGCTCGTGCTGGTCGCGTGTTCCCCCGACGGCACGAAGGCCGCCGCGCCCGACGCGAGTTCGTCGGCCGCCGCGAAGCCGTCCGCCGCAGCCGCCGACGACGGTCCCAACAAGGGCCTGCTGACGGGTACGCAGCTCAAGGCCGCGCTCGCGCCCGCCACGTTCTTCGCCGAGGGCTACACCGCCGACCCGGCCACCGCGCGCGACACCGGCGACACCTACCAGCTGCCCGAGGCCGCCTCCGTCCCCACCCCGGACTGCACCAAGCTCGGCGGGACTTCGTGGATCGAGATCACCGGGATCTCCGGAGTCTCCTTCGCGCAGGACTCGTACGTGAACAAGGACTCCTCCTCCGAGCAGGCTCAGGAGATCGACGTCTACCGCGGCACGACCTCCGCCACGGTGCTCGGCGCGCTCGGCATGATCTCCAAGGCCTGCCCGAGCTACACCGACGCGGACACCCACGCCAAGGTGACGGTCACCGAGAAGCCCCTGGAGGGCGTGGGCGACGGCGCCTTCACCATCACCCTGACCAGCCCCGCCTGGAAGGGCGGCACCACGCTGGTGGCCGCGCGGGTCGGCACCTCGGTGGTGACCGTGCTCGCCAGCAGCGGCACCGACAAGGGCACGGCGGCCGCGACCAAGCTGACGAACCAGCTGGTGACCTCCCTCAAGGGCAAGGCCTGACGACAGCCCGTTCCCGAAGGGGGTGAGGCGCCCGCAGCCGCGAGCGCCTCACCCCCCGGCCGTTCCGGTGCTCAGGCCTCGGCCGGCGGAGCCCGGAACGCCGGCCGCGGTGGTACAGGGGCCCTGTTGAACGTCCAGGCCACCGCCACCGCCGTCTCCCGGTGCGGCGGCCGAGGCCAGTGTCATCCGCGTGCCCGAATCCGAATCCGGCCCGGAATCGGGACCGAACAGTCTCTCCCACTCAGGGCTGAGCCCCATGTAAGCGTCCCCCATCGCTAGAGCCGTTCAAGTCCGCCATCGCATGCGTGTACGACTCGGGTCCCATCAGCGGGTGGTCCAGCCGCCGTCGAGGATCAGGTTGGCGCCGGTCATGTTCGAGGACATGTCCGAGGCCAGGAACAGGGCCGCCGAGGCGACCTCGTCCGGTCGGCCGAGCCGGCCGAGGAGGGTGCGGGCCTCGAAGTCCCGGCGCATGGCCTCCGGGTCCGGGCTGGAGCGGAAGACGTCCTCCAGCAGCTGGGTGGAAATCGGCCCCGGGCACAAGGCGTTGATCCGGATGCCCGCCTTCGCGTGGTCGATGGCGGTCGCCTTCGTCAGCTGGATCACCCCGCCCTTGGAGGCGCAGTACGCCGCCACGCCCGCGTCACCGACCACGCCGAGCTCGGAGGCCAGATTGACGATGACCCCGCCGCCCCGGGCGGTCATGGCCGGAACGGCGTGCTTGGAGCAGAGGAACACCCCGCGCATGTTCACCGACATCAGCCGGTCCCACTCCTCGACGGTGGTGTCGAGGATGGTCTTGGCGAATTCGATCCCGGCGTTGTTGACCAGGATGTCCACCCCGCCGTGTGCCGCGACGGTGTGGGCGATCAGGGCCCGAACCTCGGTCTCGTCGCTCACGTCCGCGCGGACGTAGGACGCGCCGACCTCCGCGGCCTCCTCCGTCGCGTCCTGGAGGTCCGCCATCACGACGGTCGCCCCCTCCCGGGCGAACCGCTCCGCGATGGCGAGTCCGAGCCCGCGCTTGGCCCCGGTGACGATGGCGGTCTTTCCGGTGAGCAACATGCATGTCTCCTGTGGAACTTCGGCTGTGCGCGCCCGCGTGGCCTGCGCGGCCCGTGAGGCCCGGGTGGGGCGATGGGGCGAATGGGGTGGATCGGGGAGCGGGTGGGTGGACCCCGACCAATCCTCCCGGCCGCCCGTGCCCCGGTGGACGCCCCAAGGTCCCGGAGAAGCCGACCGTTGGTCCCGGACGGTGACCTGCCTGCCTGCCCAGCCTGACCGCCCGGCCAGGCCCGCCCCGTCCCGCCCTGTCCGGCCTTTCCGCCCCGCCCCGGCCGACAGCCCGGTCGCCTCCCGCTCAGCTTCTCGTCGCCCCCGCCCCCGCCCCCGCCCCCATGCCTGCCAGCGCCTCGGTGACGCGGTCCGCCTGGTGGGTGGCGCCGCGGAGGTTCGGGTGCAGGACGGTGCACGCCTCGCCCCGGGCCGGGATGGCCCGGCAGAGCTCGGAGGGCGGATCGCTCTGGTCGCCCGGCCCCGTCAGGCTGTCCTTGATCCCGTAC
This sequence comes from Streptomyces sp. GL_140, assembly GCF_057834465.1. Taxonomy (NCBI): domain Bacteria; kingdom Bacillati; phylum Actinomycetota; class Actinomycetes; order Kitasatosporales; family Streptomycetaceae; genus Streptomyces; species Streptomyces sp. GL_140. Next base: position 5,364,326 of record NZ_CM174404.1, read on the forward strand.
ATCCAGCGCTGCTCACCCGTCGCGCACACCCCGTGGCCGGTGCTGGAGGAGTACGTGTCCACGTACACCGCGCCGCTCCGCCGGGCCTGCTCCTTCAGGAGCGCGTTGACCCGGCGCTCCATGGTGTCGAGCCAGGGCATGTCCCCCTTGGCGACCGTGCCGAGCTGGTGCCAGGAGCCCCAGCCGCAGCCCGCGGCCTGGTCCACGACGGCCGGGTATCCGACGACCGCGACCCCGGCGCGCGGGGCGCGCGTGCGGATCTCCTTCAGCAGGACCGCGAAGTCGGCCTCCAGCCCGGCGAACCGGGAATCGAGCCTGGAGGCGGCCTCGCCCCGCCTGTAGTGGTCGGTGCACGGGGTGCCCGTCCCGAAGGAGGCCAACCCCCGCTTCACGCAGGTCTCGACGATGTCGGCGAACCCCACGGAATTGCCGCCGGCGCCGACCGTGACGAGATCGGTGTTCGCGGAAACGGCCCCGATCTGCGCCGGTTTGGCGGCCCAGCCACCCTTGGGGGCCACGGAGGGCGGCCCCGCGAGCTCGGACTGCGGCCCCAGCAGCCCGGCCCGTACCTCCGCGGCCGAGCAGGTGACATCGGTGAGCTTCAACTTCAGCCGCCGTGCGGCCTGGTGCGGATAGTCCTGCTCGGAGCGGCCGCAGCCGTCGGCGTTCCACGGGCGTACGAAGGAGCCGGCGCTGTACGAGTCCCCGAGGGCCACGTAGGAGAGCGGGGCGGCCGAGGCCGGGGCCCGCGGCGCGAGGGCGGTGGCGAAGAGGGCCGCCGCAGCGGTGGTTGCGAGGGTGAGGGCGAGACGTGTCATGGCGGTGCCTTCGGCTCGGGCGCCGCGACCCGTCCGCAACGCACATCACCAAAAGTAGCCGACTTGACTACGGAGAGTAATAATCCCAGGTCCCGGTTCCCTCCATCGAGTGAACGGGAACCCGGGCCGCACCGCCTACGGGTGCTGGTGGGCCTGGGTGATCAGGTCCGTCGCGACCTCCAGGGCCGCCTGGCGGGTCTCCTCCGGGTCGCCCTCGACGTGCTGGAGGAACATCATTCCGGCGTGCAGGGTGAACAGGGCGCTCACGCACCGGACCTGGTCGGCCAGCGGGGCATCCTCCTGGCCCGTGCGCAACAGCTCCACCAGGGCGAAGAGCCGCTTCTTCACGGTCTCGCCGATGCTCAGCTCCCGCAGCGAGGCCTGGTTCTCCTGCATGAAGCGGTACAGCGAGGCGCCGCCGGCCATCGCCTCGCTGTAGCGGCGCAGTACCTCGCGCTTCGTTTCCAGCGTGCGCGGCTGCTCCTCCGCCCACTGGATCAGCTCGTCGATGGGCCGGGTCAGGTCCTCGAACAGGCTGATGATGATGTCTTCCTTGGTCTTGAAGTGGTAGTACAGCGCCGCCTTCGTGACCTCCAGCCGTTCCGCGATCTCGCGCAGCGAAGTCTTCTCGTACCCCTGTTCGGCGAAGAGCTCCAGTGCGACGTCCTGGATGCGCTGGCGCGTGTTGCCACGGCGCGGCTGCGGACTGCTGCTGGACATGACTCTCCCCAATTACTTACTTGACGCCCGGCTAGTTACGGGTCTACCTTCCCCAGTGTAGTCAACTAGCCGGGCGGCAAGTAAGTGCCAAGACCGGTGCGGGTGTGCCAGGGGAGTGGAGCATGGTGGAGAAGACAAAGGAAGCGGTCGCCTCGGAGGAGGTGAAGCCGCGCAGCGTAAGGGTCGTCCTGATGGCCCTCATGATCGCGATGCTGCTGGCCATGCTCGACAACATGATCATCGGTACCGCCATGCCCACGATCGTCGGCGAGCTCGGCGGTCTGGAGCACCTCTCCTGGGTGGTCACGGCCTACACGCTGGCCACGGCCGCCTCCACCCCCATCTGGGGCAAGATCGGCGACATGTACGGGCGGAAGGGCTCCTTCCTCACCTCGATCGTGATCTTCCTGATCGGCTCGGCGCTCAGCGGCATGGCCCAGGACATGGGCCAGCTCATCGGCTTCCGCGCGATCCAGGGCCTCGGCGCCGGCGGTCTGATGGTCGGCGTCATGGCGATCATCGGCGACCTGATCCCGCCCCGTGAGCGCGGCAAGTACCAGGGCATGATGGCCGGCGTGATGGCCCTCGCCATGATCGGCGGACCGCTGGTCGGCGGCACCATCACCGACCACATGGGCTGGCGCTGGTCCTTCTACATCAACCTGCCGCTCGGCATCGTGGCGCTCGCCATGGTGACCGCGGTGCTGCACCTCCCCAAGAAGAAGACGCAAGGCAAGATCGACTACCTCGGCGCGGCGCTGCTGACCCTCGCGATCACCTCCACGGTCCTGGTCACCACCTGGGGCGGCACCGAGTACGCGTGGGGCTCCACCGAGATCATCGGCCTGATCGTCGTCGGCATCGTCTCCATCGCAGCCTTCCTCTACGTCGAGACCAAGGCCGCCGAGCCGGTCATGCCGCTGCACATCTTCCGCAGCCGCAACTTCACCCTCATGTCCGTGATCGGCTTCCTGGTCGGCTTCGCGATGTTCGGCGGCGTGCTCTACCTGCCGCTCTTCCAGCAGTCGGTCCAGGGCGCCTCGGCCACCAACTCCGGCCTGCTGCTCCTGCCGATGCTGCTCTCGATGATGGTCATCTCGCTCGTCGCGGGCCGGATCACCACCAGCAGCGGCAAGTACAAGGCCTTCCCGATCCTGGGCGGCGCGCTCATGGTCGTCGGGCTCTTCCTGCTCGCCACCATGGACACCGGCACCAGCCGCCTGATGTCCGGCGTGTACATGGCCGTCCTCGGCGCCGGTCTCGGCTTCCTGATGCAGATCACGATGCTGGTCGCGCAGAACAGCGTCGACATGAAGGACATGGGCGTCGCGTCCTCCTCGGCGACCCTCTTCCGTACCCTCGGCGGCTCCTTCGGCGTGGCCCTCATGGGCTCCCTGTTCACCAGCCAGGTCACCAGCACCATGACCGACCGCCTCGGCCCCGAGGCCGCCGTCAAGGCCGGCTCGGCCCAGCTGGACGCGGCGAGCCTGGCCAAGCTCCCCGAGGTCGTCCGCGACGCCTACCAGCACGCGGTGGCCGCCGGTACCCACTCGGCGTTCCTCCTCGGTGCGGGTATCGCGGTACTGGGCTTCGTGGCCGCCTGGTTCGTCAAGGAGGTCCCCCTGCGGGGTGGCCCCGCCGGTGGTGGGGGTGCCGGTGGTGGCGCGGCGAAGGATGCGTCTGCCGCGCAGGCGGCTTCGCTCGCCCACTGACACGGCGCGGGTTCGGCGCCCGCGGCCCGCATCCGGACGATGGGCCCGGCCCGGTGGATTTCCACCGGGCCGGGCCCTCTTCGCGTGTGGGTCCGCTGCGCGGAGCCTTCCCCCACCCCGCCCCTTCCCGAAACCGGGCTCTGCCCGGACCCGCGCCTCAAACGCCGGCGGGGCTGGAAGGTGCGCTCATGGCCGACTTCTTCCGCCACTCCTCCCACGACAGGTTCCACTCGCCGAAGCCGTTCCCGGCGGCCACCGTTTCCTTGCCGCCCGTCACGTCGAAGACGTCGCCGACCTGCACCTGGTCGTAGAACCACGTGGCGTCCGCCGTCTTCATGCCGATGCAGCCGTGGCTCCTGTTCGCCGAGCCGATGTAACTCTCCGCCCACTCCGCCTGGTGCGCGTAGGTGCCCGAGACCGTCAGCCTCATCGACTTCTGCACCTGCTGGTCGTAGCCGGTCAGGCCCACCGAGTCGGCCCTCATCCGGATGGTCCCCTCCTTGCCCATGAGCGGCATCCTCCCGCTCCAGGTCGGGGTGCTCGCCGGATCGCCCGCCGTGATCGGGATCGACTTCACCGCCTGGCCGTCACGTTCCAGCGTCAGCCGGTGGTTCGCGATGTCGACCTTGGCCACCTGGCTCCGGCCGATCGTGACGGAGGCCGAGTACGACTTCGCCAGGTAGCGGCCGTCGCCGGTGTCCACCCCCGACAGCGGGGCCTCCAACGTCACCTGCGTACCGGGCTTCCAGTACTCCTTCGGCCGCCAGTCCACCCGGTCCTTGCCCGTCAGCGTCTCCTTCAGCCAGCCCCACGAGCCCTCGGTCGGGTTGCTCGTGGTCACCTTCAGCCGCCGCTCGACCGCGGCCTTGTTCTTCACCGGATGGTCGAAGGTGAGGGAGAGCGGCTGGCCCACGCCCACGGTCCGGCCCGCGGGAAGCACGGTCACCGTCTCCGTCTGCTCCTTCGACGGCTTCAGCGTCCGGAAGGAGGACTCGGCGTGGGTCTCCTTCCCGTCCTGCGAGGTGGCCGTGGCCTTCACCGTGTACTCGGTGTCCACCGCCAGACCCGCCTCCGGTATGAACGCGCCGTCCTCCAGTGCACCCTCCGCCGGCTTCCCGTCAGGTTCGGTCACGGTCACCGCCGTCAGCGTCCCGTGCTCCACCCGGGCCGTGACCGGCCGGTCCGGCTCGACGTCCTTCGCTCCGTCAGCCGGTACGAGGCTCAGCTCGGCCGCGGGCTTCGCGGCCTGCGCGGCGCCCCCACCGTCTCCGCACGCCGTCGCCGACAGCGCGAGCAGTGTGAGCACGGCGAGCATCGCGACCGCGGGGGTGTCTGCCTTGCGCATGGGGTCGAACCTCCAAATGGAACAGGGGTCTTCGGTAGGGGATGCCCGATAGGAGGACGCCCCGCCGCCCCCGGTTTCAGCCCGGACGGAAATCGGGACGATCAAGGACCAAAGTCCTACAACATGGAATTTATGGGCCATTCGGCTGGAACCCCGCCCAGCCCACCGACGTCCTGTCAGTGCGAGGAGGTACTCCCGGCCGTGTCCGGAGTACCTCCTTGCGGCGGATGTCTGATGTCGGATGGGGAGTTGAGACAGCTCATGGGGTTCATGGCGCGCACACACATGAAGGACGTACGGGCCCGGGTCGCCGTTGGGGCGGCCGCCGTGGCGGTGGCCGCCACGATCTGGGGAGTGACGACGGTCGTCGACCCAGGCCACGACACCCGCCACCAGAACGTCTCAGGGCAGTCGGACGACGCCGTGAAGGGCGACGCCGCCGACCCGGCGGCGCCCGGGAACCCGGCGGGGAAGGTGCCCGACGGCATAGCCCACGCGTCGGAGAGCGGCGGCGACGCGGTCAACATCACCATCGACGACGGGCCCGATCCCACGTGGACCCCGAAGGTGCTCGCCGTACTGAAGAAGTACGACGTGAAGGCGACCTTCTGCATGATCGGCCCGCAGGCCAAGGAGCACCCGGACCTGGTCAAGAAGGTGGTCGCGGACGGCCACCGGCTCTGCGACCACACCATGGACCACAACACGGCGATGGACCACAAGCCCTTCGCGTACCAGAAGCAGCAGATCCTCGACGCGAAGAAGCTGATCGAGGAGGCCGCGGGCGGCGGGGCCAAGGTGCAGTACTACCGGGCCCCCGGCGGCGCGTTCACTCCCGAGAGCCGTGCCCTGGCCGCAGCCAACGGCATGCGGCCGCTCGGCTGGAACATAGACAGCAAGGACTTCAGCAAGCCGGGCACCGTCGCGATCGTCAACACCGTCAAGTCCGAGATGCGCAACGGCCCGACGGTCCTCTTCCACGACGGCGGAGGCAACCGCGCGCAGACCGTCGAAGCCCTCAACCAGGTGCTGGACTGGCTGAAGGAGGAGGGCCGACCCACCGGCTTCCCGGTGGTCACCGGCCCCAGCACCTAGGCCGTCCCTTTCGGATCCCGCCGGGGTCCGCGTCTTCTCCGGATACGCCGACGTGCAGTTGATCGGGTGATATTCCGGATCCCGTACGGGTGAAAGCGCGCCCGGCGTCGTTCCGGCCCGCCGCGGGGCCCCGTTGGTCCGGGCATGAAGCGCACTCGTACCGCCGCTCTGGCCCTCGCGACCGTAGCGGCGGCCCTCGTCCCGGTCCTCTGCCAGGGCGCCGCCACCGCCGCAGACGGCACGGCGTACCTCCAGGACCCGAGCGGAGGGGAGAAGGCGATGAAGTCGATGTGGACCAAGGACGACATGCACAAGGTGGAAGCGCAGTTCCGCTTCCGGCCCGGCATCCAGTACAAGACGGTCACCCGCCGAGGCCCCAAGGGCGCCGAGGAGTACCCGCGCCAGGTCCCCGACCCGACGACCCTCGCCTGGGAGCCGGGGTACGAGTTCGCGTGGTCGGTGGCGGATTCTCAGGGCGTGAAGAAGGTGCTGACGACCAAGGACGGCAAGCACCCGATCGTGGTGCACGCGGTCCTGCGCGACGCGAAGCGGGTCAAGGCCGCAGAGGTGGACCAGGAGCTCACGAACCGGCCCGCCACGGGCCGCACGAAGATCCCCGGCGGCAAGCGCATCGCCTGTGACACCGGCAAGTACACGGTGGAGTGGTCGCTCACCCGCACCGGCTACGGCACCCTCAAGGGCTCCCTGGTCTGGGACTCCAGCTGCGAGCAGTACCGCACGGCCTTCACCCCGCAGAACCAGGGCGCCAGCTAGCACCGGGTACCCGGGGGAGGTGGGCCGGTCGCCCCGCGCACCTTGTGGGTGCGCGGCGGGCGACGTGGCCGTGGCCTTGGATCAAGGGCCGTACAGCCATGATGCCGCGCGGGACGGTCTGCGGCAGGGGGCGAAGGTCCTCTGTCGGCGAGGACGTCCGGGACGTTCGGGACGTCCAGGGCCTCCAGGGCCTCCAGGGCCTCCAGGGCGCGTCCGGCAGGCGGGCGGCTGGGTCAGTGCTTCTTGGTCTCCTCGCCCGCCTTCGCGGCGATCTCCTCCAGCACGGCCTTCGGGTCGCCGTCCGGGTCCACCGCGCGCCCGATGTTGCGCTTGATGGTGTCGCTGATGGTCACCCAGGACGGGTCGTTGACCGGGTAGAGCTGGGCGACGCGCAGGGCCGCCAGGAACTGCTGGTCGTTGTTGTCCATGCCGCCGCCGGCCGGGGTGCGGGCGGCGGTGACGGTGGACGGCAGCAGGTGGTAGCGGCCGGCGAAGTCCGACAGGTTCTTGTCCTGGTAGACGAAGTCCAGGAACTTGCCGATCTCGGTGCGGTGCCCGCGCTGCTTGAAGGCCATCATCCAGTCGGCCACGCCCACGGTCGGCGGGGTCTCCCCGGGGCTCAGGTTGTTCGAGATGGGCATCGAGACGGTGCCGACCTGGATGCCCTTGGCGCGCGCCTCGTGGGCGAGCGAGGGGTAGCCGTTGAGCATGCCGACCTCGCCGCGGGTGAAGGCGGCGAAGGCGTCGGCCCGGTTGAGCTGGGACGGCGGGGTGGGGCCGAGCAGGCCGGGGGCGACCAGGTTGTCCTTGATCCACTTGAAGGTCAGGATGTTCTGGTCGGAGGCCAGGCTGTAGTTGCCGCTGTTGTCGGCGTACCCGCCGCCGTTGCTGAGCTCCCAGATCATCGCCTCGGCGTGCGCCTCTTCCGGGCCCAGGGGCATGGCGTACGGGTACTTCACGCCCTTGTCCTTGAGCGCCTTGGCGGCGGCCTTGAGTTCGTTCCAGGTCTTGGGGGCGCTGACGCCCGCCTGCTTGAACAGGCCCTCGTTGTAGAAGAGCAGACGGCTGCTCGCCACGAAGGGCAGGCCGTAGAGCGTGTTGCGGACGGAGCCGGCGTCGGCGAGCGGACCGAGGAAGTTGGCCTCGGCGGTGACCGAGAGGAGTTCGTCCGCGGAATAGAGCTTGCCCTGAGCCGCGAAGTCCGAGTAACCGCCCATGAGGGCCATGTCCGGCGCGTTGCCGGCCTTGACCATACGGGAGACCTCGCGGTCGATGTCGGCCCACGGGATCAGCTGCACCTGCACCTTGATGCCCGGGTTGGCGGCGGTGAATTCGGTCGTCACCTTGTCCCAGAACGCCTTGGAGCTGTTGGCCGGGTTGTCGCCGTATTCGGCGGCGACGAGGCGGAGGGTACCGCTGTCACCTGCGCCGCTGTCGCCGGAGCTGCCACATCCGGCCAGCGGTATCAGCAGGCCCAGGACGACGGCGGTGGCGGTCGTGCCGAAGATTCTTCGTCGCACGGGTGTATTCCCCTGATTTTCTTTTGAGTCCCGTTATTACTTATGAGTTGCTCCGGGCTGCGGTGTCCCTCAGTGGCCCGTTGGCCGGAATTCTCTCCTGAGGAAGGGCGGTTGGTTCCATTGGGTCGGCACTTGTGGTCAATGCTCCAAGTGCGGCATTTCCGAATGGTGTTTTCCGATATGTGATCAACAATTCGGACGCGCGTAGACATGCCGAAACGCCCGTTTCCAGCCATGGTGGGGCCGCGGAACGGATTTCGGGGGTCGAGGGCCCGAGTCGGGCGTCGAGGCCGGGCGTCGGGGGCCCGGGCCGGGCGTCAGGGCCGGGAAGTCGCGGCCGGAAGTCCGGGGGAGCGTCAGTCGGTGAAGTCGCCGGCGTACGGGTCGGGCTCGCCCGTCTCGGGGTTGCGGCCCTCCTGCCAGCGGCGCTGGGCCTTCTGCCAGTGCACGAAGCTGAGGTGGCCGCCGTCCCAGAAGGTGATGCTGACCGGACTCACATCGAACTCGTCGGAGCACAGCCGGTACAGGAATTCGGCCATGCCGTACGGGTACACCGCGAAGGAGTCGGCGGTGTGCCGCCCGACCACCAGGACGGGCCACCGGTCCGGGTCCGGGTCGGTCGTGAGCCAGCACAGGATGTCGGAGCCGCCCGTGACGCCCCAGGCGAGGATCGACTCGGGGTCCACGTCGAAGGCGGCCCGGCCGCCCTCCGCCTCCCAGACCTGGCGGGCGTTGGAGGTCTCCTCGGTCATCTGCGCCGGGTCCCACTGGAGCCCCGGTTTGGGCAGCGGCAGCAGGACGCTCGCCTCGCCGTTGATCGAGCCCGCGCCGAAGCGGCCCATGAAAGCCACGAAATCGGAGGGGAAGCGGCCGCCCCAGACGGCCTCGGCCGCCTGCCAGTCGATGTCCTCGTCGGCTCCGTGCGTCGCCGGCATGATCTGCTCCAGCGCCTTGATGTGCGCGTTCTCGGTCATGCCGCTCCCCTGCCACCCCAGCTCAACCGCCCCAACCTACCGCCGGCGGCGGACGACGCCTAGCGCGAGTTGAGACGGAGCCGCAGCCGGGACCCCACGCGCAGCCCCCAGCCGGCCATGGCGCCCGCCTCGGCCTCCAGGACGTGCCGGGAGCGCAGCCGCGGCAGGCCGAGCCTGCCGGGGGACATGGTGGTCAGCGCGACGACCCTCAGATCGCGGTCCAGGTGGGCCACGTCGATGGCGAAGCGCATCCGGAACGTGTGGACGCTCGCGGCCGGGGTGAGCAGCATGGCTCCGTCGATCCCGTCCCGCCCGAGCAGCCCGCGGGTCCGGGCCGCGTACGAGGCCGCGATCTCCACGGGCACTTCCACCGGCGGCTCCACGGGCACCCGTGGGGGTGTCCCGCCGGGTCCGGGCGCCACCGCCCGCCCGTCCTGCGCCGGCTCGACGACCAGCGTGCCCCCACCGTCCCGCCACTGTCCCCTGATCCCCATGGCGGTCAGGGTAGGGGCAGGGCGGGCGTCAAGGCGGTGCACCGGGGAGGGTCCCCCTTGGGGGCTACGCCGCCCGGGGGCCCGTCCGCGGCGCGCCCGGGCCCGCCGCGGGCTTCCGCAGGGGCCCGGACCAGGCCCGGGGCCTGGCCGCACGGGCCTTCCGGGGGCGTTTTCGGCTCACCGGAGCGCGGCCGGGCGGCTCCGGAGCGTAATCATCTTGCGGCAATGCACGCAGCAGGCTTTACGAAGGGTTATGGTGGAACCCCCCCCTCGGGCCGGTCCGTATCCCCCCCACGGACCGGCCCGTTTTTTGTCCTCATCGGACCGGGGGCAAAGCCGCAGGTCAGCCCCGCTGGGCCCAGATGTTGGCGCCGGGGGTGGAGACCGCGAAGGAGTCGATCTCCTTCAACTCCGCTTCCGTGAGCGCCGCTCCGGACAGTGCGGCCACATTTTCCTCGAGCTGCTTCACGCTCGACGCGCCGATCAGGGCCGACGTCATCCGCTCGTCCCGCAGCACCCAGTTCAGGGCCAGCTGGGCCAGCGACTGCCCGCGCCGCACCGCGATGTCGTTCAGCCCGTTCAGCCGGCGGACGACCTCGTCCGACAGCAGGTCCGGGTTGAGGGACTTGCCCTGGGTGGCCCGCGAGCCCTCCGGGATGCCCTTGAGGTACTTGCCGGTCAGCAGGCCCTGGGCGAGCGGCACGAAGGAGATGCAGCCCATGCCGGCCGCCTCCAGGGTGTCGAGCAGGCCGTCCTCCTCCGTCCAGCGGTTGATCATGGAGTAGGAGGGCTGGTGGATGAGGGGGCGGACGCCCATCTCGCGCAGGATCCGCGCCGCCTCGGCCGTCTGCTCCGCGGTGTACGAGGACACGCCCACGTAGAGCGCCTTGCCCTGCTGGACCGCGGACGCCAGGGCGCCCATGGTCTCCTCCAGCGGGGTCTCGGGGTCGAAGCGGTGGGAGTAGAAGATGTCGACGTAGTCGACGCCCATCCGCTTCAGCGAGGCGTCCAGCGAGCCGAGCAGGTACTTGCGGCTGCCCCACTCGCCGTACGGACCCTCGTGCATCAGGTAGCCGGCCTTGGTGGAGAGCACCAGCTCCTCGCGGTGGGACGCGAAGTCCTGCGCGAAGATCTTGCCGAAGTTGAGCTCGGCCGAGCCGGGGGGCGGGCCGTAGTTGTTGGCCAGGTCGAAGTGGGTGACGCCGAGGTCGAAGGCCCGGCGCAGGATCGCCCGCTGGGACTCCAGGGACTTGTCGTCACCGAAGTTGTGCCAGAGGCCGAGGGAGATCGCGGGGAGCTTGAGGCCACTGCGGCCGGTGCGCCGGTACTCCATGGAGTCGTAGCGCGAGGGCTCTGCCCGATAGGGATTGTTTTCAGTCACGTTGTCCTCCCTATCACGGACTTGTGACAGGACCGAGTTGGGTACCGGATCCCGCCGCGCAGTAATGTGGCGGACCTGGGGGGACCGCATTCCGCATCGGGGGAATCGCTCGGAGGGGCTGGAAGATCGTGAAGCTGCGCGACCTGGTACGCCGTCCTGTGTACAGGCTCTACGCACGCCGGGTGGAAGGCCGCATCGACCATGACGAGACGCCCAAGCACATCGGCGTGATCCTGGACGGGAACCGCCGCTGGGCGAAGGCGTCCGGAGGCACGACGGAACAGGGCCACCAGGCCGGGGCCGACAAGATTTCCGAGATGCTGGGCTGGTGCACCGAGACCGACGTCGAGGTCGTCACCCTGTGGATGCTCTCCACGGACAACCTGGACCGGCCCGAGGTCGAGCTCCGCCCGCTGCTCAACATCATCGAGAACACCGTACGGGGCCTCGCCGCCGACGGCCGCTGGCGCGTCCACCACGTGGGCAACCTCGACATCCTCCCCGCCGGGACCCAGACCGTCCTGAAGGAAGCCGAAGAGGCCACGCACGGCGTCGACGGGATACTGGTCAACGTCGCCGTCGGCTACGGCGGCCGTCAGGAGATCGCCGACGCGGTCCGCTCCCTCCTGCTGGAGCACGCGTCGAAGGGCACCTCCTTCGAGGAGCTCGCCGAGATCCTCGACATCGACCACATCGCCGAGCACCTCTACACGCGCGGCCAGCCCGACCCGGACCTCGTGATCCGCACCAGCGGCGAACAGCGACTGTCCGGATTCATGCTGTGGCAGAGCGCGCACTCCGAGTACTACTTCTGCGAAGTCTTCTGGCCGGCCTTCCGCAAGGTCGACTTCCTGCGCGCGCTGCGCGACTACGCCGCCCGGCACCGGCGCTACGGCAGCTGAACCACCCGGCAGGAGCCCCCGTACGGCACCTGACCTGTGGATATCTGATACCCCGTCGGCACCTCACGGCGCGCCCGGACCCTTCCGCGGCGCGCCGTCCCCGTGCTCCCGCGCGCCCCGCGGGGTCCCCGGGGACCCTCCGAGCAGGGCCTTCACCAGGGATTCACCGAGCGTCCGTCATATGCCTTGGTATGGCTGGACCTATTCGGGGAATATCCCTTGCAGGTCGACGCCCGATCCACGGGTGTCGAATCTCAGCGGACGGCATGGGGTCGTCCGCCCGGGAGGCCCTTTGCACCAGGACGCACGTGCGGTTCGCACGGACGGAGTGGAGGGCCGGAAGTCGGCCCGCGCATGGGTGCCGATGACCGGTCCGGTCTTCATGGCCCGACCTCTTCCGAGGGGGTACGTCCTTCCGTGGTGACCAGCACTAAGAGCCGCCTGCCCGACAGGCGGACCTACGTCCTCGACACCAGCGTTCTGCTGGCAGACCCCAACGCGATCACGCGGTTCGAAGAGCACGAAGTCGTGCTCCCGATCGTGGTGATCACCGAGCTGGAGGCAAAGAGGCACCATCCCGAGCTCGGCTACTTCGCCCGCCAGGCCCTGCGCCTGCTCGACGAGTTCCGGGTTCTTCACGGTCGCCTCGACGCACCCATCCCGCTGGGCGATCTGGGCGGCACCCTGCGTGTCGAGCTCAACCACTCAGACCAGAGCGTCCTGCCGGCCGGCTTCCGATTGGGGGACAACGACTCGCGCATCCTCGCGGTCGCCCGCAATCTCCAGGCCGAGGGATACGACGTCACGGTTGTCTCGAAGGATCTCCCACTGCGCATCAAGGCCTCCTCGGTGGGGTTGATGGCGGAGGAGTACCGCGCCGAGCTCGCGATCACTGACGCCGGCTGGACCGGCATGAGCGAGCTCGCCCTCTCCGGTGAACAAGTGGACCTCCTCTACACCGAGGAGCGGCTCTACGTGCCGGAGGCCGCGGAACTGCCCGTGCACACCGGACTGGTCCTGCAGTCCGAGCGCGGCAAGGCGCTCGGCCGGGTCACGGCCGACGGCAACGTGAAGCTCGTACGGGGCGACCGCGAGGCCTTCGGGCTGCACGGCCGCAGCGCCGAGCAGCGCATCGCGCTCGACCTCCTCCTCGATCCCGAGATCGGGATCATCTCGATGGGCGGCCGGGCCGGCACCGGAAAGTCGGCGCTGGCGCTGTGCGCGGGCCTGGAAGCCGTACTGGAGCGCAGGCAGCACCAGAAGGTGATGGTCTTCCGGCCGCTGTACGCGGTGGGCGGCCAGGACCTCGGCTACCTGCCCGGGGACGCGTCCGAGAAGATGAGCCCCTGGGCGCAGGCGGTCTTCGACACCCTCTCGGCGGTCGCCGGGCGCGAGGTCATCGAGGAGGTGCTGGGCCGCGGGATGCTCGAAGTCCTGCCGCTGACGCACATCCGGGGCCGTTCGCTGCACGACGCCTTCGTGATCGTGGACGAGGCCCAGTCGCTGGAGCGCAATGTCCTGCTGACCGTTCTGTCCCGGATCGGGGCCAATTCGCGGGTGGTTCTCACCCACGACGTGGCCCAGCGGGACAACCTGAGGGTCGGCCGGTACGACGGAGTCGTCGCCGTGGTCGAGAAACTGAAGGGTCATCCGCTCTTCGCGCACATCACGCTGACGCGTTCCGAGCGCTCCCCGATCGCCGCGCTGGTCACCGAGATGCTGGAGACCCTCTAACCGGAAAAGGGGTAAAAACCCCATAGCGGGAAGGTGAGTTGGCGCCGCCCGGCAAAGGCCCAGGAGCCTAGCCGGGCGGCGCCTTCGTGCACAGGGCTTTGATGAAAACAACGGCGACATGCCAAGTGTGACCTTTCCCACGCAACGGAGAATTGCCCTGCGGCGTCGAGGTCCGGCAGAGTCTGTTTTCCGTCAGGCCCCGCATACGGCACACCTGTATCTCCCGTGAGGTACGCGCAGTACAACTAACTCCACAGTCGTTCGCCGTATGCCGCCCGGAGCATCACGCGGCACTCCCGCAAGGGAGTTGCCCACGGGCCCGCGTCTCCAGTGACCGCACCACCACGGAGGCCAGTGTCGAGGGGCACTCGTGCGCCCGCTCGGTCACTGCGGACGCTGCTGGAAGGACACCGTGTGAGCCGGATCTCGGTTCGGGGATTCGCTGTGGCTTCGGCCACGGCGGTAACCACCGTCGGCGCAGTCGTGGGCGTTGCCACTGGCGACCCCGCCTCGAACAATCTTGAGACGACCGCGTCCGGGACGACTCTCCTCACTGACATCCCGGTCGGCGACCAGGCTCAGGTCCAGAACGCGTCCCTGACGCAGCAGGCCGACGCCATCGCCCACGCCGCCGACACCGACGCCAAGCGCTCGGCGGAGGAGGCAGCCCGCGTCCAGGCCGCTCAGGACGCCAAGTCCAAGAAGGCCGACGCCCAGAAGGCCGCCGACGACAAGGCGAAGAAGGAGCGCGAGGAGAAGGAGCAGGCCGCCAGCCGGTCCGCCGCCCGCGACTCGTCCGACTTCGCGGTCCAGGGCTCCTACACGGTCGCCGAGGTCAAGGCCATCGCCCAGCAGATGGTTCCGGCGGGGCAGTTCCAGTGCTTCTCCAACATCATCAACCAGGAATCCACCTGGAACTACAAGGCCGTGAACTCGTCTTCGGGCGCCTACGGTCTCGTCCAGGCGCTTCCCGGCTCGAAGATGGCCTCGGCCGGCGCCGACTGGCGCACCAACCCCGCCACCCAGATCAAGTGGGGTCTGAACTACATGAACGGGCGCTACGGCAGCCCGTGCGGCGCCTGGAGCTTCCACCAGTCCAACGGCTGGTACTAGGCACCGGCGCAAGAGAGCGCCCGCGCGCCTCAACCCCGAGGAGCCCCGCACCGTCCTACGGTGCGGGGCTCCTCGCGTGTACGGTCTTGCGAGGTGTGTCCGGGCAAATCGGGTCGGGGCGGGGGGAAGGGAACGACATGGCGAAGACGGCGGGCTGGCTCGGCCGACTCGGGAACAAGCTGAGCCGCATGGAGGCGAGGCTCGACGAGCGGCGGGCCGAGGTCGAGGCCGAGACCTCCGGGGACCTGCCGGTGCACCCCGCGCACCCTCCGCACCCGACGCACCCCCCGGCCCCGGCGTACCCGCCGCCTCCCGCGGTCCCGCCGGTCCCCGGCCCGGCCGGGTCCGCTTCCGCGCCGGGATCCCCGGCGGGATCCGCGCCGGGAACCGTGCTCGCCCACGCCGCGGCTCCGGCGGGCGGCTACCAGCCCCCCGGCCGCCCCGACCCGGTGACCGTCATTCCGTGGGGCATGCGCGTGGCCGCCGAGGCGAGCTGGCGGCTGCTGCTCCTGGCCGGGATGCTGTGGGTCCTGATGAAGGTGATCAGCGAAGTCCGCCTGGTCGTCCTCGCCTTCGCCGCGGCCCTCCTGGTCACCGCCCTGCTCCAGCCCTTCGTGGTGCGGCTGCGCCGCCTCGGCATGCCGCGGGGGCTGGCCACCGCCGTCACCGCGATCCTGGGCTTCGTGGTCATCGGGCTGGTCGGCTGGTTCGTGGTCTGGCAGGTCATGGACAACCTCGACCAGCTCTCCGACCGGGTCCGCGACGGCATCAACGAGCTCAAACTCTGGGCACTGGACAGTCCGTTCCACGTGACCGAGAAGCAGATCAACGACATCGCGAAGAACCTCAGCGAGACCATCGGCACCAACACCGAGCAGATCACCTCCGCCGGACTCCAGGGCGTGACGGTCCTCGTCGAGGTGCTGACGGGCATGCTGCTCGCGATGTTCTCCACGCTCTTCCTGCTCTACGACGGCAAGCGCATCTGGAACTGGACGCTGGGCCTGCTCCCGTCGAGCGCCCGCCCCGGCGTGGCCGGCGCCGGACCGCGCGCCTGGCGAACCCTGACCGCGTACGTCCGCGGCACGGTCCTCGTCGCGCTCATCGACGCCATCTTCATCGGCCTCGGGCTGTATTTCCTCGACGTGACGATGGCGGTCCCGCTCGCCGTCTTCATCTTCCTGTTCGCCTTCATCCCGCTCGTCGGCGCGGTGGTCTCCGGAGCCCTCGCGGTGGTCGTGGCCCTGGTGACCCAGGGGCCGTTCACCGGACTGATGGTGCTCCTGGTGGTCCTGGCCGTGCAGCAGATCGAGGGCCACGTCCTCCAGCCCTTCATCCTGGGCAGGGCGGTACGGGTGCACCCGCTGGCGGTGGTGCTGTCGGTGGCGGCAGGCGGCATGATCGCGGGCATCGGGGGAGCGGTCGTCGCCGTTCCGCTGGTCGCCGTCACCAACACCGTCGTCGTCTACCTGCGGGCCTACTCCCGCGACCAGCTCCACCACGGCCTCTCCCCGGTCGGCCCGGCCCCGCACGGGGCGACGGCCCTGGGACTGGCCCTGACCGAGGCGGCGCAGACGGACAAGGGCGCGGGCGGAGCCTGAGTCCGCCGGCGGCAGCGTCAGTCCGTGGCGTCGGGCGCGGTATCAGGCGTGGCGTCGGGCTCGGCGACCTTGCAGCCGCCGGCCTTCAGCAGTGCGGTGGCGTCCAGAGTGATCTCGGCACCGATGGAGTCGGGCAGGGTGAGCTGCTGTCCGGGGGCGTAGAGCCGGTGGGTGCCGTACTCCTCGCCGACAGGATCGGTGAGGAGGTGGACGCGCACGTTCTTGCGGTCGACGATGACGTAGACGGGGATCGCGGCTTCAGCGTAGGCATGGACCTTGTTCCGGAGGTCGCTGTTGAAATTGCTGCTGGTGACTTCCAGGACCAGGCGGAAGCATGCGGGGTCGTAGCAGTTGTTGCTGATGTGGTGCTCTTCGATGTCCGCGTCGACCAGGACGAAGTCCGGGATGGCGTAGTCCTCCGGACCGCCGGGGAGCCAGACGCCGACGCCCTGGGCGATCAGAGTCTCACCGCCGTGCAACCCGGCTGCGAAGAAGGGGATCATGAGATCGCTTAGCGCGCGTGCGTGACGGAAGTCGGGCGGTGGGGCCACGGTGACGACTCCTCCGATGATCTCGACGCGGTAGCCGGGGAGCTGCTCCATGAGCCGGTTGGCCGTTTCGAGCAGGGGCTCCGGCGGTTCGTCGGCGTAGGGGTGCTCGACTGCTGCGGCAGACATGGCGCCTCCTGGTTGCTGGGGTCGAGGCCATCATCGTAGGACGGGACCGCTCCGCTGTCCCGTAAGCGGCATATGCCAAACGAACGTGCGACAGGACCCCCGCGGCCTTGAACGGTTGCGGGGGTCCTGATATGCGTACGCGGTGTCACTCGCCCGTGAGGGCGGCCTCCGCGTCGAGGGTGACGGCGACGGCCTGGATCACCGAGGCGATCTTGAAGGCCTCCTGGACCGTCTCGCGGTCGACACCGGCCTTGCGCAGGACCTGCTCGTGCGAGTCCAGGCACTGGCCGCAGCCGTTGATCGCGGAGACCGCGAGCGACCACAGCTCGAAGTCGACCTTCTCCACGCCCGGGTTGCCGATGACGTTCATCCGCAGGCCGGCGCGCAGGTTCCCGTACTCCGGGTCGGAGAGCAGGTGGCGGGTGCGGTAGAAGGTGTTGTTCATCGCCATGATCGCGGCGGCGGACTTGGCGGCGGTGTACGCCTCCGGCGACAGGGCCGCCTTCGCCTCCGGCTCCAGCTCACGCAGGACGCGCGGGGAGCGGGCGGCGATCGCGCAGGCGAGTACCGTCCCCCACAGCTGCTGCTGCGGGAGGTCGCTGTTGCCGATGACCGAGCCCAGGTTGAGCTTCAGGTCCTTGGCGAAGTCCGGTATGGCGGACTTGAGGGAGTCGAGGGACACCGCTCACTCACCGGCCAGCAGCGCGCCGGCGTCGAGGGTGCTCTCGCCCTTGTTCCAGTTGCAGGGGCACAGCTCGTCGGTCTGCAGGGCGTCGAGGACCCGCAGGACCTCCTTGGGGTTACGGCCGACGGAACCGGCGGTCACCATGGAGAACTGGATCTCGTTGTTCGGGTCCACGATGAAGACCGCGCGCTTGGCGAAGCCGTCCTCGCCCTGGATGCCGCAGTCCTTCATGAGCTCGTGCTTGGAGTCGGCCAGCATCGGGAAGGGCAGGTCACGCAGGTCGGCGTGGTCCTTGCGCCAGGCGTGGTGGACGTACTCGGAGTCGCCGGAGACGCCGAGGACCTGGGCGTCGCGGTCGGCGAACTCGTCGTTCAGCTTGCCGAAGGCGGCGATCTCGGTCGGGCAGACGAAGGTGAAGTCGGCGGGCCAGAAGAACACCACGCGCCACTTGCCCTCGTAGGACTTGTGGTCGATCTGCGCGAACTCGGCTCCGGCCTCCAGCGACACGCAGGCGGTCAGATCGTAGGTGGGGAACTTGTCACCGACAGTGAGCACGCGCTCTCCTTGCGAACGGGAAAGTGACCCTTTTGGGGGCTTTCCAGCGGGGTTGGACGTATCTCACATGCTGACACAGCTGCATTGATTGCAGAAATAGCTAGTCTAGAGACCAGTGATCGGAGGTACCTATCAGTGGCTGTCGGTAACAGGGGTGCGAAGCAGGCCACGCTCGCACAGCTGCGGGCGTTCGTAGCCGTGGCCGAGCACCTGCACTTCCGGGACGCGGCCGGCGCCATCGGGATGAGCCAGCCCGCGCTCTCCGGGGCCGTCTCCGCGCTGGAGGAGGCGCTCGGGGTCCAGCTGCTGGAGCGGACCACCCGCAAGGTGCTGCTCTCGCCCGCCGGGGAGCGGATCGCGGTCCGGGCGCGGGCCGTGCTCGACGCCATGGGCGGGCTGCTGGAGGAGGCCGAGGCGGTACGGGCCCCCTTCACCGGGGTGCTGCGGCTCGGGGTGATCCCCACCGTGGCCCCGTACCTGCTGCCGACCGTCCTCGGGCTCTTCCAACGGCGCTACCCGCGCCTCGACCTCCAGGTGCACGAGGAGCAGACGGCCTCGCTGCTGGAGGGGCTTTCCGGCGGGCGGCTCGACCTGCTGCTCCTCGCCGTGCCGCTCGGGGTCCCCGGGGTCACCGAACTGCCGCTCTTCGACGAGGACTTCGTCCTGCTCACACCGCGCGAGCACCCGCTCGCCGGACGCAGGGACATCCCGCACGAAGAGTTGCGCGGACTGCAGCTGCTCCTCCTCGACGAGGGGCACTGCCTGCGCGACCAGGCCCTCGACATCTGCCACGACGCCGGACGCACCACCGGGGCGGACGTCACCACCACCGCCGCCGGGCTGTCCACCCTCGTACAACTGGTCGCCGGGGGGCTCGGCGTCACGCTGTTGCCGCGCACCGCCCTGCGCCTGGAGACGGCCCGCAACGAGCGGCTGGCCACCGGGTACTTCGCCGAGCCCGCGCCCTCGCGGCGGATCGCGCTGGCGATGCGGACGGGAACGGCCCGCGAGGCGGAGTTCCGCGCCGTCGCCGACGCGCTGCGCGAAGCCGTGCGCCCGCTCCCCGTCTGGCTGACGGACTGAGAGCGGGCGCGGGGCGTACGGGGCTTCGTGCGGTCCGGGTTACTCCGTGCGCAGCCCGTCCGGGCGCATCAGGCGCACCAGGGCCGGCAGGCTGAGCAGGGTGACCAGGACGGCCACGCCCCCGCCGATGCCGATCATCGACAGGACCGAGGACCAGTCGATCCGGATCGAGACCCCCGCCATCTGCATCAGGACCGTGCCGAGCGCGAGACCGACCACGGTGGCCAGGGCCAGGCCCAGGCCGATCGGCAGGGCGGTCTGCCACAGCACCGACAGGCTGAGCGTGGAGCGCTTCGTACCGAAGGCGACCAGCGCGGACAGCAGCTTCTTGCGCTCGCGCAGCTGCTCCAGCTGGGAGACCAGCAGGCTGGCACCGATCAGCATCAGCACGAGGGCGGAGCCCACGAACAGGCCGGTGCGGATGGAGGCGTAGCGGTCGTTGACCTCGGTGGGCTGCACGGTCATCGGGACGGACAGCGGGTCGGCCTTGAAGGCGGCGTTGCGGGCCAGCTCCATGGCGTCGGGCACCTTCGGGTCCAGCTTCACGTACACCCGGGAGGACTGGTAGTTCCCCATGCCCTTCGGGGCGGCGGCCGGGGTGACCAGCAGTCCGGTCAGCATGTCGCCCATGGGGCCCTTGCGGGCCTGCACGGTGCGGGCGTCGGCGGGCACGGTCCAGGCGACCGGCTTGGTGCTGTCGTCCTCGTTGTCCTTGAAGATGTTCCCGGCGAACAGCTTCTCGCCGGGCTTGGCGACATCGCCGGTCATGCCGCTGGGAGTGGGATCACCGGCGATGACGAAGGCGTCGCCGTCCTTGCAGGAGGGCAGCTGGGCGTACTCCTTGAGGGCGGCGCAGGTGCCGGTCGTCACCGAGATCGCCGGGTCGCTGTAGGACATGTCCGCGCTGCGCCCGGCATTGGTCGAGGATTCCGCGACGGCCTGGGTGACGCCCTTGGTCGCGGCCAGGGCCTGGGCGACGGCCTCGCCGCCGGTGCGGGAGCGCTGCATGACGGAGAGCGCGGCCCGGCTGGGGTCCTGGCCGGTGTCCTTGGTGTACGAGTCCGCGGTGGAGGCGAAGAGCATCTGCAGGGCGATGGCTCCGGCGACCGCGACGGCGATGCCGTTGACCAGCCGGGCGGAACTGCCGCTGGTCAGCTGGAGCCGGCGGGCGGCGAGCTGCCAGGAGACCGGGCCCGCGCCGCCGATCCGGCCGACGACGCGTTCCAGTACCCAGGGGAGCAGGACAGTGATGCCGACGAGCAGCAGCACCACACCGCCCGAGACCTGCCACTGGTTGAACTGCCCGCTGTCGTTGCCCTTGCCGATCATCGGGGCCAGCAGGCCGAGCCCGGCCAGCGGGAGCAGCAGCCGCCACCAGATCCGGCGCCTGCCCGGGGTCGCCGTCCGGACCACGCCGAGCGGCTCGATGACCACGCCGCGCAGGGCGAACAGGGTCACGGCCACGGCCGCGGCGGGCACGGCGAGCGCGATGAGCGCGGCCGGCCAGGGCGCCGGGTTGAGGTCGGAGGGGAAGACGCTGCGCTGGTAGAGGTCCATGGCCGGGGCGAGCCGGCGGGCCGCCAGGAAGAAGCCGGTGCCCAGGGCCAGGCCGATCAGCGATCCGGCGGCAGCCTCGCCGGCGGCGATCCGGCGGACCATGTGGCCGTCGGCGCCGACCAGGCGCAGTGCGGCGAGCCGGCGGTCGCGACGGTCGCCGCCGAAGCGGACGGCGGCGCCGATGAACACGGCGACCGGCATCAGCAGGGCGACGAAGGTCAGCACCACGAGGAGCGTGAGGACGGGGTCGAGGGCCTCCTCCTCCTGACTGTTCTCGAAGGCGGTGACCCGCTGGACGTAGTTGGGGGCGCTCTCGCGGAGCTCGGTGAGCCGGTCGCTGCCCGCGTAGAAGTAGAGGTCGCCGGGGCCGACCAGGCCGGAGTCGCCGATGGTTCCGACGATCTTCCCGTCGAGGCGGTCGCGCAGCAGCTTGCCCTCGCCGGTCTTCATGAGCCTGTCGAGGGCCGGGGAGACGACCAGTTCGCCGGCGCCGGGGAACTTCTTGACGCCCGGCGGCAGCGGGGCGTCCGGCCCCTCGGGCTGCACGAGCCGTCCGTCGATCCCGTAGGCGCGGTACGTCTGGTTCGCGTCCACGATCAGCAGGGTGTCGCGGCCGGGCTGTTCGGAGGTGGGCGAGGTGATGGTCTGGCGGGCGGCGCCGCGCGCGTCGCGGGCCGCCAGGGCGCTGGGGACGGCGCTGGTGATGAGCAGCAGGCCGACGCCGAGGCCGACGCCCACGCCGGTGAGCAGGGTGCGGGTCCAGCCCTGGCGGCCGCCGCCGAAGGCGAAGCGGGCGCCGAGCGCGAGGTCGCGGGCCCAGACCCGCAGCGCGCTCTGCTTGCCGTGGCTCATACGGCGCGCTCCATGTCGCGGGACTTGCCGTCGCGCACGACGATCTCGCGGTCGGAGTACGCGGCCACGCGGGTCTCGTGCGTGACGAGGACGACGGCGGCGTTGGTGGACCGGGCGGCCTCGGTGAGCAGCTGCATCACCAGCTCGCCGTTGAGGGAGTCCAGGGCTCCGGTGGGCTCGTCGGCGAAGATCAGCCGGGGGTTGGTGACGAGGGACCGGGCGACGGCCACGCGCTGGCCCTGGCCGCCGGAGACCTCGCCGGGGCGCTTGCCGCCCAGGTCGTCCACCTGGAGCCGCTCCATCCACTCCAGGGCGGTGCGTTCGGCCGCCTTGCGCTTGACTCCGGTCAGGCGCAGCGGCAGGGCGACGTTCTCCACGCAGGTCAGCTCGGGGACGAGCTGGCCGAACTGGAAGACGAAGCCGAACTCGCCGCGGCGCAGGGCGCTGCGCTCGGCGTCGTTCATGGCGGAGAGCTCGCGGCCGGCGTAGGTGATGGTGCCGGAGTCGGGGGTGACGATGCCCGCGAGGCAGTGCAGGAGGGTCGACTTGCCGGAGCCGGAGGGCCCCATGATGGCGACGACCTCGCCGGCGTGGATGGAGAACTCGGCGCCGTCGAGGGCGTTGGTGGTGCCGTACGCCTTACGGAGCTCCGTGGCGCTGAGCAGAGTGCCGGCCGGGGTCATCGGCGTACCTCCTGGGTGAGCTGGTCGAGGCGGGCGGCGGTGAGTTCGAGCCACCGCAGGTCCGCTTCGAGGTGGAACAGGGCGTGGTCGCAGACCAGCTGGTCCGCGAGGTCCCCCTTGCGCTTGCGCTGGGTGAGGATGCGCATCAGGCGCAGGTGTTCGGCGCGCTGGGTGTCCAGCAGCTCCTGGGCGCTGCGGCCGGTCAGGAGCGCGAGCACGACCTTGGTGTAGAGCGTGGTCTGGAGGTACGGCTCGGGCTTCTCGGGCTGCGCGAGCCAGGCCGTGACATCGGTGATCCCGGCGTCGGTGATGGCGTAGCGCTTGCGCTCGGGACCGCCGCCGCTCTCGACTCCGTCGACCTCGACGAGGCCGTTCTTCAGGAGCCGGGACATGGTCGAGTAGACCTGCCCGTAGGCCAGCGGGCGGTCGTGCCCGAATCTCTCGTCGAAGGCGCGCTTGAGGTCGTAACCGTGGCGGGGGCCGGCCTCCAGGAGACCGAGCAATGCGTGACCGATGGACATGGCTTCGACTGTACATGCGGTGTATACCCTCGCTGTATACGCACAGTGTATAGCTGGCGGGGTGGAGGGTGTTTCTGCAGGTCAGGGTCGATTGTCACAATAAGAAACGGACCCCTGGGGCAATGTGCCACAGGGGTCCGTGCGGTGTCCGTGCCGTGCGGTCCGTGCGGTCCGTGCGGTCAGTCGGTGGGCTTCGGCGGGCGGCCGCGGGGCCGGATGGGACCCGCTCCGCCGGGCAGCCGGCCGGCCTCCGACAGGGCGCGCCGCAGCAGGAACTCGATCTGCGCGTTGGCGCTGCGCAGCTCCTCGCCCGCCCACCGGGCGAGCGCGTCGTGCACCTGGGGATCGAGCCGCAGCAGCACCTGCTTGCGGGCCTGGCGGGCCTGCTTGGGCCCGGCCGCGGGTTCGCTCCCCGTGCCCTCCGTGCCCTCCGTGCCCTCCTCGGGCTCCGTGGCGCTGCCGCCGTCGGGGCTCACTGGTAGAGGGTGCCCGTGTTGACGACGGGCTGGGCCGCGCGGTCCCCGCACAGGACCACCATCAGGTTGGACACCATCGCCGCCTTCCGTTCCGGGTCGAGGTCCACGATGTCCTGCTCCGCGAGGCGGGTCAGGGCGAGTTCGACCATACCGACCGCCCCCTCGACGATCTGCTTGCGGGCCGCGACGATGGCGCCCGCCTGCTGGCGCTGGAGCATCGCGGAGGCGATCTCCGGGGCGTACGCGAGGTGCGTGAACCGGGACTCGATGATCTGGACGCCGGCGGCCTCGACCCGGGCGGCCAGTTCGGCGGTCAGCTTCTCGGTGATCTCCTCGGCGTTGCCGCGCAGCGACAGGCCGCCGTCCTCGTGGGCGTCGTAGGGGTACTCGATGGCGATGTGCCGGACGGCCGTCTCGGTCTGGGTCTCGACGAACTCGGTGAAGTCGTCGACCTCGAAGACGGCGCGCGCCGTGTCCTCGACCCGCCACACCACGACGGCCGCCAGTTCGATCGGGTTGCCGTAGGCGTCGTTGACCTTCATGACGGGCGTCTCGTGGTTGCGCACCCGGGTGGACAGGGGCCGACGGGAGGTCAGCGGGTTGACCCAGCGCAGTCCGTCGGTGCGGACCGTGCCGCGGTAGCGGCCGAAGAGCTGGACCACGCGGGCCTCGCCCGGGGCGACGGTGTTCAGCCCGCTCATGGCCACGACGGCGGCGATGGTCAGCAGGATGCCGCAGGCGATCAGGCCCGCCTTGGCGCCGTCGCTGCCGGCCACGGCGCCGGCGAATACCAGGGCCACCCCGGCGAGCACTCCCGCCAGTCCGAGCAGCAGCGCGAGCCCGCCGCCGACGCTCCGCGCGGGGAACTCCCGTACGCCCGCTTCGGCGACGCCCTTGTTCTCTGTCATGGTCTGCCCCGTTTCCTTCGATGGCCGCCGGTCGGGCGCCCTATCAAAGTGATATCACTTTTCAGCGTCCGCCGACAGTCCTCGGCAACCTCGCGGCCCTTCCGTGCGTCGGTTCCATATGGGCGGGTGCTGATTCTCACGTCCGAATTGACCGGTATTGACGCTGGTTGGCCATCCTTTGTCACAACCTGCGGTGTTAGCTTTCTGAGCTGACGTCGGGGGGTAATCGAGCGGAGCGGGAGCGATGGGCCGAGCAGAAGCGCGAAAGGCGCAGCAGCAGCGCGGTGCGCGACGAGCGCCGCGCGGGCGCGCCAAGGGCAAGGGCGGGAAGCCGGGCAAACCGACCGGCATACGCCGCTTCTTCACCTGGAGGAAGATCCTCGGAACCTTCTTCGGGGTGGTCCTGCTCGGCATGGCGGCCCTGATCGGCCTCTACTTCTACGTGGACGAGCCCAACCCGAACGCCGAGGCCCTGACGCAGAACAACGTCTACAAGCTGTCCGACGGCACGGTCATGGCCCAGGTGGGCAAGACGAACCGTCAGATCGTTCCGATCGACAAGATCCCCGAGGACGTGCAGACGGCCTTCATCGCGATCGAGAACAAGTCCTTCTACGAGGACCGCGGCGTCGACTTCAAGGGCATCGCGCGAGGGCTGTTCAACACCGTCACCGGCAAGGGCAAGGCCGGCGGCTCGACCATCACCCAGCAGTACGTCAAGAACTTCTACCTGACCCAGGACCAGACGGCGACCCGCAAGCTGAAGGAGATGGTCATCTCCCTCAAGGTCGACCAGAGGATGAAGAAGCCCGAGATCCTCGCGGGCTACCTGAACACCAACTTCTACGGCCGCAACGCCTACGGCATCCAGGCCGCGGCCCAGGCCTACTACGGGGTCGACGCCGACAAGCTGACCCTGGAACAGGGCGCGTACCTCGCCGCGGTCCTCCAGGCCCCCAGCCAGTACGACTGGGCCACCGCCGGCCCGAACGGCAAGCGCCTCGTCATGGTCCGCTTCAACGGCGTCCTCGACAACATGGTCGAGATGGGCAAGCTGGACCCGGCCAAGCGCAAGGAAATGAAGTTCCAGGAGCCGATCAAGCCCAAGGCCCCGCCCGGCATGGAGGGCCAGAAGGGCTACCTGATCCAGGCGGCCGACGAGGAGCTCAAGAAGCAGACCGGCATGAGCGAAGCCGAGCTCAAGGCCGGCGGCTGGGAGATCACCCTCACCGTCGACCCGAAGAAGCAGGCCGCCCTGGAGCAGGCCGTTCAGGACGAGCTGGAATCCAAGCTCGACCGCAAGGGCCGCCCGGTCGACGCCGCCGTCCAGGCGGGCGCCACCTCCGTGGACCCGAAGACCGGCGCGATCGTCGCGATGTACGGAGGCACGGGGCAGAGCGAGCAGTGGGCCAGCAACGCCCTGCGCAAGGACTTCCAGCCCGGCTCGACCTTCAAGCCGGTCGTGCTCGCCTCCGCCCTGGAGACCGGCGCGACCACGCAGGACGGCAAGCCGATCACCCCGAACGCCCTCTACGACGGCACCAGCAAACGCCCCGTGGTCGGCAGCAACACCCCGTTCAACCCGCAGAACCAGGACGACCGCAACTACGGCAACCCGATGATGACGGTGCAGGACGCCACCAACTCCTCGGTGAACTCCGTCTACGCCCAGATGATCGTGGACGTCGGTCCCAAGAACGCGAAGAAGACCGCCCTCCAGCTCGGCATGCAGGACCGCGAAGGCTGGCCCGAGGACCGGCCGGCCATGTCGCTCGGCACCATGAGCGCCGACACCCTGGAAATGGCCGGCGTCTACGCCACCTTCGACAACCACGGCAAGAAGGTCACGCCCAGCATCATCAAGTCCGCCGTGCACAAGGATCGCGAGTACAAGCCGGTCCGCGCCATCGGTGACCAGGCCATCAGCCGCAAGACCGCCGACACCGTCACCAAGGTGCTCACCGGCGTCGTCGAGGACGGCTCCGGCAAGGCCGTCAAGAGCTCGGCCTACGAGGCCGCGGGCAAGACCGGCACCACCGAGAAGAACGTGGCCGCCTGGTTCACCGGGTTCACCCCGGAACTCGTCACCGTCGTCGCGATGTTCGGCGACGAGCCCGGCACCCACACCCAGACCAGCCTGACCGGTACCGCCGGCGGCGGACGCGCGGGCGGCTCCAGCTTCCCGGCCGCGATCTGGAAGGAATACACGCTCGCCGCGCTCAAGGGCGCGGACACCGGCTCCTTCGACCTGGAGGAGGCCGACATGGGCAAGGCCCAGACGCCGAGCGGCACCACCTCCCCGACGAACACGCCGACCCAGTCCGCGACCACCCCGCCGCCGGGCGGCAACACGACGCCGCCGTCGACTCCCACGCCGACGCCGCCGTCGACTCCCACGCCGACCCCGCCGAAGCCCCCGACGCCGACGCCGACCCCGACGCCGACTCCCACGCCGCCGCCGACGAAGACCCCGCCGCCCCCGGACCCGGGACCGGGGGGGAGGTAGGCCGAGCGCCTGCCCCGCCGTCAACGCCGCTAGGAACGCCAACGCCAACGCCCCCGCAGTCGCGGGGGCGTTGGCGTTCGTATCGGCGGCGGTGCGCTCAGCTCCGGTCCTGCGCCCCCGGCAGCGCGAGCTCGAACCAGACCACCTTGCCGCTGCTGAGCCGGGTCGCACCCCAGCGGCGGGCCATCCGGTTGACCAGGAACAGGCCGCGGCCGCCCTCGTCGTCGTCCCGCGCCCGGCGCTGGCGCGGCAGCTGCGGGGAGTCGTCGCCGACCTCGCAGCGCAGCACGTCCGTCTTCAGGAGGCGCAGCGTGACGGGCCGCTCGGCGTACCGCACCGCATTCGTCACCACCTCGCTCACCAGCAGCTCCAGCGAGTCCTGGAGCTCCTCCAGCCCCCAGCGGGACAGCGCGCGGCGGGCGAACCGGCGGGCCCGGCCCGGAGCGGTCTCCTCCGGGTCCAGGAACCAGTACGCCACGTCACTGGGCGCGATCCCGTCGAACCGGGCCGCGAGCAGCGCGATGTCGTCGTCCCGGTCGCCGGGACCGAGCATGTCCAGGATGTCGTCGCACAGGGCTTCCAGTGGCGGCGGGTGGTCCAGGCCCGTCAGCTGTGCGGTGGTGGCCAGGCGTTCGCGCAGCTGCTCGATGCCGGTCCACACGTCGCGCAGCCGGGACTCGACGAGCCCGTCGGTGTACAGCACGAGGGTGGCCCCGGCCGGGGCGTCGAGCTCCACGGCCTCGAAGTCCACACCGCCGACGCCGATGGGGGCGCCGGGGGGTACGCGCAGCACCTCGGCGCGGCCGCCCAGGTGCAGGAGGACCGGCGGCGGGTGGCCCGCGTTGGCGATGGTGATCCGGTGCGACACCGGGTCGTAGACGGCGTAGAGGCAGGTGGCCATCCGGTCGGAGCCCAGGCGCTGCGCCTGCTCGTCCAGGTGGTGCAGGACCTCGGCGGGCGGCAGGTCGAGCTGCGCCAGCGTCTGGGCCGTCGTGCGGAGCTGTCCCATGATCGCGGCGGAGGTCATGGAGTGGCCCATGACGTCGCCGACGACGAGCGCGACCCGGCTGCCGGGCAGGGGTATGGCGTCGTACCAGTCCCCGCCGACCCGGGCGGTCTCGGCCGCGGGCAGGTAGCGGCTGGCGAGCCGGACCCCGGTGGGCTGGGGGAGGCTGTCGGGCAGCATCGTGCGCTGGAGCTCGTCGGCGATGTAGGCCTCGCGCCCGTAGAGCACGGCCTTGTCGATGCCCAGCGCGGTGTGGGTGGCCAGCTGGGCGGCGACCAGCAGGTCGTTCGTCTCGAAGGCCGGCCGCTCGGGGGTGCGCAGGAACACCGCCGCGCCGATGACACGACGGCGGCCCCGCAGCGGCGCGAGGATGGCCCGCTGACCGCGCGGTACGGGGTGGTCCGCGCCCAGCAGCTCCGGCAGCGCGGCCCGCGCGGCGGCGGAGGACCCGAAGACGGGCCGGACGCCGCGCAGCACCTCGGCGAGCGCCCCGCCGGGGCGGATCTCGCAGAGCTCGGCGGCGGGCAGGTCACCCTGCGGGCCGACCAGGGCGAGCTGGCTGAAGTCGAGCTCGCCGTCCGGGGTGGCGCCGAAGGTGCCGCCGCCCGTGCCCGCGCCGGTGCCGACCCCGGTGAACTCGTCGATCGGCCGGAGCCGGTCGGTGCGCCGGAGCCTGAGGACGACCGGGCCTACGGGGCGTTCGTCGCCCACGGGGAGCGGGTCGCGCAGGTAGACGAGGATGGCGTCGGAGAAGGTGGGCACGGTGGCCCGGCACAGCCCGAGCACGATCTCGTCGAGGTCGATGCCGCGCGCGATCCGCCGGGTGGCGGCCCCGACGAAGCGCAGCCGGTCCCCTTCCCGGCGCGCGATGGCCTCGGGACCGGTACCGGTTGCCTGGCCGGGCGCGGAACCGGACCCGCCACCGGCTTGGCCGGACGCCGAACCGGACCGGCCGGGCTCCCCGGCCCCGCTGCCCGCGGCCACCGCGATGGCGCGCGCGGCGTCACCATCGGGGCCCGGGCCCGGGCCCGCCGCCGTGTCGCCGCCCGGTTCCCCGGTGGCGGCCGCGCCGTCGCGCGGGCGCGCCGCACCACGGGGGTGGGGGAAGCCGGCCGCCTGGGTCTGCGCATGCGTGCGTACGGCCTCGGCGGCCGTGACCGGGGCCTTGCCGTGGCCCTGTTCCTCCGTGCGACCGCCGGAGGCACCGGCCTTGCCGTGGCCCGGCTCGTCGGTCCGACCGCCGGAGGCAACCGGCTGCGAGCCCTCCTGAGAGGTGGGGTACTCCGTCACGCGTGGCATTCCGTCCGTTTGCGCTCGATGTGCGCTGCACTCAACTCGGTCAGTCGCGGTATACCCGCTCAGCGGCGGGGACACCATCACCCCGTGGTTCCGGGTCCCGCTCGTTACCTCTCGTCGTGCGTCGACCTCCGGTCAATCCACGCTCACCTGGGGTCATTTGCCGGAGAAAGACCGTACGGCACCCCTGCCGACGACCTGGCGGAGGACGATCCTACGATTGTCCCCCGGGGGCGCATCAAGGGTCTCATGAGGTCATATGCGCCGGAGTGCGGTCCCAGTCATCGGGCAGCGCAGGGACTCCCCAGGCCGGGTCCGGCCGCCAATCCTGCCAGCCGTCGCAGAACGGCGGCCCCCAGGCCTTGATCAGGTCCACCGCGGCCCGCCCCGCGGCCTGGACCCGCCGGGCCTGTTCGCCGTCCATCAGACCCGACCGCTGGGCCTGCGCGAACTCGTCCTCGTCCCGCCATTTCCACGTCCGGTCCGGGTATACGGAGATGTCGAGGAAGTGGTCCTCGGAGTCGACCCCGCCGGACCAGCGGGAGCGGGGCTCCTCAAGGTTCACGTACCAGCTCTTGAAACGCCAGCCATGTTCCCAGAACAGCCACACCGACCACGGTTCCCCGGGCCGCGCCAGCTTGAGCACGCCCGCCCCGAACCAGCGCGACCGCACGGTGGTGCGCGGCGCGGTGTACCGGGTGGCGAGCGGCTCCTCGTGGACGGGGGTCCCGTCGGCGAGCACCGGCTTGACGCACTCGGTGCCCGGGGCCATCCATACGGCGAGGAGCTCGTCGGTGTCGCGCACCACGGTCACGGGCCGGCAGATGTGGACCCCGCCCTCGAGGCCGGGCGCGTGGTCGCGGTAGCGCCAGAGGATCTGGTCCCCGGGCAGCCAGCGCCCGCCCGGCGCGGAGTCCCGCGCCGGGTCCTGGGCGGTGCCCCGCGCGGCGTCCTGCGCCGGGTCGTGCCCCGTGCCGTGGGACGGGCCCCGTACCGGGCCCCGCGCTCTGCCGCCCCCGCGGCCTCCATGACCTGTCATGGGCAGATCTTAGGGCTGGGGCCCGGAACCTGGCCGCTGGGCAGGTCACGGAGGTGTCCGGGGACCGGAAAAGACCGGATCCGGACCCCTGCGCGGAGCCGGACCGGCCGGTTCAGGGGTGGGTCATCCGCAGGACGTCCAGGGCCTCGTCGAGCTGTTCGAGGGTGAGGTCGCCGCGTTCCACGTAGCCGGAGTCCAGGACGACCTCGCGGATGGTCCTGCGTTCCGCGAGGGACTTCTTGGCGACCTTGGCGGCCTCCTCGTAGCCGATGTAGCGGTTGAGCGGGGTCACCACGGAGGGCGAGGACTCGGCGTATTCCCTGGCCCGTGCCGTGTTGGCGGTGATTCCGTCGACCGTGCGGTCGGCCAGCAGGCGGCTGACGCTGCCGAGCAGGCGGATCGATTCGAGGAGGTTGCGGGCCATCACGGGGAGCATCACGTTGAGCTCGAAGTTGCCCGCCGCGCCCGCGACCGCGACGGCGGTGTCGTTGCCCATCACCTGGGCGGCGACCATCAGGGCGGCCTCCGGTACCACCGGATTGACCTTGCCGGGCATGATCGAGGAACCCGGCTGAAGATCCGGCAGATTGATTTCGGCCAAACCGGTGCGCGGCCCGGAAGCCATCCAGCGCAGGTCGTTGCAGATCTTGGTGAGCGAGACGGCGACCGTGCGGAGCATCCCCGAGGTCTCCACCAGTGCGTCCCGCGCCCCCTGGGCCTCGAAGTGGTTGCGGGCCTCGGTCAGCGGCAGTCCGGTCGCCGCGGCCACCTCGGCGATGACGGCGGCGGAGAATCCGGGCGGGGTGTTGATCCCGGTTCCCACGGCCGTGCCGCCCAGCGGGAGTTCGGCCAGCCGGGGCAGCGCCGCCCGCAGCCGTTCGACGCCGTAGCGGAGCTGGACCGCGTACCCGCCGAACTCCTGGCCCAGGGTGACCGGGGTGGCGTCCATCAGGTGCGTCCGCCCGGCCTTGACCACCGCGAAGAACTCGGCGGCCTTGCGCTCCATCGCCTCGGCCAGGTGCTCCAGGGCGGGGATCAGCTCGCGGGTGACGGCGGCGGTGGCGGCGACGTGGATGGAGGACGGGAAGACGTCGTTGGAGCTCTGCGAGGCGTTGACGTGGTCGTTGGGGTGGACGGGGCGGCCGAGCCGCTCGGTGGCCAGGGTGGCGATGACCTCGTTGGCGTTCATGTTGGACGAGGTTCCGGAACCCGTCTGGAACACGTCGACGGGGAAGTGCTCGTCCCAGCGGCCCTCGGCGACCTCGGCGGCCGCCGAGGCGATCGCGGCGGCGATGTCCTCGTCGACCACGCCGAGCCGGGCGTTGACGGCGGCGGCCGCGGCCTTGATCCGGGCCAGGGCCTCGATGTGGGCGCGCTCCAGGCGCTGTCCCGAGATGGGGAAGTTCTCCACCGCGCGCTGGGTCTGAGCTCGCCATTTGGCGCCCTCGGGGACGAGTACGTCGCCCATCGAGTCGTGCTCGATCCGGAACCCGGCGGGGGGCTGCTGGGCCTGCTGATTTTCGGTCATGTGTGGTGCCTCCTCAAAAAGTTGAGCAATTGTCTTGTTCGGACTGTTCCCAACTCGCTTACTGGCCAGTAAATACCGGGGGTAACACTGATATCGGGGAGGCGTTCATGGCACGTGCCCGTACACAATCCAGGCTCAGATCTACCGTCGCCGCCGGCGCGGCGATCGCGGCCGTCCTCGGGGGAGTCACCGCCATCACCCCCATGGCCCACGCGGCGACCGCCGCCGGGCCCTCGGCCACCCCCCTCTCGCCCGAACTGGAGGCCATCCGGGCGGCCGAGTCGACGAGCATCTACGGCGACTCCGCGATCCGCCCGCTCGCGGACCGCAAGACCGGCCTGATCTCGCTCGGCGACAGCGAGATCTCGGGCGAGGGCGTCGGCAACTACGACCCCGCGACCAACACCTCGTCCAACCAATGCCACCGCTCGCCCGACTCGGCGATCCACCGCACCGGCATCCCGGCCGACTTCACCTTCAACGTGGCCTGCTCCGGCGGGTACACCGGCAACATCAAGATCGGCGGGAGCAAGCAGTACGCCGACGAGCTGGTCCAGAGCGACAGCCTCGCCATCAAGGCCCGCAACACCAGGATCAAGATGGTGCTGCTGGTCGCCGGCGCCAACGACGACCTGCAGTTCGGTCCGGTCATGACCGACTGTGTCACACGCTGGGTGCTCAGCCAGGGCACCTGCGAGCCGAAGTACGGTCCGGGCTGGCAGGCGCGCGTCGACGGCCTCAAGCCCAAGGTGGAGTCGACGATCGCGGACCTCAAGACGGTCATGCGCGACGCGGGCTACGCCGACTCCGACTACAAGCTGGTCGTGATGGGCTACCCCAGCCCGATCGGCCCCGACTTCTACGACAACCCCGACTTCCCCGGCAAGCTCCCCGGAGGCTGCGCCGGCTACGACTCCGACGCCGCCTGGGGCCGCAACTACGCCGTGCCCACCTTCGAGAAGGGCATGCGCGCGGCCGCCCTCGCCGCGGGCGCGACCTTCCTCGACAACTCGCGGCTCTTCAACGGCCACGAGGTCTGCATGGAGGACACCTGGGCCCGCGGCCTCTACCTGGACCTCGGGGACCACTTCCCGTGGGACGAGAACACCGCCCGCCAGTCCTTCCACCCGAACTACCGCGGCCACGGCGCCTTCGCGTCGTGCCTGACCCAGCTCTACACCTCCGGCCTGCGCGAGGCCTCCTGCGCCGACCCGGCGAGCACCGGCACCCCCGTGCTGCAGGCAGGGGCCTGGGACGACCTGTACAAGCCGCTGAAGAACGAGGCGACCGGCAACTGCCTCGACGCCAACGGCGGCTCCAGCGCCAACAACACCAAAATCATCGGCTGGGACTGTCACGGCGGCCGCAACCAGGGCTGGTGGTACGACTCCGCGAAGAAGTCGATCCACATCCAGCTGACCCAGGACCGCTGCCTCGACGCCCCCGCCGGCAACTACGGCAACGGCACCGCGATGATCATCTGGAACTGCCACGGCGGTCCCAACCAGCAGTTCGTCCGTGACGGAGCCACCATCCGGCCCGCCGCCGCCCCGGGCATGTGCGTGACGGTGGCCGCGGCTCACGAGCCGCTGCGCCTGCAGACCTGCAACGGCTCGGCGAACCAGCGCTTCGTGTAATCCCCCTGCTCGACGCGAGACCCCCGCTCGATGTGACACCCCCGTTCCTCGTGACACCCCCGCCACACCCGCACCCCCCACGCCCGGCCGGCGCACCCCGGTCGGGCGTTCCCATGTTCGGGCGAGGGTGCGCGCTCCGGACTTTGGCGGCGGTTTGGGGAACTTCTGGCGGGCCTCGGCAGCATGGACGACGTCCAGTCCCCACCCATCCTCCCGAAGGAGGTGCATCCACATGAAGAAGATCCAGATCCGCAAGGCCGGTCCGGTCCGCCTGACCTCTTCCGCCTGCTCGCACTACCCGAGCCCCGCCTAACCACACCCGGGCGAGTTCGCGCACGGGCGTCCCCGGTCACTCTCGGGGGCGCCCTCCCCGGCCCCGGCCCGGCCGACGAGAGACGGAGCGCCCGCCATGGCGGAGCCGGCCCACCTCAGCCCCGACAGCTCCCACGACGTACCGCTGGCACTCCATCCGCTGGTCTACCTGGAGGACGGCGACGAGGTCACCATCGGACGCCGCGACACCGAGTCCTACGCGATCTTCCCGCCCGACGGAGCCGAACTCGTACGCCGGCTCCAGGAGGGCGCCACCCCCGCGCAGGCCGCCGACTGGTACGAGGACACGTACGGGGAGCGCGCCGACGTCGGGGACGTCGTCGAGGCCCTGCACGAGCTCGGCTTCGTACGCGCCGAGGGCGAGGAGGCGGCGGCCCCGGAACCCGTGCGCTGGCAGCGGCTCGGCCGGGCGGTCTTCTCCCCGGCGGCCTGGGTCTGCTACGGGCTGGCCGTGGCCTGGGCGGTGGTCAGCGTGGTGCGCAGGCCCGAGCTCCTGCCGTCCCCGCAGGACCTGGTCTTCAGCCACTACTACGCGGTGATCACCCTCGTCCTGCTCGTGGTCGCCGTCCCGCTGATCGCGCTCCACGAGATCTTCCACGCGCTGGCCGGCCGCCGCCTGGGCATCCGCTCGCGTACGAGGATGTCGTACCGGTTCTACTTCCTCGTCGTCGAGACCTCGCTGGACGGCCTGGCCGGGGTGGAGCGCCGCAAGCGCTACCTGCCGATCCTCGCCGGGATGGTCGCCGACACCGTACTGATCAGCCTCGCGGTCATCGCGGCCGGCTTCACGCACGGGCTGACCGCCCGCCTGTGCCTGGCCGTGGCCTTCACGACCTTCATCCGGGTGCTGTGGCAGTTCTTCCTCTACCTGCGGACCGACGTCTACGTCCTGATCACCACCGTGCTCGGCTGCGTGGACCTGCACACCACCTCGCTGCGCATGCTGGCCAACCGGGTCAACCGGCTGCTGGGCCGCACCGACCGGCTCACCGACGAGTCCCTGTGGCACCCCGTGGACCGGCGGGTCGCCCGCTGGTACTCCTGGCTGCTCCCGGCCGGCTACGTCCTCAGCCTGAGCACCTTCCTCTGGGGCATCGGCCCCGTCTTCCTGAACATGATCTCCGCCTCGCTCGACCGGTTCGGCGCGGGCCACGGCTCGACCTGGGTCCAGCTCCTCGACGCGGCGGTCTTCCTCGCCTTGACCTTCGCCCAGATCGCCATCGCCCTCTGGCTCGCCGCCAGGGAGCGCATCCGCAGCCGGCGGGCCCGGCTCCACCACGTCATCGCCTGACCGCCCCGTCCCGAAACCCCCGGGCCCTCATGCAAGGAGTCATCGATGAGCGGGCACCACTGGATCTCCGCGCCGCACCGTCACGAGCGCGAAGCGCTGACGGCCGGTCTCGACCTGCCCCCGCTGCTCGCGTCCGTGGACGCTCACCGGCGCCTGCGCGGCCCGTACACCGCCGCCGGTACGCTGCTGCGGCTGCTGGCCCCCGAGGCGCTGGAGCGGCGGCCCGCCCTGGCGGCCCGGCACTACATCGAGCTCCAGGAGAGCACGCCCGAACTGGCCCCGCTGGTACCGCCGATCACCCATCACATCGAGGAGCAGTCGACGGCCGGCGAGGTCAGCCGCTACCCGGCCCGCCTGCACTCCCTGCGCGTGGCCCACGGCATCGTGGACTTCCTGCTCGGAGCCCTCGCCGACGCGGCGTGCGGCCCGCGCACCCTGGTGGTGGAGAACATCCAGCACGCGGACGTCACCGACCAGGAGTTCCTGGCGGCCGCCCTGCGCCGGATCCCGCCCGAGCTGCTCACCCTCGTGCTGTGCTCGGGGACGGCCCGGCTGCTGGACCCGCCCGGCTTCCCCTCGCTCTCGCTCCCGGACGCGCTGGCCGCGCACACGACGAGGACGCGGGGCGCAGTCTCCGTAGGACCTGCGCGCACCCCCGGTCCGGAGGCGGCCCGGGAGTACGTGGACGGGGACTGCGTGGCCGAGGAACCGGCGCTGACCGAGGCCTACGGGCGCCTCGGCGCGGCCGAGCGCGCCGCGCTCCACGACCGCCGGGCCGCTGAACTCGCCGAGCGGGCCGAGCGCGAACCCTCGCTCCGGCTGGGTGCCCTGCCCTACCACCTGATGCGCGGCTCCGACGCGGCCGGAGCCGGGGTCGAGGCCCTGCGCGCGGCCCTGCTGCGCTGCAAGTACCTGGGCTTCTACCACATCGCGGCCGAACTGGGCGATGAGGGAAGGCGGTTCGTGGACCCGGCCGAACGCCCCGAGCTGTGGTGGGTGTTCATCCGCGAGTCCGGAGTCTGCCTGGCGGCGGCGGGCCGCCCCGACGAGTCGGCCGTGCTCCAGGAAGAGGCGCGGACGGCCACCTTGAACCCCGCGCACCACATGAAGCTCGCCTACGAGATCGGCATGCTCTACGCACGCCACTACCCGGAGGAGCGGCGCGATCCGCGCCGGGCGCGGGCCTGGGTCAACACGGCCATCGCGCTGGCGGACCTGCTGCCCGACCCCAAGGAGCGGTCCTTCTACTCGGTCTTCAACCGCAACGGGCTCGCCCTCGTGGAGGTCCGCGACGGCCGCCCCGACGAGGCGCTGCGGCTGCTCGACGAGGGGATCGAGCGGCTCGGCCGGGAGCTGGGCCTGGGGGAGAAGACCTGGCACCGGGTCGGCCTGCGCTACAACCGGGCCCAGGTCAACAGCATGAGCGGGCGACTGGAGGCGGCCCTGGAGGACTACGCGGAGATCATGGACGCGGACGACGACTTCGCGGACCACTACTTCAACCGGGGCAACATCCTGCGCAAGCTCGGCCGCATCGAGGAGGCCATCGCCGACTACGAGCGGGCCCTGTCCCTCGAAGCGCCCTTCCCGGAGGCTTACTACAACAGGGGCGACGCCCGGCTGGAACTGGGCGACACCGAAGGCGCACTGGCCGACTTCGACCGCACCCTGGAGCTGGAACCGGGCCACCAGGAGGCGCTGCTCGGCCGGGCCGGCCTGTTCGCCGACGCGGGTGACGCGGAGGCGGCCCTCGCGGACGTGGACGCCGGGCTGTCCCAGGCCCCCGGCCACGCCCACCTGCTGTGCCTGCGGGGCCGGCTGCTGGCGGAGGAGGGCCGGACCAAGGAGGCCGCCGAGGCCCTGGCGGCCGCGCTGGCCGGCGATCCGGGGCTGGCCGAGGCCTGGGCCGTCAGGGGCGAACTGGCCTATCTGGAAGGCGATCTGCCGGCCGCGGCCGCCGACTTCGACCGGGCGGTGGAGTTGGCCGACCGGCCCGACTTCCGCTTCAACCGGGCCGTGGTCCACGAGGCGGCCGGCCGGTTCGCCGAGGCGGCGACGGACTACGAGGCCGTCTACGCGGCCACGGGCGACCCCGACGCGGTCCGGCAACGCGACGTCTGCCGGCGCGCCGCCGAGCGCAGCGCCGTCTGAGGCGGAGCGGACCGGATGAGCCTGCGTCGGAGGGAGGAGGGACCGCGGTCGCGGCCGGACACCCGGCCGGGCGACCCGGCGGCCGCGTTCACCGAGGCGATGGCCCGCCTGGTGTCCGGGGTGGCGGTGGTCTGCGCGCGCCGCGCCGACGGCAGCCCGTGCGGACTGCTGGTGTCCTCCCTCAGCTCCTACAGCGTGGCCCCGCCGTCGGTGATGGTGGCGCTCGCACGCGGTTCGCGCACCTACCGGGCCATGGGGGCACGGGTGGGCACGCCCTTCGGGGCGCATCTGCTGGGCTCCGCGGACGAGGCCCTCGCGAAGGTGTTCGCGGGGAGCTCCCGGGACAAGTTCGACGACGTGGTGTGGGACTGGGACGAGGGGACGCCCCGGATCGCGGGCGTCCCGGTCTACCTCAAGTGCCGGGTGGCCGCGGTCCTTCCGCACGGGGACCACGTGGTGCTGGTGGCCGAGGTGGTGGGCTGCACGGTGGCGGAGGCCGAGCCGCTGGTCTACTACCGGCGCCGCCTCGGCTGGCGCCTGGGTCCGGGAGGTTCAGTGCCCGACGGGCTGCAGGAGCCGGGGGCGGCGACATCGGCCGTGAACGGGGGCCGACGGGTGTAACCCGTGCAGCAGGGCCCGCTGTACGGCCTGCAGTCCGGGCCCCGGCTCCATGCCGGTCCCGGCGACGACGACGCTCCGCGCGCGGGCGAAGGCGTCCAGCGCCTCGGCCCGCCGGCCGGTGCCGGCCAGGGCCAGCATCAGCTGCTCGTGGAAGGCTTCGCGCAGCGGGTGCCGGGCGCACAGCTCGGCCAGGTCGGCGACGACCTCCTGGGCACGGCCCGCGCAGATGTCGGCGCCGATCCGGTCGTGGAGCAGCGCGAGCCGCTCCTCCTCCAGGCGGACCGCGTAGTACGCGGGCAGTCGCGCCGGGCCCAGGTCGGCCAGCGGCCGGCCCCGCCACATCGAGAGCGCCCCCGAGAAGGACTCGCTGGCCGCCCCGCAGTCCCCGGCGGCCAGTAGCCGCCGGCCGCGCGCGGCCAGGGCCCGGCAGAGGTCGAGGTCCAGCTCGCCCGGTGCCACGGACATCACGTAGCCGGAGCCGGCCGTGCGGAGCACCGGGTGGCGGCGCGGGTCCCCGCCCGCGCGGCCGTGCGCCGGGTCCAGGGTCCGGCGCAGCCCGGACACGTACATCTGCAGGGTCGCCGCGGCGGATCTCGGCGGGTGCCCGTCCCACAGCTCGTCGATCAGCATGTCCGCCGAGGCCAGCCGGTTGGAGTGCAGCAGCAGGACCGCGAGCAGGGCCCGGTGCTTGAGCGGGCTCGGCGTGCACGGCACCCCGGCCCGGCGGACCTCCAGCGGCCCGAGGAGGAGGTAGCGCGGTCCGCGGCCCGAGGCGCTCCCGCCGCTTGGGCCGCTCTCCGTGGGTCTGTCGGCCGCCGTGCGTCTCATCCTGTGCCGTGTGCCGCTCATGCCCAGCCACCTCGCCCGTGCCACGGCGCCGGTGAGCGCCTGTCCAGTCGTCGGCCAGGCGCGCTCGCGGACGGATCCCACCGCTCTGCACGCCACGGCATAGGTTCGAGGTTCACCGACCGGCTGTCACTAGCACGAACCAGCCAATGCCGGTGTGGGCAGCGGGAGTTACCGGGATCCGAGCTGTTCCCGCACCGCCCGGGGCCGGTTGGTGATGATCGTGTCCACGCCCAGGCGCAGGCACAGTTCCACGTCGGCCGGCTCGTCCACCGTCCACACCCGCACCGACAGCCCCCTGGCCTTCAGCCGGCCCACCAGCCCCGGGTCGCGGCGCACGAGGTCGATGCCCGGACCCGCGTGGGTGGCGTACGGGGGACGGACCGGGCGGAGCCTGCGTTCCATCAGGTACACGGCGGGCAGGCCCGGGGCGAGGCGGTGCATCCGGGTCAGCGCGGCCCGCGAGAAGCTCATCACCTCGACGCGGCCGGTGGAGCCGTCGGCCAACCCGTGCTCGCGCAGCACCCGTACGAGCTCGGTCTCCAGCCGGCCGCCCGCGCGGGTCGGGTGCTTGGTCTCGACGGCGAGCCCGACGGGATACGGCGCGGCCAGCGCCTCCCGGAGCAGGTCCTCGAAGAGCAGCACCCGGGCCCCGGCGTGCGGGGCCCCCTTCCAGGCGCCGAAGTCGAGGGCGCGCAGCTCCTCGTAGGTCATCCCGGACACGACCCCGCGGCCGTCGGAGGTCCGCTCGACCCGACGGTCGTGCACGCACACCAGCCTGTGGTCGGCGGTCAGCCGCACGTCGCATTCGAGGGCGTCGGCCCCGTCGGCGATGGCCTGCCGGTAGGCCTCGACAGTGTGCTCGGGGTACGCGTGGGAGGCCCCGCGGTGAGCGATGACCCGCGTCCCGCGGGCCGTACGGAGGGAGGGTGTCGCTGTCATGCGGAAATCCTTGCAAACCGGGGTGAACGCGCAGGCGCGTGGGCGTGTCCCCGACGTTAACCGGATGCGGTCCCCCTTCCGGGCGGGACTCAGCGGGGCCCGGTGGTCAAGGGGGCCGGGGCCATGCAGGTGCCCACCGGGGCCTGGGTGGCCGTGAGGTCGGGGTGTACGTCGAGGTTGGCCACGCCCCAGGGCCTTGTCGGGAGCTCGTCCGCGATCCATCTGCCGATCGGCGGAGATGCGCGAGGGCCCCTCCGCCGATCGGCGGAGGGGCCCTCGGGGTCCGGGGTGTCGGGTTACAGACCCGGGCCGCGGACCGGGATGTGGGTGAAGGTCGGTTCGGGGGCCGGGTTCTGGAAGAAGTCGTTGCCCTTGTCGTCGACCACGATGAAGGCCGGGAAGTCCTCGACCTCGATCTTCCAGACCGCCTCCATGCCGAGCTCCTCGTACTCCAGGACCTCGACCTTCTTGATGCAGTCCTGGGCCAGGCGCGCGGCCGGGCCGCCGATGGAGCCGAGGTAGAAGCCGCCGTGCGAGGCGCACGCGTCCGTCACCTGCTGGGAGCGGTTGCCCTTGGCCAGCATGACCTTGGAGCCGCCCGCCGCCTGGAACTGCTCCACGTAGGAGTCCATGCGGCCGGCCGTGGTCGGGCCGAAGGAGCCGGAGGCGTAGCCCTCGGGGGTCTTCGCGGGGCCCGCGTAGTAGACCGGGTGGTCCTTGAGGTACTGCGGCATCTCCGCGCCGGAGTCGAGGAGTTCCTTGATCTTGGCGTGCGCGATGTCGCGCGCCACGACCAGCGGGCCGGTCAGGGACAGGCGGGTCTTGACCGGGTGCTTGGTGAGGGTGGCGAGGATCTCGTCCATCGGCTGGTTCAGGTCGATGGAGACCACGTCCGCCGAGTCGTTCAGGTGCTCGTCCGTCGTTTCCGGCAGGAAGCGGGCCGGGTCGCGCTCCAGCTGCTCCAGGAAGACGCCCTCCGCGGTGATCTTCGCGGTGGCCTGGCGGTCTGCCGAGCAGGAGACCGCGATGGCGACCGGGAGGGACGCGCCGTGGCGGGGGAGACGGACCACGCGGACGTCGTGGCAGAAGTACTTGCCGCCGAACTGCGCGCCGATGCCGATCCTCTGGGTCAGCTCGAAGACCTGCTGCTCCAGGGCCTCGTCGCGGAAGCCGTGGCCCAGCGCGGAGCCCTCGGTCGGCAGCTCGTCCAGGTAGTGCGCGGAGGCGTACTTCGCGGTCTTGAGCGCGTGCTCGGCCGAGGTGCCGCCGACCACGATCGCCAGGTGGTACGGCGGGCAGGCCGCGGTGCCCAGCGAGCGGATCTTCTCCTCCAGGAACTTCATCATGGAGGCCTCGTTGAGGACCGCCTTGGTCTCCTGGTAGAGGAAGGACTTGTTGGCGGAGCCGCCGCCCTTGGCCATGAAGAGGAACTTGTACGCGCCGCCGTCGGTCGCGTACAGCTCGATCTGCGCGGGCAGGTTCGAGCCGGTGTTCTTCTCCTCCCACATGGTGAGGGGGGCCATCTGCGAGTAGCGCAGGTTCAGGCGGGTGTACGCGTCGTAGATGCCGCGCGAGAGCGCCGCCTCGTCGCCGCCCTCGGTCAGGACGTTCTGGCCGCGCTTGCCCATCACGATCGCCGTGCCCGTGTCCTGGCACATCGGCAGGACGCCGGCCGCCGCGATGTTCGCGTTCTTGAGCAGGTCCAGGGCCACGAACTTGTCGTTCGCGCTCGCCTCGGGGTCGTCGATGATGCGGCGCAGCTGCGCGAGGTGCGCGGGGCGCAGGAAGTGCTGGATGTCGTGGATCGCCTCTTCGGCGAGCTTGCGCAGCGCCTCCGGCTCGACCTTGAGGAACGTACGGCCGTCGGCCTCGAAGGTCGAGACGCCCTCCGCGGTGATCAGCCGGTAGGGGGTGTTG
Source organism: Streptomyces sp. GL_140 (assembly GCF_057834465.1). Classification (NCBI taxonomy): domain Bacteria; kingdom Bacillati; phylum Actinomycetota; class Actinomycetes; order Kitasatosporales; family Streptomycetaceae; genus Streptomyces; species Streptomyces sp. GL_140. The sequence continues at coordinate 5,405,619 of NZ_CM174404.1, forward strand.
TCCTCGCCCAGGGGCAGCAGGTCGGTGTACGCAAACTCTGGCATGACGGCAGTCATTCCTCACTCGGCAGACGGCGCTGGCGACCAAATTGGCAGCGCGGTATCCAGCGTAGGACCTCCGCCGGGACGTTTGTCTGTGAGGTAAGGCTCACTGCCCAGTATCGCGATCTATCGTGTCTCGCTATGCTGGGCGGCGTGGACCTGGAAAAGCACCCCTCCGCCCCCGCGCCCTCCCCTGCCGGGATGCGCGCCTCCGACGCCGACCGGGACCGGATCGCGCAGATCCTCGCCGACGCCCTCGCCGAGGGCAGGCTGACTTCCGAGGAGCACTCCGACCGCCTCGACTCGCTGTACGCCTTCAAGACGGTCGGCGAGCTCGACGTACTCGTACGGGACCTGCCCGCGCCCGGCGCCGCCGCCGGTCAGCAGCCCGCGTACGCCGCCGCGGGCGCGGGGTACGGGGCGCAGCAGCCGACGGGCGGTCTGCCCGATGAGACCCTCGTCGCGGTGTTCAGCAGCTCCTCCCGCAAGGGCCGCTGGCGGCCGGGCGCGAACACCCGCGCGGTCTCCGTCCTCGGCGACATCACCATCGACCTCACCGAGGCGGTCTTCCAGCAGCAGGTCACCGAGATCAATGTGACCTGCGTCCTCGGCAACGTCGAGATCCTGGTCCCGGAGAACGTCACCCTGCGCGGCTACGGCAGCGGGGTGCTCGGCAACGTCGAGGTGCACGGCGAGGGCCAGGCCGGCGGCGCGGACCCGCACGCCCCGGTCGTGATCGTCCGCGGCTTCGCCCTGCTGGGCAACATCGAGGCGCGGCACAAGTTCGGCGCCCGCCTGGTGGACCTGGCCCGGGGGCTCGGCAAGCGGACCGAGGGCTGACCGAGGTCTGGGCCGTCTCTTTCGGTCGGGCGTCCGGTCCGGCGCCCGGGAGGAGCCGACACGCGGGCAACTGCCTCTGAAATCCAGCCGTTTGGCCGGAGGTCGCCGGTTAGGGTCGGCCCATGACCGCATCCAAGTGGGACCTGCTCGACCAGGCGTACGCTGCACTGCGCTCCGTCGTCGACGGCACAACTGCCGACGGCCTGTCCGGACCGACCCCGTGCGACCAGTGGAATGTCGGCCAAGTGCTCCAGCACGCGGCCGGCGACCAGCTCGCCTACGCGGCCCGGCTCACCGGCGGCCCGGGACCGTCCGAGGACCCCTTCGCACCCTCCGGCATCCTGGCCGGTACCCCCGCGGAGCTGCTGGAGCCGGCCCTCGAAGCCGCCGCCGAGGCCTTCGCCGGGGTCGAGCCGGGCGCGGCCGAGGTCGCCGTCCCGCTGCCGCCGTTCACCGTGCCCGCCGAGACCGCGGTCGGCGCCGCCGCCCTCGACGCGGCCGTCCACGCCTGGGACATCGCCGTCGCCACCGGCCAGGCCTCCCCGCTGACCCCCGCGCTCGCCGCGGCCCTGCGTCCGGCCGCGGAGGTGCTCGTCGAGCCCCTGCGCGGCTTCGCCTACGGCCCGGCGCTCACGCCCGCCCCCGACCCGGACGCCGATCCGGCCGGTTCGCTGCTCGCCTTCCTGGGCCGCCGGCCCGACTGGACGCCGCCCGTCGCCTGACCGCGCGGGACGCCGTCACGTTTCGGTCGAACCGTCCGGATCGGAGGCACTCGGTGCATAGGGGCGCGCACAGCGGGTAGGGACAGGTGCATCGTCTCTCGCTCGCGTATACGTCGTCAGGAGTAGACCGTGCCGCATCCGCCGCGCCAGTCCCTGCAGGTAGCCGCCGTCCAGACTCTTCAGGGGCGGCCGACGGCGGCCGTGCCGAAGCCGCGGGTGCCGGCCAAGGAAGAGGACGGGCCATGGCACGCGGACGCGGTGTGCCGGCGCGACGAGGCCGGGCTGTTCTTCGCCCCCTCCAAGGAGCCGACCGCGGCCCGGCTGTCCCGCGAGGACGCCGCCAAGCGGGTCTGTGCCCGCTGCCCCGTCATGATCGCCTGCCGCGAGCACGCGCTGCTCCAGCCGGAGCCCTACGGCGTCTGGGGCGGGCTCACCGCCGCCGAGCGCCGGGTGGTGCTGGCGCGGCGGCGGCGCCGGACGGGGGAGCTGCGCGAAGCCTCGTAGGCGGACGGGCGGGCTGCGGACACACGGAAGGGGCGCTCCCGCCGCACGCGGGAACGCCCCTTTCTGCCGTGCTGTGCCGTGCCGTGCCGCGCCGTGCTGTACGGCGCCGCTTGCAGCCCCGGTCCTACTGGGCGCGGTCGAAGTCGATCGCGCTGTACGCGCGGAGCTTCGAGAGCCGGTGGGTGGAGTCGATCTGGCGGATCGTGCCCGACTTCGAGCGCATGACCAGCGAGGAGGTCGTGGCGGTCTCGGAGCGGTAGTGGACGCCGCGCAGCAGCTCGCCGTCCGTGATGCCGGTCGCGACGAAGAAGACGTTGTCGCCGGAGACCAGGTCGTTGGTGTGCAGGACCCGGTCCAGGTCGTGGCCCGCGTCGATGGCCTTCTGGCGCTCGGCGTCGTCCTTGGGCCACAGCTTGCCCTGGATGGTGCCGCCGAGGCACTTGATGGCGCAGGCCGAGATGATGCCCTCGGGGGTGCCGCCGATGCCCAGGAGCAGGTCGACGCCGGTGCCCTCGCGGACCGCCATGACCGAGCCGGCGACGTCGCCGTCGGAGATGAACTTGATGCGGGCGCCGGTCTCGCGGATCTCCTTGACGATGCCCTCGTGACGGGGGCGGTCGAGGATGACCACGGTGACGTCCTCCACGGCCATGTTCTTGGCCTTGGCGACGCGGCGGATGTTGACGGAGACCGGGGCGTTGATGTCGACGAAGTCGGCGGCCTCGGGACCGGTGACCAGCTTCTCCATGTAGAACACCGCGGACGGGTCGAACATGGTGCCGCGGTCGGCGGCGGCCAGGACGGCGATCGCGTTCGGCATGCCCTTGGCGTTCAGGGTGGTGCCGTCGATCGGGTCCACGGCGATGTCGACCTCGGCACCGGTGCCGTCGCCGACCCGCTCGCCGTTGAAGAGCATCGGCGCTTCGTCCTTCTCGCCCTCGCCGATGACGACGACGCCGTTCATCGAAACGGTGGAGATCAGGGTGCGCATGGCGTTGACCGCGGCGCCGTCGGCGCCGAGCTTGTCGCCGCGCCCGACCCAGCGGCCCGCGGCCATGGCGGCGGCCTCGGTGACCCGGACGAGCTCCAGTGCGAGGTTGCGGTCGGGTGCCTCCGGAGAGACTTCGAGCTGAGGCGGCAGGTTGTGCTCGGTCATCGGAGCGCACCTTTCTGTACGGCGACGGCCGGGAGTGAGGGTCCCTGGACTCTATCGGTACGTCGACATATTGAGCAGACCGGGTCACGTATGAGCGGTATATCGGTCAGCCGGTTGTCCTGAGCGGACATCTTGCGCCCCGCGCGGGACGCGACACGGACCCCGGCGGTGATCGCCGCGGGCGATGCGGGACCATGGTCCGGTGGCAGGTATGAAAGGCAAGCAGACGATTCGGGACATGGTCCTCTCGTTGGTGGCGATCGGTCTCGTCGTGGGCGGGATCTACATCTTCATCCCACATGACGAGAAAGCCGATCCGACGCGGGTGGTCGACTACCGCGTCGAGACGCTCACGGCCCGGCGCGCGGCCCCGTACCCGGTGGCCGCCCCCGTCGGGCTGCCGAAGGAGTGGCGGGCGACCTCGGTGACGTACGACGGGAAGGAAGCCAAATCCTGGCACCTGGGCTTCCTGGACCCGCGGAAGCAGTACGTGGCGGTGGAGCAGTCGGCGGACACCACGGCGGGCTACCTCAGCAAGGTCACGCAGAAGGCGGCGGCCACCGGGCAGACGCAGCAGGTCGGCGACCAGGCCTGGGAGCGCTGGGACGGGGAGAAGTACGACGCCCTCGTGCGGCGGGAACAGGGCTACGTCACCGTGGTGACGGGGACGGCCTCCTTCGAGGACCTCGGAGTGATGGCCGCCGCCCTGGAGTTCAAGCAGGGCCCCGAGCAGCCGCAGCAGCAGTAGCGCGGGCGCCGATGCGCGAGAAGGCCGCGCACCCCGGACATCTCCGGGGTGCGCGGCCTTCGTCGTCGGTGGCTCGGCTCAGACGGTCGTGACGACCTGGTCGAAGTCCAGGCGCGGGGAGCGCGCGAACCAGGCGTCCTCGCCCGGCTTGCCGATGTTGACGACCATCAGCGGGGTGTGGTCGCCGTCCAGGAACTCCTTCGCCACACCGGCGAAGTCCAGACCGGTCATCGGGCCGGCGGCCAGGCCGGCGGCGCGGATGCCCAGGATGAAGTAGGCGGCCTGCAGGGAGGCGTTGACCAGCGCGGACTGCTCGCGGACCGGACGCTCGGAGAAGAACATGTCCTTGGCCTGCGGGAAGTGCGGGAGCAGCTGCGGGAGCTCCTCGTGGAACTCGTTGTCCGCGGACAGGATCGCGACCAGCGGGGCGGCCAGGGTCTTGGCCTGGTTGCCCTCGGCCAGGTGCTGCACCAGGCGCTCGCGGGCCTCGGGGGAGCGGACCAGCGTGATGCGCAGCGGGGTCTGGTTGAAGGCGGTCGGGCCGAACTTCACCAGGTCGTAGATCGCCTGGATCTGCTCGTCGGTCACCGGCTCGTCGGAGAACGTGTTGGCGGTGCGCGCCTCACGGAAGAGGAGGTCCTGAGCGGCGGCGTCGAGAACGAGAGACATCGGAAAGCCTTCTTCTGTACGGAACTGCGAAGCGATGTCCCGACAGTACGCCCCAGGTAGATGAAAGTTCAACTAAATCCGGGTGGGGGTGAGAGAGGTCACCCCCGGGGCACCCCCGGGTCGCCGCCCGGTAGTCCCCGGGTCACTCCCCGCCGTCCCGCTCCCCGGCCTCCCCGTCGGCCCCCGCCGCGTCCCGGGCTGCCAGCGCCGAGTCCAGTCGGGCCCGCGCGCCCTCCAGCCAGTGGCGGCACACCTTCGCGAGCTCCTCGCCGCGCTCCCAGAGCGCGAGGGAGTCCTCCAGTGAGGTCCCGCCGGCCTCCAGCTTGCGGACGACCTCGATCAGTTCGTCCCGGGCCTGCTCGTATCCCAGCGCCGTTTCGGTTCCGGTCATTCCCGCTCCCAGTTCATATGTGTAATGCAACGATTTCTCGGCGGAGGCGTGCCCGCCGGAGACGGCCTGGGCCGTCTAGGCGCCGCGGGTCTCCTCGGAGACCCGCACCGCGAACTCGCCCTCCGCCACCCGCGCCCGCAGCACGTCGCCCGCCGCCACGTCCTCGGGCGAGCGCACCACGTGCCCGTCCGCCCGCTGGAGCACCGCGTACCCGCGCTCCAGCGTGGCCGCCGGGGACAGTGCCACCACCCGGGCCAGCGTGTGCGCCAGCTCCGAATCCGCCCGGTCCAGCAAGTGCCCCAGGGTCCGCCTCGCACGCGCCAGCAGCGCGTCCAGCTCGGCCTCCCGGGTCTCCACCATCCGCTGGGGGTGGACGAAGACCGGCCGGGCGAGCGCGTGCGCGAGCCCCCGCTCCTCCCGGTCGAGCAGCCCGCGCACGGCGCGCAGCCCCCGGCCCTGCAGCTGGCGCACCCGCTCCAGCTCCTCGCCCACGTCCGGGACCACCTTCTTCGCCGCGTCCGTGGGCGTGGACGCCCGCAGGTCCGCGACCAGGTCCAGCAGCGGGGAGTCCGGCTCGTGCCCGATCGCCGAGACCACGGGAGTACGGGCCGCCGCGACGGTCCGTACGACCTCCTCGTCGGAGAACGGCAGCAGGTCCTCCACGCTGCCGCCGCCGCGCGCCACGATGATCACGTCCACCTCGGGCATGGCGTCCAGCTCCCTGACCGCCTCGATCACCTGGGGCACCGCGTGCACCCCCTGGACGGCCACGTTGCGGACCTCGAAGCGGACCGCCGGCCACCTGCGCCGCGCGTTCTCCAGTACGTCGCGCTCGGCCGCCGAGGCCCGCCCCACCACCAGCCCGATCAGCTGGGGCAGGAACGGCAGCGGCTTCTTGCGGTCCAGCGCGAAGAGCCCCTCCGAGGCCAGCGAGCGCTTGAGCCGCTCCAGCCGGGCGAGCAGCTCGCCGATGCCGACGGGCCGTATCTCCGTCGCCCGCAGGGACAGCTGCCCGCGCGGGGCGTACCACTCGGGCTTGGCGAGTACGACGACGCGCGCGCCCTCCGTCACGGAGTCCGCGACCTCGTCGAAGACCTGGCGGAAGCAGGTCACGCTGAGGGAGATGTCGTGCGAGGGATCGCGCAGCGTCAGGAAGACCACCCCCGCTCCCGGCCTCCGCGAGAGCTGCGTGATCTGCCCTTCCACCCACACCTGGCCGAGCTTGTCGATCCAGCCCCCGATGAGCCGGGACACCTGACCGACCGGCAGCGGCGCGTCAGCCGACGTATTCAGACCCATGCACGCAGGCTAACCGCCCGCGCCGACACCGGCGTCGGGCCCGGACCCTTCGGCGCCCGCGCGTCGTCCGCGCTGGGCCACCAGCACCCCCAGGCCCACCAGCAGCCACACCGCCCCCACCAGCTGCGCCGTCCACGAGGCCTCGACGATCACCGCGACGGTCACGGCGGCGCCGAGCACCGGCATCACCAGGTGCTTGAACCAGTTCGGGGCGCCCTCGCGCCGCTTGACGACGAACCAGCCGACCACCGAGGCGTGCAGCAGCGTGAACGCCACCAGCGCGCCCACGTCGACCACCGAGACCAGGTGGTCCAGGCCGTCGTCGCGCCGGGCCGCCCACACCGCCGCGACCAGCGTCACCGTGGCCGCCACCAGCAGGGCCCTGCGCGGGGTGCCGTGGGAGGTGTGCGCGAGGAGGCGCGGCAGCCGCCGCTCGCGGGCCATCGCGAAGAGCAGCCGGCCCGCCGCCGCCTGCCCGGCCAGCGCCGCGAAGGCCGCCCCGATCGCCTTGCTGACGGCGACCAGGTCGTGCAGCCAGCCGCCCACCGAGGCCTCGACCGTGTTGTAGAAGGCCGGACCCTGAAGCCCCGGGTCGGCCGCCAGCTCCGCCGAGGAGACCGGCGTCAGCAGGGCCGCCAGATAGGTCTGGGCGATGAACAGCACCCCGGTCAGCGCCAGGCAGAACAGCACCGCCCGCGCCACCTTCGCGCTGCCCCCCGTCACCTCCTCCGCGAAGGAGGCGATGGCGTCGAAGCCCAGGTACGACAGGACCGCCACGGAGACCGCGCCGAGCACCGCGGCCGTCGAGAAGCCCAGTGAGCCGTCGCCGGTGAGCGGGGAGAGCCAGCCGCGCTGCGCCCCGTCCCGGACCAGGACCGTCACCGCCGAGACCAGGAACACCAGGAGGACCAGGATCTCCATGGCCAGCACGGCGAAGCCCACGCGCGCTGCCGCCCGTACGCCCCACAGGTTGAGCAGGGTGGTCACGGCCACCGCCAGGGCCGTCCACACCCACCGGGAGACCTCCGGGACCAGGGCGTGCATGGCGATGCCGGAGAAGAGGTACGCGACCGCCGGGATCAGCAGGTAGTCGAGCATCGCCATCCAGCCGGCGATCAGGCCGGGGCCCTCGCCGAGCCCCTTGCGGGCGTACGTGAAGACGGAGCCGGCCTGGGGGGCCACCCGCACCATCTGGGCGTACGAGAAGGCGGTGAAGGCCATCGCGACCGTCGCGGCGAGGTAGACCAGCGCCACGGCGCCGTGCGACTTGGCGTCGAGGGTCCCGAAGACGCCGACCGGGGCCATGGGGGCGATGAAGAGCAGTCCGTAGACGACCAGGTCCCGGAAGCCCAGGTTCCGCGTCAGCGCGGTGCCGGGCGCCCCGCCGCCGGAGGGGCCGGGAGCACCGGGCGTCGTGCTGGAATCCGTCGCGGACGCCATCGTTCCTCCGGGGGATAGCCGGTACGGACGTTCGACCCAGTCTGCGTCGAACGGGGGACGTCCGGCCTCCTGAAGACCCCCGTACGATGGAGCGCATGACTGCTCCCGCCCCTGCTCCCGCATCCCGACGCGTCCTGCTCGCCGCCCCCCGCGGCTACTGCGCGGGCGTGGACCGAGCCGTGATCGCCGTCGAGAAAGCCCTCGAGCAGTACGGTGCGCCGGTCTACGTACGCCACGAGATCGTGCACAACAAGTACGTGGTCCAGACCCTGGAGAGGAAGGGCGCCATCTTCGTCGAGCGGACGGAGGAGGTGCCCGAGGGCTCCATCGTGATGTTCTCGGCGCACGGGGTGGCCCCCGTCGTGCACGAGGAGGCGGCGCGCGGCAAGCTCGCGACGATCGACGCGACCTGCCCGCTGGTCACCAAGGTGCACAAGGAAGCGATCCGGTACGCGAACGAGGACTTCGACATCCTCCTCATCGGCCACGAGGGCCACGAGGAGGTCATCGGCACCTCCGGAGAGGCCCCCGACCACATCACCATCGTGGACGGCCCGCACGACGTGGAGAAGGTCACCGTCCGCGACGAGTCGAAGGTCGTCTGGCTGTCGCAGACCACGCTGTCGGTCGACGAGACGATGGAGACGGTCGGCGCACTGAAGACCAAGTTCCCGCTGCTCGTCTCGCCGCCCAGCGACGACATCTGCTACGCCACCTCGAACCGCCAGGAGGCGGTCAAGGTGATGGGCAAGGACTGCGACCTGGTCATCGTCGTCGGCTCCAAGAACTCCTCGAACTCGATCCGGCTGGTCGAGGTCGCCCTCGACGCCGGCGCGAAGGCCTCGTACCTCGTGGACTTCGCGAGCGAGATCGACGAGGCCTGGCTGGAAGGCGTCACCACGGTGGGCCTGACCTCGGGCGCCTCGGTGCCGGAGGTACTGGTCGAAGAGGTGCTGGAGTGGCTCGCCGCGCGCGGGTACGCGGACGTGGAGATCGTCAAGACGGCCGAGGAGTCGATCGTCTTCTCGCTGCCCAAGGAGCTGCGCCGGGACCTGCGCGCGGAGGCGGCGGAGCTGGTCTCCGAGAAGTAGGCCGGACCGCGCTCCGGTCCGGTCCGATCCGCTTCCGTCCGAAGCAGAGCGCTCCGGCGGGTCATTTCGTACGGTGTGTCCATGCAGATCTTCGGTGTGGACATCGGCGGTTCCGGGATCAAGGGCGCTCCCGTGGACCTGGACCGCGGCGATCTGGCGCAGGAGCGCCACAAGGTACTGACACCGCAGCCGGCCACCCCCGACGGGGTGGCCGGCTGTGTCGTCGAGGTGGTGCGCCACTTCGACTGGGACGGCCCGGTCGGGGTCACCTTCCCCGGGGTCGTCACGGTCGGGGTCACCCGTTCGGCGGCCAACATGGACAAGGCCTGGATCGGCACGGACACGGCGGCCCTGCTGTCCGGCCGCCTGGACGGCCGGCCGGTCACGGTCCTCAACGACGCGGACGCGGCGGGGATCGCGGAGATGACCTACGGGGCGGGGCGCGGGGTCGGCGGCACCGTCATCCTGCTCACGCTGGGCACCGGGATCGGCAGCGCGCTGTTCACCGACGGGCGGCTGGTGGCCAACACCGAGCTGGGGCACCTGGAGCTGAAGGGCCACGACGCGGAGACCCGGGCCTCGGTGAAGGCGAAGGACGACGGGGACCTCACGTGGGAGCACTGGGCCCGCCGGGTGGGGAAGTACCTGGCCCACGTGGAGATGCTGTTCTCCCCGGACCTGTTCATCATCGGCGGGGGAGTGAGCCGCAAGCCGGAGAAGTTCCTGCCGCTGATCGAGGGCGTCCGCGCGCGGATCGTCCCGGCGGAACTGCAGAACAACGCGGGCATCGTGGGCGCGGCGATGGCGGCGCACCCGGGGTCGACCGCCTAGAAGGACTCTCAGACGACGCGGCGGGGCACGCTCCGCCGCCGCCCGATCAGCACGGCCTTGCGCACCACCACGATCAGGGCGGCGATGAGCGTCCCCGCGTACAGCCAGCCGGCGTGCAGGGACAGCGCGGACACCAGCCCCATGATCTCCCCGGCGAAGCCGCCGGAGCCGCCGGACACGGGCCACACCCCGACGGCGAAGGCGATCGGGGCGGTGATCGGGGCGGTGATCAGGTCGGCGGGGCGCACCCACAGGGCGGTCGCGGCCGCCACCGGCAGGAAGAGCAGCCCGTAGGCGAGGAGCGAGGCGTCGAACAGCAGCCAGTCGATGCCGCCGCACACGAACATCGCGGCGCAGGCGAACAGCCCGCCGCCGAGCCCGGTCAGCCGCGGCCGCGGCAGCCTCCGTACCGCTTCCCGGCCGGGGGAGGCGGGGGACGGAGGGGACGAGGGGGCCGCGGCGGCCCGTTCTGCAGGGTGACGTACCGTACGCGCCTTGTATCGCTCCACCCCTCAAAACTAGGCGGGGGGCCGCCGATCGTGTGTCCGGACACGCGTACATCCGTGCCCCCTCATCGGAAAGTAAACTGCTCCTTGGCCCACTCCCGGGCCGCCGCCCCCTCCAGCTACGGGAAGTCGCCAACGTGTCGCTCACGATCGGAATCGTCGGCCTGCCGAATGTCGGCAAGTCGACCCTGTTCAACGCCCTGACCAAGAACGACGTGCTGGCGGCCAACTACCCGTTCGCCACGATCGAGCCGAACGTCGGCGTCGTAGGCGTCCCGGACGCGCGCCTCCAGGTCCTGGCCGGCATCTTCGGTTCGCAGAAGATCCTCCCGGCGACGGTCGACTTCGTCGACATCGCGGGCATCGTGCGCGGTGCGTCCGAGGGCGAGGGCCTCGGCAACAAGTTCCTCGCGAACATCCGCGAGTCGGACGCGATCTGCCAGGTCATCCGTGCCTTCGCGGACGAGAACGTCGTCCACGTCGACGGCAAGGTCTCGCCGAAGGACGACATCGAGACGATCAACACCGAGCTCATCCTCGCGGACCTCCAGTCCATCGAGAAGGCGATCCCGCGCCTGACGAAGGAGTCCCGCCTCCAGAAGGAGAAGGTCGCGGTCCTCGCGGCCGTCGAGAAGGCCCAGAAGATCCTGGAAGAGGGCACGACGCTCTTCTCCGTCGGCATCACCAAGGGCACGGAGCAGGGTGACCTCCTCCACGAGCTCCACCTCCTCACGGTCAAGCCGTTCCTCTACGTCTTCAACGTGGACGAGGACGAGCTGACGGACGACGCCTTCAAGGCGGAGCAGAGCGCGCTCGTCGCCCCGGCCGAGGCGATCTTCCTGAACGCCAAGCTGGAGGCGGAGCTCATCGAGCTCGAGGACGACGAGGCCCTCGAGCTCCTCCAGTCGGTCGGCCAGGAAGAGCCCGGCATGGCCACCCTCGGCCGCGTCGGCTTCGCCACCCTGGGCCTGCAGACCTACCTGACGGCCGGCCCGAAGGAAACCCGCGCCTGGACCATCAGGAAGGGCGCCACCGCCCCCGAGGCCGCCGGCGTGATCCACACCGACTTCCAGCGCGGCTTCATCAAGGCCGAGGTCATCTCCTTCGCGGACCTGGTCGAATGCGGCTCGGTCACCGAAGCCCGCGCCAAGGGCAAGGCCCGCATGGAGGGCAAGGACTACGTCATGCAGGACGGCGACGTGGTGGAGTTCCGCTTCAACGTCTGATCGGACGTGAACAAACGGCCTGACCTGCAAGAAAGCAGGTCAGGCCGTTGTGCTGTCCGCAGCAGTCCGCAAGACCTGCGCAGCTACGTGTCGTAGACCGTGGAGTGGTGTCCGACGTGTACGACCCACACCACCAGCTCCCCGTCGTCGAGCGTGTAGACGACGCGGTAGTCGCCGACGCGCAGGCGGCGTCGTTCGGGCTGGGACACGAGTGCGGTGGTGTTGAAGCCGAGGGGATCGGTCTCCAGCTCGGTCAGCTTGGCCAGGATGCGCAGCGCCATGTCGCGAGGGATCTTCCGAAGCTCGGCTTGAGCCTCGGGGCGGAAGACGGTTCGGTACTCACTCACGCTGTGCTCATTCACTGCGTGCCAGCGTCTCCCTCATGGTGTCCTCGATCGGGATGCCGGGCGCCGGGTTGGCCATGCGCTCGTCGATGATCCGATTGATCTCGCGCTCTTCCCATTCCTGGTACTTGCGCAGTACCTCGATGGAGACGACGGCGGCGACCTGCTTGCCGCGACGGGTGATGACAGTGGGCACGTCGTCGCGGTCGGCCCGTTCGACGACTTCGGCCAAGTGGGCGCGTACGTCGCGGATGGACTCTATGGGCAGCGGCTGCGTCATGCGCCCAAGGGTACCGAGTGTGCCATGTGTACACAATCTGCAGGATCCGGTCGGCGCCGGGGTGGCGGTGGCAGTATGCGGGGACATGGCGAAAGGGGCCGGGGCGGGATGGGGCGCAGTGAGCGGGAGGCGGTTGCCGCGGGAGGGCGGCTGTACGAGGCGGCGCGGGCGGTGGCCGGCGACCACGTGCGGGCTGTCGGGGCGGTTCGGGCGGCGCTGAAGCCGATCTGCGATACGGCGGCGGAACAGGCACTGGATGCCATTCCAGTGGCCCGGTTGAAGGAGGTCACTGAGGGTCGGCTGGGGCGGATCGGGGAAGTTGAGAGGAGCGGGCTACGGTCGGTTCGGCAGGTGCTCGATGCCGGTTCCTACCGGTTGCGACAGATTCCCGGCATGGGGCAGCGGACCGCCGATCAGATCATCGCGGCGGCACGTCAGATATCTGATGCCGTTCGGGAGAGCATCGCCGTCCACATCGACGTGGATCGGCCCGAGCCGCGAACCACTTCGCTCGTCATGGCCCTGCATGTGCTGGTCGAAGCGGGCCCCGATGCGCGGCGAGCCGTTGACATGGCCGCGGCTCTGTCGGAGCGGCTCGGTCCGCTGCTGGCCGAGGCCAAGCCGGCCGCCGGACGGCTGCGGATGCTCCTGGTGGGGCAGGTCAAGCGGGCTCGGGCGCTGGAGGCCGTTGCAGAGGTCCGCAGGCTGACAGAGGAAGCAGCGCTGGGCGGTGTGCCGGAGCTGCTCGCACAGGCCTCGGTGGATCTGCTGCGCGGTACCTCGACCGAGGTTGCGGCCTGGGTCGACTTCGAACTGCGTTCCGCCGAGTACTACAGCCTGCTCGCGGAGATCTCCGGCCGCATACCCGACACTGCCGCTGCCGAGGGGTTCCTGCCCGACGAAGTTGCCGAGCGGGTCCGCGACCAGATGCTCGATGACACTCACCGGCGGGTGTCGCTGCGCGGCTATCAAGCCTTCGGCGCTCGCTTCGCCCTGGCGCAACGCAAGGTGATCCTTGGCGACGAGATGGGGCTCGGCAAGACCATCCAGGCCATTGCCGCTCTGGCACATCTCGCTGCCGAGGGGCAGAGCCACTTCATGGTCGTCTGCCCGGCCAGCGTCCTGATCAACTGGACACGCGAGATCGAGGCCCGCAGCAAGTTGCGTGCGATGCCTCTTCACGGCCCCGACAGGCAGGAAGCGTTCGCGGACTGGAAGGGCCGGGGTGGCGTAGGGGTGACGACCTTCGACGCCTTGCGTGGGTTTCCGGTCCCCGGGGGCGGCGAGCTGGGGATGCTAGTCGTGGACGAGGCGCACTACGTGAAGAATCCGAAGACGCGTCGCTCCCAGGCCGTGACCGAATGGTCCCAGCACTGCGAACGCGTTCTCTTCATGACTGGCACGCCCATGGAGAACCGAGTCGCCGAGTTCCGCAATCTTGTGCAGATTCTCCAGCCGCACCTGGCAGGGGCTGTCGGCGACCGTGACGGAGTGGCCGGTTCCAAGGCCTTCCGGAAGGCTGTCGCCCCGGTCTATCTGCGCCGCAACCAGCAGGATGTTCTGACCGAACTGCCCGCGCTCCAGCAGACGGACGAGTGGGAGGAGCTGAGCGCCTCGGACGAAGACGCCTACCGCGAGGCCGTGCGTGCCGGGAACTTCATGGCGATGCGCAGGGCGGCGTACGCGCGCCCCGAGAAGTCGGCCAAGCTGAACCGGCTGTGCGAGATCGTCGAGGACGCCGCCGAGAACGGGTTGAAGGTGGTGGTGTTCTCCAACTTCAAGGATGTCCTTCGCGTGGTGAAGGACACGCTGGATGGCGCGCGGAGCAATGGTGGCGGTCAGGTGTTCGGTCCGATCTCGGGAAGTGTGCCGCCCGCGCGCCGTCAGCAGCTGGTGGACGAATTTGCAGCCGCGCCAGGTCATGCGGTGCTGGTGGCGCAGATCGAGGCGGCGGGGGTTGGGCTCAACATGCAGGCCGCGTCAGTCGTGATCATCTGCGAGCCTCAGATCAAACCGACCATCGAAAACCAGGCGGTGGCACGGGCCCACCGCATGGGGCAGGTGCGTTCGGTCCGGGTGCACCGACTGCTCACCACCCGCGGGGTGGACGAGCGGATGGTGGAGATGCTGAAGAACAAGACCCGCCTGTTCGACGCGTACGCACGTCGTAGCGCGGTCGCCGAGTCAACGCCGGACGCGGTCGATGTGTCGGACACGTCGATGGCTCGCCAGATCGTCGAGGAGGAGCAGGCGCGGCTTGGAGCGGTCCGCAAAGAGGCCGCAGGACACCCGTAAGCGACCGTCGTCCGGCCCCTGGTCAATTCCCGTGCTGGGATGGTGCTGGGAAACCTGGCTCCTTGTCACCTGTCATCATCCCGGTTCGTTCCTGTCGTGCCGGGATACGGGCTTCTGCGCCGCCCCTCCATGCGGCCGTTGGCGCGAATCCGCCCATTCTCGTGCGGTTCCATCGCGGTCGCTCACTCTGCGCGAGGGGGGAGTGCTGGTGGTACGTTATTAGGTACCACTAGGTGGAAGGTGTCAGGTCGTGTCGATAACTGCGAGTGAAGCCCGCAAGGCGCTCTTTCCGCTGATCAAGAAAGTCAACGAGAACCACGAGGCCATCGAGATCGTCTCGAAGCACGGCAACGCCGTGCTCGTCTCGGCCGAGGACTACGCGGCGCTGCGCGAGGGCTCGTACCTGCTGCGCTCTCCGGCGAACGCCCGCCGGCTGCTCAAGGCGTACGAGAACGCCCTGGCCCACATCAACGTGTCGGAGCGCGAGCTGATCGATCCGGACTCGGCGGACGCGGGTGCGGGTGCGGGTGCCGCGTGAGGCTTGTCTTCGAGGATCAGGGCTGGGAGGACTGCACGTCCTGGCTCAAGAACGACCGCAAGATGCTCGCCCGGATCAACAAGCTCATCGAGGACGTCAGGCGTGACCCGTTCTCAGGTATCGGCAAGCCCGAACCTTTGAAGTACCACCTGCCTGGCGTGTGGTCGCGGCGGATCGACGACGAGCACCGCCTCGTCTACTTGGTGACGGACGAGGAGATCGTCATCCTCGCGGCTCGGTACCATTACTGACCGCTCAGGCGGTGCGGGCGGTGCTGGGATGTTGCTCCCGTGCTGACGTATCAGCTGCTTCGGGGCGGCGTGAGCTTGTCGAGGTCCAGGCTGACCGCGAAGGGCACCGGGCGCTGGAGGGTGCCCCGGAAGATGCCGGCGGGGGCGTAGGCGCCGGTGGGTTCGTCGAGTTCGTAGACGTGGACGACGGGTGCCCCGTCCTCGTCCTCGATGCGCCAGTAGTGCGGGATGCCGGCCTCCGCGTACTTGCGGAGCTTTACCGTGCGATCGCGATGGGCGGACTCCGGAGATGTCGAGGTCCTCCGCGAACCAGCCTTCCGCGCGCGGCGGGCGCATCCGGTCGGGCAGTGCGGTCACGGCTTCACGGTAGCGGCGGTATGCGGTCATTGCCGGAAGTGTGGCGGCCCCCAACTCGCCTCTGTTGTCCGCGATATGGGACGGCCGTTTTGAACTCTGGAGGTGTCGTAGGGAGGATGGCGGCGTCCGGGCCGGCGGACATGGCTTTCACGTATGGACTCGATGACGCGTCCGATGAATCTGGATATCACTGACGGCTCCACGGCGCCGATCAGCAATGAAGGAGCATGATGACTGCGATTACCCGAGTTGTCGGACGCGAAGTCTTGGACAGCAGGGGAAACCCGACCGTCGAGGTGGATGTCCTCCTGGAAGACGGGTCGATGGGCCGTGCCGCAGTTCCCTCCGGTGCCTCGACGGGCGCCAACGAAGCCGTCGAGCTCCGTGACGGCGACGCTTCGCGGTTCCACGGCAAGGGTGTTCGCACGGCCGTCGAAGCGGTCAACGGCGTCATAGCGGACTCCCTCGTGGGAGTCGAAGCCGAGAACCAGACGCTGGTCGACGAGGTGATGATCGCGCTCGACGGCACCCCCAACAAGGGGAAGCTGGGAGCCAACGCGATCCTGGGCGTCTCGCTGGCCACGGTGAAGGCCGCCGCCGCCGCGCACCGGGTTCCGCTGTACCGCTACGTCGGCGGGTCGGGCGCCCGGCTGCTGCCCGTGCCGATGATGAACATCATCAACGGTGGCGCACACGCGAACAACGCCCTGGACTTCCAGGAGTTCATGATCGCGCCGATCGGCGCGGAGAACTTCTTCGAGGCCGTGCGCATGGGCTCCGAGGTCTTCCACACCCTGCGCAAGTCGCTGTCGGACGCCGGCCACAGCACCGGTGTGGGCGACGAGGGCGGCTTCGCTCCGAGCCTGCGCACCTCCGACGAGGCGCTGCAGTTCGTCGTGGATGCCATCGAGAAGTCCGGGTACACCCCCGGTGAGGACATCTCCCTGGTCATGGACCCGGCCACGTCCGAGTTCTTCAAGGACGGTGTCTACGACTACGCGGGCGAGGGCGTCAAGCGCTCGATCGAGGAGCAGGTCGAGTACCTCGCGGGCCTCGTCTCCCGCTACCCGATCTCGTCGATCGAGGACGCCATGGCGGAGGACGACTTCGACGGCTGGAAGCTGCTGATGCGGGAGCTGGGCGACAAGTGCCAGCTCACCGGTGACGACGTGTTCTGCACCAACGTCGACCGCCTCAACGACGGCATCCGGGACGGCATCGCCAACTCGATCCTGGTCAAGGTGAACCAGATCGGTTCGCTCACCGAGACCCTCACCACCGTGGACACCGCGCACAAGGCCGGCTACACGGTGGTCATGTCGCACCGTTCCGGTGAGACCGAGGACACCACCATCGCCGACCTGGCGGTCGCCACCGGCTGCGGCCGTTCCTGAAGTTGCTCAGTGCCTGAAGTCGCTCAGTGAAAGCGCCGGCCCCTTCGAGGGGCCGGCGCTTTCGCGTGTCGGGGAGTCCACGCCCGGGATCCGCAGGGCCGACGGGCCTACGGGGCCTACGGGCGCGGCTCCTCAGAGGCCGCGGACCGAGGCGATCGTGAAGGCGGTCGGGGCGCCGGTGGAGGGCATCGGGCCGCCGTCCTTGTCGAACTGGGAGCGGACCACCAGGGTGCGGCCGGGCAGGTGGGCCAGCGTGGTCGGGATCTGCAGCGACGGGTCCGTGACCGTGCGGACCAGGCGGGCCCGGGTGCCGTCCGCCGAAAGCTGCCAGCGGCTCAGGGTGTTCCGCGTGTTCTGGGCCGCGCGCAGGACGCCGCCGGGAGCGAGGTCGAGGCCGTCGGCGGTCTTGAGGTCGCCGCCGGTCAGGGCGACGCGGGAGACCGCGCCCGTACGCGGGTCGATGCGATACAGGTCGCCCGCCGTCATGTCCACGGTGAGCAGGTAGCGGCCGGCCGGGTCGGCGGCGATGCCGTTGAGGCTGAAGCTGCCCGCCGGGGACGGGGTGAGCAGCCCGCTCAGGTCGTACGCGGGCAGCAGCGGCCCGGAGCCCGCGGCGAGCTGGTCCGGGGTGACCCGGTAGACCACCGCGCGGACGCTGTCGGTCAGGTAGGCGGTGCCGTCCGGGGTGACGGCCAGGTCGTTGAGGAAGCGCGGGGCGCTTCCGGGGATCTCGAAATGGGCCAGACGGGCCCCCGAGCGGGTGTCGTAGACCGAGACGCCCGAGGTGGAGTCGGTCACCCAGAGCCTGCCGTGGCCGTCGACCCGCAGTCCGTTCGCGGTGTGCCGGCCGTCGGTGCCGGAGGGCAGGAAGACCTCGGCGGTGCGTGTGCCGGAGCGGGCCCGGTAGATGGTGCCGTCGGTGTACGAGCCGACGTAGACCGTGCCGGTGCGGGGGTCGGCGGCTATGCCCTCCGGGAAGACCTTGGCGCCGGGGAGGGTGAACGCCGTGGAGATCCGGCCGTCCGGGGCCTCGGCGGTCTGAGTGGTCTGAGCGGTGGCCTGCGTGTCCTGCGTGGCCCGGGCGGCGGGCGCGGCGCCGAGGGTGAGAGCGATCGCCACGGTCAGCAGGGATGCGGGCAGGAGCTTCTTCGGCATTGGACGTCCTCTTCTGTCTGTGTGAACACGAAGGTATGTTAGAGCTCTAATGTACGCAAGGGCTTTAGTATCGGGGGATGACCTCCATGCCCGCCGAGGAGCGCATCGGCTCCCACATCAAGCGCGCCGAGCAGGCGCTCCTCGGGGCCAAGAACGCGGCGGTGAAGCCGGCCGCAGTAACGGTTCCGCAGTACGCCGCGCTGCTCTGGCTCTCCGAGAAGCCCGGAATCTCCGCCGCGACGCTCGCGCGCCTGTGCGGGGTGACTCCGCCGACCATGAACACCGTGCTGAAGAACCTCCTGGAGCGCGGGCTCATCGAGCGGACCCCGCACGAACTGCACCGCAACGTCCTGGAGACCCGGCTCACCGAGGAGGGGCGCTCCGTGATGGAGGTCGCCGACGCGGGGGCCGTGGCGGTCGAGCGCAGGCTGGCCGCCGAGTTCACCGGGGAGGAGCGGGAGTTGCTGATCCGGCTGCTCGGGCGGTGCGCGCAGGCGCTCGACACCCTGAGGTGATGTGGAGCGTTCGGGTTCCGTACGGCCCGCGTTCCGCCGATGTTTTTGCTCTGTTTTGGAACTTCCCTGGGGATACAGGCATCAGGACTAAGGGGATCCCAGTCCGTTCTGTCCCACTGGGGGGCAGTCATGACCGTTCGGAGCCAAGTTCGTGCACCAGGACCCGCACCGCCCGCGGACCGATGACCAGCCGTACCCGCTCTACCCGCCGGGTGGGCTCATAGCCGAGCCTCCCGCGACTCCCGGGCCCCCCGAGTCGTACGAACCCCCGCAGGAGCCGCGCCGCAAGCGCTCCCGCCGCGTGGTGTGGATCGGCGCGACCGTGGCCTTCGCGCTCCTCCTCGGCGGCGCCGGCTTCGCGGCCTGGAAGCTGGACTGGTTCTCCGGCAACGGCTCCACGGTGAGCTTCGGCAAGACCCCGCCCGCCGTGGGCCAGGGCGGGGAGAGCGGGGCGAAGACCCCGGGCGAGGCCCCGAAGAGCTCGCCCACGCCGACCGGCGACCCCGACGTACAGCTCGCGACCGGCCCGGCGGCAACCTTCAAGCAGACCACCAAGCTCGACGACGGCACGATCATCGCCAAGACCCGCCTCGCGGGCGCCAAGTCCGGCTTCGAGGGCGACGTCTGGGTGTGGACGCCCAAGGAGTACGAGGACCCGAAGTACGCCAAGAGCGGCTTCCCGGTCCTCATCGCCCTCCCCGGCGGCAACGGCTACCCGGCCAACTACTGGTCCGACCGCAGCCTCGGCCTGCAGAAGGCCATCAGCGAAGGCGTCCAGGCCGGTACGAGCCTGCCGTTCATCGTGATCATGCCGGTGCTCAACCCGGACGCGAAGTACTACTACGACGGCTCCGACATCCCCGGCCAGCCCAAGATGGGTACCTGGATCTCCGAGGACATCCCGGACTTCACCCGCGCCAACTTCCGTACCTACAAGTCCCGCGACGGCTGGGCCTTCATGGGCTCCTCCTCCGGCGCCTTCGTCGGCATGAAGCAGGTCCTCCAGCACCCGGACAAGTTCAAGGCCGTGATCGCCAGCGGCGGTGAGCTCGTTCCCGACTCCCCGCTCTGGAAGGGGCACCAGGCGGAGATGGACGCGAACAACCCCGAGAAGCTCGCGCAGAAGCTGATCGACAGCAACGGTCCGGACGTCTACATCAACTTCCAGGTCGGCACCAAGGAGTCCGGCAAGCCGTCGATGCTGAAGTTCCAGGAGAAGTACGGCAAGGGCCCGGTCAAGACGACCATCCGCGACATCCAGAACGGCGAGCACAACGGCTGGCACTACGTGCGCGGCATGAAGGAAGGCTCGCTGGAGTGGGTCAGCAAGGTTCTGAAGGGTCCGAAGCCCGAGGCCGGCTGACCGGCCGCGCACGGTCCTCCTCCAGGCGTCCCGGTCCCGGTCCGCCCTGCCCCGCCCCGCCCTGCTCAGCCCTGCCCCCGCCCCGCCCGCCCCGCCCCCGCGATCGGACGCACCCGCGCGGGGGAGCGGCGGCGCGCCCCCAAGGCGGCGGGGGCCGCGCGCGGCGCGCCCGGCGGGCGTGGTCCTCACCACGTCCCCGCGGTCCCAGGCAACCCATCCGGTCGTTAATACCTCTGTTATGGATGTAAGGGGGACCAATCGGTCCGACCCGCGCTCCTCCAGGGCGCCGGAGCAGGAACGGAAGCAATCCGTGCACCAAGACCAGCAGGGTGACGGCGGCGCCACGACCGAGGCGGCCACCACGGGAGAGGGCCGCAGCCTCAAGCGCCGCTTGCGGCTGATCCTGATCAGCGGGGGGCTGGGGCTGACGCTCGTAGCCGGCGGCGGGGCGGCCGCGTACAAATACGGGCTCCTCTCGGACATAGGCGATCCCGTCTCCTTCGGGAAGTCCGGGACGGCCGCGTCCTCCACCGCCGACGTACGGCCCGGCGTGTCCATGCCGACCGGGCCGAAGGCCGAGTTCGTCCGCACCTCGCGGCTCCCGGACGGCACCCAGATCGCCCAGACCACGGTGACCGGCAAGAAGTCCGGCTTCACGGGCGACGTGTGGGTGTGGGTGCCGAAGGAGTACGACGACCCGGCGTACGCGGACAGTGCCTTCCCTGTCCTGATCTCGCTCCCCGGCGGCCGCGGCTACCCGAAGAACTACTGGGGCACCGGCCCCGGGCTCGGCCTCCAGCAGGCGGTGAGCGACGGGGCGAACGAGGGCAAGAGCCTGCCCTTCATCCTCGTCATGCCGGTGATCAACGCCGACACCAAGCACCACTTCGACGGCTCCGACATCCCCGGCCAGCCCAAGATGGGCACCTGGATGGCCGAGGACATCCCGGATTTCACGAAGGCCAATTTCCGTACCTTCACCTCCCGCGACGGATGGGCCTTCATGGGCTCCTCCTCGGGCGGTTTCGGAGCCCTCAAGCACGTCCTGAAGTACCCCGACCGCTTCAAGGCGGTCATCGCGAGCGGAGTGGACATCGTCCCCGACTCCCCGCTGTGGAACGGGAACAAGCGGGCCATGGACGAGAACAACCCCGAGAAGCTGGCTGCCGAGCTGATCGCGGCGGGCGGTCCGGACGTCTGGATCAGCTTCCAGATCGGCACCAACGAGACCGGCCGCGAGAAGGCCGAGAAGTTCATGCGGGAGTACGGCAAGGGTCCCGTGCACACCCGGCTGCAGGTGATCCAGGATGGTGAGCACAACGGGAAGACGTACGTGCGCGGCATGAGGGAGGGCTCCCTGGAGTGGATCAGCAAGGTGATGTCGGCGCCCACGCCCGCGACCAGGCCCACGGCAGGGTCGGGTCAGGAGCAGGCCCGGGGCGCCCGCGTGAACGACGCCTCCGGGCGATGAGCCCTGG
This sequence comes from Streptomyces sp. GL_140, assembly GCF_057834465.1. Taxonomy (NCBI): domain Bacteria; kingdom Bacillati; phylum Actinomycetota; class Actinomycetes; order Kitasatosporales; family Streptomycetaceae; genus Streptomyces; species Streptomyces sp. GL_140. Next base: position 5,427,053 of record NZ_CM174404.1, read on the forward strand.
GGTCAAGGGGGTCGCCGCCGTCGCGGGGATCACCGCGGTGCTCGCGGTGGTGTTCGTGAAGACCTCCGGGGGCTACGAGGACCGGCACGTGCTCCCGTTCCCCACCGTCGGGGTGCTCATGGCCAACGGTGAGCACTGGTGCACGGCCAGCGTCGTCGACAGCCCGAAGGGCAACGTCGTCGCCACCGCCGCGCACTGCGTGGCCCCCGCCGGCGAGGACGGACGGCCCGGCGAGGTCGCGCACGACGGGCTGGCCATCGGCGAGCTCGCCTTCGCCCCGGCGTTCACCGGGGAGGGCGCCGGAAAGCAGCCCCTGGGGGTGTGGAAGGTGCGCTCCGTCCACGTGGACGACCGCTGGACGAAGTGGGGCGACGACACCGCCGACTTCGCCTTCCTCACGGTGGAACCCGACGGCGACGGGCGCAGCGTCCAGGACGTCGTCGGGCGCGACGAGGCCGCGAAGCCCGCCTGGGCCTCCGGCTACGACCGGGAGGTGACCGTGGTCGGCTACCCCGAGGCCACGCACAACCCGCAGAACAAGCCGGTCGCGTGCACGACGCAGAGCCGCCACGACGAGGACGACCCGGCGATGCTGTACATCAACTGCTCCGGGTTCTGGACCGGGACCAGCGGCAGCCCGTGGATCGCTGACCGGGTCGGCGCGGGGCGGCCTGGGGAGCTGATCGGGGTGCTGAGCGGCGGGGACACGGACGTGGACTCGACGGCCGCGCTCTTCGACGGCCGGGCCAAGGCCCTGTACGAGCGGGCGGCCAAGGGCTGACGGCACGGCGGGCGCCGGGCCGCCCGCGAGAGGCGGCCCGCGCCGGACCGCCCGCGCCGGAACGCCTCCGACGGACCGCCCGCGCCGGGCCGCCCGGTCAGCCGGTGCGCCGCTCCGTGCTGACGATCACGCACACGGCGGCCACCACGATCGCGCCGCCGAGCAGGATCGGCCAGGTCAGGGCCTCGTCGAGGATGAGCCAGCCCAGGGCGACGGCCACCACCGGATTCACGTAGGCGTACGTGGCCACGAGCGCGAGCGGAGCCGCCCGCAGGAGCCAGACGTACGCGGTGAAGCCCACGAGCGAGCCGATCAGGACGAGGTAGCCCAGCGCCAGCCAGGAGGCGGTGGAGTACGAGCCGGGGTCCAGGCCGTGCTGCTCGCCGCGCAGCAGCCCGACGCCGATCCCGCCGACCCCGCCCGCGAGCATCTGGTACGCGCTGCCGGTGAACGGATCGGCGGGCAGGGTCAGCTTCGCGGACGAGAACGAGCCGAGCGACCACAGGACCGAGCCCCCGAGCACCAGCAGCACCCCGCCGATCCCGATCTCGCCGCCGAACCCCGGGCTGGTCAGGACGGCGAGGCCGACGAGACCCAGCAGGACCCCGGTCAGGGTGCGCGGCGAGGGCCGGTCGCCGGAACCGGCGCGCAGCAGGACCAGCCACATCGGAACGGCGGCCACCAGCAGGGCGGCGAGGCCGGAGGGCACCGAGGTCTCCGCGAGGACCACGAGGCCGTTGCCGCCGAGGACCAGGAGCAGCCCGACCAGGACGGCGGAGCCGAGCTGGGCGCGGGTGACCTTGAGCGCGGCGGGGCCGTGGCGCCAGGCGACGAGGCCGGCGAGGAGGGCTCCCGCGGCGATGAAGCGGGCGCCGGCGGAGAGGAGGGGCGGCATGGTCTCGACGACGACCCGGATGCCGAGGTAGGTCGAGCCCCAGACCACGTAGACGAGGGCGAGGGCGATCCAGACGCGGGTCGTTGAGGTGGGCATGGCAGGAGCCTATGTCGGTGGACAGTGCAACCATCGGGCAATTGCGGGAACGGACCGCCAGGTCAGCCCGCCGGGGCCAGCCCCGACTTGGCTCCCGCGCCGCACAGGGGGAGCACCGCGGTGCGGTCCCGCAGGGGGTGGTCGGGGGCGGTCGGGCCCACTGCGGCCCAGCAGGCCGCGGCCGTCGGTTCCACGAAGAGCCCTCGGCGGGCCAGGTCGAGCTGGGCCGCGCGGATGCGGTCGTCGGAGACGGTCAGGAAGGTGCCGCCGGACTTGCGGACGGCCGCCAGGATCTGCCGGGCCCGCGGCGGGGCCGGGATGGCGATGCCCTCGGCCAGGGTGGGCAGCTGGGGCACCGGCCCGGCGTCCTCGGCGCCCGCGTGGAAGGCCGATGCCAGCGGGGCCACCGCTTCGGACTGGACGGCGATCAGGGCCGGCGGGCGCACTCCGCGACGGGCCAGCTCCTCCACCGCCAGCGCGGCCCCGAGCAGCAGGGTGCCGTTGCCGACGGGAACCACGAGCACCTCGGGGAGGTGCCCGCCGAGCGCCTCCCACACCTCGTACACGTAGGTCTTCGTGCCGTGCAGGAAGTACGGGTTGAAGACGTGGCTGGCGTAGAAGACCCCGGGGAGATCGGCCTCGGCGCGGGCTGCCGCCGCGGCGGCCTCGCGCCCGCCCGGGACCACCCGTACCGCCGCGCCGTGCGCGCGCATCTGCTCCGTCTTCTTCTGCGAGGTGCCCTCCGGCACGAAGACCTCGCACGGCAGCCCGGCCCGCGCGCAGTACGCCGCGAAGGCGGTCCCCGCGTTCCCGCTGCTGTCCGCGACCACCCGCTGCGGCCCCAGCCGCCGCGCGAGCTCCGCGAGCATCACCGCGCCCCGGTCCTTGAAGGACAGCGTCGGCATCAGGAAGTCGAGCTTGGCGTGCACCCGCTCCGCCAGCGGCACCAGCGGGGTGTTCCCCTCGGCCAGCGTCACACCGAACGCCCCGGTCAGCGGCAGCGCGGAGCCGTAGCGCCAGAGCGAGTTCGGACCGGCCGCCGGCTCCAGCGGGGCGGCCGGATCGGGGGTGAAGTCGAGGTCCCACGGGCCGTCGCAGACCGGGCAGCACCAGGGCGCGGTGCGCGCGTCCGAGCGCGTGCCGTCTTCGGAGCAGAGGTAGCCGGGCAGGGCGTGCGTCATGGGATGAGTCCCCTTGCTCGATCGCGGCCGCCCCGGGAGACGGCTGCGGCGCCGGGCTACGGATGTTACGCGTCCGGTGATCTGACGAGGGGTCGGTCTTTCCGCTGGCGCGCCCGCCGCTTACTATTCGCGCATTCGTTCGCGCCTACACCGGAGCGAACGCTTCCGTCGCCGCCACCGCCATTGCCCTGATGGAGCCCCGCACCTCGTGAGCACTCCGCCGCCGCCCCACCACTGGCCCGCGCCCCCGCAGCCCTACGGGTACGGTCCGCCCGCGCTCAACGGCTTCGCGCTCGCCTCGCTGCTCGTCGGGCTGCTCTGCATCCCGCCGCTGGGCATCGTCTTCGGGATCGTGGCCCTCGTACAGATCGCGAAGAAGGGCGAGCGCGGCAAGGCGCTCGCGATCTGCGGTCTGGCCGTCTCGGTGGCCATGACCCTGGTCATGGTCTTCGTCGTGGAGCAGGCCGGGGGCATCTTCCTCGACCGGGTCCGCGCGCTGCAGCCCTACGAGGACGTGGAGGGCGAGTACACCGACAAGGCGGACCTGCGCCCCGGGGACTGCTTCAACGTCCCCTCCGGGGACCTGCTGGCCGACGAGCCCTTCGCCTACCGGATCGCCTGTTCGCAGGTCCACGATGCGGAGGTCACCTCCTCGACCTCGTTGAGCGGACCGCGGTTCCCGGGCGTGGATCAGCTGAAGCAGTCGGTGACGGAGGACTGCTGGCGCGCGCAGGACTCCTACGCGATGGACACCTGGGCGCTGCCCCCGTACGCCGGGATGTACTACTTCGCCCCCTCGCGGGCGAGCTGGGAGGACGGCGACCGGCAGGTGATCTGCGTGCTCGGCACCTCCGAGCAGGAGCACCGCGGCAGCTTGCGCAAGGACGCCGCGATGCTGACGCCGGACCAGGTGACCTTCCTGCAGGCGGTGAACGAGGTGGACCTGGTACTGGGCCGCTCGCCGGGCGTGGACGTCCGCGAATCGCTCGAGCAGTACCGGTCGTGGGCGCGGGACGTGGACGCGGCGCTGGCCGAGGAGTCGCGCGTGCTCGACGGGGTGAAGGACCGGCCGCAGTTGGCCGGGCCCGCGGGGTTGCAGCGGGAGCGGGTCGAGGCGGCGCGCAAGCAGTGGCAGAGGGCCGCCGCGGCGAAGGACTCGCAGGCGTTCGGCGACGCCTGGGACCGGGCGGTCGCCGAATTGCCGGTCGGCCCGGAGAAGGTGCTGCGCGGGGCGTACGGGCTGTCGACGACGGTTCCGGAGTGGCTGGAGGACGCCGACGGCGACGGGGCGGACGGATCGGGCGAGCCGAGCCCGGGGCCGGCCGTGGAAGCCGCATGATCGTATTGCGGGGTATTGAGGTGTAACGCGCGGTAACGGGTTTGAGTGACCTGGCTTCATCACTTCGGGTGAAACTCTGGCCCTTGCTTGCGGTGCACAACCGTCGGTTGCCAGGGTGTAGCTGTCTGTCAACCTGATGGGAGTGGCCAGTGACTTTCGGCGAGCAGCCGGCCTATCTGCGCGTCGCCGGGGATCTGCGGCGGAAGATCGTCGAAGGCTCCCTGCCTCCGCACGCCCGGCTTCCTTCGCAGGCCCGGATCCGCGAGGAGTACGGGGTATCCGACACCGTGGCCCTGGAGGCGCGCAAGGTCCTCATGGCGGAGGGCCTGGTCGAGGGCCGGTCCGGGTCCGGCACGTACGTGCGGGAACAGCCCGTCCCGCGCCGGGTGGCCCGCTCCGGCTACCGCACGGGCGGAGCCTCGACCCCCTTCCGGCAGGAGCAGGCGGAGGCGGGTGCGCGCGGCACCTGGGAATCGAACAGCGAGCAGATCGAGGCCCCGGTGGACATCGCGAAGCGACTCGGCATCGAGCCGGGCGAGCGGGTGATGCGCACGCGGTACGTCTTCCGCGACGCGGGGGAGACGATGATGCTGTCGACCTCCTGGGAGCCGCTGACCGTGACGGGCCGCTCGCCCGTGATGCTGCCGGAGGAAGGGCCGCTCGGGGGCGCCGGGGTCGTCGACCGGATGGCGGCCATCGACGTGGTCGTGGACAACGTGGTGGAGGAGGTCGGCGCCCGGCCCGGCCTGGCGGAGGAGAACCTGCTGCTCGGCGGGGTGCCGGGGCACGTTGTGCTGGTGATCGGGCGCACGTACTTCGCCTCCGGCCGCGCCGTGGAAACGGCGGACGTGGTCGTCCCGGCCGACCGCTACCGCCTGGCGTACCACCTGCCGGTGCGGTAGCAGGAGCCCTGCGGGGGCGGTCACCCGCTGGTGGGATCGTCTTGCAGGTGAGGCTCATGCCGACGCCCGGGGTGGCGTCGGCACTTGAGCGCACCCTGCGCACGGCGCGGACCGACCGTCTCCATCTGCACCACCGTCGGACGTGTCCGGGCCCTCTCGATCCTCGCCTTCTTCGGCCTTTTCGGGACATGCGCGGAAGTCTTCTCCACCTTCGTCGCGGCCCGACTCGCGCTCGTCCTCCGCCCGTTGACCGCGTGGGCGACGAAGGGGAAGTACTGCTTGGCCAGGCCGAACACCGTCACCGGGCCGGACGCCGTGGTCGAGGACGTCACCGCCACGCACCTCTGCTCCGTCTGTGAGACGGCGTACGAGCTGCCCGACGTCGCCGGCTGCCCGGTGCGGTCGGGCCCGATCTGCTCGCTCTGTTGTTCCCTCGACGCGACCTGCGCAGACGTCTGCCGCGAGCAGAGCCCGGGCGGGGCGGTGATCCTGCCGATGCCGACCCTGCGCCGGGTCTGAACCGGCGCGCACGGCACAGTCGTACGCATGGCCGGATGCGTACGCCTGGGAGGTACCCCTTCGTGAAAAACCGTATCCGCTGCGTAAGGGTCGGGCGTAAGCTCGGGCATATGCGCAATGCGGTTTCCCGGGCAGGTACGTCGGCGGAGGGTGAAACGCAATGAACGACAGCGGTGCCCTGCTCCCGTGGCTGGTCATACGTGAGGACGACAACGGCAACCGCTACCGAGTGGGCCGGTACGCGACCCGTGCCGAAGCCCAGAAGGTCGCCGACAGCCTCGAGGACAGAGGGCACAAGCAGCTCTACTGGATCGAGCGCCTCGTCCAGGGCGGCACCACCAGCCAGACCGCCACGATGAACTGAGCGATGCGGCGGCCGCGCGGCCGCTGCCATAGGCTCCGCCCATGACTGTACGAGTGGTCGTGGGCGGAGCCCTTTGTCATGACGGGCGCCTGCTGGCCGCCCGCCGCAGTGCGCCCCCGGAGCTCGCCGGCCGCTGGGAGCTCCCCGGCGGCAAGACCGAGCCCGGCGAATCGGTGCCCGAGGCGCTCGTGCGGGAACTGCGCGAGGAGCTCGGCGTGGAGACCGAGGCGCTGGAGCGGATCCCGGGGGAGTGGCCGCTGCGGCCCGGACTCGTACTGCACGTGTGGACGGCCCGGCTGCTCTCCGGTGAGCCGGCCGCGCTGGAGGACCACGACGAGCTGCGCTGGCTCGGCCCCGAAGAGCTCGACTCGGTGGACTGGCTCGACCAGGACCGGCCCGCGGTCGCCGAGGCCGGGCGCAGGCTACGCGCGCAGGGGCGCATGACGCGCTCTCTGTAGGCCGTCTGAGCCACAGTGCGCCGGTCCGTGGGGGACCGAGTGGTACGACGCCCTGAATATCGGGTATGTCGGTATTAATCCCTATCTCATACTCGTCCCCCCGTGGTTCTGTCCCTGTCGAACGGACTGGGGTCGCCAGCCGGCCCGGGAAGTGATCGGCGTGATCGACACAGACGGTGAATGCGCCGAGTGGGCCTTCCCGGCGGAACCCGGCGCCGTCCGCACCGCCCGCCACGCCGTGCGCGGCACCCTCCGCGACTGGGGGCTGGAGTCCGTCGGCGATGTCACCGTACTGCTGGTCAGCGAGCTGGTCACCAACTCCCTGCGCTACGCCTCGGGCCCCATCGGGGTCCGTCTGGTACGACGGAATCCGGCCGTGGCCAACACGGTCCCGGGTCCGGCACTTCTCGTAGAGGTTTCGGATCCGCTTCCGGATCCGCCCCAGGAGCGAGTCGCAAAACCGGACGACGAGGGCGGGCGCGGGCTCCACCTGGTGGCCGTCTCGGCACAGCGCTGGGGGACCCGGCACGGGAAGTCGGGCAAGACGGTGTGGTTCGAGTTGGCTCTTCCTGGTGAGTAACAAGGTGAAGGACAGTCGACGATCACACGGCATGGCTGGAAAACAACGGGATCCTTTTGTGATCGCGAAGGCCGTGCCGTAGGGGGCCGTGGTGCTGAATACTTCGGTCATGGCCGGTCCGGTTGCGGTGAGCTGGAGGGGACGGTCGCGTGAGCGAGATACCTGTACAGGCACATCAGGCCCGTGTGCCCGAGGAGGTGCCCAGGGAGACCTGGCACGACTCCTTGTGGCACAGCAGCCCGCCTGGCTCGATATATGACTACATAAAGGTCGCGTCGTTCTCGATCGGGCCGGACGGCCTCATCGACCAGTGGAGTCTGCGCGCCGAGGAGCTCTTCGGGCTGACCCCGGCACAGGCCATGGGCCGCGACCCGGTCGACGCCTTCATGCCGCCGGAGCTGCGCGCCGGGGGCCACCGCCGGGTGGCGGAGATTCTCGACGGCAAGGAATGGACGGGCCTGGTCCCCTTCCGGATCCCGGGTGGGGACGGGGCGCACGGGGTCGCCGAGATCTATGTGATGCCCACCCACACCGAATCCGCGGAGCGGGCCGCGCTCTGCGTCGTGGTCGACGTACGCGCGCTGCGGCGGATCGAATCCGATCTGGCGGCCTCGCAGGCGATATTCGGTCAATCTCCTTTCGGCTTCCTGCTCTTTGGTACGGACCTCACCGTGCAGCGCGCCAACCGCCGTTTCGCCACCGTCTTCGGCGGCGCCGCCGAGGAGCACCGCGGCCGCACCGTCCACGACTACCTGCCCGCGCACGAGGCCGACCGGATGGCCGAGGCACTGCGCAGGGTCCTGGAGACCGGCGACTCGGTCACCGATCTCCAGATCGCCGGATCCGCCCCCGGCAGCCGGGACAACCGCCACTGGTCCATCAACCTCTACCGGGTCCACGGCGGCACCGGCCGCCCCATCGGGGTCGCCGGCATCGGCATCGACGTCACCCGCCGCCACCTCGCCGCCCGCGAGGCCGCCGGGGTCCGGCGCAACCTGGCCCTCCTCAACGAGGCCGGACACCGCATCGGCAACTCACTCGACCTGGAGACCACCGCCCGCGAACTCCTCGACGTCACCGTCCCCGGCTTCTGCGACCTGGCCGCCGTCGACCTCTACCAGGGGCTGCTCCTGGGCGACGACGACCGCCCCGCCCGGCCCCAGGGCCCGGGCGTGCCCAGCCTGCCCGGCCAGGGCCCCGGCCGGGCGCCCTCGCCGCCGCTGCGGCGGGTGGCCTTCGCCTCCGCGGTGTCGGATGCGCCGCTGTCGGGTCCGGGCGCGCTGGTCTCCGTAGGAGAGGTCCACCGGTATCCGGCCGGGTCGCCGGGCGCGTTCGCGCTGCGGACGGCGCGGCCGCGGCTGGTGGAAGGGGGCGGCCCGGAATCGGGTGACCTCGTCCAGTCCACGCTCGTCGTCCCGCTCGTCGCGCACGACACGGTGGTCGGACTCGCGCAGTTCTCCCGTACGAAGGGCAGCGAACCCTTCGGCGAACGCGACCGGGCGGTCGCGGTGGAACTCGCCGCACGGGCCGCCGTCTGCATCGACAACGCGCGGCTGTACCGGCGCGAACACGAGCGCGCGCTGATACTCCAGCGCAGCCTGCTGCCCCCCGGCGACCCGGAGGCGGCCGGGCTCGACATCGCCTGCCGCTACCTGCCGGGCAACGCGGCCACCGAGGTCGGCGGCGACTGGTTCGACGTCATCGAGCTGCCGGGCCACCGCACGGCGCTGGTCGTCGGCGACGTCATGGGCCGGGGACTGCGGGCGGCCGTGGCCATGGGCGAACTGCGCACGGCGGTACGGACCCTGGCACTGCTCGACCTGGAACCGGCGGAGGTGCTGACCGCGCTCGACGAGATCGCCCGGGGGCTCGGCGCCCCCGGCGGCTCCCAGCAGGCCTCGCGGGCCGCCCTGCACTCACGGGACGCGGACCGCTCGGAGGTCTACCTCGCGACCTGCGTCTACGCGGTGTACGACCCGGTGACGCGGCGCTGCACGATAGCGAACGCGGGCCACATGCCGCCCGTCCTGGTGGAACCGGCCGAGGAGGGCGCCGAGCCGAGGCCCGGACTGCTCCTGGAGATCCCGACGGGACTGCCGCTGGGCGTGGGCGGGGAGCCCTTCGAGGAGGTCGAGGTCGAACTCCCGGAGGGCGCGATGCTCGCCCTCTACACGGACGGCCTGGTCGAATCGCGCGACCACCCGCTGGAAGAGGGCCTACGGGGCCTGCGGTCCGCGCTGGCGGACCCCGCGCGCCCCCTGGAGGAGGTCTGCGACCACGTCCTGAACACCCTCGACACCCGGCACGGGGAGGACGACATCGCGCTCCTGATGGCCCGGGTCCAGGGCCTCCCGGTGGACGCCGTCGGCGACTGGCAGCTGCCGCGCGAGGCCCGTTCGGTGGGCCGGGCGCGGGAACTGGCGCGGGCCAAGCTGCCGGCGTGGGGCCTGGAGGGGCTGCTCGACACCACGGAGCTGCTGGTGAGCGAGCTGGTCACCAACGCCCTGCGCTACGGCGAGGGCGAGATCCGGCTGCGGCTGCTGCTCGACCGGACCCTGGTGTGCGAGGTCTGGGACGCCAACCTGGCGCAGCCGAGACGGCGTCGGGCGCGCGACACCGACGAGGGCGGCCGCGGCCTGCAGCTCGTCGGCCTGCTGTCGGCCGGCTGGGGCACCCGGCGCACGCACCGGGGCAAGACGGTCTGGTTCGAACTCCCGCTCCCGGGCGCCGTCGCGGAGTCGGTGGCCGAGCTCTCGGCGGAGCAACTGCTGGGCATGTACGGGTAGGGCGCCCTGCGGGGCCGGCCGCGGCCGGCCCCGGAGCGCGTGTGGGCGGGGCGGGTTTCAGGCCGTCGCCTTCAGGGCGGCCAGGCGGGCCTCGATCTCCGAGGTCTTGCCGAGGTCGTCCAGGGACTCGAACTGGGCGTCCAGGGAGGACGCGGCCAGCTCCTGCTTGCCCATGGCCATGGCCTCCTCGCGGCGGACCTTGTCCTCGAAGCGGGCCAGGTCGCTGGTGGGGTCCATGACGTCGATGTTCTTCACCGCGTCCATCATCGTGTTCTGCGCCTGGGCTGTTTTGGCGCGGGCCACGAGCTCGTCGCGCTTGGCCGTCAGCTCGGTCAGCTTGTTCTTCATCGAGTCCAGCCCGGACTTGAGCTTGTCGACCACGTCGGTCTGGGCGGCGATCGTCGGCTCGGCCGTTCTGGCCTCCTTCTCCGACTGCATCTGGCGGCCGAGGGCCACCTTGGCGAGGTTGTCGAACTTGTCGGCGTCCGCGGTGGACCCCGAGGCCCGCAGCTCATCGGCCTTCCTGCTCGCCGCCAGGGCCTTGCCGCCCCATTCCGAGGCCGCCTCCACGTCCTCCTTGTGGTCCGCCTCCAGCATCCGCAGGTTGCCGATGGTGGTGGCGACGGCCTGCTCGGCCTCCGAGATGTTGTTCGTGTAGTCGCGGATCAGCTGGTCCAGCATCTTCTGCGGGTCCTCGGCCTGGTCCAGCAGGGAGTTGATGTTGGCCTTGGCGAGCTGGGTGACGCGGCCGAGGATGGTCTGCTTGCTCATGTGCGCTGTCTCCTTGGGGGAATGAAGGGGAGGGGGAGGGACCGGGAGCGGGAGCGGGACCGGGGGAGTCAGAAGCGGCCGCCACCGCCCATCCGGCCGCGGGTTCCGCCGCCGCCGAAGGAGCCGGGGCCGCTCCCGCCGCCCCCGCCGAAGCCACCTCCGCCACCTCCGCCGAAGCCGCCGCCCCCGCCGCGGCCGCCGCCCAGGATCTCGCCGAGGATGATCCCGCCGAGCACCGCGCCGCCCATGCCGCTGCCCTGCCGTCGGCCGCCCGCGCCGCCGTACGGGTTCTGGTACGCACCCACGTCCTGCTCGGCCAGCTGCTGCGCCTGGCGCGCGAGCGAGTCCGCCTGCTGCGCCTCCGCCAGAGCGCCCGGCGGGTCGTTCGGGGCCAGGGAGGTGGAGCGCTCAAGGTGGCGCTGCGCCTCCGCCAGCCGGGTCCGGGCCTGGCTGCCGACGGCGCCTCGGCTGGTGGTGATGTAGTCCGCCGCCGCGCCGATCGCGCTGCGGGCCGTGAGCAGGGCCTGGTCGAGCAGGGCCGCCGCCCGCTGGCGGCCCGACTCGCGCTCGCGGGCCCCGGCCAGCGCCTCGTCGAGGGCCGCGTCGGCCTCCTCGATGCGGCGCAGGGCGTCGATCGGGTCGTACCGGCCGCCGCTCTGCTCCTGGCGCACGTCGGCCAGTACGGCCTCCGCGCGGCCGATCCGGCCGCGCAGATCGGCGGTCGAGGTGCCCTCGGTGGTGCCGGTCAGCAGCCCGCGCGCGTCGGCGAGGTCCGTGTCCGTCTCGTTCAGGGCGCCCGGCAGTTTCCCGGCGGCCTCCGCGAGCTCCTGCGCGCGCCGCTCCACCGCGTCGACCAGGGTGGCCGCCTGGTCGACCGCGCCCTCGGCCGCCCGGACGTGCACCGCGGCCTTGCCGTTGTCGCCGGAGTCGATCGCGGTGCGGGCCTGGCCGAGGCTGGTCGTCGCGAACAGCAGCCGGTCCTTGGCCTGTTCGGGGTTGGAGGCCACGGGCGCGGCCGCCGAGTCCGCGTACCGCCGGCCCAGTGCCGTCAAGGTGGCCTCCGCCGTCGTGGTGCGGCCCGTCAGGGCGCGGAAGTGGCCCTCCACCGTGGCGAGGGCCTGCGGGGCGTTCTTCTCCAGGTCCCGCAGCCGGTCGAAGTCCGCCGACTGGGCGTCCAGGCGCCGGTTGGCCTCCGTGCAGCGGGCCACGATCTCGTCCAGCATCCGGCGCCGGGTGGCGTCGTCCTCCGGGTAGGCGTCGTCGAGCTGCTGGCGCAGCCGGAAGGCGGCCGTCAGCTCGCCCTTGCCGTACTCCACGGCCTGCGTGAACGCGGAGACCGCCTCCTCGCCGAACTGAGCGGTGGCGAAGCCGAGTTCCTCGGTGCTGGTGCGGATCGCGTCGTCGGTCTCCACCAGCAGGGCCTTGGCCCTGGAATCCAGTTCGGGCAGGGGGAGCGGGGCGGGCGCGGTGTCCTGCCCGGACCAGCCGGTGGTCTTCGAGCCGCCGCCCGTGCCGGCCGCGTTCCTGCGCTTGCGGCGGGTGTACGCGTACGCGCCGAGGGCGCCGGCCGCGCCGATCGCGACCACGGGGAGGACGAAGTCCCCGGCGCCGTTCTCGCCGCTCGCCCCGGACCCGCCCGGGTCCGCCTCGCCGGGGGTGATGGCGGGCACGGGTACGGGCCGCCCGGCCAGGACCGCGTCGTATCCGTTGGCGGCGCCGATCGCGGCGCCCGCCCAGTCGTTCTGCCGCAGGGCCGGCTCGATCGCGGTCTGCGCGACCTCCGCCAGCTGTTCCTTGGTGAAACCGGAGTCCACGTCGGCCGAATAGGCGTACTGCCGGGCGCCGGTGCCGATGGCGAGCAGGACGTCGTTCTGGCCGAGGCCGTTCTTCTGCGCGGTGGCGTCGGCCCAGCTCTGCGCGGAACGGCCGGAGAAATCGCGTACGTACGTGACGAACAGCTGGATCTTCCGGTCGGCGTACAGCTTGTCCAGCGCGGCGGTGACGGCTGGCTTGCGGTCGCCCAGGGCGTTCACCCGGTCGGTGATCTGCCCCTGCTGCGACAGGGTGACGGGATCGTCGGCGCGGGCGGCGGGCGCGGCGGCCGTCGCCCAGCCGCCGGCCGCCAGGAGGGCGGCGGCCAGGGTGAGGGTGGCCCGCAGGGATATGCCGGCGGCGGTGCGTCTCTTCGTCCTGCTTCTCGGCGGAGTCACATTTGGGAGAGTATGGGCCGTTCCGTACCCCCGCACCCGGAGATCGACGGTCCCGGATGGGGGGTTCGGGCGGCTACGGCAGGGCGTACGCCGAGAGTTCCGGACGGGAGAGGACGAGGTGGTCGCCGACCAGCAGGGCGGCCCCCTGGGCGAGTTCCGGATGCTCCCACTGACGGCGCACCCTTCCCGTCGCCGGATCCAGGACGGCCACGAAGGGGCCCGCCGACCGGTTCAGGAGGTTGCGGCGGCCGCCCTGCGGGACCTTGACGTACAGGCCGCCCGGGCGCAGGCCCAGCAGTTCGATCGCGCACCGCGGTCCGTCCCGCCGGGTCAGCGCCCGCTGCCAGCACAGCGCCCCGGTGTCCGCGTCGAGGGCGAAGACCAGGTCCCCCTGGCCCGGACGGTACGCGGCCGCGTACACCCGGCCGCCCTCGACCAGCATCCGCTCCGCCGGGCGGCCCGGGGCGAACTGCCACAGTTCCCGGCCGGTGTCGCGGTCCAGGGCCCGCAGGCGGTCGCCGCCCTCCGGCCCGTCCCCGCCGTCCAGCAGGTGCACGGGCCGCAGGCCCGGCGTCCGGTCGAAGGACTCCGAGCCCCGCAGCTGCGACCACGTCCGCCGCCCGCTCGGCAGGTGCAGCGCCTGGAGCTGCCGGCCGTCGGAAAGCACCAGGCAGTCGCCCGCGGCCGCCAGGGAACGGGTGGAGTCCGGGAAGGAGCGCTGCCACAGGACCGCGCCCGAGGACGCCAGCAGCGCGGTCAGGTCGCCGTCCGCCTCGTGCACCAGCACCGGCCCGGCGCCGCGCAGCACGCCCGCTCGCGGCAGGTCCCGCCACCAGCGCACCCGTCCGTCGCGCGGCTCCCGCGCCAGCAGCCGCAGCCCCTGTGCGCCCTCGCGCCGTACGTCGACGTACACCGTGGCGGGGTCCGTCACGCAGGACACCACCAGCCGCCCGGCCCCGGGCAGCGGCGGTGCGGCCGCGCCCTCGTCGGCGAAGGCGGTCCAGCGCGGCCGGCCCCCGTCGGCCCGCACGCAGCCCACCTCGGGGCCCGACCGCCACACCAGGCCGTCCCCGGCGGCGTGCAGGGAGTCCGGGCGGTTGCCCTGCCGCCAGCGGCGCCCGTCCGCGGCCGTCAGCGCGGGCGCCGGGGCCCGCTCGGCGAGGACCGTCACCCCGGGCGGAGGCGGACTCCCCGGTTCGGCGGCCGCAGCGGCCAGCCAGGGCGTGCCCGCCGTGGCGACGCAGTCCCGGGCGATCCCGGCCAACGTGCGGGCCCGGAGCGCCGGATCGGGCAGCGCGCGCGCCAGTTCGGCGTCGCCCCGGGCCCGCTCCGGGTCCAGCGCGGGCCGGGCGCCCCGCTCCACCCGTTCGCGGGCCTTGGCCAGGGAGGCCAGCGCGTGGTCGGCCTTCTCGTCGCCGGCCGTCTCCGGATGGCGGCGCAGCAGGGCTGCGGCCCGGGTGCGCAGCCGCTCGGCCTGGACCTGGCCGAGCCGGCCGCCCGCCTCGTGCCCGGCCGCCTCCTCGCGCAGCCAGGCGGCCCGCTCCTGAAGGGCCTCGGGGAGTTCGGCCTCGGCCTGCTCCAGGGCCCTGGCTCCGCCGGCCGTGTCCCCGTCGGCGGCGAGGTCGCGGGCCACCTGGCACAGGGCCAGCAGCCGGGCCCCGGCGGAGCCGATCCGCTCGCTCAGGCGCAGGGCGGTGTCCAGGTCCCGGGGGGCGAGCGCCAGCACCATGTCGTAGGTGGCGGTCGCGCGCAGCCCCGGGTCCTGGATCCGGGCCAACTGGAGCTCGGCCTCCTCGGGGTGGGCGGCGGCCGCGGCCGTGGCGATCAGGGAACGCAGCCGGCTCTCGACGGGACCGTCGGAGAAGTGGTGGGCGGCGAGCTCGCCCGCCTCCTCGGGGGCGACCCGGGCCAGTTGCTCCGCCACCGCGCGCAGCGGGGCCGCCCGGTTGGAGCCGAACACCGTGAACAGTGCCTGCCGTGCGTCGGTCAGCAGCCGCCGGGCCCGTGCCGGGGCGTGCGCGGCCGTGTCCCGGGCCAGCGCGGTCAGCAGCCGGGCCACCCGGGCCCCGTCGCCCTCCCCGTCCGTCCATGCCGCGGCCTCGGCATCGGCCAGGAGCCGGGCGGCGAGGTCCGCGTCGAACCGGGCGGCGGCGTCCGCGGCCACGGCCAGCACCTCCACGCGGGCGCCGGCGGCGGGCGGCAGGTCCCGCAGGTCCTCCGCCGCCTCCCGCAGGAGGTCCCGTACGAACTCCCGTACGCCGAGGGGCACGGCCCCGGGCTCCTGCGCGGGCTCCGCCCCCTGCTCCGGCCCGGGCTCCTGCTCCGGCTCCTGCTCCAGCCCGGGCTCCGGCTCCCGCTCCTCCGGGGCCACGTCCCGCGGAGACCCGCCCCCCGGACCCTCGGCCACCCTCCCCGGACCCCCTGTCACCCGCCCCGATTCCCCGGTCGGTGCGGTCAAGGTGGCCGAGGAGGTCCCCAGCAGCCCCCGCAGCGACTTCGCCACCACCTCCGCCGACTCCGGCCGGTCCGCCGCGTCCTTGGCCAGCAGGTGCAGCACCAGCCGGTCCACCTCCGGGGCCACCGGCGTACCGGCCTCGCGCAGCGGCAGCGGCGGGTCCTCGATGTGCCGGCGCATCAGTACGTAGGGTCCGTCGGCGCTCTCGCCGAACGGCGGGTCCCCGCTCAGCAGGGCGTACAGCACGCACCCCAGCGCGTACAGATCGCACCGGGCGTCCACGCGCTCGCCCCGCCACTGTTCCGGGGCCATGTACGGCGGGCTGCCGAAGATCCGGCCGGTCACCGTCCAGCCCGCGGTGGCGTCCGACGAGTGCGCGATGCCGAAATCGCAGATCTTCAGCCTGCCGCCGGGCAGCAGGAAGAGGTTGGCCGGCTTCAGGTCCCGGTGGACGACCGAGCGTTCGTGGGCGGCGGCCAAGGCCTCCGCGGTCTGCGCGGCCAGCTCCAGCGCGACCTCCACCGCGAGCCCGCCCGGCTCCCGCGCCAGGGCGCTGCGCAGGTCCTCGCCCGCCAGCAGCTCCATCACGATGAAGAGCCGCCCGTCCTCCTGACCCACGTCGTGCACGACGGTGATGCCCGGGTGCTGGAGCCGGGCCCCGATGGTGGCCTCGCGCCGGAAGCGGGCGACCACCTCGTCGTTCGTGGCCGCCTCCAGCAGCACCTTCACCGCCACGGCGCGGTCGAGCGCCGTGTCGTGCGCCCGCCACACCTCGCCCATGCCGCCCTGGCCGAGCCGCTGGTCGAGGCGGTACCGGCCCGCCAGCTGATCCCCCACCCGCACCGCGAAAGCCCCCTGACATCACGTCAACGACGTTGATACAGGGGGCATTCTGTACTGCGAAGTGAACGGCTGGGGGCTGCTATCGGCCGGAACGGCGTCCGATCTTGTTCCCCAGCCACACCAGCGGGTCGTACTTGCGGTCCACGGCCCGCTCCTTCAGCGGGATCAGGGCGTTGTCGGTGATCTTGATTCCCTCGGGGCAGACCTCCGTGCAGCACTTGGTGATGTTGCAGTAGCCCAGCCCGTGCTCCTCCTGGGCGGTGCGCTTGCGGTCCAGGCCCGTTTCGGCCGCCGCGTCCAGGGGGTGCATGTCCAGCTCGGCCACCCGCATCAGGAAACGGGGTCCGGCGAAGGCCGTCTTGTTCTCCTCGTGGTCACGCACCACGTGACAG
This sequence comes from Streptomyces sp. GL_140, assembly GCF_057834465.1. Taxonomy (NCBI): domain Bacteria; kingdom Bacillati; phylum Actinomycetota; class Actinomycetes; order Kitasatosporales; family Streptomycetaceae; genus Streptomyces; species Streptomyces sp. GL_140. The sequence continues at coordinate 5,443,625 of NZ_CM174404.1, forward strand.
GTGTCCTGGCACAGGAAGCACTCGATGCACTTGCGGAACTCCTGCGAGCGCTCCACATCGATCTGCTGCATCCGGTACTCGCCCGGCGCGACCCCGGCCGGGGGCACGAAAGCCGGGATCTCGCGCGCCTTCTGGTAGTTGAAGGACACGTCCGTGACCAGGTCGCGGACCACCGGGAAGGCCCGCAGCGGGGTGACGGTGATCGTCTCCTCGCGGGAGAAGGTCGACATGCGCGTCATGCACAGCAGCCGCGGCCGCCCGTTGATCTCCGCACTGCACGAACCGCACTTGCCCGCCTTGCAGTTCCAGCGCACCGCGAGGTCCGAGGCCTGGGTGGCCTGGAGCCGGTGGACGATGTCCAGCACCACCTCCCCGTCGTGCACCTCCACGGTGAAGTCGCGCAGCTCGCCGCCCTCCGCATCGCCCCGCCAGATCCGGAACGCGGCATCGTAGGTAGTCACTCGTACAGCTCCTCTTCGGCGAGGTACTTGACCAGCTCTTCCTTCTCGAAGAGCGCGAGCAGGTCGGGTCGGATGGGGTCGGTGCGCACCCGGGTCAGCTCGATCCGGTCCGCAGCCGGATCGGACGGGGCGGGGTCGATCGGCCGGCACAGCAGGTTCACCGGCCGCCAGGACCGCTCCATCGCCGGGCAGTCCTCGCGGGTGTGCCCGCCCCGGCTCTCGGTGCGCTCCAGGGCCGCGCGGGCCACGCATTCGCTGACGAGCAGCATGTTGCGCAGGTCCAGCGCCAGGTGCCAGCCCGGGTTGAACTGCCGGTGGCCCTCGACCCCGGCCCGGGAGGCCCGTAGCCGCAGGGTCGCCAGCTTCTCCAGGGCCTCGGCCATCTCGCCCTCGCGGCGGATGATGCCGACGAGGTCGTTCATGGTGGTCTGGAGTTCCTGGTGGAGGCTGTACGGGTTCTCCGCGCCCTCGGCGGCATGGAACGGAGCCAGCGCCTCCGCGGCTGCCTCGTCCACCGCGGCCTGGTCCACGGCCGGGAGCCGGCCCGCCTCGGCGGCCGCGTGCTCGGCGGCGTGCAGTCCGGCCCGGCGGCCGAAGACCAGCAGGTCGGAGAGGGAGTTCCCGCCGAGCCGGTTCGAGCCGTGCATCCCGCCCGCGACCTCGCCCGCCGCGAACAGGCCGGGCACGCCGACCGTGGCGGCGGTGTCGGAGTCGACCGCGATGCCGCCCATCACGTAGTGGCAGGTCGGGCCGACCTCCATCGGCTCCGCGGTGATGTCGACGTCCGCCAGCTCCTTGAACTGGTGGTACATCGAGGGGAGCCGCCGCTTGATCCTCTCGGCGGGCATCCGGGTGGACACGTCCAGGAACACCCCGCCGTGCGGGGTGCCGCGCCCCGCCTTGACCTCGGAGTTGATGGCGCGCGCCACCTCGTCGCGGGGGAGCAGCTCGGGCGGACGCCGGTTGTGGTCCGGGTCCTCGTACCAGCGGTCGCCCTCCTCCTCGGTCTGCGCGTACTTCTCCTTGAAGACGTCCGGGATGTAGTCGAACATGAACCGCTTGCCCTCGCTGTTGCGCAGCACCCCGCCGTCGCCGCGCACCGACTCGGTGACGAGGATGCCCTTCACCGAGGGCGGCCAGACCATGCCGGTCGGGTGGAACTGCACGAACTCCATATTCAGCAGCGGCGCCCCGGCGAGCAGGGCCAGCGCGTGGCCGTCGCCCGTGTACTCCCAGGAGTTCGAGGTGGTCTTGAAGGACTTGCCGATGCCGCCCGTGGACAGCACGACCGCCGGGGCCTCCAGGACGAAGAAGCGGCCGGTCTCACGCTCGTAGCAGAAGGTCCCGGACACCCTCTCCCCGTCCTTGAGACTGGTGTCCTTCAAAACCCTGGTGACCGTGCACTCCTGGAAGACCTTGAGCCGGGCCTCGTGGTCCCCGTACTCCTTGAAGTCCTCCTGCTGGAGCTGGACGATCTTCTGCTGGAGGGTGCGGATCAGCTCCAGGCCGGTCCGGTCGCCGACGTGCGCGAGGCGCGGGTACTCGTGCCCGCCGAAGTTGCGCTGCGAGATCTTCCCGTCGGGGGTGCGGTCGAAGAGCGCGCCCCAGGTCTCCAGCTCCCAGACCCGGTCCGGGGCCTCCTTCGCGTGCAGCTCCGCCATCCGCCACTGGTTGAGGAACTTTCCGCCGCGCATGGTGTCGCGGAAGTGCACCTGCCAGTTGTCGCCCTCGTTGACATTGCCCATGGAGGCGGCGATTCCGCCCTCCGCCATCACGGTGTGGGCCTTGCCGAACAGGGACTTGCAGATCACGGCCGTCCGGGCACCGCGCTCCCGGGCCTCGATCGCGGCCCGCAGCCCGGCGCCGCCCGCGCCGACCACGACCACGTCCCACTGCTGTCGTTCGACTTGAGCCATGTCAGAAGAACCTCGGATCGTTGAAGGCGCCGCTGGCCACCAGGTACACGTAGAAGTCGCACGCGGCCACGCTGATCAGCGAGGCCCACGCCAGCTGCATGTGACGGGAGTTGAGGCGGCTGATCCAGCCCCACAGGCGGTAGCGCACCGGATGTTCGGAGAAGTGCTTGAGGCGGCCGCCCATGATGTGCCGGCAGGAGTGGCAGGACAGCGTGTAGGCCCAGATCAGACCGATGTTGACGAGGAACAGCAGCGTCCCGAGGCCCATGTGGCCCCACTCGTAACGGTCGTTGCGGAAGGTCAGCACGGTGTCGTAGGTCAGGATCCCCGCCACCGGCAGCGCCGCGTAGAAGAAGTAGCGGTGCATGTTCTGGAAGATCAGCGGGAAGCGGGTCTCGCCGCTGTACGAGGCATGCGGCTCGGCGACGGCGCAGGCGGGCGGCGAGGCCCAGAAGCCCCGGTAGTAGGCCTTGCGGTAGTAGTAGCAGGTCAGCCGGAAGCCGAGCGGGAAGATCAGGATCAGCAGGGCGGGGGACAGGCCCCACCAGCTGCCGAAGAGGTCCAGGTTCGGGCCGCCGCGCATCTCCTTGCAGTTCTCCGCCAGACAGGGGGAGTAGAAGGGGGAGACGTACGGGGCCGCGTAGTAGTCGGCGTTGGCGAAGGCCCGCCAGGTCGAATAGACGATGAAGGCGAGCAGCCCGGCCGCGGTGCCGGCGGGCGAGAGCCACCACCGGTCGGTCCGCAGGTGCCGGGCTGCGATCGCGGCCCGCGAGGCGTCGTGGACGCCGCCGGGCCGCTGTGATGGTGGTTGGGTGCCTGTGGCCAAGAGGGACTCCGGGTGGAGTGATGAGGGGTGGCCCAGGAGACCCGGCCGCCGTCGAAGAGGGTGGCCGGGTCCGGTGGGGTGTGCGGGGGACGTGCGGGGGTGTGCCGACCTACGGGGCGCGGCGGTCGCGGGCGCCGAGGCCCTCGTCGTCGGAGTCCGTCCACAGTGAACTGTCGTACGGGGTGTCCGACACTTCGACCATGCCGCCCGTGCGGCCCGGTCCGCCCGTGCCCGGAGGCCTGGGGTTGGCCGGAGCCTGCCGCGCGACATCCTGTTCGAGCCGCTCCACCGAGCGGACCAGCTCGTTCAGATTGCGCCGTACGGTGCTCAAATCATCTTGCAGGGACATGACTTGCCCTCATTTCCGCGTGGTGCGGTGGCATCGCTCATGTGCGCCTGCGAGTGTCGCGCCTCCCGTCCCCGGTTGTGAAGGGACGTGCAGCGATTGCGGGCGCGCAGGCGCGAACCGTGCGCCCTCCCTCACTCCATTTTCATCCCTCTTGCGGGGGAACGCCCGTCCGGAGCACAAGCCGGATTGGTCCGCATGGGTGGGGTTCGCGGCGTGGCGAGGGTCCGCTGCAGTGGGTGCGGCGGGGTGTCGATTTCAGTGGGTTTCGGCACCCAGTGTGATCAGCTCCATATACCGCCGAACGTGATCAAGGCGCTCCTCCTTTTCACGACCAGTCCCCACGCCCTGCCCCGGAGGTACCACCCATGTCTCAGAGAAGGCGCAGATCCTTGGCGCTCCTGACCTCGGGAGTTCTTGCACTGCCGCTGCTCGCGGGCTGCGGCGCGGGTGAAGACGAGGGCGGCCCGGTCGCCGCCGGGCAGGACATCGCGACCACGACCCGCGACAAGGTGGCCGACGGCGGGGTGCTGCGCTGGGCCGTGGACGCCTTGCCCGGCACCCTCAACACCTTCCAGGCCGATGCAGACGCCACCACCGGCCGGATCGCCGGGGCGGTGCTGCCCCAGCTGTTCGTGCTGGACTCCAAGGGACGGCCGGTGGCCAATCCCGACTACCTGGAGAAGGCCGAGGTCGTCGAGCGGGAGCCCAAGCAGGTCGTCCTGTACAAGCTGAACCAGCAGGCCGTGTGGAGCGACGGCCGGGAGATCGGCGCCGCCGACTTCGTCGCCCAGTGGCGGGCCCTGAACGGCAAGGACTCCGCGTACTGGACCGCGCGCAACGCGGGCTACGACCGGATCGAGAAGATCGAGCGCGGCAAGACGGACCTGGAGGTCAAGGTCACCTTCGTCAAGCCGTACGCCGACTGGCGCTCCCTCTTTTCCCCCCTCTATCCCAAGCAGGTCACCGGCACCCCGGAAGCCTTCAACGAGGGAGCCCGCGGCGCCCTCAAGGTCACCGCGGGCCCCTTCTCGCTGGGCGCCATCGACAAGAAGACCGGCACCGCCGCCCTGACGCGCAACCCGCGCTGGTGGGGCGCCCCCGCCAAGCTCGACTCCCTGGTGCTCACCGCCGTGCCCCGGGCGGAGCGCCCCGCGGCGCTCGCCGCGGGCAAGCTCGACATGGCCGAGATCGACCGGACCGGCGCCGACCGGATCGCCCTGGCGCAGCGGGACGCCGCCAAGGCCGACGGGGCCCACGGCCCCGCCGCATCGGTGACGGCCGCGCAGGCCACCCTGTCGTGGGCGCTCGCTTTCGGCGCGGACGAGTCCAAGGCCAAGGCGGAGCAGGAGAGCCGGCAGAAGCACGCCGAGGCGGTGAAGCGGTACGCCGAGGAGCAGGGCGCGCTGCGGTCCTTCACCGTCCGCAAGTCCCTGGAGCCGGCCTACACCCAGCTCGCCATGAACGGGGCCTCCGGCCCGCTCACCGACGAGCGCGTGCGCCGGGCCGTGGCCCGCGCCCTGGACCGCCAGGCGCTCGCCGAGATCGTCCTCAAGCCGCTGGGCCTGCCCGCGAAGCCGGTGGGCAGCCACCTGGCGCTGGCCGGGCAGCAGGCGTACGCCGACAACAGCGACGCCCTCGGCGGCCAGGACACCGCGGCCTCGCAGGCCCTGCTCGCGGACGCCGGCTGGCGCCGGGACGGCAAGATCACCGAGCCGAACGGGGCGAAGGCCGGCGCGGAAGCCACGAAGGAGCAGGACGACTCGAAGATCCCGTCGGGCCCCGGGACCGGCAACGACGGGCTCTACATCGTCGGCCAGGACGACGAGCGCAACGGCGACCACGACGCCCGCGGCCACCGCGGGGACGACAAGCCCGCGGCCGGAGCCAAGGCCGCCCGGCGGGCCGACCACCCGGACCACCCCGACCACCGTCCCGAAGGCCCCGAGAACCCGGCCGGTGTGCCGCTGAGCGAGGGCGCGTACCGGTTCGACGGGGAGATCGTCGACGCCGACGTCTTCGCTTCCGGTGTCCGGCCCTCCCCGGTGCTGGCCCCGGCCCCCTTCGCGGCCCGGCAGGAGCAGCTGCTGCTCACCCAGGCTGCCCAGGCCGCCCAAGCGGCGCAGGCCGCCCAGGCCGCCCAGGCCGAATCCGTGGACGACGGCAAGCGCAGCCCGGCCCTGGACGCCGAAGCCGCCGACGCCGCGGCCAAGGCGAGCGGTGCCCCGACGGCCCCCGCCAAGCAGGCCGTACGCAACTCGGGCGCCATCCTCGCCAAGGACGGCAAGCCCCTGACCCTTCGCTTCGTCCTCCCGTCGGGCCCCGGCTCGGAGGCGCTGCGCACGGTCGCCGAGCGGATCGCACAGATGCTCCACAAGGTCGGCGTGCAGGCGGAGCTGACCAAGGTGGCGGACGAGAGCTTCTTCAAGGACTACATCGCCTCCGGCCAGTACGACCTGGCCCTGTACTCCTGGCCCGCGACCGCCTACCCCGCCACCGACGCCCGGCCGATCTTCGCGAAGCCGGAGCCGGCGGCGGACGGCTCGCTGGTCATCGAACAGAACTACACCCGGGTCGGCACCGACCACATCGACCAGCTCTTCGACCAGGCGGCCGGCACGCTGGACGAGGACCAGTCCCGCGAGCTGATGCGCAAGGCGGACGCCCGGATCTGGGCCGCGGCGGGCTCCATCCCCCTCTACCAGCGCCCCGAGCTGGTGGCGGCCAAGCCGAACCTGGTCAACGCGGGTGCCTTCGGCCTCGGCGTCCCGCGCTACCAGGACATCGGCTGGAAGAAGGTGCCGACGGCCAAGGACAAGGCCAAGGACGGCAAGAAGAACTGATGACGAAAGGGTGCATCCGAGGTTGAGCCCCGGGTTTCTACCTCAGATGTGACTCAAGTCCCTTGCCCGCCGGGAACCCGGCGGGCAAGGTCGTACGTACCCGTTGACCCGCGTGTTTTCAGGCAGTACCAAGGGCCGAGACCCCCCACCCGAACCTCGGCCCTCCTCAGTCGTCCGGCCTCTTGACAGACCCCCCGGCAGGCGGTTCCCGCTGCGCGACGTACGATGGGGTAAGGCCGTGGCAGGTTTTCCGCCCGGTCGAGGCTCGCGTGCCGGACCGTACGCGTCGCCATCCACGATCCCGGGAGAAGCGCCGAAGTGCCCACGCGCCACGACATCCGTAACGTCGCCATCGTCGCCCACGTCGACCATGGCAAGACGACCATCGTCGATGCCATGCTCAAGCAGGCCGGTGCCTTCGCCGCCCACCAGCACCTCGACGACCGCATGATGGACTCGAACGACCTGGAGCGTGAGAAGGGCATCACGATCCTCGCCAAGAACACGGCGGTGAAGTACCACCCGAAGGACGGGTCGGCCCCGATCACGATCAACATCATCGACACCCCCGGCCACGCCGACTTCGGTGGTGAGGTCGAGCGCGGCCTGTCGATGGTCGACGCAGTCGTCCTGCTGGTGGACGCCTCCGAGGGCCCGCTGCCCCAGACCCGCTTCGTCCTGCGCAAGGCCCTGCAGGCGAACATGCCGGTCATCCTCTGCATCAACAAGACGGACCGCCCGGACTCCCGGATCGACGAGGTCGTCAACGACACGTACGACCTCTTCCTGGACCTGGACGCCACCGAGGAGCAGATCGAGTTCCCGATCGTCTACGCCTGTGGCCGTGACGGCATCGCCTCGCTGACCAAGCCGGAGGACGGCACCGTCCCCGCGGACAGCGACAGCCTGGAGCCCTTCTTCTCCACGATCCTGGCCCACGTGCCGGCCCCGGTGTACGACGACGAGGCGCCGCTGCAGGCCCACGTCACCAACCTGGACGCCGACAACTTCCTGGGCCGCATCGCCCTGGTCCGCGTCGAGCAGGGCGAGCTGCGCAAGGGCCAGACCGTCACCTGGATCAAGCGCGACGGCACGATGTCCAACGTCCGCATCACCGAGCTGATGATGACCGAGGCGCTCACCCGCAAGCCGGCCGAGGTGGCGGGCCCGGGTGACATCTGCGCGGTCGCCGGTTTCCCCGACATCATGATCGGCGAGACCCTGGCCGACCCGGAGAACCCGATCGCGCTCCCGCTGATCTCGGTCGACGAGCCGGCGATCTCCATGACCATCGGCACGAACACCTCCCCGATGGTCGGCCGCGGCGGCAGCGGCAAGGGCGCGGACGCCAAGTCCGCGGTCAAGGACCGCAAGGTCACCGCGCGCCAGGTCAAGGACCGTCTGGACCGCGAGCTGATCGGTAACGTCTCGCTCCGCGTGCTCGACACCGAGCGTCCGGACGCCTGGGAGGTCCAGGGCCGTGGTGAGCTCGCGCTCGCCATCCTGGTCGAGCAGATGCGCCGCGAGGGCTTCGAGCTGACCATCGGCAAGCCGCAGGTCGTCACGCAGCTCGTCGACGGCAAGGTGCACGAGCCGGTCGAGCGCATGACGGTCGACGTCCCCGAGGAGCACATGGGCGCCGTCACGCAGCTCATGGGCGTCCGCAAGGGCCGCATGGACAACATGTCGAACCACGGCTCCGGCTGGGTCCGCATGGAGTTCGTCGTCCCGTCGCGAGGCCTCATCGGCTTCCGTACCGAGTTCCTGACGAACACCCGCGGTACGGGCATCGCCCACTCGATCCACGAGGGCCACGAGCCGTGGTTCGGTCAGCTGGTGACCCGCAACAACGGTTCGCTGGTCGCCGACCGCTCCGGTTCGGTCACGCCGTTCGCGATGATCAACCTGCAGGAGCGCGGTGTCCTGTTCACCGAGCCCGGCACCGAGGTGTACGAGGGCATGATCGTCGGCGAGAACTCGCGCGCCGACGACATGGACGTGAACATCACCAAGGAGAAGAAGCTCACCAACATGCGTGCGGCTTCCGCGGACAACACCGAGAACGTGGTGCCGCCCCGCAAGCTCTCCCTGGAGCAGTCCCTGGAGTTCTGCCGCGACGACGAGTGCGTCGAGGTGACCCCGGAGGCCGTCCGCATCCGCAAGGTCGTCCTGGACCAGAAGGAGCGCTCGCGCTCCGCGTCGCGCGCCAAGTCCGGCAAGTAGTCGCGTAGGACCCAGATCACACTTGGGTCCGCCCGAACACCGCTTTTTCGAACAGCCCCTCCAGGCACGGTCTCCGTGCCTGGAGGGGCTGTTCGCTTTTGTCAAGTGGATTGTTTCCATCCGGTGTCCGGATACCGACCGTGACACTCCGGAAGAAGAGCTAACAGTCCGTTTCGCGCGTGTCTGTCTCCTATCCGTTTGTCCGGATTTCGGGTTTTGGCCACTGTGCGATGTTGTGAAAACGAGACCACTTAAGTGTGGTTTACGGTCTGGGAGTCCCTGAGGATGGCTCCATTGAGCTCGGGTCAATGGGTCACACGCTGTGGGGAGCGTCGACTCACGAGCACACTCGGGGTACTGGTTCCTAATCGCCGTCAGGGGTGTCGGCGAAACGCAACTCGTGCCCTTCACATCAGACAGTGGACTCATGAGGAGGAAACCCATGCGCGGTGCCAAGAGCGCCAAGTGGGTAACGGGCGCGATCATCGTTGCCCTGGCTGCGACCGCTTGCGGTGGTGGCGGCGGCAAGGCGGCCGGCAAGGGTGAGGTCGACCCGAACGGGATCTTCTCGTCCGAGCTGGGCGAGCCCGAGAAGCTGCTCCAGCCGGCCGACACGATGGAGTCCAACGGCTCCGCGGTCATCAAGGGTGTCTTCTCCGAGCTCGTCGGCTACGACGCCGAGGGCAAGCTCACCATGGTCAACGCCGAGTCGGTGGAGACCAAGGACAGCAAGACCTGGACCGTCAAGCTCAAGCCGGGCTGGGAGTTCCACGACGGCACCAAGGTGACCGCTCAGTCCTACGTCAAGGCGTGGAACTGGGCCGCGAACATCAACAACAAGCAGGGCAACGCGTCCTGGTTCGCGGACATCAAGGGCTACGATGCCCTCCACCCCGAGGCCGAGGGCGCCAAGCCCACCGCCGAGGCGCTGGAAGGCCTGAAGGTCGTCGACGACAACACCTTCACCATCGAGCTCACCGCCGCGGTGCCGTACTTCTCGTACAAGCTCGGCTACAACGCCTTCGCCCCGCTGCCCGAGTCCTTCTACAAGGACCCCGCGGCCGCCGGTGAGAAGCCGATCGGCAACGGCCCCTACAAGTTCAAGTCGTGGGAGCACAAGAAGCAGATCGAGCTCACGCGCTTCGACGGCTACAAGGGTGAGAACAAGGCCAAGAACGGTGGCGTGATTCTCAAGAACTACTCCACCCTCGAGACCGCGTACGAAGACCTGAAGTCGGGCAACGTCGACGTCCTGCGCCAGATCGGCCCGAAGGACCTCCCGGTCTACCGTGCAGACCTCGGTGACCGTGCCGTGGACCAGGCGTACTCCGCCATCCAGACGCTGGCCATCGCGTACTACGCCGACCAGTGGAAGACCCCGAAGGTCGTCGACCCGAAGGTCATCCAGGGTCTGTCGATGGCGATCGACCGCGACACCATCACCAAGACCGTGCTCCAGGGCACCCGCGAGCCCGCCACCGGCTGGGTCGCCAAGGGCGTCCTCGGCTACACGCCGAACGCGACCGGTGACGTCACCAAGTTCGACCCCGCGAAGGCCAAGGCGCTCATCGCCGAGGGCGGCGGCGTTCCGAACAACGAGATCTTCATCCAGTTCAACTCGGATGGCGGTCACAAGGAATGGGTCGAGGCTGTCTGCAACAGCATCACCAACGCCACGGGCGTCAAGTGCACCGGTGACGCCAAGCCGGACTTCCAGGCCGACCTCCAGGCCCGTAAGACCAAGCAGGTCAAGTCGATCTACCGCTCCGGCTGGGTCCTCGACTACCCGGTCAACTCCAACTTCATCAGCGACCTGTTCCGTACGGGCGCCGGCGGCAACCAGGGCGGGTTCTCCAACCCGGCGCTGGACGCGAAGATCGCCGCTGCCGACTCGGCGGCGACCCTCGACGAGTCCGTGAAGGCCTACCAGGCCATCGAGAAGGACCTCGTCAACTACATGCCGTCGATCCCGCTCTGGTACTACAAGGTCAACGCGGGCTTCTCGGAGAAGGTCTCCAACGTGAAGTACGCCCAGGACGGCGACCCGATCCTCACCGGCGTCGAGGTCAAGAAGTAAGTCCCAGCGCGTAATTCAGCAAAGACGGATGTGGGCCGGCGGGAGCCGGCCCACATCCGGGCCTATACGCAGCGCCCCGGGGGGCCCTTTCGCGACGCAGTGACGAAGCCGTCACGCGCGTGCGTGGCGAAAGGGCCCGTCCGGCTGCGCCTGCCGCATCTTCTACGGAGGCATGATGGGGCGCTATGTCGCACGACGACTGCTCCAGATGATCCCGGTCTTCTTCGGGACGACCCTGCTCATCTTCTTGATGGTGTACAGCCTGCCCGGCGATCCCGTGGCCGGACTCTTCGGCGACAAGGGCGCCGACCCCGCCACGCTTGCCGCACTCCGGCATCAGCACGGCCTGGACCTGCCGATCTGGCAGCAGTACTACAACTACATCACCGGCATCCTGTTCCACTTCGACTTCGGCAGTCAGATCCGAAGCGGCCGTGAGATCACCGATGTCATCGGCAGCGCCTTCCCGGTCACGATCCGGCTGGCTTTCCTGGCGTTCGCCATCGAGATCGTCCTGGGCCTGGCCCTCGGCATCCTCGCGGGCCTCAAGGCCGGCAAGCTGGCCGACAACCTCATCCTGATCTTCACGCTGCTGATCATCTCGATGCCGGTCTTCGTCCTCGGCTTCATCGTCAAGGCGGTGTTCGCCTTCCAGCTCGGCTGGATCGAACCCAACGTGAGCATTAACGAGACCTGGGGCGAGCTGATCGCGCCGGCCATCGTGCTGGGCTCGCTCTCCCTGGCCTATGTGGCCCGCCTGACCCGAACCTCGATGGCCGAGAACCTGCGCGCCGACTACGTGCGCACCGCCGTCGCCAAGGGCCTGCCCAAGCGCCGCGTCATCGGCGTGCACCTGATGCGCAACTCGATGATCCCCGTCGTGACCTTCCTCGGCACCGACATCGGCGCCCTCATGGGCGGCGCCGTCGTCACCGAGGGCATCTTCAACGTCAAGGGCGTCGGCGGTCTGATCTACGACTCGGTCGTCCGCCGCGAGGGCCTGACCGTGGTCGGTGTCGTCACCGTCCTGGTCGTCGTCTACCTCATAGCCAGCCTGCTCGTCGACCTCCTCTACGCGGTCATGGACCCGAGGATCCGGTATGCCTGACATGACCCAGACCGACACCGTGAAGACCGGGACCCAGGGAGCGCCGGGCGCCCCCGCGGAGCCGGTGAAGGCCGAGAAGGCCCGCAGCCTCTGGGGCGATGCCTGGGCCGACCTGCGTCGCAACCCGTACTTCATCGTCTCCTCCGTGCTGATCATCATCCTGTTGACGATCGCCGCCTTCCCGAGCTGGTTCACCAGCGTCGACCCCACCAAGGGCGATCTGGTCCACCACTTCCTCAGTAAGCCGGAGCTGTCCAAGTTCGGTTCGCCCGAGTGGCTCGGCTACGACGGCCAGGGCCGCAGCGTCTACGCGCGACTCATCTACGGCACCCGGGCCTCGATCATCGTCGCCGTCTGCGTGACCGCGATCGTCACCGTCGTCGGCGGCATCACGGGCATGATCGCCGGTTACTTCGGCGGCATCACGGACGCGATCATGTCGCGCATCACCGACATCTTCTTCGGCATCCCGTTCCTGCTCGGCGCGATGGTCGTCCTCCAGGCCTTCACCAAGCGCACGGTGTGGACGGTCGTCTTCGCCCTGGCCTTCCTGGGCTGGACGCAGATCAACCGCGTCATGCGCGGCGCGGTCATCACCGTGAAGCAGGCCGACTACGTGCACGCGGCCAAGGCACTCGGCGCGGGAACCCCCCGGATCCTGTTCAAGCACATCCTGCCGAACGCCATGGCCCCGGTGATCGTGGTCGCCACGATCGCGCTGGGCGGCTACATCGGCGCCGAGGCGACCCTGTCCTACCTGGGTCTGGGCCTCGCGTCCCCGACCATCTCGTGGGGCGTGGACATCTCCGGTGGTTCCGCGCAGATCCGAGTGGCGCAGCACATCCTGCTGTACCCCTCGATCATCCTCAGCATCACCGTCCTCGCCTTCATCATGCTCGGCGAAGCGGTCCGCAACGCCCTCGACCCGAAGCTGCGCTGAGGAGGGCGTAAGTGATCACCATGGACAACACCTCCAGCGTTCCCTCCCCGCGTGACGGGGACCCCCAGACGCCCCTGCTCGAAGTGCGCGACCTGCACGTCGAGTTCCACACCCGCGACGGTGTGGCCAAGGCAGTCAACGGCGTCAACTACAGCGTGAGCGCCGGCGAGACCCTCGCCGTGCTCGGCGAGTCCGGCTCCGGCAAGTCCGTGACGGCCCAGGCCATCATGGGCATCCTCGACATGCCCCCCGGCAAGATCCCGCAGGGCGAGATCTTCTTCCGCGGCCAGGACATGCTGAAGATGAGCTTCGAGGAGCGGCGCAAGCTGCGCGGCCGGAAGATCGCCATGATCTTCCAGGACGCGCTGTCCTCGCTGAACCCGGTGCTCACCGTCGGCTACCAGCTGGGCGAGATGTTCCGCGTCCACGAAGGCCTGTCGAAGAAGGACGCCCGCCTCAAGGCCATCGAGCTGATGGACAAGGTCAAGATCCCGGCGGCGAAGGAGCGTGTGGACGACTACCCGCACCACTTCTCCGGCGGTATGCGCCAGCGCATCATGATCGCCATGGCGATCGCGCTGGAGCCGGACCTGATCATCGCGGACGAGCCGACCACGGCCCTGGACGTCACCGTCCAGGCCCAGGTGATGGACCTCCTCGCGGAGCTCCAGCGCGAGCTCAACATGGGCCTCATCCTGATCACCCATGACCTCGGCGTCGTCGCCGACGTCGCGGACAAGATCGCGGTCATGTACGCCGGCCGGATCGTCGAGACCGCTCCGGTCCACGAGATCTACAAGCGCCCGGCACACCCGTACACCCGCGGTCTGCTCGACTCGATCCCGCGCCTGGACCAGAAGGGCCAGGAGCTCTTCGCGATCAAGGGCCTGCCGCCGAACCTGCTGCGCCTGCCCACCGGCTGCTCGTTCAACCCGCGCTGCACCGCCGCGCAGGACATCTGCCGGTCGGAGATCCCCGCGCTCCAGCCCGTCAGCGAGCAGGACGGCACCGAGCTTGTCGGCCGTCACAGCGCGTGCCACTTCTGGAAGGAGCAGATCCATGGCTGAGCTCACCAAGAACGCCCCCGAGCGCGAGCCGATCCTCCAGGTCCGCAACCTGGTCAAGCACTTCCCGCTGACCCAGGGCATCCTGTTCAAGAAGCAGGTCGGAGCGGTCCGCGCGGTCGACGGGATCTCCTTCGACCTGTACCAGGGCGAGACCCTCGGCATCGTCGGCGAGTCCGGCTGTGGCAAGTCCACCGTCGCCAAGCTGCTGATGAACCTGGAGCGCGCCACTGCCGGCGAGGTCTTCTACAAGGGCCAGGACATCACCAAGCTGTCCGGCAAGGCCCTCAAGGCCGTCCGCCGCAACATCCAGATGGTGTTCCAGGACCCGTACACCTCGCTCAACCCGCGCATGACGGTCGGCGACATCATCGGCGAGACCTACGACATCCACCCCGAGGTGGCTCCCAAGGGCGACCGGCGCCGCAAGGTCCAGGAGCTCCTGGACGTCGTGGGCCTCAACCCGGAGTACATCAACCGGTACCCGCACCAGTTCTCCGGCGGCCAGCGCCAGCGCATCGGCATCGCCCGCGGCCTCGCGCTCAACCCGGAGATCATCATCTGCGACGAGCCGGTCTCCGCGCTCGACGTGTCGGTGCAGGCCCAGGTCATCAACCTGATGGAGAAGCTGCAGGAGGAGTTCAACCTCTCCTACATCTTCATCGCGCACGACCTGTCGATCGTCCGGCACATCTCGGACCGGGTCGGCGTCATGTACCTCGGCAAGATGGCCGAGATCGGCACCGACGCGCAGATCTACGACCACCCGACCCACCCGTACACCCAGGCGCTGCTCTCCGCGGTGCCGGTGCCGGACCCGGAGGCCCGCGAGGGCCGCGAGCGGATCCTGCTCACCGGTGACGTCCCCTCGCCGGCCAACCCGCCGTCGGGCTGCCGCTTCCGCACCCGCTGCTGGAAGGCCGAGGAGAAGTGCTCCACGGAGGAGCCGCTGCTGGCGATCCCGGAGCGCTTCCAGGGCTCCAAGTCGCTGGCCGCGCACGAGTCGGCCTGCCACTTCGCCGAGGAGAAGGCCGTTCTGGCCGTCTGACCTCCCGCAGGCGTTTGCACCAGGGCGCCCGGCACCGGATCTCGATCCGGCGCCGGGCGCTTCGGCGTCCGCGCACCTGCCCGCGGGCACCCGCCGTGCATCCGCCGCGTACCTGCCGCGCGCGGAAAGGCGGTTGCGGGCCCGCCCCGGCCGCTCCAAGAGTGGTTCGATGACCGACATGCTGACCGTACGACCCGCCGGCCCCTCGGACGCCGAGGACATCTGTGGACTCCTCAACGCCGTCGACGTGATCGAGATCGGCCGCCCGGAGACCGACCTCGCGGCCGTCGAGGCCGATCTGCACCACCCTGACGTCGACCTGGCCAAGGACTCCTGGCTCGCCTTCGAAGGCGGCCGGCTCGTCGCCTACGCCATGGTGTGGGCGGACTCGGGCCCCGGTCGCGTCGACTCCGATCACTACGTCCTGCCGGGGCACCGCGAGGCCGCCGTCCGGCTGCTGGAACGGATGGAGGTCCGGGCCCGCGAGCTCTCCGCCGGCGCACCCGGCCCGCACCTGAGGCTCCAGCTCAACGTCGAGCCCACCCTCGACGCGGACCTGCTGCCCGCCCGCGGCTACCGGACCGTGCGCCACTACCAGGTGATGACCCGAGCCCTGGACCCGGCCGCCGACCGGCCCCCGGTACCCCCCGCCGGGCTCACCCTTCGCCCCTGCGACGGGGACGGGGCGGAGCGCCTGCGGGCCCACGCCCTGATCGAGGAGACCTTCGCCGAGCACTTCGGCCATGTGGAGCGCCCGTACGAGCCCTGGCTGGACCACATCGACGGCCGCGGCCTGGACTGGTCGCTGGTGTGGATCGCGGCCCTGCCGGGCCTGGGCGACGTGGGCGTCCTGCTGACCCGGGACGACCGCACCAGCATGGGCTGGCTCAGCCACCTCGGCGTACGGGCGGACGTGCGCGGCCGGGGCATCGGCGGCTTCCTGCTCCGCCACGGCTTCGCCGCCTACGCGGCGCGCGGCCGCACCACCGTGGGCCTGGGCGTGGACACGGGCAACGAAACCGGCGCACTCGCGCTCTACGAGGCGCACGGCATGGCGATGCACTACGCGGTGCACACCTGGGAGCTGCCGCTGTGACCGGGAGGTCATCACGGTGCCGGCTTTGCACTCGCATGGGTGACAGCCGGGGGACGCGAGGGTGCAATCGGTCCAACGAGGAGTGTGCGGGACCCCACATAGGGTGACATTGGCCCCTAAGTGAGTCTTGGGATCCAGTAGGAGGCACTCCATGCGCGGAGCCACCCACGCCAAGTGGGCCGCAAGTGCGGTGGCCGTCGCCCTCGCGGCGACGGCTTGCGGCGGCGGCGGAAGCGACAGCGGCGGAGGCGGTGGCGCGACGGGCATCATCAGCTCCTCGTGGGGTGACCCGCAGAACCCGCTGGAGCCCGCCAACACCAACGAGGTGCAGGGCGGCAAGGTACTCGACATGCTCTTCCGGGGTCTGAAGCGCTACGACCCGAAGACCGGAGAGGCCAAGAACTTCCTCGCCGAGAAGATCGAGACGGCCGACAGCCAGAACTTCACGATCACGCTGAAGGACGGCTGGAAGTTCAGCAACGACGAGCCCGTCACCGCCCAGTCCTTCGTGGACGCCTGGAACTACGGCGCGGACGTCTCCAAGAAGCAGAACAACTCGCCCTTCTTCGCCGACATCGTCGGCTACGCGGACGTGCACCCGGCGACCGGCGACCCCAAGGCCAAGACCATGTCCGGCCTGGTGGTCAAGGACCCCAAGACCTTCACGGTCGCACTCAAGGAGAAGTTCTCCACCTGGCCCGAGACCCTCGGCTACCAGGCGTTCTCCCCGCTGCCCAAGGCCTTCTTCACCGACCACGACGGCTGGCTGAAGAAGCCCGTCGGCAACGGCCCGTACACGGTGGACTCGTACACCAAGGGCACCGGAATGAAGCTGCGCAAGTGGGAGGGGTACACCGGTGCGGACAAGGCGGTCAACGGCGGCGTGGACCTGAAGGTCTACACCGACAACAACACCGCCTACACCGACCTGATCTCCGGCAACCTCGACCTGGTCGACGACATCCCGGCGCAGCAGCTGAAGAACGTCACGAACGACCTCGGTGACCGCTACATCAACCAGCCGGCCCTCATCATCCAGACCCTCACCTTCCCGCTGTACGACCCGCAGTGGAGCAAGGAGGGCATGGAGAAGGTCCGCATCGGCGTCTCGCGGGCGATCAACCGCGACGAGATCACCAAGCAGATCTTCAAGGACACGCGCACCCCCGCCAAGGACTGGACCTCCCCGGCCCTGGGGGACAAGGGCGGGTTCAGCTCCACCGCCTGCGGCGAGGCCTGCTCCTTCGACCCCAAGGAAGCCAAGAAGCTCATCCAGGAGGGCGGCGGCCTGCCCGGCGGCAAGATGACGCTGACCTCCAACGTGGACACCGGCTCGCACCGCGAGTGGATGGACGCCGTCTGCAACAGCATCAACAACGCGCTGGGCGAGGGACCGGTCTGCACGGTCAACCCGATCGGCACCTTCGCCGACTTCCGCAACCAGCAGAGCAGCTTCAAGCTGACCGGCCCGTTCCGCTCCGGCTGGCAGGCCGACTACCCGCTGATCCAGAACTTCCTGGAGCCGCTGTACTACACCGGCGCCTCCTCGAACTACGGCAAGTTCAGCAACCCGGACTTCGACAAGCTCGTCGACGAGGCCAACCGGGAGAGCGACACCGCGAAGGCGACGGGCAAGTTCAAGGAGGCGGAGAAGATCCTCGCCGCCCAGATGCCGTCGATCCCGCTCTGGTACCAGAACGGCAGCGCCGGGCACTCGCAGCGGATCTCGGACGTGGCGCTCAACCAGTTCAGCGTCCCCGTCTACGACCAGATCAAGGTCAGCTGACCCTTCGTCGGATCGAACCTGGAGCAGTCCATGGGACGTTATGTGATCCGGCGACTGCTCCAGATGATCCCCGTGTTCATCGGCAGCACGTTCCTGATCTTCTTCATGGTGTACGCGCTCGGTGACCCGGTCGCCGCCCTCTTCGGCGACAAGGCGCCCGACCCGGCCACCGCCGCGCGCATCCGCAAGGACCTCTACCTCGACCAGCCCCTGTGGAAGCAGTACCTCCACTACATGGGCCAGATCTTCCAGGGCGACTTCGGGACGGCCTTCAACGGGCAGAAGGTCACCGAGCTGATGGCCTCGTCCTTCCCCGTGACCCTGCGCCTGACCATCGTCGCGATCGCCATCGAGATCGTCGTGGGCATCACCCTCGGTGTCATCAGCGGCCTCAAGCGCGGGAAGTCCATCGACACCAGCCTGCTGGTGCTCACCCTCGTGGTGATCTCGGTGCCGACCTTCGTGACCGGCTACCTCCTCCAGTTCGTCTTCGGCGTCAAATGGGGCTGGGTGCGGCCCACGGTCTCCCCGGACGCGCCCTTCAGCGAACTGATCCTGCCGGGCATCGTCCTCGCGCTGGTCTCCCTCGCCTACGTCACCCGGCTGACCCGCACCTCCATCGCCGAGAACGTCAAGGCCGACTACGTCCGCACCGCCGTGGCCAAGGGCTTGCCCAGGCGCCGGGTCATCACCCGCCACCTGCTGCGCAACTCGCTGATCCCCGTCGTCACCTTCATCGGCACCGACATCGGCGCCCTGATGGGCGGGGCCATCGTCACCGAGCGGATCTTCAACATCCACGGCGTCGGCTATCAGCTCTACCAGGGGATCCTGCGCAACAACTCCCCGACGGTGGTCGGCTTCGTGACGATCCTCGTCATCGTCTTCCTGCTGGCCAACCTGCTCGTCGACCTGCTCTACGCGGTCCTGGACCCGAGGATCCGGTATGCCTGATCCCGAGCGCCCCGCCTACGATCCGCTCCAGCCCGGACCCCACGAGGCCATCGCGCCCACCGGACAGGGCGGAGCCATAGACCTCGCCCTCTCCTCGGCCGAGAGCCTGGAGAAGGTCGATGCGGGTCCCGCCGGCGCGGGCCCCGCAGGACCCTCCGAGAAGGCCCGGTCGCTCTGGTCCGACGCCTGGCACCAGCTGCGCCGCAACCCCGTCTTCATCGTCTCCACCCTGCTGATCCTCTTCCTCGTCCTCATCTCGATCTGGCCGCAGCTCATCGCGAGCGGCGACCCGCTCCAGTGCGA
This sequence comes from Streptomyces sp. GL_140, assembly GCF_057834465.1. Taxonomy (NCBI): domain Bacteria; kingdom Bacillati; phylum Actinomycetota; class Actinomycetes; order Kitasatosporales; family Streptomycetaceae; genus Streptomyces; species Streptomyces sp. GL_140. The sequence goes on from NZ_CM174404.1 coordinate 5,462,616, forward strand.
CCTGTCCAAATCGCAGCAGGGCTCCTCCCCGGGCCACCCCTTCGGCTACGACACCCAGGGCTGCGACGTGTACACCCGTACCGTCTACGGGGCCCGCGCCTCCATCACCGTGGGCGTCTGCGCCACCCTGGGCGCGGCCCTCCTCGGCTCCGCGCTCGGCGGGCTCGCCGGGTTCTTCGGCGGCTGGGGCGACGCGCTGCTCTCCCGGGTCGCCGACATCTTCTTCGGCATCCCGGTCGTCCTCGGCGGCCTGGTCTTCCTGTCCGTGGTCACCAGCACCACCGTCTGGCCGGTCGTCGGCTTCATCGTGCTGCTGGGCTGGCCGCAACTGGCCCGCATCGCCCGCGGCTCGGTCATCACCGCCAAACAGAACGACTACGTCCAGGCGGCGCGGGCGCTCGGCGCCGGCAACAGCCGGATGCTGCTGCGGCACGTGGCGCCCAACGCCATCGCGCCCGTCATCGTCGTAGCCACCATCGCGCTCGGCACGTACATCGCCCTGGAAGCGACCCTGTCCTTCCTCGGCGTCGGCCTGCGCCCGCCGACCGTCTCCTGGGGCATCGACATCTCCAACGCCGCCTCGCAGATCCGCAACGCCCCGCACATGCTGCTCTACCCGGCCGGCGCGCTCAGCATCACCGTGCTCGCCTTCATCATGCTCGGCGACGCGGTGCGCGACGCCCTCGACCCCAAGCTGCGCTGAGGAGCCCCGTACATGCTGCTCGAAGTGCGCGACCTGCACGTGGAGTTCAAGACCCGCGACGGCGTCGCCAAGGCCGTCAACGGCGTCAACTACTCGGTGGACGAGGGGGAGACGCTCGCCGTGCTCGGCGAGTCCGGCTCGGGCAAGTCGGTCACCGCGCAGGCCGTGATGGGCATCCTCGACATGCCGCCGGGCCGCATCGCGGGCGGCGAGATCCTCTTCAAGGGCAAAGACCTGCTGAAGATGAAGGAGGAGGAGCGCAGGAAGGTCCGCGGCGCCGAGATGGCCATGATCTTCCAGGACGCGCTGTCCTCCCTGAACCCGGTACTGAGCGTGGGCGCGCAGCTGGGCGAGATGTACGAGGTCCACCGCGGGATGTCCCGCAAGGACGCCAGGGCCAAGGCCGTCGAGCTGATGGACCGGGTGAAGATCCCGGCGGCCAGGGAGCGGGTGGGGGACTACCCGCACCAGTTCTCGGGCGGCATGCGCCAGCGCATCATGATCGCCATGGCGATGGCCCTGGAACCCTCGCTGATCATCGCGGACGAGCCGACCACGGCCCTGGACGTCACCGTCCAGGCCCAGGTGATGGACCTCCTCGCGGAGCTCCAGCGCGAGCTCAACATGGGCCTCATCCTGATCACCCACGACCTCGGCGTGGTCGCCGACGTCGCGGACAAGATCGCGGTCATGTACGCCGGCCGGATCGTCGAGTCGGCCCCCGTCCACGAGATCTACGCCGCCCCCGCGCACCCGTACACCCGGGGCCTGCTCGACTCCATCCCGCGCCTGGACCAGAAGGGCCAGGAGCTCTACGCGATCAAGGGCCTGCCGCCCAACCTGCTCGCGATCCCGCCCGGCTGCGCCTTCAACCCGCGCTGTCCGATGGCGCGGGCCGCCTGCCGTACCGACGTACCGCCGCTGGCCGAGGTCGGGCCGGACCGCGCCAGCGCGTGCTTCTTCTGGAAGGAGTGCCTCGGTGCCTGAGTCGATCCTCGAGGTGACGGACCTGGTCAAGCACTACCCGCTGACCCAGGGCATCGTCTTCCGCAAGCAGGTGGGCGCGGTCAAGGCGGTCGACGGGGTCTCCTTCGACCTGCGGGCCGGCGAGACCCTGGGCATCGTCGGGGAGTCGGGCTGCGGGAAGTCGACCGTGGCCAAGATGCTGGTCAACCTGGAACGCCCCACGGCGGGCGCGATCACCTACAAGGGCGAGGACATCGCCAAGCTGTCCGGCAAGGCCCTCAAGGCCGTCCGCCGCAACATCCAGATGGTGTTCCAGGACCCGTACGCCTCGCTCAACCCCCGGATGACGGTCGGCGACATCATCGGGGAGCCGTACGAGATCCACCCCGAGGTGGCCCCCAAGGGCGACCGGCGCCGCAAGGTCCAGGACCTGCTCGACGTGGTCGGCCTCAACCCGGAGTACATCAACCGCTATCCGCACCAGTTCTCCGGCGGCCAGCGCCAGCGCATCGGCATCGCGCGCGGCCTCGCCCTCCAGCCGGAGATCATCGTCGCGGACGAGCCGGTGTCCGCGCTCGACGTCTCCGTCCAGGCCCAGGTCATCAACCTGCTGGAGCGGCTCCAGAGCGAGTTCAGCCTCTCCTACGTGTTCATCGCGCACGACCTGTCGATCGTGCGCCACATCTCCGACCGGGTCGGCGTCATGTACCTGGGCCGGATCGTCGAGATCGGCACCGACACCCAGATCTACGACCACCCCACCCACCCGTACACCCAGGCGCTGCTCTCCGCCGTCCCGGTCCCGGACCCCCGGGCCCGCGCCCACCGCGACCGGATCATCCTCTCCGGCGACGTCCCCTCGCCGGCCAACCCGCCGTCGGGCTGCCGCTTCCGCACCCGCTGCTGGAAGGCCCAGGAGCGGTGTGCGAGCGAGGTCCCGCTCCTGGAGGTCCCCTCCTTCCTCCCGGCGGGCCCGGCGGCCCATCCCTCGGCCTGTCACTTCGCATCCGAGAAGCAGGTCGTCCCGCCGCCGGGGGAGGGACCGGGGGAGGGGCAGGGGGAGGGTCCTCCGCAGGCCGGACCGCTGACGAAGGGCTGATCGGCGCGGACCTCTGGCCCGCGGTACCGCTCATTTCCGGCCACAGCGCCGAACGGTTCCCCAACCCCGTTTACATGTAGGCAACTTGACCGTTTCTGCCCCGAGATATGGGCCGGGCAGCCTGGCTCCGGTACGGCCGTGCGGGTGCCGACAGCCGGACGGGGAGGCTTATCGCCGCCCCGTCCGGCGTCTTCGTGACCCCGGGCATGCGCGGCATGCGCCCCTCGTGCTGCCGGAATCGATCCATGCTCTGGTACGGAAAGTTATGATCCGTAGCGCACGGTGGGTATGACTCTGCCGAGCAGCGAGTTGCGAATACGCGTACCGATGTCCGCTCGACGTGGAGGTGAAACGCCGTGGCACTATCGATCTCGGCCGTGGTGCTACTGGCAGTCATCGTCTTCCTGCTGGTCCGGCGCTCGGGCCTGAAGGCGGGTCACGCGGCGGTCTGCGTGCTCCTCGGCTTCTACCTGGCAAGCTCGACGGTGGCGCCGACGCTCTCCCAGCTCACCTCGAACGTGGCGAGCATGATCAGCGGCCTCAAGCTCTAGGGCTCGTCGCCCAGGGCCCGCCGGGGCGCGGGGACGCCGCCTTGTGGGGCCGGGCCGCCAGGCCCTCGTAGTCTTGCCCCATGAACGGTCTTCCCGCCCGTCGGCTCCTCCTCGTGCACGCGCACCCGGACGACGAGTCGATCAACAACGGCGTCACCATGGCCAAGTACGCGGCCGAGGGCGCCCACGTCACGCTGGTCACCTGCACGCTGGGCGAGGAGGGCGAGGTCATCCCGCCCGGCCTCGCCCACCTGGCGGCCGACCGCGAGGACACCCTCGGCACCCACCGCATCGGCGAGCTCGCCGACGCGATGCGGGAACTGGGCGTCACCGACCACCGCTTCCTCGGCGGCCCCGGCCGCTTCCGGGACTCCGGGATGATGGGCGCCGAGCAGAACCGCCGCCCCGGCGCCTTCTGGTCCGCCGACCTGGACGAGGCCGCCGGATACCTCGTGGAGGTGATCCGCGAGCTCCGCCCCCAGGTCCTCGTCACCTACGACCCGGACGGCGGCTACGGCCACCCCGACCACATCCAGGCCCACCGCGTCGCCACCCGCGCCGCCGAACTGGCCGCGGAGTCCGCGTACCGCCGCGATCTGGGCGCGCCGCACACGATCGAGAAGCTCTACTGGAACCGCGTGCCGCGCTCGGTCGTCGAGGAGGGCTTCGCCCGGCTGCGCGCCGCCGGGGACGGGGCGCCCTTCCCCGGGCTGGCCGAACCGGACGACGTGCCGGGCGTGGTGGAGGACGAGCGGATCACCGCCGAGATCGGCGCCGACGAGGCGCTGGTGGCCGCGAAGGCCGCCGCGATGCGGGCCCACGCCACCCAGATCGCCGTGGACGGGCCCTTCTTCGCACTCTCGAACGACCTCGCGCAGCCGCTGTTCACCCGCGAGTACTACGAGCTGGCCTCGGGCCGTCCGGGCGCCCCGGCGGGCGAGCGCGAGCGGGACCTCTTCGCGGGGGTGCGGGCATGACCCGTACGTCGACCCCCGGGCGGATCGCCGCCCTGCTGGGCCTGTTGGTGGCCGGAGTCCTGACCGGCGCGGCCGGCTGGCTCGTGGTGGACCTGTGGTTCCCGGGCGGGCTGCTGCTGGCCCTGCTCGCCCTCTTCGGGCTGTTCCTCGGCGGCCGGATCGCCCTCGGGACCGGCATCGGGGTGGGTGCGGGCGCGGTCGGCTGGTTCCTGGCCTACGTGGTGCTCAGCGCCCCCAGGCCGGAAGGGGACTTCCTGCTCAGTTCGTCCGGAATCAGCATGTACGTCTACCTTTTGGGTGGCGTGGTACTCGCTGTGATGTGCGCCACGATCAGCATGCCGGGGCACCGAGTGGTTTCGGCCGCCGGGACCGCCAAGTGACGGGCCGTCGGGGCCTGCCGGTACCTTGACGAGCTGCGCCGCAGGCGCCTGACGCAGGGTCGGCGGACATCAGGCGGCCAACCGGACGGCGGCACCGGGGGGCTCGAGGGGCTTTTCGAGGGGGCGTGAAGGGGGTCAAGGGGAACCCTTCGTTCCCGGTGGTCGGTTGCGTGCGGGCGGCGGCCAGTATGGTGGACGGGCCGCCGAGCTGCCCGCGCACGGTATGACGGGCGGCGGAGCCAACCGGGAGAACCTGCCTTGAGTCGTCCAACCGACAGTTCGTCCTCCGGGCCCAACGGGCGCGGTGGAGCCGCTTACCCCTCGGGCACGCCGCCGTATGGAACCGGCCAGTATCCGTCCACGACCGAGCCGAATGGTCCTGGTGCCGCGACCGCCCCGGAGGAGAGTTCTGTGACTACGCCTGCCAAGCCGTCCCCGCCCGATTCCGACGGGCCGAAGACGGAGACCACCCTGACGACCCGGATCCGGATCAACATCCCCGGATCGCGGCCGATTCCGCCCGTGGTCGTCCGCACGCCCATGCCCGAGACCGGCGAACCGGAGCCCGCACCGGCCGCCGCCCCCGCGCCCGTTCCCGAGGAGGCTCCGGCCACCGCCGAGGAGTCGACCAGCAACTGGTTCGCGCCGCGCAAGGCCGCTCCGGGTGCGGGTCCGGGACCGACGGGTCCCGCATCGGGTCCGACGCCGGCTCAGACACTGGCCCGGGCCCAGGCCAAGGGCCGGCCCCAGGAGCAGGGACGCGGCCCCGGAGCGCCGGCCGGGGGGAACCCCGCTCCGCGCTACGACACGCCCGCACAAGGCTTCGCCCAGCCTCCGGCGGGTCCCCGTACGGGTGGTCCCGCGGGCCCCGGCCAGGGCGCCGCCCAGTACGCGGGCCAGGGGGGTCCCGGCCAGGGCGCCCCGGGCCAGGGCTACGGCGCGGGCCCCGGACAGGGCCCCGGCTACGGACAGGGCCCCGGCCCGGCACAGGGCCCCGGCTCCGCGCAGCGCCCCGGAGCCCCCGCGCTGCCCGCCGGTCCCGGCGCCGCGTACGGCCCCGGCCCCGGAGCCCCCGCCCAGGGAGCCCCCCATCCGGCCGGGCCCGGCTTCGGCGTGCCCGCGGGGAACCGTCCCGGCGGCCCCGGAGTCGGCACCACCCAGGGGATGTCCCCGTACGGCCCCGGCCCGGCGGGACCGGACGGTCCGACCGGCGGGCCCGCGCTGGGCACCGTACCCGTGGGCGAGGAGCAGGAGCCCCGCTGGCCCGGCCCCGAGCTCGGCGCCGGAGCCGCGTACCCCGTACCCGCTCCCGCGCCCGCCCCGGGCGTCGACCGCGGCCCGGACACGTCCGCCTTCCCCGGCCTCGACCCGGAGCCGCAGGCGCCCGCCGCGGTGCCCGCGAAGACCAAGGTCAAGGCGGCCCCCGCCCGGCCCGCGAAGAAGGGCCGCAGCAAGCTGCTCCTGCTCGTCGTCGCCGGCGTCTCGCTGTTCGGCGTGGCCTACGGCGCGGGCCTGCTCCTCAACCACTCCGACGTCCCCAAGGGCACCACCGTCCTCGGCATCGACATCAGCGGCACCCGCGACGAGGCCGTCGCCAAGCTCCAGACGGCCTTCGGCAACCGCGCCGCAGGCCCGCTCCAACTCACCGTCGGCGGCAAGCCGGTCGAGCTGAAGCCCGAGAAGGCCGGACTGAGCCTCGACAGCCAGACCACCGTCCGCAACGCGGCCGGCAGCGACTACAACCCCGTCACGGTCATCGGCTCCCTCTTCGGCAGCGCGCGCGAGGCCGATGCGGTCATGCCCGTGGACGACGAGAAGCTGCAGGTCGCCCTCACGGAGCTGGCCGGCACCGCCGGCTCGGCCACCGAGGGCACCATCACCTTCGACACCGGCAAGGCCGTCGCCGTACCCGGCAAGCCCGGCACCACCCTCGACGTGGGCGCCTCCGCCGACCTGGTCACCAAGGCCTTCCGCGACATGGTCGCCACCGGCAAGGCGGCCCCCGTCGAACTGCCGTCCGCCGTCAAGGAACCGGTCATCGACAAGGCCGAACTGGACCGGGCCATGAAGGACTTCGCCGAACCGGCGATGTCCGCCCCCGCCACGGTCAAGGTGGGCACCAAGTCCCTGCCCTTCGGCGCCAAGTCCCTGCCCAAGATCCTCAGCATGCAGGCGGTGGACGGACACCTGGTCGAGAAGTACGACCTGGAAGCCCTCAAGGCGACCTACGGCAACACCTTCGACGGCATCCTCATCACCCGCGGCACGGGCGAGAAGACGGCCGTCACCCCGCAGGACGTCGCCGGGGCCCTCGGCAAGGCCCTGCGCGGAAAGACGACCGCCGAGCGGATCGCGGTCATCGACACCAACCCGAACTGATCCTCGGCGAACCCGCAGCCCAGAGCCCCTTCCCGGTCACCGGGGAGGGGCTCCGGCGCATCCCCGTCACCCTCCCCGCATGACATCTGTCATGCGGCTCCCACGACGCGGGACACTGCCGGGCGGACCCCCCTCCGGGCGAACCTTGAGCCATGAAGACGACGACCGCGACGCAGACCAGCGCCGCCACGGGGTCCACCGCCGGCCAGGGGGCCGGCAGCGCCGTGGTGAGCTTCCAGAACGTGACGAAGAGCTACGGCCAGGTCCGGGCGGTCGACGGCCTCAGCCTCGACCTCCACCCCGGCGAGACCGTGGCCCTCCTCGGCCCCAACGGAGCCGGCAAGTCCTCCACCCTCGACCTGCTGCTCGGCCTGCGCCCCGCGGACTCCGGATCCGTCCGGCTCTTCGGCACCACCCCCCGCGAGGCCATCGCGGCCGGCCGGGTCGGCGCGATGCTCCAGACCGGCGGCCTCATGGAGGACGTGACCGTCCGCGAGCTCGTCACCCTGACCTGCGCCCTGCACCCCCGGCCGTACCCGGTCGACGAGGTGCTCTCCCTCGCCGGTGTCGCCGACATCTCCGGCCGGATGGTCAACAAGCTCTCCGGCGGCCAGGAGCAGCGCGTGCGCTTCGCACTCGCCACCGCCGGCCACAACGACCTGATCGTGCTCGACGAGCCGACCACCGGCATGGACGTCACGGCCCGCCAGGCCTTCTGGGCCACCATGCGCGAGCAGGCCGCCCAGGGCCGCACCGTCCTCTTCGCCACGCACTACCTGGAAGAGGCGGACGCGATCGCCGACCGGGTCCTGGTCCTGCAGAAGGGCCGGCTCCTCGCCGACGGCACCGCGGCCGAGATCAAGGCCAAGGCCGGCGCCCGCCGGATCGCCTTCGACCTCGTGGAGGGCTCGGTGGACGAGCTCGCCCTGCGCGAACTCCCGTACCTCACCGGCTACGAGCGGCACGGCGAAACCGTCCGCCTCCAGTCGACGGACGCCGACGCGACCGTCCACGCCGTGTACGCCCTGGGGGCCTACCCCCGCAATCTGGAGGTCGCGGGCCTCGGCCTGGAGCAGGCCTTCATCGCCCTCACCGAGGCCGAGGAGGCCAACGCATCATGAACCAACTGGTGAAGCTCGAAATCACCCGCGCCCTGCGCAACAAGAAGTACCTGTTCTTCACCGTGCTCTACCCGGCCGCCCTCTTCCTGATGCTCGGCGGCACGCTCAACGGCACGACGAAGGTCATGGGCACGGACCTGACCATGCCCGCCTTCTACATGGTGGCGATGGCCTCCTTCGGCGCCCTGACCGCCGTCCTCATGGGCAACAGCGAACGCATCGCCAAGGAGCGCGAGGCCGGCTGGGTCCGCCAGCTGCGCCTCACCTCCCTGCCCGGCCGCGGCTACGTCCTCGCCAAGACCGCCAGCGCCGGAGTGCTCTCGCTCCCCGCGATCCTCGTGGTCTTCGCCGTCGCCGCGGGCGTCAAGGGAGTCCGCTTCGAGCTCTGGCAGTGGCTCGCCCTGACCGGTTCCATCTGGGCCGGCAGCCTCGTCTTCGCCGCGCTCGGCGTGGCCATCGGCTACCTCGCGAGCGGCGACACCGTCCGCCCGATCACGATGCTCTTCTACTTCGGCCTCTCCATCCTCGGCGGCCTGTGGATGCCCACCGCGAACTTCCCGCAGTGGCTGCGCAACATCTGCGAGTGGCTCCCCACCCACGCCTACGCCGGCCTCGGCCAGGCCATCGAGCTGGGCGGCGCGCCGCACGCAAAGGACGTGGCCATCCTCGTCGTGTACTTCGTACTGTTCACTGGTGCCGCCGCCTGGCTGTACCGCAAGGACTCCCTGAAGGCGTGACGATCGTGAGCAGCAGCCCGGCGTTCGGGGAAGTGTCAGGGACGGCCATCGGCCCCGGCGGGACCCGGGTGGGGGTCCCGCCGGAGAACCGACGGCAGAAGATCGTGAAGTCGCTGTGGATCGGGCTGTGGCTCTTCTACCTCAGCGCCCCCGTCACCGATCTGATCAGCGGGGGCCACAGCCTCTGGGCCCGGCTGCTCGGCGGCCTGGGCCTCGCGGCCTTCGTCGCCTGGTACCTGATCCTGGTCTTCCGCACGGCCCGGCAGATGGCACCGGCCCGGGTGCTGTTCTCGGTGTCGGTGCTCGCCGCCCAGGCCACGGTCCTCTCCCTGACCCTCGGCCGCGAATGGCTCGTGCTCTTCGTCTACGTGGCCATCTCCTCCGGAGCGGCCCTCCCCGGGGAGATCTCCCGCTGGACCGTCCCCGCCGCGACCGCGCTGCTCACCGCGACGGCCATGATGGTGCCGGGCGGCGACGCATACCTGGCAGGCCTGCTGATCCCGTCCCTGATGGGCGGATTCGCAATGGTCGGCATCCGGGCGATGATCCGCACCACCATCGAACTGCGCGAGGCACGGGCCACGGTGGCGCAGCTCGCGGCCAACGAGGAACGGCTGCGGATGGCCCGGGACCTGCACGACCTGCTGGGACACTCGCTGTCGCTGATCACGCTCAAGAGCGAGCTGGCCGGGCGGATGCTGCCGGACCAGCCGGAGGCGGCCGCGCGCCAGGTGGCGGACATCGAGCAGGTGAGCCGCCAGGCGCTGGTCGACGTACGGGAGGCCGTGAGCGGCTACCGGCGGCCCACGCTGCCGGGCGAACTGGCCGGTGCCCGGACCGCTCTGACAGCCGCCGGGATCGTGGCGGACCTGCCCTCCGACTGTGCCGAGGAGCTCCCCGAGGAGATCGAGTCGGCGCTCGCCTGGGCGCTGCGCGAGGCCATCACCAATGTGGTCCGGCACAGCGGCGCGAAGCGCTGCACGGTCTCCCTGGCCACCACCCAGACCCTGGCCGGGCGGATGGCGGAGCTGACGGTCACCGACGACGGCGCGGGCGGCCCGCCGGTGGCGGGCAACGGCCTGACGGGTCTGACGGAGCGCCTGGAGGCGGTGGGCGGCACCCTGAACGCGGGCCCCGCCGGGAGATCGGGGTTCCGGCTCACGGCCCGTATCCCCCTAGGATCGGACTCATGAGCCCACGCCCGATCCGCATCCTCCTGGCGGAGGACCAGTCCATGGTCCGCGAGGCGCTGGCGGCCCTCCTCGGCCTGGAGCCGGACATCGAGGTCCTGGTCCAAGTCGCCCGCGGCGACGAGGTGGTGGAGGCGGCCCGCTCCCACGACGTGAACGTCGCCCTGCTGGACATCGAGATGCCGGGCATGACGGGCATCGAGGCGGCGGCGGCCCTGCGGGTGGCCCTGCCGTCCCTGCGGATCGTCGTCCTGACCACCTTCGGCCGCCCCGGCTACCTCCGCGGAGCGATGGAGGCGGGGGCCTCCGCCTTCCTGGTCAAGGACGCGCCGGCCGCACAACTCGCGGCGGCGGTGCGCAAGGTCCTGGCGGGCGAGCGCGTCATCGACCCCACCCTGGCGGCGGCCGCCCTGGCGGACGGCGCCAACCCCCTCACGGACCGCGAACGGGAGGTCCTGCGCGAGGCGGAGTCGGGCGCGACCAACGCGGAGCTGGCCACCCGCCTCCACCTGTCCCAGGGCACGGTCCGCAACTACCTCTCGACGGCCATCCAGAAACTGGCGGCCCGCAACCGCGCGGAAGCGGTGCGCGTGGCCCGCGAGAAGGGCTGGCTGTAGTCGGCCCCGTCGGCGTTACCCCCTAGTTGAGCAGGGCCCTGGCCGACAGGGCCTCGGCGCGGATCCGGCCCGCCGCCGGCGGGTCGATCGCGTCGACGACGAGGGCGTAGGACTCCAGCTCGGCGGCCCCGTGCGCGAACTGCCCGCGCTCCACCAGCAGTTTCGCCCGGTCGTAGCGCAGGGCCGCGGGATGCGAGGGCAGCAGCAGCGCCAGCTCCAGTGCCCAGAGCGCCACCCCCGAGTGCTCGGGCCGTGCGGAGGCCCAGGCGCGGATGTTGTTCAGGATCCGCAGCACGATGTCCAGGGTCCGGGCCGCGACCCGCGGACCCTGCGCCAGCTCCGCCGTTCCCGCGCCGAGCGAAGCGCCGCCCGCGAAGGGATCGACGACCACGCCCTCCTCCGGATCGCCGAAGCCGACCACGAAGTGCCCCGGCAGGGCCAGCCCGTACACCGGGGCCCCGGCCCGCCGGGCCACCTCCAGCCAGACGACGGACAGCAGGATCGGCAGGCCCCGACGGCGCCTGAGCACCTCGTGCAGGAACGAGGACGGCAGCCGGTCGTAGTCGGCCGGGGTGCCGTGGAACCCCAGCTGCCCGCCCAGCAGTTCGGTCACCGCCGAAGCCCACGCGCGGGAGCCCCGCAGTCCGTACGGCAGCATCCCAGCCAGCCGGTCCAGCTCGATCTGCGCCCAGTCCATGACCCGTTCGTCGAGGTCCGGATCGCCCTCCGTGGCGAGCAGCAGGCACAGCACGGACAGGTCCGGCCGCTCCGCCCGGGCCTCCGCCGCGAACTGCTCGCGCCGTTCCCGCGCGCTCACGCCGCCGCCCGGCGGTAGTGGTGGTAGCTGTGGTGGGCCGCGAAGCCCATCCCGTCGTAAAGCGCCCGTGCCCCCGTGTTGGCGGTCTCCACCTGGAGCCAGGCCGCCGAGGCGTCCTCCTCCAGGGCGCGCCCGGCCAGCGCCGCCATCACGGCCGTCGCCAGACCGAGGCGCCGGTGGGCCGGGTCCACCTCGACCGCGGCGAACCCGGCCCACCGGCCGTCCACCACGAGCCGTCCGATCGCCCGGCCGGGGATCGTCGCGAACCACACCGACGGCCCCGCCGTCAGCACCCGGCGGGCGGCCTGCGGGTCCTTGACACGCCCGTAGCGGCCCAGCCATTCCTCGTCAGGGGTACGGGTCAGACGTACCTCCGCGGCGGCGGACGCCGCGGCGTCGTCCACATCGGCCAGTGCGGCCAGCCCGCCGATCCTGACCTCCGCCGACACCTCGCGGACCCAGCCCCGGGCCTCCAGCTCCGCGCACAGCATCTCCTGGGTGCCCGCGGCCCCCGTGGCGGCCTGGACGTAGGCCGGAAGTCCTCTTTGCGCGTACCAGGAGGTCACTCGGGCGAGTGCATCGTCCAGCTCCATCCCGGGGTCGCCGAGCGGCAGCGCTGAGTTGGCCCGCCGGGTGAATCCGCAGGCGGCACGCAGCGTCCACTCGCCCAGCGGCTCGCTCTCCAGCGGCGGCCAGGACCGTGCGCAGGCCCGCGCGAGCTCCTCGAAGGAGGCCGCGGGACCCCTGCGGCGGGCCGGCGCGGCGGGCACGACCTTGCCCGCGACCAGCGCGGATTCCGCGATTCGGACGGACTCGCCGGTCTTTCGTGTGATCGTCAGCACACCCGCGTTCCAGGATGTGAGAACCCCTACGGCGTCCGTGAACGCGGGGGCCCCGCCCGACCCGCCCTCCACCCGTCGTACAGAGACTCGTTTACCCACGTCAGCGGGGGTGATCCGGATCTCCAGCCGTCCACCGGCAGTGATTTCCACAGCTCTGTCCGCCCCTCCTGTTCGGATCGTGCCCGGGAACGGAGATACTAGAGGCGGGCATCGACGACGCCGCGCTCCCGCGCGATATGGACAGCCCTTATGAGGAGGAACGAGAGCGTGACCTACGTCATCGCGGAGCCTTGTGTCGACGTCAAGGACAAGGCGTGCATCGAAGAGTGCCCCGTCGACTGCATCTACGAGGGCCAGCGGTCCTTGTACATCCACCCGGACGAGTGCGTCGACTGTGGTGCGTGTGAGCCGGTATGCCCGGTCGAGGCCATCTTCTACGAGGACGACACTCCGGAGGAGTGGAAGGACTACTACAAGGCGAACGTCGAGTTCTTCGACGAGCTCGGTTCGCCCGGTGGTGCTTCCAAGCTCGGCCTGATCGAGCGCGACCACCCCTTCATCGCAGCGCTTCCGGCGGACATCAACCCGAGCCACTGACGGTCGGTACCGCCTGAGCCGCCCTCGGTCCCGTCCGGCCTCGCAGCCGGACGGGACCGAGGTGTTTCACCCCGCGGCAACCCGCAGGACACGCAGGACCCGCAGGATTTCTGGAACGCACGGAACACCCGGAAAGCGAGAGCGCATCGTGGCCGCAGTCTCAGACCGTCTCCCCGTCTTCCCCTGGGACAAGCTGGAGCCCTACAAGGCGACGGCGGCGGCCCACGCGGACGGCATCGTCGACCTGTCCGTCGGCACCCCCGTCGACCCGGTACCGCAGCTGATCCAGCGCGCCCTGGTCGAGGCCGCCGACTCCCCGGGCTATCCCACGGTGTGGGGCACGGCCGCCCTGCGCGACGCGATCACCGGGTGGGTGCGCAGCCGCCTCGGCGCGAGCGCGGCCGGGCACCACAACGTCCTGCCGGTCGTGGGCTCCAAGGAACTGGTGGCCTGGCTGCCGACCCAGCTCGGCCTCGGCGCCGGGGACCAGGTCGCCTACCCCCGGCTCGCCTACCCGACCTACGAGGTCGGCGCGCGGCTGTGCGGGGCCGAGCCCGTGGTCTACGACGACCCGACCACCGATCTCGACCCGGCCCGCGTGAAGCTGCTGTGGCTCAACTCCCCGTCCAACCCCACCGGCAAGGTCCTCTCCAAGGAGGAGCTCGTCCGGATCGTGGCCTGGGCGCGCGAGCACGGGATCCTGCTCTTCAGCGACGAGTGCTACCTGGAGCTGGGCTGGGAGGCCGAGCCCGTCTCCGTCCTGGACGACGAGGTCTGCGGGGGCTCGTACGAGGGCCTCGTCGCCGTCCACTCGCTCTCCAAGCGCTCCAACCTGGCGGGCTACCGGGCGGCCTTCATCGCCGGTGACGCCGAAGTCCTCGGCGAGCTGCTGCTGATCCGCAAGCACGGCGGCATGATGACCCCGGCCCCGGTGCAGGCGGCCACGGTGGCGGCGCTCGGCGACGACGCGCACGTCGAGGAGCAGCGCGTGCGCTACGCGGCCCGCCGCGCGGCGCTGCGTACGGCCCTGGAGGCGCACGGCTTCCGCGTCGAGCACAGCGAGGCCAGCCTCTACCTGTGGGTGACCCGCGACGAGCCCTGCTGGGACACGGTCGCCCACCTCGCCTCCCTGGGCATCCTGGTCGCCCCGGGCGACTTCTACGGCGAGGCGGGCGCGCACTTCGTCCGCGTCGCCTTCACGGCCACGGACGAGCGCGTCGAAGCGGCGGTCAAGCGACTGGCCGGCTAGCCGGTCCGTCCGGCCCGCCGGCCGACAGCCCGAAGGGCCCGGGAGTTCGTGCTCCCGGGCCCTTCGGAGTTCCTGCGGCCGGCGGTTAGCCGAGGCCGGGCAGGCCGCCGGGCAGGCCGCCCAGCGCACCTGTGGGGAGCCCGCCCGTGGGCAGCCCGCCGGCGGTCAGGCCGCTGGTCGGGAGCCCGCCGAGCAGGCCGGCGGCGGCATCGGTCGGCGAGGCCGGGACCGCGTGGGCGGCGGCCGGCGCGGCCTGGGCGGCCGTCTCCGTCGCGGTGTCGCCCGCGGCGGCGACCGTCGCGTCCGGCGAGGTGAGCGCGCCCAGCTGCGGCACGGACTCCAGGCCCGCGGCGCTGGCCGCGCCGGCCGCACCGACCACGGGCGCTGCCCCGGCTGCGAGGAGCAGCGCGGTACGGGCGATGCGGCGGGTCAGGGGGAGGGACATGATGCTCCTAAGCGGTAGCGGCTGAGTACGCCGGTACAACCGCTCACGGGGGGCGGTGAGTTGCGGAGCCGGTGGGTAAAGGATCAGTAACGCATCGTTTAATCGGCTTCCGCGACAACCGCATCGGATGCACGCCCACCTGCGCTTGTGTGCCCGCCGGGGCCCGGGTGTCCGCCGTTGGGGTCACCCCCGCACGGGGGACGCCTCGCACGGCCGAGCGAGTGCCCTGCGGCCGCTCGGTCGCGCGCGAATCAGTCGTACACGAATCAGCCGCGCACGAATCAGCCGCGCACGAAGATCCGTACCTCGCCGGACTGCGCGTTGTGCCGGTCGCCGTCGCCGTCCTTGGCTCCCGTGCCGCCCTTCCACTGCCACCGGCCGCCGTCCTTGCCCGCGATCCAGGCCTTCTCGACGTACGAGACCCGGGTGATCTCCAGCGTGCGGGCGTTGGCCACCGCCCACCCGGCGAGGACCTTGCCGGCGCGCACCGCCGCCTCGCCCCCGCCCCGCTTCTCCACCAGGGTGACCTCGGACTCCGGGACGGCCTTGCTGCCGCCGGCGCCCTCGTCATCGGTCCGCGACGAGTCCCTGGCAACGGTCGGCATGGTCTGCAGCCCGCTCTTGCCGATGAGCCGGGACAGCTCCGTGCGGACCTTGGCCGGGTCCCCGGCCTGCGCGGGAGCGGGGCCGGTGCACACCAGGTGGCCGGCGCCGGTGAGTGCCGTCGTCAGGACCGTGGCGTCGGGCTCGTGCTTCGCGTACGCCTGCGGGAAACCGCTGAGCTGCACCTTCTGCGCCGCCACCGTCAGCGGCAGCCGCGAGTACCCCTTGATCTCGCCCAGCCGGTCGTAGAAGATCCCGGCCGAGTACACCGGGTCCATGATCTGCGCGGGCGTGCCCCAGCCCTGCGAGGGCCGCTGCTGGAAGAGACCGAGGGAATCCCGGTCGCCGTGGTCGAGGTTGTTCAGCGCCGATTCCTGCATCGCGGTCGCCAGGGCGATCGTCACGGCCCGGTCCGGCATCCCCTTGGAGACCCCGACGGCCGCTATCGTCGCCGCGTTGGCCGCCTGGTCCGGGGACATCTCGACGTACTCGTCGGCGCTGCCCTTGTCCTCGCCCGGTCCGTGGACGCTGGCCGTGCAGTACGGCGCACCGCCGCCGCCGTTCGACTCCCGCTGCACGACGAAATATCCGACGACGGCGACCAGCACCAGGAAACCCGCAGCCCAGCGGAGCGGGTGACGGCGGCGGCGGGGACGAGGCTGATCATCGGTCTGCGGCACGCCGCCCACCGTACTTGAGCCATTCGGCGCGTCCACCGGCCGGACGGACACCGTTTCACCGAACCCCGGAGCGTTAGGGTCAGCTCCATGCCCGAATCCGAGCTGGACCTCACCCTGGACGCCGCCGAGCTGACCGCCCGGCTCGTCGACATCCCCTCCGTGAGCGGCGACGAAAAGGTACTCGCCGACCTCGTGGAACACGCGTTGCGCGGCCTCGCGCACCTGACCGTGGACCGCTACGGCAACAACGTCGTCGCGCGCACGAACCTCGGCCGCGCCGAACGCGTCGTACTCGCCGGTCACCTCGACACAGTGCCCATTGCGGACAACGTGCCCTCGCGGCTCGACGAGAACGACGTCCTGTGGGGCTGCGGAACCACCGACATGAAGTCGGGCGTCGCCGTGCAGTTGCGCATCGCCGCGACCGTGCCCGAGCCCAACCGCGACCTCACCTTCGTCTTCTACGACCAGGAAGAGGTCGCCGCCCACCTCAACGGCCTCGGCAAGGTCGCCGAAGCCCACCCCGACTGGCTGACCGGCGACTTCGCGGTCCTGCTGGAGCCGTCGAACGCCGAGGTCGAGGGCGGCTGTCAGGGCACCCTGCGGGTCCTGCTCCGCACGGCCGGCGAGCGCGCCCACTCCGCGCGCAGCTGGATGGGCTCCAACGCCATCCACGCGGCGGGCCCGATCCTGGCGAAGCTGGCCGCGTACGTGCCCCGCAAGCCCGTCATCGACGGCCTGGAGTACCACGAGGGCCTCAACGCGGTCCGCATCGAAGGCGGCGTCGCCAACAACGTCATCCCCGACGCGTGCACGGTCACGGTCAACTTCCGCTACGCCCCCGACCGCAGCGAGGACGAGGCGCTCGCCCACGTGACCGAGGTCTTCGAGGACTGCGGCATCGCCGAGATCGTGGTCGACGACTCCTCGGGCGGCGCCCTCCCCGGGCTCGGCCACCCCGCGGCGGCGGCCTTCATGGAGGCGGTCGGCGGCCGCGCCATGCCGAAGTTCGGCTGGACCGACGTCTCCCGCTTCAGCGCGCTCGGCGTACCGGCGGTGAACTACGGCCCAGGGGACGCCCTGTTGGCCCACAAGGTCGACGAACGCGTCGAGACGAAGGCGATCCTGCACTGCGAGGAACGACTCCGCGCCTGGCTGACCTCCTGAATTCCGCTTCTCGTCACCTTTGTGCGCCTACCCTGATCCAACGATCAGCAGGAGGGAGCACATCATGGGCAACCCCGAAAGTTCCGCCCGCCGTCGGCCCGAGGAGCAGCAGCTCGGGCCGGTGCTGAGGAGGCGGGGCCAGGTGCAGGCGGGCAGTACGACGGACCAGCGGCTGCTGGATTCGGCCGGGCCCTCCGAGTGGGTGCACACCGATCCCTGGAGGGTCCTGCGCATCCAGTCGGAGTTCATCGAGGGCTTCGGCACGCTGGCGGAGCTTCCGCCGGCGATCAGCGTGTTCGGCTCGGCCCGCACCCCGGTGGGATCACCGGAGTACGAAGCGGGGGTGCGGATCGGCGGCACGCTGGTGGACGCCGGCTTCGCCGTCATCACGGGCGGCGGTCCGGGCGCGATGGAGGCGGCCAACAAGGGCGCCCGGGAGGCCAACGGCATCTCGGTGGGCCTGGGCATCGAGCTCCCCTTCGAGCAGGGGCTCAACCAGCACGTGGACCTGGGGCTGAACTTCCGCTACTTCTTCGTCCGCAAGACGATGTTCGTCAAGTACAGCCAGGGCTTCGTGGTCCTGCCGGGCGGCCTGGGCACCCTCGACGAGCTCTTCGAGGCCCTGACCCTGGTCCAGACGCAGAAGATCACCCGCTTCCCGATCGTGCTGTTCGGCACGGAGTACTGGAGCGGGCTCATCGACTGGCTGAAGAACACGGTGGTCGCGCAGGGCAAGGCCTCGGAGCGCGACCTGTACCTCTTCCACGTCACGGACGACGTGGACGAGGCGATCGCGCTCGTGACGAAGGAAGTCGGCAAGTAGCTCCAGGGCTACGCCAGTCCCCGGCGGGCGACCGCCGGGGGCCGGTGGCCCTGGATGGAGGCCACCATGTCGCCTTCTTCGTGCCGCTCTCGCGCAGTTCGGCGCCGGGGCGCCTCACCGGCTTCGGGCGGCTGCGCCGGCCTCCGGCCGTCGGACCTTGGGCTCAGGCAAGTCCCCGGCGGGCGACCGCGGGTGGCCGGTGGCCCTGGATGGAGGCCACCATGTCGAGGACCTGCTTGGTTTCCGCGACCTCGTGGACGCGGTAGACCTGGGCGCCGAGCCAGGCCGAGACGGCCGTGGTGGCGAGGGTTCCCAGCAGACGCTCCTTGACCGGCTTGTCGAGGGTCTCGCCGACGAAGTCCTTGTTGGACAGCGAGACCAGCACCGGCCAGCCGGTATCGGCCATTTCCGCCAGCCGGCGGGTGGCCTCCAGGGAGTGCCGGGTGTTCTTCCCGAAGTCGTGGCCCGGGTCGATCATGATCGCGTCCCGGCGCACACCCAGCGCGGCCGCCCGCTCGGCGAGCCCGACCGTGACGCGCAGGATGTCCTCCATGACGTCCTCGTACGAGGTCCGGTGCGGCCGGGTGCGCGGCTCGACCCCGCCCGCGTGGGTGCAGACGATTCCGGCGCCGTGGCGCGCGGCGACCTCCGCGAGCTTCGGGTCCACTCCGCCCCACGCGTCGTTCAGCAGGTCGGCCCCGGCCTCGCAGACCGCCTCGCCGACCTCGTGCCGCCAGGTGTCGACGCTGATCACCACCTCCGGGTGGCGGCGGCGCACCTCGGCGACGAAGCCGACCGTGCGCCGGGCCTCCTCCACGGCGTCCACGTGCTCGCCCGGCCCCGCCTTGACCCCGCCGATGTCGATGATCGCGGCGCCCTCGGCGACCGCCTGCTCGACGCGGTCCAGGGCCGGCTCGTCGCGGAAGGTCGCGCCCTGGTCGTAGAAGGAGTCAGGGGTCCGGTTCACGATGGCCATGATCACCGGCTCGTGCGTCTCGAACTCGCGCCTGCCCAGTCGCAGCATCCTGCTCTTTCCTCCTTCGGCGGCCCTTGCGCCTCGTCTGCGACCTTAACCTGGTGGCCGGAGTCTTCTCAGGGGAGTTGATCGTGTTCGCGTTCTTGCTCATCGCGCTGGTCGTGGTCGTCGCCGCGGTCACCCTGGCCGTGGCCGGCGGGGGATCCGAGGCCGTCCTGCCGGAAGCCGAGCCGGACCGGGTGTCCGACGGCCTGCCGGAGAACCGTCCCGTCGTCCGGGCCGACATCGACGAACTGCGCCTGCCGGTCGCTCCGCGGGGCTACCGGATGGCCGAGGTGGACGACGTACTGGAACGGCTGGCGGCGGAGCTGGCGGAGCGCGACGCCAGGATCGCGGAGCTGAGCGCGGCCGGCGCCGTAGCTGCTTCCGGGGCCGCTGCGCCGGGCCCGGTGGACCTCATCAAGGCCGACGAGCAGTGAGCGGGGTCGTCGCCGGGCCCGACGGGGGGCTGCGCTGCCCCTGGGGGCTGGCCACCGAGGACTACATCGCGTACCACGACACCGAGTGGGGCCGTCCGGTCCACGGGGACGACGCGCTGTACGAGCGACTGTGCCTGGAGGCCTTCCAGTCGGGGCTGTCCTGGCTGACGATCCTGCGCAAGCGGGAGGGGTTCCGGGCGGCGTTCGCGGGCTTCGAGATCGCCAAGGTCGCGGAGTTCGAGGAGCCGGACGTGCAACGGCTGCTCGGCGACGAGGGGATCGTCCGCAACCGGATGAAGATCGAAGCGACCCTCGCCAACGCGAGGACCCTGGCCGGGTGGGGCGCGGGCGAACTGGACGCGCTGATCTGGTCCCACGCCCCCGCGGCCCCGAAGACGGCGGCGGGCCGGCTGCGCGCGGCGCCGAAGACCACGCAGGACGTGCCGGCGGTGACGGCGGAGTCGACGGCGCTGGCGAAGGCGCTGAAGAAGGCGGGCATCCGCTTCGTCGGCCCGACGACGGCGTACGCCCTGATGCAAGCCTGCGGCCTGGTCAACGATCACCTGGCCCACTGCGTGGCCCGCGAGGCCGCGGTCTGACGCTCGCGCGCTGTGCGGGTCCGGGCAGAGCCCGGGGAACGGCGGAAGGGTGGGTAGGGGACACGCCCCGCGCAGCGGCAACCCCGCAGCCCCGGACCGGCCCCGCGCAGCGAGAGGCGGGCCCCGGGCTGCGCCCCCGGAAGCGGCTAGCGCCCCAGGTAGCGCGGCGGCTGCTTCGCGAGGAACGCGGCGACCGCGATCCCGTGGTCCTCAGAGGCCCCCGCACGGGTCTGCAGGGCGTCCTCGTGCTCCAGCGCCTCGGGAAGCGACCGCGAGGCCCCGTACGCCAGGGATTCCTTCAGCGCGGCGTACGCCACCGTCGGGCCCTCCGCCAGCCGCCGGGCCACGGCAAGGGCCTCCGCGGCCAGCTCGTCCGACGGGACGACGCGGTTCGCGATGCCGAGCTCCAGGGCCTCCTGGGCCTTGACCGAGCGGGGGAACAGCAGCAGGTCCGAGGCGCGCGAGCCGCCGATCAGGCGGGGCAGGGTCCAGGAGACGCCCGAGTCGGCGGTCAGGGCGACCCCGGCGAAGGAGGTGTTGAAGGAGGCCGTGTCCGCGACCACCCGGAAGTCCGCCGCCAGCGCGAAGCCGAAGCCCGCGCCCGCCGCGACGCCGTTCACGCCCGCGACCACCGGCTTCGGCATCTGCGTCAGGGCCCGGACGATCGGGTTGTAGTGCTCCGCGACCGTGCTCATGGTGAGCGAGGAACCGCTCTCGTGGTCGGCCGTCAGGAACCCGACGTGCTCCTTGAGGTCCTGGCCGACGCAGAACGCCCGGTTGCCGGCAGCGGTGAGCAGGACCGCCCGCACGGCCTGATCGGAGGCGGCAGCCTCGACCGCGTCGCGCAGGGCGACCTTGGTCTCCGTGTTCATGGCGTTCATGGCTTCGGGACGGTTGATCGTGATGGTCGCGAGTCCGTCGGTCACTTCGTAGAGCACGCTGTCGGCCATGTCGGGGGTCCCCCTTCGTCGCGGGCTGGCTACCGGCCGGTATCGTCCGGTGCAAGGGTCAGCATGGCGGACCGGGCCGTGGTTCCACATGTGATGTGCGTCAAACAAACCGGAGGGCGGATCCGGGGTGCGGCGGCGAAGTATCGCAGGCAGGTCCCCGAAATGAGTGGTTTTGGCCGAGCGCGTTGCGCAAGCGTTCCCACCCGATGTTGGTCATCGGGTCCTGACATGCGGGATAATGGCCTGGAAGCAATGTGTTCGATGCCGGTACTAGGCGCCTGACTGGGGCCGTCGGCTGACGATGAGCTGGTTTCAGGAAGGGGAACGAGCATGGCGGCCATGAAGCCGCGGACGGGCGACGGCCCGCTCGAGGTCACCAAGGAGGGGCGGGGCATCGTCATGCGCGTACCGCTTGAGGGCGGCGGTCGGCTTGTCGTCGAGCTGACTCCGGACGAAGCGGACGCCCTGGGTGACGCCCTGAAGAAGGTCGTCGGCTGACCCCTCGTCGGTACTGAGGGCGCACTGACGCCAACTGAAGACTCTGCACTGCCCCGGTCGCGCACCGCGTCCGGGGCAGTGTTGTTTTTCCGGGCCGCTCCGCTCCGAAGGGCGCGCGGTCAGCGTCGGACGGCGCAGAGCAGGCCGTCGCCGACCGGCAGCAGCGCGGCCTCCAGGGCCGGGCTCTCACGGACGCTGCGCAGCAGCTCGCGGACGCGGAGCACCTCCACCGGCTGGGCCGCGGAGTCGACCGTACGGCCGTCGGAGAAGACTCCCTCGAAGCAGACCAGTCCGCCGGGGCGCAGCAGGCGCAACGATTCAGCGAGGTAGTCGAGGGACTCGGACGGGTCCCCGTCGCAGAAGACGAGGTCGTATCCGCCGTCGGCGAGTCGCGGCAGGACGTCGAGCGCGCGGCCGGGGATGAAGCGGGCGCGGTTGCCCGCGAAGCCGGCGGCGCGGAAGGCCTGACGGGCGAAGGCCTGGCGGTCGGGTTCCGGATCCACCGTGGTCAGCACCCCGTCGGCCCGCATTCCGTGCAGGAGGTGGATGCCCGACACGCCTGTGCCGGTGCCGATTTCGGCGACCGCCTTGGCGTCCGCGGTGGCGGCGAGCAGGCGCAGCGCGGCCCCGGTGCCGGGGGAGACGGAGCGCAGTCCCGCTTCCCTGGACCGGTCGCGGGCCCATCGCAGAGCGTCGTCCTCGGCGACAAACGCGTCGGCGAACGCCCAGCTCGTCTGCCGGTTGCCGGTAATGACCCTCTCCTGTCCCCATAGTTGGCGCAACGGTGACTGTATCCGCTGGAGTCGGGAACCCGCAGATGGGACCGGGCGTTGAGAGCAGTAGAGGGATAAGGGCGGTCCGGGACCCTCGGCCCGTGCAAAGTTACTGCAAAAATGCTTATCCGGAGCTGACGGGAGGGGTGGCTATGGTAGGGAATCCGCTGGACACCACCAGAGCCGACAGGGGAGGTGCGGCTGCGCCTGTGGATCGTGGGGGTGTTCTCCGACGCCTCTTCTGGTCGGCCGGTGAGCCGAAATCCGTGACCAACATTGCTGACCGTTTCCGCACCGTAGACACCGCAACCACCGCGACCTTTGCCGCCGATGCGGGCTCCCAGGCGTGGACCCCTCCCTCGTGGGAGGAGATCGTCAGCACGCACAGTGCGCGGGTCTACCGTCTCGCCTACCGGCTGACGGGCAACCAGCACGACGCCGAGGACCTGACGCAGGAAGTCTTCGTCCGCGTCTTCCGCTCGCTTTCCACGTACACGCCCGGCACGTTCGAGGGCTGGCTGCACCGGATCACGACCAACCTCTTCCTGGACATGGTCCGCCGCAAGCAGCGCATCCGCTTCGACGCGCTCGCCGACGACGCCGCCGAGCGGCTGCCGAGCCGTGAGCCGTCCCCGCAGCAGGTGCTGCACGACACCCACTTCGACGCGGACGTGCAGCAGGCGCTGGACACCCTCGCGCCCGAGTTCCGCGCGGCCGTGGTGCTGTGCGACATCGAGGGTCTCTCCTACGAGGAGATCGCCGCCACGCTCGGAGTGAAGCTCGGCACCGTGCGCAGCCGTATCCACCGGGGCCGTTCGCACCTGCGCAAGGCGCTCAAGCACCGTTCTCCCGAGGCCCGTGCGGAGCAGCGCGCGCTGGCCGGAGTGGCAGTGGGCGCCCCGGGCGCCGGGGGAGAGGGCGGAGCCGAGTGAGCGGGATCAGTCCTTCCCCGTCGCCTGCCGAACAGGCGTCCTCCGCCGAACAGCATCTGGGCGACCGGCTCGCCGCCCTCGTGGACGGGGAGCTGGGCCATGACGCCCGCGAGCGCGTGCTGGCGCACCTGGCGACGTGCTCCAAGTGCAAGGCCGAGGCCGATGCGCAGCGCCGTCTGAAGACCATGTTCGTGGAGAGCGCGCCGCCCCCGCTCTCGGCTGGGCTGCTGGCGCGGCTCCAGGGGCTGCCCGGCGGCAGCCCTGACGGCCCCTCCGGGCCGTCGGGCCCCTTCGGTCCGCCGCCGGGTGCCGACCCGTTCTCCTCCTTCGCCTACGCGCCCCCGGCGGCCGCCGGGCCGCAGTCGGGCTTCCCCATACACAAGATGGGCGGCCAGGAGGCGGGCCGCTCGCGGCGCCGCTTCGCGTTCGTCGCGGCCGGGGCGGTATCGCTCGCCGCGATCGCGCTGGGCGGCTCGCTGCCGCTGGACGCCGTCGAGCCCAACGCCCGGGGCGAAGCCCCCGCCGCGCGGACCGGCCCCGCGGTGCCGGTCTTCGACGCGGTGGCCCGGGAGAACCGGATCGAGCGCCCGGGTACCGTCCCGACGCTCCACCCGGAAACCCCGCTGGCCTCCGCCTCCGCCTCCGCCTCGGCCTCCCCGTCCGCCACCCAGGCCTCGGCCCGCCCGGTCTCCTTGTCGCGCTAGGCCGCGACGCGACGCGGTGATCCTTTTCCCGGCCGCAGCACTGGTGCTGCGGCCGGTGGCGTGCGCGATGCCGCGCCGTCCCGCAGGCGCCCTCGGACCCGGCCGGGTCCGCCGGGGCAGTCCGCCGGGTGCGTACGACTCCGTACGCGGGCACTGGCCGCCCCTCTCGCCCCCGCCGGGCACCGCACCTATCCGACGGGACCGCTCGGGCCGCACACGGCCCGTGGCGGGCGGGGTGACGGGGCCCGGGGGTGACCTGGTTGAATCTGCGCCAGATGTGCCGCTCCGGGCGGCCGGCGGAGACAGGTACGCGGGGAGCGCCCATGTCCGACAGTCAGCAGACCGATCCGGCGGCCCGGACGCGGGCTCCGGCCGAAGCTCCCGCGCCCCGGCCCTCCGGGACGTCCCGGACCCCTCGCTGGTGGAGCCGCCCCTATCGCCCTGCCGCCGGGACGGACGAGGCCTCCGTACCGCGGCCGCGGACCGCACAGGACCGCACCCCGACCCCGGACCCCGAGACCCTCCCGAACCCGGACCTGGACCCGGCCCCGGACGACCGGGCCGTCCCGGCCCCGGTGTGGTGGAGCCGGCCCGCGGAGATCGGTCCGCCGCACGGGGCGGATGCGGCGGCGGTGGCTGCCCTGTCGGACCGCGCGCCGGACCCGGACCCGGCCAAGGACCCGGCCCCGCGCTACGACCCCTGGTCCGCCCAGCCGCTGCAGGCGCCGGATCGGGGGAAGCCGGGGCCCCGCCGGCTCCGGCTCCGCCAGAGCGTCGTTCTCGGCGTCGGGATCGCCCTCCTCGCGGGCACGATCGGCGGTGTCGTGGGCGTGCTCGCCGAGCGGAAGGCCACCACCCGCCTGGAACTTCCGCAGGCCGCACCCGAGGCGGACCGGGGCCGGGCCCCCGACAGCGTCGCCGGGATCGCGGCCACCGCGCTGCCCGGCGTGGTCACCCTGCACGTCAGCGGCGCGCAGAGCAGTGCGACCGGCACCGGCTTCGTACTCGACGCGCAGGGCCACATCCTCACCAACAATCACGTGGTCCACGGCGCCCAGCGCATAACGGTCACCTTCAGCACCGGCGAGAGCGTCCCCGCCGAGCTGGTCGGCGGAGACACCGGCTACGACCTGGCCGTCGTCCGGGTCACCGGCGTACGGGGGCTGCGGCCCCTCGCGCTCGGGAATTCCGAGAACGTCAAGGTCGGCGACCCCGTCGTGGCCATCGGAGCCCCCTTCGACCTGTCCAACACCGTCACCGCCGGCATCATCAGCGCCACCGGCCGCCCCATCACCGCGGGCGGGGACAAGGGCGACGGCAGCGACGTCAGCTACGTGGACGCGCTCCAGACCGACGCCCCGATCAACCCCGGCAACTCCGGCGGCCCGCTCCTCGACGCCAGGGCCCAGGTCATCGGCATCAACAGCGCCATCCGCGGCGGCGACGGCGGCGACAGCTCCGGCCAGCAGCGCGGCAGCATCGGCCTGGGCTTCGCCATCCCGGTCAACCAGGGCAAGCGCGTCGCCGAGGAGCTCATCCGCACCGGCCACGCCACCCACCCCGTCATCGGCGTCACCCTGGACATGGAGTACTCCGGTGATGGCGCCCGGGTGGGGGAGAAGGGCGAGGGTGGAAAGCCGGCCGTGGCCTCCGGTGGTCCGGGGGCCCGCGCGGGGATCAAGCCCGGGGACGTGATCACCAAGGTGGACGGGGTGCGCGTGCACGGAGGCGACGAGCTCGTCATCAAGATCCGGGCCCACCGGCCGGGCGATTCCCTGGCCCTCACCGTGCTCAGGGACGGCGGGGAGCGCACGCTGGAAGTGGTCCTCGGGTCGGCGAACGGGTCGTGACGGGAGCGTGAAAGCGGGGGCCGCTCGGTTATTGAGCGGTCCTGATGTATTGGCCAATGGACCCGGCCGGGTACCGTGTGTCGGGCCTGACCCGAAGAGAGCCGAGGAGCGGCAAGGTGTTCAACGACATAGGCGCACTCGAACTGGTCACGATCGTAGTGCTGGCCATTCTCATCTTCGGCCCGGACAAGCTGCCCAAGGTCATCCAGGACGTCACGGGCGTCATCCGGAAGATCCGCGCGTTCTCGGACAGTGCGAAGCAGGACATCCGTTCCGAACTCGGCCCGGAGTTCAAGGACTTCGAGTTCGAGGACCTCAATCCGAAGAACTTCATCCGCAAGCAGCTGGCGGAGAACGAGGACCTCAAGGACATCCGCAGCAGCTTCGATCTCCGCAAGGAGCTGAACGAGGTCACGGACGCGGTCAACAGTAAGGACGTCGACCCGGCCCCGGCCGCTTCCGGCGACACCGCCGCGCCCGCGCCGACCGGCGGTCCGGACCTGCTGAAGAAGCCCGCCGCCCCGGCGCAGGAGCGGCGCACGGTCTTCGACGCGGATGCCACCTGAGCCACCCGATACCACGCGCGAGCCTGCCTGCCCGGTGATCCGGGGTCCGGTGGCTATCCTCCATGAGTCCGGACCCAGGACGCCCCAGGGAGGGGGTCCCCCCAGCGCAGCACGGGGGAGGGCCGTTCCGGACCCCACGGAACGAGAGGCCGCTCACATGGAGACGACGCGCAGTAGCCGGGTGGGCACGCAGCCCGCCGAGACGGCGGCAGCACCCGCACAGCCGGCACCGCAGGAGCACCCGCGGCTGCCGCAGGAGGCAGCCGCACGGCCCGTACCGGCGGCCCGCCGCACGGCGGAGAGCTACCTGCGGGCAGATTTCCCCTGGTACGGGCTGGACGGGGCCTTCACCGGCCCCCGCTGGCTCATGCAGGTCGGTACCGGCGCGGACGGCAGCGTGGAGCACGGCTCCACGGGCCACGGCGACGAGCCGTCCGCCCGCGGCGAGATCGCCACGGGCGAGAAGGAGCGCTTCGCGGTGGTCGTCACCGTCGCGAGCAACCCGCTGCGCCGCAGCGGGGACGGCACCGGCGTCCTGGAGGCCACCTCGGTCTCCTCGGCGGCCTGGCTGGCCGGCTCCGGGCTGCTGGCGTACAGCTGGCCCGTGCAGATGGACCACACCCTGCGCGACGACTGGCTCGACCAGCAGACCGAGGCCGCGTGGGAGCTGGCGGACGCGCTCGACGGGGAGGACTGGTCGACGCTGTCGCTGCCCGTGGACGGGGAGCCGACGCTGTTCCACTACCGCGAGTCGGAGTTCGGCTGGGTCCTGGCGGGTTCCACCGGGAGCGGGGTCCATCTGGGCGCGTACGGCCGCGGCATGAGCGCGTACGGGATCGGGTTCTCCGCGATCGGCGACCTCGCCGCCTACGAGTAGGGGTACGGGAAAGGGGCACCGCCGGTCGGCGGTGCCCCTTCGGCCACGGTCCCTCGGGCTACGCGTCCCTCGGGCCGCGCGGTCCCTCCGGCTGTCCCTTAGAACTTGTTGCGCGGCGTGATGCCCAGCGACATGCCGGACAGGCCGCGGGCGCGCCCGCCCAGCTTGCCGGCGATGGCGCGCAGGGCCGCGCCCGCCGGGGAGTCGGGGTCGGACAGGACGACCGGCTTGCCCTCGTCGCCGCCCTCGCGCAGGCGCACGTCGATCGGGATCGAGCCGAGCACCGGCACGTTCGCGCCGATCGTCTTCGTCAGGCCGTCGGCGACCCGCTGGCCACCGCCCGAGCCGAACACGTCGACCATCTCGTCGCAGTGCGGGCAGGGCAGCCCGGACATGTTCTCGACGACGCCGACGATCTTCTGGTGGGTCTGCACGGCGATCGAGCCGGCCCGCTCCGCGACCTCGGCCGCGGCCTGCTGCGGGGTGGTCACGACGAGGATCTCGGCGTTGGGCACCAGCTGGGCCACGGAGATCGCGATGTCGCCCGTGCCCGGCGGCAGGTCGAGGAGGAGCACGTCCAGGTCGCCCCAGAACACGTCGGCCAGGAACTGCTGGAGGGCCCGGTGGAGCATCGGCCCGCGCCAGACCACCGGCGCGTTGCCGGGGGTGAACATGCCGATGGAGATGACCTTCACGCCGTGCGCCGACGGCGGCATGATCATGTTTTCGACCTGGGTGGGGCGGCCGTCCACGCCGAGCATGCGCGGCACGCTGTGGCCGTAGATGTCGGCGTCGACCACACCGACCTTGAGGCCGTCGGCGGCCATCGCGGCGGCCAGGTTGACGGTGACCGAGGACTTGCCCACGCCGCCCTTGCCGGAGGCGACCGCGTAGACGCGGGTCAGGGAGCCGGGTTTGGCGAAGGGGACCTCGCGCTCGGCGGTGCCGCCGCGCAGGGTGACGGCGAGCTCCTTGCGCTGCTCGTCGCTCATCACGTCGAGCGTGACGGAGACCGCGGTGACGCCGGGGACCCGCTGCACGGCCTCGGTGACGAGGTTGGTGATGGTCTCGCGCATGGGACAGCCCGACACCGTGAGGTACACGGTGACGGCGACTGCGCCGCCGTCACCGATCTCCACCGATTTGACCATGCCGAGCTCGGTGATCGGCCGGTGGATCTCGGGGTCGTTCACCGTCGCCAGCGCGTCCAGGATCGCGTCCTGCTCGGGCACGGCAGCGGCGGAGGCGGAGCTTGTGTCGGTAGCCATGCCCCGATGGTACGGCTCGGTAGCGTGCCGCAGGAAAGCCTGCTAGCGGTCGCCTTCGTCACTCTCGGCGGGGAACAGCCGCCGTTCGTCCATCTCCTTGATCAGGTCCTGGAACTCGGACCGGATCCAGTCACGCGTGGCGACCTCTCCCAGGCCCATCCGCAGGGCCGCGATCTCACGGGTCAGGTACTCGGTGTCCGCCAGCGAGCGCTCGTTCTGCTTGCGGTCCTGTTCCAGGTTGACCCGGTCCCGGTCGTCCTGCCGGTTCTGCGCGAGCAGGATCAGCGGGGCCGCGTAGGAGGCCTGGAGCGACAGCATCAGGGTCAGGAAGATGAAGGGGTACGTGTCGAAGCGCAGGTGCTGCGGCGCGAAGATGTTCCACAGCACCCAGACGATGATGACGACGGTCATCCAGACGATGAACCGGCCCGTGCCGAGGAACCGCGCCACCCGCTCCGAGAGCCGTCCGAACGCCTCGGGGTCGTACTCGGGCAGCAGCCGCCGGCGTGCCGGGCGCGGCAGGTCGAGACGGGCGCGCGAGCGCGTCAGCGCGCTCGACCCGGTCGAGGAGCCGGAGGAGCCGAACGACCCGGACGAGCCGCTCTTGGCCCGCTCCCGGTGCGACTCGGAGGAACGTTCCGCCGATTCCGCCGACAGCCCGTGCTCGCGCGCCTGGAGCCGCGCCTGTTCGCGCCGCTCGCGGATCTGTTCGCGCCGCCGTTCGCGCGAGGCCTGGTCGCCCCGCCCCCGCTCAGTGGTCACGTACGGCCCCCTCCGCATCCTCGGAACCCCTGAGCCCGTCGGAGTCGTCAGAATCCTCGGGGCTCTCGGAGTGGAAGTCCGTCTCCCGCCAGTCGTCCGGCAGCAGGTGGTCGAGTACGTCGTCCACGGTGACCGCGCCCAGCAGCGAGCCGCTCTCGTCGACGACGGGCACCGCGACCATGTTGTACGCGGCCAGGTAGCTGGTCACCACCGGCAGCAGCGCGTCCGGCCGCAGCGGCGGCAGGTCGGTGTCCACGATCGAGCTGACCAGAGTGAACGGGGGGTCCCGCAGCAGCCGCTGGAAGTGCACCGTGCCCAGGTACTTGCCCGTGGGCGTCTCGTCCGGCGGCCGGCACACGTACACCTGCGCGGCCAGCGCCGGCGACAGGTCCGCCTGCCGTACGCGGGCCAGCGCGTCCGCCACCGTGGCGTCGGGCCGCAGCACGATCGGCTCCGTGGTCATGAGACCGCCCGCGGTGTTCTCCTCGTACGACAGCAGACGCCGCACGTCGGCCGCGTCGTCGGGCCGCATCAGGGTCAGCAGGCGTTCCTTGTCGTCCTCCGGCAGCTCGGAGAGCAGGTCGGCCGCGTCGTCCGGGTCCATCGCCTCCAGGACGTCGGCCGCGCGCTCCTCCTTCAGCTTCCCGAGGATCTCCACCTGCTCGTCCTCGGGCAGCTCCTCCATGACGTCCGCGAGCCGGTCGTCGTCGAGGGCGTTGGCCACCTCGGCGCGCCGCTTGGGCGTCAGGTGGTGCAGGACGTTCGCGACGTCCGCCGGGCGCATCTGTTCGAAGGTGGCGACCAGGTTCTCGGCGCCCTGCCCGTGCTCCTCCAGCGAGAAGCCCGTCACCGCCGACCATTCGACGGTCAGGGTCTCGCCGCGCCGGCGCAACGCGCCCGACTTGCCCTTGCGCACGAAGATCCGGTCGATCTCCCAGTCCCGGCGGGCCGGCAGCTGCTGGATGGCCACGTCGAGGACGGTGACCTCCTCGTCGTCCGCGACCAGCCGCACCCGACGGTCGAGCAGTTCGCCGAGGATCAGCCGCTCGGTGGGGCGCTGCTCGAAGCGCCGCATGTTGACGACTCCGGTGGTGATGACCTGCCCGGACTCGACCCCCGTCACGCGGGTCATGGGCAGGAAGATCCGGCGCCGGCTGACCACCTCGACCACCAGGCCGAGCAGCCGTGGCGGGCGGCCTCCCACGCGGAGCATCGCGACGAGGTCGCGGACGCGGCCCACCTGGTCGCCGTTGGGGTCGAAGACGGGCACACCCGACAGATGCGAGACGAAGATCCGTGGGGCGCCTGCCGCCATCCGAGCGCCTCCTACGAGTCTGCGTCATCCGTCGATCACCGGTACTGCCGTCCCTCAGGTTAGCCCGTGCCCGCCGCAACCTCCTGATGGGGCCGCCCGCACGGGCACCGCACGCACCGCACCGGCACCGCACCCGCACCGCACGGGGCATCGCGCGGGTGCCCGCCCACGGCCGGGTACGCTGCCAGCTGCTCGAAGACGACCGACGAGAGGCACCTGCCCGTGACTGCCTATCTCCCCTCCGCGCGGCTGCGCCGGGCCGCCCTCGCCGGGGCCCTGTGCGCGGGCCTGGCCGTCGTAGGCACGGGGTGCGGGGCGGACCCCGACGAGGGTACGAACGGGGTCGGAAAGCTCTCCGCCGACCAGATCGAGAGCAAGGCCAAGGAGGCCGCGACGGGGGCCAAGTCGGTCCACCTGTCCGGCGTCCTCGTGAGCGGCGGCAAATCCTTCACCCTCGACATGAAGCTGGGCGCCGACGGCGGCTCCGGCGAGGTGAAGGCGCCGGACGACACCACCTTCGAGCTGCTGCGCGTGGGCTCGCAGCTCTACCTCAAGGCGGGCGCCAAGTTCTGGGGCCAGTCCGAGGCGGCCGGAAAGCTCGGCGACAAGTTCGTGAAGGTGCCCGAGGGGGACCCCTCGTACAAGCAGTTCCTCGGCTTCACCGACATGCACGTGCTCCTGGACGGGCTCCTCGGGCTCGACGGGAAGCTCACCAAGGGCGACTACACCAAGGTCGGGCACACCAGGGTCGTCCAGGTCTCGGCGGACCAGGGCAAGGGCGGCAAGGTCTCGGTGTCCCTGGAGGGCGTCCCCTACCCGCTCCTCATGGAACGCGCGGGCGGCGCCGGCCGGCTGGTCATGGAGGACTGGGGCAAGCCGGTCGAGCTGAAGCCCCCGGCGCAGGACCAGACGGTGGACTACGGGTCCCAGCTGCCGACGACCAAGGAGCAGGGGGCGAGCCCCGCGCCGTCCGCCTCCAAGGGCTCCGGCCAGGGCACCGCCCCCAAGAGCTGACCTCCGCTCCCGGCTAGCGCGCCGCCTTCTTGCGCTTGAGCAGCAGCTTGGGCAGCGCGGCCGGGACGGGCCGCCGGGTGATGGCCGGGGAGTCCAGCGGAACCGCGGCCAGCGACTCCGAGGGGAGCTCCGCCCGCACGGACTCCGGCTCCAGGCGCAGCAGCCGGCACTCCCGGGCCCACCGGTCGGTCATCTCCGCCGAGTCGGGGGCGTTGAGCCGCTTGCCCTTGAGCTCGGCCACCGCGGCCTGCCACGGCTCGCTCCCGGGCACGAGCTCCCGTACGGTCGCGGTCCACGCGACGAGCCGGCCGCCCTTGTCCTTGCTGCGTACGGTCACCTCGGCGGCCGCACCGTCCGCGAGGCCCGGGAACGGCTGCTCCCCGGGGCCGTCGCCCAGCACGTGCGCCGCGCCGTCCACCCAGGCGTGCCAGAGCCCGCGGTCGGCCCCGGAGCCACGGACCCAGATGAGGCCGGACTTCTTGGTGGCCTCCTCGACGAGGGCCAGATCGAGCGCGCTGAGAGTCATGCGCACAGGGTAGCCAGCGGCGGGTGCGCCCCCGCAGCCGGACGTCGCCGGGACGCTACAGCCAGCCGTTGCGGCGCAGGGCCCGGTGGATGGTGAAGCAGCTGCCGGCGATGGCGGCCATCACCATCGGATAGCCGTAGCGCCAGTGCAGCTCCGGCATGTTCTCGAAGTTCATCCCGTACACCCCGCAGATCATCGTCGGCACGGCGATGATCGCCGCCCAGGAGGTGATCTTGCGCATGTCCTCGTTCTGGGCGACGGACGCCTGCGCCAGGTTGGCCTGGAGGATCGAGTTCAGCAGCTCGTCGAAGCCGACGACCTGCTCGTGGACGCGCGCCAGGTGGTCGGCGACGTCGCGGAAGTACTTCTGGATGTCCGGGTCCACCAGCCGCATCGGGCGCTCGCTGAGCAGTTCCATGGGCCGCAGCAGCGGGGAGACGGCCCGCTTGAACTCCATCACCTCGCGCTTGAGCTGGTAGATGCGGCCCGCGTCGCCGCCGCGCGCACTGCCCTTGGCGGGGGCGGCGAAGACCTCGCTCTCCACCTCGTCGATGTCGTCCTGGACGGCCGAGGCGACGGCGATGTAGCCGTCGACCACGTGGTCGGCGAGGGCGTGCAGGACGGCGGAGGGACCCCGGGCCAGGAGCGCCGGGTCGTCCTGGAGGCGGTGGCGCAGCCCCCGCAGGGAGCCCTGGCCGCCGTGCCGGACGGTGATGACGAAGTCGGGGCCGGTGAAGCACATCACCTCGCCGGTCTCCACCACCTCGCTGGTGGCGGTGAGTTCGGCGTGCTCCACGTAGTGGATCGTCTTGAAGACGGTGAAGAGGGTGTCGTCGTATCGCTCCAGCTTCGGCCGCTGGTGGGCGTGGACGGCGTCCTCCACGGCGAGCGGGTGCAGTCCGAACACGGCGGCGATCCCGGCGAACTCGTCCTCGGTCGGCTCGTGCAGGCCGATCCACGCGAAACCGCCGACCTCCCGGACCTGGCGCATCGCCTCACGGGGCGTCAGGCGCCCGCCCTGCGTCGCGGACCCGCCGCGCCGCCCGTCGCGGTAGACGGCGCAGTCGACCACCGCGGTGCTCGCGGAGGGGTCGCGGGTGGTGTCGTAGCCGGGCTGTACGGGGGTGGACCGGCGCAGTGCCGGACGGACGGCGGCACGGAGGTAGGGCAGCATCGACATGGCAGGCTCCTTCTCGCGCACGGCTGCGGACCGTACGGGTGGGAGGCTTCCGCCGCGGCGGCCGGCAGGGCCCGGTCAGGCGGAAGGAAAAAGGACGGAGGACACAGTTCTGCCGTCGCTCTTCGACTGATCCGCAAGAAGGGATCAAATGGGGCGCGCGGCGCCCGTCAGCGAAGTGGAAGAGCGATTGGTACTGCACGATCGACTTCGATCCACCGCAGACCCCACCTCCTCCGGCCGGTCCCCCGTGGGGGACGTCCTGTCGCCGGAGCACTGAAACTTCTCTTCTGAGAGCGTCCCCGACCAGCGGTCAACGATATCAGCCGACGGATGGTCAAGACCCGCCCTTTACCCGGCTGATACGAGTTCTATGCTCGCTCCATGGCAGAAATTCTGGCCCTTGTGGAAGCCCGGCTGCGCAGCGCGCTCGGCGAACCCGACGCACGCGCGGCCGTCACCTTCCTGGGCACCGACCGCATCGAGGTACTCCGTTTCACGGAGGGGGACCTGGTGCGGTACGCGACCCTCGGCATGTCCGCACATCCGATGACCGATCCGACCGCGGTGGTCGCCGATCCCGTACGGGGGCCGCGCGCCGAGCTCGTGCTGACCGTACGGGGCGGACTGGCTCCCACCGACAAGCTGCTGCGGCCGCTGGCCGTACTGGCCGCGTCACCCCAGGTGGAGGGGTTGATCGTGGCCCCGGGCGCCTCGCTGGACGTGGGGGAGCCGCTCTGGGACGGGGCGGCGTTCACCTCCGTACTGGTGGCGGAGCCGGGCGGACTGGTGGAGGACGTCGACCTCGACGAGCCCATGGACCCGGTGTCCTTCTTCCCGCTCCTGCCGATGACGGCGAACGAGGCGGCGTGGAAGAGGGTGCACGGCGCGGCCGCGCTGCAGGAACGCTGGCTCGCGCGCGGCACGGATCTGCGGGACCCTCTGCGTACGGCCGTCGCACTGGACTGAAGATCCTCAACGCAACCCGGCCGCCCGGACGGGTGATCGCGTCTTGACGGGGCGCGCGGCGGGGAGGAGCGTGGCTCTGTATGAGGGGCGAACCGAGTTGCCCGAAGTGCGGTGGCCGGGTCAGGGCGCCCGGTCTCTTCGCGGACTCCTGGCAGTGCACGGTGCACGGCACGGTGCACCCCCTGCAGCCGGTGATCCCGCCGAGCGTCGAGGGTCTGAGCGTGGTGGTCAACCGGGCACAGGTCCCGGTCTGGATGCCGTGGCCGCTGCCCGTGGGATGGCTGTTCACCGGGGTCGCGTCGGCCGGTGACGACCGCAGCGGCGGCCGGGCCACGGCCGTGGCCTGCTCGGGCCCCGGCCCGCTGGGCGGCATCGGCGAGCTCGTGCTGATCGCGGAGGAGCTGGGCGTGGGCCTGGGCGCGCGGTTCGCGGGCATCGACGCCCCCGATCCGGGCCCCTTCATGAACGTCTCCGCCCCGCCGCACACCAAGGTCGTCGCCGCGGGCCGTCCGACGCCGCTGTGGCACGTGAGCGGCGTACCGGACGACCGGGCCGTCTTCGCGGGCGAGGCGCGCGGGCTGTGGCTGTGGGCCATCGTCTGGCCGGAGCAGTCGGGGCTCCTGATGTACGACGAGCTCGTCCTGACGGACCTGAGGGACGCGGGAGCCGAGGTGGAGCTCCTGCCCTGCGGGGCTCTGAGCCCGAGAATCCTCGCCTCCTGACGCGCACCTCGCACCGGTCGGCCCCGGCGGGCCTCCCGGGCTTCGGCGCGCTGCGCCGCACTCCGTCCGGCGGGTCACCCCGACGCCCGCGCCCTGCGGTGTCCGGGCGCGGGTATCCTTGAGCGTCCCCCGTCATACCCACCACCCACCTGGAGCCCGGCCGTGCGCATCGACCTGCACGCCCACTCCACGGCCTCCGACGGTACGGACACCCCCGCGCAGCTGGTCCGCAACGCGGCCGCCGGCGGGCTCGACGTGGTCGCGCTGACCGATCACGACACCGTGAGCGGCTACCGCGAGGCCATCGAGGCGCTGCCCGAGGGGCTGACCCTGGTCACCGGCGCCGAGCTGAGCTGCCGCCTCGACGGGACCGGGCTGCACATGCTCGCCTACCTCTTCGATCCCGAGGAGCCCGAGTTCTCCCGCGAGCGGGAGCTCGTGCGCGACGACCGCACCCCCCGCGCGCAGGCCATGATCGGCAAGCTCCAGGACCTCGGTGTCCCGGTCACCTGGGAGCAGGTGGCCCGGATCGCCGGCGAGGGTTCCGTGGGCCGGCCGCACATCGCCACCGCGCTGGTGGAGCTGGGCGTGGTCCCCACGGTGTCCGACGCGTTCACGCCGGCCTGGCTGGCCGACGGGGGCCGCGCGTACGCCGAGAAGCACGAGTCCGACCCCTTCGAGGCGATCCGCCTGGTCAAGGCGGCCGGCGGGGTCACCGTCTTCGCGCACCCGGCCGCGGTCAAGCGCGGCCGTTGCGTCTCCGACGACGCGATAGCGGCGCTCGCCGAAGCCGGACTCGACGGCATCGAGGTCGACCACATGGACCACGACGGCCCCACCCGCGCGCGACTGCGCGGCCTGGCCGGCGAGCTCGGTCTGCTGACCACCGGGTCCAGCGACTACCACGGCGGCCGCAAGACCTGCCGCCTCGGGGACTTCACGACCGACCCCGAGATCTACGGCGAGATCACGCGCCGTGCGACCGGGGCGTTCCCCGTCCCCGGCGCGGGTGGACGCGCACGCGCCTGACCGCTGCCACCACGTAGCGCCCGTACCCGGTACCCCCACGTGGCCGACGGCTGCCCGCGCCGCACGCCACCACGCCCTTTTTCGTAACACCCCTCTCCTGCAAGGCATCACTGTGCTCGATTTCGCCGTCTTCGGATCCCTCTTTCTCACGCTTTTTGTGATTATGGACCCCCCGGGGATCACGCCCATCTTCCTCGCCCTGACCTCCGGCCGCCCCGCCAAGGTGCAGCGCCGGATGGCCTGGCAGGCCGTCTGCGTCGCCTTCGGCGTCATCGCCGTCTTCGGCATCTGCGGCCAGCAGATCCTCAACTACCTGCACGTCTCCGTGCCGGCCCTGATGATCGCGGGCGGTCTGCTGCTCCTGCTCATCGCGCTCGACCTGCTCACGGGCAAGACCGACGAACCGAAGCAGACCAAGGACGTGAACGTCGCGCTCGTCCCGCTCGGCATGCCGCTGCTCGCCGGACCCGGTGCGATCGTGTCGGTCATCCTGGCCGTCCAGAAGGCCGACGGGTTCTCCGGCCAGCTCTCCGTGTGGTGCGCGATCGTCGCGATGCACGTCGTGCTGTGGGTGGTGATGCGCTACTCGCTCGTCATCATCCGCGTGATCAAGGACGGCGGGGTGGTCCTCGTGACGCGACTGGCGGGCATGATGCTCTCCGCGATCGCCGTCCAGCAGATCATCAACGGCGTCATCCAGGTGATCCACACCGCCTAGTGCCGCGACCGGCGCGTATGCGAACGCCCCCGTACCGATCCGGTACGGGGGCGCTCATATTTTCGGTGGCGTGTGCCAGTCGTCAGTCGGACGGTCGTCAGTTGGACGCGGTCCCGGCCGGTCGGATCAGGATGCGCTGGCCGATGGCCGCGGCCTGCTGCACGATCCGGTTGACGGAGGCCGCGTCCACGACGGTGCTGTCCACGGCAGATCCGTCGACGTCGTCCAGGCGCAGAATCTCGAAGCGCATGGGGCTTCTCCCTTCGTCGTGTTTCTCCTACGTACAGGGTTAACGAAGTGTAAGCCGCAAACATTCCCTACGCTAAGGAAATTTTTTCACTGGCTAAGTACTAGTGGGTATCGGAGTCCCCGCAGGAGTCCCAGAACCGGGCCAGGGCAGCCGCGGTGGCCGCCGGATCCTCGGCGTTCGGTGAGTGTGCCGTACCCGGGACCACTACCCGGTAAGCGCCCAGCAACCGCGCCGTGTCGTCCATCCACTCCACCGGCCACACCGGGTCCGAGGCCCCCGAGAGCACCAGCTTCGCCAGCCCGGGCGCCGCGGCCGCGAGCTCCCCGGTCCGGTCCGGCTCGCCGACCAGGGCCCGGCCGGTGACGATCAGCTGCTCCGGGACCGTCCCCACCCACCGGTCGCGCAGGAACCGTGCGAGCTCGGGGGAGTCCGGGGCCTCGTCGCGCGGATCCATGGCGCGCATCGCGGCCCAGATGCCGGGCATGTCGTCGCCCATGACCTCCAGCGCGGAGACGAGCATCTTCGTACGGGCCTGCTGGTCCTCGCAGACCGCGCCCGGACCGCTGCTCATCAGCGCGAGGCTCGCGAAGGGGGCCGGATCGCGGATCACGGCCGCCCGTGCGATCAGCCCGCCCAGCGAGTGCCCCAGCAGGTGCACCGGGCCGCCGTCGGCCACCGCCGCCGTCTGCGCGAGCACGTCCCGCGCCAGCTCCTCGAGGGCGTACGGGGCTTCCGTGCGCGGCCCGCCGCTCTCGTGCTGACCCCGCCCGTCGACGGCGACCACCCGGTACCCCGCCGCCGCCAGCGGCGCGAGGAGGCCGATGAAGTCCTCCTTGCTGCCGGTGTAGCCGGGGACCAGCAGGGCGGTGCCGCGCACCGGCCCGCCGGAGCCGAGCCCGGGGGAGGCCTCGTGCACGGCGAACTCGCCGCGCGCGGTGGTCAGGCGGTACGCACGGGCTGAGGGGGGCAGGGTGAGGCTCGGCGGCTTGCTCATGTCCCGAGGTTACCGGCCCGTAGCCCCGTACGGCAGTGCGAACCGGACGGGTCCGGGTACGCCGATGGCCCCGGCCCCCTCGGAAGGGGATCGGGGCCATCGGGCGGGCGTTACGCCTCCGGGGTCTCCACCGGAGCCGCAGCGGCCTTGCGGGTACGGGTGCGCTTCGGCTTGACCGGAGCCTCCTCGGCGGCGGCCGGGGCGGCCTCGGCCTTCGGAGCGGCGGTCTTGCGGGGCGCCCGGGTGCGCTTCGGCTTGGCCGGAGCCTCCTCGGCGACCGGCGCGGCGGGAGCCTCGACCACGGCGGCCTCGGCGACCGCGACGGCCTCCGCGGCCGGAGCGGCAGCGGCGACCTTGCGGGTCCGGGTGCGCTTCGGCTTGACCGGAGCCTCCTCGGCGACCGGCGCGGCCGGAGCCTCGACCACGGCGGCCTGGGCCACGACCGGGGCGACCGGAGCCGCGGCCTGAGCCTGGGCGGCGGGCGCCTTGCGCGGGGCGCGCACGGCGCGGCTGCGCGTCGGCCGGACGGGCTCCACCATCGGGGCCATCTGGAAGTCCGGCTCGGGCTCCACGACGAACGGGGCCAGGGGCTCCAGCGCCGCCGCGGGGGCGACGAAGGTCGCGGCGGGAGCGGCGGACCGGGTCCGGCGACGGCGCGGCTTGCGCGACTCCTCGACGGCCGGGGCCGGCACGGTCGGCGCGGCCTGTGCGGCCTGCGGAGCCTCGGCGACCGGGGTCACCGCGGCGGCCGTGGCCACGGCCTCGACGACGCCCGACTCCGAGCCACCGCGGGTGCGGCGGCGCTGGCGCGGCGTACGGGGAGCGCGCTCCTCGGCGGCCGGGGCGGCGGCGGGGGCGGCCCCACGACCGTCACGACCGCCGTCGCGGCCACCACGGCCACTGTCACGGCCGGCGTCGCGACCGCCACGGGCACCGCGGCCGCCGGTCTCGCCCAGGTCTTCCAGGTTCTCGGCCTTCAGGCCGGCCCGCGTGCGCTCGGCGCGCGGCAGGATGCCCTTGGTGCCGGCCGGGATGTTCATTTCCTCGTACAGGTGCGGGGACGTGGAGTACGTCTCCACCGGGTCGTGGAAGTCCAGCTCCAGCGCCTTGTTGATCAGCTGCCAGCGCGGGATGTCGTCCCAGTCGACCAGGGTGACGGCGATGCCCTTGTTGCCCGCGCGGCCGGTGCGGCCCACACGGTGCAGGAAGGTCTTCTCGTCCTCGGGCGTCTGGTAGTTGATGACGTGGGTGACACCCTCGACATCGATACCGCGGGCGGCGACGTCGGTGCAGACCAGCACGTCGACCTTGCCGTTGCGGAAGGCGCGCAGCGCCTGCTCGCGGGCGCCCTGGCCCAGGTCGCCGTGGACGGCGCCGGACGCGAAGCCGCGCTTCTCCAGCTGCTCCGCGATGTCGGCCGCGGTGCGCTTGGTGCGGCAGAAGATCATGGCGAGCCCGCGGCCTTCGGCCTGCAGGATGCGGGAGACGAGCTCCGGCTTGTCCATGTTGTGCGCGCGGAAGACGTGCTGCGCGATGTTCGCGACCGTCACGCCCTCGCCCTCCGGAGAGGTGGCGCGGATGTGCGTCGGCTGCGTCATGTACCGGCGGGCCAGGCCGATGACCGCGCCCGGCATGGTCGCCGAGAACAGCATGGTCTGACGCTTCGGCGGCAGGTAGTTGATGATCTTCTCGACGTCGGGCAGGAAGCCCAGGTCGAGCATCTCGTCGGCCTCGTCGAGGACGAGGGCGCGGATGTGCGACAGGTCGAGCTTCTTCTGCCCGGCCAGGTCGAGCAGGCGGCCCGGGGTGCCGACGATGATGTCGACGCCCTTCTTGAGCGCCTCGACCTGGGGCTCGTACGCGCGGCCGCCGTATATGGCGAGGACGCGGACGTTGCGGACCTTGCCCGCGGTCAGGAGGTCGTTGGTGACCTGGGTGCACAGCTCGCGGGTCGGGACCACCACGAGGGCCTGCGGGGCGTCGGTCAGCTGCTCGGGCTTGGCCCGGCCCGCCTCGACGTCCGCGGGGACGGTGACCCGCTCCAGCAGGGGAAGGCCGAAACCGAGCGTCTTGCCGGTACCGGTCTTGGCCTGGCCGATGACGTCCGTGCCGGAGAGGGCGACGGGGAGGGTCATCTCCTGGATCGGGAAGGGGGACACAATGCCGACGGCCTCAAGGGCTTCGGCCGTCTCGGGGAGGATCCCGAGGTCTCGGAACGTAGTCAGGGTGCTGCCTCTTCTGTGAGACGCGGCGCGAGGCGGCGAAGGGGGTCGTACCGTGCCGGGCTTGCAGTGGTTCGCCCACCCAAGTTCTGGGGGAGCCGTGCAAAGCTGCGCGGGACCACGAGCCTTCGCTCAGGCGCTTTATGCCGCTGAGGGGGCCCCTCGTGGGAGGCGGCACGTATGAACGTACGCTTCACGCCGAGGGCGGTCGGGTGGAGCCGATCGGGCCACCGACCGGGCATCCTCATTCGGATGGCCCGCCGAGTGTTCGGCAGGCGCATTACCACTGTACCCCGGAATCTCGCAGCTGTGTCGGGTGAATTCATCAGGTAGGCGCGTTTACGTGGACTGAGCAGGTGGTTCGCGGTGCCTTTCGGCGAGCTATTGTGCGGAGCATGTCGACCGTTGAAAACGCATCGCCCGCCGACGGCAGCGCCCCCGCAGAGGCGGCCGGAATCGCCGCCCAGGACTGGGCCACGGCCTCCGCATCGCCGCAGTACAAGGCTGCTGTGGTCGATCTCCTCGGGGCGCTCGCGTACGGCGAACTCGCGGCCTTCGAACGCCTCGCGGAGGACGCGAAGCTCGCGCCCACCCTCGGCGACAAGGCCGAGCTCGCGAAGATGGCCTCCGCCGAATTCCACCACTTCGAGAGGCTCCGCGACCGCCTCGCCGCAATCGACGCGGACCCCACCGCGGCCATGGAGCCCTTTGCGAAGGGCGTGGACGACTTCCACCGCCAGACCGCGCCGTCGGACTGGCTGGAAGGCCTGGTCAAGGCCTACGTCGGCGACTCGATCGCCAGTGACTTCTACCGCGAGGTCGCCACGCACCTCGACACCGACACCCGCGGGCTCGTCGTGAGCGTGCTGGACGACACGGGCCACGGCGGTTTCGCCGTCGAGAAGGTCCGCGCCGCCATCGAGGCCGACCCGCGCTGCGGCGGCCGGCTCGCGCTGTGGGCCCGCCGGCTGATGGGCGAGGCGCTGTCGCAGGCGCAGCGCGTGGTCGCCGAGCGCGACGCGCTCTCCACCATGCTGGTCGGCGGAGTCGACGGCATGGCCGCCGGCTTCGACCTCGCGGCCGTCGGCGAGATGTTCACCCGCATCACCAAGGCACACACCAAGCGCATGGCGGCCCTGGGCCTCGCGGCCTGACCCGCCCCCGTACATACAGCTGTACATATGCCGGCCCCGGTGCGGGATCATCCCGCACCGGGGCCGGCGTACGTCGTCAGTGGTGTCTTCAGGGCCCGGGGTCATCGGGGCCGGGGTCGTCCGGGCCGCGCCGCCGGTCAGCCCCGCGTCGGAACCGAAAACGGAGTCCGGGTGGACGGCCTCCCGGGCAGCTGGGCCGGGCGCAGCAAGAGGGACAGGACCACCGCGGAGACCAGCACCCCGCCGATGAAGGTCGCGAGCAGGGTGTTGTGCCCGGGGCCCAGGGACGTGTGCGTCAGGTACGCCCCGAAGAGCGCTCCCGCGACCCCGCTCACCAGCACCGTCCTCGGTGAGGGCAGCCGCTGGGCGAGCACTCGGACGGCCGCCCCGGACAGGGCCAGGCCCAGAAGAGCGGAGCCAAGCGCCTCGATCAGCAGCATGGGGGATCCTCCCAAAGCGACGGGGGCGTACGCGGGTGGTGCCTCAACTGGCTCCTACCCGAAGCGGAGGACACGGAAACGGCCCGGTGGAGTCATCCACCGGGCCGCTCGCGGACGTTCTCGGGGCGCTGCTCAGAGCGCGCCGAAACCGACCTTCCGCGCGCTGGGCTCGCCCAGGTCGACGTACGACAGGCGGTCGGACGGCACCAGGACCTTGCGGCCCTTGATGTCCGTGAGGCTGAGCAGCGGCGCCGAGCCGGACAGGGCGGCGGTGACGATGCTCTCCAGCTCCTCGGCGCTCAGGTCGCTCTCAAGCACGATCTCCCGGGGTGCGTGCTGCACGCCGATCTTGACCTCCACGGCCTTGTCCCTCCGACGGTCCGGTTCGCGCGATCTGCCGCGCCGTTACCCGGTCCACATTAGCCCGGAGAGACGAGGTGTCCGCCGCAGGGCGGACACGCTCGCAGCGAACAGCACGCCGGTCAGGGCCGAACCGGCCCCGCCCGACCTCCTGCCGGGCCGTCCTCGCGGACGTCCGTTCAGACGTGAGTTCAGACGTCTGTTCAGACGTCCGTGGGGTGCAGCGGGAAACCGGCGATTCCACGCCACGCCAGCGAGGTCAGCAGCCCCACCGCCGTGTCACGGGCGACCGGGCTCTCGCTCGACAGCCAGTACCGGGCCACGACCTGCGAGACCCCGCCCAGACCGACGGCCAGCAGCATCGACTCGTCCTTGGACAGGCCGGTGTCCTCGGCGATGACGTCGGAGATGGCCTCCGCGCACTGGAGCGAGACGCGGTCGACGCGCTCGCGCACGGCCGGCTCGTTCGTCAGGTCCGACTCGAAGACCAGCCGGAAGGCCCCGCCCTCGTCCTGGACGTAGGCGAAGTAGGCGTCCATGGTCGCGGCGACGCGCATCTTGTTGTCGCTCGTGGAAGCGAGTGCGGTGCGGACGGCGAGCAACAGGGACTCGCAGTGCTGGTCCAGCAGCGCCAGGTAGAGGTCGAGCTTCCCCGGGAAGTGCTGGTACAGCACCGGCTTGCTGACACCGGCGCGCTCGGCGATGTCGTCCATCGCCGCGGCGTGGTAACCCTGCGCGACGAATACTTCCTGGGCCGCGCCCAGGAGCTGGTTGCGCCGGGCCCGGCGCGGAAGTCGCGTGCCCCGCGGACGCGCTGCCTCGGTCTGCTCGATGGCTGTCACGCCGCCTCCCACTTTCTCTAGAACACAGTGCGCCTTGCGCCGCGCCGCCATCGTACTTTTCGGTAACCGAATCTGGAGGGTCCAAGCCGAGTTTTCTCGCGGTACGGACCTCCGGTAACCCGCCGGAGATGCTGGTCAGCGCAAGGCCGGCGGGATTCGGCCGCGGCTCAGCGGTAGTCGTCCTCGTCCAGGGCGACCACTCGGGCCTGCTCCGCGGTATCGGCGGCGCCGGCTTCGCGGAGGCCGAGGCCGGTGAGCGGGTCGTCCTCGACCGGGCTCAATTCGGTGTTCTGCTCAGCCGCGTCGGCCTCGGGGGCTTCCGCGTCGAGGGATTCCCGCAGCTCCGCCCGGAAGGTGTCCGGTTCCGCAGGGTCGACAGTCATGGGGCACCCCTTTCCACCTATGAGCCTAGGAGGATCGCGGATACCCCGCTACGCGGCCTTCCAAGCACCTGTGACGCCGAACACAACAAGCCGGGCGTGATCCTCTCGTAACATTGCCCCCATGTCTTCGACCGAGCTGCCGGGTGTACGGTCCACCGCCGAGTCGTCTCCCCAGGTGGGAGCCGTGCGGATGGCCGAAGGGGAGCAGCTGCGCACCGACCGGCTCCCCGGTCTGGAACTTGCCGTACGGGTCCGTCCGCCGGTTCGGGCCGGCCTGCCGCCCGCACTATTCGTACACGGGCTCGGCGGGTCCTCGCAGAACTGGTCCGCCCTGATGGCCCGGCTCGCCGACTCCGTCGACGGCGAGGCCCTCGACCTGCCGGGCTTCGGCTGGTCCCCGCCGCCCGCGGACCGGGACTACTCCGTCACCGGGCTCGCGCGGGCCGTCATCCGCCACCTCGACGCCGCCGGGCGCGGGCCGGTGCACCTGTTCGGCAACTCCCTGGGCGGAGCCGTCTCCACCCGGGTCGCGGCCGCCCGCCCCGACCTGGTGAGCACGCTGACGCTGATCTCACCGGCCCTGCCGGAACTGCGGGTGCAGAAGTCGGCCGTGCCGACGGCGCTGCTCGCCGTACCGGGCATGGCCGGCTTCGTCGACCGCCTCACCCGGGGTCTGAGCGCCGAACAGCGCACCCGGGGGGTGACGGAGCTCTGTTACGGGGACCCCTCACGGGTGACGCCGGAGGCGTTCGCGGCGGCCGTCGAGGAGATGGAACGCCGGATCGCGCTGCCGTACTTCTGGGACGCGCTGACCCGTTCCTCGCGCGGCATCGTCGACGCCTACACCCTCGGTGGCCAGCACGG
The DNA here is from genome assembly GCF_057834465.1 of Streptomyces sp. GL_140. Lineage (NCBI taxonomy): Bacteria > Bacillati > Actinomycetota > Actinomycetes > Kitasatosporales > Streptomycetaceae > Streptomyces > Streptomyces sp. GL_140. Next base: position 5,506,772 of record NZ_CM174404.1, read on the forward strand.
ACTGTGGAGGCAGGCGCAGCGGGTACTGGCTCCGACGCTGCTGGTCTACGGTGGCCGGGACCAGTTGGTCTCGTACCGAATGGCCCGCAAGGCCGCGGCGTCCTTCCGGGGTTCGCGGCTGCTGAGTCTGCCCGAGGCCGGGCACGTGGCGATGATGGAGTACCCCGAGGTGGTCGCGGCCGCCTTCCGGGAGCTGCTGGAGGACTCCGGCGGCGTGCGCGACACCGCGCCGGACCGGGATCCGGACCGGGACACCGACAACGAAGACGGCAAGGGCTGAGGACACCGTGGGACGACATAGTCGCAAGGACCCTGCCCCGGCCGCCGCCTCCGGCCCAGCCGGGGGCCCCGGCCAAGGCCACGGCCCCGGCGGGGGCCTTGGCGTGCTCCGTCCGGAACCGGCCGGGCAGCCGGCCGCTCCGGCCCAGGCGCATGCCCAGGCCTATGCCCAGGCACCTGGCCGGCCCCTGCCCCGGCTCCCGCCGCGGGTCCCGCTCCCGCAGGTTGGCCCGAGCCTTCCGCCGCCCATCGGGGGCACGTGCCCCCGTCCCGCCCCGGGCAGGGGTTCGGCGCGCGCGGCGGACACCCCGAGCAGCGCGAGTCCGGCGGCGCCTGGGGCGCCGGGTCCGCGCCCGGGTCCCCCGCCGCCTCCGTGTACGGGGACTGGCGCGGGGCGCCGCGCGGTCGGTCCTCCGCGGGTACGGCCACCGCGGCGGCGGTCCGGGACGGCGACACCCCGGCCTTCGGCACTCCCGCGGTCGGCTTCCCCCGGATCGACCTGGAATCGCCCCTGACGGCCACGGGCTCGCACCGCCGGGTCTCGGTGCCCGGAGCCGCCGAACCCGTCGAAAGCCTCGTCACCGCGACGGGCTCGCACCGCCGGATCTCCGTCCGCGAACTCGTCGAGCCCGCCGAAAGCCCCGTCACCGCCACCGGTTCCCACCGCCGGGTCTCCGTGCCCGCGTTCGAGGACGAGGCCTTCACCTCCACCGGCTCGCACCGCAGGATCCCGGGGCCCCGTACCCCGGTCGCCCCGGTCGAGGAGCCGCCGGCCGGGTCCTCGCGCGGCCTCAAGGTGCGCACGTACACCGGCATGGCCGCCGCGGCCGTCACCACCGTGCTCGCCGTGGTCGTCGCGGGCCAGGTGGCCTCCGAGGGCGACACCGGCAAGAGCGACGCGCGCGCCGCCGCCGAGGGCTCCGGCAGCCGCACCGCCCAGGGGAACTCCGCGGCCTCCCGCTCCGACGGCCGTCCGACCCCGGAGGGCTCCGCGGGGGCCAACGCCCCCGCGGTGGAGCTCTCGTACGAGCAGAAGATGGCGCAGCGGTTCCCGATCGACGAGAAGCTGAAGGGGCCGGGCACCTTCGACACCGTGCCCGGAGTGGCGCCCGCGCCCGGCAAGGGCCAGGTGATCCGCTACCGGGTCGATGTGGAGCAGGGGCTCGGTCTGGACCCGCAGCTGTTCGCCGAGGCCGTCCAGCGCACCCTCAACGACGACCGCAGCTGGGGCCACGGCGGTACGAAGACCTTCGAGCGGGTGCCGGGCGGCGAGGCCGATTTCGTGATCACGCTGGCCAGTCCCGGGACCACCGGGGTCTGGTGCGCGAAGTCGGGGCTCGACACCACCGTCGACAACGTCTCCTGCGATTCCGCGAACACCAACCGCGTGATGATCAACGCGTACCGCTGGGCCCAGGGCTCGGTCACCTACGGCGCCGACCTGATGCTCGCCTACCGCCAGATGCTGATCAACCACGAGGTCGGCCACCGGCTCGGACACGGGCACGTCAGCTGCCAGACTCCGGGCGCGCTCGCGCCGATCATGCAGCAGCAGACCAAGTCCCTGGACATCAACGGAATCCAGTGCAAGCCCAACCCGTGGGTGTTCCCCGGGAGTTGACGGGCCGCGTTGACAAGCTGTCCGATGGTCGGTAATTGTTCTCCGCATGTCGCACCATCACACCACCGCCGCGAGCGCCGCCATTGAGCTGGCGCTGCTCGGTGTGACCGCGCACAGCGTGGCCGACATCTTCTGTCGCTGACGCCTCCCTGAGCGCGCGCGACCTTCTCCATCCCGTTTTCGCGCCGCGCCCGGGGCCTTCTCCTGCCCGCAGGCGCGGCTCCTTCTCGTTCCTCCGTTCTTGCCGTCGGCACGCCGCCGACCGCTCTGACGTCGATCACGACCGTCGCTCCTCGCGTGGCCTGCTCCGCATTCCGCATTCAGCATCCTGAATCCTTTGCACGCCGAGAGGTCGTTTTCCCATGCTTTCCGCCGGTTCTGCCCGCCATCAGACAGCACGCCGCCTGGCCGTGGTCGCCGTGAGCCTCGTCCTGGCCGGGGGTGCCGCGGCCTGCGGACCCAAGGACGGTTCGGACAGGGCCGCGGAGAAGGCCGGCGCCCCGGGCGCCGGGGGTGCGCCGCAGAAGGGCGGCACCCTCACCGTCCTCAACGCCGAACCGCAGAACGACTTCGACCCCGCCCGGCTCTACACCTCCGGCGGCGGAAACGTTCCTTCGCTCGTCTTCCGCACCCTGACCACCCGCAACCGCGAGGCCGGACCGGCCGGCACCAAGGTGGTGCCCGACCTGGCCACCGACCTCGGCAAGGCCAACGCCGACGCCACGGAGTGGACGTACACGCTCAAGGACGGGCTGAAGTACGAGGACGGCTCGCCGATCACCACCGCCGACATCAAGTACGGCATCGAGCGCTCCTTCGCCGCCGAACTCTCGGGCGGGGCCCCGTACCTGCGCGACTGGCTGGTCGGCGGGGAGACCTACGAAGGCCCGTACAAGGACGGCGGCAAGGGGCTCGACTCGATCGTCGTGCCCGACGCGAAGACGATCGTCTTCAAGCTGCGCAAGCCCGAGGGGGAATTCCCCTTCCTCGCCACGCAGACCCAGTTCGCGCCCGTACCCAAGGCCAAGGACACCGGGGTCAAGTACGAGGAGCACCCCGTCTCCTCCGGCCCGTACAAGGTCGCCAAGAACGAGAACGACGGCGAGCACCTCACCCTGGAGCGCAACGAGAACTGGGACGAGAAGACCGACGAGGAGCGCAAGGCCTACCCGGACAGGATCGACGTCCGGTCCGGACTCGACGCGGCGGTCATCAACCAGCGCCTCTCCACCAGCTCCGGCGCCGACGCGGCCGCCGTCACCACCGACACGAACCTCGGCCCCGCCGAACTCGCGCAGATAGGCGACAACAAGGAGCTCGCGGGCCGGGTCGGCACCGGGCACTTCGGCTACATCAACTACCTCGCCTTCAACCCGAAGGTGGCCCCCTTCGACAACCCGAAGGTGCGCCAGGCCATCTCCTTCGCGATCAACCGCACCAGCGTGATCAACGCGGCCGGCGGCTCCGCGCTCGCCGAGCCCGCCACCACCTTCCTCCCCGAGCAGGAGGCCTTCGGCTTCACCAAGTACGACCACTTCCCGGCGGGGAAGACCGGAGACCCGGCCAAGGCCAAGGAGCTGCTGGCCGAAGCGGGCTACAAGGACGGGCTGAGCATCACCCTCACCCACTCCACCGCGCAGAACCGCCAGACCAGCCCCGAGGTGGCCACGGCCGTCCAGCAGGCGCTCGCCGCCGCCGGGATCACCGTCAAGCTGGAGGGGCTGGAGAACAACGCCTTCAACGAGAAGCGCTGGGACGCCAAGAACACCCCCGGCTTCTTCCTCTCCCGCTGGGGCGCCGACTGGCCGTCCGGCGCACCCTTCCTCGCGCCGATCTACGACGGCCGCCAGATCGTCACCAACGGCACCAACTACAACCACGCGCAGCTCAACGACCCGGCGGTCAACACCGAGATCGACGAGATCGCCAAGCTGACCGACCTCGCGGCGGCCGGCAAGCGCTGGGGCGCGCTCGACAAGAAGATCGGCGAGCAGGCACTCGACGTGCCGCTCTTCCACCCGGTCTACAAGCGGATCGTCGGCAAGGACGTCAAGAACGTCGTGATCAGCGACTGGACCGGCGTCCTCGACATCTCGCAGGTCTCCGTCAAGTGACCCTCACCGCCCACCCGTCGGCGTCCGTGCCCGGGGTCACCGCCCCGGGTCCGGGCGCCGGACGGCAGGTCTGGCGGCGGCTGCGCGCACGGCCCTCGGCCGTGGCGGCCGCCGCCGTCCTCGCACTCCTCGTCCTCCTCGCCCTCGCCGCGCCGCTGCTCGCGCAGCTCGCCGGCCAGGACCCGAACACCTACCACGACGAGCTCGTGGACTCCGCGCGCGGCGGTGTGCCCCTCGGCTCCTTCGGCGGGATCTCCGGCGAACACTGGCTCGGCGTCGAGCCCGGCACCGGCCGCGACCTCTTCACCCGGCTGTTCTACGGCGCCCGGATCTCGTTGCTCGTCGCACTCGGCGCCACCGTCGTGCAGGTCTGCATCGGCGTGGCCGCCGGGCTGGCCGCCGCCCTCGGCAACCGCTTCGTCAGCGGGCTGATCGGCCGCCTCACCGATGTGCTGATCGCCCTGCCGATGCTCGTGCTCGCGATCGCGCTGACCGCCGTCGTGCCGGCCGACTTCCCGCGCCCGCTGCTGCTGATCCTCGTCATCGGCCTGCTCGACTGGGGTGCCACCGCCCGCCTGGTGCGCGCCCAGACCCTGGCCCTGAAGGGGCTGGACTTCGTCGACGCCGCCCGGCTCTCGGGCAGCGGCACGCTGCGGATCGCCCGCCGCGAACTGCTGCCCTCGCTGGCCGCGCCCGTCATCACCCTCGCCGCGATCAAGGTCCCCACCAACATGGTGATCGAGGCCTCGCTCTCCTTCCTCGGCGTCGGAGTGAAGCCGCCGACGCCCTCCTGGGGGCAGATGCTCTCCAGCGCCCAGACCTGGTTCCGCGCCGACCCCACCTACGTGCTGCTCCCCGCCGGGCTGCTCTTCGTCACCGTGCTCGCCTTCACCGTCCTCGGCGACGCCGTCCGCACGGCCCTCGACCCGCGCGCGGGCTCGCGCCTGCGGGTCGGCACCCGAAAGGAGCGCACGGCGTGACCCGCTTCGCACTCAAACGGACCGGCGGCGCACTGCTCGTGCTGCTCACCCTGTCCGTCCTGATCTACGCCCTCTTCTACCTCGCCCCCGGCGACCCCGCCCGCCTCGCCTGCGGGGAGCGCTGCAACCCGGTGCAGATCGCCCAGGTGCGCGAACAGCTCGGGCTGAACGAGTCGGCGCCCGCGCAGTACCTGCACTTCCTCCAGGGGCTGCTGACGGGCCGGGACTACTCCGGCGGCGCCGGGGTCGTCCTGCACTGCGACGCGCCCTGCCTCGGATTCTCGTACCAGAACGACCAGCAGGTCACCGAGCTGATCCTGCAGCGGCTGCCCGCCACCCTGTCGCTGGCGCTGGGCGCCCTGGTGATCTGGCTCGTGATAGGCGTCGGCACCGGACTGCTGTCCGCGCTGCGCCGGGGCGGCCTCACCGAACGGGCGCTGACCGTGCTCACCCTCGCCGCCACCGGAACCCCGGTCTTCATCCTCGGACTGCTGCTGCTCATGGCCGTCTGCGCCTACCTCCAGTGGCTGCCGTTCCCGACGTACGTGGCCTTCGGCGACGATCCCGAGCAGTGGGCCTGGAACCTGCTGCTGCCCTGGGTGACCCTCGGCTTCTTCGAGAGCGCCAAATACGCCCGGCTGACCCGCAGTTCCACCTTGGAGACCCTCGCCGAGGACCACATCCGCACCTTCCGCGCCTACGGGGTGGGGGAGCGGGCCATCGTGACCCGGCACGCCGTGCGCGGCGCGGTGGCCCCGGTGATCGCGCTCAGCGCAGTGGACTTCGGCACGATGATCGGCGGAGCCGTGCTGACCGAATCGCTGTTCGGGATCCCCGGACTCGGCAAGACCCTGATCGACGGGGTCCGGGTGGTGGACCTGCCCGTGGTGGTGGGCGTGGTCCTCGCCATCGGCACGGCCGTGGTGCTCGCGGGCGTCGTCGCCGACCTGCTGTACGCCGTCGCGGACCGAAGGGTGGCCCTGTCATGACAGCCGAACCGCTGGTGGAGGTGACCGACCTCGCCGTCGACTTCCCGGTCGGCGGACCGGGCGAGTACGTACGGGCCGTGGACGGGGTCTCCTTCGTCCTGGAGCCGGGGCGCGCCCTGGGCATCGTGGGGGAGTCCGGAAGCGGCAAGTCCACCGTCGCGGCAGCCCTGTTGGGACTGCACCACGGAACCGGTGCGCGGCTCGGCGGAACTGTCCGGGTCGGCGGCGCCGACGTGGGCGCCGCCACCCCGGCCGAGCTCCGGGAACTGCGCGGGGCCGTCGCCGCCATGGTCTTCCAGGACCCCCTGAGCTCCCTCGACCCGTACTACGCCGTCGGCGATCAGATAGCCGAGGTGTACCGGATCCACGCGGGCGGCTCCCGTCGGGCGGCCCGCGCGCGGGCGGTCGAGGTGCTGGACCGGGTCGGCATCCCCGACGCCGTACGCCGCTCCCGGGCGCGACCGCACGAGTTCAGCGGCGGCATGCGGCAACGGGCGCTGATCGCGATGGCGTTGGCGTGTGAGCCGCGGCTGCTGATCGCGGACGAGCCGACGACTGCGCTGGACGTCACGGTGCAGGCGCAGATCCTCGACCTGCTGCACGACCTGCGGCGGGAGCGGGGACTCGGCCTGGTGCTGGTCACGCACGACGTGGGCGTGGCGGCGGAGAGCGTGGACGAGCTGCTGGTCATGCGGGATGGCTGCGCCGTGGAGCGGGGGGCGGTGGCCGAGGTGCTGGCCGCGCCTTCGGTCGCTTACACCAAGGCCCTGCTGGCGGCGGTGCCGAGGCTGGACGCGGTGCGGGTGCCCCGGCCGGGGGGTTCACGGGCCCTGCCCGTACCCGCGCCTCAAACGCCGGCGGGGCTGGATGGGCTGGATGGGCCGGCCGGGCTGGGGTTGGGCGAACCCGTCGTCGAGGCGTTCGCGTTGCGGAAGGAGTTCGGGCGGGGGAAGCGGAGGGTGGCTGCCGTCGGCGGGGTTTCGCTAGCCGTGCGCGCGGGGGAGACGCTGGGCGTCGTCGGGGAGAGCGGCAGCGGCAAGAGCACGCTCGGGCGGATGCTCGTCGGACTGCTGGAGCCCAGCTCCGGCCAGGTCCGCCACGACGGCCGGGAGGCCGCGGGGGTGGCGTCCGGGGTCCAGATGGTGTTCCAGGACCCGGTGTCCTCGCTCAACCCGCGCCGCTCGATCGGCGAGTCCATCGCCGATCCGCTGCGCGTGCCGGGGGCGGCCGGGAGGCGTGACGAGGCCGCGGTCCGGGCCCGGGTCGGCGAACTGCTGGTCCGCGTCGGGCTGGAAGCCGCGCACTACGACCGCTACCCGCACGAGTTCAGCGGCGGCCAGCGCCAGCGGGTCGGCATCGCCCGCGCGCTCGCGCCCCGGCCCCGCCTGATCGTCTGCGACGAACCCGTCTCCGCCCTCGACGTGACCACGCAGGCGCAGGTCACCGGCTTGCTGGCCGAGCTCCAGCGGGAGCTGGGCATCGCGCTGGTCTTCATCGCCCACGACCTCGCGGTGGTGCGGCAGGTCAGCGACCGGGTCGCCGTCATGCGGGGCGGAGTGATCGTGGAGGAGGGCCCGGTGGACGAGGTCTACGACCGCCCGGCGCACGCCTACACCCGCCGGCTGCTCGCCGCCGTACCCGCCCTCGACCCGGCCCTGGCCGCCGAGCGGCGGCTCGGGCGGCGCCGTCCCGAGGCGGCCCTGACGCTGCACTAGTACTTCTTAGCGTGCTCGAACGCGAACCGTACTGGAAAGTTACGACTCTTCACCCCTTCCGGTGGCGCGACGGACAACCGTCCGTCGCGCCTTCGGCATATCCGCTTGAGTTCAATCCGGCGGGTCGCCGGACCGACGACGACCGCCTGCAACGGGAGATCGGGGGTGCCACTCGTGCGGATCGGACTGCTCACGGAAGGTGGTTATCCGTATGCGACGGGGGAAGCGAGGCTGTGGTGCGACCGGCTCGTGCGCGGGCTCCCGCAGCACGAGTTCGAGCTCTACGCCCTGAGCCGCAGCGCCGAGCAGGAGGAGCGCGGCCGGGTCCCGCTGCCCGCCCACGTCACCCGGGTGCTGACCGCCCCGCTGTGGGCCCCCGCCGACGACGGCCGCAGCTACGGGCGCCGCGAGCGCCGCCGCTTCGCCGCCGCCTTCACGGAACTGGTCCGGGGGATCTGCGGCGCCGACGCCGACCGGTTCGCGGACGGCCTGTACGGACTGGCCGAACTCGCCGGGGAACAAGGCGGGTTGTACGCGGCACTGCGCTCCGAGACGGCCGTACGGGCGGTGGAGTCCGCCTGTCGCGCGCCGGGAGCGAGCAGGACCGTACAGCGGGTGCAGGTCGCGGACCTGCTGGAGTTCGTGGACGAACTGGAGCGGCTGCTGCGCCCGTTGTCCCTGGACTGGTACGAGCAGCTCCGCGAGGTCGACGTCTGCCACGCGGCCGCGGGCGGGGTGGCGGCGCTCCCCGGCCTGCTGGCCAAACGCTTCTTCGGAGTACCGCTCCTGGTCACCGAGTACGGGGTCCAGCTCCGGGCCCACTACCTGGAGCAGCCGGCGCAGGACGAGCGGCCGGCCGTACGGGCCCTGCTCGCCGCCTTCCACACCCGGCTGGCCGGGGAGATCTACGCCCAGGCCGACCTGCTCACCCCCGGCAACGCGCACGCCCGACGCTGGCAGGAACGCTGCGGGGCACCGCGCGAGCGGCTGCGGACGGTCTACCCCGGGATGGAGGCGGACCGATTCGCCGCCGTCGGCGAGGACACCTCCTGCGGGGACCCCGACACGATCGTGTGGATCGGCCGGGTCGAGCCCGCCAAGGACCTGATCGCCCTCCTCCACGCCTTCGCCGAGATGCGCAGGTCCGAACCGGGCGCACGGCTGCGGATCTTCGCGACCTCGGTCGCCGCGGGCGAGGCCTCGGTCCAGTACCTCGCCGACTGCCGCTCGCTCGCCGCCCAGCTCTTCCCCGACGAGGCCGCCGACGCCCACGCGGTGGGCGAGAACCCGGTCACCTTCGAGGTGATCGGCGCCCCCGGGGTCCCGTCCGCGGCCGACGCGTACGGCGCCGGGCGGGTCGTGGTGCTCTCCTCCGTCATCGAGGGCTTCCCGATCACCCTGGTGGAAGCGATGTTCTGCGGCCGCGCCACCGTCTCCACCGATGTCGGCGCCGTCTGCGAGGTGATCGGAGGGACCGGGCTCGTGGTGCCGCCGCGCAACCCGCGAGCGCTCGCCGAGGCCTGCGTGACGCTGCTGCGCGACCCCGAGCGGGCCCAGCGGCTCGGGGCCGCCGCCCGGGCGCGGGCCATGGAGCTCTTCACCGTCGAGCAGAACATCGACGCCTTCCAGGAGTCCTACCTGTGGCTGCTGGCCCGGGGCCCGGCCCGCCCCGACGGCGCCGGCACCGGAGTCCCCTTCGAGCAGCCCCCCGAAGCCCGCGTCCCGGGCCACTGGGCCACCCCGACCTGGGCCGCCCCGCCGGCGAGCGCTCCCCTCACGAGTTCGGAGGTCCCGGGATGACCGTTCCCCTGGACGAAGCCGTCCCCGTCGATCCGTCCCCGCGGCGCAGGCCCCGGGCGGGCGGGGATCCCGTCAAGGCGCTGCTCCACCAGCACCGGGAACTGTGCGAACGCGCCGTGGACAGCCTGGAGATAGCGGCCGGGCTGGAGGCGCACGGGATCACCGACCGCACCGCTGCCCGGTTCCGCCACCGGGACGTCTTCTCCCTCGCGGAAGAGCTCTACGCCCGGACCCCCCGCGCCCAGGCTCCGCCCGTCCCGCTCGCCGGGATCCCGGTCGACCCCCGGGCGGTACGGGGCTTCGGCTGTGCGCTGCTGCCCGGGGCCCTGGCCCTCGGAGCTGCCGCCGCCGGGGTGCCCTGGGCCGGAGCCCTGGCGGCGGCCGCCACCGTCGCCTCCCTCGGGTGGCCGGGCCGGGCCGCCGGGGGCCGGTTCCCCGCCGCCGTTTACCTGCTGGCCGCCGTCGTCGTGGGCTGGGCCGTCCTGCTCCACGGCACCCCGCTCGCCGTGGCCCTCGCCGTGGCCGTCGCACCCGGGCACCTGGCCGGCGCCGTCTTCGCGGCCAGGGCCCGGCGCAGGGTCGCCGGCAGCCGGGCCCTGGAGGACTTCGCCTACGGGGTGCGGCCACTGCTGCTGGGCACGGTGCTGCTGTTCGGCGCGGCCGCCGCGGGGGCGGCCGCGCTGGCCGGAGCCCCGTACGCCGTCGCCGTACCGCTCGCGGTGCTGCTGTTCCTGACCCGGCTGATGCTCGGCCACGGCGCCCCGCGCCCGGCCGTCGCGGCGGGCCTGGCCCTCGCTCTTCTCCCGATCCCGGCGGCATCGTTCGCCGCCGCAGCGGTACTTCTCGTACCCGCCGTCCTCGCCCTGTCGCGGGCTTCCGCGCATGCGCGTTCCTGAGCCCTTCGGAAGCCGACACCGAAGAGCCGTACCCCCTACCGACCCATCCCACCAGCAAGGAGAAACAGGACATGACCGGCCAGCCAACCAACCAAGGGGCCGCGCGATGAGGGTGCTGCTGATCGGAGCCAACGGATACCTCGGCCGCTACGTGGCGGACCGCCTGCTCGCCGACCCGGCGGTGCAGCTGACCGCGCTCGGCCGGGGTGACGACGCCGACGTCCGGTTCGACCTCGCCACCGGCAGTCCCGGCGCGCTCACCCGGTTCCTCGACGCCGTCCACCCGGGCGTGGTCATCAACTGCGCGGGCGCCACCCGCGGCGGCGCCCGGGAGCTCACCCGGCACAACACCGTCGCCGTCGCCACCATCTGCGAGTCGTTGCGCCGCAGCGGCTGCGGCGCCCGGCTGGTCCAGCTCGGCTGCGCCGCCGAGTACGGCCCCAGCCAGCCCGGATCGTCCACGGCCGAGGACGCCGTGCCCAGACCGGGCGGACCGTACGGGGTGAGCAAACTGGCCGCCACCGAACTGGTGCTGGGCTCCGGGCTCGACGCCGTGGTCCTGCGGATCTTCTCGCCCGTCGGCCCCGGCACCCCGGCCGGGTCCCCGCTCGGGCGGCTCGCCGAGGCCATGCGGCGCGCGATGCAGGCCGGGGACGGCGAGCTCAAGCTCAGCGGGCTCGGTGTCCAGCGCGACTTCGTCGACGTACGGGACGTGGCGCGGGCGGTGCACGCCGCCTCGCTTTCCGCGGCCCAGGGCGTGGTCAACATCGGCACCGGGCGGGCGGTCCGGCTGCGCGACGCGGCTGCCGTCCTGGCGCGGGTCGCCGGGTACGCGGGCTCCCTGCACGAGCTCGACGTCCCGCAGCACGGGCAGCAGTACGGCCAGCACGGGCTCGGGGGCCGGCCGCAGGGGCTCGCCACCATCGGCTCCCCGCGCTCCGAGGCCACCGCCGAGCAGTTGGCGGCGGCCCAGGCCGCGCAGCCCCCGTACCCCTACCCGGACGGCTGCGGAGCCTGGCAGCAGGCGGACGTCCGTACCGCCCGCGACCGGCTCGGCTGGCGGCCCAGGATCAACCTGGAGGAGTCCCTCGCGGACATCTGGATGGAGGCGGCGTGCCGCATCTGAGCACCCCGGCGGCCGCGGCGGCCACCGGGACGGGCCGCCTCGGCCTCGGTGTCCCCGGGTACGCGCATCCGCTGCTCGCCCCCGTGGAGTGGGCCGAGCTGACCCGGCCCGGCACTCCGCTTCACTGGGCCGTGCTCAACGTCGCGGACGGGCCGGGCGCCCGGCCCGACCCGCACTGCACCGAGGCGGCCGCGAGGCTCCGCGGTGCGGGCGGCGTGGTCCTCGGCCATCTCGCGATGCGGGACGGGGAGCGGTCCTTCGGGGAGTTGGTCTCCGACGCCCACCGCTTCCGCGACTGGTACCGGGTCGGCGGCTTCTACCTCGCCGAAGCCCCGTCGGGGCCGGAGGAACTGGCCTCCGTGCGCCGGGTCGTGGACACCCTGCGGGGGCTCGGCGACGGGCTGCGGATCGTCCTCGGACAGGGCACCCACCCGTGCGAGGGCTACGCGGAGACCGCCGACCAGCTGGTCACCTTCTCCGGGACCTGGGCCGACTACCGCTGGTCGCAGGTGGCCGAGTGGACGGCGGACCATCCGCCGGAGCGGTTCTGCCACCTGGTCCACGGGGTGCCCCGCACGCACCTGGAGGAGGCGGTCCGGATCGCCCGCTGGCAGGGGGCCGGAACCATCTGGTTCACCGACCGGCGCGGTGCCGGCGACCGCGACCCGTGGGCCTCGATGCCCGGGTACTGGGACGAAATCGTCTCGCGGATCGGGACAGGTGTCTCGGAATGAAAGGGTGCGTGGCAGTGTTGTGGGGAGAGTAACCAACCGTGGTCCCCGCGCATGCGGGGATGATCCCCATCTCCGGAGTGCCCGTGTCGCTGCCACCCCTGGTAGAGCCAGCTGCTGAGCTCACCGTCGACGAGGTCCGTCGGTACTCCCGCCACCTGATCATCCCGGACGTCGGGATGGACGGGCAGAAGCGCCTGAAGAACGCCAAGGTGCTCGCGGTGGGTGCCGGCGGCCTCGGCTCGCCCGCCCTGATGTACCTGGCCGCGGCCGGCGTCGGCACGCTGGGCATCGTGGAGTTCGACGAGGTCGACGAGTCGAACCTGCAGCGCCAGATCATTCACAGCCAGGCGGACATCGGCCGTTCCAAGGCCGAATCCGCCCGTGACAGCGTGCTGGGCATCAACCCGTACGTCAACGTGGTCCTTCACGAAGAGCGGCTCGAAGCCGAGAACGTGATGGAGATCTTCAGCCAGTACGACCTCATCGTCGACGGCACGGACAACTTCGCCACGCGCTACCTCGTCAACGACGCCTGCGTACTGCTGAACAAGCCGTACGTGTGGGGTTCGATCTACCGCTTCGACGGCCAGGCCTCGGTCTTCTGGTCCGAGCACGGCCCGTGCTACCGCTGCCTCTACCCGGAGCCGCCCCCGCCGGGCATGGTCCCGAGCTGCTCCGAGGGCGGCGTACTGGGCGTGCTCTGCGCGTCCATCGGGTCCATCCAGGTCACCGAGGCCATCAAGGTCCTCACGGGCGTCGGGGAGCCGCTGGTCGGCCGTCTGATGATCTACGACGCCCTGGAGATGCAGTACCGCCAGGTCAAGGTCCGCAAGGACCCCGACTGCGCGGTCTGCGGTCCCAACGCGACCGTCACCGAGCTCATCGACTACGAGGCCTTCTGCGGCGTCGTGTCGGAGGAGGCCCAGGAGGCCGCGCTCGGTTCGACGATCACTCCGAAGCAGCTCAAGGAGTGGATCGACAACGGCGAGAACATCGAGATCATCGACGTCCGCGAGATCAACGAGTACGAGATCGTCTCGATCCCCGGTGCGAAGCTGATCCCCAAGGGCGAGTTCCTGATGGGCACCGCCCTGGCGGACCTGCCGCAGGACAAGCGCATCGTCCTGCACTGCAAGACGGGTGTCCGCAGTGCGGAAGTCCTCGCGGTCCTGAAGTCTGCGGGCTTCGCGGACGCGGTCCACGTCGGTGGCGGCGTCATCGGCTGGGTGCACCAGATCGAGCCCGAGAAGCCGGTCTACTGAGCAGTCGCCCCACCCGTGGGGCATCTTGAAGGGCCGTGTCCCGCTCCCTGCGAGCGGGACACGGCCCTTCGGCGTCCTCGGGACGGCTCAGAGAGCCGAGACCGCGGGCGAGGGGGACGCGGAGGTGGCGGGCGACGGCGTGCAGACGGTGTTCGCGCCGGGCACCTTCCCGTCCAGAAGGTAGGAGTTCACCGCCTGCTGCACGCACTTGTCGCCGCTGTTGTACGCCCCGTGGCCCTCGCCCTTGTAGGTCAGCTCCACGCCGACCCCCTTGCCGAGCCGCTCGACCATCTTGCGGGCGCCCTCGTACGGGGTCGCCGGGTCGCCGGTGTTGCCGATCACCAGGATCGGGGCCGAGCCGGGGGCGGAGACGTCCGGGGTGCTCCAGGCGCCGGCCACGGGCCAGTCGGTGCAGCTCATCATGGCCCAGCCGAGGAAGTCCCCGAAGACGGGCGAGGCGGCGCGGAACTCCGGCAGCTTCGCCTTCGTCTGGGCGAGGGTGGGCCGCTCCTTGGAGTCGGCGCAGTTGATCGCCGCGTTCGCGGCGCCGATGTTGCTGTACCGGCCCTGCTGGTCGCGCCCGTTGAGGGCGTCCGAGAGGGCGAGCAGCAGCTGGCCCTGCCCGCCGTCGGCCTCGTCGAGGCCCTGCTCCAGCAGCGGCCACAGCTCCTTGGAGTACAGGGACTGGGCGATGCCGTTGGTCGCGGCGGTCTCCGTCAGCATGCGGTCGCCGATACCGGCGATGGGCTTGGCCGCCAGCTTCTTCTGGAGCTCGATGACGTTCGCCTCGATCTCCTTGGCGGTGCTGCCCTGGAGCCGGCAGGCGTCCCCGCGGTTCACGCAGTCCTGGGCGAAGTTGCCGAGCGCGAGCTGGAAGCCCTTGGCCTGCCCGAGGGCCCCTTCCTCCGAGGTCTTGGTCGGGTCGACGACGGCGTCGAAGACGGCCCGGCCGACGTTCTTGGGGAAGAGGTGGGCGTAGACCCCGCCGAGCTCGGTGCCGTAGGAGATGCCGAAGTAGTTCAGCTTCTCGTCGCCGAGGGCCCGGCGGATCCGGTCCAGGTCGCGGGCGGCGTTCTCGGTGCCCACGTAGGGCAGCACCTTGCCGGAGTTCGCCTCGCACGCCTTCTGGTACTTGTCGATGCCGTCGAGGAAGACCTTCTCCTGCTCCGGGGTGGCGGGGGAGGAGTCGGAGGCGTAGTACGCGTCCAGCTGCTTGTCGTCCTCGCACTTCACGGGCGCGCTGCGGCCGACCCCGCGCGGGTCGAAGCTGACCAGGTCGTAGCGGTCGCGCAGGGCCGCGTACTCGCTCGCCGCCCCGGGCAGGGTGGTGATGCCGGAGCCGCCGGGCCCGCCGAAGTTGAAGACCAGGGACCCGATCCGCTTGTCCTTGTCGCGCGCCTTGGCCCGGATGAGCGCCAGCTCGATGGTCTCGCCCTCGGGCTTGGCGTAGTCGAGGGGCACCTCCAGGACGGCGCACTGCCAGTCCTTGCCGGGCACCTGCCCGCCGCCCTCGGCCGCGGTGGGGGCCTCGCAGTCCCCCCACTTCAGGGCCTTGGCCCCCTGGGCGGCGCCGTCCTTGCCCCGCTTCTCCTGGCCGCCGTCGGAACAGGCACTGGTGGCGAGCAGAGCGGCGGCGACGGCGGCGGAAGCGGCGACCCGCAGGGCGTGTGTCGGCATGTCCTCATCCTGTGCGTGCGCCGCCACTTGCGCCCCCGCGCTGACCCATCCGGGTCAGCGCGGGGGCGCGGGGAGCCGTCCGTCAGTGCGCCGCCGTGGCGGCGGGGATGTCGACGCGGGCGGCCCGGCGGGCCGGCCAGAGCGAGGCGAGCAGGGCGCCGGCCATGGCCAGCAGGACACCGAGGGCGAGCCGTCCCCAGGGGATGACCAGGGCGTATCCGGCGACGCTCTCCTGGAGGGTGCGGCCCATGGCCCAGCCCATGAAGACACCCGTGACCGTGCCGACGACCGCGCCGAGGGCGCCGACGAGCAGGGCCTCCGTGCGGATCATCCGGGTCACTCCGGCGCGGTCCAGGCCGATGGCGCGCAGCGTGCCGATCTCCTTGCGGCGTTCGAGTACGGACATCGCGAGGGTGTTGGCGATGCCCAGGGCGGCGATCACCAGGGCCATGCTGAGCAGGGCGTAGAAGATGTTGAGCTGGTCGCCGATGCCGCTGGTGTCCTCGGCCCGGATGCCCTCCTTGTCGAGGACCGACAGGGCGGGGTTGTCGCCGAGGGCCTTGACGACGCTCGCGAGCTGGGCCCGGCCGGGTCCGCCGGCGGTGGCCACGACGATCGCGTCGGTGTGCGGGGCGGCGTCGTACCGGGAGACCAGGGAGTCGGGTGCGGTGATGCTGGGCAGTACCTTGCTCTGTTCCTCCGCCCGGTAGATCGCGCCGACGGTGACCTCGCCCTGCTTGTCCTGCCGCTTCACCGTGAGCTTCTGGCCGACCTTCCAGCCGTTGGCCCTGGCCTTGTAGTCGGCGATCGCGATCTTTCCCTGGCCCAGGCTGTCGAGGGAGCCCTCGGTGACCTCGTAGCGCAGGAGGCGGCCGATGGCGGCGGGGTCGACGCCGGTCAGGACGGAGCGGACGCCCTCGATCCGGTACTCGGTGGACTGGTTGAGCGGGCTGTAGGTGGCGCCGGTCAGCTTCTTGAGGGGCTCCGCGGTGGCGGGGGTCATCCGCTGCCCGCCCGAGGGGGCCTGCACCAGATAGTCGGCGGTGAGGTCGCGGGTGGTCGCGCCGTCGAGGTACTGGGTGGCGGAGGCGCCGAGTACGGACAGGCCCGAGGCGAGGGTGAGGGCGATGGCGAGCGCGGCGGCGGTGGCACCGGTACGGCGCGGGTCGCGCACGGTGTTGCGGGCGGCGAGGTCCCCGTGCACCGGGCTCAGGCGGATCAGCAGCGGCCGGAGCAGGGCGACGAACGGCCGGGACAGCAGCGGGATGAGGGTGATCGTCCCGGCCATGGCGAGGGCGGCGCCGAGGCCGATGACGGTCCGGGCGTCCTTCGAGTCCGAATCCGCGGCGAGGGCTCCGTACATCACGGCGGCGGTGCCGGTGAACACCAGCGCGGCGCCGATGCCGGTGCGCAGGGACCCGGTCCGCGCGGGCGCCGGGGGCTCGGCCGCGCCGAGTGCGGCGACGGGCGGGATGGCCATGGCACGGCGGATCGGGACCCACGCGGCGATCACCGGCAGGGCGGTGCCGACCACCAGCGCGATGATCACGGTGGCGGGGAGGAGGACCAGCGGGGCGGCCGGGCTGTCGGCGGGGGCGAAGAGCGTCTGGAGCAGGGCGGCGACCCCGGTGCCGGCCACGATGCCGGCCACGGAGGCGATCAGGCCGACGAGGACGGACTCGGCCAGCAGGATGCGCCGCACCTGCTTGCGGGAGGCGCCGACGGCGCGCATCAGGGCCAGTTCCCTGGTGCGCCGGGAGATCAGCATGGTGAAGGTGTTGGAGATGAGGAAGGTGGCCACGAACAGGGCGACCGCCGCGAAGCCCACCATGATCTGGCTCATGGTGTCGCTGTCGCTGGAGACGCGGTTCGCCTGGAGTCGGGCGAGGAAGGCGCCGGTGACCACGGTGGTGTCCGTGGGGGCGGCGGCCTTGACCCGGGCGAGGAGCTGCGTGGGGTCGGTGCCGGGTGCGGCGGTGATTTCGACGGTCGTGCACCGGCCGGGCTCCAGGAACAGCCGCTGGGCGGTGGCGTCGTCGAACAGCACGAGGCTGCCGCCGGGGGTGAGCTTGGAGGCGTCGGTCCGGAAGATGCCGCTGAGCCGGTAGGACTCGGCTCCGGTGCCCGTGCCGACGCGGACGCTGTCACCGATGCGGTAGCCGCCCTTGGCGGCGCTCGCCTCGTCGAGGGCGATCGTGTGGCCGTCCGCCGGGCCGGAACCTTCGCTGAACCGGTAGGCGGGGTCCGTTCCGTCCTTGGTCGGGGCGAAGTTGCCGCCCTTGCGCCAGTCGGCGCTGCCCAGCAGCCGGCCCTCGCGGTCGGCGACGGCCGCGAAGCCGTCGACGCGGCCCGCGGCGGCGGCGACTCCGGGGACCTCGGCAAGGGTGGCCGCGGTGCGGGCGTCGAGGGTGGCCGGGGGGCCGCCCGGGTGGGCGTTGGCCGAAAGGTTGAGGGAGATGCGGTCGTAGCCTGCGCTCGCCCGGTCGGCGGTGGCCTGCTTCGTGCTGTCGCCGTAGACGAGGCTGCCGGTGACGAAGGTGACCCCGAGCATGACCGCGAAGACGGTCATCAGCAGGCGGGCCTTGTGCGCGAGGACGTTGCGCAGGGCGGTACGGAACATGGGATGCGGATCCTGGGGGGCGGGCCCGGGGAAGCGGGCGGGCGGCTGGTGCGGTGCGGGAAGGCCGACGGGTCAGCTCGTGCGGGAGCGGGCGTCGAAGGCCTTCATCCGGTCCAGGACCCGGTCCGCGGTGGGCCGCGTCATCTCGTCGACCAGGCGGCCGTCGGAGAGGAAGACCACGCGGTCGGCGTAGCCGGCGGCGACGGGGTCGTGGGTGACCATGACCACGGTCTGGCCCAGCTCGCGCACCGAATCGCGCAGGAAGCCGAGCACCTCGGCCCCGGCGCGGGAGTCGAGGTTTCCGGTGGGCTCGTCGCCGAAGACGATCGCGGGCCGGGAGACCAGGGCCCGGGCCACGGCGACGCGCTGCTGCTGCCCGCCGGACAGCTGGCCGGGGCGGTGTCCGAGGCGGTCGCAGAGGCCGGTCATCGAGACCACGTGGTCCAGCCACTGCCGGTCGGGCTTCCGGCCGGCGACGGTGAGCGGGAGGGTGATGTTCTCCAGTGCGGTCAGAGTCGGCAGCAGGTTGAACGCCTGGAAGATGAAGCCGACGCGGTCGCGGCGCAGCCGGGTGAGCTGCTCGTCGCCCAGCGCGCCCAGTTCCGTGGTGCCGATCCGGACGGAGCCGGAGCTGAAGGAGTCGAGCCCGGCGGCGCAGTGCATCAGGGTGGACTTGCCGCAGCCGGAGGGGCCCATGATCGCGGTGAACTCGCCCTCGCGGAAGGAGATGCTGACGTCGTCCAGGGCCACGACGCGGGTGTCCGCGCTGCCGTAGACCTTCGACAGGCCGGTGGTGGCGGCCGCGATGCCGGTCGGCGCGTGCAGCGTGTTCGGGGCAAGGGGGGCGGCGGTCACGGGGGACTCCTCTACGGGTGCGGACGGTGCACTCCGAAGGGTGTCCGGGGAACGTATCGGGGCCCCGGGGCGCCTCGTATCGGCGGTCGCTCCGGTTCGTATCGGTTGTGTAGGGGTTCCATGGGGCCGGTCGTTCAGTGCGGCAGGCGCAGCGTGGCGACGGCTCCTCCGTCCGGGGCGTTGGTGAAGCGGAGCTCGGCGCCGAGGAGCCGGGCCTGGCCCAGGGCGATGGTCAGGCCCAGGCCGTGGCCCGAGCCGCGCTCGGCGGCGCCCGTCTGGAATCGGCGGGGGCCGTCGCGCAGCAGGTGCTCGGGGAAGCCGGGGCCGTGGTCGCGCACGACGACGGTGCGGCCGTCGACGACGACCTCCACCGGGGTGCGCCCGTGCCGGTGGGCGTTGATGACGAGGTTGCCGACGATCCGTTCGAGACGGCGCGGGTCGGTCTCCACCGTCTCCGGCGTGCGCGCGGACTCGGGCGCGGCGCCGGTGACGGTGACCTCCGTGTCGAAGCCGGTGCGCTCCACGGCCTCCCGTACGACCGCGTCGAGCGGCACCCGGGCGCGGACCGGCTGTTCGGCTCCGGCGTCCAGCCGGGAGATCTCCAGCAGGTCCTCGACCAGGCCGCGCAGATCGCGCACCCGGGCCCGGAGCAGGTCCTCCGTCTCACCGGCGGGCAGCAGGTCGGCGGTCGCCAGCAGACCGCCGACGGGGGTGCGCAGTTCGTGGGCCACGTCCGCGGTGAACCGGCGCTCGTCGTGGAGCCGTCGGCTGAGGGTGTCGGCCATGAGGTCGACGGTGGCGGCGATGTCGGACACCTCGTCGCGGCCCCTGGTGGGTCCGGTACGGGCGTCCAGGTCCCCGGTGGAGATCCGGACCGCGGTCTGCGAGACCCGCCGCAGCCGCCGGGCGAGCACCCCGGCTCCGTAGGCCGCCAGGGGTGTGGTGACCGCGAGGGCGATGAGCGAGGCCAACGCCATGGTCCGGTCGAGCCGGTACAGCTCGCGGAACTCCGCGGTGATCGCGATCTGGACGCCGAGCACTGGGCTGCCCGGCCCGGCGGTGCGCTGGGCTCCCCAGACGGTCGGGTCCATGCTCCCGGGGAGGGTGCCGCCGTAGGACACGTGCGGTCCGTCGTCGGTCGGGTTCTGCAGCGCGTACGGGAGCTCGGCCGGATCGAGCTCGGCGCCGCTGGCGAGGGTCCCGGTGCGCCGGTAGACGTCCGTGGCGGAGATCACGGCGTCGTGGGCCCGCCGTTCGGCCCGGTGCCGGATGTCGTGGGCGGTCCATGCGTGGACCAGCAGGCCCACCACCACTGCGACCAGGCAGGCGGCGGCCGCCGCCAGCGCGGCGATCTTCCAGCGCAGGGTCACCCGGGGCGGTCGCGGCCGATCGGACGGGGGCACCTGACTCAGCGCCTGAGCTTGTAGCCGAAGCCGCGGACCGTCTCGATCCGGTCCCGGCCGAGCTTGCCGCGCAGCCGTTGCACGCACAGGTCCACGACCCGGCTGTCGCCGTCCCAGCCGTAGTCCCAGACGTTGCGCAGCAGGGTGTGCCGCTCCAGGACGACGCCGGGGTGCGCGGCGAACTCCAGCAGCAGCTTCAGTTCGGTCGGGGTCAGTGCCACCGGGCTGCCGTCGACGGACACGTCCAGGCCGCCGGTGTGGATGGTCAGGTCCCCGAAGGTCAGCAGCTCCCCCTCGGAGGGCGCCGGTTCCGGCCCGTCGCCCGCGGTGCGTCCGGCCGCCGGGGCGGGCGCGTAGGTCGCGCGCCGGAGCAGTGAACGGATGCGTGCCACCAGCACGTTGGTGTCCACGGGTTTGACCACGTAGTCGTCGGCCCCGGCCTCCAGGCCGGCGACGATGTCCAGCCCGTCGCCGCGGGCCGACATCATCAGGACGGGCACCAGGCTGCTCTCCCGGACCCGGCGGCACAGGCCGATCCCGTCCAGGCCGGGCAGCATCACGTCCAGGATCAGGACGTCGAAGGTGCCCTCGCGGAAGGATTCGAGGCCGGTGAGGCCGTCGGCGGCGGCCTTCACCCGGTAGCCGTAGCGCTCCAGGGCGACGGTGAAGGACCGGCGCATCAGGTCGTCGTCCTCCACCAGCAGCACGTGGACCGGAGCGGGGGAGGACACGGGCGGATGACTCCTGTTCGGCGTACGGCGACCTGAGGGGAACGATATGGCAGCGGTGAGCGCGGCCCGGCCCGCCACGGCCCGGCATTCCGATCGGATGGCTGGTCAAGCGCTTCCCGATACCCGCCCGATACAAAGGGCGGGCAATTCCTACGGCTGCGACAGGATCTGCTTCGCAGCGTTACGGCCCGTGGCGACGCAGGCGGCGACGCCGACGCCCTCGTAGGCCGCGCCGCACAGGGCGAGCCCGGGGAGCTTGGCGGCGGCCTCGCGGATCCGCTCGACGCGCTCGCGGTGGCCCACCCCGTACTGGGGCAGGCCGCGGTCCCAGCGGGTGACGCGGGCGGCCAAGGGTTCGCCCATCGGGCCCACCGCGTGGTGGAGCTCGGCGATGGCCGAGCGGATCAGGTGGCGGTCGGGGCGGCCGAGGAGGGCGTCCTCGCCGAAGCGGCCGATGGAGGCGCGCAGGACGAAGGTCTCGGGGGCCGCGTCGCGCAGCCAGGACCACTTGTTGGAGAGGAAGGACGCGGCTTTGAGGACGTGGCCGTCGACCGGCGGGACCAGGAAGCCGTTGCCCTCGGGGAGGAAATGGGCCTGGGCGCGGGAGAAGGCCATGGTGATGACGGCCGTCGACGCGTGCGGGATCGAGGAGAGCTCGTCCTCGGCCATGGGCGAGTGGGGGCGCAGCAGTTCGGCCGCCGCGAAGGCGGGCAGGGCGAGGATCACCGCGTCCGCCTCCATGGTCAGCGCGCCGTCGCCGGTCATCGCCTGGACGCGCCACCGGTCGCCCGCCACGCGCTGGAGCGAGCGGGCCGTCGTGCCGGTGAGGATGCGGGCTCCGCAGGATTCCGCGACCGCGGCCGGGAAGCGTCCGGTGCCGCCGACGACCCCCTGGACGGCCACGGCCGCCGAGCGCGGGGCGCCCGCGGCGCGCATCCGGCGCAGGGCGGGCAGGAGGGGGGTGCCCTGTTCCGCGAGGGCCGCGATCCGCGGCATGGCGGCGCGCAGCGAGAGCCGGTCGGCGAGGCCCGCGTAGACCCCGCCCAGCATGGGTTCGATGAGGCGGTCGACGGCCTCCTGGCCGAAGCGGTCGGCCAGGTACGCGCTGACCGAGCAGTCCTCGGTCAGCGCGGTGGCGGGGAGGGTCTCCTCGGCGGCGACGCGGGTGACGCCCTCGGGGGAGAGGAGGCCGGTGCCGATCAGCGCGGCGGGGTCGGTCGGGACGCCCATCACGTGCCCGGCGGGCAGGGGGCGCAGTGCGCCGTTGGTCCAGATGGTGGTGGGGGCCTTCGCCGGGTCGCACAGGGCGCCGCCGAGTCCGACGGCGGCGGCCAGTTCCACGGCCTCCGGCCGCAGGGCCATCAGCGACTCCGCACCCTCGTCGACGGTGATTCCGGCGATGGTGCCCGTACGGAGCTTCCCGCCGACCTTGGCGTTGCTCTCCAGAACGGTCACGTCCGCCTGGCCGCGCAACTGCCACGCGGCGGCCAGACCGCTGATTCCGCCACCGATGACGATCACTGAACGCATTGTGTTCTCCCGTGGCCCCGAGGCCGATATGTTCCCATATGAAACATATGAGAACCCAGTGGTCAGCGCCTCATGCTTTCGGCCAAAGCCCTGAGGTCCTCCTGATAGGGGAAGCTCCCCGGTTCGTACGCGCAGTACGGGTCGGCTTCCAGCACGTCGCGCGTGAAGCCGTACGCCCGCGAGCGCGACCCCCCGCACACCGCCTTGAACTCGCACGCCCCGCACTTCCCGCGCAGCAGCGAGGGGTCGCGGAGCTTGGTGAACAGCGCCGAGCCCCGGTAGATCTCGGTCAGTGGATGGTTCTTCACGTTGCCCGCCGAGACCGGCAGGAACCCGCTGGGGTGCACGTCGCCGGTGTGCGAGATGAAGACGAATCCGCGGCCCGAGGAGACGTCCATCGGCGGGCGGCGCACCGCCCGCTGCTCGCCCGCGAAGACCCCCAGCTCGCGGGCGCGGGCGGTGAGGCGCTCGTAGAGCTCCCCCAGGACCGGCCGCTCGCCGCGCGCGTCGAGGACGGTGCGCTGGAGCGCGACCCGGCGGAAGTGGTGGCCCTCCGTGGTCTTGGTGGCCATCACCGCCCCGCAGTCGTACAGGAAGTGCAGTACGTCCTCGATCTCCGCGGCGGTGAGCGGGTCCAGCTGCTCGCCGCGCCCGGTCGGGACCAGGATGAACCCCGACCAGAGCATCGCGCGCTCGCGCTTGACGAGGGCCGCGATGTCGGCGAGGTCCGCGAGGCTGTCGCGGGTGACCGTGGTGTTGATCTGGACCTTGAGCCCGAGCTCCCGCGCGGTGCGCCAGCCGTCCAGCGTCCAGTCGTACACCCCGGGCACGCCGCGGAAGGCGTCGTGCCGCTCGGCCGTCGAGCCGTCCAGCGAGAGCGAGAGCGCGATGGCGCCCGCCTCCCGCACGGCTACGAGGTTCTCCCGGGTCAGCGTCGGCGTACCGGACGGGGACACCGCGACCCGCAGGCCGAGCGAGGTCCCGTACGCCACCAGGTCGGTGAGGTCGGCGCGCTGGAAGGGGTCCCCGCCGGTGATGACGAAGAGCGGGCTGGGCTTGCCGAAGGCGGCGATCTGGTCCATCACCCGGCGGGCGGCGGAGCCGTCGAGCTCCTCGGGATGGCGGGCGGTCTGCGCCTCGGCCCGGCAGTGCAGGCAGGCCAGCGGGCAGGCCCGGGTGGCCTCCCAGATCACGATGAAGGGCCGGTCGGAGACGTCGTGCCGGGGCCGGCGGACCACCGTCCTCGTCGGGGGCCGGTTCACGAGACGCGCTCCCAGCCGCGCTTGGTGCGGCGGTTGGCGAGCAGCTTCGGGTCCCGCTTGCGGTAGACCACGTAGGGCCGGAAGAGGTACTTCAGCGGCACCGAGAACATGTGCACCAGCCGCGAGTACGGGATCAGCGCGAACAGCGTGAAGCCGAACAGGATGTGGATCTTGAAGGCGAGGGGGGCGCCCGCCATCAGGTGGTAGTCCGGGGTGAAGGTGAACAGGCTGCGGAACCACAGCGAGATGCCGTCGCGGTAGTTGTAGTCGTTGGTCATCCCGGTGGAGTTCAGAGCCGTCGCCGTCATGCCCAGGACCATCGCGCCGAGCAGGAAGGTGTACATCAGGTGGTCGCTGCGCAGCGTGGCCTTGCGCACCGCCGGCACCTTGAAGCGCCGGTAGACCAGGATGCCGATGCCCACGGCGGCCGCGACACCCGCGAGCGTGCCGGTGGAGACCGCCATCAGGTGGTACGCGTGGTCGCTCAGGCCCACCGCGTCGGTCCAGCTCTTGGGGACCAGCAGGCCGACGACGTGGCCGACGACCACGAAGAGCATGCCGAAGTGGAAGAGCGGCGAGCCGATGCGCAGCAGCCGCGACTCGTGCAGCTGCGAGGAGTGGGTGGTCCAGCCGAACTTGTCGAACCGGGCCCGCCAGACCGTGCCCGCGATGAGCAGGGCGATCGAGACGTACGGGAGTACGCCCCACAGGAGGAGGTCCATCAGGCGGGCATCCTTTCGGGGGTGGTGGGCCACGGAAGGTCGGTGGGGGCCGAGGACGGGCCCCTCTGATTCACTGCAGCCGCGGGCATGTCGATGCCGGGCCCGAACGGCTCCAGGGGCGAGCCCGCGCCGACCAGTTCCTGCGGCGGCCCGTTCTTCGCCAGCGCCTTCGCCTCGGCCTTGGTCTCGGGGGAGGGGCCGGGCAGCGTCGCGCAGACGGCCTCCAGCACCTGGGCGTACGGGGATCCCGCCTCGACGAGCGCGAGCCGCAGTAGTTCCAGCCCGGCCCGGTGCTCCTGCAGCAGCTCGGTGCCCGCCTCCTCCTCGCGGGCGGCGAACTCCAGGGCCACCGGCAGGAAGTCGGGCAGCTCCGCAGCTGCGAACTCCAGCCCGAAGTCCCGGTAGATCCGCTTCAGCCGGACCAGGGACAGCCCGCGCCGACGGGTGTCGCCGTCCACCCACCAGGTGAGATAGAGGCAGCGCCGGTTGCGGGTGTCGAAGGTCGAGGTGTACTGCGCGCACAGCTCGATCGGGGTCTGCTCCTCGGCCTCGTCGAGGAACGCGCCGAGCAGTCGGGCCGGTTCGGCGGGCGCCCCGGTGAGGGCCGCACGGAGCCGGGGGAGTTCATCGTGGAAGTGGTCGCCGGGGTACTGCAGCACGCAGCCCGCGACCAGCCGTACCAGCGCATCCCCGGTGCTCGGATATCCGGTCACGAACTCCTCCTGGTGGGACTGAGGTTGAGCATCACCCGGGGTTCGCGGACCTCGCCGACCGGGCAGCCCGGCTCGATGTCCAGCGGGTGGGATTCGGAGAGCGCCTCGGCGTCGGCGCGGGCGGCGCTCGGGATCACGAAGCGGTCCTCGAGCTTGGCGATCGCCAGCAGGCGGAACATGTCCTCCATCTCCTGCCCGGACAGCCCGACGGCCCTCGCGATCGACTCGTCCTTCTCCTCGCCGAGGTTGATCCGGCGCATGTGGGCGCGCATCGCGGCCATCCGGCGCAGCACCGCCTCCACCGGCTGGGTGTCGCCGGCCGTGAGGATCGCGGCGAGGTACTCGACGGGGATGCGCAGGGCGTCGATGGCTCCGAAGAGGTTGCCGGCGTCCTCGCCGTCGCTGCCGGTGGCGGCGACCGCCTCGACCACGGGGGAGAGCGGGGGCACGTACCAGACCATCGGCATCGTGCGGTATTCCGGGTGGAGCGGGAGGGCCACCTGGTAGGTGGCGATCAGGTCGTAGACCGGGGACCTGCGCGCCGCGTCGAGCCACTCGTCGGTGATGCCGGCCGCGCGGGCGGCGGCGATCACGGCCGGGTCGTCCGGGTCGAGGAAGCACTCGACCTGCGCGGGGTAGAGGTCGTGCTCGTCCTCGACGGAGGCGGCCTCGGCGACCTTGTCGGCGTCGTAGAGCATCACGCCGAGGTAGCGCATCCGGCCGACGCAGGTCTCCGAGCACACGGTGGGCATGCCGACCTCGATGCGCGGGAAGCAGAAGGTGCACTTCTCGGCCTTGCCGGTCTGATGGTTGAAGTACACCTTCTTGTACGGGCATCCGCTCACGCACATGCGCCAGCCGCGGCACTGGTCCTGGTCGACCAGGACGATGCCGTCCTCCTCGCGCTTGTACATCGCGCCCGAGGGGCAGGAGGAGACGCACGCCGGGTTGAGGCAGTGCTCGCAGATGCGGGGGAGGTAGAACATGAAGCTCTGCTCGAACTCGAAGCGGATCTTCTCGCCGACCTCGTCGCGGATCTTCTCGACGATCGGGTCCTTCGGCGCGTGCGTGGGGGCGCCGCCGAGGTTGTCGTCCCAGTTCGGACCCCACTCGATCTTGTCGATCGGCTCGCCGGTGATCTGCGAGACGGGCCGGGCGGTGGGCATGTCGTCGCCCGCCGGGGCCTCGGTGAGGTTCTTGTACTCGTAGGTCCACGGCTGGTAGTAGTCGTCGATCTCCGGGAGGTCCGGGTTCGCGAAGATCTTGCCCAGCTTGGCGAGCCGGCCGCCGGCGCGAAGCCGCAGCTTTCCGGAGCGGGTGCGCTCCCAGCCGCCCTTCCACTTCTCCTGGTCCTCCCAGCGGCGCGGGTAGCCCTGGCCGGGGAGGGTCTCGACGTTGTTGAACCAGACGTACTCGGTGCCCTGCCGGTTGGTCCACGCCTGCTTGCAGGTGACCGAGCAGGTGTGGCAGCCGATGCACTTGTCGAGGTTCATGACCATCGCGACCTGTGCCATGACCTTCATATTTCTAGAACTCCACCTTCTGGTCGCGGCGGCGGATGACCGTCACCTCGTCGCGCTGGTTGCCGGTCGGGCCGAGGTAGTTGAAGGCCCAGGTCAGCTGGGCGTATCCGCCGATGAGGTGGGTGGGCTTGAGCATCACCCGGGTCAGCGAGTTGTGGATGCCGCCGCGGCGGCCGGTCTTCTCGGTCTTGGGGACGCCGACCGTGCGCTCCTGCGCGTGGTTCATGTAGACCGTGCCGGGCGGCATCTTGTGGGAGACGATCGCGCGGGCGGTGACCACGCCGTTGCGGTTGACCGCCTCGATCCAGTCGTTGTCCGCGACGCCGATGGCGTCGGCGTCCTGCGGGGAAATCCACACCATCTGGCCGCCGCGGCCCAGCGTCATCATGTAGAGGTTGTCCTGGTACTGGCTGTGGATCGCCCACTTGTTGTGCGGGGTCAGGTACCGCACCGCCACCGACTTCGTCTTCTCGTCGACCGTGCCGAGCTCGGGCTCCCCGTACAGGGTGTGCATGTTCAGCGGCGGCTTGTAGACGGGCAGGGACTCCCCGACCTCGTGCAGCCAGTCGTGGTCGATGAAGAAGTGCTGGCGGCCGGTGAGGGTGTGCCAGGGCTTGAGGTGCTCGGTGTTGATCGTGAAGGCCGTGTACCGGCGCCCGCCGGACTCGGAGCCCGACCACTCGGGCGAGGTGATCACCGGGACCGGGCGGGCCTGGGTGTCGGCGAAGGTGATCCGCTTGCCCTCGGCCTCGGCGGCCAGGTGGGCCATCGGGGTGCCGACCTTCTTCTCCAGGGTCTCGAAACCCTGGGTGGCGAGGCGGCCGTTGCTGGTGCCGGAGAGGGAGAGGATCGCCTCGCAGGCCTGCTGGGCGGTCTCCAGGCGCGGGCGGCCGTCGGCGACCCCGCCGCGGACCGTGCCGTTCTTCGCGCCGAGGTAGGCGACCTCCTCGGCCACGTCGAAGGTGACCGCCTTCGTGGTCACGCCCAGCTCGTCGACGAGCGGGCCCAGCGCGGCGAACTTCTCGCCGACCGCACCGTAGTCGCGCTCGACGACCTGCAGGTTGTACATGGTCCGGCCGGGTACGGGCTCGCACTCGCCCTTCGACCAGTCCAGCGCGACCCCGCCGGGCTGGGCCATTTCGCCGCCCGGGGTGTCGTGCTGGAGCGCGGTGGCGACCAGGTCCTTGCGGACGCCCAGGTGGGTGCCGGCGAGCTCGCCGAAGCGCTCGGCCAGGGCCAGATACGCGTCGTAGTCCGAGCGGGCCTGCCACGGCGGGTCCACGGCCGGGCTGAAGGCGTGCAGGAAGGGGTGCATGTCCGTCGAGGACAGATCGTGCTTCTCGTACCAGGTGGCCGCGGGGAAGACCACGTCGGACAGGAGCGTCGTGGACGTCATCCGGAAGTCCATGGACATGAGCAGGTCGAGCTTGCCCTCCACGTCCTCCTCCCGGTACGTCACGTCCTTCGGCGTGCAACGCGGCCCGTCCTCAGGGAGGTTGGAGTGCGTGCCGAGGAGGTGCTTGAGGAAGTACTCGTTGCCCTTGGAGCTGGAGCCCAGCAGGTTGGCCCGCCATACATTGAGCACGCGCGGCCAGTTGTGCGGGGCGTCCGGGTCCTCCCCGGCGAAGCCCAGCTCACCGCTCTTGAGCTGCCGCACCGTCTCCGCGATCGGGTCCTGGGCCTGCGCCAGCTCCAGCGGGTTGCGGTCGAAGGTCGGGTACGAGGGCATCCAGCCCATCCGGGTGCTCGCCGCCAGACAGTCCGAGCCCGTCATCCCCTCGAAGGCACCGCTGGCCAGCGGGGAGGCGAGGGCCTCGGCCGGCAGGGTGTCGTAGCGCCACTGGTCGGTGTGCAGGTAGAACCAGGCCGCGCCGATCATCTGGCGCGGCGGGCGCGACCAGTCGGAGGCGGCAGCGAGGGTGGCCCAGCCGGTGACCGGGCGGCACTTCTCCTGACCCACGTAGTGGCCCCAGCCGCCGCCGTTGCGGCCCTGGCAGCCGGTGAGGGTGAGCAGGGCGAGGAAGGCGCGGTAGATGGTCTCCGAGTGGAACCAGTGGTTCGTGCCCGCGCCCATCAGGATCATGCAGCGGCCCTGCGACTGCTCCGCGGTCTCGGCGAACTCCCGCGCCACGCGCGCCGCCTGGGCCGCCGGGACCGAGGTCAGCGACTCCTGCCAGCCGGGGGTGCCGGGCGCGGACGCGTCCTCGTACCCCGTCGGCCAGACGCCGGGCAGGCCCTCGCGGCCGACCCCGTACTGGGCCAGCATCAGGTCGAAGACGGTGGTGACGAGCCGGTCTCCGAGGCGCCGTACGGGCACACCGCGGCGGATCGTGCCGCGCTGCTCGCCGTTCGCGTCCACGCCCCGCTCGTCGTCCTCGAAGCGGGGCAGGACGATCTCCACGCTGTCGTCGGCGGTGCCGTGGAGGGTCAGGCGCGGGACGGTGTCGCCGAGTTCGAGATTCCACTCCGGCGTCTCGTTCTTGCCCCAGCGGTGCCCGAGGGTGCCGTTCGGGACGACGACCTCGCCGGTCGTGTCGTCGATCAGCACGGTCTTCCACTGCGCGTTCTCGCCCGCGTCCAGACCATGCGTGTGGCCGAGATCGGCGGCGGTGACGAACTTTCCGGGAACCAGACCCTGTTCGGTCTCGGTGAGTGAAACCAGGAACGGCAGGTCGGTGTACTTCCGGACGTAATCGGCGAAGAAGGGGGTCTCCTTCTCGACGAAGAATTCCTTGAGGATGACATGGCCCATCGCAAGGGCCAGAGCGCCGTCCGTACCGGGGTGCGGGTGCATCCATTCGTCGGCGAATTTCGTGTTGTCGGCGAAATCCGGGGAGACGGTGACGACCTTCTGGCCGCGGTAGCGGGCCTCGGCCATCCAGTGGGCGTCCGGGGTGCGGGTGACGGGGACGTTGGAGCCCCACATCATCAGGTAGGCGGCGTCCCACCAGTCACCGGACTCCGGGACGTCCGTCTGGTCGCCGAAGACCTGCGGGGAGGCGACCGGGAGGTCGGCGTACCAGTCGTAGAAGGACAGCATCGGCGCGCCGATGAGCGAGTGGAAACGGGCACCGGCCGCGTGCGAGGCCATCGACATCGCCGGGATCGGCGAGAAGCCGGCGACCCGGTCCGGACCGTGCTCCTTGATGGTGTGCACGTGCGCGGCGGCGACGATCTCCGTCGCCTCCTCCCAGGTCGCGCGCACCAGCCCGCCCTTGCCGCGCGCCCGCTGGTACGTGCGCCGTCGCTCGGGATCGGCCTGGATGTCGGCCCAGGCCTCGACCGGATCGCCCAGCCGCTGCTTGGCCTCGCGGTACATCTCCAGGAGGGTGCCGCGGACGTAGGGGTAGCGCACCCGGGTGGGGGAGTAGGAGTACCAGGAGAACGAGGCTCCGCGCGGGCAGCCGCGCGGTTCGTACTCGGGGCTGTCCGGACCGACGGAGGGGTAGTCGGTGGACTGGGTCTCCCAGGTGATGATCCCGTCCTTGACGTACACCTTCCACCGGCAGGAGCCGGTGCAGTTCACGCCGTGGGTGGAGTACACGACCTTGTCGTGGCTCCAGCGGTCCCGGTAGAACGCCTCCGCGGCGCGGCCACCGGTCCTGTGGACGGTGCGAAGGTCGTCCGAGACCTCGCCGCGCGTGAAGAAACTGCCCGCCTTGATCAGAGATTCGGCGGCGTCCTGGTGTTCCTGACGTCCGTGGCGCTCGTGCAAGGCGACCCTCCAGGCCGGAAATAAAGGCGGTGCGAGGCCAGGACAAGATGGCCCAGACACGACGCTACGCCCGGTCCGGAGGCGAATTCGATGACAAAGGTCCCGGGCGGGCATGACCTAATTCCGGTCTTTCACAGGCCGACCGGATGTCACGCTGGATGAGGTCAACTCCGTTACGGGCCCGGAAAATTACGAGTCTCCGTACCAATTATCGAAATGCCGATCAGAGGAAGGACCCGGGAACGTGTCACCGAAGAAGGCCACCGCCTGGATACCCGACCAGCACGGGGCCTGGGCGATGCTGACGGTGCCCTTCCTCGCGGGTACCTTCCTGGCGCCCCGGCCGGGATGGGAGCACGCGGCGCTCCTCGCGGCCTGGCTCCTCGGCTACTGCGCCCTCTTCCACGCACAGCAGTGGCTGCGCCTGCGCAGGGTCGCCGCCCGGCGGCCGGCGGTGGCGCGGGGACACGTACGCCCCGCGCTCGTCCTCGGCGCGGCGTGCGCGGCGGCCGGCATCCCGCTCGCGGTGGCCCACCCCTGGCTGCTCCTGGCGGGCGCGGCGGCGGCTCCGTTCGTGGCGGTCACCACCTGGTACGCCCGGCGCAACCGGGAGCGGGCGCTGATCAACGGGCTGGTGGCGGTGGTCCCGGCCTGCGGGATGCTGCTGGTGGCCGCGCACCTGGGCGGGGCGGGACGGCCCTGGGCCCCGGCGGCGGCCTGCCTGCTGTACTTCGGGGGCACCGTCCCGTACGTGAAGACGATGATCCGCGAGCGGAACTCCCGTACGTACTACCGCGGATCGGTGGCCCACCACGCGGCGGCCCTCGCCCTGGCGGCGGTCTTCCTCTCCCCGTGGCTGGCGATCCCCTTCGGCGCCTACCTGGCCAGGGCGATCGCCCTCCCCGGTCGGGGCCTCAGGGCACCCGTGATCGGAGCCGTCGAAATCGCCTGCTCGGCCGCGCTCCTGACATCACTCCTGCTGGTCTTCCAGGCGAGCCTCAGATCGCCTCTTTGCGCGTCAGGAAGTTGAAGGAGATCCACCCCGGCAGCACCGGCAGCCAGAAGGTCATCAGCCGGAACAGCAGCACCGCGGAGATCGCCACCTGGTTCTCCAGCCCCGCCGCGATCAGCCCCAGCGTCAGCGTGGTCTCCACCGCGCCGATGCCGCCCGGAGTCGGCGCCGCCGAACCCAGCGCGTTGCCCGCGAGGAACACGACCGCGATGCTCGCGTAGCTGATGGCCTCGCCGCCGCCGAAGGCGCGGATCGACGCGTCCAGGCACATCACGAAGCAGCCGGTCAGCAGCAGCATCCCGCCGATGCCGGTGAGGAGCTTCTGCGGCCGCTGCAGGACGTCCAGCATGCGCGGCACCACGCCCGCGAACAGCGCCCGTACCCGGGTCGCCACGAACTTCCGCAGGAACGGCACCGCCGTGACCACCAGCACCAGCACGGCCACCGTCAGCAGACCGGCGATCACGGTCCTGGACGGGGTCATCTCCGGGGTCTTCTCGGTGCCCGTCAGATAGCCGAAGGACAGCAGCAGCAGGATGTGGCTGGCCAGCCCGAAGAGCTGCGAGGCGCCGACGCTGGCCACCGCCAGTCCGGGCCGGATGCCGGCCCGCTGGAGGAAGCGGGTGTTGAGCGCGACACCGCCCACCGCCGCCGGAGCCACCAGCTTCACGAAGGATCCGGCGACCTGCGCCAGTACGGTCCGCAGGAACGGCACCCGCTCCGGCACGAAGCCCAGCAGGCTCATGGCCGCCGCGAAGTACGTGAGGACCGAGAAGGCCATCGCGGCCCCGACCCAGCCCCAGCGCGCCTCGCTGACGATCGTTGCGAAGTTGACGTGCGCGAGCTGCGTGAGCAGGAAGTACGCGCCGAAGGCGCCCGCGATGAAGGACACCAGCGTGCGCGGCCGGATCCGTTCCAGCCGGGCCGGCTCCACCGGCGCCTGCGGGCGGATCAGCAGGACCTGCTGGCGGATCTGGCTCAGCAGGTCCTCCTCGCGGGCCCCGTCGAGCGCGTCGTCCAGCGCCTTCTTCTCGGCCTTGCGGTCGGCCGCCGAGCGCGCGGTCGGCGAAGCGGAGTCCGCCTCGCGCGCGGCCTTCGCCGCCCGGGAGGACTCCAGCACCGCCTCCCGCTCCCGGTCCGAACGCTCCCGCGCGAGCTTGCGCAGCGTGGCCCGGGTGGAGCGGCTCAGCGCGATCGGCTGGAGCAGCGGCAGGCAGTCCGCCACCGCGTCCGGACCCAGTACGGACACCGCCGAGGCGACCGAACGCTCGGCGCCGACCCGCAGGCCGAGGGTGGTGAGCAGCTGCGCGATGTCCATGCGGAGCACGAGGTCGCCGGCCGCGATCTCGCCGCCGCGCAGGTCGGTCAGGGTGATGGTGCCCGCGGGGCCGCCCGAACCCGAGCCGCCCGAACCCGTACTGCCGGAACGATCCACCACCAGGGCGTCCCCGGTCAGCCGCCGGTGCGCGATGCGCCGCGACTGCAGGGCCCGCACCTGTTCCCAGGCGTTGCGGCTCAGCTCGTCGGTGATCTCCTCGTCGGCCAGCGAGTCCAGGCTCCGGCCGCCGAGGTGTTCGTAGACGAGCATCACGGCGTCCGGGCCGAGCTCGGAGGTGGCGATGAGCTTGGGCGCGTTTGCCCCGGCGGCGATGGCCGCGTAGGCGAGCAGCGCCTCCTGCTCCAGGGCCTGGCGCAGCGACTGGAGACTGCGCCGGGTGGTGATGCCGCGCAGGGTCAGGCGCCGCCAGACCCGGTAGTAGAAGCCCTGGGCCTGCTGCTCCCGGTCCACGACGGTGACGTCCAGCGGCGGGCCGTCCTCCAGGGTGACGTGGTAGCGCCGCCCGCGGTCGCTGACCTCGGTGCTGTCGGGGCCCTCCAGGGACTCGGCGCGCATCGCGCTGACCGGCTGGAAGCCGACCCGGCGCAGGCCCGCGAGGAGGTTCTGCCCAGTGGGACGGACGTTCGGCGAGCCGACCGCGTACAGGGTTCCGTACGCGACGCTCCAGCCGATGAGCACTGTCAGGATGATCGAGAAGGGGGTGGTGTAGCCGCTGACCAGCATCGCGAAGGCGTCCAGCAGCAGGACCACCCACAGCGCGACCCGCCAGCGCGGCCGCCGGGTCATCCCGACGGCGGTCATGTACGCGATCACGGGCGCGAGGTAGCCGTGCACCGGATCGGTGAGGGCCCCGCCCGCCCCGGTGGGCCGGGTGAGGGCCTCCTGGATGGTGGAGGGGGCGCCCTGGGAGACCCACAGGTCGGTGGCGAGGGTGACTCCGTGCGCGAGGACCGCGGCGAGCACGCCGTCGGCGATGCGCAGCCCGTCGCGCTTGATCAGCCGCTCGATGGCGAAGGCCACCGGTACGAGGAGCACGGCGATGCTGGAGACCAGCCCGGCGACCTTGATCAGCACGTCCGGCGCCTGGCCGGTGCCGTTGCTGATGTCGGCTTCCAGGCCCGCGGTGGTGCCGTGGGCGAAGGCGGCGATGCCGAGTACCACGGCGATGCCGAGGACACCGACGAGGAGCCGTACGAGGTCGGACGGGCGGTGCACACGGGCGGCCAGCAGCGGCTCGTCGACCTCCACCTGGTCGGCGGCGGTCGGGGTGTGCCCGTGCGGGGCCTCGGAGTCCTCGGAGCGGCCCGGGGGGTCCGCGGGGTCGTCGGAGTGCCCCGTCGCACCGTCATCCGGAGGGCTCACACCCTGCTCCTTTTCCGTCACTTCCATCTCTTCTTGATCACGTATCACGCGTCACCGCCCGGAAGATGGTGGCACGGACCGGCGGCCGATCGGGGCATCAGGGTGCGAGCCGGTGCGGAACTCGAGCTTCCACCGCCTTGCCGGTCCCGTGCGGCACCATGGGCCGAATGAGCGAAGAGCTGCCCGCCTACGCGGAGCGGGTGCTGGAGGCGGCCGAGCGTATTCCGCCCGGCCGGGTGATGACCTACGGGGACGTCGCGGAGTGGCTCGGCGAGGGCGGACCCCGCCAAGTCGGCCGCGTCATGGCACTGTACGGCGGAGCCGTGCCCTGGTGGCGCGTGGTGCGGGCGGACGGACGCCCGCTGCCCGGCAGCGAACGGCGGGCACTGGAGAACTACCGCGCCGAGGCCACCCCGCTGCGCCTGACCGCGGACGGCGAACCGCGGCTGGACATGCGGCGGGCGCGCTGGGACGGGGGCGCCGGGCAGGACGAAGGTCACATCTGACAGCTTCGGCCATCCGCGGGCCGAACGGGCGGTCGAAGGAGCGTCCGAAGCCCCGTACGAGCCGTCCGCGGGACCGGAAGGCAGCCCCGACGGCAGTGGGGACGACGGTGCGGACGGCTGTCCCGGGGAAACTGCGCGGGCCGCGCGGGTTGCCGTAGCGTTGCCTCTTCGGCCTCGGCTTCGGCTGCGGCCGTCACCACGGCAGCGACCGCTGCGACGGCAGACCCACCAGGACCGGCACCCCACGTGAACACCTCTTCCTCCGACGGCCACCGCACCGAGCGGCGGCGTACGCGGACCCCGGACGCGTACCGCCTCGTGCGTACCGGGCCGGAACGGGTGGATCCTCCTGTGCTGGACGCAGCGCAGCGCGCGGTGGTTGAGCACACCGGCGGCCCGCTGCTGGTGCTGGCCGGACCGGGCACCGGAAAGACGACCACGCTGGTCGAGGCGGTCGCGGCCCGCGTCGAGGCCGGTACCGACCCCGCACGGATCCTGATCCTCACCTTCAGCCGCAAGGCGGCCGTGGAACTGCGGGACCGGACCGCCCTGCGGCTCGGCGGCGCGCGCGCTCCACAGGCCACCACCTTCCACTCCTTCTGCTACGGACTGGTCCGCGCCCACCAGGACACCGACCTGTTCGCGGACCCGCTGCGGCTGCTCTCCGGCCCGGAGCAGGACGTCATGGTCCGCACCCTCCTGGAGGGACAGCGCCGGCTGCGCCCAGGCGCGGCCATCCGCTGGCCGGACGACCTGCGGGCCGCGCTGACCACGCGCGGGTTCGCCGACGAGGTCCGCGCGGTCCTGGCCCGCGCGCGCGAGCTGGGCCTCGGCCCCACCGCCCTCGCCGACTTCGCGGCCCGCCTGGGCCGGCCGGACTGGCAGGCGGCGGCGGCCTTCCTCTCCGAGTACCTGGACGTCCTGGACCTCCAGGGCACCCTGGACTACGCGGAGCTCCTGCACCGCGCGGTGCTCCTGGCGGAGCGCACCCCGACGCTCTCCCTGGCGTACGACGCGATCTACGTGGACGAGTACCAGGACACCGACGCCTCGCAGCTGCGGCTGCTGCGCGTGCTGGCCGGGCCGGCGGGGCGACTGACCGCCTTCGGCGACCCCGACCAGTCGATCTACGCCTTCCGCGGCGCCGACATCAACAACATCCTCGACTTCGAGACCTCCTTCCCGGGCGCGCGTATCCACGCCCTGACGGTCTCCCGCCGCTCGCCGGCCGTGCTCCTGGCGGCCACCCGGCAGCTGACCACCCGCATGCCGGTGCCCCGCCTGCCCTCGGCGGCGGTACGGGCCCACCGCGCGCTCGCCTCCTCCCGGGACGGCGGCCGGGTCGAGGTCTTCACCTACCCCACGGCCGGCGCGGAACTGGACAACATCGCGGACATCCTGCGCCGGGCCCACCTGGAGGACGGCGTGCCCTGGCAGGACATGGCCGTCCTGGTCCGCGCGGGCGGCCGCACCCTGCCGCAGATGAGGCGCGCCCTGATCGCGGCGGGCGTCCCCGCGGAGACCGACGGCACGGACAGCCCCCTGCGCCACGAACCGGCCGTCACCCCGCTCCTGACGGCCCTGCGCACCCTGGCCCAGTCGGCCGTACCGCCTGCGGCGGAGCAGTCCCCGGCTGAGCCCGGCGCCGCGGACAAGGCCGCGTCCGAGTCCGAGGCCGTGCCCGGCCCCGCAGGGCGTGCCGCCGACGGCGGCAGTTCCGCCGCGGCCGGGACCGGGACCGGCTCCGCGGATGCGCCCGGGGTCGACCCCACCCCCGGTTCCACGGACGGCCAGGACACCGGCCAGGACACCGGCCAGGACCAGGCGGCCGGATGGGTCGGGGTCGAGGCGGCGCTCGTGCTGCTGACCTCGCCGCTCGGCGGGATGGACGCAGCCGATCTGCGGCGGCTCGGGCGCGCGCTGCGCGACGAGGAGCGGGCCGCCGGGATCCGGACGCCCGCGCCCTCCGACGTGCTGCTCGCCCGCGCCCTCGCGGAGCCGGAGCGGCTCGTCGCCCACGACCCCGCCTACGCCCGCGGAGCGCAACGCCTCGGCCTGCTCCTGCGCAAGGCCCGCGAGCTCCTCGCCGGCGGCGGCACCGCCGAAGAGGTCCTGTGGACCCTCTGGGACGGCACCCCCTGGCCGCAGCGCCTCGAACGCAACGCCCGCCGCGGCGGCTCCGCCGGCCGCAACGCCGACCGCGACCTCGACGCGATCTGCGCGCTCTTCGACACCGCCGCCCGCGCGGAGGAACGTACCGGCGGCGCCGGCGCGCTCAACTTCCTCGAACAGCTCGAAGCCGAGGACATCGCGGGCGACACCCTCACCCCCCGCGCCGTCCGCCGCGAGACCGTCCGCCTCATGACCGCCCACCGCTCCAAGGGCCTGGAGTGGGGACTCGTCGTCGTTGCGGGCGTCCAGGAAGGGCTCTGGCCGGACCTGCGCCGCCGCGGCTCCCTCCTCGAAGCCGACCGCATCGGACGCGACGGCCTCGCCGAACCCCTCACCCCCGGCGCGCTGCTCTCCGAGGAGCGCCGCCTCTTCTACGTCGCCGCCACCCGCGCCCGCCACCGCCTCGTCGTCACCGCCGTCAAGGCCCCGGCCGACGACGGGGACCAGCCCTCCCGGTTCCTGACCGAGCTCGGCGTCCCCGTCAAGGACGTCACCGGCCGCCCCCGCCGCCCCCTGGCCGTGCCCGCCCTCGTCGCCGAGCTGCGCGCCACCACCGTCGACCCCGAGGCCTCCGAGGCACTGCGCGAGGCCGCCGCCCGGCGCCTGG
Organism: Streptomyces sp. GL_140; assembly: GCF_057834465.1. Lineage (NCBI taxonomy): Bacteria > Bacillati > Actinomycetota > Actinomycetes > Kitasatosporales > Streptomycetaceae > Streptomyces > Streptomyces sp. GL_140. Next base: position 5,544,037 of record NZ_CM174404.1, read on the forward strand.
CCCGCCTCGCGGTGCTCACCGACGACGAGGACCGACCGCTCGTCCCGGCCGCGCACCCGCAGCGCTGGTGGGGCCTGTACGAGCCCACCCGCAGCAGCGTCCCGCTGCGCGACCGGGACCGGCCCGTAGCCCTGTCCGGCTCCGCCCTGGACCAGCTCGCCAACACCTGTTCCCTCCAGTGGTTCCTGGGCCGCGAGGTCAAGGCCGACGCCCCCTCCACCGCCGCCCAGGGCTTCGGCAACGTCGTCCACGTCCTCGCCGACGAGGTCGCCTCCGGGCGGACCCCCGCCGACCTCGCCGTCCTGATGGAACGCCTCGACTCCGTCTGGGACTCGCTCGCCTTCGACGCCCCCTGGAAGTCCCGCCAGGAGAAGGAGAACGCCCGCGCCGCCCTGGAACGCTTCCTGCGCTGGCACACCACCGACCGCGGGGGCCGGGAGTCGGTGGCCACCGAGCACGACTTCGACGTCACGCTCGAAGCGGGGGAGTACGCCGTCCGGATCCGCGGCTCCATGGACCGGGTGGAGGCGGACCCGCAGGGACGGGCGTACGTGGTCGACTTCAAGACCGGCAAGGGGGCGCCGACCAAGGACGAGGTCGCGCGCCACCCGCAGCTCGCCGTCTACCAGCTCGCCGTGCGCGAGGGCGCCGTGGACGAGGTCTTCGACGGCCTGCGCCCCGAACCGGGCGGGGCGGAGCTCGTGCAGCTGCGCCAGGGCGCGCCGAAGAAGGACGGCGGCGACCAGGTCCCGAAGATCCAGGCACAGGAGCCCCTGCACGGCGAATGGGTCGGCGACCTGCTCGCCACCGCCGCGGGCCGGGTCCTCGACGAACGCTTCGCCCCCGCCATCGGCAAGCACTGCGACCACTGCTCCTTCCGCAACTCGTGCAGCGCCCGGCCGGAGGGCCGCCAGACGGTCGAGTGAGGATCCCGTCCGGCTGGGAGTGTCGGTGGGGGCGGCTAGCCTTTTGAGGTGTCCGTGCGTCCGCCCGTCCAGCCCGTCCTCACCGATCCGGAGCAGCTCAAGGAGCTCCTCGGGATCCCCTTCACGCCCGAACAGATGGCCTGCGTCACCGCCCCGGCGGCCCCCCAGGTCATCGTGGCCGGCGCGGGCTCCGGCAAGACCACCGTCATGGCCGCCCGCGTGGTCTGGCTGGTGGGCACCGGCGCGGTCGCACCCGAGCAGGTCCTCGGCCTGACCTTCACCAACAAGGCCGCCGGCGAGCTCGCCGAGCGCGTACGGGGGGCCCTCGCGCGGGCCGGCATCAGCGACCCGGACCCCTCCCCGGCCGAGGCCGACTCCGCGGGCGGCGAGCCGCGCATCTCGACGTACCACGCCTTCGCCGGACAGCTCCTCAAGGACCACGGCCTGCGCATCGGCCTGGAGCCCAGCGCCCGGCTGCTCGCCGACGCCACCCGCTTCCAGCTCGCCGCCCGCGTGCTCCGCGAGGCCCCCGGCCCCTACCCCTCCCTCACGAAATCCGTCCCCGACCTGGTCAGCGACCTGCTCGCGCTCGACGGGGAGCTCTCCGAGCACCTCGTGGAGCCCGAGAGGCTGCGCGCGTACGACACCGACCTGCTCTCGGTCCTGGCCGACACCAGGCTCACCAACGACGACCTGCGCAAGGTGCCCGAGGCCGTGCGCGGCCGCCTGGAACTGCTGGAGCTCACCGAGCGTTACCGCACCGCCAAGCGCTCCCGCGACCTCCTCGACTTCAGCGACCAGATAGCCCTCTCCGCACAGCTGGCCACCACCCGCCCCGAGGTGGGCGCGCTGCTGCGCGAGGAGTTCAGGGTCGTCCTGCTCGACGAGTACCAGGACACCTCGGTCGCCCAGCGGCTGCTGCTGTCCGGGCTCTTCGGCGGGGGCACCGGGCACGCCGTGACCGCCGTCGGCGACCCCTGCCAGGCCATCTACGGCTGGCGCGGCGCCTCCGTGGCCAACCTCGACGACTTCCCCGAGCACTTCCCGCACGCGGACGGCCGCCCCGCCACCCGCTTCTCGCTCAGCGAGAACCGGCGCAGCGGCGGCCGCCTCCTCGACCTGGCCAACGAACTCGCCGCCCCGCTGCGCGCCATGCACGAGGGCGTCGAGGCGCTGCGCCCCGCGCCGGGGGAGGAGCAGGCCGGCTCGGTGCGCTGCGCACTGCTGCAGACCCACGCCGAGGAGCTCGACTGGCTCGGCGACTCGGTGGCCCACCTGGTCCGCACGGGTACGGAGCCGCGCGAGATCGCCGTACTGTGCCGCTCCGCCGGGGACTTCGCGCGGATCCAGGCGGTCCTGGTCGAGCGTGACGTTCCCGTCGAGGTGGTCGGCCTCTCCGGGCTCCTGCACCTCCCCGAGGTCGCGGACCTCGTCGCCGTCTGCGAGGTCCTCCAGGACCCGGGCGCCAACGCCTCGCTGGTCCGGCTCCTGATCGGTCCGCGCTGGCGGATCGGCGGGCGGGACCTGGCGCTGCTGGGCCGCCGGGCGCGCACGCTGATCGCCCGCACACCGTCCGGGTCCGGGGACGAGGGAGCGGACCGGCTGGCGGCCGCGGTGGAGGGAGTGGACCCGTCGGAGGTCGTCTCCCTGGCCGACGCCCTGGAGAGCTTCCTGGACGGCGCCGGCCAGGGATCCGCCGGAGCCCCGGACGACCTGCCGTTCTCCGCGGCCGCCCGGGTCCGCTTCGCACACCTGGCACAGGAGCTGCGCGACCTGCGGCGTTCGCTCGCCGACCCGCTGATGGACGTACTGCACCGGGTGCTGTCCACGACCGGCCTCGACGTGGAACTGGCCGCGTCCCCGCACGCGCTGGCGGCCCGCCGCCGGGAGACCCTGTCGAGCTTCATGGACGTGGCGGCCGGCTTCGCCTCCCTGGACGGGGAGGCGTCCCTGCCGGCCTTCCTGGCCTTCCTGCGCACGGCGGCCCAGTACGAGAAGGGCCTGGACCACGCGCTGCCGGGCGGGGAGAACACGGTCAAGGTGCTCACCGCCCACAAGTCCAAAGGCCTGGAGTGGGACGTGGTCGTGGTTCCCGACCTGTGCGCGGGCTCCTTCCCGAAGGAGAAGGCCCCGGAGGCCTGGACCTCGTACGCGAAGGTCCTCCCGTACGACCTGCGCGGCGACGCGGCCACCCTCCCGCCGCCCCCGGAATGGACCTCGCCGGGCCTGCGCTCCTTCAAGGCCGCCCTCAAGGCGCACAAGGCCGTCGAGGAGCTCCGGCTCGGGTACGTCACCTTCACCCGGCCCCGCTCCCTCCTGCTGGCCTCGGGCCACTGGTGGGGTCCGACCCAGAAGAAGCCCCGCGGCCCGTCCGCCTTCCTCTCCGCCCTCCACGACCACTGCGCCTCGGGCCACGGCGAGATCGAAGCCTGGGCCGACACCCCGGAACCCGACGCGGAGAACCCGGCCCTGGCTACGGACGCCACCCCGGACCACTCCTGGCCCCTGCCCCTGGACCCGGACTCGCTGACCCTGCGCCGCCGGGCGGCGGCCCTGGTGGAATCCCACCTGGCCACCGCCGCGCACGCCCCGGACCCGGTCGCGGATGCTGCCGACGACTACCTCTGGCCCCCGGACTGCGAGGACCCGTCCTACGACGAGGAACCCCCGGAGCCGGAGGACCTCCGGCCGGACCCGGACCCGGAGTCCTGGCCGGAGGCCGAGGCACGCCCGGCCGCGGGCGCGACCCCGCAGGGGGTCCGGGGCGCAGCCCCGGTTTCGGGAAGGGGCGGGGTGGGGGAAGAGAACGCCCGCACCCCGGCCCCGGACGACCTCTGGCCGGAGGCAGAAGGCTGGGCCCCCGCCCCCGCCCCCGGCCCCGCCCAAGGAACCGCCGGACCCACCCCCGAGGAGGCCCGCACCATGGCCTCCTGGGACCGGGACCTCGACGCTCTGGAGGGCGAGCTGCGCCGTGCCCGCGCGGCCGTCCGTGACGTGGAGCTGCCCTCCGCGCTCTCCGCCAGCCAGCTGCTGCGCCTCGCCGCCGACGAGCAGGGTTTCGTGCGCGACCTCGCCCGCCCCATGCCCAAGCCCCCGCAGCCCGCGGCGCGTCAGGGCACCCGGTTCCACGCCTGGGTCGAGGCCCGCTTCGACGAGCTTCCGCTGCCGCAGCTGGACCTCCTCGACCCCGTCACCGAGCTGCCCGGCGCCGGCTCCGACCAGGACATCGCGGACGAGGCCGACCTCGACTCCCTCAAGGCGGCCTTCGAGCGCAGCGAGTACGCCGACCGGACCCCGTACCGCATGGAGGTGCCGGTCCAGCTGACCCTGGCCGGCCGGGTGATCCGCGGTCGGATCGACGCGGTGTACCGCGACGGCGACGGCGGCTTCGAGATCGTCGACTGGAAGACCGGCCGCACCACCGACGCCGACCCGCTCCAGCTCGCCGTCTACCGCCTGGCCTGGGCGGAAGCCACCGGAACCCCGCTCTCCGACATCACCGCGGCCTTCCTGCACGTCCGCAGCGGCCGCGTCATCCGGCCGGGCAACCTCCCCGGCCGGGCCCGTCTTGAGCGGATCCTCCAAGGCAAACCGGACACGGAAAGTGACCATCGAACGGACGGTTAGGCTCGTGGGCATGAGCGACACCCCGGCGGACAGCGTCGTCCGCACGTACATCGACACGCACCGCGCGGCCTTCCTCGAAGACCTCGCCGACTGGCTCCGCATCCCTTCCGTCTCGGCCCAGCCCGAGCACGCGGACGACGTGCGCCGCAGCGCCGACTGGCTGGCCGCGAAGCTCAAGGAGACCGGTTTCCCGGTCGCCGAGGTCTGGACCCCTTCTGATTCGAAAACGGGGGCCGGCGCGCCCGCCGTCTTCGCCGAGTGGCCGAGCGCGGATCCCGCCGCTCCCACCGTCCTCGTCTACGGGCACCACGACGTGCAGCCCGCCGCCCTCGCGGACGGCTGGCACACCGACCCGTTCGAGCCGGTCGTCAAGGACGGCCGGATGTACGGGCGGGGCGCCGCCGACGACAAGGGGCAGGTGTTCTTCCACACCCTGGGCGTCCGGGCCCACCTCGCCGCGACCGGCGCCGCGGCCCCCGCCGTCAACCTCAAGCTCCTCATCGAGGGCGAGGAGGAGTCCGGTTCCCCGAACTTCCGCGCCCTCGTCGAGCGCGAAGCGGCCCGCCTCGCCACCGACATCGTGATCGTCTCCGACACCGGCATGTGGTCCGAGACCACCCCCACCGTCTGCACCGGCATGCGCGGCGTGGCCGACTGCGAGATCGACCTGCACGGCCCCGACCAGGACATCCACTCGGGCGCCTTCGGCGGTGCCGTGCCGAACCCGGCCACCGTCGCCGCCCGCCTCGTCGCGGCCCTGCACGACGCCGACGAGCGGGTCACGATCCCCGGCTTCTACGACAACATCGCCGAGCTCACGGACGCCGAGCGCGAGCTGATCGCGGAGCTGCCGTTCGACGAGGCCGAGTGGCTCCGTACGGCCAAGTCGTACGCGGCTTCGGGCGAGGCCGGCTACTCCACGCTGGAGCGCGTCTGGGCCCGTCCGACCGCCGAGGTCAACGGCATCGGCGGCGGCTACCAGGGTCCCGGCGGCAAGACCATCGTGCCCGCCTCGGCGCACCTGAAGCTGTCGTTCCGCCTGGTCTCCGGGCAGGACCCGTACGAGGTCGAAGCGGCCGTCAAGGACTGGGTCGCGGAGCGCGTCCCGGCCGGAATTCGGCATTCCATCACCTTCGGCGCCCCCACCCGGCCCTGCCTGACCCCGCTGGACCACCCGGCGCTGCAGTCGGTGGTCCGGGCCATGGGCCGGGCCTTCGGCCAGAAGGTGCGCTTCACCCGCGAGGGCGGCTCGGGACCGGCGGCGGACCTCCAGGACGTGCTGGACGCCCCTGTCCTCTTCCTCGGAATCTCCGTACCCTCCGACGGCTGGCACTCGCCGAACGAGAAGGTGGAGCTCGATCTGCTGGCCAAGGGCGTCGAGACGACGGCGTACCTCTGGGGCGACCTGGCCGCCCACTGGAAGCCGGCGTCCGGCTGAAACACCGTAGAAGCCCTGCCACCGCACACCCGTCCTGCTGAGCCTGCCCGTGTCCTACCACCGGGGGAGTTGGAAGTACCCGTGAGCACCCATATCGAGCCCGAGCGCCCGATCTCGCTGGCCGCGCCGAGCGGAATCGACCGCGAGGCCCACCACCGCCTCGACGAGGCGTGGCTCGCCGCGGCCTGGAGCCACCCGACGACCCGGGTCTTCGTCGTCTCCGGCGGCCAGGTCCTGATCGACGACACCCCCGACGGCGGCACCGCCATCGTGATGACCCCGGCCTTCGAGGCCCCGGTCACCGAGACCCACCGGTACTTCCTGGGCACCGACGAGGACGGCGTACGGTACTTCGCGCTGCAGAAGGACTCGCTGCCCGGCCGCATGGACCAGTCGGCGCGCCCCGCCGGACTGCGCGAGGCCGGGATGCTGCTCTCCCCGCGGGACGCCGGACTGATGGTGCACGCGGTGGCGCTGGAGAACTGGCAGCGCATGCACCGCTTCTGCTCCCGCTGCGGCGAGCGCACGGTGGTCGCGGCCGCCGGGCACATCCGCCGTTGCCCGGGCTGCGGCGCCGAGCACTACCCGCGCACCGACCCGGCGGTGATCATGCTGGTCACGGACGACCAGGACCGCGCGCTGCTCGGCCGCCAGGTGCATTGGCCGGAAGGCCGCTTCTCCACCCTGGCCGGGTTCGTGGAGCCGGGCGAGTCGATCGAGCAGTCCGTCATCCGCGAGGTGTGGGAGGAGGCGGGCGTCAAGGTCGGCGAGGTCGACTACGTCGCCAGCCAGCCCTGGCCGTTCCCGTACAGCCTGATGCTGGGCTTCACGGCGCGCGCCGTGACCTCCGAGATCACGGTCGACGGCGAGGAGATCCAGGAGGCCCGCTGGTTCTCCCGCGACGACCTGCGCACGGCGATCGAGGCGGGCGAGGTCCTCCCGCCGGCCGGAATCTCCATCGCGGCCCGGCTGGTCGAGCTCTGGTACGGCAAGCCGCTGCCGAGGCCGACCGCGTAAGTCACGTCACAGCAGAAGGCCCCCGCCGAGGCGGGGGCCTTTCTGCACGTGGATCGCGCGATCAGACGGCGAGGGCCTGCTTGACCTGGGCCAGGCTCGGGTTCGTCATGACCGACTCGTTGCCCGCGGAGGACTTCACGAGGACGGTGGGAACGGTCTGGTTTCCGCCGTTCGCCTTCTCCACGAACGCCGCGGACTCGGCGTCGAGCTCGATGTTGATCTCGTTGTAGGCGATGCCTTCCCGGTCCATCTGGCTCTTCAGCCGACGGCAGTAGCCGCACCAGGTCGTGCTGTACATCGTGACCGTGCCCGCGTCCTGCATGCTGCGCTCTCCATCCGTGGGGTGCTCGTGGGTCCGAGTAGTCGAACGTACGGGACGGCGCGGCCATTCCCGGGGGCCGGACCGGGCTCGGCGACCGGGCTGCGCGATGGGCTGGGCGACCGGCTCCGGTATGAAGAAAGCAGGCGCCCTGTGGACGGTTTTCTCTCCCTCCCCTGCAGACCTGGCAGCATGGCGGGGTGACATCAGCAACGCACTCCTCATCCTTCACGGCCGGCGCCGACTCGGCCGACGCGGTGCTCCTGGGCCTGGACCCGGAGCAGCGCGAGGTCGCGACGACCCTGCGGGGGCCGGTGTGCGTGCTGGCCGGTGCGGGTACCGGCAAGACCCGGGCGATCACCCACCGCATCGCCTACGGGGTCCGCTCCGGCCAGCTCATGCCGGCGAGCGTGCTGGCCGTCACCTTCACCAACCGCGCCGCGGGCGAGATGCGCGGCCGCCTGCGCCAGCTCGGCGCCGGCGGGGTGCAGGCGCGCACGTTCCACTCCGCCGCTCTGCGCCAGCTCCAGTACTTCTGGCCCAAGGCGGTCGGCGGCGAGGTGCCCCGGCTGCTGGAGCGCAAGATCCAGTTCGTCGCCGAGGCGGGCGCGCGCTGCCGCATCCGGCTCGACCGGGGCGAGCTGCGCGATGTGACCGGCGAGATCGAGTGGGCGAAGGTCACGCAGACGGTGCCCGCCGACTATCCGGCGGCAGCCGTGAAGACCGGCCGCGAGGCCCCCCGGGACCTGGCCGAGATCGCCCAGATCTACGGGATGTACGAGCAGCTCAAGCGCGACCGCAACATGATCGACTTCGAGGACGTGCTGCTCCTCACCGTCGGCATCCTGCAGGACAGCCCCGTGGTCGCCGACCAGATCCGCTCCCAGTACCAGCACTTCGTCGTCGACGAGTACCAGGACGTCAGCCCGCTCCAGCAGCGGCTCCTGGACCTCTGGCTCGGAGACCGCGACAGCCTGTGCGTGGTCGGCGACGCCAGCCAGACCATCTACTCCTTCACCGGCGCCACCCCCGACCACCTGCTGAACTTCCGCACCAAGTACCCGCAGGCCACCGTGGTCAAGCTGGTCCGCGACTACCGCTCCACCCCCCAGGTCGTCCACCTCGCCAACGGGCTGCTGAACCAGGCCAAGGGCCGGGCCGCGGAGCACCGCCTGGAGCTGATCTCCCAGCGCGAGACCGGCCCCGACCCGGTCTATGCCGAGTACCCCGACGAGCCCGCCGAGGCCGAGGGCATCGCCGTCCGGATCCGGGACCTGATCGCGGCCGGAGTCCCGGCGGGCGAGATCGCCGTCCTCTACCGCATCAACGCCCAGTCCGAGGTCTACGAGCAGGCCCTCGCCGACGCCGGAGTCCCGTACCAGCTGCGCGGAGCCGAGCGCTTCTTCGAGCGGGCCGAGGTGCAGAAGGCGATCCTCGCCCTGCGCGGTGCCGCCCGCTCCGGCGGCAACGACCCGCTGCTCGACGACATCGTGGAGCTCGGCCCCCAGGTCCGGGCCGTGCTCAGCTCGACCGGCTGGACCCACGAGCCGCCCGCCGGCTCCGGGGCCGTCCGCGACCAGTGGGAGTCCGTGGCCGCGCTGGTCCGGCTCGCCGAGGACTTCGCCCGCGCCCGGCCGACCGCCACCCTGGCCGACCTCACGATCGAGCTGGACGAGCGCAAGGCCGCCCAGCACGCCCCGACGGTCCAGGGCGTCACCCTCGCTTCGCTGCACGCGGCGAAGGGCCTGGAGTGGGACGCGGTGTTCCTGGTCGGCCTGACCGACGGCATGATGCCGATCACCTATGCGAAGACCGACGAGCAGGTCGAGGAGGAGCGCCGGCTGCTCTACGTCGGCGTCACCCGGGCCCGGCTCCACCTGACGCTCTCCTGGGCGCTCTCCCGCACTCCGGGCGGCCGGGGGTCCCGACGCCCCAGCCGCTTCCTGAGCGGCCTGCGACCGGGCTCCATGGCCCCGGGAAGCGCGCCGGAGGGAGTGGTCCGCAAGCGCGGCCGCCGCGGACCGGTCCTGTGCCGGGTCTGCGGCAAGACCCTGATCGAGGCCGGCGAGCTCAAACTGATGCGTTGCGAGGACTGCCCGTCGGACATGGACGAGGGGCTCTACGAACGGCTGCGCGACTGGCGCGCCGTCCAGGCGAAGGACCAGGGCATGCCCGCCTACTGCGTCTTCACGGACAAGACGCTGATGGCCATCGCGGAGGCCGCGCCCTCGCAGGACGGGGAGCTCGCGATGATCTCTGGAGTGGGCGCGCGCAAGCTCGAGCGGTACGGCGCCGACGTGCTGGCCATCTGCGCAGGTGAGGACCCCGAAGGGCAAGATCCTGACGACGCGTAGAAACTCGTCGGAAAAATAGTTTGCACATGCCCAGCGAATCCCCATAGGTTCTTAGCAACGGAAACGGTGGCTTCTCCGAAGCCCCGGATCCGTGCTGTACTTATCCGAATACGCATGGGACCAGGCCTCCGGGCCGAGTCCCCGAGACGCCGAGAGGAGGCGAGACCAGTGACCAGCTTCATGACCATCACCAAAATGACCGATCGCTCGGTTGCCGCTTCCTGCACGCTCGGCTCCTCCACGCTCCTTCCGCTCACGGGTACCGGTCTGTCCGCGATTTCCGCCGGCAACCCTGCCCTGGCCAGCGCCGGCGCGTCCGTCGCGCTGAGGGCCAGTGAGCGCAATGAGCGACCGACCGAGGCACCGGTGGCAGTACTGGCAGCAGAAGCAGGGGCGCATGGCGCCTATGCCTTTGCGGCCGCAGCCGGTGCCGGTGCCGCCAGTGTCGGATTCAAGACGCAGCAGTCGAAGCAGTCGAAGAAGCAGCAGCACCACCTGATGTGGGCCTTCCGCGGGCTCGAACCCTGGAGTGATCCAGCCTGATCGCATGATCAGGCCGGCGCCTTCAGGGCCGCGGAACCCCACCCGGGATCCGCGGCCCTTCTGTTTGTCCCGAACAGGGACGACGGAGCGAAGGGGCCTCGGGACTGGCAAGTCCAGTCGGTGTGACGAGGTAGCCCAGCCGCCCCCGGCCGACCGGCCGGAACGACTAGACGAACAAGACGAGGAAGAAACCACCGTGCAACTCGAAGCGCACGCCCCGTCCGTACCGAAGACCCAGACCCTCTCCCCGCCCGCAGTCCCGGAGGACTCCACCTTGACTCCCCTCACCGCGCTCACCGCGCTCGACGACGCCATCGAGAACCTCGGCGTACCCGTCGCCTGCCGTACCTACGACCCCGAGGTCTTCTTCGCCGAGTCCCCGGCGGACGTCGAGTACGCGAAGTCCCTCTGCGGCACCTGCCCGCTGGTCGAGGCCTGCCTCGCCGGTGCGCTCGAGCGCCGCGAGCCCTGGGGTGTCTGGGGTGGCGAGCTCTTCGTCCAGGGCGTGGTCGTGGCCCGCAAGCGCCCCCGTGGCCGTCCGCGCAAGAACCCGGTTGTCGCGGCATGACCGCCAACGGAACCATCGACCGCCCCCTGACGCACGACCCCCTGAAGCAGGCCCTCATGTCCCCCCACGCCACCACGAGCGAGCAGCCGCACGGCTCCGCCACCGCAGACTTCATCACCGCCGGCGCGATCACCTCGCGTCAGAACAGGACCCGCGAAATGCAACTCATCCCAGAAGCCATGGCTCGTGCCCATATGGCCGACCGTATGCGTGAGGTCGACGTCGAACGTCGCGCCCTGCGCGTGGTCGCCGCGCGCCGCATGCAGCGGCGAGCCGAGCGCGTCTCCATGCGCGCCCGGCGCGCGCTGGCCATGGCCGTCATGAACTAGGACCGCCACGGCTGCCGAGGGCAGCCGGAGCAACTTTGAAACACCGCCCGGGGGGACCGGTCCGAACGGACCGGTCCCCCCGGTGCGTTGCGGAGCGCCGTCGCCCAAGGCAGGGGCGGCGGGGATATCGTCTGGAGGTGGACCAGCCGAATTCCCACCCGGACACGCCGGGTTCCGAGGACCCGCCCGTCGTCTGCGCGCGCTGCGGCGCCCAGGCCCCGGCCGGCCCCCCGCCCACCTGGACCTGCTCCGTGGAGAACGGGACCAGACAGTACTTCTGCGTCGACTGCGCGCGGGCCAACCTCCGCGCCATCGAAGGCCGCCTCGACTCCGCCTGGTGGTGAACCGGCCCGCCCGGACCCGGCCGGATCGGTCCCGACCGACCCGGCCCCCGGGCCCGCTCAGTCCTCGTCGGGCAGGAACCCCGGGAGCCAGGACTCCAGTTCGTCGCGGAGCCGGACCGTCGCGCCCAACTGGCACAGCACGCCGATCGTGCTCAACGTCACCCGGTGGATGAGCAGGTACGACGGCGGCAGGTTGATCTGACGCCCCAACTGGTGCGCGGGAGATCGCGGATCGGCTATGCGCGCCGCCTGGCCGCGCAGCCACTGCCGGGTGAAGGTGAACTCCTCGGCCTCGGCGGGCTCGATGATGGGCTTCAGGTAGTCGAGCACCGCATCCGGGTCCAGCTCTATGGAATCCCGTACGAACCCCTCCGCGCGAAGGTGTCCGTAGACCCCCTCGGCGTCACCGTCCAGCGTCATCCGCAGTGACCTGCCGATGGGCTTGGGCCAGCCGCCCGGCAGCCGGTCGACCGTCCCGAAGTCCAGGACGCCCAGCCGCATCCGGCCGTCCGCCCCGGTGATGAGCCGGAAGTTGCCCGGGTGCGGATCGGCGTGCAGCAGCCCGGTGCGGGCGGGGCCGGAGAAGAGGAACCGGGCCAGCAGCTGTCCGGCGCCGTCGCGCTCCTCCCGGGTGCCGTCGGCTATCACCTCCGACAGCGGAGTCCCCTCCATCCACTCGGTCACCAGCACCTGGTCGCCCTGGTGCACGACCTCGGGTACGACCACGTCGTCGTCGCCGACGAAGGCATCCGCGTGCGCCTGCTGCGCCTCCGCCTCCAGCTCGTAGTCGAGCTCCTCGGCGACCCGGTCGCGCAACTCCTTGATCAGCGGCTTGATCTCTATGCCCGGGATCAACGGTCCCAGCAGCCCAGCGAACCGGCTCAGCTGCTTGAGGTCCGAGAGCAGGGCCTCGCCGGCCCCCGGGTACTGGACCTTGACCGCCACCTGCCGGCCGTCGTGCCACACGGCCCGGTGCACCTGTCCGATCGAGGCCGCCGCGGCGGGCTTGTCCTCGAACTCCTCGAACAGATCCCGCCAGTCGGCACCCAGTCGGTCCGTCAGCACCTGGTGGACGGTGGCCGCGGGCAGCGGCGGCGCGGCTTCCTGAAGCTTCGTCAACGCCGCCCGGTAGGGGCCGCCGACCTCCTCGGGCAGGGCCGACTCGAAGACCGAGAGCGCCTGCCCGAGCTTCATCGCGCCCCCCTTCAGCTCACCCAGGACGCGGAACAGCTGATCGGCGGTGCGCTGCTGGAGTTCGCGCGCGACGATCTCGGCCGACTTGCCCCCGATCCGCTTGCCGAGCCCCCAGGTGGCCCGGCCCGCCATGCCGAGCGGCAGCGCGGCCAGCTTGACGGTGCGGGTGACCGCCTTCCGGGGAAGATCAGACATGTGCCCCTCCAGTTCCCAGACAGCTGAGCCGCAAGCGGCGGTTCGGGGGGAGCCCCCGACGAACTCTCGGTCGCGGCCCCGATCGGGCCTCGACCACGACAATCCTGTCATGGCCCTCCGCGCCTCTCCGAGCCCGCTGCCATGGCCGGTTCCGGCCGGGGCCGGACGGTCGGTTCCGCTTCGGCGGGCCCATCGTGCCCGCTCGCACCACACGGACACTCGGGATGCGGCCGGACCGGGGTGGGCCGCCAGTGGAGGCCGGGCAGCGAGGCCTCCCAGCGGGTGGCCGTCGAGGCGGGGAGCTCGCCGTCGAGGAAGGACAGGGCGTGCGCCGCGGCCAGGCCGGCCACCGCCGTGGACAGCCCCAGGTCGCAGGCGGCCGAGCCCCGGCGGCGGTGGACGGACCGCCACTGGACAAGCATCCGCGGCCAGGCCGGATCCCGGTCCACCCGGTCCCGCTCCATGCACCCGGCGCACGCCGTGGCTCCGGGCAGCACCAGCGGTCCCACCAGCCCGGTCCCCTCCAGCACCCCCGCGTACAGGTGCGGGGTCCCGGTGTCGACCCAGTCCTCGGCGGTCTGCGGATCGGGGGCCCAGGACTGGAGCCCGTCCCGGGGCGCGACCACCACCAGGGCCAGCCCCGGCTCCGGCCCCTGGCTCTCCGCGGTCCGCGGCCCCCGCCCCGGGGCCGCCTCGCGGACCACCGTCCGGGCCGCTTCGGCGCGCAGCCGGCCCACGCTGCCGGGCCCCAGCCCGCCGGGCGCCACGTCCGAGGGCTGCGCGCGGCCACCGTCGAGGACCTCGACCCGGCCCACCCCGGCTCCCGCCAGGACCGAGGCGATCACCCCGCCCACCCGGCCGCTCCCGCGCACCTGGACCCGTATCCCCCGACGGGCGGCGACACCCAGTAGGTCCCCGCCCGGCTCGGGGTGGACCAGGGACAGCGAACCCAGGTCAGGGCCCAGCCGGGCCATGGCCTCCGGCCGCCCCCGCACCGCCTGGGCCCGCGGCCCGCCGACCGTGGAGTCGTCGAGCAGCCCGGCCGAAGCCAGTCGCCGCACCACGTCGTCGACCCGGCCCTCCGGCAGCCCCATCGCCCGGCCCTGCACGCGCAGCAGCTCCATGCTCCGCGTCCCGTCGATCAGGTCCAGGAGCGCACCCGTCGCCGTATCCACCGGACCGAGCACCACCGCATGGGCGGGCGTGACTCCGAATTGCACCGTCTGCAGATCCCGCCAGGCCCGCGCCAGCGCCGGCTTCATCCTCGGATACACAGTGATCCCCCCTCGTTCCCCTGACCGCACCCCGCGAGTGACTACTCGGCGAGGTTCTTCCACTACTGAGAGTAGGGAAGTTGGGAATCGGGCCGACAGCCCTGTGGACAACTCCACGGCCGAGGCGGCCCGCGGCGCGCAAATCCCCTGGCCCGGCGGTTGCCCCGAATGACAGGATCAGCCGCATGATCGAATCCTCTGCGCGGAAGGGCGGCCACCGCCCCGTCCGTTGAAGTGGCTGGACGAGGCCGTGTCCGCCGGACACGCCACGACGGCCGCCCACCCTGCCCGTGTCGCGATCCTCGACGCGCTACTGGCCGATCGCGCCGGCCCCGTAGCCGTCCGGCTGTTTCAGCTCACCCGGTCCGACGACGCGTTCGTACGCCGTGAGGCCGTGGACCTCCTGTCGTGCCCCGGGGGCAGGCGCCCGTGGCCCGAGGCCGCCGAGGCCGCGCTGGCCCTGCTCGACGACCCCGATGAAGAGGTGCGGCGCAGGGCCGCGTTCCTCGTCGTGCACGCCGGAAGCCGCGATGTCGCGCTGAGGGCTCTGGGCGAGTTCGACGATCCCTTGGTGCGTACCGTCCTCGCCGATTGGCTCCGCGGTTCCGTTGCGCACCTGCGGGACGATCCCTTGGCCTCCGTCCGCTTTCTCGCCCGCCTGGCGACCCTGAGCGGTGCTCCTGAGGAGCAGTGGCCGCCGCTCGACCGGGCGCTGTTCGCCGATGCCCCGGAGGCCGCGCGCCACCTGGACGGCGTCGGCGGGCGCTGGGGCCGGGTCCTGTGCGGGCTGGGGCGCGAGGACCACGTCTACGCCCTGGTGGCGCGGCTCGTCGCAGATCCCGCCACCAGAGACATCGGCGCCGACCTGGCCCGGGAGGCCTGTCACGGCTGGCGGGCCGCCCCGGTCGAACTGCTGCCCCTGCTGGTCCGTCACCGCGGGGAGGGGATCAGCCCGGCCATGGCCACGGCCCTCACCACCGCGTCCATCTCGGAGGCCGCCATGCGTACGCACGGCGCACTGCTCGCCGAAGCCCCCTTCACCCCGTACCCCAAGGCCCGACGGCCTTCCGGCAGCCCGCGGCCCTCGTACGACGGTGCCACCGCCGCGGCGGTGCTTCAGGCCAAGCCGATGGGCATCGGGCGACTCGGCCGTGCCCCGGAGATCTTCGGGGCCCTGCTGGACGAAGGCCCGCTGACCTTCCGGCAGGCTGCCCAGCTGTACGGCCTCACCTTCGAACGGCCCTGCCCCACGCAGGCGCAGTGCGCTCCGCTGTGGCTGCGACATGCCGGTCCCACGGTTCTTCCGCGCCTTCTCGCCCTCATGACGCCGCACATCGACGACTACACGATGGGCGAGCACTACTCGCAGGGCCTCGCACGAATGGGACGGCACGCGCTGCCCGCGCTGCCGTCACTGACGGCGCTGATCGACCGGCGCACCCGCGTACCGGTCAACGACTCCACGAGGGACGGCGAGACGATGCTGGACGAGCGCCTGCTCGCGGCCGCCGTCGATGCCCGCCGCGCGATTCTCGCCGACGCGGCTTCCCCGCCCGGGTCTCCGCCGATTTCGGACTGAGCGCCCAGTCACTCCTATCTCAGGAAAAGCAGGAATAGTCGGGGCTCTCCGGAGGGAGTTCGCGAATCGATCATGTTCGAACCCCGGAGGGGCGGGACTTCCCCCGGGGGGAGCGGGTACCGTCGTGGCGTGTCCGCCGACCCACCACAGCGCGCCGTCGAAGTCCGCCGGAGTGCGCGCCGCCGCAGGACCGTATCCGCCTACCGCGAGGGTGACCGTACGGTCGTCCTGATCCCTGCCCGGATGTCCGAGGCCGAGGAGCAGCGCTGGGTGGGGGTGATGCTCGACAAGCTGGCGGCCCAGGAGAGCAAGCGGACCCTCGGGGACGTGGAACTCACCGAGCGGGCCGAGCGTTTGTCCGAGCAGTACTTCAGCGGTCGCGCCCGCCCCCGATCCGTCCGCTGGGTCACCAACCAGAACACCCGCTGGGGCTCCTGCACCCCGGCCGAAGGCAGCATCCGGCTCTCCCACCGGCTCCAGGGAATGCCGGAGTACGTCGTGGACTACGTGCTCCTGCACGAGCTGGCGCACCTCCTCGTGCCCGGCCACGGAGCCGGTTTCTGGGAGTTGCTGGAGGAGTACCCGCGTACCGAGAGGGCCCGCGGGTACCTCGAGGGGGTCGTCGCCGCCGAGCGCCTCCCGAAGGTGCCGGCCGCCCGCGACGACGAATAGTCCCCTAATTCCCGCTTGCCCCGGATGTCGCCCACCCTGATATGTACCGGGTCGGTACCGACTTGGCCGGATGTCCGAGGTTGCCGTTAGCCTGAGCGCCACGCATTCACAGTCGGGATGGGGGACGGTCTTAGGTATGGCCAGGGAATTCCAACGCGGTCACAAGGCCAAAATCAGTGATCTGACGGCGGGCACGGACCTGTACGTGGGCGTCCAGATCGCCGGGCCCGGACTCGCCATCGACATCAGCTGCTTCGGCCTCGACGCGAACGAACAGCTCTCGGACGACCGCTACTTCGTCTTCTTCAACCAGCCGAAGTCGCCGGAAGAGTCCATTCAGCTGCTCGGCCCGCAGTCCGGTGACGCGGAATCCTTCCGGGTGACCCTGGACCGCATTCCGGCGAACATCCACAAGCTCTCCTTCGCCGCCTCGATCGACGGCGCCGGACAGATGTCGCAGATCGGACCGGGCTACATCCGCATCGTGGCGGGCGGTGAGGAAGTCGTCCGCTACTCCTTCACGGGCTCGGAGTTCAGCACCGAGCGCGCCCTGATGATCGGCGATTTCTACCTCAAGGACGTGTGGCGCTTCGCCGCCGTCGGCCAGGGGTTCGACGGCGGGCTCGCCGCGCTGCTCAAGAACTTCGGCGGCGAGGTCGCCGAGGAGGAGGAGCCCGCGCCGCAGGCCCAGGCCCCGGCCGGTGCGCCCGGCTTCGCCCCGCCGCCGCAGGCCGCCGCTCCGGCGCCCGGCTTCGGCGCTCCCGCCCAGGCCCCCCAGGCCCCCGCCCCGTACCAGGCCCCGGCTCCGGCCCCCGCGCCCTACCAGGCACCGGCCCAGACCCCCGCGCCGTACCAGCAGCCCGTCCACGCGGCCCCCACCATGGCCGCACCCATGGGCGTCCCGCTGGCACCGCCGGCCCCGGCGCCCGCGCCCTACGGCCAGGTCCCGCCGCCCACCCCGGCCCCCGCGCCGTACGGGCAGCAGCCGCAGCCCTCGTACGGCCAGGTCCCGGGCCAGCAGTCCGGGCAGTACCCCGGTCAGCCGTCCGGCCAGTACCCCGGCCAGCAGCCGCCCCCGTACGGCCAGCAGCCCCCCGGCTACGGCCAGCCCATGCAGGCGGTACCCGCCGTCGGCGCCGGGCTCGCCGCCGCCCTCCAGCCGTACAAGGAAGCCCCCACGGGCGCCCGCTGGACCCCGCAGAACAAGCAGCTCATGCGGGTGGACCTGTCGATGGGCGGCCAGGCCGTCCTCGCCCGCCAGGGCAGCATGGTCCTCTACCAGGGCAGGGTCGACTTCAGCTACAAGGGTGCGGGCTTCGCCGGCCGCATCGTCGGCAACGCCACCGGCCAGGAGATGCAGCTCATGCGCTGCACCGGCCGCGGCCAGGTGTTCCTCGCCGAGAACGGCGCCCACCTGCACGCCATCGAGCTCCAGGGCGACGGCATCTGCGTCTCCGCCGAGTCCGTCCTCGCCTTCGACGAGTCGCTCCAGCACGAGGTGCGACGCATCGAGGGCCACGGCATCCCCGGCGGCGCGCTGTTCACCATGCTCTTCCAGGGCACCGGCACGGTGATCGTCAAGACGCACGGAACCCCCGTCGTCCTGCCCGTCACCCCGACCACCTTCGCGGACAGCAACGCCATCGTCGCGTGGTCCGCCGCCTCCCAGGTGATCATTTCCAGCCAGGTCCGGCTGCGCCGCAACGCCTACCCCGGCCACAGCGGGGAAACCGTGAACCTCCAGTTCCGCGGCGCCCCCGGAAACTTCATCGTCGTCCAGCCGTACGAGGTCTGAGGGAGCCCCACATGAATGCCATGAACTCGATGAACCAGCAGCTCGCGGGCTACGCCCCGACCCCCGTCACGGCCCGCATGGAGAACCACGGTTCGGCCATGCTCAAGGTCGCCATGCAGAGCGGCCAGGACCTCTTCGCCCGCACCGGGTCGATGGTCGCCTACGAAGGCTTCGTCCAGTACGAGCCCAACCCGCCGGCCCTGCGCCAGATGGCCTCGCAGTGGCTCACGGGCGAGGGCGCCCCGCTGATGAAGTGCACCGGCGACGGCCTGCTCTACCTCGCCGACTACGGCGCGAACGTCGTCTGCATCAACCTCAACAACGACGCCCTCTCCGTCAACGGCACCAACCTCCTCGCCTTCGACGCCCACCTCCAGTGGGGCGTCGAGCGGGTCAAGGGCATGGCCAAATTCGCCGGCCAGGGCCTGTTCAACGTGCAGGTATCCGGGACCGGCTGGGTCGCCGTCACCTCCCGGGGCACCCCGATCGTGGTCGAGTGCGGCCGCGGCGAGGACGAGACGTACGTCGACCCCGACGCGCTCGTCGCCTGGTCCCCGAACCTCAAGGTCAAGGGGAAGAGCAGCTTCAAGGCCTCGTCACTGATCGGCCGGGGCAGCGGGGAGGCCTACCAGATGGCCTTCTCGGGTCAGGGCATCGTCGTCGTACAGCCCAGCGAGGACAGCACCGACCGGCTCCGGGCCCGGGGCTGAGGGGGAGAAGACACACCATGCAGAGCTCACTTTTCGCCCACGCCGAGGCGCAGTCCCAGGAGCGGTACGCCGTCCAGAACCCGCAGCTGCTGCGGGTCTCCCTGAGCGGCTCCGACGACGTGCTCGCCCGCAAGGGAGCCATGGTCGCCTACCAGGGGATCATCGACTTCGACGGCGAGTACCAGAGCACCACCCAGCACGGCGCCCGCGCCCGCACCGGTGAGGGCCTGGACCTGATGCGCTGCTCGGGTCAGGGCACGGTCTACCTGGCCAACCTCGCCCAGTACGTGCACGTGGTGGACGTGGACCAGGAGGGCCTCACCGTCGACAGCGGCTACGTCCTGGCCCTCGACTCGACCCTGCACACCGAGGTCATCGCCGTGGACAGCCAGTACGGGGTCTCCGGCACCGGCAAGTACCAGCTCAACATCACCGGCCGCGGAAAGGTCGCGCTGATGACCTCCGGGCAGCCGCTGATGATGCAGGTCACGCCGGACAAGTACGTCAACGCCGACGCGGACGCCATCGTCGCCTGGTCCACCTCGCTGCGCGTGCAGATGCAGGCCCAGACGCACTCCAGCGGCGTGTGGCGCCGGCGCGGCAACACCGGAGAGGGCTGGGAGCTCAGCTTCCTCGGCACCGGGTTCGCCCTGGTCCAGCCCAGCGAGGTGCTCCCGCCGCAGAACGCCACCATCGGGCAGGGCGCGGCCGCGCAGTTCGGCATGGGCCAGCACGGCGCCCACGCGCAGAACCAGAACAACGCCTGGAACTGACCGGCAGCAGCCGGATCAAGGCAGGAGAGGGGCGGCCCCGCATCGCGGGACCGCCCCTCTCGCCGTGCCGTGCCGGGTCAGAGACGCGCCCGGGTCGCCTCCATCAGCCGCACCACCGAGGTGTCGGCCACCGCCGCCACCTCCGCGTACGGGAACCAGCGCAGGTCCAGCGACTCGTCGCTGATCGCTTCGACCGCCTCGGCGGGCGCGAGCGCCGCGTACTGCACGTCCAGGTGCCAGTTGCACGGAGCCGGGATCGGATGCCGGTCGAGCCGCACCGGTCCGCCCTCCAGCAGCGTCAGCGCGTGGGCGATGCCGGACTCCTCGACGGCCTCGCGCAGCGCGGCATCGGTGAGCGTGGCGTCACCGGGCTCGCAGTGCCCGCCCATCTGGAGCCACATGCCCAGCTTCTTGTGCAGGGTCAGCAGCACGCGGCCGCCCACCGGGTCGATCACCAGCGCGCTGGCCGTGACGTGCCCGGCATGGCAGGGCTTGTAGACCCCGTCCGGGTGGGCAGCCAGGTGTTCCAGGTACAGGTCGCGCAGCTCGGGCTGGTCCTCGTACGACTTCAGGACCAGCACCGCGTCTTCGTGCAGGCTCACTTCTTGTCTTCGCCGTCCTGCTCGCGGCCGTCCTGGTCACCGCTCTGGGCGGCGGCCTCGCCGAGCATCTTGTCGATCTCGGAGAAGTCCAGCTGCTCGCGGTGCACGAACCCGTCCGGGTCGTCCAGGTCCGAAGCGGTCGGCAGCATGTCCGGGTGCTCCCACAGCCCGTCGCGCCCGTCCACACCGCGCGCGTCGGTGAGCGAGGCCCACAGCCGGGAGGCGTCGCGCAGCCGGCGCGGGCGCAGTTCCAGCCCGATCAGGGTCGCGAAGGTCTGTTCCGCCGGACCGCCCGAGGCGCGCCGCCGGCGCATGGTCTCGCGCATGGCGTCCGCCGAGGTCAGCCGGGGAGAGGCCGCCTCGTGCACGACCGCGTCCACCCAGCCCTCGACCAGCGCGAGCGCCGTCTCCAGGCGGGCCAGCGCGGCCTTCTGCTCGGGGGTGTCCTGCGGCTGGAACATTCCGCCCTGGAGGGCTTCCTGCAGCTGTTCCGGGTTGGACGGGTCGAGCTGGCCGACCACGTCCTCCAGCTTCGAGGTGTCGACCTTGATGCCCCGCGCGTAGCCCTCGACCGCACCGAAGAGGTGCGAGCGCAGCCACGGCACGTGCGCGAAGAGACGCGCGTGGGCGGCCTCGCGCAGCGCCAGGTACAGCCGGACCTCGTCCGAGGAGACGCCCAGGTCCTTGCCGAAGCGCTCGATGTTCAGCGGAAGCAGCGCGGCCTTGCCGACCGGGCCCAGCGGGAGACCGATGTCCGTGGAGCCGACGACCTCGCCCGCGAGGGTGCCCACGGCCTGGCCGATCTGCTGGCCGAACATGGCCCCGCCCATGGAGCGCATCATGCCGAGCAGCGGGCCCGCCATGGCCTGCATCTCCTCGGGCAGTACGCCGCCCATGGCCGCGCCGACGCGCTCGGCGACCGGGTCCACGAGCTCCTTCCACACCGGGAGGGTCTCCTCGACCCACTCGGCACGGCTCCACGCGACGGCCGTCGCGGCGCCCGACGGCAGCGAGGTGACCCCGTCGAGCCAGTGGTCGGCGAGGCGCATGGCCTCCTCGACCGCCGACTTCTCGGCGAGGCCGATGCTGGCGTCCTTCACCCCGTCCGAGGTGCCCTGGGCCACGGTCTGGCGGGCGATGTCCTTGGCCATGTCCCAGTTGACCGGGCCGCCCTCGTAGCTCAGCATCTGGCCGAGCTGCTGGAAGGCGGCACCGAGGTCGTTCGGGTTCATCGAGCCGAACATCGCGGCGAAGGGGTTGTCGGCGCCGCCCTGACCGCCGGCGCCCCCCGGCAGCCCGCCGGGCATGCCCGAGCCGAACCCGAACGGATTCGGGCCGCTCTGACCGCCCTCATTGCCCTTCTTCTTGCCTTCGTCGCCGTTCGTAGGCTCCTCGGGCGGAAGACCGAATCCGAATGGGGTGTCGCTCACGGGTTTCCTCGGCTCGTAGGGCCGCCGGTGGGTACCGGCGGGCAATGGAATCGACAACACCACCCAGCGTAGACACCAGACCCGCTTCCGGGCTCGGTGCTCCGCCGACTCCTGGGCTGCGGCAGGATGGACATCACCTGGTAGGTACGCGTCACGACGCGTCTCCTACTGAAGACAACCGCTGGAGACGCCTGGTGAGTTCCCCAGATCCGCACGCTTTGGACAAGAACGGCTCGCAAGAGCCCGCTCGCGCGCCGCAGGACGCCGAAATCCGCCCCGAGCCGGGCGACAGCGCCCAGGGCGTTCGCCAGCCGCGTAACCCGGCCGTCCGAGGACCCGTGATCGCCGTGACCGGCGCCGCGTCGGGGGTGGGCGCTGCCCTGGTGGCCAGACTGGCCGAGTCCGACGAGGTCAAGCAGGTCGTCGCGATCGACGAGCGGCGGGGGGAGTGCGCGGCCGCGCAGTGGCACCTCCTGGACGTGCGCGACCCCGCGATCGCGGAGAAGCTGCGCGGCGCGGACGTCGTGGTGCACCTGGCGCTGGACCTGGACCTGGAGACCGACCCGGCGGCCCGTACCGCGTACAACGTGCGCGGCACCCAGACCGTGCTCACCGCCGCCGCGGCGGTCGGGGTGCACCGGGTCGTGCTCTGCACCTCGGCGATGGTCTACGGGGCCCTGCCCGACAACGACATCCCGCTCTCCGAGGACGCCGAGCTGCGGGCCACCGCCGAGGCGACCGGGGTCGGGGACCTGCTGGAGATCGAGCGGCTCGGCCGCCGGGCGCCGCGCGCGCACCCCGGCCTGAACGTCACCGTGGTCCGCCCGGCGGTCCTGGTCGGCGGCACGGACACGGCGCTGACCCGGTACTTCGAGTCGCCCCGGCTGCTCGTGGTGGCCGGATCCCGGCCGACCTGGCAGTTCTGCCACGTGGAGGACCTGGTCAGCGCGCTGGAGTACGCGGCGCTGGAGAAGGTCGAGGGGGAGCTGGCGGTCGGCTGCGAGGGCTGGCTGGAGCAGGAGGAGGTCGAGGAGCTCAGCGGCATCCGCCGCATGGAGCTCCCGTCGGCCGTGGCCCTCGGCGCGGCGGCCCGGCTGCACCGGATCGGCCTGACCCCGTCCCCGGCCGGGGACCTCGCGTACACGATGCACCCGTGGGTGGTCAGCATCAGCGCGTTGCACGCGGCGGGCTGGCGGCCGCGCTGGACCAACGAGGAGGTGCTGGCGGAGCTCCTCCAGGAGGTCGCCGGACGCCACACCGTCGTGGGCCGCAGGCTGGGGCGCAAGGACGCCACGGCCGCGGGTGCCGCGGGTGCGACGGTGGCTCTGCTGGGTGCGGCCGCCGCGATTCGCGCTGCGCGGCGGCGTCGGGGGATCTGACCCCGGCGGGGTCGGGCCGGTGTCCCGGTGCGGCGCCGTTGCCGGGGGCGCTGCCCCCGGGCCCCCGCGCCTCAAACGCCGGCGGGGCTGGATTTTCCCGGTGGGGCCAGATTTCCCGGCGGGGCCGGATTTTCCGGCAGGGCTGGACCTTGCTCCCAAGCGGGTGGGGGCGGCCCTGGTGGAACGGCCATTACGCCGGGTTGGCGGGCTAGGGCACGATGGAGGTATGGCACCGCACTTCGACCACCCCGGCGAGCAGGCCGCTTCGGACCCGATCCGGCTCCTCGAAATCCGTGAGACCCCGCTCTCGATCGACGAGGTCTTCCAGGCCGTCGGCGACGACGCGACGGGCGGCACCACGCTCTTCGTCGGCACGGTGCGCAACCACGACGGCGGGGCGGACGTCGATCAGCTCGGCTACTCCTGCCACCCCTCGGCGGAGGCGGAGATGCGCCGCGTCGCCGAGCGCGTCGTGGCGAAGTACCCGGTCCGCGCCCTCGCCGCCGTCCACCGCATCGGCGACCTGGCCGTCGGCGACCTCGCGGTCGTCGTCGCCGTCTCCTGCCCGCACCGCGGAGAGGCCTTCGAGGCCTGCCGGATGCTGATCGACGACCTCAAGCACGAGGTCCCGATCTGGAAGCACCAGACCTTCGCGGACGGCACCGAGGAGTGGGTCGGCGCCTGCTGAGGCGGGCCCGGCACGCCCGTTCGGACGCGCAACACGCCCTCGATTTGCGTAACCCCCTCCCGGGCACGAGCGTTGAAGCCACCAACAACAAGTACTTCGGGGTAAGGAGGCACGCCCATGGCGGCACTGGCGTGGTTGCTGATTCCGCTGTTCGCCGCGGTCGGAGCGGCAATATGGGGCAGCTGGGCGGCACGCGACCGTACATCCGGTGACATATCCGAGCTTGCGGGCTACGCGAGATTCCGTGAAGCCATGGGCAAGGCCGAACAGACCCGGCCGAAGGCGGAAGCGCACTCCGTCGCCGACACCCTCTGAGGGCGCCGGTTCCCCGTACGGACCGGCCCCGGGGGCCGCTCGCGAGGGCCGTCCCGTACTGTCGATCCATGCCACGCCGCACTGCGACGATGCTCGCTTCCACCCTGATGCTCTTCGCCCTGCTCTGCGCAGGGGTGTTCATGAAGGTCCCGTACTCGGAGATGAGTCCGGGACCGACCGTGAACACGCTCGGGGACTCGCACGGCGAGCCCGTCCTGAACATCTCGGGGCACAAGACGTACCCGACCACCGGGCACCTCAACATGACGACGGTCCGCGTCACCGGCGCGGACTACGACATGAACCTGCTCGAGGCGGTCTACGGCTGGGCGGCCGGTGACAGCATCGTCGTGCCGCACGAGAACCTGTACCCGGACGGCAAGACGGAGCAGGAGTCCTCGCAGGAGAACGCCGAGGAGTTCAGCCAGTCGCAGGAGAGCGCCAAGGTGGCCGCGCTCAAGCAGATCGGGATTCCGGTCGAATCCCGCGTGATCGTTTCCTCGGTGGTCAAGGACAGCCCCTCCGAGGGCAAGCTGCACGCCGGTGACGTGATCAAGAGCGTGGACGGCGCGCCCGTCAACGCCCCCGAGGACGTGGCCAAGCTCGTCACCAAGCACAAGCCCGGCGAGCCCGTCGAGTTCCTCATCGTGCCGGCGGCAGCCGCCGCCGAGGCCGAGAAGGCGCACCGCGAGCCCACCGCCACCACGAAGGTCACGATCGTCTCGAGCAAGGCGGGCGCCGGGGGCGGCGCCGAGGGCCGTGCAGTCGTCGGCATCCGGGCCGGTACCGACCACACCTTCCCGTTCACGATCGACATCAAGCTCGCCGACGTCGGCGGCCCGAGCGCGGGCCTGATGTTCTCGCTGGGCATCGTCGACAAGCTCACCCCGGAGAACCTGACCGGCGGGAAGTTCATCGCCGGCACCGGAACCATCGACGACGCGGGCAAGGTCGGCCCGATCGGCGGCATCCAGATGAAGACCATCGGCGCCCGCCAGGCCGGCGCCGAATACTTCCTGACGCCCGCCGACAACTGCGCCTCCGCCCTGACCGGCGTGCCCGACGGGCTGAAGCTGGTGAAGGTCTCCACCATCGACGACGCCGTGAAGGCGCTGGAGAAGATCGGCAAGGGGGACACGGCCGGGCTGCCGCAGTGCACCAAGCCCTGACCGTGTCCGGGCGGCCCGCGCCGGGCCGCCCCTCCCGCCCAGAGACGGCCTAGTCCAGGAAGGTGGCGGCCAGCGCCTCGGCGAGCCCGGGGACCAGGGTCGCGCCGGTGAGCACCTCGTTCGCCGAGTCCTTCTCGCGCAGCCGTACGGCGGACTCGCGCGAGCCGTCGCGCAGGACGCCCACGGTCAGCCGTACCTCCTGGCGCTCCGGGTGACCGGCGACCCACTTGGCGAGCTGCTTGTCGGTGAGCCCCTCCGGTACGGAGGACTCCGCCGACGGCGGCAGCATCAGCCGCTCGACGGTCAGCGCGCAGCCGAGGATCGACGGGGGCCAGGCGATGGTTCCCAGGAACTTGTCGAGCGGGGTCCCGGCCGGGACCTCGTCCTGCTCGATCGGGGTGAGCTGGTTCTTGCCGGTGTCGTCCTGGTCGAGGCCGAGCTGGCGGGCGACTCCCGGGGCCTCCTTGCGCAGCTTGGCCGTGTCGACCAGGGCGAAGAGGCGGGCGGGCTTGTCCCAGCCGAGGGTGGAGGCGTACTCGTCGATCTCGAGGACGGCACGGGTCAGCGGGGTGGCGGCCATCGGGGTGCCGGGGGACGGCGAAAGGTTGGACATGGGCAACATCCTGCCTCCTTTCCGCCGGATACCGGGAACTGACTAAAGCCCCAGTAAGTTGCATGAGAGGGCCCTACGATCGGGGGCCCATGCTCTGAAGAAATTTCAGCATCAGTTACAAACAGCGACTTTCGAGGTGCGCACCTTGGCTTTCCAGATGCCGGACCGCGGCGGAGGCCCTTCCGGGCCACGGATGAGAGTCGGCCGCCCGTCCCGGCGCGCCCGGACTCTTCTGATGACTTTGGGCGTCCTGGCCGTCCTTGCCATGGCGTTCATCATGTTCGCGGGCTTCTGGACGGACTGGCTCTGGTTCCGCTCCGTCAAGTACTCCACCGTCTTCACCACCACGCTGTGGACCAAGGTCGGCCTCTTCGCCGTCTTCGGCCTGCTGATGGCCGGTGCCGTCGGGCTGAACGTCTGGCTGGCCTACCGGCTGCGCCCGCCGCTCAGCGCGATGTCGATGGAGCAGCAGAGCCTCGACCGGTACCGGATGAGCGTCGCGCCGTACCGCATGTGGCTGCTGCTGGGCATCTCGGCGCTGGTCGGACTGATCGCGGGCGCCTCGGCGGCCGGTCAGTGGAAGACCTGGCTGATGTACGTGAACGGGGTGGCCTTCGGTCAGAAGGACCCCCAGTTCAACCTGGACGTGTCGTTCTACACCTTCGACCTGCCCTGGTACCGCTTCCTGCTCGGCTTCGGCTTCGCCGCGGTCGTGCTCTCGGTGATCGCCGCGGCCGTCGTGCACTACCTCTACGGGGGACTGCGCGTCACCAGCCCGGGTGCGCGGGCCACCGCCGCGGCGACCGGACACCTCTCGGTGCTGCTCGGTCTCTTCGTCTCGCTCAAGGCGGTCGCCTACTGGCTCGACCGGTACGGCCTCGCGGTGAAGTCCAGCGACTTCAAGGCCGCGGACAACTGGACCGGCCTGCGCTACGTGGACGCCAACGCCTACCTGCCGGCCAAGACGATCCTGGTCGCCATCGCGGCGATCTGCGCGCTGCTCTTCTTCGCGACGCTCTGGCGCCGCACCTGGCAGCTGCCCGTCATCGGCTTCGGCCTGATGGTGCTCTCGGCGATCCTGATCGGCGGGCTGTACCCGGCGATCGTGCAGAAGTTCCAGGTCCAGCCGAACGAGCAGGCCAAGGAATCCCCGTACGTCGAGAAGAACATCAAGGCGACCCGCGACGCCTACGGGGTCGCCGGCGCGGACGTCACGGACTACGCGGGCGTCCCGGCCGAGGGGACCGACAAGCAGCAGCTGCGCAAGGCGGCCGACACGACCGCCAGCATCCGGCTCCTCGACCCGAACATCGTCTCCCCGGCCTTCCAGCAGCTCCAGCAGGTCAAGGGCTACTACGCGTTCCCGTCCACGCTCGCCGTGGACCGGTACAACGGCCAGGACACGGTCATCGGTCTGCGCGAGCTGAACATCGGCGGCATCCCGAAGAACAACTGGATCAACGACCACTTCAAGTACACGCACGGCTACGGCGTGGTCGCGGCCAAGGGCACCACCGTCGGTGACCAGGGCGCCCCCGACTTCACCCAGTCCGACCTGCCCTCCAAGGGGATGTTCGGCACGGACTTCGAGCAGCGGGTCTACTACGGCGAGCAGACGAAGCAGTACTCGATCGTCGGCGGACCGCAGAAGGAGCTCGACTACTCGGACGACAAGGGCGAGAAGGAGACGAGCTACAAGGGCGACTCCGGCGTCAATCTCGACAACCCGGTCAACCGTGCCGCGTACGCGCTCGCCTTCAGCGAGCCGCAGATCCTGTACTCGGGAGCCATCGGCGAGGGCTCGCGGATCCTGTACAACCGCACGCCCAAGGAGCGCGTCGAAGCGGTCGCCCCGTGGCTGACCATCGACGGAGCCCCGTACCCGGCGGTCATCGACGGCCGGATCAAGTGGATCGTCGACGCGTACACCACGACCAACGGCTACCCCTACGCCTCGCGCACCACGCTGGGCGAGAGCACCCACGACTCGCTGACCAACAACCAGCGCGCGGTGGTGGCCCAGGAGAACCAGGTCAACTACATCCGCAATTCGGTGAAGGCCACCGTGGACGCCTACGACGGCACGGTCAGTCTGTACCAGTGGGACACCCAGGACCCGGTCCTCAAGACCTGGATGAAGGCGTTCCCCGGCACGGTCAAGGCCAAGAGCGAGATCTCCAAGGCGCTCATGGACCACATCCGCTACCCGCAGGACCTGTTCAAGGTCCAGCGCGAGCTGCTGACCCGGTACCACGTCACCGACCCGCAGACCTTCCTCAGCGGCAGCGAGGCCTGGGCCGTCCCGGACGACCCGACCGCCAAGCCCGGTACGGCGGTTCCGCCGTACTACCTGTCGATGAAGATGCCGGGCCAGAAGGAGAAGGACCAGGTCTTCTCGCTCACCACGACGCTCACGCCGAACGAGCGGGACAACCTGAGCGCCTTCATGGCGGTCAACGCCGATCCGAGCACCCCGGACTACGGCAAGATCAGAATCCTGAAGCTGCCGACCAGCAAGCCGGTCGACGGCCCCAAGCAGGTGCAGAGCAAGTTCCAGTCCGAGCCGAAGATCGCCGAGTCCATCCGCCTGCTGCGCGGTGGAGACTCGGAGGTCGAGTACGGCAACCTGCTCTCGGTGCCGCTCGACGGCGGCATGCTCTACGCGGAGCCGGTCTACGTGCGCAGCTCCGGGCTGAAGTACCCGCTGCTGCGCAAGGTGCTCGTGACCTACGGCGGCCAGACCGCCTTCGAGGACACCCTGGAGAAGGCGTTGAACGTGGTGTTCGGGGCGGAGTCCCCGACCACGCCGGTCCCGCCGACCAACCCGACGACCCCGCCGGGTGACGGCACCACCACGCCGCCGGTCAACCAGGACCCGACGGTCAAGGCGGCCCTCGCCGACGCGCAGAAGGCGGTCGAGGAGGCCGACAAGGCGCTGAAGGCCGGCGACTGGACGGCCTACGGCAAGGCCCAGAGCGATCTGCAGGCGGCGCTGAAGCGGGCGATCGACGCGGAGGCGAAGCTGAAGGAGCCGACTCCGCCGACCGGCTAGCGGTAATGGCTCCACCCCGCGTCGTGCTACTGTGGTTTTACCGACGCGGGGTGGAGCAGCTCGGTAGCTCGCTGGGCTCATAACCCAGAGGTCGCAGGTTCAAATCCTGTCCCCGCTACTGAAGACGAAGGCCCGGATCCGATGGATCCGGGCCTTCGTCATGCCCGGGACGGATACGCGGCGGGCCTGTGGTGAACACGTGGCGGACACGAGGTCGCTGGGGTGGGTGAGTTGGGGTCCGAGCGTGTTTGACTTATCTCTCTGTGGGCATGTCGACAAAACGCTGTAGTGACCTCACGGGCTGCGACATACCAGGTGTACGCGGGTAGCAGGTGATGCGACGATGGGATTTATGGGGGACAGGTCAACTCTGCTGGAGACAGGGCGGTTTGTGAGGGCGGAAGCCGAATCGGGTGCGGAGTCCGATGGGGCGGCTCAGGCTGTTGACGCGAGGACTGCGATGACCACGCAGACACCGCGGACCACGGCGGGCACGGCTACCGCGCCGATCACGGCTGCCGTGCCGATCACGCGGACGGCCGCGGCCGACGACGTGTTCGACGACGAGGCCTTCGCGCTGACCGACGCCGCCAGCGACGCCGAGCTGGAGGCCCGTCACCGGGTCGCCGCCGACAAGGGGGACCCGGGCGCGATGAGCGTGCTCGGGGCGCTCCTGCTGCGCCGCGGCGACCTGACCGGGGCCGAGCCGTACCTGCGCGGGGCCACCGCGGAGGGCGACCGGGCGGCCGCCAACAACCTCGGCGTGCTCCTGCACCAGCGCGGCTACCCCGAAGAGGCCGCCGGCTGGTGGCGCGTGGCAGCCGTGGCCGGATCGGCTCCGGCCGCGCACGCCCTGGGCCGCCACTACCGCGAGCGCGGGGACGAGCCCGCGGCCGAGTACTGGATGCGGCAGGCGGCGGAATCCGGCCACGCCCTCGGTGCGTACGGACTCGCGGACCTGCTGGAGCACCGCGGGGACAAGGGTGTCGAGCGGTGGTTCCGGGCCGCCGCGGAGCAGGGGCACCGCGAGGCCGCGTACCGGCTGGCCCGGCACCTCCGGAAGGGCGACCCGGCCGAGGCCGAGCAGTGGTACCGGCAGGCCGCCGCGCGCGGCCACCGGCGCGCCGGGCTGCACCTGGGCACCCTGCTGGAGGCGCGCGGCGAGCTCAAGGAGGCCGGGCGCTGGTACCTGACCTCCGCCAAGCAGGGCGAGCCGCGGGCCGCGTGCGCGCTCGGCTTCCTGCTGCGCGACGCCGGCGACGAGGAGAACGCGGCGACCTGGTGGCTGCGGGCCGCCCAGGACGGCGACGGCAACGCCGCGAACGCGCTGGGCGCGCTGCACGCAGCCCGGGGCGAGACCCAGACGGCGGAGAAGTGGTACCGGGCCGCGATGGACGCGGGCGACCAGAACGGGGCGTACAACCTCGCGCTGCTGTGCGCCGCACAGGAGCGGACCGCGCAGGCGGAGCAGTGGTACCGGCGCGCGGCCTACGCGGGCCACCGCGAGGCGGCCAACGCGCTGGCCATCCTGCTGCTCCAGGGCGGGGACGCGGCGGGCGCGGAGCCGTGGTTCTCCAAGGCGGCCGAGGCGGGCAGCGTGGACGCGGCCTTCAACCTCGGGATCCTGTTCGCCAGCCGGGACGAGGACCGGACGGCGCTGAAGTGGTACGAGCGGGCCGCGTCGGCGGGACACACCGACGCCGCGCTCCAGGTCGGCATCGCGCTGGTCCGCGACGGCGAGGACCGGGCGGCGGAACGGCACTTGCGCTGTGCGGCGGGCGGCGGCAGCGCGGAGGCGTGCTTCCGGCTGGCCGCGCTGCTGGAATCGCTGGCTCCGCCGCCGGAGCCGGTGGCGCTGGGCGAGCCGGTCGGCGGAGCCGCTCGCACCGAGAGCGAGGAGTGGTACGAGCGGGCGGCGGAGCTGGGGCACCGGCGCGCGCAGGTCCGGGTCGGCATGCTGGCCGCCGCGCGGGGCGAGTTGGGCGCCGCCGCGCGCTGGTACCGGGAGGCGGCGGAGGCCGGCTCCCGCAACGGGGCCTTCAACCTGGGGCTGCTGCTGGCCCGTGAGGGCAACGAGCCGGAGGCGGCCCTGTGGTGGACCCGCGCCGCGGTGGCCGGGCACGGGCGGGCCGCGCTGCGGCTGGGCCTGCTCGCGGCCCGTCAGGGCGATCTGACGGAGGGGCAGAAGTGGTGCGTGCGGGCCATGGAGCTGGGCCCGGCGGAGGTCTCCGAGCGGGCGGCCCGGCTGCGCGAAGCGCTGGCGGAGGAACTCTCGGCGTAGCCCCCGGGCCTCGGCCCGCCCCGGTCCCGGCCCCCGCCCTCGCTCCGGGCCTCGGGCTCGGGCTCGGGCGGGGCTGGACCCGCCGGGGCCGTACGGGGCCTGCGTGTACAGCCAGGACGTGGCGCGCGGGTAGGCGTAGCGGAAGAAGAACGGCATCACGAGGTCGTTCGCGCGGCGTTGGAGGGGGCCCGGGGTCTTGGCTCCGCGGTTGGCGGCGGCGGCCTTGGCCATGCGGGTGACGCGGGGGCGGCGCAGGCGGTCGTAGGCGGTCAGGGCCGAGGCGACGGAGGGGGCCGCGGCCACGCAGTCGGCCAGGGCCACCGCGTCCTCCAGGGCCATGGACGCCCCCTGGCCCGCGCCCACGGGGTGGGCCGCGTCGCCGATCAGGACCGTGCGGGCATCGTGCCGGACGGGCACCTCCGCCAGTTTGTGCATCAGCGTCGGCCGCTCGAACTCCGTGGCTCCGGCCAGCAGGGCCGCCGGCGCCCCGGAGGTCGCGTACAGCCGGCGCAGCAGCGGCAGGTCCACCTCCGCCAGGTCGGGCGGCTGCGGCGAGGCCACCTGGGCCGACCACCAGACCGTGCCGTCCGGAGCCGGGATCCAGGCGAAGGCGCCCTTTCGGGCGACCATCATGTTGAAGGCGTCCCCGGTCGGCAGGGCGGGGTTCCGGGGACCGCCGACCCTTCCCGAGACGCTGTACAGGCCCGCGTACTCGGGGCGCGGGGCTTCCGGGTCGAGGGCCGAGCGGGTGGCCGACCAGAGGCCGTCCGCGGCCACCACCAGGTCCGCGTCCACGGAGTCCGGGCTCACCCGGCGGCCCGTCTCGATCCGGACCCCGCCCGGAGCGCCTGCGCCCGCAGGGTCTCCACCAGCCGCCCGCGCCGCAGGGTCGTGCTGTGCAGGGCGTCCGAGGCGAGCCGGCCGCGGGGGACCCGGCCGAGGAGTTTGCCCGTCGCCGACCACAGGCACTGGTCCGGGACCGGGAATCCCGCCGCCTGGACCTCGGTGAGGACCCCCAGTTCCTCCAGTACGCGCAGGCCGTTGACCGCCAGGCTCAGGAACGAGCCCACCGGCCCGGCCGGGTCCTCGTACGCCTCGTGGATCGTGACCTCCGCGCCCGTCCGCCGGCGCAGCGCGATCGCGCTCGCCGTTCCGGCCACGCCGCCCCCGATGACCGCCGCCCGCAGGGCTCCACCGCTGCCGCTGCCACGCTCTTCCTGGAGCGCGGCTACGCGCAGACGAAGATCACCGACATCACCAGGGCGGCCGGCCGCTCCACCGGGTCCTTCTACGAGCACTTCGCCGGCAAGGACGAGCTGCTCCAGTCGCTGCTGGCCGACATGGGGGACCAGGTCGATGCGGAGATCGGGGCCGGCGCGGGCCATCCCCGCGAGCACGACCTCGCCGACCGCGCGCAGCTGCGCACGCACGTCGCGGTCACCTGGAACGCCTTCCGGGAGCACCTGCCCGTGGTCGTGGCCCTGTTCCAGCGGTCGATGACCGAGCCGCCCGCCGAGGGCGGGGCGTGGGAGCGGCTCACGCGGGAGACCGGGCCGCTGCGGGAGCACCTGGAGTACATGCGCGAGTGCGGGCGCAGGCTGCCCGGGGATCCACTGCTGGTGGCCGCGGCCATGGGGGGCATGATCTCGACGCTCGGGTACGCCGCCATGACGGCCGGGGTCGAGCTCGACGACGACGAGGTGGTCGACACCCTCACCGAGCTGCTCCTCCACGGCCTGAGCGGGCCCGGCGAACCGCCCCGTTAACCGATTTGCATCTGCCGGGTGGCGTCCCGTAAAGTCAGGTTTACCGACGCGGGGTGGAGCAGCTCGGTAGCTCGCTGGGCTCATAACCCAGAGGTCGCAGGTTCAAATCCTGTCCCCGCTACTGAAGGCTCGAAGGCCCGGATCCCATGGATCCGGGCCTTCAGTCGTTTCCGGATGCCAAGACGGCAAAAAGGCCGGGGGCTCGATGAGCCCCCGGCCTTCTTCGGTTCTTCGGTTCGCTACGCCCCGGCGCAGTTCGGGCAGACCCCGCGGTACGTCACCTCGACCGCCGACACCACGAAGCCGAAGCGCTCCGTGTCCGGCAGGTCGGCCAGCGGGTTGCCCGCCGGGTGCACGTCGCGGATCGCACCGCACTGGGCGCACACCAGGTGCTGGTGGGGCCGGTGGGCGTTCGGGTCGTACCGCTTGGCGCGGCGGTCCGTGGAAACCTCCAGGACCTCGCCCAGGGTCACGAGCTCGCCCAGGGTGTTGTAGACGGTGGCGCGGGAAATCTCCGGCAGCCTCGCCACCGCGCGTGCGTGCACCTCGTCGGCCGTCAGGTGAACGTGGTCACCGTCGAGCACCTCGGCCACGACGCGCCGCTGAGCGGTCATGCGCCATCCGCGTCCGCGAAGTCGTTCCAGCAGGTCACTCATAGACGCCAGCCTAACAGCGAGGGGATTCGGTGTAACTCCTGAATCTGTGTCGACTTGGATGCTCACTTGACTTAGACAAAGTCCATCGTAGGATCGGTTACGGTAGGACCAGGACAGGATTTGCAGCAAATTTACACTGGAGGCGCACGTGACCACGCAGGGACCGCTCACCACGGAAGCAGGGGCTCCGGTCGCTGACAACCAGAACAGCGAGACCGCCGGCATCGGCGGACCCGTTCTGGTCCAGGACCAGCTGCTGCTGGAGAAGCTCGCGCACTTCAA
Organism: Streptomyces sp. GL_140; assembly: GCF_057834465.1. Classification (NCBI taxonomy): domain Bacteria; kingdom Bacillati; phylum Actinomycetota; class Actinomycetes; order Kitasatosporales; family Streptomycetaceae; genus Streptomyces; species Streptomyces sp. GL_140. The sequence goes on from NZ_CM174404.1 coordinate 5,577,927, forward strand.
CCGTGAGCGCATCCCGGAGCGCGTCGTGCACGCCCGCGGCGCCGGTGCGTACGGCACCTTCACGCTCACCCGTGACGTCTCGCAGTGGACCCGGGCGAAGTTCCTGTCCGAGGTCGGCAAGGAGACCGAGACCTTCCTGCGCTTCTCCACCGTCGCGGGCAACCTCGGCAGCGCCGACGCCGTGCGCGACCCCCGCGGCTGGGCGCTGAAGTTCTACACCGAAGAGGGCAACTACGACCTCGTCGGCAACAACACCCCGGTGTTCTTCATCAAGGACGCCATCAAGTTCCCCGACTTCATCCACACCCAGAAGCGCGACCCGTACACGGGCTCGCAGGAGGCGGACAACGTCTGGGACTTCTGGGGTCTGTCGCCCGAGTCCACCCACCAGGTGACCTGGCTCTTCGGTGACCGTGGCATCCCGGCGTCCTACCGCCACATGAACGGCTACGGCTCGCACACGTTCCAGTGGAACAACGAGGCCGGCGAGGTCTTCTGGGTCAAGTACCACTTCAAGACCGACCAGGGCATCAAGAACCTCACCCAGGCCGAGGCCAACCAGCTCGCCGGTGAGGACCCCGACTCGCACCAGCGCGACCTGCGCGAGTCCATCGAGCGCGGCGAGTTCCCGTCCTGGACCGTCCAGGTCCAGATCATGCCGGCGGCCGAGGCGGCCGAGTACCGCTTCAACCCGTTCGACCTCACCAAGGTGTGGCCGCACGAGGACTACCCGCCGATCGAGATCGGCAAGCTGGAGCTCAACCGCAACCCGGAGAACGTCTTCGCCGAGGTCGAGCAGTCGATCTTCTCCCCGGCGCACTTCGTCCCCGGCATCGGTCCGTCCCCGGACAAGATGCTCCAGGGCCGTCTCTTCGGCTACGGCGACGCCCACCGCTACCGCGTCGGCATCAACGCCGACCACCTGCCGGTGAACCGTCCGCACGCCACCGAGGCGCGCACCAACTCCCGCGACGGCTACCTGTACGACGGCCGCCACGCGGGCGCGAAGAACTACGAGCCCAACAGCTTCGGCGGCCCGCACCAGACGGACCGTCCGCTGTGGGTCTCCACCGCCGTCACCGGTGGCACGGGCAACCACCCGGCCGCGGTGCACAGCGAGGACACGGACTTCGTCCAGGCGGGCAACCTCTACCGCCTGTACTCGGAGGACGAGAAGGCCCGTCTGATCGAGAACCTCTCCGGCTTCATCGCCAAGGTCTCCCGTGACGACATCGTCGAGCGCGCGATCAACAACTTCCGCCAGGCGGACGGCGACTTCGGCAAGCGTCTGGAAGCCGCGGTCCAGGCCCTCCGCGGCTAGTAGGACCGCTTGTCGTTGCAGGTCGACGGGCCGGTGCCCCCGAGAGGGGGTGCCGGCCCGTCGGCCGTGGGGCTCCTATACGGGTACGGTGCTGCGCCGGGCCGGCGCCCAGCAGCGGATGACGTCCCGCACGGACACGATGCCCACGGGGCCGCCGTGCTCCAGCACGATCAGATGCCGGAAGCCGCCGTGCGCCATCGCCTCGGCGGCCTCCTGCACGGTGGCGTCCGGGGTGCAGAACACCACGTTGTTGGTGGTGTGCGCCCCCACGGACTCCCGGTCGGGATCGTGTCCCGCGCCGAGTGAGTTGAGGATGTCGCGCTCGGTCAGGATGCCGATGCCGCTGTGTTCGGGGTCGAGGACGACGGCCGCGCCGACGCGCCGGCCGGACATCAGGCAGGCCGCCTGACGGAGGGTGTGAGTGGGGCCGAGGGTGAGGATCACGGTACTCATGGCGTCACGGACGAACATGAAGAGAGCCACCTCCTGGTGAGTCCCTCCGCTTGGGTGGGTGCACCGTGGAAGCCCGCACTTAGAGAAGGCCTTCACAAGCGCACAAGCGGAGGAGACCCAGATTCCCATGGACACGGAGTGTCATCAAGAGGGCGCGCTCGGCACGCTGACGGTGCGCGCCGCCGTACGACCGGCGCGCACCGGGCGGGCGATCAGGCGCGGGGGCGCAGGAGGTCCAGCATCTCCTCGTGCAGCAGCCCGTTCGAGGCCGCCGCGTTCCCGCCGTGTACGCCGTCCACCCCGTCCAGGGCGGTGAAGCGCCCGCCGGCCTCCTCGACCACGACCGCCAGGGCGGCCATGTCCCACAGGTTCAGCTCGGGCTCGGCGCACAGGTCGAGCGAGCCCTCGGCGACCATCATGTACGGCCAGAAATCGCCGTAGCCGCGGGTGCGCCAGCACGCCCGGGTCAGGTCCAGGAAGCCGGGGAGCCGCCCCTGCTCCTCCCAGCCGCTCAGTGAGGAGTAGGCGAAGGAGGCGTCACCCAGGGTGGCCACCTTCGAGACGCCGAGCGCGGTGGTCGCGCCCAGCGCGCCGCCCGCGTACGCACCCAGGCCGCGCGCCGCCCACCAGCGCCGGCCGAGGGCCGGCGCGGAGACCACGCCGACGACGGGACGGAAGACGCCGTCGGCGCCCTCCTCCATGAGGGAGATCAGCGTGGCCCAGACCGGGACGCCGCGCACGTAGTTCTTCGTACCGTCGATCGGGTCCACGACCCAGCGGCGCGGGCCTTCGCCCTTGAGGCCGTACTCCTCGCCCAGGATCGCGTCGGAGGGCCGTGCGGCCGCGATCCCGGCGCGGATGATCTCCTCGGTGGCGGTGTCGGCCTCGCTCACCGGGGTCATGTCCGGCTTGGTCTCGACCTTCAGGTCGAGGGCGCGGAAACGCTCCATCGTGGCGGCGTCCGCCGCGTCGGCGAGTTCGAGGGCAAGGCGCAGGTCATCGTCATACTGGGGCATGCCAGAACCCTACCGAGGCGGCCGGAACCGGGCGAACGGCGTCCACGGGAGCACCTCGGCCGTCCACCGGGACCCTTGACAGGATCTGTCGGTCCGTCAACTCTGACGGGGACGTCAAAGGGGGAGGCAATGGTGCCGACGGCCCGGGAGTCCTTGCTGGAAGCGGCGGGAGCGGCGCTCTCGGCGCGCCCTTGGCCGGCCGTGCGGATGGTCGACGTGGCGGCCGTCGCCGGGGTGTCCCGGCAGACCCTCTACAACGAGTTCGCGGGCAAGACCGGCCTCGGCCACGCCCTGGTCCGGCGCGACGCCGCCTGGTACCTCGACGGGGTGGACCGGGCCCTGGGCTCCCCGGGCGGCTGCGCCGCGCGGCTCGCGGAGGTCGCGGAGTGGACCGTGGCGGCCTCCCACGAGCGTCCCCTCGTACGGGCCCTGCTCACGGGGTGCTGGAACGGGAACTTACCGGTGCCGGCCGGCCGCGGGGTCCGGCCGGGGCTGCCGGCTCTGGGCCCCGCCGAACTGCTCCGCTCCGTGCGCGAGCGGGCCGACGCCGCCTTCGCCCCGGCGGAGGCCGAATGGGCGCAGCGCTGCGAGTTGGCCGTCCGGCTCGCGATGTCCTACCTGGTCGCCCCGGCCGAGGCACCGGGTCCGGGCTCCGTCGAACTGCTGCGGCTGTTCAACGGGGTGGGCCAGGGTGTCGAGGGCCGCAGCGGCCTCAGTGGGTCGACCCCGACAGCTGGAGGCCGATGACGCCGAGGATGACCAGCGAGATCGAGACGAGTTTGAGGGTGGAAACCAGGTCGCCGAGGAAGACCATGCCGTAGATGGCGGTCCCGGCCGCGCCGATGCCCGTCCACACCGCGTAGGCGGGGCCCACGTCCAGCTTCTTCAGGGCCAGCGTCAGCAGACCGAAGCTGCCGAGCGCGAAGCACGCGAAGGCGATGGTCGGCCACAGCCGGGTGAATCCGTGCGACAGCTTGAGACAGACCGCGAAGCCCGTTTCCAGGATTCCGGCGACCACGACCAACAGCCACGCCATGGCGCATGCCTCCCCGCGTCACGTGACGCGCCCGCGGCCTCGGCCGCCGCGCCACTCGATGCGACTATGCATTGACCGGATTTGTCGCGCGGCAAACCCCGCCGGGCCGATCAGTCGCCCTCGCGCCGCTCCCGGGTCTGCAGCAGCCGCCGCAGCGAGTACAGCCGCGCCGGGTCCGCGTGGCCGTCCTCCACCCACTTGTCGAGCGCGCAGTCCGGCTCGTCGTGGCTGCACGCGCGCGGGCACCCCTCCGTCCCGGGCACGAGCTCCGGGAAGGCCAGGATCACCCGGGACGGGTCCACGTGGTGCAGGCCGAACGAGCGCACGCCGGGGGTGTCGATGACCCAGCCGTCGGCGCCCGGCAGCGGCAGCGCCAGCGCGGAGGTGGTGGTGTGCCTGCCCCGGCCGGTCACCGAGTTGACCACTCCGGTGGCGCGCTGGCGGCCCTCGGCGACCAGCGAGTTCACCAGCGTGGTCTTGCCCACGCCCGAATGGCCGACGAAGGCGGTGATCCGGCCGTTGAGGTGCTCGCGCACCCGCTCGGCCGCGTCGCCCGTCGCCAGCTCGTCGCGGTTGGTGACCACGTAGTTCAGGCCGAAGGTCGAGTAGATCTCCAGGATCTTGTCGGCCGAGGTCAGGTCGGACTTGGTGAGCACCAGCAGGGGCTCCAGCCCGGCGTCGTACGCGGCCACCAGGCAGCGGTCGATCATCCGGGGCCGCGGCTCCGGGTCGGCCAGCGCCGTGACGATGGCCAGCTGGTCCGCGTTGGCGACGACCACGCGCTCGTACGGGTCGTCGTCGTCGGCCGTGCGCCGCAGGACGGACTTGCGCTCCTCGATCCGCACGATGCGGGCCAGGGTGTCCTTCTTGCCGGACAGGTCACCGACGATCCAGACCCGGTCACCGACCACCGCCGCCTTGCGGCCCAGCTCGCGGGCCTTCATGGCGTGCACCGGGCGGTCCTCGACCAGGCAGGTGAGCCGACCCCGGTCGACGGTCAGGACGAAGCCCTCGGCCGCGTCCTCGTGCTTGGGGCGGATGGTCGTACGAGGCCGGTTGCCCTTGGGGTTGGGCCGCTGGCGGATGTCGTCCTCGTCGGTGTGCTTGCCGTACCTGCGCATGGCGGGCCCTACGCTCCCGCTCCCGAAGGTTCCTGGCCGAGCATGTCGGTCCACATCTTCGGGAAGTCCGGCAGGGTCTTCGCGGTGGTCGCCACGTTCTCGATGAGCACGCCCTCCACCGCCAGGCCGATGATCGCGCCGGCGGTGGCCATCCGGTGGTCGTCGTACGTGTGGAACGTGCCGCCGTGCAGCGGGCGCGGCCGGATCCGCAGACCGTCCTCGGTCTCCGTGACGTCGCCGCCCAGCCCGTTGATCTCCTTGGTCAGCGCCGCCAGCCGGTCCGTCTCGTGCATCCGCAGGTGCTGGACACCGCGCAGCACCGACTCCGAGTCGGCCAGCGCGGCGACCGCCGCGATGCCCGGGGTCAGCTCGCCGACCTCGCCCAGGTCCACGTCGATGCCGTGGATCTTGCCGGTGCCGGTGAAGACCAGGCCCGCGTCGGTCAGCTCGCAGGAGCCGCCCATGTCGGTGAAGATCCGGCGCAGCGCGTCGCCGGGCTGCGTGGTGCGGCGCGGCCAGTCGCGGATGGTGACCGTACCGCCCGTGATCAGGGCCGCCGCCAGGAACGGCTGGGCGTTGGAGAGGTCGGGCTCCACGATCAGGTCGCGGCCGAGCAGGGCGCCGGGGGCCACCCGCCAGACGTTCTTCTCGCCGCCGGACTCGGGGGTGTCCACCTGGACGCCCGCCGCGCGCAGCATCTCCACCGTCATCCGGATGTGCGGCATGGACGGCAGATTGGTGCCCACGTGCCGGACCTCGACGCCCTGGTTGAAGCGCGGGGCGGAGAGCAGCAGGGCGGAGACGAACTGCGAGGAGTTGGTGGCGTCGATCTCGACGGTGCCGCCCTCCAGGGCCCCACCGCCCTGGACGGTCAGCGGCAGCGCGCCGCGGCCGTCGTCGTCGATGCGGGCGCCGAGCGTGCGCAGGGCGGTGATGACCTGGCCGAGCGGGCGCTCGTAGGAGCGCGGGTCGCCGTCGAAGCGGATGTCGCCGGTGGCGAGGGTGGCGACGGGGGGCAGGAAGCGCATGACGGTGCCCGCGTTGCCGACGTCCACGGTGGCCGGGCCGTGCAGGGCGGCAGGGATGACGCGCCAGGCCTCGCCGCTGTCGCCCTCGCCGGCGGAGCTGGAGGAGACGGTCTCCTCGATGCCCACGCCCAGCGCGCGCAGCGCGTCGGACATCAGCTGGGAGTCGCGCGAGCGCAGCGGGCGGCGGACCCAGCCCGGCTCGGAGGCGAGTGCCGCGAGCACGAGGGCGCGGTTGGTGACCGACTTGGACCCGGGCACGGTGACGGTGGCCCGGACGGCTGAGTCGGCGGTCGGGGCGGGCCAGAGGGCGTGGAGCGCGGGGGTCTCGGTCATGCCCCCACTTTAGTGGCTTCCCATGGCCACAGATCTTGATCGCGAGGCCGTCTCGCGGGGCGGACGGCCGGGGTGCGCCGAGACGGGCCGGGTTGTCCGGGGATGGGCCCCGGACGGGCGATCCGTCAGAGCGCCAGCAGCCAGCGGCCGCCGCCGACGAGCGAGCAGAGCGCGACCACGTGGAAGAGGAGCAGCCACACCACCGGGTGCAGATGGGTCAGGCGCCCCAGCTGGTCCGCGTCCGAGTCGGGCGCCCCGCCGTGCCTGCGCTTCGCCCCCAGCTCGAAGACCGGCCGCACCCCGCCCAGCAGCAGGAACCAGACCACGGCGTAGGCGAAGACCGCCTGTACGTCGGCCGGGGCCAGCCAGGAGACCAGCACGAAGGTGGTGCCCGTCAGCACCACGGTCAGCAGCCCGTAGGCGTTGCGGATCATCACCAGCATCGCCGCGAGCAGGACGGTCGCCGCCCACAGCAGCAGGGTGATCCGGTGCGCGGAGAGCAGCGCCGCCCCGCCGAGGCCGAGCAGGGAGGGGGCCGTGTACCCGGCGGCGGCGGTGAGGATCATGCCGGGGCCGGTGGGCCTGCCGCGGCTGACGGTGACCCCGCTGGTGTCCGAGTGCAGCCGGATGCCGTCCAGGCGCCGCCCGGTCAGCAGGGCGAGCAGCCCGTGGCCGCCCTCGTGCGCGATGGTGATGGCGTTGCGCGAGAGCCGCCAGAGCGGGCGCGGCCCCACGGCGGCCAGGGCTGCCAGTCCCGTGGCGATCACCAGCCACTGGTCGGGCAGGGTCTGTATGCCTGTGAGCCGGTCCCAGAGGCCGGCCGTGGTGCTGCTGGACATGAGGTGGCGGACTCCTTGCGGTGGCGATCGGGGGCCATGGCAGTGTGGCAGCCATGTGCGGAAGGTATGCAGCGAGCAGCGGGCCCGAGGACCTGGTGGAGGTCTTCGGGGTGGAACGGTGGGAGCCCGAGGAGGCGCTGGCCGCCGACTGGAACGTGGCCCCGACGAAAGAGGTCCACGTGATCCTCGACCGTCCACTGAAAGACGCTCCGAGCCCGCGTCCGGTTCGCCAGATGAGGGTCCTGAAATGGGGACTCGTCCCGTCCTGGGCCCAGAACCCGGAGGGAGCGGCCCGGATGATCAACGCCCGCTCGGAGACGGTCGCCGAGAAGCCGTCCTTCCGCCGCCCCTTCGCGCAGCGCCGCTGCATCATCCCGGCGGACGGGTACTACGAGTGGGTCACCGCCCACGACGAGCGGCAGCTGGAGGTCGAGGGCAAGAAGAAGCGGGCGCGCAAGCAGCCCTACTTCGTCCTGCCCGCCGACGGCTCCGTCTTCGCCATGGCCGGGATCTACGAGTTCTGGCGCGACCGGACCCTGCCCGACGAGCACCCGCTCGCCTGGTGGGCCACCTGCTCGGTGATCACCGCGGAGGCCGAGACCGGACCGCTGGCCGTGGCCCCGGCCGAGGGACCGCGCTCGCTCGCCGAGATCCACCCCCGGATGCCGCTGATGCTCACCCCGGACCGGTGGGACGCCTGGCTGGACCCGGCGCGGACCGACCCCGACGAGCTCCAGGCCCTGCTCGCCCCGCCGCCAGGCGCTCTGATGCGCGCCTATCCGGTGTCCACGGCCGTGAGCAACGTCCGCAACAACGGGCCCGAACTGCTGGAGGAGCTGGCCGCGCCGGAGGAGAGCACGCTCTTCTGACGGGCAGGATGGGTCCATGAGCACGCGTACCGAGAGCGTCGAGACCCCGGCGGGCGAGGCCCGCATCACCTGGCATCCGGCCCCGGCGCGCGGCGCCCGCCTGGTGCTCGCCCTCGGCCACGGGGCCGGCGGCGGGATCGAGGCCCGGGACCTCCAGGCCCTGGCCGCCGCCCTGCCCGCCCGGGGGGTCACCGTGGCGCTGGTGGAACAGCCCTGGCGGGTCGCCGGGAAGAAGGTCGCCGCCGCGCCCAAGGTGCTGGACGAGGGCTGGCGCGCCCTGTGGCCCGCCCTCGCGGAGCCGGGGCTGCCCGTGGTGTCGGGCGGCCGCAGCGCCGGGGCCCGGGTGGCCTGCCGGACCGCCGCCGAGCTGGGCGCCGCCGGGGTGCTGGCGCTGGCCTTCCCGCTGCACCCGCCGGGCCGGCCGGAGAAGTCCCGGGCCGAGGAGCTGCTGGGCGCCGGGGCGCCGACCCTGGTGCTCCAGGGCGGCCGCGACCCCTTCGGGCGTCCCGGGGAGTTCCCGGAGCGGGGAGGGCACGCAGCCCCGTACGAGCTGGTGGAGGTGGCCTTCGGCGACCACGGTTTCGCCGTGCCGAAGAAGATCGGCCCGACGCAGGAGGAAGCCCTGGAGGTGATCACCGGGGCGGTGGCCGAGTGGCTCGGACGGCTTCCGGTGTGACATCGGCCCGAAACCGGCGCCCTGCGGGGAATGCGCCGCGCGGAGCTTCTGTTGTCCCGGATGTCGGTACGCACGGCACACGTCGCCAGGAGAGGAAGCGCATGACCCAGGTCATCAGCCATAACCGTCCGCAGGCCGTTGACCTGGACTGGACAGTGCTTCCCGCGCCCAAGCGCGGCAAGCTTCGGGCGGCGGACGACCGGGATGGTCGACTATTCTCCGATTCGAGCGGGTCCGCTTTCGGAGTCGCCACGCAGTCGGAGGAGGTGGGTCCTGTCGCCGGGACCGACGAAGGCCACGCGGAGGAGACGACCCCGGAGCGCAACGCGCGCTTCGAGAGGGATGCCCTCGGCTACCTCGACCAGATGTACTCGGCCGCGCTGCGTATGACGCGCAACCCGGCCGACGCCGAGGACCTGGTCCAGGAGACGTACGCGAAGGCATACGCGTCGTTCCACCAGTTCCGTGAGGGCACCAACCTGAAGGCGTGGCTGTACCGCATTCTGACCAACACCTTCATCAACTCCTACCGCAAGAAGCAGCGGGAACCGCAGCGCAGTGCGGCGGAGGAGATCGAGGACTGGCAGCTCGCGCGCGCCGAGTCCCACATGTCGACGGGGCTGCGCTCCGCCGAATCGCAGGCGCTCGATCACCTGCCCGATTCGGATGTGAAGGAAGCGCTCCAGGCCATTCCGGAGGAGTTCCGCATCGCGGTCTATCTCGCCGACGTAGAGGGCTTTGCGTACAAGGAGATCGCGGACATCATGGGTACACCCATCGGTACGGTCATGTCGCGACTGCATCGTGGCCGCCGTCAACTCCGCGGAATGCTGGAGGACTATGCCCGTGAGCGCGGGCTCGTTCCGGCCGGCGCGGGAGAGTCGAACGACCTGAAAGGCTCGGGCTCATGAGCTGCGGAGATCCGCACGAGACGGACTGCTCTGAGGTCCTGGACCACCTTTATGAGTTCCTGGACCACGAGATGCCGGACAGCGACTGCACGAAGTTCGAGACGCACTTCGGCGAGTGCAATCCCTGTCTTGAGAAGTACGGCCTGGAGCAGGCCGTGAAGAAGCTGGTGAAGCGCTGCTGCGGGTCCGACGACGTGCCGAGTGACCTGCGGTCGAAGGTGATGGGACGGATCGAATTGATCCGTTCGGGGCAGGCCGTGCCGGACCACGACGTCACGGCCGGACCGGTCCTGCCCACCGCGTCGTCCGTCGCCGAGCCGATGCCGGGATCCGCGACGGGCTGAAGCCGAAATCGGGGAGCTTGCTTTCCCGCTAAGTAGTCCCCGATTGAACGATCTCGAACAGCCGCCCCCGGAAGGGCACTTCCTTCACCCGAAGGTGGTAATCCGGGGGCGTCCGCATGGCGCAATGCGGAAATGTGGCCCAGCTCGCTCCCGGCCCCACTTATTCTCCCCTTTCGGTACTGGTTTGATTCAGTAACTGGCTTGCACGGCTCAGGGGGAGGAGAGCGCCATGCGGGTACTTCCGCCGATGGCGCGCGCCTACATCGTGTGCGCGGTCCTCGCCGCCGCCGGTTGCGCGGCCCCGGCCCTCGTCGACACCGCCACCCCGTGGCCCTCCGTCGCCCTGCTCGCGCTGCTCTACCTAGGCTGCGAACTCCTCAAGTACTGCACGTTCCTGGGCCACCGGGTGCCCGAGGGACTCGGTTCCTTCTTCCCGGTCGTGCTGGCCGCCGTGTTCCTGCTGCCGCCCGCCGCCGCCGCGCTCGTCGCGCTGCCGGGAGGACTCGCCGGGACCGTGATGCAGCGGCCCGCCTGGGTACGACGCGCGTGGCACGCGGCGCAGCAGGCGATAGCCGCCTGGATCGCCGGGTGGACCTACGGGCTGCTCGGCGGATCCGAGGCGGTGACCGGAGGCTCCCTCCGCGCGACCGGGCCACCGGGCGGCGACCCCGCGGCCTGGATCGCCGACTTCCCCTACGTGATGTTCCCCGCCGCCGCCGCGGCCGTCGCCTTCTGCCTGGTGCTCACCGCCCTCGACGGCGGCATCCTGGCCGCCGCCGAACGCCGGCCCGCCGCCACCGCCTGGCGCGGACTGCTCACCCGCTCCCTCGCCCCGCACTGCGTGCACGGCCTCGCCGGGCTGATGATGGCCGTCATGTGGCAGAGCCCCTACGGGCTCCCGGCCGCGCTGCTCGTCCTGCTGCCGATGTATATCTCCTGCTGGGTCTTCGCCCAGTACCACCGCGAACGCGCCGCCCACCAGGCCACCATCCGGGCGCTCGTCCAGGCCGTGGACATCAAGGACCGCTACACGCGCGGCCACAGCGAGCGGGTCGGCCAGGCCTCCGCGATGATCGCCCGCGAGCTGGGCATGGGCGAGGAACGCCTCGAAGTCGTCCGCATCGCCGGGATCCTGCACGACGTGGGCAAACTCGGAGTACCCACCCGACTGCTGCGCAAGGACGGACCGCTGACCCCCGAGGAACGCCGCGTCATCGAACTGCACCCCGAGTACGGACACGAGATGGTGCGCGGCATCGGCTTCCTGGGCGAAGCCCGGTCGGCGATCCTGCACCACCACGAGCGGGTGGACGGCTCCGGCTACCCCTACGGACTGACCGGGGAACAGATCCCGGTGCTGGCCCGGGTGGTGGCGGTGGCCGACGCCTTCGACGCCATGACCTCCACCCGCTCGTACAGCCGGGCCCGCCCCGTGCAGGTCGCGCTGGCCGAGCTCGAACGGTGCGCCGGAGCGCAGTTCGACCCCGACATGGTCCGGGCGCTGGGCGACGCGATCGGCCGACAGGGCTGGCACCCGGTGGTGACCTCCGACGAGGACCTCCAGGTGATCCCGGCGGGCGGTCCGGGTACGGGTCCGGGCGCCGCCGAGGCGTCCGGCAAGGCCCCCGGCCCCGCCACACGGTCGGACGCCGACCGCGCCGGACAGGTGCTCGCCGGGCTCCCCGCCCAGTCCGGAGCGGCTTCGCCGCAGGCCCGGCCAGGCCGCGGCGCGGACGGCGCCGACGCCGGGGGGTCCCCGTCCGCCCCCTCCGCCGGGGCCAACGCGTGAGGGGCTGGGCCGGCTGGGCCGTGCGGGGCGCCGCCGGGCTGCTGACCGCGGCCGCACTCGCGCACACCCTGTGGAACGGCGTCGTCGAACCGGGCATCGCCCTCGCCTTCGGCACCCTCATCGCCATCGGCGAGCTCGCCTGCCGCGACCGCGGCGGAGCCGCCCGCAGGCAGCCCGCGCCGCTCGGCTCCGCCGGGGCCCTCGCGTACGCCCTGCTCGGGCAGAACGCCGGCCAGACCACCCACCACGGGGTCCTGCAGATCGTCGCCGTGGTCGTCGCCGCCGCGCTCGTCGGGATCGTCCCGCACATCGCCCGGGGCACCGGCCCCGCCCTGGACCACCTGGCCCGCAGGGTCCTCACCGTCACCTTCGCCGCCGTCTGCTTCCAGCCGCTCTACAACTCCGGCCGACTGGAGGACCGGGTCGGGCAGGGCCCGTACCTGGTGCTCTTCCTGCTCTTCCTGCTCGGCCTCACGGCCCTGTGCGACGCCGTGCTCGCGGCCGTCCTCTCCGGGGCCCGCACCGGCTGGCCCTACGGCCCCCTGCTCCGCGACGAGCTGCGCGCGCAGCTCGGCATCGGCTCGGCGATCTGCGCCACCGGGGTGGTCATGACCCTCGGTGTCGCCGTGGCGGGCCTGTGGGCGGTACCCGTCTTCAGCGTGCCGCTGCTGCTGACGCAGATGTCCTTCCACCGGATCACCGCGATCCGCACCACCTACCGCCAGACCATCACCTCCCTCGCCCGCGCCACCGAGATCGCCGGCTACACCCGGCCCGGCCACGCCCGCCGGGTCGCCGCGCTCAGCTGCGCCGTGGGCCGGGAGCTGGGCCTCTCGGAGCGGGAGCTCACGGTCCTGGAGTACGCCGCCCTGATGCACGACATCGGGCAGCTCTCCCTCGTCGACCCGGTCCCGGACGGGGCCACCGCCGAGCTGCCCGCCGCCGAAGCCCGCAGGATCGCCGGGCTGGGCGGGGAGGTGGCCCGCCAGACCGGGGTGCCCACCGAGGTCGCCGTCGTCGTGGAGCGGCAGGCGGACCCGTACCGGGAGCAGCCCGTGGCCGCCCGGATCGTCCGCGCGGTCAACGCGTACGACGATCTGGTCGGCGGGGCCCGTCACCCGGGCGGCTCACTGGCGGCCCTGGAGCGGCTGCGGCTGGGCACTGGGCACGACTATCAGCCAGAGGTGGTCGAATGCCTGGCCAGGGTGCTCGCCCGGGGCGGACGTGCCAGAGTCGTACCCGTCCCGCCTGGGTAACCCATGGGTAATGAGCGGCCGTCCGAGTGGGCATGGTTGGATGCCATTAAGGGTGTCCCCAGCAAGAGTGGTGTGTGAGAGTCCGCAAGGCACCGTTGCATCGTCGGACCGGCAGGCGGGAATCGTGAGGATCTTCGGGAAGGTACGGCATAGGCCCTCCGCCTCGTGGCGGCAGGCCACCGACCGCGCGTTCACGCTGATCGGCGACGGGCGGTACGAGGACGCGGGCGCGCTCCTGACCAGAGCCGCGGACCTGGAGCCCTGGCTTTCGGAGTCCTGGTTCAACCTGGCGCTGCTCCACAAGTTCCGCCACGACTGGGAGCAGGCGCGGACGGCCGGGCTGCGTGCCGTGGCGCTGCTGGACCGGGAGACCGGCGCCCCGGACTGGTGGAACGTGGGCATCGCCGCCACCGCGCTCCAGGACTGGCCGCTGGCCCGCCGCGCGTGGCAGGCGTACGGGCTGAAGGTGCCCGGGGACCCGCACGGCGCGGGCGGCGGCGCGGGCCACGCCAACGGCGAACCGGTCGGCATGGAGCTCGGCAGCGCGGCCGTACGGCTCTCTCCCGAGGGCGAGGCCGAGGTGGTCTGGGGCCGCAGGCTGGATCCCGCCCGCATGGAGGTCCTGTCGATCCCGCTGCCCTCCTCGGGGCGGCGCTGGGGCGAGGTCGTCCTGCACGACGGGGTCCCGCACGGCGAGCGCGTCACCGCGGCCGGGCCCTCCTACCCCGTCTTCGACGAGATCGAACTCTGGGCTCCCTCGCCCGTGCCCACCTGGGTGGTGCTGCTGGAGGCGGCCACCGAGGCCGACCGCAACGCCCTGGAGCAGCTGGCCTCCGATGCCGGCTTCGCCGCCGAGGACTGGTCCTCGTCGGTGCGGCTGCTGTGCCGGACCTGCTCGGAGAGCGCGATGCCGAGCGGCGAGGGCGACGGGGAGCACCTGGACCCGCACGACCACAGCGAACCGGGACACCCCGGCCCGCTGGGGCACCGCACGACCGGCTCCGGTTCCCTGTGGGTCCCCGAGCGCGAGTGCGGCATCGCGGCGCCCCCCGGCCTGGTGCGCGGACTGCTCGACGGATGGGTCGCGGACAGCCCGGACACCCGGGAGTGGCGGGATCTCGAAGAAGTCTGCTGACGGGTGGCCGTAGGCTGTACCGGCACTCGGTGGACTTACGGAAGGCGTACGGCGGACATGGCGCAGCAGGAGAACGACGTTGTCGAGGTCGAGGTAGTGAACGACGGGTACGTCGTGGACACCGAGGACTGTGAGGCGCGCGAGCTGGCCCACCGCGAGCGCGGCACGGCCCGCCCGATCACGGTGGTCGGCAACCCGGTCCTGCACCGCGAGTGCAAGGACGTCACCGAGTTCGGCGACGAGCTGGCGCAGCTGATCGACGACATGTTCGCCAGCCAGAAGGCTGCCGAGGGCGTGGGCCTGGCCGCGAACCAGATCGGCGTGGACGCCAAGGTCTTCGTCTACGACTGCCCGGACGACGACGGCAACCGCCACACGGGCGTCGTGGTCAACCCGAAGCTCGTCGAGCTGCCGGCCGCCGCGCGGGTCCTGGACGACTCGAACGAGGGCTGCCTGTCGGTCCCGACCGCCTACGCCTCGCTGGCCCGCACGGACTACGCCGAGGTCACCGGCCAGGACGCCCAGGGCAACCCGATCAAGGTGCGCGGCACCGGCTACTTCGCGCGCTGCCTGCAGCACGAGACCGACCACCTGTACGGGTACCTGTACATCGACCGGCTCTCGAAGCGGGACCGCAAGGACGCCCTGAAGCAGATGGAAGAGGGCACCCCGCGCTACGAGACGGTTCCGAACGTCTAAGGACGACTGAGGACGCCTAGGCCGCCCGCGGCCCGCGGAAGGTCCGCCGGAAGGCGTTCGGAGTGGTCCCCAGGGCCCGTAGGAAGTGGTGGCGCAGCGCGGGCGCGTTGCCGAAGCCGCAGCGGCCCGCGATCGCGTCGACCGTGTCGTCCGTGGACTCCAGCAGCTCCTGCGCCAGCAGCACCCGCTGGCGCAGGACCCACTGGTACGGGGTGGTCCCCGTCTCCTGCAGGAAGCGGCGGGCGAAGGTGCGCGGCGACATGTGCGCGCGCTCTGCGAGCTGCTCGACGGTGATCTCCTCGTCCAGGTGGCGGGCCATCCAGCCGATCACCTCGCCGACCGTGTCGCAGGACGTGCGCGGGAGCGGGCGCTGGATGTACTGGGCCTGCCCGCCGTCCCGGTGCGGCGGCACCACCATCCTGCGGGCGATGGTGTTGGCCACCTCCGCTCCGTGCTCCTGGCGGAGCACGTGCAGGCACGCGTCGATGCCCGAGGCCGTCCCGGCGGAAGTGATCACCGAGCCCTCGTCGACGTAGAGCACGTCCGGGTCCACCCGGGCCTTCGGGAAGCGGCGGGCCAGCGCCGGGGCGTGCATCCAGTGGGTGGTGCAGCGCCGCCCGTCCAGCAGCCCGGCCCCGCCCAGCACGAAGGCGCCGCTGCACACGCTCAGGACCCGGGCCCCCCGGTCCACGGCCCTGCACAGGGCGTCGAGGAGGGGCTGGGGATACTCCCGTACGGGCGCCTGCCGGTCGGCGGGCACACAGATCAGGTCCGCCTCCTCCAGCCGCTCCAGGCCGTGCGAGGGCGCGATGGCGAAGCCGACGTCGGCCATGGTCAGCGGCCCTTCCTCGGCCGCGCACACGGCGAAGTCGTACACCGGCAGGCCCTGCTCGCTGCGGTCGAGCCCGAAGACCTCGCAGAAGATCCCGAACTCGAAGGGCGCCACTCCGTCGACGAGGGCCACGGCCACGTTCTTCAGCATGACCCCAGTGTGGCAGTAATTCGTACTTCCATGACAGTCCTGCCACTGTCCGGTTTTCGCCCGACTGGCGAGAGTGGACTCATGACCACATTCCTGAGCCTTCTCTTCGTCCTCGCCCTCGCCGTCCTGGTGCTCGCGCCGTCCCTGTACGGCGTGGTCCTGGAACGCAGGATCGACCGGCAGCTGCGCGAGGCTGCTGCCGGCCGATCAGAGGTTCCTGCGGTGCGGACCCGGACTCAGAAGTCCTCGTCCAGGTCGACGGTGCCTTCCACCGCGACCTGGTAGGCCGACGGGCGGCGCTCGAAGAAGTTGGTCAGCTCCTGGACGCCCTGGAGCTCCATGAAGGAGAACGGGTTCTGCGAGCCGTAGATCGGCGCGAAGCCGAGGCGGACCAGGCGCTGGTCCGCGACGCACTCCAGGTACTCGCGCATCGACTCGGTGTTCATGCCCGGCAGGCCGTCACCGCACAGGTCGCGGCCGAACTGGAGCTCCGCCTCGACGGCTTCCTTGAGCATGTCGACGACCTGCTGCTGGAGTTCGTCGTCGAAGAGCTCGGGCTCCTCCTTGCGGACCGTGTCCACGACCTCGAACGCGAAGTTCATATGCATGGTTTCGTCCCGGAAGACCCAGTTCGTCCCCGTGGCCAGGCCGTGCAGCAGGCCGCGCGAGCGGAACCAGTAGACGTACGCGAACGCCCCGTAGAAGAACAGGCCTTCGATGCACGCCGCGAAGCAGATCAGGTTCAGCAGGAAGCGGCGGCGGTCGGCCTTGGTCTCCAGGCGCTCCAGCTTCTCGACCTCGTTGATCCACTTGAAGCAGAACTGGGCCTTCTCGCGGATCGAGGGGATCTCCTCGACCGCGTCGAAGGCGGCCGCGCGGTCGTCCGGGTCCGGCAGGTAGGTGTCGAGCAGCGTCAGGTAGAACTGGACGTGCACGGCCTCCTCGAAGAGCTGGCGCGACAGGTACAGGCGCGCCTCCGGGGAGTTGATGTGCTTGTACAGGGTCAGGACGAGGTTGTTCGAGACGATCGAGTCGCCCGTCGCGAAGAACGCGACCAGGCGGCCGATCATGTGCTGCTCACCGGGGGTGAGCTTGGCGAGGTCGGCCACGTCCGAGTGGAGGTCGACCTCCTCCACGGTCCAGGTGTTCTTGATCGCGTCCCGGTAGCGCTCGTAGAAGTCCGGGTAGCGCATGGGGCGGAGCGTGAGCTCGAAGCCCGGGTCCAGGAGGTTCTTCTTGTCTGTGGAGCTCATTACTGGCAGGCCTCGCAGGACTCGGGGTTTTCAAGGGAGCAGGCGAGCGCTTCCGCGGCGGCTGCCTCGGCGGCGGCCAGGGCCGCGGCGTCGGCGTTCATGGGCTCGGGCAGCGCCACCGGGGTGGTGGCCTGCGCGGCGCGGGCGATCTTCGTCGCCGGGCGCGAGCGCAGGTAGTACGTGGTCTTCAGGCCCTGCTTCCAGGCGTACGCGTACATGGAGCTGAGCTTGCCGATGGTCGGCGTCTCCAGGAACAGGTTCAGCGACTGCGACTGGTCGAGGAACGGCGTACGGGCCGCCGCCATGTCGATCAGGCCGCGCTGCGGGATCTCCCACGCCGTGCGGTACAGCTCGCGGACCTCGGCAGGGATCCAGCCGAAGCCCTGGACGGAGCCGCTGGATTCGCGCAGCGCCTCGCGGGTCTGGGCGTCCCAGACGCCGAGCCGCTTGAGCTCCTGCACCAGGTAGCCGTTGACCTGGAGGAACTCCCCGCTCAGCGTCTCGCGCTTGAAGAGGTTGGAGACCTGCGGCTCGATGCACTCGTACACGCCGGCGATCGACGCGATGGTCGCCGTCGGGGCGATGGCCAGGAGGAGGGAGTTGCGCATCCCGGACTTCGCGACCCGGGCGCGCAGCGCGTCCCAGCGCTCCGGCCAGTTCAGCTCGACCTCGTAGTGGTCGGGGTGCAGGACGCCGCGGGCGGTACGGGTCTGCTCCCAGGCGGGGAGCGGGCCGCTGCGCTCGGCCAGGTCGCACGAGGCCTCGTACGCGGCGAGCATGATGCGCTCGGAGAGCTTGGTGGACAGGGCCTTCGCCTCGGGGGAGTCGAAGGGCAGCTTCAGCTGGAAGAAGACGTCCTGCAGGCCCATCGCGCCCAGGCCCACCGGGCGCCAGCGGGCGTTGGAGCGGCCGGCCTGCTCGGTCGGGTAGAAGTTGATGTCCACGACGCGGTCGAGGAAGGTCACGGCGGTGCGGACGGTCTCGTCCAGCCGCTCCCAGTCGATGTCGCCGGCCTCGGCGAGCACGAAGGCGCCGAGGTTGACCGAGCCGAGGTTGCAGACGGCCGTCTCGCCGTCGTTGGTGACCTCGATGATCTCGGTGCACAGGTTCGAGGAGTGGACGACGGTGCCCGGCTCCGCGGTCTGGTTCGCGGTGCGGTTGGAGGCGTCCTTGAAGGTCATCCAGCCCTGGCCGGTCTGCGCGAGGGTGCGCATCATCCGGCCGTACAGGTCGCGGGCGGGGATGGTCTTGCGGGCCAGGCCGCCGGCCTCGGCCTTGCGGTAGGCGGCGTCGAACTCGTCGCCCCACAGGTCGACGAGCTCGGGGACGTCGGCCGGGGAGAACAGCGACCAGTCGGCGTCGGAGTTCACGCGGCGCATGAACTCGTCCGGCACCCAGTGCGCCAGGTTCAGGTTGTGGGTGCGGCGCTGGTCCTCGCCGGTGTTGTCGCGGAGCTCCAGGAACTCCTCGATGTCCGCGTGCCAGGTCTCCAGGTAGACGGCCGCGGCGCCCTTGCGGCGGCCGCCCTGGTTGACGGCGGCGACGGAGGCGTCCAGCGTCTTGAGGAACGGCACGATGCCGTTGGAGTGGCCGTTGGTGCCGCGGATCAGGGAGCCGCGGGCCCGGATGCGCGAGTAGGACAGGCCGATGCCGCCGGCGTGCTTGGAGAGGCGGGCGACCTGGTGGTAGCGGTCGTAGATCGAGTCGAGCTCGTCCAGCGGGGAGTCCAGCAGGTAGCAGGAGGACATCTGCGGGTGCCGGGTGCCGGAGTTGAAGAGCGTGGGGGAGGACGGCAGGTAGTCCAGGCGGCTCATCAGCCGGTAGAGGGAGGCGACTTCCTCGACGGCCTGAACGCTCTCGTTCTCGGCGAGTCCGCAGGCCACGCGCAGCATGAAGTACTGCGGGGTCTCGATGACCTGGCGGGTGATCGGGTGGCGCAGCAGGTAGCGGCTGTGCAGCGTGCGCAGGCCGAAGAAGCCGAAGCGGTCGTCGGCGCCCTCGGCGAGCGAGTGCTCGACCAGCGCGTCGAGCCGGTTCGCGTGGAGACGTACGAAGTCTGCGGTGCGGTCGGCGATCAGGCCTTCGCGGTGACCCACCTCGACGGAGCCGGAGAACGAGAGGGAGCCCTGGCCGGCGGCCTCGTCGCGGACGGCCAGCGTCAGCAGCCGGGCGGCGAGCCGGGAGTACGCCGGGTCCTCGGAGATCAGCCCGGCGGCCGCCTCGGTGGCGAGCGTACGCAGCTCCGCCTCGTCGGCGGCCGCGCTGCGGCCGCGCAGCGCGGCGGCGGCGACCCGGCCGGGGTCGGTGTCGGGCAGATCGGCGGTCAGCTCGGTGAGCGTGCGCAACAGCGCGGCCCCCGGACCCTCATAGGCGGACGGGTCGGACTCGGCGCGCGGTGCGGAAGGCGCGATGGTCACGGGGGGAGCTCTCCCTCGCTCGGCTCCGGGAACACCGTTGGTGCGGGGCGCGAGGGGGCGCACGCGGGGAAGTGCGGACCTGGCAGGGCACGCATACGCCACGTGACGTCCACCGGCCCAACCGCGAGGCCCGGACGAATCGGCACCCGGGTCGGACGATCCGGGCGCACTGTCGACAGGTCCTCGGACTTGTGGATGCACCGAACGGGTCCGGGCATTTCATACCGTTGCGGGACAGTTCCGGATTCTCACCGGATTCCCCTGCGACGACAGCGAGGACGAGCATACATGTGGGGGCCGCCCCTCGCGGTAGCCCCCACATGTTGTGTCGCCCGTCGGCGGTGGCGCGCTGTTACAGCTCGACGCGGTAGGTGAGCAGGGGCAGGCCCGGGACCGGGTACCAGTCCCGTTCCGGGGTCCGTACGAAGCCCAGCCGGTGGTAGATCCGGTGCGCTCCCAGCATCTTCTCGGTGGTCGACAGCGTCAGGTGGGTCACGCCCTCCAGCTCCCGGGCGCGGGCCATGCAGGCGCGCACCAGGGCCTCGCCGGCGCCCCGGCCGCGGGCTTCGGGCGAGACGGCCAGCATCCGGAACTCCGCCTCGTGGGGGCCGGCGATCTGGGCGAGCGGGCTGCCGGGAGGGGCGAAGGTCACATTGCCGAGCAGCGTGCCCTCGTACTCCGCGACGATCACTTCGGCGTCGGCCGCCCGGCCGGCGACGTCGCGCAGCCGGTCCAGGTAGGGGTCGTCCTCGGCGAAGTCCAGCAGCTCGTCGCCGAGGTACGCCTGTGCGGTGAGCTCGCCCAGCTCTTCGTATTCGGCGGCCGTTGCCGCCCTGATGACGATGTCCATGGCACCGAGTGTGCGACAGGGTGCGCGAAAGGGCCGCCCTGCCTCCCGCCGGTGGGGCGGGAGGAGGGGCGGCCCCGGTGTGCGCGGTCCGTGCTCAGCAGCAGCGGAACCCCTCGCGCGGGTCGGCCTCGCGGGCGTCCATGCGGGCCCGCTCGAAGGCCCGGCGGGTCATCACCTGCGCGTCCGGGTCGTGGGTGCGGGCGTGGGCGACGTAGTGGTCGTACGCCGCCTCGCCGGAGAACTCCCGTACGTAGAAGCGGGCCCGGTCCAGGACCTGGCGCAGGCCCGTCACGCGGATTCCTTTACGCGGCCCCCGCCCGAGTCGAGTCCGGCGGCGGCGAGCTCCGCGCGCTCCTCGGCGGTGGGGATCAGCCCGGCCGGGGCGATGATCCGGGACTCGGTCCACGGGGTCTCGGCCAGGGTGACGGACTCCGGCTTGCGGACGGCGTTGAAGCAGGTCCGGGCCGCGTCGAGCAGGACGATGACGATCAGCAGTGCGAAGAGGACCGAGAGGACCCCGTCGACCGTGGCGTTGGTGACCACGGTGTGCATCTCGTCCAGGTTCTTCGCGGGCTTGAGGATCTTGCCGGCGTCGATGCCGTCCTGGTAGAGGTCCCGCTGCGCGAAGAAGCCGATCTTCGGGTTGTCCGAGAAGATCTTCTGGTAGCTGGCGGTGAGGGTGACGGCCACGTCCCACGCCAGCGGGACACCCGTCACCCAGGCCCACTTGAGGCGGCCCGACTTGACCAGCAGCGTGGTGCAGACGGCCAGGGCGACCGCCGCGAGCAGCTGGTTCGCGATCCCGAACAGCGGGAAGAGCTGGTTGATGCCGCCCAGCGGGTCCTTGACGCCGACCCACAGGAAGTAGCCCCAGCCGCCGACGACGATCGCGCTGGCGAACCAGACGCCCGGCTTCCAGCTGATGTCCTTGAAGGACTTGTGCACGTTGCCGAGGGTGTCCTGGAGCATGAACCGGCCCACGCGGGTGCCCGCGTCGACCGTGGTCAGGATGAACAGGGCCTCGAACATGATCGCGAAGTGGTACCAGAAGGCCTTCATCGAGGAGCCGCCGACCACGGACGAGAAGATCTCCGACATTCCGAGTGCGAAGGTCGGTGCGCCGCCCGTGCGGGACAGCAGGCTGGTCTCCTCCACGTCCTTCGCGGCCTGCGCGAGGGCTTCGGGGGAGATGGCGAAGCCGAAGTGGGCGACCGCCTCGGAGGCGGTCTGGACGGTGGCGCCGACGACTCCGGCGGGGGAGTTGACCGCGAAGTACAGGCCCGGGTCGATGATGCAGGCCGCGATGATCGCCATGACGGCGACGAAGGACTCGGTCAGCATCGCGCCGTAGCCGATGACCCGGACCTGGGTCTCCTTCTGGATCATCTTCGGGGTGGTGCCGGAGGAGACCAGCGAGTGGAACCCGGACAGCGCTCCGCAGGCGATGGTGATGAAGACGAAGGGGAACATCGAGCCGGCGAAGACCGGGCCGTCGCCGCGCGAGGCGAAGTCGGTGACCGCGGGCATCCTCAGGACCGGCATGGAGACGACCACGCCCACGGCCAGCAGGCCGATGGTGCCGACCTTCATGAAGGTGGAGAGGTAGTCGCGCGGGGCGAGCAGCATCCAGACCGGCAGCACGGACGCCACGAACCCGTACGCGATCATCCAGATGACCAGCGTCTCCTTCTCCAGGGTGAAGGTGTCCGCCAGCGAGGACTCCGCGACCCAGCCGCCCGCGACGATGGCCAGGAGCAGCAGCGCGACGCCGACGAGGGAGACCTCGGTGACCCGGCCCGGGCGCAGGACGCGCAGGTAGAAGCCCATGAAGAGGGCGATCGGGATGGTCATGCCGATGGAGAAGACGCCC
Organism: Streptomyces sp. GL_140; assembly: GCF_057834465.1. Taxonomy (NCBI): domain Bacteria; kingdom Bacillati; phylum Actinomycetota; class Actinomycetes; order Kitasatosporales; family Streptomycetaceae; genus Streptomyces; species Streptomyces sp. GL_140. The sequence goes on from NZ_CM174404.1 coordinate 5,600,125, forward strand.
CACGGGGAGTGCGCCAGCGCGTTGACGATGACCAGTGCCAGCACGGCCAGCAGGATGATCATGATGGCGAAGACGGCGACGAGCGCGGCCGCACCGCCGACCGGGCCGATCTCGTCCCGGGCCATCTGGCCGAGCGAACGGCCGTTGCGCCGGGTGGAGAAGAAGAGCGTGACCATGTCCTGGACCGCGCCCGCGAAGATCACGCCCGCGACGATCCAGATGGTGCCGGGCAGGTAGCCCATCTGCGAGGCGAGTACGGGACCCACCAGCGGGCCGGCGCCGGCGACGGCGGCGAAGTGATGGCCGAAAAGCACCCGTCGGTCGGTCGGGTGGAAGTCGACACCGTTGTCGAGGCGTTCGGCGGGAGTGGCCCGGGTCCGGTCCACCTTCAGGACGCGGTCCGCGATGAAGCGCGCGTAGAAGCGGTAGCCGATCGCGTACGAACCCAGCGCGGCGGCGAGCAGCCACGCGGCCGAGATCTCCTCGCCGCGGGAGAGCGCCAGCACGCCCCAGCCGATGGCGCCGACGAGCCCGACGAGCACCCACAGGACCACGGAGCGGGGAGACATGCGCCCCAGCGCCCCCGTGGCACCCTCGGGGCCCTGTGACGGCGAAGGCGAGCCCGGCGTGGTGCCCGGACCCGCCGTGTTCCGTTCTGTTTCCGTTGCTTCCGGTTCAGGCATGATCCCTGGTCCCCTCGTTGATCATCTGCGTAAGCGCAGGGAATCTACGGGGGGCCGCCCGGTGGGCGTAACCCCCCGTCCGCATAGCGGAACGAGAGTCAACTACGAATCAGACCGCGGGGCGCTGGAGTCGGGCGACGAACTTGTAACGATCGCCGCGGTAGACCGAACGCACCCACTCGACGGGCTCCCCGTCGGCGTCCAGCGAATGGCGGGAAAGCATCAGCATCGGCAGTCCGACGTCCGTGCCGAGCAGTCCGGCCTCCCTCGGGGTGGCCAGCGAGGTCTCGATGGTCTCCTCGGCCTCCGCCAGGCGCACGTCGTACACCTCGGCGAGGGCGGTGTAGAGGGAGGTGTACTTGACGAGCGAGCGGCGCAGCGCGGGGAAGCGCTTGGCCGAGAGATGGGTGGTCTCGATGGCCATCGGCTCGCCGCTGGCCAGTCGAAGGCGCTCGATGCGCAGGACCCGGCCCCCGGTGGCGATCTTGAGCAGGCCGGCGAGGGTGTCGTCGGCCGTCACGTAGCCGATGTCCAGGAGCTGGGAGGTGGGTTCCAGGCCCTGGGCCCTCATGTCCTCGGTGTAGGACGAGAGTTGGAGGGGCTGGGAGACCTTCGGCTTGGCGACGAAGGTGCCCTTGCCCTGGATCCTTTCCAGTCGCCCTTCGACGACGAGCTCCTGGAGCGCCTGTCGGACCGTGGTCCGCGAGGTGTCGAATTCGGCCGCGAGCGTGCGCTCCGGCGGTACCGGTGTGCCCGGCGGCAGCGTCTCGGTCATGTCGAGCAAGTGCCGCTTGAGTCGGTAGTACTTGGGCACGCGAGCCGTACGAGTGGCCGCCCCGCCATCCGGCTCCGTGGTCGCCCCTTCGGTGGCCATCGCCGCCCGCCTTCCCGACTCCAGTTTCGTTGCCGTCACCGGCTCCTCCGATATGTGCGGTCACATCGTGACACGGGCGGGAGGGCAGGCCTCCTCCCTCCCCCAGGTGTCGGTCCGATAACGGACCGAGCACCCGCTCATTAGACCCTTGACACCCCTAAAGGTCTAGGCCAAGCTCCCGTTACTGGTCTACACCAATATGGATCAGATCCCGGCCCCACGGGCAGTACTTGGTGCTTTTGAGTCACCGCGGCGGGCAAGGGAAGTTGCAGGCAGCATCCCTGAGGAGGGTGGCGTGAAGCGCAAGCTCATTGCGGCAGTCGGAGTCGCGGGCATGGTTATCGGCCTCGCGGCGTGTGGTGGGTCTGACAGCAAGGGGACCGGTACCGCTGACAAGGCCTCCGGCGCCAAGGAGATCACCGTCTGGCTGACGGTCGACGCGCAGAAGAACTGGCCCGATCTGGTCAAGGCGGCCGACGACGCGGTCATCGCGAAGCACCCGGGCCTCACGGTCAAGCACGAGTACTACGGCTGGCCGGACAAGAACGCCAAGCTGGACGCCGTGCTCGCCACGGACAAGGCCCCGGACGTTGTCGAGATGGGCAACTCCGAGATGATCGGCTACATGTCGACCGGCGCCTTCGCCGACATCGACGCCTCGAAGTTCGAGAACTCCGCCGCGTGGCTCGACGCGCTCAAGGAGTCCGTGACCTACGACGGCAAGACCTACGGTGTCCCCTACTACGCCGGTGGCCGCGTGGGCACCTGGCGCAAGGACATCGCGGCCGCGGCCGGCGTCACCGCCGCACCGAAGACGTGGGCCGACTACACCGGCGCCCTGGACAAGATCCAGGCCGCGAAGGGCGACAAGTTCAGCGCCCTCTACCAGCCCTCCCCGGACTGGTACGCGGCGATGTCCTACGTCTACGACGCGGGCGGCGCCATCGCCAAGAAGGACGGCGACAAGTGGAAGGGCTCCCTTTCCTCCGCCGAGTCGCTGAAGGGCCTCAAGCAGTACAAGGACCTCCTCGACAAGTACATGCACGCCGACAAGACCAAGGACGAGTCCGACCGTCCGGTGGTCTTCGGCCAGGGCAACTCCGCGGCGATCTTCGCGGCCGGCTGGGAGGGCGCCACCTCCGCGACCCCGGAGAACGACAAGGTCGGCGGCCTGGCGGACAAGTTGGAGAACTTCGTCCAGCCCGGTCCCAACGGCAAGAACCTCCCCGTCTTCCTCGGCGGTTCGGACCTGGCCATCCCGGCCAAGTCCAAGGCCAAGGACGTCGCGGCCGAGTGGATCAACGTCTTCACCGGTTCGGCGGGCCAGAAGGGCCTGATCGCCAAGGGCAACCTGCCGAACAACAAGACGGACCTCGCCCCGCTGAAGGCGGACCCGAAGACCCAGGTCGCGGCCACCGCGGCGGAGTCCTCCTGGTTCGTCCCGACCGCGTCCGGCTGGGGTCAGGTCGAGAAGGGCAAGGTCCTGCAGACGATGCTCCGTGACATCGGCACGGGCGCGAAGTCGGTCGAGGACGCGGCCAAGGCCGCCGACGCCGAGATCGACAAGGTCATCAACACCAAGTGACCTGAAGCCGGCAGGGCCCCGCCGAACGGCGGGGCCCTGCCGCCCGTCAAGAGAGGGACCCCCGAGGAGCGCGCGATGAGTGCCGCACAGACCACCAAGCCCGACCTGGCGCCGGCGAAGCAGAAGACTTCCCAGGGAGCCGGGAGCGGAAACAGCAGAAAGCCGGGCAAGGCCGACCGCAGGGGCCCGGGTGCGACTCCCTGGCTGCTGCTGGCGCCGTGCCTGCTGATCATCGTCCTCATCATGGGGTACCCGCTCTTCAGGCTGGTGACCCTCTCCTTCCAGAACTTCGGCAAGACCGAGCTCTGGGGTTTCAAGGAAGCCCAGTGGGTGGGCTTCGACAACTTCACGAAGGTCCTGGGCGACGGCGAATTCTGGGCCGTCGTGCTCCGCACGGTCCTCTTCGCGGTCGGCGCGGTCGTCCTGACGATGGTCATCGGCATGCTGATCGCGCTGCTCCTCCAGCGAGTCTCCGGCTTCGTCAAGATCCTCATCAGCGTCGCCCTCGTAGCGAGCTGGGGCATGCCCATCATCGTCGCGACGGCCGTCTTCAAGTGGCTCTTCGACACGGACTACGGCGTCCTCAACTACCTGCTGGACAAGCTCCCCGGCGTGGACATGATCGGCCACAACTGGTTCGCCAGTGGTCCGCAGGGCCTCATGGTGATCATGCTCCTGGTGATCTGGGGTGCGGTGCCCTTCATCGTCATCACCCTCAGCGCGGGTCTGACGCAGGTACCCAAGGAGCTGGAGGAGGCCGCGCGCCTCGACGGCGCCGGTTCCTGGGGCGTCTTCCGCCACGTCACCCTCCCGATCATGAAGCCGATCATCGTCATGCTGACGACGCTCTCCGTCATCTGGGACATGGGTGTCTTCCCGCAGGTCTTCGTGATGCGCAACGGCAACCCCGAGTCCGAGTTCCAGCTGCTGACCACGTACTCGTACCAGCAGGCCTTCGTCGTCAACGACTACTCGGGCGGCTCCGCGATCGCCCTCGTGACCGTGCTGCTCCTGCTCGGCGTGGTCGCCGTCTACATGCGCCAGATGCTCAAGATCGGAGAGGTGGAGTGACCTCGACCACCGCGCCCACCGCGCCCGCAGCGCCCGTCGCGCCCGTCGGACCGACGAAGCTGAGGAAGCCGAGGAAGTCCAAGCTCGGCTGGAACGCCGTCGGACTCCTGGTCTTCGCGATCATGGGCTTCCCGGTCTACTGGATGCTCAACACCGCGTTCAAGCCGTCCAAGGACGCGATCGACCCGAACCCCCACTTCTTCCCCAGCCCGTTCACGCTGGACAACTTCCGGCGCGCGCTGAACATCGCCGACTTCTGGGGACCGGTCGGGCGGAGTCTGATCGTCTCGCTCGTCGTGGTCGTCATCGGCATCGCGGTCGGCATGCTGGCGGCCCTCGCGATCTCCCGGTTCGCCTTCCGGGGCCGCAAGGTCGTCATCGTGGGCATCCTGGCCGTCCAGATGATCCCGCTCGTCGCGATGATCATCCCGGTCTTCCTGCTCCTGAACGACCTCGGTCAGTACGACAAGCTCACCGGTCTGATCATCACGTACCTGACCTTCATCCTCCCCTTCACGGTGTGGACGCTGCGCGGCTTCATCGTGAACATCCCCAAGGAGCTGGAGGAGTCGGCCCAGGTCGACGGCTGCACCCCGACCGGCGCCTTCCTGCGGGTGGTCTTCCCACTGCTGGCGCCCGGCATGGTCGCGACCTCCGTCTACGGCTTCATCCAGGCGTGGAACGAGTACCTCTACGCCCTCATGCTGATGAGCCAGCAGAACCAGACCGCGACCGTCTGGCTCGGCAACTTCACCACCAAGCACGGCACCGAGTTCGCGCCGATGATGGCCGGCTCCACCATGATGGCGATCCCGATCGTGATCCTCTTCCTCATCGTCCAGCGCAAGATGGCCGCGGGCCTCACCGCCGGCGCCGTGAAGGGATAACGGCCCATGACTGTCCTTGCGCACCGCACCGATACGCTCACCCGTGACGCCCTCGCGGTGCTCCAGCCCGGCTTCGAGGGCACCACCGCCCCCGCCTGGGTGCTGCGCCGGGTCTCCGAAGGGCTCACCGCCGTCGGCCTCTTCGGCCGCAACATCTCCTCGCCCGACCAGCTCGCCGCGCTCACCGCGCAGCTGCGGCGCGAGCGGGACGACGTCCTCGTCGCCATCGACGAGGAGGGCGGCGACGTCACCCGCCTGGAGGTCCGCGGCGGCTCGTCCTTCCCCGGGAACCTGGCGCTCGGCGCCGTGGACGACATCGACCTGACCCGCGACGTCGCCCGCGAGCTCGGCCGCCGCCTCGCCGAGTGCGGGGTCAACCTCAACTGGGCCCCGTCCGCGGACGTCAACTCCAACCCGGACAACCCGGTCATCGGCGTACGCTCCTTCGGCGCCGACACCCAGCTCGCGGCCCGGCACACCGCCGCCTACGTCGAAGGCCTCCAGGCCGCCGGCGTCGCCGCCTGCACCAAGCACTTCCCCGGCCACGGCGACACCAACGTCGACTCGCACCACGCGCTGCCCCGCATCGACGTGGACCTCGACACCCTGGCCGCACGCGAACTCGTACCGTTCCGGGCGGCCATCGAGGCCGGCACGCTGGCCGTCATGAGCGCGCACATCCTCGTGCCCGCCCTGGACCCGACCCGCCCGGCCACCCTGAGCCCGCAGATCCTGACCGGTCTGCTGCGCAAGGAGCTCGGCTACGAGGGCCTGATCGTCACCGACGGCATGGAGATGAACGCCATCGCCGGGACGTACGGCATCGAGCGCGGCTCGGTACTGGCCATCGCGGCCGGCGCCGACGCGATCTGTGTCGGCGGCGGGCTCGCCGACGAGGAGACCGTCCTGCGCCTGCGCGACGCCCTGGTCGCGGCCGTCCGCGAAGGCTCGCTCCCGGAGGAGCGGCTCGCCGAGGCCGCCGCACGCGTGCGGACCTTGGCCGAATGGACCCGGCGCTCGCGCGCCGCCCTCGCCGCGCCGGGCGCGCACCAGGAGGGGAGCGCGCCCGGCATCGGCCTGGCCGCGGCCCGCCGGGCGATGACGGTCTCGGGCTCGCCCGCTGCCGCCGCACCGGTCAACGCCCCGTACGTGGCCACGCTCGCACCCGTCGCGAACGTCGCGGTGGGCGACGAGACCCCGTGGGGAGTGGCCGGGGAACTCGCCGCGCTGATCCCGGGCACCGAGTCGGGCGTGTACCCCGAGGGCTCCTCGGCCGCCGACATCCTGGCGGCCGCGGGGAACCGCACCGTCGTCGCGGTGGTCCGCGACGCGCACCGCCACCCCTGGATGACCGAGGCCCTGGACGCGCTGGTCGCTGCGCGGCCGCAGACGATCGTCGTCGAGATGGGGCTGCCGAAGGCGGAGCCCCGGGGGGCTTTGCACATCGCGACCCACGGCGCCGCCCGGGTCTGTGGCAAGGCTGCCGCCGAGGTCATCGCGGGGGTTTAGGGGCCTCTGCGGCCCGGCTGCCGGGGCTCTGCCCCGGACCCCGCGCCTCAAACTCCCCCAGCTACCGCTGGGAGGTGCCCCCGGGCGGGGCTGGAATGAAGCGCCGGCAAGGCCGAAACGTAAAGGGCCGGGCCCCCTCAGGGGGCCCGGCCCTTCGCGTACCGGTACTGCTTACAGGCCCTGCCAGGCGGGCTTGTTGGCGTAGGTGTGGCGGAAGTAGTCCGCGAGCTTCAGCTTGGACGCGGCGGCCTCGTCCACGACGATCGTGGCGTGGCGGTGCAGCTGGAGCGCCGAGGCCGGGACCAGGGCGGACAGCGGGCCCTCGACGGTCTGCGCCACGGCCTCGGCCTTGCCCTCGCCGGTGGCCAGCAGGACCAGGTGGCGGGCGTCGAGGATGGTGCCGATGCCCTGGGTGATGACGTGGTGGGGCACCTGGTCTATGTCGTTGTCGAAGAAGCGCGCGTTGTCCACGCGGGTCTGCTCCGTCAGCGTCTTGATGCGGGTGCGCGAGGCGAGCGAGGAGCAGGGCTCGTTGAAGCCGATGTGCCCGTCTGTGCCGATGCCCAGCAGCTGGAGGTCGACGCCGCCGGCCTCGGCGAGCGCCCTGTCGTACGCGTCGCACGCGGCGACGATGTCGGCGGCGCTGCCGTCGGGGCCCATGAAGGAGTCCTGGGACAGGCCCAGCGGCTCGACGACCTCGCGCAGCACCACGGCGCGATAGGACTCGGGGTGTCCGGTCGGCAGGCCGACGTACTCGTCGAGCTGGCAGATGCGGGCCTTCGATGCGTCGACCTTGCCGGCCTTGACCTGCGCGGCCAGCGCCTCGTAGATGGGCAGCGGGGTAGAGCCGGTCGCCACGCCGAGCAGGGCGTCGGGCTTGCGGCGGACCAGGGCGGCCATGGCCTCCGCGATGAGTTCGCCGCCTGCCTTGGCGTCCGGGACGATGACAACTTCCACGCGGGGCCTGCCGATCTGGAGTGTGGCGTTTGTGGTATAGACCAATCTGGGACCAATCTAGCAGAGAGAGGCCCCCCGCGGCCTGTCTTCGCACACTCCCATGGTGGGCCGGATCCCGGCTCCCGGCCTCCCGGGAGCCGGGCCCGCGACCGGCGTCCGACCGCGGGCCCGCGATGGGCTAGAGCAGCGCGAGCTGGAGCCCGCCCGTCGCCGAGAGGTGCTGGCCGGTGATCCAGCGGGAGTCCGGGGAGGCGAGGAAGGCGACCACGTCCGCGACCTCCTGCGCAGTGCCGACGCGGTCGAAGACCGAGCGGGACGCGGCGTGCGCGCGGGCCGCCGGATCGGCCAGCCAGCCCGCGTTCAGATCGGTCTCGGTGATCCCCGGGCCCACCGAGTTCACCGTGATGCCCCGGGGCGCGAGCTCGGCGGCCAGCGACACCGTCAGCGCGTTCACCGCGCCCTTCGCCGTGACCGTGGCCAGGATGGCCGGCAGGGCGATCTCGGGGGTGCCGGTCACGTTCACGATGCGGCCGCCGTCCCGCAGCCGGGCCAGGCCGTGCTTGATCACGAAGAACGGCGCCTTCGCGTTGAGCGCGTGGACCCGGTCGTAGGTCTCCTCGTCCGTCGAGGCGATGTCGGCGAAGGTGGCCGCGCCCGCGTTGTTCACCAGCACGTCCACCTCCTCCGTGGCCAGCGGGTGGGCCGCGTACGCCGCCCAGAGCGCCTGTGCGTCGCCCGGGACGCCCAGCTCGGCCCCGATCGCGAAGGCCCGACCGCCGGCCGCCTCGATGGCGTCCACGGTCTCCTTCGCCGCCGCCTCGTTGCGCCCGTAGGCCACCGCGACCAGTGCCCCGTCCCGGGCCAGCCGCTGCGAGACGGCCCGGCCGATGCCCCTGCCGCCGCCCGTGACCAGTGCCGTCTTCCCCTTGAGCACGCCCATGGCGAACCCCCCATTCGGTAGCGATCGATACAGAACTCGGCGACCGTATCAGATTTCATAACGAGCGCTATAGAATGAGTTCATGGTGACCGGACAGCGCGGCAGGCCCCGCTCCTTCGACCGCGACGCGGCCCTGGACAAGGCGATGTTCGCCTTCTGGGAGAACGGCTACGAGGCCACGTCCATCTCCGACCTGACCGCCGCGCTCGGCATCGGCGCCCCCAGCCTCTACGCGGCCTTCGGGGACAAGCGAAAGCTCTTCGACGAGGTCGTGGTGGTCTACGGCGGCCGCTACGGGGACTTCGGGGCCGCGGCGCTCGCCGAGGAGCCCACCGCCCGCGCGGCCGTGGGCCGCATCCTGCAGGAGGCGGCCGAGGTCTACACCGACCCGGCGCACCCGCCGGGCTGCATGGTGATCAGCGCGGCCGTCAACACCACCTCGAAGGAGGTGGCGCAGGCACTGCGCGAGCGGCGCGAGGCCAACCTGGTGGCATTCGAGGCCCGGATCCGGGCGGACATGGCCACGGGGGTCCTGCCGGACACCACGAACGCGCGGGCGCTGGCCCGCTACGCCGGGGCCGTGCTGCAGGGGATGTCCCAGCAGTCGCGCGACGGGGCGAGCCGCGGGGAGCTGGAGGCGGTGGCGGAAGTGGCGATGCGTGCCTGGCCGGGCTAGGCCGAGTGCGGAGTCACTCCGCGTGACGATCGTTCCTCTGGGCACGGTGCCGGATGGGACCCTCAGCCCGCCCGGCACCGTGGCCCGGAGTTACTCGCGACCGACGGGTGTGCGGTTCCCGACGGCCTGTGGAGGTTCCGCGCGGTCAGGGCAGAGCGCGCGGCTTACCTCGATCCGTCCTCCTGTGCGGGGAGGGCGGAAGTATGAAGCAATTGTGGACTAGACCAATCTGTTCTGTCCATCCAATGGCGGGACCCTGGTTCCCGTCACTTCATCCAACCCTACGCGTACCCCGGGGCTCCTGGATACTCCGCGGTATCGCGCTGCGGAAAGTCGTGGCCCATACCCGGGGTACGCTCGCCACGTGCCCTCCATGAACGACCTCGTACGCCAGCACACCGCTCTCAGTGAAACCGACCTGGAGTGGCTCCACCTGCTGGTCTCGGAGTGGCAGCTGCTCTCCGACCTCTCCTTCGCCGACCTCGTGCTGTGGGTTCCCACCCTCGACGGCACCCGGTACGTCTCGGTCGCGCAGATGCGCCCGAACACCGGCCCCACCTCGTACCAGGACGACATGGTCGGCCACCTGGTCCCGCGGGGCCGCCGCCCGCTGCTCGACGCCGCGCTCGACGAGGGCCGCATCGTGCGCGAGGGGGACCCGGAGTGGCGCGAGGAGGTGCCGGTCCGCGTCGAGTCGATCCCCGTGCGCCGGGAGGGCCGGGTGCTGGGCGTCATCGCCCGCAACACCAACCTGCTCACTGTGCGTACACCCAGCCGGCTGGAGCTCACCTACCTCCAGTCCGCCTCGGACCTGGCCCAGATGATCGCGGCGGGCTCCTTCCCGTTCCCCGGTCAGCAGGTGGACATGGACGCCTCCCCGCGGGTCGGGGACGGCCTGATCCGGCTCGACGCCGACGGCGTGGTGACGTACGCGTCCCCGAACGCGCTCTCCGCCTACCACCGCCTCGGCCTCGCCTCCGACCTGGTCGGCCAGCACCTGGGCAACATCACCTCCGAACTGGCTCCGTCGCGCGGCCCGGTGGACGAGGCGCTGGTCAAGCTCGCCAGTGGCTGGGCCCCGCGCGAGACCGAGGCCGAGGGCAACGGCGGGGTCATCCAGCTGCGGGCCATTCCGCTCAAGCCCAAGGGGACCCGGATCGGTTCCCTCGTGCTCTGCCGCGACGTCACGGAACTGCGCCGTCGCGAACGTGAATTGATCACCAAGGACGCGACCATCCGGGAGATCCACCACCGGGTGAAGAACAACCTCCAGACCGTGGCCGCGCTCTTGCGGCTCCAGGCCCGGCGGATGGATTCCCCGCAGGGACGCGAGGCGCTGAACGAGGCGGTCCGCCGTGTCGGGTCGATCGCGATCGTGCACGAGACGCTGTCTCAGAACCTCGACGAGCGGGTCGAGTTCGACGAGATCGCCGACCGCGTGATCGCGATGGTCGCCGAGATCTCCCCGGGCAAGGTCGACTGCCGGCGCATCGGGCGGTTCGGAATCCTGGACGCGGAGGTCGCCACTCCGCTGGCGATGGTGCTCACGGAGATCCTGCAGAACGCCCTGGAACACGCCTTCACCCAGGGGGAGGGCGGCACCGTGGAGGTGTCCGCGACCCGCTCGGGGAGCGGCCGGGGCGATGCCCGGCTGCTGATCTCGGTGGTCGACGACGGCTGCGGCCTGCCCGAGGGCTTCGACCCCAAGCGGGCCGGCAACCTCGGGCTGCAGATCGTACGGACCCTCGTGGAGGGCGAGCTCGGCGGCAGCTTCGACATGGTCGCGGCCGAGCCGCGCGGCACCAAGGTCGTCCTCGACATACCGGCGATCTCGCAGAAGTAGCCGGCGGAGCGGCGGGGCCGGAGCACCGGCCCCGTCACTCAGAGTGAGGCTCCCCGCCCCGGACAGCACTGAGCCCCGGACCGAATGGTTTTCGGTCCGGGGCTCAAGAGCACGTTGCTGAGCGCTTATATGGGGTACTACGCGCTGCGGCTCGAGGCTCGAAAGTCGATATCAGGCGCTGGCGTTGCGCGCCCGGTTGCGAGCGGCGCGGCGCTTCATTGCACGGCGCTCGTCCTCGCTGAGACCGCCCCAGACACCGGAGTCCTGGCCGGACTCGAGCGCCCACTGCAGGCACTGCTCCATGACGGGGCAACGGCGGCAGACGGCCTTGGCTTCCTCGATCTGCAGCAGCGCAGGACCGGTGTTGCCGATGGGGAAGAAGAGTTCCGGGTCTTCCTCACGACAAACGGCGTTGTGACGCCAGTCCATGGCTGCTCCATCTCCTTGTATTGCGGGCAGGTTGCTTGTGAATGTGAACGCTTTCACGAATCCCTTCGCGAAGGAAGGGAGACCGCCCAGTTTGGGGAAAAACTCGCCCTGGGCTGCCGGAGATTCGTGGAGGGGTTCTGGCGGTCTGTGTGGGTGCCGGGTTCTGCGGGCTGTCCCGATCGCCATGTAGAGATTCGCAAACCTCGGACGGGGATACAACCCCTTCCGGAAAGTTTTTTTTGATTCGTCGGTGTCTACTAGGTCACAGCCCTAGTTCCTGGGGGTGGACCGGCGTGTAAACGTTCGAGTGAAAGGACTTTAGGCCCTTCCACTCACACAATCACACGCAGTGCCCGGCGTACGCCTGTGAACTGAACGCTGGTGCGCAGTCCGAGGTGGTCTCCGTCCATCTGGAACGGAAGCGGCACCTTGGAATGCAAGGTGAAGTCGGTCAGATCGTGCAGAGACACCGCATGCTTTCCATGCGGGCCGCGCTCAGGAGTCGAGGTCAGCAGCTGCGTCGCGTACCGGGCGACGGCCGAAGTTGACAAACGGTCCAGTGCCAATACGTCAAGTGCGGTATCGAACGATGCCTCCGGAGACGCGTAGAGCGGCCGGTTGCCCAGATACGTCCAGGGTGACGTGTTGCACACTATCGACAGGACCAGGTCCGTGACGGGATCCGCGCCGGGGCGCTCCAGTGTCACCGAGCCGTGCCGGCGGTTGGGTTCCTCCCAGAACTGGCGCATCAGCTGCCGTACGTAGAGGGCGTGCGTCGAACGCTTGCCCCGTTCGCGCTGCTGTTCGACCCGGCCCACGACGCCCGCGTCGAAGCCGAAGCCCGCGCAGAAGGTGAACCAGCGGGCCGGCACCGACTCGTCCTCCGTGCCCGGCGTACCCGCCGCCAGCCCCAGGCCGACGGTCCGCTCGCGCCGCTCCCGCAGCGCGTCCAGCAGGGCGCCGGTCGCCTCGACCGCGTCGTTGGGCAGGCCGAGCGCACGGGCGAACACATTGGTGGAGCCGCCGGGAACCACGGCCAGGCCCGGCAGCCGGTCCGGATCGGGGCCTTCGTGCAGCAGTCCGTTGACCACTTCGTTCACGGTGCCGTCCCCGCCGAGGGCCACGACCAGGTCGATTCCGGTCTCGGCGGCCCGGCGTCCCAGGTCCCGGGCGTGCCCCCGGTACTCGGTGGTGACCGCCTCCAGCTTCATCTCGCTGGCCAGGGCGTGGGTCAGGACATCGCGCGTGCGCGCACTGGTGGTCGTCGCTGCTGGGTTGGCCACGAGAAGTGCACGCATGAGCGCAGCCTACCGACCCGTTCGTACGCGTCCCATACGGCCCGTCCCTCCGGGACCGGGAGGCACGCCGATACCCTGCTGGAGTGAGTACCGAGCCCAGCCCCACCGCGCCCGCCGTCCCCGCCGTGCTGCCCCGCAGGCTGACCGCGGCCGCCGCGCTCACCGCGCTGGAGGGCCTGGCCCTGGCCGGCCTCGGCGTGTCCGTGCTGTACGCGGGCATCGGCGGCGATTCCGAGTCCTTCACGACGGCCGAGATGGGCGGGGCCACCCTGCTCGTCCTCGCCGCGCTGCCGCTGATCGCGGCGCGCGGGCTGCGCCTGGGCCGCCGCTGGAGCCGCGGCCCGGCGCTGATCACCCAGCTGATGGCCCTGCCCGTGGCCTGGACCGTGTGGAACGGGGGCGGCGCGATGAAGGGCGCCGCCGTCGCCCTGGCGCTGGCCGCGGTGGCCGTCGTCGGGCTGCTGGTGAACCCGACGGCGACCGTGGCGCTGGGCATCGGGCCCGCGGAACAGGCCCGATAGCCGCGTCGTCGCGCGTGCGCCGGCCCGTACGTACTGATCCGTACAGGTGAGCGGGGCCGAGGGCCCCGCTCACGGCTGCTCACTCCTCGACGAGGAGCTTCTCGCGGAGCTGGGCCAGGGTGCGGGCCAGCAGTCGCGAGACGTGCATCTGGGAGATGCCGACCTCCTGTGCGATCTGCGACTGGGTCATGTTCCCGAAGAACCGCAGCAGCAGGATCCGCTTCTCCCGCGGCGGCAGCCCCTCCAGGAGCGGCTTGAGCGATTCGCGGTACTCGACGCCCTCCAGCGCCTCGTCCTCCGAGCCCAGGGTGTCCGCGACCGCCGGCGACTCGTCGTCGGTGTCCGGGACGTCCAGGGAGAGGGTGCTGTAGGCGTTGGCCGATTCGAGGCCCTCCAGGACCTCCTCCTCGGAGATCCCCAGCCGTTCGGCCAGTTCGTGGACCGTGGGGGAGCGGCCGTGCTGCTGGGAAAGTTCGGCCGTCGCCGTGGTCAGCGAGAGCCGCAGCTCCTGGAGCCGCCTCGGGACGCGTACCGCCCAGCCCTTGTCGCGGAAGTGGCGCTTGATCTCGCCGACCACCGTGGGCGTGGCGTACGTGGAGAACTCGACCCCGCGGTCCGGGTCGAACCGGTCCACCGACTTGATCAGGCCGATGGTGGCGACCTGGGTCAGGTCGTCCAGCGGCTCGCCGCGGTTGCGGAAGCGCCGCGCCAGGTGCTCGACGAGCGGCAGGTGCATCCGTACCAGCCGGTTGCGCAGCTCGGCCTTCTCCACCGAGCCGTCGGGCAGCGCCCGCAACTCGATGAACAGGGCCCGCGCGCCACTGCGGTCGCGCGGATCGGGCAGCGGCAGCGGGGCCGTGAACACCGGAGGCTGTGGGCCTTCGGGTGCTTCCGGCGCGTCCGTGGCCGAGGCCTGGGCCGGGGCCGCGGGGGCCGTGGCAGCGGCCCCCGTCGGGTGGACCGGCAGTGTTTGGTCGTGCTGGTTGTCGCTCACAGGGCCCGCCCGTCGCTCCGCCGAGTCCAAAAAGCCGTCTTCCGCATCCGTGTCAGCCGGGTGCGGCCGGGCGTGCTGCTGATCCGGAATGCCCCCGTCGACCTCGTGTCGTACCCGGGGCCGATCCCCGCCCCGCACCGGGACCTCCCCGCCGCTCACGCCGGGCCTGGCCCCGCGCCGCGCTGTTTGTAGAGGCTGATGCTCACCGTTCGGTCCTCCTCGACCGTGGCCTCGACCTTCCCGGCCAAGGCCGAGAGGACCGTCCACGCGAACGTGTCGCGCTCCGGTGCCCGGCCGTCGGTGGTCGGAGCGGAGACGGTCACTTCCAGCGAATCATCCACCAGCCGGAAGACGCAGCTGAGGACGGAGCCGGGCACGGCCTGCTGGAGCAGGATCGCGCAGGCCTCGTCCACCGCGATGCGGAGGTCCTCGATCTCGTCGAGGGTGAAGTCCAAACGTGCTGCGAGACCGGCCGTGGCCGTCCGCAGCACCGACAGGTAGGCACCCGCAGCGGGCAGCCGGACTTCCACGAAGTCCTGGGTCCCGGGCTCGCCTGCGATCTGGGACACCCTCACCTCCAAGGTGGTACGAGCTCTGTTCGCCGGTGACGCTATCGCGATCCGGGCGATCGTGTCGCGGTACCCCGTGCTGGAGAGCGCAGGGCCCCGTCGAACACGGCTGGCCGAATGGCCATGCCTGCGGCCAGTGACTGATGGTAAGCCCATGGGTACGCACAGTGGCTAGGGGTCTGCGGGTCCAAATCAGGGGAACCGGCGGAGGGTTGACCTACCCCGCTTCAGACGATCGAACCGTCGACAAAACACCACCGCCAGGTCTCGCCCGGTTCGAAGCTTCGCATGACGGGGTGGCCGGTCGCGTGGTGGTGCGCCGTGGCGTGCCGGTGCGGCGAGGAATCGCAGCAGGCGACGTACCCGCACTCCAGGCACATCCGCAGCTGCACCGGATGGCTGCCGAGCTCCAGACATTCGGGGCAGGTCAGGGCAAGGGGGACGGGCTCGGGGCGCGGCAGTTCGGCAACGTGGGTGCACTCGCTCATGATGGCCAGCGTACTGAGGTGTGGGCGCCCGAGGATGACGCGAATCAAGCGAGGATGATCTTCGATGGAGGTATTGCCGCTGGTGGCGCTCGTCGCCGGCTGCGCGATCGTGGCCGGTCTGGCCCGCCGCACCCCGGTGCCCGCGCCGCTGCTTCTGGTCGCGGCCGGGCTGATCGCGGCGTACGTGCCGGGAGTGCCCGAGTACGGGCTGGACCCGCACATCGTGCTGCCGCTGCTGCTCCCGCCGCTGCTCTACACCGCCGCGGTGGACAGTTCGTACCTGGACCTGAGGGCCAACCTGCGGCCCGTGGCGCTGCTCTCGGTGGGCTACGTGCTCTTCGCGACGCTCGCCGTCGGGTACGCCGCGTACCTGGTGGTGCCCGATCTGTCGCTGCCGGTGGCGCTGGTGCTGGGCGCGGTCATCGCCCCGCCCGACGCGGTCGCGGCGACGGCCATCGCCCGCCAGCTCGGGCTGCCGAACCGGATCACGACGATCCTCCAGGGGGAATCCCTGGTCAACGACGCCACCGCGATCACCGCGTACAAGGTTGCGCTGGCGGCGGCGGTCGGGGTGAGCGCCGGCTGGGCGGGCGGGATCGCGGAGTTCCTGCTGGCCTCGGTGGGCGGCGTGGGCGTGGGCCTGCTGCTGATGGTCCCGATCCACGTGATGCGCCAACGGCTGCGCGAACCCCTGCTCCAGAACACCCTGTCGCTGCTGATCCCGTTCGTGGCCTACGCGGCCGCCGAACGGGTGCACGCCTCGGGAGTGCTGGCGGTGGTGGTCGTCGCCCTGTACCTGGGGCACCGGGCCTGGCAGGTGGACTTCGCGACCCGGCTCCAGGAGGAGGCGGTCTGGAAGATGGTCGCCTTCATCCTCGAATCGGTGGTCTTCGCCCTGATCGGGCTCCAACTGCCGGTGGTCCTCAAGGGGCTGGGGCAGTACGAGGGCCTGGCCGCGGCCGGGTACGCGCTGGCCGTCTTCGTGGTCGTGGTGGTGGCCCGCTTCGCCTGGGTCTTCCCGGCGACGTTCCTGCCGCGGCTCTCCCGGCGGATCCGGGAACGCGAACCGGAGACGAACTGGAAGGCCCCGGTCATCGTCGGATGGGCCGGGATGCGGGGCGTCGTCTCGCTGGCGATCGCCTTCTCCGTGCCGATCAGCGTGCCGCACCGGAACCTGATCCTGTTCCTGACCTTCACGACGGTCATCGGCACCCTGGTGGTGCAGGGCCTGACCCTGCCCCCGTTGATCCGGCTGCTGAGGCTGCCCGCCCGGGACGCGCAGGCGGAAACCCTGGCGGAGGCCCAGGCCCAGAGCGAGGCCTCGCGGGCGGCGGAGGACCGCCTGACGGAACTCCTGGCCTCCCCGTCGAACGCCCTTCCGCCACCGCTGGCCGACCGGCTGCGGACGGTCCTGGAGCGCAGGCGCAACGCGGTGTGGGAGCGGCTCGGCGAGGTCAACCCGGTGACGGGGGAATCGGCGGACGACGTCTACCGCCGCCTGGCCGGGGAGATGATCGCGGCGGAACGCGAGGTCTTCGTCTCCCTGCGGGACGCCCGGCGCATCGACGACGAGATGCTGCGCGTGCTGCTGCGCCGCCTGGACCTGGAGGAGGCGGCGGCCTACCGCGAGGAGTCTGCCTAGGAGGTGGTCACGGGCGGCCCGTGACCACCGCCGTCAGGGTGGTGCCCTCGGCGAAGGCCCCTTCGCGGGTCAGGGCGAGCAGTGCCCAGAGGAGCTTCGCCACGTAGATCCGCTCCACCGGCAGGCCGTGGCGGTGCTCGAAGTCCGCCGCGAAGGCCTCCAGCTCCTCGGGGACGCGGGCGTAGCCGCCGTGGGCGTACCCCTCGGCCAGCGACCAGTCGCCCGCCGGGCCGCCGAAGGCCGCCTTCTGGAGGGAACGTATCTCTGCCTCCAGGAAGCCGCCCCCGACCACCGGCACCCCCACCGCCCGCTGCCCGGCGGCCAGGCCCGCCGCCAGTCCGGCCAGCGTGCCGCCGGTGCCGCAGGCCACCGCGACCACGTCGCAGCTGCCGCGCAGTTCGCGCCCCAGCTCGGCGCAGCCGGTCAGCGCGAGGGTGTTGCTGCCGCCCTCCGGGATGACGTACGCGTCGCCCGCGCCGGCCTGTGCCGGGAGCCCCGCCTTGTCCCGGTAGGCCGACCGGGACACGAAGTGCAGCCGCATGCCGTCCGCCGCGCACCGGGCCAGCGACTCGTTCAGCGGCTGCCGGGCCAGCTCGTCGCCCCGTACGATCCCGACCGTCGCCAGCCCCAGCAGCCGGCCCGCCGCGGCGGTGGCCCGGAGGTGGTTGGAGTAGGCCCCGCCGAAGGTGACCAGCGCCGGGTACCCGCCCGCGACGGCCGCCCGCAGGTTCGGCGCGAGCTTGCGCCACTTGTTGCCCGGCAGCTCCGGATGGACCAGGTCGTCCCGCTTGAGCAGGAGCCGTACGCCGTGCGCGGCGAACCGCCCGTCCGGCGCTTCGATCAGCGGGGACGGGGGGCGGGGGCGCAGTACCGCGGAGGCCTCGGAGGCGGCGGACGGATCGGGAACCTCGTTCACCAGGCCATTCTCACGTCATCGGCTACTTCAGGCGCTCCTCGATCCGGGCCCGCATCGAGTCCATCGTGAAGCCCTTCGGGTCGATCTTGCCCGGTTGCCATTCCAGGTGGCCGATCACCGAGCGGGCGGTCCAGCCGTGGAACCGGCACAGGGCGGCCGCCGCGCGGGCGATCGCGTCGAGCTGGACCGCGGGCCAGGGGTCTTCGCCGTCGCCGAGGTTCTCGCACTCGAAGCCGTAGAAGTGGCGGTTGCCGTCGGTGTCGGCCTGGCGGTCCGGCGGCAGGCGCTTCTCCGCGACGACCGCCGCCAGTACGTCGGAGTCGCCCGCGCCCGCGTGGTTGGCGCGGCCGTAGCCGACCAGGTGGACCCGGCCGTCCTTGGTGATGACCCCGTGGCAGAGCGGGCCGGGGAGGGCCTCGTCGCCGTCGCGGCAGAGCTGGACGGTGTACGCGGTCCCGTGGGTGACGGTGTGGTGGATCATCACCCCGTTCAGCGGGCCCCAGGGTCCCTTGTGGTTGCGGTTGTGGGTGCGCCACTCGCCGACCTCGACGACGGTGAGGCCCTCGCCCCGCAGGACGGTGAGGAACCGGTCTGCGGACATGGGTGCGGACATGGCCGCCTCCTTGACTCTCTGTGAGCGATCGGTCACTCAACGGTGTAGTGGAGGCGTCCGTTCCGCCGCAAGGGCGCACAGGGGCGGGTGGCGGGGGCGGGCGGGGGTTACGGGTTACGGGTTACGCCGAGGCGAGCCACAGGTCGGGGCCGAAGACCTCGTAGTGGATGTCCGCGGGCGCCACGCCCTTGGCGATCAGCTGCTCGCGCGCGGCCCGCATGAAGGGGAGCGGTCCGCAGAGGTAGGCCTTGGTGTCCGGGGCGACCGGGATCCCCGTCAGGTCGAGCCTGCCCTCGCGGTCGCCGGGCTCGGCGGCCTCCTCGTACCAGAAGTGCGCGGCGGAGTCCGGGAGCTTGCCGGTCAGGGCGCGGTGGTCGGTGCGCAGGGCGTGGTCGGCGGGGGAGCGGTCGGCGTGCAGGACGGTGACGGGGGCCGCGTGCCCGGTGTCGGCCAGGTGTTCCAGCATCGAGAGCATCGGGGTGCAGCCGATGCCGGCCGAGGCGAGGATCGTCGGCGCGTCGGAGTCCTGGAGGACGAGGTCGCCGTAGGGGGTGGAGACGCGCAGGGTGTCGCCGGTGCGGATCCCGGCGTGCAGGTGGTTGGAGACCTCGCCGTCGGGGCCGTCGGCGGCCGGGCCGTGGACGCGCTTGACGGTGATGGAGCGGGCCGGCGAGCCGGGGGCGCTGGAGAGGCTGTACTGGCGGATCTGGCGGGCTCCGTCGGCCAGTTCGACCTGGACGGAGACGTACTGGCCGGGCTTGAAGCCGGGCGCGGGGGCGCCGTCGGCCGGGGTGAGGTGGAAGGTGGTGCAGTCCGCGGTCTCCTCGACGCGGGCGGCCACGGTCCACTCGCGCCAGACGTCGCCGGCGAGGACCTGCTGCTCGGCGTAGAGGCGCTCCTCGATGGTGATGAGGGCGTTCGCCATCAGCCAGTAGACCTCGTCCCAGGCCTCGGCCACCTCGGGGGTGACGGCCTCGCCGAGGATCTCCACGATGGCCTCGAAGAGGTGCTTGTGGACCACCGGGTACTGCTCGCGGGTGACGCCCAGGGAGGCGTGCTTGTGGGCGATGCGGTTCAGCATCACGTCGGGGCGGGCGTCCGGGTGGGAGACCAGGTGGGTGGCGAAGGCGGCGATGGAGCCGGCGAGGGCCTGCTTCTGCAGTCCGGCGTTCTGGTTGCCGCGGTTGAAGAGGTCGCGGATCAGCTCGGGGTGGGCCGCGAACAGCTTCCCGTAGAAGAGCTCCGTGATGTCGCCGATCGCCGCGCCGACGGCGGGCAGGGTGGCTCGTACGGTCGCGGTCGACTTCTCGGAAAGCATCGGTGACTCCTCGCGTAGGGGTGGGTCTTCTAAATCTGCATATGAAATGCTTATTTTCGAAAACAGGCGTACGGGGTCCGCCGCGGTGCGGACTTGTGTTCGAGATCCCTGTCGGGCTCAGGTTATGCGGGTCGGCCGTCGGTGCGAACCGGCCATTCGGCCCCCGCCGTCAGGGCCTTACGGCCCCGGTCGATCCGCCCGAAATGCCGAGCAGGAGCGGCCCCGTCGGCGCTGCGACCAGGTCGTTCACCGTCAGCGGGTCCAGCGAGGCGAAGAAGGCCTCCTGGGCCCGGCGCAGCGCGCCGCGCAGGACGCAGGCGCCGCGCAGCGGGCACGGGACGGTGCCGTCGCAGTCGACGACGTCGCCGGCTCCCTCCAGTTCGCGGATCAGCCCGCCCACCGAGGCCGCGCGTCCGGTGGCGGTCAGGCCGAGCCCGCCGCCGCGCCCGCGCCGGGCCTCGACCAGGCCGAGGTGCTGCAGCTTGGCGACCACTTTGGCCGTGTGGGTGTAGGGGACCTCCATGGTCGCCGCGACCTCGCGGGTGGTGGGGAGGTCCGTCTCCTCGACGGCCAGGCGCATCAGGACGCGCAGCGCCAGGTCGGTGAATCGGGTCAGCCGCATGGGTCCACCGTAGAAAACTTGCATCCTCTATGCAAATTTAAACCCCGTCGTCGTCCGCAGTGGCCGAAACGGATGGGGCGAGCGGTCTCCCGGTGAGGAGTTGAGCTCTAGAGAGTGCCCAGTCCCGGACGGAGTAGTCCCACCCTTTTGTGTAATGGTCTCACCACGGTCCGTACTGGAAGGCTTCCGTCCCGCAGATCCATGGAGTGATCGAAAGGGAAATACATGTCGGTCCAGGCAGGTTCCGAATCCGAGCCCCAGGCACCGCAGCGCAGTCTGGGGACATCGGCCGCGCGGAACTTGGCAACCACCACGAAGTCCGCGCCGCAGATGCAGGAGATCACCTCCAGGTGGCTCCTGAAGATGCTGCCGTGGGTGTCCGTCCAGGGTGGTACGTACCGGGTCAACCGCCGCCTGAGCTACTCGGTCGGCAACGGCATCGTGGAATTCATCAAGACCGGCACACAGGTGCAGGTGATCCCGGCAGAGCTCGGCGAGCTCCCGCTCCTGCGCGACTACGAAGACCTCGACGTGCTCACCGAACTTGCCGCGCGCTGCCACCAGATCGACTTCGAGGCCGGCCAGGAGCTCACCTCCTTCGGCAGCCCCGCCGACAAGGTGTTCCTGCTCGCCCACGGCCGCATCGACCAGGTCGGCACCGGCCCCTACGGCGGCGACGCCGTCCTGCAGACCGTGGCCGACGGCGCCTTCTTCGGCGAGGACTCCCTCGTCAACGAGGAGTCCATCTGGGAGTACACCGCCCGCGCCGCCACCGCCGGCACCGCGCTCGTCCTCTCCCGCCAGGACTTCCAGCTCCTCGCCGACCGGGTCGAATCGCTGCGCGCGCACGTGGACTCCGTACAGTCCCTGCCCGAGCAGCGCACCAACAAGTACGGCGAGGCCGCGATCGACCTCTCCGCCGGCCACCACGGCGAGGCCGTGCTCCCCGGCACCTTCGTGGACTACGAGGCCCGCCCGCGCGAGTACGAGCTCTCCATTGCACAAACGGTCCTGCGCGTGCACACCCGTGTCGCCGACCTGTACAACCAGCCGATGAACCAGACCGAGCAGCAGTTGCGGCTCACGGTCGAGGCGCTGCGCGAGCGCCAGGAGCACGAGATGCTCAACAACCGCGACTTCGGCCTGCTGCACAACGCCGACTACGACCAGCGCATCCAGCCGCACGACGGCGCGCCCAGCCCGGACGACATGGACCAGCTGCTCTCCATGCGGCGCGGCTCCAAGATGTTCCTCGCGCACCCCAAGGCCATCGCCGCCTTCGGCCGCGAGTGCAACAAGCGGGGCCTGTACCCGGAGTCGATCGACATCGGCGGACACCGGGTGCCGACCTGGCGCGGGGTGCCGATCTTCCCGTCCAACAAGATCCCGATCAGCGACGCCCGTACGACCTCCATCCTGTGCATGCGCACCGGCGAGGACGAGTCCGGGGTGATCGGCCTGCACCAGCCCGGGATCCCGGACGAGATCGAGGCGAGCACCTCCGTGCGGTTCATGGGGATCAGCGAGCAGGCGATCATCTCGTACCTGGTCACCACCTACTTCTCCGCCGCGGTGCTGGTGCCGGACGCACTCGGCGTCCTGGAGAACGTCGAGATCGCACGCTGGCGCTGATGGTGTCGGCCACCGAGACGGTCACCACCGGCGAGGGGCAGGAAGCCGCCTTCCTGCTCGAACGGACACGAGCGACGGTCAATCCCGAACTGCGCCGCACTGTGGAGAGCCTGCCGGGCTCGATGCGGCGCGTGGCGATGTACCACTTCGGCTGGGAGCGGGAGGACGGCACCCCGGCCACGGGCAACGCCGGCAAGGCGATCCGGCCCGCCCTGGTGCTCGCCTCGGCCCAGGCCCTGCACGGCGCGGGGGGCCGGGCAGGGGAGGCGGCGGGGCCCGTGGCGCCGGTGCGGCCGGCGGTGGCCGTGGAGCTGGCGCACAACTTCACGCTGCTGCACGACGACGTCATCGACAAGGACGTCCGACGGCGCGGCCGCCCCACCGCCTGGACGGTCTTCGGGATACCGGACGCCATCATCACGGGCGACGCCATGATGGCGCTCGCACTGAGACTGCTCGCCGAGGACCCGCACCCGGCCTCGGCTCAGGCCTCGTCCCGGCTCGCGGCCTGCGTGGTCGAGCTGTGCGCCGGACAGCAGGCCGACTGCGCCTTCGAGCGGCAGTCGCACGTCCCGCTCGACGCGTGCCTGACCATGGCCATGGCCAAGACCGGGGCCCTACTGGGCTGCGCGTGTGCGCTCGGCGCCCTGTACGCGGGGGCCGGGCCGGACGAGGTCGACGCCATGGACGCCTTCGGGCGGGAGGCCGGGCTTGCCTTCCAGCTCATCGACGACCTGATCGGCATCTGGGGGGACCCCGGTCACACCGGGAAGCCCGCGGGAGCCGATCTGCTCGCCCGCAAGAAGTCCCTCCCGGTCGTGGCCGCCCTCACCTCGGGCACCGCGGCGGGGGAGGAACTGGCAGCGCTGTACGCGGGTCCCATGACCGGGGACGACGTGCGCAGGGCCGCCGACGCGGTGGAGCGGGCCGGTGGGCGGGACTGGGCGCAGGCCCACGCCGCCGACCGGATGGGGCGGGCCGTGCAGCAGCTGTCGCGGGCGGTCGCGGACCTCGGGGCCGCTGGCGGGCTGCTGGCGCTCGCGGAGTTCGTGACCCGGCGGACGCTGTGACCGGGCGGACCCTGTAACCGGGCGGGGCGTGACCCGGCGGGGCTCGTGATCCCGGCCGGCGCGCATGCCCCGTAGGCCTCCTGGGGGAAGGCGCAAGCCCTGTTCCGGCATCTCATGGTGCCGGAACGGGGCTTTCCGGGTTTCTCGGCCCAACTCTAGGATCGCTGGCGGACGTTGAAACGCGAGTGAGGGGTTGGTCCCGTGGTGCTGGAGATACGTCGGGCGGATCGGTCGGACCGCGATGTGGTGGCGCGGCTGCTGGACGAGGCGTTCCGCGAGGACCCGGTGAGCAGCTGGGTGTTCCCGGACCCCGGACACCGGGCGGCGGTGCACGGGAAGTTCCTCGGCGTCTTCGTCGACGTCGCGCTGGCCGAGGGCCGGATCGACTACGCCGTGGACGGCTCGGCGGCGGCGCTGTGGCTGCGGATCCCGGCCGGGGAGCCGGAGGGCGAGGACGAGGTCCCGGCGAAGATGCGGGCGGCGGCCGATCCGGACAACGAGCGGTGCGAGCTGGTCGGCCGGCTGACGGGCGAGGTGCACCCGACGGCCGAGGAGCACGAGTACCTGCTGATGATCGCGGTCGCGCCGGACCGGCAGGGGGAGGGGCTGGGTACGCGGCTGATGGCGCCGGTGCTGGAGCGGTGCGACCGCGAGGGCGTGCCGGCGTACCTGGAGGCCAGCAGCGAGCGGAGCAAGGGGCTCTACGAGCGGCTCGGCTGGGAGTTCACGGGCACGGCCGTGCAGCTGCCGGACGGTCCGCCGATGTGGCCGATGTGGCGCAAGCCGCAGGGATCCCTTGCCGTAATCACTTCGCCTGAAGTACTTTGATCGACGTGCCTTGATAGGGCGCACTGTCGAACGGAAGAGAATCGCTTGCGCAAGCTCACGTACTTCATCGCCACGACCGTCGACGGGTTCATCGGAGCCCCCGACGGGGACGGCGAGTTCTTCTACGCGCACCTGGACACCGAGTTCATCGACCACCTGAAGGCCGAGTACCCGGAGACGATCGCGACCCAGGTGCGCGCCCGCCTCGGCCTCGCCGACACCCCGTCCAAGCGGTTCGATACGGTCCTGATGGGCCGGGGAACCTACGAGCCGGGCCTCAAGGCGGGCGTGACCAGTCCCTACGGTCACCTGCGCGAGCAGTACGTGATCTCGCGCTCCCTCGCCCGGACGCCCGACCCGGCCGTCCGGCTGATCAGCGGGGACATCGCCGCGCGGGTGCGGGAGATGAAGGCCGAGGACGGGCTCGGGATCTGGCTCTGCGGCGGGGCGGACCTCGCCACCCAGCTGATCGACGAGATCGACGAGTACGTCATCAAGACCTACCCGGTCCTCGCGGGCACCGGCATGCCGATGTCGCGGGCGGGCTTCGGGGTCCGCCCGCTGGAGCTGACCGGCGCCACGGTCCTCGGCGGCGGCCAGGTCGTCACCTCGTACGTCGTCAAGCGCTGAGCCCGCCGGATCCGCGGCCCCGCCGGATCCACGACCCCGCCGAATCCGTGCAGGGGGCCTACCGTGGAGGTATGGCCGGTGAACAGCAGCAGCACGCGCACGAAACGGTCGCCCCGCGGGCCGGACACGAGCAGCAGACGTGCCCGGCCTGCGGAAGCCCCGTCGACACGATGGTCAGGCGGCGCAAGGCGCTCGGGATCTTCATCCCCGAGTGGGTGCCGGGTTCCTGCCGGAACCCGGACTGCGCGCAGTACGTACCCGGGGAGGGCTGACCCTCCCCGGGCTCAGCGCTCGGTGGTCAGCCCTTCGAGTCCAGGCCCGCGGCGTTCGAGCCGACGAGGCCGTTGGCCCAGAGCTGGTTGACGCGCGAGCGCTCGGCGGCGTTCGGGTTGGTGTTCTGGCAGGAGGTGCCGGGGCCGCCGCCCGACATCAGCTCGCTGCACGGGCCGGAGTAGTGGTCCGGCAGGCCGAGCACGTGGCCGGTCTCGTGCGCGGTCACGCGGGTGGAGTTGTACTGCTGGTTCTGGCTGTAGTCGAGGAAGATGTAGCCCCGGCCGTGGCCGTCCGTGCTCGCGTAGGAACCGCGCGAGTCGTTGCCCTCGTAGTAGGCGAAGTTCCCGCCCGAGGACACCTCCTGCAGCTTCACGTTGGCGACCGAGCCGTTCCAGATCTGCGTGGAGCGGGATATCTGGCTGCGGAAGCTGGGCGCGTTGCGGGTGTTGTAGGTGACGGTGACCGCCTGCAGGCCCGGGTTGGCGGCCCGCTGCTCGGACACCGAACGCTGGACCGCCGAAGAAGGCGCGGTTGGCGGCCTGGTTCTCCTGCGAACGCTCGTACGCGGCGTACGTGGCCGGGCTGCCGGTCGGGGCGGCTGCGCTCGCGCTGGGGACGACACCGCCGAGGGCGGCGGCCACGCCGAGGCCGAGGGCGGTGGCGGACATGATGGTCTTGCGGGAATGACGCATGTGGGGGACTCCTGCTTCATCCGGTGCGGTGGGGGGTGTTCGGTACCGGAGTCTGCGGGAGCGGAAGTGGCCGGCGGATGATGTCAGACCCCGATAGCGCCGGGCTATCGGGAGGTTTTCGGCAAGCCGACTCCCTTGAGAATGGCGGGATTCGGTGGGATACCAGTGGCTGGTGCGGTCTGCCGCGACCGGCCTACTCTCGGGGCATGGAGCTTGAGGTCAGGCACCTGCGCGCCCTGTGCGCCATCGCCGACGCCGGCAGCCTGCACAAGGCCGCCCGGCAGCTCGGCGTGAGCCAGCCCTCGCTGACGACCCAGCTCCGGCGCATCGAACGCGCCCTGGACGGCGAGCTGTTCCTGCGCGAACGCACCGGCTGCCGGCCGACTCCCTTCGGGCGCACGGTACTCGGCCGGGCCCGGCCCCTCCTCGCCGAAATGGCCGCCCTGGTCGCGGAGGCCCGCGCGCTGTCCCGGGGGCCGCGGCTGCGGATCGGCTCCACGGCCAGCCGCGCCCTGCCCGGCTGGCTGCGCCGCCTCCACCGGCGGCTGCCCGACACGGAGACGGACCTGGTCGTCGACGTCTCCGCCAACGCGCTGCTGCGGATGACGGCTTCGGGCCGGCTCGACGTGGCGTTCGTGCACGAGGTGGAGGGCAGCCCGCTGCTGGTCCCGGCCGGGCTGGAACTGCGCGTGCTCATGGAGCGGGAGCCGCAGTTCGTGTCCATGTCCCGGAACCATCCGGCGGCGGCGCGGCCGGTGGTGGAGTTACGGGACCTTGCCGCCGACCGGTGGACCGTGGACCCCTCCGTGGACGGCGAATGGGACGGCCTGCGCCGGGTGTTCGCGGACGCCGGACTGGACCCGCCGCTGCTGCACGCCGACTACCACACGGCCACTTCGCTGATCGTCTCGGGCGAGGCCGTCGCCCCCTGCCAGCCCACGTCCGGGCCGCGCGAGGACATGGCGATCCGGCCGCTCTCGGGCGACCCGCTCGCCGTACGCCTCCTCCTGGCGACCCGGCCGGGGGCGCACGCGCAGGCCTGCGCCGAGGTGTACGAGGACCTGCGCGCGGCCTACCGCGAAGCGGCGCTCGGGATCCCGCCGTACCGGGCCTGGCTCCACCGGCACGCGAGCCCGCTGCTGGCGGCGTAGACCGGGATCCGGAGGGCCGGGCGTCCGGGCGGCGGGTTCAGCGGCGGCCGCGCAGCCGGGCGCGGTCGTAGGCCAGGGAGCCCGCGCCGTGGGCGACCAGGAGGGCGCCCGCGGCCAGCCAGCCGGGGTCGCGGCGGCGGGCCGCCCAGAGCATCAGGGGTGCGCCCGTGGTCAACTGGGCCGCACCCGCGAGGCGGAGCCGGGGGCCGCGCAGCAGGCGGCCGAGGGGGCCCTCCTCGACCACCGCGAGCTCCGCCCGCATCGCGTCGCGCCAGCCGGACCACTCCACCGGCTCCGAACCGGGCGCGACCCGGGCCGCTTCGCGCAGCCGGTCGGCCGGTTCGCCCGGGGCCAGGCCGGCGGGCAGTGCCAGCCCCGCGCGGGCCAGCAGGGCGATGACCCCCAGGAGCCGGGCGGGGCCGTCGGCCGCCTCGTCGGGGCGGGTGAGGCGTTCCAGCTCCTCCAGGTCCAGGACCGGATCCAGCCCGAGCCGCGCCGCCAGCACCCGCATGGCGTCGTCGTCGGGCCGGGGATCGCCGTGGGGACGGCCCGCCGCGTCCCACTCGTAGGCCGCGGACCGCCGGAATCCCGAGGACAGGACGAATCCGGTCCGGCCGTCCGCCCACCACAGGCTCAGCACCGGCCAGTTGGTTCCCATCGCCACCGCCGAACCCCATCCCGAGAGGACCTCGGCCACGGATTCCTCGCCCTCCAGCCAGGGCTTGCCCTCGGGGACCAGCGCCGTCCAGCCGCCGGCCGGAGCGAGCAGCAGGCGTTCGCGCAGCATGTGCGCGGCGGGGCGGACGGCGAGCGGCTCGGCGCGGCAGAGCAGCAGTCCGCCGGCCGTGGTCTTGGAGATCGGCATGCCCACACGCTAAGCCAAATCGCCCCAAAACGATGATTTTGGATCTTCCTGACGCGCTTGACTTACCGCAACCGCGATATATCGTGTTAGCCAGAAGACGCGATATGTTGCGTGCTTCGGAGCGAAGCCAGCCCATCAGTCGTGCACGTACGCCGAGGAGGATCAGCACCATGGCAGAGGCAGCGCAGAAGACGTGGTCGGTAGCCGAACCGCAGAAGCTCACCTTCGAGGAGCCGGTCGCCGAAGTCCGCGTCCGCGTGGTCGGCGGCACCGTCAACGTCGTCGCGGCCGAGGAGGGCCCGGCCCGCCTGGAGGTGGCCGAGGTCGACGGACCGCCCCTGCACGTGGTGCAGGAGGGCGGCATCCTCACCGTTTCCTACGAGGACCTCCCCTGGAACGGCTCCCAGGGCTTCAAGCAGTGGTTCGAGGGTAAGCCGTGGAAGGCCTGGTCCTCCTCCGGCACCGGCCGCAAGGCCTGGGAGCGCAGCGCCACGGTGACCCTCACGGTCCCGGCCGCGACCCGCGTCCAGGTGGCCACCGTCGGCGCCACCGCCTTCGTCTCCGGCATCGCCGGCGCCACCGACATCCACGGGGTCTCCGGCGACGCCACGCTCGTCGGCCTGTCCGGCAAGGTCAAGGCGAACACCGTCTCCGGCAGCGTCGAGGCCCAGTCCGTGACCGGCGAGCTCGGCTTCCACACGGTCTCCGGCGGCCTGACGGTCGTGGACGGCGCCGGCGGCAACGTACGGGCCGACTCGGTCAGCGGCGACATGCTCATCGACCTGGCCCTCGAGGACCGCACCGGCCGGAGCCCGGTCGACATCACCCTCACCTCCGTCTCCGGGCAGGTGGCCATCCGCCTCCCGCACCCGGCCGACGCCCGCGTCGAGGCCAACACCGCCACCGGCGGCGTCTCCAACGCCTTCGACGACCTGCGCGTCTCCGGCCAGCTGGGCGCCAAGCGGATCACCGGCACCCTGGGCGCCGGTACCGGCACCCTGCGCGCCACCACCGTCTCCGGTTCCATCGCGCTGCTGCGGCGCCCGGCCGCCCCGGCCGCCCCCCTCGCGCTCGACAAGAAGGTGCTCTGACATGCCGCCCGTCTTCGCCCACGGCCGCCTCCGCCTCTACCTCCTCAAGCTGCTCGACGAGGCCCCGCGCCACGGGTACGAGGTGATCCGGCTGCTGGAGGAGCGTTTCCAGGGGCTCTACGCGCCCTCCGCGGGCACGGTGTACCCGCGCCTGGCCAAGCTGGAGGCCGAGGGGCTGGTCACGTACGCCACCGAAGGCGGGCGCAAGGTGTACTCGATCACCGAGGCGGGCCGCGCCGAACTGGCCGACCGCGTCGGCGAACTGGCCGACCTGGAGCTGGAGATCCGTGACTCCGTCTCCGAACTGGCCGCCGAGATCCGCGCCGACGTGAGCGGTGCCGCGGGCGACCTGCGGCGCGAGATGCGGGCCGCGGCCAACGCGTCGGCCGCGCAGGTGGAGGACGAGTCCTGGAAGGTCGCCAAGGAGGAGTTCCGCAAGGCGAAGGCGGAGTGGAAGGAGCAGGCGCGCCGGGCGAAGGACGAGAGCCGCCGGGCCCGCGAGGAGGCCCAGCAGGCCCGCCGCCAGGCCAAGGAGGCGCAGGACCGGGCCCGCGAGGAGGTCCAGCGGATCGCCGGCCAGCTGCAGGAGCAGTTCGCGAAGTCCGGCGGGGTCCTGGGCTCCCTGGCGGGAGCCTGGCTCGGCGGCTCCACCCAGGGCGCCCCGGGCACCGCCGATGGTCCCGCCGCCTCGGCCGCATCGGCCCCGGCCTCGGGGGCCGACTGGGCGCGGGACGTACCCGCGACCGGTGATGCGGCCCGCGACCTGGACCGGCTGCTGGACCGCTTCCGCGACGACATCCGCGACGCCGCCCGTGACCACGGGGTCTCCCCGGCCCAGCTGGCCGAAGCCCGAGCCGACCTCGCGGCCGCCGCAGCCCGGATCGCGGCGGTCCTCCGGGGCGGTGCGTAAGCCCTCCGGGGTGGTGTGTAGGTCCGGCTGAGCGGCGCTGCCGGGCTTGAACGGCGGGCTTGAGCGGCCGTCAGGCTGCCAGGCCCGCCTCGGCCGTGGCGTAGGTGACTCCATGGTCGGCAAGGACCTCGGCGGGGGTTCCGGGCCGGGACAGGAGGGACAGGAGCAGGTGGAGGGTGGAGATGTGGCGGTCCTTGCGCCCCAGGGCGATGCGCAGGGACTGCTCCAGGACCTTCTTGGCTCCCGGGGCGAACCGGGTGCGCCGCCCGCCGCGCTTGCCGGGGGCAGGGGCCGGGGGAGCCGACAGGGCGCCCTCGCCGTGGGTTTCCTCGATGCGGGAGACGATCTCGGTGAGGTCGATGCCGAGACCGGCCAGCGCCTCATCGTCCGCCTTGGACATGCCGCCCCGGCGGCGGGCCGCCGCGAGGCCGGCGGTCACGGAGGCCCGGTCGACGCCCAGGGGGTCGAGCGCGCCCTGGGCGAGGAGCGCGAGCAGCATGTGCTCCTCGGTGACCAGGGCGGCCCCGGCCCGCTCGGCCTCGGCGACCGCGCCCGTCACGGTGGTGCGGGCGTCCTTTGTGAACCGTTCGAACATCAGAGCCTCCCGTGCTTCTTGTGTACGGCCTGTCGGCTGACGCCCAGCTCGGCCGCGATGTCCTGCCAGGACCAGCCCTGCGCGCGGGCACTGCGTACCTGGACGGCCTCCAGCTGCTCCAGCAGCCTCCGGAGGGCGGCCACGGCGCGCAGGCCCACACGCGGGTCACGGTCACCGGCCCGTTCGGCGAGATCGGTGGCTTCGGTCATGGGTGTCAATGTAGGTTGACGCGCGGGAGGCTGTCAACCTACATTGACGTCGGCGGGCGGCGGGCGACGCGCGTTGGGTGGCTACACCGTGAGCACGATCTTGCCGAACAGGTCCCCGGACTCCAGCTTCTCGAAGCCCTCGCGGGCCCGGTCCAGCGGCAGGGTCTCGTCGATCACCGGGCGGACCCCGGTCGCCGCGCAGAAGGACAGCAGGTCCTCCAGCTCGTCCTTGGATCCCATCGTCGAGCCGACCACCTTGAGCTCCAGGAAGAAGATCCGGGTCAGCTCGGCGTGTGCCGGGCGGTCGCCGCTCGTGGCGCCCGAGATCACCAGGGTGCCGCCGGGCCT
The DNA here is from genome assembly GCF_057834465.1 of Streptomyces sp. GL_140. Lineage (NCBI taxonomy): Bacteria > Bacillati > Actinomycetota > Actinomycetes > Kitasatosporales > Streptomycetaceae > Streptomyces > Streptomyces sp. GL_140. The sequence goes on from NZ_CM174404.1 coordinate 5,630,854, forward strand.
CAGGGACTTGATCGAGTGCGACCAGGTGGCGGCGCCGACCGTCTCGATGACGGCGTCGACCCGCTGGGGGAGCCGCGCACCCGGCTCGTAGGCCTCGACGGCGCCCAGCTCCACGGCCCGCTTGCGCTTGGCCTCGTCCCGGCTGGTCGCGAAGACCCGTAGCCCGGCGGCCTTGCCGAGGGCGATCGCGGCGGTGGCGACGCCGCCGCCCGCGCCCTGGACCAGTACCGAATCCCCGGGGCGGACACCGGCGTTGGTGAAGAGCATGCGGTAGGCGGTGAGCCAGGCGGTGGGCAGGCAGGCGGCCTGTTCGAAGGAGAGCTCGGGGGGCTTGCGCAGGACGTTCCAGGCGGGGACGGTGACCTGCTCGGCGAAGGTCCCCTGGTAGCGCTCCGTCAGGATCGAGCGGGGCTCGTCGGGGCCGACCCCGTGGCCGCTCTGGCCGATGACGGAGTGCAGGACGACCTCGTTGCCGTCCTGGTCGATCCCGGCGGCGTCGCAGCCGAGGATCATGGGGAGCTTGTCCCCGGAGAGGCCGACCCCGCGCAGCGACCACAGGTCGTGGTGGTTGAGGGAGGCGGCCTTGACGTTCACGGTCACCCAGCCGGGGCGGGCCCCTGGCGCCGGGCGCTCGCCCAGCTCAAGGCCGCTCAGCGGCTGGTCACGGTCGATTCGGGCGGCGTAGGCAGCGAACATGCCGCGACGCTACCGCTGGGTAGGCTCCGGGCTCCAGCCTTTGCGTCAACGCGGTGGTGAGGGCTTCGTCGCACCGGACGGGTGGCGGTGGGCCGGTGGGCGGCCGGATGGGCCCGCCGCGGGGCTGTCCCTGCGGGGGCTGTCCCCTACCCGCCCTTCGCCCGTTCCCTGGGGCGGAGCCCCAGAAGGGGTCCGGGTGGAGCAGGCCCCCCCGGGATGGCAGCAGGGCCCGGCCGGAATGGTTCCGGCCGGGCCCTGCTTTCGTACAGCCAGCGCAGCGTTACAGGCGGGCCACGCCGTCGGCCTTCGCCGCCGCGGCGACCGCGGCCGTGACGGCCTGGGCGACGCGCTCGTCGAACGGCGACGGGATCACGTACTCGGCGGTGAGCTCGTCGTCCGCGACGACGCCGGCGATGGCGTCGGCGGCGGCGATCTTCATGTTCTCCGTGATCCGGGAGGCCCGGACCTTGAAGGCACCCGCGAAGATGCCCGGGAACGCCAGCACGTTGTTGATCTGGTTCGGGAAGTCCGAGCGGCCCGTGGCCACGACCGCCGCGTACTTGTGCGCGACGTCGGGGTGGACCTCCGGGTTCGGGTTGGCCATGGCGAAGACGAAGCAGTCCTTCGCCATCGTCGCCACTGCGGCCTCGGGGACCGTACCGCCGGAGACGCCGATGAAGACGTCGGCGCCCACGAGGGCGTCCTCGAGGGAACCGGTCTGGCCCGTCTTGTTCGTCAGGCCGGCGATCTCCGCCTTGACGTCCGTCAGATCGGAGCGGTCGGCGGAGACGACGCCCTTGCGGTCGGTGACACAGACGTCGCCGATGCCCGCGTCCACGAGGATCTTGGCGATGGCGATGCCCGCCGCGCCCGCGCCCGAGATGACGGCACGCAGGTCGCCGAGGGTGCGACCGGTGAGCTTCGCCGCGTTGCGCATGGCGGCCAGCGTCACGATGGCCGTGCCGTGCTGGTCGTCGTGGAAGATCGGGATGTCCAGGGCTTCCTGGAGACGCCGCTCGATCTCGAAGCAACGCGGGGCGGAGATGTCCTCCAGGTTCACGCCGCCGAAGGACGGCGCCAGGCGGATCACGGTCTCGATGATCTCGTCCGTGTCCTTGGTGGCGAGCGCGATCGGAACCGCGTCCACTCCACCGAACTGCTTGAAGAGAATTGCCTTGCCCTCCATCACGGGGAGGGAGGCTTCCGGCCCGATGTCACCGAGTCCGAGCACGGCCGTACCGTCGGTGACGACGGCGACCACGTTGGACTTCCAGGTGTACTCGTTCACCAGGTCGGGCTGCTCGGCAATGGCGCTGCAGACCTTCGCAACGCCGGGCGTGTACGCCAGGGACAGGTCGTCCTTGTTGTGGACCGGCACGGTGGCCACGATGGCCATCTTGCCGCCCCGGTGCAGCGCGAACACCGCATCGGGGTTGTTGTCCGTCACGCTGTCGCTGCGAGGATTGACGATCTCCGCTGCCACTGTCTTGACCCCTTAAGTCTTTGAATCGTTGAGGGTGACCACTCCTTGTTAAGGGGTGGGCGGGCACCGCGTCCGTACTCCGCGTCAACGGTTGGCCCGTCTCCGCGAAGGGGAGGTTCGTACGCGCGGGCGCGCCGCACGCGCGCCCTGAGCCCCGGATGAGGGGTGTAAGGATCTGTTGTACCCGAAGAACACTCACCCAGACGAGTCGATTCCCCCTCGACCATAGGTTGCTTGCCCTGGTTTTGGCGAAAAGTCCAAACCTTGGCGTCCGATAGGCGAGACACACCGCAAAAACGACGGCGAAAGTGCCTGGTCGCAGCGGTTAATCCGGCCTCGAGGGCCCATATCCGCAGGGCTGTTGGGCACCGGGGGGTGTCCGTTATCCGATTTTGACCTGACGGGCACCCTGAATGTCTCAGTCCGAATGGCAAGATGCCGTAATCACACAAGGTCGCGACACTCGATGGTGCGTGCCCGACCGCTCTCGGATGCGTTTTTCCCCACTGCCGGAGGAATCAGCTCATGACCGCAAGCACCACCCGTCGTACGACCGCCGCCCGGTCCCGGATCGCCGCGGTCGGCGCCATCGCGGTCGCCGGCGCCCTGATCCTCACTGGCTGTGGCGACCAGACGAAGAAGAACGACGGCGGCGGCTCGAAGACCAACAGCGCCCCGCTCTTCTCCGCCCTGCCGAAGAAGATCCAGGACGCGGGCGTCATCAAGGTCGGCACGGACGCGGCCTACGCCCCGATGGAGTTCACCGAGGGCGGCAAGATCGTCGGCGTCGACCCCGACATCGCCGAGGCGCTGGGCAAGCAGCTCGGTGTGAAGTTCGAGTTCACCGCGGGTGCCTTCGACGGCCTGATCACCTCGATCTACACCGGCCGCCAGGACGCGATCATGTCCTCGGTCACCGACAACGAGAAGCGCCAGAAGGGCCTGGACGACTCGGGCAAGCAGATCGGCAAGGGGATCGACTTCGTCGACTACTTCTCCTCCGGCGTCTCGCTCCTCGTCAAGAAGGGCAACCCCCAGGCCATCAAGTCCATGGACGACCTGTGCGGCAAGACCGTCGCCGTCCAGCGCGGCACGATCTACGAGGACACCTTCAAGGCGCAGGCCACGAAGTGCGGTGACAAGAAGCTCACCATCGAGGCCTTCGACACCGACGCCGAGGCCCAGACCCGCGTCAAGGCCGGCGGCGCCGTGGCCGACCTGAACGACTTCCCGGTCGCCGCGTACATCGCGAAGACCTCGGGCGGCGGCAACGACTTCGAGGTCGGCGGCGCGCAGAGCGACGTCGGTCTCTTCGGCATCGGCGTCAGCAAGGAGAACACCCAGCTGCGCGACGCCCTGAAGCAGGCGCTCGACGCGATCATCAAGGACGGCTCCTACGCCAAGGTCCTGGAGAAGTGGAACGTCAAGGACAGCGCGGTCACCTCCGCCACGGTCAACGCAGGCAAGTGACCCGAGGAGACATCCGGGCCCTCGCGGCCCGGTGTTCCCCGGTCCTGAGTTCCACTGAAGGGCAGTCATCGTGACTGACAAGATCGACAAGGGTCCGGCCGACACCTCGCCGGCCGGGCCCGGCGCCTCGGGAACCCCGTACGAGGCCATCAAGGCAATCCCGGTCCGGCACTACGGCCGCTGGATCAGCGGTGTGGTGGTCGTCGGACTGCTCACCTGGCTCGTCTACGCGTTCTCACAGGGCAACATCATCTGGAAGACGGTCGGAGACAAGCTCTTCGACCCCTCCATCATCAGCGGTCTCGGCAACACCGTGATCATCAGCGTCTCGGCCATGGCGCTGGGTCTGGTGCTCGGCATCGTCTTCGCGGTGATGAGGCTCTCCAAGAACCCGGTGACCAACTCCGTCGCCTGGCTCTACATCTGGTTCTTCCGCGGCACCCCGGTCTACGTGCAGCTGCTGGTGTGGTTCAACCTCTCGCTGATCTTCCAGTACATCGACCTCGGGCCGATCTACAAGCAAGAGACCGTCGTCCTCATGACCCCCTTCATGGTCGCCCTGCTGGGCCTCGGCCTGAACGAGGGCGCGTACATGGCGGAGATCGTGCGTGCGGGCATCCAGTCCGTGGACGAGGGCCAGGCCGAGGCGTCGCACGCGCTGGGCATGACCCAGACGCAGACCATGCGCCGGGTGATCCTCCCGCAGGCGATGCGCGTGATCATCCCGCCGTCGGGCAACGAGTTCATCAACATGCTGAAGACCTCGTCCCTGGTGTCCGCGGTCCAGTACACGGAGCTGCTGCGAGCCTCCTCGAACATCGGGTCCACGGCCGGCGCCATCATGGAGATGCTGTTCGTGGCCTCCATCTGGTACCTGGCCCTGACCAGCGTGTTCAGCGTCGGCCAGTACTACCTGGAACGCCGCTACGCGCGCGGTTCGCTGCGCTCCCTGCCGCCCACGCCGCTCCAGCGGCTGAAGGCCAACCTGAACATGTTCCGCCGTACGGAGGTGGCGAAGTGACCGCCCAGCCGATGGTCAAGGCCGAGGCCGTCCACAAGTCGTACGGCCCCGCCCACATCCTCCGCGGCATCGATCTCGAAGTCGCCCCGCGCGAGGTGTTCTGCCTGGTCGGCCCGTCCGGCTCCGGCAAGTCCACCTTCCTGCGCTGCATCAACCACCTGGAGCGGATCAACTCCGGGCGGCTCTCGGTGGACGGCCAGCTGGTGGGCTACCGCCAGAAGGGCGACAAGCTCTACGAGCTGAAGGACAGCGAGGTCGCGGCCCAGCGCCGGGACATCGGCATGGTCTTCCAGCGGTTCAACCTGTTCCCGCACATGACGGCCATCGAGAACGTCATGGAAGCCCCGGTCATGGTCAAGGGCGAGAGCAAGGCGGTCGCGCGGGCGCGCGCCGTCAAGCTGCTCGACCGGGTCGGCCTCGGCGGCAAGGCCGGGAACTACCCCACCCAGCTCTCCGGCGGCCAGCAGCAGCGCGTGGCCATCGCCCGCGCGCTGGCCATGGAGCCGAAGCTGATGCTCTTCGACGAGCCCACCTCGGCGCTCGACCCGGAGCTCGTCGGCGACGTCCTGGACGTCATGCGGGACCTGGCCGAGTCGGGCATGACCATGATCGTGGTCACCCACGAGATGGGCTTCGCCCGCGAGGTCGGCGACAACCTCGTCTTCATGGACGGCGGCGTGGTGGTCGAATCCGGCCACCCGCGCGAGGTCCTGGGCAACCCGCAGCACGACCGGACGAAGGCGTTCCTGTCCAAGGTGCTGTAGCCGGCGCGCTGCGGCCGGTGAGTGCGTGACCGAGGGGCGGTACGGGATATCCGTACCGCCCCTCGGCCGTGCCGCCCGCCGGGAGCTACTTCAGGGCCAGCACCAGCCCGTCCGAGGGCGAGCGCCAGACGGTACGGGCCTCCGCGAACCCGGCGCCGCGCAGCGTGGCCGCGTGCCAGGCCTCGGGCGGGGTGTCGCCGTCGGCGTGCTCGCCGTAGATCTCGAACCGGGCCTTCGTCGGCTCGGCGAGCGCCGGGTCGGCGGCCGCCAGCTCCCACCACTCGCGCCAGTCCACGGCGCCGACCGCCTTGGCACGGTCCATCCCGCCGTGCCGGTGGGCGCGCTCGGCGGCGTTGATCCTCGGGGTGGCGGGGTCGGGCATGTGGTCGGCGTTCATGAACACCCCGCCGGTGCGGACCAGGGGCGCGAGCTGCCCGTACAGGGCGGCGAGGTCCGTGCTGGGCAGCCAGTGCAGGGCCGTGGCCGTCAGGACGGCGTCGTAGGAGTCGTGGGGGAGGGCCGCGCGCCAGTCGGGGTCCTTGAGGTCGGCGGTGACGAAGGAGACGCGGGGGTCGTCCGCGAAGTGGCCCCGGGCGATCGTCAACAGCGCGGGGTCGAGATCGACGCCCGTACTGGTGGATTGCGGGAACCTCTTGAGGAGCCGGTCCGTGATACTTCCGGTACCGCACGCCAGGTCCAGTACGCGGGGGGCGGTGCCGACCAGTGCTTCGACCATGTCCAGCATCACCCGGAACCGCTCCTCGCGGTCGGGCATGTACCACTCCTGCTGGCGGTCCCAGCTGTCCTGCCAGGCCTGCCAGTCGGGCGAAGCCGTATCGGAGTGTGCCCTGTCGGAGCGTGCCGTATCGGAACGTGCTGTGTCCGCCACGAAATCCTCCATGCGTAATACCCTCGTACCTATCTCAGCCGTTACCGAGACACTAATCCGCAGCCGTAAGGACTACAAGTGGAACTGGCCCATTACTCGGACTACGCCGTGCGCCTGGTCAACACCGAGGAGCCGGCCCGCAACAAGGACTCGCTGACCTCCGTGGACGCCGTCCGCGCGCTCTTCGGCGCCAGCGTGCAGATGGCGCGCCGCGTCACGGACACGGACATCACCCGCTTCCGCAACGTCCGCGGCCGGCTGCGCAACGTCTTCGAGGCCGCCGACGGCGGGGACCACGTCCTCGCCGTCGACCTGCTGAACTCCCTGCTCATGGAGTTCCCCGTCAGCCCCCAGGTCTCGGGCCACGAGACCCTCGGCGACGACGGCGGTCCCGACTGGCACATCCACCTGGCCGACCACCCCTCCAACGCCTCCGCCGGCTACGCCGCGATCGCGTCCTTCGGGCTGGCCTTCCACCTCACCGAGCACGGTCCGGGCCGGCTCGGCATCTGCCAGGCGGCGCCCTGCCGCAACGCCTACCTGGACACCTCCACCAACCGCTCCCGGCGCTACTGCTCCGACCGGTGCGCCACCCGCGCCAACGTCGCCGCCTACCGGGCCCGCAAGCGGCTGGAGGCCGAGGAGTCCGCCCGCAGCGGGCGCAGCGACGAGGCGGCCCAGGAGAGCCACGCCCTCAGCGAGCGCTGATCCTCCGACGCGTGCTCCGGCCGCGGGCGGGGCCGGAAGCGCGCCACCGCGGTCGCCAGCACGAGCTCGTCGGGGACCGGCCCGTAGTCGGTGCTGTCGCCCGTCTCGTTGTACGGGTTGTCGCCCAGCACCCACCAGCCGCCCGGCCGCCGCTCCGCCGCCCGTTTGACGACCAGCAGGTCCTGCTGGAACGGGTGGCGCAGCACCACCACGTGGCCGGGCCGCACGGGGGCCCCGTACCGGACCACCACCTGGTCCCCGTTCTCCAGCGTCGGTGCCATCGAAGGCCCCTGGACCGCCACGACGCCGATCTGCCTGAGCGGCGACTTCCACTCCCGCGTCCCCCGGCGCTTGCGCGCGTTCCCCGACATACCCGACCTCCTCGCCCGGCTCGCCGGGTCTCGTCCCACTCCGCATGCTGCCGCACGCGTCCGTACATTCGCTCACCGCCCCGGTGGCGGCCCTGGACTTTTGTCCCAACCGCATGGGGGCGCCCGCGAAAACGTCTCTCTCACGGAGTAATCTCCCCCTTGAGAAGACGATCACGAGGAGGACAAACCCCATGCTTTCCCGCCTGTTCGCCCCCAAGGCGACGGTCTCCGCCCACTGCGATCTGCCGTGCGGCGTGTACGACCCTGCCCAGGCCCGCATCGAGGCCGAGTCCGTCAAGGCCGTGCAGGAGAAGTACCAGGCCAACGACGACGCCGACTTCCGCGCGCGCGCCATCACCATCAAGGAGCAGCGCGCCGAGCTCGCGAAGCACCACGTCTCGGTGCTGTGGAGCGACTACTTCAAGCCGCCGCACTTCGAGAAGTACCCGCAGCTGCACACGCTGGTCAACGACACCCTGAAGGCCCTCTCGGCCGCCAAGGCGTCGAACGACCCGGCGACCGGCGCCAAGGCGCTGGAGCTCATCGCCGAGATCGACCGCATCTTCTGGGAGACCAAGGCCGCCTGATCGCGACCTTGTCCTTCTTGTCCCAGGGACGATGACGAAGGGGCCCGACCGCGTCAGCGGTCGGGCCCCTTCGTCATGGCGCGGGAGCGGCAGGGGCAGCGGGAGCGGTGCTCACGCGTCCTCGTCGTCGTCCTCGTCGTCCAGGCGCGCCAGCCACGTGGCCAGGCGCTCCACCGGGACCTCGAAGTCCGGGTTCAGGTCGACGAAGGTGCGCAGCTGCTCGGCGAGCCACTCGAAGGTGACCTCCTCCTCGCCGCGCCGCTTCTCCAGCTCCTCGATGCCGCGATCGGTGAAGTACAAGTCGGGCTCCGTGCGGTGGTGGGGTGTTTCCCGCCAGGATAATCCGCCCGGGGCCACGGCACGCCCCGGGTCGGACTTGACCGCTTTCCGCCGTTCGCGGAGCTCGTCGCCAGGGCAGGGATGGAGCGTCCACGGCTGGAGGTGAGGCAATGAGGCACCCGGAGCCGACCGACGGGGTGCTGCGGGCGCTCGGGTCCACCGAGCCGTCCGCCGAGGGGACCCTGCTGGTGTGCGGCATACGGCGGGACCGGCGGCTGGAGCTGCTCCGGGAGGTGCGCGAGGCCGTGGCCGGCGCGGAGGCCGCCGAGCACTGGGCCCTGCTCGACGAGGCGGACCGGCACGACCCCGAGGCGGCCTCCGACGTGGTGCAGTACCCGGCCACCGGGGTGTGGGCCGAGGAGACGCTGCGCCGCCTGCGCTCCCCGTACGGGCCACCGGCCGACGTCGGACACCTCGGGGCCCTCGCCGCGGCGGCGGCCCTGCGGGCCGGGATCGGCTTCAAGGTCACCCTGCGGGCCGCGGGCGGCCGCCTCGTCCTGCCCACGCTGGGACTGCTGCGCCCGCCTCGTCCCGGCCCGCTCGCCCTCACCGAGCACTCCTGGGACCCCGGGGACCCGGCGGCGCTGCCCCTGCACGCGCTGCCCGACGGACACACCGCTCTGGACGACCTCGACCCCTACCGGGCCACGGCGGCCGTCCCCGCCGCCCGCCGGCTCACCCCCAGGGGGCACAAGCGCTGGGACACCCAGTGGTCCGGCGCCCTGACCCTGCTGCGCCGCTACGACGCCGCCCGCGCGGAGGAGACCGGCCGGCTGCTGCGCTCCGTCGTCCCGCTGTCCGGCAGCTCCCGGCAGGCCAGGGGGACCCTGCCCGCGGCGCAGGGCTCCGTACTGGCGCGGGCCCAGCCGCCGCCCACGCTGGCCGCGGCCCTGGTCCACGAGGTGCAGCACGGGAAACTGGCCGCGCTGGCCGGGGCGTTCCCCCTGCACACCGCCGATCGCACCGCGCGGTACTGGGCCCCCTGGAGGGTCGATCCGCGGCCGCTGGAGGGGCTTCTGCGGGGCGCGTACGCGCACTTGGCACTGGCGGGGTACTGGCAGCGCGCCGCGCTCTACGGGGCCAGGGGGGCGTGGGCGCAGCACGCGCGGATCCGGGCGCAGGTGGCCGTTGTCCTGCCGGTGCTCGTGGGGTGTCCGGAACTCACTGCCTCCGGGCGGGTGTTCATCGATGCCATGGTGGCGGCCGAGCGGGGCATGGACGGTTTGGCGCCGCCGGGGGGCCGGTATGCGGTGGCCCGCGCGGTGGTGGGGCGGGAGCGGGAGCGCTGGTGCGAGGCGCACCCGAACTTGGCTCCGTTCGCGGGCGGCTGACGGTTGGGTGCCGCTGTGCGGGGCTCGGTCCCCTACCCGCCCTTCCACCGGTCCCTGGGGCTCCGCCCCAGACCCCGCGCCTCAAACGCCGGCGAGGCTGAAATCTGCCGCGGAGCGGACAGCCGGAAGGCCCGGCTCCCCGAGGGGGGCCGGGCCTTCCGGGAGCTTCGAGGCTTAGGCCTCGAAGACCTCGCTCAGCAGGAGCTGCTGCTCCGCCTGGTGGCGCTTCGCGGAGCCCACCGCCGGGGACGAGCCGTGCGGGCGGGAGATGCGCCGCAGGCGCTCGCCGGCCGGGATGTCCGCGCCGACCGCCAGGTCGAGGTGGTCGATCAGGTTGAGGGCGATGAAGGGCCACGCACCCTGGTTCGCCGGCTCTTCCTGGGCCCAGATGTACTTCGCCGCGTTCGGGAACTTGGCGATCTCCTGCTGGAGCTCCGCACCCGGGAGGGGGTAGAGGCGCTCGATGCGGATGATCGCGGTGTCCGTGATGCCGCGCTTCTCACGCTCGGCTTCGAGGTCGTAGTAGACCTTGCCCGCGCAGAACACGACCTTGCGGACCGCGTTCGGGTCGACGGTGGAGTCGCCGATGACCGGACGGAACCCGCCGGTCGTGAACTCCTCGGCCTTCGACGCCGCCGCCTTCAGACGCAGCATCGACTTCGGGGTGAAGACGATGAGCGGCTTGTGGTGCGGGTTGTGGACCTGCCACCGCAGGAGGTGGAAGTAGTTCGACGGGAGCGTCGGCATCGCGACCGTCATGTTGTCCTGCGCGCACATCTGCAGGAAGCGCTCCGGGCGGGCCGAGGAGTGGTCCGGGCCCTGGCCCTCGTAGCCGTGCGGGAGCAGGAGCGTGACGCCGGACGTCTGGCCCCACTTCTGCTCGGCCGAGGAGATGAACTCGTCGACGACGGTCTGCGCGCCGTTGACGAAGTCGCCGAACTGGGCCTCCCAGAGGACCAGCGCGTCCGGGCGGGCCAGCGAGTAGCCGTACTCGAAGCCCATGGCCGCGTACTCGGAGAGCAGCGAGTCGTAGACGTTGTAGCGGGCCTGGTCGTCCGACAGGTAGAGCAGCGGGGTGTAGTCCCCGCCGGTCTCCCGGTCGATGAGGACCGCGTGGCGCTGGCCGAAGGTGCCGCGCCGCGAGTCCTGGCCGGACAGCCGGACCGGGGTGCCCTCCATCAGCAGCGAGCCGAAGGCGAGGGTCTCGCCCATGCCCCAGTCGATGGTGCCCTCGTCGATCATCGCCGCGCGGCGCTGCAGCTGCGGCAGCAGACGCGGGTGGACGGTGACGCCCTCGGGGATGTTGACCTGGGACTCGGCGATCCGCTTGACGACGTCCTGCGAGATCGCGGTGTTCACGGTCACCGGGAAGTCCGCGGCCGGGGCCGGGGCGGCCGGCGCGGCGATCGCGGGCTGCGTGGCGGCCTCGCGGACCTCCGCGAAGACCTTCTCCAGCTGGCCCTGGAAGTCCTGGAGCGCCTGCTCCGCCTCTTCCAGGGTGATGTCGCCGCGACCGATGAGGGACTCGGTGTAGAGCTTGCGCACCGAGCGCTTCTTGTCGATCAGGTCGTACATCAGCGGCTGCGTGAACGCCGGGTTGTCCGACTCGTTGTGCCCGCGGCGGCGGTAGCAGATGAGGTCGATGACCACGTCCTTGTTGAACGCCTGGCGGAACTCGAAGGCCAGGCGCGCGATGCGGACCACGGCCTCCGGGTCGTCGCCGTTCACGTGGAAGATCGGCGCCTCGATCATGCGGGCCACGTCGGTCGCGTACATCGATGAACGCGAGGACTCCGGGGCGGCGGTGAAGCCGACCTGGTTGTTGATGACCACGTGCACGGTGCCACCGGTGCGGTAGCCGCGCAGCTGCGACATGTTCAGCGTCTCGGCGACGACGCCCTGGCCCGCGAAGGCCGCGTCGCCGTGCAGGGCGACGGGCAGGACCGTGAAGTCCGTGCCGCCCTTGTTGATGATGTCCTGCTTGGCGCGGACCACGCCCTCCAGGACCGGGTCCACCGCCTCCAGGTGCGAGGGGTTGGCGACGAGCGAGACCTTGATCTGCTCCCCGTCCAGGCCCGTGAAGGTGCCGTTGGCGCCCAGGTGGTACTTGACGTCGCCGGAGCCGTGCATGGACTTCGGGTCGAGGTTGCCCTCGAACTCGCGGAAGATCTGCGCGTACGACTTGCCGACGATGTTCGCGAGCACGTTCAGACGGCCGCGGTGGGCCATGCCGATCGCGACCTCTTCGAGGCGGGCCTCGGCGGCCGAGTCGATGACGGCGTCGAGCAGCGGGATGACGGACTCGCCGCCCTCCAGGGAGAAGCGCTTCTGGCCGACGTACTTCGTCTGCAGGAAGGTCTCGAAGGCCTCCGCCGCGTTCAGGCGGCGCAGGATCCGCAGCTGCTCCTCGCGCTCCGGCTTGGAGTGCGGGCGCTCGATGCGGTCCTGGATCCAGCGGCGCTGCTTGGGGTCCTGGATGTGCATGAACTCGACGCCGGTGGTGCGGCAGTACGAGTCGCGCAGCACGCCGAGGATGTCGCGCAGCTTCATCATCGACTTGCCGGAGAAGCCGCCGACCGCGAACTCGCGCTCCAGGTCCCACAGGGTGAGGCCGTGCTCGGTGATGTCCAGGTCGGGGTGCTTGCGCTGCTTGTACTCCAGCGGGTCGGTGTCGGCCATGACGTGGCCGCGGACCCGGTAGGAGTGGATCAGCTCGAAGACGCGGGCGGCCTTCGTGACGTCGTCGTCGTGCGAGGCGTCGATGTCCCGGAGCCAGCGGACCGGCTCGTACGGGATGCGCAGCGCCTCGAAGACGTCGTCGTAGAAGCCGCTCTCGCCGAGCAGCATGTTCGCGACGATGCGCAGGAACTCGCCGGAGGCCGCGCCCTGGATGACCCGGTGGTCGTAGGTCGACGTCAGGGTCATGACCTTGGAGATGGCCAGCTTGTTCAGGGTGTCCTGGGAGGTGCCCTGGAACTCGGCCGGGTAGTCCATCGAGCCGACGCCCATGATGACCGACTGTCCGGGCATCAGGCGGGGCACGGAGTGGACGGTGCCCAGGCCGCCGGGGTTGGTCAGCGAGACGGTGACGCCGGTGAAGTCGTCCATCGTCAGCTTGCCGACGCGGGCGCGGCGGACGATGTCCTCGTACGCCTGCCAGAACTCGAAGAAGTTGAGGGTTTCGGCCTTCTTGATGCCGGCGACGACGAGCTGGCGGTCGCCGTTCGGCTTCACCAGGTCGATCGCGAGGCCGAAGTTGATGTGCTCCGGCTTGACCAGGGTCGGCTTGCCGTCCTTCTCAGCGAAGGAGTAGTTCATCGACGGCATGGCCTTGATGGCCTGCACCATCGCGTAGCCGATGAGGTGGGTGAAGGAGATCTTCCCACCGCGGGCGCGCTTGAGGTGGTTGTTGATGACGATGCGGTTGTCGAACAGAAGCTTCACCGGGACGGCGCGGACGGAGGTGGCCGTCGGCACTTCGAGGGAGGCGTTCATGTTCTTGACCACGGCGGCCGCCGGGCCGCGGAGCGTCACCAGTGCGGGGCCGGCAGGGGCCCCAGTGGTGGGCGCGGCCTTCTGGGGGGCTACGGCGGGGGCGGCGGCAGGAGCCGGAGCCTGAGAGGCGGGGGCAGCCGGTGCGGCGGCGGCCGGGGCCTGGGAGGTGACAGTCACAGCAGGGGCACCAGAGGGGGTGGCAGGTACAGGGGCAGGTGCTGACACAGGCGTCGTGGGCGCGGCTGCGGGAGGGGCGGCCGTGGCACTCGCCGCCCCCGTGGCGGCGGCGTCGGAGGCCTGCGGGGTCTGCACGACGGAGGTGGCGGCCTGTGCGGAGGCGCCATCCGTCGTCGGCGTGGACTTCTTCGGCTCTTCGGCCTTCACGGGGGCGATGGCGCCCCCGGGCTTGTAGTCGGCGAAGAAGTCCCACCAGGCCCGGTCGACTGAATTCGGGTCCTGGAGGTACTGCTGATAGATCTCGTCGACGAGCCACTCATTCGCGCCGAAGCCTGGAGCAGGGTTCTTCCCGCCCTCCGATGCTTCGGTCGTGGTGCTCGAGTTACTGGGGGACTGTGGCGACACGGCGGCAACCGCCCTCTTCCGCTTCACAAGGTATGGACAGCGGGAATAAAGGCTACGCCTCCCGGGCCGTGAGATGCAGACCGGACGGGACTTCCGTCGCGTAGGTCACATCGAACGGCGGGTTTCACCGCTTGAAATGGCGGGAAACAAGCGTGGTTCGGGCAGGAGGCACCGCGGTTGCGACCCCCTAGGCCTCGCACCCCTGACGGACCCCGGTATGTGTGGCCGAGATCATGTCCTTCCCACAAGAACCCTACGTCAACCCGGCGCCTGTGAGCTGCCCGGAAGCGTGACAAGGATGCGGCAGCCCCGTGACGATTCGGCCACCCCTATGTGCCCGCCGTGCAGCCCCACCGCCCAGCGGGCAATGGCCAGGCCCAGCCCAGTGCCGCCGTCACCGCCCCGCGCGCTGCCCCGGTTGAAGCGCTCGAAGACCCGGTGGCGCTCCTCCTCCGGAATTCCGGGACCTTCGTCCCGGACCTCCAGGGCCAGACTCCCGGGCGCGTCGCCCGCCCGCGCCCGGACCGTGACCCGGCCGTGCGGCGGGCTGTGCTTGACCGCGTTGTCGATCAGGTTCGCCACCACCTGGTGCAGCCGCTCGGCGTCCGCGTGCGCCACCAGGTCGGCCGGGAACACGTCGAGGTGGAGGTGGACGTCGTTGCGGGTGTGCCCGCCCGAGCCGGAGGAGAGCCCCGGCCGGCCCGACGCCGCCAGCCCCGATTCCTTCAGCACCCCCGAGAGGTACGGCCACACCTCGAAGCGGCGGGCCCGCAGCGGCACCACCCCGTTGTCCACCCGGGACAGGTCCAGCAGCGTCTCCACCAGCCGGCCGAGCCGCTCGGTCTGCTTCAGCGCGGTCCGCATGGTCTCCGGATCGGCGGCGGAGACCCCGTCGACCACGTTCTCCAGTACCGCGCGCAGGGCCGCGATCGGAGTGCGCAGCTCGTGCGAGACGTTGGCGACGAGCTCCTTGCGGTGCCGGTCCACCGCCTCCAGGTCGTCCGCCATCAGATTGATGGTGGAGGCCAGGTCGCCCAGCTCGTCGCGGCGGCCCGCCCCGCGCACCCGGCGCGTGTAGTCACCGTGGGATATCGCCCGCGCCACGGTGGTCATGTCGTCCAGCGGAGCCGTCAGGCTGTGCGCCACGAACTGGGTGATCAGCATCGAGGCGATCACCGAGAACACCGTGATGAAGCGGACCTCGGTGGCGGTGCGCATCGCCACCATCAGCAGACCCGTCGTGATGAAGACCGACACCACGACGAGCGTGCCCAGCTTGGTCTTGATCGAGAACGGCGAGAAGGGCCGCAGCCCCCCGGTGCCGGCACGGGCTCCACCGGAGCGGCTGACGCCGCGCTCCCAGCTGGGGCGGCTCACGGCTGCGCCGGGGTCTCCAGGGCGTACCCGACGCCGTGGACCGTACGGATCCGCTCGGCGCCGATCTTCCGGCGCAGGGCCTTGATGTGGCTGTCGACGGTACGGGTCCCCGAAGCGTCGGCCCAGTCCCACACCTCGGCCAGGAGCTGCTCCCGCGAGAGCACCGCCCGGGGGGTCCCCGCCAGGCACACCAGCAGGTCGAACTCGGTCGGCGTCAGGTGCACGTCCTCCGTGTGCACCCGTACCCGGCGCTGCGCGTGGTCGATCTCCAGATCGCCCAGGCGCAGCGTGGCCCCGCGCGGGGCGTGCGCGGCCAGCGTGGCCCGCTCCACCCGCCGCAGGAGTACGTGGACCCGTGCGGCCAGCTCGCGCATCGAGAAGGGCTTCGTCATGTAGTCGTCGGCGCCGACCCCGAGCCCGACGAGCATGTCGGTCTCGTCGTCCCGGGCGGTGAGCATCAGCACCGGGACCGGCCGCTGCGCCTGGACCCGGCGGCAGACCTCCAGGCCGTCGAAGCCCGGCAGCATCACGTCGAGCACGAGCAGCTCCGGCAGCCAGCTCTCGGCCGCGGCGACCGCGGCCGGGCCGTCGGCGGCCGTCTGCACCTGGAAGCCCTCGGCGCGCAGCCGGGCCGCGATGGCCTCGGCGATGGTGTGGTCGTCCTCGACGACGAGCACCCGGCGCTGCGCGCCGGGGGTGGCCGCGGCTCCGTTGTGGGTGGTGGTGTGCGTCTGTTCCATGTCCCGCCCCTGAAGATCCCGCGTGGATAGGGGTGCAGCGTAGAGGAGCGGCTGGCCTCCGGCTATGACGGGTTCGCCGCCCGGGGCTTCCGCCCGGGGGACTGGCGGGGCTGGATTCGGCCGCCCGCAGTGCCCGCGAGCGCCGCCGTTGCCGCGAGCGCCGCCGTTGCCGGGGGGGGCCCCCCGGGACCCTTCGCCTCAGTCGCCGGCGGGCCTGGAATTGCCCTGCAGGCAACGTACGGGCGGCGCCAGCCAAATCCAGCCCCGCCGGCGCTTGAGCCCCGGGGCCTCGGGCGGAGCCCCGGGGCTGCGGGTCCGGGCGGAGCCCGGGGAACGGTGGAAGGGCGTAGGGGACCGGGCCCCGCAGGGCGCACCACCCGCACCCGCCCTCCGGGCCCCGCCGGGGTCAGGAAAGGGTCAGCCCGTGCCCGTGCGGGAACACCGGGTCGACCGTGTCGTTCGGGACGTCCGGGCGGGAGGCCGCCACGGCTTCCATCGAGCGCGGGAGCTCGAACGGCAGGCTCCCCCCGGCCGCGGCCCGGCCGAAGGCCACGTCCAGGAGCGCGGCGTCCGAAGCCCCGTAGTCGGCGATCAGCGCGGCCGCCCGCTCCGCGATCTCGGGGATCACCGCGGCCCGCTCCAGGTTGATGCAGACCAGGGTGGGGACGGCGTCCAGGAGGGTCAGGATCTCGGTGAGCTCCGGCTCGGGGAAGGCCAGCGAACCCGAGTGGAAGAAGGACTCGAAGATGTTCGTGCGGGGCTCGTGCGGGGTGCGCAGCCGCAGCACGGCCAGGTCCGCCCCGGCCGGGTCGGACACGAGGTCCCCGTACTCGGCGGCGACGGCCTCGTCCACGCCCTTGACGTACAGCTTCGGCCTGCCGGAGGCGTTGGCGGAGGTGACGGGGAGGATCGCGCCGGTGTTCGTCAGGACGGTCAGCGAACGCCGCTGGGCCGCCGCGCCGGCCGCCGCGAAGTCGGCCCGGCCGACCGTCTGCGCCGCCACGTCGGGGTCCACGTACGGGTTCTCGAACAGGCCGAGGACGAACTTCTCGCGCAGGAGGCGGCGTACGGACTCGTCGATGCGGGACTCCGGGATCCGGCCGGAGCGGACCAGCTCCACGACGACCTCGGGGCACTGCTCGCCGCCGAACTGGTCCGACCCCGCCTCCAGCGAACGCGCCGTCCGCTCGGCGGTGGTCAGGTGTTCCAGGCCCCAGGCGCGGGCCGGGTGCGACTCGCCGAAGATCACGGAGTCCGTGAGCAGGCCCCAGTCGGTGCACACGATGCCCTGGAAGCCGAGCTCCTCGCGGAGCAGGCCGGTGACGACGCCCTTGTTGAAGCCGAAGCCGACCTCTTCCCAGTCGGTGCCGATGGGCTGGCCGTAGTACGGCATCATCTGCGAGCAGCCGGCCGCGATGGCCGCCTTGAACGGCTCCAGGTGGTGCTCGCGCAGCCCGCCCGGGTAGATCTGCTCCTTGCCGTGCGCGAAGTGCGGGTCCTCGCCGTCCTTCTGCGGTCCGCCGCCCGGGAAGTGCTTGACCATCGCGGAGACGGAGCCGGCGCCCAGCTCCTCGCCCTGTAGGCCCCGTACGTACGCCTGGACCAGCTCGCCCGTCAGCTTCGCGTCCGAACCGAAGGTGCCCGACTGGCGCGCCCAGCGCGGTTCGGTCGCCAGGTCGATCTGCGGGTGCAGGGCGACGCGGAAGCCGACGGAGAGGTACTCGCGGCGCATGATGTCGGCGAACTCGAAGACCAGCTCCGGGTCGCCGATCGCGGCGAGGCCGATGGCCTCGGGCCAGGCGGAGAAGGCGCCGGCGTTGAAGGAGGCGCCGACGTTGTCGGTGAAGGAGTGCCGGGGGTCGGTGGACAGGGTTACCGGTATGCCGAGGCGGGTGGCGGCGGCCATCTCCTGGACGGCGTTCTGCCACATCGCCATCTCGCGGGCGCCGTAGGAGCCGAGCAGGTTGAAGTGGGTCAGGAAGCGGCCCTCGATCAGCTCGGGGGTGGTGAAGGGGAGGATCGAGCCGTCGGTCTCGGTGACCGGGGTGCCGTCCGGGTTCATCATCAGCATCGAGTGGAAGAGCTGGCCGGCCTTCTCCTCCAGGGTCATCCGGGAGAGCAGGTCCTCGACGCGCCGGTCGACGGGGAGGGCGGAGTCCTTGTAGGCGGGCAGGCCGTGGGATGCGGTGGTCATGGGCTGGCTCCTGAGAGGGGTGGTCGCGACGCCGGGTGCGGGGCCGGCGGAGGGGGTGGCAGAAGGGTCGGCGGAGGGGGCGGCCGACGGGCCGGCCGAGGGGGTGACCCGGGCGGCGGTCACTTGACCGAGCGGATCAGCTGGACGAGGCCCGCGCCCACGGCCGCCGCGATGCCGCCGAAGAGGAAGAGGGCCCCGTAGTTGCCCCCGCCGCCGATGGCGAGGACGAACGGCGCGAGCATCGGCACGAGCGACTGCGGGAGGGCGTTGGCGATGTTCAGCACGCCCATGTCCTTGGCGGCGCTCTGCGGGTCGGGCAGCACGGCGGCGGCGAGCGCCACGTCGACCGCGAGGTAGAGGCCCTCGCCGAAGCCGAAGACGGCCACGGCGAAGAGGAACATCCCGAAGGTGCCGGCGGTGGCGATCAGCAGCAGGCCGACGCCGATGACGAAGGCGGAGGCGAGCACGAAGGGCTTGCGGCGGCCGGTGGAGTCGGAGAGCCGGCCGCCCGCGAGGGAGCCGACGACCACGCCGCCGACGGTGACCAGGGTGGTGGTGAACATCTTCGAGGCGACGTCGCCCTCGGCGACCCCGAGGCGGTCCATCAGGAAGTACACCTGGTAGCTGGTCACGCAGGCGATGCCGATGAAGACCAGGAAGCGGCTCGCGAAGTTCCAGGCGTAGTCGGGGTTCTTGCGCGGGTTCACCCAGAAGCTGTGCAGGAACTCCCGGAAGCTGTACGGGGCCACGGACGCGGCGCAGGCCGGCCGGTCGGGCATCACGGCGGCCAGGACGCAGACCCCGAGGACGCCGACGAGGGCCGGGACGATGAAGGCCAGCGCCATGTTGTCGGTGAAGGCCTGCGCGAGGAAGCTGCCCGCGACCATCGAGACGGACAGCATCATGCCGACCATGCCGGAGACCCGGCCGCGCTGGTGGTCCGGGATCAGGTCCGGGATGCAGGCGGTGACCATGCACAGGGCGGCGTTGCAGCCGACCTGCGCGATGGCCCAGCCGATGAGGAGCGTGCTGACGCCGGAGCCGAGGCCGACCACCGTCAGGCCGACCGCGGCGACCGCCATGCCGCCGACGAGCCAGGGGCGGCGGCGGCCGAAGCGGCTGGTGGTGCGGTCGGAGAGGGCGCCGAAGAGCGGGTTGCCGATGAGGGCGAGGAGCGCGCCGACGGAGAGGATCTTGCCGAGGGCGGCGCCGCGTTCGGCGTCGGGGACGATCTGGGCCACGCGCAGGGCCAGGGTCACGACGATCGGGGTGAAGACGGCGATGCAGACGCCGAGCTGCGCGGCGACCAGGCCGAAGATCAGCTTGGCGGGTGCGTCGGCCGGTGCGCCGGTGGCTGCGCCGTTGGATGCGCCGGCGGGTGCGTCCGTCGGGGTGGCCTGATCCGGTCGGTCTTCGGCGTCGTGTGCGCCTCTGGCGTCCTGCGTGAGCGTCATGGGGTACTCCAACGTTCCCGCGATCGGCCTCGTCGCCGACCCGGCTTTTTCACCGTAAGCGCGAAAACCATGCACCTACTAGGTTTTGGTTTGGTGACCTGGATCACTCTCTCCCGGTGGCCGGAAACGCACTGCGTCTAGGGTGTTCGGCATGGCACAGGACAAGGGCCGAACGGCACAGGACAAGGACCGGATGGTCCCCAATTCGACGGCCGCCAAGGGCCGGGGCAGCTACGCGGTGGGCGACGCCCGCCGCCAGAAGATCCTCGACACCGCGGTCGAGCACTTCGCGCAGTGGGGGTTCCACGCCTCCTCGCTCGCCCGGATCGCCAACGACTGCGGGATCACCCAGGGCGGCCTGCTGCACCACTTCCGCAGCAAGGAGGACCTGCTGCTGTCGGTCCTGGGCCAGAGCGAGCTGCACGACATGGACCGGCTCTTCGTCGAACCGGTCGAGGACGTCCCCTCGGTCGCCGCCCACTTCGCGGCCGTGGTCGCCCTCGCGGAGGACAACGCCCGCCGGCCCGGCCTCGTACGGATGTTCAACACGCTGGTCGGGGAGTCCGGGAACCAGGGCCACCCCGCGCACGACTACTTCCGCCGCCGCTACGCACGGGTCCTCGGCTACAGCGTCGACCTGCTGGAGGCGGGCGTCGCGCGCGGTGAGCTGCGGCCCGGGACGGACTGCGAGGCCGTCGGCCGCGAGACCCTCGCAGTCATGGACGGGTTCCAGATCCAGTGGGTCCTGGACCCGGAGGGCGTGGACATGCCGGCGCTGCTGCGCGGCTACCTGGACCGGCGGCTGCGGGAGATCACGGTGGCGGGGACGGGGCTGTAGGCCGGCCCCAGCCGGTCCGCACTTCGGTCCTCAGCCGGTCCGCACCCGGGTGCTCACCCGGTCCGTACCCCGTTCCTCACCCGGCCCTCGCCCGTGCCTCATCGCGGGTCGAAGGGCGGCAGCGCGCCCAGGACCTTCGCCAGGGCGGCCGGGAGCTTGGTCTGCGCGGCGGCGACCTCGTATCCGCCGTACGCGAAGGCGTACGTGAACGAGTCCGCCACGGGCCGGTCGGGCATCGAGATCCGGGGCAGGTGGGCGAAGTCCGCGTCCTCGAGGGCGGTGCGCAGCTTCGCCAGGGCCGCCGCCGAGAGCTTGTCCCCGGAGACCGCCTTGGCCTGGGCGTCCAGCCGCAGGAACGATCCGTCGCCCTTGATGACCAGACTGCTCGTCTGCCCCTTGATGCCCCCGCTCCGGGTGACCGTGACCAGGGTCGCGGTGGAGGAGGGCCCCGAGGCGCTGGGCGTCGGAGCGGGCGCCGAGCCGCCGGTCGGGGGCTGCGGGCCGGTGCCGGTCCCGCCGGACCCTGCGCTCGAACCCGTCGCGCTCGGATCCGCGCCCGGGTCCGTGCTGCCGCCGGAGCCGGGGGTGGCCGTCGCGGCGCCGGAGCTGCCGGGGGCCGTGGTCGAGCCCTGGCTCGACGTCGTTTTCGGGCCGGCCCCGTTCTTCGACCCGCCGGAGGAACACCCGGCCAGGGCCGGTGAAAGGGCCAGCGCCACGGTCGCGGCCACCAGACCGACTCGCCATCCACGTGCTCGCACGCCCCACCCCCGCAGGTATTCGGCTCGAACCCCGAGTATGGAGTCGGCACCACCCGCACGGATAGCACCCGGAGGCCCGACATCCGACGCTTCGCCCTCTGGCGTTGGCTGCCGCCGCTCACCGCCCTCGCGCTCGGCCTCTGGGGCCTCGCGCGCGGCGGCTCGATGTGGCGCGACGAGTCCGTCACCTGGCAGGTCGCACACCGCCCGCTGGGCGGGCTGTGGGACCTCCTCGGCCAGGTGGACGCCGTGCACGGCCTCTATTACCTGTTGATGCACGCGGTCCTCGCCGTCGCGGGCGGCGCCGACCAGGGCCCCGCCGCCCTGTGGGCCCTGCGCCTCCCCTCCGTCGCCGCCACCGCCCTGGCCGCGGCCGGCGTGGCCGCGGTGGCCCACCGGCTGACCGGGGACGGTCCCGCCGCGCAGCGGGCCGCGCTCTTCGCCGGGCTCGGGTACGCCGTGCTGCCGCCCGTGCAGATGTACGCCCAGGAGGGGCGCTCGTACGCCCTCGTCGCCGCGGCCGTGATCTGGGCGACGTACCTGATGCTGCGCGAGCGGTGGGCCGGCTACACCGTGGTCCTGGTGCTGGGCTGCTGGCTGCACGAGTTCGCCGTACTGGCCCTGCCCGCGCACGCCTTCACCGCGTGGCGTTCGCGCGGCTGGCGGTGGAGCGCCGCCGCCGTCGTGGCCGCGCTGCTGCCGCTCGCCCTGGTCAGCGCGCGGCAGGCGCAGCAGCAGCTCGGCTGGCTCGGCCGGCCCGGCTGGCAGGACTGGGCGGCGTACGGGGTCCTCGCGGCGGCGGCGCTGCTCCTGGTGCCGCGTCGGGTCACGCCCGCCCCGAAGGCACCGGCGGACGGCCGTGGTGCGCCGCCGCCCGACGCGGCCGCGCGGGACCTCGTACGCGTGGCCCTGCCGCTCGCGCTGCTGCCGCCCGGGGTGCTGCTCACGGTCTCGCTGGTGCACCCCTGGTACGTGGACCGCTACGTGCTCTACTCGCTCGCCGGTCTCGCCCTCCTCGCGGGGGCCCGGCCGGCGCGTGCGCGGCGGCCCGTACGGGCCCGGGACTGGTGGCCCTGGCTGCTGACCGGGGCGCTCCTGGTCCCCGTGGGGTTCTGGTCCGCGTGGCTGCGTACCCCGGAGAGCCGCAAGGACGACGTGCTCGCCGTGGCGGCGGCGGTGCGCGAGCGCGCCCGGCCGGGCGACGCGGTGCTCTTCCTGCCCTCCCGGCGGCGCGAATGGCTGCTGTCCTCGCCGGAGGTCTACGGTTCCCTGCGCGACCTCGCACTGTCCCGCACCCCGGCGGCCTCGCGGAGCCTCCAGGGGGTGGAGCGCAGCGCGCAGGAAATCCGCGAGGCCCTGCTCGACCCTTCCACCGAACGGGTGGTGGCCCTCCTGGACCCGGCGGGCCAACCGCTGGACGGGGACCCGTCGGAGGCCGTGAAACGCCAGACCCTGGTCTCCTCCTTCGACCTGTGCTCGGTGACGGAGGTCCGCGGCGCCCGAGTGGCCCTCTTCGCCAGGCCGGGCGACTGCCCGTAAGCGGGTTCCGGTCCTTGCCCGCGATGGTGTGAGGTAACCGTTTCTGCAGGTCAGGCGCGCAACAGGTCACTCAGGTGGCGGATCCCGGCGGAGCGGACACCGCTGTTACGTTCACCCCCGGGACCGGCAGGGACCGGTCCCTCAGGACCACTGTGGGAGAACGTATGCGTACAACCGTGGCCGCCGCTGCGATGCTCGCTCTCGGGCTGGCCGGTGTCATGGCAACACCGGCGGCCGGCGCTCTGGCCCCGTATCCACCCACGACACCGACCAAGATGAGGAGCCAGAACTCCCACAAGTGCGCCGACGTCGAGGCCCGGTCCCTGGACGACGGAGCGGCGGTTCATCAGTGGAGCTGTGTGCTCGACAGGGACGAAAACCAGAAGTGGACGTTCGATCGGTTCGGCGCCCACGACGGCTACTTCAAGCTGATCAATTTCAACAGCAAGAAGTGCATGGACGTCGAAGGGCCCTCGTACGCGGACGGCGCCAAGATCCACCAGTGGGGCTGCTACGGCACCGAAAGCCAGGAGTGGAGGGTCGAGTATCTGGGGGACGCGGACAACACGTTCAAGCTCGTCAACCGCCTCAGCGGCAAGTGCCTGGACGTCGAGGGCTGGTCCAAGGACGACGGCGCGAAGATCCACCAATGGACCTGCCACGGCGGCGATGACAGTAACCAGAGGTGGAACTTCGTTTAGGCCGCCGTTCAGGGGGTGTCCGGGTCCGCCGCCCGCTGACGGGCCCGTCCCGGCAACCGGCGAAGCCTCGTAGGAGGATGGGGCGGAGGGGGCCGGTGGGGTGCGGCCCGTTGGCTTCTGCCGGAGGTGCCGTATGACCGCAGTCCCTTCCCAGTCCCTCGTGCCGCCCGGTCCGTTGGTCGGCGGGGACTGGCTCGCGGAGCGCCTCGGCGCCCCCGGGCTGGTCGTCTTCGACGCCTCCGTGAGCGGTCACCGGGCCGACGGCCGCCGCATCCCCGGCGCGCGCCCCTTCGACCTCGACGGCGACCTGTCCGACCACACCGCCGCGGCCCCGCACACCATGCCGGGCGCCGAGGCCTTCGCCGGGGCGATGCGCGCCCTCGGGGTCGACGACGACAGCACGGTCGTCGCGTACGACGGCGCCGGGATCTACTCCAGCGCCCGCGCCTGGTGGATGCTGCGCGCCATGGGCTTCGACCGGGTCGCGGTCCTCGACGGCGGCCTGCCCGCGTGGCTCGCCGCCGGGCGGCCGGTGGAGGAGCGCGCGGCGGCGTACGAGGGCCCCCGCGGCTCCTTCACCGCCCGCCCCCGCGCCGGGCTCCTGGTGGACGCCGCCACCGTCTCGGCGGCCCTGGCCGATCCGGCCGCCGCCGTGCTCGACGCCCGGACCCGCGAGCGCTTCGCGGGCACCGCCCCCGAACCCCGCCCGGGGCTGCGCGGCGGCCACATGCCGGGAGCGGTCAGCCTGCCGTTCGGGGAACTCCAGGACGCCGACGGCCTGATGCGCCCCGCCGCGGAGCTCCGCGATGCCTTCGGGGCGGTGGCGGGGGACCGGGAGCGGCTCTACTTCAGCTGCGGCTCCGGGGTCACGGCATGCGTGCTCGCCCTCGGCGCGGACCTCGCCGGGTACGGGCGGCTCGCGGTGTACGACGGCTCCTGGAGCGAATGGGGCATGCCGTCACCGGACCGGCCGGTGGTGACGGGGGCCTAGGGGGGTGGTTGCGCCGGTCCCGGGGGATAACCCCACCGGGATCGGGGCGTGGTCCCCATGGCTGCCGCACCCGGTCCGCGGGGACGATCGGCGTCATGACCCTGACTGCTCGTACCGCCGTCACCTCGACCGCCGTCGCCCTCGCCGCGGGCCTGTTCCTCACCGGCTGCTCCTTCTCCTTCTCCCTGGCCCCGCAGAAGAAGGCGAGCTCCGACACCACCGTCTCGGAGGCCGTCACCACGGTCGAAGTGCCGGACGCGCGCAGCGGCGACATCGAGGTCACCGTCGGATCCGGGCCGGGTGTCGTCGTCCACCGCACCGTCCGCTACCGCGGCGACGCGAAGCCCGAGCCCGCCCACCGGGTTTCGGGGGGCGTGCTGACCCTCACCAACGGGGACTGCTCCCGCGAATGCTCCGTCGACTACCGCCTGGAGGTGCCGGCCTCCGCCAAGGTCGAACTCCACAGCGACAGCGGGGACATCGCGGTGACCGGGGTGGCCGCGGCCGACCTGGTGACCTCCTCCGGCGAGGTCGAGGCCGACGGGATCGCCGGGCCGCTGAAGATCCGCACCTCGTCCGGGGACGTCTCCGCCCGGAACCTGGCCGGTCAGGCCGTGCAGGCCCGCTCCGAATCCGGCGCCGTCGAGCTGGCCTTCGCGAAGGCTCCGGCCTCGGTCGCGGTGGAATCCACCTCGGGCGACACGAACCTGATGGTCCCTTCGGCCCCGTACCGCGTCGAGGTCTCCACCGACTCCGGCGATCGCAAGGTCACCCTCCCCACCGACCCGGTGGCCCCGGCCCACCTGTCGGTGAAGACCACCTCGGGCGACATCCAGATCTCGGCGACCTGAGGCCGGAGCCCTCCGGCTCCCGGGCCGGCGGGCCCCCGGTCCGACGAAGGGCCGAGCCCTACGCCTGCCGCGGTGCGAGGACGGCCCGGATTTCGCCTATGCCGGCCCGCCAGGGCCCGGGCGATCGGGTCTCCTCCCAGAGCTCCATGAGCTCGGAGGGCTCGGTGACCGCACGCTCGAGGGCGACCACGGCGGACGCGCGCAGGTCGCCGGAGAGCGGGGGCAGGGGCAGGTCCGGGCCGTAGGCCGTGGTGACGGGCGTGCCGTCGGGGCACTGCGCGGCCACCAGCGCGGCCGCGGCGACCGCTCGCGCCGCGATGTCCTGGTCGAGGTAGCCGACGGTGTCGATCGTTTCCGTGAGGGCGCCCCGGATGAGGGCCTCGCGCTCGTGCTCCGGCGCGTCGTCGAGGCGTCCGCAGAAGTCCGCGGCGGTGTCGTTGTCGAAGGGTCCGACGTCCCAGGTGCCCATGCTGTTCTCCCGCTCGTGGTGATGTCCCCGGATCGTCGCAGGGGCCACTGACAGCGACACGATCGCGCGGACGGGACGTTCGGCCGACGGTGCTCCGGAGGGCGGGCGACCGCTGTTCGCCCCGGGCGAACGGGGGTTGGGGAACATTGGGCCGCGCAGGTGCATTGAGTCGGCATAGCTCAACTTCACTGCCGGAGGGAAGATCATGGCTTCGACGTCCGTAACGCTCACCCTGCCCGTGCTGCCGCTCGACGACGAGGTCGTGCTGCCTGGAATGGTCGTACCGCTGGACCTGACCGACTCCGAGGCCCGAGCGGCCGTGGAGGCGGCCCAGGCCGCCGCCGGGACCGGGAAGCCGCGGGTGCTGCTGGTGCCGCGGGTCGACGGGAAGTACACCGGGACCGGGGTGCTCGGCACCGTCGAGCAGGTGGGACGGCTCTCGGACGGGGACCCGGGGGCGCTGATCAGGGGGCGCGGGCGGGTCCGTATCGGGGCCGGGACCACCGGGCCCGGGGCGGCGCTCTGGGTCGAGGGCGAGACCGTGGACGAGAGCGTCCCCGATCCGCTGCCCGGGGCCGTCACCGAGCTGGTCAAGGAGTACAAGGCGCTCGCCACCAGCTGGCTCAAGAAGCGCGGCGCCTGGCAGGTCGTGGACCGGGTGCAGCAGATCGAAGGGGTGTCGGCGCTCGCCGACAACTCCGGGTACTCGCCCTTCCTGAGCGTGGCCCAGAAGGTGGAGCTCCTGGAGACCGCCGACCCGATCGCGCGGCTCAAGCTCGCGGTCAAGGCGCTCAGCGACCACCTCGCCGAACAGGACGTCGCCGAGTCCATCGCCAAGGACGTCCAGGACGGGGTCGACAAGCAGCAGCGCGAGTTCCTGCTCAAGCGCCAGCTGGAGGCCGTCCGCAAGGAACTGCGCGAGCTCGGCGGCGAGAAGGAGGGCGAGGAGTCCGACGACTACCGGGCCCGCGTCGAGGCCGCCGACCTGCCCGAGAAGGTACGGGAGGCCGCGCTCAAGGAGGTCGAGAAGCTGGAGCGTTCCAGCGACCAGTCCCCCGAGGGCTCCTGGATCCGCACCTGGCTGGACACCGTGCTCGAACTGCCCTGGAACGAGCGGACCGAGGACGAGTACGACATCCGCGGCGCCAGGGCCGTCCTGGACGCCGAGCACGCCGGGCTGGGCGACGTGAAGGACCGGATCACCGAGTACCTGGCGGTGCGCAAGCGCCGTTCCGAGCGGGGGATGGGAGTCGTGGGCGGCCGCCGCGGCGGGGCCGTGCTGGCGCTCGTGGGCCCGCCCGGGGTCGGCAAGACCTCCCTCGGGGAGTCCGTGGCCCACGCCATGGGACGCAAGTTCGTCCGCGTCGCGCTGGGCGGAGTGCGGGACGAGGCCGAGATCCGCGGCCACCGGCGTACGTACGTGGGCGCGCTGCCCGGCCGGATCGTCCGGGCCATCAAGGAGGCCGGGTCCATGAACCCGGTCGTACTGCTCGACGAGATCGACAAGGTCGGCTCCGACTTCCGCGGGGACCCGGCGGCGGCGCTGCTGGAGGTGCTCGACCCCGCCCAGAACCACACCTTCCGGGACCACTACCTGGAGGTCGAACTCGACCTGAGCGATGTGGTGTTCCTGGCCACCGCCAACGTCCTGGAGGCCATTCCGGAGGCGCTCGCCGACCGCATGGAGCTGGTGCGCCTCGACGGCTACACCGAGGACGAGAAGGTCGTCATCGCCCGCGACCACCTGCTGCCCCGCCAGCTGGAGCGCGCCGGCCTCGGCGCGGAGGAAGTGGTGCTGGAGGACGAGGCGCTGCGCAAGCTGGCCGGGGAGTACACCCGCGAGGCGGGCGTACGCACCCTGGAGCGCTCCCTCGCCCGCCTGCTGCGCAAGGTGGCCTCCCAGCACGAGCTCGGGGAGCGCGAGCTGCCGCTGCGGATCGGGGCCGGCGAGCTGCGGGCGCTCATCGGGCGGCCGCACCACGTACCGGAGTCCGCGCAGGACCCGGCCGAGCGGCGCACCGCCGTGCCCGGCGTGGCCACCGGCCTCGCCGTGACCGGGGCGGGCGGGGACGTGCTGTTCGTGGAGGCCTCGCTGGCCGATCCCGAGACGGGGGCGGCCGGGCTCACCCTGACCGGGCAGCTCGGCGACGTGATGAAGGAGTCGGCGCAGATCGCGCTCAGCTTCCTGCGCTCGCACGGCGCGGAGCTGGAGCTCCCGGTCGCCGACCTGAAGGACCGGGGCGTGCACATCCACTTCCCGGCGGGCGCGGTCCCCAAGGACGGCCCGAGCGCGGGCGTCACGATGACCACGGCGCTGGCCTCGCTGTTGTCCGGGCGGCAGGTCCGCACGGACGTGGCGATGACGGGCGAGGTCTCGCTGACCGGGCGGGTGCTGCCCATCGGCGGGGTCAAGCAGAAGCTGCTGGCCGCGCACCGGGCGGGGCTGACCACCGTCATCATCCCCAAGCGCAACGAGGCCGACCTGGACGACGTCCCGGCCGAGGTGCTGGAGGGGCTGGAGGTCCACCCGGTGACGGATGTCCGCCAGGTCCTGGCGCTGGCGCTGGTCCCCGACGCGGTCACGGTGACCGCGGTCGCCTGATCCGGCGCCCGGCCCGGCGCCCGGCCCGGCGCCCGGCCCGGCGCCCGGCCCGGCGCCCGGCCCGGCGCCCGGTCGGGCGCCCGGTCAGGCGCCCGGGACCCCGCTGCGGCGGGGCCCCGGGCCACGGGCGCGTCCGCTGCGAAATACTGGTGGCCCACACACCACCGAAGGAGCGGGACACGTGCACGGGAGCGAAGACCAGGAGTTCCTTGCCCTGGAGCGGGAGCTGTCCGTCTTCCTCCGGCGCGCCCGCGCCTCGTCCGGGGAGATGGCGCGCGAACTGCACCCGGAGCTGGAACCGGCCGCGTACGGGCTCCTCGTCCGCCTGGAGGCCGCCGGCCGGCAGCGGGCGACCGAGCTGGCCGGGTACTTCGGGGTCGGGAAGGCCACGATGAGCCGACAGCTGCGGGCACTGGAGGTGCTGGGCCTGGTGGCCCGCGAACCGGACCCGGCGGACGGCCGCGCCTTCCTGGTCGGGCTC
The DNA here is from genome assembly GCF_057834465.1 of Streptomyces sp. GL_140. Taxonomy (NCBI): domain Bacteria; kingdom Bacillati; phylum Actinomycetota; class Actinomycetes; order Kitasatosporales; family Streptomycetaceae; genus Streptomyces; species Streptomyces sp. GL_140. Next base: position 5,659,585 of record NZ_CM174404.1, read on the forward strand.
ACGGACGAGGGGCGGGAGCGCTTCCTGCGGGTCCGCGACGCCCGGCGGGAGCAGTACATGCGCAAGCTCGCGGACTGGGACCGCGGCGAGGTCGCGGAGCTGGCCCGGCTGCTGAACCAGCTGAACGCGGGCGTGGAGTAGGGGAGCGGCAGGACGGGCGATCGGAGCGGCCGGCTCCCCGGCCGCCGCCCCGCTTGCCGCCGCCCCGCTCAGCCGACCCCGCCCCGCTACAGCTCCGCGTACGCCGCCGAGGCGTCGTCGTGCCTCTTGTCGCGTCGGTGCGGCCGGTGGGGGTCCGTCTCCAGGGTCCGGACGCGATCGATCAGGGACTGGGCGCCCTCCTTGCGGAGCACCGCCAGGCACTCGGCCCAGTCGCCCTCCCCGAAGGTGTCCGTCCACCGGCTCGCCCCGTCCGTGAGCGCCGCCACCGCCCGGACCTCCGCCCGGGGCGTCCGCCCGGTCACCGCGCGCGCCGCCACCGCCGGGTCCGCGGCGGCCGTGAAGAAACCGCCCTCCGCGTTGCGCAGCACGTCCGCGGAGGCCTCCGTACGCAGCCGCTCGCGCGGGATCCGGTCCAGCCGGTCGTCGAGGACCGCGCGGACCTCGCCCCCGGGCGCCTGGAGGAGGAGTACGGAGTCCGAGAGCACCAGGTGCTCGACGCAGGACTCGTCCCAGCGGACGACGACCACGGTCGCCTGCGGGGTCCGTACGTGAGAAAGGTCACAGGTCTCGCGGTGGGCGTCGGCGGTGGTGCGGATGGCTTCGGCGAGGATCCGGTCGAGCGGCATGTCCCGCCGCGATCCGGACAGTTCGGTCAATCGGCCGCCGAGCCGGGCCGCGAACCAGGGGACTCCGTGCGTGCATCCGACCTCGCCCGGCGGTGGGGTGACCCCGTCGAGCGCGACCAGGACTCCGCCGCCCGACGCGGGTATCGCGGCCGACAGCCAGTCCTCGTTGGGGCGTTCCGGGTTGCCCGGGGCGGAAGAGAGATCGATGCGCATGCGGACATTCTGCCCGCGCGGGGTGCCGGAGGGGCGGGACGGGCCGGGGCGAGTGCGGACCAAAGGGGTGCGGCCGGGGTGGGAGGGAATCCCGGGGCCCGGTGGGGTGACCGCCGGTATGTGGGCGGGCATCCTGCCAAAGGCCGCATCGAACTTTCAACCACCCGTCCACAGCCGGGCTCTGACGGCAGTTCGCCGAGTTGGCCGCCAACTCGTCCGTGATGTTCACTCCTTCGTGTGGCCGGGTGGGCGATGTGCGGCCCTCTTCCCGGGGCACTGCGAAGGTCTGAGGCGGTACGGCGGCACAGCGGCGCGAGACAACAGGGGCGGGGGGCGTTTACTTGTTGACCGGCCGTTACCTCGGCCACACGAGTAGACGAGCACGAGCAGCACACGTACAGGATTGCGAGCACCGGTGCAGAAGAAGCGGCCTCGGAAGAACGGCACCGTCGCGAACGGCACCGCACCCGGTGGCACCGCAACCGACCGACCAGCCACCGCAGGAGCCCCCACGGGGCGCCGGGTGCGCGTGCGCCGCAGGCTGGTCATCGGAGTTGCCGTGGCAGGGCTCGCCGTCCTGGCGGCCGGGGCGCCCGCCGTCCTGTCCGCCTCGGCGGACCTGAAGGACTCCCAGAACCTGGTCACCCGCGCCGAGCAGACCGGGGCCACCCTCACCCTCGCGCACCTCCTGGGCGACGAACGCGACGCCGTCACCGAGTACGTGGCCAAGGGCCGCCCCGGTGGCGCGCTGACCGCCGTCCAGGAGCGCACCACGGGTACCGACCGGCAGCTCGCCGAGGTCCGGGCCGACGCCGACGAGCAACTGGCCCGCGCCCTCGGCCGGGTCCGCGCCGTTCGCACCGAGGCCGTCGAGGGCAAGGGCAGCGCACTGGCCGCCCACCAGGCCTACTCCGGTGTCATCGCCGAACTCCTCGCCCCCGGGACCCGGCTCGCCGAGCTGACCCCGCCGCGCGCCGCCGACGCCCTCGTCACCACCCGCCCGCTGGCCCCCCTCGGCCAGGCCGTGGAGCAGGCCTCCGCCACCCGCGGACTGCTCCTCGCCGCGCTGGACGTGCCCCGCGGCGAGACCTCGGGCGCCGCCGCCGTGGACGAACTCACCACCGCCGCCCAGCGGACCCGGGTACGGGAGCTGGGCGCCCTCGACGACTTCGCGCGGGCCGCGCGCCCCGACGTGCGCCAGACCCTCGCCGCCACCGTCGCCGGACCGGAGGTCAAGACGGCCGACGAGTACCTCAGGCGGCTCACCGACCGGCCGACCCTCTCCTCCGCCGACCGCAAGCTCGACTCCGGCACCGTCGGCCCGGCCCTCACCGCCCGCATCGACCGGATGCGCTCGGTCGAGGCCACCCTCGCCGGCCAGCGCGCCACCGCCCTCGCCACGCTGCGGGACGACGACGTGACCGCCCTGGAGACCCTGCTCGCCTTCCTCGGCATGGTGTTCCTGGTCACCGTCGGCGTCGCCACGGCCGTCGCCCGCTCGCTGACCCGGCCGCTGTCGGTCCTGCGGCGCGGCGCCGCACGGCTGGCTACGCCCGAGGGCTCGGTGGAGCCCGTCCGCTTCACCGGGCGCAACGACGAGTTCGCCGAGGTCGTGCGGAACCTCAACTCCGTGCGGGACCAGACCGTTTCCCTGCACACCCGGATCGCCGGGCTCGACGCCGACCGCCGCCGCCTGATCGGCCGCAACGAGGCGCTCACCTCGGGCCGCGAGGCGCTGGAGGAAGAACTCGGGCAGCTGCGGGCCGGGCTGGAAGAGCACCGCCGCATCATGTCGACCACCTCCGTGTCGCTGTCCCTGCGCACCCTCGGGCTCGTCGAGCGCCAACTCGCCGTCATCGAAGAGCTGGAGTCCGAGGAGCAGGATCCGGACCGGCTCTCCACCCTCTTCAAGCTCGACCACCTGGCGACCGTGATGCGCCGCCACAACGAGAACCTCCTCGTCCTCGCGGGCCAGGAGCACGGCCACGGGCAGGGCCTGCCGGTCCCGCTCGTCGACGTGATGCGCGCGGCGGTCAGCGAGATCGAGCGCTACGAGCGCGTCGACCTCGGGGCGCTGCCCTCGTACACGCAGGTCGCCGGGCACGCTGCCGACGACATCTCGCACGTGCTCGCGGAACTGCTGGAGAACGCGACGACCTTCTCGCCGCCGGACGCCAAGGTGAAGGTGTCCGGCTGGCTGCTGGACTCCGGCGACGTGGTGCTGTCCGTCGTGGACGAGGGCATCGGGGTCGCCGGGGACCGGCTGGACGCGCTGAACGCCCGCCTGGCCACGCCGGACGCGTACGACCAGGAGCCGGAGTCGGAACACGGCCTGGGCCTGGGCCTGTACGTGGCCGGGCGGCTCGCGGCCCGGCACAGTGTGACGGCGGAGCTCCGGACCTCGCGGCACGGCGGCACGGAGGCGCTGGTCGTCGTACCGGCGTCCCTGCTGCCGAGCGCTCCGCCGGTTTCGCCCGTCCACACCCTGGGTACCCCGGGAGCCCCCGCACTGCACCTGCCCGGCGTGGTCGCGGAGGCGAACGAGAACACCCTCCCGTCCCGCCTACGGGGCCTTGCCGCCACCGTGCCGGAGCCGATCGCGGCGGAATCCGCCGCTCTGGCGGAGCAGGTGCCGAGCTGGGCCGCGGAGCCCGAGGAGGCTCCCGCGACGGCCCCCGAGCCCGAGGCGGCCCCCGAGCCCGAGCCCGAGGCGGCCTCCGCGGAGCAACCGCGCTGGATCACCGAGCCCATCGGGGAGCCCGCGCCGGCTCCCGAGCCCGAGCCGATCCACGAGCCCGCGCCGGCTCCGGCCGAGGAGCTGCTGGCCCGGGTGGTCCCGGAGCCCGCTCCGGCGGCGTTCGCGCCCCCGGCCGAGCAGCTGCCGCCGAGCGAGCAGGTCTTCCGCGTCCCGGCTCCGGCCGGGGAACCGGTCGCCGCCGACCAGGTGTTCACGGTTCGGGCCCCGGCCGAGCAGCAGCTGCCGCCGAGCGAGCAGGTCTTCCGCGTCCCGGCCCCCGCCGAGGCACCCGTACCCGCGCCCGTACCCGTGGAGGACGAGGCCCTCACCGACAAGGGCCTGCCCAAGCGGACCCCCCGCACGGTGGCCGCCGGGCGCGGAGACGCCGTACCGGCGGCGCCGCGCCGGGTGGACGCCGACGAGCTGCGCCGCCGGCTCGGCGGGTTCTACCGGGGCGCCCAGGACGGGCGGCGCGTCGTGGAAGCGGAGCTCGCGCAGGACCCGCGGCAGGACCCGGGGCCGGACCGACGGCACGATCAAGGGCAGACCGACCGGGGGGACACCGCACAGGAGGCACGCACATGACCGCGCCCAGTACGTACGGACTGAGTACCCAGGCCCGCAACCTTCAGTGGCTGCTGACCGATCTGGTCGAGGAGGTCCCCGGGGTCAACTCCGTGGCCGTCGTGTCCTCGGACGGGCTCCTGTTGCTGTCCTCCGACCCGATGGCACCCGACACGCCCCCGGCCGAGGACCCGCCGGCCCGCCCCAAGGGCCCCCGCGGTGCCTCCGCCGACCTCGCGACCATCGTCTCCGGCCTCGGCTCGCTCACCACGGGCGCCGCGGCCCTGATGGATGGCGGCGCGGTCAAGCAGACGATGGTGGCGATGGAGCACGGTTCCGTGTTCGTCATGTCCATCAGCGACGGCTCGCTCCTCGGAGTGCACGCCACGCCCGACTGCGACATGAGCGTCGTCGCCTACCACATGGCCTTGTTCGTGGGCCGCGCCGGCCACGTCCTGACCCCCGAAGTCCGCAGCGAGCTGCGCCAGTCGATGGAGAAAACCCCGTGAGGAGTCCGGCCTCCGACCGGCTGCCCATACGCGGCGCCGACCGCCGCCCCGCCCGCGTACGCCCGTACTCGCTCACGGGCGGCCGCACCCGCTTCACCCAGGTCCTCAACGTCGAGACCTTCGTCGCCACCCTGGACACCAGGGCGTCCGTGCCGCAGAAGCCCGACCGGATGCCCGAGATGCCGGCCATCGTCGAGGTCTGCCGCCGCATGCGCACGATCGCCGAGATCGCCGCGCTGCTGAAGCTGCCGCTCGGTGTGGTGCGCGTCCTCGTCAGCGATCTCGCCGACCAGGGAAGGATCCGCGTCTACGGGACCGGGCACGGCTCCGGCCGTCCCGACCGCGCGCTGCTCGAAAGGGTGCTCAGTGGGCTCCGCCGTCTCTGAAACCGGATTCCTCCCCGCGTCCGACCTCTTCTCCCGGACGGGAGCCGCCGTCCCCGAGGACGAGCCGGTACAGCCCTGGCAGTACGACCGCTCGCGCGCGCCCGTGGCCGTGAAAGTGCTGGTGGCGGGCGGGTTCGGGGTGGGCAAGACCACCTTCGTGGCGTCCGTCTCCGAGATAACGCCGCTCCGTACCGAGGCGGTGATGACGCAGGCCAGCGTCCCGACCGACGACCTGTCCTCGACCCCGGACAAGCACACCACCACCGTCGCGATGGACTTCGGCCGCGTCACGCTCGAGGACGACCTCGTCCTGTACGTGTACGGGACGCCGGGCCAGGAGCGCTTCTGGTTCATGTGGGACGACCTGGTGCGCGGCGCCATCGGCGGGATCGTCCTGGCCGACACCCGCCGGCTGCGCGACTGCTTCCCGGCCCTCGACTACTTCGAGAGCTGCGGGCTGCCGTACGCCGTCGCCGTCAACCACTTCGAGGGCACCCGGTCGTACGAACCGGACGACGTGCGGGAGGCGCTGACCATACCGGCCGGCGTGCCCGTGGTGATCATGGACGCCCGGAGCCGGGTCACGGTAGTGGAATCCCTGCTGACGCTCGTGGGCCACGCCCTCGACTCGACCCCCGAATAGAGAACGTGCAGATGCGCAAGATACTCGTCGTCGGCGCCGGCCAGTCCGGTCTCCAGCTCGCCCTCGGACTCCAGTCGAAGGGGTACGAGGTCACCCTCATGTCCAACCGGACGGCGGACGAGATACGCACCGGGCGGGTCATGTCCACCCAGTGCATGTTCGACACCGCGCTCCGGCACGAGCGGGATCTCGAGCTGAACCTCTGGGAGCAGCAGGCCCCGAAGATCGAGGGTCTGGGCGTCTCGGTCGCCACTCCCGACGCCGACCGCGCCGTCGACTGGCTCGGCAGGCTGAAGGGCTTCGCCCAGTCCGTCGACCAGCGCGTGAAGATGTCCGGCTGGCTCGACACCTTCGCGCAGCGCGGCGGTCAGCTGGTCATCCACGGGGCCTCCGTCTCCGACCTGGACTTCTTCTCCCGTACGTACGACCTGGTGCTGGTCGCGGCCGGGAAGGGCGAGCTCGTCTCGCTGTTCGGCCGCAACGCCGCCCGCTCCCCGTACGACGCCCCGCAGCGCGCGCTCGCCGTCAGCTACGTGCACGGCCTCGGCCCGCGCCCCGAGCACCCGCAGACGGAGGCCGTACGCTGCAACCTGGTCCCGGGCGTCGGCGAGCTGTTCGTGATGCCGACGCTGACCACTTCCGGCCGGGCCGACATCCTGTTCTGGGAAGGTGTCCCCGGCGGTCCGCTGGACGTCTTCAACGGCGTGCAGGACCCGGCCGACCACCTGGCGCTGACGCTGGAACTGATGGAGAAGTACACGCCCTGGGAGTACGCGCGGGCCACCAAGGTGGAGCTGACGGACGCGGGCGCCACGCTCGCCGGCCGCTACGCCCCCGTCGTGCGCAACCCGATCGGCCGGCTGCCCGGCGGCGGCCTGGTGCTGGGCGTCGCGGACGTGGTCGTCGCGAACGACCCGATCACCGGCCAGGGTGCGAACTCCGCCGCCAAGTGCGCGGCCTCGTACCTGTCGTCGATCATCATGCACGGGGACAAGCCGTTCGACGAGGCCTGGATGAAGGCCACCTTCGACAAGTACTGGTTCACCACCGGCCGGCCGACCACCCAGTGGACCAACGCCATGCTCGGTGTCCCGCCGGAGCACGTGCTGAACCTGATCGGCGCGGCCGGGCAGCTCCAGCCGGTGGCGGATCGTTTCGCCAACGGCTTCGACAACCCGGCCGACTTCGACGCGTTCTTCTACGACCCCGAGGACGCGGCCGACTACCTGTCCGAGGTCGCGGCCTCGGTCGCCGGTTCGGACGCGGGCGCTTCCGCCTCCGAGTAACCCGTGTCGTCCCCCGCCGCCGCGCCCGACGCCGTGGGCAGCGGCGGTGGGGTGAAGGCGGTCAGCGGGGCGCCGTCCGGGTCCGGCCGCACCGCGCCGAGCAGCGGATTCGCCGCGATCGGCGAGACCTTGACCCTCGCGCCGGGCCGCGGCGCCTGGATCACCTTGCCCCCGCCGATGTACAGGGCCACGTGCGTGGCGGTCGGGAAGTACACCACCAGATCGCCCGGACGGAGCTCGTCGAGCGGCACCCTGGGCAGCTGAGCCCACTGTTCCTGGCTGGTCCGCGGGATCGAGCGGCCCGCGTGCGCCCAGGCCTGCGAGGTCAGCCCGGAGCAGTCGAAGGACGCCGGGCCCTCGGCGCCCCAGACGTACGGCTTGCCGATCTGCGCGGTCGCGTAGGTGAGCGCCGAGCCGCCGGCCGCTGTGGGGTTACGGGGCTTCGCGCCGAGCTTCCCCGAATCGACCAGCTCCCGCTGCGCGGCGGCGGTGTTCTCGGCCTCGCGCGTGCCGAGCTCGCCGAGCTGCGCGGGGGAGAGGGAAGCGAGCATCCGCTCGACCTCCTTGAGTTGCGAGGCGGCCGTCTCCTTGCGCTTCTTCGTCTCTGTCGCCAGCTTCTGCTCCGAGTCCAGGGCCTTGCGGGCGGCGACGGCGAGGGCGTCGGCCTGCTGCTCGCCCCGGCCCAGCCGCTCCAGCGCCGCGGCCCGCCGGGCGCCCTCGCGCGCCGCGAGCCGCCGCTGGTCCAGGACTCCTTGGGCGTCCCCGGCGAACAGCATCCGGGCGTACGGGGAGAACCCCCGGCCCGCCTTGTACTGCTCCCGCGCCAGCTTGCCCGTGGTGATCTGGGCCTCGCTGACGGCGGTACGGGCCTTCCCGAGCTCGGTGCTGAGCCGGCGCTCCTCGCCCTGGCGGGCGGTCAGCGCGCTCTCGGCGGCGTTGTAGGCCTCGGTGGCCTGTTCGGCCTGCTGGTAGAGGCCCTGGAGCCGGGAGAGGAGGACCCCGACGGGCTCGGCCGGGGCGCCGGGGGCCGTGAGGGATTCGGGGGTGCCGGGGGTGGTGAGCGAGTCCGGCGGGCCGGGTGCTCCGGGTGCCCGGGGAGCTCCGGGGGCCCCGGGAGCGGCGGGGATGTCGGGTGCGACCGGCGCGGCCTGTGCGGCGGGCAGCGGGCCCGCCGATGCGAGGACCGCGGCGACGCAGGCGGCGCGAAGCAGCCGACTCCGATGTCGACGTGACATGTGGTCACCTCCAGGCGGCCGATGCTGCCACGCCCGGTATGACAATTCGGCCACCCGGGTCGGCCGTGCCGCGCCGCTCACCCGAGTGGCGTACGGCCGCCCCCCGTGGCGGCGCCGGACCGGTCCGCCCCGCCCGCCGTCCGCTCAGCCGCCCGGACCCAGCAGCCGGCCCTTGGCCGTCGAGAACTCCTCCGGGGTCAGCAGGCCTTCGCGGGCCAGGGCCGCCAGCCGGGTCAGCTGGTCGGTGAGTTCGGCTCCGGCAGGGCCCGGTCCGGAGCCGCGCGGACCGGAGGCCGAAGCGGAGGCGGAGGCGGAGGGGACGGGCGAGGTGGGGGACGAGGCGGCGGACGGGGCGGCGGGGGAGGGCGAGGGAGGGGTGGCCGGAGCGGCGGCCGAGGCCGCGGGCTGCGGCCGGGCCGTGTCCCACACGTAGGCTCCGCGCTTCAGGATCCCGCGCAGCAGCGGGTTGCCCGACGGGCGCTGGGCGGGGTTGACGACCGAGCCGATGGGGCGGATGAACATCAGGCCACCCCCACCCGGTCGGCCGGGAGCCGGACCGCGCCCGCGATCCGGCCGCCCGCCGCGCGCACCGCGACGGCCGCGTCCTCGGCCCAGACGTGTTCGATCACCAGGAGCAGCGCGCAGCTGCCGCGTTCCAGCAGGTCCGCCGCTTCCCGGACGTCCTCCGGGCCGATCAGCGGGGCCGCCTCGCGATGCGCGAGCAGGCCCCTGAGTTCGACGAACTCGTCGAACTCCGCGGCCAGCACCTCGCCGGCCGCCGTCTTGGTGGCCACGAGACCGTCGATCAGCCGTACGACCCCGGCCTTGCGCAGTCCCATCACCGCCTCGACCGCCGAGACCCGCAACTGTTCTTCCGGGAAGGCCAGGACGATGAACTCCACAGGTCCCATGGGGAGAGGCTCCTGATCCGCTGATTCACTTCCGACCGGTTCTGACGATTCTTCGGCACACTATGACATAAGCGGACATACGTGCCGCCTGCTTGCTACGTTTCCCCGTATGACCGCTCTGACGGCAAAGGTGGCGGAGCCCTCCCCGCCCCCGCCTCCCGATGCCCGCGCCGCCAAGCGTCGCGGTGTCGAGCTGTCGCTGCTCTTCGGCGCCGTGTCGATCGCGGTCCTCGGACACCTCTACGTCGGCCTCGCCACCACCGGCCACATCCCGCGCCCCGCCGCCCACTACGCCGCCGGCCTCGCCGTCGCCGCACTCGCCGCCCACCTGGCCGTCCGGCTGTTCGCCCCGTACGCCGATCCGCTGCTGCTCCCGATCGCCGTCCTGCTCAACGGGCTCGGCCTCGTGCTCATCCAGCGGCTCGACGTCACCACCCCCGGCCACGTCACCGCCGGGGAGCAGCTGCGCTGGTCGGCCCTCGGGGTGGCGCTCTTCGTGCTCGCCGTGGCGGCGCTCCGGGACCACCGGGTGCTCCAGAGGTACGCGTACCTAGCCGCGGCCGTCGCGCTCGCACTGATGCTCGTGCCCGTCTTCTTCCCGGCCGTCAACGGCGCGCACATCTGGATCAGGTTCGGCGGACTCTCCTTCCAGCCCGGGGAGTTCGCCAAGATCCTGCTCGCCGTGTTCTTCGCCGCCTACCTCGCCGCGAACCGCACCGCCCTGGCCCTCACCGGACGCACCCTCGTCTGGAGGCTGAAGCTGCTCCCCGGCCGGGTCCTCGGCCCGATCCTCGCCGTCTGGCTGCTCTCGGTCGGCGTGCTCGTCCTGGAGCGCGACCTGGGGACCTCGCTGCTCTTCTTCGGCCTCTTCGTCATCATGCTGTTCACCGCCACCGGCCGGATCGGCTGGATCGCCATCGGGCTGCTGCTCGCCGCCGTGGGCGCGTACGCCGTCGGGAAGTTCGAGCCGCACGTGAACAGCCGCGTGGACGACTGGCTGAATCCTTTCGCCTCCATCGCGCGCGGCGACGGCCCCGGCCAGCTCGCCCAGTCCCTCTTCGCCTTCGGGGCCGGCGGACTGCTCGGCGCCGGCCTCGGCCACGGCCAGTCCTTCCTCATCGGCTTCGCCGCCAAATCGGACTTCATCCTCGCCACCGCCGGCGAGGAGCTCGGCCTCGTCGGCCTCATCGCGATCCTGCTCCTCTACGGGCTCCTCGTCTCCCGAGGTTTCCGCGCCGGACTCGCCCTGCGCGACCCCTTCGGCCGCCTCCTCGCCACCGGACTCGCCTCGATCCTCGCGCTCCAGGTGTTCGTCATCGCCGGCGGAGTCACCGGCCTGATCCCGCTCACCGGCATGGCCATGCCCTTCCTCGCCCAGGGCGGCTCCTCCGTGGTCACCAACTGGATCATCGTCGCCCTGCTGATCAGGCTCAGCGACAGTGCCCGCAGACCCCGGCCCGACCGGGAGGCCGAGGAGGCCGACGCATGATTCGCTACATCCGCTGGTGCGCGTACTTCTGCGTCCTGCTGCTCGTCGCCCTGCTGGTCAACGTGGCCCGCGTGCAGGTCTGGGAATCCGCCTCCTACGGCGCGAACCCGGCCAACAAGCGCCCCGCCATCGAGCGCTACGCCGAACCGCGCGGCGACATCACGGTCGACGGCCGGCCCGTCACCGGCTCCCGGGACAGCCACCAACTCCTGCGCTACGAGCGGACGTACAAGAACGGCCCGCTCTACGCACCCGTCACCGGCTTCTCCTCCCAGACCTACGGCACCAGCTTCCTGGAGCGCGCCGAGGACCCGGTCCTCTCAGGTACGGACCCCGGGCTCTCGGCCTTCCCGCTCTGGTACGACCTCTCGCGCGGCCGACCGGGCGGCGGCAACGCCGCCACCACCATCCGGGCGAGCATGCAGCTGGCCGCGTACGCCGGGCTGGCCGGCAAGCGGGGAGCCGTCGCGGCCGTCGAGCCCGCCACGGGCAGGATCCTCGCGCTGGTCAGCAGCCCCTCCTACGATCCGGCGCTGCTCTCCGGCACCGGGGCGAAGGTCAAGGAGGCGTGGAAGAAGCTCAACGCGGACCCCGCCAGGCCCATGCTCAACCGCGCGCTGCGCGAGACCTACCCGCCCGGCTCCACCTTCAAGATCGTGACGGCGGCGGCCGCCCTGGACGCGGGCGTGGTCACCGATGTGGACGCGCCGACCGAGACCCCCGACCCGTACCCGCTGCCCGGCACGGACACCGTGCTCCCGAACGCGGGCACCGGCTGCGCCGACGCCTCGATGGCGGATGCCGTGAAGTGGTCGTGCAACACGGTGATGGCGAAGATCGGCGTACAGGTCGGGCTGCGCGGGATGACGGAGGCCGCCCGCCGGTTCGGGTTCAACGACGACGGGCTGCGGGTGCCGGCCTGGGTCTCGCGCTCGAACTTCGACACCGACATGAGCCCGGACCAGCTGGCCCTGTCCTCCATCGGCCAGTTCAACACCACGGCCACACCGCTGCAGATGGCGATGGTGGCGGCCGCCGTGGCCAACGGAGGCGTGCTCAAGACCCCCTACCTGGTGGACCGCACGACGCAGGACGACGGAGACCCGGTCCGCCGCACCGACCAGCACACCCTCGCCCGTGCCATGAGCCCGCAGACCGCGATGCGGATGCAGGAGCTGATGGTCAAGGTGGTGGAGAGCGGCACGGGCAGGAACGCGGCGATCCCCGGCGCGGTGGTCGGCGGCAAGACCGGCACCGCCCAGCACGGGGTCGGCAACGCGGGCACCCCCTACGCCTGGTTCATCTCCTGGGCGGCCAAGGAGGGCGGGCCGCTGCCCGCGGTCGCGGTGGCCGTGGTCGTCGAGGACGCCTCGGCGGTGCGCGGGGACATCAGCGGCAACGGCGCGGCCGCGCCGATCGCCCGGGCGGTCATGGAGGCGGCCCTGGCCGCCCCCGCACCGTCCACCCCCTAGGCTTCCGCGCCTTCGGCCCCCTCCGCGATGGCCTCGGCGACCTCCGCCACCCGCTGCTCCTCCTCGGCCGCGAACCGCTCGCGGTCCAGGGCCTCGGCGATCTCCTCGTCCTGGCTCATCAGCAGGTCCAGGTTGGAGTTGCCCATCTCGAAGACGCCCATGTCCAGGTACGCCTTCTGCAGCCGCTCGCCCCACAGCCCGATGTCCTTCACGCACGGCACGATCCGGCTGAACAGCAGCTTGCGGAAGAGCGCCAGGAACTCCGACTGCTCGCTGAACTCCTCGGCCTCCTTGCGGGAGATGCCGAAACTCTCCAGCACCTCCACCCCGCGCAGCCGGTCGCGCATCAGGTAGCAGCCCTCGATCACGAACTCCTCGCGCTCGCGCAGCTCGGCGTCGGACAGCTGCCCGTAGTAGTCGCGCAGCGCCATCCGCCCGAACGCCACGTGCCGTGCCTCGTCCTGCATCACGTAGGCCAGGATCTGCTTGGGCAGCGGCTTGTCGGTGGTGTCGCGGATCATGCCGAAGGCGGCCAGCGCGAGGCCCTCGATGAGCACCTGCATGCCCAGGTACGGCATGTCCCAGCGGGAGTCGCGCAGGGTGTCGCCGAGCAGCCCCTGGAGGCTGTCGTTGATCGGGTAGAGCATCCCGACCTTCTCGTGCAGGAACCGGCCGAAGATCTCCGCGTGCCGGGCCTCGTCCATGGTCTGGGTGGCGGAGTAGAACTTCGCGTCCAGGTCCGGCACCGACTCGACGATCCGCGCCGCGCACACCATCGCGCCCTGCTCGCCGTGCAGGAACTGGCTGAAGTTCCAGGCGCTGTAGTGCCGGCGCAGCTCGCCCTTGTCCCGCTCCGAGAGCTTGGCCCAGTGCCGGGTGCCGTAGAGCGTCAGCGCCTCGTCGGGGGTGCCGAGCGGATCGTACGGATCCACCTCGATGTCCCAGGCGATGCGCTTGGCGCCGTCCCACTGCTTGTCCTTGCCCTTCTGGTACAGGGCCAGCAGCCGTTCGCGGCCGCCGTCGTACTCCCAGCTGAAGCGGGCGTGGCCGGTCGCGGGGACCGGCCAGACGGTTCCGCCCGGGTCACTGGTGTAGAGCTCGTGCGTCGACACTGACGCCCCCTCGTCTCACGTACTTCCGTACAGGACAGGCCAGTTGACAGCCGGTCGGTGGTCACGGGCTGCCGTTGGCAGCGTCACACGTTGGTAGACGCGCGGTCAACAAGTCGTGCGCAGGGGATTGACGGTCTTGCTGACAAGCAGTCTCATAAGCGGTGACCGCTGGTAACTCCCGCCGGCAACCACTCGTGAGGTGTCCGAAGCCATGACGACCGTGACCGACAGGGCCCAGTCGCGCAGGGAGCTGCGCGACGCGCTCGGCCTGCTCAAGGACCGCGAACAGATAGCCGAGCGACTCCTCGAATCCTCGGTCAAGCACTCCTTCGACCCGGACAAGGAACTCGACTGGGACGCCCCGCCCATCGAGGGCAAGTACTACTGGCCGCCCGAGCTGCTCTCCCTCTTCGACACCCCGCTCTGGAAGAAGATGGGCGAGGAGCAGCGCATCGAACTCTCCCGCCACGAGGCGGCGGCGCTCGGCTCGCTCGGCATCTGGTTCGAGATCATCCTCATGCAGCTGCTGGTCCGCCACATCTACGACAAGTCCCTGACCAGCAACCACGTCCGCTACGCGCTCACCGAGATCGCCGACGAGTGCCGCCACTCGATGATGTTCGCCCGCATGATCAAGACGGGCGGGGCCCCCGAGTACCCGGTCTCGCGCACCAACCACAACCTCGCCCGCGTCCTCAAGACCGTCTCCACCACCCCTGGTTCCTTCGCCTGCACCCTCCTGGGCGAGGAGGTCCTCGACTGGATGCAGCGGCTGACCTTCCCCGACGAGCGGATCCAGCCCCTCGTGCGCGGAGTCACCCGCATCCACGTCATCGAGGAGGCGCGCCACGTCCGCTACGCCCGCGAGGAACTGCGCCGCCAGATGCTCACCGCCCCGCGCTGGGAACAGGAACTCACCCGAGTCAGCTGCGGCCAGGCCGCCCGCGTCTTCTCTCAGGCCTTCGTGAACCCCCAGGTCTACGACAACATCGGCATCGACCGGCGCGAGGCGCTGGCCCAGGTCAAGGCCAGCGGTCACCGCCGGGAGGTCATGCAGACCGGAGCGAAGCGGCTCACCGACTTCCTGGACGACATCGGCGTGATGCGCGGCGTCGGCCGCAAGCTCTGGAAGAGCTCGGGACTGCTCGCCTGAACCCCGGCCGGGGGTGCGCGTCCGAAGTCCGGCCCGGGACTGTCTGCCGAAGTCCGGCCGGGACCGCCCGCCTGAACTCCGGCCGGTACTCCCCGCCTGAAGGCCGCCGGGTGGGGCTACCCTGCGGACATGACCACCGCGCGTGCGTACCGCAGGCTGAGCGTCGAGGAGCGGCGGGCCCAGCTCCTCGACGCGGCCCTGTCGCTGTTCGCGCACCGGGCGCCGGAGGAGGTCTCGCTGGACGACGTCGCCGAGGCCGCCGGAGTCTCGCGCCCCCTCGTCTATCGGTACTTCCCCGGCGGAAAGCAGCAGCTCTACGAGGCCGCCCTGCGCTCGGCTGCCGACGTCCTGCGGCTCTGCTTCGCCGAACCCCAGGCCGGCCCGCTGACCCAGCGGCTCTCCCGGGCCCTGGACCGCTACCTGGCCTTCGTCGACGAACACGACGCCGGGTTCTCCGCTCTCCTCCAGGGCGGCAGCGTGGTGGAGACCTCCCGCACCACCGCCACCGTCGACGGCATCCGCCGCGCGGCCGCCGAGGCGATCCTCTTCCACCTCGGGGTCCCGGCGCCCGGCGCGCGGCTGCGGATGATGGTGCGCACGTGGATCACGGCGGTCGAAGCCGCCTCGCTGATCTGGATCGACGAGGGCAAGCAGCCGGAGGTCTCCTCGCTCCGGGACTGGCTGGTGGACCAGTTCATCGCCCTGCTGACGGCGACCGCCGCCACCGACGCGGAGACGGCGGAGGCGGCCCGCGCGGCCCTCGCCCTCGAATCGGCACAGGGCCCCGTCGGGGTACTGGCGCGGCGGGTGATTCCGGTGGTCTCCGAGGCGGCCCACCTGCTGTGATTTTCCGGACTGCTGTGAGACTGGAGGGGTGAGAAGCCAACCCACCTCCTTCGAGGGCGGCCCGATGGACGGCCGGACCCTCCCGATCCTCCTCGGACCGACCGGCCATCCGCCGAAGTGGTACGAGATCCCGGTCCCGGACCCGGACGGCGGCGCCCCGACGGTGCTGCTCTACGAGCGGGTCCCGTCCGGCTACTCGAAGCGCCTGGGGCTCCAGAAGGGCTGGAAGTACGCCTACTCGCCCTCGGGCGAGAAGCCCCGCCCGCGCTGGCCCTGGACCAAGCCGAAGCCGGCCGCGGAGCCGAGGCCGGACGCGGGGCCGGAGCAGCCCGCGGAATGACGGGGGAGGGGCTCCGGGGCGGACGGCGCTTCGACGACAGCCCTACGGCACCGGGGCTTCGACCAGGGTGAGCACGGCCTCCGCCCCGCCCGCGCCGTCCCGGGCCTGGCGGAACACCAGCCGCGCCCCGATGACCTCCGCCTGCCCCACCGCGATCGTCAGCCCCAGCCCGTGCCCCTTGCCCGCGCCCTCGGTCCGGAACCGCTGGGGCCCGTGGGTCACCAGGTACTCGGGATATCCGTCCCCGTGGTCGCGTACCGTCACCACCGGCCCGTCCACCGTCACCACCACCGGCGACCGCCCGTGCTTGTGGGCATTGGCGACCAGGTTCCCGAGCACCCGCTCCAGGCGCCTGCGGTCCGTCTCCACGTGCGCGTCCCGCACCACGGCCACCTCCGTGGCCGTCCCCGAAGCCCGTACCACCCGCTGCGCGAGGCGTCCCAGCTGGTGCAGGTCCGTCTCCACGACCTCCCTGCCCGAGTCGAGCCGGGAGATCTCCAGCAGGTCCTCCGTCAGCTGGCGCATCGTACGGACCCGCTCCTGCACCAGTTCCGTGGCCCGGCTCTCCGGCAGCAGCTCCGAGGCCGCCTGCAGTCCCGTGAGCGGAGTGCGCAGCTCGTGCGCGACGTCCGCGGTGAACCGCTGCTCGCTCTGCAGCTTCGCCTGCAGACTCCCCGCCATGGTGTCCAGGGCCCCGGCCACGATCGCCACCTCGTCCTGGTGGCGCGCGGGATCCTTCGTGCGCGGGTCGCGGACCCGCGCGTCCAGGTCGCCCTGGGTGATCCGCCGGGCCACCGTCGCCGTCTGGTGCAGCCGTCGCGTCACCCGGGTCACCGCGAAGGCGCCCACCAGCAGGGTGCCGCCGATCGCCAGCACCGAGGAGCCGATGATCGCGTTGTCCAGTCCGGTGATGGCCCGGGTGCTCTGCCCGTAGTCGACGGCGGTGGCCAGCGCCTGCCCGTCGGCGGGGGCCGCCGCCCACATCGTCGGCCGGCCGTCGTGATCGGCCACTATGGTCCCGCGCTGCCCGGACAGGGCCAGCGCCCGCAGCTCCGCCGGCAGCCCGGCCGGATCCAGGCCGGACTCGGCGGGCAGGGGTTCGCCGGCCTCGTAGGCCTGTACGGCGTCGGTCAGCTTGCCGAGCGCCTTGTCCCGGGAGGCCGCCACGGTCTGCCGGGTCACTTCCACGTGCACCAGCGCGCCCAGCACCGCCGCGAGCGAGCAGCACATCACCGCGATGAAGCACGCCGACTTCCAGGTCAGCGTGGCCGTCCAGGCGGGCAGCCGGAGCCTCACGGCGAGGTTCCTGCCGGGGTTTCCGCCGTGGGGTTCATGGGGTTCAGCGGGTTCGCGGGGTTCGGCGGGTTCACTCGTACGATCTGCTCGTGCGTCGGCAGCATCGAGCGCTGCTTCGAGTCCCAGGACCAGGTGGTGTTCACCTCGTAGCCCGCGTTGGCGCTCGGGACGTGCAGGATCACGTCCTCGTTGGCGAGTTCGACGCTGATGACGGTGTCCGTGGTCGCCATGATCCGGTTGAGGCGGCCCGCTTCGTCCGCCGTGTAGACCCGTACGGACATCATCTGATCGGGCAGCTGGATGCCGACGATCAGGTCGTCCTTCCCGTTGCCGGTGAGGTCCTGGTAGTACGGCGTCAGCACCGGGCACTTCGCGGGATCCGAGCCGGGCTTCCCGCACGCCCCGATCGCGTCGGCGGTCTCCTTGGGCATCCCGTCGGGGCCGGACACGGTGTCCGGGTGGGCCCGCACCTCGGCCTGGACGAGGGTCACCGGGTCGATGGTGTGCACGTTCTGGTCCTGAAGGGGCGCGATGCCGGGTACGTACTCGGGCGGTGCGCCCCCCGGATCGGCGGGCGGCACGACGGCACCCTTGCGCCCCGGCCACAGGTGTACGGGCCCGCTCGCGGTCGGCGTCGCCCCGGCCCCGGCCAGCCCGCCGGGGTCCCCGCAGCCGGTGGCCAGCGGCAGCAGGAGCGGAGCCAGCAGGCAGAGGGCGATACGGCCGCGGCCGCGGCTGCCGCGGGGGGTGGTGATGGGGACGGCGCTCACGACGGCTGTGCGCTCCTCTCCCGTGATTCCCGTGACCATGTGGGTGTCCACAGTAAGCAGAGGAGCATCGATTCTGCCCGTGCGGGGGCCCGGCGGGGGCCCGCAGCGACCGTGCGGTGGGGAACGTCGGGGGACAGGGGCTACGCCTCTTCGGTGCGCCCCCGGCGCAGCATCGCGAAGCCCAGACCCGCGGCGCCGATCGCCGCGATGCCGCCGCCCACGGCGAGCAGCATCGCGCCGTCACCGGGGCCGTCGGCCAGGGTGTGCAGGCGCAGCGCCTCGGCGGAACGGGAGCCACCCGCGCGGTCGGTCACGTCGGAGGCGGGCACGACCGCCCCGTCCCGGTTCCCGGTCTTGTGTCCGGCGCTCGCACCGGTGCCGGTGACGGCGTGCTCGGTGGTGGGCACGTCCTCCCCGACCCAGGAGCTGAGCTTGCCGTCGGCCTGGAGCGCGAGGTGCAGCGCTCCGGCGTCGCCGAAGTCCGCCATGCCGTCGCTGCTGGTCAGGGTGGCGGTCCTGGTCCCGTCGGCGGTGAGCACGTCGGCCTGGAAGGCGCCCTTGGCGACGCGGTAGACCTTCGCCCTGGAGACGCCGTCCGCGAGGGAGATGGTCTGGACCAGGGTCCGCGGGGAAGCCCCGGCGTGCGCGGAGGCGGCGGAGGGGACCCCGTCGGCGAGCGCGGCGGCCGCCGGGAACGCCGGCAGTGGGCCGGCGCACGCGGCCACGGCGGCGACGCGAACGAGAGTGCGGCGGCTGCGGCTCACGGTGTTCACGGGGCGTCCTTCGGTACGGGTCCTGCCCTGGTGCGTCCAGGTGGGATAAACGTAAGCACCGGCCGTTGCGGTTCTGCCGCGCATTTGTAACAGCCGTACGGCAGCGAGCCGACGGAGTCGTTACACGGCGCGAAGCCGGGACGGGTCCCGGCCGGGACCGGACCTTCGGCCCTGGCCCTTGCGGGGGCGGGGGGGACCTGTACTCGTACCTGTACTTGCACCCGCACTCGTACCCGTACGGGTGTCCGTATTCGTATCCGTCTCCCTATCCGTGACTGGGGGATTGCCGCCGGGCGCCGGGGCTGCTCCCATGGACTGCGGGGGTGAGGACGATGGCTACGCGGGGACTCGCAGTGGCGCCGAGCGGCCGGCCCGGCCGGGGGCGGTTGTACGTCAATCTGCCCGACGGCCGGGCGGTGGCCTGGTACGACCGGAAGGCCAACCGGATCAGCGTGCTGGCGGACGAGCGCAGGGAGGAGATCCTGAAGGCTTTGCGCCCGTACCTGACGGGAACGGTCGCGATCGGTCCGCCCCCGGTTCCCACGGCCGCGGACCTGCGCCGCCTGGCCCTGCGGCCCGACGACGACCTGGCCCCGAACCGTCCGGGGGAGGACCTGCTGGGCGAGCTCACCCACGGCTCCGCCGGGACCCGCGCCCGGCACCGGCTGCGCCAGGAACTCGCCGCGCGGCAGCGGATCGGCGAGGTGCTGGAAGGGCTGTCGGAGTCCGACGAGTGGCGGGTCCTGCACTCCCTCGGCGGGATCACGGACCACCTGGTGATCGGCCCGCCGGGCGTCTTCTGCGTCCGTGCGGTGCCGGGGCGTCGGCAGCGGACGGTGGTCGGGGAACTCCTCCTCACGGTGGGCCGCGCCGAACCCCGCCCGGACCCGCGCGCATGCCGCCGGGCGGCGGCCCGCGCGACCCGGGCCCTGTCGGCCACGGTGACCCCGATCCTGGCGGTGGCCGACGCGTCCCGGGTGGACGTGGCTCCCACCCTCCGCGACGTCCGCGTCCTGACTCCGCCGACGCTGGCGCCCTTCCTTACGGGTGCCCCCGTGATGCTCAAACCGCCGGACGTGGAGGCGCTGTTCGCGGCTGCGCGCGACTGGACCACGTGGGGGTAGGGGGTCGTGCCGCTGCCGGGCTGTTTTCGGCTGTCCCGCCGTTGCCGGGGGCGCTGCCCCCGGACCCCCGCGCCTCACAACGCCGGCGGGGCTGACCCGGCTTCGTTGGTGGGCCGGTGCCGCCGCGGAAGTTCGTCTCGGCTCGCGGAGCCTTTCGGAGTCGGACAGTACGAGCCGCGGTGCCCGCTCGGCCTCGACTCACAACCGCGGCGTCCCCGACCCACCAGGCACTTCTTCGAAACCGGTCAGCCCTGCTCCCACCGGCCAAGTCCAGGCCCGCCGGCCTGATCCAGCCTCGCCGGCGTTTGAGGCGCGGGGTCTGGGGCGGAGCCCCAGGGGTCCGGGCGTAGCCCGGGGCCCCGCCCCAGCCCGTCCGGCGCTTGAGGACCGGGTCCGGGCAGCGCCCGGGGAACGGTGGAAGGGTGGGTCGGGGAATGACCCCGCAGGGAACCGGCTCAGGCGGAGGTCCGCTTGCGCGGGGGAGTCGCCTTCTTCGCGGCAGCGGAAGCCGCACCCGCCGTCGCCGCCGACTTCGTCGAAGTGGTCTTCTTCGCGGCGGCCGCCGCCGACTTCTTCTTCGCAGCAGCAGCGGCAGTCGACGCCGTCGACTTCTTCCCGCCGGCACCCTTCGGCGCAGCCGCAGCCGCAGCCGCAGCCGCAGCCGCAGCCGCAGCCGCCCCCGTCCCCCCGGCCGCAGGCCCCCGCTTGCGCCGGATCGGAGTCACCTCCGCGACCTCCTCCGCTCCGCCCGCCGCCCGGGACGCCTTCGCCGCCCGTACGCTGTTCTCCAACGCCGCCATCAGGTCGATGACTTGGCCCCCCGACGGCTCGGCCGCCACCGCGGCCACCGCGCCACCGCCACCACCCGCCTTCGCCGCGATCATCTCCTCCACCGCCTCGCGGTAGTCGTCGCGCAGCGAGGCCATGTCGACCTCTCCCAACGTCGCCATCAGCGCGTCCGCCAGGTCCAGTTCGGCCTCCCGTACCGACACCGTCCCCTCCGGCGCGATACCTTCCGGTACCCGGATCTCGTCCGGCCACAGCAGCCCGTGCATCGCGATCACGTCGCCGACGACCCGCAGCATGCCCAGCCGTTCCCGTCCCCGCAGCGCGTACTTCGCGATGGCGACCTTCCGGCTCCGCTTCAGCGCCTCCCGGAGCAGGGTGTACGGCTTCGACGCCGTCGCCCCGTTCGCCGCGAGGTAGTACGCCGCGTCCATCTGCAACGGATCGATCTCATCGGCCGGTACGAACGAGACGATCTCGATCGTCCTCGCCGTCGCGATCGGCAGCTGTGCCAGGTCCTCGTCCGTGATCGGGATGAGGGACCCGTCGGCATCCTCGTACCCCTTGCCGATCTCGGCGGTCGACACTTCCTCCCCGTCCAACTCGCACACCTTGCGGTAGCGGACGCGTCCGCCGTCGCTGACGTGGATCTGGCGGAAGGAGATCGAGTGGCTCTCGGTGGCGTTCACGAGCTTGATCGGAATGCTGACCAAGCCGAAAGAGATCGCCCCGTTCCATATGGATCGCACGGTTCCTCCTGATTCATGGCAATCTCATCGTATGACGCCGATCACGATGGTGGAGGGGCGTCGCATCGCGCTCAGCAATCTCGACAAGGTCCTGTACCCCGGGACCGGCTTCACCAAGGGCGAGGTGCTGCACTACTACGCCACCGTCGCGCCCTCGCTGCTGGCCCACGTCCACGACCGGCCGGTGTCGTTCCTGCGCTATCCCGACGGCCCGGACGGCCAGCTCTTCTTCACGAAGAACCCGCCGCCCGGTACCCCCGAATGGGTGAAAACCACCCCGGTTCCCCGCTCCGAGGACCTGCGGGCCGAACAGGTGGTCGTCGCCGACATGGCCACCCTGATGTGGGCCGCCAACCTCGTCGTCGAGTTCCACACCCCCCAGTGGCCGGCCGGCGCCCCCGCCCTCGCCGACCGCCTGATCCTCGACCTCGACCCCGGCCCGCCCGCGACCGCCGTCGAATGCTGCGCGGCCGCCCTATGGCTGCGCGAGCGCCTCGCGGCCGACGGCCTGCACGCCTGCGCCAAGACCTCCGGGTCCAAGGGCCTGCACCTGGCGGTCCCGCTGGAGCCGACCCCCTCCGAGCAGGTGTCGGCGTACGCGAAGACCCTCGCCCAGGAGGCCGAGCGCGCGCTCCCCGACCTCGTGGTGCACCGGATGACCAAGGCGCTGCGCGCCGGGAAGGTCTTCGTCGACCACAGCCAGAACGCCGCCGCCAAGACGACCGCGGCCCCGTACACCCTGCGCGCCCGCGCCCTGCCCACCGTCTCCACCCCGCTCGCATGGGCCGAGGTGGAGGCCTGCCGGACCCCATCCGACCTGCAGTTCCTCGCCGACGACATCCCGCCCCGGCTGGCCCGCGACGGTGATCTCTTCGGTCCCCTGCTCCTCCCCGACCTGGCCGGGCGACTCCCGTGATCACCGTCGCGCTCGCCGCCGCCGTACGGAGCCTGCCGCGCGGGCCGGGGCTGGCCTACGAGCCGAAGTTCGACGGCCACCGCCTGGTCGTCCTGCGCACTCTGGAGGGGGTGACCCTCCAGGCCCGCTCCGGCCGCATCGTCACCGAAGCCTTCCCCGACCTCGCCGCCGCGGCCCGGCAGCTGCCCGCCGGGACCGTGCTCGACGGGGAGGTGGTGGTCTGGCACGCCGGGCGCACCGACTTCGCGCTCGTGCAGCGCCGCGCGGCGGCCGCCTCGGCCGCGCGTGCCGCCGTACTGGCGCACACCCTGCCGGCCTCGTACGCGGCCTTCGACGTCCTGGAGCTCGCCGGGCTGGACCTGCGCGCCCGGCCGTACGAACGCAGGCGCGCGCTCCTCGTCGACCTGCTGCTGCCGCTGGGGCCGCCGCTCCAGCCGGTGCCGATGACCACCGACCCGGAACTGGCGGCCACCTGGTACGAGACCCTGCCCGCCAGCGGCGTCGAGGGCCTGGTCGTCAAGCGGATGGACCAGGCCTACCCGGCGGGCCGGCGCGACTGGCTCAAGCTCCGCCACACCAACGTGCGCGACGCGGCGGTCGTCGGATACACGGGCACAGCGCGCCGCCCCCTGGCGCTCGTCCTGGTCCTGCCGGTCGGGGACGAGACCCCGCTGGTGTCGAGCCCGCTGACGGCGGCGCTACGGGTCGAGGTGGCGGCGGCGGTGGCCACCCGGGCTCCGGGCGCCGCGGCCCAGGGCGCCACGGCCACGGCCATCGGGGTCGGCGAGGTCCCCTTCCGCCCGCTGGACCCACCCCTCACGGCCGAGGTCCGCCACACCTCGGCCCGCCACCCGCCGCCGGAGGTGCTGCGGCTGCGGACGGACCTGTGACCCTGACGGACCTGTGACCTGACCGACCTGTGACCCGCGGCGGGTGGCCGCGGGTCACGAGACATGGTCGGAGGACTTCAGGCGGGCTTCACGCCGCCCAGCGGCGGCAGGGTCGGGGGCTTTCGCGGCCTCGGATTGGGATGCTCGTACCCGGATTCCCGCTCGGCCCGCGCTTCCTCCTGATCGCTTGAGGTCCGGGAGCCGAAGTTCCCGTACCCCTGCATCTCGTGCGGGCGCAGTCCGCGCTCGGGGAATTCGACGTACTCCCGCTCCTCGGAGACCTCGTACACCGCACCGCCGTCGGGCAGGTGGGGCTGGCTCTCGGGAGTGGGGGGTGCGGGCTCCTGTGCCCGGACCCGCTTGCCCAGCACGAAGCCGCCGAGCAGGAATCCGACCACGATGAGCCCGACGACCAGGAACCACGCGATGTTGGTCAGGGTCCTGTCCATCGCGATGTAGGTCAGGGTCGTGTTCATACTTCCTATTTTCCCGTATTGCGCCGAAATCCACCCGATCGGCGGCAGAAGGAAAGCTCTTCGTAAGGCCCCGCGCCTGCTCCTACCCCTTCAGGGGCCCGTCGGAGTCCCGTACCCCGCGCACTTCCCGGCCCCCGAGCACCGCCAGGATCTCGGCGCAGATGGCCAGTGCCGTCTCCGCCGGGGTCTGGCCGCCGAGATCCAGGCCGATCGGCCCGTGCACCGTACGCAGCCGGGCCTCGCTCACCCCGGCCGCGAGGAGCGCCTCGCGGCGCCGCGAGGTGGTCTTGCGGGAGCCGAGCGCGCCGACGTACGGAATCCCGAGCGCGAGCGCGGTGCGCAGCGTCGGCACGTCGAACTCCGGATCGTGGCTGAGCATCGCCAGGCAGGCGGCGTCGCGCCGCAGCTCCAGCAGCTTCTCCGCCTCACCCGCGGAACCGACCGTACTGACGTCCCACCCGAGCAGCCGGGCCTGCGCCTCGATGACCTCGGCGAGTTCCCCGGTCCCGCCGATGACGACGCAGGGGGCCGACGGGTACGCCTCCACGAGCACCAGCCCGGAGCCCGCGTACAGCGCGTCCCGGCCCGGCCGCCGGGTCCCCAGCAGCTCCCCGGCCCGCCGCTCGGCGTCGCTGGACGGCACGTCCGCACCCCGCACCACGACACTGACGGCCCGGTCCGCCCCCTCGTTCAGCCGGGTCACGAGCGCGACCCCGACCCCCTGCCCCAGCAGCTCCCACCACTCACTTGGAATCGCGCTCAGCGGCTGCAGCAGCACCTCGGCCTGCCCGCCGCACGTCAGCTTCGCCTCCACGGCCTCGCCGATCCCGACGGACACCTCGCACACCCGTGCGCTCTCTCCGGGCCCCATCGCCGCGGCCTCCGCGACCAGTTCGGCGTCGAACACCCCCCGGTACAGGGCCCCGGCGCACTCCCCGCGCGCATCCACGAGCACCGCCCCGGCCGGATCCCGCGGCCCGAACCCCTGCTCGGTCACGGGCCGGGCCAAGAACCCGGACCGTCCCTCGGCCACCCACCGCTGCGCCGTTTCCACCAAGTCACGCATTTCGTGCCGCCCCATCCTCACCGTCAGAGCACGCCACAAAGCACCAGGTCAGCAGCACAAGGTGGCCTCCCGACCAACCTACGCACCCCCACCCCCGCGCCCCACCCCCCAAAACCCACAGACCCGGCCCCAGTTCCTTCGTACGGACCACCGGAACAGCGGCCAATGCCGGTGCGAAAGCGGAATGCAAGGCTCTTATTGAACCGATGGGTGGAATTCCCAGAAGGCCCGAGATGCCCCATTCTGGCGTGACGCGAAACACAGATGGATCTTAATTCCCAGTGAGCTTTAGGTCATCTTTACATGTAAATTCCCAGCGATTGGGCTGCTGATCATTAGAGATCTGGTAGCCGTCTCGGAATATTTCGGGGGGATACGTAGTGCCAGCATTTGGCATGCGTCGTTTGGGCCGAAAGTATCGGATGCGGGTCTCCGTGCCGATCGTCATGGCTTTGACGACATCGCTGCTCACAGTGCCCATCGGGGAGGCCGTGCCGTCCGGTCCGGACTTCAGTAAAGTATGGAAACCGCCCCATACCGCACTTCCCAAGACTGCTTCACTGAATGTTTCGACCGCGCGCCCGGCTGGAAAAGTCGCGCCGATTTACGCGGTGCCCGACCGGGTAAAGCCCCAGCGCGCCCCCGCGAGCCTTCCGGCCCAGAGCGGGGCGGCGAACCTGGCCGCGGCACGGGCGAATGCTCCCGCCAAGGCCGGGGACCTGCCGGTGTGGATAGCGCCCACCGGTACCAAGGATCCCGCCGGCACGACGGTGACCGTCGTCCGTAGCGGTACGCGGACCGCGGAAGCGGCCGGCATCAACGGCGCCCTGCTGACGCTCACCGTGTCCCATCAGGCCGACGGCCCGGCCGCCGCCGTGCCCACCCGCGTTTCGCTCGGCCTGGACGCCCTGCAGGCCGCCACGGACGGGCAGTTCGCCTCGCGCGGCCGCCTGGTGGCGCTGCCCTCCTGCGCGTCCCTCACCCCGGAACTCCCCGAGTGCCGCAAGCGCACGCCCGTGACGATGGCCTTCGACAAGGCCACCGGGCGCGTGAGCGCCGACCTGGAGGTCCCGGCCCCGAGCCGCTCCGTACTCACACCGCAGACCAAGCGGTCCGGTCAGTCGACGCAGTCGGCCTCCGGCTCCCGCTCCGGCTCCCTCGCCGGGCCCGCGGCACCGGCCCAGGCCATGGTGCTGGCCGCTGAGACCGGCCCTTCGGGTGGTGGTGGTTCCTACGCCGCGACCCAGCTGGCCCCTTCGTCGGGCTGGGCCACGGGCGCAGCCGCTGGTTCGATGATGTACAGCTATCCCGTCGAAGTGCCGCCCGCGCTCGGCGGCACGCCGCCGTCCGTCGCGCTGGGCTACAACTCGTCCTCGGTGGACGGCCGGACGTCCGCGACGAACTCGCAGGCCTCGTGGGTCGGCGACGGCTGGGACTTCAACCCCGGTTACATCGAGCGGTCGTTCAAGCAGTGCGACAAGAACGGCAT
Source organism: Streptomyces sp. GL_140 (assembly GCF_057834465.1). Classification (NCBI taxonomy): domain Bacteria; kingdom Bacillati; phylum Actinomycetota; class Actinomycetes; order Kitasatosporales; family Streptomycetaceae; genus Streptomyces; species Streptomyces sp. GL_140. The sequence continues at coordinate 5,685,604 of NZ_CM174404.1, forward strand.
CGACAACTCCGGTGACCTGTGCTGGAGCGGTTTCAACGCCACCGTCTCGGTGGGTTCCCACAGCGGGCAGCTCGTCCGGGACAAGAACCAGGGCTCGGCCGGCGCCACCACGGACGCGGCCACGGGCACCTGGCGTCTGAAGGGCGATGACGGCAGCAAGGTCGAGTTCGTCTCGGGCGCGGCCAACGGCGTCAAGGACGGCTCCTACGCGAAGATGACGGACAGCTCCGGCACCGTCTTCTACTTCGGTGTCAACCACCTGCCCGGCGGCGACAAGTCCGACCCGGCCGCCAACTCCGTCTCCAGCGTCCCGGTCTACTCGCCCAAGAGCGGCGACCCCTGCTACGACAGCGCCAAGGGCGCGGCGTCCTTCTGCACGATGTGGCAGCGCCTCTCCCTCGACTACGTCGTCGACCCGAACGGCAACCTGACCTCGTACACCTGGTCTCCCGAGACCAACTGGTACGAGCGCGGCGGCGCCCAGAACAACGGCACCGGAACCCGTACGGACTACACCCGTGCCACCACCCTCCAGAAGATCGCCTACGGGCAGCGCCTGAGCGACCAGATCGCCGCCAAGGGCGCCCTGGAGCCGGCCGCCCGCGTCAACTTCACGACGGCCGAGCGCTGCGTGGACCAGGCGAACTGTGATCCGGCCCAGCGCACGGTGGCCAACAAGACCAACTGGCCGGACGTACCCGTCGACCAGGAGTGCAAGCAGACGGGGACCTGCACCAACTACAGCCCGACCTACTTCACCACCCGGCGCCTGGCCAACATCACCTCCCAGGTCCGCATCAACAAGGCCTGGAAGGACATCGACTCCTACGACCTCAAGCACTCCTTCCCCGACCCGAAGGACGCCACCAGCGAGAAGGTCCTCTGGCTCGACTCCGTCCTGCGCACCGGCAAGGCCGAAACTCCGGCCGTCCCGATGACGCCGGTCACGTTCACTCCGGTCCTGATGCCCAACCGGGTCGACGGCACGGACCTCGTACCGGCCCCGCCGCTCATGAACCGGGCGCGGATCCAGCAGATCAAGACCGAGACCGGCGCCGTCCTCAACGTCGACTACAACCTGCCGGGCTGCTCCCGCATCAACCACGTGATGCCGGCCGCAGAAGACGACAACACCATGGCCTGCTACCCGGTCCGCTGGAACCCGAAGGGCTCGGTCACCGACGCGGACCCGGTCCTGGACTGGTTCAACCACTACACCGTCAAGTCCGTCACGGAGAACGACACCACCACGGACGCACCGCAGAAGATCTCCAACTACACCTACGGCCCGGCCGCCTGGCACCGCGACGACAGCGAGTTCACCGAGGCCAACGCCCGTACCTGGGGTGATTTCCGCGGCTTCACCACCGTGACGTCCACCGTGGGCAGCGGCACGGACGGCCCGCGGTCCCAGTCGCGCACCACGTACCGGCCCGGCATGGACGGCGACAAGCGCAAGGACGACAGCACGCGCAGCGCCCACCTGACCGACGCGCTCGGCCGGGACGTCACCGACGTGGACTGGCTCAGCGGCGCGGTCCTCCAGACCGAGACCTTCGACCAGGCCAACGGCACGGTCGTGGCCCGTACGGTGAACGCTGCTTCGGGCGAGGTCGAAACGGCGCGGCACGTCGTCGGCAACAGCCTGCCCGACCTCGTGGCCCGCTACGGCTCGACCACGACCACGGCCACCAGCCAGGAGCGCAAGGCGGACGGCACCTGGCGCACCCGCACCGAAACGGCGCACACCGACTCGGCTCAGAACAACCGGGCGGACACCACTCTCGACCAGGCGGACGGCCTGCCTGACCTCTGCACCCGCCCCAAGTACGCGACGGGACCGGACGCCCAGCGCACCGACCTACTCTCCGAGACGCTCACGGTCTCCGGCCCCAACGCGTGTACGGCTTCGCCGGACGCCACGAACACCGTGGGCGGAAAGCGAAGCCTGTTCGACGGCCTGGCCCATGGCCAGGCGGGGGCGATCGGCGCACCGTCCGGCACCCAGGTCCTGGACCACTACAACGCGGACGGCACCCCGGCCTACGTCACCACCAGCACTCTCACGGCCGACGTCTACGGTCGCGTGGCGACGGTGACCGACCCCCGCACCACCGACACGCAACACCCCGGTGGCGCCACCACGAGCACCACGTACACCCCGGCCGCGACCGGTGAACTGGCACAGACCATCACCGTCTCCGTGTCGGCACCGGGGGCCACCTCCACCTGGGACACCGTCCACGCCATGGACACCCGCCGTAGTGCTCGCCTGACCACCACGGACCCCAACGGCAAGGTCACCACCCAGACCTTCGACGCCCTCGGCCGGGTGAAGGCCGTCTGGCTGCCGGGCCGGACCCCGCAGTCCAACCCCGAGGCGAACAAGACCTTCACCTACTCGCTGTCCGACAAGCCGGGTGTGCCGTCCTCCATGACGACGAACACGCTCACCAAGGACGGGCAGACCCCCGTCCGGACGAAGGCGGTGGACCTGCTCGACGGCTTCGGCCGCAGCCGGCAGATCCAGTCGTCTTCCCCCAACCCGGCCTACACGGGCCGGCTCGTCAGCGACAGCAAGTACGACTCCCAGGGCCATGAGGCCACGGTCAGCACCGCCTGGTACGACAACTCCGCTGCCCCCGGCAGCACCCTCGTCGTGGCGGCGGACTCCACCATCCCGCAGCAGGCCCGGACCTCCTACGACGGCCGAGGCAGGCCGACCGTGACGGCGTCCTGGTCGAAGGGCGTGGAGCAGTCCCGTACGACGACCAGCTACCCGGACGCGGGCCGCACGGACGTGGTCCCCCCGCAGGGGTCCTACCCCGGCAGTACGTTCACTGATGTCCGAGGGCGCACCACCGAGGCCTGGCAGTACAGCACCGCCACAGCCACGGGCAACCGAGCCGACGCCACGGTCACGGCGTACACCTACACCCCCGCAGGCGCTCCCGAGACGCACAAGGACGCGGCGGGCAACACCTGGAAGTACACCTACGACCTCCAGGGACGGGAGATCCAGCGGGTCGACCCGGACGCCGGAGCGACGGTCACCCAGTACGACAACGCCTCGCGCGTTGCCGGCACCACGGACGCCCGCAACAAGAAGCTGCTCTACACCTACGACCTGGCCGGGCGTAGGACCGGTTCGTACGACGGCTCCATCACCGCGGCCAAGCAGCTCACCGGATCCACCTTCGACACCGTCGCGAAGGGGCAGTCGACTTCCTCGACCCGATACGTCGGGGGCAGCGCGGGCCAGGCCTACACCACCACCGTGACGGCGTACGACGACGCCTACCGCGTCACCGCCTCCACCATCGCCATCCCGGGCACCGAGGTGGGTCAGGCTGCCGGCACCACCTTCAACTACACGACGACCGCGCAGTACGACAAGCTCACGGGCCAGGTCAAGGCCTCGACGCTGCCCGCGATGGGTGGTCTGCCGTTCGACGACATGGCGTACTCGTACAACGACTACGGCCAGATGTACAAGTACGCCGGCGCGACCACGTACGACGTGCAGAGCGACTACGACGCTCTGGGCAGGGTCATCCGCTCGACGGTGAACCCGTATGCGAAGCAGGTCGTGGTCACAGCCGACTACGACCAGTCGACCGGGCGGCTGCGCAACCAGTACCTGGACAAGCAGACCTCGGTCACCGGCGCGGTCCAGCAGACCGGCTACACGTACGACGATTCGGGGCGGATCACCTCGGTCACCACGGTTCCGGACAACACGCCCTCGGCCACCGACCGGCAATGCTTCACCTACGACAGCCTCGGCCGGATGACGACGGCCTGGACCGACACCGCCGGCATCACCGTCCCCGCCGCAGGCCTCAAGCAGACCGCGGACCAGGGCCGGTGCACCAGCACGGCGCCTTCCGCGGCGACGGTCGGCGGGTCCAGCCCCTACTGGCACGACTACACCTACGACGTCACGGGCAACCGCAAGACGTTCACCGCCCACGACCTCACCGGGGACACCACCAAGGACACGGTCACCACCCAGACCTTCCCGGCCGCCGGAACGGTCAACAGCGGCACCGGCACGGGCGGCGCGCACGCGCTGACCGGAACCAGCAGCAAGGTCGGCACCTCCACCACGGTGTCCGGCAGCAACCGCTACGACGCCGTCGGCAACACCACCAGCCTGTACACCTCCAAGACCGGCACCTCGGGGCTGGTCTGGAACGCCGAGGGCAAGCTGGAAAGCGTCACGCCCGCCATCTCGATCACGGGCATCGGCGGGAAGTGCCTGGACATGCAGGGCGGAAGCTCCGCCAACGGCACCCCGGCCCAGATCTACACCTGCAACGGGAACGGCGGCCAGAAGTTCACCCTGACCGGCTCGCTGCTCAAGGTGTTCAACAAGTGCCTCACCACCACGGGCACCACGACCGGCTCCACCATCCTGCTCCAGCCCTGCGACGGAACTCCCGCCCAGACCTGGACCAAGCGCGCCGACGGAACCCTCTACAACGCGGCGGCCACCCGCTGCCTCGCCGTACCGGGTGACGTGAGCACGAACAGCGTCGACCTTCTCCTCGGCGACTGCGCCACCACTGTGCCCGCCGGCCAGAAATGGTCGGCACTCGACCAGACCACCTCCTACCTCTACGACGCCTCCGGCAACCAGCTCATCCAGCGCAACCCGGGCAGGAACACGATCCGCCTCGGTACGGACGAGCTCACCTATGACACGACGACCAAGGCCCTGACGGGCACGCGGTACTACGCGATCCCCGGCGATCTGGCCATGGTCCGCGTCGGTACGGGTGCCATGACGATCCAACTCGCCGACCACCACGGCAGCGGCCAGCTCACGATCGATTCGGACACCTTGGCCGTCTCCCGACGCGCGATGGATCCGTTCGGAAACCCGCGCGGCACACAGCCGGCGCCGGGCACGTGGGGCGGTGACAAGGGCTTCGTCGGCGGCACGCTGGACACCGCGACCGGGCTGACCAACCTGGGTGCCCGCCAGTACCAGCCCGCCACGGGCCGGTTCATCAGCGCCGACCCGGTACTGCTGCCGATCAACCCCCAGCAGTGGAACGGCTACGCCTACAGCAACAACGACCCGGTCAACCTGGCCGACCCGTCCGGCCTCTACTGCGACGGCTGCAGTTTCCACAACGACCAGTCCGTCTGGGCCCCGGAGAGAAAGGAGTGCCCGCCGTTCTGCAGTGCGGACGGCCAGCCCCATGGCCCCAGCGCCGGTAGCGGCAGCAACCGCAATGAAGACGGCACTCCGGGTGGCGGTGACACCTGGGTGGACTACGACCTCGGAGACGGCATACCTGACCTGCCTCCGCTCAAGCTGGTCAAGAAATATCAATCAAAGGGGTACCCGTCCGTCGCGCAAATGCAAGGAAACGGTACGTACCGTGATGATCTCAGCTATGAACTGAATGTTGAACTCTGGTTCCGGGACCATGCGTGTGACCTCGACGGGACAGGCGCCTGCAACGAGATATTCAAGTTCTATGGCAACTACAAAGAAATAAAAAGCATCGAGCCGCCGAATCGTTGCCCAGTCTGCGAGAACCCGTTCTTCGACCTCGTTCTGTCCATGGGATTGGGCGGAGGCAAGGGGAAGGTGCCCTGCGGAAAATGCTTCCTGGCCGGCACTCAAGTGGAAATGTCTGATGGGTCCCGTCGGCCCATCGAAGAAATAAAGACCGGCGACCTGGTTCTCGCAACAGATCCGCAGACGGGTGAGACCGGTCCCCGGGCCGTTACGAATCTCATCGTCACGGAGGACGACAAGCATTTCGTCAACATCACTCTCTCGACTCCCGAGGGTGACCGTGACCTCACGGCAACGTACGAACATCCCTTCTGGTCCGTCTCGGCGAACCGCTGGATTCCCGCGGGTGAAATCCTCGCGGGTATGACGCTGCGTTCCGACGACGGATCCACTGTTCTGGTCAAGGGGGCAGTGACCTTCGACCTCCGCATTCGCACGTACAACGTCACGGTCGAGGATCTGCATACGTACTACGTGCTGGCGGGAGAGACGCCGGTCCTCGTTCATAACAGCGATTGCTGGACTATCAAGTCGAGAATGCGAGCTGCAGGGCCTGGAAGTGAATTCGGCCTACCGAGCCAGGGGCGTATCCGGTACGTACCCCCGAAGGGCTACAATCCTGCAAGCCCTCTGCCTCGCGGCCGTAGCGGTGGGTACATCGATCGATTCGGTAACGAATGGACGGTGGGCCCTTCGCGTACGGCGGGCCATCCCTTCGAGTGGGATGTGCAATTGTCGAAGCAAGGGAAAGAGAAAATTGGCTGGCTCTCGCGGGATGATAAGCATGTCAATGTCGATCCCTTTGGGGAGGTGACCCATAAGTGAGGGGGATGGATTTCGATGAGATCGTCACTGTGCTGGAGACCGGCTATGCAGCGGAACTCGGAATCGGCGGCTCCAGTGGGGTGATTCTTGGAAAAAGCCGAGGCGAGTCCGGAAGGATCTATGCCGTCCTCATCGGGGACGAGACGTTCATGGTTCCAGAAGCTGACCTTCTGTCGACCGGACGCCATGTCCACGAAGGGGAAACGTCCAGTGGGGAATCTGTCAAGGTTCAGGCTGAACGGTATCCGGAAGAGGGAACGGAGTAACATTCCCGGTTGCCGATTCTGGTGAGCTGCGGGCAGCGAACAGTTAATGCCTGAGTGATGCGGGCACATGACAGAGGCCCCACCGGATTTATTTCCGGTGGGGCCTCTGTTGCATCGCCGACAAGTGGCTGTGCACTGCGTCACTTGCCGCTAATGGATCAGCCGGTCTTCGCAGCCCCGTAACGGAGGCTGCCGAAGGCTCAGGGCCACAGGGACTACGGGGAGAACGGCAGGTTCGCCGCCGTCACCGTCGGGATGCTCCAGCGCTGGGCGGTGGTGCCGTTGCAGCCGTAGACCTGGAGTTGGGTGCCCGCGTTGCGGTCGGCCCAGGGGACGTCCAGGCAGGAGTTCGACCTCGGGTTGTAGAGGCTGCCGTCAGCGCGGGGGAGCCACTGCTGGCCGGGGTCGTCTATGCAGCCCCAGAAGATGATCGGGGTGCCGGGGGCGGTTCCGCCGGCGCTCGCGGCAACGCACTGGCCCTTCAGGGTCAGCCGGCCGTCGGCGGTGACGTCGAACTGCTGGGCGTCCGAGGTGTTGCAGCTCCAGATCTGGGGACGTACGCCGTTGGCGGAGTTGCCGTTCGGCGCGTCCAAGCAGACGTCCGGAGCCGCGGCGAAGCGGACCTGGACCTTGGACGCCGTCACCTCGGGGGTGTAGCCCTGGTAGACGGACAGATTGGAGATGCTGCCCTTGAGGTAGTTGCTGGGCTGGCTCTGGTACTTGTAGCGGCCGAGTACCAGCGAACCGCTCGGGGCGGGGCTGGTGTTCGCCGCGTGGTAGCCGCTGGAGGCCAGCACGCCGTTGACGTAGAGGCTCATCGCACCCGTCGTGGCGTTGTACGTGGCCGTGAGCTGCGTCCAGACTCCCGCCTTGAAGGCGTTCGCCGGGGTGACGGCCGTATTGAAGTCGTGCGGCCAGCCGTCGTCGTCGCCGCGGGCGATGGCGAAGCGCCAGTTGCCCGAGTCGGCCCACAGCATGAAACCGCTGGCGTGGGCCTGGTCCTGGCTGACGATCACGCCGTCGGCCTTGTCGAGCTTCGCCCACGTGCTGACGGTGAACGACTTGCGGGTGTCGACGGCCTTCGCGGGGCCGGTGACCACCGACTTGGTGGCGTCGTCGAAGACGCCGACCGTGCGGGCCTTGCCGTCCACCACGGCCGACGCGTACGTGACGGCCGTCGCGGTGGTGGCGTTGCCGGCGGCCGGGATGGCCTTCGCGTTGCCGTCGAGCCGCAGTTCGATGCTCGGGGTCAGGCCGTCGCCGCGGGCATGGCGGGCGGTGAAGCCCGTCACCGTACGGATTCCCGCGACGGGGGCGCTCGCCACGCCGGGCCAGACGTACAGGATGCCGGTCTTGGCATCCTGCGCCCAGAGGTCCGGTACGCCGTCGTCGGTCACGTCGCCGTCGGAGCCGACGCGCGAGTAGACGGCGCCCGTGACGCCCCAGCCGATCCGCGCGGTGGGCTGCGCGGCGATGCCGGTCACCGCGAGGAGGGTGTCCGCACGCGTCGACGTCTGCAGTTGGTACTGGAAGATGTCACCGGTGGTCCGGTTGCGCACCCACAGGGCGGGAGCGCTGTCGGCCGTGTCGCCGATGTGCAGCGCGTTGCCCGGGACCATGAGGTCCTTGTCGCCCCACGTGGCGCCGGCGTCGACCAGACTCGGCGAGGCCAGCGTCTGGTTCGACTTCACCGGGTAGAACCACAGCTTGCCCGCTTCCACCGCGAGCACCCCGGTGGCCTCGGTGACGGCGCGGCTGGGCGTGCGCGTGGTCTTGGTCGAGCCGGTCATGGTGATCTGCGTGGTGTTCGTCCACGACGGCGGGTCGGCCGCGTCGTAGCCCGCGCAGGAAGAGGCGTACGCGGTGTTGCACAGGGGCTTCTCGAGCGTGGTCTTCTTGCTCAGGTCGTACGTGCCCGGATTGCTCAGGTTGTTGTCGTAGGCGAAGAGCTCCGAGCCACCGGGATCGCCGGCCCCCGTCGTGTCGTGGTGCACGAAGAGGTCGTCCACGTTGACACCGGGGTCGCGGGCGCCGCGGTGGGAGACCCGGTAGTCCTTCCAGGTCTTGCCGCCCGAGGCCTCCGGCCCCTGGAGGGCGCTGGCGGTCGTACCGCTGGGGATCATGCTCTCGGGGCTCTGGTCACTGGCGCGGCCGAACGCGATCAGGTTGCCCGCGGCGTCCGGGATCAGGATGTCGGGACGGGCGTCTCCGCTGGTGTCACCGAAGGCGACGGGGCCGTCCTTCCACGGGACGTAGAAGGAGTACGACAGGGTCTGCGAGGCGTTGCCGGCCTCGTCGAGGACCCGGGCGTAGACGGTGTTGGTGCCCCAGTGGGTGGGCGTGACGTTCATGCCCGTGAAGACCAGCGGGCTGCCGCACTTGCGGGTGGCACCCACCAGCTGCGGGTCGAAGCCGTACTCCACGCAGGCCAGGCCCGAGCTGCGCAGCCCCGTACCGGGGCTCGCGTCGAAGGCCGTGGCGGGAATCCTGCCCGTGTCACCGAGACGGAGGTTGCTGATCTGGCCGTTGCCCGCCGGCGGGAACTGCGTGGCCGGGTCGGTGAACTGCCCGAACTGCATGACCGGAGGGGTGAGGTCCACCGCGAAGTGGCAGGTGGCGCTGGAGGGGCCGCGGATCAGGCCGTCGTCGCCGCGGGTGGCCCACCCGTAGTTGTGGCCGTCCTTCAGCGTGCCGAAGGGAGTCGTGTAGTGGGCCTCGCTGCCGGTGCCGATGAATCCGGACCAGTTCTGGTGCGCGGTGGTGGCAGTGGTCTCGTCGTAGAGGTCCACCCACTCGGTGAGCTGGCCCTGGTTGGGGCTGCTGACCGTGGATGCGAGGGTGACGTTGGTCGTGGTGATCCACCCGTACTGGGAGGCCACCGCGTCCGGGGGACAGGCCTGTGTGTCACCGGCGACCACGCGGCGCGGGGTCGGGATGGCGTGCGGGTTGTCCGGGACGCGGGGCGGGAAGTCGTACTCCGTGCTCAGCGTCGCGTTGTAGTTGAAGCGCTTGAAAGCGATCTTGTTACCGGAGCCCTCCGGTCCTCGCAGGGCGAAGGCGATGGGCTTGCTGGTGTCGCGGATCGCGTCACGCATGGCGTTGGTGATGTTGAAGTCCACGGGGACGTCGGAGTAGCAGTCGGAGCTGTTGCCGTTGCCGGGGACGTCGTGGTCGCCGATCCATTCACGGATCTCGTGGTTGTTCCAGGAGACCGAGCTGCCGAACTCCTTCGCCCGGTAGACGTCCACGGAGTACGTGTTCGTGCACGACCAGTCCGAGGAGATGTACTGGTTGACCCGCAGGTTGGCGTAGTTGACGGTCGCGCCGGCGTATCCGTTGATGTCGAACTCGTACAGGGCGCGCTCGACACCCGTCTGGGTCTCCCAGCCCTGGTAGCCGACGCCCGGGTGGTCACGGTCGGCGGAGCCGGTACGGTCGAAGTTGCTCGTGCCGGGCCAGGCCGAGCCGACCCACGCGTGGTGCTGCTTGCCGCGGGCGTCCGGAGACCAGGACGGGTCCACGTAGATCGGGTAGCTGGTGTTGTCCCCGTCGAGCAGCTCCGGGGTCGGCGCGAGCGCGATGGCACCGGAGGCCTGGGCCTGCGAGCCGGTCACCGCGGCACGGGTGACGGGGATGGCCGCCACGGTGGCACCCGTGCCGGGGCCCTGGGCATTGCTCGGGGTGGCGGGGCGGGGAGCCCCGGCCGATGCCGATGCCGCGGCGTCGGGGTTCGCGAACTTCGCGGCCCGGGCGTCCGGCCGGCGGGCTTCCTTGGCGGACCACATCAGCGGCGCGGGCGCTCGGAATCCGCCGCCGTCACCGCCGGTGGCCGTGAGACCGCCGTCGTCCCCCTTCGCAAGGGTCAAGCCCTTGGTGGTGGTGGGGAAGACGAGATCGTGAACGGCCGGATTGGCGGCAGCGGCCGGCGTCCGCAGGATCACGACCGTGGTGTATCCGCCCCACTTGGTGGCGTTCACCTGCAGATCGGTGTCAACGGCGACGTTCTTGAACAGTGCCCCGTTCCCCGTGAGTTCCGGCTTGGGCAGCGCGCCCGGGAACGGCGACGACACCGACAGCTGCTTGCCGTCCTCGGTCGTCATGGTCGCCAACGGACCCGATCCGCCACCGGAGATGACCAACCCGGAACTCGATGCCTTCGGAGCGACCGCACCGTCCGCCCCCACGGCCAACGTGTCGTCCAGAGCGAGCCACTCGCCCTTCTTGCCCTTCGTGCGCTCCGGCAGCAGGGTCCGCTCGGTGCGGAGCTTGCCCTTCGGCGTCACCACGGTCGTGCTGAACTCCGTGGTCAGTTCGGGTACCGGCACGTCCTTGCCGGTCTTCACCGCTTCCGCGCGCGCCTTCTCGGCCGGACTGCTGGGCACGGGCGCGGCGGGCGGATTGCTCACGCCCCCGGCGGCAGCGGTGCCGGAAACGGGCTGCGGCGTGGTCGCCTGCGCGACGTACGGCGCGGACAGCAGCATTGCCGTGGAAAGAGCAATAACCACAGTGGTGGATATCTGCCGACGCGAATTCCCCGGCACCATTTTCATGGTCTGCCGTACAACTCGGTTCGGCGGTCCGGATCTTGGTATATTGGACACGCTTGAGCTCTCCCCCACACATGTGCGTCTCCGCGCAATTGCGCGCAGAGGTCCGGGGCACTCTGACAGGAGCTCAGCCGCCCGGCAATGCGCAATTTGCGACCTCTATCCTCGTTGCCGGGAATAACGGCCGATTACTGCCCGCAGTGATCTTGGCCACTCGGCACCGTCCGGCGGGCCGAATCCGGCGGCGGCCGGCGCGGCCCCTGCGGGGGTGGCCCCAGGGAAAACCGTCGGCCGGGGGCGGTGGATCGCGACGGCACCGACCGGGAACGGCGGTCCGAGAGGCGTGGCAGGTTCACCCCCGCGGGGTGATCGGACGGCGCTGGCCTGGCCGGGTGAATGCGCGTACCGCCCTTGTGAAATGGCTGGGAACCCTGGATCCTCAGCGGCTGACCGCGTTGCTGGAAGAGCGGGATCTGCCGCTCGCCTCCGGGTACCGACGGATCACCACCCTCCGCGAGCTCGCCGAACACTTGCTCACCGACGAGTCGGTGGGCCAGGGCCTGATGGCGGGCACCGCCGGAGAACTGGAATTGCTCGCTTCCATCGCCGCCCTTGCTCTGGAGCGGCACGGCCCCGCAGCCGGTGACGAGGCCGAGGATGGGCCCCGATATCCCTGGCAACAGCGGAAGCCCGTTCCCCCGGTGGAACCCGCGGACCGATTGGTGCCTGAGCGGGACGTACTGTCCTGGTTCGAGCCGGGGGAGAAGCGGCAGCGGGCGGAACACGCACTCACCCGACTGAGGGAGCGCGCGCTGTTGCTCCCCGCGCCCAAGGGCCGACTGGCGCTCCCCCCCCCACTGCTGCACGTCCGCGCCGCCGGGTTCGACGGTTACGGGCGCACGGCCGACCGGCTGCTGACCACCGCCTACAACGCCCCCGAGGTCAAGCGGATCGCCGCGAACCTCTTCGGCGAGGGGGCGGCCCGTACCCGCGACCAGGCCCAGGAGCTGATCACCGCGCTGCTCGCCGATCCCGCCCGGGTGCGGGCACTGGTGGCGGACGCCCCGGTCCGGGCGCTGGAGCTGCTGGACCGCCTGGTACCCGGCCCGCCGCTGCTGCGGACCCACTGCTTCGCCGGCCGGTACGGGTCGCAGTACGCGGGCGCCGACGCCAAGTACGTCTTCCGGGAGGGCGGCAGCGGCGACGAGGGCACCGACTGGCTGGCCGTGCGCGGACTGCTGATCCCCTCCGGTCCCGACCTGGTGGAACTCCCGTACGAGGTCGCCCGTGCGCTCCGCGATGAGGGCGCGGCGCCCAGCCCCCGCCTGGAACCGGAGCCGTTCACCGCCACCGCGCCGCTGCCGTCCGGCTGGGAGGGCGAGGGTGGCACGGCCGCCGCGGCGGCCGCTTGGCGGGCCGAAGCGGCCTGAGCCGTCGCGATGAACGGCGCAACCGTAGCGAAGGCGACTGACAATCAGCCCCACACCGGCTTTGTGGTCGGAACCGTTGCCGTTCCGGACGTCACGGGGTGTCGTCCGGGCACGTGAGCCGCGATCGGCGGGCTGGAGTGTCCGGCGATAACCCCGGAGGTCCGGATCTCACGCGGCTGCCGAACCGGACGGTGGACCGTCGCCGGACAGGAGTTCAACGGCGTTCCCGGCGTCCTGATCAGCACGTTCGGGCAGGAATCGGCTGGCCTTGCCGTTCCAGGTGACGACGAGTTCGTCCCGGGCCCGGGTGGCCGCGACGAAGAGCAGGGAGCGCGCCCTCTGCTGTTCCTGGCGGTAGCGGTCGGGACTGGCCATCCGGTACGCCTCGATCCGCTGGTGCGGTACTTGGCCCTCGCTGACGCCCGCGAGGAAGACCCGCTGGAATTCGAGCCCCTTGAAACGGTGCATCGTGCCGATGCGGACCGTATCGGTGTCCCGGGGGCCGTCCTTGCCGATCTCGGCGGCGGGGATGAGGAACGGCTCGCACGCCAGGGTGTAAGCGAGCTGGGTCACCGATGCTTTGTCCGGCACGCTCACGGCCATCGCCGCGTACGGCGTGCCGTACCGGTCGTGGCGCTCCTTGATCAAGGCGGCGACGGCGCGCATCTCCGTCTGCCAGTCGGGTGCCCGCCAGTACTGGGGTGCCAATCCGGTCAGTACGGACCGGTAGCCGTCGAGACTGTCCGCCCCGTCGTCCAGGTCGTCGAAGGCATCGCCGTGGACCAGGCCGTGTGCGCTGCCCAGGATCTCCCGCGTGGTGCGGTAGTTGAGCGTCAGGCGGCGCGAGGCACGGCCCGGTGTGCTGATGCCGAGCCTGCCGAGCACCACCTGGTGGGAGTAGATGCGCTGGTGTGCGTCCCCCACGAGGAAGATGTCGTCCGGCCCGGGCGCGACCATCGCGCGGAGCATCCGCCAGTGGGAGGCGGACAGGTCCTGCGCCTCGTCGATGACGACGTGCTGGTAGCGGGGCCTCAGCCACATGCCGCTGCCCGCCTCACGGTGGATCAGATCGAGTCCGCCGTGTTCCGCCTTGTAGCGTGCCTGCTCGGCGGCCCTGGCCATCCGGTGGGCCTCGATCCTGGCGGCCTCGTCCGCGATCAGCGCGTACGTCGTCTTCCGGGGATGCCGGGACAGGCTCGCGCGATATGCCTCGACCAGGGACCACACCTGGCGGCGCGCAGGGCGCTGGAGGATACCCCGGCCCTTGCGCTCGGCCCGCACGTACATGTCCAAGTTGCCGAGCCCCTGCGCCAGGATGACGTGCTTGAACTCAGAGTCGAGGAACTCCGCGTCGTAGTCGAACACCCCCACCTCCGCACAGATGGTGTGCCAGAGGTTCATGGCCTCCTCGTCCTCGACAGGCGTCCCGAGCACCGCATGTGGGTGCTCCTGGACCACTTCCCGGGCCAGTTGGTCCACGGACTTGACGTCCACCCGGCGGACCAGCTCGTCGCCGCCGAGCCGGTGCAGCCGCTCCTTGAGGTCGGCGGCGAGGTTCGTGTTGTACGTCGTCAGCAGCACGGGACGGGTATGCCCCGGCGGCAGCTGCGCCACGAGGTGGCGAACCCGGTGCAGGGCCACGACTGTCTTGCCCGTGCCCGGACCGCCGGTGACCTTTGCCGAGCCTTTGAAGGTGGTGGTGGCCAGGCGCTGCTGCTCGGGGTGGAGGAACAACCGCCAGGCGTCGAAGCTGTCGCCGAGCGCATCGAGTACGGCGGCGTCCTCGGTGCTGGCCTGGGAAACGGGCCGACGGGCCGCAGAGGCCCAGTCATGGGGATCGACCACCTCGTCGGCCTGCCACTGGCTCGTGATGAACCGGCGGACTTCGTGCGGCTCCCTCCCGTCATGAAGGGCCAGCAGGACGTCCCGGGTGAGCCCCGGCAGATTGTGACCGAGTAGTGCGTTCAGCTGCCGGGTGTCCGTGATCCGGCGCAGGGCGGGCAGCAGGGAAGCGATCACCCCGAGCCCGATCAGTTCCTCGTCCTCGTAACGGGCGAAGAGGGGGACGGGGAGAGAACGCGGGGGATTTTCATGGGCAAGTACGGGGAGGGGTCCGGCGGATTCGGCCAGCTCCTTCTCCTGCGGGGCCGATGCCTCGCTCTCCCGTACGGGCAGGGCCACGACATTCGCGCTGACCTCGCTCTGGTCGACGAGTTCCACGCCACCTGAGACGGAGTTGATCTCGACAGTCAGCCGGGCGAGCTCTTCCCTGGCCGAGGGACCGACCCGGACGGCCAGCAGACTGAAGCGGTTCTCCTCGGTCTCCAGCAGCAACCCCATCCTGTTGCTGTCGAGCGCGGCGAGGAACAGTCTGCCGTTGTCACCGGCGGCGCGCAGAGGCGTGAGCCGCAGGGCGCGGTTGGACCGGTCGGCGCGCAGCCGGCGGACGAACTCGCCGACCGCGTCCTTGGTCCCCGAATCGAGGCGTCGGATGTCCTCGTTGGCCTGCGGTGCGACAGCGACGCGCGTCCTTACGGCACTGGTCATCCCCGGTCCCCTCCCTCTCCCGCCGCGGACCGCTGCCTCTCGCGCAGCAGTGCCACGAGCTCTTCCTCATCCCAGCCGTCAGGGGCGCGGACGTGCCAACCCGCCTCCAGGCATTGGGACATGTAGCCGCTGTCCGCCGCGTCCTCGGCCAGGACGACGGCGACCTTGTGGTCGGGCCAGGCGAGTTCGAGCGGGCGGGGGATGCCCATGACGTCCCAGCCCGCCGTGGCGGGCACGATGTCTCCGTGCGCCGCAAGCCCCTCGGCCAGCACGATGATCGCCGGATCACCCGCGTAGGACAGTTCTTCGAACACGAGCTTCCACGCAGCCTGCTCGACGGCAGTCCGGGACTCCCCGGAACCGGCGGCCGGAGAGGCGAGGTGCCCGGGGGCGGCCTCGGCTTGCTCCCGTACCTGGTCCTTCGGCGGCACGGAGGCCAGGAAGCCGGTACCGGGCAGGTCTTCGCGCAGCGCAGGCAGCAGACCGCCGGCCCGGATGGCCGTGGCGGCGAGCAGCCCCGCGTCGAAGGCGTCCAGTCCGCTCCGGGCCAACTGGAGGCCGTCGGCGCAGCCGATGCCCGTCGGGTCGAGGAACTGGAGGACGTTCCCCCAGCACAGCCAGGCCTTCCACCGCCTCCGGTGCGCGGGCCCGTCCCCTTGGACGGCCTCGGGCCGGTCGTCTAGAACTGTCAGGGCACTCCACCGCTGGCCCTTGCCAGTGATGTCCACGACGAGGACCAGCGGAAGCCCGGAGGCATCGCTCACCCTGAAGAGGTGCAGGCCCGCGCCGCTCACCGAGGGCGGCTCCTCGCCCCGCAGGGCGGCCTCGATCCAGGACACGGCCGCAGAGGGGTCTGCCTTGGCGGTGTCCTCATTGCGCACGAGCTTCAGCAACCCGCCCACACACTGCTGGGCCAGCGCCTGCCAGCGGCCGAGCGCCGGATCGGCCAGGAAGCCGAGAAGCGATGGGATGGCGCCCGCGAACATCCGGTCGATCTCCGCCGGGTCCTGCCCCTTCCCCTTCCAGGTGATCCGAGCCGCGCCGCCGGGGCTCTTGTCCCCGTCCACCACGTACGGCGGCCAGGCCGTCTGTGCCGAGGGGCCGGCCAGGGCGGGCGCGAGTGCCTTCGCCGCCTCGTCAGCCTCCGCCGCGCCCCGCGCGTCGGAGGCCCTCAGCTCCTGCTCCCAGGCCATGACGTCGTCCCAGGTGATCTGCCAGACGAGGGTTCCGTCGGCGCGCAGCCGGGCCCGCTTGGCCGCGTCCCCTGCGATCCGGTTCGTGGCGGCCGAGGCATGCCAGCGATAGCCGTCGAGGTAGATCGCGACGGACAGCGGAGGCGCTCCGTCACTCGTCGTTTCGCCCGCGACGGGCCTCAGCAGCAGATCGGGCACGGTGCCGTGCTCGTGCAAGGGCTTCTGCGCGACCGACTCCCACCTGATCGGGGAGCCGTCGCGCCGGCGCAGGCTGAACTGCTTGCCCTGGCGTCCCGTCGGCGTCTCCTCGTGCACGACGTCGGCCTGGTTGGCGGGGAGGGCGAGCCAGCGGTCGAAGCACTCGATGAAGCGCCGCTCCAGATCGCTCTGGGCCTGAGCCGCGAAGCGTTCCCGGTCCGTTTCGGCCCGCCGCTCCTCGTCCTTGCGTACTTCCTTGACCGCCCACCGGCTGGACCCGTCCTCGCCGAGGGTGTCGTCGAGCATCCAGAGGGCTTCTTGCCGGTCGAGCAGCGGGTACTCGCGCTCCGGGGCGTAGCCCAGCAGGCACAAGTGGCAGGCGCGACGCCGGCCCTCCTTGCAGGGGCAGTCGCGCAGATAAGCCTGGGCAGCCGCCAGTACGGCCCTGAACTCCTCGCCGTCCTCGCCCTCGACGAGCCGCTGCAAGTATCCGGTTCCGCCGGGCAGGGCGTCGTACAGCACCAGGTAGTGCCGGGTCAGCCCGGTCTCCCGGTCCGGCTCGCTGCTCGGGGTGGAGCGGATGTGGGCGGGATCGCCGCCGTACCGCAGGGCGAGGCCCAGGTGCAGGGCCGCGGAGAACGACGCGAGCCGTTCGGGGACGTGGAGCGTCGCGGCCTGCAGCAGGATGCGCAGTGCCTCCGTCTTGTGCTCGGTGGCGGTGATGACCCGACGGTCCTCGGACTGCACCGGCCGGTCCCGGCGGCGGGTGGTGCACCACGGCCGGTGGTGCGCCAGCTCGGGCCTGTTGGCCAGCGACTCCGTCAGCTCCTCCTGGACGGGGCCGTGTCCGGGCTCGCGGTCGGTGGCCCCACCGCACAGGGGGCAGACGACGAAGGGAGTGAGGGCGACCTGCTCACCGGCGAAGAACGTGTCGGGCCGGCGGTTGTGCTTGGCCGGGCCGAGGTTGAACCGGCGGATGACCGCTTCGCGCACGTGGTCGACACCGAAAGTCGTCCCGGTGTGCCGCCAGCTGTCCTTGATCGCTGACGGTGCGATGTCGACGGCAGTGGTCGTCGTGTAGTGCCGCTGGGTGCGGGAGTCGTGGTCGTCGATGATCCGCGAGTCGTCCCGCTTGTCCCGGGAAGTGACCTTGTGGGGGACGATCACCGTGTGGAGCGCGGACCGCCCGCCGATACCCGGGCCGGCACAGCGGGGGCAGGGTGAGGTGTCGGTCTCGGCGCCGCGCGTGCGGACGTACCCGCATTCCTGGCAGACCCGCCAGGTGAGCAGCGCCGAGCGAGAGTCCTCCTCGCTGCCCGTCTCGCCCTCCTTGGGCCTCGGCCCCAGGTCGAAGCCGTCGATCTCGTGGCGGTAGCCGCGCACGTAGTACGAGTTGCCGGGGGCCAGCTCGGTGAGCGCCGATTCCGAAGGGCGTTGGTACAGCCGGGTCTCGGTACGCCACTGTGACTTCGGCGCGTCACCGGAGCCGTCGGCGGCACCCGCCGCCGTACGGGTGCGCCGGGCGGGTTCCTTGCGGGTCAGCGCGGCTTCCAGCCGCACTCCGTCCTCCACCAGGCTGTAGTTCGGCAGCAGACCCCACTCGACCAGAAACCCCTGGGCGCCGGCCTGGGCGAACTCCTGCAACCGCTTGGCGACGGCGGCCGCGTCGCGCGCGAGGTTCCGCCTCTCCCGCGCCTCGTCCTCCACGTTCTCGTGCAGGGCGTCGACCGCCTCGTTGATCATGGCCCGCCGGTCCACGAGCTCGGCCCGCTCGGCCTCCCAGGCGGTCTCGGCCTTCGTCAGCTCCTCGGCCAGGCCACCGGCGGCGTACCGGCGAAGCGCCTTCCGGGTGTCGCGGGTGACGCCCGAGTCGGCAACCCCCTCGATCTCGGGGAACAGCTTCAGGAACTCATCGACCAGGTCCATCCGGCCGGTCACGGCCTGCCCGAACAGTCGAAGCCAGCCCACCCGGCCGAACAGCGCCGTCACCCTGTCCGGCAACGGCAGCACACCCTCCAGCCGGCCGCGGGCGGCCAGGTCGATCAGGTGCGCGGTGTACTGGCGGCGCAGCAGCTCGCCTGCCGACAGGAAGCAGCCGGGCGGCAGGATCCGCCCCGCGATCAACTGCCGCGGCTCGGCCAGGTGGTAGAGGGCGCGCGGGCTGGTATCGGCGAGGGACACCATGAGGGCGTTGCCCGTCGAACGCCCGGCGCGGCCGACCCGCTGGACGTATCCGGCAGTGCTCGGCGGCAGCGAGGCAAGGATGACCGCCTCCAACTGGCCGATGTCGATGCCCAGTTCCAGTGTGGGCGTGCAGGACAGCACGTTGGGGTCGGTGTGCCCGAGCCCCTGGCGGAAACCCTTCTCGACCTCCTCGCGCTCCTTGCGGCTGAGGACACCGGTGTGTTCGGCCGAGACCACGCTGTACGGGCCCGCTTCCCGGTAAAGGCGGCGGTAGTAGTCCAGGCGGAAGTCACGAACGGCCCGCCCGCCCGCGTGCTCGGACGGAACGGCGAGCTCGCCGGCGCAGCCCTTGAGCGGACACGGCAGCCCCTGCCAGACCGGCACCCGTTCGGGCGGGACGGTCTGGGTCCAGCCGCACTCCGGGCACGCCAGCGCGGCGTGCGCGGTCTGCTCGTCGCTGAGCGGCCGCACCCGGATGTGCCCGGGGGTGAGCCCGTACACGCCGTGGCCCCGGTTGTTCGCCCCTGCCTTGTTCTCGCCGGTACGCCGGTACGCGAGCGCACCGATCTCCTTGCCTGCCAGCAGCGGCAGCAGCTCGGCCAGGTACCCGGCGGCCAGGTCGCGGTCCATGCCCAGGCAGCGCTCGGCGAAGTCGGTGTACCAGCTCTCCTTGGTGTCGACCCGGTCGAAGTCGCTGCGACCGCTGCGCGCCCCGACGAGCACGAACGCGGGCGCGTCCGAATTCCGCCCGAAGGCCTGCATGCCCTCCGGGCGTCCGGTCCAGATCGAGTAGCGGCTGCGGCCCTCGTTCTCTATGAAGGCGTCCAACCAATGGTGCTGGACACCACCGCTGACGCGCACGTGCTCCAGCAGCCCGCGGACGAACCCTTCGAAGCGCCGCCGCCGTTCGGGCCCGGTGGGCGGCAGCGTGGGCTTCGGCGCCGGGGCCACCCCTTCGTCCGCCTCGGCCGACGGCTCGGCCTCGGCATCCACCGGCAGCTGCCGGCTCAGGTGCACCTCGTACAGACCCTCCGCGGTCTTCGCCGCGAGGTCGGGGTCCGCGAGCCGCACCTCGGCGGCCACCGTACGCGTGAGCTCCAGGGTCCGGCCCATCCTGGAATTCAGCCCGAACTCCAGGAGCGTGTTGAAGGCGAGCCGCTCCCCGACCAGGTCCCAAGTCCCGGCGGGCAGCCGCTTCTTCCCGGCCAGCAGCCGCTTCACCCGGTCCACGTCGTGCAGGTCGGGCGGTACCACGGAGGAGAGGAGCTTCTCCTGGTCCACTGAGGCGCGCCGCACCAGCGCCGCGATCAGCTCGTTGAGCGGAACCCCGTCCGCGGCGAACTCGGGCACCTGGGCCGTCCGCTCCTCCAGCTGCTCGTGCACGAGCGAGCGCAGCGAGAACTTCCAGGCACGGCTCGACACGAAGCCGGCCCGGTGGGCGGCGTCCTGCACCGAGTCGTTGAAGATCAGCGTCCGGCGCCGGTCCCTGCCCTCCTCGTCCCTCTTGGGCAGCTCCCCGCCGGTGAACAGCTGGGTGACCGCGACCGAGGCGAGCGGGGCCACACCGGCACCCAGGAAGCGGATGCCTTGCGCCTGCCCGCAGGCGGGACAGCGGTCCTGCCGCGCGTACTCGTCCTGGTCGGGGGTGTCGTACCAGACCTTGACGAAGACACCGTTCTCCGGTGCCTCGGCGATCGAGCCGTCGGCGCGGAGCACCTCGTCGGGGTCGATGCGCCGCAGTGCCTCGCCGCTGTCCTCCAGCACGAGCACGCTGGCCTCGCGGGTCGCGGACCGGCGTCCGCGCCGGGTGCTGCGAGCCAGTGCCTGGCGCGCCTGCTCGGCCGCCTCGGCGGGGGTGGCCGCGATGAGGGCCCGGACCCGGGCCTTTCCGCTGCCCACGCTCTGCCGGTAGATCTGGTCCGGCGCGCTCTCCAGGGACATGGGGTTGCGCTCGGGGCAGACGGCGCTCCAGCCGGAGCGTCCGCAGTGCCGGCAGTACGCGGACGGCAGCCGCCCGGAGCGTGCCACCGAGCGGCGTCGTTCCTCTTGCGCGGCGGACGCGACGGCAGCGGCGGCGGCCTGATCGGTGTCCGACCAGGAGAAGACCGGCCGGGGCGCGACGAACCGCAGCACCCGGGACAGGGACCGGACCCACAGGTGCGTCTCGACGAGCAGCAGCGGCCGCTCCCGGTCCGCGGGGGCATCCGGATCACGGGCCACCGAGATCAGGGCGACGAACCGGGCCAGCGCCTCGGCGGCGGTCTCGGGATCCTGGGTCGCGGCCACGCGCCACGCGGAGCTCGCGGGGAAGGCGCCGAGTATTTCCACGGCGGTCAGCGGCTGGTCCAGGTCCCGCGCGAGCAACTCGTGCGTCAGCGGATGGGCGAGCAGCCGGCGCCCGAGCTCGCGGGGGTCCGAGGCATCGCAGCCGAGGACTGCCTTGGCGATCGCGTCCAGACCGTCCGGGCCCGGGGCGGGATCGGGCAGGGCCGCCAGCTCTGCGGGGGAGGGCAGCGGCAGGGTCAGGTCCGCAGGACGGAGGAAGGCGTTCAGATCCCGCCGCTCCTCACCGATGACCGCATCATCGGGGAACCGCACGCCGAACACCTGCGAGGCCACGTCGAGCATCGCCCGTGGCCCGGCCCCGCCCGCCACCTGGTTGTCCTTGACCGCCGCCTCGCCGAGGGTCGCCGAGGTCGCCACCGGGCAGATCGATCCGAGCGGCCGTCCCTCCTCGGCCGCCCCGAGGACCGCCCCGAGCCGGCGCAGCAACATGGCCACGTCGGTGCCCTGGGCGCCGTCGTAGGTGTGGAACTCGTCGATCACGATGTACGCCACGTCGGCGTCCGCCCACAGCGGGGCGTCCTGCTGGCGCTGGAGGAGGAGGTCGAGCATCTTGTAGTTGGTGATCAGGATGTCCGGCGGATTGCGCCGGATCTCGGCCCGCTCGACCATGACCCGGCCGTAGGGGGAGCCGTTCTTCGTCGAACTGGCCTCACCGATGTAGAGCCCGGCGGTGACGTCGGCGAGCCGCTCGTCCTTGTCCAGGAGATCACCGAGTCGGCCGGCCTGGTCGCCCGCCAGGGCGTTCATCGGATACAGCAGGACGGCCTTGACCCCCGGCTTCCCGGCCGCCTTCGCCCGCCGGCAGTGGTCGATCACGGGAAGGAGGAAGGACTCGGTCTTGCCGGAACCGGTACCCGTGGTGATCAAGGTCGGCTGCGGAACGTGCCCACCCTTGGTCGTGAGCCTGGCGAAGGCCTCGGCCTGATGCGCGTACGGCCGGAAATCGCCGCCCTGCCACCAGTCGAGGTGCTGCTGCCAGTCGCCCTCGGCGGTCCGGAAGGGCCGACGGATCCTGAGGTAGGGCCCGCGGAAGAGGCCGTCGGCGGGATCGGTCAGGAAGTCGGTGAGCGCACGCTGGGTCTCGGGCTCGGCGAGGGCGAAGGTCGTCGTCAGGTACTCGACCGTCGTATCGCGCAGTGCCTGCGCGGCGAGTGTGGGTCGCATGGCCTCGCAGGCCCTCCCGTTCGGTACGACTGCGACACCGACCCCGACGGCTTCGGACTCGTGTAAGTGATCACGTCGATGATGTCGTCCACCTTACGCGCGAGGTCTGACACCGCAGCCGGTTTCAGCCGGAACCGGCTGATGGGAGGGGTTACGGCAGCTCGTACTCCGCCCAGACGGTCTTCCCCGGCCCACCGTCTGCGCGAGGGCTCCAGGCCCAGCGGGTGGACAGGGCGGCGACGATGGGGAGGCCGTGGCCGGACTCGGGGAGCGGGGCGGTTGCTCGCGCCGTGGGGATGCGTTCTGCCCGGGTGTCGGTGACCTCGATACGGAGAGTGGTGATGGTGCCGGCCAGCGCGAGGCGGAAGTCCCGGCCGGGTACGTGGCCGTGGCGGACGGCGTTGGCGCACAGCTCGGCCACGATCAGCGTGACGTCGTCGTGGGCGATCGAGTCGTACGGGTGCCCCCATGCGTCCAAGCGGACGGCAGCGAGACGCCGGGCGAGGCGGGCGCCGCGTGGGGTGGAGCTGAAACGCATGCTGAAGTGGTGGGTGGGGTTGCCGAGTTGGGTGGGGGTGGCCGGGGCGGCGGGTTGTTCCATCATGCGGACAACCCTTCCGGCGGTGGCGTAGCGTGACCAGTCGTGACGCACTGACGCGGGCTGCTTGTACGCGGTGATGCGTGACCTGTACGTGGGCCAGTGCGTGTCGGACGGGCGGTGGGGCCGGTGGAGCAGGATGTTGGTCCGGAGGGCGGGTCGGAGGACCAGCGCCCGGAGGACGACGATCCCGGGTCGGGGATCGTCACGGCGTTCGGGCAGTTGTTGAAGCTGGTGCGGGTGGCGGCGGGGATGGAGCGGGCCGAACTCGGGGCGCGTCTCGGCTACTCGGCTTCGACCATCGCCTCGTACGAGCAGGGGCGGCGCATTCCGCAGCCGGACTTCATCGACCGGGCGGATGAGGTGCTGGGCGCCGGGGGTGTGTTGAAAACCCTGAAGGAGGAGATGGCCCGGGCGCAGTATCCGGCGTTCTTCCGTGACGCGGCGCGGCTGGAGGCTCGGGCGATCGCCCTCTCTGTTTACGCCGTGTACGCGGTGCCGGGCTTGTTGCAGACGGAGGAGTACGCGCGGGCGGTGTTCCGCATGCAGCGACCGCTGCTGGACGACGACGTCATCGAACAACGCTTGGCGGCCCGTTTGGGGAGGCAGGTCATCTATGACCGACGGCCTGCGCCCCTTCTGAGCTTCGTCATCGAGGAGTCCGCTCTCAGGAGGCCAATGGGCGGGTGGTCGACGTTGTTAGGGCAACTGGAGCAGATCTTGCTCATCAGTCAGAAGCGAAACGTAGAAATCCAGGTGATGCCCACGGATCGGGAGGATCATGGCGCACTCGGCGGGCCGTTCAGCCTGATCGACACCGCGCAGGGTCAGCGCATTGCCTATGCCGAAGTCCAGGACGAGAGCCGCCTGTACACGAGCCAAGCGACGGTCCGGGTGATCGAGTCCCGCTATGGCATCATCCGATCCCAGGCACTCACCCCGCGTGAGTCGTCGGCGTTCATCGAGAAACTGCTGGGAGAGAGATGACCATTCAGCGCACTGAACCAGCTGTCCCGGGGGCGGCGTGGTTCACGAGCAGCTACAGCACGGGCAATGGCGGCGAGTGCGTGGAGGTCGCGACCGCTGGCGGCTCCGTGCACGTCCGGGACTCGAAGGACCTCGCGGGCCCGATCGTCACGGTGTCGCCAGAAGCGTGGACGGGCCTGGTAGCCCTCGCCGCCACCCGCCTGGCCTGACCGGTCCTCTTTGTCCGGAGCCCTGCCGCCTGTGTCAGCGCGGCAGGGCTCCGGGCATCTCAGCCCGTTCTACTGCTCAGCGGAGCCGGGCGCTTCGGTGTCCCCGGGCTCCCAGCCGGCCGCCCGCAGCCGCCGCGTGAACTCGGCGTGCGCGGCCCGCATCTCCTTCACGCGGTCCGCACGGTAGAGCGGCCCTTCATATCCGTCGGGCACGGTCGCTTCGAGCGGGAAGTTCTCGTGCGAGCTGAGTTGCTTCCATGCGTCCTTGGGCTGGCCGTAACCGTGCTGCTGGTGTGCCTTGGCGATCCGCCGCCCGGTCGCGTCGAACCACATGTTCTCCTCGTACTGCTGGAGCACGGGGAAGCGCGCCCGGTACATGGCAACGAGCTCATCCGCGCTGATCCCGAGCCACACCGCCACGAGTGCGTCGATCTCCACGAGCGCTGCGCGCCGTGCGATTTCACTCCGAAGCGGGGTGTCGCGAGTCCAGGCCGCAGTGACGCCCTCGGCGAGAGGGGGCAGCATGGAGCGCCAGACGGGCGTGGCCCATGAATCGCCCTGCCGCATATTGTCGTGAAGATCTCTCCACAGCGCGGCGTACGCATCGCTTTGGCAGTTTAGGCGGAGCGTCCGGAGGAGGAGATCTGCGCTCAGAGGGTGTACGGGCGAAGGCGCCGGAAGTCGTTTGGCCTCTGATGTATCGAGGTTCTTCGTGTTCGTGGAGCGAAGTAGATAGTCGGAAGGCAGCGCGGCAAAGAATCCGGCCACTAGGGCCGTATCGACTTGGCTCTCTACGGTGAGGCTCCTGATGCCGTGAATATGACTGGGGCCAGGTGGTAGCAGGCTTGCAAAGAAGCTGCGTTCAGTGTCGTGCGGGATCATTTGACGCCAGGCGACCCGATAGAATTCAGTATAGGGAACCTCGCATTCCGCTTGAAGCCATGCCTGCACTTGAGTGTCGAATGAGTCTCCGGTGAGTTCGGAGTTGAGTTCACGTACGGCATTTTCGGCTGTCGCCAATTTTACCGGGTCTTCTGTTGCGCGATCGAATGCGTCGCGGTCCAGCCACTTGCTTTGAGCTGCTTTGAACTCTGGCATGGATTTCCTGCGACGGTAGCTCGTGCGAGGGATAGCGTTGTGAGGCATCTCTGAATGGTTCCACGCTTCAAGGTCTGTCGACGTGCGCGCATTCTTGATGGGCTGCTTCGCGAAAGGCGTCGCAATTCCAAAGAATGGACCCTGGAGGATTACGTCATCCCAGGTTTCTACCGGACCAGAATTCCATTCGAAATAACCCGAAGCGCGATCGTTCTTTTCGTCGAAACCGCGGGTAATGCGCGGTCCTAGTGCGCCAAGCTTGAATGGCCACTTGGCGAGCGCCGAGATGGCGGATTCTTCGGAAACGGTCACCGGGAACAGCAGTTTGGTCTCGTCGGCGGGTGATGGTACCTCGTCGCCCGTCAGCTTTTGCCATTTTGTGAGGGTAGAACGGTCTACTGTGATGATCCGGTCATGGTGTGGGCGCGTGTCCCACGTACCCTGATGCTTGATGCCAGGCGTGGGGCCTGAGCCATCGTGTCGAACTGAATGGGTGAGCATTAGGGGGTGGAAGAGCCAGCTGATGTGTTGGAAATGGATCTCCCGGAGTGTGCTGTAGATGTTCATGCTGAAGTGTGTGGTGTGGCCAACAGGTGGGGCGAATAGGAGTTTTGCATTCACGAAATCTGCATGCAATCGAAGGTGCCGGTAAGCGGCTCGCCGTAGCCTTCTATCCTTTGCTCCAGTGAGATGCGTTGCGGGGTGGATCAATCCGGCGACCCCCTTGTCGCCGGTAGTGCGCCAGGACACCAGCATGAATGCCCGATACAGGTCGGGCTGCGTCCCGACCAGCTCGGGGTAGTTGTCCGCCGAGGACAGGAACTCGGACATCGCCGCCGAGTCTGCCAGCTCCCCCAGGAACGCCGTTCGGGCGTCCGATTGCTCCAAGACCGCCGCCTTGAGATCGGCCCACGCCTCGTTGCTCGGCTTCTCCGCAAGCTCGAACCACGGCTCGAACTCCGCCAGGACTCCAGCTTCCTTCCACTCCTGCTTGACCCACGGCGGGTTCCCCACCATCAGGTCGAAGCCGCCCTCCGCGAACACGTGCGCAAGGTCCAGCTCCCAGTGGAAGAAGCCGCGCTCCTTCGCGATGCGGACGGCCGTCCCGTGCCAGGGGAAGAGGTCCCCGACGTTCGAGAACTCCACCCACGCCGACAGCTCGATCATCTTCTCGTCGAGGGTCTTCTCCACGAGGTCGAGATCCTTGAGGTCCTTGACCTCGGGGATCACGAACAGCGTGCTCGCGCCCTCGCCCGAGTCGACATCCACGCTCCCGACGAGGGCCTCGGCGAACTCGATCCAGTCATCCAGGGACCTCAGGGCCACCTTCCGGTCCTGGCTGCCGCCCTTCTTGATCTTCTTGAGGTCTCGGTCGCCGAGGAAGTAATCCGGCGCGGACCCGTCCAGCAGCGACACCTCCTCCAGCGGCCAGAACCACAGCGCGCACCACGCGTCCATGACCTGCTTGAGCCGCCAGTACGGGCTGCCCTCCACCCGCAGCGCCTGCCGGACCGCGTCCCGGTCCATGACCGGACCGGACTGCTCCGTGCCACCCGGCGCGACACCCCACACCGGGATCCCGCGCGAGATCTCCTGCTCCGACAGCTTCAGCCGCAGCTGAACCAGGTCCCACAGGTACTCCACCCGTTCCGCGAGCGCCCGCAGCCGGCTGGTCTGGTAGCGGCCGGTTCCCGCGTCTTCCTCGTCCGGGGTCGCGGCCACCGCCTTCGCGGGCTTCGAGGCCTTTGCGGGGGTCTGCTCCTCGACCGCGTCGAAGCCGGGCTGGTCCCAGATCGGGAGGCCCAGGTCGAAGGCGCCCTGGCCGGAGCGCTCCTCCGCCGCGATCGTCTTCGCCTTCGTCGTCGTCGGCGCCTTCTCCCCGCCCTTCTTCGGCGCGCCCTTCGGCGATCGCCGAATGCCCGAGCGCCACTTCTTCATCGCCTCGATGAGCTCCGGCTCCAGCCAGTCCGCGACGGCGCCCGCCACCACACTCTGACCGGTGCTCTTGCGCACCGACACCGACTCGCCGACCGACCCCCACCCCAGCGCCGGCACCAGGAACTGGTGCACCGACCGCCCCGGCAGCTTCTCCGTCAGCGGCACCACCCTCGGGGCCTCCTGGGCGGAAGGCTTCAGCCAGCCGCCCTTGCTCAGCGTCTGCCCGGGGTAGACCTTCCGCGCGGCCCCGATCAGCGAGTTGCCCCGGTGCAGGTGAAGCCCGTACCAAGGCGCCCGCATCCCCGGGTACATGGTGTTGAGCCACAGCGAGATCTCCGCCAGCTCCACCGCCGTCTTGTTGAGGTCGACCCCGTACGCGTTGTGCAGGGCGATGTACGCCTTCACCTTCTGGAGCTCGCGCGGGTACTCCTCCGGGTCGATCTGCTCGCCCCGCTCGTGCTGCGCCAGCTTCAGGTACAGCTCCGAAAGCTGGTTGACGGCCTCGTTGAGGAACGCCCCCGACCCCAGGGCCGGTTCGCACACGCGCCACCGCAGCACCTCCGCCGCCGTGACCGCCAGCTTCGGTGACTTCTCCGGCTCGCGCGGGTCGATCTCCCCGTCGTCGTCCAGCCGGAACCGCAGCGTCTGCTCGACCGTCGCCTGGGTCAGGGACTCCGGCGTGTAGTACGAGGCACTGGTCTGCCGGTCGCGTCCGGCGAGCCGGTAGACGTACGACCCGACCGGGTGGATAACCGAAGCCGGCTCACCCGTCTCCGGGTCGATGCCGTCCTTGACGAAGACGCTGTCGCCCGCCGTGTCCGCGTACAGCCTCGACCGGACCTGGCTGGCGGTGATCAGCCAGGAGCCGCCCTCCGGGTTCCCGCCCTTGGCGACCTCGTACAGGGCCTCCGTGGCGATGAAACCGGTGTACGACATCAGCCCCTCGTACACCGCGCCCAGGTGGTTGATGCTGAGGTTGGCGTAGCTGATGAAGCCACCGCGGCTCTTGCCGCGTCCCTCCACGAGGGTGAGGTGGCGCAGGACTTGGTGCAGCACCTTGTTGCGCAGCCGGAGGTCCAGCGGCTTGGCGGGTGCCGGGGAGCCGTCCGGGCGCTCGCCGTACGGGTAGGCGATCTTCTTGCCGACGAGGTGTATCGACTCGGGGTCGAAGAGCCGGGAGCGCAGGGCCTCGATGCGGACGCCCTCGTAGCCGTCGTCCTCGGCGAGCGCCGGCGCCTCCTCGCGTACGGCGTCCCGGCTGGTGACCGTGTCCGCCACGGGGTGGCCGGTGAACACCTTCTCGAAGAGCAGGGCCAGCGACTCGTGGAAGTGGTGACCGTTCCGGGAGCCGCTGCCCAGCTTCTCCTGGACGACGAGCTCCCGCAGCCGGGCCACGCTGTAGCCGGTCGCGTACTCCTCGCTCTTCACCGGCAGGATGCTGAGCTCGGGCCGCGCCTCCGCGTACAGCAGGAAGAGGATCCGGTACAGGTAGCGCAGCGACTCCTCGGTGAGGAGCCTCGGCAGGTCGCCGGGCTCCTTGAGGACCTCCGGCAGCCACTCCGGGAGGTCCTCCGGGTGGACGCCGTGCTCGGTGCGGGCGAGCTCCAGGACCTCGTTCGCGATCAGCTGGACGGACTTCTGCAGGCCCACGCGCAGTTCGGCGGTCACCCCTACCGAGTGGTCCCGGGACTCCGCCACCAGCTTGGCGATCTCGTCGTCCGAGCCGTCGTCGCCGGGGCGCAGCGAGGACGCGGCGAAGATCGCCGCGATCAGGTCGATCTCATTCGCCTTCGCGCCCTTGGCGGCCTTGCGGGGCAGGGCCGTGTCCAGGTTCACGGCGAGGTAGCGACCCCGGGAGAACGCCTCGCGGTCGGCCAGGATGATGATGCCGCCGAAGAGGAGGAGGGCGTAGCGCGGAGCGTTCTCGCCGTTCAGCAGCCAGGAGGCCAGCTCGCGGACCGTGGCCAGCGTCTTGGACGCGGACACCCGGACGGGCGCGGGCAGCCGGTTGGCCTGACCGTCACCCCGTGTGGCGTCCAGGTCCTCGGCGAAACCGCCGGTCAGGACCACGATGCCCGGCTCGTGGTGGGCCACCGGCGCGGCGACCTGGCCGGTCGGGGTACGGACCGTGAAGTGACCGGGCGCGGGTACGAAGCCGAGGGCCTCCAGCACCCGCGTGTGCCAGCCGGCCAGGGCCGTCCGCCACTCGCCCTCGGGAGTGTTGTCGGCTTCGCTCGATGCGGGAGAGGGCTGGAAGGCCGGCGCCTCCGCCTCCGGGCCCAGGGCTTTCAGTACGGCCGCGGCCGCCTCCTGGGCGGCGACGGCGCGCGCGTACGGCAGGGGGTTGTACTTCTCCGCGTCGGCTCCGAGCGCCGCCCGTACGTCCATGTACGGGCGTGTCAGGTCGCGCAGACTCTGCCGGGGCGTGGCCTGCCCCTGGCGCTCCATCGCGGCCCACTCCTTCAGCGGGCCGCCGGCGAGCTGCTTGGGCAGGATGTCGTCCAGGTAGAACGAGGGGAAGTACTCGCTCTCGTTGATCAGGGAGTCGAACGTCACGCCTGCTGCTCCTGCTCGCTGTTCCTGCTGCGGCTGTTCATGTACGCGTTGGGGTGGCCCGGGTGGGTCATGCGCCGGGCTCCAGTACGGCCAGTACCCGGATCATCGGGTCGCCGGAGGTCCGCAGCCGGGCTGCGGCCGTCGCCAGCCGGTCGGCTGCCTCGTCGCGGGCGGTGCGGCCGCCCTCGAAGCCGGGCAATGAGGTCTGCCGCCAGATGCCGACGCGCTCCTCGTACGCGCGAAGCGGGGCGTCCACTTCCTTGTCGGCGACCGCGGCCAGCTTCTTGAGCTCACGCCGGGTCTCGGACACGGCCTGGGGGACCAGCTGCTGGAGCGGGGCCAGGTCCCCGGCCGTGTAGTGGTCGGCCATGCCGGGGCCGATGCCGAAGTCCGCGAGGAGCGCCGGGGTGAGCTCGCGTACCCGGGGCTCGGTGCTGTCGAGCCGGTCGATCGCCAGCCAGGCCACCACGGTCGGGCGGCCTTCCGCGTTGGACCACACGCCCTGGGTGAGGACCACCGGGACGGGGGCGGCCGCGGGGGAGACCTGGAGGACGCGGGCCTGCTGGCGGCCGAGCTGGACCAGCACCTTGTCGGTGATCCACTCGATGACGGGGTGCAGTTCGCCGACGTAGTGCGCGTCGGGCCACAGGGAGTACGAGCCGGAATCCTCGCGGGCGCGCTTGAGGGAGTCGGCGGCGTCCTCGCGGCTGAAGGTCAGCTTCATCCGGTGGGTGATGTTCTGGTCCCGCAGATATCCCGGCGGGAGGACGCCGAGGCGGTCGGCGAGGTCCTCGGGGGTGTCGAAACTGAGGTCCGTGCCGGAACTGGCGGTCTTCAGGCGGAAGGACTCCAGCTCGGCGAGCTCGTCCAGCCCGGTGAGCACGAACTCGTGACGGTTCCGCTCGGCCGACTCGGCGTCGAAGAGGCGGAGTCCGTCGACGGTGGGGATGTCGGAGGAGGAGTGGCCGGCCGCGGGTGCGGGGCCGGGCGCGTGCGGGGCCGACGGGTTCGGCTCGGCCGGGCCGATGTCGTCCAGGTCGAGGTCGAAATCAGCGTCGAAATCGGCGTCGAGGTCGATGTCGAAGCCGGAATCCTCGAAGTCGGTGGGCCCGTCGAAGTCCGGGCCGGTGCCGAACTCGCTCATCGTCTGGCGCTCGATGGGAAGCACGGTGTCCACGTCGCCGTGGCTTCCGTCCTCCTCCGGCTCCAACGCGACGGCCACGAGGTCCCGTACGGCTTCTTCCGGGGTGGCCTGGCGGAGCAGGGCCTCCATCACCCGGCGCTCCTCCTTGCCCCAGTCGTTCTCCTTGGTCGCCGCCTCGACGGCGCCCAGCACCTGGTGGACCTTCGCCTCACGGGCGAGGACCTTCTCCGCGATGGTCCGGTCGTCGAGGGCACCCTCCGTGCCGCTCTTGAGGATCATGGCGCGGAACTCGGGGCTGCGGGTCTGCCCGTACCGGTCGATGCGGCCGTTGCGCTGCTCGACGCGGATCAGGCTCCACGGCAGGTCCCAGTGGACGAGGTGGTGGCACTGCCGGTGCAGGTTGACGCCCTCGGACGCGCCGTCGCCGGTCAGCAGCAGCCGGATGTCGCCGCCGGCCCGCGCGAACTCGTCGACGTAGTCCATCTGCACGGTGTCGGAGACATCGCTGTGCATCACCTTGACGGCAGACTCGGCTGCCTCCCCGCGCCAGCCCAGCAGTGGGGGCAGCACGAGTCCGAGCCAGTCGAGGGTCTCGCGGCGCTCGGAGAAGACCACCGCCCGGGTGGAGCTGCCGGCCTTGACGCCGATGCTGCGCAGATGGTCGACGAGGCCCGCGAGTTTGGTCGTCGATCCGATCCCGTCCGCGGAGGCCCGCTCGATCTCTCGGGCCAGCTCGGTCAGTCGCAGCAGGGAGGCGACCTCGGGTACGGGGGAGAACGCCTGCGCGTCGGAGGGCGACGGATCGGTGACCTTCTTGTGGCCCTCGGGCAGGGCTCGGCCCAGCTTGGCGAGTCGCTCACGGGCGGTGGCGAACAGGGCGCGGTGCGAGGACAGGAAGGACTTGAGCAGCACGTAGGGGAAGAGGTGGTCGGCGCCCTTGGCATCCGGGTTCGTCAGCCAGGAGCGGGCCAGCTCGGCGAAGACCTGTTCCTCCAGTTCGCCCGCCTCGCAGTAGACGGGGCGCGATTCGCCACGCGGCGCCCAGGAGCCCTCCAGGGCCTCGGCGACCTCCTCGCTGACCTTGGTACGGCGCAGCATGAGGTGGTGCAGCTCCTCCGCCTTCGGCTGCGCGGGGTCCTTGACCGCCATCGGGTCGAGCAGCCGGACCAGTCCGGTGAAGGCGCGCATGTCACCGTTGTGCGGTGTGGCACTGGCCAGGATCAGGGCGTCCGTCTGCTTGGCCAGGAGATCCGCGAGGATCCGGCGGTCGCTGCTCCGGCTCATCAGATTGTGCGACTCGTCGATGACGACGGCGTCCCACTCGATGTTCTGCAGCCACGGCCCGTAGCGCTTGGCGTTCTTCAGCGTGTCCATCGATACGATGACGCGCTTGTAGTACGTGAAGGGGTTCCGGCCGACCGGAATCTTGCGCTCGATACGGGAGATGCCCACACTGTCGAGCCGTACCAGCGGCAGCGAAAAACGCGTCCACATCTCGTGCTGGAACTGCTCCAGCACCGGAGCGGGGGTGACGACGAGGATCCGCTCGCCGCGGCCCCGCCGGATCAGCTCACCGAGCAGGATGCCGATCTCCAACGTCTTGCCGAGACCGACGACGTCGCCGATCAGCAGCCGGGGGCGCAGCGGATTCGCGAGTGCCTTCACCGCGGGGCGCAACTGATAGTCCATGCGGTCCAGCAGGAATCCGTCCGTCAGGGCGAGACCGCGCTCGATCTGGGGGAGTGGGGTCTTGCGCAGCACGGCCTCCAGGAAGAGGCGGCTGAGCCGGTACCCCTTCGAGAGGTCGGGTGTGAGGGCAGTGTCTTCGGGCCGTAGGACGCGGGGCATCCCGTCGAGCGAGGTGAGGAAGCGCGCCTGGTGTCCGCGGACGAGATCCGAGGCACCGGTGGCCTCGATCAGGAACTCGCCGGGGCGGACCACGCTGCTGCTGCGGACCAGCCACTCCTCGTCACGGACCTCGATCACGGTCCCCGCCGGGGGCGGACCCGAAAGGAGGTCGGGCGCTGCGTCGGGCATGGCGGGCGGTCCTTTCGACGTGCGACACACACGGCGTACTCGCGTGAGCGTGATTCTGTGCTGTGGGCAAGGGTGTACGCGCGGCTGAACACCCGAGGTGGCCACGGTCAACCCTAGGGGCGGGTCGATCCTGCGGACGGGGGTCGTATGGCCTGATCTTGCCGATCGGGCCTGCCGGAAGCACCGACAGTCAGAGGCGTCCGCTGTGGGCGTATGCCTTGCGCAGGCGCTCAGCGGCCTTGAGCGCGGCGGGCGGCGCCTCGGGGACGGGTGTGGGTTTCGGCGCCGCCGGAGGCTGTGGGGGAGCGAGCCGGTAGCTGGTGACCGTCGGCTGGTTCGGGACGAACGGCGGCGGCGCGGGGCTCGCCTTGGGGTCGGGCTCGGTAGGCACGTACTCCACCGGGACCGCCGGAGGCGGGGAGGGCACGTCGACCGGCTCTTCTGCGTCGCCGAAGAACTGCCGGTAGAAATCCGGGACGTCGCTGGCCGAGTGCTCGTCAGGAGCGCCCTGTTGGTCGACTGCCTGCTGAGCCGCGTTCTGCGCCTGCGGGTCGGCATGGTCGGCCACGGCTTCCTCGGGCAGCTCCGGGATCAGGCCCGAACTCGCGACCAGGGCGCGGAGTTCACCGTCTGCCGCTTCGGGGGTCAGTCCGTTGTGCGCGAGTAGCTGGAGCAGGCTCTCCTCGACCGCGTCGAGCGACGGACGCGCGCTCGGCAGCTGGACCAGAATCTTGGCCAGCAGGGGCATACAGGCCGGAGGCACCCCGTCCCAGCTCGGCTCCGCGGCCGCCGGCCCATGCGGGTAGGGAGGCCGCTGCGCGGCGGCGAAGAAGAGGACCGCCCCGAGGGCGTAGATGTCCGCCGGCTCCTTGACGTGCTTGGTGTCGGTCGCCTGCTCCAGCGACATGTAGGAGGGAGTCCCGATGCCGATGCCTGTTTTGGTGAGGGCTCCGATGCTGTCCCGGTCGGTCAGGACCGCGAGACCGAAGTCGAGCACGACGGGCCCGGTCGGCCCCATGGCGATGTTGCCCGGCTTGAGGTCGCGGTGCAGCAGCTTCACACCGTGGATGGCCCGCAGGGCGTCGACCAGCGCGAGACCGAGCGCCGCGTAAGCGCCGAGACCGAGGGCCCCGACGGTGTGGACGAACTTGTGGAGGGTGGGGCCGTGCACGTAGTCCATGGCCAGCCAGGGCCGTTCGGCTTCGGCGTCAGCACCGAGGAAGGCGGGAACCCGAGCGCTGACGACCGTGCGCATCGTCTCGATCTCCTGCGTGAAGCGGGCCCGGGCCTTCTCCTCGGAGTTCTCCGTGCTGTCCCGCAGCATGGAGGGCCTGATGACCTTGACGGCCGCGAGAACGGGCTCGGTGTCCACTTCGGAACCCGTGAGGTGGTAGCCGGCCTCGTGCTCGGGGCCGAGGTTGTCCAGGGGGAGCCGGCGGCCCAGATATGTACGGCCCATCCCGCCCTGTCCGAGCACGGCGAGCAGCCGGAACGGGCCCAGAGAGGTTGGGTCCGTGTCGTTCAGCTTGTACATCGTGCTTCCATCCCCCACCCGTGGCGAACTTGGGATCACATCGGCGGTACGGACGGGCCCGGAGTGGTCGGATGTACCGGACGGCCGCGTCCGGCCGACAGCGCACACAGCTCGTCGGCAAGTTTACGGCGGCCGTCCGGAAGATCAGCCAGATCGGTCAGATTCGCTCAGGTACGGGCAGGCCCGTGTGCGAGGAACTTGCTGAGAGCTTCATCCGGGACCACGGCGGTTTGGAGATGGCCCTGCTGGATGACCGACCTGGCCGGCCCCGCGATGTCGAGATGCGGAAAGCACTTCGGAACTGGGCTTTTGTGCTGCCTGGTCCCGACAGCAGGGAGCTTCCCCCGGAGATCGGAAACATCCTGCACTGGGGATGGGAGTGCGGATGCTGCCGAGACCGTACGGCGAAAGCGGCGCACTCTGGTCAACGCCCTGCACTACGCCGTAGATCTCGGGGAATTCCGGGAGAACCCGCTCTCAGCGGTTCGCTGGCAGAAGCCCAAGGTGTCGAACGAGGTCGACCCTCGCGTGGTGGTCAATCCGGAGCAAGCCCGATTGCTCCTGCACGCCGTCTCGTACGTGGGCGGGTACAGCCGGGCTCGCTGTCCACGTGGCTCAACGCCGGCGTCGACCCCACCGAGGTTGCCGAGCGGGCGGGCAACAGCGTGGAGGTGCTGCTCAGTCGGTACGCGAAGTGCCTCGACGGTCGGCAGGAGGTGGCCAACCGGAGGATCGAGGATCTGCTCAGCGAGTTCGAGTGATCGCGAGCGACTGGCGATACGCTGCGAGGCCCCTGGACCTGTCCGGGGGCCTTCCGCATTTCTGCTGCTGACCTGCGGCGATGGACCAAGATCCTGTCCATGAACAGTCCACAGGGTCTGACATACGGGTGCACAGGGCCGCAGTTGGCTGTGCATACGCGAAGACCCCACTCTCAGCGTGACCGCTGATGGCGGGGTCTTGGGCACTTCCTGCGAAGTGCCCCCGGCAGGATTCGAACCTGCGCACACGGCTCCGGAGGCCGTTGCTCTATCCCCTGAGCTACGGGGGCGCTGTCGCTGGTGTTGCTGCGACGGGTTGAACACTACCAGCTTCCGGTGAGTGATCAGGAACCCGTTTGCGGGTGGAGAGGGTGTGGGTCGCCCGGAGGGGGTGGAAGTGGCGAAAACCCGGACGCGGGGGCCGGGGTCGACCTACTCTCGAGTTGTGTCAGGCACCTCGGGCCGGGTGCTTGTTGTCGACGACAACAAGGTCATCCGGCAGCTGATCAGGGTCAATCTCGAGCTGGAGGGCTTCGAGGTCGTGACCGCGAACGATGGTGCCGAGTGTCTGGATGTCGTGCACCACGTGATGCCCGATGTGATCACCCTTGACGTGGTCATGCCTCGCCTGGACGGCTTCGGGGCGGCCGCGCAGTTGCGGGCCGACCC
This sequence comes from Streptomyces sp. GL_140, assembly GCF_057834465.1. Classification (NCBI taxonomy): domain Bacteria; kingdom Bacillati; phylum Actinomycetota; class Actinomycetes; order Kitasatosporales; family Streptomycetaceae; genus Streptomyces; species Streptomyces sp. GL_140. Next base: position 5,721,371 of record NZ_CM174404.1, read on the forward strand.
CCGGACGCGGCACCTGCCCGTCGCGATCGTGAGCGCTTGTACGCAGCAGGAGGTCGAGGCGGGGATCGCCGCCGGCGTGGACGCCTTCCTCGCCAAGCCCTTCGAGCCCACCGAACTGGTGCGCATCGTGCGGCGGCTCATCGAGCGGCGCGATCGCAGGGAGCGGAAAGGGGCTCCAGCCGGGCGGGGGAGGGGCTGAGGGGCACCCCCGGTCTTCCTGCAGTCGTCCTCCGGTCATTCTTCCGGCGTCCTCCGGCGTCCTTCGGCGTCCTTCGGGCGTTCTCAAGTGGGTGTCGTCCCCTTCTGGTCACCCCGGTCATCGAACCCCTCGCTGTTCGGTGGGCGCGTCCCCTCTGTTCACATGGCGAAACCGTTCGCGTGACGCAGGGGCTTCTCCCCTAGGCTGGTCACGTGACCCCCGCTGACCTCTCCCGTTCCGTCGTGCGCGCCGTGCGCTGCGCCGTCGAGGACGGGGAGCTGCCCGCCGGAGCGGTCGTGCCCGAGCGGGTCGTCGTCGAGCGGACCCGGCCCGGGGGAGTGGGGGACTACGCCTCACCCGTCGCCTTCGGGGTCGCGAAGGGCGCCGGAGTCGCGCCCCGTGGAGTGGCCGAGGTGCTGGCCCCGCGGCTGGCGGCCCTTTCCGGGGTCGAGCGCGTGGAGATCACCGGCGCCGGGTTCCTGAACTTCGTGCTCGCCTCCGGCGCCGGTGCCGGTGCCGGTGCCGTTGACGAGGTCGTACGGGACGTACGTGCCCGGGGCGCGCGGTACGGGTTCGCCCCCGACGGGGAGCTGCGCGAGCGCGTCGTACGTCATGCCGTGCTGCGGATCGTGCACAGTCAGGGCGGGTCGGCGGACGGCGGGCCCGCCAAGGTCGCGCCCGTCGCCAAGCGGGACGGGGACGTGGTCGCCCGCTACGGCCCGGACGCCGCCGCCTGGGCGATGCTCTCCGTGCCCGCGCACGAGACACCCGTGTTTCCCGCGTGGCTGCTGGTGCAGGACGAGACCAGTGAGTTCTTTCGCGTGCGCTACGCCCACGCGCGGGCGCGCGCGCTGACCCGTAATGCCGAGCAGCTGGGGTTCCGCGCCGATCCCGGTGAGGTCGGTGAGGTCGGCGGCGCCCACGCCGTGCTCGGTGCGCTCGTCGACTATCCCCTCGTCCTCGAAGCCGCCGCGCACCACCGGGCGCCCGAGCGGCTCGTGCGGCACCTCGTCGTGCTGGCCGACGCCCTGCTCGACTTCCAGTACCACGTCCTGCCCAAGGGGGACGAGAAACCCTCGGCCGCCCACCGTGCCCGGCTGGCCCTTGCCGAAGCCGCCGGGACGGTGCTGGCCGGCGGCCTGGCCCTGCTCGGTACCGACGCACCCGACCACCTGTGATGCCCGTGATGCGCACGTGATGCGATGTGATGATTCGCTTGCCATCCGGATGATTTGCGAAGAGAGAATTTCGAGATGAGCCGTTCCGCGCACCCCGCCGGCCCCCGCCACGCCGACGTCCTGCCCGAGGGGCACTACTCCCCGCCGCCCGCCGACCTCAACGCGCTGGACGAAAAGGTCTGGGCCCGGACCGTCCGCCGCAACGACGAGGGCGTCGTGACCGTCGGCGGGATCGAAGTCACCAAGCTCGCCGAAGAGTTCGGGACGCCCGCCTACTTCATGGACGAGGAGGACTTCCGGACGCGGTGCCGCGCCTGGGCGCACGCCTTCGGGCCCGGCGCCGACGTCTTCTACGCCGGGAAGGCCTTCCTCTCCAAGGCAGTCGTGAAGTGGCTCAGAGAGGAAGGGCTCAACGTGGACGTGTGCTCCGGCGGGGAGCTCGCCACCGCGCTCGCCGCCGGGATGCCCGCGGGGCAGATCGCCTTCCACGGGAACAACAAGTCGGCCGCGGAGATCACCCGGGCCGTCGAGGCCGGCGTCGGGCGGATCGTGCTCGACTCCTTCCAGGAGATCGCCCGCGTCGCGCACGTCGCCCGTGAGCTCGGCGTGCGCCAGCCCGTGCAGATCCGCGTGACGGTGGGCGTCGAGGCGCACACGCACGAGTTCATCGCCACCGCGCACGAGGACCAGAAGTTCGGCATCGCCGTCGCCGACGGGTCCGCCGCCGAGGCCGTACGGCGCGCGCTGGGCCACGACAGCCTGGAGCTGCTCGGCGTCCACTCCCACATCGGCTCGCAGATCTTCGACATGGCCGGATTCGAGGTCTCCGCGAAGCGCGTGGTGCGGCTGCTGGCCGCCGTGCGCGACGAGCACGGGGTCGAGCTGCCCGAGATCGACCTCGGCGGCGGCCTCGGCATCGCCTACACCTCCGCGGACGACCCGCGCGAGCCCCACGAGATCGCCAAGGCCCTGCACGAGATCGTCGCCCGCGAGTGCGAGAGCGCCGGACTGCGCGCACCGCGCATCTCCGTCGAACCCGGACGGGCCATCGTCGGGCCGACCGCCTTCACCCTCTACGAGGTCGGCACGATCAAGCCGCTGGAGGGGCTGCGTACGTACGTCTCCGTGGACGGCGGCATGTCCGACAACATCCGCACGGCCCTCTACGACGCCGAGTACTCGGTCACCCTGGTCTCCCGCACCTCCGACGCCGAGCCCATGCTCGTCCGTGTCGTCGGCAAGCACTGCGAGAGCGGTGACATCGTGGTGAAGGACGCCTTCCTGCCCGCGGACCTGGCCCCGGGGGACCTCCTGGCGGTGCCCGCGACCGGTGCGTACTGCCGTTCGATGGCCAGCAACTACAACCACGCGCTGCGCCCGCCGGTCGTCGCGGTGCGCGACGGGCAGGCCCGCGTCATCGTCCGGCGCGAGACGGAGGAAGATCTCCTGCGCCTCGACCTCGGATGATCCGCATTCTTCTGGGGGGAGCCCCCCAGGCCCTCAAATAGGTGTCTCACTCAATGGACCGAGGGTGGAAACTGATGTCCATTGAGTGAGACTGGTTCACACCCGGGGTGCAAGCCGTTCCCCAGGTACTGCTGTGAAGATCGAAAGGCGTAGGTCGAATGATGCGTACGCGTCCGCTGAAGGTGGCGCTGCTGGGCTGTGGAGTGGTCGGCTCAGAGGTGGCTCGCATCATGACGACGCACGCCGACGATCTGACGGCCAGGATCGGCGCGCCCGTCGAGATCGCGGGCGTGGCCGTGCGCCGTCCCTCCAAGGTGCGCGAGGGCATCGACCCGGCGCTCATCACCACCGATGCGACCGCCCTGCTCAAACGCGGCGACATCGACGTGGCCATCGAGGTCATCGGCGGGATCGAGCCGGCCCGCACCCTGATCACCACCGCCTTCGAGCACGGCATCTCCGTCGTCTCCGCGAACAAGGCGCTGCTCGCCCAGGACGGCGCCGCGCTGCACGCCGCAGCCGAGGCCAACGGGCTGGACCTGTACTACGAGGCCGCCGTCGCCGGCGCCATCCCGCTGGTCCGCCCGATGCGCGAGTCCCTCGCGGGCGACAAGATCAACCGGGTGATGGGCATCGTCAACGGCACGACGAACTTCATCCTCGACAAGATGGACTCCACCGGCGCGGGCTACCAGGAGGCCCTCGACGAGGCCACCGCCCTGGGGTACGCCGAGGCCGACCCGACCGCCGACGTGGAGGGCTACGACGCCGCCGCCAAGGCCGCGATCCTGGCCGGCATCGCCTTCCACACCCGGGTCCGCCTCGACGACGTCTACCGCGAGGGCATGACCGAGGTCAGCGCCGCCGATTTCGCGTCCGCCAAGCGGATGGGCTGCACGATCAAGCTCCTCGCCATCCTGGAGCGCGCCGCCGACGGCGAGTCCGTCACGGCCCGCGTCCACCCCGCGATGATCCCGCTGACGCACCCGCTCGCCTCCGTCCGCGAGGCGTACAACGCCGTCTTCGTCGAGGCGGAGGCCGCCGGGCGGCTCATGTTCTACGGGCCCGGCGCGGGCGGTTCGCCGACCGCGTCGGCGGTCCTCGGCGACCTGGTCGCCGTCTGCCGCAACAAGCTCACCCAGGCAACGGGGCCGGGCGAGTCCGCGTACACCCAGCTGCCGGTCAGTGCCATGGGCGAGGTCGTCACCCGCTACCACATCAGCCTCGATGTGGCGGACAAGCCGGGCGTCCTCGCCCAGGTGGCGACCACCTTCGCCGAGCACGGGGTGTCGATCGACACCGTCCGCCAGCAGGGCAAGGACGGCGAGGCCTCCCTCGTCGTCGTCACTCACCGTGCCCCCGACGCCGCCCTCTCCGGGACCGTCGAGGCGCTGCGGAAGCTGGACACCGTCCGCGGTGTGGCCAGCATCATGCGTGTTGAAGGGGAGTAAGGACCCATGACCAGCAATCGCACCCATCAGTGGCGCGGCATCATCGAGGAGTACCGGGACCGCCTGCCGGTGACGGATGCGACTCCCGTGGTCACGCTCCGCGAGGGCGGCACTCCCCTCGTCCCCGCGCAGGTGCTCTCCGAGCGCCTCGGCTGCGAGGTACACCTCAAGGTCGAGGGCGCGAACCCCACGGGGTCCTTCAAGGACCGCGGCATGACCATGGCGATCACCAAGGCCAAGGAGGACGGCGCCAAGGCCGTCATCTGCGCCTCCACGGGCAACACCTCGGCCTCCGCCGCCGCCTACGCGGTGCGCGCCGGGATGGTCTCCGCAGTCCTCGTGCCCCGCGGCAAGATCGCGCTGGGCAAGATGGGCCAGGCCCTGATCCACGGCGCCAAGATCCTGCAGGTCGACGGCAACTTCGACGACTGCCTCGACCTCGCCCGCGCGCTGTCCGACAACTACCCGGTGGCGCTGGTCAATTCGGTCAACCCGGTGCGCATCGAGGGCCAGAAGACGGCCGCGTTCGAGATCGTGGACGCGCTCGGCGACGCCCCCGACATCCACGTGCTGCCCGTGGGCAACGCCGGCAACATCACCGCGTACTGGAAGGGCTTCAAGGAGTACAAGGCCGACGGCCTGGCCTCCCGTACGCCCCGCGTGTGGGGTTTCCAGGCCTCCGGGTCCGCGCCCATCGTGCGCGGCGAGGTCGTCAAGGAGCCGCACACCATCGCCACCGCGATCCGGATCGGCAACCCGGCCTCCTGGGACTACGCCCTGGCGGCCCGGGACGAGTCGGGCGGCTTCATCGACGAGGTGACGGACCGCCAGATCCTGTCCGCCTACCGCCTGTTGGCCGCCCAGGAGGGCGTCTTCGTCGAGCCTGCCTCGGCCGCTTCGGTCGCCGGCCTGCTCAAGGCCGCCGAGCTCGGACTGGTCGACCCCGGCCAGAAGATCGTCTGCACGGTCACCGGCAACGGCCTGAAGGACCCCGACTGGGCGGTCGCCGGCGCTCCGCAGCCGATCACCATCCCGGTCGACGCCGAGGCCGCCGCCGTGCGCCTCGGACTCGTCTGAGCCGGTAGCGCGGCCCAGGAGCACGGCAGTACCCGTAGTGGCCGAGTTGCCGGATTCCGGAAGTCTTTCGAAGGCTGAGGAATCCGGCAACTCGGGCCGTACGGCACGGATAACCCCGCAAGAAGCCCGGCCGCGCCCACGCGTGTCCGCGACACGCGTCGTGCGCCTGCCGTGCGCCCTATGTCGGAGAAGAACCTTCCTTCGATAGGCTGTACTTACATCCGCCGCCGCGCATATGTCCGCGGTGCTGCCCACAGGGCCTTCGGGTGTCGTACGTTCTCCAGTACATTCACAGCGAGCCAGCGAATATCTCGTCTCGCACAGTCACAAGGAGTGTCATCGGACGATGGCCGGTCCAGCGTTCCGCGCCGCCGCCGTACGGGTGCGCGTCCCCGCCAGCAGTGCCAATCTCGGCCCGGGCTTCGACGCCCTGGGCCTGGCCCTGGGGCTCTACGACGATGTCGTCGTCCGCGTGGCCGATTCCGGCCTCAACATCGACATCGCGGGCGAGGGTGCCGACACCCTTCCGCGGGACGAGAGCCACCTCCTCGTACGTTCCATGCGTACCGCCTTCGACCTGCTGGGCGGCCAGCCGCGCGGCCTCGAGGTGGTCTGCGCCAACCGGATCCCGCACGGCCGCGGCCTGGGGTCCTCCTCCGCCGCAATCTGTGCGGGCATCGTCGCCGCCCGCGCCGTGACCATAGGCGGAGAGGCCAAGCTCGACGACGCGGCGCTGCTGGAGCTCGCCACCGAGATCGAGGGCCACCCCGACAACGTCGCCGCCTGTCTGCTCGGCGGTTTCACCCTCGCGTGGATGGACGGCGGCAGCGCCAAGGCGATCCGCATGGAGCCCGCCGATTCCATCGTTCCGGTGGTCTTCGTACCTTCCAAGCCGGTCCTGACGGAGACCGCGCGCGGCCTGCTGCCGCGCACCGTCCCGCACGTGGACGCGGCCGTCAACGCGGGCCGTGCGGCCCTGCTCGTGGAGGCCCTGACCAGGCGTCCCGAGTTCCTGCTGCCGGCCACCGAGGACCGACTCCACCAGGATTACCGGTCCCCGGCGATGCCCGAGAGCGTGGCGCTCGTGGCCCGGCTGCGGGCGGACGGCATTCCCGCGGTCATCTCCGGCGCGGGCCCCACGGTCCTGGCGCTGGTCGACAACGGCGCGGCCGACAAGGTCGCGCAGCTCGCGGGCGAGGGGTGGGCCGCGAACCGGCTCGCCCTCGACGCCGCGGGCGCGAGCGTACTTCCGCTGGGAACTCAGGGCGGCTGAGAGTTGCCGCGGGCGGTGGGCGAGGGAAGCCCACCGCCGGCTCCCGGGTGCAGGCGGCCCGGGCAGGCCGCCCGCGCGGAAGGGCGCGATTGCCGGTGATTGAGAGGGGGAATATCTGTTGGATCCGGTAGTGTTAGTCTCAAGTGCGCATCCGAAGCCGCCATGGCTTGGTGCTCAGTGTCCCTATCAGGGACCACCTTTCTTCCGGGAGCCTCCCCGACTGCTTTGATCGCTGCCAGCAGTTTCGAGCACGCTCCGGAATCGGCGTGACATTCCCACGCTTCCAGCTCGGGGGCTTCTCGCCGGAACCACCCATGCACATGCACGTTTCTCTCCGCCGTATCTATACGGGCGGACCACCGCCCCGGCTGCAGCCCATGCCCCATCAGGTAATGGACTGTCGTCGGACAGCACAACCGGTCGCCGAGCCAGACAGGCCGACGTCCGCTCCAGGGAAGGACCCTTCGTGAGCGACACCACCGATCTGATGGGCGCTGCCGACACCAATGTCGACACCAGTGCCCCCGCCGCGGGCGCCGCGACCAAGCGTCGCCGCTCCGGCACCGGCCTCGATGGCATGGTCCTGGCCGAGCTGCAGCAGGTCGCGTCGGGCCTCGGCATCAGGGGCACCGCGCGGATGCGCAAGGGCCAGCTGATCGAGGTCATCAAGGAGGCGCAGGCGGGCAGCAGCGCCCCCAAGGCAGCGGCCTCCGCGCCCGCCGACACTGCCGCCGAGGCCAAGCCGAAGCGCCGCGCCACCAGCAAGGCCCGTACGGGCGAGGCCGCCGAGGCCCCCGCCGAGAAGACCGCCACCCAGGCGCAGATCGACATCCCGGGCCAGCCGGCCAGTGACGACGCCCCGGTCGGCGAGCGCCGCCGCCGTCGTGCGACCGCCCCCTCGGGCAGCCCCGAGAGCTCGGCCCCCGCCGCCGTCGTGCAGGTCGAGCAGAAGACCGAGACCGCTCCGGCCGCCCAGGCCGAGGTCAAGGTCGAGGCCGCCACCGCCGTCTCCGGCCAGGCGCAGGCCCAGGAAGGCGAAGGCCGCGGCCGTCGCGACCGCCGTGAGCGCGGCAACGACCGTGGCGAGCGCCGTGAGCGCCGCGACCGCGGTCCCAAGGCCGACGAGCAGGGCCAGGGCGGCCAGGCTCAGGGCGGCCAGGGTCAGGGCCAGGCCCAGGCGGGCCAGTCCGGCCAGGCCGGTCAGGGCCAGGGCGGCGGTCGGCAGGACCGGACCGACCGTCAGGACCGTCAGCAGCAGGGCGGCCGCGGCCAGGGCCAGGGCCAGCAGGGCGGTCGTCAGGACCGGGACCGTCAGGACAACGGCCCGCAGGACGACTTCGACGAGGACGGCCGTCGCGGCCGTCGTGGCCGCTACCGCGACCGTCGTGGCCGTCGTGGCCGCGACGAGTTCGCGCCGGCGGAGACCCCGGTCGCCGACGACGACGTCCTGATCCCCGTCGCCGGCATCCTGGACATCCTCGACAACTACGCGTTCATCCGGACCTCGGGCTACCTGCCCGGCCCGAACGACGTGTACGTCTCCCTCGCCCAGGTCCGCAAGGCCGGGCTGCGCAAGGGTGACCACACCACCGGTGCGGTCCGTCAGCCCAAGGACGGCGAGCGCCGCGAGAAGTTCAACGCGCTCGTCCGCCTGGACTCCGTCAACGGCATGGCGCCCGAATCCGGCCGCGGCCGCCCGGAGTTCCAGAAGCTGACTCCGCTCTACCCGCAGGACCGGCTCCGTCTGGAGACCGACCCGGGCGTGCTGACCACCCGCATCATCGACCTCGTGTCGCCGATCGGTAAGGGCCAGCGCGGTCTGATCGTGGCCCCGCCGAAGACCGGTAAGACCATGATCATGCAGGCGATCGCCAACGCGATCACGGTCAACAACCCCGAGTGCCACCTGATGGTCGTCCTGGTCGACGAGCGTCCGGAAGAGGTCACCGACATGCAGCGGTCGGTGAAGGGCGAGGTCATCTCCTCGACCTTCGACCGCCCGGCCGAGGACCACACCACCGTCGCCGAGCTGGCCATCGAGCGCGCCAAGCGTCTCGTCGAGCTCGGCCACGACGTGGTCGTCCTGCTGGACTCCATCACCCGCCTGGGACGTGCGTACAACCTCGCCGCCCCCGCCTCCGGCCGCATCCTGTCCGGTGGTGTCGACTCGACCGCGCTGTACCCGCCGAAGCGCTTCTTCGGTGCCGCGCGCAACATCGAGGACGGCGGCTCGCTGACCATCCTGGCCACCGCGCTGGTCGACACCGGCTCGCGCATGGACGAGGTGATCTTCGAGGAGTTCAAGGGCACCGGCAACATGGAGCTCAAGCTCGACCGGAAGCTCGCCGACAAGCGCATCTTCCCGGCCGTGGATGTGGACCCCTCGGGCACCCGCAAGGAGGAGATCCTCCTCAACAGCGAGGAGCTCGCCATCGTCTGGAAGCTCCGCCGGGTGCTGCACGCGCTCGACTCGCAGCAGGCCATCGAGCTGCTCCTCGACAAGATGAAGCAGACGAAGTCGAACGCCGAGTTCCTCATGCAGATCGCGAAGACGACCCCCGGCGGCAAGAACGACGACTGAGGTCTCCTCGTAGCACCTGCCTGAACCCGACCGCCCCCGCCGCACCCGCGACGGGGGCGGTCGCGTTTTCCGCGGGGCAGGCCTACGGGGCCGCGTGCGCGGGTGCGACCTTGGCCACACTCCGTACCCGGCTCGGCCCCCGGAGCCACTCCGCGCCGCGGAGGGAAACCGCAGGTAGGGGCGGCATTACGCGATGTTTATTCGGTTCCGTCCCCTTCGGGGGAGCGGTTCCGGCCCCGAAACGGGCGTGGAACCCTTGAAGACGTCCGTCCGTCTGTGTCAGGGGGAACGGGGAACCGATTCGCACCGAGCCGAGGACAGGCAGGCAGAGAAAGCATGAGCCAGGACAACAGGAGCGGCGGCCGCAGGGCCGCCGCGGGCGGCCGGCGACGGCGGAAGCCGGCCAAGCGCCGCAAGGCCGTCGCCGTCGTCGCGTGGACCGCTGCCGGAGTGGTCGTCCTGGGCGGGGCAGGGCTCGGCTACTTCTACTTCAAGCTCAACGGGAACCTGAAGACGGTCGACATCAACGCGGCCCTCGGCAAGAACCGTCCCGAGAACGTGGACAACGGCTCCATGGACATACTCGTCCTCGGCTCCGACTCGCGCGGCGGCGCCAACAGCGAGTACGGCCACGACGACGGCGGCTCCGCCCGCTCCGACACCGCGATGCTCGTCCACCTGAACGCGGGCCACAGCAAGGCCACCGTCGTATCGATACCGCGCGACACCCTGGTGACCAGGCCCGCCTGCAAGACGTCGAACGGCAGGACGGACCCGGGCGGCCCGCGCCGGATGTTCAACGAGTCGTACACGGTCGGCGGGGCGGTCTGCGCGGTCGCGACGGTGGAGAAGATGTCGGGGATCCGCATGGATCACTACCTGGAAGTCGACTTCACGGGCTTCAAGAAGATCATCGACACCCTCGGCGGTGTCGAGGTGACCACGAGCAAGCCGATCAAGGACAACTACAGCCACCTCGATCTGCCGGCCGGTGCCAACAGGCTGAACGGAGAGCAGGCCCTCGGCCTCGTCCGGACCCGCCACGGCGTCGGCGACGGCGGCGACCTCGGCCGAATACAGCTCCAGCAGGCCTTCATCAAGGCCCTGATCAAGCAGGTCAAGTCCATCGGCGTCTTCGACAACCCGAAGAAGCTCTTCGACATAGCCGACTCCGCGACCAAGGCGCTCACCACCGACAAGGCGCTCGGCGACGTGAAGTCCCTCATGGGCTTCGCCCAGAGCCTCCAGGGCATCGGCCCCGACAGCATGCAGATGATCACCCTGCCGGTGACCGGGGACGTCCGCGACCCCAACCGCGTGGTCCCGCTCACCAAGGAGTCCAAGATGGTGTGGGACGCCCTCCTGGCCGACCGGCCGGTTCCCGCCGAGGCCACCGCGAACTCGGCCGGCGACAAGGGCGCGGTCGGCTCGATCGTCCAGTAGTCGGCCGGACCGGCGAAACGCCTGGTCACGGGGGTCGAGTCCGGGCGCGGAATAGTTCGTGGGGCCCTGCCGTTGAGGGAGGCGTCCTCAGAATTTTGACAGGCAGCCCGGTCCTGGCAGACTGGTCTGTCGGCCCCGGTTCACGCAGCGCGCAATTCGGCTCCTGCGACCCGGCGCCCTCCCGAATCTAGGAGACACCTTGAAGCGCGATGTTCACCCCCAGTACGTCGAGACCCAGGTCAGCTGCACCTGTGGCGCGTCGTTCACCACCCGTAGCACCCTGACCGAGGGCTCCATCCGAGCCGAGGTCTGCTCCGAGTGCCACCCGTTCTACACGGGCAAGCAGAAGATCCTCGACACCGGTGGCCGCGTGGCCCGCTTCGAGGCCCGCTTCGGCAAGGCTGCACAGAAGTAGCGAGCCTCCGGCGCCGGTTTCCGGCTGCACCCTGTTGCTACGGGGGCAGCCGGGCCGGCGCCTTTCTCGTCCCGCAGCCCTTTTCTTCACTTTCACCATCAGGAGCCCCCGATGTTCGAGGCGGTCGAGGAACTGATCGGCGAGCACGCCGATCTTGAGAAGAAGCTCGCCGACCCTTCGGTCCACTCGGATCAGGCCAACGCGCGCAAGCTCAACAAGCGCTACGCGGAGCTGACCCCGATCGTCGCGACCTTCCGTGCCTGGAAGCAGTCCGCCGAGGACATCGAGACGGCGAAGGAGTTCGCGGCCGACGACCCGGACTTCGCGGCCGAGGTCAAGGTACTGAGCGCACAGCGCGAGGAGCTCACCGAGAAGCTCCGCCTGCTGCTCGTACCGCGCGACCCCAGCGACGACAAGGACGTGCTCCTCGAGGTCAAGGCGGGCGCGGGCGGCGACGAGTCGGCCCTGTTCGCCGGCGACCTGCTGCGCATGTACCTGCGCTACGCCGAGCGCGTGGGCTGGAAGACCGAGATCATCGACGCCACCGAGTCCGAGCTCGGCGGCTACAAGGACGTCCAGGTCTCCGTCCGCACCAAGGGCGGCAACGGTGCCACCGAGCCCGGCCAGGGCGTCTGGGCCCGCCTGAAGTACGAGGGCGGCGTGCACCGCGTCCAGCGCGTTCCGGCCACCGAGTCCCAGGGCCGCATCCACACCTCCGCCGCCGGCGTGCTCGTCACCCCGGAAGCCGAGGAGGTCGAGGTCGAGGTCAACATGAACGACCTCCGCATCGACGTGTACCGCTCCTCGGGCCCCGGCGGCCAGTCCGTCAACACCACCGACTCGGCCGTGCGCATCACGCACATCCCGACCGGTGTGGTGGCCTCCTGCCAGAACGAGAAGAGCCAGCTCCAGAACAAGGAGCAGGCGATGCGCATCCTGCGCTCGCGCCTGCTGGCCGCCGCCCAGGAAGCCGCCGAGCAGGAGGCCTCCGACGTGCGCCGCAGCCAGGTGCGCTCCGTGGACCGCTCCGAGAAGATCCGTACGTACAACTACCCGGAAAACCGGATCTCGGACCACCGGACGGGCTTCAAGGCGTACAACTTGGACCAGGTGCTCGACGGGGACCTCGACCCGGTCATCCAGGCCTGTGTCGACACGGATTCCGCCGCCAAGCTGGCGTCCGCGCACTGACCCGTGCGTGACGCGGGCCGACCTGCCCGCGCGCAGTACCCCTGCAGGACCCCCCCCGCACCGAACCCCGTACGACAGCAGCCCGGAGGACCAGCGTGAACTTGCTGCTTGCCGAGGTGGCCCAGGCCACTCAGCGGCTGGCCGCCGCCGGCGTGCCCTCACCGCGCTTCGACGCGGAGGAGCTCGCGGCCTTCGTGCACGGCGTCAAACGGGGGGAACTGCACCACGTCAAGGACGCGGACTTCGACGCCCGCTACTGGGAGGCGGTAGCCCGCCGCGAGGCGCGCGAGCCGCTCCAACACATCACCGGCCGTGCCTTCTTCCGGTACCTGGAGCTCCAGGTCGGGCCCGGGGTGTTCGTGCCCCGGCCCGAGACCGAGTCGGTCGTGGACTGGGCCATACAGGCCGTCCGGGCGATGGACGTCGTCGAGCCGCTGATCGTGGACCTGTGCACCGGATCGGGCGCCATCGCGCTCGCCATGGCGCAGGAGGTCCCGCGTTCGCGCGTGCACGCCGTGGAGCTGTCCGAGGACGCCCTGCAGTGGACCCGCAAGAACGCCGAGGGCTCCCGGGTCACCGTCCACCAGGGCAACGCGCTCAGCGCACTGCCGGAGCTGGACGGACAGGTCGACCTGGTCATCTCCAACCCGCCGTACATCCCGCTCACCGAGTGGGAGTACGTGGCCCCGGAGGCCCGGGACCACGACCCCGAGATGGCGCTCTTCTCCGGCGAGGACGGCCTCGACACCATCCGCGGCATCGAGCGCACCGCCCACCGCCTGCTGCGGCCCGGCGGCATCGTGGTCATCGAGCACGCCGACACCCAGGGCGGCCAGGTCCCGTGGATCTTCGCCGAGGAGCGGGGCTGGGCCGACGCCGCCGACCACCCCGACCTCAACAACCGGCCGCGCTTCGCGACCGCCCGCAAGGCCATGCCGTGACCGGCACGACCGCGCGGAAGCCCGACATCACCCTGCTGCACGAGGAGGCCCGCTGATGGCCCGGCGATACGACTGCAACGACGCGACGGACCGCAAGACGGGCCTGCGCGAAGCCGCATCCGCAGTGCGCCGCGGCGAGCTCGTCGTGCTGCCCACCGACACCCTGTACGGGATCGGTGCGGACGCCTTCAGCGCCGAGGCCGTCGGTGACCTGCTCGCAGCCAAGGGGCGCGGCCGCAACATGCCCACCCCCGTGCTCATCGGCTCCCCGAACACCCTCCACGGCCTGGTCACGGACTTCTCCGAGCAGGCGTGGGAGCTCGTCGACGCCTTCTGGCCGGGCGCGCTGACGCTCGTCGCCAAGCACCAGCCCTCGCTGGCCTGGGACCTGGGCGAGACCGGCGGGACGGTGGCCGTACGCATGCCCCTGCACCCCGTCGCGATCGAGCTGCTGACCGAGGTCGGCCCGATGGCGGTGTCCTCGGCGAACCTGACCGGGCACCCGGCGCCGGAGGACTGCGACGCGGCGCGCGAGATGCTGGGCGACTCCGTGTCCGTGTACCTGGACGGCGGACCGACTCCGGGCATCCAGCCGTCGTCGATCGTCGACGTCACCGGGAAGGTTCCCGTCCTGCTGCGCGAGGGGGCGCTGACCGCCGAGCAGCTGCGGGAGGTCGTACCCGACCTAGAGGTGGCCCCGTGAGCCCTGAGGGGCGTGGCATAGCCGGGGACAGCACCTTCCGCATACTCCACGTCAGCACGGGCAACGTGTGCCGCTCGCCCATCACCGAGCGGCTGACGCGGCATGCGCTGTCGCACCGGCTGGGCGGCCTCGTCACCGGGGATCTCATCGTCGAGAGCGCCGGCACGTGGGGGCACGAGGGTGCCCCGATGGAGGCCAACGCCGCCGCGGTGCTGGCCGACTTCGGAGCGGACGCGTCCGGTTTCACCGGGCGCGAGCTGCTGGACGAGCACGTCATACGGGCGGACCTGGTGCTGACCGCCACCCGGGACCACCGGGCACAGGTCATCTCCATGGGGCACTCCGCAGGACTGCGGACCTTCACGCTGAAGGAGTTCACCCGGCTGGTCCGGGCGATAGACCCGGCGACGCTGCCGCCGCTGGAAGACGGCATGGCGGAGCGGGCACGGGCGCTGGTCCGGGCCGCCGCGGCTCTACGCGGGTGGCTGCTCGCGCCGTCCCCGGACGCGGACGAGGTGTACGACCCGTACGGGGCGCCGATCACCTTCTTCCGGTCGATCGGCGACGAGATCAACCAGGCGCTGGACCCCGTGGTCACGGCCCTGACGGGCGTCACGGCTTCCCGCTGACCCTCGCGGCCCGCCGCGAGGCGCGATGCGCGGCAGCGGCCTACAGTGGCTGGTACCCGGTACGCGGTACCCCCTGGAGTCGCGCCATGAGCGTCATCACCGAGCCGATGGACCTGCTGCGCCAGCAGGATCCCCAGTTGGCGGACGTGCTCGCCGGCGAGGCGCAGCGGCAGGCGGGCTCCCTGCAGCTGATCGCCGCCGAGAACTTCACCTCTCCCGCCGTGCTCACCGCACTCGGGTCGGTGCTCGCCAACAAGTACGCCGAGGGCTACCCCGGCGCCCGCCACCACGGCGGCTGCGAGTACGCCGACCTCGCCGAGCGGATCGCCGTCGAACGGGCCTGCGCCCTCTTCGGGGCCGAGCACGCCAATGTGCAGCCGCACTCCGGCTCCGCCGCGGTGCTGGCCGCGTACGCGGCGCTGCTGCGGCCCGGGGACACCGTGCTGGCCATGGGGCTGCCCTCCGGGGGGCACCTCACACACGGTTCGCCCGCCAACTTCTCCGGACGCTGGTTCGACTTCGTCGCCTACGGGGTGGACTCCGAGACCGGGCTCATCGACTACGGGCAGCTGCAGGAGCTCGCGCACACCCACCGGCCCAAGGCCATCGTGTGCGGATCCATCTCCTACCCCCGTCACCCGGAGTACTCCGTCTTCCGGCAGATCGCCGACGAGGTGGGGGCCTTCTTCATCGCCGACGCCGCCCACCCGATCGGGCTGGTCGCCGGCGGGGCCGCGCCCAGTCCCGTGCCCTACGCGGACATCGTGTGCGCCACCACCCACAAGGTGCTCCGGGGCCCGCGCGGCGGGATGATCCTGTGCGGCCAGGAGTTCGCCGAGCGGATCGACCGGGCGGTGTTCCCCTTCACCCAGGGCGGCGCCCAGATGCACACCATCGCCGCCAAGGCGGTGGCCTTCGGCGAGGCCGCGGGGCCCGCGTTCACCTCGTACGCCCACCGGGTGGTCGCCAACGCGCGCGCCCTGGCCGACGCCCTGGCCGCCCGCGGGTTCGAGATCACCACCGGTGGCACCGACACCCACCTGATCACCGCCGACCCCTCGCCGCTGGGCATCGACGGTCCGGCCGCCCGGGGCAGGCTCGCCGCCGCCGGCATCGTGCTGGACACCTGCGCCCTGCCCTACGGGGACCGGCGCGGCATCCGGCTCGGCACCGCGGCCGTGACCACGCAGGGGATGGGGGAGCAGGAGATGGGCACGATCGCCGCACTGTTCACAGCGGCGCTGGCGGGCGGGGAGCCCGCGAAGATCCGTAGGGACGTCAACGAAATGGTGGCCGGTTTTCCACCGTATGGGGTTTAAGTAGGGACAAGGGGGAGGTGCCGGAACCGGGATACCGCCCCCGCGCGTCCCCGACAGCGAGTACATCGCAGCTAGTGTGTGGGGCTGAGATGGCCGGCGATACATCTGGGGCAGCCCGTGCGTGAATATCTGCTGACGCTTTGCGTCACGGTCGCGGTGACTTATCTACTCACCGGGCCCGTGCGGAAGTTCGCGATCGCGGTCGGCGCCATGCCGGAGATCCGCGCCCGCGACGTGCACCGCGAGCCCACTCCGCGGCTCGGCGGCATCGCGATGTTCGGCGGACTGTGCGCCGGCCTGCTGGTCGCGGACCACCTGCAGAACCTCAACGGTGTCTTCGAGCTGTCGAACGAGCCGCGGGCCCTGCTCTCCGGTGCGGCCCTGATCTGGCTGGTCGGAGTGCTCGACGACAAGTTCGAGCTCGACGCCCTGATCAAGCTCGGCGCGCAGATGATCTCCGCCGGCGTGATGTGCATGCAGGGCCTGACCATCCTGTGGATCCCGGTGCCGTGGATCGGCACGGTCGCCCTCACCCCGTGGCAGGGCAACCTGCTCACCGTGGCCCTCGTCGTGATCACCATCAACGCGGTGAACTTCGTGGACGGCCTGGACGGCCTCGCCGCCGGCATGGTCTGCATCGCGGCCTGCGCCTTCTTCCTCTACGCGTACCGGATCTGGTTCGGCTACGGGATCGAGGCGGCGGCGCCCGCGACCCTCTTCGCCGCGATCCTGATGGGCATGTGCCTGGGCTTCCTGCCGCACAACATGCACCCGGCCCGGATCTTCATGGGGGACTCCGGCTCGATGCTCATCGGCCTGGTGCTGGCCGCCGCCGCCATCTCCATCAGCGGGCAGGTCGACCCGGACGCGATGGCGCTCTTCGTGGGCGGCGAGCGCAACGCGACGCACGCGATGCTGCCGGTCTTCATCCCGCTGATCCTGCCCCTGACGATCATCGCGATCCCGATGGCGGACCTGGTCCTGGCCATCGTGCGGCGCACCTGGAAGGGGCAGTCCCCGTTCGCGGCGGACCGCGGACACCTCCACCACCGGCTCCTGGAGCTCGGGCATTCGCACAGCCGCGCGGTGCTCATCATGTACTTCTGGTCAGGACTGATCGCCTTCGGCGCGGTGGCGTACTCGGTGCACTCCACCTCGATGTGGATCGTGCTCGCGATCGCCGCCCTGAGCGCCGTGGGCCTGCTCCTGCTCCTGCTGCCGCGCTTCACCCCGAGGGCCCCGCAGTGGGCGGAGCGACTGGTACCGCCGCGCTACCGGCACGCGGAACGCGCCGCCGAGGCCGCCCTCCAGGACGCCTCCGCCGTCGAGCCGGAGCCGGTGCGGCCGATCGCGGCCGGGGTGTCCGGCGTCAACGGAGCGACCGCGGTGGGCCCCCGTTCGCGCTTCCCCGACCGGCGTAAGGCCGAGTCCTCGCGCTGACGCGCTGAGTACATGTCGGACATGAACGTCCTTTACCAGACAAGCCACTTGGCTGTCGCGCACACACGCGCAGGGTCACTCTCATGTGTGACAGTCAGCACACTCCTCGGGTAAAGCTCTCATCAAATACTTTGTGATACCGTTCACTAAACCCGGCGACAGAGCCGAAGGACCGTAGTGCGACGGTCCATTGGCCCGAGGTTCCCTCTCGGACCGGGCTTACTCTCGTCCTGTACGAGTCCCTGTGCCCCCACCACCACGCGGAGCAAACCGCCATGCGGTCAGATGACGTCCGATCCCTCCTGCAATCCGCCGTACCCACAGCTGTCGCCGGCGCTCTCGCCGCCGTCATCAGTGGGATCGTCGTCGGTGGCAAGGGGGCCGTGGGCGCCGTCGTGGCGACGGTGTTGGTGATGCTGTTCATGGGCATCGGATTCCTCGTGCTGCAGCGCACGGCGAAATCACTGCCGCACCTGTTCCAGGCCATGGGGCTGATGCTCTACACGGCCCAGATCCTGCTGCTCTTCGTCTTCCTCGCCGTGTTCAAGAACACGACGCTCTTCCACCCCAAGGCCTTCGCGATCACGCTCGTCGCCACCACCCTCGTGTGGATCGCCGCGCAGGCTCGTGCTCATATGAAGGCCAAGATCCTCTACGTCGAACCTGACTCGATGAAGGGCGACAAGCCCGGAAATTCGGGCCAGAAGTCGTGAGGGGTAGGGGCGGAATAAGTGCGCGTTCGGGATGCTGCTATCGTCCGGTTTCAACTGTGGCAATGCGGGCGCGGGCATCTGAGCTGACGCCTGTCCCATCGCGAGGCTCGATACCCGACCGCCGCCACCACACCCGTTACACCAGTCCAGTGCCGAACAGCGGCTGTCCGCCGCGCCGACACAACGAGGTTGCCGTACCTATGCGCCACGCTGAAGGAGCCCGCGGTGAGTGCTGACCCGACGCAGGTGCTCGCTTTCGAGACCGACTGTCACATCTTCGACGGATGTGGCTTCCCCGGCCCGGGCCTGCACTCGTTCCTCTTCGAGCCGATGTGGGGCACGGCCGGCCAGACCAGCGCGTACTTCAACAAGCCGATGCTGCTGGCGCTCCTGGGCACCGTCGTCATCGTCGCTTTCTTCTGGGCCGCCTTCCGCAAGCCGAAGGTCGTCCCGGGCAAGCTCCAGATGGTCGCCGAGGCCGGCTACGACTTCGTGCGCCGCGGCATCGTCTACGAGACGCTCGGCAAGAAGGAGGGCGAGAAGTACGTCCCCTTCATGGTCTCGCTGTTCTTCTTCGTCTGGGTCCTGAACCTCTGGTCGATCATCCCGGTGGCTCAGTTCCCCGCGACGGCGATCATCGCGTACCCCGCGATCCTCGCGGCCCTGGTGTACTTCACCTGGATGTCGGTGACCTTCAAGCGTCACGGCTTCGTCGGCGGCCTCAAGAACCTCACCGGCTACGACAAGAGCCTGGGTGGCGTTCTCCCGCTCGTCATGGTCATCGAGTTCTTCTCGAACGTCCTGGTGCGCCCGTTCACCCACGCGGTCCGACTCTTCGCGAACATGTTCGCGGGTCACACCCTGCTGCTGCTCTTCACGATCGCCAGCTGGTACCTGCTGAACGGCATCGGCATCGCCTACGCGGGTGTCTCGTTCGTGATGGTCATCGTGATGACCGCCTTCGAGCTCTTCATCCAGGCCGTCCAGGCGTACGTCTTCGTCCTCCTGGCCTGCAGCTTCATCCAGGGCGCGCTCGCCGAGCACCACTGAGTCCGGCCCGCCCCCCACAAACCCCTTGTCGTCCGGTGGCCAACCCCCACCGGTCCGTGAAAGAGAAGGAAGAACTGGCATGTCCCAGATCCTCGCTGCCGCCGATGGCGTCACCGGTTCCCTCAGCTCCGTTGGTTACGGTCTCGCGGCCATCGGCCCGGGCGTCGGCGTCGGCATCATCTTCGGTAACGGCACGCAGGCTCTCGCCCGTCAGCCCGAGGCTGCCGGTCTGATCCGCGCCAACCAGATCCTCGGCTTCGCCTTCTGTGAGGCGCTCGCCCTCATCGGTCTGGTCATGCCGTTCGTCTACAGCTGACGAACCGCGACCACTAGTCCGATTAGACGAAAGGCACTGATGTGAACCTCCTGGTTCTCGCGGCTGAGACGGAAAACCCGCTCATTCCGCCGATCCCCGAGCTTGTCATCGGTCTGATCGCCTTCGTCATCGTCTTCGGTTTCCTCGCGAAGAAGCTCCTCCCGAACATCAACAAGGTTCTGGACGAGCGCCGCGAGGCCATCGAAGGCGGTATCGAAAAGGCTGAGGCCGCTCAGACCGAGGCTCAGAGCGTGCTGGAGCAGTACAAGGCCCAGCTCGCCGAAGCCCGGCACGAGGCCGCGCGCCTGCGCCAGGACGCGCTGGAGCAGGGCACTGCGCTCAAGGAAGAACTGCGCGCAGAGGGCCAGCGGCAGCGTGAGGAGATCATCGCTGCCGGTCACGCCCAGATCGAAGCCGACCGTAAGGCCGCTTCTCAGGCGCTGCGTCAGGACGTTGGCAAGCTCGCCACCGACCTGGCCGGAAAGCTCGTCGGCGAGTCCCTCGAGGACCACGCCCGGCAGAGCCGCACGATCGACCGCTTCCTCAGCGAGCTTGAGGAGAAGGCCGAGGCCGCCCGATGAACGGAGCGAGCCGCGACGCGCTGGCCACCGCCCGCGAGCGTCTCGACGCGCTGACGGACAACACGTCCGTCGACGCGGCGAAGCTCGCCGGCGAGCTGGCGTCCGTCACCGCGCTGCTCGACCGTGAGGTCTCGCTGCGTCGGGTCATCACGGACCCGGCGCAGTCCGGCGAGGCCAAGGCCGAGCTGGCAAACCGCCTGCTGGGCGGCCAGGTCAGCGGGGAAACCCTCGACCTGGTGTCCGGAATGGTGCGGTCCCGCTGGTCGCGCTCCCGTGACCTGGTCGATGCGCTGGAGGAGCTGGCGTCCACCGCCGACTTCACCGCGGCCCAGACCGCGGGCGCTCTCGACAACGTCGAGGACGAGCTGTTCCGGTTCGGCCGGATCGTCACGTCGAGCACGGAGCTGCGCTCCGCGCTGACCGACCGGTCCGCGACCGTGGCCGCCAAGAGCAAGCTGCTCCACAGCCTGCTCGGAGGCAAGGCGGACGCCGTCACCGAGCGTCTCGTCACGCGTCTCGTCACGCACCCGCGTGGACGTAGCCTGGAAGCGGGCCTCGAGTCCCTTTCCACGCTCGCCGCCAAGCGCCGCAACCGCATGGTCGCCACGGTGACCACCGCGGTTCCGCTCAGCGACGTGCAGAAGCAGCGTCTCGGCGCGGTGCTGGCCAAGCTTTACGGCCGCCAGATGCACCTGAACCTCGACGTGGACCCCACGGTCCTCGGTGGGATCCAGGTGCGGGTCGGCGACGAGGTCATCGACGGCACCATCGCGGACCGCATCGCCGAGGCGTCGCGCCGCATGGCCGGCTGACCAGCCAAAACTAGAACAACGCATTCCTAGCGGCCCGGTTGGGCCGTGCAGAACTTGCAGAAGATTCCTGGGGGTCGCCCCCAGACCCCTAAGAAGCTTCAGGCCCAACAAGGAGAGCAGGGAACCCAGATGGCGGAGCTCACGATCCGGCCGGAGGAGATCCGGGACGCACTGGAGAACTTTGTCCAGTCGTACCAGCCGGACGCGGCCTCGCGCGAGGAGGTCGGTACGGTCAGCGTTGCCGGCGACGGCATCGCGAAGGTGGAGGGCCTGCCCTCCGCCATGGCGAACGAGCTGCTGAAGTTCGAGGACGGAACCCTCGGTCTCGCCCTCAACCTCGACGAGCGCGAGATCGGTGCGGTCGTCCTCGGCGAGTTCAGCGGTATCGAGGAGGGCCAGCCGGTGCAGCGCACCGGTGAGGTGCTCTCCGTCGGCGTCGGCGAGGGCTACCTCGGCCGCGTTGTCGACCCGCTCGGCAACCCGATCGACGGCCTCGGCGAGATCGCGACCGAGGGCCGCCGCGCCCTCGAACTGCAGGCCCCCGGCGTCATGGTCCGCAAGTCGGTCCACGAGCCGATGCAGACCGGCTACAAGGCCATCGACGCGATGGTGCCGATCGGCCGTGGCCAGCGTCAGCTGATCATCGGTGACCGTCAGACCGGCAAGACCGCTCTGGCCGTCGACACGATCATCAACCAGCGCGACAACTGGCGCTCGGGCGACGTGAACAAGCAGGTTCGCTGCATCTACGTCGCCATCGGCCAGAAGGGCTCGACCATCGCGTCCGTTCGCGGCGCCCTGGAAGACGCCGGTGCGCTCGAGTACACGACGATCGTCGCCGCCCCGGCGTCCGACCCGGCCGGCTTCAAGTACCTGGCGCCCTACACCGGTTCGGCCATCGGCCAGCACTGGATGTACGCCGGCAAGCACGTCCTGATCATCTTCGACGACCTGTCGAAGCAGGCCGACGCCTACCGCGCCGTGTCGCTGCTGCTGCGCCGTCCGCCGGGCCGCGAGGCCTACCCGGGCGACGTCTTCTACCTGCACTCCCGTCTGCTGGAGCGCTGCGCCAAGCTCTCCGACGACATGGGTGCCGGTTCGATGACCGGTCTGCCGATCGTCGAGACCAAGGCGAACGACGTGTCGGCGTTCATCCCGACCAACGTCATCTCCATCACCGACGGCCAGTGCTTCCTGGAGTCCGACCTGTTCAACGCGGGCCAGCGCCCGGCGCTGAACGTCGGTATCTCGGTCTCCCGCGTCGGTGGCTCGGCCCAGCACAAGGCCATGAAGCAGGTTTCCGGCCGACTGCGTCTGGACCTCGCCCAGTACCGTGAGCTGGAGGCGTTCGCCGCCTTCGGTTCCGACCTGGACGCCGCTTCGAAGAACTCGCTGGAGCGCGGCAAGCGCCTGGTCGAGCTCCTCAAGCAGGGCCAGTACCAGCCGATGCCGGTCGAGGAGCAGGTCATCTCCGTCTGGGCCGGTACCACCGGCAAGATGGACGAGGTCCCGGTCAACGACATCCGTCGCTTCGAGTCGGAGCTGCTGGAGCACCTGCGCGTCTCGCGCAAGGACCTCCTCACCTCCATCGCCGACGGCGGCAAGATGTCGGACGACACCCTCACTGCCATTGCCGACGCCATCGCTGACTTCAAGCGTGGGTTCGAGACCTCGGACGGCAAGCTCCTCGGCGAGGACGCGCCGGCCGTCAACGTCTCCAAGTGACGACGGAAGGAAGCTGACTCATGGGAGCGCAGCTCCGGGTCTACAAGCGTCGTATCCGTGCCGTCACGGCGACCAAGAAGATCACCAAGGCGATGGAAATGATCGCCGCCTCGCGCATCGTCAAGGCGCAGCGCAAGGTGGCGGCATCGATGCCGTACGCGACCGAGCTCACCCGTGCGGTGACCGCGGTGGCGACCGGTTCGAACACCAAGCACGCCCTGACCACCGAGGTCGAGGCGCCGACCCGCGCCGCGGTCGTGCTCATCACGAGCGACCGCGGTCTGGCCGGCGGCTACTCCTCGAACGCCATCAAGCAGGCGGAGCGGCTCGCAGAGCGGCTGCGCGGCGAGGGCAAGGAGGTCGACACCTTCATCGTCGGCCGTAAGGGTGTCGCCTACTACGCCTTCCGCGAGCGCAAGGTCGCGGAGTCGTGGACCGGCTTCACCGACAGCCCGGAATACGCCGATGCCAAGCGCATCGCGGCGCCGCTGATCGAGGCCATCCAGGCGGATACGGCCGAGGGCGGCGTCGACGAGCTGCACATCGTCTTCACGGAATTCGTGTCGATGATGACGCAGAACGCGGTGGACGGCCGGATGCTGCCGCTCAGCCTCGACCAGGCTGCGGAGGAGACCGGTGGGAAGGGCGAGATCCTTCCGCTGTTCGACTTCGAGCCGTCGGCGGAGGACGTCCTCGACGCCCTTCTGCCGCGCTACGTCGAGAGCCGCATCTACAACGCACTGCTGCAGTCGGCCGCTTCCGAGCACGCCGCCCGCCGCCGCGCGATGAAGTCGGCAACCGACAACGCCGGGGATCTCATCAAGAGCCTCTCCCGGCTTGCCAACGCGGCCCGCCAGGCCGAAATCACCCAGGAAATCAGCGAGATCGTCGGTGGCGCCAGCGCCATGGCAGACGCGACCGCGGGGAGTGACAAGTAATGACGACCATTGAGACGGCCGCCGCCACGGGCCGCGTCGCCCGGGTCATCGGCCCGGTCGTCGACGTGGAGTTCCCCGTCGACGCCATGCCCGAGATCTACAACGCCCTCAAGGTCCAGGTCGCCGACCCGGCCGAGGACGGCAAGCTGAAGACGCTGACCCTGGAAGTCGCCCAGCACCTGGGTGACGGCCTGGTCCGCACCATCTCCATGCAGCCCACCGACGGTCTGGTCCGCCAGGCCGCGGTGACCGACACGGGCGAGGGCATCACCGTCCCCGTCGGTGACTTCACCAAGGGCAAGGTGTTCAACACCCTCGGTGAGGTGCTGAACTACCCGGAGGAGAACGCCAACGTCACCGAGCGCTGGCCGATCCACCGCAAGGCGCCCCGCTTCGACGAGCTCGAGTCGAAGACCGAGATGTTCGAGACCGGCGTCAAGGTCATCGACCTTCTCACCCCGTACGTCAAGGGTGGAAAGATCGGTCTGTTCGGTGGTGCCGGTGTCGGCAAGACCGTTCTGATCCAGGAAATGATCTACCGCGTCGCCAACAACCACGACGGTGTGTCGGTCTTCGCGGGCGTCGGTGAGCGTACCCGTGAGGGCAACGACCTCATCGAGGAAATGGCCGAGTCCGGCGTCATCGACAAGACGGCGCTCGTCTTCGGCCAGATGGACGAGCCCCCGGGCACCCGTCTGCGCGTCGCCCTTGCCGGTCTGACCATGGCGGAGTACTTCCGCGATGTGCAGAAGCAGGACGTGCTCTTCTTCATCGACAACATCTTCCGTTACACCCAGGCCGGTTCGGAGGTGTCGACCCTTCTGGGCCGCATGCCGTCCGCCGTGGGTTACCAGCCGAACCTGGCTGACGAGATGGGTCTGCTGCAGGAGCGCATCACGTCGACCCGCGGTCACTCGATCACCTCGATGCAGGCGATCTACGTCCCCGCGGACGACCTGACCGACCCGGCGCCGGCCACCACCTTCGCCCACCTCGACGCGACGACGGTTCTTTCCCGTCCGATCTCCGAGAAGGGCATCTACCCGGCCGTGGACCCGCTGGACTCGACGTCCCGCATCCTCGACCCGCGGTACATCGCGGCGGACCACTACGCCACGGCGATGCGCGTCAAGGGGATCCTGCAGAAGTACAAGGACCTCCAGGACATCATCGCGATCCTCGGTATCGACGAGCTGGGCGAGGAGGACAAGCTCGTTGTCCACCGTGCCCGTCGTGTCGAGCGCTTCCTGTCGCAGAACACCCACGTCGCCAAGCAGTTCACCGGCGTGGACGGTTCGGACGTTCCGCTCGACGAGTCGATCGTCGCCTTCAACGCGATCTGCGACGGCGACTACGACCACTTCCCCGAGCAGGCGTTCTTCCTGTGCGGTGGCATTGAGGACCTCAAGGCCAACGCCAAGGAGCTGGGCGTCTCCTGAAGCCGGGCTCGTTCCTGAGCACAGCTGATTGACGGAGAGAGGCGGGTATGTCCCGCCTCTCTCCCCACGCCCATTAGAATTTGACCCAACACCCGGCTTTCCCGCCGGGTGGTGACCCGAGGAGCCACCTTGGCTGCTGAGCTGCACGTCGAGCTGGTCGCGGCGGACCGGAGTGTCTGGTCCGGCGAGGCCACCCTGGTTGTCGCCCGCACCACGTCCGGCGACATCGGCGTCATGCCCGGTCACCAGCCGCTTCTCGGTGTGCTGGAATCGGGCCCGGTGACCATCCGCACCACGGACGGCAACACTGTTGTCGCCGCGGTGCACGGCGGATTCATCTCGTTCGCGGACAACAAGTTGTCCCTGCTGGCCGAGATCGCCGAGCTTGCCGACGAGATCGATGTCGAGCGGGCGGAGCGGGCACTGGAGCGCGCGAAGGCGGAGACCGATTCGGTCTCCGAGCGTCGCGCCGATGTCCGGCTGCGCGCGGTTTCGGGGCGCTGAGTCCCGGAACTGGTAAGAGTTTGAAACCTCAGCCGCGGCCCCTTCCGGAATTTTCCGGAGCGGGTCGCGGCTGAGGCGATGCAGGTCCGGCCCAGACTCTGTCTGGCAGGCACTCTGTCGGTTGCGGTATTCGATGAGCGAGGAGGTCGGTGAAAGATGCTCCTCGCTCTGCTTGTGAGCGCCCTGGTCCTAGTAGCCCTGTTGGCGATCGGGCTGTTCGTCTTCGGACTGCGCCGCAGACTGATCCAGCGATCCGGCGGCACCTTCGACTGCAGCATGCGCTGGGGTGTGGCCGAGGAACCCGACGTCTCCGGCAAGGGCTGGGTGTACGGGGTCGCGCGCTACAGCGGTGACCGCATCGACTGGTTCCGCGTCTTCAGTTACTCCCCCCGGCCGCGCCGGCTGCTGGAGCGGGCCTCCATCGAGGTCATCGCCCGCCGCGCCCCCGAGGGCGAGGAAGAGCTCGCCCTGCTGTCGGACGCGGTCGTACTGGGCTGCGTGCACCAGGGGACCCGCCTGGAGCTGGCGATGAGCGACGACGCGCTGACCGGGTTCCTGGCCTGGCTGGAGGCGGCGCCTCCTGGCCAGAGGGTGAATGTGGCCTGATCTATTTCAGACGTGAGGAAGCCGGGGAGACGGGGGCGGACCCGTCTCCCCGGCTTCTGTTCTTCACCGGGGCATCGGTCACCGGGCCGGTGCGTGGGGCCTAGGAGAGGCCGGTGGAGATGGCGCTCGCGAGCTCGCCGTTCGTGGTGTCACCGCTGAACTCCCAGGAGAAGGCTCCCCTGAGGCCCTGCTGCTTCACCGAGGTCATCTTTCCGGCGATGGTGGCGGGGGTGTCGTAGCTCCACCAGTTGCTGCCGCACTTGGCGTACGCCGTGCCGGCGATGGTGCCGGTCGACGGGCAGCTGCTCTTGAGGACCTTGTAGTCCTCGATGCCCTGCTCGTAGGTGCCCGGGGCCGGTCCGGTGGCGGTGCCGCCGGGGGTGGCCTGGGTGACGCCGGTCCAGCCGCGGCCGTAGAAGCCGATGCCGAGGTTGAGCTTGGAGCCGGCGATGCCCTTGCCCTTGAGCTTGGTGATCGCGGCCTCGGAGTTGAATCCGGCGATCGGGATGCCGGTGTACGAGGTGAGCGGGGAGTGCGGGGCCGTCGGGCCCTTGGCGTCCCACGCGCCGAAGAAGTCGTACGTCATGACGTTGTAGAAGTCGACGTACTGCGCGGCGCCCGCGTAGTCGGCGAGGTCGAGCTTGCCGCCGTTGGAGCCGTCCGCCGAGATCGCGGCGGTGACCAGGTTGCTGCCGCCGAACTTGGCGCGCAGGGCGGAGAGCACGTTCTTCAGGGCTGCGGCCCCGCTGGTGTCGCAGGACAGGCCGCAGGCGTTCGGGTACTCCCAGTCGATGTCGATGCCGTCGAAGACGTCGGCCCAGCGCGGGTCCTCGACCAGGTCGTAGCAGGACTGGGCGAAGGCCGCCGGGTTCGCGGCCGCCTGGCCGAAGCCGCCGGACCAGGTCCAGCCGCCGAAGGAGTACAGGACCTTGATGTTCGGGTACTTCTTCTTCAGCTCGCGCAACTGGTTGAAGTTGCCCGCGACCGGCTGGTCCCAGGTGTCGGCGACGCCGGAGACGCTGGAGGAGGCGTCGTAGGTCTTCTGGTAGTCGGCGTATGCGTCACCGATGGTGCACTTGCCGCCCTGGACGTTGCCGAAGGCGTAGTTGATGTGCGTGATCTTCGAGGCGGTGCCCGAGGTGACCAGGTTCTTCACGTGGTAGTTGCGCTGGTAGACGCCCCAGTCGGTGAAGTAGCCGAGCTTGACCGTGGAGCCCGGGGTGCCGGGGTCGCCGGGGTCGGGCGGTGTGGTGCCGCCGGTGGTGGTCACCGACAGGGCGCCCGAGGAGGGGCCGGTCTGGTCGATCGTGTCGCGGGCGGTGACGGTGTAGCTGTACGTCGTGCCCTTGGTCAGACCGGAGTCGGTGTAGGAGGGGGTCGTGACGGTGGCGATCTTGGCGCCGCCGCGGTAGACGTCGTAGTTCTTGACGCCCTTGTCGTCGGTGGCCGCCGACCAGCCGAGGGTCAGCCCGGTGTCCGTGACTCCGCTGGCCGTGGGGGTGCCAGGGGCGGTGGGCGGGGTGTCGGTGGGCGGGGTGGTGCCGCCGTCGCAGGTGCCTCCGTTGACCTTGCAGCCGCTGGGGGCGCCGGGGCCCGCGCCGTTGAAGCCGAAGCTGATGGTGGCGCCCGGGGCGAGGGTGCCGTTCCATCCGACGTTCTTGCCGGTCCAGTGGGTGCCGGAGCTGGTGACCGTGGCGTCCCAGGCGGAGGTGACGGAGGTGCCGGCCGGGTAGTCCCACTCCACGGTCCAGCTGCTGAGGGTGGTCGTGCCGGTGTTCTTCACCGTCCACTTGCCCTCGAAGCCGGAGCCCCAGTCGGAGACCTTGGTGTACGTCGCGGTCGCCGAGGCGGCGGCCTCGGCCGGTCCCGCGAGGGCCACCAGCCCGGCCACGGGCAGGGTGAGCACGGCCAGGGCGGCCGCCACTCTTCGGAAAAACGGTGCGCGTCGTGGGGGTGCTGTGCTCAAGGGTGCTCCTCCGAGGTCCGTCGCGGCCGTGGGGCCGGCCGCGGCATGGGGTGGGACCTGCGCCGCCCGTGAGCGTGCCCGACACCAGTTCTTGTCATGGCACGTTCACCACAGTTGCGTTGGAGATTAGAAAGGTCTGGACCAAGCGTCAAGAGGTCCAGACCTCCTTGTGCGGGCACCCCAGCACGACCCGAGCGGATCCCCAGCGGATCCTCAACTCCCGTGCGGGAAAGGCCGATTGCTCAGCGGTCGCCGCCCGGGACCCAGAGCACGTCCCCGACCTCCTTGTTGGCCGTACGGGCCAGGATGAAGAGGAGGTCGGAGAGACGGTTGAGGTAGGTGGCCGTCAGCGGGTTCATCACCTCGCCGTGCACCTCCAGCGCCGCCCATGTGGAGCGCTCGGCGCGGCGGACCACCGTGCAGGCCTGGTGCAGGAGGGCGGCGCCGGGGGTGCCGCCGGGGAGGATGAAGCTGCGGAGCTTCTCCAGCTGCTCGTTGAACAGGTCGCAGTCCGCCTCCAGCTTGTCGATGTAGAACTGCTCGACGCGCAGCGGAGGGTATTCGGGCTTCTCGACCACCGGCGTGCAAAGGTCCGCACCCACGTCGAACAGGTCGTTCTGCACCCGGACCAGGACCTTCGCGACATCGGAGGGCAGCGAGCCGAGCGCGATCGCCGTCCCGATGGCCGCGTTGGCCTCGTTGGCATCGGCGTACGCCGAGATCCGCAGATCGGTCTTGGCGGTACGGCTCATGTCGCCGAGCGCGGTAGTGCCCTTGTCGCCGGTGCGGGTGTAGATACGCGTGAGGTTCACCATGTCCTCAGCGTAGTGCGGGCCAACTGGGGCCCCCTGCTGGACTGCTGGGCCGTCCCGGTGTGATGTCCGTCATCTGAGACGTGACGCGTGTTACTTCGCGGTCACACGACCCCTCACGGACGCTAGTCTCCGCCGGAGAAGGTACGAGACCGTGCCGATTTCCGAGGCTGCGCCGAGTCGAAGGCGCCGTGCCGTTTTCAAGAGCGTGGGGTGTGCAGTGGCTGGGAAGCTCGCCGTCATCGGTGCCGGACTGATGGGTTCCGGAATCGCGCAGGTCTCCGCCCAGGCGGGTTGGGACGTCGTGCTGCGCGATGTCACCGACGCCGCGCTGACCCGTGGGACGGACGGGATCAAAGCCTCGTACGACCGGTTCGTCGCCAAGGGCAAGCTGACCGCCGAGGACGCCGAGGCCGCGCTCGCCCGCATCACCACGAGCACCGACCTCGACGCGGTCGCCGACGCCGACATCGTCGTCGAGGCCGTCTTCGAAAAGCTGGAGGTCAAGCACGAGATCTTCCGCGCGCTCGACAAGCTGGTGCGCGAGGACGCGATCCTCGCCTCCAACACCTCGGCCATCCCGATCACCAAGATCGCCGCCGTGACGGAGCGTCCGGAGCGGGTCGTCGGCGCGCACTTCTTCTCGCCCGTCCCGATGATGCAGCTGTGCGAGCTCGTGCGCGGCTACAAGACGAGCGACGAAACCCTCGCCACCACCAGGGCGTTCGCCGAGTCCGTCGGCAAGACCTGCATCGTCGTCAACCGCGACGTCGCCGGTTTCGTGACGACCCGCCTGATCTCCGCGCTCGTGGTCGAAGCCGCGAAGCTGTACGAATCGGGCGTCGCCTCCGCCGAGGACATCGACATCGCCTGCAAGCTCGGCTTCGGCCACGCGATGGGCCCGCTGGCCACCGCCGACCTCACCGGCGTGGACATCCTGCTGCACGCCACCAGCAACATCTACACCGAATCGCAGGACGAGAAGTTCGCTCCGCCGGAGCTGATGCGCCGCATGGTGGACGCGGGCGACATCGGCCGCAAGAGCGGCCAGGGCTTCTACAAGCACTGAGACGGGCCGGCGCGAGTGCCGGGCCGGTACGGCTCGTTCGAACGCGTTCCTTCACCCCTCGGAGTGAATTAGGTATCGGTTCGCTCACGGTCGGCAACTTCCCCGCCCTCGAGGCAGTCAGTTGCAGTGAGAGTTGCCGACCACGGGCCAGTCGATCAGCCGGATCATACGTACGCAGTACCGCACTGCCGGGAGCACACATGCACATCAGGGGCGACCACGCCGAACTCGCTGTCGGGGGCCGCCTCGACGTGCGCAGCGCGGCGGACGCCCGTACGGTCCTGCACACCGCACTGGACGACGGTCACGGCGACCTCGTGCTGGACCTCACCGGGCTCGACTCCTGGGACGCGACCGGCCTCGGCGTGATCATGGGCGCCCACCGGCGGGCCGGCCGCAGCGGCCGGCGGCTCGTCCTGCGCGGGGTGCCCCCGCAGATGCAGAGGCTCCTCGTCGCCACCCGGCTCCACCGGATTCTGGCCATCGAGGGCGGCCTCGAAGCGGAATCCCTGCCGCGCGTGTGACGATGCCGGGGTGTACACGGACTGCGGAAACGTAACGGTCCGGTGGTTTAGGCACCCCTGCGGTTCCCGCGCGGCCGGGCACGGTCTAGGGTTCGGGCGAAACCGGACCAGTAGCGACAGCGGCGTGTGCGAAGGCCGGGTGGTAGACGGCGACAACGGCGCACGGCGCGATCGGGGGACTTGGTCATGGACCGCAGCAGTACGCAGGGGTCGACCCTTCCGGCAGAACAACCCGCCCGGGTGGTGACGCTCACCGCAGGGGACTTCACCCTCACGGTGAACCCCGTCGACGGCAGCGAGATCGAGCCGACGCACCGCCCCGGCGGCGAACCCGCCCGAATACCCGCCAAACGCGCCTTCGCCGCCCGCGCCTCCAGAGCGGCCGCCGTACGGCCCCCCGTGCCGCCGGGCGCCCCGGCGGGCACCCGCCCGCTGCTCGGCCGCGAGGAGGAGCGCGAGCGCCTCGTACGCCTCCTCGGGCGCGGCCGCTCCGTACGACTGACCGGTCCCTCCGGATCCGGGCGCACGGCACTGCTCGACGCCGTCGCCGACGCCTGCGCGGACCTCGCCCCCGACGGGGTCGTACGGCTCAGCGCGTACGGGCACCAGCAGCCCGGCGAGCTGCTCCACGCCCTGTACGCCACCGTCTACGAGGCTTCGGCCGAGCGACCGGAACGGGCCGAACTCCTCGCCCGCGTCCGCGAGATCGGCGCCGTGGTCCTCCTCGACGACCTCGACATGGGCGGCCCCGCCCTCGACGAACTGCTGCGGGCCACGCCGGAGTGCGCGTACCTGCTCGCCGCCACCCCCGACACCCGCGCCCCTTCCGACGACTCGCACCTCGAAGAGGTCTTCCTCGGCGGGCTCTCCCAGGCCGACTGCCTGGCCCTGCTCGAAGCGGGCACCGGACGGGCCCTGACGGAAGCGGAGACCGCCTGGGCGGGGGACCTGCGCTTCGCCGCCGAAGGGCTGCCGCTGCGCTTCGTCCAGGCCGCCGCACTGCTGCGCCAGCGGGACGAGCTGAACCGGTCCGACTCCGAGGACGAGGACGAGGAGCCCGGAGTCTTCGAGGAACGGCCGCGCGAAGCCGCCTTCGTCCCCCTGCCCACGCTCGCCGAGGGCGCCGCCCCGGCGGAACTCCTGGCCTCGCGGGTCAGCGAATCGGCGCGGGCCGCACTGCGGATCGCCTGCGCGCTGGGCGGGGAGCTGCCGCACCACGCGCACCTGCCGGCGCTGGTCGGGGACACCCACGCCGACACGGCGGTGGGGGAGCTGCTCGCCTGCGGGCTGCTGAGCCCGGTCGGCACGCGCTACCGGCTGGCCGCCGGGGTCGCGCGGCAGCTGGAGGAGGTCGGCTACGGGGACACCGCTGCCGAGGAGGCCCGTACGGCCGCCCGGCACTACGCCTGGTGGACCGGGCACACCTCGGTGACCCCGGAGCGGGTCGCGGCGGAGGCCGACGCGGTGCTCGCGTCGCTGGCCGGAGCCGATGTGGTGGCCGCGGTGCTGCTGGCACGGACGGCGGCCCCGGCGTTCGCCGCCTCGCTGCACTGGGAGGCGTGGGAGCGGGTGCTGCGCTCCGGCGCGGAGGCCGCCCGCAAGGCGGGGGAGGTCGCGGAACAGGCGTACTTCCACCACGAGCTCGGGGTGCTGGCCCTGTGCGAGGGACGGCTCGACCGGGCACGCGCGGAGCTGGAGACCTCGATCGGGCTGCGCGGGGCCCTCGCCGACAAGCGGGGCACCGTGGCCGGACGGCGGGCGCTGGCGCTGGTCACCGACCGGGAGACGGCGGGGGTGGAGGTGTCGCCGCCGCTGCGGCTGGCTCCGCCGACCACGGGCGGGGCGCCGGCTTCGGGGTCGGCCTTCGGTGGTGGCGGTCCGGCCGGGTCGGCCGGGTCGGCGGCTTCCGGAGCCGGTGGGTCGGGTGGGGCAAGTGGGTCCGCCGGGGGTGCCGGGTCGGTTCGGCCGGCCGGGTCGTCCGGGTTGTCCGGGTCGTCCATACCCGGCGTGCCACCTGTTTCCGCCGTTTCCGGAGTGCGCCCGCTGAGCACCGTCGTGCTGCCTGTCGCGGCGGATCCCGCGGCCTCGGAGGCGGTGACCACGGTCGTGCCGGCGCTCGCTCCGGCGGGTTCGGTGGCGGCCTCGACGCTGGCGGAGGTGTTCGAGGACGCGTTCCCGCTCACGCCCGAGCCGGAACCGGTGCTCCCCGAGCCCGGTCCGAAGCCGGAATCCAGCCGTAAGAAGGTTCTGCTGGCCGTGGCCGGGGCGCTGACGGTGGTGGCGCTCGGCACGGTGGTCGCGCTGGCGATGACCGCGAGCGACGAATCGGCGCCGCCGGCGCAGGGGCCGGGGTTCTCGACCGCTCCGACGACGGGGCCGGCGCAGAATCCGCCGAGCGGTTCGGGGCCGAGCGGGAACGATCCTTCGCCGGAGCCGGGGGAGTCTTCCGCCGCGCCCGAGGCCTCGGAGGAGCCGAGTGCGACGCCGTCCGTGCGGAGGTCGCCTTCGCGGAAGCCGTCGCCTGCGCCGCAGTCTTCGAGTCCGGTGGTTCCGACTCCGCCGGCGTCGAGCCCGGCCAGCCCGACTTCGCCGGTGCCGAGCCCGGACCCGACTCCGTCGACGAGCCCGCCTGTGACGAGCCCGCCCGCTACGGGGGCAGCCCCGGGGATCACTCAGCCCTGACGGTCCGCGCCCGTCCCTTGGGGCGGGCCCTGCGGGGCTTGTCCCCTACCCACCCTTCGCCCGTTCCCTGGGGCTCCGCCCCAGACCCCGCGCCTCAAACTCCCCCAGCTACCGCTGGGAGGTGCCCCCTGGCGGGGCTGGATTTCCAGCCCCGCCGGCGTTTGTGATTCCTCAGAACAGCCTGAGCTTGTCGTCCTCGATGCCGCGCATGGCGTTGTAGTCCAGGACCACGCAGTCCATGCCGCGGTCGTTCGCCAGGACGCGGGCCTGGGGCTTGATCTCCTGGGCGGCGAAGATGCCCTTCACCGGGGCCAGGTGCGGGTCGCGGTTGAGGAGTTCCAGGTAGCGCGTGAGCTGCTCGACTCCGTCGATCTCGCCGCGACGCTTGATCTCCACGGCGACTGTCCCGCCGGAGGCGTCCCGGCACAGGATGTCCACGGGGCCGATCGCCGTCATGTACTCGCGGCGGATCAGCGTGTAGCCCTCGCCGAGGGTGTCGATCCGGTCGGCCAGGAGCTCCTGGAGGTGTGCCTCGACACCGTCCTTGATCAGGCCCGGGTCGGTGCCCAGCTCGTGGGAGGAGTCGTGGAGGACTTCTTCCATGGTGATGATGAGCTTCTCGCCCGCCTTGTTGACGACCGTCCAGACGCCGGCCTCGTCACCACTCCCCTCCTTGAGGGTGCAGGGCGGCGACATCCAGTTGAGCGGTTTGTACGCCCGGTCGTCAGCGTGGATCGAGACACTGCCGTCGGCCTTCACGAGGATCAGACGGGGTGCCGAGGGCAGATGGGCGGTGAGCCGGCCCGCGTAGTCGACGGAGCAGCGGGCAATGACGAGACGCATGGTCGGCAACGCTACTCGACCGATGGCCATGCACGCGATTCGCCCCCGAAAGCCCCGTTCGCGGATGGCGCGTTGTATGCGCATTCTCCTGGTGCGGTCCCCACCGGGCGCCTACCGTGGTGAGCGGGAGGTTGCCGAGCGTGCACGCTGCGTCGCGGCCTCCCTCCCTGCCCGTAAGACTCCGGCAACCAAACCGCCGGGGTCGCGAGAGGAGAACCCATGTCGCTCGACGTCTCACCGGCCCTACTCGAACAGGCCGAGCGAGGCGAGGTCGACGAAGCCGCTTTCGTCGACTGCGTCCGGACCTCCCTGCCCTACGCATGGGAGATGATCAGCTCGTTGGTGGCCCAGCTCAAGGTGGACGGCGGACAGTTCGCCGACAACCAGACGCCGCCGCCCGACGAGCAGGCGCGTGGTCAGCTGCTGCGCGCTCTCGCGAGTGACGCGATACGAGGTGCGCTGCAGCGCCACTTCGGAGTGCGCCTGGCATTCCAGAACTGCCACCGAGTAGCGGTGTTCCCGCTGGACCCCTCGGTGGACGACCGGCTGGCCAAGTTCACTTCGATCCGGGGTCAGCTGCTCAACCAGTCGCCGGAGCTGCGCGACTGTTAGCAGTACCAGTACCGAACCGTGGTGTGACCGTTAACCCGCTGCCGCTCCGGTGCCAACGGAGCGGCAGCCCTGGTCAGCCGAGCCTGGGCACGACCTCGGCGCCGAGCCGGCGGAGGTTCTCCTCGGTCGCGGCGAGGTCCCCCGACCCCTCCGTCAGCAGGGCGAACCGCGTGATGCCCGTACGCTCCGAGGTGGCCGCCAGGCGGTCGGCCGCCAGCTCCGGGGTGCCGACGGGGTGCAGGTCGCACAGGAGCTCCGTGTACGCCACCGGGTCCCGCATCGCGCGCTGGCGCCCGTCCACGGTCACGTGCGCGTCCAGACCCTGCTTGAACCAGCCCGGCATCGCCTTCAGCAGCGTCTCCCGGGCGTCCGCCGTCCGGTCCGCCAGCTGGCAGACCCCGGCCGAAACGTGGCCCGCCTCCGGCGAGTGGCCCGCGGCCCGTGCCGTACGCCGCCACAGCCCGACCATCTCCGCCTTGTCCTCGTCACCGCAGTGCATGCCGAGCAGCATCGGCAGCCCGCGCTCCGCGGCGAGGCGGACCGACGCGGGGGAGGTGCAGGCGACGATCACTTCCGGCCCCGTCCCGTCCCCGTCCAGCGCCTCCGAGGGACGCGGTACGACGGCCACCTCGCGGAAGCCGTACCGCTCGCCGACCGCTCCCGGTCCGGCCGGCCCGGCCGTTCCCACCCGGGGCTCCGTCAGCCAGCGCCGCAACAGGTCCAGGTCCTGCGGGAAGCGGTTCTCGTACGCGTCGAGCCCGCCGCCGAAGACCTCCAGGTCCACCCAGGGGCCGCCCCGGCCCACGCCCAGGGTGAACCGCCCCTCCGAGGTCAGGTGCAGCAGCGCCGCCTGCTCGCCCAGGGCCACGGGGTGCGTGCTCGGCAGCACGCTCACCGCGGTGCCCACGCGCAGCCGCCGCGTGCGGCCCAGCATCAGGGCCGCGAGGGTCACCGCCGACGGGCAGACCCCGTACGGCACGAAATGGTGCTCGGCGACCCAGACCGAGTCGAGCCCGGCCTCCTCGGCCACCTCCGCGGTCCGCACCGACCGGTGCAGAACCTCCCCCTGTCCCTGGCCAGGGAACTGGGCAGCCAGTACAAACGCTCCTACGCGCATCGCCTTTAGCCTCCTAGCGGCTGACGCGGCCTCCCCCAGGCGGACCGGTTTCCTTGCTTGGTGACAACTCCTTACTCGGCAACAACGTCTGACACGTGCCAAAGGCACGGCCTGTTGGCAAAGTTATTGGGATTGTCAGGCCAGTCGCACGTTTTCCCGATGGTCTGCCCGATGGTCGTCCTTCAGCCACCCTGCGGGCACCGGGGCTCGCTGCGCGTAGTCTGAGAGAAAGTCACTGCCGTCCGCCCATCCGTGAGGTATACGTGTCACCGCGCCACAACCGCCCCAGGGGCGGCGAGAATCCAGCCGATCGTTCGGACCAGGGCTCGGGCCCGGGGAGCCTGGACAGGTACGGGCTGGAGCGCACGGAGGAGTACCAGGGCGAGGAGTGGAAGGTCCGGCACGTCGCGGGCGCGAGCGCGGCGGGCAAGCGCTACCGCTGCCCCGGCTGCGACCAGGAGATCCCCTCCGGCACCCCGCACCTGGTGGCCTGGCCGGAGTACGGCGGGGTCGACGACCGCCGGCACTGGCACAAGGCCTGCTGGAACGCGAAGGACCGCCGCACCTCCAAGGTGCAGCGGTCCCGCAACGCGCCGAAGTACTGAGGGCCGATGGCCGGGGTCACACGTCCCGGCGGCCGACCACTACGTACGAGGCGGTGACGGTGCAGCCCGTCACCAGCAGGATCAGCAGCATGTGACTCAGGCTGCCCGGGAGAGACGAGCCGCCCGTGGTGGGATCGGGCCCGCCGGTCGGCATGCCGAACAGCTGGATCAGCGCCACCGGCACGTTGTACTCGATGAGCGCCCGGCCGATCGGGGCCACGGCCTCCCAGATGTTCAGCACCGCCCCTATCACCGGCGGCAGCGTGACCACGCCGAGCATGACGGCGACCGCCCCGGCGGAGTGCCGCACGAGCGCCCCGACCGACGCGGCCAGCAGGCCGAGCAGGGTGACGTAGAAACTGCCCAGCAGCATCGCGCCCCACTCGGATCCCGAGTGCACCCCGGAACCGGGACCACCGCGCAGCATCGCCGCGGTCAGCCCGACCAGCGAGACCGATCCGGCGATGGTGAGGAACGCGGTGATGCCGAAGACGAGGTACTTGGCGGTGAGCACCCGGTACCGGTCGGGGGCCGCCGTGAGGGTGGTGCGGATCAGGCCCGTGCCGTATTCGGAGGTGATCGTGAGCACTCCGAGGACCATCACCGGCAGCTGGCCCACCAGCAGGCCGAACAGGGCGGGAGCCGGGAACGGCATCTGCTCGAAGTCCGTGTCCTTGGTCTGCAGGATGACCGCACCGCCGATGCCGGCCACGAGCAGCACCAGGGACCCGAGCGTCCACACCGTGGAGCGCACCGAGGTCAGCTTGGTCCACTCCGAAGCCAGGGCGTGCCCCAGGTGCGGGCGGGGGTTCGGCAGCGGCGAGCTGTAGCCCTCGGGCTGCCGCTGCTCCGCCCGGTCCGTGGTCGTCGGGGCCGTCATCGGGAGTCCTCGGGGGTGGGTGCGGGGGCGTGCGGGGGAGTGCGTACGGGTTCGGGCGCGGCCCCGGCTCCGGCCAGCTCGCCCGGGGTGCCGGGCATCAGGAACGGCCTGCCGTCCGACCCGGGCGGCGGAGGCGCGAAGAAGCCGGCCTGCGGGACCTGGAGGGCCTCGGCGGCGTCCTCCTCCCACTGGGGGACGCTGAGCGGCTCCGGCTCCCACAGCTCGGCGCGGGGGTCCTCGGTGGAGGTGTACTCGACGGAGGACTGGGTCATCCGCATGTACGCCTCCTCCAGCGAGGCCCGGTGCGGGGACAGCTCCCACAGCCGTACGCCCGCCTCGTGCGCGAGATCCGAGATCCGGGGCAGCTCCAGCCCGGTCACCCGCAGCGCCCCGTCGGGCTCCCTGAGCACGCGGCCGCCGGCCTTGGTGAGGACTGATCCCAGGGTGTCCCAGCCGCGCGGGTCGGTGTCGGCGGTGCGGACCCGCGCGAATCCGGCCGAGTTGTGCGTGATGAAGTCCTGGGTGCTCATGTCGGCGAGCAGCCGGCCCCGGCCGATCACGATCAGGTGGTCGGCGGTCAGCGCCATCTCGCTCATGAGGTGCGAGGAGACGAAGACGGTGCGCCCCTCGGCGGCGAGCCCGCGCATCAGATTGCGGACCCACAGGATGCCCTCGGGGTCGAGACCGTTGACCGGCTCGTCGAAGAGCAGCACCTCCGGGTCGCCGAGCAGGGCGGTCGCGATGCCGAGCCGCTGGCCCATGCCGAGCGAGAAGCCCTTCGTGCGCTGGCGGGCGACGTCCTGGAGGCCCACGACGCCCAGTACCTCGTCGACCCGCTTCTCGGGGATCCCGGAGAGCTGCGCGGTCGCCAGGAGGTGGGTGCGGGCGCGGCGGCCGCCGTGCATGGCCTTGGCGTCCAGGAGGGCGCCGACGTGCCGCTGGGCGTTGGGCAGGTCGCGGAAGGGCACGCCGTGAATCGTGACCCGGCCGGATGTGGGGCGGTCCAGGCCCAGGACCAGGCGCATCGTGGTGGACTTCCCGGAGCCGTTGGGCCCCAGGAATCCCGTCACGTGACCGGGCCTGACCTGGAAGGACAGGTCGTCGACGGCGGTCTTCGCGCCGAAGCGCTTGGTCAGGCCGACAGCCTCGATCATTGCTCTGCCCCTTGCCCGGCGGGGACGAAGTTCGCCCTGTAAGGGTTAAGAGGATATCCAGTCTCCTACGGTTCCACCTCGTCCCCAACCCTGACCTGCCCCTGAGAACCGACCCGGGGATCCCCCGTAGTACCTCAGGCGTCCCTCTTCCTGAGGACGAGGTACCCGC
The DNA here is from genome assembly GCF_057834465.1 of Streptomyces sp. GL_140. Lineage (NCBI taxonomy): Bacteria > Bacillati > Actinomycetota > Actinomycetes > Kitasatosporales > Streptomycetaceae > Streptomyces > Streptomyces sp. GL_140. The sequence continues at coordinate 5,759,795 of NZ_CM174404.1, forward strand.
CGAGCACGGCGGCGAGCACCCACAGGGCCATGATCCCGAAGCCGCCCCAGGCGCTGTAGGGCACCGGGTCGCTGCCCATCGCACCCGGAACCACCTGCATGATCTTCGAGCCGGCCTGGTCGGGGAAGTACTGGGCGACCTTCCGGGTCGCCGGGACCGCCCCGAGGATGTTCGAGACCAGGAGGAAGAACGGCATCAGGATGCCGAGCGAGAGCATCGAGCTGCGCAGCATGGTGGCCACGCCCATGGAGAACAGCGTGAGCATCGCCATGTAGAGACCGGCACCGATCACCGCGCGCAGCACGTTGGGCTCGTCGATGCCGATGCTGCGGTCGCCCAGGATCGCCTGTCCGACGAAGAAGGACGCGAAGCTGGTGATCAGGCCGACGACCAGCGCGAGCCCGGTGGCGACGAGCAGCTTGCCGGCGAGGAAGTGGCCGCGCCGCGGTACGGCGGCCAGCGAGGTGCGGATCATGCCCGAGCTGTACTCGGTGCCGACGACCAGCACGCCGAAGACGATCAGCGCGAGCTGGCCGAGGGACATGCCGGTGAAGCTGGCCAGGGTCGGGTCGAAGGTCGCCTGCTCCTGCGGGGGCATGTCCTTGAAGGACGAGCTGATGAACACGCAGAGCAGGGAGCTGATGCCGACCGTGACGAGGGCGGCGCTGGCCAGGGTCCAGGTGGTCGAGGCGACCGTGCGGATCTTGGTCCACTCGGACTGGAGGACGGCGGAGAAGGAGGACATGATCACTTACCGTCCTTGCGCTTCGCCTCGAAGCCGGCGCCCCACGCGGGTACGTCGGCCGGCCGGGCCGGGTTGTCGGCCGCCATGCCGGGAGCCGGCGCCCCCTGGGTCGCGTACCCCGGTGTCCCCGGCGAGTGGGCGTGGTACTCGACGGAGTCCGCCGTCATCCGCATGAACGCTTCTTCCAGTGAAGCCCGCTGCGGGCTGAGTTCGTGGAGCACGATCTGGTGCTGGGCCGCCAGCTCGCCGAGTTGCTCGGCACCCGCGCCGTCGATCTCCAGCGTGCCGGTGGCCGGGACGCTGATGGCGTCGATCCCGGCCTGGTGCAGCACGTCCTTCAGCCGTTCCTGCTGAGGAGAGCGCATGCGGACGTAACTGCGGGAGTTCTGCTGGATGAAATCGGCCATCGACAGGTCGGCGAGCAGCCTTCCCTGTCCGATGACGACCAAATGCTCCGCGGTCAGAGCCATTTCACTCATCAGGTGGGAGGAAACGAAGATCGTCCTTCCCTCGGACGCCAGCCCCTTCATAAGATTGCGGATCCAGAGAATTCCTTCCGGGTCCAGACCATTGACGGGTTCGTCGAACATCAGGATCTCCGGATCGCCGAGGAGTGCGGAGGCGATTCCCAGCCGCTGGCCCATCCCCAGCGAAAATCCTTTCGACTTCTTCTTCGCCACGGCCGTCAGGCCGACGAGGTCCAGCACCTCGGACACCCGGCTGCGCGGGATCCGGTTCGACTGGGCAAGGCAGAGCAGGTTGTTGTACGCGCTGCGGCCGCCGTTCATGGCCTTCGCGTCCAGCAGTGCCCCGATGTACTTCAGCGGCTCCGGCAGGTCCCGGTAGTGCTTCCCGTCGATCCGGACCGTACCGCTGGTCGGGTTGTCGAGGTCGAGCATCATGCGCATGGTCGTGGACTTCCCTGCCCCGTTGGGGCCGAGGAAGCCGGTCACCACCCCCGGTCTGACCTGGAAGCTGAGGTTGTCCACGGCGGTCTTCGCGCCGAATCGTTTGGTAAGGCCCTCAAGCTCGATCATTGGGCCACGCTAGAACGCCGAAGGGCCCCGCGCCACCTCTTGGAGGTGTCGCGGGGCCCTCGGGCCGTCGGACGTGAAACGACTAGCGGCTCTGCTGCGCCGGAACGCCGCGGGTGACCGGCTCGTCGTCGATCGGCGAAGCGGCGGCCGCGACGGCGGCGCCGGTCAGCGTGGCCAGCATCTCGCGGACGTTGGTCAGCTGCGCGTTGATCGAGTCGCGGCGGTTGGTGAGCGCCGCCAGCTCGCGCTCGGACTCGCTGCGGATCCGGTCGGCCTTGGCGTTGGCGTCGGCCACGATGTCCTCGGCCTGACGCTGCGCGGTCTCCACGGTCTGGCGGGCGCGGCGCTCGGCGTCCGTACGGAGCTTCTCGGCCTCCAGGCGCAGCTGCTCCGCGCGGTGCTCGATCTCCGCGAGGCGCTTCTCGGCCTTGGCCTGACGGCCGGCCAGGTCGCGCTCCGACTGCTCGCGGCGCTTGGCCAGGTTGGTCTCGAAGTCCGCGGCGGCCTGGGCGGCCTTGGCGCGGGTCTCCTCGAAGAGCGCGTCCGCCTCCTCGCGCTTGGAGGCCGCGTCCTTCTGGGCCTCGGCGCGCAGGGTGGAAGCGTCACCCTTGGCCTTCTCGACGATCCGGACACCCTCGTCCTCGGCCGTCGACTTCCGGTCCGCGGCGAACGACTCGGCGTCGTTGCGCACCTGCTGGGCGGCCGACTCGGCCAGCTCGCGGTGCTGCTCGGCGGCGCGACGGGCCTCCTCACGCAGGTCCTTCGCCTCCTCCTCGGCCAGGCGCAGGATCTTCTCGACCCGGGCACCGAGGCCGGCGTACGACGGCTCGGCGTCGCTCACCTGGGCCTGGGCGTTCTGCGTCTCGAGGTGCAGCTCCTCGATCCGCTTTTCCAGAGAGTTGATACGTCCTAGGGCGCTGTCACGGTCGGAGACCAGCTTGGTGATGCGGTCGTCCACCTGACCGCGATCGTAACCACGCCGCACGAGCTCGAAGCCGAAGGGGGAGGAAGTGTCGCTCATGGGGTTCCTGTCGAATGAGACGATGAGGTGCTACGTGAGGAGATGGATGTTAAGGGGAATCCTAGGCGCCCGGACGGCGTGTCATCGAGTCAATCCGCGTTTGATCTGGACAATGACACCCCTTTTGAGTGGCAAGGCGACAGAATGCTTGTCACTCGTTCGCCTGAACTTCTATCAGGAGCACACTTTCATGTGCGCTGACTAGCCGTCTGACGTCTTGCCACCCGAACGAGTCGAACCCGCTGCCGCACCGGCCTTCACGCCCCCCGCGCCCTGGCCGCCGACCCCGGGCTTCGCGCCACCCGAAGGCGCCTCGAATGATTCCAACGCCTCAAGAACGTCCTGGACACGGGAGATCTCCGCCTGAATGTCCTCGCGCCTGCGCACCAGGACCTCCAGCTCACGCCGGCCCTCGTCGACGAGCCGCTCGGCCTCCACCCTCGCCTCCGCGAGACGGCCCTCGGCCTCCCGCACCAGCTCCGCCTTCTTCTGCTCGGCCTCCTTGAGCAGGGCCTCCGCCTTGCGCACCGCGGCGATGCGGACCTTGCCCGCCTCGCTGCTCGCGTCCGACACCAGCGCCTTGGCCTTCGACTCGGCCTCCACGCTCTGCTCGGTCGCCGCCCGCACCAGCTTGTCCACGCGCTCGCCGGCCGACTTCATCTGCTCGGCCGACTCCCGGCGGGCCCGCTCGTGCAGCTCCTCGACCTCCGCCTCGACGCGGCCCCGCAGCTCCTCCGCCCGCTCCCTTATGGCCGAAGCATCGCTGCGCGCCCCGACCAGCAGCTCGTCGGCATCCGTACGGGACTTCTCCACCAGGGAGTTGCCCTCCACGGTCGCCTCGGAGGTGATCCGCGAGGCCTCCTTGCGCGCCGCGTCGACCATCGCGTCGGCCTGCTCCTCGGCCGCCGTCGTGGCGGCCAGGGCCTGCTTCTGCGCGTCCCCGATCAGCTTCTCGGCCTCCGAAGAGGCCTCCGTGATGAGCCGGTCCACCTGCGTCGCAGCTTCGCTGCGGCGCTTGTTGGCCTCCTCGCGGGCCTCGTCCAGCAGCCGCTCCGACTCCGAACGCGCCTCGCCGCGCACCCGCTCGGCGTGGGTCGCGGCCTCCGCCTTGACCCGCTCCGCCTCGGACCGGGTGCGGGTCGCGTGCTCCTGCGCCGAAGCCAGCGACTCCGAGGCCTCCGCACGCAGCCGCTCCGCCTCGTTCGAGGCCTCGCCGACCGTGCGCTCGTTGTCCTTGCGGGTCTGCTCGGTGAGCCGGTCCGCCTCCGCGACCGCCTCGCCGATCAGGTGGTCGGCCTGCTCGGCGGCCTCGGTACGGACCCTGCCCGCCTCGGCGCGCGCCTCGTCGAGCGTCTGCTCGGACTCCCGCTCGGCGCTCGCCAGCGTCTCGTTCGCCGCGACCGTGATGCGGTCCGCCTCGGCGGTGGCCTCGCCGATGATCCGGCCGCCGTCCGCACGGGCGTCGTCCAGGGTCCGCGCAGCCTCGGCCAGCAGCCGGTCGGCCTCGGCACGCGCCTCGCCGACCGTGGCCTCGTTCGCCACGCGCGTCTCGTCGACCAGCCGGTCGCCCTCGGTACGGGCGTCGACCAGCACCCGGGCCGCGTCCCGCTCGGCGCCCGCAAGGGTCTGCGCCGCCTGGTCCTTGAGCCGGCCCGCCTCGGCGCGCAGGGCCTCGGCGGCCGCCTCGGCCTCGCCGACCGTGACCGCGTTCGCCGCCCGGGTCTCCAGGGTGAGCTTCTCGGCCTCCGAAGACGCCTCGGTGATGAGCCGGTCCGCCTGCTCGGCGGCGTCCGTACGCAGCCGGTTGGCCTCGGCACGCGCCTCGTCCAGCGTGCCCGCGGCCTCGGCACGGGTGTCGTCCGCCGCCGAGAGCGCTGCCTCGGTGAGCCGGTCCGCCTCGGCCTGCGCCTCGCCGACCGTGACCGCGTTCGCGGCCTCGGCCTCGGCCGTCAGCCGCTCGGCCTCCGCCGTCGCCTCGGCGACGATGCGGCCGCCCTCGGCGCGCGAGGACTCCAGGGACTCCGCGGCCTCGCCGCGGATCCGGTTCGCGTCGTCCCGGGCGTCCGCCTTGGTACGGGCGGCATCGCGCTCGGAGGCGGCCAGCGCGTCCGTGGCCTCCGTACGCACCCGCTGGGCGTACTCCGCGGTGTCCGCGCGCAGCTGCTCGGCCTCGGCGATCGCGTCGCCCACGGTCCGCTCGGCCAGCGCCTTCGCCGCGTCCGTCTCGGTCCGCGCCTCGCTGCGGATCCGGTTCGCGTCCTCGGTGGCCCGCTCCCGCTCCGCGTACGCGTCGCTGCGGACCCGGTCGGCCTCCTCGCCGGCCTCCGTCCTCGTACGCTCCGCCGCGTGCTCGGCCGCGCTGCGCAGCCCCGCGATCTCCTCGTCGGCCTGCTCGTGCAGCCCGGCCACGGAGTCGCGCACCTGCTGGGCGGTGGCCTCGGCCGCCGCGACCACCTCGGACGCGCGGCGCTCGGCCTCCTCGGTCAGCCAGACCGCCTCGGCCTGGGCCTCCTCGGAACGCTTGCGGGCCTGGGCGAGGAGCTCCTCGCTCTCCTCCCGGGCCTGCGCCCGCTCGCTCTCCGCGTCGGTGCGCGCCGAAGCCAGGGTCTCCTCGGACTCCCGGCGACGCCGCGCCGCTTCCTCCTGGGCGGCGGAAAGGGCCTCGGCGGCCTCCTGCGCGACCCGCTCGGCGGCGGCCTTGGCCTCCGCGCGCAGCCGGTCGGCGGTCTCCTGCGCCTCGGAGCGCAGCCGCTCCGCCTCGGCCTCGGCCTCGCCGGTCAGCCGTGCCGCAGCGTGCTCGGCCTCGGCGCGGACCCGGCCGGCGTCGTCCGCCGCGTCCGTGCGCAGCTGGTCGGCCTCCGCCTCCGACTGCGTCTGCAGGGTGCGGATCCGGTCCGCGGCCTCCGCACGCAGCCGGTCGCTCTCCTCGGCGGTCTCCCTGCGGATGTTCTCCGCGGCCGCGCGGGCGTCGCGCAGGGTCTGCTCGGCCGTCGAGAGCCGCCCCTCGGCGTCCGCGTGGAGCCGTACGAGCTCCTCGTCGGCCTCGGCCCGCTTCGCGGCCAGCGCCTGCTCGGTCTCCTCGCGCCGCACGGCAGCCGCGGCGTCCGCCTCGGCCCGTACGGACTCCGCCTGCTCCTGGGCCTCCGCGCGCAGCCGCTCGGCCTCGGCGCGGGTGCGGTCCAGGGTCTCCTCGGCCTGCTTGCGCAGGGTGGTGGCCCGCTCCACGGCCTCGCCGCGGACCCGCTCGCTCTCGGCGTTCGCGCTGGCGCGCACCTCGTCGGCGTCGGCCCGGGACTTGCCCAGCAGCTCCTCGGCGGTGCGGGCCGCCTCCTCGATCTGCTGGATCGCCTCGCGGCGGGCCTCGCCGCGGATCCGCTCGCCCTCGGCGACGGCCTCCGCGCGCAGCTGCTCGGCCTCGCCGCGCAGCCGGCGGGCCTCCTCCTGGAGCTCGACCGTACGGGCCCGGTACTCCTCGGTGTCGTCCTTCGCCGCACCCTTGAGCTCATCGGCCGTGGTCGCGGCCTGGGCGCGCAGCCGCTCGGCCTCCGCCTCGGCCTCGCCGCGGATCCGCTCGGCCTCCTCGGACGCCGCCCGGGTGGTGGCGCGGGCGTCCTCCGAAGCCTTGTTCAGGACCTCCTCGGCGGTGCGGGCCGCCTTCGCCAGCTGGGCCGCGGCGTCCTCGGACGCCGCCGTACGGGCCTGCTCGCCGGCCTCGACGCGCAGCCGCTCGGCCTCGGCGCGGGCATCGGCGAGCGACTGCTCCGCCTCGCCCTTGAGGATCTCGGCTTCCTTGGTGGCCTCGCCGACCAGCCGGGCCACCTGCTCCTTGGCCGTCCGGGTGCGCTGCTCGTTGACGGATTCCGCAGAGGCCAGCTGGCGTGCGGCGCTCTCCTTGGCGTCGGCCAGCAGCTTCTCCGCGGAGGCACGTGCCTCCCGTAGGGCCGCGTCGGCCTCCTGGGTTCGCTGTTCGGCGACCCGGCCCAGGTCCATCGTCTGCTGGCGGGTCTGCTCGGCCTCGGCGCTGGTGGTCGAGCGCAGCCGCTCCGCGTGGTCGGTGGCCTCCTGGGCCTGCGCGGAGGCGGCGGTCAGCAGCCGCTCGGCCTCCTTGCGGGCGCGCAGCAGCGTCGCCTCGGCCTCGGCGCGAGAGGTTTCGTTGTCGGCGGCGAGCCGGCGGGTGGCCTCGGAGGCGAGCCGGGCGGCCTCGGCGCGCGCGGCGCCCAGGGTCTGCTCGGCCTCGGCGCGGGACTCGTCCATGAGCCGGCGGGCCTGCGACTCGGTCCGGGCGCGCAACTGCTCGGCCCACGCCACGTTCTCGTTGACGTGCGCTTCCACGGTCTGGCGGCGCTCGTTGAGCTCCTGGTCCAGGCGCTGGCGGCGGTTGACGGCCTCGGCGTGCAGCTCGGCCTGGAGGCGCGCCTGGTGCTCGGCGTGCTCCTGCAGGATGCGCTGGGTCTGCGCCCGTACGTCGCGCAGCTCACGCTCGGCGTCGGAGCGCATCTGGTCGGCCTGGATCTGGGCATTGCGGAGCAGCTGCTCCGCCTGATAGCCCATGTCCGCGCCGTCGTACGCGGGGCGGGACGCCAGATTCCGGCGTACCTCATGGAGCTTGGCGCGCAGCACCTCGACCTGGTAGCCCAGGTCCTCAGCGTGCTGGAAGGCCTTCCCACGCTCCTTCTTCAGCCGCTCCATCTCGGCTTCGAAGCGCGAGAGATGGTCGGCCTCGGCCTGATGGCTCTCCTGGCTTTCGTAGCCCCGCACAGCGCGGTCCCATCCGTCCCCTGGTCGCAAGCTCACTCCCAATCGAGCATCGTCCGCCCGCTGAACGACGCCCCCGGGGAATGGTGTCAGATACCGGGTCAGGCCCTACTGGCCCCGACCCTGTCTGCACCGAACCCCGGCCGAGCCAACAGCCACTGTACCGGCCGGGGAAACGGGGCATCAGTGCCCTTGTGCGGGAACCCCGGCGCGCCGACCCTGTGGGGGTTCGCTCTTCAGGTCCAAGGAGTGCTGATTTGCGATGTTCGAAGACATGTGTCCCGGCTGGAACGTACCGTCGTTGACGTGAAGCTCGTGGTGCAGGTCAAGCTGCTGCCGACGGCGCCGCAGGAGGCGGCGCTCGCAGCGACCCTGCGTGCCAAACGCGTCGCCGACAGGGCGAACCGGGTCTCGCGGGCCCGCTTCGCCTGCCGGTCCTGCGGATTCGTTGATCACGCAGACCGCAACGGCTCCCGCAACATCCGCGCACGCGCTGATGTTGTGGCACAGCGGGGCCCGGTCAACGGCCCCTGCCGTCCCGCACTCGCGGGTGGCTGGACGCGTGTGGCGCACCACAGCCGGTGATGCGCCCGTCACGCAAGCCCGTCAGTGAGGGGCAGTTGACTGCTCGGGGTTGCTGGTGACCAGTTCGGTGAGGACGCCGTGGCAGTCCTTGGGGTGGAGGAAGGTGATCTGGGAGCCCATCGAGCCCGTGCGGGGCTGGTCGTAGAGGACGCGGACGCCCTTGCCGCGGATGGCTTCGGAGTCGCCCAGGACGTCCGCGGTGCCGAAGGCGATGTGGTGGACGCCCTCGCCGTTCTTGGCCAGCCACTTGCCGACCGCGGAGTCCTCGCGGGTGGGTTCCAGGAGCTGGATGTACGAGGCTCCGCCGTCGTCCGTCCCGTTGATCTTGAGCATGGCCTCGCGGACGCCCTGCTCCTCGTTGACCTCGGAGTGGAACACCTCGAACCCGTAGGTGGCACGGTAGAACTCAACCGTCTTGTCCAGGTCGAAGCAGGCGATCCCGATGTGGTCGATTCTTGTCAGCATGGGGACAGTGCAGCGCTCCGGGAGGTGGTTACGCAACGTGCGCGCGATCACACTGACGGGCCGATGACGCCACGGGTACCGCTCAGTACATTCGGGTAAACCCTCGTTCACTCCTCATCTTCAAGGGGCTGTGCTCCATGTCCGGAACGAACAACACCACGTCAGTGATCGTCGCCGGGGCCCGCACGCCCATGGGACGGCTGCTCGGTTCGCTGAAGTCCTTCTCGGGCGCCGACCTCGGCGGCTTCGCCATCAAGTCCGCGCTGGAGCGGGCCGGGATCTCCGGCGACCAGGTCCAGTACGTGATCATGGGCCAGGTGCTCCAGGCCGGCGCGGGCCAGATCCCCGCGCGCCAGGCCGCCGTCAAGGCCGGAATCCCGATGAACGTGCCCGCGCTCACCATCAACAAGGTGTGCCTGTCGGGTCTCGACGCCATCGCCCTGGCCGACCAGCTCATCCGCGCCGGTGAGTTCGACATCGTGGTCGCGGGCGGCCAGGAGTCCATGACCAACGCCCCGCACCTGCTGCCGAAGTCCCGCGAGGGCTTCAAGTACGGCGCCATCGAGATGCTCGACGCGATGGCCTACGACGGCCTCACCGACGCCTTCGAGGGCATCCCGATGGGCCTGTCCACCGAGACGCACAACACCCGTCTGGGCATCGAGCGCGCCCCGCAGGACGAGTTCGCGGCCGCCTCCCACCAGCGCGCCGCCGCCGCGCAGAAGAACGGCGTCTTCGAGGCCGAGATCACCCCGGTCGAGATCCCGCAGCGCAAGGGCGACCCGGTCGTCTTCTCCGCGGACGAGGGCATCCGCCCCGAGACCACCGTGGAGTCCCTCGGCAAGCTGCGCCCGGCCTTCACCAAGGACGGCACCATCACCGCCGGCACCTCCTCGCAGATCAGCGACGGCGCCGCCGCCGTGGTCGTGATGAGCAAGGCCAAGGCGGAGGAGCTGGGCCTGGAGTGGCTCGCCGAGATCGGCGCCCACGGCAACGTGGCCGGTCCGGACAACTCGCTCCAGTCGCAGCCGTCCAACGCGATCCTGCACGCCCTGAAGAAGGAGGGCCTGGAGGTCGCCGACCTGGACCTGATCGAGATCAACGAGGCCTTCGCGGCGGTCGCCGTGCAGTCAATGAAGGACCTCGGTGTGACCCCGGAAAAGGTGAACGTCAACGGCGGCGCCATCGCCCTGGGACACCCGATCGGCATGTCCGGCGCCCGCGTGGTGCTGCACCTGGCGCTGGAGCTCAAGCGCCGCGGCGGCGGGGTCGGCGCGGCCGCGCTGTGCGGTGGCGGCGGGCAGGGCGACGCCCTGATCGTCCGCGTCGCCCCGTAGCCGAGGCCGTAGCCGAGGCCGTGGCCGAGGCCGCAGCCGCGGCCGGAGCCGCAGCACCCGTACCCGTACGAGAACCGAGGAGCGCAGCACCCATGACGGCGGCGGACGTCCCCCAGCTGGTGGCCCAGGCACGTGAGGGCCGGCCCAGAGCCGTGGCCCGGCTGATCTCGCTGGTCGAGGGGGCGTCCCCGCAGCTGCGGGAGGTGATGGCGGCGCTCGCGCCGCTCACCGGCAACGCGTACGTGGTCGGGCTGACGGGCTCGCCGGGCGTCGGCAAGTCCACGACCACCTCGGCGCTGGTCTCCGCGTACCGCCAGGCGGGCAAGCGGGTCGGCGTCCTCGCAGTCGACCCGTCCTCGCCGTTCTCCGGCGGCGCGCTGCTCGGCGACCGGGTGCGGATGTCGGACCACGCCTCCGACCCGGGGGTCTACATCCGGTCCATGGCCACCAGGGGCCACCTGGGCGGTCTCGCCTGGGCGGCCCCGCAGGCGATCCGGGTGCTGGACGCGGCCGGCTGCGAGGTGATCCTGGTCGAGACGGTCGGGGTCGGGCAGTCGGAGGTGGAGATCGCCGCCCAGGCGGACACCTCGGTGGTGCTGCTGGCCCCCGGGATGGGCGACGGGATCCAGGCCGCGAAGGCGGGGATCCTGGAGATCGGCGACGTCTACGTGGTGAACAAGGCCGACCGGGACGGAGCGGACGCCACCGCCCGGGAGCTGAACCACATGCTCGGCCTGGGGGAGTCCCGGGGCAAGGGCGACTGGCGGCCGCCCATCGTCAAGACGGTCGCGGCCCGCGGCACGGGCATCGACGAGCTGGTCGAGGCCCTGGAGAAGCACCGGGCCTGGATGGACGAGCGCGGGGTGCTGGCGGAGCGCCGCACGGCGCGGGCGGCGCGCGAGGTCGAGACGATCGCGATCACCGCGCTACGGGCCCGCCTGGCCGATCTGCACGGCAACGCCCGGCTCGACGCCCTGGCGGCGCGGGTGGCCGCGGGCGGGCTCGACCCGTACGCGGCGGCGGACGCGTTGCTGGCGTCCTTGACGGAAACGGATGCGGAGCCGACGGGCCGGTCATAGACTGGCGAACGCCCGGAATGCCCAACGCAGGGAGGTTTCATGGCGAAGCGCGGCAACAAGAAGCGAGCCCGCAAGAAGAAGAAGGCGAACCACGGCAAGCGTCCCAACTCTTGACCGTCCCGCCGCAGTACTGACCACATGCGCAAGCCGCACTCCGTCCACGGAGTGCGGCTTGCGCATGTCCTGTTCTATTTCCTGTTCTAGTTGTTCCCGTCGCCGCCGTCGCTGTTGTTGCCGGAGTCGTTGTTCGAGTCCGAGTTGGACGTGGTGGCCTTGCCCGACGTGGGGTCGACGTGCACGTTCGTCGTGCGGCCGCCGGATTTGATCTCCACGTCCCAGTAGCGGTGCTGACTGCCGTTGTCGTTGTCGTCGCTGTCCCAGCTCACCGACCAGACCGTGCCGGGGTAGGCGGCGAGGGCGGCCTTGATGGCCTGCTGGGCGTTGTACTTCGCGGCGACCAGGCCGGCGTACTCGTTGCCGTTGTCCCCGTTCTGCTCGGTGTTCCCTACCGTGGCCGAGCCGCTGGTCCCGTCGACGATCACCTCGGCGTAGCCGCCGTTCTTGCCGATGACGTTGACGTGCCAGATCGAGCCGTCCTTGTCGAGGGACTCGATGGTGCCGGGGTACTTCTGCAGGGCCGCCGAGGCGGCCCCGTCGGCGTCCGTCCCGGCCCGCAGGAGCGCGGAGGCGGCGGCGGGGCCGGTTCTCGCCGCATCGGCGGTGGATGCGGCGGCGGCCGCGACCGGGCCCCCGACCAGCAGGACCACGGCCGCGGCCGACGAGACGTACAGCGTGCGGTTGTGCGTGCGCTTCATGGCTTGGACCTCCTCAGGCCGGCCAGAGCGCTTACGGTTGCTCGGCGAGCGGCCGGCGAGCGAGCGTTACCAACCATTCTCCGGGGCGCCGCCGAGGACCGCGCGTTTGCGAGGTCAGGCGCCGGTCAGGCCTTGCCGCGGTCCGCCCGCAGGTGCTCGGCGACCGGCCCGAGGGACGCGCGTAGAGCCGCGAGAGCGTCCGGCGGGAGCAGGTCGATGAAGTGCCGGCGGACGGACGCCACGTGGTGCGGGGCGACCTTGCGCATGGTCTCCATGCCCTCCGGCGTGAGGACGGCGTACAGCCCGCGACGGTCGGACTCGCAGTTCATGCGGCGGACCAGGCCCGCCGATTCCATGCGGGTGATCTGGTGGGAGAGCCTGCTCTTGGACTGGAGGGTCGACGTCGCGAGGTCGCTCATCCGCATCCGGTGGCCTTCGGACTCCGAGAGGTTCACGAGGATCTCGTAGTCGTTGTTGGTGAGGCCGAAGGGCTGGAGATCCTTTTCCAGCTGGTGCATCAGCAGTCTGCTGACGTCCAGGTGGGTGCGCCAGGCGCACTGCTCGGCGTCGTTCAGCCACCTGGTGGCCGGCTCGGTCTCGATGGTCTCCATGAAAGAACTCTACCTAAGAAGTTGAATTGCGTACAAAGATGACGAGGGGTGCAGCTGGGGGTGGGCGAGGGCTACAGGCCGAAGCGCCGCTGGAGATCGCCCAGCTGTCCGGGCATCCGGGGCACGCCCAGCTGCCCGAGCGGACCCTGGCCGGCCCCCGGAACGCCCTGCTGGTTGCCCGAGGCCGCCCCGGCGCCCACGGCGCCGATCGCCTGCTCGGCCATCAGCATCTCCGAGGACTGCATGAGCACCGTTCCGGCCCCGACGAACTCGAACTGGTGCTCCTCGCCCGAGGAGCCCCCGATGCCCGTCAGCGAGCGCAGGCCGCCGATCACGCCCGACATGTACCCGTGGTCGTAGTGGTGGCAGGGGGAGGGGCAGTCCGCCCACCCCACCAGCGCCTGCGGGTCCACGCGCAGCGGCGGTTCCATGAACACCACCGGTCCGTTTGACGCCGCCACGAACTTCCCGGTTCCGATCAGGGTGAGAAAACCCGGGACGATCGACTGCTTCAGCGCGAGGGTGGGCTGGTAGGCGAGCAGGTTGCCCGACCGGATGGTCAGGTTTCCGTTGTCCAGGTCGTACGAGTTCACGTCGAAGGCCCGGTCGGCGAGCAGCATCTTGCCCTGGCCCTCGGCCACCACCCAGTCACTGGCGTGCAGCGGCGAGTGGAAGCTGGTGCGCAGCAGCCGGTCGAAGCGGCCGTGGCCGATGCCGTTGAACTCGATGCGCCCGTAGTACGAGATCATCTTGCCCTTCTGCAGGAACCACTGGCTCCCCTTGAGCTCCACGCAGAAGGTGTAGGCGTTGACGTTGTCGTCGGACGGCAGGGTGTGCGGGTCGTAGACCGTCGGACCTCCGGGGCCGCCGGTCACTGGGCCAAAGTTCACAGCTTCTCCTCCGAGGCCTGTACGTACACCGCGCCCTGGCCGGACAGTTCCAGCTGGAACGCCTCGCCCGAGCCGCGCCCGACCATGTCCCGCCAGCCCAGCGCGGTGGAGAGCTTGTTGCGGACGTCGCCGTGGTGGGCGACGTAGGCCTGCGGGTCCACGTGGATCGGCCGCTGCGGGGTGATCGGGAGTTCGATGACCCCGCCGTGGGCCATCACGGCCGCCGAGCCGTGGCCCTTGAGGGTGGTGGTGAACAGGCCCTGGCCGGTCACCTGGCCGCGCACCATGCCCATGACGCCGCCCTGCGAGCCCATGAACATCGTGCCCTGCTGGAGGGTGCCGTCGAAGGCCAGGAGCCGGTCCGCCTCCACGTAGAGGGTCTCGCCGGTCAGGCTGATCACCTGGATGTGGTGGCCGCCGTGGCCGAACATCACGGTGCCGCTGCCCTCGACGCTCATCAGCGGGGTCTGCTCGTTCGCCACGCGGCGTCCGATCATGCCCATCACGCCGCCCTGGCCGCCGGTCAGGCTCGGTGTGAAGGAGACCTCGCCGCGGTAGGCGAGCATCGCGCCGCGCTGGCTGTACATCTTCTGCCCCGGCACGACCTGGGCCTCGACCACTTTGGAGTTGATCTCGCGGAACGGCATCAGATGTCGCCCCCGATGGTGTTGCGCTCGCTGGGCTGCACGTAGACCAGGCCCTCGCCCTCGAATCGGATCTGGAAGGCCTCGCCCGAGCCCTCGCCGATCAGGGTGCGGAAGTTGATCCCCGACTGGAAGGACTGCTGGAGGTTCCCGGTGTGCGCCACGTACGCCCCCGGGTCGACGGAGAGCGGGTACTGGGAGCTGACGCGCAGCACCACCGCCGGGCCGTCGGAGGTGATCGCCGCCTGCCCGTTGCCCTCGACGGTCGTGGTGAACAGGCCGTTGCCCGTCGTCGCACCGCGCAGGCCGGTGAAGGTGGTGCCGGTGCGCAGGCCGGCGTCGGTGCACAGGAGGTTGCTGGATTCGACGTAGAGCTTCTCGCCGCGCAGATTGACCAGATTGATCTCACTCGCCCGGTCGGCGAAGAAGCAGGTGCCGTGACCCTGCACTTCCATCACGGTCATCTGCTCGCCGGTGAGCCGCCGGGTCACCATGCCGCGGAGGCCTTCGCCGCCGCCGGTCATCTTCTTGAAGGCCATCTGGCCGTCGTACGCGACCATGGCGCCGTTTTTCGCTTTGACGGCGTCACCGGTCAGGTCGACGGCGAGCACCTTGCTGCCTTGGAGTCTGAACTGAGCCACGGGAAGACGTTATCGGCAGTGGGCGGGGCCGAACAGGGTCCGTTGGTCGATATCGGCCGGGAATAGCCTGTTCCGTCGGGAAAGCGGCGTCCGACCGGCCCCCGGGGCAAGATCGCCCAGGGTGGCTGAGACACTGGGACGGACCCCCGGCCTCCACCCCGAAGGTTCCACGTGGACATCAAGACCGCCTCCGCCCTGCACCGGCTGCGCCTCATCTCCGTACCCGAAGCGCTGTCGTTCCCGGCCCTGCTGATCTTCGGCTCGGTGCTGAGCCGGATCTCGGACATCGACTACCTGATGATGCCGCTCGGCATCCTCCACGGGATCCTGTTCGTGATCTACGCGGTGTTCCTGCTGGACGTGTGGAACAAGGCGAAGTGGCCGCTGAAGAAGGTCGCGCTGTTCTTCCTGCTGGCGCTGGTGCCCTTCGGCGGGCTCTACGGCGACCGGCTGCTCAAGCGCGACGAGTCGGCGAGCGTGCTCGCGGCCCGTGCCCGTGAGGCGGCCCGCGCATGATGATCGCCTTCTCGGTGACCCCGCTGGGCGTCGGCGAAGAGGTCGGCGAGTACGTGGCCGACGCCGTCCGCGTCGTACGGGAGTCCGGGCTGCCGAATCGTACGGACGCCATGTTCACCACCATCGAAGGTGAGTGGGACGAGGTGATGGACGTGGTGAAGCGTGCGGTGGAGGCCGTTGAGGCGCGCGCGCCCCGGGTCTCCTTCATCCTCAAGGCCGACATCCGCCCCGGTGTGACCGACGGGATGACCTCCAAGATGGAGACCATCGAGCGGCACCTCGCCCAGGGCTGACCCGCCCCCTTCCTCCGCTCTTTCTCTCTTCCTTGCATGACAGCGCCCCCGGCCCCGCGGCCGGGGGCGCTGTCGTTTCCCGGGTTTGAGCGGTCGCTCAAACCCATGCCCGAAAGGTATTGAGCGACCGCTCAAACTCCGCTAACTTTCGGTTTGAGCGATCGCTCAAACCGCGAGAAGGGGGTGCCTGCCTTGGGCCTGTACGTCGAGACGGTCATCCGCACCGGGATGGCCCGGCTCTGGGACCGGAGCCAGGAACCCGACCAGCACCAGCGCTGGGACCTGCGGTTCACCTCCATCACCTACCTGCCGCGGGCCACCGAGGACGAGCCGCAGCGCTTCCGCTACGCGACGCGCCTGCTGCCCTTCCTCTCCGTCGACGGCACCGGGATCTCCGCCGGGGAGCGCCGGCGTGCCGACGGCACCCGGGTCTCCGCCCTGCGCTTCTCCTCGCACCACCCGCTCTCGCTGCTCGCCGAGGGCAGCGGCTACTGGCGCTACGTCCCCGACCCGGACGGCGGCCCCGGCATCCGCTTCCTGACCGGCTACGACTACCGGCCCCGCTGGGGCCGCTTCGGCGCCCTCGCCGACCGGATGGTCTTCCGGCCGCTCATGGGCTGGGCCACCGCCTGGTCCTTCGACCGGCTGCGGCTCTGGTGCGAGCGCGGAACCACCCCGGGCCGCGCCCTCGTCCGGGCCCTCGCCGAGAGCGCCGTCCGGATCCTGGCCACCGTCGCCGCCCTCGCGTACGCGCCCCTCGCGGCCGGCCTCGCCGTCGGCCTCCTCGCCCTGCTGCTCCCACCCCTCCCCGGCACCCCCGCGGCCCGCCGCTGCCTGCGCACCCCGCCCGGCCGGGTCCCCGCCGCCGAGCCCCGCCTCCTCGCCACCCTCCCCACCCAGGAGCCGTCATGACCTCGATGTTCCACGCCCACATGGGCGCCGCCTTCGACCGCCTGCACCCGCAGCTCCAGCGCCGCTTCTCCGTCGGCCTGGACAGCGGGGAGGCCTGTGTCGGACGCGGCACGATGGACCGGATCTGGCACGGCGGCGCGCACGTCAAGCCGTTCCTGCGGCTCGGCGGGATGCGCAACATCCTGGTCCCGCGCGAGGGCACGGACGTGCCCTTCGTCATAGAGAACTTCCCCTACCTCGACTCCTTCGGCCGCGAGACGGTCACCTTCGTGCGGACCTTCCAGCTGCCCGGCGGGCCCCACCGGTTCGACGCCACGATGGTCCACAGCCCCGAGCGCGGCAGCATCCTCGACTACCTGGGCACCCACCAGCACCTCGCCAGCGACCTCCACATGAGCGCCGAGCCGGACGGCTCCCTGCTCATCCGCTCCGGCGAACACCGCTTCCGCGAAGGCCCCGTCGACGTCCGCGTCCCCGACTTCATCGGCGGCGACGCCGAGGTCCGCGAGTCCTTCGACGATGCCACCGGCCGCTTCCGGATCCGGGTGCGGGTGGTCAACCGCCGCTTCGGCCCGCTCTTCGGGTACGAGGGCTCCTTCGCCGCCGAGTACGTGGACGTCCGCGACCACGAGCTCCGGCCGGGCCTGCGCCCCGTCCGCGAGGAGGTCCGCGCGTGAGCGCCGCCAGCGAAGCCACCCGGCACAAGCTCCTCGACGGGGCCCTGCGCACCCTGATCGAGCAGGGCATCGGCAAGACCTCGGCGCGCACCATCGCCACCACCGCCGGGGTCAACCAGGGGCTGATCTTCTACCACTTCGGCTCCGTCGAGGAACTCCTCTCCGCCGCCTGTGTCTTCGGCGCCGAGCAGCGGGTGGCCCGCTACCGCGAGCGGTTCGCGGAGCTCGGCTCCCTCGCCGAACTGCTCGCCTTCGCCCGGCAGATGCACACCGAGGAGCGGGGCACCGGGCACGTGGCGGTCCTCGGGCAGCTGCTGGCCGCCGGGCAGGCCCAGCCCGCCCTCGCGGCCGCCACCGCCGCCGGGCTCGGGCTGTGGGTCGCGGAGCTGGAGTCGGTGCTCACCCGGCTGCTGGCGGCCTCCCCGCTCGCCGGGTTCGCCGACCCGGCCGGGCTGGCGCGCGCCGCAGCCGCCTCCTTCGTCGGCATCGAGCTCTACGAGGGGGTCGACCCGGAGGGGGCCGGGCGGGCCCTGGACTCCCTGGAGCAGCTCGCCGGACTGGCGCAGACCCTGGAGGAGCTGGGGCCGCTGAGTCAGCGGGCCGTGCGCCACGGGCTGCGCAAGGGCGCCCGCCGCTGAGGGTTCCGGGGCACGGGTACCCGTACGGCGGTCGGGGCGTTCGGGGTCCGACGGCCGCGCGGGTACCCGTACGGCCCTGTGCGGACCCCGCACGTCAGAACCGTCCGCTCGGCCGAATCCAGTTCGACACGCCCGGGAATCTCCCCTTTCGTTGGGATATCAACCTCGGTTTCGAGCACTGGAGGAACCGTGCGGCCGGAAGGCTTCGACTACGAGACCCACAGCCGTCTCGCCGGCCCGTTCGAGGAGCCGGATCCCACCGCCGCCTACCGCGTCACCTACCGCTCGCTGCTCTCGCGCGAGGAGCTGCGGACCCGAATACGGGCCGTCGCCCTCATGACGCTCGCCCCCCTCGCCGCCGCCGGTCTGCTCCTCTACCTCGTCTGGCCCACGCACTGGACCGTCCGCGAGGGCGGCGAGCGCTGGCTGGTCCGCCTCGACTCCGTGATGCTCGGCTCCATCGCCCTGATCATGCTCTTCATGCTGGTCAACGTGGTCTCGATCGCCCACGCCACGATGGTCGCCCGCGACCCCGTACCGGTCCCCGCAGAACCCGGCACCCGGGTCGCCTTCCTCACCACCTATGTGCCCGGCAAGGAACCCCTCGCGATGGCGGCGGCCACCCTGCGCGGGGCCGTGCTCATCCGCCACGCGGGACCGCTCGACGTCTGGCTCCTCGACGAGGGCGACGATCCCGGGGCCAGGGCCCTGTGCGCGGAGCTCGGCGTGCGCCACTTCACCCGCAGGGGCGTGGCCGAGTGGAACACCGCGAAGGGCGTCCACCGGGCGCGGACCAAGCACGGCAACTACAACGCCTGGCTGGCCCGGCACGGCGACGACTACGACTACTTCGCCTCCGTGGACACCGACCACGTACCGCTCCCCAACTACCTGGAGCGGATGCTCGGCTTCTTCCGGGACCCCGACACCGCCTTCGTCGTCGGCCCGCAGGTCTACGGCAACTACACCGCCGCGGTCACCAAGGCCGCCGAATCCCAGCAGTACCTCTTCCACGCCCTGATCCAGCGCGCGGGCAACCGCTACGGCGCCCCCATGTTCGTCGGCACCAACAACGCCGTGCGCGTCAGCGCCCTGAAACAGGTCGGCGGGCTCTGCGACTCCATCACCGAGGACATGGCCACCGGCTTCGAGCTGCACCGCCGCCGCAACCCCGCCACCGGGCGGTTCTGGCGGTCCGTGTACACCCCCGACGTACTGGCCGTGGGGGAGGGCCCGACCTCCTGGACCGACTTCTTCACCCAGCAGCTGCGCTGGTCCCGGGGTACCTACGAGACCCTCCTGCGGCAGTACTGGCGGGGCTGCTTCCGGATGCCCCCGGGCCGCTGGCTCAACTACACGCTGATGCTCGTCTATTACCCGATGACGGCCGTCAACTGGATGCTCGGCGTCCTCAGTTGTGTCCTGTTCCTGTGGTTCGGTGCCTCCGGCACCCAGGTCTCCTCCGAGGTCTGGCTGATGCTCTACGCCGACGCCGCCGCCCTCCAGGTCGGTCTGTACCTGTGGAACCGCCGCCACAACGTCTCACCCCACGAACCCGCCGGCTCGGGCGGCCTGGCCGGCATGGCGATGTCCGCGATCTGCGCCCCCGTCTACCTCCAGTCCCTCGGCTCGGCCGTGCTGCGCACCAAGGGCCGCTTCGTCGTCACCCCCAAGGGCGGCGACGCCAGCCCCGACCGGCCGGGTACCTTCCGGATCCACCTCTTCTGGGCCGCCGTCCTCGCCGTCTCGCTCGCGGCCTCCGTGCGCTACGGGCACACGCACGCGGCCATGCGCGTCTGGGCGGTGCTCGCCCTGGCCGTCGCCCTCGCCCCGCTGGTGGTGTGGGGCGCCACCGCCGTACGGGGCCGCCGCGGGGACTCCGCGCCGGGCGGGGAGCCGGGGCCGGGGCGGGGCGAGGAGCCGGCGCTCGCGACGACCGGAGGGAACTGAGCAGCCATGGCGTACCGCCCGTCGAAGCAGTTCAAGAAGACCCTCCTGGGCACCGGAGCCGCCGTGCTGCTGGTCGCGCTCAACGCGCCGGCCGCGCTCTCCTTCGCCGAGGGCAGGTACCACTCGTACAAGATCGGGCAGTCCAGCTACCGCCTCCAGTACGGCTCCTGGGGGCTGATAGGCCTCCCCGAGGAATACCGGATCAACGCCATGCACGCGGCGCTGCTGCACACCGGCAAGGTGCTGCTCATCGCGGGATCCGGCAACGACCAGCAGAACTTCGACAAGGGCACCTTCTCCACCATCCTGTGGGACCCGAAGGACGACACCTTCAAGAAGATCCCGACCCCGGAGGATTTCTTCTGCTCCGGTCACAGCCAACTCCCCGACGGACAGCTGCTGGTGGCCGGCGGCACGGCGCGCTACGAGGTGCTCGACGGCAAGGTCACCCGCGCGGGCGGCGGCATGCGGGTCAAGAACGAGAGCCCCGAGAAGGTGGTGAAGCTGCCCAAGGGGACCGTCTTCCGCTCGCCCTCCGGCGTGGAGTACGTGTCGAAGTTCGACGTCACGGTCCCCAGGGCGACCCGGCGGTTCGAGGTCACCTACGGGCGCGGCGGGCAGATGATGCCGTGGAAGACCAAGGTGGTCGCCGCCGAAGCGCGGGTCTTCGTCGAAGCGGCCGAGGAGGGCGCCGGCGGACTGACCACCCAGGCCGCGCAGTACGAGGTGGTCGGCCTCACCGGCAAGGACGCGCACAACGTCTACGGACTCGCGGAGCGGCTCAGCGCCGACAAGCAGGACTTCCAGGGCATCAAGTCCGCCTACGAGTTCGACCCCAAGGCGGAGAAGTACGTACCGGTCGACCCGATGAGGGACGCCCGCTGGTACCCGACCCTCGTGGGGCTGGCCGACGGGCGGGTACTGGCGGTGTCCGGGCTCAACGACGTGGGCGACGTCGTGCCCGGCGACAACGAGTATTACGACCCGCGGACCAAGAAGTGGGCGAAGGGGCCCTTCCACTACTTCCCCACCTACCCCGCCCTCTTCCTCACCCACGGCGGCAAACTGCTCTACACCGGCTCCAACGCGGGCTACGGGCCGAAGGACAAGGGGCGCGAGCCGGGCCTGTGGGACCTGCTGACCAACCGGTTCCACAAGGTCGGCGGACTGGCCGACCCCGACCAGCTGGAGACCTCCTCCTCCGTACTGCTCCCCCCGGCCCAGGACCAGAAGGTGATGGTGCTCGGCGGCGGCGGGGTCGGCGAGTCCCGGCTCGCGACCGCCCGGACGGCAGTCGTCGACCTCAAGGCGGCCTATCCGGTCTTCCGTTCGACGGCCCGGCTGCCGCAGGGAGTGCGCTACCTGAGCAGTGTGCTGCTCCCCGACGACTCCGTCTTCACCACCGGCGGCTCCGCCGACTACCGGGGCCGGGGCGCCAGCGACATCCACAAGGCGCAGTTCTACTACCCGCGCACCGACACCTTCGTGCCCGCCGCCGCCCCGACCGTGGGCCGCAACTACCACTCCGAGGCGCTGCTGCTGCCCGACGGCCGGGTGGCCACCTTCGGCTCCGACCCGCTCTTCGCGGACAAGGACAACACCAGGCTGGGCAAGTTCGAACACCGGCTGGAGGTGTACACCCCGCCCTACCTGTACCGGGACGCCGCACTGCGGCCGGCCCTGGGGGAGGGGCCCGAGGAGGTCGTGCTCGGCGGCCGGGCCACCTTCGGGGCGGTGCGGGCGGAGCGGATCGCGCGGGCCAGGCTGATGAGGCCGAGCGCGGTCACGCACACGACGGACGTGGAGCAGCGGTCGGTCGAGCTCGGCCTGGAGAACAAGACGGCCGGCGCGGTGACGGTCACCGTCCCGGCGGACCCGACGCTGGTGCCGCCCGGCTGGTACATGCTCTTCGTGACGGACACGGACGGGACGCCGTCGGTGGCGAAGTGGATCCGAGTGCGGGAGGCCCCCAAGCCCGCGTCGCGGGAGCCCCGGGACGGCTGGATGAGCTAGGTCCGACGGGGGGCTGCGGGCCGGAAACGCCCTCGCCCGGCGCGCTGGTCCGGCTGACCCCGCCCATGTGGGGCGACGGCGGGGAACGGATGCGGGCGACGGGACGGTGCCGCAAGAACCGGTGGCACCACCTGTCGGTCGTGGTGCACACCCGGCACCTGGAGAACTTCCGCGTGAAGGGCGTCCACAGCCCCGCCCTGCTCACCGCCCTGGAGGGCACCCGCACCACGGGGGCCCACGCCCGTACGTACCCCCTGTGGGATGCGCGCGAGCGGGCGCAGAGAATGGCCGACACCTTCAACGCGGCCCTTTTGGAAGTGACGTTCGAGGCGACCTAGTCGGTCGACCGGCGGGCCAGGCCCAGTGCGTAGTCGGGCCACCACTTGCCGGCCGGCGGGCCGCCGCGGCAGGTGCCGTCGGACTCGCCGGGCCGCTTGATCCAGAGGTACGCGTCCACGAGCGGGTCCCCCGTGTCGGCGGTCGGCGGGGTGCCCAGTGCCCGGCCAGGCGGGTTGCACCAGGCCTGCGAACGGTCGCCCCGGAGCGGGCCGTCGCCGTTGCGGCTGGTGTCGATGACGAAGTGCTTGCCCTTGGTGGCCTTGGAGAGGGCGGCCCCGTACTCCCGGCCGGCCGCGCTGGGCTGGAAGTTGGAGACGTTGAGGGAGAACCCGTCGGCGCGCTCCAGCCCGGCCTTGTAGAGGGGGTCGACCAGCTTCATCGGGTCCGGGATCCACGCCGGGTTGCCGGCGTCCAGGTAGACCTTGGTGTTCTTGTTGCGCTTGAGGCGGTCGACGGCTTCGGAGAGCAGCCGCAGGCGCTCGTCGTGGTGCCCGGCCTGGGTGCAGCCGTCGACGATGTGCGGGACGGCGTCCGGTTCCAGGACGACCAGGGCCCTGGTGTCGGCGATGTTGTCGGCGAAGGCGCCGATCCAGCTGCGGTAGGCCGTGGCGTCGGCCGCGCCGCCGGCGGAGTGCTGGCCGCAGTCCCGGTAGGGGATGTTGTACGCGGTGAGCACGAGGGTGCGGCCGGCCGCCTTGGCGCTGTCCCGGGCCCGGCGGATCTCCGGCCCGGGATCGCCCCCCGGACCCCACAGGGCCATCGGCCGGTCGGAGATCCGGCGCAGCACCTGCGCGTCGCTGTTGCGGCCCTGCGCCTCCCAGGCGGCGACCTGCCGGGCGGCGTCGCTCTGCGGGTCCACCCAGAACGGGGACTCGTCGACCAGGCCGACCGTGGCGGGGTGGTTGGGCGGCGCGGACTCCGGCTGCACGGTCGGGGTGTGGGTGCAGGCGGTCGCCGTGACGGCGGCGGCGAGCGCGAGCGCGGCCGCGAGGGCTCTGAAAGGGCCTGGCATCCGGCGGCTTCCTCGGGACGAAGGGGCGGGCAGCGGGCCGGGATATCGTGACATAACGGTCACTCGGGGTGGGTTGCGACACCTCCGCGTGCGGCCGGGTGGGCGTGTGGGGGACGGCAACAGCCGCTAGGAGTTGCTCGATCCCGTCGCCAGGGCGATGGCCAGCGGGGTGCGCTCGTAGAGGATCTGGTGGCCCTGGCGGGAGCCGAAGAGGAGGCCCGCTTCCCGCAGGGCCTTCAGGTGCGAGGAGACGGTGGAGGGGGCCAGCGACAGGCGGTGGGCCAGGGCCGTGGTCGAAGCCGGGTCGGTGAGGGCGCACAGGATGTCGGCGCGGGCCCGGCCCAGCAGGCGGGCCAGCGCCTCGGGGGTCGGACCGGCCGAGGCCGTCCACAGGGCGCCGATGCCCCGGGCCGGGTACACCAGGGTCGGCTGCCACGGCGGGTCGTAGCCGCCGACCACCTCCGGCCAGACGAACGCGCTCGGCATCAGGAGGAGGCCCTGGCCGTCGAGCGAGCGGTCGTGGTGGCGCGGTCGGTCGATGGTGAGGGTCCTGCCCGACCACCGCAGATCCGGGTGGAGTCCGTCGAAGAGGGCCTCCAGTCCGCCCGCGGCCAGCCGCCGCGAGTGGAAGAGGATGTCCGCCTCCAGCAGGGCCCGCAGCCGTGGCCAGTGCGGGGCGATCAGCGCGAGCCAGGCCCGTTCGTACAGATCGGCCAGATCCTGGACCGCCCGCTCCGGATCCGCCAGCATCCGCTGCCCGGCCTCGCTCTCCAGCGCCCCCGGGGTGCACACCAGTGAGCGCCGGAGGTCCTCCCGGGCCGCCCCCGGATCGGCGGACCTGACCCGCGCCAGCTCCTCCTCGAAGGTGACGGACGGGCCCGTCGGCGGCGGGCTGAGGAAATCCGGATTGTGCCCGGCCAGTGGCATCAGCAGCCACAGCGGCCGCAGGTCCAGCCCGTCCGCGGCCGCGCGGATCCGGCGGAGCCAGGGCAGGTGGTAGGCCTGCCGCTGCGGGCGCAGCAGGACGCGTACCGCCTCCTGGGTCTCCCAGCGCGGGGAGATGGAGAACCGGCAGCGCAGCAGGTCGGCCGGACCGAAGCGGAAGTGGAAGGGGATGGCCGGGCCTCCTGACTGATTCGGCTGGGCTCGAATCTCTGTCCCGCCAGCCTAGGTGCCGCCAGGGTGACCCGTATGACCACCGCACGCCAGGCCGATGCCGATGCCGATGCCGGGACCAGGTCCGGGTCCGGCTACCGTCCCGTCTTCCGGATCCGCGAGTTCCGGCCCGTCTTCGCCGCGCACCTGCTGTCCGTGCTCGGCGTCGTCATCGCCGAGATCTCCCTGACCGTCCTCGTCTTCCGGGCCACCGGCTCGCCCCTGATGAGCGCCCTCACCTTCGCCCTCGGCTTCCTCCCCTACGCCCTCGGCGGCACCCTCCTCGCCCCCGTCGCCGACCGGCTCCCCGCCCGCCGGGTGCTCGTCGGATGCGACCTCGTCTGCGCGGCCTGCGCGGCGGCCATGGCCCTGCCGGGGACTCCGGTCGCGCTGCTCCTCGTACTGCGCTGCGCGATGGCCTTCGTGGCTCCGCTGTTCCAGGGCGCCCGCGCCGCCTCCCTTGTCGACGTCCTCGGCTCCGGCGACGCCTACGTCCTGGGCCGCTCGCTGCTGCGGATGGTGGCCCAGAGCGCCCAGCTCATCGGCTTCGGCCTCGGCGGGCTGCTGCTCACGGTCCTCGCCCCGCGCGGGGCCGTCACCCTCACGGCCGCCGGCTTCCTCGCCTCCGCGCTGCTCCTGCGCTTCGGCACCCGGGCCCGGCCCGCCCGCAGCGGGCCGGGAGCCCCGCGCACCTCCCCGCTCGCCGGCCTGCGCGCCGTCCTGGGGGATCGCCGGCTGCGCGCGCTCACCCTGCTGTGCTGGCTGCCGCCGCTCTTCGTGGTCGTCCCCGAGGCGCTGCTCACCCCGTACGCCTCCGGGATCGGCGCCTCCACCGCCGTGCTCGGGCTGCTGATGTGCGCACTGCCGGTCGGCACCATCGCCGGGGAGCTGTGGGCGGGCTCCGCGCTCACCGCCCGAACGCGTTCGCGGATCGTGGCCCCGCTCGCCGCCGTCGGGATGCTGCCGCTGCTCGTGTACGCCGTCCGGCCCGGGGTCCTGGTGCTCATCGCCGCGCTGGTGCTGGCCGGGCTCGCCCACGCCTACACCCTCGGACTCGACCGCTGGTACGTGGACGCCGTGCCCGAGGAGCTGCGTGGACGGGCGATGACGCTGCTCAGTACCGGTCTGATGACCCTCCAGGGGGTCGGCATGGCGCTGGCCGGGGTCGCCGCGGAGTTCTTCCCCGTGCACGTGGTCGTCACGGGCGCCGCGGTGCTCGGGACCGGGGTCGTCCTGCTGCTGCTGGCCGAGGTGCGCGGGACGGGCGGTGGCACGGACGGCGGGGAGCAGGGCTGAGGGGGCGCCGGGAGGGCGGCGGGGGCGGTCGGCCGAAGCGTGAGACGGGTCCCGCCGTCAAATGACCGCCCGGTAGGGTCTGATGCGTGCCCAAGCCGCTCAGCCTTCCCTTCGACCCCATCGCCCGCGCCGACGAACTGTGGCAGCAGCGCTGGGGTCCGGTGCCCTCGATGGCCGCGATCACCTCGATCATGCGGGCGCACCAGATCCTGCTCGGCGAGGTCGACGCGGTCGTCAAGCCGTACGGGCTGACCTTCGCGCGGTACGAGGCGCTGGTGCTGCTGACCTTCTCCAAGGCCGGCGAGCTGACCATGTCGAAGATCGGCGAGCGGCTGATGGTCCACCCGACCTCGGTCACGAACACGGTGGACCGGCTGGTGAGGTCCGGGCTCGTCGCCAAGCGCCCCAACCCGAACGACGGGCGCGGCACGCTCGCGTCGATCACGGACAGGGGCCGCGAGGTGGTCGAGGCGGCGACGAAGGCGCTGATGGAGATCGACTTCGGCCTGGGCGCCTACGACGCCGAGGAGTGCGGGGAGATCTTCGCCCTGCTCCGCCCGCTCCGGGTGGCCGCGGCGGACTTCGAAGAGAGCTGATCGCGCCGCCCTCCGGGGAACCCGGCCCCCGTCAAGATCGTGCAAACCGGACGGCTAGGCTCGACGGCATGAAACGAAGCGTGCTGACCCGCTACCGCGTCATGGCCTACGTGACCGCGGTCATGCTCCTGATCCTCTGCTCCTGCATGGTGGCGAAGTACGGCTTCGACACCGGTGCCGACCTGACCTTCGCGGTCTCGCAGGCGCACGGTGTGCTGTTCATGATCTACCTGGTGTTCGCCTTCGACCTGGGCTCCAAGGCCAAGTGGCCGTTCGGCAAGCTCCTGTGGGTCCTGGTCTCCGGCACCATCCCGCTCGCGGCCTTCTTCGTCGAGCGCAAGGTCCGCGCCGAGGTCGAGCCCCTGGTGACCGACGGCCTGGCCACCGCCAAGGCCTGAGCACTCGCCTCCCACTCGACCGCGTCACCCCCCCCCGGGACGACTCCCCGGGGGTTGGCCATCGACATTTACTAGGACGTCCTAGTAAATTCATGGGTATGGATGCTGACGCCATCGAGGAGGGCCGCCGTCGCTGGCAGGCCCGGTACGACAAGGCCCGCAAGCGCGAGGCCGATTTCACGACGCTCTCCGGAGATGACGTCGACCCCGTCTACGGGCCCCGGCCCGGGGACAAGTACGAGGGCTTCGAGCGCATCGGCTGGCCGGGGGAGTACCCGTACACCCGCGGCCTGCACGCCACCGGCTACCGGGGGCGGACCTGGACCATCCGGCAGTTCGCCGGATTCGGGAACGCCGAGCAGACCAACGAGCGCTACAAGATGATCCTGGCCGCCGGCGGCGGCGGGCTCTCCGTCGCCTTCGACATGCCGACCCTCATGGGCCGGGACTCCGACGACCCGCGCGCGCTGGGCGAGGTCGGCCACTGCGGGGTCGCCATCGACTCCGCCGCCGACATGGAGGTCCTCTTCAAGGACATCCCGCTGGGCGACGTGACCACCTCCATGACGATCAGCGGGCCCGCCGTCCCCGCCTTCTGCATGTACCTCGTCGCCGCCGAGCGCCAGGGCGTGGACCCGGCCGTCCTCAACGGGACGCTCCAGACGGACATCTTCAAGGAGTACATCGCCCAGAAGGAGTGGCTCTTCGAACCCGAGCCGCACCTGCGCCTCATCGGCGACCTCATGGAGTACTGCGCCAACGGCATCCCCGCCTACAAGCCGCTCTCCGTCTCCGGCTACCACATCCGCGAGGCCGGGGCCACGGCCGCGCAGGAGCTCGCGTACACCCTGGCCGACGGGTTCGGATACGTGGAGCTGGGCCTCTCACGCGGCCTGGACGTGGACCACTTCGCCTCCGGCCTCTCCTTCTTCTTCGACGCGCACCTCGACTTCTTCGAGGAGATCGCCAAGTTCCGCGCCGCCCGCCGGATCTGGGCCCGCTGGATGAAGGAGGTGTACGGGGCGAAGTCCGACAAGACGATGTGGCTGCGCTTCCACACCCAGACCGCCGGTGTCTCCCTCACCGCGCAGCAGCCGTACAACAACGTCGTGCGCACCGCTGTGGAAGCCCTCGCGGCCGTCCTCGGCGGCACCAACTCGCTCCACACCAACGCCCTCGACGAGACCCTCGCGCTCCCCAGCGAGCAGGCCGCCGAGATCGCCCTGCGCACGCAGCAGGTGCTGATGGAGGAGACCGGCGTGGCCAACGTGGCCGACCCGCTGGGCGGTTCCTGGTACGTAGAGCAGCTCACCGACCGCATCGAGGCCGACGCGGAGAAGATCTTCGAGCAGATCAAGGAGCGCGGGCTGCGCGCCCACCCCGACGGGCGGCACCCGATCGGCCCCATCACCTCGGGCATCCTGCGCGGCATCGAGGACGGCTGGTTCACCGGCGAGATCGCCGAGTCGGCCTTCCAGTACCAGCGTTCGGTGGAGAAGGGCGACAAGCGCGTCGTCGGCGTGAACGTCCACCACGGCTCGGTCACCGGCGACCTGGAGATCCTCCGGGTCAGCCACGAGGTGGAGACCGTCCAGGTGCGGGAGCTCGCGGAGCGCAAGGCCGCCCGGGACGACGCGAAGGTGACGGGTGCTCTGGCGGCCATGCTGGACGCGGCCCGGGACGGGTCCAACATGATTCCGGCCATGCTGGACGCGGTGCGCGCCGAGGCCACGATGGGCGAGATCTGCAACGTGCTGCGCGAGGAGTGGGGCACCTACACGGAGCCGCCCGGCTTCTAGCGCTGCGAGGGTGAGCAGTGCCTGACGGAGCGCCGGGCGCCGCAGGCTTAAGGTGGCGGCCATGAACGGCCGCCACCTTCCCGTTTCCGTGCGCGGAGTGAGCGTCCGCGTGGCCATGCAGGTCAACCGCGGGCCGTACGCGTACATCGCCGCCGACTTCGAACCGCCCGGCCCCGGCGGGCGGACGGAGATCCTCAACGCCGTACGGTCCTGCGCGCTGCCCGAGCAGTACGTGCCCTGCGTGCGGGCAGGCATCGAGCGCGGGCTGGAGGGGGTGGCGGCCTCGGTGCTGCTCACCGACGCCGGGTTCCACCCCGCGGACTCCTCGGAGTACGGCTACCGGCTGGCCGGGCTGGAAGCGGGCCGCGCGGCCCTGGTCGCCTCCGGAGTGCTGCCGCCGGAGGAGGCGGACAGCCTGCGCTGGGCCCAGTGGCCGGGCCGCGGGCGGCCCTGGCCGGGCCACAACCCGCGCTCGGAGGCCCTGCTCATGGCGGCCCCCGCCTGGTTCCCGGACTTCCTGCCCCTCTCGGACGGGCGGCCCGCGGTGGTCACGCCGGTGCGGGGCCGGCCGGGACGCCGGAGGCGCCCAGGAGGCCGTGCATCAAGAGGGCGGTGAAGGTGGCCACCCACATCTCGTCCACCGGCTCGGAGCTGACCAGCGCGCGGTGCACCACGGTGCCCGCGATGACGTCGAAGATCAGGTCCGTGGTGTGGCCGGCGAGGTCCGCGTCCTCCTCGTAGGGGAGTTCGCCGCGGGCCTGCGCCCGCTCGCGGCCCAGTACGACGAGACGTTTCTGCCGGTCCACGATGGCCGACCGGATCCGGTCGCGCAGGGCCTCGTCCCGGGTGGACTCGGCGACCACAGCCATCAGGGCGGTACGGGCCTCCGGGCGCCGCAGCAGCTCCGCGAACCGCAGCACCACGTACTCGATGTCGGCTTCGAGGGAGCCCCGGTCGGGGAGTTCGAGGGAGTCGAAGAGCTCCGCGACGGCGTCCACGACCAGCTCGTTCTTGCCCGCCCAGCGCCGGTAGAGGGTGGTCTTGGCGACCCCCGCCCGCGCGGAGACGTCCCCCATCGTCAGCTTCGACCAGCCGAGCTCCACCAGTGCGTCCCGGGTCGCGGCGAGGATCGCGGCGTCCGCCGCGGCGCTGCGCGGGCGGCCGGTGCGGCCGGCCGGAGAGGTGGAGGGGCCTGAGCTGGGGTTGCGCATGGCCGAGACCATACCCGTCAGTAAGGCGGCGTCGATTGGTGCGGGCGCCGCGGCCCCTGGTGGTGTGGTTCAGATCACGGGGCGCGCGGCGGCGCGGGGAGTTACGCTACGGCTCGTAGCGTAAGAGCGACAACCACGCGAAGAGCTACCGGTGCCGGGTGGGGACCCGGCGCCACAGCACGACCAGTACCGCGATCGGTTCGTTTCGGCCGATCTTTTTCGTCGGCGCGCGCACACGGGGGAGGATGTACGCATGCAGCCCAGAAACATGTCCATGAGCGGCGTCGTAGACCTCGCCGCGGTGAAGGCGGCCGGCGAGGCCAAGGCGAAGGCCGAGCAGGCCCGCGCCGAGGCGGCCCGGAGGGCGGCCGAGGGCGGTGCGCCCGAATCCGCCGGGGCCGTCCCGTCGTCCGCTCTCGTCTTCGACGCAGACGAGACCCGCTTCGAGAGCCACGTGGTGCCGCTCTCGAACGAGGTGCCGGTCATCCTCGACTTCCGAGCCGAGGGCTTCGAGCAGGGCCGTGAGCTGAGCCTGCTGCTGGAGCGGCTCACGGTCGAGGCCAACGGCCGCCTGGCCCTGGCCTCGTTCGACGTCGCGGCCAGCCAGAACCTGATCCGCGACTTCCGT
The DNA here is from genome assembly GCF_057834465.1 of Streptomyces sp. GL_140. Taxonomy (NCBI): domain Bacteria; kingdom Bacillati; phylum Actinomycetota; class Actinomycetes; order Kitasatosporales; family Streptomycetaceae; genus Streptomyces; species Streptomyces sp. GL_140. Next base: position 5,789,853 of record NZ_CM174404.1, read on the forward strand.
ATCCAGGCCCTTCCGGCCGTCTTCGCCCTGGTCGCCGGCCAGGCGATGCCGCTCTTCCAGGACTTCGCCCCCGAGGACGAGGTCCGCGCGATCCTGGCCCAGGTGGTCCAGATCGCCGAGGAGCGCTTCGGGGTCCTCGGCGTCCCGGTGACCCCGGGCGGCGAGGGCGGAACCCCGGGCGGGGCCGCGGAGCCCGCCGAGGAGCCGGCCGGCCCCTACGACGCCCTGCTGGACGCGGCGGTCGAGGCGCTGGACGCGAACGACCTGGGCGGGGCGGTGCAGGCGTACAAGAACGTCCTGCTCTCCGACCCGGTCAACGCGGAGGCCAAGCTGGGCCTCGCGCAGGCCGAACTCCTGCTCCGCGTCAAGGACATGAACCCGCAGGCGGTGCGCACCGCGGCGGCCGAGAATCCGCGCGACCCGGCGGCGCAGATCGCCGCGGCCGACCTGGACCTGGCCGGCGGACACGTGGCGGACGCCTTCGGGCGCCTGGTGGACACCGTGAAGGTGACGTTCGGTGACGACCGGGACGCGGTCCGGGTGCGGCTGCTGGAGATGTTCGAGGCCGTCGGCGCGGACAACCCGCTCGTGACCTCGGCGCGCACGGCGCTCGCACGGGTGCTCTTCTAGGAATCGGTCCGAGGCCCGGTCCGAGGCCGGTCCGAGGTCCGGTCCGGGACCCGGCCCGGCGCCCCTCCGGCGCCGTTGATTTGTTGACACGGTGACGAACAGCGGCCGCATTTTGCCAAAACTTGGTAATTGCGGCCGCTGTTACTCGCAGTAAATCGAACCCCGTGAACTGTCCGGTGTGTTCACTCTTCCCCCGATCTGTCGTGGCCCTGGGTAACACCCAGCGTTGCGGCCCGACAGTGTCAGGTCAGCCATCGGTTATCTGGCCGTTACCCGCCAGTAACGAACCCCCTTGTGCCCCGGCCTGGAATGGACCACGATCGGCGACGCTCGGTCCTTCCCGCAGAGCCGCTCATCCGGAGCCGCGGTGAAGGGTCCCCACCGGGCCGGTCGGTGGCAGTGGCACCGGCCGCCGGACAGGGGGGTCTCCGTCGCACGGCGGTGCCTGTCCTCCAGGTTGCGCGAACGCGTGGCCAAGTGGTTGTCGCTCGGGGGTGAACGCCGGTGTACCGGACGCGGCAGTGCCGCGGCCAGGCCGCCTGCGCTCCTTCCCGAGGACGTAGCACTTCTCCCATCCCAGGACGGGTACGGCCCGGACCGGAGATGTACGTCCGAGAAGGAGGAACGAAATGAGTTCTCAGATTCGTGGCGGGACCAGATGGAAGCGCTTCGCGCTCGTCATGGTTCCGAGCATCGCGGCCACGGCCGTGGTCGGTGTCGGTCTGGCGCAGGGTGCCCTCGCGGCCTCGTTCGCCGTGTCCGGCCAGGACTTCAAGGTCACCACTGACAAGCTGGACGGCACCAACCTCATCCAGTACGGCAGTGTTGCCAACGGCCACGACCTGAAGACGGGCGCCGAGGCACACCACCCGGTCACCATCTCCGGGTTCAGCCACGCCGAGATCACCAACATGTGCCAGTCGCTGGTGACGCCGACGCCGCTCGGCAACATCACGATGAAGCTGCAGACGGGCACCAAGCCCGGCAAGCCGGCGGTTGCCGACAACATCTACCTGGATGTTGCCGAGCTCGACGCCGACGCCGAGTTCACCAAGCTGGACATCGGTGTCGCGGTCGGCGACCCGTCGAACCCGACCAAGCCGCAGGCGGGTACGGTCGCCAGCCCGTACGCGTTCGCGCAGCGTGCCGAGAAGGCCGTTCTCACGAACGTCAAGCAGAAGGCGTGGGCCACCACGGCCGGCACCTTCAAGCTGCCCGACCTCAAGCTGCGCCTGCTCGGCGGCGACCAGCCGTGCTACCAGGACTCGGCAGTCAACTGATCGCCTGACCGGCGTATCGGTTCCGGTGCCTGACCGGACGACCGGGCCGGCAGTGGCGGCACCCGTCACCGCCGGCCCGGTCCGTCCGGGCTCCACATAGTTCAGTACCACCGTTTCCAGGGAGCTGTTGTCCATGAACCCCCAGGCCCCGGTTTACGTGCGCGCCGAAGACGACGCCTGGCTCACCGCGGTGTACTACCGCTTCCATGGCTGGAGCGGCCGCCGCCCCTTCTGGGCGGGAGTGTTCACGCTCCTCGCGGGCGTGCCGATCGCCTACTTCCCGTACGCGGACCTGCGCCTGGGCAACGTCACCATCGCGATGGCGACGACCGCCGGTTCGGGTTCACTGATCATCGGCGTCCTGCTGATCACCCTGGGCCTGACGCTCTGGTTCCAGCAGGGCGTCCGCATCTTCGCCGGGGTCGCCTCGATCCTGCTGGCACTGGTGTCCCTGCCGGTGTCCAACCTCGGCGGCTTCGGTCTGGGCTTCATCCTGGCCCTGGTCGGCGGCTGTCTCGCGCTGTCCTGGGTGCCTGCCAGTCCGGTGGAGGACGAGACGGGCGCGCTGGACGACCGGGTCGCGGTGCATGCCGTGGACCTGGGCAAGGCGGACGCGGTGGAGGGCGGCTTCCAGGGCGTACCCGGCCCCCGCGCGACAGAAACGGCATACGCGAGCGAGACGACTGCCCACGCCGATGGCGGGAGGAACAGTGCGGGGTGACGAAACGCAGCGGGGTGAGGCCCCAGATGCGGAGTCCCGTGAAAGAAAGGGCCCGCGTCACGCGGCGCCCAGGAAGTCGCTGCTGACCAAGTTCCAGATACCCGTCGGCAAGACGATGGCACTGGCGGCCATGCCCACGGCGGTCTTCGTCGGCATGAGCATGGCGCCGAAGCTGGCCGTGGCCGACGAGGAGATCCCCTTCGCGCCCGGACCGTGCGTGACGCGGTCCGACGAGCCCGCGGAGTCGGCTTCCCCGTCGCCGTCCTCGTCACCTTCGAAGGCTCCCTCCGGTACCCCGTCGAAGGCCCCGTCGAAGACGACGGAGCCCGCGCCGGACAAGTCGCCGACCGCGGTGCCCTCGCCGAGCGCGAGCCCGTCGGCGTCCAAGCCGGTGGAGAAGCCGGCCGAGAAGCCCGCGACGCCCGCCGAGAAGCAGGCTGCCTCCGCTCCGGCGGCCAAGGCCTCGAACCCGCTGGACCCGCTGGGCGTGGGCGACGCGCTCAAGGGCCTCTTCGACGAGCTCGGCAAGCCCCTCAAGCCGGCCTCCACTCCGGCCGCGACGCCCACTCCGACGGCCCCCAAGCCGGCGGACAAGCCCGCGGACAAGCCCGCCCCCGACCCGGCCGCGGACGCGATCCGCGAGGCCGCGAACAAGGCGGGCGCCACGGTCACGGAGCTCTCCGAGGAGGTCAAGGACACCGCGACCACCCCGAAGGACGAGACGGGCGCCACCAAGCCGACGGACAAGGCCAAGGGCGAGGACGGGACCGAGGCCAAGCCGGAGGCGACGAAGGACGCGGACGGGAAGGAACCCTTCCCCTGCCCGACCTACGACGCCAAGGCCCTGGCCGACGCCGAAGTGGAGCAGGGCATCCCGCTGCTCCCGGACGAGCCCTGGTATCTGAACAGTTCGCTGCTGACCCTCTACGGCCTGGACTACGCGGGCATCGTCGAGGTGAAGACGGCGGGCGGCAAGACCAAGAAGGTCCTGAAGTTCACGGCCGATTCGCTGGACATCAAGGACCTGTACCAGACGGTCGGCACCGGGCCGAACGTCGCCCACCTGAAGTCCCGTCCGGGTTCGACGTCGAAGATCCGCGGGGAAAAGGTGACGATGTACACCGAGAGCCTCAAGGGCAACCTCTTCGGCCTGATCCCGATCGAGTTCACCCCGAACACCCCGCCGCCCGTGAACGTCCCCTTCGCGTTCTTCACGAACGTCAAGGTCGTCCAGGCCGGCCAGTTCGGCGGCACCCTGACCGTCCCGGGCCTCAAGAACTACATCGGCCCGGCGGAATAGGACCGTACGGCCTCGCGCGGCCGCACGCACCGAGGGCGGCACCCCGGATCCTCATCGGATCAGGGGTGCCGCCCTCGGTCTCTGTGCGGCAGAGTGCGAACGGCGGGGCGACGTCAGTCGCGGGCGCCGCCGCCCAGGTGGTGGACGCGGACCATGTTGGTCGTGCCCGGGACGCCGGGGGGCGAACCGGCGGTGATGATCATGGTGTCGCCCTTGTTGTAGCGCTTGAGCTTGAGCAGCTCGGCGTCCACGAGGTCGACCATCGCGTCGGTGTTGTCCACGTGGGGGACCACGTAGGACTCGACGCCCCAGCTCAGGGTGAGCTGGTTGCGGGTGCCCTCGTCGGTGGTGAAGGCCAGGATCGGCTGGGAGGCGCGGTAGCGCGACAGCCGGCGGGCGGTGTCACCGGAGTGGGTGAAGGCGACCAGGGCCTTGCCGTCGAGGAAGTCCGCGATCTCGCAGGCCGCACGGGCGACGGCGCCACCCTGGGTACGGGGCTTCTTGCCCGGGACCAGCGGCTGGAGGCCCTTGGACAGGAGCTCCTCCTCGGCCGCCTCGACGATCTTCGACATCGTCTTGACGGTCTCGATGGGGTAGGCGCCGACCGAGGACTCGGCGGACAGCATGACCGCGTCCGCGCCGTCGAGGATCGCGTTGGCCACGTCGGAGGCCTCCGCGCGCGTCGGGCGGGAGTTGGTGATCATCGACTCCATCATCTGGGTCGCGACGATCACCGGCTTGGCGTTGCGGCGGCAGAGCTCCACGAGGCGCTTCTGCACCATCGGCACCTTTTCGAGCGGGTACTCGACGGCCAGGTCGCCACGGGCCACCATGACCGCGTCGAAGGCGGCTACGACGCCTTCCATGTTGGCGACGGCCTGCGGCTTCTCGACCTTGGCGATGACGGGGACCCGGCGGCCGACCTCGTCCATGACCTTGTGGACGTCCTTGACGTCGTTGGCGTCACGCACGAAGGACAGGGCGACCATGTCGCAGCCCATCCGCAGGGCGAAGCGGAGGTCGTCGATGTCCTTTTCCGACAGGGCGGGGACGTTGACGGCGGCACCCGGCAGGTTGATGCCCTTGTGGTCCGAGATGACACCGCCCTCGATGACGATGGTCTTGACCAGGGGGCCCTCGACCGAGGTCACGCGGAGCTCGACGTTGCCGTCGTTGATCAGGATCGGGTCGCCCTTGGAGACGTCCCCCGGCAGACCCTTGTAGGTCGTGCCGCAGATGGACTTGTCGCCCGGGACGTCCTCGGTGGTGATCGTGAACTCGTCACCGCGGACGAGCTCGACGGGGCCCTCGGCGAAGGTTTCCAGACGGATCTTCGGGCCCTGGAGGTCGGCGAGGACGCCGACGGCACGCCCGGTGTCCTCGGAGACCTTCCGGACGCGGTCGTACCGCTCCTGGTGTTCTGCCTGGGAGCCGTGGCTGAAGTTGAATCGGGCCACGTTCATACCGGCCTCTACGAGCGCTTTCAGCTGCTCGTAAGAGTCGACGGCGGGGCCCAGGGTGCAGACGATTTTGGAACGGCGCATGGAGCGGATCCTATCGGTTTGTTTCGTAGCGGAATATTCCGTCTGGCGGAAAGTCCAAAGTGACTAACCGGTAACCAGCTCGTACGTCTGGCTGGCGATCTCCAGTTCCTCGTCCGTGGGGACCACGGCCACGGCCACCCGGGCGTACTCCGCGGAGACCAGACGCGGCTCGGGGGACCGTACCGAGTTGGCTTCCAGGTCGAGCGCCAGACCCAGCTCGGCCAGGCCCGCCAAGGCCATTTCCCGGATCGACGAGGAGTTCTCGCCCACGCCCGCCGTGAAGGCGACCGCGTCCACCCGGCCCAGGACCGCCGAGTAGGCACCGATGTACTTCTTCAGGCGGTGGATGTAGGAGGCCAGCGCGAGGCGCGCCGAAGCGTCGCCCTCGTCCGCCCGCCGCTGCACCTCGCGCATGTCGTTGTCGCCGCACAGACCCAGCAGACCGCTCTTCTTGTTCAGCAGCGAGTCGATCTCGTCGATCGACATGCCGCCCACCCGGGCCAGGTGGAAGACGACCGCCGGGTCCAGATCGCCCGAGCGGGTGCCCATGACCAGACCCTCCAGCGGGGTCAGACCCATCGAGGTCTCCACGCAGACGCCGCCGTGCACGGCCGAGGCCGAAGCACCGTTGCCCAGGTGCAGCACGATCACGTTCACGTCCTCCTCGGCCTTGCCCAGGAGCTTGGCCGTCGCGCGGGCCACGTAGGCGTGGGAGGTGCCGTGGAACCCGTACCGCCGGATGGAGTACTTGTCCGCCGTCGCCGTGTCGATCGCGTACCGGGCCACGTGCTCCGGCATCGTCGAGTGGAAGGCCGTGTCGAAGACGGCCACCTGGGGCAGGTCCGGGCGGAGCTCGCGCGCCACCTCGATGCCCGTCACGTTCGCCGGGTTGTGCAGCGGCGCGAGCGGGATCAGCGCGCGGATCTCGGCCAGCACCGCGTCGTCGATCAGCGTCGGGTGCGTGAACTTGGTCCCGCCGTGCACCACCCGGTGGCCCACGGCCGCCAGTTCGGGGGAGTCCAGGCCCAGCCCGTCGGCGGCCAGCTCCGCCGCCACGGCCCGCAGCGCGGCCGAGTGGTCCGCGATCGGCCCCTCGTGCACGCGCTTGCCGCCGGCGGCGCCCGGTCCGGTCAGCGGCTCGTGCGTGAGCCTGGAGGTCGCCTCGCCGATGCGCTCCACCAGACCGACCGCCAGGCGGGAGGCGTCCGCCATGTCGAGCAGCTGGTACTTCACCGACGAGGAGCCGGAGTTGAGGACGAGTACGCGCGATGCGGTCACGATGAGGGTCTTTCCTTCTGGATGGCTGGGTGGAGGGCTCGGTGGGGGAGCGTCAGCCGGCCGCGGGCCGGGACTGCGCCTGGATCGCGGTGATGGCGACGGTGGTGACGATGTCCTGGACCAGGGCGCCGCGCGAGAGGTCGTTGACCGGCTTGCGCAGACCCTGCAGGACCGGGCCGACCGCCACGGCGCCCGCGGAGCGCTGCACGGCCTTGTACGTGTTGTTGCCGGTGTTGAGGTCGGGGAAGATCAGCACCGTCGCGCGGCCGGCCACCTCGGACCCGGGCAGCTTGGTCAGGGCGACCGAGGGCTCCACGGCGGCGTCGTACTGGATCGGGCCCTCGATCAGCAGGTCGGGACGGAGCGCGCGGACGATCTCGGTGGCCTTGCGGACCTTGTCCACGTCCGCGCCCGAACCGGAGGTGCCGGTCGAGTACGAGAGCATCGCGATCCGCGGCTCCAGGCCGAAGGCGGCCGCGGTGGTCGCCGACTGGACGGCGATGTCGGCGAGCTGCTCGGCGTTGGGGTCCGGGTTGACGGCGCAGTCCCCGTAGGCGAGGACCTTGTCGGCCAGGCACATGAAGAAGACCGAGGAGACGATGGACGCGTCGGGCTTGGTCTTGATGATCTCGAAGGCCGGGCGGATGGTGGCGGCGGTGGAGTGGACCGAGCCGGAGACCATGCCGTCGGCGAGGCCCTCCTGGACCATCAGGGTGCCGAAGTAGTTGACGTCGGTGACCACGTCGGCGGCCAGCTCGACCGTCATGCCCTTGTGGGCACGGGCCTTGGCGTAGTACTCGGAGAATCGTTCCCGCAGCGGGGAGGTCGCCGGGTCGATGAGCTGGGCGCCGGAGATGTCGATCCCCAGGTCGGCGGCCTTCTTCAGGATCGCCTGCTCCTCGCCCAGCAGGGTGAGGTCGCAGACCCCGCGGCGCAGCACCACGTCCGCGGCGCGCAGCACGCGCTCCTCGGTGCCCTCGGGGAGCACCACCCGGCGGCGCTCCGCGCGGGCCTGCTCCAGCAGCGTGTGCTCGAACATCATCGGCGTGACGCGCTCGGAGCGGGCCACGGACAGCACGCCCCGCAGCTCGGCGGTGTCCACGTGACGCTCGAACAGGCCCAGCGCGGTCTCCAGCTTGCGCGGGGTCGCGGAGTTCAACCGGCTCTGCAGGGAGAAGAGTTCGGCGGCCGTCGGGAAGCTGTTGCCGGCCACCGAGATCACCGGGGTGCCGGGAGCCAGCTTCGAGGCCAGCGTCAGGATGTCCCGGCTGGGGCGCTCGTTCAGCGTGAGGAGCACACCGGCGATCGGCGGGGTGCCGGAGGTGTGCGCGGCCAGCGCGCCGATCACCAGGTCGGAACGGTCCCCGGGGGTGACGACCAGACAGCCGGGGGTCAGGGCGTTGAGGAAGTTCGGCAGCATGGCGCCGCCGAAGACGAAGTCCAGGGCGTCGCGGGCCAGACCGGCCTCGTCGCCGAGGAGCACCTCGCCACCGAGGGCCCGGGTGATCTGGGCAACGGTCGGGGCCGACAGGTGCTTGTCGTCCGGGAGTACGTAGCAGGGCACGGGGAGCCGCGCGGTCAGCCGCTCCGCTATCACCTCGCGGTCCTCGGCGGCCACCCGGTTGACGACCATCGCGCCCACGTGGCAGCCCAGGGCCTCGTACGCCCGGAAGGCGTTGCGGGCCTCGGCGCGCACGGCCTCGGCGGGGTGCTTGGTGCCGCCCACGACGGGGATGACGAGCGCGCCCAGCTCGTTGGCGAGGCGGGCGTTGAGGGCCAGCTCGTCGGGGAGGTTGGTGTCGGCGTAGTCGGTGCCGAGGACGAGCATGACCTCGTAGTCCCGGGCCACCTCGTGGTAGCGGTCGACGAGCCGGGAGACCAGCTCGTCGGTCCCGTGCTCGGCCAGGATGGCGGAGGCCTCGTGGTACTCCATGCCGAAGGCGGTCGAGGCGTCCTGCTCGATCCGGTAGCGGCCCTTGAGGAGGTCGAAGAGCCGGTCGGGCCCGTCGTGCAGCAAGGGGCGGTAGACGCCCACCCGGCCCGTCTGGCGGGTCAGGAGCTCCATGATCCCCAGCTCGACGACCTGCCGGCCGTCCCCCCGCTCGATACCGGTCACGTACACGCTGCGCGTCACGCGTGCTCTCCGTCCCAATCGTGTGAATGTCGGTACAGCCCCACCATGATCCTCGCCGCTGCGGGGCGGATCCACGAGTCGGATGTCCCGGTTAGTGTGGGCTTGACCTCTTGACGATACCCCTGGGAATCGATAGGACGCCCGCCGGGAAAAGGGCCTGTCCGGGCAGGTCCAAAGGCCTTCCGGGCACCCCGTGGGGGGAGCACCACAGAGCGCGCTCCACCGGTCGGACGTGGAACAATCGGACAGGCTTCATCAATGCGTCCTTCCATGCAGCCCTTCCATACAGCCCTTCAGATGTACGGCCTGACCGTCCGCCCGCACGCGAACGGCCAGGTGCGACCAGGAGCAGGAGACACAGCACGATGCGTATCGGAGTTCTCACCGCAGGCGGCGACTGTCCGGGCCTGAATGCTGTCATCCGGTCGGTCGTACACCGTGCCGTCGTCGGGCACGGGGACGAGGTCATCGGTTTCGAAGACGGCTTCAAGGGCCTCCTCGACGGCAACTACCGCCCCCTCGACATCAACGCCGTCAGTGGCATCCTCGCGCGCGGCGGCACCATTCTCGGTTCAGCCCGGATGGAGCGCGCCCGCCTCCACGAAGCGGCGGAGAACGCCGCCGAATTGGCGAAGCGCTACGGCATCGACGCCCTGATCCCGATCGGCGGCGAGGGCACCCTGACGGCCGCCCGGATGCTGTCGGACGCCGGGATGCCCGTCGTCGGCGTGCCGAAGACCATTGACAACGACATCTCCTCCACCGACCGCACCTTCGGCTTCGACACCGCCGTCATGGTCGCCACCGAGGCCATCGACCGCCTCAAGACCACCGCCGAGTCGCACCAGCGGGTCATGGTCGTCGAGGTCATGGGCCGCCACGCGGGCTGGATCGCCCTGGAGTCCGGCATGGCCGGCGGCGCCCACGGGATCTGCCTGCCGGAGCGCCCCTTCGAGGTGGACGCCCTGGTCAAGATGGTGGAGGAACGTTTCGCCCGCGGTAAGAAGTTCGCCGTCATCTGCGTGGCCGAAGGCGCGCATCCGGGTGAGGGTTCCATGCCGTACGAGAAGGGCGCGATCGACCAGTACGGCCACGAGCGCTTCGCCGGCATCGGCAACCGCCTCGCCGTCGAACTGGAGCGGCGCCTGGGCAAGGAAGCCCGCCCCGTCATCCTCGGCCACGTCCAGCGCGGTGGCACCCCCACCGCCTACGACCGCGTACTGGCGACCCGCTTCGGCTGGCACGCCGTCGAGGCCGTCCACCGCGGCGACTTCGGCAACATGACCGCCCTGCGCGGCACCGACATCGTCATGGCCCCGCTGGCCGACGCCGTCACCGAGCTGAAGACCGTGCCCGAGGACCGCATGTATGAGGCCGAGTCGGTCTTCTAGGTCCGGGAGCCCGGGAGACCCGGGCCCGGGGGCCGTGAAACCGGTCATTCCGGGCAGGCCCTACGACCCCCTCCGGAAGGACCTCCGCCCTGACTTCGGAGGCCGAACGGCCCCGGCGCAGTCCTCGTGTGGACGCGCCGGGGCCGTTTGCCGTAGTGAACGAATCCGCGCGGTGTGTCCTACGCCGCACCGCCGGCGGAGTACCAGAAGTGGCTCACGATGTCCGCGAGGAACTCGCGCCCCGCGTCACCGCTGCCGGCCTCGCCCTCGCCGCCGCCCCAGCTGAGGGTGGCCACCATCTTCGACTGGTACTCGCCGTGCAGCTGCTCCAGCACCCGCTCCAGGTGGGCCTTGGGCACCGGCAGCAGCTTGGTCAGCGGCTTCACGTACGCCTGCCAGCGGGTGGTGGCCGCGCTGCGCAGCATGTCGGCCAGTTCCTCGTCCTTGCCGGTGGCCGTCACGAACTGGGCCAGGCTCAGTCCGAGCACCGTCGCCAGGGCGGCGGACTGCCGCTCGTTGCCCTTCCAGCGGCCGGTGTCCTCCATCTTCTGGTACGAGCCCGACTCCAGACCGATCCGCCGGGCCAGCTCATCCGCGGCCAGCCCCCTGGCCATCCGGTGCTCCCGCAGGGTGACCGGCTCGGCGAGCAGCTCGCCGGGGGAGCACCAGAGGACACCGGCGAGAGCCGTGAGTTCGGCGGAGGTGGGAGATATCTCGCCACGCTCCCACCCCATGACGGTCTCGGGCGTGACGATCAGTCCGTACTGCGCGCGCAGGCCATAAGCGACATGACCGGGCGCCATGCCCAGGGCCGCGCGGAGACGACGCGCGGCGGGGGCATTGAAAGGTGGGCTGGAGTGCACATGGCACACCGTAGGAGTGGCCGAGGCACGGCGACTACAGACCAAACAAACAAGCCCATAACTCGTAGGAACGTCCTATGGAGTAAAGGGCTTTGGTCGGTTTTCCCTGCGACTGTCCGGTAATCGGATCCAGCGGTGATCCACTTCCTAGCGTACGTTTCCAGCCGCCCGAAGCGATAGTCCCGTGCATGACCTCCCTCACAAGCTTTGGACCGTCATGAACCGGCCATCCGGCCAGTACGTACTCCAGGGCGGAGGCCCTCGCGCACGGGGGTGGTGAGGGCCTCCCCGAATTCCCCTCTTGCCTTGACGCCGACGTCAAGGATTACGGTCGGGCCATGCGAATCGGCGAACTGGCCGAGCGGGCGGGCGCCAGTACCCGGACGCTCAGGTACTACGAGTCACGGGGGCTGCTGCCCGCCAGGCGTGACGACAACGGCTACCGCACCTACGACGAGGACGACCTGCGGCTGCTCCGCGAGATCCGCACGCTCCAGGACTTCGGCTTCGAGCTGGAGGAGACCCGCCCGTTCGTGGAGTGCCTGCGGGCCGGGCATCCGGCCGGCGACTCCTGCCCGGCCTCGCTCGTCGTCTACAGGCGCAAACTCGACGAGCTGGACGCCCTGCTCGGCCGGCTCGGAGAGGTGCGCGACCAGGTGGCCGGCCAGCTCGCCGAAGCCGAGGCCGAGGCGGCGGCGCGGCCCAGGTGCGAACTGACCGGCTGAGACCTGCCGAGGGCGGCCGGGACCGGCCGGGACCGTAGGCACGGACACGAAGAGAGGGGAAGCAACGATGAAGGCTCACGGTGTGGCAGAAGTGACCGACGCGGACTTCGAGGCGGAGGTGCTCGGCGAGCGCGGCCGGCCGGTCCTCGTGGAGTTCACCGCCGACTGGTGCGGCCCGTGCCGCCAGCTCGCGCCCGTCCTGTCGGCGATCGCCGCCGAGGAGGTCGGGCGGCTCAAGGTCGTCCAGATCGACGCGGACAGCAACCCCGCCACCCTCGTGCGGTACGGGGTGCTGTCCATGCCGACCCTGCTCGTCTTCCGTGACGGCGAGCCCGTCCGGCAGATCGTCGGGGCCCGCGCCAAGCGCAGGCTCCTCCAGGAGCTGGAGGAGCACATGGCCCCGGCGACGCCGACGGCCCCGGCTACCGCTTCGGCACCGGCCTGAGCCAGAGCGTGGCCAGCGGCGGGAGGGTCAGGCGCAGGCTCGCCGCCCGCCCCTGGGCCGGCACCGGCTCGGGCCGCAGCGGCTGCGCGTGGTGGACGCCGCTGCCGCCGTAGGGCTCCCGGTCGGTGTTGAGCACCTCCCGCCACAGCGGCACCTCCTCCGGGACCCCGATGCGGTAGGCGTGGCGGACCACCGGGGAGAAGTTCGATACGCACAGCAGCGGCGAGCCGTCCTGCGCGAACCGCAGGAACGCGAAGACGTTGTCCTCCGCGGCGTCCGCCTCCACCCACGCGAAGCCCTCCGGGACGCTGTCCCGCTCCCACAGGGCGGGCGCCTCCCGGTAGGTGCGGTTCAGGTCGCCCACGAGGCTGCGTACGCCCCGGTGGTCGCCGGCCGCCGCGTAGGAGGAGTCCAGCAGCCACCAGTCCGGCCCGTACGTCTCGGACCACTCCGAGCCCTGCGCGAACTCCTGCCCCATGAAGAGCAGTTGCTTGCCGGGGTGGGCCCACATGAAGCCCAGGTACGCCCGGTGCGCGGCCCGCTGCTGCCACCAGTCCCCGGGCATCTTCGAGACCAGCGAGCGCTTGCCGTGCACCACCTCGTCGTGCGAGATCGGCAGGACGTAGTTCTCGCTGAACGCGTAGACCATCCCGAAGGTCATGTCGTGGTGGTGGTACTTGCGGTGCACCGAGTCCTTCGACGCGTAGCGCAGGGTGTCGTGCATCCAGCCCATGTTCCACTTCAGGCCGAATCCGAGCCCGCCCCCGTCGGTGGGCTGGGTGACGCCCGGCCACGCCGTGGACTCCTCGGCGATCGTCACCACGCCCGGGCAGCGCCGGTAGACGGTCGCGTTCATCTCCTGGAGCATCGCCACCGCGTCGAGGTTCTCCCGGCCGCCGTGCTCGTTGGGGGTCCACTCGCCCTCGGAGCGCGAGTAGTCGAGGTAGAGCATCGAGGCCACCGCGTCCACGCGCAGCCCGTCCACGTGGAACTCCTGGCACCAGTACACGGCGTTGGCGACGAGGAAGTTCCTGACCTCGCGGCGGCCGTAGTCGAACTCCAGCGTCCCCCAGTCCGGGTGCGCGGCCCGCTGCGGGTCGTGGTGCTCGTACAGCGGCCGCCCGTCGAACTCGGCGAGCGCCCAGTCGTCGCGCGGGAAGTGCGCCGGCACCCAGTCGACGATCACCCCGATCCCGGCCCGGTGCAGCGCGTCCACCAGGAAGCGGAAGTCGTCGGGGGTGCCCATCCGGGAGGTCGGCGCGTAGAAGCCGGTGACCTGGTAGCCCCAGGAGCCGCCGAAGGGGTGCTCGGCGACCGGCATGAACTCCACGTGCGTGAAGCCGAGCTCGGTGACGTACGCGGGCAGCTGCTCGGCCAGCTGCCGGTACGAGAGCCCCGGCCGCCAGGACGCCAGGTGCAGCTCGTACACGGAGAAGGGGGCCTGGTGCGGCGGGCGCTCCCCGCGCGCGGCCATCCACTCGGCGTCCTGCCACTCGTAGCGGGAGGCGGTGACCACGGAGGCGTTGGCCGGCGGGACCTCGGCGTGCCGGGCCATCGGGTCGGCCCGCAGGGTGTGCGAGCCGTCCGGGCGGGTGATGTCGTACTTGTACATCGCGCCCTCGCCGACCCCGGGCAGGAACAGTTCCCACACGCCGGTCGAGCCGAGCGAGCGCATCGGGTAGGCGACGGAGTCCCAGTGCGAGAAGTCCCCGGTGACCCGCACCCCCTGGGCGTTGGGCGCCCACACCGTGAACCGGGTGCCGGTCGTGCCCTGGTGCTCCATCGGCTCCGAGCCGAGCGCCGTCCACAGCTCCTCGTGCCGGCCCTCGCCGATCAGGTGCAGGTCGAGCTCGCCGAGCGCGGGAAGGAAGCGGTAGGGGTCGTGGACCTCCACCTCGTCACTGTCGTACGCCACCAGCAGCCGGTAGTCCGGTACCCCGTTCAGCGGCAGCAGCCCGGAGAACAGCCCGTCCCCGTCGTCGAAGAGCTCGGCCCGCAGCCCCTTGGCGAGGATGGTCACCGCCTTCGCGTACGGGCGCAGCACCCGGAAGGACACCCCGCTGCGCTGCACGCGGGCGCCCAGCACCCCGTGGGGGTCGTGGTGTCGGCCCTCCAGGAGCCGGGCCCGTTCCTCCGCTCCCAGCGGCGGCGCCGGCCGGACCCCGTGCGGCGGGGCGGCCCGGCGGGCCCGCGGGGGCCGGGTCTTCTTGGCGCCGCTCGTTTCGAGGGAGGGGCCGGCGGTGGGGGCGGTGACGGCGACAGCGGCTTCGTCGCGGACGGTCGGTGACGGCTGTCGTGCGGCGCTCACGCGAGCGGCCTCCTCGGGGGCTTCGGGTGGGGGGTGGTGGAGCCGGGGGTGGGGGGATGCGTGCGGTGGGAGGGGGGACGCTGGGGCTCGGACAGCCGGCGGATCGCCGCCATCGGCACGTGCAGCCAGTCGGGGCGGTGCCGGGACTCGTACCGGGCCTCGTACACCGCCTTGTCGGTCTCGTAGGCCCGCAGGAGTACGGGGTCCTCGCGCGGGTCGCGTCCGGTGGTGCGGGCGTAGCCCTCGCAGAAGGCGGCCCGGCAGGCGTCGGCCCAGGCGGGGGCGAAGGGCCGGTGCGAGCGGGCGGCGTAGTCGAAGGAGCGCAGTATCCCGGCGATGTCGCGCACCGCCGGTTCGGGGCGGCGCCGGTCGGCCAGTGGCCGGGCCGGTTCGCCCTCGAAGTCGATCAGCGCCCAACTGCCGTCCGCGGTGCGCAGGGTCTGCCCCAGGTGGAGGTCCCCGTGGATCCGCTGGGCGGGCACCCCGGTCCCGCGGGAGGCGGCCAGTGCGTCGAAGGCTCCGCGCAGCCCCGCTTCGTAGGGCCGCAGCGCGGGCACCTCGCGGGCGGTGGCGGCGAGCCGCGCGGTCATTCCGGCGGCCAGCCGGGCCGTCTGCTCCGGACCCAGCGCGATGGTCGGCAGGGCTCCGGCCAGCGCGCTGTGCACCTCGGCGGTGGCCCGGCCCAGCGCGTGCGCCTCGGCGGTGAAGTCGGCCCCGGAGCGCAGCCGGTGCAGCGCGAGCTGCCAGCCGTCGTCGGAGCCGCGCAGGTACGGCTGGAGCACGCCCAGGGTCAGGGGTTCGGAGCCGGGCAGCTCGGCCTCGTACCAGGCGACCGGCGCGGGCACCCGGGCGCAGCCGGCGGCGGCCAGGGCGCGGGGGAGCTCCAGATCGGGATTGACCCCGGGGCCGACCCGTCTGAACACCTTGAGGATGTACGAATCCCCGTAGATCAGCGAGGAGTTGGTCTGCTCGCCGGACAGCGGCCGGGGGGTCGGGGCCTCGGGGATCACGGCGGCCGGGTCCCGGTCGAAGCGCAGCGGTCCGAAGGTTCCGGGGGTGCGCAGCCGCTCCAGCAGCAGCGAGGCGATCCGCGGATCGCCGAGGCCTTCGTAGACCGACTGGCCGGCGTAGGGGCCCTGCTCCGCGCGGCCGATCAGCGCGGGTGCGAGCGCGGGCGGCAGCGGGCTCGGGCGGATGCCGAGCAGCAGTTGGTAGCAGTCCCCGTCCACGTCCAGCAGCAGGTGCAGGAGTCCGGGCGCGGAGCCCGGCGGCAGCAGTTCGGCGGCCGAGATGGTCCGCAGCCCGGAGATGGCGCGGCCCTTGCCCGCGAACCAGCGCTGCGCGGGCAGCCAGGCCCTCAGCATCGGCTCCAGCGGGCCCAGCCCGGCGGCCCGGTCGGCCGTGAGCCATTCCCGGGCGGATGCAGCCTCCGACATGGCGTCGCGTCCTTTCCCCGGGCCGTCAAAGAATGCGCAGAGTGTCCCGGATCGCGGTGTTTGCTTCTCCGGTGTGTGCGAGTGTCGGGTCAGGATGGTCCGTACAGGGGCGGGCGGTTGACCCATTCGCCGCGCCCGCCCCGGGTCCGGTGCCTATTCCGAGCGCAGGCGGAACCAGTAGAAGCCGTGGCCCGCCAGGGTCAGCAGGTACGGCCACTCGCCGATCGGCGGGAAGCGGACGTCACCGGTGAGTTCCACCGGGACCCGTCCGTGGAACGTCCGCAGATCCAGTTCGGTGGGCTGCGCGAAGCGCGAGAAGTTGTGCACGCACAGCACCAGGTCGTCTCCGTACTCGCGGAGGAAAGCGAGCACCGCCGGGTTCGACGAAGGCAGTTCGGTGTACGAGCCGAGACCGAAGGCGGGGTTCGCCTTGCGGACTTCGATCAGCCGGCGGGTCCAGTGCAGCAAGGAGGAGGGCGACGCCATGGCCGCCTCGACATTGGTGACCTGGTACCCGTGGACCGGGTCCATGATGACCGGCAGGTTCAGCCTGCCCGGATCGCACGAGGAGAAACCGGCGTTGCGGTCCGGGGTCCACTGCATCGGGGTGCGGACCCCGTCGCGGTCGCCGAGCCAGATGTTGTCGCCCATGCCGATCTCGTCGCCGTAGTACAGCACCGGCGAACCGGGCAGCGACAGCAGCAGGGCGGTGAAGAGCTCCATCTGGTTGCGGTCGTTGTCCAGCAGCGGGGCGAGCCGGCGCCGGATGCCGATGTTGGCCCGCATGCGCGGGTCCTTGGCGTACTCGGCGTACATGTAGTCGCGCTCTTCGTCCGTGACCATTTCGAGGGTGAGCTCGTCGTGGTTGCGCAGGAAGATGCCCCACTGGCAGCTCTGCGGGATGGCCGGGGTCTTGGCGAGGATTTCCGAGACCGGGTAGCGGGACTCTCTTCGCACGGCCATGAAGATGCGCGGCATGACGGGGAAGTGGAATGCCATGTGGCATTCGTCCCCGCCCTTGGCGAAGTCGCCGAAGTAGTCGACGACGTCCTCGGGCCACTGGTTGGCCTCGGCGAGCAGCACGGTGTCCGGGTAGTGCGCGTCGATCTCGGCGCGGACCCGCTTGAGGAGGGTGTGGGTGCGCGGCAGGTTCTCGCAGTTGGTGCCCTCCTCCGCGTACAGGTAGGGCACGGCGTCGAGGCGGAAGCCGTCGATGCCGAGGTCGAGCCAGAACCGGAGCGAGGAGATGATCTCCTCCACGACGGCCGGGTTCTCGTAGTTGAGGTCCGGCTGGTGGGAGAAGAACCGGTGCCAGTAGTACTGCTTGCGGACCGGGTCGTACGTCCAGTTCGAGGTCTCGGTGTCGACGAAGATGATGCGGGCGTCCTGGTACTGCTTGTCGTTGTCGGCCCACATGTAGTAGTCGCCGTAGGGCCCGTCCGGGTCCTTGCGGGACTGCTGGAACCACTCGTGCTGGTCGCTCGTGTGGTTCATGACGAAGTCGATGATCACCCGCATGCCCCGGGTGTGGGCGGCGTCCACGAACTCCACGAAGTCGGCGAGGTCGCCGAACTCGGGCAGCACCGAGGTGTAGTCGGAGACGTCGTAGCCCCCGTCGCGCAGCGGCGAGGCGAAGAACGGCGGGAGCCAGAGGCAGTCGACGCCGAGCCACTGGAGGTAGTCCAGTTTGGCGGTGAGCCCCTTGAGGTCTCCCACGCCGTCGCCGTTGCTGTCGTGGAAGGAGCGGACGAGGACCTCGTAGAAGACCGCCCGCTTGAACCAGTCGGGGTCGCGGTCCTTGACGGGGGTGTCCTCGAAGGTGTCGTGGACGGGATCGTTGATCATCATGAGGTGGGTGACCCTCCGGTGGGCGGGGACGGTCGCAGAGCGGCCAGTACGTGCGCGGGCGTGCGGCCCGGCTCCAGACGTACGTAGTTCGCCCTGCCCCAGTGATAGGTCTCGCCGGTGAGCTCGTCGCGCACCGCGAGGGACGCGTGCCAGTCGAGGCCGAGTACCGGCATGTCCAACGAGACCGTCGCCTCCTGGGTGTGGTGCGGATCGAGGTTGACGACCACCAGTACGGAATTTGCTCCGGAGTGCTTCGAATAGGCGATCACCTGTTCGTTGTCGGTCGGGTGGAAATGAATGTCGCGCAGCTGCTGGAGCGCGGGGTTGCGGCGGCGCAACCGGTTCAGGGCGGTGATCAGCGGGGCGATCGTGCGGCCCTCGCGGTCGGCGGCGGCCCAGTCGCGCGGCCGCAGCTCGTACTTCTCCGAATCCAGGTACTCCTCGCTGCCCTCCTCGGCCGGGGAGTTCTCGCAGAGCTCGTAGCCGGCGTAGACCCCCCAGGTCGGGGAGAGGGTGGCGGCCAGGACGGCGCGGACCTCGAAGGCGGGACGCCCGCCCTGCTGAAGGTAGGCGTGCAGGATGTCGGGGGTGTTGACGAAGAAATTCGGCCGCATGACGGAGGCGGAGCGGGTGTCCGCGAGCTCGGTCAGGTACTCGGTGAGCTCGGCCTTGGTGTTGCGCCACGTGAAGTAGGTGTAGGACTGCTGGAAGCCGATGGCGGCCAGGGTCCGCATCATCGCGGGCCGGGTGAAGGCCTCGGCCAGGAAGATCACGTCCGGGTCGGACTTGTTGATGTCCGCGATCACCTTCTGCCAGAAGACCACCGGCTTGGTGTGCGGATTGTCCACCCGGAAGATGCGGACGCCGTGCGCCATCCAGTGCCGCAGGATCCGTACCGTCTCCTCGATGATGCCGGGCATGTCGGCGTCGAAGTGGATCGGGAAGATGTCCTGGTACTTCTTCGGCGGGTTCTCCGCGTAGGCGATCGTCCCGTCGGCGCGGTGGCGGAACCACTCCGGGTGCTTCTCCACCCAGGGGTGGTCCGGGGAGCACTGCAGGGCGAAGTCGAGCGCCACCTCGATGCGCAGCTCCCGCGCCTTCGCCACGAAGGCGTCGAAGTCCTCGATGGTGCCCAGGTCCGGGTGGACGGCGTCGTGGCCGCCCTCGGTGGAACCGATGGCCCACGGCACACCTGGATCCCAACTCCCGGCGGAGAGGGTGTTGTTGGGGCCCTTCCTGAAGGTGCTCCCGATGGGGTGGACGGGCGGCAGGTAGACCACGTCGAAGCCCATGGCGGCCACGGCGGGAAGCCGCTCGGCGGCCGTGCGGAAGGTTCCGCTGACGGGCTCGGCGCCCGGTTCCAGCACCGCCCCCTCCGACCGGGGGAACATCTCGTACCAGGAGCCGAAGAGGGCCCGCTTGCGCTCGATCAGCAGCGGCAGCGGCTTGGAGGCGGTGACCAGCTCCCGGTACGGGCGCCTGGCCAGGGTCTGCGCGACCCGCGGATCGACGGCGGCCGCGTACCGTACGGCGACCTCGCGGTCCTCGTCGCGCATCGCGTCGGCGGCGGCGAGCACGGTCTCGCGCCCGTCCCGCTTGGGAATCTTCGCGGCGGCCCGCTCGTAGAGCTCGGCGCCTTCCAGGAGGGTGAGCCCCGGGTCGATCCCGGCGGGAATCTTGATCGCCGCGTGGGCCCGCCAGGTGGCCAGCGGGTCGCTCCACGCCTCGACGGTGTACGTCCACCTCCCCTCGACCTCGGCGGATACCCGGGCCCCCCACCGGTCGGTGCCGGGGGCGAGCTCGGACAGGGGCACGGGAGGCCGCAGCCGCCCGCTGGGATCTCGCAGCACGACGTGCGCGGCGACGGCGTCGTGGCCCTCGCGGAACACGGTGGCGGAAATCTCGAAGACCTCGTCCACGACCGCCTTGGCGGGTCTGACGCCGCAGTCGACGGCAGGGCGGACGTCCAGCACGGGAATGCGACCGATCATGATGGGATCACCTGGGGGCAGTTCGCAGGGCTCGGTGACAACAGGCCAGCCGGCATGGCGGCTGGTAGTGCACGCTCTGTTCGCTCTGTTTCTAGCTGCTCGGAAGACGGCTGGGCTGCGGGCATGGCCGCTCCTGTCCGCGTTCACTCGGGTGGCGGGAGAGGTTCGGGGGAGGGTGCGCCGTGCGCGTACCCGGGAGCCCTTCCCACTCCAGCCCGGACCATTCCGCGTCCTTGGTTAACTACTCGTACGTAGTCGCACGGGTGTCCCCAAGCCCTGGCTCACCATTCGTCGAGGCTCAGTCAAGTCGGGCTCGCCGCAGCGTCCGTGAGCGGCGCGCGGGAGGCAAGGGTCCGTCGCCCCGAGTGGCGGGAAAGGAGTACGCCGCATGCGTACCGAGGACCGGCACGAATCGCTCCGCACCCGACTCCGCTCGCCCGACCCCCGGGTGCGGGAGCTCGCCGCCGCCGAGGCCTCCGACTGGCCGGACTCCTGGCAGCCGGAGGTCGGCCGGTACCTGTGCGGGGCGCTGGCGACGGCCGCCGTACGGGAGCGGGACCCGCGCGCGCCGGAATCCGAGCTGCACGCCCTGATCCAGCTGGGCAGCCACCTGGCGGAGCCCGCGCTCGCCGTGCTGCGCACGCTGGAGCGGGCCGCGCCGCCCGAGGCGCTGCGGGAGTACCTGGACGACCTGCTCGAACAGGAGCCCCACTGAGGCGCCATGGTCCGGCGGGGGCCGCGGCGCTAGCCTTCCGAGGGTGACGCTCGCGGTGCACAGCGTGGTGCGGCCGCTTCGATCCGTAATCCCCTGCGAAGGTGGAACGCGTGAAGGCTATCCGTCGATTCACCGTGCGCCCCGTCCTCCCCGAGCCCCTTTCGCCGCTCGCCGATCTCGCGCGCAATCTGCGCTGGTCCTGGCATGCGGAGACCAGGGAGCTCTTCCAATCCGTCGATCCCGAGGGCTGGCAGGCAGCCGGCGGGGATCCCGTCCGGCTGCTCGGCGCCGTGTCCGCCGCGCGGATCGCCGAACTCGCCGGGGACCGGCGGTTCCTGCGGCGGCTCGCCGTCGCCGTCGCCGATCTCGATGACTACGTCCACGGCGGGAGGTGGTACCAAGGTCACGAGGCGGCCGAGGAGCTGCCCGCCGCCATCGCCTACTTCTCTCCCGAGTTCGGGATCACCGCCGCCCTGCCCCAGTACTCGGGCGGGCTCGGGATCCTGGCCGGGGACCACCTCAAGGCCGCCAGCGACCTCGGCGTACCCCTCATCGGCGTCGGACTGCTCTACCGCCACGGGTACTTCCGCCAGTCCCTCTCCCGGGACGGCTGGCAGCAGGAGCACTACCCGGTGCTCGACCCCAACGAACTGCCCGTCGCCCTCGTGCGGGAGGAGGGCGGAACCCCGGCGCGGGTCTCGCTGAGCCTGCCCGGCGGGCGGGCCCTGCACGCGCACATCTGGCAGGCCCGGGTCGGCCGGGTGCCGTTGCTGCTCCTGGACTCGGACGTCGAGGACAACGACGCCGTGGCCCGCGAGGTGACCGACCGGCTGTACGGCGGCGGCAGCGACCACCGGCTGCTGCAGGAGATGCTGCTCGGCATCGGCGGGGTGCGGGCCGTGCGGACCTACTGCCGGATCACCGGGCATCCCGACCCCGAGGTGTTCCACACCAACGAGGGACACGCTGGGTTCCTGGGGCTGGAGCGCATAAGGGAACTGGAAGGGCAGCAGGGGCTCGGCTTCGACGCAGCCGTCGAAGCCGTGCGCGCCGGGACCGTCTTCACGACGCACACCCCCGTGCCCGCCGGCATCGACCGCTTCGACCGGACCCTGGTGGCCCGCCACTTCGGCGAGGGCGGCGAGCTGGCCGGCGTACCGGTCGACCGGATCCTGGAGCTCGGCGCCGAGACGTACCCCGGCGGTGACCCGGGGGTGTTCAACATGGCGGTCATGGGGCTGCGCCTGGCCCAGCGGGCCAACGGGGTCTCCACCCTGCATGGGGCCGTCAGCCGGGAGATGTTCGCCGGGCTCTGGCCGGGCTTCGACCCCGCCGACGTGCCCATCACCTCCGTGACGAACGGGGTGCACGCCCCGACGTGGGTGGCGCCCGAGGTCGTCCGGCTCGGTGCGAAGCAGATTGGCGCCGGGCGGACCGAGGACGCGCTGTCCGTCGGCGGCTCCCAGCGCTGGGACGCCGTCGCCGACATCCCCGACCAGGACGTCTGGGACCTGCGCCGGGTCCTGCGGGAACAGCTCGTGCAAGAGGTGCGGGACCGTCTGCGCGCCTCGTGGCGCCAGCGCGGGGCCGCCGACGCCGAACTCGGCTGGGTGGACTCCGTACTCGACCCGGACGTGCTGACCATCGGCTTCGCCCGCCGGGTCCCGTCCTACAAGCGGCTCACGCTGATGCTGCGCGACCCCGAGCGGCTGCGCAGGCTCCTGCTCGACCCGGACCGGCCCGTGCAGATCGTGGTCGCGGGCAAAGCGCACCCGGCCGACGACGGCGGGAAGCGGCTGGTGCAGGAGCTGGTGCGGTTCGCCGACGACCCGCGCGTGCGCCACCGGATCGTGTTCCTGCCCGACTACGGCATGGCCATGGCGCAGAAGCTCTACCCGGGCTGCGACGTCTGGCTCAACAACCCGCTGCGCCCGCTGGAGGCCTGCGGGACGAGCGGGATGAAGGCCGCGCTGAACGGCTGCCTCAACCTGTCCGTGCTGGACGGCTGGTGGGACGAATGGTTCGAGCCGGACTTCGGCTGGGCCATCCCGACCGCCGACGGCCTCGGCACGGACGAGGACCGGCGCGACGACCTGGAGGCGAACGCCCTCTACGACCTGATCGAAGGCCGGGTCGCGCCCCGGTTCTACGACCGGGCCGGACGCGGCGGACTTCCGGTGCGGTGGATCGAGATGGTCCGGCGCACCCTCGTCTCCCTGGGACCCAAGGTGCTGGCGGGGCGGATGGTGCGGGAGTACGTGGAGCGGCTCTACGCGCCGGCCGCGCTCGCCCACCGCGCCCTGACCCCGGACGCGGCCCGGGACCTCGCCTGGTGGAAGGGGCGGGTCCGGGCGGCCTGGCCGCAGCTCACCGTCGAGCACGTGGAGGCACTGGCGGCGGGCCCGGTCGGCGGCACCGCCGAACTCGGGGCCACCCTCACCCTGCGCGTGCAGGTCTCGCTCGACGCGCTGGCGCCCGAGGACGTGGAGGTACAGGCCGTCGCGGGCCGGGTCGACGCCCAGGACGTGATCCAGGGCGGGCGGACCTTCCCGCTCAAGCCCGCCGGCGGACCGGACCTGGAGGGCCGCTGGCTGTACGAGGGCCCGCTCGCCCTCGACCGTACGGGGCCCTTCGGGTACACCGTACGGATCCTGCCGGCGCACCCGCTGCTGGCGACCCCGGCCGAACTGGGCCTGGTCGCGGGCCCCGTGGACACGGACGCGGGAGGCGGCGTACTCCTGCGGTAGCGGGGGCCCCGGGGACGGGGCCTCAGGGGGCGGGCGGCGGGTCCACCAGCCGCCCGTCCTCCACCAGCATCCCGGCCCGCTTCACGCTGCGCAGGGTCGGGATCACCTCCACCTGGCCCACGCCCTCCACCGCGCCGATCCGCTCGGTCAGATAGGTGTAGAGCTCCTCGGTGTCCCGGCACAGCACCACCGCCATCAAGGAGGCCGCCCCGGTCACGGCCGCCGCGAACGCCACCTCGCGGTGGCTCGCCAGGGCGGCCCCCACCTGCGCGAGGCGGGCCGGCGGGACGGTCAGCACCAGCGTCGCCTCCGCCTCGTAGCCGAGGAGCGCGGGAGCGAACTCCACGTCGAAGAAGACCGCCCCGAGATCGCGCAGCCGCTCCAGCCGGCGCCGGGCGGTGGACTCGGACAGGCCGCTGGCGCGCGCCAGTTCCGGATATCCGGCGCGGCCGTCGCTGCCCAGCACCGAGAGCAGCCTGTGCTCCGCCTCGTCCAGCACGTACCGGTCCGGGCCCGGCTCGGCGGGAGGCCGTTGCATGGCGGCGATCTGGTCGGGGCGCATGAGGTCCATGCCGGCCCAGGAGTCGGGCCCTCCGAAGAACTTCCGCAGGATGGTGTGGGCGCTGATGCCGGTCACCCGGCGGGTGCGCGGCAGCTTCTCCAGCAGCAGGGTGTCCCGGTCCTTGCGGGTCCGGGCCCGCGTCATGCAGTGGATCTCGGTGCCGCCCGAGTTCAGGTTCACCCACGCGATGTCCGGGCGGCGGGCGAGCGCCTCGGCCACCGGGAGCGCCGCGTCGGGTGCGCACTGCACCCGCAGCCAGGACTCGAACAGCCCGACCCGGCTGCCCAGCGGCAGCCCGACGACCCGGATCAGGCCGGTGGTCCGCAGCCGCCGGTAGCGGCGCACGACGGTCTGGTCGGAGACCTCCAGCACCTCGGCGAGCCGGCTGAAGGGGGCCCGGCCGTCGATCGTGAGGGCCTGGACCAGGGACCGGTCGAGTGCGTCGAGCTCCGTGTCGTTCACGGTTTCCATCATGACAGAGCCCCTGATGATGGAAATCCGCTGGAAGAGAGCCGCTGAGTGGGGGATCGGGGCGGTCCACTGAGACCTTGGCGTCACCGGGGATCCACCCCTGGACCCCTGCCCCTCCGTGCTCCGAGGAGAATCCCCATGCGTAAATGGCTGCCCCTGACGGCGGTGTGCCTCGGGGCCTTCATGCTCCTGGTCGACGTCACCATCGTGACCGTCGCCCTGCCCGACATGGCCGCCGACATGAAGACCGGATTCTCCGGCCTCCAGTGGGTGATGGACATCTACGCCCTCGCCCTGGCCGCCCTGCTCCTCGGCGCCGGATCGCTCGCCGACCGGATCGGCCGCCGCCGCGTCTACCTCGGCGGGCTCGGGCTCTTCGCCCTCGCCTCGCTCGCCTGCGGTCTGGCCAGTGGACCGGCCGCGCTGATCGCCTTCCGCGCCGTCCAGGGCATCGGCGGCGCCGCGATGTTCGCCACCACCATGGCCCTGCTCAGCTCCGCCTACCAGGGCCGCGACCGGGGCGTCGCCTTCGGTGTCTGGGGCGCGGTCAACGGAGCCGCCGCCGCGGCCGGTCCGATCATCGGCGGACTGCTCACCGAGCAGTTCGGCTGGCGGTGGATCTTCTTCATCAACCTGCCGGTCTGCGCCCTCGCCGTCCACGTCACCCTCAAGGCCGTCACCGAGTCCCGCGACCCGCACGCCAAGGGCCTGGACCTGCCCGGCATGGTCACCTTCACCACCGGCGCCGCGGCCGTCACCTACGCCCTGATCCGGGTCGGCGAGAACGGCTGGACCTCCGCGACCACCCTGGCCCTGTTCGCCCTCGGCGCCGCCGCCTTCGCGGTCTTCGTCCTCGTCGAACTGCGCAGCTCCCGACCGATGCTGGACCTCTCGCTGTTCCGCAGCCCGACCTTCGTGGCCGTCATGGCCGCCGCGCTGCTGATGTCCGGCGCCGCCTTCGGGTACCTGATGTACGTGTCCCTGTGGCTCCAGAGCGCCGAGGGCATGGGCCCGGTCGCTGCCGGTCTGACGATGCTGCCGATGAGCCTGGCCGCCTTCGTGGTCGCCGCCGTGACCGGCAAGCTGATGCACGGGGCCCCGGCCCGGCTCACCATCGGCGGCGGGCTGTTCCTGATCGGAGCGGGCGCCCTGCTCCAGGGCTGGATGCTGGACGCCGGGGACGGCTGGACGGCACTGGTGGCCGGTCTCGCCGTCACCGGTGTGGGCGTCGGCATGATCTCCCCGGCCCTCGCGGCCGCCGCGATGGGGGCCGTTCCCCCGGCCCGCGCCGGGATGGCGGGCGGCGCCCTCAACACCGCGCGCCAGCTGGGCATGGCCCTGGGCATCGCGGTGCTCGGCGCGGTCTTCCAGTCCGGCCTGGAGGACGGACTGGCGGGCTCCGGCCAGCCGCACGGCACGGCCGAGGCGCTGGCCTCGGGCGGTGCGGCCCGGCTGCTGCAGACGGTTCCGGGGGCCGGCCACTGGGTGGAGGAGGCCTTCGCGAGCGGGCTCCGGGACACCTTCTGGGTCTCCGGGGCGATGGGCCTGGCGGGAGCGGTGATCCTGGTGGCGCTGGTCCGCCGGCCGGCCGCGGCCCCGCAGGCCCCGCAGGGTCCGGCCGGCCCGAAGGGCCCCCGCAAGGGCGGGGTCCCGGCCGTCGAACGGGCCGCCGTCTGAGTGGTCCCGGCCGCGCACGCAGCCCCGTACGCCCCGAATCCCGAGCGGATTCGGGGCGTCCGGGCGTTCGGGACGGGGTGGGGGACCGGGAGGGTGAACCTTCGAACGCGCCTCCGTGCCAAATCGTTTCGGCAGCATCGTCCGCTCCTACGCTGCCCGCGGATGCCCACCGGACCGGGCGTCCGAGGAACCCGAGGAACGGACTCCCCATGCGTCTTCGCACCACCGCCACCGCACTCGTCGGAGCTCTCGCGCTCGTCCTGCCCACCGCCGGACTCTCGTACGCGAACGACCACGACGACCGCGAGCACCTCGGCACGCTGCACTACCGCTACGTCGACGAGGACGGCGACCGGCGTGACGGGCGGATCCACCCGGCGGACAACGACACCTGCTACCGGCTGACGAACACCACCGGGCACCGGCCGGCCACCAGGGTGGAGAACGACACCCGGTCCCTCGCCCTGCTCTTCGAGGACCGCAACTGCGGCGGGGCGCCGGAGGCGGAACTGGAGCCGGGCGAGGAGCTGCGGAACACCGAGGTGCGCTCCGCCTACTTCAAGCCGACGGACAACGACGACCGCCACGAGGGCCGTCACGACGGGCGCCACGACGGCCGCGGTGACGACTTCGACGACGAGGGCCGCCACGACGGGCGCGGTGAGGGCCGCGACGACGACGACCGCAGCCACGGCCCCCGCGCCGCCCAGGGCCCGACCCAGTCGGCCCCGGACTTCTTCCGGTCCATCTTCCGCACCATCGGCTGACCCCCGCCGATCGACGGCAGGGCCCGGTACCCCTCGGGGTACCGGGCCCTCCCGCGTACGTACGGGCGCGGCTCAGCCGACGGCGGTCACCGCGGGCACGGCGGTCGCGGGGGCGGCGGTGTCCGCGCCCTCCGACAGCCAGCGCACCACGTCCGCCGCCGTGTACGGCCGGGCGTCCGGGGCGAGCTTCGGCAGGAACGACAGGTCCTTGCCGATCGTCACCAGCGGGGGCTCCACCCGGCCGTGCGGCCGGCGCTGCGCCAGTCCGATGGTGGCCAGCAGGCCGTTGCACAGGCACTGGCGGCCCTTGGTGTCGGCCTCCTCGCCGCCCTTGCGCACGTACGCGGCGACCGGCTCGGCCGCACAGCGGTAGACCAGCCCGCGAGGACCCCGTACCGGCGTGCGCAGGAACCCCAGGTCGCAGACCCGGCGCCGGGCCGCGGCCACCTCGGGCTCGGAGACGGTCCCCGGCAGGTCCGCCACCTTGAAGGGGAACGCGGTCGGCGAGGCCTCGGGGTCGTTGCGCACCGACAGGGTGCCCGTGTGGGCCCGGCCCAGCAGCTCCTCGCGCAGGTGGCGGACCATCCCGGACTCCTCGCACAGCGCGAACGCGCTGCCGACCTGGACTCCGGCGGCCCCCGCGGCGAGGGCCTCGGCCACCGCCTCGGGACTGGCCTGGCCGCCGGCGAGCCAGAACGGCAGCCCCAGGGCCGTCATCTTGGCGAGGTCCGGATTGTCGCGCGGGCCGTAGACGGGCTCTCCGGCCTCGTCGAGCTTCATCGGCCCGCGCGGCGGGGCGCTGTGCCCGCCCGCCTGGCTGGTCTCGATCACGAAGCCGTCGGGGCGGGTGATCTCGTCCCGGGCCAGATAGGTGGCCAGGACCGGGAGCGAGACGATGGCCAGCACGTGGGGGCGGCGCAGCGGGCCGGGCAGGTGTCCGGCGAGCAGGGCGCACGGGTCGAAGAGGTGGTCCAGGGGCTCCTCGTCGCCCTCCACGTGGATCTTGCTCACACAGCGTTCGTAGCGCGCCAGCCGCGAGGCGAGGGCAGGGATCTGACCGGGGACTCCCGCGCCCACGAGCACGTAGTCGACGCCTGCCAGGATCGCGCCGAACATCGCGGGGGCCGTGGCGAGCTGGATCTTCTCCAGGTAGTTGATGCCGACGACACCGTCATGTCCCTCCTTGGCGAGCCAGACCTCGGCGAAGTTGCCGAGGACGGTGAGGATTTCGGCCTGCGCCCCGCCCGTCGCCCGCAGCCGCGGGGTGGTGCGCATCGCCGCGCCCTCCGCGAGGCCCTCCTCGCGGAAGTAGAGGTCGAGCGCGCTCTGGGCGAGTTCGGGGAGCGGGAAGGCGGCCAGGGCCCGGCGGGCGTGACCGCCCGGGTCGCCGGTCTGGAGCACGCGGGCCAGTACGACGTCCAGGGCCGTTCCCGAGACCACGCCCAGCTGCCCTTCGCCGGATACCGCCTTGGCCAGCCTCCAGCCGGAGACGCCGACGCCCATACCGCCCTGGATGAGCCAGGGGTGCTGCGCGGCGGGGGTGGTCGTGGGGGGCTGCGGCATGGGTCACGTCCTCGGAATCACCCGAACCTACGGTTCCGTAGGTTCGCTGATTTCCACTATGAGGCTGGAGCGGCCCGCCGGCGGGCGCCGAAGGTCCCGGCCACGGGGGGAAGTCGACCCTGTCCTGCAGGGGCCAATGGAACAGGGCCGCCCGGGGGAGTCTGCTCCCGGGCGGCCCCGTGATCTAGCGGTTCAGCTCTGGCTCACGCCTGCTCCCTCGTGGGGATCAGAAGGTGAGCTTCCAGCTGTTGATGTAGCCGGTGTCCAGGCTGGCCTTGTCGGCCACCCGGAGCTTCCAGGTTCCGGCCGCGACCTCGGAGGAGGCGTTGACCGTGAACTGCTGGATGATGTTGTCCGCGCTGCCGCCGGTGCGGTTGCGCAGGTTGTAGACGGAGCCGTCGGGGGCGACGAGGTCGACCACCAGGTCACCGACGTAGGTGTGGACGATGTTCACGTCCACCTTGAGGGTGCTCGGGGCGTTGCCCGTGCGGTTGACCACGATCGGCGACTCGACCGTGGAGTTGTCCGCGATCTGGTAGTCGGTCGTGTTCTCGAAGACCGACTGCTGCGAGGTGCCGACCGTCCAGACGAGGGAGGCCGTACCGGTCTGGTTCGCCGAGTCCGTCACCGTGATCGTGGTGTTGTACGAACCGGCGGTGGAGGCGGTCCCGGAGATCAGACCGGTCGAGGCGTTGATCGACAGGCCGGTCGGCAGACCGGTCGCCGAGTAGCTCAGGGCACCCGCGTTGGTGCTGGTGGCCTGGACCTGGAGGCTGACGGCGCTGCCCGTGACGGTGTTCTGGTTACCGGGGTTGGTGACCGTGACACCGTTGACGATGCGGGCGCCGACGTTGATACCGGCCCAGGCGTTGGCCACGTTGTTGTACGTGGTCGAGCCCTGGCCGTACAGGTCGGCGGCGGCCTGCAGAGTGGCGGTACGGGCGGCCGCGTAGTTGGTGTTCGACTTGAAGTAGCCGACCGTCAGCGCACGGAACCAGATCTTCGAGGCGGCGTCGCGGCCGATCCCCACGACCGGCTGGCCGTCGGAGGTCGGCGAGTTGTAGCTGACCCCGTTGATGACCTTGGCGCCCGAGCCCTCGGAGGCCAGGTAGAACCAGTGGTTGGCCGGGCCCGAGGAGTAGTGGACGTCGAGGTTGCCCACGCCCGAGTACCAGGCGTCCGCGGAGCTGCCGTCCTTGCTCGGCTTGTCCTGGTAGCGCAGCGGCGAGCCGTCGCCGTTGATGTCGATCTTCTCGCCGATGAGGTAGTCGCCGACGTCGGTCGGGTTGTTCGCGTAGAACTCGACCGCGGAACCCATGATGTCGGAGGTGGCCTCGTTCAGACCGCCGGGCTCACCGCTGTAGGTCATGTTGCCGGTGACCGAGGTCAGGCCGTGGGTCATCTCGTGCGCGGCCACGTCGATCGAGGTCAGCGGGTGGTTGTTGCCCGTGCCGTCGCCGTACGTCATGCAGAAGCAGCTGTCGCTCCAGAACGCGTTGACGTACGCGTTGCCGTAGTGGACCCGGCTGTACGGGGCCACGCCGTCGTTGCGCAGGCCGTTGCGGCCCATCACGTTCTTGTAGAAGTCCCACGTCAGCTGGGCGCCGTAGTGCGCGTCGGCGCCGGCGGTCTCCCGGTTGGAGGGCAGGCCGTTGCCCCAGATGTCGTCCGGACCGCTGAACAGGGTGCCCGTGCCGCTGCCCGTACCACCGTTGAGGTCGTAGGTCTTGTGGCCGCCGCGCCCGGCGTCGGTCAGTGTGAAGTTGCTGCCCGACGCGGAGGTGCCGAGGGTCACCTGACCGCTGTACTCGGTATTGCCGGTGCCCGTCTCGATGGCCTGCCACTGGGTGATCTTGGCGCCGGTCTTGGCGTTGGTGACCACGTGCAGCTCGCTCGGGGTGCCGTCGTCCTGGAGGCCGCCGACGACGGTCTCGTAGGCGAGGACCGGCACGCCGTCGGCCGCCCAGATCACCTTGCGGGCGTTCTTGGAGGGCTTGGCCTGCTTCGAGCCCGAGGAGTTGGCCGCGGAGACGGCCTGGCCCTCGGCGGCGGAGGGGGTGACCGAGGCCGTGGTGTCGGCGACCTTGATCTCGTGGTTGGTGGCTCTGGTGACGCTCTTGGTGACGCCGTTCTTGGCGTGGACGGTCAGGTCACCGCCGAGCACCGGTATGCCGTCGTAGGTGCGCTCGTACGTGGTGTGGGTGGTGCCGTCGTTGTCCTTGACCACGTCACGGACGACGAGCTTCTCGGAGCCGCCGAGGCCGAGGGTCTTGGCCGCCTGGACGGTGGTGGAGTTCGCCTCGCTCAGGAGCGTCGCACGCTCCGAAGCGCTGAGCAGACGAGCCGAAGCGCCTGGGTTGGCCTTTGCGACCGATCCGGCCTTCGACGCGGTGGCGTCGGCGGTGGCGGTACCGGTCTGGATGCCTACGGCGAGAAGAGCGGCCGCGGCAACAAGCGCGCCGGCCGTGGTGGCACGCCGCTGGGGGGTGGGACTCAACGCAGACTCCTTCTGCAAGGGGGGTTCCGGATGGCTGGGTGGGCCTCCGGGCAGATCGGGCTGGTGCGAAGAACGGTCGAAGAGTGTCATCTGCGAAGCCTAATGTCAGGGCCGCGTCAAAATGTTGGCTGGAAATGGTCCGTTGTCCGAAGTGACGTATCCGGTATCCGGAACATTCACTTGAGTGTGGGAGAGAAGCGCGTAATATCCGGAATGCGCCGTACCGACCGCTAACGCTTGAGCAACAAGACGTCCGGTTCCCGGAAACGGCAATTACCGTACGGGTGTTTGTCGTACTGTTTCCCGGTGCGTCAGTTGTCCACTGCCTGGGGAAGCCGCGGACACACGCCACTGTCATAGACCACGTGCCAGGGGGGCCCATGAGGCATGTCCATATTCCTGTGCAAAGAGTGGCCAGAACGGCCAAAGAGGCGGTTGCGCCTGCCCGGAAGCTCGGAGACAAGGCGCGCTGGTACCTGCCGGCCGCCGTCACCGCCGACTTCATCGGTGCGGGGCTGCCCGTAGGCCTGGTCTTCGAAGCCGCACAGCAGGCCAGGCCCGGTTACTGCGCCCTCGGCGCGGCCCTCGCCTGGACCGGCGTGCAGATGCTTCGGCGCCGGTACACGGCCCGCGTGCTCGGAGAGTCCCGGGGTGTCCTGCCCGTCGTGCACGACTGGCTGATTCTGATCGGTGTCCTCGCCGTGGCCCGCGTGATCACGGGCGAGGACACCCCCCGGCTGTCCGCGCTCGGGGCCCTGCTGCCCGCCCTGCTCATCACCGTCGCCTGCCACAAACTGACCTACCGCCACCTCTCCGCCGCCCGGCGCGAGGCCCAGGCCGTGAGCCGGGTGCTGGTCGTCGGCGAGCCCGACGCCGCCGAGTCCGTCATCGGGCACCTCGCCGCGCGCACCGACCACCCCTACGTGGTCGTCGGCGTCGTCCCGGTCGGGCCCGGCGAGACGGCCAGCGGGGTGCCCGTCGCGGCCCGGCTCGGCCCGGCCATGGCCCCGACCCCGCACGGGGACTCCGGCGCGGTGCTCGCCGCCGTCGCCGCCCACCACGCCGACCTGGTGCTCGTCGCCCCGGGGGCCCGGCTCGCGGGGGAGCGGCTGCGCCGGATCGCCTGGGCCCTGCACGACGCGGGGCTGGAACTGGCGGTCTTCCCCGGACTGGTGGAGGTCTCCGTCAAGCGGCTGGAGACCCTGTCCGCGGGCGGCCTGGCCGTGCTGAGGGTGGCGCCGCCGGTGAGCCGGGGCGTGCAGACCGTGCTGAAGTCCGTACTGGACCGGGTGGCGGCGGGGGTGGGGCTGGTACTGCTCGCGCCCGCGTTCCTCGGAACGGTGCTCGCGATACGGCTCGGCTCGCGCGGACCGGCCTTCTACCGGCAGCGGCGCATAGGGCGCGACGGGGTCCCGTTCGTCATGTGGAAGTTCCGCACGATGGTCGTGGACGCGGACGCGATGAAAGCGGAGTTGTCCGGATCCAACGAGAACGACGGCCTGATGTTCAAGATGCGCCGTGACCCCCGGGTCACCCGGATCGGCCGGCTTCTGCGCCGCACGTCCATGGACGAGCTGCCGCAGCTGATCAACGTGGTGGCCGGGAACATGTCGCTGGTCGGCCCGCGCCCGCCGCTGCCCGAGGAGGTGGCGAAGTACGACGAGGTCGAGCTGCGCCGGCTCACGGTGCGGCCGGGGATGACCGGGCTGTGGCAGATCAGCGGCCGCTCCGACCTGTCCTGGGACGAGACGATCCAGCTCGACCTGCAGTACGTGGACAACTGGTCCTTCACCAGTGACGTCGACGTCATGGGCCGCACGCTCCGCGCCGTGGTCGACGGACGCGGAGCGTACTGAGGTCCATTGCTTTGAGATCAGCCCCGCACGTCGCCCCGCACGCCGTCCTGCGTCGCGCTCTGCTCGCGCCACCACGCGTACGTGGCGGCGATGCCCTCGCGCAGCGGGACGGCGGGCTTCCAGCCCAGCGAGGTCAGACGGGTCACGTCCAGCAGCTTGCGGGGCGTCCCGTCCGGCTTCGAGGTGTCCCACGAGAGGCGGCCGCGGAAGCCGGTCACCTCGGCGACCGTCTCGGCGAGCGCCTTGATGGTCAGGTCCTCGCCGCAGCCGATGTTGACCGGTTCGCCGCCGTCGTACTCGCGCAGCAGGACCGCGCAGGCGGCGGCCAGGTCGTCGACGTGCAGGAACTCCCGGCGCGGGGTGCCCGAACCCCAGAGGGTGACCTCCTCGCGCCCTTCGGCCGCGGCCTCGTGGAAGCGCCGGATCAGGGCCGGCAGCACGTGCGAGGTCTCCAGGTCGAAGTTGTCGCCCGGCCCGTAGAGGTTCGTCGGCATGGCGGAGATGTACGAGGCCCCGTACTGCTTGCGGTACGACTGGACCTGGACGATGCCGGCGATCTTCGCCAGGGCGTACGCCTCGTTGGTCGGCTCCAGCGGGCCGGTCAGCAGTGCGTCCTCGCTGATGGGCTGCGGGGCGAGCTTGGGGTAGATGCAGGAGGACCCGAGGAACAGCAGCCGGCCGACCTCGGCGGCGTGCGCGCCGGCGACGACGCTCAGCTGGATCTTGAGGTTGTCCTCCAGGAACTGCACCGGGAACGTGCTGTTGGCCATGATCCCGCCCACCTTGGCGGCGGCCAGGACGACGGCATCGGGCCGGACGTCCCGCAGGTACGCCCCCGTCGCGGCGGCGTCGCGCAGATCGAGGTCGGCACGGCCGCGGGTGAGCACCTCGTACCCGTCGGCGGTGAGCCGACGGACGACCGCGGACCCCACGAGACCGCGGTGGCCGGCGACGAAGACACGGGCGTTCGGAGGCAGGAACGGCGAACTTGTCATACCGCCGATGATGCCAGTCCGCCGACCGCGGCCCGACGGGGGAGTCCGGGCCGCCCGGACGGGCGGCCGCGGGCGGCCCCGCCCCACCGTGGATGCGGCGGGAGCGGTTCCGGATGGGCCGTGTACGGTACCCATCCAGTCCTCTCGGTCCAGGGCCGCCTGCCGTAACGACCACCCGGGGGCCGCGCAGCAGCCTCAGTACAACAAGACCGCAACGATCCCCAGGGGGGACCCAATGGGCAAGACCGCGCTGATCACCGGCGTCACTGGACAGGACGGCTCGTACCTCGCCGAGCTGCTGCTCTCCAAGGGCTACACCGTGCACGGGCTCGTGCGTCGATCCTCCAGCTTCAACACGGAGCGGATCGACCACATCTACCAGGACCCGCAGACGGCCAACCGGTCCTTCGTGCTGCACCACGCCGACCTCTCGGACGGCGTCGCCCTGGTGAACCTGCTCCGCGAGATACGCCCCGACGAGGTCTACAACCTCGGCGCCCAGTCGCACGTGCGCGTCTCCTTCGACGCACCCCTGTACACCGGCGACGTGACCGGCCTCGGCGCGCTGCGGCTGCTGGAGGCGATCCGCGCCAGCGGCGTGGACACCCGCATCTACCAGGCCTCGTCCTCGGAGATGTTCGGCGCCACCCCGCCCCCGCAGAACGAGTCCACCCCGTTCCACCCGCGCAGCCCGTACGGCGCCGCGAAGGTGTTCGCGTACTGGACCACGGTGAACTACCGCGAGGCGTACGGCATGTTCGCCGTCAACGGGATCCTCTTCAACCACGAGTCCCCGCGCCGCGGCGAGACCTTCGTGACCCGCAAGATCACCCGCGCGGTCGCCCGGATCAAGGCCGGTCTCCAGGAGAAGCTCTACCTCGGCAACCTCGACGCGGTCCGCGACTGGGGCTACGCCCCGGAGTACGTGGACGCCATGTGGCGGATGCTCCAGCAGGACGAGCCCACCGACTACGTCGTGGCCACCGGCGTCGCCGCCACCGTCCGCGAGTTCGTCGAGGCCTCCTTCGCCCACGCCGGTCTCGACTGGAACGAGCACGTTCGCTACGACCCCAAGTACGAGCGCCCCAGCGAGGTCGACGCCCTGATCGGCGACGCCTCCAAGGCCCAGGAGCTCCTTGGCTGGAAGCCGACGGTCCTGGTGGCCGAATTGGCCAAGATCATGGTCGACTCGGACATCCGGCAGGTCGAGGACCAACTGGCGGGCGTAAGCGTCCGCATTGACCGCTGAGGCCATAGATTTCGCCTACGATTTGCCGTGACCCGGTCATTCGCGCAGCTTATGCGGGTGCGGCCGGGTCAAACCTGCCATTTGTCCGCAGTGCACCCTCCGTGCTGAACGCTGCTCGACCTTGTTGATTCCAACTTGGTATGCAATGTGTCAAGGGAGGTGACCGGGCCCTCGCACGAGCCCTAGTCTGCGCCAGTACATATGGCTGATCTGATACTTGTCGAACCAGCCATTCAAACCGGGCAATTGCCCTGGGGGGCTCATGCGTAGATCCAGAGGGCTGACTGCTGCCCTCGTCCTGTCACTGGCCGGCGCCGGCACGGCCGCGGGCCTGGTGCTGATACCCGAGGCGTCGGCCATCACGCAGCCTGTCGCCTTCACCGCCGACAACCTGCCGACGTGGCAGCCGAACGGCATCGTCTTCGCCATGGACCAGGCCAACGGCACGGTCTTCGCGGGCGGCACCTTCTCGGCCGTCCGCCCGCCCAACGGCGCGGCCGGAGCCGAGCAGGAAGCCGTGAACTTCGTCGCGCTCGACGCGGCCACGGGTGCCCCGAGCTCCTGCAAGCTCTCCTTCACCACCGGCGACGGCAGCGCGACCGTGCGCGCCCTCACCGTCTCGAAGGACAAGAAGACCCTTTACGCGGCCGGATACTTCGGCGCCGTCAACGGCACCCCGGTCTCCAGCGTCGCCGCCATCGACATCGAGTCCTGCACCCCCAAGGCCTCGTTCCACCCGAGCTTCCCGGCCACCGTGCGCGCGCTCGCCGTCACCGACGACACCCTGTACGCGGCCGGCGACTTCAGCACCGTCGAGGGCGCGCCCCGTGAGCGGTTCGCCGCGATCGACGCCGCCTCCGGTGCGCTCAAGCCGTTCGTCGCCAACGCCGACGAGCCCGGCCGTGCCATCGAGCTCAGCAACGACGGCAAGAACGTCCTGCTGGGCGGTGACTTCTTCACGGTCAACGGCTCCAACAGCCACGCGCTGGCCGTCGTGAACGCCACCACCGGTGCCGTCGTCAAGACGTACAGCAACATCCCGTCGAACTCGGTCGTCAAGGACATCGCGGCCGACTCGACCGGCTACTACACCGGCAACGAGGGCTCCGGCGGCGGCGTCTTCGACGGCCGCATCGGTCTCGCCGGCGACTTCACCGAGAAGTGGCGCGACCGCTGCCTCGGCGCGACGCAGTACGTCCTGCCCTACGACGGAGTCCTCTACAGCTCCTCGCACGCGCACGACTGCTCCCTCGAGGGCCAGTTCCCCGACGGCAAGCGCAACTTCTTCAACGCGCAGCTGACCAACTACGCCGGCGCAGCCCCCGCGCCCGTGGACGGTTTCGTGCGCAGCCCCGCGAAGCTCGGCTGGCACCCCACCGCCAACGACGGCATCGGCGAGGGCATCGGCCCGCGCGTCATGGCCATCGCGGAGAAGAACGACACCAAGTACATGTGGGTCGGCGGTGAGTTCACGCAGATCAACGGCAAGGAGCAGCAGGCCCTGACCCGCTTCGCCTCCTCCGGCGACGTCGGCGCCCCGACCACCCCGGTCTCCAGCGTCTCCAGCGTCAAGCCCGGCGAGGTCCAGGTCCGCTGGCGCGCCAGCTACGACCAGGACGACAGCAAGCTGACCTACCGGATCTACCGCAACGGTTCGACGACCCCGATCGCCACCGTCAGCGCCGACTCCCTGGAGTGGCTGCGCCAGCAGGCCTCCTGGACCGACACCACGGTCAAGGCCGGGCTGTCCTACAGCTACCGCGTGACCGCGACCGACGCCGCCGGCAACACCAGCGCCCTGTCGGCCAGCACCTCGGTGACGGTCCCCAACTCGGTCGTCGCGTACCCGAACCAGGTCCGCGCGGACGGCGCCAACCTGTACTGGCGCTACGACGACACCGTCAGCCCGTACGTCGCCGACTCCTCGGACGGCGGCAACACCAGCGGCATCCAGCTCAACGCCCCGGCGCTGCGCCAGACCCCCGGCGCCGTCACCGGAGCCAGCACGGCCATGGGCTTCAACGGCACCAGCCAGCAGGTCTACAGCGACCACCGCCAGACGGTGGGCAGCTCGTACTCCATCGAGACGTGGTTCAAGACGAACACCACCCGCGGCGGCAAGCTGGTCGGCTTCGGCAACAACACCGACCGCAACAGCAGCAACTACGACAAGCAGATCTACATGACCAACACCGGTCGGATCTTCTTCGGCGTGAACTCCGGCGGGACGAAGACCATCTCCACCGGTCTGCTGGACACGTACAACGACAACAAGTGGCACCACGTCGTCGCCACCCAGGGCCCCTCCGGCATGGCGCTGTACGTGGACGGTCAGTCCAAGGCCACCGGCAACGTCACGACCTCCCAGGCGATCGAGGGCTTCTGGCACGTCGGCGGCGACAACACCAGCGGCTGGCCCTCCAGGCCGACCAGCAACTTCTTCGCCGGCCAGATCGACGAGACGGCCGTCTACCCGAAGGTGCTGACCCAGGCCCAGGCCAAGAACCACTTCGACCTGGCCAAGGCGCCCACCGACACGGTCTCCAAGGTCAACGCGACCGAGGACACCTACATCAACCAGGGCGCACCCAGCGCCGCCAACGGCGCGGCCACCTCGCTCGCGGTCCGCGGTACCTCGGCCTACGAGACGTACCTGCGCTTCGACATCCCCGCGGCCCCGGCCGGCCAGGTGCTGAAGTCCGCCGCGCTGCAGGTCAAGACCACGACGGCGGCGGGTGCCGGTACCACCGACACCATCTCCGTGGTCCCGGTCACCGGTACCTGGAGCGGTGCAGGCACCACCTTCAAGACGAAGCCGACCCTCGGCACCACCCCGCTCGGCTCCTTCGCGGGCGTGCCGGACGGCTCGGCGGTGCAGACCACGCAGCTGGACACGGCGGCGCTCTCCGCGGTGCTGGGCACCAGCTACAGCCTGGGCCTGACGAGCACGGGCACCGACCCGCTGTGGATCTGGTCCTCGGAGGCGACGGCCGCGGACGCGATGCCGCAGCTGATCCTCACCTTCGGCGCGAAGTAACCGCTTGAGGGCATGCGGGGCCCGGCCGCACTCCACGTGATGTGGGGCGCGGCCGGGCCCCGCACACCCATCTCATACGTACGGGAGCCACCTGATGTACCGACGCTCCGCAGCGGCTGCTGTCCTGCTGGCCGCCGCCCTGACGCTGACCGCCTGCAGTTCGGGCGGGGACGGCAAGGCCGAGGGCTCGGCCGCGAGCCCCAAGCCGCCGGCCTCCTCGCCGGTCGCCGACCCGGCGGACGCCTCGGCGCCGCCTTCGACGGACGCCAAGCCGACGGGCCCCGTCCTGCCGGACGCGAAGCTCACCCCGAAGACGGGCAGCTTCACCGCGACGGAGAAGAAGTACCTGAGCGGGCGGGTCCCCGAGAAGATGGACCCGGCGGCCGTCCTCCAGACCGGCCAGGAGTCCTGCCAGCGGGTGCAGCGCACCGCGAAGCACGACAAGGACGCGGCGATCGGCTCCATCGTGGCCGGGGAGATCCCGAACGCCAAGGACGCGATCACCCTCCTCTGCCCCGACCAGCTGCCGGTCCTCGCGGCGGCCTCGAAGGGCTTCCCGGACGGCACGAAGCAGTCCCCGGCGGCGGGCGGCTACCGCGCCCTGACCCAGAGCACCACGTGCACCTGGGAAGCCAAGGGCAAGGACGGCGCCGTCCTCGCCTCGGGCCCGGAAACCCCCCTGAAGACGGGCGACAAGATCACCACCACGATCCCCGCGGGCACGACGGAGTTCGTCTCCAACGGCTGCTACGCCTGGATCCCGGCCTAACCCGCAGCTCCACGAATTCGGCCCCGCCCCCGGACTGCCCGGGGGCGGGGCCGATCCGTATGCCCACGCCACGCGGCGCGGCGGCGAAACCGATTCGACCCGGACACCCCGCGAAGGCGACGATGAGCGGGTGACATCGACCGGAGCAGCAGCGATCGCCCTACAGGACCATGTCGCCCTCTGGAGCGTCGGAGAAGCCACCGGGAGCGATGTCGTCAGTGCCGCCTGCGACGCGCTCGTCGCCGGACTCGACACCCCCGGCCTGCGGGTCCTCGCCGCCTGCACGCGCGCCGAGGCCGACTACGACGTCCACTACCTGCTCCCGGCAGCACTCCACGAACTCGGGCTCACCTTCTACCCGGTCGACAGCGAGGCCGGCCGGGAGGCCGCCGCCCCCGCGCTCGCTCGCCGCATGCTCGCGGGCGAGCTGAAGCCCTGGGAGCTCACCTTCCGGATCCACAGCCGCTACGGCCACGGATCACCCCTGACCGCGCGGCTGGCCGAGCTCGACGACGAGTACGGCGCCATCGAGCACGGCGACGAGGCACCTGACTGGCTCGATGCCGAAGTAACGGCCGAGGCCCAGCGCCTCGCAGCCCACACCGAATAGGTGTCGCGCCAGGGGCCTCAGCGGGAGGCGCTCGCGTAGACGTCCAGCAGGGTGTCCAGGACCGCGTCCATCGAGAAGGCGGAGGCGGCCAGTTCGCGGGCCGCCTTCGAGGCCGCGGCGTTGCGCTCCGGGTCCAGGAGGGCGAGGACCGCCGCGGCGACGCCCGCCGGGCCCGGGTCGACCGCCTCGCCGGCGCCCGCGGCGGCGATGTCGCGGGCCAGGCCGTTGGAGTGGGTCACCACCGGGGGGACGCCCACCGACAGCGCCTCCAGGACCGACATCGGGAAGGGTTCGTCCACCGAGGGCAGGACGTAGACGTGGGCGCGGCGCAGTTCCGTCAGGACCTCGGAGCTCGACAGGGCGCCGGGGATCGTGAAACGGGCCGAGAGGCCGAGGGCGGACACGCGGGAGCGGACCGCCGCCAGTTCGCCCTCGTCCGGGCCGGCCACCACGAACTGCGCGTCCGGGTGCGCCGCCAGGACCGCCGGGGCCGCGTCCACGAAGTCCACCGGGCGCTTGCGGGCCTGCAGGCGCGCCGAGTAGAGGATCCGCGGCGGGCCGCTCAGCGGGGGGCGTTCCTGCTGTGCCGGAGTTCCGTTGACCAGGCGGACCGCCTGGGGCAGGGCCGGGGCTCCGACCACCGCGTCGAGTCCGTCCCGCTCGTGCGGGGTCAGGTACAGCACCGCGTCGGCGCCGCGCAGCAGCCGGCGTACCGCCACCGCGTCCAGCACCTTGGCCAGGAACTTCCCGCTCGGGTCGACCATCCCGTGGGTCTGCAGGACCAGCGGTTTGCCGGCCCGCAGCGCCGCCAGGGCGACGGGCAGGGTGACCAGGTCCCGCGCCAGGTGGACGTGGACCACGTCCGCGCCCCGCACCAGGCGGCCCGCCGAGGCGAGCAGGGCCGGTGAGGTCATCCCGCTGAAGCCGAGCGGGAGCAGGCGCCGGGCGGGGAACAGCTTTGCCGGTACCCCCTCCACCGAGTCCGGCCAGGGCTCGAAGCCCTCGCCGAGCGCCAGCAGGCTCGCCTCGTGACCGCGGGCCCGCAGGCCCTTGGCCAGGTTCAGCGCGACCCGGACCGGCCCGCCGAAGGCGTGCGTGGGGGAGTGCAGTGTGACGGCGTGCAGGACTCTCATTTGGGCTCCTCGACGGGGCGGCGACGCCCGTCCTGGGTCTGCAGGGTCAGCGCGGGGAGGTCCTTGTGGACCACGGATCCCGCACCCGCCACCGCGCACCGGCCGACCGTCACGCCCGCCAGCACGGTGGCCCGTACCGCCACCCACGCGCCGTCCTCGACGGTGATCGGGGCGTTGCGGTAGCGGAAGTCGGCGGCCCGGTGGTCGTGCGAGCCGGTGCAGAGCAGCGCCTCCTGCGAGAGGCAGGCGTGCGCGCCGATCGTCACCGGCTCCAGGTTCAGGATCCAGGCGCCCTCGCCGATCCACGCGTGGTCGCCCACGGTCAGCTTCCAGGGCCACAGCACCCGCACCTTGTGGCGGATCAGCACGCCTTCGCCGATCCGGGCACCGAAGGCGCGCAACAGCGAGACCCGCAGCCGCGCCGGGCACAGCCAGCTCATGAACAGCGTGTTCATCACGGCGAACCAGAGCGCCTGCGTCAGCAGCCCGCGCCCCTTGTCGTATCCGGCCAGCGTGAAGGCAGGAAGATCACGCACAGCTACCCCTCATCGTCCGCCCCGTCGTGCGACCCACGGGCGCCTCCCCGGACGCCGAGCGCTCAGACTAGACTGCGCGCGAATCAGGCACAGGGGTGGGGGCAAGCGTGGCAACCGACATACGCGGGGCCGTCGCCCGGCCCGTCCCGCCGCATCCGGACGAAGAGAAGCACTGGGGCCGGGTGACCACCCCGCGCACCCTGCTCTCCCGGGCGCTCTCCGTGCCGCTCGCGCTCGGATTCACGGTCTTCCTGCCGCTCTTCGTGGCCGTCCAGTCCGGTGCCGGCCAGCACGACGCGGCCTTCTGGCTCCAGCTGCTGCTCACCATGTACGCGGGCGCCCGGCTGTCCGCCATGGTCCTCACCAGCCGCCGCAAGCTGCTCCAGGGCTCCTTCTGGCTCTTCGTCTACATGGCCATGGGCGTGGCCCCCCTGGCCCAGGCGGTCCTGGGCCAGGTCCCGACCCCGGTGGTCGGCCCGCGCTCCGACCTCACCGTCGCCATCGGTCTCGTCCTGCTCGGCTGCGCCGCCTTCGACGTGGGCGTGCTGCTGGCCCGCCACCGGCCGACCGGGCGGGCGGGCGGTTCGCAGAAGGAGCCGCGGCCGGTCATGGCGCACCGACGGCGGCTCCAGCTGCTGACGGTGCTGGCGTTCCTGGGCAGTGCGGCCCTGATCCTCAAGCTCGGCGGTCCGGCGGTCTTCTTCTCCAGCCGCCAGGAGATCATCGCGGGCATCGAGGAGGCGGGCGTCTCGCAGGACGGCCAGGCCGGCCAGGCCCTGCTGCGCGGCTTCGGCACCGTCCCGGCCCTGCTCGCCCTGCTGCTGTACACGCGCTGGCTGATCACCTCGAAGTACGCCCGCCGCAAGGTGTCGGTCATCGTCGTCTGGTCGGCGCTCGCGGTCCTCAACCTGATCGTCAACAACCCGATCTCGAACCCGCGCTACTGGTTCCTGACCGTCATGTTCGCGCTGCTCTTCACGGTCTTCCCGGTGAGCGCCGCGATGTACCGGGTGGCCCTGTCCATGGCCGTGGTGGTCGCGCTCCTGATCTTCCCCTTCGCGGACCGCTTCCGGTACGACGAGAAGAACTACAAGCCGGTCGAGACGACCTCGTTCCTGGAGCCGATGGCGCTCAAGGACTACGACCAGATCGGCATGTTCGCCAACACGATCACCTACTCGAACTCGGGCCCCGGCCACCTCTACGGGCGCCAGCTCGCGGGATCCGTCTTCTTCGCGGTGCCGCGCACGATGTGGCCCGGCAAGCCCCGCGACACCGGTGTGATGGTCGGCCAGTGGATGGGCACGGTCAACACCAACCTCTCCTCCCCGATCTGGGCGGAGCTGTGGCTGGACTTCGGGCCGTTGGGGATGGGCGCGGGACTCCTGGGCATGGGGTACGCCGCCGCCCGCGTCGACCGCCGCTACGCGAAGCGCGCGACCCGGCGTTCGCCACCGGGCAGTCTGATCTCCACGGTGGTGCCGCTGGTCGCCGGGTACTCCTTCATCCTGTTGCGCGGTCCCCTGCTCCAGGCTTCGGGGCGGGTGGCCATCGCCGGGATCTGCCTCGCGCTCGTGGCCACGTACCGCCAGGACAAGGACGCCCGGCTCCGCTGACCCGGACCCGGCGATAAGTGCAACCACTCAACTTTTGCACCGGATACACCGCAACGTTAGAGTGA
The DNA here is from genome assembly GCF_057834465.1 of Streptomyces sp. GL_140. NCBI lineage: Bacteria > Bacillati > Actinomycetota > Actinomycetes > Kitasatosporales > Streptomycetaceae > Streptomyces > Streptomyces sp. GL_140. The sequence goes on from NZ_CM174404.1 coordinate 5,832,612, forward strand.
TGCCATGACCGAGACAGTGGGACGCCGCGAGCGCAAGAAGGCCCAGACCCGCAAGGCTCTCGCCGACGCGGCCCTGAGCCTCTTCCTGGAGCGCGGGTACGACAAGGTCGGCGTCCGCGAGGTGGCGGAGGCGGCCGACGTCTCCGTGACCACGCTGTTCAAGCACTTCCCGAGCAAGGAAGCGCTGGTCTTCGACGAGGACGAGGACATCGAGGCCGCGCTCGTCGCGGCCGTACGGGACCGCGCGCCGGGCCGCTCCGTCCTGCACTCCCTGCGCGACCACCTCGTGGCGACGCGCGCGAGCCGGCGTATGGACGACCCGGCGGTCGTCGCGCACCTCACCCTGGTCCGCGAGACGCCGGAACTCCAGGAGTACTGGGACCGGATGTGGCAGCGCTACGAGTTCGCCCTGGCCGCGGCCATCGCCGAGGCATCGGGCGCGCCCGAGGGCGACCTCAGGTCCGCGGCCCTGGCCCGCTTCGCCCTGGACACCACGAGCCTGGTCCGTGGCCGGGCCGACCAGCAGGGCGCGATGCGCGCCCTCTTCGACCTCCTGGAAGCGGGCTTCGGCTCCGACCCCACCTGAGCCGGATCCCGGACGAGGGCCCAGCCGCGTACGGGGCCCGGTTCCTGACGCCGGCCGGGTCAGGCCGCCCGGACCTGCTCCGGCTCGGCGGCCGTGGGAGCGTGCGCCGGCAGGCGGCTCACGCGCAGCCACCCCGCGCCCGCCTTCGCGGCGGAGCCGAGCGCCAGGCCCCACGCCGCCCCGGCCGCGCCCCACACCGCGTACCCGCCGAGCAGCAGGGCGACCGACAGCAGCGAGAAGACGACCTGGAGCGAGAGCGTGGCCTTCGGGTTGAGCACCCGCAGGGTCAGCAGCGCGCAGGTGCCCAGGCCCATGACCGCGTACTGCGCCCCCGTCGCGGGCAGCAGCGCGGATGCCGCCGTCCAGGTGTCGCCGAGCAGCTCACGGCCCAGCCGGTCGGGCAGCGCGTACAGGACGGCTCCCCAGACGGCCCCGGTCACGGCGAGCGCGCCGCCCATCAGGGCGGTCAGCCGGACCACGCCGCGCTTGCCGGAGGCCCGGCCGATCACGGGCGGGCCGAAGGAGTTCGCGGAGTTGAAGAGGACGTTCAGCGGTCCGAAGAGGGTGGTGGCGCCGCGCAGCGCACCCACGGCCAGCGGGGTCGCGAAGACGCCGAGGCCCAGTACGGCGAGCTGGCTGGAGCCGTTGCCCACCGCGAACTCGACGACGAACCGCTGCCCGAGGTGCCCGCGCCGCAGGTAGGGCCGCAGATCTGTCGCGGCTCCCCGTACCGAGGGCCGCAGCAGCCACAGGCCCAGCGCGAGCGCGGGCAGCGCCGAGACCCCCCACACCAGCACCAGCCGGGCCGCCGAGGTCCCCGCGGGCTGGAGGAGCAGCGCCGTCACCACGCAGGCCAGGCGCAGCGCGTCGGCGGCCAGTGCCCGCTGGGGCGCGCGCAGGGCGGAGAAGCAGTAGCGCAGCCCGTCCTGGAGGAGCACCAGGGGCAGTACGAGCCCCAGCGCGAGGAAGGCCCGTCCGGTGGCCCCGGGGAGCAGCAGCCCCACCAGGGCCAGGACGGCTCCCACCGAGGCCGAAGCGGCCCCGGTGAACGCGAGCCCCGAGCGGCACACGGAGGCGAGCCCCTCGCCCTTCTCCAGGACCACGGTTTGGCCGACGTAGGCCATGTTCAGGCCCAGGAGCACGGTGAAGGTCACGTAGACCATCGAGAAGTCGGCGAAAGCGGCCGCCGAGGAGAGCCGGGCGGCCAGCACCAGCACCAGGATGTTCGTGGCGCTGGACGCGGCCTGGTCCAGGATCGAGGCGACCGCCGCGAGGCCGCGCCGGCTCACCGCCGGCCCGTGCGGACCGTACGCAGGGCCACCGTGTCCGTGCCGTCACCGGGGATGTGCGCCGTGGCGTCGGCCGCCGCCACCTCGTAAGGGATCGGCTGCGGTTCGCGCGACCGGGCCGGGGGCGGAGGCGGGGTGTCGGAGGCGGGGGCCCCGCCCTTGCCGCGGCCGCGCTTCTCGCCCGGCAGCGGGGTGTGCAGCACGGCACCCAGTACGGTGCCGCCGGCGCCGCTGATCAGCTCGCGGATGCGGGACAGGTCGCTGCGGTGCACCGCACGCGGGTCGCAGACCACCAGGACCCCGTCGACGCGGTCCACGAGCGCGAGCGCGTCGGCGTAGGAGAGGACGGGCGGGGCGAGCACCACGACGGTGGAGTTGGGGGAGTCGGCCTCGGAGATCAGCCGGGAGGCGCGCGAGGAGGTCAGCGCGCGCGGCACGTTGCGCACCCGCTCGCCAGGGATCAGGTCGAAGGAGCCCGATTCGCCGGCGTCCACCACGAGCTGGCGCCCGTCGGGCCACTCGGCGTCACCGTGCTGCCCGCCCTGCGGCTGGCTCCAGCGCGGCCGGCCGCCCGCGTCCGTCGGCAGCTGGCTCGCCAGTACCGGGGTGCGCAGATCGGCCTCGATGAGCAGGACGTCCTTGCCGGTCTCCGCGAAGGAGGCGGCCAGGTTCACGGCCACGGCGGCGGCGGTCTCGCTGCTGCCGCGCGGGGCGATCACCAGGAGCCGGCGCCGGTCGGCGAACCGGGAGTCGTAGGCGAGCCGGAACGCCACCGAGCGGAACTCCTCGGCCAGCCGGGGGTCCTCCTCGCCGGCCGCGAGCAGCGGCCCGCCGTCGTCCTTGCCCCGGGGCAGGGAGCCCAGTACGGGTGCGCGCAGGGCGCGGGCCACGTCGCCCTCGGAGCGCGGCGCGGGGTCGAAGACGAGCCGCACCCAGGCGCCGAGCAGGCCGAGCGCCAGGCCGACGGCCGCGCCGAGCGCGAGCGACATCGGAAGGCCGGGGCCGTCGGCGCCCTTGGGCGGGACGGCGGCGCTGGTGACCCGGCCGGGGGTCATGTCCAGGGCCTGGAGCTTGGCGATGTTGCTGTTGAGCGTGTTGATCTTGCTCTGCTGGTCGGTCTTGGAGGAGTACGCCGCGTCGCGGGCCGGACCGGACGGCATGCCGTTGATCTGCTTGACGAGCTCGTCGAGCTGCTTGGCCACCGGGTCGCGCTGGTCCTGGTACCCCTTGACCATCTTGTCGCGGGTGACGTCGAGGGCCTCCTGCCGCTTGAGCAGGTACGCCTCGGTCATCGCGTTGGCGCGCCGCGCGGCCTCGGAGGGGGAGCTCGCGGTGTAGGTGAAGCGCAGCACCATCGTCTGCGGCGGGTTGGTCACCTGCAGACCGGCGCGCAGGGCCGAGAAGTCGGAGGCCGAGACGCCGAGCTTCTTCGCGGCCTCGTTGGCTATGGAGCTGGAGAGCGCGACCTGGCGCTCCGAGCCGATGTTGATCGCCTTGTCGGGGGCGAGGCTCGGGTTGAACGGGTCGTCGGTGGGCGCGCGCAGCACGATGTCGGCGGTGGCCACGTAGGTGTCCGCCGTGGAGACGCCGAGGTAGACCCCGCCCAGCAGGCCGATGCCCACGCCCGCGCCGATGAGCCGGCGGTAGCGCAGGAGCTGGCGGAACTGGTCCCTGAGGAGGTCCGGTTCGTCCTCGGCCGGAGCCGCTGCCGGTCGGTTGGTCTCGATCACGGCCGGGGACCCCCAAGTGCTTCGTCCATCAGTGCGTCGATGCGGGCCAGGCCCGCCTCACGGCTCAGGTGCGCCGCCACGTGGCGCGGACCGGCCGCACCCAGAGCGTCCGCGCCCGCGGGGTCCTCGGCGAGGGCCCGTACGGCCTTCAGCAGGGCCTCGGGGTTCTCCGGCGGTACGAGCACCCCGGCGCCCGAACGTTCCACCTCCTGGGCGGTTCCGCCCAGCGCCGCCACGGAAGCGACGACGGGACGGCCTGCCTGGAAGTAGGAGGTCAGCTTGGACGGCACGCTCATGTCCATCACGGCGGCGTGCTGCGTGACCGCGAGCACGTCCGCCGCGGCGAGGATATCCGGGAACTCCCCGTCGGCGGCAGGGGGGATGATGTCGAGGTTGGGGACGTCGGCCGCGAGGTCGGCGAGGGCGGAGCGCTGGCTGCCGTCACCCATCAGGACGAAACGGACGCTCGGGTCCAGCCGGGCGGCGCCGACGAGGACCTCCAGCCCCTGCTTGAGCCCCATGTTCCCGGAGTGCAGGACGACCGTCTGGTCGGGAGCCCAGCCGAGGTGGCGGCGGGTGCGGCCGCGCGGGCTGGTGGGCAGCGCCACATGCGACCAGTTGGGGACGAGACGTATCTTCGCCGGGTCCACGCCCATGCCGACGACCCGGTCGACGAAGGTTTCGTGGATGACGCCCACGAGGGCGGCGCGCTTGAGGGCGTACGCCTCCGCGCGTCCGGCCCAGGCCGCCGCCTTGTCGCCGCCGCTGATCCCGCTCTGCGCGGCCGCGGCGCCCATCAGGTCCTGGACCACGGGGACGAAGGGCACCTTCCAGCGTGCCGCGAGGCGGGCCGCCAGCAGGCCGCCGGCCAGGCTCGGCATCTGGGCGAGGACCGCGTCCGGCTTCTTCATCCGGGGCGGGGCCACGGCGCCGTGCAGCAGAATCGATCCTTCGAAGAGCGCGCGCCGGAGGGCGGTCTGGCGCGGCGGCACGGTGTGCGCGCGCCGGTGCACAATGACTCCCGCGCGCTGTTCCATGCGCCGGAGCGCCCCCTTGTACTCCGGGTCGAGAGACCAGGCGGGATAGTGGGGCATGCCGGTGAGGACGTGCGTCTCGTGACCGAGATGTGCCCAGTGCTCCGCGATCTGGGTGGCGTACGGGCCTATTCCCGTGTGCTCGGGGGCGTAGTTCGTGGATACCAGCAGTAGGCGCCGGTGGCCGGATCTCGACACGGGACGTCCCCTTCTCCCCAGGATGATGCGCACGTCACCCTATTCGTTCACCGACGTGGTGTGGAACGTGCACGCTATTGTCTGCTAATCCGCCGCACCGGGGGGTGTGGCTTTTGTGGGGTAATAGATGATGGAGCGGGATATGTCCGAGTTTGCTGCACCCGCGCGCAGACCGTACCGGGTCGGCTACGCGCCGGGGGCCTACGATCTGTTCCATATCGGACATCTCAATATTCTTCGGCACGCCCGGAGCCAGTGCGACTACCTCGTCGCCGGGGTCGTTTCCGACGAAATGGCGGAAATCGCCAAGGGGCGGCGCCCGATGATCCCGCTGGTCGAGCGTCTTGAGATCGTTCGCAGCGTCAAATATGTGGACGCGGCATTTGTCGAGACTGTCCCGGATAAAGTAGAAACGTGGAAGCAGGTCCGGTTCGACGTCATTTTCAAGGGCGACGACTGGCGGGGAACCCCCAAGGGGGATCGGCTGGAAAAGGACTTCGCCGCGCACGGGGTCGACGTCGTCTACTTCCCGTACACGGTGCACACCTCCAGCACCCAGCTGCGCCGCGCCCTGGCCGCCCTGGCGGAGCCGCTCGCGACCGAGCAGCGGGGCTGAGCGCTCCGGCGCCATCGGCCCCCGCTCCGGCGCCGCCCCTGTCCCCGCCCCCCCGTTACTTGGGTACGGCGCTGAGCTCCCGGTACCACTTCGCGAGGAACGCCAGCAGGAACAGCGCGGCGACCGCGCCCATCCCCGCGTACGCCCAGCGGAACGACTCCCCGCCACCCAGCAGCAGGAACACCAGGCAGAACACCCCGTAGTCCACGGGCAGCAGCGCCACCGCGCGTGCCGTCGAGGGCGTGGCGGCGGGGCTCCCCGGCGCCGGCCGGGGCTTGAGCTTCTCGGTCAGCAGCCCCCCGAAGTACGTGACGACCGAGGCGAACTGGAAGCCCAGCGGCACCAGCAGCCAGCCGTCCCCGAAGGTCCCGTAGGACTCGGGGAAGCGGTAGAAGGCGATCAGCACGCACGCGTGCAGCGAGGTGAGCTTCGCGCAGTCCACGACGTGGTCCAGCCATTCGCCGGCCGCGCTGCCGCCTCCGCGCAGCCGGGCCAGCTGCCCGTCGGCGGAGTCGAAGGCGAAGCCGACCGCGAGCGCGGCCCACACCGCGATGCCCAGCCCCCACGAGGGGGGGCTCAGCGCGACGGCGGCCGCGGCGGCGAAGCTGAAGGCGGCGCTGATCAGGGTCACCTGGTTCGGGGTGAGCCCGACCGCGTACGACCCGGCGGCCAGGTACCGCCCGACCGGACGGTTGACGAACCGCGAATAGAGCGACACCCCCTTCGCCGACTTCTGCGCCCCGCGCAGCTCCCGCAGCGCGGTCCCGACAGTGGCCATCTGCACAACTCCTCGAACATCCGTATACGCGAGCGTGCGTACGAAGGGCACATCATCGCAGGGTGTCCGAGGGGCATCGCATCGGTCCGCCGGTTCGGCCGGATCCGTCGGTTCGGCCGACCGGACCCGCCGGCCGGCCCGGTCCACCGCCTTCAGCCCTCCGCCTTCAGCCCACCACCTTCAGCAGCAGCACCGCGCGGGCCGGGACCGTCAGGGTCTCGCCCCCGCGGTGGCGGGTGGCGGGGGCGAGCGCCTGGTCCTCCCGGGCGGTGTCCAGGACCAGCTCGTACGAATCGGCCCACGGAGCCCCCGGCAGCACCCAGGTCACCGGCCGGTCCCCGGCGTGCAGCAGCGCCAGGAAGCTGTCGTCCGTCACCTGACGGCCCCGCTCGTCGCGGCCCGGGATGTCCCGCCCCGACAGGTACATCCCCACCGCGGCGGCCGGGGCGTACCAGTCCCGCTCGGTCATCTCCGCCCCCGCCGGGGTGAACCAGGCCAGGTCCCGCAGCCCGTCCGCGCCCTGCGGGTTCCCGGAGAAGAACGCCCGACGCCGCAGGACCGGATGGGCCCGGCGCAGCTCCAGCAGCCGCCGGGTCAGCGACAGCAGCCCCTGCCAGGACGGGTCCGAGAGCAGCGACCAGTCCACCCAGCTCGTCCCGTTGTCCTGGCAGTACGCGTTGTTGTTGCCGCCCTGGGTCCGGCCGAACTCGTCGCCCGCCACCAGCATCGGCACCCCGGTCGACAGGAGCAGGGTGGTGAGGAGGTTGCGCAGCTGGCGGCGGCGCAGCGCACCGATCCGCGCGTCGTCCGTCTCGCCCTCGGCCCCGCAGTTCCACGACCGGTTGTCGTTGGTGCCGTCCCGGCCGTCCTCCCCGTTGGCCTCGTTGTGCTTGGACTGGTAGCTCACCAGGTCGCGCAGGGTGAAACCGTCGTGCGCGGTGATGAAGTTGACCGAGGCGTACGGCCGCCGCCCGCCCCACGCGTACAGATCGCTGGAGCCCGACAGCCGGTACCCCAGATCCCGTACGTCGGGCAGCGAGCCCCGCCAGAAGTCCCGCACGGCGTCCCGGTAGCGGTCGTTCCACTCGGTCCACAGCGGCGGGAACGCCCCCACCTGGTAACCGCCCGATCCCACGTCCCACGGCTCGGCGATCAGCTTCACCCGCCGCAGCACCGGATCCTGGGCGATCACCGCGAGGAAGGGCGACAGCATGTCCACGTCGTGCATCGAGCGGGCCAGCGCCGCCGCCAGGTCGAAGCGGAAGCCGTCCACCCCCATCTCCGTCACCCAGTACCGCAGCGAGTCGGTGATCAGCCGCAGCACGTGCGGGCGCCCGGCGTGCAGGGTGTTCCCGCAGCCCGTGTAATCGGCGTACCGGCGCTGGTCGGACTGGAGCCGGTAGTACGCGCGGTTGTCGATCCCGCGCAGCGACAGGGTCGGGCCCAGCTCTCCGGCCTCCGCCGTGTGGTTGTAGACCACGTCGAGGATGACTTCGATCCCGGCCGCGTGCAGGGCCCTGACCATCCGTTTGAACTCGCCGACCTGCTGTCCGGCCGTGCCGCTCGAGGAGTAGCCGGCGTGCGGGGCGAAGTAGCCGATCGAGTTGTAGCCCCAGTAGTTGCGCAGCCCCCGGCGCAGCAGGTGGTCCTCGTGCGCGAACTGATGGACCGGCAGCAGCTCCACCGCCGTCACCCCGAGCCCGGTCAGGTGCTCGATCGCCGCCGGATGCGCGAGGCCCGCGTACGTACCGCGCAGGTGCTCGGGGATGCCGGGATGGCGCATCGTGAACCCGCGCACGTGCAGTTCGTAGATGACCGAATCGGCCCACGGGGTCTTCGGCCGGACGTCGTCCGCCCAGTCGTCGTCATCGTGGACCACGACCCCCTTGGGGACGTGCGGAGCCGAGTCCCGGTCGTCGCGCACGGTGTCCGCGATGTACTGCTGCGGCCAGTCGCGGACGTGTCCGTACACCTCCGGCGGCAAGGCGCCGTAGTCATTGCCCGGGGCTCCGTCCACGGCACGGGCGTACGGGTCCAGGAGCAGCTTCGCCGGATTGAACCGGGCCCCCGTCCACGGATCCCAGCGGCCGTGGACCCGGAACCCGTACCGCTGCCCGGGGCGCACGCCGGGCAGGAAGCCGTGCCAGATCTCGTGCGTGAGCTCCGTCAGCGGGCACCGGGTCTCGGTCCCGTCCTCGTCGAACAGGCACACCTCCACCGCCTCCGCGCCCTGCGCCCACAGCGCGAAGTTGGTCCCGGCGGCGCCGCCCGGACCGCGGTGGAACCTGGCCCCCAGCGGATGCGAGGACCCCGGCCACACCGGCGGTCCCGGGAGGGTCCGCGCCCGCGCCGGACGGCCCCTGAGCAGGGCGCTCAGCTGGCGGGTCCCGTTTCCGTTCCCGTTCCCGTTCTCGCCACCGTTTCCGTTTCCGTTTCCGGTTGCCCCGGGGGGTCCCTCCGGGTGCAACTCCTGCTCGTCGGCGTGCGGAACGGGCGCGGCCGTCCCACCGCTCCCTACCTCACCCGCGACGGCTTCCACCGCCTCTTGCTCGGCTGCGCTCGACACTGCCCGCCTCCACGGCTCTCGGTACCGGCGGGGGCAGGGCAAGTGCGGCCCCGGCGTCCCGGCCAGGGCCCGCCCCCGTCTGGTCCTTCCCACTGTTCTGCCCGGACTGTTCTGCCTGGAACGTGGGCCGCGCCCACGTTTCCCCCGGAGGGCCCCGGTCGTTGGAGGAGCGTGACTCATCTGAAGAGGCGGGCAGGGGCGGGATTGGCCGCCGTGGCGATGTGGGCGGGCCTCCTCGGAGGCCTGACCGGATGCACGGAGAACGGCGGCTCCCCGATCGAGATCCAGCTGCCCGGCAAACCCCGGTCACCGCAGGAGGCGATCCGGATCACCCCGGACGACAACGCCAAGGGCGTCCCGGCCGAGGGCCCGCTGACGGTGACCGTGCCCGAGGGCCGGCTGGAACGCGTCGTGGTCACCAAGGTGGAGGACGCCCAGGAGGACAAGGTGCCCGGCGCCATCGCGGACGACGGGCTCAGCTGGAGCCCTGCCCCGGGGGCCGGACGGCTCGCGCTCGCGGCCAAGTACACGGTGGACGCGGTCGCCCTCGACGGGCACAACCGCCGCCAGGCCCGGCACACCACCTTCACCACCTACGTTCCCGAGGAGCGGTTCATCGGCTACTTCAAGCCAGAGAACCGCTCGACCGTCGGCACCGGCATGATCATCTCCTTCGGCTTCAACCGTTCCATCGAGCGACGCGCCGACGTGGAGCGCGCCATCACCATCACCTCGGACCCGGCCGTGGAGGTGGCGGGCCACTGGTTCGGCGACGAGCGGCTCGACTTCCGGCCCAAGCAGTACTGGAAGCCCGGCACCGAGGTCACGGTGCGGATGAAGCTGCGCGACGTGGAGGGCGCGTCCGGCTCGTACGGAATCCAGGACAAGACCATCCGCTTCACCGTCGGCCGTTCCCAGATCTCCACCGTGGACGCGGCAGCCCACACCATGGAGGTCCGGCGCGACGGCGAGCTGCTGTCCACCCTGCCGATCACCGCCGGAGCGCCCAAGAACACCACCTACAACGGCAAGATGGTGGTGATGGAGCTCTTCGACGTCACCCGGATGAACGGGCAGACGGTCGGCTTCGGCGGGGAGTACGACATCCCCGACGTCCCGCACGCCATGCGCCTCACCCGCTCCGGGACCTTCCTGCACGGCAACTACTGGGCCAGCCCGGACACCTTCGGCTCCACCAACGCCAGCCACGGCTGCATCGGACTGCGCGACAACAAGGGCGGCGGCTCGGACACCCCGGCGGGCTGGTTCTTCGACCGCAGCATGGTCGGCGACGTGGTGGAGGTCGTGAACTCGCAGGACAAGACGGTGGCCGCGGACAACGGGCTGGGCGGCTGGAACATGTCCTGGACGGCCTGGGTCGCCGGCTCCGCCACCGGCTGACGCCCCGTCGGTCGCCGCCGACCCCGGCATTCGACCCAGTCGGGTGATTGTCGTACCGGAATGCCGTAGCGCAGGGGTGTCGGTCCGCCCGGCTCGCCGGAGCCCGCCGCCAGCCTGTACGGGCCCACCCGCACGCGGCGGCAGGCAACGGACGGAGCGTCATGTCAGCAAGGAAATGGACCCTGGGCCCCCTGGGGCTCGCCCTCACGGCCGTGCTGGCCGCGGGGGCCCCGGTGGCCCTGGCGGCGTCGGCCGCGCAGGCCGCGCCGGGCCCCGGCGGGCAGCCGCCGGCGCCGGCCCGGGAGGCCGCGGCCCGCAGGGCCCCGCTGCCGGGCGGGCTCGGCCCCTGCCTCGGGCCCCGGTGCCCCGATCCGTTCCCGCCGATCGAGGTCGGCAACGACCCCAACGGCTACGACGAGGGCATCAACATCTTCGTCGGCGCCGACTTCCTGGTCCGCGAGCGCGCCGCCGAGGCCGAGGGCAAGGTCGTGGTCCTCGGCAGCTTCGACCAGAACAAGAACCTGGGGACCGGGGTCGGCGGCGGCTACAACATCGGCATCGTCGGCGCGGGCTCGCTGGTGCGGCCCCCGGCCGGATCGGACTTCCTCACCACCGGCCGCAACGTCAACATCGCCGCGAACCAGCGGCTCATCTCCGACGGCGGAGTGGTCCGCCACGCGGGCACCGCCCCGGGTCCGGGCACCGTCACCGGCCCCCTCACGGCCGACCCCAACGCGGCCGCCCCGTACGCGGGCCTGCGCGACGAGCTCACCTCCGCGAGCCACTGCTACGCCCGGGTCGACGGACGGACGCGCCCGGCGACGGGCACCGCCGTCAACCAGAACGGCTTCACCGTCTTCACCGGGGACAACAGCTCCAGGCTCCAGGTCTTCAACGTGGACTTCGACATGGTGGGCGCGACCGGCGGGGCCATCGGCATCCGCTTCGAGCGGATCCCGGCCGGCGCCACCGTCCTCGTCAACGTGCTGGGCACCCGCCGCACGGTGAGCACCTTCAGCGGCAGCATCGTCGACACCGGGCCGGGCGCCGACGCGTGGAACGGCCTGCGCACCCGGCTGCTGTGGAACTTCCCGGACGCCACCGCGGTCGAGCTGACCGGCAGCGGGCAGTTCCAGGGCAGCGTGCTCGTCGGCGAGCAGACCTCGCGCACCGTCCTGAGCCTGCCCGGCACCAACGGCCGTTTCTTCACCACCGGAGAGCTCGTCCACACCAGCCTCCGGGGCGGTGGCCAGGAGCTGCACGCCTACCCCTTCAACGGCGACCTGCCGAACTGCGGGGCCGCGCCCCCGGTCGTGGGTCAGGTCTCCGTCCTCAAACAGGACGGCGAGGACAGGCCGCTGGCCGGAGCCACGTACGAGCTGTGGCAGGAGTCCAACGGCATCCGCGGAGCCCAGTTCGGGCAACCGGGCGGGGACACCAAGGTCGGAGAGGACTGCGTCACCCCGGCGAGCGGCATCTGCTCCCGCACGGTCCCGATCGGCACGTACTACTGGCGCGAGACCAAGGCGCCGACCGGCTACGAGCTCGCGGACAACCCGGTCGCCGAGCTGACGCTGACCGCGGACAACGCCTCCGCCGGTGCGCGTGCCCGCATGGCCAACACGAGGATCCCGGCCGCCGCCGAGGTGGTGCTGCGGAAGTCCGACAAGGACACCGGGGCCTTCCTGCCCGGCGCCCGCTTCGAGCTGTGGCGCGAGACCAACGACCTCCCGGGCCTGCAGACCGTGCGACCCGACCCGGACGAGAAGCTCCCCGGCTCGTGCACGACCGACGCGCAGGGCAGCTGCACGGTCCAGCTGCCGGTCGGCGAGAGGTACTACTGGCGTGAGACGCAGGCACCGGCCGGCTACGAGCTGCTGAAGGACCCGGTCGTCGCGTTCGACCTCGACGAGGGCGACGTGCAGTCCGGCATCGTCCTCAACGTCCCGAACGAGAAGCCGAAGAAGCCCGACCCCGAGGGGACGATCAAGGTCCTGAAGAAGGACGCGAAGACGAAGAAGCCGCTGCGCGGCGCGGTGTTCGAGGTCTGGAAGGAGTCCAACAACACCAAGGGCCTCCAGACCCGCGGGATCAACGCGGACCGCAAGGTCTCCTCGGGCTGCGCCACCGACCGGGCGGGCGTGTGCGAGTTCCACGGCCTGGAGGACGGCTGGTACTACGTGGTCGAGACGGACGTCCCCGAGGGCTACGTCCTGCCGCCCAACCGCGTCACCGGCCCCCTGCACCTGGACGGGCAGACCCCCGGCAGGCGTCTGGTGATCACCCTCCACAACAAGCGCGACGAACACGGCAAGGGCAACGGAGAGGGCCCCAGGCCGCGGCCGAGCGCCTGATGAGCCGCTGCGGCTGATCCTTCCGGGTGGGCCGGTGACCCTACCGGCGCACCCGGCGGGCCGGGTCCGCCCCGGTCCGGTTGGCTCGGGTCCAGCGGCCCGGCCGGCGGGCGCGAGGAGGCCCGTATGAGCACAGACGACGCGCCGCGCGCGGCAGGCGCGATAGGCAGGGCGGCCGCGACGGCCGCGGTCCTCGCGGCGGTCCTCGGCCCGCCGCCCCCGGCCGCGGCAGCCGGCCCCGGTACCGGACCTGTCGCCCCGGTGGACGCCGCGACGGCCTGCACCGCCGGGACCGGGCCCTACCAGCGGGAGATGGAGGGGTACCTGCGGCGGAAGGCCGACGGGGTCCAGGACGAGGGGGACTGCGCGGCGATCCGGCGGTTCCAGGAGGGGAACGGGATCCGGCCCGCGGACGGCTACGCCGGACTGGTCACCTACCGGACGATGGTCGCCGTCGCGGCCCGCTCCGACCCCAACGCGGCCCGCGCCTGCCCCGTCCGCCCGCACCGGGTGACCTGCGTGGACCTGGAGCGGCAGCTGCTCTGGGTGCAGCGCGACAGCAGGATCGTCTTCCCGCCCGTGCCCGTGCGCACCGGCCGTGACGACCAGGAGACCCGCACCGGCTGGCACGAGGTCTACTGGCGCAGCAAGGACCACAGGTCCACGCTCTACAACGACGCCCCCATGCCCTACGCGCAGTTCTTCGACGAGGGCCAGGCGCTCCACGGACGCCCCGGAAACCTCTACGCCCACGGCGGCTCCGCCGGCTGCGTCAACCTCTCCGTCCCCGACGCCGCGCGGCTGTGGGACCTGCTCACCGAGGGCGATGCCGTCTACGTATGGGGGGCCAAGCCCGGCACGGAGGGCTGACACGCCGTCGACCCCGACTCTTGGGACGGAACGGTGACACGTTCGTACCATCCCGTGATCCCCGCCTGTGATTTCCTGGAAATAAGCGCGCGACTGCCCGCGCGCGGGGGACATGGGGAGAACAAGAGTGAACCTGCAGCCGATTCGCGGCCGCGCCCGCACCGGCCTGCCGGCCCTCCTGCTGGGCGCGGCCCTGCTGTTCACCACCGCCTGCAGTGGCGGTGGCGGCAACGGTGGCGGCACCGGCGGGAGCGGTGGCGGCACCGGGGGTACTGGTACGACCGGCACCGAGGCGTCGAAGGCCGTCGTGAGCATCAAGCCGGACGACGGGGCCAAGGAGGTCGCCACCAGCGGCGTCCTGAAGATATCCAGCACCGGCGGCAAGCTCAGTACGGTGACGGTCGCCGACACCAAGGGCAACGCGGTCGAGGGCAAGCTCGCCGAGGACGGCGCGAGCTGGGAGCCCTCCCGCAACCTCGCCTCCGCCACCGAGTACAAGGTCCACGCGGTGGCCAAGGACGAGGCGGGCCGGGAGTCCGCGAAGGACACCACGTTCACGACCCTCACCCCGGCCAACACCTTCATAGGCCAGTACACGCCCGAGGACGGCGCGACCGTCGGCGTGGGCATGCCGGTCTCGATCAGCTTCTCCCGCGGCATCACCAACCCCGAAGCCGTCGAGAAGGCCATCACGGTGACGGCCGAGCCCTCCGTACCGGTCGAGGGCCACTGGTTCGGCAACGACCGCCTCGACTTCCGCCCCGAGAAGTACTGGGCGGCAGGCACCAAGGTCACCCTGAAGCTCGCACTCGACGGGGTCGAAGGCCGCCCGGGCGTCTACGGCAAGCAGACTCGTACGGTCACCTTCACCATCGGCCGCTCCCAGGTCACCACGGTCGACGCGGCGGAGCACACGATGCAGGTCGTCCGCGACGGCCAGGTCGTCAAGAACGTCCCGATCACCGCCGGCGCCCCCGCGAACACCACGTACAACGGGCAGATGGTCATCAGCGAGAAGTACAAGGTGACCCGGATGAACGGCGCGACGGTCGGCTTCGGCGGCGAGTACGACATCTCCGACGTCCCGCACGCGATGCGCCTGACCAACTCGGGCACCTTCGTCCACGGCAACTACTGGGCCTCGTCCAGCACGTTCGGCAGCGAGAACGTCAGCCACGGCTGCGTGGGCCTCAAGGACGTGCGCGGCGCGGGCGACGACGACCAGCCGGCCGCGTGGTTCTACAACACCTCGCTGATCGGTGACGTGGTCGTCGTGAAGAACTCCAAGGACAAGACGGTGGCCCCCGACAACGGCCTCAACGGCTGGAACATGGACTGGGCGGAGTGGATCAAGTAGTCCCTCCCGCCGGGTAGTCCCGCGTAGTGCGGAGTCCGGGTGCGCCCGGTGCTGTGACCCACAGCACCGGGCGCACCCGCGTTAACCGACGCTAACCTTCCCGTATGACCATCTCTCTCGAAGTCTCCGAAGGCGTCGGCACGATCCGCCTGGACCGGCCGCCCATGAACGCCCTGGACATCGCCACCCAGGACCGGCTGCGCGAGCTCGCGGTGGAGGCCACCGACCGGACCGACGTCCGTACGGTCGTCCTCTACGGCGGCGAGAAGGTGTTCGCGGCCGGCGCGGACATCAAGGAGATGCAGACGATGGATCACGCGGCCATGGTCGCGCGGTCCCGCGGGCTGCAGGACGCCTTCACCGCCGTGGCCCGCATTCCCAAGCCCGTGGTCGCGGCCGTCACCGGCTACGCCCTGGGCGGCGGCTGCGAGCTGGCGCTGTGCGCCGACTACCGGATCGCGGGCGACAACGCGAAGCTCGGCCAGCCCGAGATCCTGCTCGGCCTGATCCCGGGGGCCGGCGGCACCCAGCGGCTGTCCCGGCTGATCGGCCCGTCCAAGGCCAAGGACCTCATCTTCACCGGCCGCATGGTCAAGGCCGAAGAGGCGCTTGCGCTGGGCCTGGTGGACCGGGTCGTGCCGGCCGCCGAGGTGTACGAGCAGGCGCACGCCTGGGCCGCGAAGCTGGCGCAGGGTCCGGCCCTTGCGCTGCGCGCGGCGAAGGAGTGCGTGGACGCGGGCCTGGAGGTCGACATCGACAGCGGGCTGACCATCGAACGGGGCTGGTTCGCGGGCCTGTTCGCCACCGAGGACCGCGAGCGCGGGATGCGCAGCTTCGTCGAAGAGGGCCCGGGCAAGGCCAAGTTCGCGTAGCCGCGGACGCCGGTCCTCCCTGTGGGTGGATTAGCCAGGCCTTAAGGGAACCTTAAGGAGAAAAGCTGATCCACTCTGCGTGATCACTGTTGAGCGATGCGTTACAGCAGGTCGGGGTGGGTGCGATGGCACTCCGGTTGCCGAACGCATATGCCGGAACACCCCTTCGGAATCCATGATTCCGGGGGGTGTTTTCCTGCGGAACGGCCCGAACGGCCGTATCGGCCGTCCATGATGGGTGCATGGCGGGTCTGGAGGGTGTGGAACAGCCGCGGCAGCGCAGTAGCGCTTCCGCCGTGCGGCTCACGGCGGCCCTGGAGGACGAACAGGGCCTCAAGTTGCTGGAGTTGTACGGGAACCCGGCCGAGACTCAAGTGACACTGCCGTCCAGGCCCGAGTCGGCGAGTACGGCCCGCCGGCTCACCCAGTGCGTGGTGGTGCGGCTGTGGGGCCTCTCGCCGCAGATCGCCGAGCACACCGTCCTGTTGGTCTCGGAGCTCGTCGGCAACGCCGTCCGGCACACCGGGGCCCGGTCCTTCGGTTTACGGATGCTCCGGCGCCGCGGCTGGATCCGCGTGGAGGTGGGTGATCCCTCGCGCGGGCTGCCCTGCTTGATGCCGGTCGACGAGATGGACACCACCGGCCGGGGGCTCTTCCTCGTCGACAAGCTCTCGGACCGCTGGGGCGCGGACCTGCTGCCGCGCGGCAAGATCACCTGGTTCGAGATGCGGGTGGCCGACCGCTGACCGGCTCCCCCGGACCGCATGTCACCTGGAACGCCAGAAACCCCCTGTCGCCGGTGGTGGGGCGCTGCGGGGGTTTCATGGGTGTGCCGAGGATCGAAGGGGGTGTGATCCTCGGCGGGGGGCTTCGCTCGGGTCAATGGGAAGCCGTGATTCCGACTATGGCAGACGAGGGACCAAATGCCAAAAGTCCCAAGTCGGGCATAAGTGTGCAAATAGTAAGAGTTTCTACCTAAATCTTAGGTGAGGTGGGCCACTCACCTCGTAATCAATGAATAAGTATCGATCGCTATGAGTAAATCGTTGATCACATAGCGGACGGATCCCCAGGTCAGCCGGATTGGCCCAAGGTCCTGAATTGGGTCAATCATTACTTACGGGGGCATCCGCCCCTTAAATAGGCAGGTGCTCTGCTACCCGGACCGCCGATCCGCTCTCCTCGCCGGCGCGGCGGTCGCCGCCGGTGCCCTCGCCGCCGCCTGTGGCACGGGCAGCCGCCCGGTGACAACGCCGTCCGCCGCGAAGGCGGCCCCGGACAAACCCGTCCCGGCCAAGGCGGCGCCCGCGAAGGCGGCCCCCGCACCCCGCCGGTTCGCCGGGCAGCCCGTGGAGATCGGCAACGGTCCGCGCGGCCGCCCCGCCGTCGCGCTGACCTTCCACGGCAACGGCGACCCCGCCATCGCCAAGGCGGTGCTCGCCGAAGCGGAGCGCGCGGGTGCGCGCGTCACCGTACTGGCCATCGGCGCCTGGCTCGACAGCCATCCGGAGATGGCCCGCCGGGTCCTCGACGGCGGCCACGAGCTCGGCAACCACACCCAGCGCCACCTCGCGATCAACACCATGCCCGAGGCGGAGGCGTACGCCGAGATCACCGGCTGCGCCGACCGGCTCAAGCGGCTGACCGGGTCCATCGGCACCTGGTTCCGGCCGTCGCAGACCCAGTACGCCAGCCCGCTGGTGCGAAAACTGGCCCAGCGGGCGGGCTACCCGCACGTCCTCTCGTACGACGTCGACTCCCTCGACTTCACCTCGCCCGGTGCCGCGGCCGTCATCCGCAACGTCATCGGCACGATCCAAGGCGGATCGGTGGTGAGCCTGCACTTCGGCTACGCGGACACGGTCGACGCGATGCCACCCCTCCTCGAAGAACTCGCGCGCCGCAAACTGCGCGCGGTGACCACCACGGAGCTGCTGACCCCATGACGACCACCTGCCTTCCCCGCAAGGCCACCGCGCTGCTGGCCGGTCTGGTCCTCGCCGCCCTGGCCGGCTGCGGATCAGCCGACAAGGGACCCGCCGAGGCGCTCGGCTCGAAGGGACCGGCCGTACCGGCCAAGGCCGTACCGGCCGTGCCGCCGGGCCTGACCGGGATGCCGCCGCTCCTCGATCCCCAGGACGTGTACGCCGCCGACCGGCCCAACAAGCTCTCCCCGGTGGTCAAGAACTTCCCGTCCCGCGTGTACGTCCCGAACACCAGCTCCAACACGGTGTCGGTCATCGACCCGGCGACGTACAAGGTCATCGACACCATCCCGGTCGGCGTCCAACCCCAGCACGTGGTCCCCTCCTGGGACATGAAGACCCTCTGGGTCAACAACAACCGCGGCCACACGCTCACCCCGATCAACCCGGCCACCGGCGAGGCCGGCAAGCCCGTAGAGGTGCACGACCCGTACAACCTGTACTTCACGCCCAACGGCAAGTACGCGATCGTCATGGCCTCGATGGACAAGGAACTGGTCTTCCGCGACCCGCACACGATGGACCGGGTGAAGACCGTCCCGGTGAGCTGCTTCGGCGTCAACCACGCCGACTTCTCCGCCGACGGCCGCTACTTCATCGTGAGCTGCGAGTTCTCCGGCGAGCTGCTCAAGGTCGACACCGAGAAGATGGAGGTCATCGGCCAGCAGAAGCTGCCCTTCGAAGGCGCGATGCCGCAGGACGTCAAGGTCTCCCCGGACGGGAAGACCTTCTACGTCGCGGACATGATGGCGCACGGCATGTGGGTGCTCAGCGGCGACAAGTTCGACGAGCCCAAGCTGCTGCCCACCGGCAAGGGCTGCCACGGGCTGTACGTCAGCCGCGACTCCAAGGAGATGTACATCTCCAACCGCGGCGAAGGCTCCATCTCCGTCTTCGACTTCACCCAGAACAAGCTGACGAAGAAGTGGGAACTGCCGGACGGGGGCAGCCCCGACATGGGCGGCGTCTCCGCCGACGGCAAGGTGCTGTGGCTGTCGGGCCGCTACAACTCCGAGGTCTACGCGATCGACACCGTCACCGGCAAGGAGCTCGCCAGGATCCCGGTGGGCAGCGGCCCCCACGGCCTCGCCGTGTACCCGCAGCCCGGCCGCTACTCGCTCGGCCACACCGGCATCTTCCGGTAGGAAGCCCGTACGCGGCGAGCACAGGTGCCCCGGGAGCCCGTACGCACGGCTCCCGGGGCACCCTCATGGGCGCGGTGCGCCCCCGGGCATCCGGCTTCCCGTCACCAGGCGACGGGAAGCCGCTCCGGGAGGCGTTTGATGAAGCCGGTGCGCCACACCAGGTTCTCCGCCGGCACCGCGAGCCGCAGTCCGGGCAACCGTTCCACCAGCACCTCCAGCGCGATCTCGGCGTGCGTCCGGGCGAGGGCGGTCGCCGGGCAGAAGTGCCGGCCGGCGCCGAAGGCCAGGTGGGGGCCGGGGCTTTCGCGCTCCAGGTCCAGTTCGTCCGGGTGCTCGAAGGCCGCCGGGTCGAAGTTGGCCCCCTCCAGCAGGACGAGTACGAGCTCACCCTCCTTGATCAGTACGTCGCCGACCCGGACGTCCGCCATGGCGATGCGCGGCAGGCCGTCACCGACGGACAGGTTCCACCGCAGCAGCTCCTCCACGGCACCGCCCATGCGCTCCGGATGCTCGCGCAGGTACCCGATGAGCTCGGGCCTCTGCAGCAGCGCGAGGACCGCCAGGTTCAGGAACGCGGAGGTGGAGACCGCGCCGGCGCCGAAGAGGGAGACGGCTACGGTGGCGAACATGTCGTCGGTCAGGTGCGCCGACTCCGGATCGGCCTCCTTGAGCCCGGCGAAGGTGCCCAGCAGCCCCGTACGCTCCCCGGCGGGCAGCGCGAGCTGGACCCGGAGCCGCTCGGCGAAGTAGCCGACGTCCTTGTACCAGTTGAGCGCCGAGTCGACGAACGGCTCGCGCGCGGTCATGAACGCCACGTCCAGCCCCGACATCAGCCGCCGCCAGTCCTCGAACGGCACCCCCAGCACCATGCAGTGCAGGGCCGCCGAGAACGGATCCGCGAACCCGGCCCGCAGGTCGGCGGGACCCCCCTCGGCCACGATCCCGTCGATGAGCTCCCCGGCCGTGGCGCGCAGCCGGTCCCGCAGGCCCTTCTGGCGCGGACTGAGCGCCTTCATGACCGCGTCGCGCAGTCCGGCGCTTTGGATGTTGCCCATGTTGTTGACGACCTCGGGCGGGATCGTCAGCGCGTACTGGCGCGGTACGCCGGCGTTCGCCGTGTCCCGGAGGCTGAAGCGCTCGTCCTCCAGCACCTGCCTGGCCAGCGCGTAGCTGCTCACCAGCCAGGCCGGATCCCCGGTGAGGGTACGGACCTTCGCGACCGGAGCCTTCTCGCGCAGCCAGGCGCACTCCTCGGGCAGCACGTCACCGCGCCGCGAGAGCGGGAAGTCGAGGAGGGGCTCGCTGGTCTGCCCGGCGCCCTCAAGCTGCTCGACGGTCATCGACGGTCCCTTCGGCTGGTGAGGTGTCCGGGGTCGTGCGGTTCGGGTCGGTCGGATCTGGTTCAGGTATTTCAGGTGTTTGAGTTGTTTGAGGTGTTTGGGAGGTTTCGAGGGTTTCAGGCCTTACGACGGCATAAGCCTGATTCCTGGTCGCGCGCAGTCCCCCGCCGCGCGCGAAGAGGACATCCGTCAGCGGCATCTTGACGTGGTAGGCCGCCACCGACGACGGCACGTCGAGAATGCTGGGGGTGTCGATGAAGAAGGGCAGTTCGGCCGCCATGTAATCGAAGCAGACCTGCAACTGCGAGTCCGTGATCGATTCACCCTCCGGCAACTTCGAACCGACAAAATGCAAGGCCATTTCCTCGCAGCTCTTGCGGAACTCGTCGTCGGTCTCCAGGAAATGCAGAACTCGCCGGTGGAGGAGCTGGTAGACGGGATTCGGCAGGAACTCGGAAAGCGCCCGGACCCGGATCTCGGTACGGGGGTTCCCCGATTCCTCGACGCCCCTGAGGATCCTGCGCCGGACCGCCTTGATTTCCTTCGCCGCCCGCTTCCCGGCGTGCTCCTCGGTGTACCCGAAGGCGGCGAACATGCGGTCCACGTGGAGGTCGGCGTAGACGAAGTCCACCTGGGCGAAGCGGGTCGTGGCCCATCGGGCAAGGCTGGTGATGCGCTCGGAACTGAAGTAGCTGTTTCCAGGACTCACTCCGATGAGCACATGGTCGCCGTCTTCCCAGATATGGCGGCAGGTGCGGGTGAAGGGCAGAACTTCGAATGATGCGTCGACATGGATCGTCATCTGTGTGATCGCCCTTGTTGCCACTAGTCCCTGGGAGCCCTGCGCTCCTGGTGTGGCGGCAATGTCGGTACGTTATGCCGTGGTCCCGGAGCGTGACAAGTGGAAGTGGGAATTGTTGACCGTAATGATAAACTTCCGCCTTACGGAAGGGTAATTGAATTCATATCTGCCGTCCGACCGGGACCCGGGGCCCGAGGGGTGTCCGGGTGCGGCTACCCTGAGCCGGTCAACAAGCACCAAGAAGGGGTGGACCCAGTGGCGGACATCGAGAGCGCACGGGCGACGTTCGGCAAGTTCGACGCGGACGGCGACGGCTTCGTCACGGCCGACGAGTACAGCGCTGCCATGAAGGCGATGGGTGACGCGTACGTCACCGGCGCGGTCGCGGACGCCGTGATCGCCGCCAAGGACACCAACGGCGACGGCCTGCTGAGCTTCGACGAGTTCTGGGCCTCCCTGAACAAGTAAGCCCCGCGGGCAGCCCCCGCGCCGCCCCCGCCCGCCCCCCTGCCGGGGCGGGGCGGGAGGCGGATCAGGCCGTGCCCTTTTCTGTTTCCTTTTCCTTTTCCTTTGCCCCTGCCGCCGGCCCCGCCTCTTCCATGTCCTGGACCTCGGCGAGCGCTTCCTCCAGCCAGGCCAGCCAGAAGCTCTCCAGGGCGATCCCGCCGTGCAGGACGAGCCGGCGCAGCCGGTCCTCGACGGCGTCCCGGCCCGCGGGGAAGTCCTTCGCCTCGATGGCCTCGTACTCCGCCAACTGGCCCCGGTGCAGCTCCAGATGCCGCCGCAGCTCGACCCCGAGCCTCTGCGGCCCGACCACACCCGCCGCGCGGATCCGCAGCAGCAGGGGGTCGCGCATCGGCTTCGGGTCCTGGCTGTCCCCGACCCACCGCGCCAGCTCCGCGCTTCCGGCGGGCAGCACTTCGTACTCCTTCTTCTGCCCCCGTACGGGCACCTCGCTGGGCAGCGCCCGGATCAGCCCGGCGTCCTCCAGCCGGCCGAGCTCCCGGTAGATCTGCTGGTGCGTCGCGGACCAGAAGTACCCGATCGACTTGTCGAACCGCCTCGTCAGCTCCAGCCCGGACGAGGGCTTCTCGAGCAGGGCGGTGAGGATGGCGTGCGGGAGCGACATGCGGCCATCCTAGGTTCGGGGCAGGCGGCCACTTCGCTCCCGAACCCGTCCGGGGTGGCCCTCAAGGTCTTCACGAACCGCGAACCTACCTACCGCCAGGCTGCCAGCGCCTCCGGATTACGGGGCCCGGGGGCGTCCGCCGCCAGCAGGCCGTGCGCGCGCAGGACGGCCGTCACCGCCGGGGACCAGGCCGTGCGCAGGCCCGCCGCGGCGAGGAGTTCCGGGTCCGACAGGAGGGTTCCCGCCGGGCCCACGCGGATGCCGGACGGGGTCAGGACCGCCGCGTCGTCGGCCCAGCGGACCGCCAGGTCCACGTCGTGGGTGGCCATCACCACCGTGGTGCCGGAGGTCTGGAGTCCCGACAGGACGGCCAGGAGCCGCTCCTGGCCGTCCGGGTCGAGCCCGGCCGTCGGCTCGTCCAGGATCAGCACGCGCGGAGCCATCGCCACCGCACCCGCGATCGCCGCGCGCTTGCGCTGGCCGTAGGACAGGAGGTGGGTGGGGCGGTCGCGCAGCGCGGTGATGTCCAGCGCGGTGAGCGCCGAGTCCACCCGGGCGCGGACCTCGGCGGCCGGCAGGCCCAGGTTCATCGGGCCGAAGGACACGTCCTGTTCGACGGAGGCCGCGAAGAGCTGGTCGTCGGGGTCCTGCACCACCAGCTGGACGGAGGTCCGCAGCCGGGTCAGGCCGGCGCGGTCGTACGCGACCTGCGTGCCGTCGAGCCACAGCGTGCCCGAACCGGGCCGCAGGCCGCCGCTCAGCAGCCGCATCAGCGTGGTCTTGCCGCTGCCGTTGCGGCCCAGCAGGGCCAGCGCCCGGCCCGCCGGGATGGAGAAGTCGACGCCGGTCAGCACGGCCGGGCCGTCCTCGTAGGCGTAGCCCGCTCCGGCCAGCTCGATCAGGGGGGTCGGGGTCTCCAACGGGTTCACGGGTACAGCCCCTTCAGTACGAGGGTCAGGGTGATCAGCGCCGCCAGCAGCGCGGTCGTGGCCGCCAGGAACCGCCACGACAGGGCCGCCTCCGGTACGAGGACCCGCAGCGAGCCGTCGTAGCCGCGTCCGGCCAGCCCCGCCTGGAGCTTGGCCGCGCGGTCGAAGGCCCGTACGAAGGAGGTCGCGGCGAGCCCGGCCAGGGAACGCCATGCCGCCGCCCGGCCGGTGTGCCCCAGGCGGGCCGCCTGGGCCCGGTGGACCTGGGCCACGGAGTCCAGGAGCAGGAACGTGATCCGGTACATGACCAGGGCCACGTCCACCACGGCCGCCGGCACCCCGGCCCGGACCAGCCGGGGGAGCACGTCGGAGACCGGGGTGGTGAAGGCGAACAGCAGCAGCCCGAGCGAGGCCGCCGAGGTGCGCAGGAGCAGCTCGGCGGCGTGCCGCGGGCCGTCCGGGGCCATGGCGACCAGGCCCTGGGGGCCGCCCACGGCGAAGAGCAGCGGCAGCGCTCCGGTGAAGCAGAAGCCGAGCGGGATCCGGAAGGCCCGCCACAGCTGCCGCCCGGTCACGCCCGCCGGGCCGAGCAGCACGGCGAGCGTGGCGGCGGCCACCAGCGGGCCGCCCGGCCAGGGCGGCAGGCAGACGGCGGTGACCGTCAGCCCGATCCCGAGCAGGGCCTTCTCCAGGGGGTGCCGGCCGCGCCAGCGACTGCCGTGCGCGGCCACGTCGATCGGCAGCACCGCCTACGACTCCCGGGCGGCGGCGGCCGTACCGGCTCCGGCGGCGGCCTGGGCGAGGCCCTGGCGGCGGCCCTTGCGGACGCCGAAGTAGTACGCGAGCACGCCCGCGCCCAGCGCCGCCTGCAAGGCGAACAGCGCCGACTCCACTTCCCCGGAGGGGGGCTCGTACAGCGGGGAGAACCACGGTTCGTAGTCCGGCTTGAGCTCGGTGATAGCCGCCTCCGCCTGCGCGTCGGCGCCCGCGAACGGCTCCTCCTTGCCCTCGCCGAGGCCGAGCGCGATCGGGAGGACGGCGAGTGCGGCCACCAGGAGCAGCAGCAGGGTGTTGATCTTCGCGTTCCTGCTCATCCGGCCGCCGCCTCCTGCTTCCCGGTACGGCCGGAGGTCAGCTGGGCGACACCCAGCCGGACCAGGTCCGACTTGCTCGACGCCATCAGAAGCCGCATCACGAGGACGGTCAGCAGCCCCTCGCTCACGGCCAGCGGCACCTGGGTGACCGCGAAGATCCCGCCGAACTTCACGAGCGCGCCGAGGAAACCGGAAGCCGGGTCCGGGAAGGCCAGGGCGAGCTGCACGCTGGTGACGCAGTAGGTG
Organism: Streptomyces sp. GL_140; assembly: GCF_057834465.1. NCBI lineage: Bacteria > Bacillati > Actinomycetota > Actinomycetes > Kitasatosporales > Streptomycetaceae > Streptomyces > Streptomyces sp. GL_140. The sequence continues at coordinate 5,856,933 of NZ_CM174404.1, forward strand.
ACCAGGTCCGCGAAGAAGGCGCCGAAGAAGACGGTCACCATCAGCGGGAGGCCCGCGCCGCGCAGCAGCCGGTAGACGGCGTAGCCCGCCCACGGGCCGGCGATGGCCATCGAGAAGACGTTGGCGCCGAGGGTGGTGAGGCCGCCGTGGGCCAGTAGCAGGGCCTGGAAGAGCAGGGTGATGGTCCCGAGCACCGCCATGATCGGCGGCCGGAACAGGATCGCCCCGAGCCCGGTCCCGGTGGGGTGCGAGCAACTGCCCGTGACCGAGGGGATCTTCAGGGCGGACAGGACGAAGGTGAACGCCCCGGCCGCGCCGAGCAGCAGGGTGCTTTCCGGGTTGGCCTTCACCTCGCGGGTCAGCGAGCGGACGCCGTGGACGACGAAGGGAGCGGACGCGGCGCCCCAGGCGGCCGCGTGCAAAGGGGGTAGAAACCCCTCGGCTATATGCATGAGTGGGGAGACCTCTCCAGCACCTCGTGGATGGACAACGCGCCCCGGCCGGTCTCCTGGCTCACGGGTTGACGTCCGCTCTCCGCCTTCCCGGGCAGCACGGAACCTCCCGCGCAGCCCAGTGGCTTTCCCGCAGGAGTGGAGCCGGACTTCCCGATCACAGTGGCGAGGGCCGCACCGGTTTCTCACCGGTTTCCCGAACACCAAGGCCCATTGACCCTAGTCGGCGGCACGGGCGGCAACAAACCGGAACCCGTACGGGCGCGGTCCGGTGGCGACCGTGCCCGGCGGCGCGGAGGGTGGGGGAGTGGACTACTCCGACCTCACCGCCGTGTACGTGAACTGCACGCTCAAGCGGTCACCCGAGCCCAGCAACACCGAGGGTCTGATCGCCAGGAGCCGCGCCGCGATGGAGGCGGCCGGAGCGCGGACCTCGCTCATCCGGGCCGTCGACCACGACATCGCCACGGGCGTCTGGCCGGACATGACGGAGCACGGCTGGGAGGAGGACCAGTGGCCGGTGCTCTACAGCCAGATCATGGACGCCGACATCCTCGTGCTGTGCGGCCCGATCTGGCTCGGCGACAACAGCTCGGTGATGAAGCAGGTCATCGAGCGGCTCTACGCCTGCTCCTCGATCCTGAACGAACAGGGCCAGTACGCGTACTACGGGCGCGTCGGCGGTGCTCTGATCACCGGCAACGAGGACGGCGTCAAGCACTGCGCCATGAACATCCTCTACAGCCTCCAGCACCTCGGCTACGCGATCCCGCCGCAGGCCGACGCCGGATGGATCGGGGAGGCCGGGCCCGGTCCCTCGTACCTGGACCCCGGCTCCGGCGGCCCCGAGAACGACTTCACCAACCGGAACACGGCCTTCATGAGCTGGAACCTCATGCACCTGGCGGCCCTGCTCAAGCGGAACGGCGGGATCCCCGCCCACGGCAACCAGCGCTCGCAGTGGGACGCCGGCTGCCGCTTCGACTTCCCCAACCCGGAGCACCGCTGACCCCGAGCCGCCGCGCGACGCCCAGGACCACGAGGGCCGCGAGGCGCCCCTTGGCGGCCCGCAGGGGGCACGGCACCGGCCGGCGCCGGACCAGGAGCAGCAGGGTCCCCCACCCCCGGTGCCTCACCTGGGCAGCAGGGCGTCCAGTTCGGCGTCGAGGTCGTAGTGGCGGTGCTCCTCGCCGCGCGGGACCATCGTGGTCATCCGCCGGCACAGCTCGCGCACGTCCTTCGAGCGGGCGGACACCACGCAGCCCTGGGCGCCGTTGCTGAAGGCGAGGTAGACCCGCGGTTCGGTGCCCCGCCAGCGCGGCCACACCTGGATGTCGCCCTCCCCGGTGGCGCAGATCTGACCGTCGAGGAGCAGCTCGCGCGAGAACACCCAGTGCGCGAGGTGCAGTCCGGCGCCCTCGAAGTCGAGGGAGATCTCGTAGGGCCGGTCGGTGCGGTACACGAAGACGCCCCGCATCGGAACGGGAGCGGAGGCGGCCTCCAGCTGGAGCGGGAGGACCCGGTGTTCTGTGCCGGTCATGGGGGGGCCGCCTCTCTCTCAGGGGTGGGGAAAACACACCCACTCGGGCAAGTTAGTCCACCCCAGGGCCCCCTCCGCGGGGCAAAGGTCCCATCCGAGAGGGTCCCTCGGCCTCTTTTCTCCCGAACGTGACAAGAACACGACGAGCCCGCCCCCGGGAAGGGGTCGGGCTCATCGTGTTCTCGTCACGTTCGGCAGTCGCTGGGTCCTACGGCAGGGGGTTGTAGATGAAGGACTCGTGCGAGTTGGACTGGCCGATCGCGGTGAAGCCCGAACCGTTGGACTGGGCACCGTTGTTCTGGTTGGACGCACCGAAGCCGGAGGCGACCTGCTGAGCGGTGGAGGAGTTGCCGAGGTTGCTGCCGCCTACGCCGCTGCCGAGGATGCCGGCGAGGGCCGCGTTCGACGCGGTCCCGGCCGCACCGGCCCCGTTGTCGGCCTGGGCGACGCCGGAGAGCAGCGCGAAGGCGAAGGGGAGCGATGCGACAGCCGCCATCACGCGGATGCTGCGGGTGGTTGCCATGATTGAAGTCCTCCAGTTAAGCAAAAAGGCTGTGGTCCAAGGCGGTTGGCCGACCGCCGGGGGTGTGGACGCGACGTCGTGCCCCCACCCTGGCGCAAGTGATCATCAAGAAACCAGCCCAGACCGCCTTGTTCCCCCGCAAGCGTGAGCAACTCACTCCCAAACCTCATATCCCACCCAATTTCGAACGCAGTTACATGCGTAACCCGCCCAATAGCCGTGAGGGGGACGGAAGTGCGGAACGAGAACGGCCCGGGGCCCCGATGCAGCGCATCGGGGCCCCGGGCCGTTCGGGTCGGACTGAGTGCGTCAGCACTCGATGACGTTGACCGCCAGGCCGCCTCGGGCGGTTTCCTTGTACTTGACCTTCATGTCGGCGCCCGTCTCCTTCATGGTCTTGATGACCTTGTCGAGGGAGACCTTGTGGGTGCCGTCGCCGCGCATGGCCATCTTGGCCGCCGTGACGGCCTTGACCGCCGCCATGCCGTTGCGTTCGATGCAGGGGATCTGGACGAGGCCGCCGACCGGGTCGCAGGTCAGGCCGAGGTTGTGCTCCATGCCGATCTCGGCCGCGTTCTCGACCTGCTCCGGGGTGCCGCCCAGGACCTCGGCGAGGGCTCCGGCCGCCATCGAGCAGGCCGAGCCGACCTCGCCCTGGCAGCCGACCTCGGCGCCGGAGATCGAGGCGTTCTCCTTGAAGAGCATGCCGATCGCGCCCGCGGCGAGGAGGAAGCGGACCACGCCGTCCTCGTCCGCGCCGGGCACGAAGTTCATGTAGTAGTGCAGGACCGCCGGGATGATGCCCGCGGCGCCGTTGGTGGGGGCGGTGACGACCCGGCCGCCCGCCGCGTTCTCCTCGTTGACGGCCATCGCGTACAGCGTCGCCCACTCCATGGCGTGCGCCTGCGGGTCGCCCTCGGCTCGCAGCTGGCGGGCGGTGCCCGCGGCGCGCCGCTTGACCCGCAGACCGCCCGGCAGGATGCCCTCACGGGACATGCCGCGCGAGACGCAGGACTGCATGACGCGCCAGATTTCGAGGAGACCCTCGCGGATCTCGTCCTCGGTGCGCCAGGCCTTCTCGTTCTCCAGCATCATCGAGGAGATCGACAGGCCGGTCTCGTTCGCGAGGCGGAGCATCTCGTCGCCGCTGCGGAAGGGGTACTTCAGCGGGGTGTCGTCGAGCTTGATCCGGTCCTCGCCGACCGCGTCCTCGTCCACGACGAAGCCGCCGCCCACCGAGTAGTACGTCTTCTCCAGGAGTGGCGTGCCCGCCGCGTCGTACGCGAAGAGGGTCATGCCGTTCGCGTGGTACGGCAGCGACCTGCGCCGGTGCAGGATCAGCTGGTTCGGCTCGTCGAAGGCGATCTCGTGGACATCGCCTATTTCGGTGCCCAGCAGCCGCAGGCGGCCCGTCTTGCGGATGCGCTCGACCTCGTCGTCGGCGGTCTCCACGTTCACGGTGCGGGGGGAGTGGCCTTCCAGGCCCAGCAGGACGGCCTTGGGGGTGCCGTGGCCGTGGCCGGTCGCTCCGAGGGAGCCGAAGAGCTCGGCGCGGACGGAGACGGTCTGGGCGAGGAAACCATCCTTCTTGAGCCGGGTCACGAACATGCGCGCGGCGCGCATCGGGCCGACGGTGTGGGAGGAGGAAGGACCGATGCCGATCGAGAAGAGATCGAAGACGGAGATGGCCACGGTTGCGGACTCCTATGTCTGCTCGTGGGTGGGAGCGGGGCAGGGAGGGGCGGGATGGGGCGGGATGGGGAGGCGGAGGCGGAGTGATCGGGGTGATCTGCGGATTTTGTCCGGCAGTCGAGCTTAACGCGGTGAGGTGAACAGCTCGGCCGCCGGACGGGTCGGGAGGGGGACGCTCAGGCGAGGGGGATCAGGCGTGGGTCAGTTCGCGCTCCGGTGCGTCGGCCCCCTCCGGGGAGGCGGGGGCGTCGGCGGCGTCCAGGACCGGGTCCGGGCCCGGCAGGCCCGCGTAGTGGGCCTTGACCCCGGACCGTACGGCCCAGAAGTAGAAGCCCAGGGCCGAGAGGCCCACGATGGCGATGTCCACGCCGCCCGGGATGACCCCGTGGCCGCCGAATTCCTCGCTGCCGAGCGCCGACAGCGTGCCCAGCCACAGCAGGAAGGCGATCATCCACCAGGCCGGGGCGAACTGCTTGGCCAGGTTCTTCTCGCCCTTGCGCTTGAGCACCACGGCCGCGATCGGGGCGGCCACCAGGGTGAGCAGCACCACCTTGCCGGTGTCCGGCCACTTGGACCAGTACAGGGCGCAGGCGGCGAAGGCGAAGGTGACCGGGCAGAGGATCTTGGCCGCCGGGAGGCGGAAGGGGCGCGGCAGCTCGGGCTTCGTCCGGCGGAAGACGCCGACGGCGATCGGGCCCATCAGGTACGAGACCACCATCGCGGCGGAGACGACGCTGGCCAGGGCTTCCCAGCTGTGACCGACGGTGACCAGGAGCAGGACCGAGAAGCCGAGGTTCAGCCACATGGCGGGGCGGGCGGTGCCGTACTTGGGGTGCACCTCGCGGATCTTCTTCGGGAAGAAGCCGGTGTCGGCGAGGTTCTGCGCCATGTACGAGGCCGAGGCGACGTTTCCGATGTTGGCACCGGAGGGCGAGATGAACGCACCGAACTGGAGCATCGTGACGACCCAGTGGAGCATCAGCATCTTGGCCAGGTCGGCGAAGGGCGAGGAGAAGTTGATGCCGCTCCAGCCGCCGGCCTCGGCCAGCTTCTCCGGCGGGACGCCGCCGATGAAGGCGATCTGCAGGGCCAGGTAGATGACCAGGCCGAGCGAGAGCGCGCCGACGAGGGCCAGCGGGATGGCGCGGCCGGGGTTCTTGGCGGCGCCGCCGAGGTTGACGACGGCCTGGAAGCCGTTGAAGGCGAAGACGACACCGGAGGTGGTGACGGCGGTCATGACCGCGGACCAGCCGTTGGGCGCGAAGCCGCCGTGGTCGGTGAAGTTGCCGGTGTGGAAGCCGGAGGCGATCAGGGCGATGACGGCGAGCACCGGGATGGCGAACTTGACCAGGGTGAGCAGGTTGTTCGCCTTGGCGAGCAGCGCCACCGACCAGTAGCAGACCAGCCACAGCGCCACGGTCAGGAAGAGGGCCATCGCCATGCCGGAGGTCGTCAGACCGCCGTTCTCCACGAGGCCCTTGGCCCAGCCGAAGTTCCAGGAGGACATGTACTGGGTGCCGGCGATCGACTCGATCGGGATCAGCGCGGCGATGGCGATCCAGACCGCCCAGCCGGTGATGAAGCCCAGCACCGGCCCGTGCGAGATGGTGCCGAAGCGGGCCATCGAGCCGGGCAGCGGGTAGGCCGCGCCCACCTCCGCGTACGACATGGCGATCATGCCGATGAAGACGGCACCGATGACCCAGGCGATGATGGCCGCCGGCCCCGCGACCGCGGCCGCCTGGCCCGCTCCGAAGAGCCACCCGGAGCCGAAGATCGAGCCGAGCCCGATCATGATCAGGGCGAAGAGGCTGAGCCCCTTCCTGTTGGCCGAGCTCATGTCCATGCGGTGTGGTGTCCGTCCTGCCAGGGGTGCGGGTGGTCCTTTTATCTGGAGCCTATTTGCCATCTTTTGGCTTATTCAGTGGCAATGGGCCGCATCCGCCTGGGGCTTTGGTCATGAGGAGGGCCCGGCCCTGTGCAAAACAAGACCGGGCCCTCCCAGGCCGGCGCCTAGAGCGTCGGGTACAGCGGGAACTTCGCCGCGAGCGCCGAGACGCGCGCCTTCAGGTCGTCCGCGTCGTAGGCGGGCTTCAGCGCCTGCGCGATGATCTCGGCGACCTCGGTGAAGGCCTCGGCGTCGAAACCGCGGGTGGCCAGCGCCGGCGTACCGATCCGCAGACCCGAGGTGACCATCGGCGGCCGCGGGTCGTTCGGGATGGCGTTGCGGTTGACCGTGATGCCGACCTCGTGGAGGCGGTCCTCGGCCTGCTGACCGTCCAGCTCGGAGTTGCGCAGGTCGACCAGGACCAGGTGCACGTCGGTGCCACCGGTGAGGACGTCCACGCCCACGGCCTTGACGTCGTCCTGGACCAGACGGGCGGCGAGGATCTTCGCGCCCTCCAGGGTGCGCTCCTGGCGCTCCTTGAACTCGGGCGAGGCCGCGACGAGGAAGGAGACCGCCTTGGCCGCGATCACGTGCTCCAGCGGGCCGCCCTGCTGACCCGGGAAGACCGCGGAGTTGATCTTCTTGGCCAGCTCCTGCGTCGACAGGATGACGCCGCCGCGCGGACCGCCGAGGGTCTTGTGCGTGGTGGTGGTGACCACGTGGGCGTGCGGCACCGGGTTCGGGTGCAGACCTGCCGCGACCAGACCGGCGAAGTGCGCCATGTCGACCATCAGGTACGCGCCGACCTCGTCCGCGATACGGCGGAAGGCGGCGAAGTCCAGCTGGCGCGGGTAGGCGGACCAGCCCGCGACGATCAGCTGCGGCTTGGACTCCTTGGCGAGGCGCTCGACCTCGGCCATGTCGACCTCGCCGGTCTCGTCGACGTGGTACGGGACCACGTTGTAGAGCTTGCCCGAGAAGTTGATCTTCATGCCGTGGGTCAAGTGACCGCCGTGGGCCAGGTTCAGGCCCATGATCGTGTCGCCCGGCTTGATCAGCGCGAACATCGCCGCCGCGTTGGCCTGCGCGCCCGAGTGGGGCTGCACGTTCGCGGCCTCGGCACCGAACAGCGCCTTGATGCGGTCGATCGCGATCTGCTCGACGACGTCCACGTGCTCGCAGCCGCCGTAGTAGCGGCGGCCCGGGTAGCCCTCGGCGTACTTGTTGGTCAGGACCGAGCCCTGGGCCTCCATGACGGCGACCGGAGCGAAGTTCTCCGACGCGATCATTTCCAGGGTCGACTGCTGGCGCACGAGCTCGGCGTCGACGGCGGCGGCGACGTCGGGGTCGAGCTCATGGAGGGGGGTGTTCAGTACGGACATCAAGATCCCCTGGGGTCAGTTGTCGGAGTGGGTGAGCGCGGCGTACTCGTCGGCGGAGAGCACGTCCTTCGGCTCCTCCGTCAGACGCACCTTGAACAGCCAGCCACCCTCGAAGGGGGCGGTGTTGACGAGCGCCGGGTCGTCCACGACGTCCTGGTTGGCCTCGACGATCTCACCGGTGACGGGGGAGTACAGGTCGCTGACCGACTTGGTCGACTCCAGCTCGCCACAGGTCTCGCCCTCGGTGACGGTGTCGCCGACCTCGGGGAGCTGGGCGTAGACGACGTCACCGAGCGCGTTGGCCGCGAACTCCGTGATGCCGACCGTCGCGACGCCGTCCACGGCGTCCGACAGCCACTCGTGCTCCTTGGTGTAACGCAGCTGCTGGGGGTTGCTCATGACCTGATTCTCCTGGATGCGGGGGAGTGGATCGAACAGTGGTCTTGCGTGCCGGGACGGACCGGGACGGTGTGCGGGCGCGGGCCCGCGGGCGTGGGCCCGTACGGGAGGCCACGAGGGCGACCCGTACGGTCTCCGATCCGTTGCGGGGTTACTTCTGCCGCTTGTAGAACGGCAGGGCCACGACCTCGTACGCCTCATGCGTACCGCGAATGTCCACGCCGACGCCGGAGGTGCCGGGCGCGGCGTACGCCGCGTCGACGTAGGCCATCGCGATCGGCTTGCCCAGCGTCGGGGACGGGGCGCCCGAGGTGACCTCGCCGACGACCTGGCCGTCGAAGGTGACGGAGAAGCCGGCGCGCGGCACGCGGCGGCCCTCGGCGATCAGGCCGACGAGCTTGCGCGGCGGGTTGGAGGCGGCGCGCTCGGCGGCGGCCTCCAGGGCTGCGCGGCCGACGAACTCGCCCTCCTTCTCGAACTTCACGACCCGGCCCAGACCCGCGTCGAACGGGGTGAGGGAGGTGGTCAGCTCGTGCCCGTACAGCGGCATGCCCGCCTCCAGGCGCAGGGTGTCGCGGCAGGACAGGCCGGCCGGGACCAGGCCGACGCCCTCGCCCGCCTTGGTCAGCGCCTGCCACAGCTCCACGGCGTACTGGGGGGCGACGAACAGCTCGAAGCCGTCCTCGCCGGTGTAGCCCGTGCGCGCGATCAGCGCGGGCACCCCGGCGACCGTGCCGGGCAGGCCGGCGTAGTACTTCAGCCCGTCCAGGTCGGCGTCGGTGAGGGAGGCGAGGATCCCGGGGGACTCGGGACCCTGGACCGCGAGCAGCGCGTAGGCGTCGCGGTCGTCACGGACCTCGGCGTCGAAGCCGGCGGCGCGCTCGGTGATCGCGTCGAGGACGATCTGCGCGTTGGATGCGTTGGCGACCACCATGTACTCGGTCTCGCCCAGGCGGTAGACGATCAGGTCGTCGAGGATGCCGCCGTCTTCCTGGCAGATGTGCGTGTAGCGGGCGCGGCCGACGCCGACGGTGGAGATGTTGCCGACCAGCGCGTAGTCCAGGACCTTGACGGCCTCGGGGCCGGTCAGGGTGATCTCGCCCATGTGGGAGAGGTCGAACAGACCGGCCTTGGTGCGGACGGCGTTGTGCTCGTCGCGCTCGCTCGCGTACCGCAGGGGCATGTCCCAGCCCGCGAAATCGGTCATGGTCGCACCGAGCTCACGGTGCAGCGCATCGAGGGCGGTCAGGCGGGGGGCAGTGCTCATGGGTGTGGCTCCCGGGTCCCAGGGCATGACATGACGAGGAGGAGTTCCTCCCCATCTGTCATCGGAACCTGAGAGGTTCGCCGAGAGTTCCCCGCTTCCAGGGGAAGGTCTTCGACTTGCACCTTGGGTGGAGCCGACGCCGGTGCCCTCATGGGCGCCTGCGCGGCTCGCTTTTCAGATCTGCCTCATCCACGCGGTACGGGGCCTGAGAGATTCAAGGGAGGTACTTGCTCCTTCGGCGTCCGGCACGGCCCTCGGGCCGGTCGGAACTCTCCCGCGTGGATTCAAGCGGCCGGTATGCAGTTGGTGTCCAGATGGCGCACATCATTGCACGGCGTGCGGCCGAATGGGGGAGGGGGGCCGGAAGCAGAGCGGAACCGGGGCCCCCGGATTACCGTCTCTTTACACTCAGGGGTGAAGGGTCCTCGTGACCCGATGCGGGGGAGGCGATCACTGTGCGGAGATTCGGAGCACTGGCGGCGGCGAGTACGGAATCGGGCGCGGGTACGGGGCCTGCGGCGGATGCGGGCGCCGGTGCGGGCGCGGGTGCGGCTCCCGGCGAGCCCTTGGTGTCCGCGGTGCCGACCCAGCGGAGCGTCCCCCGGCCCGGCGCGCCGACGAGGGTACGGGACCTGCGCGGCCCCCGCGCCGCGGCCGGCCCGGCGGCGGTCCCCGGGCGGCTCCGCTTCGCCGAAGGGGACATAGTGGTCGTCTCCGGACTGCCCGGCGGCGGCAAGACCACCCTGCTCAAGCGGGCCGCCGAAGGCGGCGGCATCGACTCCCAGGACGCGCGCGAGCGGTGGGAGCGCCGGATGCCGGCCCTGCTGCCCTACGCCGTCTACCGACCCGTGGTCCGGATCGCGCACTACTGGGGACTGTGGCGGGTGCTCCGCTCCGGCGCCTCGGCCGTGGTCCACGACTGCGGTACGCAGAGCTGGGTGCGCACCCTCCTCGCCCGAGCCGCCCGGCGCCGGGGCCGCGCCCTGCACCTGGTGCTGCTGGACACCACCCCCGAGGAGGCCCGGGCCGGGCAGGCCGCGCGGGGCCGGGGCGTGTCGGCGTACGCCTTCGCCCGGCACCGGGGCGCGGTGGCCCGGCTGCTGCGCGAGGCGGAGTCGGGCCGTCCGCCGGCCGGCTGCGCCTCGGTGGTCCTCCTGGACCGCCCGGCGGCCGCCCGCCTGACGGCGATCGACTTCCACCGGCCCTGCGGCTAGATCGTCCCTTCCACTGCCACCGGCCGTTCAGTGAGCCGCGCCACTACGGCTCCCGCCCCGGCGGACGGCCCGCCTCCGCCCGATAACCTCGGGGCGGAACAAGGGCAAGCAAGCGGAGGCGTACATGTGGCCGGGTAACGAGCTGGAGCAGGTGCTCGGGGCGGCGCTGGGGCAGGCGGATGCCGGCGGGCGGATCCTCGAAGTGCTCGGGCGCAGCCACGTGTGGATCCCGCTGCCCGGGGGCGCGCAGAGCCTGGACCTGCCGACCATGGAGATCAACGGCGCCGCGTACGTGCCCGTCTACACCTCCGAGGAGCAGTTCCGCGTCTGCGCCGGGCCCGCCATGGACTTCGCCGTCGCCCCCGCCGTGGACTTCGCCCGGGGCCTGCCCCCGCAGCTGGGCATCGCGCTCAACCCCGAGGGGGCCGTCGGCGCCCCGCTGCCCCCGCCCGCCGTCGCGGAGCTCTGCCGGATGGGCCGCAGCCCGCTCGACGGCCCCGCCACCGGCGGACGGGTCCGGCTCTTCGAGCCCGACTGGCAGGAGGACCCGGTGGACTTCCTGGCCGCCGCCGCCGAGGAGTTCCGCGCGACCGGAGTCGTCGTGGCCGCCCACCGCTGCCTCGCCAGCGTCGAGGGCGGGGCGCCGCAGCTGTACGTCGGTGTCCGGCTGGTGGGATGGGAGCCCGACATGCGGAACGCCCCGATGGAGGCCCTCGGGCGCGCGCTCGCACGGGTTCCAGCGCCCTGGCCTGTGCAGTTGATCCTCCTGGACGGCGTGGAGGACCCGGTCGTCGACTTCATCGTTACGCGCGTACGCCCCTTCCACCTGATGTAGGCACGCTTAAGCTGGGGGCGGACACGCGTGGGCGACGGGCGGACGAAGAGACGAAGAGGGGTACCGGGTGAGTGCGTCAGGCACGGCCGCGGTCGGGCAGGTCGAGCACATGCTGCGCCAAGTGACTCCCGGGCGCTATGAGAGCTACGAGTCACTCCTGCACGCCCTCGCCGAGGGCCGGCTGTGGATGCTGCTCTGGCAAGGGCAGCCCGGCTCCCCGGACGCCCAGTACGGCGGCGTGGAGGTCGAGAACCTCGGGTACGCGCCCTGCGTGACCTCCCCGCAGGAGCTGGCCGCCAGCGGCTGGAACCGCGGCTACGAGGTGGTCACCGGCCGGGACATCGCCCGCGCCCTCTACCCCGACCGCTGGGGGCTGTGGCTCAACCCGCACGCCCAGGGCGGCGGCGTCGGCATTCCCTGGGCCGACCTGCGCCGGATCGCCACCGGCCTGGAGCGGATGCCGGCCGGGCCGCTGCGGCTGTCCGAGCCCGCCATCGAGCTCCCGCAGTTCTACGGGCTGCTGACGCAGCACGCGCACCGCACGCCCGCCGTGCGCTCGCTGCGCCGCGCCTGGGTGCAGCCCGCGCTGGGGTCCCCGTACCTCGCCGTGGGGCTCGACCTGTACGACGCCTCCGCGCACGCGCTGGAGTCCGTACGGGAAATGATGCGCCAGTCGGTCGGTGTGGTCCCCGAGGGGGTGCCCGTGTGCACGGTCGCGCTCGCGGACGAGCACGACCCCGTCGCGATGTGGCTGCGCGCCCGGACACGGCCGTTCTACGACCGCGAGGGACAGGCGCCCGCCTACTGAGACATCGGTATCAAGCCACCCGAGGCCGCACGGAACAGTCGTTCCGTGCGGCCTTTGCGTTGTCCTGATTTCAACCCTGATGTACGCCCAATAGGCATGGTAGTACGCCGAGTTGGGTGCCATGTCCGATTCCGTACCGAACAGGCTGTCTTGCTCCGCTGAGGTGGCAGCGAAGTCCGGATAACGGGAACTCGACCCTCACATCACGGTTGCGCATCCATTCACCTGCGGGTCTGGCGGCTGATCGAGCGCCCGATGAAGACTCCCCACCCAAGAGCGGGTCAGTCCTCCAAAGACTGGTTCGCCACGGGAAATTCGCTTGTCGTTTCGTACAGCACCACGTGCACCACCAGCAACGCCCGTATCCACGGCGCAGCGCTGCCCGGTGCACCGCACACCCGCACACCGCACTCCGAGCGCCACTCCGCACCAACGCCGCCACAGCGGCGGGCATGGGCCGATCCACCCGTCGGCCGAGAGGGGTCCCCACCACGATGACGGCACCACTGCATGACACGAGCGCGGAAGCACCCGCACCCGTGTCCGTAGCCGACGTCCCAGCCAAGGCCATCGAAGGCCGCTCGCCCGGCCGCATCGCATGGATGCGGCTCAAGCGCGACAAGGTCGCGCTGACGGGCGGCGTGATCGTGATCTTCCTGATCCTGGTGGCGGTCTTCGCCCCGCTGATCGTGAGCCTGCTGGGCCACCCGCCCAACGAGTTCCACGAAGATCTGCTCGACCCGGAATTCGGCACACCGCTCGGTTCGTTCGGCGGCATCAGCCCCGACTACCTGCTGGGCGTCGAGCCGACCAACGGTCGCGACGTGTTCAGCCGGATCGTCTTCGGCGCGCGCATCTCCCTGGTAGTCGCCTTCCTCGCGGCCTTCGTCTCGGTCGTCCTCGGCAGCCTGCTGGGCGCCCTGGCCGGCTTCCTCGGCGGCTGGGTCGACGGCATCATCAGCCGCACGATGGACCTGCTGCTGGCCTTCCCGCAGCTGCTCTTCACCATCTCGCTGGTCTCGGTGGTCCCCAACTCCCTCTGGGGCTTCACCGGTTCCGGTGTCCGCATGGGCGTGCTGGTGGTCGTCATCGGCTTCTTCGGCTGGCCGTACATCGGCCGCATCGTGCGAGGCCAGACGATTTCGCTGCGCGAACGCGAGTACGTCGAGGCGGCACGCAGCCTCGGGGCCGGCCGCGGCTACATCCTGATCAAGGAGCTGCTGCCGAACCTGGTCGCACCGATCCTCGTCTACACGACGCTGATCATCCCGACCAACATCCTGACGGAGGCGGCCCTCAGCTTCCTCGGTGCCGGCGTCAAGCCGCCCACGGCCTCCTGGGGAAAGATGCTCTCCGACGCCGTCCCCATCTACCAGGACGACCCCATGTACATGGTGGTTCCCGGTATGACGATCTTCATCACCGTCCTGGCGTTCAACCTCTTCGGGGACGGGCTGCGTGACGCACTCGACCCCAAGGGCAGCTGAACCGCTTCAACGCTTCACCCACCTATGGAGGTTGGACAACGTGATCCGCAGAAAGAAGGCGCTCGCGATCACCGCGGTGGTCGCTGCCCTGTCGGTGTCCGCCGTGGCGTGTGACAAAGCCGCGGACAAGAAGCCGGACGCCAAGGCGTCCGTCGGTGCCAGCGGCTTCAACGCCGCGACCACGGGCGTCGTGAACCCGTCGACGACCAAGGGCGGAGAGCTCAAGCTCTGGTCCCCGCAGGACGTCGACTACCTCGACCCGGCGCGCGCCTACTACGGCTTCGTGTGGAACCTGCAGCGTCTCTACATACGCCAGCTGTTCGCGTACGACAGCAAGCCCGGCGCGGCCGGCACCAAGCTGGTCCCGGACCTCGCGGCGGCCGACCCGGTCCTGAGCAACGACGGCAAGACCTACACCGTCAAGATCAAGGACGGCGTGAAGTTCGAGGACGGCACGCCGATCACCTCGAAGGACTTCAAGTACGGCATCGAGCGCGTCTTCGCGCAGGACGTGCTGTCCGGCGGTCCCACGTACCTGATCGACGTCCTCGACCAGGGCCAGAAGTACCCCGGCCCGTACAAGGACACCGACCCCAACAAGATGGGTCTGAAGTCCGTCGAGACGCCGGACGACAAGACGATCGTCTTCAACCTGGCGAGCCCCAACTCCGACTTCAAGTACCTGCTGGCCATGCCGTCCTCCTCGCCGGTCCCGGCGGGCAAGGACACGGGTGCCACGTACACCAACAAGCCCGTCTCCACCGGCCCCTACAAGGTCTCGGAGTTCACGGCGAGCAAGGGCGCGACCTTCGTCCGCAACGAGAACTGGGACCCGAAGACGGACACGATCCGTACGGGCCTGCCGGACTCGGTCACCTTCACGGTGACCACCAACCCGGACGACATGGACGCGCGTCTGCTCTCCGGTGACATCGACCTCGCGGTCGACGGCACGGGCATGCAGGCGGCCGGCAAGAACAAGGTCCTCAAGGACGACGCGCTCAAGGCCAACGCGGACAACCCCTTCACGGGCTACATCCGCTACTTCGCCTTCCCGACGACCGTCGCGCCGTTCGACAACATCGAGTGCCGCAAGGCCGTCATCTACGCGGCCGACCCGAAGTCCCTGCAGACGGCCCGTGGCGGCCCGACCAGCGGTGACCTCGGTGCGAACATGCTGCCGCCCGGCATCCCCGGCGCCGACAAGAAGTACGACCCGTTCAACCTGACCAAGGGCGAGCCGCAGATCGACAAGGCCAAGGAGGCCCTGAAGGCCTGCAACAAGCCTGACGGCTTCACGACCACCATCGCGGTCCGCAACAACCGCGCCCCCGAGGTGAAGACCGCCGAGTCCCTGCAGGCGGCCCTCGACAAGGTCGGCATCAAGGCCACGATCGACCAGTACGACGGCAAGCTCTCCTCTTCCGTCATCGGTTCGCCGGAGAACGTGAAGACCAAGGGCTACGGCATCATCGTCATGGGCTGGGGTGCCGACTACAACTCCGGCTCCGGCTTCCTGCAGCCGCTGGTCGACGGATCGTTCATCCTGCCGAACGGCAACAACAACTACACCATGATCAACGACCCTGAGATCAACGGGCTGTTCAAGACCGCCGCTGCCGCCGCCACTCCGGACGCCGCCGCGCCGTTCTACACCCAGATCAACCAGAAGATCATGGAGAAGGCCCTCTACCTGCCGATCAACTTCGACAAGGCCTTCGTCTACCACAACCCGCGCCTGACCAACGTCTACTTCAACGACTCGATGGGCAAGATCGACCTCGCCACCATCGGCGTCGTGAAGTAGTAAAGGCCGCCGCAAGGTCCGGGCCGCCCGATCCCTCGGGCGGCCCGGACCCCCGGCTCGTCAGACACAGCTGGTTACGCCTTCACCGCACATGCGCTAGTCCGAAGGGCAGGTGAAGGCCGCAGGCGGCGGCTGTCGTCCCCACAAGGGGCGGCGGCCGTCGGCCCGAGCGGCCGACTGCAGTGCTCGTCTACCTCATACGGCGACTTTTCAACGTCGCCGCAACGCTGCTGGTGGTCTCCGCGGTCACCTTCGGCATCTTCTTCGCGGTCCCGAAGCTGACCGGCAGCGACCCGGCGCTCATGTATGCCGGACGCGAGACCAACGCGACCGCCCTGGCGGGCATCCGGGTCAAGATGGGCTTCGACAAGCCCATCTCCGAGCAGTACCTGATCTTCATCAAGGGCATCTTCACCGGTCGCGACTACGACGCCGGCGTAGAGATCACCCACTGCCCGGCGCCGTGCTTCGGATACTCCTTCAAGACCGAGGTCCCGGTCTGGGACACCATGGTCGACCGCATGCCGGTCACCCTCTCGCTCGCCCTCGGGGCGGCCGTGATCTGGGTGATCGCGGGCGTGGCCACCGGTGTGATCTCCGCGCTCAGACGCCGGACCGCCGTCGACCGCACCGTCATGGTCGGCGCGCTCGCCGGTGTCTCCCTGCCGATCTTCTTCACCGGCATGGTGGCCCCCGCGGTCTTCGTCTACAGCCTCGGCTGGCTGGACGTCTCCAACTACAAACCGCTCACCGAGGATCCGGCGGCCTGGCTCAACTCGCTGATCCTGCCCTGGGTGACCCTGGCCTTCCTCTTCGCCGCCACCTACGCCCGCATCACCCGCGCCACGATGCTGGAAGTGCTCGGCGAGGACTACATCCGCACCGCCCGGGCCAAGGGCCTCAAGGAGGGCGTGGTCATCCGCAAGCACGCCCTGCGCTCCACCCTCACCCCGGTCGTCACGATGTTCGGCCTCGACCTCGGCGGACTCCTCGGCGGCGCGGTGCTCACCGAGACGACCTTCAACTTCCAGGGTCTGGGGACGGCCGCCGTCGCCGCCATCGGCGCGGGCGACCTCCCGGTGATCATGGGCGTCACCCTGCTCGCCGCGCTCTTCGTGGTGTTGGCCAACCTGATCGTGGACCTGCTGTACGCCGTCATCGACCCGCGCGTGAGGCTGACGTGACCGAGAAGCACACAACCGCCGACGCCGACGCGGTATCCGCGACCACCCCCGCCTTCGTTCCCGAGCAGGGCGGGTCGCCATGCCGGGCCTTCCTCTCGGTGCGCGACCTCAAGGTGCACTTCCCGACCGACGACGGCCTGGTCAAGTCCGTCGACGGGCTCTCCTTCGACCTGGAGCGCGGCAAGACCCTCGGCATCGTGGGCGAGTCCGGCTCCGGCAAGTCGGTCACCTCGCTCGCCATCATGGGCCTGCACCGCACCGGGCACGTCCGCAACCGCCCGCAGATCTCGGGCGAGGTCGTCCTCGACGGCGAGGACCTCGTCCAGGCCGACGCGGACCACGTGCGCACCCTGCGCGGGCGCAAGATGGCGATGGTCTTCCAGGACCCGCTGTCGGCGATGCACCCGTACTACTCGGTCGGCAAGCAGATCATCGAGGCCTACCGGACCCACCAGGACGTGGACAAGAAGACCGCGCGCAAGCGGGCCATCGAGATGCTCGACCGCGTGGGCATCCCGGAGCCGCACCAGCGCGTGGACTCGTACCCCCACGAGTTCTCCGGCGGCATGCGCCAGCGCGCGATGATCGCGATGTCGCTGGTCAACAACCCCGAGCTGCTCATCGCCGACGAGCCGACCACCGCCCTGGACGTCACCGTCCAGGCGCAGATCCTGGACCTGATCCGCGATCTGCAGCGGGAGTTCGGCTCCGCGGTCATCATGATCACGCACGACCTCGGCGTGGTCGCCGAGATGGCCGACGACATCCTCGTGATGTACGGCGGCCGGTGCGTCGAGCGCGGCAGCGCCGAGAAGATCTTCTACGAGCCCCGGCACCCCTACACCTGGGGCCTGCTCGGCTCGATGCCGCGCATCGACCGCGACCAGACCGAACGCCTCATCCCGGTCAAGGGTTCGCCGCCCAGCCTCATCAACATCCCGAGCGGCTGTGCCTTCCACCCGCGCTGCCCCTACGCCGACCTCCCCAAGGGCGGCATCACCCGTACCCAGCGGCCCGAGCTGGCCCTGGTCGACGGATCCGCGGAGGGCGACGGCCGGCACTGGGCCGCCTGCCACCTCTCCCCGGAGCAGCGGAACCGGATCTGGACCGAAGAGATTGCGCCGAAGCTGTGACCGATAAGAAGAAGACGGGCGAGACGGGCGCGGCCGCCGGAACGCTGCCCGTGCAGGCGGTGGATTCCCCCGAACCGCTGCTGAAGGTGACCGGCCTGGTCAAGCACTTCCCCATCACCAAGGGGCTGCTGCGCCGCCAGGTCGGGGCCGTGAAGGCCGTCGACGGGATCGACTTCGAGGTCTACCCCGGCGAGACCCTCGGCATCGTCGGCGAGTCCGGCTGCGGCAAGTCCACCATGGGCCGGCTGATCACGCGGCTGCTCGAACCGACCGGCGGGAAGGTCGAGTTCGAGGGCAAGGACATCACGCACCTGAGCGTCGGCGGGATGCGTCCGCTGCGCCGCGACGTGCAGATGATCTTCCAGGACCCGTACGGCTCGCTGAACCCGCGCCACACGGTGGGCACCATCGTCGGCGCGCCGTTCAAGCTCCAGGGCGTCCAGCCTGAGGGCGGCCTCAAGGCGGAGGTGCAGCGCCTCCTGTCCCTGGTGGGCCTCAACCCCGAGCACTACAACCGCTACCCGCACGAGTTCTCCGGCGGCCAGCGCCAGCGCATCGGCATCGCCCGCGCGCTCGCCCTGAAGCCGAAGCTGGTCGTCGCGGACGAGCCGGTGTCGGCGCTCGACGTGTCGATCCAGGCCCAGGTGGTCAACCTGCTGGACGACCTCCAGCAGGAGCTCGGCCTCACGTACGTGATCATCGCGCACGACCTGTCGGTCATCCGGCACGTCTCCGACCGCATCGCGGTCATGTACCTCGGCAAGATCGTCGAGCTCGCCGACCGCAAGTCCCTGTACGAGGCGCCCATGCACCCGTACACGACCGCGCTGATGTCGGCCGTGCCGGTCCCGGACCCGAGGCGGCGCGGGGCGAAGAGCGGCCGCATCCTGCTCAAGGGCGACGTGCCGTCCCCGATCTCCCCGCCGGCCGGCTGCCGCTTCCACACGCGCTGCTGGAAGGCGACCCAGATCTGCACGACGCAGGAACCCCCGCTGGCCGCCCTCAAGACCGGCCACCAGGTCGCCTGCCACCACCCGGAGAACGCCCCAGACCAGGCCCCGGGCGACCCGGCCCTCCCGGGCGCCGCGGAGGCGGTCGCGACGGTCTCGGACTGACCCGACCGGGCCGGGGCGAACAGCCCCGGCCCGGCCAGTTTCCGGCTCTGCCGGGCAGTCCCGCCCCGGGCAAATCCAGCTCCGCCGGGCGAAAATCCAGCCCCGCCGGCGTTTGAGGCGTGGGGCTCGGGGGCAGAGCCCCCGACCACGGCGCCGCACCCGACGGCGAACGGCCGCCCCCACAGGCCACGCGCCCGCGAGAAACGGCCCGGGGGGCACCCCCGACCCCACCCGTTCAGGCACGCCGCCAGGCGACCGGCAGAATGGGCCCGTGCTCCACGATCTCTTCCCGCCCGGAATCCAGCACGGCCTGGACCTCGCGGGCATCTTCGTCTTCGCGACGGCCGGCGCCCTGCTCGCCGTACGCAAGAACTTCGACGTCTTCGGCATCGTCGTCCTCGCGCTCGTCACCGCCCTCGGCGGCGGTCTCTTCCGCGACATCGTCATCGGTGCCACCCCCGCCGCTGCCTTCGGCGACCTCGGCTTCTTCGTCACCCCGCTGGTCGCCGCCGCGATCGTGTTCTTCCTGCATCCCGAGGTCCAGCGCATCAACCGCGCCATCAACGTCTTCGACGCGGCCGGCCTCGGGCTGTTCTGCGTGACGGGCACGACCAAGGCGTACCAGTACGGCCTCGGCCTCACCGCGTCCGCCGCGCTCGGCCTCGCCACGGCCGTCGGTGGCGGCGTGCTGCGCGACGTGCTCGTCAACGAGGTGCCTTCGCTGCTGCGCGACCGCGAGATGTACGCCGTCCCGGCCGTCATCGGCGCCTCGATGGTGGCCCTCTTCATCAGCTTCGACGCCCTGAACGCCGTCACCACCGGCCTGGCGATCGTCACCACCTTCGTGCTGCGGCTGCTGGCGATCCGCTACCACTGGCGCGCCCCGCTCGCCTGGAACCGCCGCTCGGCGGTGGCGGAGGAGCCGTAGCCGCACGGGCCGACCGGCTGTGACGGGCCCGCAACCCAGGAAAGCTACCGCTTAGTATTAACTCGTTGTACCTTCGTTCCATGTCACACGCAGCTGCCAAGGCTTCCATCGGCGACAGCGAGTTCGACCGCGACACCGCCGTCACCGCCCGCGAGGGCGACCACGGGGTGTACGACGCGGACCTCTCCGCCGGGTGGACGATCATCACCGCCGTCAACGGCGGGTACCTCCTGGCCCTCGTCGGCCGCGCCCTGTCGGCGGCCCTGCCGCACCCGGACCCGTTCACGGTCTCCGCGCACTACCTGACCTCGTCCGTGCCCGGCCCCGCCGTGATCCGCACCGAGGTCGCGCGCATCGGCAACTCGCTCTCCACCGGCCAGGCCTCCCTGTTCCAGTACGACGAGAGCGGCGCCGAGGTCGAGCGCCTGCGCGTGGTGGCCTCGTACGGGGACCTTTCCGAGCTCCCGGACGCCGTCCACACCACGGCCCTGCCGCCCGTCATGCCCGCCTACGAGGACTGCCTCGGCCCCGAGGCCGGCCCGGCCCCGATCCCCGGCAGCTCCGCGATCGTCGACCGGCTCCGGCTGCGACTGGACCCGGCGACGGCCGGCTGGGCCCTCGGGCAGCCCTCGGGCAAGGGCGAGATGCGGGCCTGGTTCGAGCTCGCCGACGGGCGCGACGCGGACCCGATCTCCCTGCTCCTGGCGGTGGACGCGCTCCCGCCGACCTCCTTCGACCTGGGACTCCTCGGCTGGACCCCCACGGTGGAACTCACCGCCCACGTCCGCGCCCGCCCGGCCCCCGGCCCGATCCGCGTGGCCATCACCACCCGCAACCTGGCGGGCGGCTTCCTGGAGGAGGACGCGGAGGTCTGGGACTCGGCGAACCGCCTTGTGGCCCAGTCCCGACAGCTGGCCCGCGCCCCGAGGGTCGCTCCGCGCTCCTGACGCCGGGCGGCCGCGACGTACACACCCGGGACCTCCCAACGGGCTCCCGGGTGCATCCGTCCCTATCCCGTAAGCCCCCGGCGGGGCAATCCGCGGCACGAGGCCTCGTAGAATCGGGGGATCATGGCCTACCTCGACCACGCCGCCACCACTCCGATGCTCCCGGAGGCCGCTGCGGCGATGTCCGCGCAGTTCGGCGTCACCGGCAACGCGTCCTCCCTGCACGCCGCCGGCCGCCGTGCCCGCCGCACCGTCGAGGAGGCCCGCGAGGCCCTCGCCGAAGCGCTCGGGGCCCGTCCGAGCGAGGTGGTGTTCACCGCGGGCGGCACGGAGGCCGACAACCTCGCCGTCAAGGGGCTCTACTGGGCCCGCCGCGACGCCGACCCCGGCCGGACCCGGATCCTCGCCAGCCCCGTGGAGCACCACGCCGTCCTCGACGCCGTGCACTGGCTCGCGGAGCACGAAGGGGCCCGGGTCGAGTACCTGCCCGTCGACCGCTACGGCCGCGTGCACCCCGAGGTCTTCCGCGAGGCCGTCGAACGCGACCCCGACGACATCGCCCTCGCCACCGTGATGTGGGCCAACAACGAGATCGGCACCGTCATGCCGGTCGCCGAACTGGCCGCCATCGCCCGCGAATCCGGCATCCCGCTGCACTCCGACGCCGTCCAGGCCTTCGGTCAGCTCGACGTGCGCTTCGGCGAGTCCGGGCTCGCCGCCATGACCGTCAGCGGCCACAAGGTCGGCGGACCCTACGGGATCGGCGCCCTGCTCCTGGGCCGCGACCAGAGCCCCGTACCCGTCCTGCACGGCGGCGGCCAGGAGCGGCACGTCCGCTCCGGCACCCTGGACGTACCGGCCGTCGCCGCCTTCGCGGTGGCCGCCGTGCTCGCGGCCGAGCGGCGCGAACGGTTCGCCGCCGAGATCGGCGCGCTGCGCGACGAACTCGTCGCCGCCGTCCTGCGGGAGGTCCCCGACGCGGTCCTCGGCGGCGACCCGGCCGGCCGGCTCCCCGCCAACGCCCACTTCAGCTTCCCCGGCTGCGAGGGCGACTCCCTGCTGCTCCTCCTCGACGCCCAGGGCATCGAGTGCTCCACCGGCTCCGCCTGCACGGCGGGCGTGGCGCAGCCCAGCCACGTCCTGCTGGCCACCGGTACGGACCCGCAGCTGGCCCGCGGCACCCTGCGCTTCTCCCTCGGCCACACCTCCACCAAGGCCGACGTCGACGCGGTCGCCGCCGCCATCGGCCCGGCCGTGGCCCGAGCCCGCACGGCGGGGCTCAGCTAGTGCTGGACGGCGGGGCTCAGCCGGTACGGCGTGCGGCCAGGGCTTCGCCGACCAGGCGGATGTAGCGGTTCCAGTCCCAGTGGGGGCCCGGATCCGTGTGGTCGGTGCCCGGGACCTCGGAGTGGGCCAGGATGTGTTTGCGGTCGACGGGTATGTCGTACCGGTGGCAGATGTCGGCGGCGAGCCGCGCCGAAGCCTCGTACATCGTGTCCGTGAAGTCCTGCGGCCGGTCCACGAACCCGACGTGCTCGATGCCGATGCTGCGCTCGTTCATGGAGCGGTTGCCCGAGTGGAAGGCGACATCCAGCTCGCGCACCATCTGCTCTATGTGGCCGTCCTGGTCGACTATGTAGTGGGCCGACGCCTGGTGCCACGGGTTCTTGAAGGCATCCACCGAGGACGCGAAGCCGCCTTGTGTGACATGGATGACGATCCGGTCCACGCGGTAGTCGTCCGGCCGGTCCGCCAGTCGCCAGTTCGCGGGCGAGGCGGCCGTCCAGCCCACTCCCGGGTGGTCCACCGCGCCCTCCTGCCGCGGCTTGCCCACCCCAGGCAGCAACCACCAGGCCCGCCGCAGATCGTCACGCCCCGCGACCGCCGCCACCGTGAAGACCCCGAGCCCCCCGAACAGCACCGCCCGGCGCGTTCTGCGCGGCGCCGCCTTGGGCCCCGCACCGGCCTTTGCGCCCTTGTTCCCCATGTGATCCACCCCCCAGAGCCGATAACGCGCTGTGACCCGGCGCGGTTCCCCGTACCCTGGACGGGCTATGACTGAGAACCTGCCGAGCAGCACCCGCCCCCTTCGCGTCCTGGCCGCCATGTCCGGCGGCGTGGACTCCGCCGTCGCCGCCGCCCGCGCGGTCGAAGCCGGGCACGACGTGACCGGTGTCCACCTCGCGCTCTCCGCGAACCCGCAGTCCTTCCGGACCGGCGCCCGCGGCTGTTGCACGATCGAGGACTCCCGCGACGCCCGCCGCGCCGCCGACGTCATCGGCATCCCCTTCTACGTCTGGGACCTCGCCGAGCGCTTCCGCGAGGACGTCGTCGAGGACTTCATCGCCGAGTACGAGGCCGGTCGCACCCCGAACCCGTGCCTGCGCTGCAACGAGAAGATCAAGTTCGCGGCGCTGCTCGACAAGGCCCTCGCCCTCGGCTTCGACGCCGTCTGCACCGGCCACTACGCCACCGTCGTCCTGAGCGAGGACGGCACCCGCGAGCTGCACCGCGCCTCGGACATGGCCAAGGACCAGTCGTACGTCCTCGGCGTCCTCGACGAGAAGCAGCTCGCCCACGCGCTCTTCCCGCTCGGCGACACCCTCACCACCAAGGAAGAGATCCGCGCCGAGGCCGAGGAGC
Organism: Streptomyces sp. GL_140; assembly: GCF_057834465.1. Lineage (NCBI taxonomy): Bacteria > Bacillati > Actinomycetota > Actinomycetes > Kitasatosporales > Streptomycetaceae > Streptomyces > Streptomyces sp. GL_140. Next base: position 5,880,177 of record NZ_CM174404.1, read on the forward strand.
GGGGTCTGGCCGTCGCGAAGAAGCCCGACAGCCACGACATCTGCTTCATCGCCGACGGGGACACCCAGGGCTTCCTCGCGAACCGCCTCGGCAAGGCCGAGGGCGACATCGTGGACGAGGCCACCGGCGAGAAGGTCGGCACCCACGAGGGCGCCTTCGGGTTCACCATCGGCCAGCGCAAGGGCCTGCGGATCGGCCACCCGGCCCCCGACGGCAAGCCGCGCTACGTCCTCGACATCTCCCCGGTGAACAACACCGTCACCGTGGGCCCCGTAGAGGCCCTCGACGTCACGGCCCTCACCGCGATCCGCCCGCGCTGGTGCGGCTCCACGGCCGCCGCCCCGGGCACGTACACCGCGCAGCTGCGCGCCCACGGCGGCGAGACCGAGGTCTTCGCCGAAATGGTCGACGGCGAGCTGCGGGTCTCCTTCACGGAGCCGGTGCGCGGTGTGGCCCCCGGCCAGGCGATCGTCCTCTACGACGGCACGCGCGTGGTCGGCTCCGCGACCATCGCGACGACCACCCGGTCAACGGCGGCGGCCGCGGTCTGAGGCGGCGGTCAGGCCACCGTCAGGACGATCTTGCCGGTGGTCCGGCCCCGCTCGCCGATCTCGTGGGCCTTCGCGGCCTCTGACAGCGGAAGGACCGCCTCGACGAACGGGCGCAGCCGGCCCGCCTCCACCAGGGACGCGATCTCCAGCAGGCCCCGGTAGTCCGGCTCGACCAGGGTCCAGCCGGTGTGGACGCCCGCCGCGTCCGCCGGGACGTCGTCCGGGGTGGGCAGGGTCACCAGGTGTCCGCCGGGCTTGAGGACCTTCAGCGAGCGCTCGCCGGTCTCCCCGCCGAGAGCGTCGATCACCACGTCCACGTCCGACACCACCTCGGTGAAGTCGGCCGAGCGGTAGTCGATCAGCTCGTCGGCGCCCAGCTCGCGCAGCAGGCCGTGCTTGGCCGCGCTCGCCGTGCCGATGACGTACGCGCCGCGCGCCTTGGCGATCTGCACCGCGAGGTGGCCCACGCCGCCCGCCGCCGCGTGGACCAGTACCCGCTGCCCGGGGGCGATCGCGGCCGTGTCCACCAGCGCCTGCCAGGCGGTCAGCGCCGCCAGCGGCAGGGCGGCCGCCTGCACGTGGTCGAGCGAGGCGGGCTTGGGGGCGAAGTGCCGGGCCGGTCCCACCACGTACTCGGCGTAGCCGCCCGCCTGGCGGGGGAAGCTCGGCATCCCGTACACCTCGTCGCCCGGGCGGTACAGGGTCACGCCGGGGCCGACCGCCTCGACGGTGCCGGAGACGTCCCAGCCCACGATCGGGACCTCGCCCCAGGCGATCAGGGCGCCGCTGGCCCGGGTCTTCCAGTCGACCGGGTTCACCCCGGCCGCGTGGACGCGCACCAGGATCTCGCTCAGGCCGGGCTCGGGCCGCTCGATCTCCCGCTCGACCAGGGTCCCGGGGCCGCCCCACTCGCTCACGACCATCGCGCGCATGTTGATCTCCTCAATCCGTCCGACTGTGTCCGGCCGCGTACTGCCAAGTCCGACTAAGCCTGACCACGTCCGACTGCTCCGAAACCGGAGTGTTCTCCGGTGACGTGTCCCAGATTCGTCCACCGTGACTTCCGCCGGTGTTGGCCGTCTGGCCACTATGTGACAGGATTTGGCCATGAGTGAGGTGCGAGCGGAACGGACGCCGCCGGCCGGGGCGCCCCGGGGGAGCGGCGAAGGCGGCCGCCACCTGGTCGCGGTGCTCGCCCTGCCCGGATTCCCGCCGTTCGAGCTGGGGATCCCCTCCCGGGTCTTCGGCAGCGCCGTGGACGAGTCCGGCGAAGCCCTGTACGAGGTCGTCGTCTGCACCGCCGACGGCGGCCCCGTGCCCAGCGACTCCGGCTTCGTCCTCCAGCCCGCCGCCGGGCCCGAGGCCCTCGCCGCCGCCGACACGGTGATCGTCCCGCCCACCCACGCCATGCCCGAGCTGGCCCTCGGCGGTCCACTGCCGCCCGAGGTGGCCGCCGCCATCGCGGGCATCCGCCCGGGCGCCCGCCTGGTCTCCATCTGCTCCGGCTCCTACGTCCTCGCCGCCGCCGGCCTGCTCGACGGCCGGCCCGCGACGACGCACTGGAACCTCGCCCTCGAATTCCGCCGCGCCTACCCCCGCGTCAGCATCGACGAGAACGTCCTCTTCGTCGACGACGGCGACGTCCTGACCTCCGCCGGGGTCTCCGCCGGCGTCGACCTGTGCCTGCACCTGATCCGCCGGGACCACGGCGTCGCCGTCACCAACCGGGCCGCCCGCATGTGCGTCGTACCGCCCTGGCGCGACGGCGGCCAGGCCCAGTACATCGACCGGCCCGTCCCCGAACCCACCGTCGCCACCACCACCGCCACCCGCGCCTGGGCCCTGGAACGCCTCGCCGAGCCGGTCACCCTGTCCGAGCTGGCGGCCCACGCCCGGATGAGCCTGCGCACCTTCACCCGCCGCTTCCGCGACGAGGTCGGCATGACCCCGGTGCAGTGGCTCACCGCCCAACGGCTGGAGATCGCCCGCAACTTGCTGGAGTCCAGCGACCTCCCGGTCGACCTGGTCGCCCAGCGCTCCGGCTTCGGCTCCGCGAACTCCCTGCGCCAGCACATGCGTTCCGCCCTCGGCATCTCACCGATCGCCTACCGCCGCACCTTCCACATGACCCCGGAGGTAATCGACCGCGCGGCTCCCCGCTGACAGGCTCGTTCCAGCGGCCCGGAACGCCGGGCCCCTCGACCGGGGAGACGAACATGACCGCGTACGCCATCGGACACCTGCGCCCCGAGACCATGAACGAAGAGATCCTGCACTACATGGGCGTGGTCCAGTCGACGATGGACCCCTTCGAAGGCCGGTTCCTCGTGCACGGCAAGCAGGTGGAGGTCATGGAGGGCCCCTTCCCCGGCTCGGTCGTCGTGATCGCCTTCCCGGACATCGAGAGCGCCCGCGCCTGGTACGCCTCCGACGCCTACCAAGCGATCCTCCCGCAGCGCACCCGCCACATCGCGGGCGAGGTCGTCCTGGTCGAGGGAGTCGCACCCGACTACGACGCTTCGGCGACGGCCGCCCGCCTCCGCGAAGCCGCCGGCCTCTGACGCGGGTCCCCCTGTCGGCGGCCCCCGACGCCGCCCCGGACCGCCGGCAGGTCCGGGGGTCCGGCCCAGCGGGCCTCCGACGCCGGCCGGGGTGCGAGCATGGGCGGTATGGCTACTCACCTCATCACCGGTGCCGGATCCGGCATCGGCGCCGCCGTCGCGAACCGCCTGCACGCCCGTGGCGACGATCTCGTCCTGCTCGCACGCGATGCCGCCCGCGCCAAGCAGCTCACCGGCCGCTACCCCGGATCCACCGCTCTCGTCGGAGACCTCGCCGACCCCGACCGGCTCTCCTGGGCCTTCTCCAAGCAGGCGATCCCCGAGCGCATCGACTCCCTCCTGCACATCGCCGGAGTCGTCGACCTCGGGCCCGTCGGCGAGCTGCGCCCCAAGACCTGGCACCAGCAGCTCAACGTCAACCTCATCGCGCCCGCCGAGGTGACCCGCCTGCTGCTCCCCACCCTGCGCGCCTCCCACGCGACCGTCGTCTTCGTGAACTCCGGCGCCGGCCTCGCCGCCCACGCCGAGTGGAGCGCGTACGCCGCCTCCAAGCACGGGCTCAAGGCCCTCGCCGACTCGCTGCGCGAGGAGGAGAAGCCGAACGGCATCCGCGTCACCTCCGTCTACCCGGGCCGCACCGCCACCCCCATGCAGGCGAAGGTCCGCTCCCAGGAGGGCGAGTCCTACGACGCCGCCGACTGGATCGACGCCGAGTCCGTCGCGACGACCATCGTGATGGCCGTGGACCTGCCCCGCGACGCCGTGGTGTCCGACCTCTCCGTCCGGCCCGGCCGGTGACCGCCTCGGCGACGGGGGTCGGCTCACTGCCCGGCGGGGACGCCCGCGAGGCCGCCAAGACGGTCACCGGCTCCTTCGAGGAGTTCCCGTACCTCGCCGAGCTGCCCGCCCGGGGGCCCGGCGCGGACATGATCGGCCGGTCGCTGGGGCTGCTCGTGGACATGTACGCGCACGTGGAGCCGAGCGGCTGGCGGATCAGCGACCGCCCCGGCCGCGACAGCAAGCGGGCCCGCTCCTGGCTCGGCGAGGACCTCGACGCCCTGGAGGAGTTCACCCAGGGCTACCAGGGGAAGCTCAAGGTCCAGGCCGTCGGGCCGTGGACCCTGGCCGCCGCCCTGGAGACGCACGGCGGCGAGGCCATGCTCCAGGATCCGGGCGCCTGCCGGGACCTGGCCGGATCCCTCGCCGAAGGCGTGCGCGAGCACCTGGCGGATGTGCACAAGCGCATTCCCGGCGCCGAGATCGTGCTCCAGTACGACGAGCCCTCGCTCACGTCGGTCCTGCTCGGCCGGGTGCGCTCGGCCAGCGGCTACCGCACGTACCGCGCCGTCGACCGGCAGGTCGTCGAGGGCACCCTGCGCGAGCTGTTCGCCGTCCACGACGGGGAGGTGATCGTGCACTCCTGCGCACCCGAGGTCCCCTTCGCCCTGCTGCGACGCGCGGGCGTCTCGGGCGTGTCGTTCGATTTCTCCCTGCTCACCGAGCGCGAGGATGACGCCATCGGGGAAGCCGTCGAAGACGGTACGAAACTCTTCGCCGGAGTGGTGCCCGGCACCGACGGCCCGTTGTCGGACCCGGGCGGTAGCGTCATGGGTGTCAGGAAGCTCTGGCGCAGGCTGGGGCTGGCCCCAGGGACTCTGGCGGAGTCCGTCGTGGTCACCCCTTCGTGCGGTCTGGCGGGCGCTTCGCCCGCCTACGCGCGGGCGGTTCAGGCGCACTGCGTCAGGGCGGCGAGGTCGCTCGCCGACAACCCTGAGTGATGTATTGAGACGGGCCACGGGAGGACACGGCATGGCAGCCGAACAGAAGCAGGGCAGCGAGACGGCCGTACCGGCGGCGGTGCGCGGGCAGCACGCGCTGCTCGCCGAGCAGGTCGAGGAGCACCGCTTCCGGTACTACGTGAACGACGACCCGGTCGTCAGCGATGCCGAGTTCGACAAGCTGCTGCGCTCCCTGGAGGCGCTGGAGGAGCAGTACCCGGAGCTGCGCACGCCCGATTCCCCCACCCAGAAGGTGGCCGGGGCGTACGCGACGGGCTTCGCCTCCGTCGAGCACCGCGAGCGGATGCTCTCCCTCGACAACGCCTTCGACGACGAGGAGCTGGCGGCCTGGGCCGAGCGCGTGGCCCGGGACGCCAACACCTCCGACTACCACTACCTGTGCGAGCTCAAGGTGGACGGCCTGGCCGTCAACCTCACCTACGAGAACGGCCGCCTGACCCGCGCGGCCACCCGCGGCGACGGCCGCACCGGCGAGGACATCACGCCCAACGTCCGCACCATCGCCGAGATCCCGGACCGCCTCAAGGGCGACCGGATCCCGGCCCTGGTCGAGATCCGCGGCGAAGTCTTCTTCCCGGTGGAGAAGTTCGAGGCCCTCAACGCCCGGCTGGTCGAGGCGGGCGACAAGGCCTTCAGGAACCCGCGCAACGCGGCGGCCGGGTCGCTGCGCATGAAGGACCCGAAGGTCACCGCCACCCGCCCGCTGCACATGGTGGTCCACGGCATCGGCGCCCGCGAGGGCCTCGAGATCGACAAGCTCTCCCACGCCTACGAGCTGCTGCACGAGTGGGGCCTGCCCACCGCCCAGCACAACAAGGCGGTGTCCACGCTCGCCGAGGTCCGCGAGTTCATCGCGTACTTCGGCGAGAACCGGCACTCCGTCGAGCACGAGATCGACGGAGTCGTCGTCAAGCTGGACGAGATCCCGCTCCAGGGCCGCCTCGGCGCCACCGCGCGCGCCCCGCGCTGGGCCATCGCCTGGAAGTACGCCCCCGAAGAGGTCAACACCAAGCTGATCGACATCAAGGTCGGCGTGGGCCGCACCGGGCGCGTGACCCCGTACGCCCAGGTGGAGCCGGTGACGGTGGCGGGTTCGGAGGTGGAGTTCGCGACCCTGCACAACCAGGAGGTCGTCAAGGCCAAGCGCGTGCTCATCGGGGACACCGTCGTGCTGCGCAAGGCCGGCGACGTCATCCCCGAGATCCTCGGTCCGGTCGAGGAGCTGCGGGACGGCAGCGAGCGGGAGTTCGTCATGCCGGCCGATTGTCCTGAGTGCGGGACGCCGCTGCGGCCGATGAAGGAAGGCGACATCGACCTGCGCTGCCCCAACGGGCGGACCTGCCCAGCGCAGTTGCGTGAGCGGATCACTTACCTCGGTGGCCGCCAGTGCCTGGACATCGAGAACTTCGGCGCGGTGGCCGCCGCCGCGCTCACCCGCCCCCTGGAGCCGGCCGACCCGCCGCTGCGCGACGAGGGCGACCTCTTCGACCTGACCATCGAGCAGTTGCTGCCCATCAAGGCGTACGTCCTCGACCCGGACAGCGGGCTGCCCAAGCGGGACCCCAAGACGGGCGAGGAGAAGATCGTCACGGTCTTCGCCAACCAGAAGGGCGAGCCGAAGAAGAACGCCCTGTCGATGCTGGAGAACATCGCGGCCGCCAAGGACCGCCCGCTCGCCCGCATCATCAACGGCCTGTCGATCCGTCACGTGGGGCCGGTCGCCGCGGAGGCGCTCGCCCGCGAGTTCCGGTCCATCGAGCGCATCGAACAGGCCACCGAGGAGGAACTGGCCGCCACCGACGGGGTCGGCGCGATCATCGCGGCCTCCCTCAAGGAATGGTTCTCGGTCGACTGGCACCAGGAGATCCTGCGCAAGTGGCGCGAGGCCGGTGTCCGGATGGAGGAGGAAGGTTCCGGCGAGGAGGAGGGTCCGCGTCCGCTGGAGGGGCTGACCGTGGTCGTCACTGGCACTTTGCAGAGCCACACGCGGGACGGGGCCAAGGAGGCGCTGCAGAGCCTCGGCGCCAAGGTGACCGGGTCGGTGTCGAAGAAGACCTCGTTCGTCGTGGTCGGCGACAATCCGGGCTCCAAGTACGACAAGGCAATGCAGTTGAAGCTCTCCGTCCTCGACGACGCCGGGTTCGCCGTCCTCCTCGAACAGGGCCCGGACGCGGCCCGCGCGGCCGCCCTTCCGGTGGACGGCGCCGCCGAAGCGGAGTAGCGAAGGCGAACAGATGCGTGGCGTGCGGCCGTGGGAGCGGGCGCACGCCAGGCGCTCGGGCCGGTGGCACCCGGAGGCGAACGGCCGGTACACGGTGGACTCAAGGCCGGTACAAGGCTGGTCGAGGGGTGGGGGGCTGTCGGATCATCGGACGGGTGATTGGGGGGTCCTGGTCCAAACTCACCCGTTCGGCGGATACCGTACTGATGAGGATGGCCGGGTCGTATTCGGGCAACCGCCGCCGACCGCTGCCCCTGGGTGCCTCTCGCGTCCTACTGTTGAGGGGTGCGCCCGTCGTGCACGGCTGCTTGATGCGTATCCAGTCGTGATGGCATGACATCGGGGCCATTGCGTGGCATCGGCATTGCCGGCTGTGAGAGGGACGGGCATGAAACCCACCGAAAGCGCCGACCCGTCACCAGATTTCGGCGGGGAACTCCCGCCGGTGCGGGCGGGCCGGCTCGGTGTCCTGGGTTCCAGGACACCTCATTCCCGGCCGCTCGACACCGGATTGGACGCCGGCGGAGCGGGGCTGCGGCACGTCGCGCTGCCCTTCGGCATCGTGGGCCTCGCCGGCGTGGTGCTCGCCGTCGGCATCATCACCGCGCTGACCAGCCGTCATGCCCTGTTCCCCGGAGGCGCGGTGGGCTGGGCGCTCGCCCTGCTCACCGGCATCATCGTCGGCCACCTCGTCGCCCTCGGCCGCGACCGCTGGTGGGGCGGCACCGGTTCGGGGGCGGCCCTGACCCTCGGCGTCCTCATCCTCTACGGATGGGTCCCCGCCGGCCTGGTCTCGCTCGCCGTGGTCACCCTCGTCGGCGCGGCCCGCCGCCACCGCTGGCGCCAGGGCCTGCTGCACGGCTCCACCGACATCCTCGGGATCGGCGCGGGCGCCCTCGTACTCACCGCCTGCGGCGAGTCGCCCACCGTCGAGCACCCGTGGCTGCCCACCAGCTGGGGGATCGCGGCGATCCCCGAGGTCATCCTGGTCGCCCTCGCCTACCTGCTCGTCACCCGTGTCCTGCTGTGGCTCGCGCTGACCCCCAGCGGCGGGGGACTGCCCACCGTCGCCCGCACCGCACTGGTGCGCCAGGCGCTGGTGGCCGTGGCCCTGCTCGGGATCGCCCCGCTGATCTGCGTGGTCGCCGAAGCGCAGCCGGTACTGCTGCCGCTGTTCGCCGTACCGCTGATCGCCCTCGACTCCACCCTGTGGATCGCCCGCGCCCGCGCCGAGGAGCAGCTGCGCGACCCGCTGACCGGGCTGCCGAACCGGCAGTGGCTGCTGGAGCGGGCCTGGAGCGCGCTCGACCAGGCTGAACGGTTGAGCACCCGTTCGGCGCTGGTCCTGATCGACCTGGACCGCTTCCGCGCGGTCAACGACACCCTCGGCCACCTCGCCGGCGACCGGCTGCTCCTGCAGATAGCGGACCGGCTGCGCCAGGCCCTGCCCCCGGACGCCGAGGCCGCCCGCCTCGGTGGCGACGAGTTCGCCGTCCTGCTCCCCATCGCCGACTCCACCACCAGCGCCCAGCGGGTCGCCCGCCACCTCGTCGCGGAGCTCAGCTCCCCGCTCGACCTGGACGGCCTGACCCTGGTCCTGGAGGCCAGCGCCGGCCTCGCCGTCTTCCCCGACCACGCCCTCGACGCCGAAGGACTGCTCCGCCGCGCCGACGTCGCCATGTACCAGGCGAAGCGGGACCGCACGGGCGTCGAGGTCTACGAGTCCAAGCGCGACAGCAACACCCCCGACCGGCTCGGTCTGCTGGGCGACCTGCGGCGCGCGCTCGACGCGGGCGAGGTGGAGCTCCACTACCAGCCGAAGGTCCGCTTCGACGGACAGGTGGCGGGACTGGAAGCGCTGGTCCGCTGGGTCCACCCGGAGCGCGGGCGGGTCCCCCCGGACGAGTTCATCGCCATCGCGGAGACCTCCGGTCTGATGCCGCACCTGACGGAGTACGTACTGGAGACCGCGCTCGCGCAGGTCGCCCGGTGGCGGGCCCAGGGCCTCAAGGTCCCGGTCGCCGTCAACGTCTCGCCGCGCGACGTCCACACCCCCGGCTTCGCGGGAGCGGTGGCCGCACGGCTGGCCCGGCACGGGGTCCCGGCGAGCGGCCTCCAGCTGGAAATAACGGAACACGTGCTGCTGGAGGACCCGCAGCGGGCCGCCGACACCATGGCCGGGCTGACCGGCCACGGCGTGAAGATGTCGCTGGACGACTTCGGCACCGGCTACTCCTCCCTGGTCCACCTGCGGCGGCTGCCGGTCAGCGAGCTGAAGATCGACCGCTCGTTCGTGGCCCGGCTGGCGGTGGACGCGCAGGACGCGGAGATCGTCCGCTGCACGGTCGACCTGGCCCACTCGCTGGGCCTGCTGGTCGTCGCGGAGGGCGTCGAGGACGACGAGACCTGGGAGCGCCTGCGCGACCTGGGCTGCGACGCCGTCCAGGGCTGGCTCGTCGCCGCCGCGATGCCTCCGCAGGAGGCCACGGCCTGGCTGCTGGCCCGCGGCGAGCGCGGCTGGCGCCGACCGGCGGACATCACGGCGGAGCTGGCGGCGGAGGCCGCGGCCGCGCAGACGCAGTGAGGTACTTCGAGGCGCCGGCGGTGCACCGGCCCGCGGCGGGCGATCCGCCGTCGGTGTTCCTGGCGGGCGGGATCACGCACTGCCCGCCGTGGCAGCCGCAGGCGGCGGCCGCGCTCGCCGACTTCGTCGTGCTCAACCCGCGCCGGGCGGACTTCGACCTGTCCGATCCCTCGCAGACGGACGTCCAGATCGCGTGGGAGTACCGGCACCTGCTGTTGGCCGACGTGACGCTGTTCTGGTTCCCGGCGTGTGACGCTGTGCTGACGGTGCAGCCGATCACTCTGTATGAGCTCGGCGCGGCGGCGGCCGTGCCGGGGCGCCGGCTGGTCGTCGGCGCGGACCCGGGCTATCCGCGGCGCGCGGACGTCGTGGCGCAGCTGGCCCTGGCCCGACCGGGCCTCCAGGTCCACGGGACCCTCCCCGAAGCGGTGGCCGCGGCCCGCGCGCTCCTGACCGGCCTGGTCTGACGGCTGCCCTGCGGGGCGTGTCCCCTACCCATCCCCCAGACTCCGTCCGGGGGGACCCCCAGTTCCACCGTTCCCTGGGGCTCCGCCCCAGACCCCGCGCCTCAAACTCCCCCAGCTACCGCTGGGAGGTGCCCCCGGGCGAGGCTGAAATTTTCAGCCCGTCCGGCGTTTGAGGACCGGGTCCGGGCAGCGCCCGGGGAACGGGCGAAGGGCGGGTAGGGGACTCCGCTCCGCGCAGCGGAATCGGGCTCGGCCGGAGGCCTCGTACCGCCCCGGACGGAAACCGGGGCGTCGACCAGGGGCCGGGCCCCATAGGATTGGGCCCGAAACCTACACACTCACCACCCCCAGAGGATCGCTGCATGCCTGGCATCACGCGCGAGGAGGTCGCCCACCTCGCTCGGCTGGCACGTCTGGAGCTGAAGAGCGAAGAGCTCGACCACTTCGCTGGACAGCTCGACGACATCATCGGCGCGGTCGCCCGCGTTTCCGAGGTCGCCGACCAAGACGTCCCGCCGACCTCCCACCCGCTGCCGCTGACGAACGTCATGCGCGCGGACGAGGTCCGTCCTTCGCTCACCCCCGAGCAGGCGCTCTCCGGCGCCCCCGCCCAGGAGCAGCAGCGTTTCAAGGTGCCGCAGATCCTTGGTGAGGACTAAGAACATGACCGACACGCACAGCATCATCCGGCTCACGGCCGCCGCGACCGCCGAGAAGATCGCCTCCGGCGAGCTCACGGCCGTCGAGGTCACCGAGGCCCACCTGGCCCGCATCGAGGCGACCGACGAGAAGGTCCATGCCTTCCTGCACGTCGACCGCGAGGGCGCCCTCGCCCAGGCCGCAGCCGTCGACGCCAAGCGCGCCAACGGCGAGAAGCTGGGCCCGCTCGCCGGCGTCCCGCTCGCGCTCAAGGACATCTTCACCACGGTCGGCGTTCCGACCACCGTGGGTTCGAAGATCCTGGAGGGCTGGATCCCGCCCTACGACGCCACCCTGACGCGCAAGCTGAAGGAAGCCGACGTCGTCATTCTCGGCAAGACCAACATGGACGAATTCGCCATGGGGTCCTCCACCGAGAACAGCGCCTACGGGCCCACCGGCAACCCCTGGGACCTCACCCGGATCCCCGGCGGCTCCGGCGGCGGCTCCGCGGCCGCGCTGGCCGCCTTCCAGGCGCCCCTGGCGATCGGCACGGACACCGGCGGTTCCATCCGCCAGCCCGCCGCCGTCACCGGCACCGTCGGCGTGAAGCCCACCTACGGCGCGGTCTCCCGCTACGGCATGGTCGCCTTCTCCTCCAGCCTCGACCAGGGTGGCCCCTGCGGCCGCACCGTCCTGGACACGGCGCTGCTGCACGAGGTGATCGCCGGGCACGACCCGCTGGACTCCACCTCCATCGACGCCCCGGTCCCGCCGGTCGTCGAGGCGGCCCGCAACGGCTCCGTCGCCGGCATGCGCGTCGGTGTGGTCAAGCAGTTCGCCGGCGAGGGCTACCAGGCCGGCGTCGTCCAGCGCTTCAACGAGTCCGTCGAGCTCCTCAAGGAGCTGGGCGCCGAGATCGTCGAGCTGGACTGCCCGTCCTTCGACCTCGCGATGGCCGCGTACTACCTGATCGCGCCGTCCGAGTGCTCTTCCAACCTGGCCCGCTTCGACGCCATGCGCTACGGCCTGCGCGTCGGCGACGACGGCTCCAAGTCCGCCGAGGACGTCACCGCCCTGACCCGCGAAGCCGGTTTCGGCGACGAGGTCAAGCGCCGCATCATCCTCGGTACGTACGCGCTCAGCTCCGGCTACTACGACGCGTACTACGGTTCCGCCCAGAAGGTCCGCACGCTCATCACGCAGGACTTCGAGAAGTCCTTCGAGCAGGTCGACGTGATCGTCTCCCCGACCACGCCCACCACCGCCTTCCCGATCGGTGAGCGCACCGACGACCCGCTGGCGATGTACCTCGCGGACCTGTGCACCATCCCGACCAACCTGGCCGGCAACTCCGCCATGTCGCTGCCCTGCGGCCTGGCCCCGGAGGACGGTCTCCCCGTCGGGCTCCAGATCATCGCCCCGGCGATGAAGGACGACCGCCTGTACAAGGTGGGTGCCGCTGTCGAGGCCGCCTTCGTCGCACGCTGGGGACACCCGCTGCTTGAGGAGGCTCCGTCGCTGTGAGTTCGAGTGCGCTGTCCAAGGCCAAGGGCTTCAAGAAGTCCAAGTCCGGTACGTACCTGTCGATGGGCACCACCGCTTTCGGCGCCATCAGCGTGATCAAGCAGGCCAAGAAGGCCCGCACCGAGCACGACACGCTGAAGCTGCTCGACGCCGTCGTGTCCGCCGCGGCCATCGTCACCGGCCTCGCGATCCTGTACCGCGAACTGAAGCGTCTCGGCGACGACGACGTCCTGCTGGGCTGAGAGGGAATTTCCACTGTGACTGCCATCGAACTGCTGTCGTACGAGGACGCCCTCGCGTCGTACGACCCCGTCATGGGCCTCGAGGTCCACGTCGAGCTCGGCACGAAGACCAAGATGTTCTGCGGCTGCTCGACCGAGCTGGGCGCCGAGCCCAACTCGCAGACCTGCCCGGTCTGCCTCGGTCTGCCCGGCGCGCTGCCGGTCGTGAACGAGATCGGCATCGAGTCCGCCATCAAGATCGGTCTCGCGCTGAACTGCGAGATCGCCGAGTGGTGCCGCTTCGCCCGGAAGAACTACTTCTATCCGGACATGCCGAAGAACTTCCAGACCTCCCAGTACGACGAGCCCATCGCCTTCAACGGCTTCCTGGACGTCCAGCTGGAGGACGGCGAGATCTTCCGCGTGGAGATCGAGCGCGCCCACATGGAGGAGGACACCGGCAAGTCGCTGCACGTCGGCGGTGCCACCGGCCGCATCCACGGCGCGTCCCACTCCCTGCTGGACTACAACCGCGCCGGCATCCCCCTCATCGAGATCGTCACCAAGCCGATCGAGGGCGCGGGCGTACGGGCTCCCGAGGTCGCCAAGGCGTACGTCGCCGAGCTGCGCGAGGTCATCAAGGCGCTCGGCGTCTCCGAGGCCCGCATGGACAAGGGCCAGATGCGCTGCGACGTCAACCTGTCGCTGCGCCCGACCCCCGAGTCCGAGTTCGGCACCCGCAGCGAGACCAAGAACGTCAACTCGCTGCGCTCCGTCGAGCGCGCCGCCCGCTTCGAGATCCAGCGCCACGCGGCGGTGCTCTCCTCCGGCGGCTCGATCGTGCAGGAGACCCGGCACTTCCACGAGGAGGACGGCTCCACCACGGCCGGCCGCATCAAGGACAACGCCGAGGACTACCGGTACTTCCCGGAGCCCGACCTGGTCCCGATCGCCCCGGCCCGCACCTGGGTCGAGGAGCTGCGCTCGGGCCTGCCCGAGATGCCGCGCGTGCGCCGCAACCGCCTCCTCCAGGAGTGGGGCGTCACCGAGCACGACATGCAGTCGATCCTCAATGCGGGCGCGGTGGACTCCATCGTCGCCACCATCGAGGCCGGCGCCGACTCGACCGCCGCCCGCAAGTGGTGGATGGGCGAGCTGGCGCGCAACGCCAACGAGCAGGGCGTCGTCGTCGACGAGCTGCCCATCACTCCGGTCCAGGTCGCGCGCGTCGCGGCCCTGGTCTCGGCCGGTGAGCTCAACGACAAGCTGGCCCGCCAGGTCCTCGAAGGCGTCCTCGCCGGCGAGGGCACCCCGGACGAGGTCGTCGAGAAGCGCGGTCTGAAGGTCGTCTCGGACGAGGGCGCGCTCGGCGCGGCCGTGGACGAGGCCATCGCGGGCAACGCGGGCATCGCCGACAAGATCCGCGGCGGCAAGATCGCCGCCGTCGGCGCGCTGGTCGGAGCGGTCATGAAGACCACCCGCGGCCAGGCCGACGCGGCGCGCGTCAAGGAGCTCATCCTGGAGCGTCTGGGCGTCTCCGAGTAAGAGGTACGCGTATTCCGTGCAGCGGCCCCGCACCGGACTTCTCTGCCAGCAGAGGAACCGGTGCGGGGCCGTTGGCCGTTCAGCGCGTCAATGTGTCAACGCGTCAGCTGCGGGCCGGCGATGACCACCTTGCCCATGTCGCAGCCGGCGTCCACCTTGAGGCGCAGCCGCAGGGCGCCGTTCACCTCCACCCGCTTGGTGATGGGCTTGCCCAGCGTCACCAGCTCGGAGAAGGCGGCCGGCTGGCCGTCCAGCGTGATGGTGACCCGGCCCTTGTCGTGGGCGGAGCCGTCGTCGATTCCGGCCGTGAAGTCCAAGTACTTCCACTCACGGTTGAGATCGAACTCGGCGATCGCATCACCGTTGCAGCCCAGGTCGGCGATGAACGCCGCGCCGTACTGCTTGGTGTTGATCTTCGCCGCCCCGACAGTGAACTCGCCGAGCCCCGATACGGGGTTGATGACGGTCAGATCCGCGGCGTTGACACCCGGAGCCACCCCCGAAGGGGGGCCGGAGGACGAGGCCGTCGGCTGTGTCGCCGGACCGCCCGACGCGGAGCTCGACGCGGAGTCCGACGGGCTGGGCGTCGGGCTGGGCGAGGATGCGGGGCTCGCGGGGGCCGAGGCGGACGAGGCCGCCTTGTCCCCGCCGCTCGCCGTGTTCGCGCCGCCCGAGTCCTTCTTGTCACCGATCAGCTTGACGCCGATCACCGCGCCGGCACCCACCACCAGCACGGCGAGCACCGCCCCGATCACCAGCCCGGCCCGCCGCTTCTTGCGCGGGGGCGGCGGGGACGCCGTTTCCGTACGGGACTCGGCGACGGGCGCGGGACCGTATCCCTGCGGAACGCTCGCCTGCACCGGCGGCGGGGTGTGCACCGGCTCGGTGGGCGGCGGGGCGTACACGGGCTCGGTGGGCGGCGGGACGTACACCGGCTGGGCGGGCGGAGGCGTGTAGGTCGGCACCGGCGGGGCCACGGGCTTCGCCGGGGCCACCACGGGGGGTGCCGCCGGGGCCGGCGGTACGTCCTGGACCACCCGCTGCGAGGTGGACGTGGTCGTGGACACCACCGCGTGCCGGATGTCCTTCATCCACCCGGCCAGGTTCACCGGCCGCTTCAGCGGATCGGACGCGTAGATGGAGGCGATCCGCGCCCGCTGCTCCGCGTCCAGCACCGCGAACTGCGGCAGCCGTACGAGGGCCTGCGCCAGCAGGTCCGGGGTCGCGGGCGGGGATTCCCCGCTCAGCAGGAAGTACGCGATGGCCCCGAAGGCGTACCGGTCCGCGCCCGGGGTCCGCTTCCCGTCGAAGACCTCGGGAGCCGCGTAGCCCGGGGTGAACCAGACCTCCGCGGTCTGGTGGTCGGCGGTCAGCTTGCTGAGGCCGAAGTCCACCAGGGTCGCCTGCCCGTGGGCGTCGACCATGACGTTGCCGGGGGAGAGGTCACCGTGGATGACCTGGCGCCCGGACGGGGTGGCCTTCCCCGAGTGCAGCCAGTCCAGTACGTCGGCCAGCTGCTCCAGCGTGCGCATCACCTCGCGCCGCTCGGCGGCGGTGGCGAGCGTCCGCTCGGCCCGCCAGTCGCGCAGGTCCAGCCCGTCGACGTGGTTCATGACGAGCACGAGGGCCCGCCCGGTCAGCGTCCCGGATTCGCCGGGCCGGTGGATCGGAGGCCCCTCGAAGTGCTCCCGTACGCCCACGACCCCCGGCCGGTGGACGAAGCGCAGCAGCTCGGCCTGCTCGTTCCACTTCTGGCTGATGCGGTCGAAGACGTCCGGCGTGATCGTGGTCTTGGAGTCGAGCACCTTCACCACGACGGGCTCGGACCCTCCGGCGAGCTCGATCTCCGCGAGATAGAGCACGGCCTCGCCGCCGCGTCCGATGGATCGGAGCAAGCGGTAGCGGTCTGCTGCCGCGTCCGGCCCGATGTGCAGATTCTGGCTGGTCAATTTCCCCCCAGCGCCCAGTAATTGATGGATGCACAGTTTCCCGTGGGGCGGTTGGCGGGGTCAATGGGAATCGGTTTCCGCACCCCCATCGAGACCTTCCCGGCAGGCCGTCCGGCAGACTGTGTGCGGGGAAACGGACTCGGGGAGGGGGGCCGGTGGAGATCGGTTCGATGGTCATCGCCGTGGCGGGTGTCGCGGGCACGCTGGGCGGCGCGTTGCTCACCCAGCGGGGCGCGGTGCGCGCGAAGAGCCGCGAGATCGAGCTCGTGCGCGGTCACGACGCGGTACGCGAGAACCTGCTGCTGCGGCGCACCTGCTACGTGGAACTCAACCGGGACGCCCGGCAGTTCACCACCGCCCTCAACCGGCATCTGCACATCATGCGGGAACGGCAGGTCGAGGACGCCGACCGGACCGCGCTCGACGCGGCGAAGGACGCCTTCCGCGACCACTACTCCGAGGCGCAGATGGTGGCCCCCGGTCCCGTCCTCGCGCCCGTGACGGTGGTCAACCACGCCCTCACGAACGTCTACGGGCAGGTGAAGCGCCTGGAGCGGAGCGAGCCGGCCCCGGGGGAGTCGATGGACGCGGCGGCGGAGGCCCAGCAGGGCATCTGGGCTTCGCTCCGGGTGATGCGGGCGGCCATGCGGGCCGACCTCGGAGTGCCGGAACGGGGCTGAGTCCTGGTCGGACTCCGGGCGGTCAGCGGGTGGCGGCGCCGCCGACGAAGGCGGCCCAGGCGGCGGGGGCCACGGTCAGGACCGGGCCCTCGGTGACCTTGGAGTCGCGGACGTGGACGGCGGAGGGGTGGGTGGCAACCTCTACGCAGTTGCCACCCTCGCTGCCGCTGTAGCTGGACTTCCGCCAGTGGTAAGCGACTTCGAGGCAGTCGCCGCCCTCGTCGCCGCTGTAGCTCGACTTGAACCAGGTCAGTGCGTGCGTCATGACTCTCCTAGCAGGTCGTCCAGCAGGCGCTTGCTGTCCTCCATGGACAGGGCCTGGTTCCGCAGGATCCCATATTTGAGACTCAGCGGATGGACCTCCTCGGGGTCGTCCAACAGGAAGCTCACGCCCTGCCCTTCGAGGTAGGCGAGCTGGTCGTGGTCGCCGGTCTCCAGCAGCACCATGGGGCCATTGAGGCCTGCGTGGGACTCGCGCTCTGTGGGCATGATCTGGAGCCCGAGGAAGGGGAGTTCGGTCATTTCCCGCAGGTGGCGGAGCTGACCCAGGAGGACTTCCCGCCCTCCGATGGGGCGTTCGAGGACGGATTCTTCCACGATGTAGTGCATCATCGGCGGCCACGGCTTCCGGCCCAGCATGGCCTGGCGGGCCAGCCGGGTGGCGGTCTGTACTTCGACCTCCTCCGGGGTGAGCGGCGGGTACAGGCAGCCGAAGACGGCCGCCGCGTACTCCGGCGTCTGGAGCAGCCCCGGGATCACCGAGTTCTGATACGAGAACAGGCTCTCCGCGTCCCGTTCGTGCGTGATGAAGTCGATCGCGAACGCCGGGTACCGCTCCCGCTTCGGGATCTTGGCCAGGGACCTGCTCAGCAGCCCGCCCGTCTCGAACAGGTCGTCGAGGGTCGCCGCCATGCGCGGCTGGAGGAGCCGGCGGCCCTGCTCCATGGAGGCGATGGTCTCGGGGTCGGTGTGCAGGTACTCGGCGAGGGTCGCCTGGGTGTAGCCCGTCTGCTTGCGGAAGTGCGCGGCCATGGTGCCAAGGACTCGCCACGAGACGTTCCTTTGGGGCCTGTTGTCGTCTGCCATGCCTGCGACATCCCCGGGCGGGACGGGGCTGACGCGCCGTCGGCCCGTACGGCACCCGTACAAAATCCTGAGTTCTGTAGCGGTCGCTAGTTAAAGCATGTACGGTTCTTTCTGTAGCGACCGCTACGGAACTTAGGGGGATCCCATGAGCGCCGCACTGACCAGCATCTACGCCCGTACCGTCCGCAAGGGGAGCGGAGGTCCCGGCCTGCTCCTCGCCCATGGCGGAGGGGGTTCGGTCGAGTCGAACTTCGGTCCGATCCTCGATGCCCTGGCCGAGAGCCACGCCGTCGTGGGCGTGGACTACCCGGGTACGGGAGGGACCCCGCGCGCCACGGAGCCGCTGGAACTGGACGCGCTCGCCGATGAACTGGTGGCCGCCGCCGACGCCGAGGGGCTGGAGCGGTTCGCCGTCCTCGGCTACTCCCTCGGCGGGAACGTCGCCGTGCGCATCGCCGCCCGGTACCCCGAACGGGTCACCGCGCTCGTGCTCACCGCCACCTTCGCCCGCGCCGGGCAGTGGCTCGGGCTCGTCACCGACCTCTGGTCGGAGCTGGCCCGGCGCGAGGAGTCCGAGCTGCTCGCGCGGCTCCTCGTACCGCTCACCCTCAGCCCGCAGGCGCTGGAAGGGCTGACCGACGAGCAGGTGGAGGCGGTCGTCCGGGCCACCGCCGCGTCCTTCCCGCCCGGCGGCGGGGACCACGCCGCGCTGGTGAAGGGGGCGGACCTGAGCGCAGACCTCGCGCGGATCGACGTACCCGCCCTCGTCATCGCGACCACCGCCGACCGCCTCGTACCGCTGGCCCTCCAGCGGGAGGTGGCCGACGCGCTGCCCGGCGCCCGGTGGGCGGAACTGCCCACCGGACACCTGCCGTTCGCCGAGCTCCCGCAGGAGTGGGCGGCGCTGGTCAGCGGTTTTCTGGCTGAGGTCCCGGCGCGTCGAGGATGAGCAGGCGGGCCCGCTTGGCCGGGAGGTGGACCTCGGGCAGGTCGATCTCCGGGAGCTCCACCTCCGGACCCAGCGCGAAACCGGTGCGCTGGAGGCGGACGATGGCCTTCACGTTGCGGTCCCGAAGCCCTCGATGGTCTGGGTGTGGACGGCGGACCGGGTACCGGGGGAGGTGGTCACGCGGACTCCTTGGTGAGGCAGGCCCAGTCGGTGACGACGGGGACGAGTTCGCAGCGCGCCCAGAGCGGGAGCTGGTCGCGGTGGTGGGGGCTGCCGGTGACTCCGTCCGCGCCGAGCGGGACCACCCAGAGGCTGTCCTCGCGGCGGGCCAGGTCCCAGACGTAACGGGCCGCCGAGGCGCGGGCGGTGAGGTCGGTGAAACCGGGGACGGTGGAGGTGGCGTTCACGCAGTCGTGGTCGCCGCCGAGGCCGGGCCACTCGGCGCCCGCATCCGGCACGGCCGACCGGGGGGCGAGGCGGTGGACCTCGGACCAGGGAGTGTCGGGCGCGCCCGGGGCCGCCGTGTCCTCCAGGGCGGCGCGGACGTGCCCGGCCCGGTCCAGCGCGGGCAGGAGGGGGGTGGCGAGCAGCCCCTCCAGGGCGTAGCCGACCCGGGGGAGCAGGTACAGCCAGGGGTGGAACACCTCCGGTCCGGCCGGGGCGTCCGCGAGGCCGGCGAAGACCGGGTCGGCGGCGAAGCGGCGTACGGTCGCCGCCCGGAAGGCCGCGAAGACGGTGGCGTCGGTGGCGAAGAGGGTGGCGGCCTCGTCGTCGAGGGCGCGGGCCGCGCGCTCGCGCCACAGCTTCGTGGCGAAGCCGGCGAACAGGATGTGGGTGGAGACCCAGATGGCCGGCGGGACCCAGGGCTCCCACGGCTCGGGGGCGTGCACGAAGCGGGGGTCGCGGGCGGCCCCGGAGGCCAGCCCGTCGTTGACCCCGGCGACGTAGGCCCGGACCCAGGCGGCGGTCTCCGGGTCGAGTGCCCCGTAGCAGCGGCGCGCGGTGTCGGCGAGGCGGCTCTGGCGGGCGAAGCGGTCCCAGGGGACGGACTCGGGGCCGAGGAGGGCGGCGCTCGCGCCCTCGGCGCGCAGCCGCTCGATCTCCAACTGCCGGGCGCGGTCGAGGGCGGTGGTGCGGCCCTGGGCGTAGGACAGGCGGAGCGGGTCCGGGGCGCGGAGGTGCGGTACGCCCCAGGAGTCCCGGTAGAGGTCGTAGTCGTAGTCCTCGCCGTGCGCGTATTCGTCGCGGTATCCGTCGCGGTCTCCGTACGCCTCGTCCGTGGTGCTCACCGGATCGCCCCGGGAATGCCTCGGGCTTCAGTGTGGGGAGGGACGGGTCCCGCCGTCGTGGGCGCGGAGCGCCGGAGTTGTCCTTGCATCTGTCGGGACCTGCGCTTTCTGGCGGGGCCGGTGGGCTCGGTGGGATCGGCGGGCTCGGTCGGTTCGGTACGGCCGCGCGACCGAGCGCCTGCACCTGCACTTGCACCGCGTGCGGAGCAGTGTCCCTTCGGGAACAAGAACTCCGCCCGAGTCGCGCTGGTCCGGGCCGACCTCAACCCGGCATCGCCGCTTAGGTTAGGCTGACCTAACTTCAAAGGGAGGGCGGGGATGCAATGAGCGTCGCGATCGGGGCGGGGAAGACGGCCAAGGGGTGGGAGGGCGTCGTCCTCAAGCTCATGCGGGCCAAGGACTTCACGTTCACGGTGACGGGGGCCGAGCAGGTCACCGAGCACTTCCGGCGGGTTCGGCTGGAGGACGGCGGGCTGCTCTCGGCGGCGGGGCAGTCGCTGCACCCGACGATGTGGGTCCGGCTCTGGTTCGCGGCCGCCGACGGCAAGCCGCACCAGCGGGCGTACACGCTGGTCGACCCGGACCCGGCTACCGGCACCTTCTCGCTGGAATTCGCCCTGCACGACGGCGCCGCGAGCCACTGGGCGCGGCGCGCGGCGCCGGGCGACACCATCGACGCCACCGTCCAGGGCACCGGCTTCACCGCCCCGGACCCGGCGCCCGCCCGGCTCCTGGTGATCGGCGACACGGCCTCGCTGCCCGCGATCAACTCCCTGCTGGACGCTTTCCCGGACACCCCGGCGACGGTCTGGTTCGAGACGCAGCACGCGAGCGACGCCGAACTGCCCCTACGGGTGCACGCGGACCGCCACGACGTACGCCGGGTCGAGCGGGGCGCGGGCGGAGGCAAGGCCCTGACCGACCGGGTCCGAGCCGAACTCCCTTCCCTCCTCGGCGAGGCCGCGTCGGCGTACGTCTGGCTGGCCTGCGACACGGCCACCACCCGGACCCTGACCGGCTGGCTCCGCAAGGACCTCGCGATCCCGAAGGGCCGGGTCAACGCCCTGGGCTACTGGCGGCCTTGACCTCTGCCTCCGGGGCTTCCCCCGCCTCGGGCGGCCAGGGCGCGGGGTAGGGGCCGAGCCGGCGCGCGGCGCGGGCGACGTGGCGGGCGTACTCGGTCGCGCGGGCGCTCACGCGCCCGTGGTGCCGTCGACTGCCTCGCGGAGGAAGTCCGCGTGGCCGTTGTGGCGGGCGTACTCGTGGATCATGTGCAGCATGAGCGTGCGGAGCGATGCGTCCTCCTCCCACTTCACCACGTACGCCGTCACGTCGAGGGACTCGGCGGCCGCCTCCACCGCGCGGGAGTGCCCGACCTCCGCCTCCCAGGCGGCGAAGGCCTCGGCGCGGGTCGAGCCGGAGGCGTCGTAGGCGGCCTGGAAGTCGTGGTTGTCCGACCACAGGTGCGGGACCTCCGCCCCGCCCAGCGTCCGGCGGAACCAGTGCCGCTCCACCTCCGCCATGTGCCGCACCAGGCCCAGCAGGGACAGGGTGGAGGGCGGTGACGCCTGGCGGCGCAGCTCTTCGTCGGTGAGGCCGTCGCACTTCCAGGCGAGGGTGGCCCGGTGGAAGTCGAGGTGCGCGCGGAGCGTCTCGCGCTCGCCCCCGGTCAGGGGCGGTCCGGTGCGGTGGGTGGGTTCGGTCGCTGCCATGGTCGTGATCTTGCCCCGGCGGGAGGGCGGGCGGAAGGCGTCGGCTGCGACCCGTCAGGGGTCGGCCGAAACGCGACGCCCCCGCGCTGCGCCCGCTCAGAGACGACCTAGCCCTCCCAGATCCAGGGCACCGTGACGCCCAGCACCTGGAAGCCCAGCCGCTCCAGGATCGGGCGGCTGTCCTCCGAGGCGTCGACCTGGAGGTAGGGGATGCCCCGCGCCGCCGCCACTCGGGCGCGGTGGGCGACCAGGAGGCGGTAGATGCCGCGGCCGCGCCACTCGGGGACGGTGCCGCCGCCCCACAGGCCGGCGAAGGAGGTCCCCGGGCGCATTTCCATCCGGGCCGACGACACCGGGGTGTCGCCCGCCATCGCGACGACCGCTTCGATCGTGTCGGGCTCTTCCCTCAGCAGGTTCAGCACCAGCTCCCCGATGCGGTGGCGGTCCTTGCCGAAGGCGCCGCGGTGGGCCTCCATCATCAGCTCGACGCCCTCCTCGTCGGTCACCACGCGCAGCGTGATCCCCTCGGGCGGCTCCACCGGGATCTTCGCGAGCTCCGAGGTCCTGCCGATCAGCAGGGTCTCCGCGGGCTCGGCGACGAAGCCGGCCGCGCGCAGCCGGTCCCCGAGGTCGGCCGGGCGGTCGTAGTCGTAGAGCTTCCACTCGAATTCCGCGCTCGCGGCCTCGCCCCGCGCCGCGAGCCCGGTGAAGAACGCCACCTGCTCCGCGATCGCCGCGTCCGCGGTCCGCTCGTCCAGGTCGGACCAGAGCACGGTGTTCCCGCCGGCCCCGGGCACGATCTGGCGTACGACCCCGCCCGCGCCGTCCGCCCCGCCCACCCGCTCCACCCGCGCGTCGGCGGTGTCCGGTTGGGCGCCGCGGCGCATCTCGGCGTCGAACTCGGCGCGCAGGTCGATCAGCTCATCAGCATTCATCGTCATCCGGCCAGCTCACCAGCCGCCACCCGCCCCCACAACTGCATTAACCTCACCCCGGTGAGCGCGCACCCCACCCCCTCTCCCTCGATCTACACGGGCCGGGCCACCCCGGACGCCGCCATGGACCGTGGCTGGCTGCTCGGCCACTTCAAGGAGCCCGGCGATCCCCGCCACAGCGAGGATGTGGAGATCAAGTGGGGCGTCCACCCGAAGGGTGAGGAGCGGGCGCAGTGGGTGAGGGGCGAGTCCCGCACGGCACTGCAGGTGCTCATCAGCGGCCGGTTCCGGTTGGAGTTCCCCGGCCGCAGCGTCGTACTGGCCGAACAGGGGGACTACGTCGTGTGGGGACGCGGCGTGGACCACTCCTGGCACGCGGAGGAGGACTCGGTGGTGCTCACCGTCCGCTGGCCCTCGCTGCCGGGGTACCGGGCCGACGGTGAGTCCGGCGACAAGTCCGACAGCCACTCCGAGGGCCGGCCCGAGGACCAGTCCGGCGGGACCTCCGCTCCGAACCCAGTGTGACCATGGTCCCGCAGCTGTCCGGCGGCCTGTGACGCTGCCCACGATGGCCGCCAACGATCAAGGGACGCTGCGATCGTGGAGGTGTAGACCATAAGTTTTGAGACGTTCAGCGTTCAGTGTTCAAGCGTTCTTTGCGACGGGCCGTCCCCGGTGAAGATCCGAACCACCAGGGAGCTCGTCCGTTGGCAGCAATCGCACGGTGGTGCATGCGGCACCGCCTCGTCGCCGTCCTGCTCTGGATCCTCGCGCTCGGCGGGACCGCGGCGGCTGCGGTCGGCGCCGGAGCGGCGTTCTCCAACAACTACGAGGTCCCCGGCACGGAGTCCAGCAAGGCGCACGCCCTGCTCCGTGAGGGCTTCCCCGGCCAGGGCGGCGACACCGACACCATCGTGTGGCGGACCCCGGACCACCAGAGCGCACGTACCCCCGCCGTGGCGGAACGCATGGCGCGGGCGCTGGACTCGATAGCCGCCCTGCCCGGTGTCGGTTCGGTGGCCGGCCCCTACGGCGCCGGACCGGAGAGCGCCGCCAAGATCAGCCCCGACGGCCGCACCGCCTACGCGGTGGTCACCTTCGACCAGCAGGCGGACTCGGTCCCCAAGGCCGAGGCGAAGGCCGTCGTCGACGCCGCGAAGAACCCGACGACCGAGGCGGACGGCCTCCAGGTCGAGCTCGGCGGACGGGCCATCGGCCTCACCGAAGCCCCCAGCGCGCACCTCGCCGAGGTGATCGGCGTGGCCATCGCGGCCCTCGTGCTCTTCCTGGCCTTCGGCTCGCTGGCCGCGAGCCTGCTGCCCATCGCGACCGCCCTGGTCAGCGTGGGCACCGCCTATTTCGGCATCACCCTCCTCGGGCACGCGATGCCGGTGGCCGATTTCGCCCCGATGCTCGGCACCCTCGTAGGACTCGGGGTGGGCATCGACTACGCGCTCTTCATCGTCACCCGCCACCGCAAGGGCCTCCAGCGCGGCCTCCCGGTCGAGGAGGCGGCCGAGAACGCCGTCGCCACCACCGGCCGGGCCGTGGTCTTCGCGGGGGCCACCGTCTGCATCGCGCTGCTCGGCATGCTGGTGCTCCGGCTGAACTTCCTCAACGGCGTCGCGATAGCCGCCTCCCTCACCGTGGTCCTGACGGTCGCGGCCTCGGTGACGCTGCTGCCCGCCCTCCTCTCCTTCATCGGCATGCGGGCCCTCTCGCGCCGCGAGCGCCGCAAGCTGGCCGCCGAGGGCCCGCGGGCCGAGTCGGCCACCGGCTTCGCCGCCCGCTGGTCGGCCTTCGTCGAGCGTCGTCCGAAGCTGCTCGGCCTCCTGGCCACGGTGGTCATGGTGGTGCTGGCACTGCCCACGCTCTCCCTCCACCTCGGCACCTCCGACCAGGGCAACAACCCGGCCACGTCCACCACCCGCAAGGCCTACGACCTGCTCGCGGAGGGCTTCGGGCCGGGGATGAACGGTCCCCTGACCGTGGTCGCCCACCTCGAGGGCGCCGGTGACCGGGTGGCCGTGGACCGGCTCGCGGACGAGCTCCGCACGACCCCCGGCGTCGCCTCCGCCGGACCCGCCGTCCTCAACCGGAGCGGCGACACCGCCGTCGTCACCGTCGTACCGGCCTCCTCGCCGCAGTCCCGGGCCACGAGCGACCTCGTCGGCACGCTCCGCGCGGACGTCATCCCGCGCGCCGGGCACGGCACCTCCATGCAGGTCCACGTGGGCGGCGTGACCGCCGGCTACGACGACTTCGCCGACGTCATCATCGGCAAGCTGCCGCTCTTCGTGGGCGTAGTCATCGCCCTCGGCTGCGGGCTCCTGCTGCTGGCCTTCCGCTCCATCGGCATCCCGGTCAAGGCCGCCGCGATGAACGTGGCCGCCGTGGCCTCCTCCTTCGGCGTGGTCGTCGCGATCTTCCAGTGGGGCTGGGGCAGCGAACTGATGGGCCTGGGCAGCGCCGGGCCGATCGAGCCCTTCCTGCCGGTGATCATGGTCTCGGTCCTCTTCGGGCTCTCCATGGACTACCAGGTCTTCCTCGTCAGCCGGATGTACGAGGAGTGGCTGGAGACCGGGGACAACAAGAGGGCCGTGCGCGTCGGGCTCGCCGAGACCAGCAGGGTGATCAACTCGGCGGCCGTCATCATGATCTCCGTCTTCCTGGCCTTCGTGCTCAGCGGCGACCGGCTCATCGCCATGTTCGGCATCGCGCTCGCCGCGGCCGTCGCCCTCGACGCCTTCGTCCTGCGCACCCTGCTGGTCCCGGCCCTGATGCACATGCTCGGTGGCGCGAACTGGTGGCTGCCGGCCTGGCTCGACCGACGGCTGCCCCGCATCAGCATCGAGCCTCCCGAATGCCGGTCGCGTGCGACACTTCCGGCACAGCGGACCGGTACCGGCGAAGCCACGAGCGAGGACGGCACCGAGCCCGCCACAGCATCCCGGTGACCCGGCAGACCGCCGCCTGAGACCCAAGGACAACCCCGCATGTTCTCGACAGACCTCGCCGAAGGCGCCCAGCTGTTCCCGCTGGAGGTCCGGCACGCCGAGGAGTTCCTGGCGCACATGAACCGCGGCCGGGCCTACATCGGCCAGTACGTCGGGCTGCCGGACGTGGTCGCCGACCTCGACGGAGCGCGCTCCTACCTCGGGACCTACGCGCAGCGGGCGGCCACCGACACCGGGCGCCTCTACGGCATCCGCGTGGACGGAGTCCTCGTCGGCGGGGTCCTGTTCCGGACCTTCGACACCGGCAGCGGCACGTGCGAGGCCGGCTGCTGGCTGGAGCCCACGGCCGCCGGCCGAGGCCTGGTCACCAAGGCCTGCCGGACCATCATCGACTGGGCGTTCCAGGACCGCGGCATGCACCGCGTCGAGTGGCACGTCGCCCCCGCCAACAAGAAGAGCATCGCGGTCGCCGAGCGCCTCGGCATGACCCGAGAGGGCGTCATGCGCGAGAACGACCTCTACCGGGGCCTGCGCCAGGACACCGAGATCTGGTCGGTCCTCGCCCACGAGTGGTCCCCGGCCAGGCCCGCGTAGCCGATCCGCGGCCCCTACCCGTACCCGTCCCGTGGCACCCCGAGCACCCGGGGGCGGGTGCGGGCGGCCGATCGGCCGGATTCTCAGAAACCTCTCAGACAAGGCGCCTACCGTGCCCCGCATGGACACCACCAAGACCCCCGCCCCGACCGCTCCCGAGGCGGACTCCCCGGCCGACCTGAAGAAGGCCGACACCACCGACGCGAGCGCCGCCACGGCCGCGGCGGACACCGACGTCACCACCGAAGCGGTCCTCTCCGAGGACGCCGAGGAGGTCGAGGGCCTCGACGACGAGCTGGAAGAGCCCGCCGCGCAGTCCAGCGGTGTCGGCGCCGGCGCCGCCGCGATCATCGCCGCCGGTCTCGGCCTGGTCGCCCTCAGCGGCAGCTGGGTCTCCCGCATGGTAGGGGAGCGCGAAACCCTCATCGGCCAG
Source organism: Streptomyces sp. GL_140 (assembly GCF_057834465.1). Lineage (NCBI taxonomy): Bacteria > Bacillati > Actinomycetota > Actinomycetes > Kitasatosporales > Streptomycetaceae > Streptomyces > Streptomyces sp. GL_140. The sequence continues at coordinate 5,906,876 of NZ_CM174404.1, forward strand.
ATCGGCGCGGCCAACATCACCACCACCGAGGCGAAGATCGAGGCGCTGTACGGCAACGCCTGGCACGTGACCGCCCTGTTCAACGGTGTCCTGTCGACGCTGGCGCTGCTCCTCGCCGTCTTCGTCCTGGCCCGCCCCGCCTTCGGCGCGCCCGGCCGTACGCTCCCCGCCTGGGTCCGCGCCGTGTCCTGGGCCGCCGTCGCCATCGCCGCCATCGGCGTGATCGTCTTCGGTGTCATGTACTTCTACCCCCTCCCGACGGCCCCCGACGCCTAAGACGTCCGGTGCCGCCCCGCTGCTCGCCTAGGTACCCGCCTTAGCCCACCTCAGGGACGTGAGTCCCCGGCCTAAGGCCCCCTGGGCCGCGCAGATGCGGCATGCTCCCGATGTGCCGGTACCCCCTGGGACGCGATTCTTGGATCACACCGAACGAGGTGTCCGGGAAAAGCAACCAGGGAGTACGAGATGTTCGAGTACGAGATCGCCACCGCCCGCCGCGAAGACCTCATCCGCGAGGCCGACGCGTACCGCCTGGCCCAGGAGGCCAAGAAGGCCCACCGGGTCTTCTCTCGAAGCCAGAACCCCGAAGGGTCGGTGAGGGGGCACCGGGCTCGCTTCACCCGCGCCGCGTAAGTCGGGCGGGGTACCGCGTGGAACGACACGTGATGAGAAGCGCACCAATATCCAGTGCCGACGAGCAGGACCTCTGTGCGATGCTCGGCGGCGTGGAGACCAGATCTGTCAGCCCGGTGTTCGTCGGCCGAGCCGACGAACTGTCCATACTCACCGACGCCCTGACGCGTGCCGCCGGCCAGGAGCCGCAGGCACTGCTCATAGGCGGTGAGGCAGGGGTCGGCAAGACCCGCCTCACCGAGGAGTTCCTCTGCGAGGCCGACCGCCGCGGCGCGGTCGTAGCGGTCGGAGGCTGTGTGGAGATCGGGGCGGAGGGACTTCCCTTCGCCCCGTTTTCGACGGCTCTGCGCATCCTGCACCGCCTGCTCCCGGGCGAGTTGGCCGCCGCGGCCGCCGGCCAGGAGGACGAGCTCGCCCGCATCCTCCCCGAACTCGGCGAGACCCCGCGCGGCCCGCACGACGAGGAAAGCACCGCCCGGCTCTTCGAACTGACGGCCCGGATGCTGGAACGGCTGGCCTCGGACCGCACCGTCGTCCTCGTCCTGGAAGACCTGCACTGGGCGGACACCTCCACCCGGCACCTGCTCTCGTACCTCTTCCGCGCCCTCGGCAGCGGACGGCTCGTCCTGGTCGCCACCTACCGCGCCGACGACGTCCACCGCCGCCACCCGCTGCGCCCCCTCCTCGCCGAACTGGACCGGCTGCGCACCGTCCAGCGCATCGAGCTGCCCCGCTTCAACCGGGCCGAGGTGCGCCGTCAGCTGGCCGGCATCCTCGCCTCGCAGCCCGACGAGGACTTCGTCGAATCGGTCTTCGAGCGGTCCGACGGCAACGCCTTCTTCGTCGAGGAACTCGTCGCCTCCCGCTCCAGCGGCTGCCTCACCGGCCTCACCGAATCCCTGCGCGACCTGCTCCTCGTGCGCGTCGAAGTCCTCCCGGACGCCGCGCAGCGAGTCGTGCGCATCGTCGCCGAGGGCGGTTCCACGGTGGAGTACGACCTGCTGCGGGCCGTCACCCGGCTCACCGAGGACGAGCTGATCGAGGCCCTGCGGTCCGCGGTCGGCGCCAACATCCTCCTCGCCACCCCCGACGGGGACGGATACCGCTTCCGCCACTCCCTGGTCCGCGAGGCCGTCTCCGACGACCTGCTGCCGGGCGAGCGCGCCCGGGTCAACCGCCGCTACGCCGAGGAGCTGGAGGCCGACGACTCGCTGATCCGCGCCGAGGAGCAGCGGGTCATCCGGCTCGCCAACTACTGGTACTACGCCAACGACACGGTCAAGGCCCTGCCCGCCGTGCTCGCCGCGTCGGTGGCGGCCCGCGGCCGGCACGCCTACTCCGAGCAACTGCGGTTGCTGGAGCGGGCCATGGAACTGTGGGAAGGCGTCCCGGAGGAGATCCGCGCCGAACTGCGCCCCGCGGACTACACCGAGGTCTACCCGCCCTGCGGCTGCGACCCCGCCACCACCCCGCTGCAACGGCTCGACCTGCTGGCCGAGGCCACGGTCGCAGCCCGCTTCGGCGGCGAACGCGAACGGGCCCTGAAGATCACCAAGACCGCGCTGCGCTCCCTGGAGGACGGACACGACCCGCTGCGCGCCGCCTGGTTCTGGACCGAGCGCTCCCGGCTGATCGCCAGCCTCGCCCGCGGAGACGGCTGGGAGGAGCTCGCCAAGGCGCAGGAACTCGTCCAGGGGCTGCCCCCGTCCCAGGTGCACGCCGACGTCCTGGTCCGGGCCGCGAACTGGGGGATGCTCCACAACCCGGGCCCCGACAACCTCGCCGCAGCCGAACGCGCCGTGGAGTACGCGCGGATGGTCGGCGCCGAGGAGACCGAGCTCGACGCCCGGATCACCATCGGCAGTCTGCTCACCGACGCCGGGGAACCCGAACGCGGCCTCGCCGAGATGTACGCGGTCAAGGACCGGGCCGCCGAGCTCGGACTCGGCACGCTCGCGGGACGTGCACATATCAACCTCACCTCTCAGTTGGAAAGCCTGGGCCGGTCCCGCGACGCCGTGGAACTGGCCGAATGTGGTGTCGCCCTGGTCAAGAAGTCCCAGCTGCTGGACACCGAGGCATGGGTCCGGGGCAACCTGGCGGAGAGCCTGTACAGCCTCGGCCGCTGGGAGGACGCCGAAGCGCAGGCCCGGCAGACGCTGGCCCTCGTCAGCAGCCCCACCCCGCGCGGCTCCGCCGCCGCACGGCTGGCCTACCTGGCCCTGGCCCGCGGCGAGTTCACCGAGGCCGCCACCCAGCTGGCCGTGGCCCGCGCCTGCTTCGGCGTCCACGACACCCAGCCCCAGCACCGGATCCCGCTCTTCCGCCTCGCGGTCGGAGTGGCAGCGGGGGAGGGGCGGATAGCCGACGTCCGCACCGAGATGGCCGCGGCCATTGAGCAGGGCTTCCCGCTCGGCCACCACCGCTACGCCTGGCCGCTGCTGCTCGCCGCGGCCACGGCCGAAGCCGACTCCCGCGGCCTCCCGGCCGCCGAAGCGGGCCGCGAAGCGGCGCTGAGGACGCTGCGCGAGGCCGCACGGACCCTGTCCACCCCGGTTCCGGTGTGGCTCGCCCACTCGGAGTACGTCCGGGCCGAGCTGCTGCGTGTCGAGGACCGGGACACCGTCGCCGACTGGAAGGGCGTGGAGGAGGCCGTACGCCCCCTGGAGCGCCCGTACCTGCTGGCCAGGACCCGGCACCGGCTGGTGGAGGCCCTGCTCGGCTCCGGATGCAGCCGCGAGACCGCTGCCGGGCCGCTCCACGAGGCCTACGCGGCCGCCGAGCGGCTCGGAGCCCGCAGGCTCCGCGAGGACCTGGCCCTGCTCGCGCAGCGCGCCCGGCTCCCGCTCACCCCCGACCGGACCCACAAGGACCGCAACGCGCCGGACACCGACCCGGTCGAGGCGCTGGGGCTGACCAGCCGCGAGCGGGACGTACTGCGCCTGGTCGCGGCGGGCCACACCAACCGCCAGATCGCCGAGGAGCTCTTCATCTCCCCGAAGACGGCCAGCGTGCACGTGTCCAACATCCTGGCGAAGCTCGGTGTCGCGGGCCGCGGCGAGGCCGCCGCCCTGGCCCACCGGCTACGGCTCTTCGGACCGGCCGCCCCGAGCCAGGCCGCCCAGGACCCGGCCGCCCCGGGTCCGGCCGCGAAGGGCCGGCAGGCCCAGTCGGTGCGCTAGGCCGTCGCCCCCGGGTCCTCCTGCGGGCGTATGAGCACCTTGCCGGAGTCCAGGTCTATCGGACCCTTTCCCGGATCGTTGTCGTTGACATCGGTCCGGGAAAGCTCCAGCCGCTTCTTCTCGTCGTGCGCGTGCTTGCGTCCCGGGCTGAAGAGCTCCTCGATCATGTTGAACATCGCGCTCACCGTGCCTTTCGGCCCCCCGTCGGGGCCCGCCGGTCATCGCACCGTCAGTGTCAGGATCCTGTCGTCGCCGGCTTCCGGCGACCCGCGCCCGTCCGTCTCGCTCGTCACCAGCAGCAGTCTGTCCCCGCCGAGGGCCACCACCGTCCGCAGTCGGCCGTACTGACCCTCCAGGAAGGCCTCGGGCTCCGCCACCGGGTCCGCGCCGGCCAGCGGGATCCGCCAGAGCCGCTGACCCTTCAGCCCGGCCATCCAGATCGAGCCCTGCGCCCAGGCGATCCCGCTCGGCGAGGCCTCGTCGGTCTTCCACACCGCCACCGGATCGCGAAGCCCCGGCTTGCCCGCCTTCCCCTCCGCCTCGGGCCAGCCGTAGTTCCCGCCGGGTTCGATCAGATTCAGCTCGTCCCAGGTGTTCTGGCCGAACTCGGCCGCCCACAGCCGTTTGTCCTTGTCCCAGGCGAGTCCCTGCACATTGCGGTGCCCGTAGGAGTAGACGACCGAGTCGGCCTCGGGATTCCCGTGCACCGGCTGCCCGTCCGGGGTCATCCGCAGGATCTTGCCGGCCAGTGACTTCTTGTCCTGGGCGAGCCCGGTCTCACCGGTCTCGCCCGTCCCGGCGTAGAGCATCTTGTCGGGGCCGAAGGCGATCCGGCCGCCGTTGTGGATCAGGCCCTTGGGGATGCCGCGCAGCACCGTGTCGGGTGCGCCCAGCTGATCGCCGGCCGTTCTCTTGTCGTCGTAGCGCAGCCGGGCGATGCGGTTGTCGGATTCGGTCGTGAAGTACGCGTAGACCATCCGGTCCGAGGCGAAGGAGGGGGACAGGGCCAGGCCCAGCAGCCCGCCCTCGCCGCCCGGGGCCACCCCGGGGACCTTGCCGACCGCGGTCACCGCGCCCGTGGCCACATCGACCCGGCTGATCGTGCCCTTGTCCCGCGAGGCGACCAGCAGATTCCCGTCGGGCAGCGGAGCCACGCCCCACGGGGACTCCAGATCCTTGGCGACCACGCCGGTCACCGTCACCCCACCCTTGGCCGGCGGGCCCGAAGCCGGGGCCGACGCGGATGCCGACGCCGGGGCCCCGCCCGTGGAGCCCGGCGCCGACGGGCCGGACTCCGGGCCCGGTGGCGAGGCGCCGGGCCGGGCCCCGGCGCCGCCCGGCGGGGAGCATCCCACCGCCAGCAGCGCCCCGCATCCGGCCAGGGCGAACGCCGTCAGCACTCCGCGGACCCGGGCGCGGGGGGCGACGTACGGCATCGGTACCCGGATGCCCTCCCGTCGCCCTTCCACCGTGGCCGCCCGCCCCTGATCCCGTTCGTTTCGCATCGTCCTGCTCCCCTTCGGTCCGTCGCTCATGCCTTCACACGATTCAACAGCCGCGGTCATACCCGAAGTTCCGGCGCTCGTACACTCGATCGAGTGGTTGTGGGACCGCCGCCCCGGGCCGCCGCCCCGGGCACGTACCGCCCCGCCCCGGGCACGCCCCCACCCGGCCCGGAGCTCAGTCCCAGCCCCCCACCAGCGCCGGCAGCTCCGACAGTTCCGCCAAGTCCGCGGCGGTCAGCCGGACCTCCGCCGCCCGGGCGTTCTCCGCCGCCCACCGTGCCTGCCCGGCCCCCGGAACCGGCACCACCTGCGGTCCCTGCGCCAGCACCCACGCCAGCGCCGCCTGCGCGGCCGTCACCTCGGGCCCGTGCCGCCGCGCGACCCGCCGCAGCCCCGCGATCAGCACCTGGTTCGCCGCCATCGCGTACGCCGTGAACCGCGGATGCCGGGCCCGAACGTCCTGCGGCTCGAACCCCTCGCCCGGGGTCAGGGTCCCCGTCAGGAACCCGCTCCCCAGTGGCATCGCCGCCAGGAACCCCACCCCGCGCGCCGCGCACCACGGCAGCAGCTGCCAGGCCGCCTGCGGGGACCACAGCGACAGCTCAGCCTGCACCGCGCTCACCGGGAACACCTGCTGCGCCCGCTCCAGGTGACGCAGGGTCGCCCCGTAGGCCCGGTCCCCGCGCCGACCCGCGCCCGGCCCGGTTCCGGCGCCGAGTGTGGAGAACCCGAGGGCCCGCACCTTCCCCGCGCCCACCAGATCGGCCATCGCGCCCCAGGTCTCCTCGACCGGCACGTCCGGATCCACCCGGTGCAGCTGGTACAGGTCTATGACGTCGGTGCGCAGCCGCCGCAGCGAGGCGTCGCAGGCCCGCCGCAGGTATCCCGGCCGCCCGTCGGCCACCACGTGCAGCCCGTCCGCCCGCAGCCCCGCCTTGGCGGACACGAAGGCGTCCGCCCGGCGCTCCGCGAGCACCCGGCCCAGCAGCAGTTCATTGGTGTAGGGGCCGTACAGGTCCGCGGTGTCCAGGAGGTTCGCGCCCAGGTCCAGGGCCGTGTGCACGGTGTGCAGCGAGTCCTCGCGCCGCTTGCGCGAAGGCGCGTACGCCCCGCTCAGCGGCATGCAGCCGAGCCCGACGGCGCCCACCGTCAGCGCCCCCGCCCCGATCGACCTGCGCTCCACCCGTGCGTCCCCCCTGGTCCTGCCGGTACGGCCAACAAAACTAACGGCTCGGTCCGGATCCCCTGACATAGCCTCGTGATCATGACTACAGAGACTCCGGACGTCTGGCTCCCGTTCCCCGCCGAGGAGATCGAGGGCCTCCCCGATTCCTTCCAGTACCGCCACTGGGACGGCGAGGAGACCTTTCCGGCCGACCCGGCCGCCTGCGTCTTCTACGTCACCCCGTACATGAAGTCCCCGGCCGTCACCGTGCGTCCGCTGGCCGCGATGCCCGGCCTGCGGGTCGTGCAGACCCTGACCGCCGGCATCGATCACGTCCTGGGCGGCCTCGGCGACCTGCGCCCCGGTGTACGGCTGTGCAACGCCCGGGGCGTCCACGAGGCGAGCACCGCCGAACTGGCGCTCACCCTCACCCTGGCCTCCCTGCGCGGGATCCCCGGCATGGTGCGCGGTCAGGACCGCGAGGAGTGGCGTTCGGGGTTCTACGCGGCCCTCGCGGACAAGTCCGTACTGATCATCGGCTACGGGGCGATCGGCGCGGCCATCGAGGACCGGCTCGCACCCTTCGAGTGCGAGCGGATCACGCGCGTCGCGCGGACGGCGCGCACCACGGCGCGCGGGCCGGTGCACGCTCTGGCCGACCTGCCCCAACTCCTGCCCCGGGCCGATGTGGTGATCCTTTCCACACCGCTCACCGACGAGACGCGGGGGCTTGCGGACGCCGAGTTCCTGGGCCTCATGAAGGACGGGGCGCTGCTGGTGAACGTGGCGCGCGGTCCCGTCGTCGACACCGACTCCCTGGTCCTGGAGCTGGAGTCGGGCCGGCTGCGCGCGGCGCTGGACGTCACCGATCCGGAACCGCTGCCTTCAGGCCATCCGCTCTGGCATGCTCCGGGTGTCCTGATTACGCCCCATGTGGGCGGCAGCAGCTCGGCGTTCGAGCCCCGGGCGAAGCGCCTGCTGGCCCGGCAGCTGAGCCGGTTCGCCGCCGGAGAGCCCGTGGAGAACACGGTGTTGATCACGGAGTGACGCCCGGTGCGCACGCTCCGCAGTCGGCCGGATGCGTTCAGTGGACACAACTCCCCACTTGGTGACGGAGAGTAGAGGAGCTATGTCCCTGAGTGACGAAAGTGGTGTATCGTCCGGAACAAGGGGCTGCGCCACGAACGTCTGGCGCTGGGGAGTGATCGGACACTTTGGGGGGCGACGGGCGATGTACGGCCAATGGACGAAGGATCCGACGCGGCGAAGCCGCCGGAGGCGACGGTGCCGGGACTGGGCCGCACCGGAATCAGCCAGCGAGGGGGACCGGTGAGCGCCCCGGGGGTTGCGCTCCTGACCCGTCAGCCCCTCTCCGGCGGCGCCAAGAACCTGGCGATGCAGCTCCTCCTCGCAGTGGTCTGCAGCGGATACGCCGTCGGCGCCGCGCTCGGCTGGGGCTCCGAGGAACTCGCCGAAGTCATGGGCGACTTCGGACTCAGCGCCGCCGGCCTGCTGGCCGCAGGCTCGTGCTTCACGTACGCCCGGGCCATCGACAGCCGGGAACGCCCCGCGTGGCTGCTGTTCGCGTTCTCCTCGCTCATGGGCGGCTGCGGCAACGCCGTCTGGGGCTGGTACGAGGTGGTCCTCGGTGAGGCGGTGCCCAAGCCCTCCATCGCCGACTTCGCCTTCCTGTGCTTCGCGCCGCCCGCCATCGTGGGCCTCCTCGTCCTGGCCAAGCGCCCGGTCACCAGAGCCGGCTGGGTCTGCCTCGCGCTCGATTCCTGGCTCATCGGAGGTTCCCTGCTCACCCTGTCCTGGAGCCTGGCCCTCGCGCACGCGGCGCGCACCGCGCAGTCGGGCGCGCCCGGGAGCGTGCCGCGCGCGGCGCTCTCGCTGGCCTACCCGCTCCTGGACATCGCGCTCGTCTCGATGGTCCTCGTGCTGCACTTCCGCCGCTCCGAGGCCAACCGCTCCGCCGTGAACACCGCGATCGCCGCCCTCGCGCTGACCGTGCTCAGCGACGCACTGTTCACCTCGCCCCTGCTCAGCGCCGGGTACCAGTCCGGCCAGCTCCTCGACGCCGGATGGTTCGCGGGCTCGCTGCTCCTCGCCTACGCGCCGTGGGGCGCCCGTCGCATAAGCCCGGTCCCGCTGCCCGTGCCCGTACGCGCCGAGCGGCCGCACAGCCGTCCCATCACCGGCTCCCTGCCCGCCCTGACCCCGTACCTCGCGGCGGCCGTCTGCACCCTCGGGATCCTCTACAACGTCGTGGACGGCCGGAAGGTCGACCGGGTCGTCGTCTTCACCGGCTGCACGGTGGTGCTCGCGCTGGTGGTCCGGCAGGGCATCATGCTCCTCGACAACATCGCGCTGACCCAGGAACTGGCCCAGAAGGAGAACCACTTCCGCTCCCTGGTCCAGGGCTCCAGCGACGTCATCATGATCGCCGCGCCCACCGGGACCCTGCGCTACGTCAGCCCCGCCGCCGCCGGGGTCTACGGCCGCGAGGCGGAGGAGCTGGTCGGCACCGAGCTGGCCACCCTGATCCACCCCGAGGACCTCGGCCGCGTGATCCACGAGGTACGCCGCTTCCTGGCCGCCCCGCCCACCGAGGAGCCGACCACCCGCATCGAGTGCCGCTTCAAGTCCGGCGGCGGCGAGTGGCTCAACGTGGAATCCACGGTCAACCGCCACCAGGGCGGACTCATCCTCAACAGCCGCGACGTCACCGAGCGGGTCCGGCTCCAGGCGCAGCTCCAGCACAGCGCCGAACACGACCCGCTCACCGACCTCCCCAACCGGGCCCTGTTCACCCGCCGGGTCCGCCAGGCGCTGACCGGCCGGCGGGCCGGGGACCACAGCACCGCCGTGCTCTTCATCGACCTGGACGGCTTCAAGGCCGTTAACGACACCATCGGCCACCAGGCGGGCGACGAGCTGCTCATCGAGGCCGCCTGCAGGCTCCAGGAATCGGTCCGGGCCGGGGACACCGCGGCCCGCCTCGGCGGCGACGAGTTCGCCGCGCTGATCCTGGGCGACGGCAGCCGCGACCGCAGCGCCCGCGAGTACCAGGTCCACGAGATCGCCGACCGGCTGCGCACCACGCTCTCCCAGCCCTACCGGATCGCGGGCAGCGAGGTGCGGGTCGCCGCCAGCATCGGCGTGGCCTTCGCGGACCCCGGCATCACCCCTTCGGACCTGATGCGCAACGCGGATCTCGCGATGTACCGGGCCAAGGCGGGCGGCAAGGACCGCGTGGAGATGTACGCGCCCCAGATGCAGGCCGAGGTGGTCCGCAAGGCCGAGCTGGCGGGGCGGCTGCGCACCGCGCTGCACGACGGAGAGTTCGCCCTGCTGCACCAGCCCGTGGTCTCCCTGGCCACCGGCGAGATCTCCGCCGTGGCCGCGCAGGCCCGGTGGCGTTCGGCCCAGGGGATCCTGTTCACGCCCGCCGAGTTCCTGCGGGTCGCCGAGTGCAGCGAGGGCGGCGGACCGGGGCAGGGGCACGACCGGGGCGGGCAGCGGCAGGGGAGCGGGCACGCCGCCCTGCCGGACGCCTCGCGCACCGCCGAGCTGGGGCGCTGGCTGCTGGAGGAGGCCGTCGGACAGGCCGCCGAGCGGCACCGGGCCGGGCACGACGTGCCCGTGGCCGTACGGATGACCGCGCAGCGGCTGCTGGACCGCTCGATGCCGCTCGGCTCGGTGGAAGCCCTGCTGGCCCGGCACGGGCTGCCCTCGGGGGCGCTCGTCCTGGAGCTCGCGGTCTCCGACCCCAGGGTGCCGTTCGACGACCTGGAGCGCCGCCTGGCGGCCCTGCGCCGGCTCGGGGTGCGGATCGCCCTGGACGGCTTCGGCAGCGGTTACGCGGCCATCAGCGCCCTCCGGCGGCTCCCGGTGGACATGCTCAAACTGGACCGCGGCCTGGTGGAAGGGGTCGTGGAGTCCCCCCGCCTCCACAAGATCACCGCAGGTTTGTTGCGGATCGCAAACGACCTCGGCATGCAGTCGGCAGCCGAAGGAGTGGATCTGCCCGAGCAGGTCCTGGCCCTGCGCGCGATGGGCTGCACCCACGGCCAGGGGATGGCCTTCTCCGGGCCTCTGGACGAGTACAGGCTGCGCCGAGCGCTCGTGAGAGGTACGTTCCCAGTACCGGGCGGTGCGGCTCAACCCGCATGGGCCGGTGGCTCGCTCGGGGGCTCCATGGTCATCCACAGAGGCTCACATAATGAGACGCCCGTCCCACCCGCTTGACATCACCCTCCCGCCGGAGGGAGGGTCAATGCCATGCGCACCCGAATTCTCGTACTTGGAAAGCGCGTCGGCTGAAGCTGGGACCAGCATGTCCCCGCTCAACGCACCCGACGCGCTCCCCTCGCTTGCCTCCCGGCACGAGGGGTTTTTTGTTGCACTGGCAACGTCGAATCTCGTTAAACCCTCCTCGCAAAACCCTCAGCTTCGAGAAGAGAATGCCGATGACCGAGCAGGCCACCGGGGCCCACCATCCGCAGCCGCGGGCCCGTAACGGCGGACACCAGTCCCCCGCAGTTGAGCACGTCACGGGTGCGCAGTCCCTCATCCGCTCTCTCGAAGAGGTGGGGTGCGACACCGTCTTCGGCATCCCGGGCGGCGCCATCCTCCCGGCGTACGACCCGATGATGGACTCCAAGAAGGTCCGTCACATCCTGGTCCGCCACGAGCAGGGGGCCGGCCACGCCGCCACCGGCTACGCGCAGGCCACCGGCAAGGTGGGCGTCTGTATGGCGACCTCCGGCCCGGGTGCCACCAACCTGGTCACTCCGATCGCCGACGCGCACATGGACTCCGTCCCGCTCGTCGCGATCACCGGCCAGGTCTCCTCCAAGGCGATCGGCACCGACGCCTTCCAGGAGGCGGACATCGTCGGCATCACGATGCCGATCACCAAGCACAACTTCCTGGTCACCAAGGCCGAGGACATCCCGCGGACGATCGCCGAGGCCTTCCACATCGCCTCGACCGGCCGCCCCGGCCCGGTCCTGGTCGACATCGCCAAGGACGCCCTGCAGGCGAAGACCACCTTCTCGTGGCCGCCCACGCAGGACCTCCCGGGCTACCGGCCGGTCACCAAGCCGCACGCCAAGCAGATCCGCGAGGCCGCCAAGCTCATCTGCCAGGCCAAGCGCCCGGTCCTGTACGTCGGCGGCGGCATCATGAAGTCCGGCGCGACCGCCGAGCTGAAGGTCCTCGCCGAGCTGACCGGCGTCCCGGTCACCACCACCCTGATGGCCCTGGGCTCCTTCCCCGACAGCCACCCGCTGCACGTGGGCATGCCCGGCATGCACGGTGCGGTCACCGCCGTCACCGCGCTGCAGAAGTCGGACCTGCTGATCGCGCTGGGCACCCGCTTCGACGACCGCGTCACCGGCAAGCTCGACAGCTTCGCCCCGTTCGCCAAGATCATCCACGCGGACATCGACCCGGCCGAGATCGGCAAGAACCGCGCGGTCGACGTCCCGATCGTCGGTGATGCCCGCGAGGTCATCGCCGACCTGATCCAGGCCGTCCAGGCCGAGCACACCGAGGGCCACGCCGGCGACTACAGCGCCTGGTGGAAGGACCTCAGCCGCTGGCGCGACACGTACCCGCTGGGCTACGAGAAGCCCTCCGAGGACATGCTGTCCCCGCAGCAGGTCATCGAGCGGATCGGCCAGCTGGCCCCCGAGCACACCATCTACGCGGCCGGCGTCGGCCAGCACCAGATGTGGGCCTCGCACTTCGTCAAGTACGAGGAGCCCCGCACCTGGCTGAACTCAGGCGGAGCCGGAACCATGGGCTACGCGGTCCCGGCCGCGATGGGCGCCAAGGTCGGCATGCCGGACCGCACGGTCTGGGCGATCGACGGTGACGGCTGCTTCCAGATGACCAATCAGGAACTGGTCACCTGCGCGCTGAACAACATCCCGATCAAGGTCGCGATCATCAACAACGGTGCCCTGGGAATGGTCCGCCAGTGGCAGACCCTGTTCTACAACCAGCGGTACTCCAACACCGTGCTGCACGCGGACGAGACCGGCCAGGACACAGCGGTCGGCTCCCAGCTCGGCGAGTCCAGCGCCCCCCGCAAGGGCACCCGCGTCCCGGACTTCGTCAAGCTGTCCGAGGCCATGGGCTGCGTGGCGCTGCGTTGCGAGGACCCGGCCGACCTGGACCGGGTCATCGCCGAGGCCAACGCGATCAACGACCGTACGGTGGTCGTCGACTTCATCGTCCACGAGGACGCCATGGTGTGGCCGATGGTCGCCGCCGGCACCTCGAACGACGAGGTCATGGCCGCCCGGGGCGTCCGTCCCGACTTCGGCGACAACGAAGACGACTGAGCCGAGAGAGCCGAGAGAGAGAAAGACTCACATGTCCAAGCACACGCTCTCCGTCCTGGTCGAGAACACGCCCGGCATCCTCGCCCGGATCGCCGCGCTGTTCTCCCGCCGCGGGTTCAACATCGACTCCCTCGCGGTCGGTGTCACCGAGCATCCCGACATCTCGCGCATCACCATCGTCGTGAACGTCGAGGACCTCCCGCTCGAGCAGGTGACCAAGCAGCTCAACAAGCTGGTCAACGTGCTCAAGATCGTCGAGCTGGAGCAGCACAACGCCATCGAGCGCGAACTCGTTCTGGTGAAGGTCCGCGCCGACAACGAAACGCGCTCGCAGATCGTCGAGATCGTTCAGCTGTTCCGCGCCAAGACCGTCGACGTCTCCCCGGAGGCCGTCACCATCGAGGCCACCGGCGGCACCGACAAGCTGGGCGCGATGCTCAAGATGCTGGAGCCCTTCGGCATCAAGGAGCTCGTCCAGTCCGGCACGATCGCCATAGGGCGCGGCGGCCGGTCCATCACGGACCGCAGCCTGCGCGCGCTCGACCGCAGCGCCTGAGCCGCCCGGGCGGAGCCGGCCCCCGATCACCGGGACCGGCCCGTCAGCTCGGATGGCGAGACCGAGAAACCCGTATTCCGTTCCCCGCCGTACGGTGGGAGCAACACCAGCGCATCAAGGAGAGTTCCCAGTGGCCGAGCTGTTCTACGAGAACGACGCCGACCTGTCCATCATCCAGAACCGCAAGGTCGCGGTCATCGGTTACGGCAGCCAGGGCCACGCCCACGCGCTGTCGCTCCGCGACTCGGGCGTCGACGTCGTCGTCGGTCTGCACGAGGGCTCCAAGTCCAAGGCCAAGGCCGAGGAGCAGGGCCTGAAGGTCCTCCCCGTCGCCGAGGCGGCCGCCTGGGCCAACGTCATCATGATCCTGACCCCGGACCCGCTCCAGGCCGAGATCTACGCCGAGTCCATCGAGAAGCACCTGAACGAGGGCGACGCGCTCTTCTTCGGTCACGGCTTCAACGTCCGCTACGGCTTCATCGCGCCCCCGGCCAACGTGGACGTCGCCCTCGTCGCCCCGAAGGGCCCGGGTCACCTGGTCCGCCGTCAGTACGAGGAAGGCCGCGGCGTGCCCTGCATCGCCGCCGTCGAGCAGGACTTCACCGGTTCCGCCTTCCAGCTCGCGCTCTCGTACGCGGCCGGCATCGGCGGCACCCGCGCCGGCGTCATCAAGACCACCTTCACCGAGGAGACCGAGACCGACCTGTTCGGTGAGCAGGCCGTCCTGTGCGGTGGCGCCTCCGCTCTGGTCAAGGCCGGTTTCGAGACCCTGACCGAGGCCGGCTACCAGCCGGAGATCGCGTACTTCGAGTGCCTGCACGAGCTGAAGCTCATCGTGGACCTCATGTACGAGGGTGGCCTGGAGAAGATGCGCTGGTCGGTCTCCGAGACCGCCGAGTGGGGCGACTACATCACCGGCCCCCGCATCATCACGGACGCCACCAAGGCCGAGATGAAGAAGGTCCTCGCGGAGATCCAGAACGGCGAGTTCGCCAACACCTGGATGGCCGAGTACAAGGCCGGTCTGCCGAAGTACAACGAGTACAAGAAGGCCGACGAGGCGCACCTGCTGGAGACCACCGGCAAGAAGCTGCGCAAGCTGATGAGCTGGGTCGACAACGACGAGAGCTGATCTTGCACGTGGCGGGGCCGGGACGGTGAGTCCCGGCTCCGCCGCACCGCACCACCTGCACGCGGAAAAGCGGTCTCCCGGAGGCCCGCTTGTCCACCCCGGCCAATCTCGGACGGGTGATCCTTCCGTAGCGGCGGAAATCCTTTCCGATTCCGCCACTACACTGCTCAACACAACGCGTCAGGCCCACAGTGTCGTGCGTCTTCCACGCGGCTACCCCCTCCACCGCCTGCGGCCGTCGGGACGGCCGTCCGCACTGGACTTGTGAGGACCCACGTGAGCTCGAAACCTGTCGTACTCATTGCCGAAGAGCTGTCGCCGGCGACCGTCGAGGCGCTCGGCCCGGATTTCGAGATCCGGCACTGCAACGGCGCCGACCGCGCCGAGCTGCTGCCCGCGATCGCGGACGTAGACGCCATCCTGGTCCGCTCCGCGACCAAGGTGGACGCCGAGGCCATCGCCGCCGCGAAGAAGCTCAGGGTCGTCGCGCGCGCCGGAGTCGGTCTGGACAACGTCGACGTCTCCGCCGCCACCAAGGCCGGCGTGATGGTCGTGAACGCCCCGACCTCCAACATCGTCACCGCCGCCGAGCTGGCCTGTGGCCTCCTCGTCGCGACCGCGCGCTACATTCCGCAGGCCAACACCGCGCTGAAGAACGGCGAGTGGAAGCGGAACAAGTACACGGGCGTCGAGCTCAGCGAGAAGACCCTCGGTGTCGTCGGCCTCGGCCGCATCGGCGTCCTGGTCGCCCAGCGGATGTCGGCCTTCGGCATGAAGATCGTCGCGTACGACCCCTACGTACAGCCCGCGCGCGCCGCCCAGATGGGCGTCAAGATGCTGACGCTGGACGAGCTCCTGGAGGTCGCCGACTTCATCACCGTGCACCTGCCCAAGACCCCCGAGACCCTCGGTCTCATCGGGGACGAGGCCCTGCACAAGGTGAAGCCGTCCGTCCGCATCGTCAACGCCGCCCGCGGCGGGATCGTGGACGAGGCCGCGCTGTACTCGGCCATCAAGGAGGGCCGCGTCGCTGGCGCCGGTCTCGACGTGTACGCGAAGGAGCCCTGCACGGACTCCCCGCTGTTCGAGCTCGACCAGGTCGTCTGCACCCCGCACCTCGGCGCGTCCACGGACGAGGCCCAGGAGAAGGCCGGTGTCTCGGTCGCCAAGTCGGTGCGCCTCGCGCTCGCGGGCGAGCTCGTGCCGGACGCGGTCAACGTCCAGGGCGGCGTCATCGCCGAGGACGTCCGTCCGGGCCTGCCGCTCGCCGAGAAGCTCGGCCGCATCTTCACCGCTCTGGCGGGCGAGGTCGCGGTCCGTCTCGACGTCGAGGTCTGCGGCGAGATCACCCAGCACGACGTCAAGGTGCTCGAACTCTCCGCGCTCAAGGGTGTCTTCGAGGACGTCGTCGACGAGACGGTCTCCTACGTCAACGCCCCGCTGTTCGCGCAGGAGCGCGGCGTCGAGGTCCGTCTGACCACCTCCTCGGAGTCCCCGGACCACCGCAACGTGGTGACCGTGCGCGGCACCCTCTCGGACGGCGGGGAGGTCTCGGTCTCCGGCACGCTCGTGGGCCCGAAGCACCTTCAGAAGATCGTCGGCATCGGCGAGTACGACGTGGACCTGGCGCTCGCCGACCACATGGTCGTCCTGCGCTACACCGACCGTCCGGGCGTGGTCGGCACCGTCGGCCGCATCCTCGGTGAGGCCGGTCTGAACATCGCGGGCATGCAGGTCGCCCGCGCCGAGGAGGGCGGCGAGGCGCTCGTCGTCCTCACCGTCGACGCCGAGGTCCCGGTGAACGTCCTCGCGGACATCTCCACCGAGATCGGCGCCGTCTCGGCCCGCACGGTCAGCCTCGGCTGATCCACCGCGGTCCGCTTCACAACGGACGAACACGAAGGGCCCGGGGTTTCCCCCGGGCCCTTTCGTGTGTACGGAGCCTCTTTCCCTACGCGGATCAGTGCGCGAGGGCTCCGCGGCCGCAGGCCTGCTCCGCCTCGGCCGGGTCCGGCGCTCCGCGACCCCGCAGCAGGACCGTGGCGAGCACCGCCGCCGCGAGGAGCAGGACCGTACCGCCCCAGGCCGCGTACTGCATTCCGTGGACGAAGGCCTCGCGGGCCAGGGCCAGGACCTGTCCGCCCGGTGCGCCGCCGAGCTGCTGCGCCGTGGCCACCGCTCCGCCCAGGGTCTCCCGTACGGCGGGCTCGGAGTCCGCGAGGTCGGAGCGGTAGACGGCGGTGCCGAGGCTGCCCAGGACGGCCATCCCCAGGGCGCCGCCGAACTCCTGGCCGGTCTCCAGCAGGGAGGCGGCGGAGCCGGCCTTCTCGGCGGGGGCGGCGCCGAGCGCCATGTCGGAGACCAGGGACATCACGGTGACGATGCCGCTGGCGAGGACGCCGGCGCCGGTCAGCAGCAGCCACAGGGAGTCCGTGCCGACCAGGCTGATCAGGGCGAACCCGGCGGCGGCGAGGGCGAAGCCGCCGGAGATGACGTAGGCCCGGTCGGTCTTCTGGGCGAGCACGGCGCTGACCGGGGCGGCGGCGCCGATGAGGAGGGACGGCGCCAGGCTCCAGAGGGCGGCTTCGAGGGTGCCCATGCCGAGCACCGACTGCAGGTACTGGGTGTTGAAGTAGGCCGAGCCCATCATGGCGAAGGCGGCGATGGTGTTCAGGCCGATGCCGGCTCCGAAGCCGCGGCCCCGGAAGAGGGCCCGGGAGACCATGGCGTCCTCACGGGTGCGCTGGCGGCGGACGAAGGCGTATCCGAAGGCCAGGCCTACGGCGATGCAGGCGGCGTGGAGCGGGGTGAAGCCCTCGGCGGCGATCTCCTTGAGGCCGTAGACCACCGGCAGGACGGCGGCCATGGACAGGGGCACGCTCAGCAGGTCGAAGCGGCCGGGGGCCGGGTCCTTGAACTCGGGGACCAGCACGGGGACCAGGGCGAGCAGGAGCAGCATCGCGGGCACGTTGATCAGGAAGACCGAGCCCCACCAGAAGTGGTTCAGCATCACGCCGCTCAGCACCGAGCCCAGCGCGATGCCGCCGGTCATGGCCCCGGACCAGATCGCGATGGCCTTGCCGCGCTGCTTGTCGTCCTGGAAGAGGTTGCGGACCAGGGCGAGCGTGGAGGGCATCAAGGTCGCGCCGCCGACGCCGAGCAGCACGCGGGCCGCGATGAGCATCTCGGCGCTGGAGGCGTAGGCCGCGGCGACGGAGGCGAGTCCGAAGGCCGCCGCTCCGATCAGCAGCAGCTTGCGGCGGCCGATCCGGTCCCCGAGCGAGCCCATCGTGATCAGCAGGCCGGAGAGGGCGAAGGCGTAGCTGTCGAAGATCCAGAGCTGCTGGGTGGAGCTGGGGTCGAGCTCCCGGGTGATGGCCGGGATGGCGAAGTAGAGGACGGAGACGTCCATCGAGACCAGGAGCAGGGGGAGCACGAGAACGGTGAAGGCGATCCATTCCCGGCGACCGGCGAGACGTGCTGCGGGGTTCGTCATGAGCAGCAATGCACAAGCGTCATAAACGAGTGTCTAGTACGCCCGTATAGATTTCTGACGGCCGTATGGAACGGTCGTGTGGAACGGCCGTGTGGGGCGGTTGCCCTATACGGACGTCTTGCTACCGTGGGGCCATGGGACATCGCGAAGATCTACTGGAAGGCGCCAAGGCGTGCCTGGTCGAGAAGGGTTTCGTGCGCACGACCGCGCGCGACATCGTCAAGGCCTCGGGTGCGAATCTGGCCTCCATCGGCTACCACTACGGCTCCAAGGACGAGCTCCTGACGCAGGCGTTCCTCGCCTTGGTCGAGACGTGGGGCGACCAGTTCACGGCTGGTGTGGAAGGTGAGGGCGGCTCGCTGGAGCGCTTCCGTTCCGTGTGGGACGGGGTGCATGCCGGACATGAGTCCTCGGCCCCGATCTGGGCGGCCAGCATGGAGGTCGCGCTGACCCGGGAGCGGCTGCCGGAGCTGCGGGCGCTGCTCGCCGCCTCGCAGGGGGAGGGGCGCAAGGCGCTGATCTCCATGTTCACCGGAGTGCCCGAGGAGGAGGTGACCGAGGGCGATCTGCGGACGACCGGTGCCTTCTACCAGGCCCTGCTCAACGGGTTCATGCTCCAGTGGCTCTTCGACCCGGAGTCGGCCGCGACCCCGGCGGAACTGACCGAGGGGATGCGGCGGGCGGTGGAGGCGATGGCGAAGGCGGCGCCCGACGCCGAAGCCGGGGGCCGGATCTGAGGGGGAGTCCCCTCGAGTTGTACGCGTCGGGCGCGGCGCCCGCCTACTTCGGCGGCGCCGTGCGCCGACGCGGTCCGCCGCCGGGACGACCCGGCGGGGTGTCGCTGCCGCCGCCCGCGGGCGGGCGCACCGAGCGGTAGCCCGGGTGGACGCCCGGAGTCAGGCCCTGAGCGGCCGCCAGTCGGCCCAGCAGGGAAGCCAGTTGCTCGTGTTCCTCCGCCGACAGGGGCTCGCAGACCTGCTGTTCGTGCGCCGTCGCCACCTCGCGCAGATCGGCCAGCAGGGCGGTCCCGGCGTCGGCGAGGAACAGCGCGTACAGCCGCCGGTCCTCCGGGTTGCGGCGGCGCTCGATCAGCCCGCGCGCCTCCAGGTCGTCGGCGAAGGCCACGAAGCGGCTCGGCGGCATGCCGAGTACGTCGGCCAGTTCGCGCTGGCTGCGGCCGGGGGTGCGGGCCAGTAGGCGCAACAGCCCCGCCTGGGCGGGGGTCAGGTCGAGCGCGGAGACCCGCTCGGCGAAGCGGCCGGCCGCGTGTGCGCCGAGTTGGGCCAGCAGGAAGGCCACGCCGCCGTGCGGGCGCGGGCCGCCGTCACCGTCATCCGTCGTTCCCATGGGGAAACCGTAACAGCTTGACAATCGTTTCGGCTTGTAATCATTCTAGAAAGGAACGGACTGGACGGACGAGGAGACGAGAACGCCATGACCGCCGCACATGCCCCCGTGGAAACGGCCGACCGGACGGGCCGAGGGCCCCAGGCCGGGCCGCCCCTGCTGGCCCCCGTACTGGCCCTGGTCGGCCTGACCATCGCCTACGTGGCCTTGAACCGGGCCACCCCGCACCCCGACGCCACCGGCCTGGAGGTCCTGCACTACGCCGCCGGGCACCGCACCACCGCACAGCTCGGCGCCCTCCTCCTGCTCGGCGCGGCCGTCCCGATGGCCCTGATCGCAGCCGTCCTCTACCGGCGACTGCGCGCGCTCGGCATCACCGCACCCGGATCCGCGATCACCCTGGCCGGCGGGGTGCTGGCCGCCGCGGCCCTGATGCTGAGCGCCATGTCCGGCTGGGCGGGGGCCCGGCTCACGGACGGCGCCGGACCCGACCTCGCGCGGGCCCTGGCCGACTTGGCGTTCTTCGCCGGCGGACCCGCGTACTCCGCGATGTTCGCCCTGCTGCTCGCCGGGGTCGCCGTCCCCGGGCTGCTCGCGGGGCTGCTGCCCAGGCCCCTGGCGTGGGCCGGGCTGGTGCTGGCCGCCGTCGGGATGCTGGCCCTGCTCGGGCTGGTGGTGGACGGGTTCCAGTACCTGCTGCCCGTGCTGCGCTTCGGCGGGCTCGCCTGGCTGGTGTGGGTCGCGGTGAAGCTCCCGCGGACCCGGCACGGCCTCGGCCGGGCGGGGGCGCGCTGAGATGACGAGCTACCCCGAACTGGACGGCCGTACGGTCGTCGTCACGGGCGGCAGTCGCGGCATCGGAGCCGCCACCGCCCATGCCTTCGCCGCGCAGGGGGCCCGGGTCTGTGTCGTCGGCAGGGACGCGCAGGCACTGGCCGGCGTGGTGGAGGCGATCGGCGCCGAGGGCGGTACGGCGATGTCCGTGACCGCCGACGTCACGGACGCGGCGGCGCTGGCCCGGGTCCGGCAGGAGACCGAAGGGCGGCTGGGCCCGGTGGACGTACTGGCGGCCTTCGCGGGCGGCCAGGGTCGGCCGGTCCCCACCCCGGAACTCACCGAGGAGCGCTGGCGCGAGGTCCTGGACTCGGACCTCACCTCCGCCTTCCTGACCGTACGGACCTTCCTGCCCGGCATGCTGGAGCGCGGCCGCGGCTGCGTGATCACCATGTCCTCCGCGGCGGGCCGCCGGCCCAGCCAGGCGAACCTCGCCTACGGGGTGGCCAACGCCGGGCTGGTGATGCTGACCCAGCACCTGGCGACCGAGCTCGGCCCGCGCGGGATCCGCGTCAACTGCCTGGCGCCCTCGGTGATCCTGACCGAGCGGACCGCGGTCGGGATGCCGGTGGAGATCCGTGAACAGCTCGCGCGGATCCACCCGCTGGGCAGGCTCGGCCTTCCCGGGGACGTGGCCGCCTGCGCGCTCTTCCTCGCCTCGGACGGGGCGTCCTGGCTCAGCGGGGTCACCCTGGACGTCGCGGGCGGCCGGATCACGGGGTGATCCGGCGCGGCACCCCCTAGCCGTGCAGCCGGGCCGCCTTGAGGGACATGTGGAGCAGCAGCCGGTCCTCGCCCTCGTCCAGGTCCAGGCCGGTCAGCTGTTCCACCCGGGCGAGGCGGTAGTACAGGGTCTGGCGGTGGATGCCCAGGGCCGCCGCCGCGCGGCCCGCCTGCCCGGCGCAGTCCAGGAACACCTCGGCGGTCCGGGCCAGTTGGGTGTGGGCAGGGCCGAGCAGGGTGCGGGCCGCCGGGTCGTCCAGGGCCTCGGCGGTCACGGAGGCCAGCATCCGGTAGGGCCCGATCGCGGACCACTGCGCGACCGGTCCGAGCAGGGGCTGGGCGAGGGCGGCCCGCGCCGCCGCGGCGGCCTGCTGCCAGGCGGTCGGCAGCCCGGCGAGGGTCCGCAGCGGGTCGGACACCCCGGCCGTGGCCCCGGGGGCGCCCGGTCCCGCCGTCGCGCGGGGGAGGAGGCGGGAGACGGCCGTCAGGGCCGGAGCCAGGGCGTCCGTGCCGCGGAGCCGGACCAGCACCGCCAGCGACCGCCCGGACGGGGCGCTGCCGCCGACCGGGTCGCCCGGGCCGGTGCCGGGCTCCTCCTCGGCGGCCGCCCGCCAGGGGGCCACGCACACCGCCGCCGCCCCGGGGACCGATGCCGGAGCCTCCCCGGGCCACGGGGTCACGCACACCGCGGCGTGCGGTCCGTCGGCCCCCGGACCGAGCGCCACCCGTAGCGCCGCCACCGCCATGTCCTGCTGCCAGCCGCGCCCGGCGGTGAGCACCGCGCGGAACTCCCGGGACAGGTCGGCCCCCGCGCGGGCCTCCTCCGCGAGGAGGACCCCGATCCGCTGGGCCACCTCCATGGCCGCGGCCAGCGCTCCCGCGTCGATTCCGGGCTCCTGGTCGAGGAGCCACACGTAGCCCTGGACGATCCCGCGGTAGCGCACCGGCAGGCAGATCCGGCCCCGGAAGACCCCGGCCTCCGGGGCGGCCGGGATCCGGACGGGTTCGGAGGCGCGGGCGATTCCGAAGCCCTCGAACCAGGCCCGGACGGCGGCCGTCGACTGGCGGGTGAGGATCGAGCGGGTCCGGACCGGGTCCATCGCGAGATCGTCGTCGCTGTCGTGGGCGCCGAAGGCGATGAGGCGGAAGTCCCGGTTCTCCAGCGTCGCCGGAGCGCCGAGCAGCGCCGAGATCTCGTCCACCAGGTCCTGGTAATCGCCCTTCACTCGGACATTCTCCCACCCCGCGACCGGGTCTTCAGACACATGTATGAGATCCGGGCCACGGATGCGTGACAGCTGTCGATGGCAGAGGATCGTGGAGATCCCTAGGTTTCACGGTGGTTTTACTTGCGTTTTCCTGATGGCCGCCGTCGTCCCGGCATCGGCCTTTTGTCGGCTTCTGCCCGCCACCCGTTGGAGGTACCCGTGCTGGGTCCCGCGATCCTCGCCGCCTCACGCAGCGACAAGATGCGCCGAATCGTCTCTGCCGCCCCGGTGACCAAGCCCGTGGTGAACCGGTTCATCCCCGGTGAGACGGTCGATCAGGTCATCCCGATCGTCGAGGACCTCACGGGCAAGGGACTGGAGGTGACCCTCGACGTCGTCGGCGAGGACATCACCACCGTGGAGCAGTCGCACGCCGCCCGCGACGCCTACCTCCAGCTCATCGAGCAGCTCGCCCACCTGGGCCTCGGCGAGACCGTCGAGATGTCCGTGAAGCTGTCGATGTTCGGCCAAGCGCTGGAGGGCGGCCACGAGCTCGCCCTCGCCAACGTCCGCCCGGTCGTCGAGGCCGCCGCCGCCATCGGCACCACCGTGACCCTGGACGCCGAGGACCACACCACCCTCGACTCGATGTTCGCCATCCACGAGGAGCTGCGCCGCGAGTTCCCGCAGACCGGCTGCGTGATCCAGGCGTACCTCTTCCGCACCGAGGCCGACGCCCGGCGCCTGGCCGCCGCGGGCAGCCGCGTACGGATCGTCAAGGGCGCCTACAAGGAGCCCGCCGAGGTCGCGTACCTGGACAAGGCCGAGATCGACAAGGCGTACGTCCGCATCATGAAGATCCTGATGGAGGGCGAGGGCTACCCGATGATCGGGTCCCACGACCCGCGCCTGATCGCCATCGGCCAGGAGCTCGCCCGGCAGGCGGGACGCAAGCTCGACGAATACGAGTTCCAGATGCTGTACGGCATCCGCAGCGAGGAGCACCTGCGGCTGGCCGCCGAGGGCCACCGGATGCGCGTCTACACGGCGTACGGGACGGACTGGTACGGCTACTTCATGCGGCGCCTCGCCGAGAAGCCGGCCAACCTGCTCTTCTTCCTCCGCTCGATGATCACCAAGAACTAGGCACCCCACCAGCTCAAGGTCCCTCCTCCTCCCCCCTCAGCTCAAGGAGTTCCCGCCCCATGGATGCTGTGACCCAGGTCCCCGCGCCGGTCAACGAGCCGGTCCACTCGTACGCCCCCGGCACCCCGGAGCGCGCGCGCCTCGAAACGCAGCTCAAGCAGCTGTCCGAGAACCCGATCGACCTCCCGATGACCATCAACGGCGTCAAGCGGATGGGCGGCGGCGAGCGCTTCGACGTCGTGCAGCCGCACGACCACAAGTCGGTCATCGGCACCTACGCGAACGCCACGCAGGCCGACGCCCAGGAAGCCGTCGACGCCGCCCTGGCCGCCGCCCCGGCCTGGCGCTCGATGTCCTTCGACGACCGCGCCGCGATCATCCTGCGCGCCGCCGAGCTGCTGTCCGGTCCGTGGCGCGAGAAGCTGGCCGCGTCCACCATGCTGGGCCAGTCGAAGACCGCGCAGCAGGCCGAGATCGACACCCCGTGCGAGCTCGTCGACTTCTGGCGCTTCAACGTCCACTTCGCCCGCCAGATCCTGGCCGAGCAGCCGGTCGCGAACTCCGCCGGCGTGTGGAACCGCAGCGACCACCGCCCGCTCGAGGGCTTCGTCTATGCGATCACGCCGTTCAACTTCACGGCCATCGCCGGCAACCTGCCGACCGCCCCCGCCCTGATGGGCAACGTGGTCGTGTGGAAGCCCTCCCCGACGCAGACCCACTCCGCGGTCCTCCTCATGGAGCTGCTGGAGGAGGCCGGCCTGCCGAAGGGTGTCATCAACCTGGTGACGGGCGACGGCATCGCCGTCTCCGACGTGGCGCTGACCCACCCGGAGCTCGCGGGCATCCACTTCACCGGTTCCACCAAGACCTTCCAGTACCTGTGGAAGACGGTCGGCACCAACATCGAGAAGTACAAGTCCTACCCGCGCCTGGTCGGCGAGACCGGCGGCAAGGACTTCGTCGTCGCGCACCCGTCCGCGGACCGCGCGATCCTCAAGACCGCGCTGACCCGCGGCTCCTTCGAGTTCCAGGGCCAGAAGTGCTCGGCGTCCTCGCGCGCCTACGTCCCGGCCTCGATCTGGAACGACGGCTTCAAGGAGGCCTTCGCGGCCGAGGTCGACGGCATCACCATGGGTGACGTCCGCGACCTGACCAACTTCATCGGCGCGGTCATCGACGAGCGCTCCTTCGCGAAGAACAAGGCCGCCATCGACCGGGCGATCGCCGACCCGACCTGCGAGATCATCGCCGGTGGCACCTACGACGACTCGGAGGGCTACTTCGTCCGCCCGACCGTCATCGCGTGCACGGACCCGGAGAACGAGGTCTTCACGACCGAGTACTTCGGCCCGATCCTGGCGATCCACGTCTACGAGGACGCCGAGTTCGACGCGATGCTGGCGCAGATGGAGTCGGTGTCGGCGTACGCGCTGACCGGCGCCGTCATCGCGCAGGACCGCTACGCGGCCGCCGACGCGATGGAGAAGCTCCGCTTCGCGGCGGGCAACTTCTACATCAACGACAAGTCGACCGGCGCCGTCGTCGGCCAGCAGCCCTTCGGCGGCGGCCGTGCCTCGGGCACCAACGACAAGGCCGGCGCCGCTTCGAACCTGATGCGCTGGACCTCGACCCGCTCCATCAAGGAGACGCTGGTCCCGCCGACCGAGTACGGCTACCCGCACATGGGCTGACCTGCGCCCCACTGAACCCCGCCCCCGTTCCGGTACCCCCAAGTCCGGAGCGGGGGCGGTTTCCATTTCGCGGCGCCCGCGCGCCCAAGAGACGGCCTAGACCTCCACCAGGACCTGGTCCAGGGACTTGCGGACCAGGTCCGGGACCTCGCAGTCGGCCGACGGGTAACCGACCGGGATCACCGCGAAGGCCTTCTCGTTCTCGGGGCGGTTCAGGACGTGGGACAGGAACCGCATCGGGCTCGGGGTGTGGATCAGGGCGGCCAGGCCGGAGAGGTGGAGCGCGGACAGGAGCATGCCGACCGCGATGCCGACGGACTCGTCCACGTAGTAGTGCTTGTGCTTCGTCCCGTCCTCGCCGAGCCAGTAGCGCTGCTGGAAGACCACGATCAGGGCCGGGGCGTCCGTCAGATGGGTCTTCACCGCGTCCGTGCCGATCGGGCGCAGGGCCGCGAGCCACTCGTCGCCGAGGCGGCCGTCGTAGGACAGCTGCTCCTCCTGCTCGGCGGCCGCCCGGATCTGCTCCCGTACGGCCGGGTCCTTGACCAGGACGAAGGTCCACGGCTGCTGGTGCGCCCCGGAGGGCGCGGTCGCGGCGCACGCGATGGCGTCCCGCACCACCTGCTCGGGCACCGGGTCGGGGGAGAAGTGGCGTACGGTCCTGCGCTCGTCCATCCGCGTGCGCAACTCGGCGGCGCGCGCGAGGGATTCCTCGCCCGCCATCCGCTCCGGCCGGTAGGGGGCGGGACGGTACGGCTGGCCGTGGATCGGGGTCCACTGCTGGGTATCGGGAGACATGGGCCGAGTCTGCCGAGGCAATGGTCCAGACCGCCATACCCGCGTCGGCCGAATCCGGCCGGTGAGCGCCGCTCCGCGTCCGCATGCCGGGCACCGGCACGGGCCGGGGCCGATTGGTACGGTCGCGGCATGGGTGACCGGGACGCACAGGACGTAGGGACGGGGGCCGTGCTCCTGCGGCACACCGCACAGCTCGGCGAGGGGGAGGTGGGGCGGGTGCGGGAGTTGCTCGACGGGGCCTTCGCGGGGGAGTTCGGGGACGAGGACTTCGAGCACGCGCTCGGCGGGATGCACGCGCTGGTGTACGAGGGCGGGGAGCTCGTCGCGCACGGGAGCGTCGTGCAGCGGCGGGTGCTGCACGACGGGCGGGCGCTGCGCACCGGGTACGTCGAGGCCGTGGCCGTGCGGGCCGACCGGCGGCGGTGCGGGCTCGGCGGGGTGGTGATGGAGGCGATCGAGGGGGTCGTCGCGCGGGCCTACGTGCTCGGGGCGCTCAGTGCCTCCGCCGCCGGGGCCCGGTTGTACGCCGGGCGGGGCTGGCAGGTGTGGGGCGGGGAGATCGGGGTGCTCGGGCCCGGGGGGCCCGAGCGGCTCGCCGACGAGGAGGGGTCCACGTACGTGTGGACGCCGCCCGGCGGCGGGGTCCGGCCGGACCCCGCCGCCGGTCCCCTGCGGTTCGACTGGCGCGAAGGGGACGTCCTGTAGCCGTGGTGGCTAGGACCCCGAGATGCTCGGCGCGCCCGACTCGATGTGGCCGGTGTAGCGGCGCGACCAGGTGCCGTCGGAGTCGGCCAGGATCGTGAAGTCGTACCAGCCGTTGCTGTAGGCGACGGCGTTGAAGTAGTCCTCCCGGAAGGAGTTCGCC
The DNA here is from genome assembly GCF_057834465.1 of Streptomyces sp. GL_140. Classification (NCBI taxonomy): domain Bacteria; kingdom Bacillati; phylum Actinomycetota; class Actinomycetes; order Kitasatosporales; family Streptomycetaceae; genus Streptomyces; species Streptomyces sp. GL_140. Next base: position 5,933,513 of record NZ_CM174404.1, read on the forward strand.
GGGACGGTGTACGTCCACGGGCCGTCCGTGCGGTAGGCGTTCGAGCGGATGGTGAAGGTGACCGGCGAGGCCGAGCTGTTGGTCATCTTGAAGTAGACGGCCGTCTTGCCCGTGCCCGGCTCCACCGCGAAGCGGGCCGCGACCTCGATCGACTTGCCCGCCTTGGACGCGTCGCCGATGAAGCGCCGCAGGAAGCGGTTCGGCCCGTACATCGAGATGTCGTACTTGCCGGAGCCGCTGCCGGTGCCGATGTTGAAGTAGTCCGTGGACGTGGCGCCGACGTCCACCGTGTACTGCCAGGCGGCCGTGTCGCGGTACTGGTGCGGGTGGATCGAGAAGTGCGCCGCCTGCTTGGCCTCCGCGCCGGCGTTCGTCATGGAGAACCAGGCCAGGATCTTGCCGGCCGCCCCGAACTCGAAGCGGTCCAGGTTTCCGTTCACCTGGTACGGAAGGGCGCGCGCCGGCCGCGTCCCGGCCTCCTGCACCGGCTGCGCGTTGTCCTGCGGCGCCGGGTTGGAGAGCGGGCCGCAGGTCGCCTGGCCGATGACCTTGGCCGTGGACGGGAGACCCGCGGGGACCCCGTAGACCGGGTGCGCGAAGTCGAAGACGCCCGTCAGGTCGCCCGTGACCTTGCGGCGCCACGCGCTGATGTTGGGACAGGTGGCCGGGGTGCCCAGGGCCGCCGTCCAGCTCTCCATGAAGCGCAGCACGGAGGTGTGGTCGAAGACCTCGGAGCTCACCCAGCCGCCGCGGGTCCACGGGGACATCACGATCATCGGGACGCGGAAGCCGAGCCCGATCGGGACGCCGTCGATGTACTCGCCGGCCGTGCCGGGCGGGGCGATCGGCGGCGGGACGTGGTCGAAGAAGCCGTCGTTCTCGTCGTAGTTGAGGAACAGGACGGTGGAGTCGAAGACCTCGGGGTTCGCCGACAGGGCGCGGTAGACCAGGTCCACGAAGTGCGCGCCGTCGCCGGGCGGGGCGTACGGGTGCTCGGAGAAGGCCTCGTTCGCCACGACCCAGGAGACCTGGGGAAGGGTGCCGGCGACCACGTCCGCGCGGATGGCGGCGGCGATGTCGTCGGGGGTGGAGCCGGTGACCTTGGGGACGGAGCCCATGCCGCGGTCCCACAGGGGGTTGCCGGGCGCGGCGTCCGTGAACTTCTTGAAGTAGGCGAGCCCGTTGTCCCCGTAGTTGTCCTGGGCGTTCTGGTAGACCTTCCAGCTCATCCCGGCACGCTGGAGGGCCTCGGCGTACGTCTCCCAGGTCAGCCCGGACTCGTCGCCGCCGTCCTTGCTGCCGGAGTCGACCTTGCCGCTCCACAGGAAGGTGCGGTTGGGGCCGGTCGCGCTCAGGGTGGAGCAGAAGTAGGCGTCGCAGATGGTGTAGTTGTCGGCGAGGCCGTAGTGGAACGGTATGTCCCCGCGGTCGAGGTAGCCCAGGGTGCGGGTGTTGCCGACACCGGTGACGAAGTTGTCCATGCGGCCCTTGTTCCAGGCCGCGTGCTGCGAGGTCCAGCTGTGCGGGAGGTCGCCGTTGCACTGGGCGAGGGTCTCGCCGTCGACGCCGCCCACCGCGGGGGTGGAGCTGAGCTTCCACGGGTACTGGCGGCCGCCCCAGTTGGGCTGGTTGAACGTGCCCCAGCCGCCCGGGATGTTGCCGGCGGCGCGGTCACTGAAGCCGCGGACACCCTTCAGCTTGCCGAAGTAGTGGTCGAAGCTGCGGTTCTCCTGCATCAGGATCACCACGTGCTTCACATCGGTGATCGTGCCGGACGCGGCGGCAGCGGCCGCCGACGTCGGCGCGATCGCGGGCAGGGCGGCCCCCGCCATCAGCCCGGCGCCGATTCCCACGAATCCTCTGCGGCTGATCGGTGTCACTGGCTACTCGCCTCCAACTCAAGTGCCCCGCTGGCACATTGACGGCAAGAGTGACGGTAGCCGCGCCAAAGGTCTACATCCGTGCGGTAAGAACTCGGTGAACATCCGGGTGGCTGGAATCAGCCTTCGATCCGTACGAGCATCTTGCCCAGATTGTCCCCGCGGAACATGCCCAGGAAGGCGTCCACCGTGTGATCGAATCCCTGTACAACGGCGATGTCGGTGCCGATCCGGCCACTGCGCAGGAGTGGGACGAGGAGGTCTTCCAGCCCGTCCTGGAGATTGGTGTGATTGCGAACCAATACCCCTTCCAGGCGCAACGACTCGTGTGCGACCTCGAAGAGGTTGCGGGGCGCGGCGGGGGAGCGGTCGCCGTTGTACATCGAGATCCCGCCGACCCGCGCGATCCGGCCGAACTCGCGCAGCACGTCGATCGCGCCCTCCAGATGGTCCCCGCCCACGTTGTCCGCGTAGACGTCGATACCGCCCCCGGTGGCAGCGGCCACCTGCGCGAGCTGCTCGCCGACCGGCCCGTCGTGGTAGTCGAAGGCAGCGTCGAAGCCGAGGGTCCCGGTGAGGTGGTGGACCCTCGCCGCCGAGCCCGCGCTGCCGATGATCCGGCGGGCGCCGAGGAGCCGGGCGATGCGGCCGGTGGCCGTTCCGACCCCGCCGGCGGACCGGGCGGCGCGGGAGCGCTGGAGGGCGTGCTGCGGATCGCCGCGTTCCGCAGCGCGGCCCTGCACCTGCTGCCGCCCGTCCTGGAGCGGCTCACCGCCCGCCACCCGGGCATCCGCCCGGAGGTCCGGGTGGTCCGCGAGAGCGGCGCAGGCGCGGCCGGGGAGGTCGCCGCGGGCCGCGCGGACCTCGGCAATCGCCACCCTGGGCGCGGCGCACGGCCTGATGGACTGGGACGAGACCTGCGGCTCCTGGACGCGGGCCTGGTGGCGGGCGCAGGACCGGATCCCGCGGGCGACCGTCAAGGCGGAGGACGACGCGATGGTGCTGACCATGGTCGGCCGGGGGCTCGGTATGGCGATCATGCCGGAGCTGTCCCTCCGGGAGGCGACCGAGGCCGTCGACATCACCGGTTTGGGTCCGCGGGGGCCGGTGAGGCAGGTGGGATACGTCACCACGCCGGAATCCGCCTCAACCCTCGCTGTAAGGGCTCTGATCAGCGAATTCCGTGCCGGGAACGGCTGAAATCGAGGTCCCGGAAGCGGCCTTCCGGGCGGTTCGCCGTCTCAGATACTAGGAAGTCCGAGTAATTGCGGGGACATACAGCGGGAGCTGCCCTAGCTTTGTAGAAGCCGAACGTCTCGCCGATCGGGCGAATGGCGGTCGAGAGCGTGCGCCCTGTGACAGGCAACCCCTGTCGCGCACCGCTCCCCGCCTCATCCGGCGCCTTGAAGGAATCCCTCATCCGTGGCCCCGCCACGTTGTGATCTCAAGGAGTCGATCACCATGACCCACACCCCCACCACCGCCGCCCGTCGCGTCCGTCGCTCCGCCGCCGCCGACGCGGACCGCAAGAACGCCGCCGCCGCCCTCCAGCGGGCGCTGGACCGCCGCGACAACGGCGGCTCGACCGGCCACTGAGCGACCCGTCGGCCGACCGTCGGCCCACAGGCCCCGTCCCGGACATATCGAGTCCACATAGTGGACTCGATATGTCTGAGGGATGGGACAAGGAGTACGGTTCCACCATGTCGACCAGCATCAATCTCGCAGTGATCCCCGGTGATGGCATCGGCCAGGAAGTCGTGGCTCAGGGCCTCAAGGTCCTTACCGCGGTCCTGCCCCAGGATGTGAAGCTGGAGACCAAGGAATACGACCTCGGCGCCCAGCGCTGGCACCGCACCGGTGAGACCCTCCCGGAAGCGGAGCTCGAAGCCCTCAAGCACCACGACGCGATCCTGCTGGGCGCCATCGGCGACCCCTCGGTCCCGTCCGGGGTCCTCGAGCGCGGTCTGCTGCTGAAGCTCCGCTTCGCCTTCGACCACTTCATCAACCTGCGCCCGTCGAAGCTCTTCCCCAACACGGCCACCCCGCTCGCCGGCCGTCCGGAGATCGACTTCGTCGTGGTCCGCGAGGGCACCGAAGGCCCGTACACCGGCAACGGCGGCAGCCTGCGCACCGGCACCCCGGCCGAGGTGGCCACCGAGGTCAGCATCAACACGGCCTACGGTGTCGAGCGCGTGGTCCGTGACGCCTACGAGCGGGCCAACGACCGGCCGCGCAAGAAGCTGACGCTGGTCCACAAGAACAACGTCCTCGTGTACGCGGGCCACATGTGGAAGAACATCTTCGACAAGGTCGGCCAGGAGTACCCCGAGGTCACCACCGACTACCTGCACGTCGACGCCGCGACGATCTTCTTCGTCACGCAGCCCGAGCGCTTCGACGTCATCGTCACGGACAACCTCTTCGGTGACATTCTCACCGACCTGGCCGCGGCCGTGACCGGCGGAATCGGCCTGGCCGCCTCCGGGAACATCAACCCGACCGGCGCCTTCCCGTCCATGTTCGAGCCCGTCCACGGCTCGGCCCCGGACATCGCCGGCACCGGCAAGGCGGACCCGACCGCGACGATCCTCTCGGTCGCACTCCTCCTGCGCCACCTGGGCTACGAGGCCCAGGCCGTCCGCATCGAGGACGCGGTCTCCGCCGACCTCGCCGAGCGCGACGGCACCTTCCGCTCCACCGACGCGATCGGCGACGCCCTCGCCGCGCGAGTAGCCGGCTGACCCGGTAGCCCCACCTCGAGGAAGCCGCCGGGACGCGACCACCGCACCCGGCGGCTTTTCCTGTGCGGCCCCGGGTGCCACCATCTCCCCTGGGCCGCAATCGCCCCGTTTCACCGAAGCCTCCTCCCGCGCGATAATCGAACGCGAGGCCGCGGACTACGGGGAAGCTCGGACGTCCTAGTACGCCGTGAGCGCGGTCCGCCATACACAACCGGTGAAGGACAAGCACTCATGACGACGCCCACGATCGAGCTGAAGCCCTCCTCGACCCCCCTGTCCGCCGCGGAGCGCGAAGCGATCCTGGCGAACCCCGGATTCGGCCGCCACTTCACCGACCACATGGTCACGGTCAAGTGGACCGAGGGCCGCGGCTGGCACGATGCCGAGCTGGTCCCGTACGCGCCGCTGTCGATGGACCCGGCGAACATGACCCTGCACTACGCGCAGACCATCTTCGAGGGCCTCAAGGCGTACAAGCAGCCCGACGGCACCGTCGCCACCTTCCGGCCGCGGGCGAACGCCGAGCGCTTCCAGTCCTCCGCCCGCCGCATGGCGATGCCGGAGCTGCCGGCCGACCTGTTCATCGCCGCCTGCGACGCGCTCATCCAGCAGGACCGCGACTGGGTGCCGGACTCCGGCGAGGCCTCGCTGTACCTGCGGCCCTTCATGTTCGCCAGCGAGGTCGGCCTGGGCGTGCGCCCGGCCAACGAGTTCCTCTTCATCGTCATCGCCTCGCCCGCCGGCGCGTACTTCCCCGGCGGGGTCAAGCCGGTCTCCGTCTGGCTCTCCGAGGAGTACGTCCGCGCGGCCAAGGGCGGCACGGGTGCGGCCAAGACCGGCGGCAACTACGCTGCCTCCCTCGTCGCGCAGGCCCAGGCCGCCGCGCACGGCTGCGACCAGGTGGTCTGGCTCGACGCCGTCGAGCACCGCTGGATCGAGGAGATGGGCGGGATGAACCTGTACTTCGTCTACGCGGACGAGGACGGGACCCGGCGCATCGTCACCCCCGAGCTCACCGGCTCGCTCCTTCCGGGCATCACCCGCGACTCCCTCCTCACGATCGCCCGCGACCTCGGCTACACCGCCGAAGAGGGCCGGATCACCACCGAGGACTGGAAGCGCGACAACGAGAACGGCACCCTGACCGAGGTCTTCGCCTGCGGCACCGCCGCCGTCATCACCCCGGTCGGCTCGGTCAAGTCCGAGCGCGCCAACTGGACCCAGGGCAACGGCGAGCCCGGCGAGGTCACCATGAAGCTCCGCAAGGCGCTCCTGGACCTCCAGACCGGCCACGCCGCCGACACCCACGGCTGGATGCACCCGCTCGGCTAGCAGCCGCCCCCCGCACGCACGAAGGCCCGTACCCCTTGATCGAGGGGGTACGGGCCTTCGTGCGTTCGGGGAGCCCTGCCAGGGATCCCGTGGGGTGGCCGGCTGCTACGCGGCCACCGGCTCCTCCGCGGCGGTGGGGGCCCCGGTGGTGACGGGGGCCTGCTCGCGGGCGGTCAGGGCCGTGTAGACCAGGCCGCCGGCCAGGCCGGAGAGGATGAAGGAGCAGTCCACTCCGCCGGTCAGGGCCAGCAGCGGGCCCTCGTAGAACGGGGTGGTCACGGCGAGCAGGCCGACGCCCGCGCCGATGACCCAGGAGAGGGTGGCCTTCACGTTCCAGCCGTTGCGGTACCAGTAGATCCCGCCCACCGAGCGGCGGTTGAAGACCTGGAGGGCGTCGGCGTCGTACTTCCCGCGGCAGCGGACGAAGCCGATGAGGGTGATCACGGCCCACGGGGTGCCGATCGCGGTCAGCACCAGCACGAAGGAGGTCATCGCGGACTGGACGTTCCACTCGAAGGAGCCGACGAACACGAAGGCGGTGGCGACGGCGGCGGCGATCACGGTGGCCTTGGTGCGGGTGGCCTTGGGGACGATCGCGTCGAGGTCGAGGCCCATGGAGTACAGCATCAGCCCGGCGTTGCCCACCGAGCCGGCCGCGGCGGCGACGAGCAGCGGGACCAGGTACCAGAGCGGCGAGGCGGCCACCAGCGGACCGGCGTAGTCCTCGGCTCCGGCGCGGGCGGCCAGTGCGGTGAAGGTGCCGAAGAGCTGCGGGATCAGCAGGCCGATCAGCAGGCCGAAGCCGGTGGCCCAGAGCACCTTGCGGGGGCTGTGCTTCGCGGGCGAGATGTAGCGGGTGTAGTCGCCGAGCAGGGTGATGAAGGCGACGGGCCCGCTGAGCCCGGCGGCGACGGCGGCCAGCAGCCAGGTCGGCCAGAAGGAGCCCAGCAGGTAGGCGTCCACGGGCGCGGTGGTGGTGAAGTCCGGGGCGTAGGCGTAGATGCCGACGGCCAGCAGGATCACCATGCCGATGGACAGCACCTTGCTCATGCGCAGCAGCAGCCGGTAGCCGAAGACGGCTCCGACGACGGTACACGCGGCGAGTACGCCGTACATCACGGCCCGGGAGACGCCGGTGTCCGGCAGCCCGGTGAGCCGGGACAGGGCGCCGACCATGACGTCGCCGCCGATCCACAGGGTCAGGGCGGTGTAGCCGAGCGAGAGCAGCAGACCGACCACGGAGCCGACGAGTCGGCCGCGTACGCCGAACTGGGCTCCGCTGGAGGTGGAGAGGTTGGTCGCCGTGCGCAGCGATACCAGCGCCAGCGGCGCGGTGACGGCGATTCCGACGACGGTGCCGGTCACGATTGCGGTGAGCGAGGGCCACAGACCCAGTCCGAAGGACGGGGGCAGCCAGCCGAAGACGATCACACCGAGGCAGAGATTGGAGCCGAGGAGGATCGACATCAGGTCACGGGGACCGCTCGTTCGCTCCTCTTCCGGGATGGTGTCGACTCCGCGCTGTTCGATGGGCATGGGGGGACTCCCTTGGCAGGGCGGGGGGTGGCGATGCATTGTTTGAGCGACACTCAATGTGACCTAAGCCCTGGTCCCAGGTCAATGCTTCATTGCGGAGAAATGAAGAGTTAGAGTGATGCTCTAACCCATCGACTCAAAAGGTGGTGGATCGGCGTGCGGCTGACCCCTACGGAGCGCGACCGGCTGCTGCTCCGCAGCGCTGCGGAACTGGCCAGGGCCCGACGGGCCCGCGGACTCAAGCTCAACGTCCCGGAGGCGACCGCGCTCATCGCGGACACCGTCTGCGAGGCCGCCCGCGACGGCAAGCGGCTGGCGGAGGCCATCGAGGAGGCCCGCTCCGTGCTGGGCCCCGACGACGTCCTGCCCGGCGTCAGCGACGTGGTCACCGAGGTGCACGTGGAGGCCGTCTTCGACGACGGATCCCGCCTCGCCGTGGTCTCCTCGCCGATCCGCGGCGCCCTCGGCCTGGGCGAGAACGCCCCCGGCGCGGTCGTGCCGGGCCCCGGCGCCCCCCAGCCGGAGCCCACGGTCCACCTGCACGTGCGCAACACCGCCTCCGTGCCGGTCAGCGTCACCTCGCACTTCCACTTCTTCGAAGCCAACCCCCGCCTCGACTTCGACCGCGCCGCGGCCTACGGCATGCGGCTGTGCGTGCCCGCGGGCTCCTCGGTCCGCTTCGACCCCGGCGGCGAGGCCGAGGTCGGCCTGGTCCCGATCGGCGGCGAACGCATCGCCATCGGCTTCGCCGGACTGGTGGACGGCCCGCTGGACGCGCCCGGCGCGAAGGCGGAGGCCCTGCGCCGTGCGGCCGCCTGCGGCTACCTCGGAACCGGGACCACCGACGTCACGGACGGAGACCAGACGTGAGCAAGCAGACCAGGCACAGCGACCACTGCGCCCCCGGCAGCCGGCACATCGACCCGCACGAGTACGCCTCCGTATTCGGCCCCCGGGCCGGGGACCGCGTCCGGCTCGGCGACTCCGGGCTGACCGTGCGCGTGGAGTCCGACTCCCAGAAGCCCGGCGACGAGTTCCTGGCCGGCTTCGGCAAGACCGCCCGCGACGGCCTGCACCTCAAGGCCGCCGCCGTCCGCGACACCTGCGACGTCGTGATCAGCAACGTCCTGGTCATCGACGCCGTCCTCGGCATCCGCAAGGTCTCCATCGGCATCCGCGAGGGCCGCATCCACGCGATCGGCCGGGCCGGCAACCCCGACACCCTCGACGGGGTGGACGTGGTCGTCGGCACGGGTACGTCGATCGTCTCCGGCGAGGGCATGATCGCCACCGCCGGCGCCGTCGACACCCACGTGCACCTGCTCTCCCCGCGCATCATGGAGGCCTCGCTCGCCGCGGGCGTCACCACGATCATCGGCCAGGAGTTCGGACCGGTCTGGGGCGTGGGCGTCAACTCCCCGTGGGCGCTCAAGCACGCCTTCAACGCCTTCGACGCCTGGCCCGTCAACATCGGCTTCCTCGCCCGCGGCTCCTCCTCGGACCCGGCCCCGCTGATCGAGGCCCTGGCCGAGGGCGGCGCCAGCGGCTTCAAGGTCCACGAGGACATGGGCGCGCACACCCGCGCCCTGGACACCGCCCTGCGCGTTGCCGAGGAGCACGACGTACAGGTCGCCCTGCACAGCGACGGCCTCAACGAATGCCTCTCCGTCGAGGACACCCTGCGCGTCCTGGACGGCCGGACCATCCACGCCTTCCACATCGAGGGCTGCGGCGGCGGACACGTCCCCAACGTCCTGAAGATGGCCGGCGTACCCAACGTCATCGGCTCCTCCACCAACCCGACCCTGCCCTTCGGCCGGGACGCGGTCGCCGAGCACTACGGGATGATCGTCTCGGTCCACGACCTGAAGCCGGACCTGCCCGGCGACGCGGCCATGGCCCGCGACCGGATCCGCGCCGGCACCATGGGCGCCGAGGACGTGCTCCACGACCTGGGCGCCATCGGGATCACCTCCTCCGACGCCCAGGGCATGGGCCGCGCGGGCGAGACCATCCGGCGCACCTTCGCCATGGCCGCCAAGATGAAGGGCGAGCTGGGCCCGCTGGCCGGCGACGGCGAGGGCGACGACAACGCCCGCGTGCTGCGCTACATGGCCAAGCTGACCATCAACCCGGCCATCGCACACGGCCTGGCCCACGAGATCGGCTCCATCGAGGTCGGCAAGCTCGCCGACATCGTGCTGTGGCGCCCGCAGTTCTTCGGAGCCAAGCCGCAGCTGGTCCTCAAGTCCGGCTTCCCGGCCTACGGGGTCACCGGCGACCCCAACGCCGCCACCGACACCTGCGAACCGCTGGTCCTCGGACCGCAGTTCGGCTCGTACGGGGCCACCGCCGCCGACATCTCCGTCGCTTTCGTCTCGGCCGCCGCAGCGGCCCTGGGCAGCGACGAGATGCCGACCCGCCGCCGCCGCGTGGCCGTCCGCGGCACCCGCGGCATCGGCCCGGGGGACCTCCTCCTCAACTCCCGGGTGGGCGCGGTCGATGTGGACGCGCGCAGTGGCCTCGTCTCCCTCGACGGGGAACCGCTGCGCTCCGAAGCGGCCGACTCGGTCTCCCTCAACCGCCTGTACTTCCTTTAGACCAGTACCGTTTTTAAGGACCTGCCATGACTGCAAAGCCCGCGAACAACGGTTTCCGGATGCCCGCCGAGTGGACGCCCCACGAGCGCACCTGGATGGCCTGGCCCAGCCCGAACCCGACCTTCACCAACGAGACCGAGCTGGCCGAGGCCCGCCAGGCCTGGGGAGCCGTCGCCCGCGCCGTGCGCGCCTACGAGCCGGTGACCCTCGTGGTGTCCCCCGGTGACGCCGAGAGCGCCCGCGCGATCGTCGGGGGCGATGTGGAGCTGGTCGAGCGCGATCTGGACGACGCCTGGATGCGCGACATCGGCCCCACCTTCGTCACCAACGACGCCGGCGAGCTCGCCGCCGTCGACTGGACCTTCAACGGCTGGGGCGCCCAGGAGTGGGCCCGCTGGGACAACGACTCGAAGATCGCCCGGCACGTGTCGGACATCGTCGGGACCCGTACGTACAGCACCACCCTGATCAACGAGGGCGGCGCCATCCACGTGGACGGCGAGGGCACCGTCCTGCTCACCGACACCGTGCAGCTGGGCAAGGGCCGCAACGCCGACTGGACCCGCGAGCAGGTCGAGGCCGAGATCCACGCCCACCTGGGCACCACCAAGGCGATCTGGCTCCCGTACGGCCTGGCGGGCGACTACGGCACCTACGGCACCCAGGGCCACGTGGACATCGTCGCGGCCTTCGCCCGCCCCGGCGTGGTCATGGTCCACTCCCAGCCCGACCCGGCCCACCCGGACCACGAGCGCGGCAAGACCATCGCCGCCATCCTGCGCGCGTCCACCGACGCCCAGGGCCGGCAGCTGGAGGTCGTGGAGATCCCGGCGCCGACCGTGCTGGAGGAGGACGGGGAGTGGGTCGACTACTCCTACATCAACCACTACCTCTGCAACGGCGGCGTGGTCCTGTGCGCCTTCGACGACCCGCGGGACGAGGAAGCGGCCGAGATCTTCCGCCGTCTCTTCCCCGAGCGGACCGTGACGCTCGTCGACGCACGTACGATTTTCGCCGGGGGTGGCGGTATCCACTGCATCACCCAGCAGCAGCCGAAGGTCTGACCCGTCCCGGGAAGCGGAAGGGCGGACCGGACGGCGGACCCGAACGAGGAGTGGGCCATGGTGGCGGGTGAGGTACGTGCCGCGCGCAAGAACGCGCCGCCGCGCGAAGACGTACTGGTCGCCGCCATGGCCACCATCGCCGAACGCGGCCTGGAAGGGCTGACCATGGCCGGCCTGGGCCGCGAGGTCGGCATGAGCAGCGGCCACCTCCTCTACTACTTCCGCACCAAGGACGAGCTCCTGCTCCAGACCCTGGAGTGGAGCGAGGCGGCCCTCGGCGCCGAGCGGCGCGCACTGCTCTCCCGCCTCGGCCCGGTCCGCGAGCGCCTCCAGGCGTACGTGGACCTGTACGTGCCCCGGGCCGCCCGGGATCCGCACTGGACCCTGTGGCTGGAGGTCTGGAACCGCTCGCAGAACGCCGGACCGGGGGAGCGCGAGCGCCAGGCGGCCATCGAGGGCGCCTGGCACCGGGACCTGGTGGCGCTGCTCGCCGAGGGCATCTCGCGCGGGGAGTTCCGCCCGGTCGACCCGGACCGCTTCGGGGCCAGGCTGCGGGCCCTGCTCGACGGGTTCAGCATCCAGGTCGCCGTCGGCCTGCCGGGTATAGGGCGGGGCGACATCCTGACCCACGTCTCGGAATTCCTCGACGAGGCGCTCGTATCGTGAGACGTTCGTCCATTCGCGTGGACGCCTGTGCCACACTGCGGACGTGCCTGCTCAGCTCATGATTATGGACAGCAGCGCGCCGGTCCGCAGTGACCGCTGAACCGTGGAAGAACTTCGCGGAAGCGGCCATGGTGCCCCAGACCCGCGCGCAGACCTCTCGCACCCGCGAGAGGTTTTTTCGTTTTCCGGCCCCAACACGCCGGGAGCGGGCAGCGCGCGATGATGGGGGCAGTGGAGCCAGGGCATCCGGAACCACTCATCCGACAGGAGTCAGACCAGCATGACGACGACAGAGGCGACTGAGCCGACTGCCCCGGGCTCGGGCCCCGACGACAGCTTCCACGTCTTCGACACGACCCTGCGCGACGGCGCCCAGCGTGAGGGCATCAACCTCACGGTCGCGGACAAGCTGACGATCGCCCGGCACCTGGACGACTTCGGGGTGGGCTTCATCGAGGGCGGCTGGCCCGGCGCCAACCCCCGGGACACGGAGTTCTTCTCCCGCGCCCGCGCGGAGATCGACTTCAAGCACGCGCAGCTGGTGGCCTTCGGCGCGACCCGCAGGGCGGGCGGCTCGGCCGCCACCGACCCGCAGGTCCGCGCCCTGCTGGAATCCGGCGCCCCGGTGATCGTGCTGGTGGCCAAGTCCCACGACCGGCACGTCGAGCTGGCCCTGCGCACCACCCTCGACGAGAACCTGGAGATGGTCCGGGACACCGTTTCGCACCTGGTCGCCCAGGGCCGCCGGGTCTTCGTCGACTGCGAGCACTTCTTCGACGGCTACCGGGCCAACGCCGAGTACGCGAAGTCCGTCGTGCGCACCGCGCACGAGGCCGGGGCCGACGTCGTCGTCCTGTGCGACACCAATGGCGGCATGCTGCCCGCACAGGTCACCGCGACCGTCGCGACCGTGCTCGCCGACACCGGCGCCCGCCTGGGCATCCACGCCCAGGACGACACCGGCTGCGCCGTCGCCAACACCCTGGCCGCCGTGGACGCGGGCGCCACCCACGTCCAGTGCACCGCGAACGGCTACGGCGAGCGGGTCGGCAACGCCAACCTCTTCCCGGTCGTCGCCGCGCTGGAGATCAAGTACGGGCGCACGGTCCTCCCGGCCGGCGCCCTGGCGGAGATGACCCGCATCTCGCACGCCATCGCGGAGGTCGTCAACCTCACCCCCTCCACGCACCAGCCCTACGTCGGCGTCTCCGCCTTCGCGCACAAGGCGGGCCTGCACGCCTCGGCGATCAAGGTCGACCCGGACCTGTACCAGCACATCGACCCCGAGCGGGTCGGCAACACCATGCGGATGCTGGTCTCCGACATGGCCGGCCGGGCCTCCATCGAGCTCAAGGGCAAGGAGCTCGGCGTCGACCTCGGCGGGGACCGCGCGCTGATCTCCCGGGTCGTGGAGCGGGTCAAGGAGCGCGAGCTCCAGGGCTACACCTACGAGGCCGCCGACGCCTCCTTCGAGCTGCTGCTGCGCGCCGAGGCGGAGGGCCGGGCGCGCAAGTACTTCCGGATCGAGTCCTGGCGGGCCATCGTCGAGGACCGCCCCGACGGCACGCACGCCAACGAGGCCACGGTGAAGCTGTGGGCCAAGGGCGAGCGGATCGTCGCGACGGCCGAGGGCAACGGCCCGGTCAACGCACTGGACCGGGCGCTGCGCGTAGCCCTGGAGCGCTTCTACCCCCAACTGGCGAAGTTCGAGCTGATCGACTACAAGGTCCGCATCCTGGAGGGCAAGCACGGCACGGAGTCCACGACCCGCGTGCTGATCACCACGACGGACGGCTCCCGCGAATGGAACACGGTCGGGGTGGCCCCGAACGTGATCGCGGCCTCCTGGCAGGCCCTGGAGGACGCCTTCACCTACGGCCTCCTGCACGCGGGCGTCGAGCCGGCGGAGTAGCTGCCGCTAGCAGGTGTCGGAGCGGTGGTCCCGGAACTCCTGCCGGGTCATCGCCTCCCCGGCGGCCCACACCTCGCCGGGCTTCAACCCGGCGAGGTCCTCGGCGGCGAAGAAGCCGTTCCCGTAGTAGGCGCCGTCGTCGGGCGAGTAGAAGCTCACGCTGTACCTGAAGCCGGGCAGGACCTGCTGCTCGCCCTTCACGACGGCGTTCCACGATGCCGGCGGAGAGAACAGCGGAAACGATCCGCCACCGATGCCAGGGGTGAATCGTCTGCTCTTCCAGCTCGGCTCGTCCGTCGGCCCGATCGGGTTGCCCTTGGGCCAGCTCTGGAACTCCACCGAAGTGATGGTGTCCTTGCCGCAGGGGGCGAGCATGACCCAGGGCCTGCCGTCGTCCCCGTTGTAGACGGCGATCAGGTCCAGCTGCGCGGGTGAGCACCCGGCCAGCAGCCCCGCCGTCACCAGCACCGTCCCCGCCAGCCGTACGCGTCGCATCGACTCACCCCCTGATCGGGAGTCTAGATCGAACACACGGGCGGGAATGGCCGGTGGCCCTTATGTCCCGCTCACACGGGATTACGCCCGTTCCGGTAGCGTCGTGGCCATGAGGACCAGGCTTATTTCTGTACGTTTCGGCCCCCTGCTGGCCGGTCTGCTGCTGGCCCTGTCCGCGACCGCGCTCGTGGTCGCGCCGCAGGCATCGGCCGACACCGGGACCACCACCGTGGCCCAGGCCCTCAAGAAGGGGCCGGTCTACGTCGATCCCCGCGCCGAGGCACAGCTTTCGCCCGCGCAGGCGGACGCGCTCGCGAAGAAGATCAAGGACGCCGGGAAGCCGGTCTTCGTGGCCGTGCTGCCGGCCGGTGCGGAGTTCCCCGCCGACAGCGTGCTGCGCACGATCCGTACCGAGACCGGGATCACCGGGCTCTACGCGATCCGGCTCGGCGAGGGGTTCAACGCGGGCGCCGACAAGGCCGTCATGCCGAACAACGCCGTCCGCAACCTGGTCGATGCCGTCAAGGCGGGCGGAGCGGTCGACGCGAACACCGAGCTCAACAACTTCGTGGACCAGGCCCTGAGCCAGGCCAAGGGCAAGGCCCCGGCCTCCTGGGGCGGCGCGAGCGCCGACGGCGGGTCCCCGGCCGGCGCACTGATCGGCCTGGGCGCGGTGGCCGCGGTCGGCGGCGGCGGCGCGTACCTGCTGGTCAAGCGCAACCGCAAGAAGAAGGAAGAGATCCGCCGCGAGGCCGTCGCCCGGCTCGGCGTGGTCGTCGACGAGGACATCACGGCCTTCGGCGAGGAGCTCGACCGCCTCGACTTCCACCCCGGCGAGCCCGGCGCGGACGACGCGATGCGCAAGGACTACGAGCAGGGCCTGGACTCGTACGAGAAGGCCAAGCAGATCATGGCCTCGGTGCAGTACCCCGAAGAGGTCAAGGGAGTCACCCAGGCGCTGGAGGACGGCCGGTACGCCCTGGCGTGCCTCGATGCACGCCGGCAGGGCAAGCCGCTGCCCGAGCGCCGCGCCCCCTGCTTCTTCGACCCGCGCCACGGGCCGAGCACCGAGGACGCCGACTGGGCCCCGGCGGGCGGCGCCGCCCGTACGGTCCCGGTCTGCGCGGCGGACGCGGTACGGCTGCGCGACGGCCAGGACCCGGCGGTCCGTACCGTCGACACCGAGCACGGGCCGCGCCCCTACTACGACGCCGGCCCGGCGTACGGTCCCTGGGCCGGCGGTTACTTCGGCGGCGGCATGCTGCCCGGTCTGCTCATGGGCACGATGCTCGGTTCGATGATGTCCACCCCGGCCTACGCCTCCGACTTCGGCGGCGGCAACGGATTCGACGGCGGTGGCTTCGGCGGGGGCGACGTCTCCGGAGCCGACTTCAACCCGTCCGACTTCGGTGGCGGGGACTTCGGCGGCGGAGGGGGCTTCGACGGCGGTGGCGGCTTCGGCGGGGGCGACTTCTGAGCCGCCCCCGGTCCCGGGGAGGGGTCAGGCCTTCTTGATGGCCGAGATGTCGAAGGTCAGCTTCACCTTGTCGCTGACCATGACGCCGCCCGTCTCCAGGGCCGCGTTCCAAGTCAGGCCCCAGTCGGAGCGCAGGATCTCGGCGGAGCCCTCGAAGCCGACGCGCTCGTTGCCGTAGACGTCGGTGGCCGAACCGTTGAACTCCAGGTCGATGGAGAGCGGGCGGGTGACGTCCTTGATCGTCAGCTCGCCGTCGATCCGGTAGGTGTCGCCGCCGGTCTGCGCTGCCGAGGTGGAGCGGAAGGTCATCAGCGGGAAGGTCTCGGCGTCGAAGAAGTCGCCGGAGCGCAGGTGGCCGTCGCGGTCGGCGATGCCGGTGTCCACGGAAGCGATCTTCACGTCGATGGCGGCGGTGGAGCGGGCCGGGTCGGCGCCGTCGAGGTGCAGGGTGCCCTCGTGCTCGGCGAAGGAGCCGCGGACGTTGGTGACCATCGCGTGCCGGACGGTGAAGCCGATGCTGGTGTGGGCGGGGTCGATGACGTAGTCGCCGGTGAGCTTCGCGAGGGTCGGGTCCACTTCGAGCGTGGCGGCAGTGGCGGTGGTCTGGGGGCGGCGGGTGAAGAGACCCATGGCTTCCTCCTCGGTAGCGTGCCGTGTCTTCGACGCGGCGTGTTCGTTGAAGTTTCAACGAGAATGACGCTAGACCCATTCCGTTCAAATTTCAACTAGCTGGATGCGTGTCGGAGGGTTTTGTGGGGTGCCCACAAAGGACCATGGTCCCGACTAGTGGTCCCCGCTCATCGCCGCCCGGTTCTGTCCGGCCCGGACAGCGGAAGACACCCGACACTGTGCGGATTCGACGGAGGGTTTTGATGGTCCTGCTTCGTAAGGTCGGTACATGACCGTTGTGGACCAGATTCCGAGCGAGCCGACCGACGCCCGTGGGCGAGTGGCCGAGCTGCACGACCTGCGCGAGCAGGCGCGGCGCGGCCCGAGCGAGCGGGCAACCGAAGCGCAGCACGCCAAGGGCAAGCTGACCGCCCGCGAGCGCATCGCGCTGCTGCTCGACGAAGG
Organism: Streptomyces sp. GL_140; assembly: GCF_057834465.1. Classification (NCBI taxonomy): domain Bacteria; kingdom Bacillati; phylum Actinomycetota; class Actinomycetes; order Kitasatosporales; family Streptomycetaceae; genus Streptomyces; species Streptomyces sp. GL_140. The sequence continues at coordinate 5,950,293 of NZ_CM174404.1, forward strand.
TTCCTTCAAGGAGGTCGAACAGCTCCGCCGCCACCGCGCGACCGGGTTCGGCCTGGAGGCCAAGAAGCCGTACACCGACGGTGTCATCACCGGCTGGGGCACGGTCGAAGGCCGCACGGTCTTCGTCTACGCACACGACTTCCGCATCTTCGGCGGCGCACTGGGCGAGGCCCACGCCACGAAGATCCACAAGATCATGGACATGGCCATCGCGGCCGGTGCCCCGCTGGTCTCCCTCAACGACGGCGCCGGCGCCCGTATCCAGGAGGGCGTCTCCGCCCTCGCCGGCTACGGCGGCATCTTCCAGCGCAACACCAAGGCCTCGGGCGTCATCCCGCAGATCTCGGTGATGCTCGGCCCCTGCGCCGGCGGCGCCGCGTACTCCCCGGCCCTGACCGACTTCGTCTTCATGGTCCGCGAGACCTCGCAGATGTTCATCACCGGCCCGGACGTGGTCCGCGCGGTGACCGGCGAGGAGATCACTCAGAACGGCCTCGGCGGCGCCGACGTGCACGCCGAGACCTCCGGCGTCGCGCACTTCGCGTACGACGACGAGGAGACCTGCATCTCCGAGGTCCGCTACCTCATCACGATGCTCCCCTCCAACAACCGCGAGAACCCCCCGGTCCACGAGACGAACGACCCCGCCGACCGGCGCTCGGACGTCCTGCTGGACCTGGTGCCCGCCGACGGCAACCGCCCGTACGACATGCTCAAGGTCATCGAGGAGCTCGTCGACGAAGGCGACGTCCTGGAGATCCACGAGCGCTGGGCGCGCAACATCATCTGTGCCCTCGCGCGCCTCGACGGCCAGGTCGTCGGCATCGTCGCCAACCAGCCCGGCCACCTCGCCGGCGTCCTGGACATCCACGCCTCCGAGAAGGCGGCGCGCTTCGTCCAGCTCTGCGACGCCTTCAACATCCCGATCATCACCCTCCTGGACGTCCCCGGCTTCCTGCCCGGCGTCGACCAGGAGCACGGCGGCATCATCCGCCACGGCGCCAAGCTCCTGTACGCGTACTGCAACGCGACGGTGCCCCGGATCTCGCTGATCCTGCGCAAGGCCTACGGCGGCGCCTACATCGTCATGGACTCCCAGTCCATCGGTGCGGACCTCACCTACGCCTGGCCCACCAACGAGATCGCCGTGATGGGCGCCGAGGGCGCCGCCAACGTCATCTTCCGCAAGCAGATCGCGGATGCCGAAGACCCCGAGGCGATGCGCGCGCGCATGGTCAAGGAGTACAAGGCCGAACTGATGCACCCGTACTACGCGGCCGAGCGCGGCCTCGTCGACGACGTCATCGACCCCGCCGAGACCCGCGAGGTGCTCGCCAGCGCCCTCTCGATGCTCCGCAACAAGCACGCCGATCTGCCGTCCCGCAAGCACGGCAACCCGCCGCAGTAAGGAGACAAGCCACCGATGAGCACCGACACGCTGCTCCGCGTCGAAAAGGGCAACGCCGAACCCGAGGAACTGGCCGCGATCACCGCGATCCTCCTCGCCCGCGCCGCCGCCACCCCCGAGGACACCACGGTCGCCACCGGCCGTTCCCAGGCCGGCTGGCGCCGCCTGGAGCGCACCCCCGGCTTCCGCGCCCCGCACAGCTGGCAGGGCTAGGCACCGCAGGCAGCGAGCAAAAGGCCCCCCGCACTCCATCGAGTGCGGGGGGCCTTTTCGCGTACGACCGGACGGCTACCGCAGGCGGGCCATGAGGGCGTGCTCGACCAGGGTGATGAGCGCGCTCTTGGCGTCTCCGCGGTGGCGGGCGTCGGTGGTGATGATGGGGGCGTCCGGGCCGATCTGCAGGGCCTCGCGGACTTCCTCCGGGGTGTACGGCTGGTGCCCGTCGAAGCCGTTGAGGGCGATGACGAACGGCAGGCCGCTGTTCTCGAAGTAGTCGACGGCAGGGAAGCAGTCGGCCAGACGGCGGGTGTCGACGAGCACGACGGCGCCGATCGCGCCGCGCACCAGGTCGTCCCACATGAACCAGAAGCGGTCCTGACCGGGGGTACCGAAGAGGTACAGGATCAGGTCCTGGTCCAGGGTGATGCGGCCGAAGTCCATGGCGACCGTGGTGGTCGTCTTGTCCCCGGTGTGGGTGAGGTCGTCGATACCGGCCGAGGCGCTGGTCATGACGGCCTCGGTGCGCAGCGGGTTGATCTCGGAGACGGCGCCGACGAACGTGGTCTTGCCCACGCCGAAGCCGCCCGCCACCACGATCTTCGCGGAGGTGGTGGAGCGAGGAGCCGCTCCGCCGTTAGAGCTTGCGAAGTCCACTGAGCACCCTTTCGAGCAGTGTCACGTCTGGCTGGCCGCCGGCGGACTCGTCGCCGCCGGGCTGGTGGATGGCGACGAGGCCCGCCTCCGCCAGGTCGGCGACGAGGATCCGGGCGACACCAAGAGGAATGGAGAGAAGTGCCGAGATCTCGGCGACCGACTTGATCTCGATGCAGAGCCGGCAGATGCGCTGGTGCTCGGGCAACTGCCCTTGCAGACGCGCGGGATCGGCCGTGGTGCTGACCAGCGCCTCGATGGCGAGCTGGTAGCGCGGCCTGGTACGACCGCCGGTCATCGCGTACGGACGGACCAGCGGGTTGTGCGCCTGCGGAGCCTGCGGACGCGAAGCGCGCGGAGGCTGCTGCGAAGGCCGGTAGGGCTGCTGCGGCTGACCGTACGACGGCTGCTGATAGGGCTGCCGCTGGTAGGGCTGTCCCGCGGGGTTGTGCTCCGGCGAGGGCCGGCTGCTGGGAGCGGAAGGGAAATTGAAGCGGTTCTGGTCGTGCCCACCCTGCGGCTGCTGCGCGCCGCCATAGGGATGTCCTCCGGGTGTTGTCACGTGTCCTCCTCCGACTCCAAGAACGCAGTACTCCCTGTGGAACCGCGCCACCGCACCCTATGGTGCGATGGCGCGAAACGCACTGCCTGTCTGCTAGTTGAGCAGGCTGCCCTGCAATTCGGCGCGCAGGTCCGGGGTGAGGACGCTGCCGGCGCGGTCCACGAGGAGGGCCATCTCGTAGCCCACGAGGCCGATGTCGCACTCGGGGTGCGCGAGCACCGCGAGGGAGGATCCGTCGGAGACGGACATGAGGAAGAGGAATCCCCGGTCCATCTCGACCACGGTCTGGTTGACGGCGCCGCCCTCGAAGATGCGGGAGGCCCCGGCGGTCAGCGACGTCAGTCCGGAGGCCACGGCCGCCAGCTGATCGGCGCGGTCGCGCGGGAATCCGTCGGACATCGCCAGAAGGAGGCCGTCGGCGGATACCACCACCGTGTGGGACACCCCTGGGGTGTTGTCCACGAAGTTGGTGATCAACCAGTTCAGGTTCTGCGCCGCCTGGCTCATCGCGCTCACACTAACGCTCCTGGTCATAGCTGTTACTTGACTGCTCGGATCCCGCGTTGCGGCCTTGCTGGACACCGCGCCGCAGGTTGCTCAACCTGCCACGGACGTCCTCCGGGGCCCGGGAGACCTGGGGGCCGCCCTGCGGGGTCGTCTCCGCAGCGCCCTCGACCAGGTTGGCCTTGGGCACTCGCCGAGGGAGACCGGACGGGGTGACCCCGCCCGCCTTCGGCTCACGGAGCTTGCCGGCCTGCTGCCAGCGCTCGTCGTTGCGCGAGCGCCATGCAGCGTCGCCCTCCGTGGTTTCCGGGTCCCGCTCCGGCTCAGCGGGCTGCTGCTGACGCTGCGGCCGCTGCTCGAAGAGGGATCCGGTGGACTCCGCATCCTGCTGCGCCGGCTGCCGCTGCTGCTGGCTGCCGCGTCGCGGCAGGCCCGCTCCGGTCACTTGGTGACCGGTGTCCTCAGCGGTGCCCGGACGGTCGAAGCCTACGCGCTCCGGGGCGTGTTCGGGAGCGGCCGGTGATTCCGATTCGGTCCCGTAATCCTGCTGGTAGGAGCCCGAGTACGTGTTCTGCTCGGGCCACTCCGCCTGCGGGGAAAGGGAATCGTAGCCGCCGTCGTAGGCCGGGAGCTCCTGCTGCTGCTCCTGGTACTGGGCTTCCGGATAGCCGTATTCCTGCTGCGGGTACGCCTCGTAGCCCTGCGGGGGTACTCCGGTGTCGTAGCCGGTGGCGTAGTCCTGCACGGGCTGCTGCTCGTAGCCCTGGTACGGCTGGTACGCGTGTTCCGGCTGGGGTTCCGCGTACTCCTCGGCCGACTCCTCGGCGAACTCTTCGTACCCCGGCGGTTGCGCCTGCGGATAGCCCACCTGGGCCTCCAGCGCGGCACGGCGCTCCTCGCGGCCCAGGGAGCGGCCGACCGGGTCGGCGGCATCGAGGCCGTCGGGGCCCGGCTGGTCGGCCCGGTGGACCTCGTAGCGGGAGTCGTCGAAACCGAGCTCGGCGGCGGTGCGCAGCGGTACCGCGTGCTGCGACTGCTGCTGCGGGATGATCGAGGAGACGGTGAAGTCGTCCGACTCCGCTCCGGGCACCTCGCCGCCGCCACCGTGGGTGATGACGTCGGGGAGCATGACCAGCGAGGTCGTGCCGGCGGCTTCGCCCGAGGGGCGCAGCTGGACGCGGATGCCGTGCCGGTCGGCCAGCCGGCCGACCACGAAGAGACCCATGCGCTGCGAGATCGCGGCGTCCACGGTCGGCGGGTTGGCCAGCTTGTGGTTGATGTCCGCGAAGTCCTCGGCGGTGAGGCCGATGCCCTTGTCGTGGATCTCGACCATCACGCGGCCGTCGGGCAGACGCGTCGCGTTGACCCGGACCTTGGTCTGGGGGGAGGAGAACGTGGTGGCGTTCTCCAGCAGCTCGGCGAGCAGGTGCACGAGGTCGGTCACGGCCTGGCCGTGGATCTCGGCCTCGGAGACGCCCGACAGTTCCACGCGCTCGTACTGCTCCACCTCGGAGGAGGCGGCGCGCAGGACGTCGACGAGGGGGACCGGCTGGTCCCAGCGGCGGCCCGGGTTCTCACCCGCGAGGATGAGGAGGTTCTCGCCGTTGCGGCGCATGCGGGTGGCCAGGTGGTCCAGGCGGAAGAGGTTCTCCAGCTGGTCCGGGTCGCCCTCGTTGTTCTCCAGGTCGGTGATGAGGCTCAGCTGGCCCTCGATCAGCGACTGGTTGCGCATGGAGAGGTTGGTGAAGATCGCGTTGACGTTGCCCCGCAGGAGCGCCTGCTCGGCGGCGAGCCGGACGGCCTCCCGGTGGACCTGGTCGAAGGCGCGGGCGACCTCGCCGATCTCGTCCTGGGAGTCGATCGGGATCGGCACCACGCGGGTGTCGACCTTGCCCGGGTCGGTGCGCGAGAGCTGGTCGACGAGCATCGGCAGGCGCTGCTCGGCGATGTCGAAGGCGGCTCCGCGCAGGCGGCGCATCGCGCGGCCCATCTGGCGGGCCATCATGCCGGCCAGGATGAAGGCGGCGAGCAGGGCCACGACCACGATCGAGCCGGTCAGGATGGCATCGTTGCGGGCCGAGTCGGAGACGGCGACGGCGTCCTTGACGGCCTTGGCCAGCAGGTCCTTCTCGACCTCGGCGTAGCCGTCGAACTTGGCGGTCGCCGCGGCCTGCCAGGCCTGCGAGGTGGTGCCGCCCAGGGCGAGGGCGGCCGGCTTCGCGCCGCTGGCTATCGCCTCGGTCATACCGGTGAGCGCGGAGCCGTTGACCATGGGCGGGGCGCGGAAGACCGTACCGGCCTGCTCCGCCTCGGTCTTGGCGTTCGCGAGCTTGGCGGCGCCGAGCTGCGACTGCTTGCCCATGACCTCCTTGAGGCGGGTGGTGTCCGCCTCGGTGCCGGCGGCCACGTACTCGCTGATGGCGATCTCTTCGAGGTACGCGTAAGAGGAGAAGGCGACCAGCTGTGCCTTGCGGACGTCCTCGTTGTCGCTCGGCCGGACCAGCAGGTGGGTGCCGACGGAGCGCTGCAGCGAGTTCGCGGCCTTGGACAGCTCGATCGCGTAGACCATGCGGCCGTAGGAGGTCACGTTGCCGGTGCCCAGGCCCAGCTCGTTGGAGAACTGCATGAGGTAGTGCTGGACCAGCACGTAGCCCTCTTCGGTCGGGATGGGGCCCGCCGACTTGGGGAGGTCCTTCTTCGCCGTCTCCAGCTGTGCCATGTAGGCCGACTTGCGGACCTGCTCCAGCTTGGGCTCCTCCTGGCGGAAGAGCTCCAGACGGCGTTCCATGCCCTGGCCCTCGGGCATGTCCTTCACGGCCTGGGCGAACTTCGCCTTGGCCGAGTCGGTGGCGGCGTACGCCTTCATGACCGGGTCGGACTCGCGCTGGTTCCTCAGCAGCGGCTCGGCCGTCAGGTCGCGCTCGTTGAGGAGGGCCTGGCCGTATTCGGCCGCCGCCTGGACGATGCGGGCCGTCTTCTCTGCGTCCTTGGCCTCGTTCCAGGTGTCGATCGAGCCCTTCACCTGGAAGCCGCCCATGACCAGTCCGACGAGGACGGGCACGAGCAGGATGGCGTTCAGACGGGTCGGCACGCGCCAGTTCCGCGGCGAGAACCTGCTGGTGCTGCCGCTGCTCGCGGGAGCCTCCAGGGGTACGCCGATGGACGACGCGGCCGCGCGTGGCGGCGGGGTGAAGTTGCCGCGCGCGGGTTCATCCGCGGGGCTTGAGTTGCTTCGCCTCACTCGACCAACAACCTCTCGGCGGTGCTACTAGCTAGTTCGTTGAATTCCAGCACGGTTGACGGCCCTGTTCCAAACAGTTGAAATCGGCCATTCATAGAGCCTTATGCCCCACATAAATCGGACATAAAGAGCGTCCTGCGGCATAAATGGGGCCCGTTGTGAGCGCAGCGAGACCGGGCGAACGCACCGTGTCGCCAACTACCGGCAATTCTCTGTCGAAACGTTATGAACGCGGGGGGCGGGCCGTGTCCCATGACACAGCCCGCCCCCCAATAAGCATCCGGCGTAGCACCCGCCCCGCGTGACGCCTACTTGAGCCGCGCCATCAGGGCGTGCTCGACGAGCGTGATGAGCGCGCTCTTGGCGTCCGCGCGGTGGCGGGCGTCGGTGGTGATGATGGGGGCGTCCGGGCCGATCTGCAGGGCCTCGCGGACTTCCTCCGGGGTGTACGGCTGGTATCCCTCGAAGCCGTTGAGGGCCACGACGAACGGCAGGCCGCTGTTCTCGAAGTAGTCGACGGCCGGGAAGCAGTCGGCCAGGCGCCGCGTGTCGACCAGGACGATCGCCCCGATCGCGCCGCGCACCAGGTCGTCCCACATGAACCAGAAGCGGTCCTGACCGGGGGTACCGAAGAGGTACAGGATCAGGTCCTGGTCCAGGGTGATGCGGCCGAAGTCCATGGCGACCGTGGTGGTCGTCTTGTCCCCGGTGTGGGTGAGGTCGTCGATGCCCGCGCTCGCGGACGTCATCACGGCCTCGGTGCGCAGCGGGTTGATCTCGGAGACGGCGCCGACGAACGTGGTCTTGCCCACGCCGAAGCCCCCCGCCACCACGATCTTCGCGGAGGTGGTGGAGCGAGGAGCCGCTCCGCCGTTAGAGCTTGCGAAGTCCACTGAGAACCCTCTCGAGCAGCGTTACGTCCGGAGTGCCGCCGGCCTCTCCGTTGCCCGGCTGGTGGATGGCCACCATGCCGGCCTCCGCCAGGTCGGCGACGAGGATCCTGGCGACGCCGAGCGGCATCGACAGCAGTGCGGAGACCTCCGCGACCGACTTGACCTCACGGCAGAGGGTGCAGATGCGCTGGTGTTCCGGGAGCAGCCCGGACAGGTGCATCGGATCGGCCGTGGTGCTGACCAGAGCCTCTATGGCGAGCTGGTAGCGCGGTCGGGTCCTGCCGCCGGTCATCGCGTACGGACGAACCAGCGGCTGGTCGCCGTCCGAGTACGACGAGTCTCCGTACGTATCGGGGTAGGCGGGGGGCGGGGTCATTGATCCTCCGGGCTGGACAGCATTGGTCAGCGTGCCGTCTGACGGGGCGGCCGGTGGGGGGACGGGTATGACGGCCTGGTGGTGGTACTGGGTTCCGGGGCTCGGGCCCCGGTCTCCCGGCCGGAAGTACCGTCCGGCCGGGAGGGTTGCAGTCAGATGAGCAGGCTTCCCTGCAGCTCCGCGCGCAGGTCCGGGGTGAGGACGCTGCCGGCGCGGTCCACGAGGAGGGCCATCTCGTAGCCCACGAGGCCGATGTCGCACTCGGGGTGCGCCAGTACGGCCAGCGAGGAGCCGTCGGAGACCGACATGAGGAAGAGGAACCCCCGGTCCATCTCGACCACGGTCTGGTTGACGGCGCCGCCCTCGAAGATGCGGGAAGCACCTGCGGTCAGGGAGGTCAGCCCGGAGGCCACCGCGGCGAGCTGGTCGGCCCGGTCGCGGGGGAAGCCTTCGGACATCGCCAGAAGGAGTCCGTCGGCGGAGACCACCACGGTGTGGGACACCCCTGGGGTGTTGTCCACGAAGTTGGTGATCAACCAGTTCAGGTTCTGTGCCGCCTGGCTCATCGAACTCAACTATCGCTCCTGCTGGTAAGTGGGGTCGATGTGGTAACTGCCGGTCGCCGGGCCGTTGTTGCCGGCCTGACGACCCTGCTGGATACCGCGTCGGAGGTTGGTCAGACGGCCGCGGACGTCGTCCGGCGAACGCGAGACCTGAGGACCGGCCTGCGCCTCGGCCTGCTGCTGCGCCGTTCCGGCCACGAGGTTCGCCCGCGGTACCCGGCGGGGCAGCCCCGAAGTGGTGATGCCGCCGGCCGCGGGCTGGCGCACGCGCTCGGCCTGACGCATCAGTTCGTCGTTCGGCGAGGACCGCCAGCTGACGGTCGGCACGGCACCGGTCTGGGCCGCGTCGGCCGGAGCCTGCTCCTGGCCGCGCTGCGGCAGCTGGTGCTGCTGCGGGCGCTGGGGGGAGGCCGGCAGCGGAGCAGGGCCCGCCGGGGCGGGCTGCTGCGACTGCTGAGTCTGCTGGGGTACGGCCGGTCCCTGCGCGGGGGGCTGGGCGCCCTCCTGCCGGAACCAGTTCGACTCCAGCGTGTCGAAGATCGGGCTGCGGCCTTCGACGGTGCTCGGACCGGCCGGGGGCAGTGCCTCCGGCCGGGGAGCCTGCGGGAGCCGCGGAGCCTCGGCGCGCGCGGCCGGTACGGGGGCCTGGCCGCCCTGGGGCTGCGGGGCCTGACCGGGCTGCGGGTAGCCGCCGACACCGGGGCCGCCGGGCCGCTGGGCCTGGAACTCCGGGCGGGGGAACTGGCCCGTGGCCGAGGGGTCCGCGAAGTCCGGCCGCGGGAACTGGCCCGTGGCGGAGGGATCGGCGTAGCCGCCGGCCGAGGGAGCCGCCGGAGCCGCGCCGTTGTAGCCGCCGCCGTTGACGTTGCCGCCGGCCTGCGGGGCCGGGGCGTTGAAGTCGGGACGGGCGAACTCGGAGGTGGAACCGGGGCCCGACAGCTCGTCGTGGCCGCGCGGCACGTCCTGCCCGCGCTGCCCGGCGCCCCAACTGGTGGTCTGCGGCATCCCGGTGGGGGCACCGACCGAACCGGGGAGCTCCGGACGGGGCGCGCCACCGCGCGGCGGCAGCTGCGGCCGCGGGCCGCGCTGGCCCTGGGCGTCGGGAACCGGAGCCCCGGGGCCACCGGCCTGCGGCTGCTGGCCCTGCTGCGGAGACTGGGGGGACTGCGGACGCTCGAAGCCGTTGCCCTGCGGGAAGGCACCGGGGCCGGAGGCCACGGGGGCGCCGGCCGGACGGGCCTGCGGACCGCCGAAGCCGCCCGCGGGAGCGCCGCCGGGACCGGAGACCGGGCCGCGGCCCGGCAGCGGAGCACCGGAGCCGAACGCGCTCTGGGTCTGCCCGCCGGGCCCGCCCTGCTGCTGCGGGGGACGGCCGGCGAGGGGTCCCTGCGGACCGCCCTGCTGGCCGGGACCCTGGGGACGCGGGCCGGCGGAGGCGCCGTCGCGGCCGGGCAGGGCCGCGCGCTGGCTGCCGGCGCCGACCTGGCCGCGCTGGGGACCGCCGCCCACGGGGGGACGGGAACCCTGGGCGGACAGGGAGGCCGGAGCCTGAGCGCCGGCACCGACCTGGCCGGGGCCGCCGGACCCACCGGGGTTGCCGGGGAGACCCGGGCCGCCCTGGCCGGGCATCGGGGCCGGCTTCTTGCCGCCCTGGGCGACGTCCACCGGAAGCATGACGAGGGCCGTCGTACCGCCCGAGTCGGAGGGGCGCAGCTGGATGCGGATGCCGTGTCGCAGGGACAGGCGGCCGACCACGAAGAGGCCCATGCGGCGGGAGACGGAGACGTCCACGGTCGGCGGCGACGCGAGTCGCTCGTTGATCGCGGCGAGGTCCTCGGGGGAGAGGCCGATGCCGGTGTCGTGGATCTCCACGAGGACACGGCCGTCGGGCAGCGCGTGACCGGTGACCTTGACCTTGGTCTGCGGGGAGGAGAACGAGGTGGCGTTCTCCAGCAGCTCGGCGAGGAGGTGCACGAGGTCGTTGACCACGCGGCCGGCGACCTCGGTGCCGGGCACCGAGGCGAGTTCGATGCGCTCGTACTGCTCCACCTCGGACGCGGCGGCGCGGAGCACGTCGACGAGCGGGACGGGGCGGGTCCACCGGCGGCCCGGCTCCTCGCCCGCGAGGACGAGGAGGTTTTCGCCGTTACGGCGCATGCGGGTCGCGAGGTGGTCGAGCTTGAAGAGCGAGGAGAGCTGGTCCGGGTCGGCCTCGCGGGACTCCAGCTCGGAGATGAGCGAGAGCTGACGCTGGATGAGGCCCTGCGAACGGCGCGAGAGGTTGGTGAACATCGCGTTGACGTTGCCTCGCAGGAGGGCCTGCTCGGCGGCGAGACGGACGGCCTCGCGGTGCACGTCGTCGAATGCCGCGGCCACCTGGCCGATCTCGTCGCGGGTGTGCAGACCGACCGACTCCACGGTCGTGTCCACGTCCTGCGGGTCGGACTCGGACAGCTGCTTGACGAGCTCGGGCAGCCGGTCCTGGGCGACGCGGGTCGCGGTGTCCTGGAGGCGGCGCAGCGAGCGGATCATCGAGCGGGCCATGACGAAGGCGCCGACGAGGGAGACACCGAGCACGAGGAAGATCAGCGCACCGTTGATGATGGCGTCGCGCTGAGCGGTGTTCTTGAGTTCGCGGGCCTTCTGCTCCATGTCTTCGAGCAGGGTGAGCTCGATGGACTTCATGGCCGTGATCTTGTTGTCGTCCGCGTCGTACCAGTCCAGCCAGGACCGGTTCTTCTCCTTGGCGAACTGGTCCTTGTTGCCGAGCACGCGACGGGCGTAGTGGTCGGCGGTGCCGATCTCCGTGTTGCCGTCGCCGAGGGCCGCGAGGAGTTCCTCGGGCTTGCCCTGGTAGACGAGCTCGAAGGTGGTCTTCGCCTGCTCCTCGCCGCGCTGGGCGGCGAGGGCGTACAGGCGGTCGTTCTCGGGCAGGTTGCCGCTCTGCGAGAGGTCGGCGGGGAGCGCCGCCGCGATGATCGCGCGCTGGATCGAGGCGTACTCCTTGGCGGAGGAGAACGCCGCCAGGGCGCGGGTGCGCTTGATCATCTCGGGGTTCGAGGTGGCCTGCGCCATGTCCTGGGAGAGCGAGAGCAGCGAGACGATCAGCGCGTTGTACTCGGTGACCGTCTGCTGGGCGCCGTTCTGGTACGCCTTGGCGCGGATGTCCTCGATCTTGGTGAGACCGCGGCCGATCTGCAGGACGTTGTTGCGGATCGACTTGAGGGTCTCGTCCTTGTCGCCCGCGTTGTCGACCTTGTCGGTCGCGGCGGCGAAGGCCTTGGCCGCGGCGTCGGTCTGGTCGCGGGCGCCCTTGACGAGGCTGTTGGCCTTGCCCGACTTGTCCACGGACAGCGGACCGGCGGACTGGTCGCGCTCCGTCTGGAGCATGGCGGCCAGGTTGGTGGCCTGACGGGTCATCGTCGTCAGCAGCTGCATGTGCTCCAGCTGGGCGATGTCGGTGAGCGAGTCGTTGATGCGGAAGCCACCGAGCGTGGTGGCCGCGACGACCGGCAGGGTCAGCAGCGACACCAGTCGCGTGCTGATGCGCCAGTTCTGCATGGCGAGACGGGAACCGGACCCACTGGGGGCCTTGGGTATCGCCGTGTCGCGCTCGGCCGACTCGTCATTGCCCCTGGGCGTGCCCTTGGGCTTGGCGCGCCCCTTCGCCTTCACCGAGGCGGAGGCATCGGAGCTCGCGCCCTCGACAGCCGGCCCGCGGTTCTGGGCGTGCTGGGGCGAGGAGCCACGGTCGGTTCCGGAGCGCGGCTCCTGCTCTGCCGCAGCATCCCCTCGGCCCTGGCGGGCCTGGGGAGACCCCTTGCCATCCCTCTTGAATCGTCCCTGCACTAGCGTCGCAACCTCTGGACCAGGCGTCCCTCCGGGCGACCGGTGGGACGGTGTCGAGTCGTGGGGCAATGCGCCCCATGGTGGTCGTCGGTGACCGGCGCGTCTCCCTCTCCGTTGCCGCCGCGCTCGGCGCTGTCTCGCGCCACCTGCGCGCCGGCTGATTCCCGCGGCGGTCCCGCGAATTCCAGCACAGAGGCGGATCTCCAACAAGGTGCGAGTGTCCGCCCGGAGCGTCGGTCACGGCTTGTGACGCAGGCACTACCAGGGGTGGGGGCCAATTCATCTGGAATCGGACTTACGCCATGCAAACACCATGCCTGGCAAGCTGTCCCAGTCGCGATGATCAGGAGCGGAATGGCGCATTCAGTGGCGCAATGTCCGTTTTTTCAGGTGAAATTGACCGCCCGTTATGACCGTAATGACTGGTCACGGGTGAGCAAACTCACACAGCCATGGCCATTACTTCCCGGTTCGGCGGGGGATTCAGATGTTTAGCCTTGACCTTTACAGGGTTGGCGCGTCCGACAAGCGGCACCCCGAAGACGGCAGGCGGCACCCGCCGTCGCCGTCCCCATCCGACCAGCGAGCCGAGGGCCCCAGACTCCGATGAAGACGACGATGCTGTTCCGCAACATAGCCAACCCGCGCCGCACCACCCTCGCGCACCTCAAGGACGCCGAGGAGCTGCAGGCCGTACCGGCCCCGGAGCACACCGTCGAGCTGCCGGCCCAGACCGCCAACCCGCGCCGCACGATCCTGATGGACGCGCCGGTCGCCGCCGCCCAGTAAGAAGAGGTGTTCCCCGACCACCGCGAAAGCCGCGCGAAGCGTCGGCCCCCACCGCGTTAGCCTGGAGCCCGCAGACTCCAGCCAGCGGAAATACAGAGGGGCAGACGCAACACGTGCGTATCGCCAGGTTCTCGATCGACGGCAACGTCGCGTTCGGCGCGGTCGAGGGCAGCACTGCCCTCGCGGCGTCCGAAGGCGAGCTCGTCCTCGACATCATCAAGGGCATCCCGTTCGCGGACTTCGAGCTCTCCGGCACGAAGGTCCCGCTGAACAAGGTACGGCTGTTGCCGCCCGTGCTCCCGAACAAGATCGTGGCCATCGGCCGCAACTACGCGGAGCACGCGGCGGAGCTCGGGAACGAGGTCCCGGATGCCCCCATCACCTTCTTCAAGCCCTCCACCTCGGTGGTCGGCTCGGGCGACCCGATCACGTACCCCTCCTTCTCCCAGGACCTCCACCACGAGGCGGAGCTCGCCGTGGTCATCGGCCGCATGTGCCGCGAGGTCCCGCGCGAGCGCGCCAAGGAGGTCATCCTCGGCTACACCTGCGCCAACGACGTCACCGCGCGCGACGTCCAGCAGCGCGAGAAGCAGTGGGCCCGCGCCAAGGGATTCGACAGCGCCTGCCCCCTCGGCCCCTGGATCGAGACCGAGCTCGACCCGAGCGACCTGACCATCCAGTGCACCGTCAACGGCGAACAGCGCCAGCTCGGCCGCACCAGCGACATGGTCCGCTCCATCGAGGACCTGATCGTGCACATCACCGAGGCCATGACGCTGCTCCCGGGCGACGTCATCCTCACGGGGACCCCGGCCGGAGTCGGCCCCCTCAACGTCGGCGACGAGGTCGCCGTCACCATCGAAGGCATCGGCACTCTCACCAACAAGGTGATCAAGCGTGGCTAACGCGACCCCCCGCGTACGTTTCTGTCCCTCCCCGACCGGCAACCCCCACGTGGGCCTGGTCCGGACGGCACTCTTCAACTGGGCGTTCGCCCGCCACCACGGCGGCACGTTCGTCTTCCGCATCGAGGACACCGACGCGGCGCGCGACTCCGAGGAGTCGTACGACCAGCTGCTCGACTCGCTGCGCTGGCTCGGCTTCACCTGGGACGAGGGTCCCGAGGTGGGCGGCCCGCACGCCCCGTACCGCCAGTCCGAGCGCATGGACATCTACAAGGACGTGGCGCAGAAGCTCCAGGACGGCGGCTACGCCTACGCCTGCTACTGCACCACCGAGGAGCTCGACGCCCGCCGCGACGCCGCCCGCGCCGCCGGCAAGCCCTCCGGGTACGACGGCACGTGCCGCGACCTCTCGGACGAGCAGAAGGCCGCGTACGAAGCCGAGGGCCGCACCTCGATCGTCCGCTTCCGGATGCCCGACGAGCCGATCACCTTCACGGACCTGGTCCGCGGCGAGCTGACCTTCACCCCCGACAACGTGCCGGACTTCGGCATCGTCCGGGCCAACGGCGCCCCGCTGTACACGCTCGTCAACCCGGTCGACGACGCGCTCATGGAGATCACCCACGTCCTGCGCGGCGAGGACCTGCTGTCCTCCACCCCGCGCCAGATCGCGCTCTACGGGGCCCTGATCGAGCTCGGCGTCGCCAAGGCCGTCCCGGCCTTCGGCCACCTGCCGTACGTGATGGGCGAGGGCAACAAGAAGCTCTCCAAGCGCGACCCCGAGGCCTCGCTCAACCTGTACCGCGAGCGCGGCTTCCTCCCCGAGGGCCTGCTGAACTACCTCTCGCTCCTGGGCTGGTCCTTCTCCAAGGACCAGGACATCTTCTCGATCGAGGAGATGGTCGCGAAGTTCGACATCCCGGACGTCAACGCCAACCCGGCGCGCTTCGACCTCAAGAAGGCCGAGTCGATCAACGCCGACCACATCCGGCTGCTCGACCCGAAGGTCTTCGCGGACCGCTGCGCCCCGTGGCTCCAGGCCCCGCACGCCAACTGGGCGCCCGAAGACTTCGACACCGCCACTTGGGAGCGCATCGCGCCGTACGCCCAGACCCGCGTCACGGTCCTCTCGGACATCACCGCGAACGTGGACTTCCTGTTCCTCAAGGAGCCCGTCGAGGACCAGGCCTCGTGGGACAAGGCGATGAAGGGCGAGCCGGCGGCCCTGCTGACCACCGCCCGCGAGAACCTCGCCGCGGCCGACTGGTCGGACCCCGAGTCCCTCAAGCAGGCCGTCCTCACCGCCGGCGAGGCCCACGGCCTCAAGCTCGGCAAGGCCCAGGCCCCGGTCCGCGTCGCCGTCACCGGCCGCACGATCGGCCTGCCCCTCTTCGAGTCCCTCGAAATCCTGGGCAAGGACCGCTCGCTGTCCCGCATCGACGCGACCCTGGCGAAGCTGGCCGCGTAGTCGTACCCGCAATTCCTCAGGGGCGGTGGCCGCAAAGGCCGCCGCCCCTGAGGCGTTCCGGCGTAGGGTCGGCGGTATGCCGATTCGTGCCGTGCTGTGGGACATCGACGACACCCTGTTCGACTACACCGGAGCCGACCGGGCCGGGCTGGCCGCGCACCTGGCCGACGAGGGGATCGCGGAGCGCTACGGGGCTCCGCGCGAGGCGCTCGCCCTGTGGCGCCGGATCACCGACCGGCACTGGGAGCGCTTCGCCGCCGGCGAGGGGACCTTCCAGGGGCAGCGCCGCGACCGGGTGCGGGAGTTCCTGGAGGAGCCCGGGATGGGCGACGCCGGGGCCGACGACTGGTTCGGGCGGTACGTCCGGCACTACCAGGCCGCCTGGGAGCTGTTCCCGGACGTGGTGCCCGTACTGGACGCCCTCGCGGACGGCTACCGGCACGGGGTGCTCTCCAACTCCTCCCTGGTCAACCAGGACCCCAAGCTGCGCCACCTCGGCCTGCGGGACCGCTTCGAGGTCCTGGTGTGCGCCGTCGAGCTGGGCGTCAGCAAGCCGGAGGCCGGGGCCTTCCTCGCGGCGTGCGAGGAGCTCGCGCTGGAGCCGCACGAGGTGGTCTACGTGGGGGACCAGCCGGAGATCGACGCGCGCGGCGCCCGTGACGCCGGACTGACCGCCGTGTGGCTCGACCGCGACGGGGTCCGGGGTCCGGGACCCGAGGGCGTGCACCGGATCTCCGGACTCGAAGGGCTTCCTGAGCTGCTGGCCTTGGATACCCGTTTTGGAGCACGGTCAGGCATCCGGTAATGTTCTTTCTGCGCCGCCCGAGCGGGCCGAAAGGCCGGGCCGGAGGCGCTAACCGAACGAAAGTCCCTCAGGGGCTTGAGTTTTGGTGGGCTATAGTGTAATTGGCAACACGAGAGTTTCTGGTTCTCTTATTCTAGGTTCGAGTCCTGGTAGCCCAGCGCAGTTCAGCAGTAACGCAGTGCTTGCCCCCGTTGTGTAGCGGCCTAGCACGCCGCCCTCTCAAGGCGGTAGCGCCGGTTCGAATCCGGTCGGGGGTACAGATCCTTCCCGCGAGATCTCCAGGGTCGCACCCGGATGTTTTGATGCAGGATCGCTAGGGCCCCCGTTGTGTAGCGGCCTAGCACGCCGCCCTCTCAAGGCGGTAGCGCCGGTTCGAATCCGGTCGGGGGTACGCGGTGTCTAGCTGGTCTAGACCTGTGGGCTATAGTGTAATTGGCAACACGAGAGTTTCTGGTTCTCTTATTCTAGGTTCGAGTCCTGGTAGCCCAGCGCAGTACAGCAGTGACAGCTAGCCCCCGTTGTGTAGCGGCCTAGCACGCCGCCCTCTCAAGGCGGTAGCGCCGGTTCGAATCCGGTCGGGGGTACGCATCGAAGAGGCCCTCCGCGTTCATCGCGGAGGGCCTCTTCGCGTTCCCGGACGCGGGCGGGCACAAGTGCGGGCCCGGAGGCGCGTGTTAGGACGTGTGCGGCGTCATACGCGCCCCCGGGCCCGGGGGTGGATGTGGGGACTGGAAGGTCAGCTTGAGCGCCGCAGGGCCTCCGTGAGGCGGGCGGCCGCGTCGATGACGGCCTGGGCGTGCATGCGCCCCGGGTGCCGGGTCAGCCGCTCGATCGGCCCGGAGACCGACACGGAGGCCACCACGCGGTTGGAGGGGCCGCGCACCGGCGCCGAGACGGAGGCCACGCCGGGCTCCCGCTCACCGATCGACTGCGCCCAGCCACGACGCCGTACGCCCGAGAGCGCCGTCGCCGTGAAGCGCGCGCCCTGCAGGCCGCGGTGGAGCCGCTCGGGCTCCTCCCAGGCCATCAGGATCTGCGCGGCCGAGCCCGCCTTCATCGGCAGTGTCGAGCCCACCGGGACGGTGTCCCGAAGACCCGACAGCCGCTCGGCGGCCGCTACGCAGATGCGCATGTCGCCCTGACGCCGGTAGAGCTGCGCACTCTCTCCCGTGACGTCCCGGAGGTGGGTGAGCACCGGTCCGGCCGTGGCCAGCAGGCGGTCCTCGCCGGCCGCGGCGGCGAGCTCCGCCAGCCGCGGTCCGAGGATGAACCGGCCCTGCATGTCCCTCGCCACCATGCGGTGGTGTTCCAGTGCCACGGCAAGGCGATGTGCCGTGGGTCGTGCGAGCCCTGTCGCCGCGACCAGCCCGGCGAGGGTGGCCGGACCGGACTCCAGTGCGCTCAGTACCAGAGCTGCCTTGTCGAGAACGCCGACGCCGCTAGAGTTGTCCATGAAACGATATTCGCGTCTCACACTGTGAAACGCAAGTTCAATTTTTCCAAGAACCAGCGAGTCTGTATGTGCGGGTCCACGAACCACTGGGTCCGAGCCGTCGTCCGGGACGTGGGGTACGGGCGATAAGGCGCACAAGATCTCTATCAAGCGCCGGCACAACCGGCCGGCCGGAGGGAAAGCGATGGGTAGGACACTCGCGGAGAAGGTCTGGGACGACCATGTCGTCAGGCGCGCCGAAGGTGAGCCCGACCTCCTCTTCATTGATCTGCACCTGCTGCACGAGGTGACCAGCCCGCAGGCCTTCGAGGGTCTGCGCGAGGCCGGCCGAAAGGTCCGGCGCCTCGACCTCACCATCGCGACCGAGGACCACA
Source organism: Streptomyces sp. GL_140 (assembly GCF_057834465.1). Lineage (NCBI taxonomy): Bacteria > Bacillati > Actinomycetota > Actinomycetes > Kitasatosporales > Streptomycetaceae > Streptomyces > Streptomyces sp. GL_140. The sequence continues at coordinate 5,968,353 of NZ_CM174404.1, forward strand.
ACACCCCCACCATCGACATCGACAAGCCGATCGCGGACCCGGTCTCCCGGGCCCAGCTGGAGACGCTGCGCAAGAACTGCGCCGAGTTCGGTGTACGCCTGCACTCGCTGGGCGATGTCGAGCAGGGTGTCGTCCACGTCGTGGGCCCGCAGCTGGGCCTGACCCAGCCGGGCACCACCGTCGTCTGCGGTGACTCGCACACCTCCACCCACGGCGCCTTCGGCGCGCTGGCCTTCGGCATCGGCACCAGCCAGGTCGAGCACGTGCTGGCGACCCAGACGCTGCCGCTGGCCCGCCCCAAGACGATGGCGATCACCGTCACCGGCGCGCTGGCCGAGGGTGTCACCGCCAAGGACCTGATCCTGGCGATCATCGCCAAGATCGGCACCGGCGGCGGCCAGGGCTACATCCTGGAGTACCGCGGCGAGGCCATCGAGAACCTGTCGATGGAAGCCCGCATGACCATCTGCAACATGTCGATCGAGGCCGGCGCCCGCGCCGGCATGATCGCCCCCGACCAGACCACCTTCGACTACCTGGAGGGCCGCGACCACGCCCCGAAGGGCGAGGACTGGAACGCGGCGGTCGCGTACTGGAAGACCCTGCGCACCGACGAGGACGCGGTCTTCGACGCCGAAGTGGTCATCGACGGCACCACGCTCTCGCCGTTCGTCACCTGGGGCACCAACCCGGGCCAGGGCGCGCCCCTGTCGGCCAACGTCCCCGACCCGGCTTCGTACGAGGACGCTTCGGAGCGTCACGCCGCCGAAAAGGCCCTGGAGTACATGGGGTTGACCGCCGGGCAGCCGCTGCGCGACATCAAGGTCGACACCGTCTTCGTAGGTTCCTGCACCAACGGCCGCATCGAGGACCTGCGCGCCGTCGCGGGCATCATCGAGGGCCGCAAAGTCGCCGACGGCGTACGGATGCTGGTCGTCCCCGGCTCGGTCCGCGTCGCCCTCCAGGCCGTGGCCGAGGGCCTGGACAAGGTCTTCAAGGAGGCCGGCGCCGAATGGCGGCACGCGGGCTGCTCGATGTGTCTGGGCATGAACCCCGACCAACTGGCGCCCGGTGAGCGCTCCGCGTCCACCTCCAACCGCAACTTCGAGGGCCGGCAGGGCAAGGGCGGGCGCACCCACCTGGTCTCCCCGCAGGTGGCCGCCGCCACCGCGGTGCTGGGCCATCTGGCCTCGCCCGCCGACCTGTCCGACGCCACCGCGACCGCCGGAGTCTGAGAACGATGGAAGCCTTCACCACCCACACCGGCCGGGCCGTCCCGCTGCGCCGCAGCAACGTCGACACCGACCAGATCATCCCCGCCCACTGGCTGAAGAAGATCACCCGCGACGGGTTCGAGGACGGGCTCTTCGAGGCCTGGCGCAAGGACCCGGAGTTCGTCACGAACCGCCCGGAGCGCGAAGGCGCGACCGTCCTGGTCGCCGGTCCCGACTTCGGTACCGGTTCCTCGCGCGAGCACGCCGTCTGGGCCCTGCAGAACTTCGGCTTCAAGACGGTCATCTCCTCCCGCTTCGCCGACATCTTCCGCGGCAACTCGCTGAAGAACGGTCTGCTGACCGTGGTCCTGCCGCAGGAGACCGTCGAGCAGTTGTGGAAGCTGACCGAGGCCGACCCCACCGCCGAGATCACGGTCGACCTGGTCGACCGCCAGGTCCGGGCCGAAGGCGTCGTGGCCGAGTTCGAACTCGACGACAACGCCCGCTGGAGGCTGCTGGAGGGGCTGGACGACATCTCGCTCACCCTTCAGAACGAAGCGGACATCGCCACCTACGAAAGCGCTCGCCCCGCCTTCAAGCCGCGCACGATTCAGGCGTGATTCCCGTCTGATCAGCGCTTATTCGCCTTCGGGTGATCACATAGGCAACACTGTGCCCCCTGTCGTCCGACAGGGGGCACAGCTGTGTGTTGAGGCCCCGTGAGGCGACAACTCGCCCTAGATGGCACAATCTGTGCATGGAACGCGACAGTCAACTTAAGCTCTACGAACTTGTCGCCGACCGATTGAAAGAAGCGCACACGCGGGTGCGCTCACTGCAAGTCCCGGAGGGCGTAAGGATGGCGCTGACCCGGAAGCTGTTGGTCGTTACGGCCGCGGCGAAGCACGATCTCGCCGATGCGGCAGTGCGCCTGGACAGGTTGATGAAGGACCTCGACGAGGGTCGATTCCCTGAAGGCGACTGATGCGAAGGAACTCCGTAACGGCCTAGAGCGTTGCGGCACTAGGGTGATAAGCCCGTTTCGTGTTTGATTTGCGGTATATATCCGCCTAACGTGCGAAATAAGCTTGAACACATTCGTTCTGGCGAAGTCTCCGAAGGGGAAGACGTTGAACAAGGCGCAGCTCGTAGAAGCGATTGCCGACAAGCTGGGCGGCCGTCAGCAGGCCGCGGACGCTGTCGACGCGGTACTGGACGCGATTGTCCGCGCGGTCGTCGCGGGCGACCGGGTCTCGGTCACGGGCTTCGGCTCGTTCGAGAAGGTCGACCGCCCCCCCCGCATCGCCCGCAACCCGCAGACGGGTGAGCGCGTGCGGGTCAAGAAGACCTCGGTGCCGCGCTTCCGCGCGGGTCAGGGCTTCAAGGACCTGGTCAGCGGTGCCAAGAAGCTGCCCAAGGGCGGCGAGGTGTCGGTGAAGAAGGCCCCCAAGGGCAGCCTCACGCTTGGCAATACCGCGCCTTCGGCCACGGTCAAGAAGGCCGCCGCAAAGAAGGCCGCCACCGCCAAGAAGGCGGCTGCCGCGGCCAAGACCACGGCCGCGAAGAAGACCGCCGCGAAGAAGACCACGGCCACGGCCACCGCCAAGAAGACGGTCGCGAAGACCGCAGTGGCGAAGAAGGCCGCCCCCGCGGCCAAGAAGGCCACGGTCAAGAAGGCCACGGCGACGGCGAAGAAGACCACCGCGACGGCGAAGAAGACCGCGCCGGCGGCGAAGAAGGTCACCGCAGCAACGAAGGCGCCCGCCAAGAAGACGGCGACGCGCAAGGCCACCGCGAAGAAGACCACCGCCCGCAAGACCAAGTAGGGCACGAGTCACACACGACGGGCCGGCTTCCCCACGTCAGGGGAAGCCGGCCCGCGGTGCGTCCGCGCGACTGCCGGGCCGGGGCCGAAGGGCTGGAGCGGCCGGGCTGGAGCGGCAGGAACCGGGTCAGAACGTCTGCAGCGTGACCAGGGTGATCCGCAGGCCGGCGCCCTCGCCGTCCGTCTCGATCCGGACCCGCTGCCCGGGGCGCAGCAGCCGCAGGCCGCCCGCGTCGAACGCGGGGGCCTCGAAGGGCACCGGGGTGCCGTCGTCCAGCAGCACACTGCCGCTGCGGGTCTGGGAGTCGTACGTGTACGCGGTCGCCTGCATACGGGCACTGTATCGGGCCGTATGGCGACCCACGCCGAGAGTGAGGGCCGTTCGCAGATCCTCCGCCGTGTCCACGTCCCGGCGCACGCTGTCCACGTCGGAGAGGGCCATTTCCACCGCGCCCGAAGCCGAATGGCGGGCCCGCGACCGACCGCCGAACGAGGGGGCCAATTCCACGTCCGGCGCAGCGGAAAGCAAGGTCGTGCCGATTCCCGCCGCATCCGCCAGAAATGCCCGGGGAAATGCCGAAGCGGTATCGAGCACGCGTAGCAATTCGGGCGGCCGCAGCGCGGGTAGATCCGCGTTCATCGCAGCCACCGCCGCCCGCGGCCGGCCCGTGCGTATCTCCCGCGCCCCGTGGGCCAGCGCCGCGTTGAGCCCCGCGCCCGGGACGTCCGGGACGATCCGCGCCCCCAGCCGGGCCAGTTCCGCCCCGGCCGCCGGATCGTCCGTGACGACCACCACATCCGCGACCGCCGCGCAGGCCAGCGCCCCCGCGACGGTGTCCAGCGCGAATGCCAGGGCCAGTCCCGGCCGGGACGCTCCCACGGCCCTCGCCAGGCGGCTCTTGGCCACGGCCAAGGGCTTCAGCGGGACCACCAGACTCCAGACGGCGTTCGTGACCGACCCCTTCCTCCGGTGCGCTCGCGCAGCTGCGTAGACCATGTACGGGTCATGGCCGGGTCATGCGTCGACCCATTGTCACCTCATGCCGGACGGCCCGGGGCCTGCACGGGGTGCGCGGGGCGTACGGTGTTCTCGACAGAGACCGGACCCGGGGCGACACTTGTCCGGCCCCGAGGTGCCCAAGCCGCGCACCGGTCCTAGAGGAAGGTGTCCGAGTGTCCCGCCGCAGAATCGGCTTCTGGTACCGCCTTGCGGCGGCCATCGCGAAACCGCCGCTGGTAGTGCTCTTCAAGCGGGACTGGCGGGGAATGGAACACATTCCGGCCGAGGGCGGATTTATCACCGCCGTCAATCACAACTCGTATCTGGACCCGCTCTCCTACGCGCACTTCCAGTACAACACCGGCCGGGTGCCCCGATTGCTCGGCAAGGCGGCCCTCTTCGAGGTGCCCATTGTCGGCGCGATCCTGCGAGGCTCCGGCCAGATCCCGGTCTACCGGGAGTCCACCAACGCCCTGGACGCATTCCGGGCCGCAGTGGACGCGATCGAGCGCGGTGAATGCGTGGCCTTTTACCCGGAGGGCACCCTCACCCGCGATCCCGACATCTGGCCGATGGCCGGCAAGACCGGCGCCGCCCGGGTGGCGCTGCTGACCAGGGCCCCGGTCATTCCGGTGGCCCAGTGGGGCGCGAACCTCGCGATGCCGCCCTACGCCAAGGAGAACAAGCTCAGCCTGTTCCCGCGCAAAACCCTCCAGGTCCTCGCCGGACCGCCCGTGGACCTCTCCGCGTACTACGACCGGGAACCCACCCCGGACGTGCTCAAGGAGGTCACCGAGGTCATCATGGCGGCCATCACCGGGCTGCTGGAGGAACTGCGCGGAGAAACCGCGCCGGAGCAGCCGTACGACCATCGCAAGGCCAGGGCGGAACAGCGGCGCAAAGCCGCGGGGGAGGGCAACAAGTGACACGTCCCGTGAAGGCAGCCGTATTCGGAACGGGCTCCTGGGGCACGGCCTTCGCCATGGTGCTCGCCGATGCCGGCTGCGAGGTGGTCCTGTGGGGCCGCCGCCAGGAGCTCGTCGACGCCATCAACACCGGCCGGACCAACCCGGACTACTTCCCCGACGTGGAACTCCCGGAGAACATCCGGGCCACCACCGACCCGGCCGAGGCCGCGGCCGGCGCCGACTTCACGGTCCTCGCCGTCCCCTCGCAGACCCTGCGCGGCAACCTCGCCGACTGGGCACCGCTGCTCGCCCCCGACACCGTGCTCGTCTCCCTGATGAAGGGCGTCGAACTCGGCACCGCCAAGCGGATGAGCGAGGTCGTCGAAGAGGTGGCCAAGGTCCCCGCCTCCCGCGTCGCGGTCGTCACCGGGCCCAACCTGGCCCGCGAGATCGCCGCCCGGCAGCCCGCCGCCTCCGTCGTCGCCTGCGTGGACGAAGCCGTCGCCCAGCGCCTCCAGGCCGCCTGCCACACCCCGTACTTCCGTCCGTACACGAGCACCGACGTCGTCGGCTGCGAACTCGGCGGCGCCGTCAAGAACGTCATCGGCCTCGCCGTCGGCATCGCGGACGGCATGGGACTCGGCGACAACACCAAGGGCTCGCTCATCACCCGCGGCCTCGCCGAAGCCACCCGGCTGGGCCTGGCGATGGGCGCCGACCCGCTGACCTTCTCCGGCCTCGCGGGCCTCGGCGACCTCGTCGCCACCTGCTCCTCGCCGCTCTCCCGGAACCACACCTTCGGCACCAACCTGGGCCGCGGGATGACCCTGGAGGAGACCATCGCGGTCACCAAGCAGACCGCCGAAGGCGTCAAGTCCTGCCTGTCCGTGGCCGATCTGGCCCGCCGCCACGGAGTGGACATGCCGATCACCGACACCGTGGTCGACATCGTCCACCACGGCAAGCCCACCCTGGTCGCGCTCAAGGAACTCATGGGCCGCAGCGCCAAACCGGAACGGCGCTGACTGCTTTCCGGACGCATGAGCGGGTACCCTCGTGGCGATATGAGCAGCGAGAACCTCCCCCAGACCCCTGAGCAGCAGGGCCGCAAGCCCCGCGTGGCCGTCGTGTTCGGCGGCCGCAGCTCGGAACACGCCATCTCCGTGGTCACCGCGGGCGCCGTGCTGCGCTCCATCGACCGTTCCAAGTATGAGGTGCTGCCCATCGGCATCACCACGGACGGCCGATGGGCGCTGACCGCCGACGAGCCCTCCCGGATGGCCATCTCCGGCGGTGAGCTCCCCAACGTGGGACAGCTCGCCGACTCCGAGGAGGGCACCGTCGTGCTCTCCGTCGACCCGGCCAGCCGCGAGGTCGTCTACACCGAACCGGGCGCCGTCCCCAAGGCCCTGGGCGAGGTGGACGTCGTCTTCCCCGTCCTGCACGGCCCCTACGGCGAGGACGGCACCCTCCAGGGACTCCTGGAACTCGCCGGCGTCCCGTACGTCGGCTCGGGCGTCCTGGCCTCGGCCGTCGGCCAGGACAAGGACTACATGAAGCGGGTCTTCACGTCCTTCGGGCTGCGCGTCGGCCCGTACGTGACGATCCGCCCCCGCGAGTGGGAGAACGACCGCGAAGGCGCGCTCGGCCGCATCGCGGACTTCGCCGGCGAGCACGGCTGGCCGCTGTTCATCAAGCCCGCCCGCGCCGGCTCCTCGATCGGCATCACCAAGGTCGACGACGCCTCCGGGCTGGACGCGGCGATCCGCGAGGCCCGCCGCCACGACCCGAAGATCATCGTGGAGGCGCTGCTGCGCGGCCGCGAGATCGAGTGCGGAGTCCTGGAGTTCGAGGACGGGCCGCGCGCGAGCGTGCCCGCCGAGATCCCGCCGGTCTCCAGCCACGACTTCTACGACTTCGAGGCGAAGTACATCGACTCCGCCTCCGGCATCGTGCCCGCCCCGCTCACCCCGGAGCAGACCGCCGAGGTCCAGAAGCTCGCGATCGAGGCCTTCGACGCCGCGTCCTGCGAGGGCCTGGTGCGCGCCGACTTCTTCCTCACCGAAGACGGCACCTTCGTCATCAACGAGATCAACACCATGCCGGGCTTCACCCCGATCTCCATGTACCCGCGCATGTGGCAGGAGTCGGGCATCGAGTACCCGGAGCTGGTGGACCGCCTGATCCAGGCCGCCCTGCGCCGCTCCACCGGGCTGCGCTAGCCGTTCGGGCACGAAGCCCCGTAGAGGCGGAAAGGACCGCCCGCCGGCCCCCTTGGAAGGGATGGCCGGCGGGCGGTCCTCATGAGCGGGTACGGAGCCCCGTGCGGGCCGCGGGGTCCGCTGCGGGCCGCGGGGCCCCACGGCGGACTCAGTACGAGGCGATCCCCTCCGGGACGGTCTTGGCGATCGCCGCGGACAGGCCCACCAGCATGCCCGCATCCGTGGCATGCTCCTTGTCGACCCGGACCTCCGTGTACGCCAGCCGCAGCCCGGTGGTGAACCGGAAGCCGCCGTCGTCCAGCTTCTCCAGGAGCCAGCCGACACCGTTGACCTCGACGCCGTCCTGCTTCGGATCCGCCATCTTCGCGGGTTTGGCGATACCGCACCGCAGTACGATCGCCGAGCCGCCCCACGCGGCGGTCAGGTCGGAAGCCGGCAGCACCGGGGTCGCGACCAGACCGGCCACGGTGTCGGGGAGTTCCTTGTGGAGCGCCGCACAGAAACCCGCGACATCGGCGGGCGGTGCGGGCGGCGCATCCACCCGGGCCTGCGCACCACCCGGGGACGGGGAACAGCCCGCGAGGGCCGCCGAGGCGGCCAGCGCGGGCAGGGTGCGGAGCAGATACGAACGCCGGCTGTGTCGGGACTTCACCGGCCAAGAGTAGACGGGGGCTACAGATGGACCACCGGGCAGGTCAAGGTGCGGGTGATGCCTTCCACCTGCTGGACCTTGGCGACCACCATGCGGCCGAGGTCGTCCACGGTGTCGGCCTGGGCGCGCACGATCACGTCGTAGGGGCCGGTCACGTCCTCGGCCTGGATCACCCCCGCGATGTGCGCGATGGACTCGGCGACGAACGACGCCTTGCCCACCTCGGTCTGGATGAGGATGTACGCCTGTACCACGGAACCTCCAGGGCGGCCGCGAGGATCATTTCCCCTACCCTTCGGGTGGGCCCGGGGATGACGGGTGGGCCCGGGGAGGAAGGGACGCCACGGTACCGCGTCGCCGAGCGCCGCGGGGAGACCCGCGCGTCCGGCTCCACGCACAGCGGGGCGTACGGAGAGCAGAAGTTGACGTATCTGTTGACGGTACCCAGAGCTGTGACGGCTCGCGACCGCAAGCGGACTGGGCAAGAAGGGGCACAGCGATGAAGGGCACTGTGGGCGAGCTGGGGGAGTTCGGGCTCATTCGAGAGCTCACCTCACGGCTCACCACCACCCCGGCGGTCCGGCTCGGACCGGGCGACGACGCCGCGGTCGTGTCGGCCCCCGACCGGCGGGTCGTGGCGAGCACGGACATCCTGCTGGAGGGCCGGCACTTCAGGCGCGACTGGTCCACCGCCTACGACGTCGGCCGCAAGGCCGCCGCGCAGAACCTCGCCGACATCGCCGCCATGGGCGCCGTGCCGACCGCACTGCTGCTCGGCCTGGTCGTCCCGGCGGAGCTGCCGGTCACCTGGCCCACCGAGCTGATGGACGGCATCCGGGACGAATGCCAGGTCGCCGGGGCGGCCGTGGTCGGCGGCGACGTGGTGCGCGGCGACGTGATCACCGTGGCCATCACCGCCCTCGGGGACCTGCGCAACCACGAGCCCGTGCTGCGCTCCGGCGCCCAGCCCGGCGACGTCGTGGCCGTCACGGGCTGGCTCGGCTGGTCCGCGGCCGGGTTCGCGGTCCTCTCGCGCGGCTTCCGTTCCCCGCGGGCCTTCGTGGAGGCCCACCGGCGGCCCGAGCCGCCGTACCACGCGGGCCCCGCGGCCGCCGGACTCGGCGCCACCGCGATGACCGACGTCAGCGACGGCCTGATCGCGGACCTCGGTCACATCGCCGAGGCCAGCAAGGTACGGATCGACCTGCGCTCGGCGGCCGTCGACATCCCCTCGCAGATGCACGACATCGGCCAGGCCGTCGGCGTGGACCCGCTCCAGTGGGTCCTCACCGGGGGAGAGGACCACGCCATCGTGGCCACCTTCCCGCCCGACGTGAAGCTCCCGGCCCGCTGGAAGGTCATCGGAGAGGTCCAGAACCGCTCCGCGCTGCCCCAGGTGACCGTCGACGGCGCCCCCTGGACCAGCACCGGCGGCTGGGACCACTTCGGCGCCGACCCGGCGCCCGAGGAGCCCTCGCGATGACCGGGGTCCCCGCCCCGGCGCACCCGCCGCTGTGCCTGACCGTCGCCGGATCCGACTCCGGCGGCGGCGCGGGCATCCAGGCCGACCTCAAGACGATGCTGGCGCTGGGGGTCCACGGCATGAGCGTGGTGACCGCTGTGACCGCGCAGAACTCGCTCGGCGTCAAAGGGGTCTGGGAACTGCCCGCGGAGGCCGTCAGGGGCCAGTACAGGGCCGTGGTGGACGACATCGGGGTCCAGGCCGTGAAGACCGGGATGCTGGCCTCCGCCGTGCTCGTGGAGACGGTGGCCGAGCTGCTCGCCGGGACGGGCGCCCCGGCCGTCGTGGACCCGGTCGGCGTCTCCAAGCACGGGGACGCGCTGCTCGCCGCCACGGCGCTGGACGCCGTGCGCAAGGAACTGCTGCCCCGGGCCACCGTCGCCACCCCGAACCTGGACGAGGTGACCCAGCTCACCGGCGTCGTCGTGGAGACCGAGGACGACATGCGCCGGGCCGCCGACGCGGTCCTCGGGTACGGGCCCACCTGGGCGCTGATCAAGGGCGGCCACCTCGCGGCCCACGGGAACGAAGCCGTGGACCTGCTGACGGACGGCACCGAGGAGCACTGGCTGCGGGCCCCCCGCCACGGCAACCGGCACACGCACGGCACCGGCTGCACCCTCGCCAGCGCGGTCGCGGCGGGCCTGGCCAAGGGCCTGCCCGTCCCGGAGGCCGTCGCGGCGGCCAAGGAGTACGTCACGGGAGCCATAGCGGCCGGCTTCGCGCTCGGCGCGGGCACGGGCCCGGTGGACCACGCGTGGCGGTGGCGCCGAAGCGCCTGAAGGTCCGTGGGCCCGTAAGCCCAATGGGTCCCGTAGGTCCGCAGGTCCGCGCAAAACGCCTGTAGGGGTCGCTTCCCACGATGGGGAAGCGACCCCTACAGGCGTTTCAGGCAATGCAAGAGGCCGGTCCACCAGGTGGACCGGCCTCTTTGGCAACCGGAAAGGGCTGCGCTACGACGGAAGGCGTCAGCGCGAGACCTTGCCGGCCTTGATGCACGAGGTGCAGGCGTTGAGGCGCTTCGGCGTCCCATTGACCACGGCACGGACACGCTGGATGTTCGGGTTCCAGCGACGCGAGGTGCGGCGGTGCGAGTGGGAAATGCTGTTGCCGAAGCTCGGCCCCTTGGCGCAAACGTCGCAGTTGGCAGCCACAGGTCACTCCAAAGACTTCAGATGCACTTACAGTGAATCCCGGCGCACCGGTATCAGAGATCTGAAGGTGGTTTGCCGGGGGGAATGGCCCGACTCTCATCGGGCAACCGGAGCAGCATACAACGACTGCCTCGGTCCAAGAAAACTACCATGTCCGCCACTACCCCCGCCCCGGGGTCCCGCCCTCCAGGCCGTCCTTCGTTACCCTGCGGTGAACCCTGGCCCGCACAAGGAGGAACGCCCGGTGGCGCACGAGCCGCAACCGCACCCCCTCGACGAGCGCGCCCAGTGCGCCGAGCGCGACGCCCTCGACGCCGAAGCGGTGCGCACCTGGAGCGCGCTGGCCCTGGCCGCACTGGGCCGGGCCCGCGAGGACATCGACGCGATCAACGTCTATCCCGTCGCCGACGCGGACACCGGGACCAACCTCTACCTGACCGCCGAATCCGCCGACCGGGAGCTCGGGGACGCCTTCGACTGCGTGACGGACGGCACAGCGGGAACCTCCCTCCCGCAGGCCGTACGGGCCTTCGCGCACGGAGCCCTGATAGGCGCCCGGGGCAACTCCGGGACGATCCTCGCGCAGCTGCTGCGCGGAGTGGCCGACGTACTCGCGGACGAGCCCGCCGGGCGCGGGCCCGCGCGGCTCCTGGCCCAGGCGCTGACCCGGGCCGCCGAGGAGGCGTACCAGGCCGTCGCGCATCCGGTGGAGGGCACGATGCTCACCGTCGCCGCCGCCGCCGCGCGGGCCGCCGCGGGCGCCGAGGAGGCCGCCGGGACCGCCGCCGACGTGGCACGGGCCGCCTACGACGGGGCCCGCGCGGCCCTCGCCGAGACCCCGGGCCAGCTGGCCGCGCTGGGCCGGGCCGGAGTGGTCGACGCCGGGGGCTGCGGACTGGTCGCCGTACTCGGAGCCCTGTGGCAGGCCCTGTCCGGGCAGGAACCGGCCGCCGAGCCGGTGCGCGGCCGGGCCGTGGCCGTACCGCAGCCGCCGGAGCCCTGCGCGGAGGAGCTGGGCGGACCCGCGTACGAGGTGGTCTACCTGCTGGAGGCCGCCGAGGCGCTGGTCGAGGAGCTGCGGACCCGGCTCGACGGACTCGGCGACTCCCTCGTCGTGGTCGGTGGCGACGGACTGTGGAACGTCCACGTCCACGTCGACGACCCCGGCGCGGCAGTGGAGGCCGGAGTGGTCGCCGGGCGGCCCTACCGGATCCGCATCACGCACTTCGGCGACGAGCGGCGCCGGGCCCGAGGCGAGCGCGCCCAGCGGGCCGTCGTCGCCGTGGTCCAGGGCGAGGGGCTGGCCGGACTGTGCGGGGAGGCCGGGGCCACCACCGTGCTCGCCCGGCCCGATGCGCCCCCGGCTGTCTCCGACCTGGTGACGGCCGTCCGCCGGGCGCACGCCCGCGAGATCGTGCTCCTGCCCAACGCCGCCGAACTGCGGGCCGTGGCTGCCGCGGCCGCCGAGCAGGCCCGCGCCGACGGCGTACGGGTCGCCGTGATCCCCACCCGCTCCGAGGTTCAGGGTCTGGCCGCGCTCGCCGTCCACGATCCGGAGGGCACCTTCGACGAGGACGTGGTCGCCATGACCGCGGCCGCCGGCGCCACCCGCTACGGCGAACTCGCCGTCGCCGAACGGCAGTCCTTCACCTCGGCCGGCATCTGCCAGGCCGGCGACGTGCTCGGCCTCATCGACGGGGACGTGGCCGTCATCGGCCCGGACCTCACCGGGACCGCCGAGGCCGTCCTGGCCCGGATGCTCGGCTCCGGCGGCGAACTCGTCACCCTGGTCCTGGGACCCGAGGTGCCGGAGACGCTGGCCGCGCGTCTGGAGGCGTACGTCCAGCAGGCGCACCTGGCCGTGGACACCGTGACCTACCGGGGCGGCCGCGGGTCGGCGCCGCTGCTCATCGGGGTCGAATAAGGGTCGAAGGGCCGCCGTGTCAGCGCCATGGTGTGCAATGGAACACGTGCCCGCGCTCGACGAAGACCTCAAGAAGACCCTCGGCCCCGCCACCGCCAAGGTGCTCGCCGAGCAGCTCGGCCTGCACACGGCCCTGGACCTGCTCCACCACTACCCACGGCGCTACGCCGAGCGCGGCGAGCTGACCTCGCTGGCCGAGCTCGCCGACCAGATCGACGAGCACGTCACGGTGGTCGCGCAGGTCGCCGACGCCCGCCTGCTGACCTACCAGGGCAGCCGCGGCGGCGGCAAACGCCTCGAAGTCACCATCACCGACGGCAGCGGCCGGATCCAGCTCGTCTTCTTCGGCTCCGGCGTCCACAAACCGCACAAGGAACTGCTGCCCGGCAGCCGCGCGATGTTCGCGGGCAAGGTCGGCATGTTCAACCGCAAGCTCCAGCTCTCCCACCCGGCGTACGAGCCGCTGGGCGCGGAAGCCGGCGAGTCCGACGCGGCGGCCGCCTTCGCCAACCAGCTGATCCCCATCTACCCGGCCTGCAAGCAGATGGAGTCCTGGAAGATCGCCAAATGCGTGGACGCGGTCCTGCCGAGCGTCCAGGAGGCCGTGGACCCGCTGCCGCCCGCGCTGCGCGAGGACCGCGGGCTGGTCCCGCTCACCGAAGCACTGCTCAAGATCCACCGCCCGGCCACCAAGGCCGACATCGAGGACGCCCGCGGACGTCTGAAGTGGGACGAGGCCTTCGTCCTCCAGGTGGCCCTCGCCCGCCGCCGGCACGCCGACTCCCAGCTCCCCGCCGTGCCCCGCCGCCCCACCCCCGGCGGCCTCCTCGACTCCTTCGACGCCAAGCTCCCCTTCACCCTCACCGAAGGCCAGGAGACCGTCTCCAAGGAGATCTTCGACGACCTCGCCACCGACCACCCCATGCACCGGCTCCTCCAGGGAGAAGTCGGCTCGGGAAAAACGATGGTGGCCCTGCGGGCCATGCTCGCCGTCGTCGACTCCGGCGGGCAGGCCGCGATGCTCGCGCCCACCGAGGTGCTCGCACAGCAGCACCACCGGTCCATCACCGAGATGATGGGCGAGCTCGCCGAGGGCGGCATGCTCGGCGGGTTCGACCAGGGGACCAAGGTGGTGCTGCTCACCGGGTCGATGGGAGTGCCCGCGCGGCGCCGGGCCCTGCTCGACCTGGTCACCGGCGAGGCCGGGATCGTCATCGGAACCCACGCCCTCATCGAGGACAAGGTGAAGTTCCACGACCTCGGCCTGGTCGTCGTCGACGAACAGCACCGCTTCGGCGTGGAGCAGCGCGACGCGCTGCGCTCCAAGGGCAAGCAGCCCCCGCACCTGCTCGTCATGACCGCGACCCCGATCCCGCGCACGGTGGCCATGACGGTCTTCGGCGACCTGGAGACCTCCGTCCTGGACCAGCTGCCGGCCGGCCGCTCCCCGATCGCCACCCACGTGGTGCCCGCCAAGGACAAGCCGCACTTCCTGACCCGGGCCTGGGACCGGGTCCGCGAGGAAGTCGAGAACGGGCACCAGGCGTACGTGGTCTGCCCGCGCATCGGCGACGGGGAGGACGATGCGAAGAACGGCAAGGCGGCCAAGAAGAAGGCGGCCGAGGAGGACGGGGACAAGCGGCCCCCGCTCGCGGTGCTGGAGATCGCCGAACAGCTCACCCGCGGCCCCCTCGCCGGTCTGTCCGTGGAGGTGCTGCACGGGCGGATGGATCCCGGCGACAAGGACGCCGTCATGCGCCGCTTCACCGCGGGCGAGGTCAAGGTCCTCGTCGCCACCACCGTCATCGAGGTCGGGGTCAACGTCCCCAACTCCACCGTCATGGTGATCATGGACGCGGACCGCTTCGGCGTCTCCCAGCTCCACCAGCTGCGCGGCCGCGTCGGCCGCGGCTCCGCCCCCGGACTGTGCCTGCTGGTCAGCGAGATGCACGAGGCCAGCCCCGCCCGCGCCCGGCTCGCCGCCGTCGCCGCCACCCTGGACGGCTTCGAGCTCTCCCGCATCGACCTGGAGCAGCGCCGCGAGGGCGACGTACTGGGCCAGGCCCAGTCCGGGGTCCGCTCCTCACTGCGCATGCTCGCGGTCATCGAGGACGAGGAGGTCATCACCCAGGCCCGCGAGGAGGCCACCCGGGTGGTCGCCGCCGACCCGGAGCTCGCGGGGCTGCCGGGCCTGAAGACCGCCCTGGACGCCCTCCTGGACACCGAGCGGGAGCAGTACCTGGAGAAGGGGTGAGCGGTACGACCTATCGTTGAAGGCCTGTACCTCCTCTGCTCGCCCCCACCGAAGGACCCCCAGATGACCCGCGTGATCGCCGGAAGCGCAGGCGGGCGACGCCTCGCCGTACCGCCCGGCACCGGCACCCGCCCGACCTCGGACCGGATGCGCGAAGGCCTCTTCTCCACGTGGGAGTCGCTGCACGGCATCGAGGGGGCCCGGGTGCTCGACCTCTACGCGGGCTCCGGCGCCGTAGGCCTGGAGGCGCTCTCCCGCGGCGCGGACCACGCGCTGCTGGTCGAGCCCGACGCCAAGGCGGCCAAGGCCATCCGGGACAACATCAAGTCGGTCGGCCTGCCCGGCGCCGAGTTCCGGGCCGGCAGGGCCGAGCAGATCGCGGCCGTTCCCGCGCACGGGGACCCGTACGACGTGGTCTTCCTGGACCCGCCCTACGAGGTGGCGCACGACGATCTTCGCGAGATCCTGCTCACACTCCGGTCCAATGGCTGGCTCACGGGCGATGCGCTCGTCACCGTGGAGCGCAGGACGAGGAGTGGCGCATTCCCGTGGCCCGAGGGCTTCGAACCGCTCCGGTCCCGGAAGTACGGCGAAGGCACCCTTTGGTACGGCCGAGCCGCCACCATCAGCGAAGAGTCATGAATCCCGTACCGGGGAGCGAGGGAATCAAGTTGCGCCGCGCCGTCTGTCCCGGGTCGTTCGACCCCATCACCAACGGACACCTCGACATCATCGGCCGGGCCTCCCGGCTCTACGACGTGGTCCACGTCGCCGTGATGATCAACCAGTCCAAGCAGGGACTCTTCACCGTCGACGAGCGGATCGAGCTGATCCGCGAGGCGACCGCCGGCTACGGCAACATCGAGGTCGAGTCCTTCCACGGACTCCTCGTCGACTTCTGCAAGCAGCGCGAGATCCCGGCCATCGTCAAGGGCCTGCGCGCGGTGAGCGACTTCGACTACGAGCTCCAGATGGCCCAGATGAACATGGGGCTCTCGGGCGTCGAGACGCTCTTCGTCCCGACCAACCCCACCTACAGCTTCCTGTCCTCCTCACTGGTCAAGGAAGTGGCGACCTGGGGCGGCGACGTCGCCCACCTGCTGCCCGCCCATGTGCACACCGCGCTCATGGAGCGGCTGTCCGACCGCTGAGGTCCGGCCGCCCAAATCCCTGACGCCGAGTCAGTCGGTGTCGGCTCCCGGCCCAGTGGCCTTAAAGTCGTCCCGTCCGTCTCGGGAACCGCCCGAGGCCGAGAGAGTGCGAGCCCCCATGGACGTGCAGAAGAAGCTCGACGAGATCGTCGCGGCCGTCGGCAGCGCCCGGTCCATGCCCATGTCGGCCTCGTGCGTGATCAACCGCGCCGAGCTGCTCGCACTCCTCGAAGAGGTACGGGGCGCCCTGCCGGGCTCGCTCGCGCAGGCGCAGGAGCTCATCGGCGGCCGGGAACAGATGGTCGAGGAGGCCCGCCGGGAGGCGGACCGGATCATCGAGTCGGCGCACGCCCAGCGCGGTTCGCTGATCTCCGACACCGAGGTCGCCCGGCGCTCCCAGGACGAGGCCGACCGGATCCTGGCGGATGCCCGCCGGGAGGCCGAGGAGGTCCGGGCCGAGGCCGACGACTACGTCGACAGCAAGCTCGCCAACTTCGAGGTGGTCCTGACCAAGACCATCGGCTCGGTGGACCGGGGCCGCGAGAAGCTCCTGGGGCGGGGGGCCGGGCTCGACGAGCAGGGCTACCCCGACGCGGAGGCGCCCGAGCGCAGCCACGACCCCGAGACGCAGCGGCAGCAGGCGGACGCGTACGTGGACACCAAGCTGGCCACCTTCGAGGCGGTGCTCTCCAAGACCCTGGAGGCCGTCGGCCGGGGCCGCCAGAAGCTCCTCGGCCGGGTGGCCACGGACGACCTCGGCGCGCACATGGCCGCCCAGGACGCCGCGGGGCTCCAGCAGTCCCGCTCGGCGAGCGACGCCGACTTCCTGGCCGGGCTGGCCGAGCCGGAGGCCCCGCTGATCCCCGCGCAGATGCAGGCGCAGCCGGAGCCCGTGTACGACACCTACGCCTACCAGCAGCCCGTCCAGCAGGACGCCTACTCCTACCAGGACCCCTACGGCGGCTACCAGCAGGTACAGCAGCAGCCGGACCCGTACTCCGGTGCGAGCACCGGCTCCACCGGAGCGGCCTACGCCGCGCACTACGACGAGCAGCAGCAGCCGGACCCCTATGCGGGCTACCAGCAGCCGCAGCAGGGCACACCGGACCAGCAGGCGGCGCTCGACGAGACCAGCTTCTTCGACACGAGCATGATCAACCTGGATCAGCTGCGTCAGTACGAGCAGGGCCGCTGACCTCCGTCGCCCACCCGGATTGGGCTCAGGGCGAAGGGGCGGGTATCCTGGCTCTTCGGTCGCGCGTATGCACCGCGATCCATGCTGCCCATGAGTGGCGGAAGCATTGATCTTCAGCAGTCTCCAGTGATTTTGTGAAAGCAGGAACAGCCCTGAATACCCGCCTCGACCACCACAACCCCCTCGTGTTCGACACGCACGAGCTGGGGCGGCGTCCTGGTGCCATGCTGCGGCTGTCCCGTGAAATCGCGGCACCGGGGGACCTCGGTCTCGCCGGAGTCATCGGAGTGCCGGAAGGCAGCAAGCTGAACCTCAAGCTCCGCCTCGAGTCGGTCATGGAAGGGGTGCTTGTCACAGGCACCGCCCGTGGCTCGGCCGTGGGAGAGTGCGTAAGGTGTCTGGAGGCCGTCGAGCGAGAGCTCAAGGCGGACTTCCAGGAGATGTTCTCGTACCCTGACGCCGACGACCGGAACCGCTCCAAGGCGGAGCCGGCCGACGACGCCGAGGACGACGAGGACACGCTCTTTATCGAGGACGGCTTGTTCGACCTCGAACCCGTGCTGCGCGATGTGGTGGTGCTCGCACTGCCGCTGCAGCCGGTGTGCCGGGAGGACTGTCTCGGACTGTGCCCCGATTGCGGGCTCAGCCTGAACGACGACCCGGACCACCACCATGACGCCGTCGACATCCGTTGGGCGGCATTGCAGGGACTCGTCACCGATCAGGGCGTCGAGAAGGACAATATGAGCGGCACTGCCTCCGACGGAGTTCAGGGCGCCGCCGAGAAGCAGGAGAAGTAGCCGTGGCTGTTCCGAAGCGGAAGATGTCGCGCAGCAACACGCGCCACCGCCGGTCGCAGTGGAAGGCTGCGGTCCCCACCCTGGTTTCGTGTGAGCGTTGCCAGGAGCCGAAGCTCCAGCACATTGCGTGCCCGAGCTGCGGCACCTACAACAAGCGCCAGGTCCTCGAGGTCTGAGCGGCTGGTGAGAGGCGCAATGTCTGAGCTGTCCAACGCTGAGAAGCAGGCAGACAGTAACAACGCGGCCTCGTCCCACACGCTTCTGGAAGGGCGGCTCGGGTATCACCTCGAGTCCGCCCTTCTGGTGCGTGCACTGACCCACCGTTCGTACGCGTACGAGAACGGCGGTCTGCCCACCAACGAGCGGCTGGAGTTCCTCGGGGACTCCGTGCTGGGCCTGGTGGTCACGGACACGCTGTACACGACTCACCCGGACCTGCCGGAAGGCCAGCTGGCCAAACTGCGGGCAGCGGTAGTCAACTCACGCGCACTTGCGGAGGTCGGGCGCGGCCTCGAACTCGGCTCCTTCGTCCGGCTCGGCCGGGGTGAAGAGGGCACGGGTGGCCGGGACAAGGCCTCCATCCTCGCCGACACGCTTGAAGCGGTGATCGGCGCGGTCTACCTCGATCAGGGCCTCGACGCGGCCTCGGAGCTGGTTCACCGGCTCTTCGACCCGCTCATCGAGAAGTCCTCCAACCTCGGTGCCGGCCTGGACTGGAAGACCAGTCTCCAGGAGCTGACGGCGGCCGAAGGTCTTGGTGTGCCGGAATACCTGGTCACCGAGACAGGTCCGGACCACGAGAAGACCTTCACCGCTGCCGCCCGCGTCGGTGGTGTCTCGTACGGCACCGGCACCGGCCGCAGCAAGAAGGAAGCCGAACAGCAGGCGGCGGAGTCCGCTTGGCGCGGGATCCGCGCCAAGGCGGACGAGCGGATCGCGGCGCAAGCCCTGGCCGCTGCCGCTCCGGTTCCGACCGGGGTTCCGGTCTCGGAGCCGGACCCGGTCTCGGAGTCGGACCCGGACGGGGCCTCGGCCGCGACCGGTACCGACGCCGGGGATGGCGAGGCGCCGACGCCCGCCGCCCCGACACCGGGAGCCTGACGCTTTCTTCGGGATTTCCCCCGCCCGCCCCTGCCTCGGCAGGGGCGGGCGGACCCGTTTCCGGCCCGGGTCCGGGTGGCCGGTACGCTCGCCGGGAGCGTTCACGACCGCACCCCTCCGGAGGACCCCGTGCCCGAGCTGCCCGAAGTCGAAGTGGTGCGGCGCGGACTGGAACGCTGGGTGGCCGGGCGGACCGTGGAAGCGGTCGAGGTGCTGCATCCGCGCGCCGTACGCCGGCACGCGGGCGGCGGAGCCGACTTCGCGGCGCGGCTGGCCGGGGAGACCTTCGGCGTGGCGCGGCGGCGCGGCAAGTACCTGTGGGTGCCGCTGGCCGAGCGGGAGATGTCCGTGCTCGGACACCTCGGGATGAGCGGGCAGCTGCTGGTCCAGCCCGAGGACGCCCCCGACGAGAAGCACCTGCGCATCAGGGTGCGGTTCCGCGACGACGCGGGCACCGAGCTGCGCTTCGTCGACCAGCGGACCTTCGGCGGCATGTCGCTGCACGAGAGCGTCGCGGAGGGGACGGACGGGTACGAGGACGGACTGCCCGAGACGATCGCGCACATCGCCCGGGACCCGCTGGACCCGCTCTTCGACGAGACGGCCTACCACTTGGCGCTGCGCGCCAAGCGGAGCACCATCAAGCGGGCGCTGCTCGACCAGTCGCTGATCAGCGGGGTCGGCAACATCTATGCGGACGAGGCGCTGTGGCGCGCCAAACTGCACTACGAGCGCCCCACTGCCACCCTCACGCGCCCCCGGAGCGCGGAACTCCTCGGCCACGTCCGCGACGTCATGAACGCGGCCCTCGCCGCCGGCGGCACCAGCTTCGACAGCCTGTACGTCAACGTCAACGGGGAGTCGGGCTACTTCGACCGCTCCCTCGACGCGTACGGGCGCGAGGACGAGCCCTGCCGCCGCTGCGGTACCCCGATGCGGCGCCGGCCGTGGATGAACCGGTCGAGCTACTTCTGCCCGCGCTGTCAGCGACCCTCGCGCGCGGCCTCGTAGGCGGAGCGGGAGCTCAGTACCTCGGGCATCCGCTCCTCCAGCAGGGTGATGAGCGCGACGAGGCGCTCCGCGATCTCCGCGCCGAAGGGGGTCAGCTCGTAGTCGACCCGGGGCGGGTTGGTGGGCTGGGCCTCGCGGGTGACGATGCCGTCGCGTTCCAGCGCCTGCAGGGTCTGGGACAGCATCTTCTCGCTGACGCCGTCGACGCGGCGGCGCAGCTCGTTGAAGCGGCACGAGCCTTCGCGCAGGGCGCCCACGGTGAGGCTGCCCCAGCGGCCCGTGACGTGTTCCAGGGTCTCCCGGGACGGACACGCGCGCGCGAAGACATCGAAGGACGGATCGGTAGCGGCGGCGTCGTCGGCTTCGCTACAGGCTGGAGTCTGCATGCTTTCAGCGTACTACCGCACAGCGCTGATCGTTTTGCTTGCGCTTTCCAAAAGTTAGTGGTTGGCTGTTTCCCGTCGCACCAACAGCACGGCGCCGCGGCCGACCGCGGAGCTTTCGAGGGAGATCAGCCTTGTCCGGTATCACGCACGCCCCCGTCGTTTCGATCGCCTACCACTCCGGCTACGGCCACACCGCCGTCATCGCCGAGGCCGTCCGGTCGGGAGCCGCCGAGGCCGGTGCGACGGTGCACCTGGTCAAGGTCGACGAGATCGACGACGCCCAGTGGGAGCTCCTGGGCGCGTCCGACGCGATCATCTTCGGCGCCCCCACCTACATGGGCACCGCCTCCGGCGCCTTCCACGCCTTCGCCGAAGCCACCTCCAAGGTGTGGTTCACCTTCGGCTGGCAGGACAAGGTGGCTGCCGGCTTCACCAACTCCGGTTCCAAGAGCGGCGACAAGGGCCACACCCTCGGCTTCTTCCAGACGCTGGCCGCGCAGCACGGCATGAGCTGGGTCAACCTGGGCCTGAAGCCGGGCTGGAACGCCACCACCGCTTCCGAGAACGACATCAACCGCCTCGGCTTCTTCGACGGCGCCGCCGCTCAGACCCACACCGACCAGGGTCCCGAGGGTGTCCACAAGGCCGACATAGCCACCGCCGAGCACCTTGGCCGCCGCGTCACCGAGCAGACCCGCGTCCTCGTCGCGGGCCGCGCTGCGCTGGCCGCCGAAGCGGTCTGACGCACGACGGGTACTTAGGGCGCGACGGGCCCTTGGGCACGACGGGAGAGGGGCACGGCCGCACCGCGGCCGTGCCCCTCTCCCGTTCGCTCGTCCCGCTCGTGTCGGGCCGTCGTGTGTCAGGCCGCCCTGCGGTGGGCCGTGTCGAGCAGGGCCAGCTCCGCCTCGGAGAGCCGCAGGGCCGCCGCGGCCACGTTGTCCGCGAGGTGGCCGAGGTCCCCGGTGCCGGGGATGGCCAGTACGTGCGGCCCCTGGCTCAGGGTCCAGGCCAGCCGGACCTGCGCGGGGCTGGCGCCGTGGGCCCGCGCGACCTCCCGCACCTCGGCCACCCCGATGGCGTCCGCGTCCTCGCCCGGACCCGCCTCGCGGCCCGCGCCGGCGATCGCGTAGAAGGGGACGAAGGCGACCCCCTGCTCGCCGCAGCTGCGGACGAAGGCCTCCTGATCGGGCCGGACCCCGATCCCGTACGGGTTCTGCACGCAGACGACGGGCGCGATGGCCCGGGCCTCCGCGAGGTGCTCGGGCGTCACGTTGGAGATGCCCAGGTGCCGGATGAGCCCGGCCTCGCGCAGCTCCGCCAGCGCGCCGAACCGTTCGGCGATCGAATCGGTCCCCAGGACCCGCAGGTTGACCACGTCGAGGTGGTCGCGGCCGAGCTGGCGCAGGTTCTCCTCGACCTGACCGCGCAGTTCGCCGGGGGTGGCGTGGGGGAGCCAGGCTCCCGACTTGTCCCGGCCGGGCCCGACCTTCGTCGTGATGACGAGGTCCTGCGGGTAGGGGGCCAGGGCCGTGTTGATCAGCTCGTTGGCCGAGCGCAGCGGCGAGAAGTAGAACGCGGCGGTGTCCAGGTGGTTGACGCCGAGCTCGACCGCGCGGCGCAGCACGGCTATGGCCTGGTTGCGATCGCGCGGAGTGGCGTCGGCGATGAGGGCCTCGCCGGTCTGGGGAAGGCGCATCGTGCCGAAACCCAGGCGGTTGATCTCCAGGTCACCGAGTTTCCAGGTGCCCGCGGCCGCCGCTCCGTCGGTGTCGGTCGTGGTCGTGCCCGTGGTTGAGGTCATGGCGGAATGATCTCCGCCGAGGCCTAGAAACCGAAGTCCTGGGTCCACCAGGGGCCGCCGGCGGCGTTGTAGACGCCCACGCCGAGGGTGCGGAACTCGCAGTTGAGGATGTTCGCCTTGTGGCCGGGGCTGTTCATCCAGGCCTTCATCACGGCCGTGGCGTCGCCCTGCCCGCGGGCTATGTTCTCGCCGCCCAGGCCCGAGATCCCGGCATTGGTGGCCCGGTCCCAGGGGGTCCTGCCGTCGGGGTCGGTGTGGTCGAAGAAGCCCCGGACGGCCATGTCCTTGCTGAAGGCCGCGGCCAGCGCGGCCAGCGGCGGGTTCGCCCGGACCGGGACGCAGCCGGCCTGCGCGCGCTCCTGGTTCACCAGGGCGAGCACGGCGGCTTCCGCGGAGGAGTCGCCGGTTGTGGCCGGGGGAGTGGCCGGCTTCGGGGCGGGCGGCTTGGGCGCGGCCGGGGTAGGGGTCGGCTGGGGGGCCTTCGAGGGCTCCGCCGAGGGCGTCGGGGAAGGACTGGCCGACGGGGACGGCGAGGCGGAGGGAGAGGGGGAAGCGGAAGGGGAGGGGGAACCAGAAGCGGAACCCGGCCCGGCGGAGGCGCGGCCCGAGAGGTTGGCGAGGCCGCCCTGCTGCTCCAGCGCGCTCCCGGGGCTCGGTGAGGCCTGGGCCCCGGCGTCCGCCTTGGCGGCGGAGCCCGAGCCCGCGACGCCCACGTAGGGGAAGGAGGAACCGACCGGGACCACGCCCGTGGTCACCGCCGCCGTACCCAGGACCACGGCCACGGCCGCGCCGAGCAGGCCGCCACGCACGGCGGTACGGCGCTTCGTGCCGCGACGGGGTGCGGCTTGGAGTCGGTGGCGTCCCATCGCGAATTACCTTCCTCGGGGTTCAAGATCAAGGGGTACTCACCCGAATGGGTGAGCTCATTGGTGCGCGACTGTACGCCATGGCGCCAAGGGGGGATGTGACCCGAAAGTGTTTGCCCGGTTAGCGTTCAGGCATGAATGAAGATGTCCGCATGACCGCCTGGGTGCGCGGCCGTGTACAGGGAGTGGGCTTCCGCTGGTTCACCAGGGCCAATGCCCTGGAGATCGGCGGACTGGCCGGCTTCGCGCTCAACCTCGACGACGGTCGAGTACAGGTGGTGGCCGAAGGTCAACGTGAGAATTGCCACCGGCTCCTGGAGTGGCTCCACGGCGCCGACACGCCCGGGAGGGTCGACGGTGTGACGGAGATCTGGGGCACACCGCGGGGCGGCTACGAAGGGTTCGCGATCCGGTGAGCGATCGACTGATCATGCACTGAACAGATCTCCGGATGGTCCGCACATGGTCGGATCTGCGCATTCCTCGGTGACGCGTTGCCGACGCGGAGGATCCGTGGAAGGCTCGGAGACGAGGATGATCTCCACATCCCTTGCGAGGACCGGGCTGCCCGCCGATACAGGGCGTGATCGTGTTGACCGTCAAACTTTTTGGTGAGACGCTGGAAGCCCCGCGCACCTGAGCTGTTTGGCAGTGTTGGCAGTTAGCCAAAGGAAGTGCGCAGTGACTGACAGTCGCTGCCGGACATCCGCGGGTGCGATTCCCTCACGACCCACACCGCTTTCGGTCGGTCACTCAGTGTGGAGGACCATCCATCATGGCAAAGGCGCTTCTCGGTTACGTCGGCGGTTCCGACCCGCGACTCCTCGCCGAGATGCGACGGCTTCAGCAGCGCGTCCAGGACCTCGAGTCCGAGCTCGGACGAATCCAGTCCGAAAACGACGCACTGAACGCGGCCGCCGCACAGCACGGAGACTCGCTGCTCGACAGCATCGACCTCGACGTACCCCAGGCGGAGCCTGCGCTCACCTGATCCGCGCTCCCTCGTCGCTCAACCAACAAGTACCGCAAGATCTGCAAGGGGCGCTTCGGCGTCCCTTCTTTCTTGCCGGAGGTCTGCCTGCCGGGTGCTCCTTCTCGCGCCTTCCGCCGCGAGGCCACCTGGCGCGTTGCGCCAGGTGAGGGGCCCCTTCCTTTAACGTCTGAAGTGCCCTGCACCTTCATGGGCGAAACCGAACGTGAAAGGTAGAGTCCGGCGGCGTGCACCTCAAGTCCCTGACCCTGCGTGGCTTCAAATCCTTCGCCTCCGCCACCACCCTGCGCTTCGAGCCGGGCATCACCTGCGTCGTCGGCCCCAACGGCTCCGGCAAGTCCAATGTGGTGGACGCGCTCTCCTGGGTCATGGGTGAACAAGGAGCCAAGTCCCTGCGCGGCGGGAAGATGGAAGACGTCATCTTCGCCGGCACGACCGGACGCCCGCCGCTCGGCCGCGCCGAGGTCTCTCTGACCATCGACAACTCCGACGGCGCGCTGCCCATCGACTACGCCGAAGTCACCATCACCCGGATCATGTTCCGCGGCGGCAGCAGCGAGTACCAGATCAACGGTGACACCTGCCGTCTCCTGGACATCCAGGAGCTGCTCTCCGACTCCGGCATCGGCCGCGAGATGCACGTCATCGTCGGACAGGGCCAGCTGGACTCCGTGCTCCATGCCGATCCGATGGGCCGCCGAGCCTTCATCGAAGAAGCGGCCGGAGTGCTCAAGCACCGCAAACGCAAAGAGAAGGCGCTGCGCAAACTCGACGCGATGCAGGCCAATCTGGCGCGCGTCCAGGACCTCAACGACGAGCTGCGCCGCCAGCTCAAACCGCTCGGCCGGCAGGCGGCGGTGGCCCGGCGGGCGGCCGTGATCCAGGCCGATCTGCGCGACGCGCGGCTGCGGCTGCTCGCCGACGACCTCGTGACGCTGAAGGGCGCGCTCGACGCGGAGATCGCCGACGAAGCGGCGCTGAAGGAGCGCAAGGACGCGGCCCAGGCGCAGCTCGCCGCGGCGCTGCGGCGGGAATCCGAACTGGAGGAAGCCGTACGGGAACTCGCGCCGCGGCTCCAGCGGGCGCAGCAGACCTGGTACGAGCTGTCGCAACTGGCCGAACGGGTACGCGGGACCGCGTCCCTGGCGGACGCCCGGGTCAAGTCGGCCTCGGCACCGCCCGAGGAGGAGCGCCGGGGCCGCGATCCGCAGGACATGGAGAGGGAAGCGGCACGGATCCGCGAGCAGGAAGCGGAACTGACGGCCGCGCTGGTGGCGGCCTCCCGGGCGCTGGAGGACACCGTCTCGCACCGCGCCGAGCTGGAGGGCTCGCTGGCCGCGGAGGAACGCCGGCTGCGGGACGCGGCGCGGGCCATCGCCGACCGGCGCGAGGGCCTGGCGCGGCTGACGGGCCGACTGGGCGCGGCCCGCTCCCGCGCGGGCGCGGCCCAGGCCGAGATCGACCGGCTGGTCGCGGCGCGCGACGGGGCCCAGTCCCGCGCGGCAGCGGCGCAGGAGGAGTACGAGGCGCTGGCGGAGGAGGTCGCGGAGGACGACTCCTCGCCGGACTCGGAGGGTGCG
This sequence comes from Streptomyces sp. GL_140, assembly GCF_057834465.1. Taxonomy (NCBI): domain Bacteria; kingdom Bacillati; phylum Actinomycetota; class Actinomycetes; order Kitasatosporales; family Streptomycetaceae; genus Streptomyces; species Streptomyces sp. GL_140. The sequence continues at coordinate 5,993,913 of NZ_CM174404.1, forward strand.
TACGAGGCCGCGCGGGCGGAGCTGACGGCGGCGGAGGCCGGACTCGGCGCGGCGCGCGACGCGCTGGCGGCGGCGGAACGTTCACGCGCGGCCGTATCGGCCCGCCGCGAGGCCCTGGCGATGGGGCTGCGCCGCAAGGACGGCACCGGGGCGGTGCTGGCGGCGCGGCTCGAAGGCCTGCTGGGCCCGGCGGCCCGGCGGCTGTCGCTGACCCCGGGCTACGAGGTGGCGGTGGCGGCGGCACTGGGCGCGGCGGCGGACGCGGTGACGGTGGCTTCGCCGGCCTCGGCGTCCGGCGCGATCCGGCACCTGCGCACCACGGACGCGGGCCGGGCCACGTTCCTGATCACCCCGCCGGACCCGTCCGGCGACCGGCCCGTCCCGGCCCTTCCCGGCCAGGCGGCGGCCCCGGCGGGGCCCGGCGTCGGGGCCGTGGCCGGGGCGCCTGCCGGGACCGAGGCCTCGGTCCCGGGCCAGGGCACCCCCGCAGGGCACGCTGCCTCAGCTGCCTCAGCTGCCTCGGCTGCCTCGGCTGCGTCGGCTGCTTCTGCCGCTCCGGGAGCCACGGCGCAGGCCGCTGCGGCCGTCCCCGGGTCCGGTGCGCGGGACGGACTGGCTGTAGCCGAGGCGGAGGCCGAGGCAGAGACGGCTGTGAAGACCCTGGCCGAGAGCGGGACCGCCATCCCCGCCGGGAGGCTCGTGCGGGGCGACGCCGCACTGGTGCGGGCCGTCGCCTGGGTGTTGCGGGACTACGTGGTGGTCGGCGGACTCGACGAGGCCGAGGCCCTGGTCGCCGAGCGGCCCGATCTGGTGGCGGTGACCGCCGAGGGCGACGTCCTCGGGGCGCATCTCGCGCACGGCGGCTCCGCCGGGGTGCCCAGCCTGATCGAGGTGCAGGCGGCCGTGGACGAGGCGGACGCCGAGCGCGCTCGGCTGGACGGCCGGTGCCTGGCCCTGGAGGAGGAGAAGTCGGCGGCCGCGCAGCGGCGTTCCGAGGTGGGCGCGCGCGTTGAGGAGCTCGGTGAGCTCAGGCGGGCCGCCGAGCAGGCGCGGGCCGGGGTCGCACAGCAGCTCGGGCGGCTCGCCGGTCAGTCGAAGGGGGCCGCGGGCGAGGCCGAGCGCGCGGCGGCGGCCGCGGCCAAGGCGCAGGACGCGCTGGAGCAGGCGCTGGCCGAGGTGGAGGAGTGCGCGGAACGGCTCGCCGTGGCCGAGGAGATGCCGGTGGAGGACGAGCCGGACACCTCCAGCAGGGACCGGCTCGCCGCCGACGGGGCGAACGCGCGGCAGACCGAGATGGAGGCGCGGCTGCAGCTCAGGACCCATGAGGAGCGGTTCAAGGGCCTGGCGGGCCGCGCGGACGGACTCGATCGCGCGGCCCGCGCCGAGCGGGAGGACCGGGCCAGGGCCGAGCGCCGTCGCGAACGGCTGCGCCACGAGGCCCGGGTGGCCGCGGCCGTCGCCGACGGCGCCCGCCAGCTGCTCGCGCACATCGAGGTGTCGCTGTCCCGGGCCGCCGAGGAGCGCACGTCGGCCGAGTACGGCAAGGGTTTGCGCGAGCGGGAGCTCGACGAGGCCAGGAGCCGGGGCCGCGGCCTCAAGGACGAGCTCGACAAGCTCACCGACTCCGTGCACCGGGGCGAGGTCCTCGGGGCGGAGAAGCGGATGCGGATCGAGCAGGTGGAGGCGCGGGCCCTGGAGGAGTTCGGAATCGCGGCGGCGGGGCTGGTCGCCGAGTACGGCCCCGATCAGCCGGTGCCGCCGAGCCCGCCCGCGGAGGGGGAGGGGGAGCGGGAGGCGGAGGACGCCGGGCCGGAACCCTTCGTACGGGCCCGGCAGGAGAAGCGGTTGAAGGCTGCCGAGCGTGCCTATCAGCAGCTCGGCAAGGTCAATCCGCTGGCCCTGGAGGAGTTCGCGGCCCTGGAAGAACGGCACAAATTCCTCAGCGAGCAGCTGGAAGACCTACGTAAAACGCGGTCAGATCTCCTTCAGGTCGTGAAGGAGGTGGACGAGCGGGTCGAGCAGGTCTTCACGGAGGCGTACCGGGACACGGCCCGGGAGTTCGAGGGGGTGTTCTCGCGCCTGTTCCCCGGTGGCGAGGGCCGGCTGATCCTCACCGACCCAGGCAACATGCTCACCACCGGCATCGACGTGGAGGCCCGACCGCCCGGCAAGAAGGTCAAGCGGCTCTCGCTGCTCTCCGGCGGCGAGCGCTCGCTGACCGCCGTGGCGCTGCTGGTCGCCATCTTCAAGGCCAGGCCCAGCCCGTTCTACGTGATGGACGAGGTCGAGGCGGCGCTCGACGACACCAACCTCCAGCGGCTGATCCGGATCATGGAGGAGCTGCAGGAGAGCTCGCAGCTGATCGTGATCACGCACCAGAAGCGGACCATGGAGGTCGCGGACGCGCTCTACGGCGTGTCGATGCAGGGCGACGGGGTCTCGAAGGTCATCAGCCAGCGTCTGCGGTGACACGCGTCAGCCCCTCGTTCATTCAATAGCTGAATGATGACGCCCCCTCAACTCCTCTTCATCTACGAGAAAACCGGCCCCTCTCGCTCCCTTGACTTCAAGAAATGAACACATAGGCTCTCTTGGGCCGCCTCTCCTCCGGGTGGTGCCCGATCTTGACCTGTGCGCCACTGGTAGGAATCGACCCCACCGCCCGTCACTGCAGCCGGGCACGCAGGAGCAGACCTTGACCAGCAGCAGCAGCACGCAGGCCTCGGCATCAGGCGGCGGCCGCGCGTCCCAGCCCGACCACCTCGGGCACGTCATCTTCATCACCGCGGCCGCGGCCATGGGCGGTTTCCTCTTCGGCTACGACAGCTCCGTGATCAACGGCGCCGTCGTCGCGATCCGGGACCGCTTCGACGTCGGGGCCGGCACCCTCGCCCAGGTGATCGCCGCCGCGCTGATCGGCTGCGCCTTCGGCGCCGCCACCGCCGGCCGCATCGCGGACCGGATCGGCCGGATCCGCTGCATGCAGATCGCCGCCGTCCTCTTCACGGCCAGCGCCGTCGGCTCGGCCCTCCCGTTCGCGCTCTGGGACCTCGCCCTGTGGCGGGTCATCGGCGGGTTCGGCATCGGCATGGCCTCGGTCATCGGCCCGGCCTACATCGCCGAGGTGTCCCCGCCCGCGTACCGCGGCCGGCTCGCCTCCTTCCAGCAGGCCGCGATCGTCATCGGCATCGCCATCTCCCAGCTCGTCAACTGGGGGATCCTCAACCTCGCCGACGGTGAGCAGCGCGGGAAGATCGGCGGCCTGGAAGCCTGGCAGTGGATGCTCGGCGTCATGGTCGTCCCGGCCGTGCTCTACGGGCTGATGTCCTTCGTCATCCCGGAGTCCCCGCGCTTCCTGATCTCCGTCGGCCGCAACGACGAGGCCAAGAAGGTGCTCGCCGAGGTCGAGGGAGAGCACGTCGACCTCGACGGACGCGTCGCGGACATCGAGCACGCCATGCGCTCCGAGCACAAGTCCACCTTCAAGGACCTGCTCGGCGGCCGGCTCGGCTTCCTGCCGATCGTCTGGATCGGCATCGGCCTGTCCGTCTTCCAGCAGCTCGTCGGCATCAACGTGATCTTCTACTACAGCTCCTCGCTGTGGCAGTCGGTCGGCATCGACCCGAGCTCCTCGTTCCTGTACTCCTTCGAGACCTCCGTCGTGAACATCATCGGCACGGTGATCGCGATGGTCTTCGTGGACCGCATCGGCCGCAAGCCCCTCGCGCTCATCGGGTCCGTGGGCATGGCGATTTCCCTCGGGCTCGCCGCCTGGGCCTTCTCCTACAAGGACACCAGCGGCGGCGACATCGCCCTGCCGCACGCCCAGGGTCTCGTGGCGCTCATCGCGGCCAACTGTTTCGTGCTCTTCTTCGCCCTGTCCTGGGGCGTGGTGGTCTGGGTCCTGCTCGGCGAGATGTTCCCGGGCCGCATCCGCGCCGCGGCCCTCGGCGTGGCGGCCGCCGCCCAGTGGATCGCCAACTGGGTCATCACCGTCTCGTTCCCGACTCTCTCGGACTGGAACCTGTCCGGCGCCTACGTCATCTACGCGGTCTTCGCCGTGCTCTCGATCCCGTTCATCCTCAAGTGGGTGCCGGAGACCAAGGGCAAGGCGTTGGAGGAGATGGGGTAACCACCCCCGCCAACACCTCTCTCCTCTCGCAGCGGGTACTGCCCCGGTCGGCCGGGCCCCTGCGGCTCAGGCCTTGAGCCGGGGCAGTACCTGTTCGCACAGCAGCTGCAGGCTCCGCCAGCCCTCGTCGATCGGCATCCCGCCGCACAGCGGGTGCAGCACCAGGTTCCCCGCCTCGCCGGCGGCGCGGGCGTACTCGACCGCCTCGTCCGGGGTGAGGATGCGGTACACGCCCTCCGCGCGCAGCTCCGCCACCGTGCGCGCGCCCGAGCGGACGGCGCTGAGGATGTCCTTGGACTGCCAGGACGCGTACATCCCCGCCTCGTGCAGGAAGCGCTCGCCGTACTCGGCCCAAGCCCGGTCCGGGTCCTCGGCTATGTGCAGCAGCGGGGTCTCGGCCGCCGGCATCATGCAGAAGCCCTCCGTGCCGTACTCCGCGAGCTTCGCGCTGTAGTACGCCTCCAGCTCCGGCAGGTGCGCGCTCGGGAAGAACGGCAGCCCCAGCCGGGCCGCGCGACGGGCCGCCGCCTGCGAGCTGCCGCCGACCAGCAGCAGCGGGTGCGGCTGGGTGAACGGCCGCGGGGTGACCCGTACCGTCCGGCCCCGGAACTCGAACGGCTCGCCGGTCCACGCCTTCAGCAGGGTCTCCAGCAGCTCGTCCTGGAGCTTGCCGCGCCGGCCCCATTCGACGCCGTGCTGCTCGTACTCCTCGGGCCGGTAGCCGATGCCGGCCACCGTGACGAGGCGGCCGCCGCTGAGGAGGTCGAGGACCGCGATGTCCTCCGCCACCTTCAGGGGGTCGTACAGCGGGCCGATGATCGCCGAGACGGTGACCGCGATCCGGCGGGTGGCACCGAAGACCGCGCCCGCGAAGGCGAAGGGGGACGGCAGCCAGTTGTTGTCGGTGCCGTGGTGCTCTTCGGTCTGGATGGTGTCGATCCCGCGGTCGTCCGCGTACTTCGCCATCTCCAGCGCGGCCTTGTACCGGGCGGAGAGGGTTTCCGGGGTGCCGTTCGGGTCGATGAGATTGAACCTGGCCACGGTGATGGGCATGGAGAAGTCCCCCTTCGCCGGAGGTGGGTGGGCGGGCGAAGGGGGACGTTAGCTGACGTCGCGTCAGTTGGACAGGGATCCGGCGGGCACCGGCTCCCGCTCCGGCTCCTGCGCGACCGGGGCCTGCGCCGCCGGGCCCGAGCGCGGCAGGACCGCGTACAGGACGGCCGAGGTGACGATGCCCGCAGCCCAGCCCAGGCCGTTCCGGCCGATCCAGGTGGTGGCGAGCGGGCCGCTGAACCAGTCGACCTTCGTGAACAGCAGCCCCACGACCAGGGCCAGGCCCCACGCCGTCATGGCCTGCCAGGCGAAACCGCCCCGGTACCAGTAGGCGCTGCTCCGCGTGGTGTCCAGCAGGGCCGCGCTGTCGTAGGAGGTGCGGCGCAGCATGTCGACGCCGAAGACGCCGATCCAGGCGGAGAAGGCCACGGCGAGCAGGGTCAGGAAGGAGATGAAGGATCCGAAGAAGCTGGTGGCGACCACCATCAGCAGGAAGCCGAAGACCAGGCTGATGACGGCGTTGACGCTGACCGCCGCCGCGCGCGGGACCTTGATGCCGAGGGTCTGGGCGGTGAAGCCGGCCGAGTACATGGACATCGAGTTGATGAGCAGCATGCCGACGAGGGCGATCAGCAGGTACGGGACCGCGATCCAGGTCGGCAGCAGCTCGCCGATGAAGGAGACCGGGTCCTGCGCGGTGGCCAGGTCGGGGGTGGCGACCGCCATCACCGCGCCCATCAGCACCATCGGGATGACGACGACGGCCGCGCCGCCGATGGTGGCGCCGACCATGCCCTTCGCGGAGGCGGTGCGGGGCAGGTACCGGGTGAAGTCCGGACCGGAGGGGACCCAGCTGATGCCTCCGGCGGCGATGGTGCCGATGCCCGCGACCATCATCGCGGTGGATCCGGCGGGCTTGTCGAAGACGGCCGACCAGTCGGTCTCCGCGATCAGGTAGCCGAGGACGAGCACGCTGAAGGCGCCGAAGAGGTACGTGGACCACTTGGAGCAGACGCGCAGCGCGTTGATGCCGAGACCGGAGACCAGGAAGGTGCAGCCGACGAAGAAGAGCAGGGTGACCACGATCAGGGCGGTGTTCTTCTTGATGCCGAAGACCAGGTCGAGCACGGTCAGGACGGCGTAGGCGCCGCTGACCGCGTTGATGGTCTCCCAGCCCCAGCGGGCGACCCAGATCAGGGCGCCGGGGAAGAGGTTGCCGCGCTGCCCGAAGACGGCCCGGGAGAGCGCCATGCCGGGGGAGCCGCCGCGCTTGCCCGCGATGGATATGAGGCCGACGATCCCGTACGAGACCACGGGCGCGGCGATCGCGACGACGAGCACCTGCCAGATGTTCAGCTTGTTGAAGATGACCAGGCCGGCGCCCATGGTCAGCAGCAGCACGCTGATGTTGGCGGCGACCCAGGTCGGCACGAGCTCGCGGACCCGGCCGCGCCGCTCGCCGTCCGGGACGGGCTCCAGTCCGCGTGACTCGACGGTGGTCGTCTCGGCAGGCATACGTCTACTCCGTGGGGGAGGCGGGGCGTGGGGGATTGCTCATCATCGTAGATTTGCCGCAAAAAGTACAAACAGAGGCTTACGTTCTGGTATGAACCTCCAGGGTCCCCGCCCCGGGGCGCGCGTGGCCGATACTGGGTGAGTTATGGAAATCCTCATCCTTGTCGTAGTCATCGCCCTGGTCGCGGTCGGTGCGATCAGCGGGCTCGTGGTCAGCAGCCGCAAGAAGAAGCAGCTGCCCACGGCACCGTCGAGCACGCCGACCATCACTGCCCCGCCCGCCGAACCGCAGGTGGGGGAGGACGCCGCACCGACGGCGGAAGAACCGCGCCGCACGATCGAGGAGGTGGTGCTTCCCGAGACGGAGGCCGCCGAGGCCCCGGTCGTGGAGGCCGAGGCTCCCGTCGCGCCCGCCGCCCCCGAGATCGAGGTGCCCGAGCCCACCGCCGGCCGTCTGGTCCGGCTGCGCGCGCGCCTCGCCCGGTCGCAGAACTCGCTCGGCAAGGGGCTGCTCACGCTGCTCTCCCGCGAGCACCTCGACGAGGACACCTGGGAGGAGATCGAGGAGACCCTCCTCATCGCCGACGTCGGTGTCGCGCCGACCCAGGAGCTGGTGGACCGGCTCCGTGAGCGGGTCAAGGTGCTCGGCACCCGCACCCCCGCCGATCTGCGCGCGCTCCTGAAGGAGGAGCTCGTCGCGCTCCTCGGCACCGACTTCGACCGCGCCGTGAAGACCGAGAGCGGCGTGGACACCCCTGCCGTGATCATGGTTGTCGGCGTGAACGGCACCGGAAAGACCACCACCACCGGCAAGCTCGCCCGCGTGCTCGTCGCCGACGGGCGCAGCGTCGTGCTCGGCGCGGCCGACACCTTCCGTGCCGCCGCCGCCGACCAGCTCCAGACCTGGGGCGACCGGGTCGGCGCGCGCACCGTGCGCGGCCCCGAGGGCGGCGACCCGGCCTCCATCGCCTACGACGCGGTCAAGGAGGGCATCGCCGAGGGCGCCGACGTGGTGCTCATCGACACCGCCGGCCGTCTGCACACCAAGACCGGCCTGATGGACGAGCTCGGCAAGGTCAAGCGCGTCGTGGAGAAGCACGGCCCGCTGGACGAGATCCTGCTGGTCCTGGACGCCACCACCGGGCAGAACGGCCTGACCCAGGCCCGCGTCTTCGCGGAGGTCGTGGACATCACCGGCATCGTGCTGACCAAGCTCGACGGCACCGCCAAGGGCGGCATCGTCATCGCCGTCCAGCGCGAGCTGGGCGTCCCGGTCAAGCTCGTCGGCCTCGGCGAGGGCGCGGACGACCTGGCCCCCTTCGAGCCGGAGGCCTTCGTCGACGCCCTGATCGGCGACTGACAGCCTCAAGCGGCTTGCAGGCCCGTACGCGGCCCAGTGCCCCCGCGGTCCCACGGGACCCGGGGGCACTGCCGTGCGCGGGGCGGTGCGCAGAGCTCAGGCCTTGCGCAGCCGGTGGCACAGGTAGGCGAGGGTGCCCAGCAGGAGCCGGGCCTGGGGCGGATCCCCGGCCGAGTCCAGTGCCGGGGGGCGCAGCCAGCTCATCGGGCCGAGTCCCGCGCGGTCGGACGGCGGCGCCGTGACGTAGGAGCCCTGGCCCAGCGCGCGCAGATCCAGACCGGCGTCGTCCCAGCCCATCCGGTACAGCAGCTGCGGCAGCCCGACGGCGGCCCCCGGGGCCACGAAGAACTGGGCCCGGCCGTCCGGGGTCGCGGTGACCGGGCCCAGGGGCAGGCCCATCCGCTCCAGGCGGACCAGCGCCCGCCGCCCGGCTTCCTCGGACACCTCGATGACGTCGAAGGCGCGGCCGACGGGGAGCAGCACCGCGGCCCCCGGGTATTCGCTCCAGGTCTCGGTGACCTCGTCGAGGGTGGCTCCGGCCGGGACCGTTGGCGCGAGGGCCAACGGATGCGCCCCCGGCGCGCCGCAACTCGTATGACCGCAGGAGCAGTCGCGGGCGGGTGCTGCGGCACGTGCGCCCGGGACCACCTCCCAGCCCCACAGTCCGGTGTACTCCGCCACCGCCGTGCACTCCGACGTCCGGCCTCGGCGCCGAGCGCCGGAACGGAACTCCTTGGTGCCGCGGCTGCCGCCGATCGTGAAGCCCATGCCCATGCCCCCTCCAACGGGTCGGACGTGCCGGTGGTTACGACGTCGGCGTGACCGGAATGGGACAGGGTGCGGAGTCCGGACCGTGCCCGGGCCGCGGCGGTCCGTCCCGTGGTCGCCCGGCGCACTCCTCGCCGCGCGCGCCCCGAGCGCACCCCTGTCCATCCGATCGTTTTCGCCTTCGTGTCAAGTGAATCGCGCCTGGCGGGTGGCGAGTTCATTCGAAGGGGTGGCGAATGGTGGCGTTTCCGGGATCGACCTCGCCGAAGGGGTGATCGTAGGATTACTTTCGGTGCACGAAGAGCGACGGCAGACTCGTACGCGGGTATGCCGGAGGCAAGGTGTGAAGGACCTGTGAAGGTCCTCCCCGCCGCTCGGCGCTGCTCGTTGACGGGCGTGGTGGGTGAAGAGGCTGAGGGATGGGGGCGTTCCAGTGAGCGGCAACGGCGCAAGCGGAACGAGTGCGGAGTCCGACGGGTCCAGCGCCGAGGAATCGGAGCAGAGTGCGACCGCCCGCAACGAGCAGCTGACGTCCTGGTTCGTCCGCAGCGGCTGGTCCAAGGGCGAGCTGGCCCGTCAGGTCAACCGCCGCGCCCGCCAGATGGGCGCCCACCACATCAGCACCGACACCTCCCGGGTCCGCCGCTGGCTCGACGGCGAGCAGCCCCGCGAACCCGTCCCGCGGATCCTCTCCGAGCTGTTCTCCGAACGGTTCGGCTCCGTCGTCGCCATCGAGCACCTCGGACTGCGCACCGCCCACCAGACCCCCTCCGTCTCCGGGGTCGACCTGCCCTGGGCCGGCCCGCAGACCGTGGAACTGCTCGGCGAGTTCTCCCGCAGCGACCTGATGCTGGCCCGCCGCGGCTTCCTCGGAACCTCCCTCGCACTCTCCGCGGGACCCGCCCTCATCGAGCCCATGCAGCGCTGGCTCGTCCCGGTCCCGCCCGCCGACCCGGGCCTCCGGGCGCCGGGACCCGCAGGCGGCGCCCTCAGCGGCCACCGGCCGCCCCGGCTCTCCGAGCCCGAGCTCGACCTCCTCGAAGCCACCACCGTGATGTTCCGCCAGTGGGACGCCCAGTGCGGCGGCGGCCTGCGCCGCAAGGCCGTGGTCGGCCAGCTCCACGAGGTCACCGACCTGCTCCAGGAACACCACCCGGCCCCCGTCATGAAGCGACTCTTCAAGGTCGCCGCGGAACTGGCCGAACTCGCAGGCTGGATGAGCTACGACATCGGCATGCACCCCACCGCGCAGAAGTACTTCGTCCTCGCGCTGCACGCCGCCAAGCAGGGCGGGGACAAGCCGCTGGGCTCGTACATCCTCTCCAGCATGAGCCGCCAGATGATCCACCTGGGCCGCCCCGAGGACGCCCTGGAGCTCATCCACCTCGCGCAGTACGGCAGCCGCGACTGCGCGGGGCCCCGTACCCAGGCCATGCTGTATGCGATGGAGGCCCGCGCCTACGCCAACATGGGCCAGCCCAGCCGCTGCAAGCGGGCCGTGCGGATGGCCGAGGACACCTTCTCCGACGTCGGCTTCGGCGGCGAGAGCGAACCCGACTGGATCCGCTTCTTCTCCGAGGCCGAGCTCAACGGCGAGAACTCCCACTCCTACCGAGACCTGGCCTACGTGGCCGGCCGCAGCCCCATGTACGCCTCCCTCGCCGAGCCCGTCATGGAGCGCGCCGTCGAGCTCTTCGAGAAGGACGAGGAGCACCAGCGCTCGTACGCCCTCAACCTCATCGGCATGGCCACCGTGCACCTGCTCCAGCGCGAGCCCGAGCAGGCCGCCGTCCTCGTCGGCCGCGCCCTCGACGTGGCGGGAAAGGTGCGGTCCGAAAGGGTCAACACCCGGCTGCGCAAGACCGTCGACACCGCCGCGCGTGAGTACGGCGACGTGGCCGACGTGGTGCGCCTCACCGACCACCTCGCCTCCCGGCTCCCCGAAGCCGCGGAGGCCGTCTGACGGCCTCCGCGGCCGTCCCCAAGGCCCCCGGCCGTGGCAGTCACCCCGTGAAGCCCGAACAGGCTCCCCCAGCCAGGTTCCCCGGGTCACCGCCACGGCCGGGCTTCAGCGCCGGGCGTCCATGAACCACTCGTTCATGGACGCGTAACACGCAGGACCTCTTCGTCATCGATGCGAAACACCCAGCGGCGCCGCCGGAAACCGGCCTGCGCGAATCTCAGGGCCATTAACCGGCCAGCTTCCGGGCCGGGCCCTCAGGCCTGATTCACGAACCAGCGCCGCACAGGTTTTCACGGTCGCCCGCACGCGAACGTACCGACGACGAGGAGACGCCGATGGCATCAGCCATCACGACCCTCGCGGCAGACGCCCCGACGCTCTCTGCCGCGAACACCGGGTTCATGCTCATCTGCTCCGCCCTGGTCATGCTGATGACCCCGGGACTCGCCTTCTTCTACGGAGGCATGGTCCGCGTCAAGAGCAGCCTCAACATGCTGATGATGAGCTTCATCAGCCTCGGGATCGTCACGATCCTGTGGGTCCTCTACGGATTCAGCCTCGCCTTCGGCTCCGACGTCGGGTCCGTGATCGGCTGGAGCTCCGACTACGTCGGACTCAGCGGCATCGGCATCACCGAACTGTGGGACGGCTACACCATCCCCGTGTACGTCTTCGCCGTCTTCCAGCTGATGTTCGCCATCATCACCCCGGCCCTGATAAGCGGTGCGCTGGCCGACCGCGTCAAGTTCAGCGCCTGGGCCCTCTTCATCACCCTCTGGGTCACGATCGTCTACTTCCCCGTCGCCCACTGGGTGTGGGGCGCCGGCGGCTGGCTCTTCGAGCTCGGCGTCATCGACTTCGCCGGCGGCACCGCCGTCCACATCAACGCGGGCGCCGCGGCCCTCGGCGTCATCCTGGTCATCGGCAAGCGCGTCGGCTTCAAGAAGGACCCGATGCGCCCCCACAGCCTCCCGCTCGTGATGCTCGGCGCCGGCCTCCTGTGGTTCGGCTGGTTCGGCTTCAACGCCGGATCCTGGCTCGGCAACGACGACGGCGTCGGCGCCGTCATGTTCGTCAACACCCAGGTCGCCACCGCCGCCGCCATGCTCGCCTGGCTCGGCTACGAGAAGCTGCGCCACGGCTCCTTCACCACGCTGGGCGCCGCCTCCGGCGCGGTCGCGGGCCTCGTCGCCATCACCCCCTCCGGCGGCTCCTGCTCCCCGCTCGGCGCGATCGCCATCGGCGCCATCGCCGGTGTCGTGTGCGCCATGGCCGTCGGCCTGAAGTACAAGTTCGGCTTCGACGACTCCCTCGACGTCGTCGGCGTCCACCTCGTCGGCGGTGTCATCGGCTCCCTCCTGATCGGCCTCTTCGCCACCGGCGGGGTCCAGTCCGACGCGGCCGGGCTCTTCTACGGCGGCGGCCTCGCCCAGCTCGGCAAGCAGGCGGTGGGAGTCTTCTCCGTCCTCATCTACTCTCTCGTGGCGTCCGCGGTCCTCGCCTTCCTCCTCGACAGGACGATGGGCATGCGGGTCACCGAGGACGACGAGGTCTCCGGCATCGACCAGGTCGAACACGCCGAGACCGCCTACGACTTCAGCGGAGCCGGCGGCGGCGCCTCTTCGCGGAGCACCGCCGTACCCGTCCCCGTTGCCGCCGCGAGCAAGAAGGTTGACGCATGAAGCTCATCACCGCGATCGTGAAGCCGCACCGGCTGGACGAGATCAAAGAGGCCCTCCACCGGTTCGGCGTCCAGGGACTCACGGTCTCCGAGGCCAGCGGGTACGGCCGCCAGCGGGGCCACACCGAGGTCTACCGCGGCGCCGAGTACACCGTGGACCTGGTGCCCAAGATCCGCATCGAGGTGCTCGTCGAGGACGGCGACGCCGAGGACGTGATGCGGATCGTGGTCGACGCCGCCCAGACCGGCAAGATCGGCGACGGCAAGGTGTGGAGCATCCCCGTGGACTCGGTCATCCGGGTCCGCACCGGCGAGCGCGGCGCTGACGCGCTCTAGGTGACGGGAGCTCCTGGGTGACGAGCATCGAAGAGACCACGGACGACGCCTCGTCCGCTCACACGGCCGACTCGGGACCCAGCGGTTACGCCGCGGCCCGGCTGCGACTCCTCCAGGAGGAGTCGCGGTCCGGGCCTTCCCGGCGTTCCGCCCTGGCCGCGCTGACCGACGACTGGCTCAAAGCAATGTTCGCCACCGCCGTACGGGAGACCGGCGTACGGGGCGCGGCCCTCGTGGCCGTCGGCGGCTACGGCCGCGCCGAACTCTCCCCACGCAGCGACCTCGACCTGGTCCTGCTCCACGACGGCAAGGCCGACGCCCGCGCGCTCAGCGCACTGGCCGACCGGCTCTGGTACCCCGTCTGGGACCTGGGGCTCGCCCTCGACCACTCCGTCCGCACCCCCGGCGAAGCCCGCAGGACCGCCGCCGAAGACCTCAAGGTGCACCTCGGACTGCTCGACGCCCGGCCCGTCGCCGGCGACGTCGGGCTCCTCGCGGGCCTGCGCACCTCGGTCCTCGCCGACTGGCGCAACCTCGCCGCCAAGCGGCTCCCCGAACTGCACTCCCTGTGCCGGGACCGGGCGGAGCGCGCGGGGGAACTGCGCTTCCTCCTCGAACCCGACCTCAAGGAAGCCCGCGGCGGGCTGCGCGACGTCACCGCCCTGCGGGCCGTCGCCGCGTCCTGGCTCGCCGACGCCCCGCGCGAAGGGCTCGCCGACGCCAGGCGCCGCCTGCTCGACGCGCGCGACGCCCTCCACCTGGTGACCGGGCGGGCCACCGACCGGCTCTCCCTCCAGGAACAGACCGCCGTCGCGGCCCAGCTCGGGCTCCTCGACGCCGACGCCCTCCTCAGGGAGGTGTACGAGGCCGCGCGGGTGGTCTCGTACGCCGGCGACGTCACCTGGCGCGAAGTCGGGCGCGTGCTGCGCGCTCGGGCCACGCGGCCCCGGCTCCGCGGGCTGCTCGGCACCCGGGGCGCCGTGCCCGAGCGGGCGCCGCTCGCCGAAGGCGTCGTGGAATCCGACGGCGAGGCCGTACTGGCCCTCGCCGCCCGCCCCGACCGCGACCCCGTCCTGCCCCTGCGATTCGCAGCGGCCGCCGCGCAGGCCGGACTGCCCGTCTCGCTGCACGCCGTACGAAGGCTCGCGGCGCAGGCCAAGCCGCTGCCGGTGCCGTGGCCGGCCGAGGCCCGGGAACAGCTGCTCACCCTGCTGGGCGCCGGCGAACCCACCGTCGCCGTGTGGGAGGCGCTCGAAGCCGAGGGGATCATCACCCGGCTGCTGCCCGACTGGGAACGCGTCCGGTGCCGGCCGCAGCGCAATCCCGTGCACACCTGGACCGTCGACCGGCACCTGGTCGAGACGGCCGTACGGGCCTCGGAACTCACCCGCCGGGTCGGCCGCCCCGACCTCCTCCTCATGGCCGCCCTGCTCCACGACATCGGCAAGGGCTGGCCCGGCGACCACTCGGTAGCGGGCGAGACCATCGCCCGCGACGTGGCGCTGCGGGTGGGCTTCGACGCCCAGGACGTGGCCGTGCTCGGGGTCCTCGTACGCCACCACCTGCTGCTCATCGACACCGCGACCCGACGGGACCTGGACGACCCCGCGACCGTGAAGGCGGTCGCGGATGCGGTCGGAACCCCGGGCACGCTGGAAATACTGCACGCCCTGACGGAAGCCGACGCGCTGGCGACCGGCCCCGCGGCCTGGAGCGCCTGGCGCGGCTCGCTCGTCGCGGACCTGGTCGGACGGGTCGCCGCCGTGCTGCGGGGGGCCACCCCGGCGGAGGGGGAGCCGGAGATCCCCACGACCGAACAGGAACGCCTCGCGGTGGAGGCGCTGCGCACCGGGGAACCGGTCCTGTCCCTGCACGCCCGGCAGGAGGAGGACGCGGTCGGGGTCGAGCTGATCGTGGCCGTCCCCGACCAGCCGGGGGTCCTCCCGGCGGTGGCGGGCGTACTGGCCCTGCACCGGCTGACGGTCCGGGCGGCGGACCTGCGCTCCCTGGAGCTCCCGGACCTGCTGGGCGAGGTGCTCGTGCTGCGGTGGCGGGTGGCCGCGGAGTACGGGGCCCTGCCGCAGGCCGCGCGGCTGCGCACGGACCTGGTGCGGGCGCTGGACGGCTCGCTGGACGTCCCCGCGAAGCTGGCGGACCGCGAGGCCGCGTACCCGCGCCGCCGCGGGGTGGTCCCGCCGCCGCCCCGGGTCTCGGTGGTCCCGGAGGTCTCCTCCCTGGCCACCGTCCTGGAGGTCCGGGCCCCTGACGCCGTCGGGCTGCTGCACCGGATCGGGCGCGCCCTGGAATCCTCCGGCGTCCGGGTACGCAGCGCGCACGTCTCCACGCTGGGCGCGAACGCGGTGGACACGGTGTACGTGGTCGACGGGGACGGCAAGCCCCTCGCGCCCTTGCCCGCGGCAGCCCTGGCCGGGGCGGTCCAGGCCGCCTTGGCGTAGCCGCTGCGCGGGCAAACGCCGGACGGGCTGAATCCAGCCTCGCCGGCGTTTGAGGCGCGGGGGTCCGGGGGCGGAGCCCCCGGTTTCGGGAAGGGGCGGGGTGGGGAAAGCCGCCCGCAGGGCCAAGGGGCTGGCGCGGCCCGATACCCTGGAGACGACCACACCGCCCCCGACCCGAGGAATCGCGACCACCGTGTTCGATACGCTTTCCGACCGCCTCAGCGCGACCTTCAAGTCCCTCCGGGGCAAAGGCCGCCTCTCCGAGCAGGACATCGACGCTGCGGCGCGGGAAATCCGTATCGCCCTCCTCGAGGCCGACGTCGCGCTTCCCGTCGTCCGCTCCTTCATCGCGAACGTCAAGGAGCGAGCCCGCGGCGAAGAGGTCTCCAAGGCCCTGAACCCGGGCCAGCAGGTCCTCAAGATCGTCAACGACGAGCTGGTCTCGATCCTCGGCGGCCAGACCCGGCGGCTGCGCTTCGCCAAGACCGCGCCCACCGTGATCATGCTCGCCGGTCTCCAGGGTGCCGGTAAGACCACCCTCGCCGGAAAGCTCGGCCTGTGGCTGAAGGGGCAGGGTCACACCCCGCTCCTCGTCGCCTGCGACCTCCAGCGCCCCAACGCGGTCAACCAGCTCTCCGTGGTCGCGGAGCGGGCCGGCGTCGCCGTCTACGCGCCCGCCCCCGGCAACGGCGTCGGCGACCCGGTCCAGGTCGCCAAGGACTCCATCGAGTACGCGCGCACCAAGCAGTACGACGTGGTCGTCGTCGACACCGCCGGCCGCCTCGGCATCGACCAGGAGCTGATGCAGCAGGCCGCGGACATCCGCGACGCCGTCAGCCCCGACGAGATCCTCTTCGTCGTCGACGCCATGATCGGCCAGGACGCGGTCAACACCGCCGAGGCCTTCCGCGACGGCGTCGGCTTCGACGGCGTGGTGCTGTCCAAGCTCGACGGCGACGCCCGCGGTGGTGCCGCGCTCTCCATCGCGCACGTCACCGGCAAGCAGATCATGTTCGCCTCGAACGGCGAGAAGCTCGACGAGTTCGACGCCTTCCACCCCGACCGCATGGCGGGCCGGATCCTCGACATGGGTGACATGCTCACCCTCATCGAGCAGGCCGAGAAGACGTTCAGCCAGGACGAAGCCGAGAAGATGGCGGCGAAGCTGGCGAAGGGGCCGAAGGAGTTCACCCTCGACGACTTCCTGTCCCAGATGGAGCAGGTCCGCAAGATGGGCTCCATCTCCAAGCTCCTCGGCATGCTCCCCGGCATGGGGCAGATCAAGGACCAGATCAACAACATCGACGAGCGCGACGTGGACCGCACCGCCGCGATCATCAAGTCGATGACCCCGGCCGAGCGCCAGGACCCGCACCTCATCAACGGCTCGCGCCGCGCCCGCATCGCCAAGGGTTCCGGCACCGAGGTCAGCGCCGTGAAGTCGCTCGTCGAGCGATTCTTCGAGGCCCGCAAGATGATGTCCCGCATGGCCCAGGGCGGCGGCATGCCCGGGATGCCGGGCATCCCCGGGATGGGCGGCGGCCCCGGCCGGCAGAAGAAGCAGATCAAGCAGGCCAAGGGCAAGCGCAAGAGCGGCAACCCGATGAAGCGCAAGGAAGAAGAGGCCGCGGCCGCGCTCCGCAAGGAGCAGGGTCCGCAGGCGGTCGAGCCCGCGGCAGCCGGCAACCCCTTCGGCCTTCCGGCCGGCGGCGCGCAGCCCGGCCAGGACTTCGACCTCCCGGACGAGTTCAAGAAGTTCATGAAGTAACGGCGCGAGCGCCAGCGGGAGGGCCCCGTCCACCGGATCCGGTGGACGGGGCCCTCCCGTTTCTGCAGGGGCAATGGGCGGGTTTGTCGCTTATGGTCGGCCGGGAGGACGGCAGAAGGAGGCCACGTGCCCAGCCCCACCCCCGTACCGCCCCGCGACCGGGCCGATACGCCCTGGCGCTCCGAGGGCGCACCGCCCGCCCCGCCGCCGAAGAAGAGGATGCCCGGGGGCTGGCGCGGCCTGATCCTCACCGCCCTGATCGTCTACCTGCTGACCAACCTGGTGCTCTCCTTCTTCAACGAGGGCGACGAGTCGACGATCTCGTACACCGAGTTCAGCAAGCAGGTCGCCAACGGCAACGTCTCGAAGATCTACTCCAAGGGCGACGCCATCCAGGGCCAGCTGAAGACCAAACAGCCCAAGCCGGACGGCGACAAGGGCGACTACACCAAATTCGTCTCCCAGCGCCCGGCCTTTGCCGACGACGACCTGTGGGCCAACCTCACCAAGCAGAACGTGGTCGTCACCGCCTCCCCGGTCGTCGAACAGCGCAGCTTCCTCGCCAACCTCCTGCTCTCCCTG
Organism: Streptomyces sp. GL_140; assembly: GCF_057834465.1. Classification (NCBI taxonomy): domain Bacteria; kingdom Bacillati; phylum Actinomycetota; class Actinomycetes; order Kitasatosporales; family Streptomycetaceae; genus Streptomyces; species Streptomyces sp. GL_140. Next base: position 6,011,527 of record NZ_CM174404.1, read on the forward strand.
GCCCCGATGCTGCTGCTCGTCCTCCTGTGGGTGTTCATCGCCCGCCGGATGGGATCGGCGATGGGCGGCGGCATGGGCGGGCTGGGGCGCAAGACGCCGCCCAAGCCGGTCGAGCTGGAGGGCGCCAAGCGCACGACCTTCGAGGACGTGGCCGGCATCGACGAGGTCGAGGGCGAGCTCAACGACGTCGTGGACTTCCTCAAGAACCCGGACGAGTACCGCAAGATGGGCGCCCGGATGCCCGGCGGCGTGCTGCTCGCCGGACCGCCCGGCACCGGCAAGACCCTGCTGGCGCGAGCACTCGCGGGAGAGGCCGGGGTGCCGTTCTTCTCGGCCTCGGCCTCCGAGTTCATCGAGATGATCGTCGGCGTGGGCGCGTCCCGGGTGCGGGAGCTCTTCTCCGAGGCACGCAAGGTGGCTCCCGCGATCGTCTTCATCGACGAGATCGACACCATCGGACGGGTGCGCGGCGGCGGCGCGGCCATGGGCGGCCACGACGAGCGCGAACAGACCCTGAACCAGATCCTCACGGAGATGGACGGCTTCTCCGGCTCCGAAGGCGTGGTCGTGCTGGCCGCGACCAACCGGGCCGACGTCCTGGACCCGGCGCTGACCCGGCCGGGCCGCTTCGACCGCACCGTCGTCGTCTCCCCGCCGGACAAGGGCGGCCGGGAAGCCATCCTGCGCATCCACACCAGGGACATCCCGCTCGCCGACGGCGTCGACCTCGCGCAAGTGGCCCGTACGACTCCGGGCATGACGGGAGCCGAACTGGCCAACCTCGCCAACGAGGCCGCCCTGCTCGCCGTGAAGCGCAAGCAGAAGCAGGTCACCCAGTCGGACCTCTCGGACGCGCTGGAGAAGGTCCAGCTCGGCGCCGAACGGCCGCTGGTCATGCCGGAGGAGGAGCGCCGGCGCACGGCGTACCACGAGAGCGGCCACGCCCTGCTCGGCATGCTCCAGCCGGGAGCGGACCCGGTTCGCAAGATCACCATCGTCCCGCGCGGCCGGGCGCTCGGCGTCACCCTCTCCACCCCGGAGGCGGACCGGTACGCGTACACGGAGCCGTACCTGCGCGGCCGCATCATCGGTGCGCTGGGGGGCATGGCGGCCGAGCACGTGGTCTACGACGTCATCACCACGGGCGCGGAGAACGACCTCGAACAGGTCACCAACATCGTCCGGGGCATGGTCGGCCGCTGGGGCATGAGCGAGCGCATCGGCCGCCTCACCGCGATCCCCTCGGACGGACAGGGCCCCTACGGCCTCTCCGCGGCCCCCGCCACCCTCGACGCGGTGGACCACGAGATGCGCCGGATCACGGACGAGTGCTACGTGGAGGCCTGCCGGCTGCTGCGCGAGAACCGCGGCAAGCTGGACGACCTGGCGCAGGCCCTGATGGCGAACGAAACCCTGGACGAAGCCGCGGCCTACGCCGCCGCGGGCATCCCGCGCCTCCACAAGTGAGCTCCGTACGGGGCTGGTTCCCAGCCCCGTACGGCGCAGGACGCAGGGTCCGCGGCCGGACCGTCCGTCAGGCCGTACGGGCGATCACGTAGCGGAAGATGTTCGGCAGCCAGACCGCCCCGTCGCCTCGCTCGTACGGGTGAAGCGCCTCCGCGAGCTCCTTCTCCAGCTGCACCGGGTCCGAAGTCGCGGCCTCGTACAGCCCGGTCGACAGCAGCCCGCGCACCGCGCTGTCCACGTCCGCGTACCCGAAGGGGCAGAACACCCGCCCCGACCCGTCCGGCACCAGCCCGGCGCGCGCCACCACCGCGTCCAGGTCCCGGGAGACCGGCCCGCCGCCCAGCACCGACGGCACCGTGCACCGCTCCGCGGGCCCCCAGTCGGCCAGCACCACCGTCCCGCCCGGCCGCCGCAGCGCGGGCAGCGCCGCGGCCAGGGCCCCCGGAGCGGGGGAGAAGGCCAGCAGTACGTCGTACGGCACCGCGGGCGCAGGAGGGGCCGCCACCACCTCCAGCAGCCGTTCGCGCGCCAGTGCGCGGCGCGCCGGATCCCTCTCCACACCCGTGGCCAGGGCTCCCCGTCCGGAGGCCAGCAGAAGGGCCAGCCCGGCCCCGCAGTCCAGGCCGAGCAGCCGGTCGCCCGGCCCTACCTCCAGCCGGTCGTAGACCGCTTCGTACAGCGGTACCAGCATCCGTTCCTGGATTTCCGCCCAGTCCCGGGCGACAAGCGTCGCCGTCGGCGTCGGTGTCATCGAAAGAGCGCTCCTGATTCCGTTTCGCCCCCATGCCCCCGTTGCCAGAGAACTCCCGATTCGCCCCCGCGTCCAGAGGAGCGCGCCACCCGATTCACGCTCGCCGCCCCGGGCGCCGTACCATTCGCGCCATGGCAAAGGCACCCGTTCTCACCCCCCAGGCGGAGGATTTTCCCCGCTGGTACCAGGATCTGATCAACAAGGCCGAGCTGGCCGACAACGGTCCGGTACGCGGCACCATGGTCATCCGACCGTACGGCTACGGGCTGTGGGAGCGGATGCAGCAGGAGATGGACGCGCGCATCAAGGACGCGGGCGCCCAGAACGCGTACTTCCCGCTGTTCATCCCGCAGTCGTACCTGACGAAGGAAGCCGAGCACGTGGAGGGCTTCGCCCCCGAGCTCGCGGTCGTCACCCACGGCGGCGGCAAGGAGCTGGACGAGCCGATCGTGGTCCGTCCCACCTCCGAGACGATCATCAACGACTACTTCTCCAAGTGGGTCCAGAGCTACCGCGACCTGCCCCTGCTGATCAACCAGTGGGCGAACGTGGTCCGCTGGGAGATGCGCCCGCGCGTGTTCCTCCGTACGAGCGAGTTCCTCTGGCAGGAGGGCCACACCGCCCACGTGTCGTACGAGGACGCCCGCGACTACGCCGCCCGCATCCACAAGGACGTGTACGGCGACTTCATGACCAACGTGCTCGGCATCGACGTCGTGCTCGGCCGCAAGACCGCCAAGGAGCGCTTCGCCGGGGCCATCAACACCCTCACCCTCGAGGGCATGATGGGCGACGGCAAGGCCCTGCAGCTGGGCACGAGCCACGAGCTCGGCACCAACTTCGCCAAGGCCTTCAACACGCAGTACCTGTCGAAGGAAGGCAAGCAGGAGCTCGTCTGGCAGACCTCGTGGGGCGTTTCGACCCGCATGGTCGGAGGCCTGATCATGTCGCACGGCGACGACAACGGCCTGCGGGTCCCGCCGCGCCTCGCGCACGTCCAGGTCGTCGTCATGGCGATCAAGGGCGACGAGGCCGTGACCAAGGTCCGCGAGCTGGGCGCCCAGCTCAAGGCCGTGGGCCTGCGGGTGTTCGTCGACGACCGCGTCGACACCCCCTTCGGCCGCCGCGCCGTGGACTGGGAGCTCAAGGGCGTACCGGTCCGTGTCGAGATCGGTCCCCGCGACCTGGAGGCCGGCACCGCGATGCTGGCCCGCCGGATCCCGGGCGGCAAGGAGGCCGTGCAGATCTCCGACCTCGCCGCCCTGCTGCCCAAGGTGCTGGAGGAGGACCAGGAGCAGCTGCTGCGCGAGTCCCGCGAGCGCCGCATCGCCCGTACGTCCGACGTCGCCACCATCGAGGAGGCCGCCAAGGCCGCCATCGCCGGTGGCTGGGCGCGCATCCCGTGGGCCGACCTCGGCCCTGAGGGCGAGGCGAAGCTCGCGGAGCAGGCGGTCTCCGTACGCTGCCTGATCGCCGAGGACGGGTCGGTCCCGGACGCGGACGACGCCCCCGGTACCCTCGCGATCGTCGCGCGCTCGTACTGACCGGCCCGCCGGTGACTCACGCACCCCGGCGCGCGGCTCCCGCCGCGCGCCGGGGTGTAGTCGTCGTTACGTACCGACTCCTCCTGAGATCTGCGCACCCGTCCTCGTCAGGACGCATGAGACTGAACTGACTGGTACGTGCAAAAAATTTGGAATGGCCCGGAATCGGAACACCGGGGCACCCCGGCTCGTTGTCACGACGTGAGCACGACACCCCCTGTTCTCGCCGCAGAGCTGGCGCAGGCGTGGGCCGATATTCAGCGGTACCACCCCGAGCTGCCTGACCTTGCCGCGCCCGAGTCCCTGATCGGAGAATCCTCGTCCGCCTGTGGCGCCGAGCTCTCCTTCGAGCGACTGCTGCACGAGGCAGTCCACGGCATCGCCGCAGCCCGCGGCGTGCGTGACACTTCGCGTGCCGGCCGCTACCACAACCGCAGGTTCCTCGCGATCGCCGAGGAGATGGGGCTGGACCACGCCGACGAGCCACATGCGAGCAGTGGCTTCTCGCTGGTCACGCTCAATCCCGAGGCGAAGAAGCGCTACCGCCCCACCATGGAGCGGCTCCAGCGTGCGCTGAAGGCCCATACCGTCGCGACGGCTGCCGACACCAAGCGCAGCTTCCGCGGTCCGGCAGCCCGGCACGGCTCCTCCGGTGGCGGTGTCCGCGTCAAGGCGGTCTGCGACTGCGGGCGCAACGTCCGGGTGGTCCCGTCGGTGCTGGCCCAGGCCCCGATCGTGTGCGGCGGCTGCATGAAGCCCTTCCGCATTCCCGAGGTCGCGGTGTCGGCCGCCGCTTCCTGACCGGGCGGGCGAGGCGCCTCGGGCGTGTGGCACAATAGCTAGCTGTACTCGACAGTCGCATAGGACCCCTCTCTCCTCCGGCTGACGCGTCCATCGGGCACCCGAGTACCGCAACCCCACGTGGCATCTCATGTGCCCAACCACGTCAAGTTCAGGAGACACCACTCCAGTGGCAGTCAAGATCAAGCTCAAGCGCCTCGGCAAGATTCGCCAGCCGCACTACCGCATCGTCGTCGCCGACGCCCGTACCCGTCGGGACGGTCGCGCGATCGAAGAGATCGGTATCTACCACCCGACGTACAACCCGTCGCGCATCGAGGTCAACGCCGAGCGTGCGCAGTACTGGCTGTCGGTCGGCGCCCAGCCCACCGAGGCTGTGCTCGCCATCCTCAAGCTGACCGGTGACTGGCAGGCGCACAAGGGCCTCCCGGCCCCCGCGCCGCTGCTGCAGCCGGTGACGAAGGAGAGCAAGCGTCGCTCCTTCGACGAGTTCGCCAAGGCCCTCGAGGGCATCGGCGAGGGCAAGGGCGAAGCCATCACGCAGAAGGCTAAGAAGGCCGACAAGAAGGCGGACGAGGCTGAGGCCGAGACCGCCGAGTCGACCGAGGCCTGAGCATGCTCGAGGAGGCTCTTGAGCACCTCGTGAAGGGCATCGTGGACAACCCCGACGAAGTGCAGGTCGCCTCGCGCAACCTGCGTCGCGGGCAGGTGCTTGAGGTTCGGGTCCACCCCGACGACCTCGGCAAGGTGATCGGCCGCAACGGCCGCACCGCACGTGCTCTGCGTACGGTCGTGGGCGCCATCGGCGGCCGGGGAATCCGCGTCGACCTCGTCGACGTGGACCAGGTTCGCTGAGAACGCGTCCACTGCAAGAGTGAAACACCGGCACGGGCCGGGGAGGGCATACGTGCCCGCCCCGGCCCGTCGTCGTCTGAACAGGAGAAGACACAGTGCAGCTGGTAGTCGCGCGGATCGGCCGCGCCCACGGGATCAAGGGTGAGGTCACCGTCGAGGTGCGGACCGACGAGCCGGAGCTGCGGCTCGGGCCCGGCGCCGTGCTCCAGACCGAACCGGCGTCGGCGGGACCGCTGACGGTGGAGACGGGCCGGGTGCACAGCGGGCGGCTGATGCTGCGCTTCGCGGGCGTCAAGGACCGCACGGGCGCCGAGGCGCTGCGCAACATCCTGCTCATCGCCGAGGTGGACCCAGCGGAGTTGCCCGCCGAAGAGGACGAGTACTACGACCACCAGCTGATGGACCTCGACGTGGTCCTCGAGGACGGCACCGCGGTCGGCCGGATCACCGAGATCTCGCACCTGCCCTCGCAGGACCTGTTCATCGTCGAGCGGCCGGACGGCACCGAGGTGATGATCCCCTTCGTCGAGGAGATCGTCGCCGAGATCGACCTCGAAGAGCAGCGCTGCGTCATCACCCCGCCGCCGGGGCTGATCGACGACCGCGCGGAGATCGCGTCCGAGCGGGACGCCGCCGAAGCCGAGGCTTCGGCTGAGGATGAGGCCGAGGTCGCGCAGGACGACGAGGGTGCGCAGAACGCCGGGACCGCCGGGGGCGGCGCCTGATGCGGCTGGACGTCGTCACGATCTTCCCCGAGTACCTGGAGCCGCTCAACGTCTCCCTGGTCGGCAAGGCCAGGGCCCGTGGACAGCTCGACGTACACGTCCACGACCTGCGGGAATGGACGTACGACCGGCACAACACGGTGGACGACACCCCCTACGGCGGCGGCCCCGGCATGGTCATGAAGACCGACCCGTGGGGCGAGGCCCTGGATGCGGCGCTGGCCGACGGCTACGAGGCGGGCGCGCACGGGCCCGTCATGGTCGTCCCGACCCCCAGCGGCCGGCCGTTCACCCAGGAGCTGGCGGTCGAACTCTCTGAGCGCCCCTGGCTGATCTTCACCCCGGCCCGGTACGAGGGCATCGACCGCCGGGTCATGGACGAGTACGCCACCCGCATCCCGGTCTACGAGGTCTCCATCGGGGACTACGTCCTGGCCGGCGGCGAGGCGGCCGTCCTGGTCGTCACCGAGGCCGTGGCCCGGCTGCTGCCCGGGGTCCTCGGCAACGCCGAATCGCACCGCGACGACTCCTTCGCGCCCGGCGACATGGCGAACCTGCTCGAAGGCCCCGTCTACACCAAGCCCCCGGAGTGGCGCGGCCGCGGCATCCCGGAGGTCCTGGTCAGCGGGCACCACGGCAAGATCGCCCGATGGCGCCGCGACGAGGCCTTCCGCCGGACCGCGAGCAACCGCCCGGACCTGATCGAGCGCTGCGAGGCCTCCGCCTTCGACAAGAAGGACCGCGAGCTGCTGTCCATCCTGGGCTGGAAGCCTTCCCCCGACGGCCGATTTTGGCGTAGGCCGCAGACCGTGGAAGAATAGGCGGCTGTTGTGTGCTCGCGTACGCCCCTGCCACAGGGGGACCGTCGTCCGCCGAGTCCCGCAACTCCCGAATTCTCTACGGAAACCCCGCATCGGCGGCCTGTGGCGTCATGCGAAGAAAGCAGACGAATTACATGTCTCACCTGCTCGATGGCGTCAACGCCGCCACGCTCCGCTCGGACCTGCCGGCCTTCCGCCCGGGTGACACGATCAACGTTCACGTCCGCGTGATCGAGGGCAACCGCTCCCGTATCCAGCAGTTCAAGGGTGTTGTCATCCGTCGCCAGGGCTCTGGCGTCTCCGAGACCTTCACCGTCCGCAAGGTCTCCTTCAGCGTCGGCGTGGAGCGTACCTTCCCGGTCCACTCCCCGATCTTCGAGAAGATCGAGCTCGTCACCCGCGGTGACGTGCGTCGCGCCAAGCTGTACTTCCTCCGTGAGCTCCGCGGCAAGGCCGCGAAGATCAAGGAGAAGCGCGACCGCTGATCTGCTCTGCGTCTTCAGGGGGCGGCCGGATAGGCTCGCCCCCGATGGACACCGAAGCACCTCACACGCAGCGCGGCCACTCTTCCCCCGACGAGGGGGAGGGGCGGTCGCGCTTCGCGTTTTCCGAAGCGGATTCCCCTTCCGGGGCGGCCTCGGCTTCCGACGCGGCCGTGGCTCCGGCTCCGGTATCGGTACCGGCTTCCGTTGACGGGCCCGCTTCCGGCGCGGGGTGGCTGACCTGGCGGCGGGCCGGGCTGCTGGGCGCGGCCTGCACCGTCTTCCTGCTGCTGCTCAGCAACTTCGTGCTCCAGCCCTTCCTCATCCCGAGCCGCTCGATGGAGCCCACGCTCGAAGTCGGGGACCGGTTGCTGGTCAACAAGCTGGCGTACCGTTTCGGCGACCAGCCGGAGCGCGGGGACGTCGTGGTCTTCGACGGCACGGGCTCCTTCGTGCCCGAGGCCCCGGCCGGGAACCCCTTCGCGAACGCCCTGCACGGTGCGGCCTCGGCGCTCGGGCTGGCCGAGCCCTCCGACACCGACTTCGTCAAGCGGGTCGTGGGCGTGGGCGGCGACGACGTCTCGTGCGATGAACACGGCCGGATCAAGGTCAACGGGGTGCCGTTGGACGAGCCCTACCTGTTCCCCGGCGACACGGGCTCCAAGGTGCCCTTCCGGATCGTCGTGCCCCTTGGGACCCTGTGGGTCATGGGCGATCATCGTTCCCAGTCCCGGGACTCCCGGGACCACCTGGGCGAGCCGGGCGGGGGGATGGTGCCGGTGGAGAAGGTGATCGGGCGGGCCGACGGGATCGGCTGGCCGGTTTCGCGCTGGGGCGGCGTGACCACCGCGGGCGGCGGCCGTGGGTAGCCGGGGGCGCCCGAGAGGCGAGTGGGACGCGGACCCGCGGACCGGGCCTGAGACCGAGCCGGAGCCCGAGCCCCGGGCCGAGCCACGGGTCGAGCCACGGGTCGAGCCCCGGGTCGACCCCCAGGTTTCGGCCGGCGGCGCCGAGGCCGGCGGCCGGGCGGACCGGCGCCGACTGGCCCGCCGGGTCCGGCGCAGGCGGCGTACCCGCAGGGTGGGAGAGCTGCCCCTGCTGGTGGTGGTCGCACTGTGCATCGCCCTGATCCTCAAGACCTTCCTGGTGCAGGCCTTCTTCATCCCTTCCGGCTCCATGGAGGAGACGATCCGGATCGGCGACCGGGTCCTGGTGGACAAGCTGACGCCCTGGTTCGGCGCCAAGGTCGAACGCGGCGACGTCGTCGTGTTCAAGGACCCCGGCGGCTGGCTCGGCGGCGAGACCGCCCGTCCGGCACCGGACCCGGTGGGCGTCAAGCAGGTCAAGCAGACCCTCACCTTCATCGGCCTGCTGCCGTCGGCCGATGAACAGGACCTGATCAAGCGGGTCATCGGGATCGGCGGGGACACCGTGAAGTGCTGCGACGCCCGCGGCCGGGTCAGCGTCAACGGCTCGCCGCTCGAGGAGCCGTACATCAACCCGGGCAACGCGCCCTCGGAGATCCGTTTCGAGGTCCACGTACCCGAGGGGCGGATCTTCGTCATGGGCGACCACCGGGCGAACTCGGCCGACTCCCGCTACCACCTCGACGAAGCCTTCCAGGGCACCATCGACGAGAAGGAAGTGGTCGGTCAGGCCGTGGTGATCGCCTGGCCGTTCGGGCACTGGCGCCGCCTCGAACAGCCCGCCACCTTCCGGATGGTGCCCGACCAGGCGCGCGCCGGACGCCGCGCGCCCCGTCGACGCCGCCGGGGCACGTCGTTCGCATAGTGTGTCCTCGGTCTCCCGCGCCTTCGGGAACTCCCGGTCGTTAAGGGAGGGGAGGGCCCGTGCCTGATCGGACACGGGCGTCGATTTTCCCAATGAGGAGTGGATGTGGGGGATGTGGCGGTAGGCGCACGGTCCGGACGTGACGAAGGTGACGAGCGCCCGGACGACGCCGTCGAGCACGATGCCGTCAAGCACGACAGCGATGAGAAGGACGGCGTGGCGGCGCGCCCGCACCGCTCGTTCTGGAAGGAGCTGCCGCTCCTGGTCGGAATCGCCCTGCTCCTCGCTCTGCTGATCAAGACCTTCCTGGTACAGGCGTTCTCGATCCCGTCCGACTCCATGCAGAACACCCTCCAGCGGGGTGACCGGGTGCTGGTCGACAAGCTGACACCCTGGTTCGGATCGGAGCCCGAGCGCGGGGAGGTTGTGGTCTTCCACGACCCGGCGAACTGGCTGAGCGGGGAGCCCACTCCGGACCCGAACATCGCGCAGAAGGTCCTCAGCTGGATCGGCCTCATGCCCTCCGCGGAGGAGAAGGACCTGATCAAGCGCACGATCGCGGTCGGCGGTGACACGGTCGAGTGCAAGCGGGGCGGCCCGGTCATGGTCAACGGCAAGGCCCTCGACGAGCCGTACATCTTCCCCGGCAACACCCCGTGCGACGACTTCCCCTTCGGGCCGCTCACGGTCCCCAAGGGCAAGATCTGGGTGATGGGCGACCACCGGCAGAACTCCCAGGACTCCCGCTACCACCAGCAGGACTCCACCCAGGGCTTCGTACCCGTCAGCGATGTCGTCGGGCGGGCCGTGGTGGTCGCGTGGCCGATCACCCGTTGGTCGACCCTCCCGGTCCCGGACACCTTCGACCAGCCGGGCATCGGCAACCAGGCCAAGGCCACCGCGCTCGGTCTCGGGGCCTCCGGACTGGCGCCGGTCGGGCTCGGCCCGGCGGCCCTCGGGTTCGCCGGCGCGGTGCCGGTCGTACTGTGGCGCCGACGGAAGCTGACCGCGGGGCGTACTGGCAGGTAGGGTGCCGCCCAGGTCGACGATCTCCGAGTGTGGGGGCGCTGCAATGGGCGGAACTCAAGCGATACGAGCAGGTGACGGCGATGGCCGCGGCGGTTTCGGCAACGTGTTGTCGGGAATCGCCGTGGCCATCGGCTTTGTGCTCTTCCTGGGCGGTTTCGTATGGGGGGCCGTGGTGTACCAGCCGTACACGGTGCCGACCGACTCGATGATGCCGACGGTGAACCCCGGAGACCGGGTGCTGGCCCAGCGCATCGACGGCGGTGAAGTGCGGCGCGGGGACGTGGTCATCTTCAAGGACGAGCAGTGGAGCGCTTCACCCATGGTCAAGCGCGTCGTCGGCATCGGCGGGGACACCGTCAAATGCTGTGGCGAGGGCGGCCGGCTCACCGTGAACGGCAAGGAACTGGACGAGCCGTACATCGCGGAGGAGAAGCTCGACGTGGTGGGCGCGCCGGGCGGATCCGCCTCGCGGACCCCGTTCGAAGTGACCGTCCCCGAGGGCAGCCTCTTCCTGCTCGGCGACCGGCGCGGCACCTCCCTGGACTCCCGGGCGCACCTGCAGGAAGCCGGACAGGGAACGGTGCCCCGGTCGGCCGTGAAGGCCCGGGTCGACGCACTGGCGTGGCCCTCCATGTCGATGCTGGAGCGGCCGCGGACCTACGCGGCCCTGCCCGGCGGGATCTCCGAGGCGGGGCCGCTGAGGCTCCAGGCGGCCGCCGTGGCGGCCGGAGCCGTGCTGGTGCTGCTCGGAGCCGCGTACGGGCCCGTGGTACGGGTCCTCGGGCGCGGCCGGAGGAAGGAGCCGGCCGGTGTCCGCTGACACGAAGCGGGCGCAGGCCGGCCAGGGTGCGGGCGACGGGGAGCCGCGCAGGGTCTCGCGCGTGGTGCTCCTGGACCCCGAGGACCGGATCCTGCTGCTCCACGGCTTCGAGCCGGGGGATCCGGCGGACGACTGGTGGTTCACCCCGGGAGGCGGCCTGGAAGGGTCCGAGACCCGCGAAGAGGCCGCGCTGCGCGAGCTCGCCGAGGAGACCGGGATCACGGAGGTGGAGCTGGGGCCGGTGCTGTGGCACCGCTACTGCGAGTTCCCCTTCGACGGGCGCCGCTGGGAGCAGGACGAGTGGTACTTCCTGGCCCGGACGACCCGCACGGAGACCGAGATGGGCGGCCTCACCGAGCTGGAGCGGCGCAGCGTCTCCGGGGCCAGGTGGTGGACCTCCGAGGAACTCCTGGCGGCCCGTGAGACGGTGTACCCGACCAGACTCGCGGAGCTGCTCCGCACGCTGCTCGACGACGGTCCCCCGGGTGCGCCCGTGAACCTGGCTCCGGAAATCGTTTAGGGGCGCACGGGCCTGGCGCACAATAGGGGGACGCAGGCTGAAGGGGAACATGCCATGAGTGCCGAGGACCTCGAGAAGTACGAGACCGAGATGGAGCTGAAGCTCTATCGGGAGTACCGCGACGTCGTCGGGCTGTTCAAGTATGTGATCGAGACGGAACGTCGTTTCTACCTCACCAACGACTACGAGATGCAGGTGCACTCGGTCCAGGGCGAGGTCTTTTTCGAGGTCTCGATGGCCGACGCGTGGGTCTGGGACATGTACCGGCCTGCCCGGTTCGTGAAGCAGGTACGGGTGCTGACCTTCAAGGACGTGAACATCGAGGAGCTCAACAAGAGCGATCTCGAACTTCCCGGCAGCTAGGCGGGCCCGTTGGCGGCGGCCCGGGGAGGGACGGTCCCGGCCCGCGCGGTTCACCCGCAGGAGTGAGGGGGTTGTCCACAATGCCCTGACTGTCCACCAAGATCCACAAGGTGGGCGGGGACGCGGGACCGTCGGTGCCGGAGGTGGTGCCGGATGAACGCGAAGGGCGTGGCACAGCAGGCATTGGGGCGGTACGGCGAGGAGCTCGCGGCGCGGCGGCTCGCCGAGGCCGGGATGACGGTGATCGCGCGGAACTGGCGGTGCCGCAGCGGGGAGATCGACATCGTCGCCCGGGACGGGGACGCCCTCGTCGTGTGCGAGGTCAAGACCCGGCGGGCGGGGGAGTTCGAGCACCCCATGGCCGCCCTGCGGCCCGGCAAGGCCGAGCGGTTGCGCAGGCTCGCCGGGCGCTGGCTCGCCGACCACGGCGGACCACCCCTGGGCGGGGTCCGCATCGACCTGGTCGGAGTCCTGCTGCCGCGGCGCGGTGCGCCCGTGGTGGAGCACGTCAGGGGGGCCGCCTGATGGGGTTCGCGCGAGCCTGCTCGGTCGCCCTGGTGGGTGTCGAAGGCGTGGTGGTGGAGGTCCAGGCCGACCTGGAGCCGGGGGTGGCCGCCTTCACCCTGGTGGGGCTGCCCGACAAGACCCTGGTCGAGAGCCGGGACCGGGTGCGGGCGGCCGTCGTGAACTCCGGGGCCGCCTGGCCGCAGAAGAAGCTCACCGTCGGACTCAGCCCGGCCTCGGTGCCGAAATCCGGAGCGGGTTTCGACCTAGCAAAGGCCCACGAAAGACGGAATTAAAGTGCGAGCATAGAGGCATGGAGTCACAGAACACCGGCCCGACAGGGCGCCGCGTAGTCCGCTGCTACCTCTACGCCCGCATCAGCTCGGACCGCGAGGGCGCCGGACTCGGCTGTGACCGCCAGATCGAAGACGGCTACGCACTGGCCGAACAGCTCAGCAACAGCGACACCGAGTACCGCGTCGTCGAAGTCTTCGAAGACAACGACCTCTCGGCCTACTCGGGCAAGCCACGCCCGGACTACATCCGGATGCTCCAAGGGCTCGAGGCGGGCGCTGGCGAGTGCGTCATCGCCTGGCACACGGACCGCCTCCACCGGTCGCCTGCCGAGCTCGAGCGGTACATCGACATCTGCGAGCCGCGGCGCGTCGAGACGCGCACGGTCAAGGCGGGCCACCTAGACCTCACCACTGCCACCGGACGGATGATCGCCCGGCAGCTCGGAGTGCAGGCTCGGTACGAGGTCGAGCGGATGGTCGAAAGACAGAAGCGCGCCCGGGATCAGATGGCGCAAATGGGTAAGCACTTCGGCGGCCGACGGCCCTTCGGCTGGGAGGTCGACGGTATGACGCCCATCCCTGCCGAGGTGGAGTGCATCCAGCACGCTGCACGCAGCGTTCTCGCCGGAGCCTCCCTGTACTCCATTCAGCGGGATCTGCGGGCCCGTGAAGCCCTCACGAGTACCGGCGGGCAGTGGAGTGCCTCCGAGATCCGCAAGATGCTCCTACGCCCCCGCAACGCGGGCATCGTCGTACACAGGGGTGAGGAGGTGGGGCCGGCCCAGTGGCCTGCCGCGCTGGACGAGCCGACATGGCGGAGTGTTGTCGCCATGCTCAAGGACCCGAGCCGCAAGATCGGGCCAGCCGGGAACGCCAGGGTTGCCCTCGGTACGGGCCTCTACGTGTGCGGGACCTGCGGCAAGAGCGTGATTTCGTCCACGGACGGCAGCGGCAACCACCCCGATCGGGAACGGATGCTCAACTACCGGTGCCGGTCGCAGAAGCACGTGAGCCGTCGGCGAGACCTCGTAGACGATGTCGTTCAACTCGCCGTGCTTGACCGGCTCTCCCTCCCTGATGCAGCAGACCTTCTGGCGACCCGTGAGGACCCTGTGGATGTACGGGGCGCCCAGGAGGACCGGAGGCAGGCACGGTTCACCCTGGACGGCTTGGCGGGCGCTCTGGGGCGTGGAGAGCTGGATATGCGGTCGTGGACTCTGGCGTCCGAGGCTGCGCGGCAGCGGATTGCCGCAGCGGAAGAGGTGCTGTCGCGTGCGGTCAAGGTGAATCCGGTGGCCGCCCTGCTCACGGCGGAGGACGTTGAGGAAGCGTGGAACGGGCTGGATCTGTCTCGGAAGCGGGCGGTGATCTCGTATCTGATGACCGTGACCATCAACCGGGCCCGCCGGGGCCGGCAGCCCGGTGGCGGGTATTGGGACCCGAATTCTGTGCAGGTCGCGTGGAAATGAAGCAGGGCCCCCGCTGGCAGGCGGGGGCCCCGCTGGCCGCTCCCGCCGCCTGGGGGGCAGGACTGGGAGGGCCGGTCTGGTGTGCAGGCTGATGCCCACATTTGCGGGAGATGAGTCGATGTAGGGTGCACCCTACATACATCAGTTCATGATCACGTCAGCGTGTACGGGTGTCCCGTGCCCACCCTGTACCCGCTCACGTCCTCGCCAGACGACGACGCATCGGCGAACAGATTCGACAGGCCCGGACGGACAGGAAGCTGACACAGCAGTTCGTGGCCGAGCAAGCTGGCGACATGGACCGGGCAACGTACGTCCGTATCGAGCAGGGCCAGGCGAGCCCGCTCCTCGACACGCTCATCCTCATCGCGGACGCCATCGGCGTACCGCTCGCGCACCTCGTCCGGGAGTAGCCCCGGCCGGAGGGGGAACTGTCGGCCGGGGCGGTTCTCAGATCAGCTCTCGTCAGGCTCCGCCACGACGAACCCGCGGACCGGCGCAGGTCCTTGCCGGGTCGGGTCCTGAGCGCGCAATGCCTCGTGCAGGGCCTCGACAAGGTCGGCGTACCGGGGGTCGATCCACTCGTTCATGGCGGCAGCCTACTCAGCCCTTGGGCTTGGGGATGATGACGATCGGGCCGCCGTCGTCCGAGTGACGGCAGGAAGCGGCGACGGTGACGAGGGTGTCCTCCGGGCCGCGCCACAGGTCCGCGTCGACGCTGTAGCCCGCGGCCTCGATCGCGGCGACGGTGCGCTCGACGGAGCTGTGTGAGCGGTTGGTGGGGTCGGGCCGCTCCGGCAGGTGGTGGATGAAGCCGCCGCAGAGTCGGAAGCACAGCGACTGGTAGAGGGCGGTGTGGAGTACGAGCGCGTGCCAGCCCTCGTCCACGACACGGGACGGTACGAGACCCGCCGGGGTCCGGGCGGCCGTGGCGAGGAACGCCAGCGCGTCGACAACGATGCGGGAGGCGAGGTCCATGGCCATGCCGGGGTTGTTATCCAGGACGGTGTGCATGACGCCGTTGAACTCGGCATCGCTGAGCAGAGCCCGCGCGCTTGCGGGGGCGGTGGCCGTCAGGACGCCGGACGGCTGCGGGTTGCCGGGCTGGCTGATGCACGGCGGCGGGACAGGGTTCGGTACGGGACTGGACATGCTTCTCCCCTAGGTCATGTGCAGGAAGGTGCGGGTCAGGTGGTGCCGACGACGATCACGGCGAGGATGCCGAGCACGATCAGCACGTAGCAGAGCTGCTGCGGAAGCCCGGTCATCCGGTGGCCTCGACGTTGCGTTCCGAGGTCGACAGCTCCAGACCGGACTTCATTCGGATGTATGCGATTGGCGCGTACTGGGGGTCGCCATAGACGCGGCGGACCTCCTCATACACGACGGCCATGAGCTGGCCCTCCGTACCGGAGGCAATATCGCGGACCCGCTGGTTCAGGAGCGGGTGGGCCAGGTGCTCTCCCGGCTTAGCCATCGGACTCGTCTCCATCCGTGCTGGTGAATCGCGCCCAGCCGGCCTGCGCCCGGTCAAGGAGATCAGCGCTCGGCTCGACCACCTCAGCCATGCCCATACGGGGATCGTCCGGGGTGTCGAGGTTCCATACGCCGCGGGCGCAGCTGTGGGTCGGGCTGGTCACGGGTCACTCCCTACCGTCGTCAACGGGTGGTGAGAGACACCATGGACCTAGGAAAGTCCTATTGCTAGGACTTCAGAGCGGCCTTTCTGGGTCCTCAAATAGGGCTTTGCTGCCCCCATTCTGGTGAACCATGGCAGTCAAGAGGGCGTCCTGAGACAGTAGGTCAGGACACCTACCCACTACGGGAGTTGGAATGACCCGACCCACCGGCAACGCGCGCTTCCGGGCGGCCCGCCAGGCCGCCGGCTACCGGACCCAGCAGGAACTCGTCGACGCCCTCGCCGCCCGCGGGATCCACATCGGCCTACGGCAGGCCCGCCGCTACGAAGCCGAGAACCCGCCCCTGCCGCAGACCGACGTGCGGCAGGCACTCGTCGACCTGCTCGGCCGCCCCCTCGACGAGCTCGGGTTCAACGTGCCGCCCGGTACCGGACCGCAGACCAGCACCAGCCTTATCGCCCCTGCGAACCGCGGACCGCTGCGCGCCTCGAGCGCACCACAACCAGCCACCGCCGGTTCCGACTTCCTTGCGGTCACCCGGGCACACCGACGGCTGTACTGGACCGTCACCCCGTCGGTCCTGCACCCGGCCGTTGCAGCACATGCCACCCTCGGCGGCCAGCTCCTCGACGCGACTACCGGCAGAACGCGTCAGACCCTCGCCGTGGCTCTCTCGGAGAGCTGGCTCCTGGCAGGCCGGATCGAGTTCTTCGACCTCCGCGAGCCCACCCGGGCCGGCGACACGTGGGTCCGTGCTCTCCAAGCCGCGGGCGAGGCCGACGACACGCTGCTCGGCGCCGCGATCCTGGCGCACATGGCGTTCATCCCCGGATGGTCTGGGCAGTGTTCCGCCGCCACAGAGCGCATGGTCGCGGCCCGCACCTACGCCCGGCGCGGCCAAGCCAGCGGCCAGTTCGTGGCCTGGCTCGATGCCGTCGAGGCCGAATGCGCCACCCGCTGCGGGGACACGCGAGCCGCCCTCAACCTCATCGCCCACGGTGAGACCGTCGTCGAGGACGACGCAGGCCCCACCCCCGAGTGGATGGATTGGTTCAGCCCCGTCCGGCTTGCCGCGTTCAAGGGCAATACCCAGCTCACAGCCGGGCACCTGCCGCAGGCCCGCGAGACGCTGCTCCACGTCCTCGACGAGCTTCCGGAGGACGCCGACAAGCAGCGCACCGTCATCCTCGGAGACCTCGGAGCGGTCGAGGCCGCCGCCGGACGCCCGGAGGACGCGGCGCGGTACGCGCTTCGCGCGCTGGAGCTGCTGGAGACGCACTGGTACGCCACCGGGCTGGAGCGGGTCCGCGAGGTGCGGCGCGCACTCGCTCCGTGGGAACACGAGCAGTACGTCCGCGACCTCGATGATCGTCTCTACGGCTGGGGTGCCGTCGTCAGCGCTCTCGCCTGTTGAACTCGGTGATCCGAGGGGACAGTTCGGCGAGGCTCTCGACGCGGAACGTTGGCAGTTCGAGGGCCTCGGCGGTGTTCCACTGGATCGTGGCCCACGGGCCCCGGCGGATGAGCGCGGTGTGCATGCCCGCGGCGGCGCCGGGGCGGAGGTCGTTGTCGACGCGGTCGCCGACGTAGAGGATCTCGCCGGGGGCGGCCGGGACGACGGCGGCGACCCGCTCGAAGAACTCCGGATCCGGCTTGCTCGCGCCCCAGTCGTCCGAGGTACCGATCAGGTCGACATCCTTCGTGAACAGCTCGCGGAGCAGACCGCCCGCCCGAACGGTCTGGTTCCCGGCGATGCCCAGCCACAGGCCGTCCGCGCGGAGCTGCGCGAGCGCCGGGCGGACGTCCGAGTAGAGGTCGTTCTCGCCGAACCACTCCGGGAGGCCAGCGGCAGCACGTGCTTCCCGCTCGGCCGTCAGGTCGAAGCCGGGCTTGAAGGGCTCGAAGACCTCGCGGTAGTCGCGGCCCTGTGCGATCACGGCGCCGAACATCGCGGCGAAGGTGTGTCGGGGGACGCCGAGCCAGTCGGCCCAGGTGCCGTACTCCCGGGTCTCGTCCACGAGGCACTCACCGACATCGAACACCACAGCGCGAATCGTCATGCGAGCAGCCTATCCACGGGGCCGAACGCACGAAAGCGCCCCCTCCCGCCCGTAGGCGAGAGGGGGCATCGTGCTGCCTAGGGTCCAGAGAGGGCGTACCACTGGGATCCCCAGCCGGTGTTGATCGTGCTGGTTGCCTGGCTCGATAGCGTCAGGCTCGACGGCAACGACGTCTGTCCGGTGAGGATCGTGGAGTAGCGGAGGTTCGGCGCCGTCAGGTTCGCGTTCACCGAGATCCCGGCCCCGGTGGCCTTGAAGGTGAGCGAGTTGGTCGTCCAGGTGGAGCCGTTGCCGAGCAGCATCGCGATGTAGTAGTTGCCGGGTGCCGCAACGAACGGCGTGGCGAGCGGCAGGGCCTTGGCCGTAGCGCCCGACATCAGCAACGAGGAGATGTCCGCAGTGACACCCTTCAGGGCTCCTGTGCTGTCGTACAGGCCGAGGTAGCAGTTGCTCAGCGAGGCGCCCGCGTCGACACCGGACAGGCCCAACCAGATGTTCGCGACGGTGACCTGCTCCCGGATCGGGATCTTGACCAACGTGATCCGGCCCGCGACACCCGCGCTGCTCTGCGCCGTCACATGCCCGGCATCGTTGGGGTCGCCAGTCCACGTGATGAGCCCCTGCTCCGACGGGCGCGGCAGCCAAGAGCCAGCGGCCGAACCGTTCACCGCGCCGAAGTTCCAGAGCCTCATCCGCCACGGATAGACGGTGTTGGCGTAGACCCGGCCGGCGGCGGTGCCACTGTGGACGAGGGCCACGGTGATGTTTCCGGAGCCGTCGATGTGGCCTGCTTGCACCACGAAGAACTGGCTCGTCACCTTCGAAAAGCTGGTGCTCGGGTACAGCCATGGCGCGCCCTCGGCCAGCGGTGTGCTCGTGCCGGAGCCGCCGTAGATGGAGACAGCCCCGCCGCTGGTGAGTAGGGCGACGTCCATGAAGTGGGCGCCGTTGTACATCATGGCGAGGTCGACGTCGATGCGGTCGCCGACTGCTGCGGGGATGGTGCACTGGAGCGGCGTGCCCGCGCTCGTCTGCACGATGATCCACGGCGTGGACGAGGGCAGATCAGTGATGGTGCCGTCAGTGATGGTGGCCCCGCTGGTCGTGACGACCGTTCCGGACGCACCGATCGCGCCCTGAGGGCCCGTCGCCCCCGCGGCTCCGGCAGTGCCTGCGGTGCCCTGCAGGCCTTGAATGCCCTGGATCCCCTGCGGCCCCGTATCGCCCGTGTCGCCCTTCGCTCCCGGGGCTCCTGCAGCGCCGGGTGCGCCGTTCGCTCCCGGAGCCCCCGCAGGCCCGACCGGACCTGCAGCACCCCGCACGTAGCCCGGGAGCCCCGGGTCGGCGACGACGAGGTCGAGGATGTCGAGCGGTGAACCGTCGCCCGTTGGGACCGCGAACGTCCGGACCCGGACCGGAACCCCGGCAAGGGACTCCGTGATCCGGTAGTAGCGGCCCGTCGCGGGCTCGATCCCTGCCGCGTCCGTGGGGATCAGCGACGCCGACCACGCGCCGGCCGTGACGGTGACTGGATGGTCCGGGCCGACGAGCAGCCGGTTGCCGGTCTCGTCGGTCCAGCGGCGCGGCAGGCATGCCAGGGTGACGGTCACCGGGGCGCCGAGGTCAGTGAAGATGTCCGCCACGCTGCCGGTGACGGTGCGCCTGGTCGACATGGTGTCCTCCTACCGGGCCAAGAGGGCGAGTGCCCCGGTCACGGCTCCGCCGACCCCGGCGAGGACGCCAAGGGTGGGCAGGGGCCAGCGGGACCGCTCCAGGGTGCGAATCCGCGTCTCGTGATCCGCGAAGTCACGGCGGAGGTCTTTCGTGTCGTCGAGGATGCCGTCGAGCTTGGACTCGATCCGCCCTACGGTCTGCGTCAGCCCCCTCACCTCCCCATACATCTGTGCGGAGCTGATGTAGACGCCCGGATCGGGGGTGGTCACTAGACCCCCTTGGCGGTCGACGCGCTGTTCGGGTCACCGACCAGCCGGGCCAGGAGCCCCTTGACGAAGGTGCCCGCGGCGACGATGCCGGCCGTGCCAACGGACTGCCAGAAGGAGCCGTGGAGCATATCGGCCGGACCGGACGCGACGAGGAGGCCGCCGGTGGCTGCGGCGAACGTCCAGATGGTGCGCTCGGCGACGTCCTTGGCGTACGTGGCGCCGGTCTTGAGGATGGAATCGACGGGCGGGAACGGGCTGGTCATGGAGGTCTCCTAGTTGGTGAGGCGTGCGGCCTGAACGTCCGCGACGGCGTTGGCGATGGCGGCGACCTGCTCCGGGGTGAGGCCCGTGGTCTCCAACGCGGCGACCTTCGTGGTCAGCGCGGCCACCTGGTCGGACAGGACGGCCACCCGCTTGCTCGCGGTGACCAGGTAGCCGTACGCGTCGATGGGTTCGCCGGTGCCCTTGTAGGACCAGAGCTCGTTCGGGGTTGCCATGTCGTCCTCCTGGGACGGGTCGGGGGCGCCGGTCGCGCGGGCGACGATGCCCGGGAAGACGATCTTTTTGAACTGCTGCACGCGGGCGTCGCCGGGGCAGTCCGTGCCGGACACGGCCCATGCCGTGTGCAGCCGGTGGTGGCCGTATCCGGGGTCGTCGGCGGTCTGGCACACCCGCAGCGGGAGGCCGTGTTCCTGGTGGAGCCACACGCCGAGCCGGATCAGCTGCTCGACCTGCTCCGGTGTCCACGGGTCGGTGGCGTCGTCGTTCGAGGCAGTCTCGATCGATACCGCGCCGGTGCCGTCCGGCCGAAGGTTGGCTCGGTAGTTGGCATCAGCCCTGGTCTGGGTGCCGATGTACTGGCCGAGTGAGCCGTCGTAGTCGAGGCCGAAGTGACTTTCGAGGTTCGTCGAATCGCGCCAGTAGGCGTAGATCCGATTCTCGTCCCACGGGGCTGCGACGGAGTGCATGATGAACTGCGTCGGTCGAATTGCGGGCTGGGAATCGGACTCCGGTTGGAGCTCCATTTTCTCGGCGCCTGGGTACCAGGCCATGACACCTCCAAGACATGACAAAAGCCCCGGGCCATCAGGCTCGGGGCGGTGGGTGGCGGGGTGGCTACGCAGGCTTGTACACGAGGCAGATGGACAAGTTGTCCGTGTTGCCCCAGGTGAAGGGTCGAGTGGCGTTCCACTCGCCCGGCGTCGCGCCGCTCGCGGCGGTCGACGACAGGGCCATGGCGAAGCTGTCGCCGGACAGGACGCGCGAGACCCCCGGGTAGTAGGCGCCGCCGGGGTCGAGGGCCAGGGCGCTACCGACGTACGACATGCTGGAGCTGGCCAGCGAAGCACACGCGAAGGGCAGCGCGAACCTGAACTGGCCGCCACCCCACGTTGTAGTGCTCCCGCCCACCAGCGAGGCCCTGACGTGGCAGAGGCCGCCGTCCAGCGCGTACTCGCCGTCGAGAGTGCCATTGCCGAGAGAGACCGCGGCGCCGGTCGAGGACGTCCAGGTGGGCGTGTACGGCGTCCAGATTGCGCTGATCGCGTTGAGGCGGGCTGCGGTGGTCCGGAGTCCGGCGACCCATCCTGTGTACGCCATGGCGCCTCCTCAGTAGCTGATGATTGGGGCCTGGTCGAGGCGAACGTCCGCGCTGGCGGACTGCGCCTTGACGATCGAGTTGATCGAGCGGGTCACGGTGAACGTCTGCGGGCTGGCCGCGCCCGAGATCGCGGTCACCCGCATGACCTCGCCGCCGACCTCGATGTCGACAGGGAGCTCGGCGCCCGAGGTGGACCACAGCGGTGCGCCCACGGTTGCAACCGACAGGGACGTCGCGGTCGACGTGACGCCCGAGGCGAGGGTCGAGCCGTCGGTGTCGGCCCGGCCGGTGACGAGGTCGTCGACCACGGCCACGGTCCACGGGCCCGCCGGCGAGCATGCCAGCGTGACTGTCCACTCGAACGTCTTCAGCTCTTCGTCGCCGCCCTCGACCATCAGATCGAGAGGGCCAGGTGGAAGCCACGCAGGCAGACCGGTGATGCGGATGATGTCGCCCGGCTGGAGCGCGGCCACCGCCGGGATGAGTGTTGGGAATTTGTGCAGGTAGATCCGCACGCTCGGATACCGGGCCTCATCCCAGGTGCCTCGATGTAGCAGCCAGTGGGCAATGTCCTCGCACTGGCCGTCAGAGGCCAAACTCATGGTCTGGGAGTCGTCATAGGTGCCGACACCTGACGGCGGGGCCGCAGTCGACAGGGAACCGCTTGTCAGGACGGCCCGCGCGGACGAGCCGCCAACGCGGCTCACGGTGCGGTCGTTGCGAAGGTGCCGGTCATCGTCGACCGGTTTCAGCGGCGGCGCGAGCTGCGCGTAGGGGATGGTCAGCCTCGGGGTCTGGCTGTACAAGGTGGTGCGGCCCCGGTAGATAAGGCCCGCCCGTTCCCGGTCCTCGTACAGGATCCCGCCATCCGAGGTCTCGCATTCGCCGAGCAGGGTTAGGAGGGTTTCAGAGCGTTGGGGGCCCATTTGGGTCGGGGCGGTCCCGGCAATGGCTGGCACGTTCTCCTCGGTGGCCAGCCTGCGGAATCGGGCGGCTGCGGTTTCGCCGAACCAGCCGTCATCGGCACGGTCGTAGACGGATGTGTTCGAGCTGGCGAACACTCCGAGGTGGCCGAGGCGCACGTCGGCCGCGAGCGCGCCGAACGAGGTGCCGATCGTGGTCACGGTTCCTGCGGTCGCGGCGATGGTGGTGTCGTTTCCGAAGCCGCCCCCCGACACGTCGACCCAGCCGATCCGGTACCGGGTGTTCCCGCCCGTCTGCTCGGCGTTGATCTCCAGACGGGTCCAGGCGCCATGGAATCCGAAACCAGTGGTTACCGAAGGCACGCTGAACAAGCTCGCGCCGGTGCTGGAATATCCGTCGAGGGAGAGGCTGCCGTTGTCGACGGTGAGGACGACGCGAGCGGCAGTTCCCGTGGTCGCGAAGTCCATGAGGACGGTGGGCGAGGCGGGCGGGGTCGCCCAGTAGAAGACACAAGCAACGAGCCACTGTCCCGTAGCGGTGTGGGCCGGGACCACGCCGAGCATGCTGGCAGATGCCGTGATGCGGGGAAGCGGCGCGGATCCGAGGAGTGTGTTGTCTGCGGCGAACTCGAATCCGGATACGGCCAGCGGTGACACGGCCGGCAGTGGCGAGTAGGCCTGGAGGGCAGACCGGCCGTCCTCCAGCGGCCAGTAGGCGACCGGAGCCCCTACCGTGGGGATCCTGCGCCGCAGTGGCGAGGCCAGGGCTTTCGCGCCTTGGCCGAGGCGCCGCAGGATGCCGGCCGCCTCAACGGGGGTGGTGACGTCGTGGCCGCCCGCACCCCACTGTGGTGTCCATGAGGATGCCTCCAGGACGGCGCGGATACGGCGGGAGGTGATTTCCGCGCCGTTTCCGACGGTCCATGTTCGTCCGGCTGGGTCAGCAAACGTAGTGGTGCCGCTGGCCTGCGCGCTGAACACCGGGTTGGCGACAGCAGATCCGCCGATCCCGTTGCGGATCTCGATGGAGTGGTACTGGCGGGAGGTGGCCGCAAGCGTGGAGGTGGCGATGTCCCCCACTTCCACAACAGCGGTCGAGTTGAAGATTGATGTGGTGCCGGCGGTGGTGACGGTGCTGGTGCCGAGCTGTACCCAGGGGTCTGCCATGGTGGGCGCGGTGTAGAAAACGACGGTGTAGCCGCCGCTTCCGTTGTTGACGTCCAACGTGGCCCGGAGGGCTCCGCGCTCGCCGGGGCCGAACGGTACGGGCTGGCTAGAGGTGGCGTTGGCGGTAGTGGTCCCGTCGGTGGACCACCGGAACTCGGCCACCCCGTCCTCGTGGAGCCACAGCAGCCATGAGCGCTGATTCGCGGTGGTGTTGTACTTGCCCAGGACGCCAAAGCTGTTGGCGCTGCTCGCTCCTGCCCAATGGGCTGGAGTGAGATCGGCACGGACGTCGATGTCGCCCACGATGTCGAGGGTTGCCGCGTCGGGAGTGGTCGCGCCTCCTCGGACCCCACTCGGGATGACAAGCCCCACGGTTCCGCCACCGTGCGTAAGGCGCACGGGCGTGTTGCGGCCCAACTGCCCGAAATACGGGCTGCCCGGGTTCCGGGAGCTGTACTTGCCGTCAGGGTTGCGGAGTGCGAACGAGGCTGCCGCAGGGTCCGTTTGGGACCCTTCCCCGCGACGGCCCCAGCTGTACCGGATTGCGCCCGCGTGGAGGGCATCGTTGGTGACGTCCGTCCACGTGCCGGCGATCTGGAGCTCGACGCGGGCGTCGGGTACTGACATGCGGGCCTCCTAGCCGAAAGCGGTCTGGACGGACCCGCGCCCATCAACCTGGACAATGCGGCGGATCAGGGCCTTGAAGGCCTCTGGTCCTTCGAACTCGATGATCGTGCGAGGCTGCCCCCCACCTCCCTGAAGGCCGCCCGCGCCCGCTGGGCCGAGGGCCATCCCCGGCAGGGCGCCCGTGAGGCCGCCGAGCTGCTGCTGAAGCGCCGGAGTCTGCGCGGTGATGCCCCGCTGGAACCCCTCGATGATGCTGCGGCCGGCGGGGGTAAGGATCCGGGCATCGACATCAGCCGGCCCTTTCCAATCGGGCAACATGCCTGTAATGCCACTGAGCGTGGACCTGATGGATCCGATCTTCGACCGGATGCCTTCGATGAACCCGCTGATCAGGCGGGCGCCCGCGTTCCACAGGATGCTGCCGAGGTCACCAAGGGCGTTCTGGGCGGCGCTGGGGATCCCACGGATCCAGTCCACGAACTCGTTCTTCTTCTGCCGGACCGAGTCCATCATCCGGCCGCCAGCCTCCTGGACGCGGTCCCACAGTGCGCCCGCGAGTCCGGCGAGCGCCGAGCCAGCGCGGCCGGGGAGCTCAATGAACGCTCGGACGAAGAAGTCGAGGACGCCACTCAGCATGCTCTTCGCGGCGTCCCACGCTCCGCTGAAGTCGCCCTTGAGGAGCGCCACGATGGCTTCGATGGCGGGCAGGACCACGGTGTTGATGACCCGGCCGAGCTCACCAGCGAACATTTCGGCGAGTTTGCCGATCCAGCCAATGACGGTGATCAGCATTGGTGTCATGTCGGTCAGGACTTTCGCGACCAGCAGCACCAGCTGTGCGATGACCGGAGCCAGCGCCACCATCAACTGCGCGAAGATCCCGGCGAGCTGCGTGATGACCGGGGCGAGTGCGCTGATCAGCGCCGACAGGATCGGCAGGATGGCCTCGGTGAGCGTCATGAACGCGTCGAGGATCGGTTCCAGGACCGGGATCAGAGCGGCCAGGATCGGCGTCAGCGCGGACATCAGGACACCCGCGAGCTGCGCGACCAGCGGGGCCAGCATTTTGAAGACGTTCGCGACCAGTTTGAGGATCGGTGTCAGCGCAGGCAGGAGCCCCACGATCAGGCTCGCGAACACCGGGATCAGGGGGCCGACCGCGTCGAGGAGCGCGCCGACAGCCTCCGCGGCGGCCTCCAGGACGGGGCCGAGTGCGGCGATGATCGGGCCGAGGGCGGCCCCGAGGATCTCGATGAGCCGCTGGACGGGCGGACCGAGCGCCGTGAACACCGGGGCGATGGCCTTGAGCGCGGTGATGAGGAGCGGGCCAACGGTTTGGGCGAGCACCGCCATCGTCCCGTAGATCGCCTGGAGAGCGCCCTGCACGGCGGGGCTGGCGAAGGCCTCCGCGATCGCCCCGGTGATCTGGGTGAGGACGCCGAGGAAGTCGCCGCCGGTGGTACGGGCGGCAGAGAAGACGGACCCCACAATCGAGCCGACGTTGCCGACGACGTCGAAGAGCTGCTTGAAGACGGTGATCGCGTCCTCGATGGCCTGCTGCATCTTGTTCGACGCGAACGCCTTGTCCAGGCGGCCGGAGAGGGTGTTCAGGCCGGCGCCCGCGGCTTCGGTGAGCCGGGCGAAGCTGGGCGCGGCTGCTGCAGCGACCTGGCCCAGGGCCCGGACCACGAGCCCGGGGGCCTGCGACAGGTTGGCGAGGCCTTCGTTTGCCCCCGAGAGGGCTTTGCCGAGGGTGCCGTTGCGGCTCATTTCGATGGCCGCGTCACCGACGCCCTTGGCCATGAAGTTGAGGGTGATGCCGGTCTCTTTGAGCTGGGACTTGAGGATCGGCAGGGTGGTCTTGCCCAGGTCGCGGAGGACCGTGTCCAGGTCGCGGAACATTTCCTGCTGCACGGTCTGCTGAATGCTCTTCAGCTGGGGCTGGAGGGTGCGGACCTCGCGCGCGAAAGCACGGGCAGACGGTGCGAGGTTCTTGATGGCCTCCTCGAAGGCCTGCGGGTCCGAAGGGTCCATCGCGGCCTTGACCGCGTCGCCCACACCCACCATGCCCAGCTTGAGCGCGCCCGTCGCCAGCTTGAGAGCCACAAGCCCGGACACGGCGACCAGAGCCGCCGGGGCGATCTGGACCACCGTCGCGGCCAGCCCGGCCACCAGCGGCCCGGCCGCGCCAATCGCGGCGCCGACCTTCGCGAAGGACATCGCGACGCCACTGATGCGACCCGCCATGGAGCCGAGCCGGTCGGTGTCGATGTTGATGTTGCGCAGGCTGCTCACGGCCCGGCCGAGACGCGCCCCGAGCGAGGTTCCCAGATCGTCGGCGGCGCGCGCCAGCGCCCGGAAGCGCATGGCCATGGTGCGGGTCTCGACCTCGACGACCGCCGCAGTCTCCGAGGTCTGCGTGGAGACGTCCTCCAGGCCCTCTTCGACAGTCCCCAGGGCCTGGTTCATCACGGAGGCTTCGGCAACGAAGTGCCCCGCAAGGTTGCGCAGGCGGCCGGCCGCGTCAACGGTGAATCCCTGGGCGGCAAGTTCCGCGCGGGCGAGGCCGCGGGTCCAGTCGGAGGAGTCCGCGCGGACGTAGCCGACGAGTTCACCGACGGTCATGGCCATGGGGTGCCGCCCTTCGTGGTCAGCTGCGAAGGGCAGCGCGGATCAGGGCGTCGTCATCGATGACCGAGAGGTCGTCGGCCGCGACCCGCCTGAACATGGCTTCCGGGGAGAGACCGCAGACGAGGTGCCAGAACTCGCGCTCGCCTAGGTGCGGGATCGCGCCCGCGGGGATCCCGTACTCGCGGCGGAAGTCCGCGACGATCGCCCACCAGTGGTTTTGGACTGCGATCGCCGTGCGGCTCGGTTCCCGACGAGCGCGGCCGCTGCTTTTCCCGGGTCGTCGCTGGTGACGAGCTGGAATGCGTCGCCGAACTCGACGTCGGTCTTGCCGTTGCCCTGCATGTAGCCCCACATCAGGGCGGTGAGCAGGCCGATGGCGCCCATGCCGTTTTCGACCCACTGCTCGAACACGCCCTCGCCGTAGAGCAGGCCGACGGCGTCACCGAAGTCGGAGATCTCCGACTCGGCGCCGAGCGTGGAGAACAGGGCGGCGAAGTTGAGCGGGATGTCCGAGGGGACCGGGACGGTGACGCCCTCGATGATCTCGGTGCGGGCCCCGAAGGCCTCGGCCTTGAAGTCCTCCCAGGACTGCGCCTTGGTGGCGCGAGGGGCCGTCACGACTTGACCGCCGTGGTGCTCGGGCCGGACCTCGTGAATGTCGCTGACCACGACACTTCGTCGTTGTTGCCGCCACCCTGGTCGCCGAGCGTGATGCGGGCCTTGGTGAACACCACCCAGGACGTGTCGTCCTTGTGCGCGTACCGGAAGCCGGTCAGCGAGTCCGGACCCAGTCGCTCGTTCATGCCCTCGACGATGGTCTGACCAGGGTCGAGGGCGAAAGTCACCGGGTCCCGCAGCCGGAACCCTTCCAGCTGCACGCTCTTCCCGATCTGCATCTTGTACGACTCGGACTGGCCCAGGGACCCGAAGGTGGTGACGTCGGTGGTCTCCTCCTCCTCGCTCTTGGTCCACGTGTTGATCGCACCGATCGCGATATCCACCCACGTGCCGGGTGCGTTGTAGTCCTCGATTTGAAAACGCGCGTCGCGCGCGTTGTACGTGTTCACTGCCATGGCTGTGTCTCCTCCGGGCATGGCGAGGAGCCCGCCGGCAGTGCCGTACGGGCTGAAGGAAAGGGGGGTGGGGTCAGACGCGGTGCGCGGTCACGCTGCGAACACGCATCCGGCAGTTGCAGACGTGCTCGTGGCGCCGGTTTTCGTCCGTGCCGAGACCAGCCACGGCCTGGT
Source organism: Streptomyces sp. GL_140 (assembly GCF_057834465.1). Lineage (NCBI taxonomy): Bacteria > Bacillati > Actinomycetota > Actinomycetes > Kitasatosporales > Streptomycetaceae > Streptomyces > Streptomyces sp. GL_140. Next base: position 6,039,603 of record NZ_CM174404.1, read on the forward strand.
TCGCGCGGGAGAGGAGCAAGTACGTGCCGTCGGGCAGGGTGGTTTCGCCAAGGCCGTGGAGCTCTGAGCGGATGTCCTGGCAGAGGTCACGGCTTACGCGCGGGTCGGTAGTGCCACGAACCTTGACCTGCACGGGTACCTCGTCGTAGCCGAGTTGGCTGTCGGCCTCGGCGCCGTCGTCGTAGATGGTTAGGACGATGCAGACGTCCGGGGTGGACGGCTTGGCTTCGAGGAAAATGCTGCCGGTGACGCCGGTCTCGTCGTAGACGCCGAGGCCCTGAGCGGCCAGATGGCGGGCCAGACCGTCGAGGAGGCTAGCCACGCAGCCACCTCCGCAGGGGGACCGCCATCAGCCGGAGCATGACGTCCTTATCCCTGTTGAGCGGGATTTCCAAATATTTCGCCATGCGGCCCGGCAGGTGCTTGTAGTCCAGGTTCTCGTGCTGGATCCGGGCGTACACGGTGTCGTACGTGACGGCTCCGTTGAGGCCGTCGCGGGTCACGCGCCCACTGCGCTCAAGTGTGCCCTCGTCCAGCGGGACCAGCTTCCGCGACTCAAAGAGGAGATGCTCCAAGGCCTTCTGGAGACCCTCCTCGGCCGCCGCCTGCCCCCGCCGGGACGCTCCGAGGCGGCCGCCCTGCCAGCTCATGCGCGCGTACTGGCTCACGTGCAGGTCACCTCCCGGTGGTCCGGAGTCGGCAGGCCGGCGCCCGCGTAGAGGGTGGAGGTGATGACCGAGGCGACCCGCCCAGAAGGCAGCGTCACCCGCGACTCGGGCGGGCAGGCTTGGGTGGGAAACAACCAGACCCTCGTGGCCGTCGAGGTGATCTCCTCGCCGTCCTTGGTCCGGGCCGTGCGGGTCGTCTCCTCGACGTAGGCCCGCGCGGTGACGGGGGCCGCGTACTGGGGTCCGTACGCCGATTCGCCGGTGTACGCCTCGATGGTGATCGTGTAGCGGAGGAGCCAGCCGGGGATGGTGCTCACCAGGCCACCGCCCCGAGCTGGATCCGGTCCGGGGTGAGGTCCGGGGCCCGGAGCGCGTCCCACACTGCGGGGGCGATCTGCCGGGCCGGGGAGTCGTCGCCGGACACGGCCGTGACGGACCGGCCGAGGTTGACCGAGCCGATCTGCGCCGAGCCGTAGCCCACTCCGGCCGCCCCGACGGTGTCGCCGACCTCGACGCCCCATTGGGCCTGCGCGCACACTGCGTCGGCGAATGCGGCTGCGACCACGGTGTCCGTGGGGAGGCCGGTGTCGCCGACGGCGTATGCGCAGAGCCGGAACACCTGCGCGTCGAGCATCTGGCTCGCGCGAGCAAGCCGGGAGTCGATGTCCGCAGGGGCGTCCGCCCCCGTGTACGTCTCGTACTGCTCGGCGGTGGCGTAGATACGGGCCATGGGCCACCTCCTACGCGCTGGAGCCGATGATCACGATGTCGTACGTCACGGACGTGGAGCCCGCCGAGTTGGTGACCTTCAGGACGTCGCCGGTGGCCGCCGTGACCGCGTAGGTCGTGGCATCCGCCGCGCCCGCGAACAGCGCCACGCAGGCGCCCGGCCGCAGGGTGAGCGTGCCGGTGGCGTTCAGGGCAGTGATCCACGGGTTGGTGCCCGCGCCGACGATCACGTTGTTGGTGTTCCCGGCCGCCGCGGAGATGATGATCGCCTTGACCTTGGCGAACGTCAGCGTCGCCCCGTAGATGTCCACGAGGCTGCCCGCGAGGTCGATGTCCTCCGTCGCGGACGCGGTGAGCGTGCGCGTGTCCGCAAAGCGGAGGTCCGCCTTTCCGGCGCCGGTGCCGCTCGCCAGATAGGCGCCGTACCGCTTCGACATGCTGTCGGAGGCCGTGGACAGGTCCCCAGCCTTGGTGTAGATCCCGTCGACGGTCACGCCGACTGTGGTGGTCAGGGCCATCAGCCCTCCTCCTTCTGGGCCTTGGACGTGCGCTTGGGTTTGGTCTCCTCGACCACACGCCAGCCGGACGCCGGGTCGTCGGCGAGGGCCGCGTAGGCGGCTTCCGCGTCCGAACCGGGGACCGGCTGAACACTCTCGGCGATGTGGTCGCCGGAGCGTCGTTCGTAGATGGCCACGTCAGACCTTCAGGCCGGTCATGACGCCGTGGGCGCGCTCGGCCCCGTACTTGAGGCCGATCTCGCCGTACAGCTGTACGTCAGTGGACGCGCCGGTCTTGGCGAGCTCTTCCTCGAACATGACGCCCTTGCCGGGGACGTTGAGGAAGACGGGGGCGAGCTGCTCCAGGGACACGGCGAGGATGGTGTCCTGCGGGACGTGCCGGTCCATCATCAGGTTCAGCGTGCCGAAGTCCGAGACGATGGTCTGGACGTTGACGCCGCCGACGGTGCGGGACGTCTCCGTGTACTGACCGTACGCCGAGGAGTACGCCTTGGTGATGGCGCGCTTCTGGATGCTGTTGCACAGGAGCGTCGCGGTGGCCTGCTCGGACATGCCGCCGTTGTCGTAGGCGAGCTGGATCAGGTCCGACACGTGGTCGGACGTGAGGGTCGTTGCCCAGGGCTTGTTGTACGAGATGCCCGTGGCGGTGCCCAGGGTCAGCGCGGCGCCGCCGGACGTGGTCGCGACCTTGAAGGTGTTCGTCGCGCTGGAGACGACGTAGTAGACGCGGCCGGCGACGACGTTGGTCATGGCGTCGGTGATGACGAACACGATCTTGTCGCCGTCGGACATGCCGTGCGCCGTCGCGGTGACGGTGTCGGTGGCCGAGGTGGCGCCGGTTACGACGGTGGCCCGCGCGATCCGGTTGGTGGTGATGGCCTCCAGCAGACCGCGGGTCTTGCGGGCGGTCGCGTTGGTCGTCGGATTGCTGTAGCGCCCGTTGATGAACGAGAAGTTCACGTCCAGGGCGATGGACTTGAGCTCCTGCGCGATCTGCCAGTCCAGCTCGGTGGAGATCGGGTTGTCGCCGTCCACGGACCGGAACGGGGCGCTGCCAGGGGTGGCGAGCTGCCCGAACGCGGCCTGCTTGGTGTAGCTGACGGACACCTTCGACTGGTGGATCTGGGCCAGGTTGCGTACGTTCGCGCGGACCCGCTCCTCAGCGGTCGGCGCGGTCGCGCCTTCGACCTGGACCCGCTGAGCCGGGTCGCGGAGGTCGGAGGTCTGCCATTCGAACTCCACGGCCGTGGTCATGCCACCGCCGGTCAGACCGCCGATCGCGGACAGCAGCGGGGTGTCATCCGGGGTGAGCGCGAACAGCTCGCCGGCGTAGTTGGGAAGGTTGAAGGTCGTACCCATCCCGGTGATCCCGGCCATGGTGTCTCCTCAGGTCATGTGGTCGCGGCGCGTTGCCGCTTGAGTCGGATGGCGGTCGCAAAGTCCCGCCGTGCGGTCGCCTCGGCGATCTGCTTGTCGAGGGACGCGGGGGTCTCGCCGCCGGCCCCGTGGTCCGCGCCGGACCGGCCGGGGCTGCGGGGGGCGAGCTTGGCGAGCTTCTTCACCGCGGCCTTGATGGCGTCGGTGTCGACCTCGCCGTCCGCAACGAACCGCGAGGTGTCGATGAGCTCGGAGGCCTCACCGAGGTCGAGCCCGGCGGCCGCGGTGGCGGCCCGGAACTCAGCGGCGGCGAGCTTGGTGGCGTACTCGGCGGCGGCTGCCGTGCGGCCGGACTTCTCCGCCGCGGTGACGGCCTTCTCCTGCTCGGTCTGGCTGGCAGCCTTCAGGGCGTCCAGCTCTTCGCGGGCGCCCTTGTTCTCTTTGGCCCACTTCTCCCACTTGCGGGCCTCGGCCTTCCAGTCCGTGTCGTCACCGCCGGGGGCGGGGGCGGCCGGAGGTGTGGCCGGGGGCGTTGCGGGCGGGGTGCCGGGGTCACCGGCGGGCGGGGTGCCACCTGCGGCGCCGGCGCCCTCGTCGCTGCCACCCGCGATGACGTGGATCGGTCGGCCGTCCATGCGGTAGCCGAGGATCGCGCCTGCCGGGTGCGTGGCGAGGGTGTGCCTGAAAGGGGTGATCATGTGTGCTCCCATGCGGGTTTGCCCCGGCCGTGCGGCCGTAAGCGGTGCTGGATATCGTCCGCACATGACAGACGAAGCTGAGTTCGAGGAAGCGTTCCGGACCGCTGTGGGGCTGGTGAAGGCGTTCCTTCGCGAGGACACCAGCGGTGAAGCGGCCCTCTGGGAAATGTCGGAGGACAAGGACGGAGTGGTTAGGGCCCTGATGGCCCTTGCCAGCCGTGCCGTCGTTGAGGCTGCGGAGGGCAGCGAGGTCACTACCGACGAATGGCTCGACGTTGAAGCCGCGCTCTTCGAGGCGAGTGCCGAGGACGGCGAGGTCGAGGACTAGCGGGCGGCCCTGATCTGCTCGCGCGCGGGCTTGCGGCGGATGTCGTCGTGCGCGGCGACGTGCTCGCGCGCGGCCTTCTGCCAGTCGCGGATCTTGGCCTGAGCCTTGCGGCGGGCCTGCTCGTCCATCGAGGCAGCGGCCCGGCGTTTCCAGGAGCGGATGTGCCGCTCGATCTCCCGCTGCCGTTGGGTGTCCTCGTAGGTGGTGCCCGGCGTCGCATGGTGCGGCGGTCGGGTGGTCACCCCGGGCAGGTAGGCGCCAAGTGAGTGCCTGCAATTCGGGTGAAAGAGGCCAGCGGCGCGGGCCTCGATCAGTGACCCGGCGACGTGAACGGCGATCGTGCGGCCGTCGTCGTGCAGCTCATGCTGCGCCCGAACCGTGTGGGGCCCGGACTCGGCGCCGAGGGTGAGGATTTCGCCTTCCCAGGGCCGGCAGAGCGGGCATTCGAGCGGCGCGTCCGAGACGATGACGAGCCCGATTCGGATCTCGGCGAGCGAGTCGATATGGCCTTCGATCGCGGCGCGCGCCGTGACGGATCGGACGGCCATCTCCGCGTACGAGGCCATGTCCCAGTTGCGGCCGGACGAGTCGGTGAAGCCGGTGATGCCGCGGGCCGCGAACTGGTCGAGGGCCCGTTGTGAGGCGTCTCGGCGGGTGATGCCGGTAAGCAGTTGGGCTCCGGACACCCGGGCCACAATCGACCGGTAGGTGTCGACGACGGACCGGGTGATCCGTTGGTAGAGCGGGCGGGTGTCCTGCGCGTACGAGGCGGCGAGCCGGTCGACGGCCGGCGCATTGGGCAGGGCCCGCCGGGCGGCGAGCTCCCGACCGATATCCAGCGCTCCGAGCTCGACCACAGCGGCTTGCCGACCCCGGTTGTAGGCCGTAATCAGGGCTTCGGCAACCGCGCCCGTGGTGTCGTCCTGAAGTGCGGCCGAGATCTCCTCGACGGCGTTTCGCAGGTTGCCGATCGAGGCGAGCTTGAGTTCGGCCCACCGTGGGGAGTCGATGTCCGCCTCCAGCGCGGCGGCGAGACGCTCCAGGAGCACACCCTCGGCTGCGGCGTACAGCTCACGGACCCTGTGGGCCAGGTCCTCCGCCAGGGCTGGGGAAACCGGCATGGCCTCCCCCTTCCGCACCGGTCATGGCCGGGTCTGCAACGACCCGTCCGGCCTCGCCCTGGATTTTTTTGACCTCGGCCTTGACCTGGTCGTCGTCCCAGTCGGGGTGGATCATGCGGACGAGGGTGTCCGTGGACGCGGCCTCGGCCCGGCGCAGCAGCTCGGCGGCTGCGGCGATCTCGCCAGGGCTGTCGCTGATGGAGTCCTGGAACTCGACGTCCGGGGGTTCCAGGTCGAGCCCGGCGACACCGAACAGCGGCCCAGCCTCGACGGCGAGGAGCGCGGCCGTGATGTCGGCGACCGCGGGTTTCCAGTACAAGGCTTTGCGGGCGCGGGTGGCCATGCTGCGGCGTTCCCGGGCCCGGATCTCCGTTGCGGTGACCGCAGCCGCGTCACCGGTCGCCCCGAACGTCGAGGCGGAGTAGCCGGCCTGGCGTACGGCCTGCTCGACGAGTTCGGCGCAGGTGTCGCGGTGCTCAGTTACCCGGATCTGGAACTGGACGGGCGTAATCGGGTTGGGGTCGCCCGCCCTCGGGAGCATGTTCAGCCCGGAGTAGATCTCTTGGTCCTCGTCCCACGTGGCGCCCTGGCCGGGCCCGGCGGACTGGAGCAGGGCGTTGGCAACAACGATGCGGCTCTTGCCGTGCCGGACGTCCCGCATCCACGAGGAGTACGTCTCGTCCAGGGCGTCAAGGATGCCCTCGATGCCCTGAAAGTCGGACTGGCCCCAGTAGGCGGCGGACGGGATGTGTCGCCAGGCTCGCGCGGGGCGGACGTTGGGGATGTAGGCGGCGGTGAGGTGGTCGGGGGCGCCGGTTTCGATGCCGCCCTCGGCGTCAACCATGTTGGCGAGCGGGGCCGTCGCGGGGTGGTCTTCGAGGGGGACGGGGTGGCCGAGGCTGCCTGTACCGCCCTCGTACAGTCCGTGGTAGATGACACCGCGCTCGTGGCGCTCCAGGTGCCGCCAGACCCTGCGGTCGTTGGGGTCGTCGGAGGCGAGGAGCGTCCAGAAGGTGACGGCGCGCAGCCGCCCGTACGTGAACTCGGGGACCGCGCAGTCTGCGGCCACGGGAGCGATCCACGGTCGGTCGGCGACGTCTTCGTCCCACACGATGCGCAGGTACACGCCGCCGAGGGCCGCGCCGAGCTCGCCGGCCTCCAGCAGGGTGGGGTGCAATCCCTTCTCGACGAGCTCGTCGAGGCGGTCCTGCGTGGCCGTGCTCGCGCTGGTCAGCTTGGGGGGTTCGGAGAACAGCAGCTCGGAGGAGGTCCGGGCGATGTCCCCGGCGAGCGGCACGTGGAGCTTGGTGCGCTTCTGTCCGGCGGTGGTCGGGTTGCCCCAGAACCATCGGGCGAGGCGCCCCCGAACGCCCGTGGCGAACTGCGCCGGACGGTCCCCACTGCGGTAGCCGCGGCCTTCGTAGCGCTGCTCCAGCCGGTCGGGGTCGGCGGAGAACCAGGCGTCCCAGTCGGCCATCGCGGTCTGCACGCGCGAGTCTGTGGGCGGCCAGGCCTGATCTGCGGTGGGTAGGGGCATCAGGCACGCTCCCGTTCCATCAGCAGGTTGGCGATGGACAGCCACGAGCATGCGAGTTGGTCGAGGCGCTCCATGAGGGCCAGATTCGTTTCGGTCTCGGCAGCCTGGAGGATCCGGACGGCGTTGCTGATCGCCTGGTCGACGGTCACGCGGCCACCTCCAGCAGAGTCGGAATGTGCGGCCGCCACAGGGCCTCGGTCGTACGGACGCCGTACCGCAACGCATCGCAGCTGTGATCGTCGAGCTTGATGGGCTTGTCCTCGCCCTTCTCGGCGGCTTCGTCGTCCCACGAGTAGCCGGGGATCTCCTCGATCAACCCGCGCGCGGAGGTGTGGATCCGCAGCCGGTCCCCGGCGATGAGGGAGCCGACCGTCCGGATTCCGTCGAGGACGGTGTTGTCGGCTGGCATGACGCCGGACACGCCGTCTCGGTGAAGCTGCTCGATGTAGGAGGCGGCGGACGGGTCGACGATCGTCCACTCCGGCTGGACGCCGAGGACGTTGGTCTGCGGATGGGGCACGCCCTGGAGCCAGGCACGGCGTGCCCGGCTGTACTCGCTGTCGGTCTTCTTGCGGCGCTGGGCCCGGGAGTCCCACCGGTACTCGGACACGACGTACAGCCGGTTGTCGACGCCGAGGCCGATCAGGAGATCGGAGTAGGGGTTCGTCGTGCCGTAGTCGATGGCGTCGCACAGCCAGCGGGCGATGTGCGGGACCTCTGCGACAACGTGGCGCTGCTCGTCGAACGCGTCGTAGATCGCGCCCTCGGCCTGCACCCAGTGCCCGAGGATGTTCCGCCGGTAGAACAGGCCGGTGTAGGTCGACTTGAGCGCGGCGACGTAGGCGGGGTCGAGGAACGGGTTGTCATCGAGGACGAAGTGCCACGACGACAGCCGGGTCTCGGCGGCCCGCTTCAGGTAGTCCCGCTTCACCCAGTGCCCCGGGTTGTCCGGGTTGGTCGTCGCGAAGATCTGCGCGCCAGGGACGGAGCAGCGGGCGACGAGCTGGTCGAAGAACGCCTTCGGGAGGGTGGTCAGCTCATCGACGTAGGCGCCGGCGCAGGTCATACCGCGGACCTTGGGTTCGGCCTTGGCGTCGTTGGCGCCGATGACGTGGACGGCCCGGCCGAGGATGTAGGCGATGGGTGCGCCGTTGGTGTACTTGACCTGCTGCGCGAGCTCGCCGAACAGGTCGCTGTTCATCAGCGGGCCGATGATGTTGCGGTACAGGGAGTCGCGGGTCCGGCCGACCACGACGAGCTCGCCGCCGGTCGGTGCGTCGGCAACGTAGATCAGCCAGCGGAGCAGCGACGCGATGGTCTTCCCGGACCGGACCGAGCCCTCCCACAAGTTGATGCGGGCATCGGCCTGGACGATGGACAGGATCTGTTTGCGGGACAGGGGCAGGGCGTCAAGGAGACTCACCTTCGGCCTCCTCGCTGCCCTGGTCCTCCTTCACCGCCTCAGCCAGGCCCTGGAACAGCTTGCCGAGCATCGAGCGGGCGTCAGCGGCCCCGGAGTCTTCGGCCGGCGGGACGAGGCGTACGGACTGCGCGGCGGCGGCTGCGGCGGCGGCCATCAGCGACCGCTTGTCCGCGGCGAGCGGCTCGGGGATGTCCCGGCTGTTGTACGTGTGGTCCTTGCCGCCGAAGGAGTGGATTGTCGTCGGCTCCCACACCTGCGCGGACAGGGCGAGCGCGTCGTCGGTGAGGGCTTCGGCGAGGATGACTCGCTTCTCTTCCAGGTCCGCTTTGCGGGCTCGGGTGGCTTCCTCGGTGGCGGTACGGTCGAAGGCCAGGCCGAGGCGGGCGGCGTAGACGCTGATGGTGCGCTGGCTGCGGCCCATGGCGCGGCCGATCTCGTTCCGGCCGAGGCCCTGCGCGTGGAGGCGGCGGAGCTCGTCGAGTTCCTCGGTGGTGACCCTGGCGCCGTTGTACTGGTTGTCGCCCATCGCGGCCACGGTCACCACCTCCGGTTCATCTCAGGGGCAGGTCTCTTCGAGCTTGACCGTGTGGAACACGAGCTTCGTACTCGTGGCCGTCATCGTGCCGGCGGCGGGCGTCTGGGAGCAGACTTTCCAGTTGCGGTCGAGGACTTGGTGGCGACTCTGGCCGAGGGCGTCAGTGGAGCCGAGGAGGTAGAAGCCCACGGCCTGCGCGTTGTCCTGGGCAGCCTGGAGGACTTGACCGACCGCGTTGGGCACAGTGCCCTGAGCGGGCGCGGGGGCTGAGGCCTTGGGCGCCGCAGGCGTGCTGCTCGCGGGGGTTGGTGCGGCGGCCGGCGGGCTGCTGGGTGCGGGCCGGCCGGTGCTGGTGGCCTGCGGGTTGCACGCGGTGAGGGCGAGGACGCCGGCTGCGGCGAGGATGGTGATGCTGTGGTGTGTGCGCATCGCGTCACTGTGTCCGGGTACAGGCGTCTGTGTGGTGGCTGTGACTGACCTGTGACGCACGAAGGCCCCGCGTGTATTGGCGGGGCTCCGGGTGTGCTGGGCGTGGGGGTCTACTGGCGGCGGCGGAAGAGGCAGAGGAGCGCGGTGCGCTCGCTGCCCAGGGCCTTGCCTTCGGCGCCAGCCATGTTGGTGAGGTGCCAGCCCTGGCTTTCGATGCCTTCGATCTGCTCAGCCACGCCGATCATGGGGCCCGTACTGCGGCTGTTCGTGTTCGCTTCGATGATTTTGAAGGCGAAGACCTGGCGGCCAGCGGTGTATGCAGCGGCAGCTGCCTTGGCGGCGGTCTCGCCCTTGGCGTTGTTGATGAAGCCCATGATGCCCCCTGGTGCGGTGGTGGAGCCGCATCGTTGCACTGGGGGTGTGGGGGCGTCTGGCGTGTGACCGGTCTGTAACGCGCGAAAGCCCCGCGCGGTGGCGGGGCTTCGATGTCCAGGCACGCCGGACGTGAGGCCAGGATGGGGCACGGGCGCCGGTTTTGCAACTAGGTGCAGAAGAGCCCCGACCGTGTCAGCGCACGGTCGGGGCTCTCCGAGGATGGCCCCCTCGGCGGTGTGGGGCTCACGCTACGCCCGGGATGGCCGGTACAACACCCCTCGTGCGTGGCTCGATTCAGTCGATGGTCCCGGCGGCGATCTCGTCGCGGATCAGGTTGCGGTGCTCCTCGTAGACGAGGCGTGCCTCGTTGCTCGGGACCGCTCCGGTGTTGAGGCCGCACGCGCATGTAACCGTGGTCTCGTCTGTCGGTACCTGCTCGGCCCACATGGACCCTGGCTCCCAGTCGACGACCTTGCTGTGATTCTCGAAGCGGAGGTTGTGGCGGTACATGGGACTGTGCGGCTCGCTCATGCCGTCCATCATCGTTGCTCCGGTGAGGGCTTGGACTTCATCAGTGCCCGCAGCCGGGCTTGGTCCACCATCCGCAGTCTGCGCAGTAGTCCATGTGGCTCACCCCCCGACCTTGTACGTGCGAGACTCGGAGGGGACTCGGACGACGGCTCCGGCCTGGCCGATGGCCTCTACACGCAACCCCGCTCGGGCCCCCTCCGGCGGGCCGTTGTTGGCGTTGGTGTTGGTCCCTGAACTGCACAAACAACCGCCGGAAGGGGCGCCACTCTCGCGTGCGGGAAGGGGCGGCACATCGTCGTGATGGACGCCAGGCCCATTGCGGCCGCCCGCGCGGACCCCGGCCCGCACGCGGACTCCCGCCTCGCTGAGGAGGGCACGCACGGCCTTGGTGTCGGGCAGTCCGGCGGCCTCTTGGAGCCGGGTCAGAAGAACGTGGCCGCCGTTCGCGGCCAGGCCCTGAAGCGCGGGCACAATGTCGACCGGCTCCGCATTCGCTTCCGTGCGGCGCCCGGCGGCCCAGGAGCGGGCCATGCGGTACCCGGCGGCCGTCAGGAGCCCGGTCACGAAGTAGGCGACGTCCGGGACCGCGTAGGCCACCGCTCCGGCGCCGCCGAGGGCGACCGCGAGGACGCAGCCGCCCGCGACCCGCCCGCCCGCGTGCTCCTCGTCAGCGGTGGACGGCTCGGTAGCGTTCACCGGATCATCCCCGTAAGCCAGATGCCGGACAGGTTCGCGGCGGAAGCCAGGGGGATCGCGGCATACCGGGCAATGCTGCCGGTCAGCGCGAGGCCGATTCCGGAGAGCCAGCCGCGCCATTTGGAGCCGGTGGCGCCGAAGTTGCGGCGGGCGATGAACGCGACGAGGACGAGGGCGGTCATGAACAGGCCGCCCTCGGTGAGGGGTGCGGCAGCGGTGCCGGGTGCGGTGCCGGTCTTGGCGCCGACGCCGAAGATGAGGATGCCGTCGCCGAAGGTGTTCATGCCCCACAGGGCGATGTCGCCGAGGAACCCGACGATGCCGCCCACGACCATGACGCTGAGAGCGCCGATGCCCCAGCAGAGGATGAAGGGGAGCAGGTCGCCAGCGTGGCGTACCGGGTCGGCACGGAGGGCTTTGATGCCGGGGTACCAGCGGGCGATTTCCCAGACGAGGAAGATCATGCCGAAGAGGACGCCGCCGAGGGTTGGGGTGATCACGGGGTACTCCGGGGTGCGCGGTCGGCCAGGGTGACGCTCGGGTAGCAGTCGGCGAACGCGTCGGCTTGCGCCAGGAGCTGCGCCGCGGCGGCGCGGAGTGCGCCAGCCCAGTGCGCCGCTGTCGCATCGTCGGTGAGCGTGTACGCCGGGCGGGCGTCGACAACGTCCTGAACTGCGGCGCTGAGGTGGCGCACGGCTGCGGCGGACTGCGCCACGCGCTGCGCCAGGCGCTCGCGGTGGGTGGCTGGTGCTGCTTCGGTCTGGCGCAGGTCGCGGAGCACGGTGTCCTTGGAGACGCCGAGCTCGTCGGCGATGCGCCGGGAGGATGCGCCAGTCTGCGCCAGGCGGCGCACGGTGGCACGCCGGGTGGCGACCTCGGTCGGGCTGGTCATCGGCCGGCCCCGGCAAAGTCGAGGAGGCGAAGTGCGAGCTCGCCGCGGGTCTCGGTGGGGCGCGGCATGAGCAGGGCCCCGAACACGAGTCGGTGGAGGAGTCCGTGCCGGGCGCGGTCAATGTGGCCGCGGTACGAGCGGTGCTTGACGTGGACCCAGGTGACTTCGGCGGCGAGGTCGTCGAGGTCGACGATGGTGGCCGGGTTGGTCGGGTGCTCCTGCCTGAGCCGGTCGGCAACGGCGGTGATGAGGTCCGAGAGGGCGTCGGTGTCCTTGACGGTCTCGTCGCGGGTCGCCTGGCGGAGGGCTTCTTCGGCCTGGCTGAGCTGGGTACGGTGTGTCATGGCTGTCCCCTGTTCGTGCAGGTGGATGGCCGGCCCCGGCGGAGGTGCGAACTCCGGCCGGGGCCGACTTGTTGAGCAGTGTGTGGACTGCTTGCTCACGACTGTAGGGGGCCCCTACAGTGATGGCAAGCGGCCTGCCCGAACGAAGGGGCTGGAGTGAGCGACGAGGAGGTGCAGCGGGTGACGGAAGCCCTGGATGAGGTCGAGCGCATCACCGACCCTGAGGCGCGCGTGCGGGCGCAGAATCGGATCATGGCCGCGCAGGTGCTGCGCAACAAGGTGTGGTCGGCCGAACGCCGCGAGCTGATCATCCGGCTGTGGGATGACGGCAACGGCCTCTCGTACCGGCAGATCGCCGACCGGCTCGGATGCAAGCTGAGCACCGTGCAGGACGTGTTCCGCGGCTACTCCGGGTCAGGGTCGCACCGGCCGAAGCAGGCCGCCGAGTGATCACTTTGCGGATGCCGCCAAAGTGAAAACGCTTGTCACTTTCGAGGCTCCGCGAAAGTGATCAGCCCCGTTCCCGGCGACGGGAACGGGGCTCTCTGCTGTCCGGATGCGCTTAGATCTGTCCGGCGGCAGGCTGGACGGATGGAGCATGCGCCGATCGTCGTACACCGGATCGCTGCGTCGGGTGGCCGGCGGGTGACGATCCGCGTGCAGGGCATCGATATGGTCCTCGGCGTCGCGCACTCGGATGCGGACCTGGTGGAGTTCCTGCGCAGGGCTGAGCTCCCGGACCCCGATCAGCTGGTCTTCGCGGATTCGACGCTGATCGAGTGGCAGGGCGACGGCCCGCACGTCTACGAGGCCGAGTACGAGCCGCCGCCTACTGACCTGCCGTGACCTACGCGGCCCCGGAGTGCGGACCCCGGAGCCGCCCGTTCAGCGGGTGCGCAGCTCGTACACGGCGTGTGGGACGCCGTCGATGAGCTTGGTCTCCTGAACATTGATGTACGCCACAGCAGTCCCGTCGCTCCGCCCGTAGACGATCGTCCGGACCTCGTCGTCGGTGTTGAGCGGCTCGGTGTGGCCGTCGCGGAACCCGCCTCTGAAATACGCGTGCGTCGTCATGGCGTCACTCTGCCTCGTCGGCCCCCTACGCCGCCATGGTGTTGGCGAGGGTCCACACCCGGCCGCAGGCGCCCGCGCAGCGCGCTTCGGGGTCCCGGCCGCCGCCGGCCAGGACGGTCACCTCGCCGAAGCAGCTCGGGCATGGCCGGGCCGCCGGGACCGTGCGCGCGGTGAGGTCGAGGGCGGACTTGATGCGCTCGGCACAGCCCGCGGCGACCTGCTCGACGTGGAGTAGCTGCGCGGCGGTGAGCGGTCGGAACGGCCCCTCCTCGTCGCTCACGCGGGCGTGCAGCCACCCGGCGGCATACTCGGCGGTCCGGAGCCCAACGTAGCGCCAGCGTCGCGGGTCGGCCTGCTCGTCGTCGGCGCACTGGTTGCGGAGCGCCCGGTCGACCGGTGACCAGCCGCGGGCCCGCCAGTCCGCCGGGGCGTGGCTGAGCGCGGGCCGGGTGATTTGCGGGGCGAGGGTGTCGGCGCAGTGGATGAGCGTGGTCTCGACGAGGCGTGCGGTGTCCAGCACCCGGATGGACAGCGGCGCCCGGGTCTCGCCGACCTGCTCCGGGCTGCGCTCCAGCGCGCGGAGAGCGGCGGCTTCCTCGCGGTCGGCCTGGTCGAGGCTGGCGAGGTACGTGCTCATGCGGCCGGCGGGCGGCCAGGTTGCGGCGCCGTGCTGGTCGAGGGCGTCGTCGAGGTGCGGCCACAGGGTGGCGATGGTGATGAGGGCTTCTGTGGCGGGGCTGGTGGTGTGCATCGGTGCTCCCGTGGCTGGGCGGGGGTACGGTGGGATCACCTGGGGGCGCATCCGGTCTGTGGCGGACGGTGGATGCGCCCCTCACGCATGTCTCAGGCGGGCTTCCAGGCGACGGAACCCTCTTCGACGTAGCCGTGTGCGCGGCTCTTGCCGGTGGGCTTGAACGTCTCCTCGTCCAGCTCGGTGAGGTAGTTCGTCCAGAAGGTGACGCGGGCTCGGGCGGCGCCGATGGAGCCGTACGGGCCCTCGTGCTTGGTGTCCTCGGTGCCGTCGCGATTCGTGATGGTGATGACGGCGCGGAAGACGGTGGCGTCGGCGGCCATGCCGATTGAGCGGGCCACGGCTACTCGCCCTTCCGGTTCTTGGCGCCGATCAGGGCAAGGATGATCAGGGTCACGCAAATGACGACGGTGATGTCGAGGCTCACGGGGTCTCCGGTCCGGGGCAGAGGAATGGGTAGTCGGGGTTGGTGCCTTCGCAGGCCGGGCAGTCCTCGGCGTTCGTTCCCTTCGCAAGGTGCTTCGGTGGCGTCTCAGGGCTCGTTGGCGGGCCGTCCAGGGCTCTACGGAGGTCACGAGCGCGGACCTCGGCGTACGGCCAGCTACGCGGTGCGAGCACTTCTCGGACGCGGGCGATGGCGGCTTCGGCCTGCTCGGCGCGGGTGCGGCGCTTCTCTGCGAGCCGGAACCAGCAGCGCCATGCGATGCGGGCACCGCCGGCCCGGCTGCGGGCACTGGTCCACGCCAGCCGGTAGCGCTCCCGTTCGGCGTACAGCTCGTCGAGTGCCGTGTCGGTGATCGTGTCGGCGGTGTGCCGGACGGGCTGTTCGGTCACGGCTGGCTCCGCAGGGTCTCGACGAGGGCGAGCAGGGCGGAGGCCACCGCAAGAGTTCCCTGGGCTTGGACAGCCGCGAGGGCTTCGCTGGTCGTGAGGTTGCGGGGCTTACCGAGGGTGGTGGTGAGCCGAGTGAGGTTGGTGGTGGCTTCGTTCACGCGGTCGAGGGCACTGTCGAAGGGGGTGGTGAGCTCGGTCATCGTCGGCTCCTGGTCTTCTGGCGGCCCCACGTGGTCGCGTGCGGGCCTCGTACGGCGCGGTTGGGGGTTCGGGTGTTGCGGCGGATGGCGTAGCCCAGAAGCAGACCCAGGGCGACAGCGAGGACGAACCAGCCGCCGAGCGCGAGGCCAACCACCGCCCAGCCGCTCACGGCTCCTCCCCGTCGTCCTCGTCGACGCTCGGGGTCCAGCCGGTGATCGTCGGGTACAGGTCGGCGTGGGCCCGGCACCCGTCGGCCACGGTGAACAGGATTTGGCGGTCTCCCGGTACCTTCTGCTCCGCGTGCATGCGGCCCTGGACCCAGCCCATGACGGCGGCCTCCTTGATGAGCAGCACCTCGCGCTCGGTGAAGCCGCGCAGCATCTGGTTCACCGCGGTGAAGCGGTAGGCGTCCTGCTGGGCGAGGTAGCCGACGAGGAAGTCGGGCAGGGCGGGGGGCTGCTGCTGGCTCATGCTCCGGCCTCCCCAACCGCCATGGCGCGGAACCGGTCGAGCGCGGCCTCGTCCTCGTCGCTGAACTCGTCGCCCCGGTCGGCCATGTGGTCGGAGGCGAGGTCGAGGGCGAAGGTGAGGAACTGCCGCTCGGCGACGGTGAACGCGGCGGCCAGCTGCTCGGCAGCGCTCTGCGGGTCGTTGGCGATCACGTCACTGGTGCTGGTCCACGGGTGGTGGTGGCTGGCCCTCGGGACATCGCAGTGCCCGCAGAGCGCTTCGTCGTGCGGCTCCGGCGTCTGTCCGCCGGCCTGGCGGGCCATGTCGCGCTCGCCGTTCACGAGCTCCTCCAGCCGAGCCAGGGGGATGACCACACCGTTCGGGCTGGTCTTCAGGAGGATGGCGGGGATGCCGAGCATGGGGCGGCAGGTGAGGCGGTCGCCGTCCTCGTCGGTGAACTCGAACCGGTTGGTCATGCGGGTCTCCTTGTTGCGCGCGCGGATCGGGGAACCGGATGTGAGCCGGTCAGGCGGCGTCTGGGGGTTCTGTGAGGCCGAGGAGCACAGCGGTGCCGCAGGGCCAGCGGACGGGGCGGGTGTAGCGGGTGGGTTGGTAGGCCTCGTCGTAGTGCGTGGTGGTGGTGTGGCAGCGGGGGCAGATGTTGGCGAGGGCTCGGCCGTCGATGAAGCTGAGGGTGGGTTCGTGGCCATAGGTCTCGCGTGTCTCGGGCATGGCGGGCCTTTCAGGCGGCGTCGGCGCGGCTGCGGCCGGTCTGAGGGGATCGGAGCGCGGCGCGGCGTGCGGCGAGGCGGCGTGCGTTGACTGCGCGGCAGAGCAGGCAGGGCTGTTCGCCGAGGGCGACGTGTGCGTTGTAGCCGGTCATCGAGCCGCCGTGGAGGGTGTGCTCGCGCTCCAACCGGGCTCGGCGGCTGCTCTCAACCTGCGCGGCACGCTTGGCCTGGCATGGCTCGCAGACTTCGCCGCGACGCCGGTGCTGCGCGTACGAGGTAGGGCTGTCGCAGTCCACAGGCGTCTTGCTGTCGCGCCGCGGGGTGACCGGTACTGCCCCGGGTCGGAGGGTCTTCGCGGTGAGGCCGCCCCACATTCCGTGTGTCGGGCGGGTGGCGAGCGCGTAGTCCCGGCACGGCTGGAGCAACGGGCAGCCAGCGCAGAACTCGCGGGCCTTCCGCTTGTCCTCGGACCTCGTGGAGAACCACAGCTCCGGGTCGTTGGTGCAGGGCCGGGGGTTGTCGTGGCGCGTCCACTCGTCGTTGATCATGATGCGGTCCTCCACTGGAACGCGGCGAACGTGACGGTGTCGACTTCCTGGATGTGCAGGCTGATGCGGCCGCCCTTGACCACGGGGCCGATGCGCATGTCGGGGCCGACAAGGTGGGTGTGGTCGTCGTCCTCCAGCACCCCTGCATCGACGAGCCCGTCGACTGCGGCTTTGAAGCTCGGATACCAGTTGGCCGGGTCGGCGCGGCGGCGCGACGGAGGGTGGAGCACTCCGAGGATGTAGGCGCGCTGCAGCACGGGCCCGGGGTTGGCCTGTGCCAACGCGGCGTGCATCGTCGGGTCCTCGGAGCAGGCCTCCATCGCAGCGCCGCGGATGGCCGCGGTGAGCTTCGCCTTGACCGCGTGGTGCGGGCGCTGGTTTGCGTTGAGCAGGGCCATCCCTGCTGGGAGGTGGATGGCGAAGTGTCGGGTCACAGCAGGGCCTCCTGTACTGGCTGCGGGGGGCAGCGGTGGTCTCGGAGTACGGGGTGTTGGTGGTGGGGCACGGTGAGTGGGTCGCGCCAGACGATGCGGCGGACGCCGAGGGTGCTGGTGAGCAGCCGCCAGGTGAGCCGGCCGGTCATGCGGGCCTGGATTTCCGTGGCGAGGTCGATGGGTTCCGCGTCGGCGACCACGTGGAGGGCCGCAGTACGGCCGGCCCACGCGGTGAGGATCAGGGCGCTGCAGCGCGGGCAGGTGCGTTCGATCGCGTGGTCTGCGGAGGCTGCGATCTTTGCGGCGACGCCGGGATGGGTCATCGGGTGCCGCCGGAGGGCAGTGCCGTTGCAGTGCCGTTGATGGCACTGCTGTTTCCGCAGGTCATCCGGGGTGGCAGTGCCGTCAGTGCCGTTAGTGCCAGTTTCTGAGCATCAATGCTCTTGTGTGCGTACGGAGCTGGATAGCTGTTTTCAACGGCACTGATGGCACTGCACGTCTGTGAGCTGCAAAGACGTACTGATTTCAACGGCACTTTCAACGGCACTTTGATGGCACTGCAACGGCACTGTGATGGCACTTGAAGGGTGATCATTCGTCGTCCTCCTCGTCAGCGGAGGGCGCGTTGAGTGCAACGTTGATGTACGCGTACTTGCCGTTGCTGGGCTTGCGGACGATTTCGAACCGGCGCAGTTCGCGGCCGAGCTGCCGTGCGGCGATGGGCTCCTCGCCCTCCACGCGGCACCACTGCTCATACGCCTTCCGGAACCGGTCGGTGAGTGTGCGGACGTGCGCGCCGCCGCCGACGGAGCAGGCTTCGGTGAGGAAGCGGGCGAGCGCGTCTTCCTCCTCGGCGTACTGCGCGGTCGCCGCGGTGACCGAGGCTGGGTCCTGTAGGCCGTCGCGGAACACCTCGGCGGCTCCGGCGACGATCCACGCGAGGATCCCGGGGGCTTCCTCGGCGATGAGCATGAGGTCGAGGTCTTCGATCACCTCGCTCGGGGTGCGGGTGAAGGGCATCAGCCGCAGGCGCCGCCAGAAGCTTTTGCCGCCGGCGGAGACGCGGGGCTGGTGGTTGCCCATCAGGAACAGCTTGTGTGTGGGCTCGAAGGTGAAGTGGTCCTGTCGCATGAAGCGTGCGGTGAGGCCGTCGCCGCCGGTGAGCTCCTTGACCTTGGCCTCGTCGAACTTGGCCTCCTGGTTGACCTCGGACGCGATGACGAGGCGCAGCCCGTGGAGCCGGGCGATCTCCGTTTCGTGGCGCTGGGCCCCGGCCATGAGGAATGCGTTCGGGGCGGTGGCCGCGTAGTCGCCGAGGACGGAGCGGAGCACGTTGAGGAACACGCCTTTGCCGTTGCCGCCGGGGCCGTGCAGGAAGGGAAGGATGTGCCAGCGCACGGACCCGGACGCCGCGTACCCGGCCATGCGCTGGACGTAGCCGCGGAGTTCCTGGTCGTCGCCGAAGGTCTGCGCGAGGAACCGGTCCCACTTCGGGGTGGCCATGGTCTCGTCGGGGGCGACGCGGGTGGCGCGGGTGTGCATCTCGTCCGGGTCGGGGGCGGACAGTGTGCCGGTCTTGAGGTTGACGGCGCCGTTCGGGGTGTTCAGCAGCATGCGGTGCGCGTCGAGCTGGCCCGCGTGGACGACGATGCGGGGGTCGGTCTGCGCCATGGTGACCATTGCGGCGATGCCTGCGGTGGAGAGGGAGCGCGCGCGGTGTTTGGCCTCGCCCTCGCCGTTGGGGAGGTCGCGGGCAATGGCTCGGGCCATTTCGCGGACGGCCCCGGCTTCGTCCCATGCCCACCGGTGTCCGTCCCAGCGGAGCCAGCGGCCGCGCTGCGGCACGTAGCGGACCTCCTGCTCGTGGAGGTCGACGAGGCGCAGAGCGTTCCCGTCGTCGGTCCGCGTGTAGGTCTCGGGCCCGATCTCGGTGGCTGGGTGCTGGACCACGTTGAGTGCGGCCGTGCCGTCGATCGAGGGCCGGGGGTTGGGGACTGCAGTGAGGTGGCGTACGGGCTCGGGTGCGGGCGCACCGTAGCCCTGACGGCGGAGCTCGCGTGCGGCGTCGGAGTGCTGGCCGCCGTGGTTGAGGAGGGCGTAGGCGCCAAACTTCGTGTAGGGGCGCTCGGCAACGAACTCGGTCGAGGTGGTGAAGACGTACAGCCGGTCGCGGTCCATGGCACGGCCGGTGGTCGCCGAAGGTTCCCGGCCGTCCTTCCCGGGGCGCTGCCAATAGGAGGTGCTGCCGGAGACGAACATGAGGCGCCAGCCGTGCGGGGTGAGGATGTCGGTCCAGCTGGCGCGCTGCTCGAAATCGTCCCCGGGGGTGAGTCCGCTGGCCCCGGTTCCGGCCGGGCTGCTACCGAAGAGGAACGCGGCGGCCTCGTCGAGGGGCTCGGTGATCACTTTCGCGGTAGCGGGAAAGTGATCAAGGTGTTCGTCGGTCGGGACGGTGTCGAGCATCCGGCACACCGCGTGCAGCGCTCGGTGCTCGTCGGCGGTGATGGTCGGCAGTGTGGCCGGGCCCCCGGCGAGGAGTTCGTAGGGTCGGTCGGTCGCGTGGACGGTGCCATGGCTGGGCGCGGTGACGACGAAGCCGCCCTCGCCGCGGGTTTCGACGAGGCCGCGCAGGAGCCTCTTGCGGGGGTGCCGGACGAGGACGTCCCGCTCGTCGTCGGTGAGCTCGTCCTCGCGTGCCAGGCGGCTGGCGAGCTTGGTGTTGCCCGGGGCGCCGCCGGTGACGAGGTAGTGGAGGTGGAGGCCGCCGGAGGGGGAGCGCTCCAGCCAGCCGGTGGCGATGCGCTGCCACAGCTCGGCCATGCCGGAGTTGGCGAGGATGTCGACGAGCTGCGTGAGGACGCCCTCGTCGACGGCGCGGCCCTCCAGCTCCAGCATCTCCAGGCCGCCGGACACGGCGCCGCAGACGACACCGACTCCGGGGTGGCCACCGGTGAACCAGGAGCGGACGAGGCCTTCCGAGGCCCGCTCAGTCTGCGCCCGCTTCCAGTCGCCCTGAGGTCTCTTGGAGCCGTCGGTGCGGACGGCGACCACCGAGCAGCCAGCCGCGTGCAGCGCAAGGGCTGCGGCGAGCATGTCGGGTGCGGTGTCGCTCAAGATGGCTCCTCGTGCCGTGGTGCGGTGTCGGGTGCAGTGCCTCGGGCCGGAGTCGATTCGGCGGCGTCACGCCGGGTCCGAGGCGGGTTGGTCCGTTCGGGGCTGCGGAGCGGTGGTCGCGCAGCCCCGAACGGCGGCTAGAACGGCGGCGGAGTGGTCGCGGCCTGCGCCTGCTGTGCGGCCTGCTGGGCGAGGAGCGCGGCGATGGCCGGGTTGGCGAGCTGCTCCGGGCTGAGCGCTGCGGCCACCGACGCGGGCTGCTGAACGGGGGCCGGGACGGGCACCGTGTACTGCGGCGCGGGTGCGGCCACTGGCGGCGCCGTGTACTGCTGGGGAGGCGTGGGCACGGTGCCGGGGTCCAGTGCGTGCAGCTCAGCGGCGACTGCGGCGACGTACTGCGCGGTGTACTGCTTCGGCGGGGAGAACCCGCGCTGTGTGGCCTGGCCGTCGTGGGTGTAGGTCACGGTGAGGATCCCGCCGACTTCCAGGCCGCGGGCTCCGGCCCCACGGACCGCGTCGGCGACCGCGTTCTTGAGCTGGCCCTTGACGAACAGCCGCCGCCGGCCGTCGTCCTCCTCAATCTCACGGTCGCGCTGGTCGGTCTGGACCGTGATGACGAGCTGGTTCATGGGGTTGCCGTCGGACCAGAACTTGGGCGTGCCGTCCTTGATGTCGCGCTGCTGCTCGACTGTGGGCCGCTCGGTGATTCGGCCCGTGAGGCTGGTTCCCGGGGTGGGGAACTTGGCGCTGGGGGCGCCGCCTCCGCCCATGAGGAAGTCGTCAGCGGAGGGGGCCTGGTACTGCTGCGGTGTCGTCATCTGCTTCTGCTCCTGCTGGTTGCTGGTGCCGAACGGGCCCATGTCCCGTCGATCGGTGGTGCCGTCCGTGTAGACCCGGTACGGCTGGCAGTAGGCGGTTGTGCACTCGCACCCTTCGTCGCATCGCGAGTCCCACTGCGCGGGCGGCCGCCGGTCGGGCACGGCGTGGACGCGGTGGTCGCAGATGACGCAGCGGCGCTGGCGCACGAACCGGGCGGTCATGCGATCAAGGCCTCAAGCGAGGCGCCCGGGTTGGTGCTGGGCTGTCCAGGGCATCCGGCGGCGAGGTCGTCGCTGCCGGGCTTGAGCCAGGGGCAGAACCGGCAGTTCGGCTTGTTGGGGATGGGGATGAGCCGCCAGTTCTCGGGGTGGTGGTCGAGCTCCAGTCCGGCCGCGGTGTCGCGGATCCGGTCGAGGCGGGCGAGCGCGGCTTCGGCGATGCTGCGGTCGTAGGGCTCGGACCACACGTGGACCATCAGCTCGTGGTGTCGGCCGATGAACGTCACGGCGACGCGGGTGGGCCGGTGTCCGGCGTTCTCCTGGCCGAGGCCGTAGAGATGGGCTTGGACGCGGTACTTCTCGCCGGGGCCCTGCCGCCGGTACTTGTCGTGGCTGCTCTTGCCGACGAGCTTCCAGTCGTTGTTGAGCAGGGCGAGCCGGTCGAACAGGTCCGAGCTGCCGGTGAGTGTGGCGGCCTCGGTGTGTCCTTGGCGCACGGTGACGCGTTCCTCGATGCGGTACCGGGGCTGCCCGTCGGGCATGGGCGTCTGGCGGGCTTCGAACTTCTCGGCCATCCACATGTGGAATCCGGTGCCGATGATCGCGGCGATGGGGTCGCGGTTGGTGTTGGTCTCGGGCCAGTCGAGGATCTTGTAGGTGAGCTGGCGTTCGCACGGCTCGCCGACCTCGGAGGGGCCGATCGCCCGCTGACGGCTGCGGCCGGAGTTCTTGTCCGCGTCGATGATGAGCTGGCCGATGCGCGCGGCCAGCTGCTCGCCGTACTCGTCGCTGCCGGTCGCGATCACTTCGCCACCCCGGCCCGGCGCGCGTCCACGTAGGCCTGGCTGTAGGCCTCGGCGCGGGCGACGAGCCGCTGGTAGGTGCTGCGGCGGATGAACATCAGATGCCTCCGTACGTGTTCACGGTGTAGAAGCGGCGCCCCGGGTCCTCGTCGTGGAGGTGCAGCAGCGTTTGCCGGTGCAGCTCCGCGAGGTCCTCGCGGGCGGCTTGGCGCCATGGGCCGGGCCCGAAGTGCGCGGCGTACAGGTGCTGCACGCGGCGGGTCGTCCACTGCCCGAGCCATTCCGCGGCCGCGGTGCGAAGCACGGGCAGTCGGGTATCGGCCGGGGCCGGCGCGGCCGCGTTCATCGGTCACCTCGGTCCGCGTTCAGGAGCGCGGCCAGGTACTCGGCGAGGTGCGGGTCCGGGACCTCGATGAGCGGTTCCGGGCAGCATCCGTACACGCCGCCGTCCGCGTCGGCGTCCTCGTGGTCCTCGTCGGAGCAGACTGGGGCGATGCCATCCGGCTCCCCGTCCTGCTGGATGTAGACGGGCCGCCACCGGTTCGGCAGGGCCTTGATGCTGGGCTCGCAGCGAATACGGTTGAGGGCGTTCACGCGGCACCCCGCTGCCTCGGTACCGACCGGCGTCCGGCGACGAGCAGAGCCGACGCGAGCCGAGACACCCCGGCGCCGTAGACGCTCATGGCGCACTCGTGGCCGACCTCGGTGAGCAGCTGCTCGACGAGCGTGTCCCGCTCGTGGGCGCCGTGGGAGTCGGCGCCCGACGAGGCGGCGTGTGCGGCGGCGATGTCCTGGAGCTGGTGGAGGAGCTGTTTGCCGTCCTCGGCGGCCAGCTCGGCAAGGGAGACGAGCACCGTGGTGAGGTAGTGGTTGATGTCGATGCGGGCGCCGCCGGGCAGAGGCGTGACGCCGATCCGGTACGGGCCGTCAACGGGCAGGTTGCTCATCAGGAGGTCTCCGGGAGGTCGTGGCCGAGGCGGTAGTCGTGGTGGAGGGGCCCGTCGTGCGGGTCCTCGGCGAGGAGCGCGGCCACGTGCGGGAACTCGGTGGCGATCGAGTTCCGGGCAGCGGCCACCTGGGCCTGGAATGCGCAGGTACTGCACGGTGTGCCGTACCGGTACGCCGCGTGGCAGGTGGGGCACGTCTGGTACGTGGCGGGTTCCAGGGCCTCCAGCTCGGCCACCCGGTCCCGCAGCGCCACCAACTCGGCGGCCGTCTCCACGGTGTTCAGCAGCCCGTTCGCGTCCAGCGCCACAGCGATCGTCGCCGGGACCGCGTTCGGGCGGCCCATGGCCTCGCAGATCACACGGGACGCGCTGCCGATCGACTGGGTGTTCACGCCGCACGCTCCAGGCGGACCAGCGGGCCGACGACCTCGGCGAGTTCGTCCTCGCGGGCCCACACCATCCGCGGGCAGTTGGCGGGGTTCACCTGCTCCGGGACGAAGAGGCGGCCGTCCTGGCCGTCCTCGACGAGCCGCCACACGAAGCCACGCAGGTCCCTGTACAGCTCGACCGGCGGGGCCGGGAGCGGGACGGGAATGTGGTGCGTGATGCCGCTCTGGCCGGGGAGGCCGGTGACGGTAGGCTGGTGGTTCATGGTGTTCCTCGTCTTCTCGGTGTTGGTGAGGAATGCCGGGGCTGTCTCGGACCTAGCCGTCCGGGCGGCCCCGTTTTCATGGGGTCAGGCGGCGATGGGCAGGCCAGCCGGACCGGTGGCAGGCCGTGCGGTGTCGAAGAGCGACTGAATCTGGGCCCGGGTGTCGGGGCTGAGCGGCGGAGCCGCAGCCACGAGTTCGCGGATGGCCTGCACTGCGGCGGGGCCGAGGCGCTGCTGGGCGGCTGTGCGGCTGAAAGTGGCGGTCACGCCGGCACTCGCAGCCGGGAGCGGCCCGAGTGGCGGGTAGCTCGCCCCGTGGGGGTGAACAGGATCAGGACATCTACGCCGATGGCCGATGCGATCTCGCAGGCGGTCGGGTAGAAGACTGCTTCCTGCTCGCCTGTCAGTAGGTTGCCGATGGTGCTGTGTGAAACGTCGGCCTTCGTGGCGAGCTCGCGGCCGGTAACTGCGGCGCCGGTGCCGGTGCGTTCCATGAGCTTGGCCAGGAGGTCTCGGTCGACGAGTCGGAAGAGCGGAATGGGCTTGTGGTCAGACATCTATGCGTCCACCTCGTGCAGTGAATTGTTGCACTGCTTGGATGGATGAAGCATTGCATAGCTTGGACGTCACGTCCAGCCTCTTGGGTGTGGCGTGTGAATTTGGCCAAACTCTGCTTTGCGCCCTAGCGTGCGCCGCTGCACTGCATGGACACTCTGTCCGGCGAGTGGGATGGCAGACCCCCCGCCACTTGGGGGGATAGGTGGACCGCCTCACTGGTCGCATGGACACCCCACGGCCCATGACATGACTCGGAGTGGCAGGATGACCCTCATGGCTGCACAAGATCGTTCCCCTGCGGCGGGGCGAAGCCAGCTGAGAGACCTCGCGCGCGACCGCAAGAACACTCTCGGGCTGAGCTACGACAAGCTCGCCGCGCGCTGCATCGACCCGGAAACCGGCGAGCAGACCGTGAAATCCTCCTGGCTTCACCGCCTCGCGACCGACCTCCCGGTGCAGATCCCGGACTACCCGATGCTGCGGGGACTGGCCGTCGGCCTCGACGTGCCGCTTGGGAAAGTGCAGGACGCCGCTGGCGCCGAGTTCTTCGGTGTCGACGTTGAGTGGTCCGCGTCGGGTGAGGCGCGTGCGCTCGTCGACAGCCTTGCGCCGCTGACGCCTACCCAGCGTGAGCAGCTTCAGCGACTCATTGAATCGTTCACCCGACAGGAATAGACATCGAGGCATATGCCACCAGCGGGCTGAACACGCTCTGTAGTTTTCATATGCTCGGTGTAGTCAGAAGCCGTTCAATGCGACACCATTGGCGGCACCGCCTGGGGGCGCGTTAGGTCCGATAGTCTGCATTTGCGCGCTCGCATTCGAACTTGTGCGCGGTTTGTGACGCAGGCAGCGCCAAGGGGGTCGCATGGCTGACAGTGAGTACACCCATCGGGAGCGTCCGCGCCCAGTGGAAGCTGAAGTAGTCGTCTCCGCGCTCGTACCGGACGGCTACGCCATGATCCCCATTCAGCTTCGCGGTAAGACGGTCCTCGCCGTCCACCCGGACCACGGCAGCGAGCAGCTCGCCAAGGAACTCACCGATCACCTCGCCCACGCGACTCAGGTCGGCATGGCTGTCCTCTACAACCCGATGGATCCGGTCGAAGAGGTGCGGGCGCACCCCGAGATTTAAAACTGCCTTTAGTGGGCCTTCGACCTAGCAAAGGCCCACGAAAGACGGAATTAAAGTGCGAGCATAGAGGCATGGAGTCACAGAACACCGGCCCGACAGGGCGCCGCGTAGTCCGCTGCTACCTCTACGCCCGCATCAGCTCGGACCGCGAGGGCGCCGGACTCGGCTGTGACCGCCAGATCGAAGACGGCTACGCACTGGCCGAACAGCTCAGCAACAGCGACACCGAGTACCGCGTCGTCGAAGTCTTCGAAGACAACGACCTCTCGGCCTACTCGGGCAAGCCACGCCCGGACTACATCCGGATGCTCCAAGGGCTCGAGGCGGGCGCTGGCGAGTGCGTCATCGCCTGGCACACGGACCGCCTCCACCGGTCGCCTGCCGAGCTCGAGCGGTACATCGACATCTGCGAGCCGCGGCGCGTCGAGACGCGCACGGTCAAGGCGGGCCACCTAGACCTCACCACTGCCACCGGACGGATGATCGCCCGGCAGCTCGGAGTGCAGGCTCGGTACGAGGTCGAGCGGATGGTCGAAAGACAGAAGCGCGCCCGGGATCAGATGGCGCAAATGGGTAAGCACTTCGGCGGCCGACGGCCCTTCGGCTGGGAGGTCGACGGTATGACGCCCATCCCTGCCGAGGTGGAGTGCATCCAGCACGCTGCACGCAGCGTTCTCGCCGGAGCCTCCCTGTACTCCATTCAGCGGGATCTGCGGGCCCGTGAAGCCCTCACGAGTACCGGCGGGCAGTGGAGTGCCTCCGAGATCCGCAAGATGCTCCTACGCCCCCGCAACGCGGGCATCGTCGTACACAGGGGTGAGGAGGTGGGGCCGGCCCAGTGGCCTGCCGCGCTGGACGAGCCGACATGGCGGAGTGTTGTCGCCATGCTCAAGGACCCGAGCCGCAAGATCGGGCCAGCCGGGAACGCCAGGGTTGCCCTCGGTACGGGCCTCTACGTGTGCGGGACCTGCGGCAAGAGCGTGATTTCGTCCACGGACGGCAGCGGCAACCACCCCGATCGGGAACGGATGCTCAACTACCGGTGCCGGTCGCAGAAGCACGTGAGCCGTCGGCGAGACCTCGTAGACGATGTCGTTCAACTCGCCGTGCTTGACCGGCTCTCCCTCCCTGATGCAGCAGACCTTCTGGCGACCCGTGAGGACCCTGTGGATGTACGGGGCGCCCAGGAGGACCGGAGGCAGGCACGGTTCACCCTGGACGGCTTGGCGGGCGCTCTGGGGCGTGGAGAGCTGGATATGCGGTCGTGGACTCTGGCGTCCGAGGCTGCGCGGCAGCGGATTGCCGCAGCGGAAGAGGTGCTGTCGCGTGCGGTCAAGGTGAATCCGGTGGCCGCCCTGCTCACGGCGGAGGACGTTGAGGAAGCGTGGAACGGGCTGGATCTGTCTCGGAAGCGGGCGGTGATCTCGTATCTGATGACCGTGACCATCAACCGGGCCCGCCGGGGCCGGCAGCCCGGTGGCGGGTATTGGGACCCGAATTCTGTGCAGGTCGCGTGGAAATGAAGCAGGGCCCCCGCTGGCAGGCGGGGGCCCCGCTGGCCGCTCCCGCCGCCTGGGGGGCAGGACTGGGAGGGCCGGTCTGGTGTGCAGGCTGATGCCCACATTTGCGGGAGATGAGTCGATGTAGGGTGCACCCTACATACATCAGTTCATGATCACGTCAGCGTGTACGGGTGTCCCGTGCCCACCCTGTACCCGCTCACGTCCTCGCCAGACGACGACGCATCGGCGAACAGATTCGACAGGCCCGGACGGACAGGAAGCTGACACAGCAGTTCGTGGCCGAGCAAGCTGGCGACATGGACCGGGCAACGTACGTCCGTATCGAGCAGGGCCAGGCGAGCCCGCTCCTCGACACGCTCATCCTCATCGCGGACGCCATCGGCGTACCGCTCGCGCACCTCGTCCGGGAGTAGCCCCGGCCGGAGGGGGAACTGTCGGCCGGGGCGGTTCTCAGATCAGCTCTCGTCAGGCTCCGCCACGACGAACCCGCGGACCGGCGCAGGTCCTTGCCGGGTCGGGTCCTGAGCGCGCAATGCCTCGTGCAGGGCCTCGACAAGGTCGGCGTACCGGGGGTCGATCCACTCGTTCATGGCGGCAGCCTACTCAGCCCTTGGGCTTGGGGATGATGACGATCGGGCCGCCGTCGTCCGAGTGACGGCAGGAAGCGGCGACGGTGACGAGGGTGTCCTCCGGGCCGCGCCACAGGTCCGCGTCGACGCTGTAGCCCGCGGCCTCGATCGCGGCGACGGTGCGCTCGACGGAGCTGTGTGAGCGGTTGGTGGGGTCGGGCCGCTCCGGCAGGTGGTGGATGAAGCCGCCGCAGAGTCGGAAGCACAGCGACTGGTAGAGGGCGGTGTGGAGTACGAGCGCGTGCCAGCCCTCGTCCACGACACGGGACGGTACGAGACCCGCCGGGGTCCGGGCGGCCGTGGCGAGGAACGCCAGCGCGTCGACAACGATGCGGGAGGCGAGGTCCATGGCCATGCCGGGGTTGTTATCCAGGACGGTGTGCATGACGCCGTTGAACTCGGCATCGCTGAGCAGAGCCCGCGCGCTTGCGGGGGCGGTGGCCGTCAGGACGCCGGACGGCTGCGGGTTGCCGGGCTGGCTGATGCACGGCGGCGGGACAGGGTTCGGTACGGGACTGGACATGCTTCTCCCCTAGGTCATGTGCAGGAAGGTGCGGGTCAGGTGGTGCCGACGACGATCACGGCGAGGATGCCGAGCACGATCAGCACGTAGCAGAGCTGCTGCGGAAGCCCGGTCATCCGGTGGCCTCGACGTTGCGTTCCGAGGTCGACAGCTCCAGACCGGACTTCATTCGGATGTATGCGATTGGCGCGTACTGGGGGTCGCCATAGACGCGGCGGACCTCCTCATACACGACGGCCATGAGCTGGCCCTCCGTACCGGAGGCAATATCGCGGACCCGCTGGTTCAGGAGCGGGTGGGCCAGGTGCTCTCCCGGCTTAGCCATCGGACTCGTCTCCATCCGTGCTGGTGAATCGCGCCCAGCCGGCCTGCGCCCGGTCAAGGAGATCAGCGCTCGGCTCGACCACCTCAGCCATGCCCATACGGGGATCGTCCGGGGTGTCGAGGTTCCATACGCCGCGGGCGCAGCTGTGGGTCGGGCTGGTCACGGGTCACTCCCTACCGTCGTCAACGGGTGGTGAGAGACACCATGGACCTAGGAAAGTCCTATTGCTAGGACTTCAGAGCGGCCTTTCTGGGTCCTCAAATAGGGCTTTGCTGCCCCCATTCTGGTGAACCATGGCAGTCAAGAGGGCGTCCTGAGACAGTAGGTCAGGACACCTACCCACTACGGGAGTTGGAATGACCCGACCCACCGGCAACGCGCGCTTCCGGGCGGCCCGCCAGGCCGCCGGCTACCGGACCCAGCAGGAACTCGTCGACGCCCTCGCCGCCCGCGGGATCCACATCGGCCTACGGCAGGCCCGCCGCTACGAAGCCGAGAACCCGCCCCTGCCGCAGACCGACGTGCGGCAGGCACTCGTCGACCTGCTCGGCCGCCCCCTCGACGAGCTCGGGTTCAACGTGCCGCCCGGTACCGGACCGCAGACCAGCACCAGCCTTATCGCCCCTGCGAACCGCGGACCGCTGCGCGCCTCGAGCGCACCACAACCAGCCACCGCCGGTTCCGACTTCCTTGCGGTCACCCGGGCACACCGACGGCTGTACTGGACCGTCACCCCGTCGGTCCTGCACCCGGCCGTTGCAGCACATGCCACCCTCGGCGGCCAGCTCCTCGACGCGACTACCGGCAGAACGCGTCAGACCCTCGCCGTGGCTCTCTCGGAGAGCTGGCTCCTGGCAGGCCGGATCGAGTTCTTCGACCTCCGCGAGCCCACCCGGGCCGGCGACACGTGGGTCCGTGCTCTCCAAGCCGCGGGCGAGGCCGACGACACGCTGCTCGGCGCCGCGATCCTGGCGCACATGGCGTTCATCCCCGGATGGTCTGGGCAGTGTTCCGCCGCCACAGAGCGCATGGTCGCGGCCCGCACCTACGCCCGGCGCGGCCAAGCCAGCGGCCAGTTCGTGGCCTGGCTCGATGCCGTCGAGGCCGAATGCGCCACCCGCTGCGGGGACACGCGAGCCGCCCTCAACCTCATCGCCCACGGTGAGACCGTCGTCGAGGACGACGCAGGCCCCACCCCCGAGTGGATGGATTGGTTCAGCCCCGTCCGGCTTGCCGCGTTCAAGGGCAATACCCAGCTCACAGCCGGGCACCTGCCGCAGGCCCGCGAGACGCTGCTCCACGTCCTCGACGAGCTTCCGGAGGACGCCGACAAGCAGCGCACCGTCATCCTCGGAGACCTCGGAGCGGTCGAGGCCGCCGCCGGACGCCCGGAGGACGCGGCGCGGTACGCGCTTCGCGCGCTGGAGCTGCTGGAGACGCACTGGTACGCCACCGGGCTGGAGCGGGTCCGCGAGGTGCGGCGCGCACTCGCTCCGTGGGAACACGAGCAGTACGTCCGCGACCTCGATGATCGTCTCTACGGCTGGGGTGCCGTCGTCAGCGCTCTCGCCTGTTGAACTCGGTGATCCGAGGGGACAGTTCGGCGAGGCTCTCGACGCGGAACGTTGGCAGTTCGAGGGCCTCGGCGGTGTTCCACTGGATCGTGGCCCACGGGCCCCGGCGGATGAGCGCGGTGTGCATGCCCGCGGCGGCGCCGGGGCGGAGGTCGTTGTCGACGCGGTCGCCGACGTAGAGGATCTCGCCGGGGGCGGCCGGGACGACGGCGGCGACCCGCTCGAAGAACTCCGGATCCGGCTTGCTCGCGCCCCAGTCGTCCGAGGTACCGATCAGGTCGACATCCTTCGTGAACAGCTCGCGGAGCAGACCGCCCGCCCGAACGGTCTGGTTCCCGGCGATGCCCAGCCACAGGCCGTCCGCGCGGAGCTGCGCGAGCGCCGGGCGGACGTCCGAGTAGAGGTCGTTCTCGCCGAACCACTCCGGGAGGCCAGCGGCAGCACGTGCTTCCCGCTCGGCCGTCAGGTCGAAGCCGGGCTTGAAGGGCTCGAAGACCTCGCGGTAGTCGCGGCCCTGTGCGATCACGGCGCCGAACATCGCGGCGAAGGTGTGTCGGGGGACGCCGAGCCAGTCGGCCCAGGTGCCGTACTCCCGGGTCTCGTCCACGAGGCACTCACCGACATCGAACACCACAGCGCGAATCGTCATGCGAGCAGCCTATCCACGGGGCCGAACGCACGAAAGCGCCCCCTCCCGCCCGTAGGCGAGAGGGGGCATCGTGCTGCCTAGGGTCCAGAGAGGGCGTACCACTGGGATCCCCAGCCGGTGTTGATCGTGCTGGTTGCCTGGCTCGATAGCGTCAGGCTCGACGGCAACGACGTCTGTCCGGTGAGGATCGTGGAGTAGCGGAGGTTCGGCGCCGTCAGGTTCGCGTTCACCGAGATCCCGGCCCCGGTGGCCTTGAAGGTGAGCGAGTTGGTCGTCCAGGTGGAGCCGTTGCCGAGCAGCATCGCGATGTAGTAGTTGCCGGGTGCCGCAACGAACGGCGTGGCGAGCGGCAGGGCCTTGGCCGTAGCGCCCGACATCAGCAACGAGGAGATGTCCGCAGTGACACCCTTCAGGGCTCCTGTGCTGTCGTACAGGCCGAGGTAGCAGTTGCTCAGCGAGGCGCCCGCGTCGACACCGGACAGGCCCAACCAGATGTTCGCGACGGTGACCTGCTCCCGGATCGGGATCTTGACCAACGTGATCCGGCCCGCGACACCCGCGCTGCTCTGCGCCGTCACATGCCCGGCATCGTTGGGGTCGCCAGTCCACGTGATGAGCCCCTGCTCCGACGGGCGCGGCAGCCAAGAGCCAGCGGCCGAACCGTTCACCGCGCCGAAGTTCCAGAGCCTCATCCGCCACGGATAGACGGTGTTGGCGTAGACCCGGCCGGCGGCGGTGCCACTGTGGACGAGGGCCACGGTGATGTTTCCGGAGCCGTCGATGTGGCCTGCTTGCACCACGAAGAACTGGCTCGTCACCTTCGAAAAGCTGGTGCTCGGGTACAGCCATGGCGCGCCCTCGGCCAGCGGTGTGCTCGTGCCGGAGCCGCCGTAGATGGAGACAGCCCCGCCGCTGGTGAGTAGGGCGACGTCCATGAAGTGGGCGCCGTTGTACATCATGGCGAGGTCGACGTCGATGCGGTCGCCGACTGCTGCGGGGATGGTGCACTGGAGCGGCGTGCCCGCGCTCGTCTGCACGATGATCCACGGCGTGGACGAGGGCAGATCAGTGATGGTGCCGTCAGTGATGGTGGCCCCGCTGGTCGTGACGACCGTTCCGGACGCACCGATCGCGCCCTGAGGGCCCGTCGCCCCCGCGGCTCCGGCAGTGCCTGCGGTGCCCTGCAGGCCTTGAATGCCCTGGATCCCCTGCGGCCCCGTATCGCCCGTGTCGCCCTTCGCTCCCGGGGCTCCTGCAGCGCCGGGTGCGCCGTTCGCTCCCGGAGCCCCCGCAGGCCCGACCGGACCTGCAGCACCCCGCACGTAGCCCGGGAGCCCCGGGTCGGCGACGACGAGGTCGAGGATGTCGAGCGGTGAACCGTCGCCCGTTGGGACCGCGAACGTCCGGACCCGGACCGGAACCCCGGCAAGGGACTCCGTGATCCGGTAGTAGCGGCCCGTCGCGGGCTCGATCCCTGCCGCGTCCGTGGGGATCAGCGACGCCGACCACGCGCCGGCCGTGACGGTGACTGGATGGTCCGGGCCGACGAGCAGCCGGTTGCCGGTCTCGTCGGTCCAGCGGCGCGGCAGGCATGCCAGGGTGACGGTCACCGGGGCGCCGAGGTCAGTGAAGATGTCCGCCACGCTGCCGGTGACGGTGCGCCTGGTCGACATGGTGTCCTCCTACCGGGCCAAGAGGGCGAGTGCCCCGGTCACGGCTCCGCCGACCCCGGCGAGGACGCCAAGGGTGGGCAGGGGCCAGCGGGACCGCTCCAGGGTGCGAATCCGCGTCTCGTGATCCGCGAAGTCACGGCGGAGGTCTTTCGTGTCGTCGAGGATGCCGTCGAGCTTGGACTCGATCCGCCCTACGGTCTGCGTCAGCCCCCTCACCTCCCCATACATCTGTGCGGAGCTGATGTAGACGCCCGGATCGGGGGTGGTCACTAGACCCCCTTGGCGGTCGACGCGCTGTTCGGGTCACCGACCAGCCGGGCCAGGAGCCCCTTGACGAAGGTGCCCGCGGCGACGATGCCGGCCGTGCCAACGGACTGCCAGAAGGAGCCGTGGAGCATATCGGCCGGACCGGACGCGACGAGGAGGCCGCCGGTGGCTGCGGCGAACGTCCAGATGGTGCGCTCGGCGACGTCCTTGGCGTACGTGGCGCCGGTCTTGAGGATGGAATCGACGGGCGGGAACGGGCTGGTCATGGAGGTCTCCTAGTTGGTGAGGCGTGCGGCCTGAACGTCCGCGACGGCGTTGGCGATGGCGGCGACCTGCTCCGGGGTGAGGCCCGTGGTCTCCAACGCGGCGACCTTCGTGGTCAGCGCGGCCACCTGGTCGGACAGGACGGCCACCCGCTTGCTCGCGGTGACCAGGTAGCCGTACGCGTCGATGGGTTCGCCGGTGCCCTTGTAGGACCAGAGCTCGTTCGGGGTTGCCATGTCGTCCTCCTGGGACGGGTCGGGGGCGCCGGTCGCGCGGGCGACGATGCCCGGGAAGACGATCTTTTTGAACTGCTGCACGCGGGCGTCGCCGGGGCAGTCCGTGCCGGACACGGCCCATGCCGTGTGCAGCCGGTGGTGGCCGTATCCGGGGTCGTCGGCGGTCTGGCACACCCGCAGCGGGAGGCCGTGTTCCTGGTGGAGCCACACGCCGAGCCGGATCAGCTGCTCGACCTGCTCCGGTGTCCACGGGTCGGTGGCGTCGTCGTTCGAGGCAGTCTCGATCGATACCGCGCCGGTGCCGTCCGGCCGAAGGTTGGCTCGGTAGTTGGCATCAGCCCTGGTCTGGGTGCCGATGTACTGGCCGAGTGAGCCGTCGTAGTCGAGGCCGAAGTGACTTTCGAGGTTCGTCGAATCGCGCCAGTAGGCGTAGATCCGATTCTCGTCCCACGGGGCTGCGACGGAGTGCATGATGAACTGCGTCGGTCGAATTGCGGGCTGGGAATCGGACTCCGGTTGGAGCTCCATTTTCTCGGCGCCTGGGTACCAGGCCATGACACCTCCAAGACATGACAAAAGCCCCGGGCCATCAGGCTCGGGGCGGTGGGTGGCGGGGTGGCTACGCAGGCTTGTACACGAGGCAGATGGACAAGTTGTCCGTGTTGCCCCAGGTGAAGGGTCGAGTGGCGTTCCACTCGCCCGGCGTCGCGCCGCTCGCGGCGGTCGACGACAGGGCCATGGCGAAGCTGTCGCCGGACAGGACGCGCGAGACCCCCGGGTAGTAGGCGCCGCCGGGGTCGAGGGCCAGGGCGCTACCGACGTACGACATGCTGGAGCTGGCCAGCGAAGCACACGCGAAGGGCAGCGCGAACCTGAACTGGCCGCCACCCCACGTTGTAGTGCTCCCGCCCACCAGCGAGGCCCTGACGTGGCAGAGGCCGCCGTCCAGCGCGTACTCGCCGTCGAGAGTGCCATTGCCGAGAGAGACCGCGGCGCCGGTCGAGGACGTCCAGGTGGGCGTGTACGGCGTCCAGATTGCGCTGATCGCGTTGAGGCGGGCTGCGGTGGTCCGGAGTCCGGCGACCCATCCTGTGTACGCCATGGCGCCTCCTCAGTAGCTGATGATTGGGGCCTGGTCGAGGCGAACGTCCGCGCTGGCGGACTGCGCCTTGACGATCGAGTTGATCGAGCGGGTCACGGTGAACGTCTGCGGGCTGGCCGCGCCCGAGATCGCGGTCACCCGCATGACCTCGCCGCCGACCTCGATGTCGACAGGGAGCTCGGCGCCCGAGGTGGACCACAGCGGTGCGCCCACGGTTGCAACCGACAGGGACGTCGCGGTCGACGTGACGCCCGAGGCGAGGGTCGAGCCGTCGGTGTCGGCCCGGCCGGTGACGAGGTCGTCGACCACGGCCACGGTCCACGGGCCCGCCGGCGAGCATGCCAGCGTGACTGTCCACTCGAACGTCTTCAGCTCTTCGTCGCCGCCCTCGACCATCAGATCGAGAGGGCCAGGTGGAAGCCACGCAGGCAGACCGGTGATGCGGATGATGTCGCCCGGCTGGAGCGCGGCCACCGCCGGGATGAGTGTTGGGAATTTGTGCAGGTAGATCCGCACGCTCGGATACCGGGCCTCATCCCAGGTGCCTCGATGTAGCAGCCAGTGGGCAATGTCCTCGCACTGGCCGTCAGAGGCCAAACTCATGGTCTGGGAGTCGTCATAGGTGCCGACACCTGACGGCGGGGCCGCAGTCGACAGGGAACCGCTTGTCAGGACGGCCCGCGCGGACGAGCCGCCAACGCGGCTCACGGTGCGGTCGTTGCGAAGGTGCCGGTCATCGTCGACCGGTTTCAGCGGCGGCGCGAGCTGCGCGTAGGGGATGGTCAGCCTCGGGGTCTGGCTGTACAAGGTGGTGCGGCCCCGGTAGATAAGGCCCGCCCGTTCCCGGTCCTCGTACAGGATCCCGCCATCCGAGGTCTCGCATTCGCCGAGCAGGGTTAGGAGGGTTTCAGAGCGTTGGGGGCCCATTTGGGTCGGGGCGGTCCCGGCAATGGCTGGCACGTTCTCCTCGGTGGCCAGCCTGCGGAATCGGGCGGCTGCGGTTTCGCCGAACCAGCCGTCATCGGCACGGTCGTAGACGGATGTGTTCGAGCTGGCGAACACTCCGAGGTGGCCGAGGCGCACGTCGGCCGCGAGCGCGCCGAACGAGGTGCCGATCGTGGTCACGGTTCCTGCGGTCGCGGCGATGGTGGTGTCGTTTCCGAAGCCGCCCCCCGACACGTCGACCCAGCCGATCCGGTACCGGGTGTTCCCGCCCGTCTGCTCGGCGTTGATCTCCAGACGGGTCCAGGCGCCATGGAATCCGAAACCAGTGGTTACCGAAGGCACGCTGAACAAGCTCGCGCCGGTGCTGGAATATCCGTCGAGGGAGAGGCTGCCGTTGTCGACGGTGAGGACGACGCGAGCGGCAGTTCCCGTGGTCGCGAAGTCCATGAGGACGGTGGGCGAGGCGGGCGGGGTCGCCCAGTAGAAGACACAAGCAACGAGCCACTGTCCCGTAGCGGTGTGGGCCGGGACCACGCCGAGCATGCTGGCAGATGCCGTGATGCGGGGAAGCGGCGCGGATCCGAGGAGTGTGTTGTCTGCGGCGAACTCGAATCCGGATACGGCCAGCGGTGACACGGCCGGCAGTGGCGAGTAGGCCTGGAGGGCAGACCGGCCGTCCTCCAGCGGCCAGTAGGCGACCGGAGCCCCTACCGTGGGGATCCTGCGCCGCAGTGGCGAGGCCAGGGCTTTCGCGCCTTGGCCGAGGCGCCGCAGGATGCCGGCCGCCTCAACGGGGGTGGTGACGTCGTGGCCGCCCGCACCCCACTGTGGTGTCCATGAGGATGCCTCCAGGACGGCGCGGATACGGCGGGAGGTGATTTCCGCGCCGTTTCCGACGGTCCATGTTCGTCCGGCTGGGTCAGCAAACGTAGTGGTGCCGCTGGCCTGCGCGCTGAACACCGGGTTGGCGACAGCAGATCCGCCGATCCCGTTGCGGATCTCGATGGAGTGGTACTGGCGGGAGGTGGCCGCAAGCGTGGAGGTGGCGATGTCCCCCACTTCCACAACAGCGGTCGAGTTGAAGATTGATGTGGTGCCGGCGGTGGTGACGGTGCTGGTGCCGAGCTGTACCCAGGGGTCTGCCATGGTGGGCGCGGTGTAGAAAACGACGGTGTAGCCGCCGCTTCCGTTGTTGACGTCCAACGTGGCCCGGAGGGCTCCGCGCTCGCCGGGGCCGAACGGTACGGGCTGGCTAGAGGTGGCGTTGGCGGTAGTGGTCCCGTCGGTGGACCACCGGAACTCGGCCACCCCGTCCTCGTGGAGCCACAGCAGCCATGAGCGCTGATTCGCGGTGGTGTTGTACTTGCCCAGGACGCCAAAGCTGTTGGCGCTGCTCGCTCCTGCCCAATGGGCTGGAGTGAGATCGGCACGGACGTCGATGTCGCCCACGATGTCGAGGGTTGCCGCGTCGGGAGTGGTCGCGCCTCCTCGGACCCCACTCGGGATGACAAGCCCCACGGTTCCGCCACCGTGCGTAAGGCGCACGGGCGTGTTGCGGCCCAACTGCCCGAAATACGGGCTGCCCGGGTTCCGGGAGCTGTACTTGCCGTCAGGGTTGCGGAGTGCGAACGAGGCTGCCGCAGGGTCCGTTTGGGACCCTTCCCCGCGACGGCCCCAGCTGTACCGGATTGCGCCCGCGTGGAGGGCATCGTTGGTGACGTCCGTCCACGTGCCGGCGATCTGGAGCTCGACGCGGGCGTCGGGTACTGACATGCGGGCCTCCTAGCCGAAAGCGGTCTGGACGGACCCGCGCCCATCAACCTGGACAATGCGGCGGATCAGGGCCTTGAAGGCCTCTGGTCCTTCGAACTCGATGATCGTGCGAGGCTGCCCCCCACCTCCCTGAAGGCCGCCCGCGCCCGCTGGGCCGAGGGCCATCCCCGGCAGGGCGCCCGTGAGGCCGCCGAGCTGCTGCTGAAGCGCCGGAGTCTGCGCGGTGATGCCCCGCTGGAACCCCTCGATGATGCTGCGGCCGGCGGGGGTAAGGATCCGGGCATCGACATCAGCCGGCCCTTTCCAATCGGGCAACATGCCTGTAATGCCACTGAGCGTGGACCTGATGGATCCGATCTTCGACCGGATGCCTTCGATGAACCCGCTGATCAGGCGGGCGCCCGCGTTCCACAGGATGCTGCCGAGGTCACCAAGGGCGTTCTGGGCGGCGCTGGGGATCCCACGGATCCAGTCCACGAACTCGTTCTTCTTCTGCCGGACCGAGTCCATCATCCGGCCGCCAGCCTCCTGGACGCGGTCCCACAGTGCGCCCGCGAGTCCGGCGAGCGCCGAGCCAGCGCGGCCGGGGAGCTCAATGAACGCTCGGACGAAGAAGTCGAGGACGCCACTCAGCATGCTCTTCGCGGCGTCCCACGCTCCGCTGAAGTCGCCCTTGAGGAGCGCCACGATGGCTTCGATGGCGGGCAGGACCACGGTGTTGATGACCCGGCCGAGCTCACCAGCGAACATTTCGGCGAGTTTGCCGATCCAGCCAATGACGGTGATCAGCATTGGTGTCATGTCGGTCAGGACTTTCGCGACCAGCAGCACCAGCTGTGCGATGACCGGAGCCAGCGCCACCATCAACTGCGCGAAGATCCCGGCGAGCTGCGTGATGACCGGGGCGAGTGCGCTGATCAGCGCCGACAGGATCGGCAGGATGGCCTCGGTGAGCGTCATGAACGCGTCGAGGATCGGTTCCAGGACCGGGATCAGAGCGGCCAGGATCGGCGTCAGCGCGGACATCAGGACACCCGCGAGCTGCGCGACCAGCGGGGCCAGCATTTTGAAGACGTTCGCGACCAGT
The DNA here is from genome assembly GCF_057834465.1 of Streptomyces sp. GL_140. NCBI lineage: Bacteria > Bacillati > Actinomycetota > Actinomycetes > Kitasatosporales > Streptomycetaceae > Streptomyces > Streptomyces sp. GL_140. The sequence continues at coordinate 6,077,643 of NZ_CM174404.1, forward strand.
TTGAGGATCGGTGTCAGCGCAGGCAGGAGCCCCACGATCAGGCTCGCGAACACCGGGATCAGGGGGCCGACCGCGTCGAGGAGCGCGCCGACAGCCTCCGCGGCGGCCTCCAGGACGGGGCCGAGTGCGGCGATGATCGGGCCGAGGGCGGCCCCGAGGATCTCGATGAGCCGCTGGACGGGCGGACCGAGCGCCGTGAACACCGGGGCGATGGCCTTGAGCGCGGTGATGAGGAGCGGGCCAACGGTTTGGGCGAGCACCGCCATCGTCCCGTAGATCGCCTGGAGAGCGCCCTGCACGGCGGGGCTGGCGAAGGCCTCCGCGATCGCCCCGGTGATCTGGGTGAGGACGCCGAGGAAGTCGCCGCCGGTGGTACGGGCGGCAGAGAAGACGGACCCCACAATCGAGCCGACGTTGCCGACGACGTCGAAGAGCTGCTTGAAGACGGTGATCGCGTCCTCGATGGCCTGCTGCATCTTGTTCGACGCGAACGCCTTGTCCAGGCGGCCGGAGAGGGTGTTCAGGCCGGCGCCCGCGGCTTCGGTGAGCCGGGCGAAGCTGGGCGCGGCTGCTGCAGCGACCTGGCCCAGGGCCCGGACCACGAGCCCGGGGGCCTGCGACAGGTTGGCGAGGCCTTCGTTTGCCCCCGAGAGGGCTTTGCCGAGGGTGCCGTTGCGGCTCATTTCGATGGCCGCGTCACCGACGCCCTTGGCCATGAAGTTGAGGGTGATGCCGGTCTCTTTGAGCTGGGACTTGAGGATCGGCAGGGTGGTCTTGCCCAGGTCGCGGAGGACCGTGTCCAGGTCGCGGAACATTTCCTGCTGCACGGTCTGCTGAATGCTCTTCAGCTGGGGCTGGAGGGTGCGGACCTCGCGCGCGAAAGCACGGGCAGACGGTGCGAGGTTCTTGATGGCCTCCTCGAAGGCCTGCGGGTCCGAAGGGTCCATCGCGGCCTTGACCGCGTCGCCCACACCCACCATGCCCAGCTTGAGCGCGCCCGTCGCCAGCTTGAGAGCCACAAGCCCGGACACGGCGACCAGAGCCGCCGGGGCGATCTGGACCACCGTCGCGGCCAGCCCGGCCACCAGCGGCCCGGCCGCGCCAATCGCGGCGCCGACCTTCGCGAAGGACATCGCGACGCCACTGATGCGACCCGCCATGGAGCCGAGCCGGTCGGTGTCGATGTTGATGTTGCGCAGGCTGCTCACGGCCCGGCCGAGACGCGCCCCGAGCGAGGTTCCCAGATCGTCGGCGGCGCGCGCCAGCGCCCGGAAGCGCATGGCCATGGTGCGGGTCTCGACCTCGACGACCGCCGCAGTCTCCGAGGTCTGCGTGGAGACGTCCTCCAGGCCCTCTTCGACAGTCCCCAGGGCCTGGTTCATCACGGAGGCTTCGGCAACGAAGTGCCCCGCAAGGTTGCGCAGGCGGCCGGCCGCGTCAACGGTGAATCCCTGGGCGGCAAGTTCCGCGCGGGCGAGGCCGCGGGTCCAGTCGGAGGAGTCCGCGCGGACGTAGCCGACGAGTTCACCGACGGTCATGGCCATGGGGTGCCGCCCTTCGTGGTCAGCTGCGAAGGGCAGCGCGGATCAGGGCGTCGTCATCGATGACCGAGAGGTCGTCGGCCGCGACCCGCCTGAACATGGCTTCCGGGGAGAGACCGCAGACGAGGTGCCAGAACTCGCGCTCGCCTAGGTGCGGGATCGCGCCCGCGGGGATCCCGTACTCGCGGCGGAAGTCCGCGACGATCGCCCACCAGTGGTTTTGGACTGCGATCGCCGTGCGGCTCGGTTCCCGACGAGCGCGGCCGCTGCTTTTCCCGGGTCGTCGCTGGTGACGAGCTGGAATGCGTCGCCGAACTCGACGTCGGTCTTGCCGTTGCCCTGCATGTAGCCCCACATCAGGGCGGTGAGCAGGCCGATGGCGCCCATGCCGTTTTCGACCCACTGCTCGAACACGCCCTCGCCGTAGAGCAGGCCGACGGCGTCACCGAAGTCGGAGATCTCCGACTCGGCGCCGAGCGTGGAGAACAGGGCGGCGAAGTTGAGCGGGATGTCCGAGGGGACCGGGACGGTGACGCCCTCGATGATCTCGGTGCGGGCCCCGAAGGCCTCGGCCTTGAAGTCCTCCCAGGACTGCGCCTTGGTGGCGCGAGGGGCCGTCACGACTTGACCGCCGTGGTGCTCGGGCCGGACCTCGTGAATGTCGCTGACCACGACACTTCGTCGTTGTTGCCGCCACCCTGGTCGCCGAGCGTGATGCGGGCCTTGGTGAACACCACCCAGGACGTGTCGTCCTTGTGCGCGTACCGGAAGCCGGTCAGCGAGTCCGGACCCAGTCGCTCGTTCATGCCCTCGACGATGGTCTGACCAGGGTCGAGGGCGAAAGTCACCGGGTCCCGCAGCCGGAACCCTTCCAGCTGCACGCTCTTCCCGATCTGCATCTTGTACGACTCGGACTGGCCCAGGGACCCGAAGGTGGTGACGTCGGTGGTCTCCTCCTCCTCGCTCTTGGTCCACGTGTTGATCGCACCGATCGCGATATCCACCCACGTGCCGGGTGCGTTGTAGTCCTCGATTTGAAAACGCGCGTCGCGCGCGTTGTACGTGTTCACTGCCATGGCTGTGTCTCCTCCGGGCATGGCGAGGAGCCCGCCGGCAGTGCCGTACGGGCTGAAGGAAAGGGGGGTGGGGTCAGACGCGGTGCGCGGTCACGCTGCGAACACGCATCCGGCAGTTGCAGACGTGCTCGTGGCGCCGGTTTTCGTCCGTGCCGAGACCAGCCACGGCCTGGTTCGCGCGGGAGAGGAGCAAGTACGTGCCGTCGGGCAGGGTGGTTTCGCCAAGGCCGTGGAGCTCTGAGCGGATGTCCTGGCAGAGGTCACGGCTTACGCGCGGGTCGGTAGTGCCACGAACCTTGACCTGCACGGGTACCTCGTCGTAGCCGAGTTGGCTGTCGGCCTCGGCGCCGTCGTCGTAGATGGTTAGGACGATGCAGACGTCCGGGGTGGACGGCTTGGCTTCGAGGAAAATGCTGCCGGTGACGCCGGTCTCGTCGTAGACGCCGAGGCCCTGAGCGGCCAGATGGCGGGCCAGACCGTCGAGGAGGCTAGCCACGCAGCCACCTCCGCAGGGGGACCGCCATCAGCCGGAGCATGACGTCCTTATCCCTGTTGAGCGGGATTTCCAAATATTTCGCCATGCGGCCCGGCAGGTGCTTGTAGTCCAGGTTCTCGTGCTGGATCCGGGCGTACACGGTGTCGTACGTGACGGCTCCGTTGAGGCCGTCGCGGGTCACGCGCCCACTGCGCTCAAGTGTGCCCTCGTCCAGCGGGACCAGCTTCCGCGACTCAAAGAGGAGATGCTCCAAGGCCTTCTGGAGACCCTCCTCGGCCGCCGCCTGCCCCCGCCGGGACGCTCCGAGGCGGCCGCCCTGCCAGCTCATGCGCGCGTACTGGCTCACGTGCAGGTCACCTCCCGGTGGTCCGGAGTCGGCAGGCCGGCGCCCGCGTAGAGGGTGGAGGTGATGACCGAGGCGACCCGCCCAGAAGGCAGCGTCACCCGCGACTCGGGCGGGCAGGCTTGGGTGGGAAACAACCAGACCCTCGTGGCCGTCGAGGTGATCTCCTCGCCGTCCTTGGTCCGGGCCGTGCGGGTCGTCTCCTCGACGTAGGCCCGCGCGGTGACGGGGGCCGCGTACTGGGGTCCGTACGCCGATTCGCCGGTGTACGCCTCGATGGTGATCGTGTAGCGGAGGAGCCAGCCGGGGATGGTGCTCACCAGGCCACCGCCCCGAGCTGGATCCGGTCCGGGGTGAGGTCCGGGGCCCGGAGCGCGTCCCACACTGCGGGGGCGATCTGCCGGGCCGGGGAGTCGTCGCCGGACACGGCCGTGACGGACCGGCCGAGGTTGACCGAGCCGATCTGCGCCGAGCCGTAGCCCACTCCGGCCGCCCCGACGGTGTCGCCGACCTCGACGCCCCATTGGGCCTGCGCGCACACTGCGTCGGCGAATGCGGCTGCGACCACGGTGTCCGTGGGGAGGCCGGTGTCGCCGACGGCGTATGCGCAGAGCCGGAACACCTGCGCGTCGAGCATCTGGCTCGCGCGAGCAAGCCGGGAGTCGATGTCCGCAGGGGCGTCCGCCCCCGTGTACGTCTCGTACTGCTCGGCGGTGGCGTAGATACGGGCCATGGGCCACCTCCTACGCGCTGGAGCCGATGATCACGATGTCGTACGTCACGGACGTGGAGCCCGCCGAGTTGGTGACCTTCAGGACGTCGCCGGTGGCCGCCGTGACCGCGTAGGTCGTGGCATCCGCCGCGCCCGCGAACAGCGCCACGCAGGCGCCCGGCCGCAGGGTGAGCGTGCCGGTGGCGTTCAGGGCAGTGATCCACGGGTTGGTGCCCGCGCCGACGATCACGTTGTTGGTGTTCCCGGCCGCCGCGGAGATGATGATCGCCTTGACCTTGGCGAACGTCAGCGTCGCCCCGTAGATGTCCACGAGGCTGCCCGCGAGGTCGATGTCCTCCGTCGCGGACGCGGTGAGCGTGCGCGTGTCCGCAAAGCGGAGGTCCGCCTTTCCGGCGCCGGTGCCGCTCGCCAGATAGGCGCCGTACCGCTTCGACATGCTGTCGGAGGCCGTGGACAGGTCCCCAGCCTTGGTGTAGATCCCGTCGACGGTCACGCCGACTGTGGTGGTCAGGGCCATCAGCCCTCCTCCTTCTGGGCCTTGGACGTGCGCTTGGGTTTGGTCTCCTCGACCACACGCCAGCCGGACGCCGGGTCGTCGGCGAGGGCCGCGTAGGCGGCTTCCGCGTCCGAACCGGGGACCGGCTGAACACTCTCGGCGATGTGGTCGCCGGAGCGTCGTTCGTAGATGGCCACGTCAGACCTTCAGGCCGGTCATGACGCCGTGGGCGCGCTCGGCCCCGTACTTGAGGCCGATCTCGCCGTACAGCTGTACGTCAGTGGACGCGCCGGTCTTGGCGAGCTCTTCCTCGAACATGACGCCCTTGCCGGGGACGTTGAGGAAGACGGGGGCGAGCTGCTCCAGGGACACGGCGAGGATGGTGTCCTGCGGGACGTGCCGGTCCATCATCAGGTTCAGCGTGCCGAAGTCCGAGACGATGGTCTGGACGTTGACGCCGCCGACGGTGCGGGACGTCTCCGTGTACTGACCGTACGCCGAGGAGTACGCCTTGGTGATGGCGCGCTTCTGGATGCTGTTGCACAGGAGCGTCGCGGTGGCCTGCTCGGACATGCCGCCGTTGTCGTAGGCGAGCTGGATCAGGTCCGACACGTGGTCGGACGTGAGGGTCGTTGCCCAGGGCTTGTTGTACGAGATGCCCGTGGCGGTGCCCAGGGTCAGCGCGGCGCCGCCGGACGTGGTCGCGACCTTGAAGGTGTTCGTCGCGCTGGAGACGACGTAGTAGACGCGGCCGGCGACGACGTTGGTCATGGCGTCGGTGATGACGAACACGATCTTGTCGCCGTCGGACATGCCGTGCGCCGTCGCGGTGACGGTGTCGGTGGCCGAGGTGGCGCCGGTTACGACGGTGGCCCGCGCGATCCGGTTGGTGGTGATGGCCTCCAGCAGACCGCGGGTCTTGCGGGCGGTCGCGTTGGTCGTCGGATTGCTGTAGCGCCCGTTGATGAACGAGAAGTTCACGTCCAGGGCGATGGACTTGAGCTCCTGCGCGATCTGCCAGTCCAGCTCGGTGGAGATCGGGTTGTCGCCGTCCACGGACCGGAACGGGGCGCTGCCAGGGGTGGCGAGCTGCCCGAACGCGGCCTGCTTGGTGTAGCTGACGGACACCTTCGACTGGTGGATCTGGGCCAGGTTGCGTACGTTCGCGCGGACCCGCTCCTCAGCGGTCGGCGCGGTCGCGCCTTCGACCTGGACCCGCTGAGCCGGGTCGCGGAGGTCGGAGGTCTGCCATTCGAACTCCACGGCCGTGGTCATGCCACCGCCGGTCAGACCGCCGATCGCGGACAGCAGCGGGGTGTCATCCGGGGTGAGCGCGAACAGCTCGCCGGCGTAGTTGGGAAGGTTGAAGGTCGTACCCATCCCGGTGATCCCGGCCATGGTGTCTCCTCAGGTCATGTGGTCGCGGCGCGTTGCCGCTTGAGTCGGATGGCGGTCGCAAAGTCCCGCCGTGCGGTCGCCTCGGCGATCTGCTTGTCGAGGGACGCGGGGGTCTCGCCGCCGGCCCCGTGGTCCGCGCCGGACCGGCCGGGGCTGCGGGGGGCGAGCTTGGCGAGCTTCTTCACCGCGGCCTTGATGGCGTCGGTGTCGACCTCGCCGTCCGCAACGAACCGCGAGGTGTCGATGAGCTCGGAGGCCTCACCGAGGTCGAGCCCGGCGGCCGCGGTGGCGGCCCGGAACTCAGCGGCGGCGAGCTTGGTGGCGTACTCGGCGGCGGCTGCCGTGCGGCCGGACTTCTCCGCCGCGGTGACGGCCTTCTCCTGCTCGGTCTGGCTGGCAGCCTTCAGGGCGTCCAGCTCTTCGCGGGCGCCCTTGTTCTCTTTGGCCCACTTCTCCCACTTGCGGGCCTCGGCCTTCCAGTCCGTGTCGTCACCGCCGGGGGCGGGGGCGGCCGGAGGTGTGGCCGGGGGCGTTGCGGGCGGGGTGCCGGGGTCACCGGCGGGCGGGGTGCCACCTGCGGCGCCGGCGCCCTCGTCGCTGCCACCCGCGATGACGTGGATCGGTCGGCCGTCCATGCGGTAGCCGAGGATCGCGCCTGCCGGGTGCGTGGCGAGGGTGTGCCTGAAAGGGGTGATCATGTGTGCTCCCATGCGGGTTTGCCCCGGCCGTGCGGCCGTAAGCGGTGCTGGATATCGTCCGCACATGACAGACGAAGCTGAGTTCGAGGAAGCGTTCCGGACCGCTGTGGGGCTGGTGAAGGCGTTCCTTCGCGAGGACACCAGCGGTGAAGCGGCCCTCTGGGAAATGTCGGAGGACAAGGACGGAGTGGTTAGGGCCCTGATGGCCCTTGCCAGCCGTGCCGTCGTTGAGGCTGCGGAGGGCAGCGAGGTCACTACCGACGAATGGCTCGACGTTGAAGCCGCGCTCTTCGAGGCGAGTGCCGAGGACGGCGAGGTCGAGGACTAGCGGGCGGCCCTGATCTGCTCGCGCGCGGGCTTGCGGCGGATGTCGTCGTGCGCGGCGACGTGCTCGCGCGCGGCCTTCTGCCAGTCGCGGATCTTGGCCTGAGCCTTGCGGCGGGCCTGCTCGTCCATCGAGGCAGCGGCCCGGCGTTTCCAGGAGCGGATGTGCCGCTCGATCTCCCGCTGCCGTTGGGTGTCCTCGTAGGTGGTGCCCGGCGTCGCATGGTGCGGCGGTCGGGTGGTCACCCCGGGCAGGTAGGCGCCAAGTGAGTGCCTGCAATTCGGGTGAAAGAGGCCAGCGGCGCGGGCCTCGATCAGTGACCCGGCGACGTGAACGGCGATCGTGCGGCCGTCGTCGTGCAGCTCATGCTGCGCCCGAACCGTGTGGGGCCCGGACTCGGCGCCGAGGGTGAGGATTTCGCCTTCCCAGGGCCGGCAGAGCGGGCATTCGAGCGGCGCGTCCGAGACGATGACGAGCCCGATTCGGATCTCGGCGAGCGAGTCGATATGGCCTTCGATCGCGGCGCGCGCCGTGACGGATCGGACGGCCATCTCCGCGTACGAGGCCATGTCCCAGTTGCGGCCGGACGAGTCGGTGAAGCCGGTGATGCCGCGGGCCGCGAACTGGTCGAGGGCCCGTTGTGAGGCGTCTCGGCGGGTGATGCCGGTAAGCAGTTGGGCTCCGGACACCCGGGCCACAATCGACCGGTAGGTGTCGACGACGGACCGGGTGATCCGTTGGTAGAGCGGGCGGGTGTCCTGCGCGTACGAGGCGGCGAGCCGGTCGACGGCCGGCGCATTGGGCAGGGCCCGCCGGGCGGCGAGCTCCCGACCGATATCCAGCGCTCCGAGCTCGACCACAGCGGCTTGCCGACCCCGGTTGTAGGCCGTAATCAGGGCTTCGGCAACCGCGCCCGTGGTGTCGTCCTGAAGTGCGGCCGAGATCTCCTCGACGGCGTTTCGCAGGTTGCCGATCGAGGCGAGCTTGAGTTCGGCCCACCGTGGGGAGTCGATGTCCGCCTCCAGCGCGGCGGCGAGACGCTCCAGGAGCACACCCTCGGCTGCGGCGTACAGCTCACGGACCCTGTGGGCCAGGTCCTCCGCCAGGGCTGGGGAAACCGGCATGGCCTCCCCCTTCCGCACCGGTCATGGCCGGGTCTGCAACGACCCGTCCGGCCTCGCCCTGGATTTTTTTGACCTCGGCCTTGACCTGGTCGTCGTCCCAGTCGGGGTGGATCATGCGGACGAGGGTGTCCGTGGACGCGGCCTCGGCCCGGCGCAGCAGCTCGGCGGCTGCGGCGATCTCGCCAGGGCTGTCGCTGATGGAGTCCTGGAACTCGACGTCCGGGGGTTCCAGGTCGAGCCCGGCGACACCGAACAGCGGCCCAGCCTCGACGGCGAGGAGCGCGGCCGTGATGTCGGCGACCGCGGGTTTCCAGTACAAGGCTTTGCGGGCGCGGGTGGCCATGCTGCGGCGTTCCCGGGCCCGGATCTCCGTTGCGGTGACCGCAGCCGCGTCACCGGTCGCCCCGAACGTCGAGGCGGAGTAGCCGGCCTGGCGTACGGCCTGCTCGACGAGTTCGGCGCAGGTGTCGCGGTGCTCAGTTACCCGGATCTGGAACTGGACGGGCGTAATCGGGTTGGGGTCGCCCGCCCTCGGGAGCATGTTCAGCCCGGAGTAGATCTCTTGGTCCTCGTCCCACGTGGCGCCCTGGCCGGGCCCGGCGGACTGGAGCAGGGCGTTGGCAACAACGATGCGGCTCTTGCCGTGCCGGACGTCCCGCATCCACGAGGAGTACGTCTCGTCCAGGGCGTCAAGGATGCCCTCGATGCCCTGAAAGTCGGACTGGCCCCAGTAGGCGGCGGACGGGATGTGTCGCCAGGCTCGCGCGGGGCGGACGTTGGGGATGTAGGCGGCGGTGAGGTGGTCGGGGGCGCCGGTTTCGATGCCGCCCTCGGCGTCAACCATGTTGGCGAGCGGGGCCGTCGCGGGGTGGTCTTCGAGGGGGACGGGGTGGCCGAGGCTGCCTGTACCGCCCTCGTACAGTCCGTGGTAGATGACACCGCGCTCGTGGCGCTCCAGGTGCCGCCAGACCCTGCGGTCGTTGGGGTCGTCGGAGGCGAGGAGCGTCCAGAAGGTGACGGCGCGCAGCCGCCCGTACGTGAACTCGGGGACCGCGCAGTCTGCGGCCACGGGAGCGATCCACGGTCGGTCGGCGACGTCTTCGTCCCACACGATGCGCAGGTACACGCCGCCGAGGGCCGCGCCGAGCTCGCCGGCCTCCAGCAGGGTGGGGTGCAATCCCTTCTCGACGAGCTCGTCGAGGCGGTCCTGCGTGGCCGTGCTCGCGCTGGTCAGCTTGGGGGGTTCGGAGAACAGCAGCTCGGAGGAGGTCCGGGCGATGTCCCCGGCGAGCGGCACGTGGAGCTTGGTGCGCTTCTGTCCGGCGGTGGTCGGGTTGCCCCAGAACCATCGGGCGAGGCGCCCCCGAACGCCCGTGGCGAACTGCGCCGGACGGTCCCCACTGCGGTAGCCGCGGCCTTCGTAGCGCTGCTCCAGCCGGTCGGGGTCGGCGGAGAACCAGGCGTCCCAGTCGGCCATCGCGGTCTGCACGCGCGAGTCTGTGGGCGGCCAGGCCTGATCTGCGGTGGGTAGGGGCATCAGGCACGCTCCCGTTCCATCAGCAGGTTGGCGATGGACAGCCACGAGCATGCGAGTTGGTCGAGGCGCTCCATGAGGGCCAGATTCGTTTCGGTCTCGGCAGCCTGGAGGATCCGGACGGCGTTGCTGATCGCCTGGTCGACGGTCACGCGGCCACCTCCAGCAGAGTCGGAATGTGCGGCCGCCACAGGGCCTCGGTCGTACGGACGCCGTACCGCAACGCATCGCAGCTGTGATCGTCGAGCTTGATGGGCTTGTCCTCGCCCTTCTCGGCGGCTTCGTCGTCCCACGAGTAGCCGGGGATCTCCTCGATCAACCCGCGCGCGGAGGTGTGGATCCGCAGCCGGTCCCCGGCGATGAGGGAGCCGACCGTCCGGATTCCGTCGAGGACGGTGTTGTCGGCTGGCATGACGCCGGACACGCCGTCTCGGTGAAGCTGCTCGATGTAGGAGGCGGCGGACGGGTCGACGATCGTCCACTCCGGCTGGACGCCGAGGACGTTGGTCTGCGGATGGGGCACGCCCTGGAGCCAGGCACGGCGTGCCCGGCTGTACTCGCTGTCGGTCTTCTTGCGGCGCTGGGCCCGGGAGTCCCACCGGTACTCGGACACGACGTACAGCCGGTTGTCGACGCCGAGGCCGATCAGGAGATCGGAGTAGGGGTTCGTCGTGCCGTAGTCGATGGCGTCGCACAGCCAGCGGGCGATGTGCGGGACCTCTGCGACAACGTGGCGCTGCTCGTCGAACGCGTCGTAGATCGCGCCCTCGGCCTGCACCCAGTGCCCGAGGATGTTCCGCCGGTAGAACAGGCCGGTGTAGGTCGACTTGAGCGCGGCGACGTAGGCGGGGTCGAGGAACGGGTTGTCATCGAGGACGAAGTGCCACGACGACAGCCGGGTCTCGGCGGCCCGCTTCAGGTAGTCCCGCTTCACCCAGTGCCCCGGGTTGTCCGGGTTGGTCGTCGCGAAGATCTGCGCGCCAGGGACGGAGCAGCGGGCGACGAGCTGGTCGAAGAACGCCTTCGGGAGGGTGGTCAGCTCATCGACGTAGGCGCCGGCGCAGGTCATACCGCGGACCTTGGGTTCGGCCTTGGCGTCGTTGGCGCCGATGACGTGGACGGCCCGGCCGAGGATGTAGGCGATGGGTGCGCCGTTGGTGTACTTGACCTGCTGCGCGAGCTCGCCGAACAGGTCGCTGTTCATCAGCGGGCCGATGATGTTGCGGTACAGGGAGTCGCGGGTCCGGCCGACCACGACGAGCTCGCCGCCGGTCGGTGCGTCGGCAACGTAGATCAGCCAGCGGAGCAGCGACGCGATGGTCTTCCCGGACCGGACCGAGCCCTCCCACAAGTTGATGCGGGCATCGGCCTGGACGATGGACAGGATCTGTTTGCGGGACAGGGGCAGGGCGTCAAGGAGACTCACCTTCGGCCTCCTCGCTGCCCTGGTCCTCCTTCACCGCCTCAGCCAGGCCCTGGAACAGCTTGCCGAGCATCGAGCGGGCGTCAGCGGCCCCGGAGTCTTCGGCCGGCGGGACGAGGCGTACGGACTGCGCGGCGGCGGCTGCGGCGGCGGCCATCAGCGACCGCTTGTCCGCGGCGAGCGGCTCGGGGATGTCCCGGCTGTTGTACGTGTGGTCCTTGCCGCCGAAGGAGTGGATTGTCGTCGGCTCCCACACCTGCGCGGACAGGGCGAGCGCGTCGTCGGTGAGGGCTTCGGCGAGGATGACTCGCTTCTCTTCCAGGTCCGCTTTGCGGGCTCGGGTGGCTTCCTCGGTGGCGGTACGGTCGAAGGCCAGGCCGAGGCGGGCGGCGTAGACGCTGATGGTGCGCTGGCTGCGGCCCATGGCGCGGCCGATCTCGTTCCGGCCGAGGCCCTGCGCGTGGAGGCGGCGGAGCTCGTCGAGTTCCTCGGTGGTGACCCTGGCGCCGTTGTACTGGTTGTCGCCCATCGCGGCCACGGTCACCACCTCCGGTTCATCTCAGGGGCAGGTCTCTTCGAGCTTGACCGTGTGGAACACGAGCTTCGTACTCGTGGCCGTCATCGTGCCGGCGGCGGGCGTCTGGGAGCAGACTTTCCAGTTGCGGTCGAGGACTTGGTGGCGACTCTGGCCGAGGGCGTCAGTGGAGCCGAGGAGGTAGAAGCCCACGGCCTGCGCGTTGTCCTGGGCAGCCTGGAGGACTTGACCGACCGCGTTGGGCACAGTGCCCTGAGCGGGCGCGGGGGCTGAGGCCTTGGGCGCCGCAGGCGTGCTGCTCGCGGGGGTTGGTGCGGCGGCCGGCGGGCTGCTGGGTGCGGGCCGGCCGGTGCTGGTGGCCTGCGGGTTGCACGCGGTGAGGGCGAGGACGCCGGCTGCGGCGAGGATGGTGATGCTGTGGTGTGTGCGCATCGCGTCACTGTGTCCGGGTACAGGCGTCTGTGTGGTGGCTGTGACTGACCTGTGACGCACGAAGGCCCCGCGTGTATTGGCGGGGCTCCGGGTGTGCTGGGCGTGGGGGTCTACTGGCGGCGGCGGAAGAGGCAGAGGAGCGCGGTGCGCTCGCTGCCCAGGGCCTTGCCTTCGGCGCCAGCCATGTTGGTGAGGTGCCAGCCCTGGCTTTCGATGCCTTCGATCTGCTCAGCCACGCCGATCATGGGGCCCGTACTGCGGCTGTTCGTGTTCGCTTCGATGATTTTGAAGGCGAAGACCTGGCGGCCAGCGGTGTATGCAGCGGCAGCTGCCTTGGCGGCGGTCTCGCCCTTGGCGTTGTTGATGAAGCCCATGATGCCCCCTGGTGCGGTGGTGGAGCCGCATCGTTGCACTGGGGGTGTGGGGGCGTCTGGCGTGTGACCGGTCTGTAACGCGCGAAAGCCCCGCGCGGTGGCGGGGCTTCGATGTCCAGGCACGCCGGACGTGAGGCCAGGATGGGGCACGGGCGCCGGTTTTGCAACTAGGTGCAGAAGAGCCCCGACCGTGTCAGCGCACGGTCGGGGCTCTCCGAGGATGGCCCCCTCGGCGGTGTGGGGCTCACGCTACGCCCGGGATGGCCGGTACAACACCCCTCGTGCGTGGCTCGATTCAGTCGATGGTCCCGGCGGCGATCTCGTCGCGGATCAGGTTGCGGTGCTCCTCGTAGACGAGGCGTGCCTCGTTGCTCGGGACCGCTCCGGTGTTGAGGCCGCACGCGCATGTAACCGTGGTCTCGTCTGTCGGTACCTGCTCGGCCCACATGGACCCTGGCTCCCAGTCGACGACCTTGCTGTGATTCTCGAAGCGGAGGTTGTGGCGGTACATGGGACTGTGCGGCTCGCTCATGCCGTCCATCATCGTTGCTCCGGTGAGGGCTTGGACTTCATCAGTGCCCGCAGCCGGGCTTGGTCCACCATCCGCAGTCTGCGCAGTAGTCCATGTGGCTCACCCCCCGACCTTGTACGTGCGAGACTCGGAGGGGACTCGGACGACGGCTCCGGCCTGGCCGATGGCCTCTACACGCAACCCCGCTCGGGCCCCCTCCGGCGGGCCGTTGTTGGCGTTGGTGTTGGTCCCTGAACTGCACAAACAACCGCCGGAAGGGGCGCCACTCTCGCGTGCGGGAAGGGGCGGCACATCGTCGTGATGGACGCCAGGCCCATTGCGGCCGCCCGCGCGGACCCCGGCCCGCACGCGGACTCCCGCCTCGCTGAGGAGGGCACGCACGGCCTTGGTGTCGGGCAGTCCGGCGGCCTCTTGGAGCCGGGTCAGAAGAACGTGGCCGCCGTTCGCGGCCAGGCCCTGAAGCGCGGGCACAATGTCGACCGGCTCCGCATTCGCTTCCGTGCGGCGCCCGGCGGCCCAGGAGCGGGCCATGCGGTACCCGGCGGCCGTCAGGAGCCCGGTCACGAAGTAGGCGACGTCCGGGACCGCGTAGGCCACCGCTCCGGCGCCGCCGAGGGCGACCGCGAGGACGCAGCCGCCCGCGACCCGCCCGCCCGCGTGCTCCTCGTCAGCGGTGGACGGCTCGGTAGCGTTCACCGGATCATCCCCGTAAGCCAGATGCCGGACAGGTTCGCGGCGGAAGCCAGGGGGATCGCGGCATACCGGGCAATGCTGCCGGTCAGCGCGAGGCCGATTCCGGAGAGCCAGCCGCGCCATTTGGAGCCGGTGGCGCCGAAGTTGCGGCGGGCGATGAACGCGACGAGGACGAGGGCGGTCATGAACAGGCCGCCCTCGGTGAGGGGTGCGGCAGCGGTGCCGGGTGCGGTGCCGGTCTTGGCGCCGACGCCGAAGATGAGGATGCCGTCGCCGAAGGTGTTCATGCCCCACAGGGCGATGTCGCCGAGGAACCCGACGATGCCGCCCACGACCATGACGCTGAGAGCGCCGATGCCCCAGCAGAGGATGAAGGGGAGCAGGTCGCCAGCGTGGCGTACCGGGTCGGCACGGAGGGCTTTGATGCCGGGGTACCAGCGGGCGATTTCCCAGACGAGGAAGATCATGCCGAAGAGGACGCCGCCGAGGGTTGGGGTGATCACGGGGTACTCCGGGGTGCGCGGTCGGCCAGGGTGACGCTCGGGTAGCAGTCGGCGAACGCGTCGGCTTGCGCCAGGAGCTGCGCCGCGGCGGCGCGGAGTGCGCCAGCCCAGTGCGCCGCTGTCGCATCGTCGGTGAGCGTGTACGCCGGGCGGGCGTCGACAACGTCCTGAACTGCGGCGCTGAGGTGGCGCACGGCTGCGGCGGACTGCGCCACGCGCTGCGCCAGGCGCTCGCGGTGGGTGGCTGGTGCTGCTTCGGTCTGGCGCAGGTCGCGGAGCACGGTGTCCTTGGAGACGCCGAGCTCGTCGGCGATGCGCCGGGAGGATGCGCCAGTCTGCGCCAGGCGGCGCACGGTGGCACGCCGGGTGGCGACCTCGGTCGGGCTGGTCATCGGCCGGCCCCGGCAAAGTCGAGGAGGCGAAGTGCGAGCTCGCCGCGGGTCTCGGTGGGGCGCGGCATGAGCAGGGCCCCGAACACGAGTCGGTGGAGGAGTCCGTGCCGGGCGCGGTCAATGTGGCCGCGGTACGAGCGGTGCTTGACGTGGACCCAGGTGACTTCGGCGGCGAGGTCGTCGAGGTCGACGATGGTGGCCGGGTTGGTCGGGTGCTCCTGCCTGAGCCGGTCGGCAACGGCGGTGATGAGGTCCGAGAGGGCGTCGGTGTCCTTGACGGTCTCGTCGCGGGTCGCCTGGCGGAGGGCTTCTTCGGCCTGGCTGAGCTGGGTACGGTGTGTCATGGCTGTCCCCTGTTCGTGCAGGTGGATGGCCGGCCCCGGCGGAGGTGCGAACTCCGGCCGGGGCCGACTTGTTGAGCAGTGTGTGGACTGCTTGCTCACGACTGTAGGGGGCCCCTACAGTGATGGCAAGCGGCCTGCCCGAACGAAGGGGCTGGAGTGAGCGACGAGGAGGTGCAGCGGGTGACGGAAGCCCTGGATGAGGTCGAGCGCATCACCGACCCTGAGGCGCGCGTGCGGGCGCAGAATCGGATCATGGCCGCGCAGGTGCTGCGCAACAAGGTGTGGTCGGCCGAACGCCGCGAGCTGATCATCCGGCTGTGGGATGACGGCAACGGCCTCTCGTACCGGCAGATCGCCGACCGGCTCGGATGCAAGCTGAGCACCGTGCAGGACGTGTTCCGCGGCTACTCCGGGTCAGGGTCGCACCGGCCGAAGCAGGCCGCCGAGTGATCACTTTGCGGATGCCGCCAAAGTGAAAACGCTTGTCACTTTCGAGGCTCCGCGAAAGTGATCAGCCCCGTTCCCGGCGACGGGAACGGGGCTCTCTGCTGTCCGGATGCGCTTAGATCTGTCCGGCGGCAGGCTGGACGGATGGAGCATGCGCCGATCGTCGTACACCGGATCGCTGCGTCGGGTGGCCGGCGGGTGACGATCCGCGTGCAGGGCATCGATATGGTCCTCGGCGTCGCGCACTCGGATGCGGACCTGGTGGAGTTCCTGCGCAGGGCTGAGCTCCCGGACCCCGATCAGCTGGTCTTCGCGGATTCGACGCTGATCGAGTGGCAGGGCGACGGCCCGCACGTCTACGAGGCCGAGTACGAGCCGCCGCCTACTGACCTGCCGTGACCTACGCGGCCCCGGAGTGCGGACCCCGGAGCCGCCCGTTCAGCGGGTGCGCAGCTCGTACACGGCGTGTGGGACGCCGTCGATGAGCTTGGTCTCCTGAACATTGATGTACGCCACAGCAGTCCCGTCGCTCCGCCCGTAGACGATCGTCCGGACCTCGTCGTCGGTGTTGAGCGGCTCGGTGTGGCCGTCGCGGAACCCGCCTCTGAAATACGCGTGCGTCGTCATGGCGTCACTCTGCCTCGTCGGCCCCCTACGCCGCCATGGTGTTGGCGAGGGTCCACACCCGGCCGCAGGCGCCCGCGCAGCGCGCTTCGGGGTCCCGGCCGCCGCCGGCCAGGACGGTCACCTCGCCGAAGCAGCTCGGGCATGGCCGGGCCGCCGGGACCGTGCGCGCGGTGAGGTCGAGGGCGGACTTGATGCGCTCGGCACAGCCCGCGGCGACCTGCTCGACGTGGAGTAGCTGCGCGGCGGTGAGCGGTCGGAACGGCCCCTCCTCGTCGCTCACGCGGGCGTGCAGCCACCCGGCGGCATACTCGGCGGTCCGGAGCCCAACGTAGCGCCAGCGTCGCGGGTCGGCCTGCTCGTCGTCGGCGCACTGGTTGCGGAGCGCCCGGTCGACCGGTGACCAGCCGCGGGCCCGCCAGTCCGCCGGGGCGTGGCTGAGCGCGGGCCGGGTGATTTGCGGGGCGAGGGTGTCGGCGCAGTGGATGAGCGTGGTCTCGACGAGGCGTGCGGTGTCCAGCACCCGGATGGACAGCGGCGCCCGGGTCTCGCCGACCTGCTCCGGGCTGCGCTCCAGCGCGCGGAGAGCGGCGGCTTCCTCGCGGTCGGCCTGGTCGAGGCTGGCGAGGTACGTGCTCATGCGGCCGGCGGGCGGCCAGGTTGCGGCGCCGTGCTGGTCGAGGGCGTCGTCGAGGTGCGGCCACAGGGTGGCGATGGTGATGAGGGCTTCTGTGGCGGGGCTGGTGGTGTGCATCGGTGCTCCCGTGGCTGGGCGGGGGTACGGTGGGATCACCTGGGGGCGCATCCGGTCTGTGGCGGACGGTGGATGCGCCCCTCACGCATGTCTCAGGCGGGCTTCCAGGCGACGGAACCCTCTTCGACGTAGCCGTGTGCGCGGCTCTTGCCGGTGGGCTTGAACGTCTCCTCGTCCAGCTCGGTGAGGTAGTTCGTCCAGAAGGTGACGCGGGCTCGGGCGGCGCCGATGGAGCCGTACGGGCCCTCGTGCTTGGTGTCCTCGGTGCCGTCGCGATTCGTGATGGTGATGACGGCGCGGAAGACGGTGGCGTCGGCGGCCATGCCGATTGAGCGGGCCACGGCTACTCGCCCTTCCGGTTCTTGGCGCCGATCAGGGCAAGGATGATCAGGGTCACGCAAATGACGACGGTGATGTCGAGGCTCACGGGGTCTCCGGTCCGGGGCAGAGGAATGGGTAGTCGGGGTTGGTGCCTTCGCAGGCCGGGCAGTCCTCGGCGTTCGTTCCCTTCGCAAGGTGCTTCGGTGGCGTCTCAGGGCTCGTTGGCGGGCCGTCCAGGGCTCTACGGAGGTCACGAGCGCGGACCTCGGCGTACGGCCAGCTACGCGGTGCGAGCACTTCTCGGACGCGGGCGATGGCGGCTTCGGCCTGCTCGGCGCGGGTGCGGCGCTTCTCTGCGAGCCGGAACCAGCAGCGCCATGCGATGCGGGCACCGCCGGCCCGGCTGCGGGCACTGGTCCACGCCAGCCGGTAGCGCTCCCGTTCGGCGTACAGCTCGTCGAGTGCCGTGTCGGTGATCGTGTCGGCGGTGTGCCGGACGGGCTGTTCGGTCACGGCTGGCTCCGCAGGGTCTCGACGAGGGCGAGCAGGGCGGAGGCCACCGCAAGAGTTCCCTGGGCTTGGACAGCCGCGAGGGCTTCGCTGGTCGTGAGGTTGCGGGGCTTACCGAGGGTGGTGGTGAGCCGAGTGAGGTTGGTGGTGGCTTCGTTCACGCGGTCGAGGGCACTGTCGAAGGGGGTGGTGAGCTCGGTCATCGTCGGCTCCTGGTCTTCTGGCGGCCCCACGTGGTCGCGTGCGGGCCTCGTACGGCGCGGTTGGGGGTTCGGGTGTTGCGGCGGATGGCGTAGCCCAGAAGCAGACCCAGGGCGACAGCGAGGACGAACCAGCCGCCGAGCGCGAGGCCAACCACCGCCCAGCCGCTCACGGCTCCTCCCCGTCGTCCTCGTCGACGCTCGGGGTCCAGCCGGTGATCGTCGGGTACAGGTCGGCGTGGGCCCGGCACCCGTCGGCCACGGTGAACAGGATTTGGCGGTCTCCCGGTACCTTCTGCTCCGCGTGCATGCGGCCCTGGACCCAGCCCATGACGGCGGCCTCCTTGATGAGCAGCACCTCGCGCTCGGTGAAGCCGCGCAGCATCTGGTTCACCGCGGTGAAGCGGTAGGCGTCCTGCTGGGCGAGGTAGCCGACGAGGAAGTCGGGCAGGGCGGGGGGCTGCTGCTGGCTCATGCTCCGGCCTCCCCAACCGCCATGGCGCGGAACCGGTCGAGCGCGGCCTCGTCCTCGTCGCTGAACTCGTCGCCCCGGTCGGCCATGTGGTCGGAGGCGAGGTCGAGGGCGAAGGTGAGGAACTGCCGCTCGGCGACGGTGAACGCGGCGGCCAGCTGCTCGGCAGCGCTCTGCGGGTCGTTGGCGATCACGTCACTGGTGCTGGTCCACGGGTGGTGGTGGCTGGCCCTCGGGACATCGCAGTGCCCGCAGAGCGCTTCGTCGTGCGGCTCCGGCGTCTGTCCGCCGGCCTGGCGGGCCATGTCGCGCTCGCCGTTCACGAGCTCCTCCAGCCGAGCCAGGGGGATGACCACACCGTTCGGGCTGGTCTTCAGGAGGATGGCGGGGATGCCGAGCATGGGGCGGCAGGTGAGGCGGTCGCCGTCCTCGTCGGTGAACTCGAACCGGTTGGTCATGCGGGTCTCCTTGTTGCGCGCGCGGATCGGGGAACCGGATGTGAGCCGGTCAGGCGGCGTCTGGGGGTTCTGTGAGGCCGAGGAGCACAGCGGTGCCGCAGGGCCAGCGGACGGGGCGGGTGTAGCGGGTGGGTTGGTAGGCCTCGTCGTAGTGCGTGGTGGTGGTGTGGCAGCGGGGGCAGATGTTGGCGAGGGCTCGGCCGTCGATGAAGCTGAGGGTGGGTTCGTGGCCATAGGTCTCGCGTGTCTCGGGCATGGCGGGCCTTTCAGGCGGCGTCGGCGCGGCTGCGGCCGGTCTGAGGGGATCGGAGCGCGGCGCGGCGTGCGGCGAGGCGGCGTGCGTTGACTGCGCGGCAGAGCAGGCAGGGCTGTTCGCCGAGGGCGACGTGTGCGTTGTAGCCGGTCATCGAGCCGCCGTGGAGGGTGTGCTCGCGCTCCAACCGGGCTCGGCGGCTGCTCTCAACCTGCGCGGCACGCTTGGCCTGGCATGGCTCGCAGACTTCGCCGCGACGCCGGTGCTGCGCGTACGAGGTAGGGCTGTCGCAGTCCACAGGCGTCTTGCTGTCGCGCCGCGGGGTGACCGGTACTGCCCCGGGTCGGAGGGTCTTCGCGGTGAGGCCGCCCCACATTCCGTGTGTCGGGCGGGTGGCGAGCGCGTAGTCCCGGCACGGCTGGAGCAACGGGCAGCCAGCGCAGAACTCGCGGGCCTTCCGCTTGTCCTCGGACCTCGTGGAGAACCACAGCTCCGGGTCGTTGGTGCAGGGCCGGGGGTTGTCGTGGCGCGTCCACTCGTCGTTGATCATGATGCGGTCCTCCACTGGAACGCGGCGAACGTGACGGTGTCGACTTCCTGGATGTGCAGGCTGATGCGGCCGCCCTTGACCACGGGGCCGATGCGCATGTCGGGGCCGACAAGGTGGGTGTGGTCGTCGTCCTCCAGCACCCCTGCATCGACGAGCCCGTCGACTGCGGCTTTGAAGCTCGGATACCAGTTGGCCGGGTCGGCGCGGCGGCGCGACGGAGGGTGGAGCACTCCGAGGATGTAGGCGCGCTGCAGCACGGGCCCGGGGTTGGCCTGTGCCAACGCGGCGTGCATCGTCGGGTCCTCGGAGCAGGCCTCCATCGCAGCGCCGCGGATGGCCGCGGTGAGCTTCGCCTTGACCGCGTGGTGCGGGCGCTGGTTTGCGTTGAGCAGGGCCATCCCTGCTGGGAGGTGGATGGCGAAGTGTCGGGTCACAGCAGGGCCTCCTGTACTGGCTGCGGGGGGCAGCGGTGGTCTCGGAGTACGGGGTGTTGGTGGTGGGGCACGGTGAGTGGGTCGCGCCAGACGATGCGGCGGACGCCGAGGGTGCTGGTGAGCAGCCGCCAGGTGAGCCGGCCGGTCATGCGGGCCTGGATTTCCGTGGCGAGGTCGATGGGTTCCGCGTCGGCGACCACGTGGAGGGCCGCAGTACGGCCGGCCCACGCGGTGAGGATCAGGGCGCTGCAGCGCGGGCAGGTGCGTTCGATCGCGTGGTCTGCGGAGGCTGCGATCTTTGCGGCGACGCCGGGATGGGTCATCGGGTGCCGCCGGAGGGCAGTGCCGTTGCAGTGCCGTTGATGGCACTGCTGTTTCCGCAGGTCATCCGGGGTGGCAGTGCCGTCAGTGCCGTTAGTGCCAGTTTCTGAGCATCAATGCTCTTGTGTGCGTACGGAGCTGGATAGCTGTTTTCAACGGCACTGATGGCACTGCACGTCTGTGAGCTGCAAAGACGTACTGATTTCAACGGCACTTTCAACGGCACTTTGATGGCACTGCAACGGCACTGTGATGGCACTTGAAGGGTGATCATTCGTCGTCCTCCTCGTCAGCGGAGGGCGCGTTGAGTGCAACGTTGATGTACGCGTACTTGCCGTTGCTGGGCTTGCGGACGATTTCGAACCGGCGCAGTTCGCGGCCGAGCTGCCGTGCGGCGATGGGCTCCTCGCCCTCCACGCGGCACCACTGCTCATACGCCTTCCGGAACCGGTCGGTGAGTGTGCGGACGTGCGCGCCGCCGCCGACGGAGCAGGCTTCGGTGAGGAAGCGGGCGAGCGCGTCTTCCTCCTCGGCGTACTGCGCGGTCGCCGCGGTGACCGAGGCTGGGTCCTGTAGGCCGTCGCGGAACACCTCGGCGGCTCCGGCGACGATCCACGCGAGGATCCCGGGGGCTTCCTCGGCGATGAGCATGAGGTCGAGGTCTTCGATCACCTCGCTCGGGGTGCGGGTGAAGGGCATCAGCCGCAGGCGCCGCCAGAAGCTTTTGCCGCCGGCGGAGACGCGGGGCTGGTGGTTGCCCATCAGGAACAGCTTGTGTGTGGGCTCGAAGGTGAAGTGGTCCTGTCGCATGAAGCGTGCGGTGAGGCCGTCGCCGCCGGTGAGCTCCTTGACCTTGGCCTCGTCGAACTTGGCCTCCTGGTTGACCTCGGACGCGATGACGAGGCGCAGCCCGTGGAGCCGGGCGATCTCCGTTTCGTGGCGCTGGGCCCCGGCCATGAGGAATGCGTTCGGGGCGGTGGCCGCGTAGTCGCCGAGGACGGAGCGGAGCACGTTGAGGAACACGCCTTTGCCGTTGCCGCCGGGGCCGTGCAGGAAGGGAAGGATGTGCCAGCGCACGGACCCGGACGCCGCGTACCCGGCCATGCGCTGGACGTAGCCGCGGAGTTCCTGGTCGTCGCCGAAGGTCTGCGCGAGGAACCGGTCCCACTTCGGGGTGGCCATGGTCTCGTCGGGGGCGACGCGGGTGGCGCGGGTGTGCATCTCGTCCGGGTCGGGGGCGGACAGTGTGCCGGTCTTGAGGTTGACGGCGCCGTTCGGGGTGTTCAGCAGCATGCGGTGCGCGTCGAGCTGGCCCGCGTGGACGACGATGCGGGGGTCGGTCTGCGCCATGGTGACCATTGCGGCGATGCCTGCGGTGGAGAGGGAGCGCGCGCGGTGTTTGGCCTCGCCCTCGCCGTTGGGGAGGTCGCGGGCAATGGCTCGGGCCATTTCGCGGACGGCCCCGGCTTCGTCCCATGCCCACCGGTGTCCGTCCCAGCGGAGCCAGCGGCCGCGCTGCGGCACGTAGCGGACCTCCTGCTCGTGGAGGTCGACGAGGCGCAGAGCGTTCCCGTCGTCGGTCCGCGTGTAGGTCTCGGGCCCGATCTCGGTGGCTGGGTGCTGGACCACGTTGAGTGCGGCCGTGCCGTCGATCGAGGGCCGGGGGTTGGGGACTGCAGTGAGGTGGCGTACGGGCTCGGGTGCGGGCGCACCGTAGCCCTGACGGCGGAGCTCGCGTGCGGCGTCGGAGTGCTGGCCGCCGTGGTTGAGGAGGGCGTAGGCGCCAAACTTCGTGTAGGGGCGCTCGGCAACGAACTCGGTCGAGGTGGTGAAGACGTACAGCCGGTCGCGGTCCATGGCACGGCCGGTGGTCGCCGAAGGTTCCCGGCCGTCCTTCCCGGGGCGCTGCCAATAGGAGGTGCTGCCGGAGACGAACATGAGGCGCCAGCCGTGCGGGGTGAGGATGTCGGTCCAGCTGGCGCGCTGCTCGAAATCGTCCCCGGGGGTGAGTCCGCTGGCCCCGGTTCCGGCCGGGCTGCTACCGAAGAGGAACGCGGCGGCCTCGTCGAGGGGCTCGGTGATCACTTTCGCGGTAGCGGGAAAGTGATCAAGGTGTTCGTCGGTCGGGACGGTGTCGAGCATCCGGCACACCGCGTGCAGCGCTCGGTGCTCGTCGGCGGTGATGGTCGGCAGTGTGGCCGGGCCCCCGGCGAGGAGTTCGTAGGGTCGGTCGGTCGCGTGGACGGTGCCATGGCTGGGCGCGGTGACGACGAAGCCGCCCTCGCCGCGGGTTTCGACGAGGCCGCGCAGGAGCCTCTTGCGGGGGTGCCGGACGAGGACGTCCCGCTCGTCGTCGGTGAGCTCGTCCTCGCGTGCCAGGCGGCTGGCGAGCTTGGTGTTGCCCGGGGCGCCGCCGGTGACGAGGTAGTGGAGGTGGAGGCCGCCGGAGGGGGAGCGCTCCAGCCAGCCGGTGGCGATGCGCTGCCACAGCTCGGCCATGCCGGAGTTGGCGAGGATGTCGACGAGCTGCGTGAGGACGCCCTCGTCGACGGCGCGGCCCTCCAGCTCCAGCATCTCCAGGCCGCCGGACACGGCGCCGCAGACGACACCGACTCCGGGGTGGCCACCGGTGAACCAGGAGCGGACGAGGCCTTCCGAGGCCCGCTCAGTCTGCGCCCGCTTCCAGTCGCCCTGAGGTCTCTTGGAGCCGTCGGTGCGGACGGCGACCACCGAGCAGCCAGCCGCGTGCAGCGCAAGGGCTGCGGCGAGCATGTCGGGTGCGGTGTCGCTCAAGATGGCTCCTCGTGCCGTGGTGCGGTGTCGGGTGCAGTGCCTCGGGCCGGAGTCGATTCGGCGGCGTCACGCCGGGTCCGAGGCGGGTTGGTCCGTTCGGGGCTGCGGAGCGGTGGTCGCGCAGCCCCGAACGGCGGCTAGAACGGCGGCGGAGTGGTCGCGGCCTGCGCCTGCTGTGCGGCCTGCTGGGCGAGGAGCGCGGCGATGGCCGGGTTGGCGAGCTGCTCCGGGCTGAGCGCTGCGGCCACCGACGCGGGCTGCTGAACGGGGGCCGGGACGGGCACCGTGTACTGCGGCGCGGGTGCGGCCACTGGCGGCGCCGTGTACTGCTGGGGAGGCGTGGGCACGGTGCCGGGGTCCAGTGCGTGCAGCTCAGCGGCGACTGCGGCGACGTACTGCGCGGTGTACTGCTTCGGCGGGGAGAACCCGCGCTGTGTGGCCTGGCCGTCGTGGGTGTAGGTCACGGTGAGGATCCCGCCGACTTCCAGGCCGCGGGCTCCGGCCCCACGGACCGCGTCGGCGACCGCGTTCTTGAGCTGGCCCTTGACGAACAGCCGCCGCCGGCCGTCGTCCTCCTCAATCTCACGGTCGCGCTGGTCGGTCTGGACCGTGATGACGAGCTGGTTCATGGGGTTGCCGTCGGACCAGAACTTGGGCGTGCCGTCCTTGATGTCGCGCTGCTGCTCGACTGTGGGCCGCTCGGTGATTCGGCCCGTGAGGCTGGTTCCCGGGGTGGGGAACTTGGCGCTGGGGGCGCCGCCTCCGCCCATGAGGAAGTCGTCAGCGGAGGGGGCCTGGTACTGCTGCGGTGTCGTCATCTGCTTCTGCTCCTGCTGGTTGCTGGTGCCGAACGGGCCCATGTCCCGTCGATCGGTGGTGCCGTCCGTGTAGACCCGGTACGGCTGGCAGTAGGCGGTTGTGCACTCGCACCCTTCGTCGCATCGCGAGTCCCACTGCGCGGGCGGCCGCCGGTCGGGCACGGCGTGGACGCGGTGGTCGCAGATGACGCAGCGGCGCTGGCGCACGAACCGGGCGGTCATGCGATCAAGGCCTCAAGCGAGGCGCCCGGGTTGGTGCTGGGCTGTCCAGGGCATCCGGCGGCGAGGTCGTCGCTGCCGGGCTTGAGCCAGGGGCAGAACCGGCAGTTCGGCTTGTTGGGGATGGGGATGAGCCGCCAGTTCTCGGGGTGGTGGTCGAGCTCCAGTCCGGCCGCGGTGTCGCGGATCCGGTCGAGGCGGGCGAGCGCGGCTTCGGCGATGCTGCGGTCGTAGGGCTCGGACCACACGTGGACCATCAGCTCGTGGTGTCGGCCGATGAACGTCACGGCGACGCGGGTGGGCCGGTGTCCGGCGTTCTCCTGGCCGAGGCCGTAGAGATGGGCTTGGACGCGGTACTTCTCGCCGGGGCCCTGCCGCCGGTACTTGTCGTGGCTGCTCTTGCCGACGAGCTTCCAGTCGTTGTTGAGCAGGGCGAGCCGGTCGAACAGGTCCGAGCTGCCGGTGAGTGTGGCGGCCTCGGTGTGTCCTTGGCGCACGGTGACGCGTTCCTCGATGCGGTACCGGGGCTGCCCGTCGGGCATGGGCGTCTGGCGGGCTTCGAACTTCTCGGCCATCCACATGTGGAATCCGGTGCCGATGATCGCGGCGATGGGGTCGCGGTTGGTGTTGGTCTCGGGCCAGTCGAGGATCTTGTAGGTGAGCTGGCGTTCGCACGGCTCGCCGACCTCGGAGGGGCCGATCGCCCGCTGACGGCTGCGGCCGGAGTTCTTGTCCGCGTCGATGATGAGCTGGCCGATGCGCGCGGCCAGCTGCTCGCCGTACTCGTCGCTGCCGGTCGCGATCACTTCGCCACCCCGGCCCGGCGCGCGTCCACGTAGGCCTGGCTGTAGGCCTCGGCGCGGGCGACGAGCCGCTGGTAGGTGCTGCGGCGGATGAACATCAGATGCCTCCGTACGTGTTCACGGTGTAGAAGCGGCGCCCCGGGTCCTCGTCGTGGAGGTGCAGCAGCGTTTGCCGGTGCAGCTCCGCGAGGTCCTCGCGGGCGGCTTGGCGCCATGGGCCGGGCCCGAAGTGCGCGGCGTACAGGTGCTGCACGCGGCGGGTCGTCCACTGCCCGAGCCATTCCGCGGCCGCGGTGCGAAGCACGGGCAGTCGGGTATCGGCCGGGGCCGGCGCGGCCGCGTTCATCGGTCACCTCGGTCCGCGTTCAGGAGCGCGGCCAGGTACTCGGCGAGGTGCGGGTCCGGGACCTCGATGAGCGGTTCCGGGCAGCATCCGTACACGCCGCCGTCCGCGTCGGCGTCCTCGTGGTCCTCGTCGGAGCAGACTGGGGCGATGCCATCCGGCTCCCCGTCCTGCTGGATGTAGACGGGCCGCCACCGGTTCGGCAGGGCCTTGATGCTGGGCTCGCAGCGAATACGGTTGAGGGCGTTCACGCGGCACCCCGCTGCCTCGGTACCGACCGGCGTCCGGCGACGAGCAGAGCCGACGCGAGCCGAGACACCCCGGCGCCGTAGACGCTCATGGCGCACTCGTGGCCGACCTCGGTGAGCAGCTGCTCGACGAGCGTGTCCCGCTCGTGGGCGCCGTGGGAGTCGGCGCCCGACGAGGCGGCGTGTGCGGCGGCGATGTCCTGGAGCTGGTGGAGGAGCTGTTTGCCGTCCTCGGCGGCCAGCTCGGCAAGGGAGACGAGCACCGTGGTGAGGTAGTGGTTGATGTCGATGCGGGCGCCGCCGGGCAGAGGCGTGACGCCGATCCGGTACGGGCCGTCAACGGGCAGGTTGCTCATCAGGAGGTCTCCGGGAGGTCGTGGCCGAGGCGGTAGTCGTGGTGGAGGGGCCCGTCGTGCGGGTCCTCGGCGAGGAGCGCGGCCACGTGCGGGAACTCGGTGGCGATCGAGTTCCGGGCAGCGGCCACCTGGGCCTGGAATGCGCAGGTACTGCACGGTGTGCCGTACCGGTACGCCGCGTGGCAGGTGGGGCACGTCTGGTACGTGGCGGGTTCCAGGGCCTCCAGCTCGGCCACCCGGTCCCGCAGCGCCACCAACTCGGCGGCCGTCTCCACGGTGTTCAGCAGCCCGTTCGCGTCCAGCGCCACAGCGATCGTCGCCGGGACCGCGTTCGGGCGGCCCATGGCCTCGCAGATCACACGGGACGCGCTGCCGATCGACTGGGTGTTCACGCCGCACGCTCCAGGCGGACCAGCGGGCCGACGACCTCGGCGAGTTCGTCCTCGCGGGCCCACACCATCCGCGGGCAGTTGGCGGGGTTCACCTGCTCCGGGACGAAGAGGCGGCCGTCCTGGCCGTCCTCGACGAGCCGCCACACGAAGCCACGCAGGTCCCTGTACAGCTCGACCGGCGGGGCCGGGAGCGGGACGGGAATGTGGTGCGTGATGCCGCTCTGGCCGGGGAGGCCGGTGACGGTAGGCTGGTGGTTCATGGTGTTCCTCGTCTTCTCGGTGTTGGTGAGGAATGCCGGGGCTGTCTCGGACCTAGCCGTCCGGGCGGCCCCGTTTTCATGGGGTCAGGCGGCGATGGGCAGGCCAGCCGGACCGGTGGCAGGCCGTGCGGTGTCGAAGAGCGACTGAATCTGGGCCCGGGTGTCGGGGCTGAGCGGCGGAGCCGCAGCCACGAGTTCGCGGATGGCCTGCACTGCGGCGGGGCCGAGGCGCTGCTGGGCGGCTGTGCGGCTGAAAGTGGCGGTCACGCCGGCACTCGCAGCCGGGAGCGGCCCGAGTGGCGGGTAGCTCGCCCCGTGGGGGTGAACAGGATCAGGACATCTACGCCGATGGCCGATGCGATCTCGCAGGCGGTCGGGTAGAAGACTGCTTCCTGCTCGCCTGTCAGTAGGTTGCCGATGGTGCTGTGTGAAACGTCGGCCTTCGTGGCGAGCTCGCGGCCGGTAACTGCGGCGCCGGTGCCGGTGCGTTCCATGAGCTTGGCCAGGAGGTCTCGGTCGACGAGTCGGAAGAGCGGAATGGGCTTGTGGTCAGACATCTATGCGTCCACCTCGTGCAGTGAATTGTTGCACTGCTTGGATGGATGAAGCATTGCATAGCTTGGACGTCACGTCCAGCCTCTTGGGTGTGGCGTGTGAATTTGGCCAAACTCTGCTTTGCGCCCTAGCGTGCGCCGCTGCACTGCATGGACACTCTGTCCGGCGAGTGGGATGGCAGACCCCCCGCCACTTGGGGGGATAGGTGGACCGCCTCACTGGTCGCATGGACACCCCACGGCCCATGACATGACTCGGAGTGGCAGGATGACCCTCATGGCTGCACAAGATCGTTCCCCTGCGGCGGGGCGAAGCCAGCTGAGAGACCTCGCGCGCGACCGCAAGAACACTCTCGGGCTGAGCTACGACAAGCTCGCCGCGCGCTGCATCGACCCGGAAACCGGCGAGCAGACCGTGAAATCCTCCTGGCTTCACCGCCTCGCGACCGACCTCCCGGTGCAGATCCCGGACTACCCGATGCTGCGGGGACTGGCCGTCGGCCTCGACGTGCCGCTTGGGAAAGTGCAGGACGCCGCTGGCGCCGAGTTCTTCGGTGTCGACGTTGAGTGGTCCGCGTCGGGTGAGGCGCGTGCGCTCGTCGACAGCCTTGCGCCGCTGACGCCTACCCAGCGTGAGCAGCTTCAGCGACTCATTGAATCGTTCACCCGACAGGAATAGACATCGAGGCATATGCCACCAGCGGGCTGAACACGCTCTGTAGTTTTCATATGCTCGGTGTAGTCAGAAGCCGTTCAATGCGACACCATTGGCGGCACCGCCTGGGGGCGCGTTAGGTCCGATAGTCTGCATTTGCGCGCTCGCATTCGAACTTGTGCGCGGTTTGTGACGCAGGCAGCGCCAAGGGGGTCGCATGGCTGACAGTGAGTACACCCATCGGGAGCGTCCGCGCCCAGTGGAAGCTGAAGTAGTCGTCTCCGCGCTCGTACCGGACGGCTACGCCATGATCCCCATTCAGCTTCGCGGTAAGACGGTCCTCGCCGTCCACCCGGACCACGGCAGCGAGCAGCTCGCCAAGGAACTCACCGATCACCTCGCCCACGCGACTCAGGTCGGCATGGCTGTCCTCTACAACCCGATGGATCCGGTCGAAGAGGTGCGGGCGCACCCCGAGATTTAAAACTGCCTTTAGTGGGCCTTCGACCTAGCAAAGGCCCACGAAAGACGGAATTAAAGTGCGAGCATAGAGGCATGGAGTCACAGAACACCGGCCCGACAGGGCGCCGCGTAGTCCGCTGCTACCTCTACGCCCGCATCAGCTCGGACCGCGAGGGCGCCGGACTCGGCTGTGACCGCCAGATCGAAGACGGCTACGCACTGGCCGAACAGCTCAGCAACAGCGACACCGAGTACCGCGTCGTCGAAGTCTTCGAAGACAACGACCTCTCGGCCTACTCGGGCAAGCCACGCCCGGACTACATCCGGATGCTCCAAGGGCTCGAGGCGGGCGCTGGCGAGTGCGTCATCGCCTGGCACACGGACCGCCTCCACCGGTCGCCTGCCGAGCTCGAGCGGTACATCGACATCTGCGAGCCGCGGCGCGTCGAGACGCGCACGGTCAAGGCGGGCCACCTAGACCTCACCACTGCCACCGGACGGATGATCGCCCGGCAGCTCGGAGTGCAGGCTCGGTACGAGGTCGAGCGGATGGTCGAAAGACAGAAGCGCGCCCGGGATCAGATGGCGCAAATGGGTAAGCACTTCGGCGGCCGACGGCCCTTCGGCTGGGAGGTCGACGGTATGACGCCCATCCCTGCCGAGGTGGAGTGCATCCAGCACGCTGCACGCAGCGTTCTCGCCGGAGCCTCCCTGTACTCCATTCAGCGGGATCTGCGGGCCCGTGAAGCCCTCACGAGTACCGGCGGGCAGTGGAGTGCCTCCGAGATCCGCAAGATGCTCCTACGCCCCCGCAACGCGGGCATCGTCGTACACAGGGGTGAGGAGGTGGGGCCGGCCCAGTGGCCTGCCGCGCTGGACGAGCCGACATGGCGGAGTGTTGTCGCCATGCTCAAGGACCCGAGCCGCAAGATCGGGCCAGCCGGGAACGCCAGGGTTGCCCTCGGTACGGGCCTCTACGTGTGCGGGACCTGCGGCAAGAGCGTGATTTCGTCCACGGACGGCAGCGGCAACCACCCCGATCGGGAACGGATGCTCAACTACCGGTGCCGGTCGCAGAAGCACGTGAGCCGTCGGCGAGACCTCGTAGACGATGTCGTTCAACTCGCCGTGCTTGACCGGCTCTCCCTCCCTGATGCAGCAGACCTTCTGGCGACCCGTGAGGACCCTGTGGATGTACGGGGCGCCCAGGAGGACCGGAGGCAGGCACGGTTCACCCTGGACGGCTTGGCGGGCGCTCTGGGGCGTGGAGAGCTGGATATGCGGTCGTGGACTCTGGCGTCCGAGGCTGCGCGGCAGCGGATTGCCGCAGCGGAAGAGGTGCTGTCGCGTGCGGTCAAGGTGAATCCGGTGGCCGCCCTGCTCACGGCGGAGGACGTTGAGGAAGCGTGGAACGGGCTGGATCTGTCTCGGAAGCGGGCGGTGATCTCGTATCTGATGACCGTGACCATCAACCGGGCCCGCCGGGGCCGGCAGCCCGGTGGCGGGTATTGGGACCCGAATTCTGTGCAGGTCGCGTGGAAATGAAGCAGGGCCCCCGCTGGCAGGCGGGGGCCCCGCTGGCCGCTCCCGCCGCCTGGGGGGCAGGACTGGGAGGGCCGGTCTGGTGTGCAGGCTGATGCCCACATTTGCGGGAGATGAGTCGATGTAGGGTGCACCCTACATACATCAGTTCATGATCACGTCAGCGTGTACGGGTGTCCCGTGCCCACCCTGTACCCGCTCACGTCCTCGCCAGACGACGACGCATCGGCGAACAGATTCGACAGGCCCGGACGGACAGGAAGCTGACACAGCAGTTCGTGGCCGAGCAAGCTGGCGACATGGACCGGGCAACGTACGTCCGTATCGAGCAGGGCCAGGCGAGCCCGCTCCTCGACACGCTCATCCTCATCGCGGACGCCATCGGCGTACCGCTCGCGCACCTCGTCCGGGAGTAGCCCCGGCCGGAGGGGGAACTGTCGGCCGGGGCGGTTCTCAGATCAGCTCTCGTCAGGCTCCGCCACGACGAACCCGCGGACCGGCGCAGGTCCTTGCCGGGTCGGGTCCTGAGCGCGCAATGCCTCGTGCAGGGCCTCGACAAGGTCGGCGTACCGGGGGTCGATCCACTCGTTCATGGCGGCAGCCTACTCAGCCCTTGGGCTTGGGGATGATGACGATCGGGCCGCCGTCGTCCGAGTGACGGCAGGAAGCGGCGACGGTGACGAGGGTGTCCTCCGGGCCGCGCCACAGGTCCGCGTCGACGCTGTAGCCCGCGGCCTCGATCGCGGCGACGGTGCGCTCGACGGAGCTGTGTGAGCGGTTGGTGGGGTCGGGCCGCTCCGGCAGGTGGTGGATGAAGCCGCCGCAGAGTCGGAAGCACAGCGACTGGTAGAGGGCGGTGTGGAGTACGAGCGCGTGCCAGCCCTCGTCCACGACACGGGACGGTACGAGACCCGCCGGGGTCCGGGCGGCCGTGGCGAGGAACGCCAGCGCGTCGACAACGATGCGGGAGGCGAGGTCCATGGCCATGCCGGGGTTGTTATCCAGGACGGTGTGCATGACGCCGTTGAACTCGGCATCGCTGAGCAGAGCCCGCGCGCTTGCGGGGGCGGTGGCCGTCAGGACGCCGGACGGCTGCGGGTTGCCGGGCTGGCTGATGCACGGCGGCGGGACAGGGTTCGGTACGGGACTGGACATGCTTCTCCCCTAGGTCATGTGCAGGAAGGTGCGGGTCAGGTGGTGCCGACGACGATCACGGCGAGGATGCCGAGCACGATCAGCACGTAGCAGAGCTGCTGCGGAAGCCCGGTCATCCGGTGGCCTCGACGTTGCGTTCCGAGGTCGACAGCTCCAGACCGGACTTCATTCGGATGTATGCGATTGGCGCGTACTGGGGGTCGCCATAGACGCGGCGGACCTCCTCATACACGACGGCCATGAGCTGGCCCTCCGTACCGGAGGCAATATCGCGGACCCGCTGGTTCAGGAGCGGGTGGGCCAGGTGCTCTCCCGGCTTAGCCATCGGACTCGTCTCCATCCGTGCTGGTGAATCGCGCCCAGCCGGCCTGCGCCCGGTCAAGGAGATCAGCGCTCGGCTCGACCACCTCAGCCATGCCCATACGGGGATCGTCCGGGGTGTCGAGGTTCCATACGCCGCGGGCGCAGCTGTGGGTCGGGCTGGTCACGGGTCACTCCCTACCGTCGTCAACGGGTGGTGAGAGACACCATGGACCTAGGAAAGTCCTATTGCTAGGACTTCAGAGCGGCCTTTCTGGGTCCTCAAATAGGGCTTTGCTGCCCCCATTCTGGTGAACCATGGCAGTCAAGAGGGCGTCCTGAGACAGTAGGTCAGGACACCTACCCACTACGGGAGTTGGAATGACCCGACCCACCGGCAACGCGCGCTTCCGGGCGGCCCGCCAGGCCGCCGGCTACCGGACCCAGCAGGAACTCGTCGACGCCCTCGCCGCCCGCGGGATCCACATCGGCCTACGGCAGGCCCGCCGCTACGAAGCCGAGAACCCGCCCCTGCCGCAGACCGACGTGCGGCAGGCACTCGTCGACCTGCTCGGCCGCCCCCTCGACGAGCTCGGGTTCAACGTGCCGCCCG
Organism: Streptomyces sp. GL_140; assembly: GCF_057834465.1. Lineage (NCBI taxonomy): Bacteria > Bacillati > Actinomycetota > Actinomycetes > Kitasatosporales > Streptomycetaceae > Streptomyces > Streptomyces sp. GL_140. The sequence goes on from NZ_CM174404.1 coordinate 6,109,492, forward strand.
GTACCGGACCGCAGACCAGCACCAGCCTTATCGCCCCTGCGAACCGCGGACCGCTGCGCGCCTCGAGCGCACCACAACCAGCCACCGCCGGTTCCGACTTCCTTGCGGTCACCCGGGCACACCGACGGCTGTACTGGACCGTCACCCCGTCGGTCCTGCACCCGGCCGTTGCAGCACATGCCACCCTCGGCGGCCAGCTCCTCGACGCGACTACCGGCAGAACGCGTCAGACCCTCGCCGTGGCTCTCTCGGAGAGCTGGCTCCTGGCAGGCCGGATCGAGTTCTTCGACCTCCGCGAGCCCACCCGGGCCGGCGACACGTGGGTCCGTGCTCTCCAAGCCGCGGGCGAGGCCGACGACACGCTGCTCGGCGCCGCGATCCTGGCGCACATGGCGTTCATCCCCGGATGGTCTGGGCAGTGTTCCGCCGCCACAGAGCGCATGGTCGCGGCCCGCACCTACGCCCGGCGCGGCCAAGCCAGCGGCCAGTTCGTGGCCTGGCTCGATGCCGTCGAGGCCGAATGCGCCACCCGCTGCGGGGACACGCGAGCCGCCCTCAACCTCATCGCCCACGGTGAGACCGTCGTCGAGGACGACGCAGGCCCCACCCCCGAGTGGATGGATTGGTTCAGCCCCGTCCGGCTTGCCGCGTTCAAGGGCAATACCCAGCTCACAGCCGGGCACCTGCCGCAGGCCCGCGAGACGCTGCTCCACGTCCTCGACGAGCTTCCGGAGGACGCCGACAAGCAGCGCACCGTCATCCTCGGAGACCTCGGAGCGGTCGAGGCCGCCGCCGGACGCCCGGAGGACGCGGCGCGGTACGCGCTTCGCGCGCTGGAGCTGCTGGAGACGCACTGGTACGCCACCGGGCTGGAGCGGGTCCGCGAGGTGCGGCGCGCACTCGCTCCGTGGGAACACGAGCAGTACGTCCGCGACCTCGATGATCGTCTCTACGGCTGGGGTGCCGTCGTCAGCGCTCTCGCCTGTTGAACTCGGTGATCCGAGGGGACAGTTCGGCGAGGCTCTCGACGCGGAACGTTGGCAGTTCGAGGGCCTCGGCGGTGTTCCACTGGATCGTGGCCCACGGGCCCCGGCGGATGAGCGCGGTGTGCATGCCCGCGGCGGCGCCGGGGCGGAGGTCGTTGTCGACGCGGTCGCCGACGTAGAGGATCTCGCCGGGGGCGGCCGGGACGACGGCGGCGACCCGCTCGAAGAACTCCGGATCCGGCTTGCTCGCGCCCCAGTCGTCCGAGGTACCGATCAGGTCGACATCCTTCGTGAACAGCTCGCGGAGCAGACCGCCCGCCCGAACGGTCTGGTTCCCGGCGATGCCCAGCCACAGGCCGTCCGCGCGGAGCTGCGCGAGCGCCGGGCGGACGTCCGAGTAGAGGTCGTTCTCGCCGAACCACTCCGGGAGGCCAGCGGCAGCACGTGCTTCCCGCTCGGCCGTCAGGTCGAAGCCGGGCTTGAAGGGCTCGAAGACCTCGCGGTAGTCGCGGCCCTGTGCGATCACGGCGCCGAACATCGCGGCGAAGGTGTGTCGGGGGACGCCGAGCCAGTCGGCCCAGGTGCCGTACTCCCGGGTCTCGTCCACGAGGCACTCACCGACATCGAACACCACAGCGCGAATCGTCATGCGAGCAGCCTATCCACGGGGCCGAACGCACGAAAGCGCCCCCTCCCGCCCGTAGGCGAGAGGGGGCATCGTGCTGCCTAGGGTCCAGAGAGGGCGTACCACTGGGATCCCCAGCCGGTGTTGATCGTGCTGGTTGCCTGGCTCGATAGCGTCAGGCTCGACGGCAACGACGTCTGTCCGGTGAGGATCGTGGAGTAGCGGAGGTTCGGCGCCGTCAGGTTCGCGTTCACCGAGATCCCGGCCCCGGTGGCCTTGAAGGTGAGCGAGTTGGTCGTCCAGGTGGAGCCGTTGCCGAGCAGCATCGCGATGTAGTAGTTGCCGGGTGCCGCAACGAACGGCGTGGCGAGCGGCAGGGCCTTGGCCGTAGCGCCCGACATCAGCAACGAGGAGATGTCCGCAGTGACACCCTTCAGGGCTCCTGTGCTGTCGTACAGGCCGAGGTAGCAGTTGCTCAGCGAGGCGCCCGCGTCGACACCGGACAGGCCCAACCAGATGTTCGCGACGGTGACCTGCTCCCGGATCGGGATCTTGACCAACGTGATCCGGCCCGCGACACCCGCGCTGCTCTGCGCCGTCACATGCCCGGCATCGTTGGGGTCGCCAGTCCACGTGATGAGCCCCTGCTCCGACGGGCGCGGCAGCCAAGAGCCAGCGGCCGAACCGTTCACCGCGCCGAAGTTCCAGAGCCTCATCCGCCACGGATAGACGGTGTTGGCGTAGACCCGGCCGGCGGCGGTGCCACTGTGGACGAGGGCCACGGTGATGTTTCCGGAGCCGTCGATGTGGCCTGCTTGCACCACGAAGAACTGGCTCGTCACCTTCGAAAAGCTGGTGCTCGGGTACAGCCATGGCGCGCCCTCGGCCAGCGGTGTGCTCGTGCCGGAGCCGCCGTAGATGGAGACAGCCCCGCCGCTGGTGAGTAGGGCGACGTCCATGAAGTGGGCGCCGTTGTACATCATGGCGAGGTCGACGTCGATGCGGTCGCCGACTGCTGCGGGGATGGTGCACTGGAGCGGCGTGCCCGCGCTCGTCTGCACGATGATCCACGGCGTGGACGAGGGCAGATCAGTGATGGTGCCGTCAGTGATGGTGGCCCCGCTGGTCGTGACGACCGTTCCGGACGCACCGATCGCGCCCTGAGGGCCCGTCGCCCCCGCGGCTCCGGCAGTGCCTGCGGTGCCCTGCAGGCCTTGAATGCCCTGGATCCCCTGCGGCCCCGTATCGCCCGTGTCGCCCTTCGCTCCCGGGGCTCCTGCAGCGCCGGGTGCGCCGTTCGCTCCCGGAGCCCCCGCAGGCCCGACCGGACCTGCAGCACCCCGCACGTAGCCCGGGAGCCCCGGGTCGGCGACGACGAGGTCGAGGATGTCGAGCGGTGAACCGTCGCCCGTTGGGACCGCGAACGTCCGGACCCGGACCGGAACCCCGGCAAGGGACTCCGTGATCCGGTAGTAGCGGCCCGTCGCGGGCTCGATCCCTGCCGCGTCCGTGGGGATCAGCGACGCCGACCACGCGCCGGCCGTGACGGTGACTGGATGGTCCGGGCCGACGAGCAGCCGGTTGCCGGTCTCGTCGGTCCAGCGGCGCGGCAGGCATGCCAGGGTGACGGTCACCGGGGCGCCGAGGTCAGTGAAGATGTCCGCCACGCTGCCGGTGACGGTGCGCCTGGTCGACATGGTGTCCTCCTACCGGGCCAAGAGGGCGAGTGCCCCGGTCACGGCTCCGCCGACCCCGGCGAGGACGCCAAGGGTGGGCAGGGGCCAGCGGGACCGCTCCAGGGTGCGAATCCGCGTCTCGTGATCCGCGAAGTCACGGCGGAGGTCTTTCGTGTCGTCGAGGATGCCGTCGAGCTTGGACTCGATCCGCCCTACGGTCTGCGTCAGCCCCCTCACCTCCCCATACATCTGTGCGGAGCTGATGTAGACGCCCGGATCGGGGGTGGTCACTAGACCCCCTTGGCGGTCGACGCGCTGTTCGGGTCACCGACCAGCCGGGCCAGGAGCCCCTTGACGAAGGTGCCCGCGGCGACGATGCCGGCCGTGCCAACGGACTGCCAGAAGGAGCCGTGGAGCATATCGGCCGGACCGGACGCGACGAGGAGGCCGCCGGTGGCTGCGGCGAACGTCCAGATGGTGCGCTCGGCGACGTCCTTGGCGTACGTGGCGCCGGTCTTGAGGATGGAATCGACGGGCGGGAACGGGCTGGTCATGGAGGTCTCCTAGTTGGTGAGGCGTGCGGCCTGAACGTCCGCGACGGCGTTGGCGATGGCGGCGACCTGCTCCGGGGTGAGGCCCGTGGTCTCCAACGCGGCGACCTTCGTGGTCAGCGCGGCCACCTGGTCGGACAGGACGGCCACCCGCTTGCTCGCGGTGACCAGGTAGCCGTACGCGTCGATGGGTTCGCCGGTGCCCTTGTAGGACCAGAGCTCGTTCGGGGTTGCCATGTCGTCCTCCTGGGACGGGTCGGGGGCGCCGGTCGCGCGGGCGACGATGCCCGGGAAGACGATCTTTTTGAACTGCTGCACGCGGGCGTCGCCGGGGCAGTCCGTGCCGGACACGGCCCATGCCGTGTGCAGCCGGTGGTGGCCGTATCCGGGGTCGTCGGCGGTCTGGCACACCCGCAGCGGGAGGCCGTGTTCCTGGTGGAGCCACACGCCGAGCCGGATCAGCTGCTCGACCTGCTCCGGTGTCCACGGGTCGGTGGCGTCGTCGTTCGAGGCAGTCTCGATCGATACCGCGCCGGTGCCGTCCGGCCGAAGGTTGGCTCGGTAGTTGGCATCAGCCCTGGTCTGGGTGCCGATGTACTGGCCGAGTGAGCCGTCGTAGTCGAGGCCGAAGTGACTTTCGAGGTTCGTCGAATCGCGCCAGTAGGCGTAGATCCGATTCTCGTCCCACGGGGCTGCGACGGAGTGCATGATGAACTGCGTCGGTCGAATTGCGGGCTGGGAATCGGACTCCGGTTGGAGCTCCATTTTCTCGGCGCCTGGGTACCAGGCCATGACACCTCCAAGACATGACAAAAGCCCCGGGCCATCAGGCTCGGGGCGGTGGGTGGCGGGGTGGCTACGCAGGCTTGTACACGAGGCAGATGGACAAGTTGTCCGTGTTGCCCCAGGTGAAGGGTCGAGTGGCGTTCCACTCGCCCGGCGTCGCGCCGCTCGCGGCGGTCGACGACAGGGCCATGGCGAAGCTGTCGCCGGACAGGACGCGCGAGACCCCCGGGTAGTAGGCGCCGCCGGGGTCGAGGGCCAGGGCGCTACCGACGTACGACATGCTGGAGCTGGCCAGCGAAGCACACGCGAAGGGCAGCGCGAACCTGAACTGGCCGCCACCCCACGTTGTAGTGCTCCCGCCCACCAGCGAGGCCCTGACGTGGCAGAGGCCGCCGTCCAGCGCGTACTCGCCGTCGAGAGTGCCATTGCCGAGAGAGACCGCGGCGCCGGTCGAGGACGTCCAGGTGGGCGTGTACGGCGTCCAGATTGCGCTGATCGCGTTGAGGCGGGCTGCGGTGGTCCGGAGTCCGGCGACCCATCCTGTGTACGCCATGGCGCCTCCTCAGTAGCTGATGATTGGGGCCTGGTCGAGGCGAACGTCCGCGCTGGCGGACTGCGCCTTGACGATCGAGTTGATCGAGCGGGTCACGGTGAACGTCTGCGGGCTGGCCGCGCCCGAGATCGCGGTCACCCGCATGACCTCGCCGCCGACCTCGATGTCGACAGGGAGCTCGGCGCCCGAGGTGGACCACAGCGGTGCGCCCACGGTTGCAACCGACAGGGACGTCGCGGTCGACGTGACGCCCGAGGCGAGGGTCGAGCCGTCGGTGTCGGCCCGGCCGGTGACGAGGTCGTCGACCACGGCCACGGTCCACGGGCCCGCCGGCGAGCATGCCAGCGTGACTGTCCACTCGAACGTCTTCAGCTCTTCGTCGCCGCCCTCGACCATCAGATCGAGAGGGCCAGGTGGAAGCCACGCAGGCAGACCGGTGATGCGGATGATGTCGCCCGGCTGGAGCGCGGCCACCGCCGGGATGAGTGTTGGGAATTTGTGCAGGTAGATCCGCACGCTCGGATACCGGGCCTCATCCCAGGTGCCTCGATGTAGCAGCCAGTGGGCAATGTCCTCGCACTGGCCGTCAGAGGCCAAACTCATGGTCTGGGAGTCGTCATAGGTGCCGACACCTGACGGCGGGGCCGCAGTCGACAGGGAACCGCTTGTCAGGACGGCCCGCGCGGACGAGCCGCCAACGCGGCTCACGGTGCGGTCGTTGCGAAGGTGCCGGTCATCGTCGACCGGTTTCAGCGGCGGCGCGAGCTGCGCGTAGGGGATGGTCAGCCTCGGGGTCTGGCTGTACAAGGTGGTGCGGCCCCGGTAGATAAGGCCCGCCCGTTCCCGGTCCTCGTACAGGATCCCGCCATCCGAGGTCTCGCATTCGCCGAGCAGGGTTAGGAGGGTTTCAGAGCGTTGGGGGCCCATTTGGGTCGGGGCGGTCCCGGCAATGGCTGGCACGTTCTCCTCGGTGGCCAGCCTGCGGAATCGGGCGGCTGCGGTTTCGCCGAACCAGCCGTCATCGGCACGGTCGTAGACGGATGTGTTCGAGCTGGCGAACACTCCGAGGTGGCCGAGGCGCACGTCGGCCGCGAGCGCGCCGAACGAGGTGCCGATCGTGGTCACGGTTCCTGCGGTCGCGGCGATGGTGGTGTCGTTTCCGAAGCCGCCCCCCGACACGTCGACCCAGCCGATCCGGTACCGGGTGTTCCCGCCCGTCTGCTCGGCGTTGATCTCCAGACGGGTCCAGGCGCCATGGAATCCGAAACCAGTGGTTACCGAAGGCACGCTGAACAAGCTCGCGCCGGTGCTGGAATATCCGTCGAGGGAGAGGCTGCCGTTGTCGACGGTGAGGACGACGCGAGCGGCAGTTCCCGTGGTCGCGAAGTCCATGAGGACGGTGGGCGAGGCGGGCGGGGTCGCCCAGTAGAAGACACAAGCAACGAGCCACTGTCCCGTAGCGGTGTGGGCCGGGACCACGCCGAGCATGCTGGCAGATGCCGTGATGCGGGGAAGCGGCGCGGATCCGAGGAGTGTGTTGTCTGCGGCGAACTCGAATCCGGATACGGCCAGCGGTGACACGGCCGGCAGTGGCGAGTAGGCCTGGAGGGCAGACCGGCCGTCCTCCAGCGGCCAGTAGGCGACCGGAGCCCCTACCGTGGGGATCCTGCGCCGCAGTGGCGAGGCCAGGGCTTTCGCGCCTTGGCCGAGGCGCCGCAGGATGCCGGCCGCCTCAACGGGGGTGGTGACGTCGTGGCCGCCCGCACCCCACTGTGGTGTCCATGAGGATGCCTCCAGGACGGCGCGGATACGGCGGGAGGTGATTTCCGCGCCGTTTCCGACGGTCCATGTTCGTCCGGCTGGGTCAGCAAACGTAGTGGTGCCGCTGGCCTGCGCGCTGAACACCGGGTTGGCGACAGCAGATCCGCCGATCCCGTTGCGGATCTCGATGGAGTGGTACTGGCGGGAGGTGGCCGCAAGCGTGGAGGTGGCGATGTCCCCCACTTCCACAACAGCGGTCGAGTTGAAGATTGATGTGGTGCCGGCGGTGGTGACGGTGCTGGTGCCGAGCTGTACCCAGGGGTCTGCCATGGTGGGCGCGGTGTAGAAAACGACGGTGTAGCCGCCGCTTCCGTTGTTGACGTCCAACGTGGCCCGGAGGGCTCCGCGCTCGCCGGGGCCGAACGGTACGGGCTGGCTAGAGGTGGCGTTGGCGGTAGTGGTCCCGTCGGTGGACCACCGGAACTCGGCCACCCCGTCCTCGTGGAGCCACAGCAGCCATGAGCGCTGATTCGCGGTGGTGTTGTACTTGCCCAGGACGCCAAAGCTGTTGGCGCTGCTCGCTCCTGCCCAATGGGCTGGAGTGAGATCGGCACGGACGTCGATGTCGCCCACGATGTCGAGGGTTGCCGCGTCGGGAGTGGTCGCGCCTCCTCGGACCCCACTCGGGATGACAAGCCCCACGGTTCCGCCACCGTGCGTAAGGCGCACGGGCGTGTTGCGGCCCAACTGCCCGAAATACGGGCTGCCCGGGTTCCGGGAGCTGTACTTGCCGTCAGGGTTGCGGAGTGCGAACGAGGCTGCCGCAGGGTCCGTTTGGGACCCTTCCCCGCGACGGCCCCAGCTGTACCGGATTGCGCCCGCGTGGAGGGCATCGTTGGTGACGTCCGTCCACGTGCCGGCGATCTGGAGCTCGACGCGGGCGTCGGGTACTGACATGCGGGCCTCCTAGCCGAAAGCGGTCTGGACGGACCCGCGCCCATCAACCTGGACAATGCGGCGGATCAGGGCCTTGAAGGCCTCTGGTCCTTCGAACTCGATGATCGTGCGAGGCTGCCCCCCACCTCCCTGAAGGCCGCCCGCGCCCGCTGGGCCGAGGGCCATCCCCGGCAGGGCGCCCGTGAGGCCGCCGAGCTGCTGCTGAAGCGCCGGAGTCTGCGCGGTGATGCCCCGCTGGAACCCCTCGATGATGCTGCGGCCGGCGGGGGTAAGGATCCGGGCATCGACATCAGCCGGCCCTTTCCAATCGGGCAACATGCCTGTAATGCCACTGAGCGTGGACCTGATGGATCCGATCTTCGACCGGATGCCTTCGATGAACCCGCTGATCAGGCGGGCGCCCGCGTTCCACAGGATGCTGCCGAGGTCACCAAGGGCGTTCTGGGCGGCGCTGGGGATCCCACGGATCCAGTCCACGAACTCGTTCTTCTTCTGCCGGACCGAGTCCATCATCCGGCCGCCAGCCTCCTGGACGCGGTCCCACAGTGCGCCCGCGAGTCCGGCGAGCGCCGAGCCAGCGCGGCCGGGGAGCTCAATGAACGCTCGGACGAAGAAGTCGAGGACGCCACTCAGCATGCTCTTCGCGGCGTCCCACGCTCCGCTGAAGTCGCCCTTGAGGAGCGCCACGATGGCTTCGATGGCGGGCAGGACCACGGTGTTGATGACCCGGCCGAGCTCACCAGCGAACATTTCGGCGAGTTTGCCGATCCAGCCAATGACGGTGATCAGCATTGGTGTCATGTCGGTCAGGACTTTCGCGACCAGCAGCACCAGCTGTGCGATGACCGGAGCCAGCGCCACCATCAACTGCGCGAAGATCCCGGCGAGCTGCGTGATGACCGGGGCGAGTGCGCTGATCAGCGCCGACAGGATCGGCAGGATGGCCTCGGTGAGCGTCATGAACGCGTCGAGGATCGGTTCCAGGACCGGGATCAGAGCGGCCAGGATCGGCGTCAGCGCGGACATCAGGACACCCGCGAGCTGCGCGACCAGCGGGGCCAGCATTTTGAAGACGTTCGCGACCAGTTTGAGGATCGGTGTCAGCGCAGGCAGGAGCCCCACGATCAGGCTCGCGAACACCGGGATCAGGGGGCCGACCGCGTCGAGGAGCGCGCCGACAGCCTCCGCGGCGGCCTCCAGGACGGGGCCGAGTGCGGCGATGATCGGGCCGAGGGCGGCCCCGAGGATCTCGATGAGCCGCTGGACGGGCGGACCGAGCGCCGTGAACACCGGGGCGATGGCCTTGAGCGCGGTGATGAGGAGCGGGCCAACGGTTTGGGCGAGCACCGCCATCGTCCCGTAGATCGCCTGGAGAGCGCCCTGCACGGCGGGGCTGGCGAAGGCCTCCGCGATCGCCCCGGTGATCTGGGTGAGGACGCCGAGGAAGTCGCCGCCGGTGGTACGGGCGGCAGAGAAGACGGACCCCACAATCGAGCCGACGTTGCCGACGACGTCGAAGAGCTGCTTGAAGACGGTGATCGCGTCCTCGATGGCCTGCTGCATCTTGTTCGACGCGAACGCCTTGTCCAGGCGGCCGGAGAGGGTGTTCAGGCCGGCGCCCGCGGCTTCGGTGAGCCGGGCGAAGCTGGGCGCGGCTGCTGCAGCGACCTGGCCCAGGGCCCGGACCACGAGCCCGGGGGCCTGCGACAGGTTGGCGAGGCCTTCGTTTGCCCCCGAGAGGGCTTTGCCGAGGGTGCCGTTGCGGCTCATTTCGATGGCCGCGTCACCGACGCCCTTGGCCATGAAGTTGAGGGTGATGCCGGTCTCTTTGAGCTGGGACTTGAGGATCGGCAGGGTGGTCTTGCCCAGGTCGCGGAGGACCGTGTCCAGGTCGCGGAACATTTCCTGCTGCACGGTCTGCTGAATGCTCTTCAGCTGGGGCTGGAGGGTGCGGACCTCGCGCGCGAAAGCACGGGCAGACGGTGCGAGGTTCTTGATGGCCTCCTCGAAGGCCTGCGGGTCCGAAGGGTCCATCGCGGCCTTGACCGCGTCGCCCACACCCACCATGCCCAGCTTGAGCGCGCCCGTCGCCAGCTTGAGAGCCACAAGCCCGGACACGGCGACCAGAGCCGCCGGGGCGATCTGGACCACCGTCGCGGCCAGCCCGGCCACCAGCGGCCCGGCCGCGCCAATCGCGGCGCCGACCTTCGCGAAGGACATCGCGACGCCACTGATGCGACCCGCCATGGAGCCGAGCCGGTCGGTGTCGATGTTGATGTTGCGCAGGCTGCTCACGGCCCGGCCGAGACGCGCCCCGAGCGAGGTTCCCAGATCGTCGGCGGCGCGCGCCAGCGCCCGGAAGCGCATGGCCATGGTGCGGGTCTCGACCTCGACGACCGCCGCAGTCTCCGAGGTCTGCGTGGAGACGTCCTCCAGGCCCTCTTCGACAGTCCCCAGGGCCTGGTTCATCACGGAGGCTTCGGCAACGAAGTGCCCCGCAAGGTTGCGCAGGCGGCCGGCCGCGTCAACGGTGAATCCCTGGGCGGCAAGTTCCGCGCGGGCGAGGCCGCGGGTCCAGTCGGAGGAGTCCGCGCGGACGTAGCCGACGAGTTCACCGACGGTCATGGCCATGGGGTGCCGCCCTTCGTGGTCAGCTGCGAAGGGCAGCGCGGATCAGGGCGTCGTCATCGATGACCGAGAGGTCGTCGGCCGCGACCCGCCTGAACATGGCTTCCGGGGAGAGACCGCAGACGAGGTGCCAGAACTCGCGCTCGCCTAGGTGCGGGATCGCGCCCGCGGGGATCCCGTACTCGCGGCGGAAGTCCGCGACGATCGCCCACCAGTGGTTTTGGACTGCGATCGCCGTGCGGCTCGGTTCCCGACGAGCGCGGCCGCTGCTTTTCCCGGGTCGTCGCTGGTGACGAGCTGGAATGCGTCGCCGAACTCGACGTCGGTCTTGCCGTTGCCCTGCATGTAGCCCCACATCAGGGCGGTGAGCAGGCCGATGGCGCCCATGCCGTTTTCGACCCACTGCTCGAACACGCCCTCGCCGTAGAGCAGGCCGACGGCGTCACCGAAGTCGGAGATCTCCGACTCGGCGCCGAGCGTGGAGAACAGGGCGGCGAAGTTGAGCGGGATGTCCGAGGGGACCGGGACGGTGACGCCCTCGATGATCTCGGTGCGGGCCCCGAAGGCCTCGGCCTTGAAGTCCTCCCAGGACTGCGCCTTGGTGGCGCGAGGGGCCGTCACGACTTGACCGCCGTGGTGCTCGGGCCGGACCTCGTGAATGTCGCTGACCACGACACTTCGTCGTTGTTGCCGCCACCCTGGTCGCCGAGCGTGATGCGGGCCTTGGTGAACACCACCCAGGACGTGTCGTCCTTGTGCGCGTACCGGAAGCCGGTCAGCGAGTCCGGACCCAGTCGCTCGTTCATGCCCTCGACGATGGTCTGACCAGGGTCGAGGGCGAAAGTCACCGGGTCCCGCAGCCGGAACCCTTCCAGCTGCACGCTCTTCCCGATCTGCATCTTGTACGACTCGGACTGGCCCAGGGACCCGAAGGTGGTGACGTCGGTGGTCTCCTCCTCCTCGCTCTTGGTCCACGTGTTGATCGCACCGATCGCGATATCCACCCACGTGCCGGGTGCGTTGTAGTCCTCGATTTGAAAACGCGCGTCGCGCGCGTTGTACGTGTTCACTGCCATGGCTGTGTCTCCTCCGGGCATGGCGAGGAGCCCGCCGGCAGTGCCGTACGGGCTGAAGGAAAGGGGGGTGGGGTCAGACGCGGTGCGCGGTCACGCTGCGAACACGCATCCGGCAGTTGCAGACGTGCTCGTGGCGCCGGTTTTCGTCCGTGCCGAGACCAGCCACGGCCTGGTTCGCGCGGGAGAGGAGCAAGTACGTGCCGTCGGGCAGGGTGGTTTCGCCAAGGCCGTGGAGCTCTGAGCGGATGTCCTGGCAGAGGTCACGGCTTACGCGCGGGTCGGTAGTGCCACGAACCTTGACCTGCACGGGTACCTCGTCGTAGCCGAGTTGGCTGTCGGCCTCGGCGCCGTCGTCGTAGATGGTTAGGACGATGCAGACGTCCGGGGTGGACGGCTTGGCTTCGAGGAAAATGCTGCCGGTGACGCCGGTCTCGTCGTAGACGCCGAGGCCCTGAGCGGCCAGATGGCGGGCCAGACCGTCGAGGAGGCTAGCCACGCAGCCACCTCCGCAGGGGGACCGCCATCAGCCGGAGCATGACGTCCTTATCCCTGTTGAGCGGGATTTCCAAATATTTCGCCATGCGGCCCGGCAGGTGCTTGTAGTCCAGGTTCTCGTGCTGGATCCGGGCGTACACGGTGTCGTACGTGACGGCTCCGTTGAGGCCGTCGCGGGTCACGCGCCCACTGCGCTCAAGTGTGCCCTCGTCCAGCGGGACCAGCTTCCGCGACTCAAAGAGGAGATGCTCCAAGGCCTTCTGGAGACCCTCCTCGGCCGCCGCCTGCCCCCGCCGGGACGCTCCGAGGCGGCCGCCCTGCCAGCTCATGCGCGCGTACTGGCTCACGTGCAGGTCACCTCCCGGTGGTCCGGAGTCGGCAGGCCGGCGCCCGCGTAGAGGGTGGAGGTGATGACCGAGGCGACCCGCCCAGAAGGCAGCGTCACCCGCGACTCGGGCGGGCAGGCTTGGGTGGGAAACAACCAGACCCTCGTGGCCGTCGAGGTGATCTCCTCGCCGTCCTTGGTCCGGGCCGTGCGGGTCGTCTCCTCGACGTAGGCCCGCGCGGTGACGGGGGCCGCGTACTGGGGTCCGTACGCCGATTCGCCGGTGTACGCCTCGATGGTGATCGTGTAGCGGAGGAGCCAGCCGGGGATGGTGCTCACCAGGCCACCGCCCCGAGCTGGATCCGGTCCGGGGTGAGGTCCGGGGCCCGGAGCGCGTCCCACACTGCGGGGGCGATCTGCCGGGCCGGGGAGTCGTCGCCGGACACGGCCGTGACGGACCGGCCGAGGTTGACCGAGCCGATCTGCGCCGAGCCGTAGCCCACTCCGGCCGCCCCGACGGTGTCGCCGACCTCGACGCCCCATTGGGCCTGCGCGCACACTGCGTCGGCGAATGCGGCTGCGACCACGGTGTCCGTGGGGAGGCCGGTGTCGCCGACGGCGTATGCGCAGAGCCGGAACACCTGCGCGTCGAGCATCTGGCTCGCGCGAGCAAGCCGGGAGTCGATGTCCGCAGGGGCGTCCGCCCCCGTGTACGTCTCGTACTGCTCGGCGGTGGCGTAGATACGGGCCATGGGCCACCTCCTACGCGCTGGAGCCGATGATCACGATGTCGTACGTCACGGACGTGGAGCCCGCCGAGTTGGTGACCTTCAGGACGTCGCCGGTGGCCGCCGTGACCGCGTAGGTCGTGGCATCCGCCGCGCCCGCGAACAGCGCCACGCAGGCGCCCGGCCGCAGGGTGAGCGTGCCGGTGGCGTTCAGGGCAGTGATCCACGGGTTGGTGCCCGCGCCGACGATCACGTTGTTGGTGTTCCCGGCCGCCGCGGAGATGATGATCGCCTTGACCTTGGCGAACGTCAGCGTCGCCCCGTAGATGTCCACGAGGCTGCCCGCGAGGTCGATGTCCTCCGTCGCGGACGCGGTGAGCGTGCGCGTGTCCGCAAAGCGGAGGTCCGCCTTTCCGGCGCCGGTGCCGCTCGCCAGATAGGCGCCGTACCGCTTCGACATGCTGTCGGAGGCCGTGGACAGGTCCCCAGCCTTGGTGTAGATCCCGTCGACGGTCACGCCGACTGTGGTGGTCAGGGCCATCAGCCCTCCTCCTTCTGGGCCTTGGACGTGCGCTTGGGTTTGGTCTCCTCGACCACACGCCAGCCGGACGCCGGGTCGTCGGCGAGGGCCGCGTAGGCGGCTTCCGCGTCCGAACCGGGGACCGGCTGAACACTCTCGGCGATGTGGTCGCCGGAGCGTCGTTCGTAGATGGCCACGTCAGACCTTCAGGCCGGTCATGACGCCGTGGGCGCGCTCGGCCCCGTACTTGAGGCCGATCTCGCCGTACAGCTGTACGTCAGTGGACGCGCCGGTCTTGGCGAGCTCTTCCTCGAACATGACGCCCTTGCCGGGGACGTTGAGGAAGACGGGGGCGAGCTGCTCCAGGGACACGGCGAGGATGGTGTCCTGCGGGACGTGCCGGTCCATCATCAGGTTCAGCGTGCCGAAGTCCGAGACGATGGTCTGGACGTTGACGCCGCCGACGGTGCGGGACGTCTCCGTGTACTGACCGTACGCCGAGGAGTACGCCTTGGTGATGGCGCGCTTCTGGATGCTGTTGCACAGGAGCGTCGCGGTGGCCTGCTCGGACATGCCGCCGTTGTCGTAGGCGAGCTGGATCAGGTCCGACACGTGGTCGGACGTGAGGGTCGTTGCCCAGGGCTTGTTGTACGAGATGCCCGTGGCGGTGCCCAGGGTCAGCGCGGCGCCGCCGGACGTGGTCGCGACCTTGAAGGTGTTCGTCGCGCTGGAGACGACGTAGTAGACGCGGCCGGCGACGACGTTGGTCATGGCGTCGGTGATGACGAACACGATCTTGTCGCCGTCGGACATGCCGTGCGCCGTCGCGGTGACGGTGTCGGTGGCCGAGGTGGCGCCGGTTACGACGGTGGCCCGCGCGATCCGGTTGGTGGTGATGGCCTCCAGCAGACCGCGGGTCTTGCGGGCGGTCGCGTTGGTCGTCGGATTGCTGTAGCGCCCGTTGATGAACGAGAAGTTCACGTCCAGGGCGATGGACTTGAGCTCCTGCGCGATCTGCCAGTCCAGCTCGGTGGAGATCGGGTTGTCGCCGTCCACGGACCGGAACGGGGCGCTGCCAGGGGTGGCGAGCTGCCCGAACGCGGCCTGCTTGGTGTAGCTGACGGACACCTTCGACTGGTGGATCTGGGCCAGGTTGCGTACGTTCGCGCGGACCCGCTCCTCAGCGGTCGGCGCGGTCGCGCCTTCGACCTGGACCCGCTGAGCCGGGTCGCGGAGGTCGGAGGTCTGCCATTCGAACTCCACGGCCGTGGTCATGCCACCGCCGGTCAGACCGCCGATCGCGGACAGCAGCGGGGTGTCATCCGGGGTGAGCGCGAACAGCTCGCCGGCGTAGTTGGGAAGGTTGAAGGTCGTACCCATCCCGGTGATCCCGGCCATGGTGTCTCCTCAGGTCATGTGGTCGCGGCGCGTTGCCGCTTGAGTCGGATGGCGGTCGCAAAGTCCCGCCGTGCGGTCGCCTCGGCGATCTGCTTGTCGAGGGACGCGGGGGTCTCGCCGCCGGCCCCGTGGTCCGCGCCGGACCGGCCGGGGCTGCGGGGGGCGAGCTTGGCGAGCTTCTTCACCGCGGCCTTGATGGCGTCGGTGTCGACCTCGCCGTCCGCAACGAACCGCGAGGTGTCGATGAGCTCGGAGGCCTCACCGAGGTCGAGCCCGGCGGCCGCGGTGGCGGCCCGGAACTCAGCGGCGGCGAGCTTGGTGGCGTACTCGGCGGCGGCTGCCGTGCGGCCGGACTTCTCCGCCGCGGTGACGGCCTTCTCCTGCTCGGTCTGGCTGGCAGCCTTCAGGGCGTCCAGCTCTTCGCGGGCGCCCTTGTTCTCTTTGGCCCACTTCTCCCACTTGCGGGCCTCGGCCTTCCAGTCCGTGTCGTCACCGCCGGGGGCGGGGGCGGCCGGAGGTGTGGCCGGGGGCGTTGCGGGCGGGGTGCCGGGGTCACCGGCGGGCGGGGTGCCACCTGCGGCGCCGGCGCCCTCGTCGCTGCCACCCGCGATGACGTGGATCGGTCGGCCGTCCATGCGGTAGCCGAGGATCGCGCCTGCCGGGTGCGTGGCGAGGGTGTGCCTGAAAGGGGTGATCATGTGTGCTCCCATGCGGGTTTGCCCCGGCCGTGCGGCCGTAAGCGGTGCTGGATATCGTCCGCACATGACAGACGAAGCTGAGTTCGAGGAAGCGTTCCGGACCGCTGTGGGGCTGGTGAAGGCGTTCCTTCGCGAGGACACCAGCGGTGAAGCGGCCCTCTGGGAAATGTCGGAGGACAAGGACGGAGTGGTTAGGGCCCTGATGGCCCTTGCCAGCCGTGCCGTCGTTGAGGCTGCGGAGGGCAGCGAGGTCACTACCGACGAATGGCTCGACGTTGAAGCCGCGCTCTTCGAGGCGAGTGCCGAGGACGGCGAGGTCGAGGACTAGCGGGCGGCCCTGATCTGCTCGCGCGCGGGCTTGCGGCGGATGTCGTCGTGCGCGGCGACGTGCTCGCGCGCGGCCTTCTGCCAGTCGCGGATCTTGGCCTGAGCCTTGCGGCGGGCCTGCTCGTCCATCGAGGCAGCGGCCCGGCGTTTCCAGGAGCGGATGTGCCGCTCGATCTCCCGCTGCCGTTGGGTGTCCTCGTAGGTGGTGCCCGGCGTCGCATGGTGCGGCGGTCGGGTGGTCACCCCGGGCAGGTAGGCGCCAAGTGAGTGCCTGCAATTCGGGTGAAAGAGGCCAGCGGCGCGGGCCTCGATCAGTGACCCGGCGACGTGAACGGCGATCGTGCGGCCGTCGTCGTGCAGCTCATGCTGCGCCCGAACCGTGTGGGGCCCGGACTCGGCGCCGAGGGTGAGGATTTCGCCTTCCCAGGGCCGGCAGAGCGGGCATTCGAGCGGCGCGTCCGAGACGATGACGAGCCCGATTCGGATCTCGGCGAGCGAGTCGATATGGCCTTCGATCGCGGCGCGCGCCGTGACGGATCGGACGGCCATCTCCGCGTACGAGGCCATGTCCCAGTTGCGGCCGGACGAGTCGGTGAAGCCGGTGATGCCGCGGGCCGCGAACTGGTCGAGGGCCCGTTGTGAGGCGTCTCGGCGGGTGATGCCGGTAAGCAGTTGGGCTCCGGACACCCGGGCCACAATCGACCGGTAGGTGTCGACGACGGACCGGGTGATCCGTTGGTAGAGCGGGCGGGTGTCCTGCGCGTACGAGGCGGCGAGCCGGTCGACGGCCGGCGCATTGGGCAGGGCCCGCCGGGCGGCGAGCTCCCGACCGATATCCAGCGCTCCGAGCTCGACCACAGCGGCTTGCCGACCCCGGTTGTAGGCCGTAATCAGGGCTTCGGCAACCGCGCCCGTGGTGTCGTCCTGAAGTGCGGCCGAGATCTCCTCGACGGCGTTTCGCAGGTTGCCGATCGAGGCGAGCTTGAGTTCGGCCCACCGTGGGGAGTCGATGTCCGCCTCCAGCGCGGCGGCGAGACGCTCCAGGAGCACACCCTCGGCTGCGGCGTACAGCTCACGGACCCTGTGGGCCAGGTCCTCCGCCAGGGCTGGGGAAACCGGCATGGCCTCCCCCTTCCGCACCGGTCATGGCCGGGTCTGCAACGACCCGTCCGGCCTCGCCCTGGATTTTTTTGACCTCGGCCTTGACCTGGTCGTCGTCCCAGTCGGGGTGGATCATGCGGACGAGGGTGTCCGTGGACGCGGCCTCGGCCCGGCGCAGCAGCTCGGCGGCTGCGGCGATCTCGCCAGGGCTGTCGCTGATGGAGTCCTGGAACTCGACGTCCGGGGGTTCCAGGTCGAGCCCGGCGACACCGAACAGCGGCCCAGCCTCGACGGCGAGGAGCGCGGCCGTGATGTCGGCGACCGCGGGTTTCCAGTACAAGGCTTTGCGGGCGCGGGTGGCCATGCTGCGGCGTTCCCGGGCCCGGATCTCCGTTGCGGTGACCGCAGCCGCGTCACCGGTCGCCCCGAACGTCGAGGCGGAGTAGCCGGCCTGGCGTACGGCCTGCTCGACGAGTTCGGCGCAGGTGTCGCGGTGCTCAGTTACCCGGATCTGGAACTGGACGGGCGTAATCGGGTTGGGGTCGCCCGCCCTCGGGAGCATGTTCAGCCCGGAGTAGATCTCTTGGTCCTCGTCCCACGTGGCGCCCTGGCCGGGCCCGGCGGACTGGAGCAGGGCGTTGGCAACAACGATGCGGCTCTTGCCGTGCCGGACGTCCCGCATCCACGAGGAGTACGTCTCGTCCAGGGCGTCAAGGATGCCCTCGATGCCCTGAAAGTCGGACTGGCCCCAGTAGGCGGCGGACGGGATGTGTCGCCAGGCTCGCGCGGGGCGGACGTTGGGGATGTAGGCGGCGGTGAGGTGGTCGGGGGCGCCGGTTTCGATGCCGCCCTCGGCGTCAACCATGTTGGCGAGCGGGGCCGTCGCGGGGTGGTCTTCGAGGGGGACGGGGTGGCCGAGGCTGCCTGTACCGCCCTCGTACAGTCCGTGGTAGATGACACCGCGCTCGTGGCGCTCCAGGTGCCGCCAGACCCTGCGGTCGTTGGGGTCGTCGGAGGCGAGGAGCGTCCAGAAGGTGACGGCGCGCAGCCGCCCGTACGTGAACTCGGGGACCGCGCAGTCTGCGGCCACGGGAGCGATCCACGGTCGGTCGGCGACGTCTTCGTCCCACACGATGCGCAGGTACACGCCGCCGAGGGCCGCGCCGAGCTCGCCGGCCTCCAGCAGGGTGGGGTGCAATCCCTTCTCGACGAGCTCGTCGAGGCGGTCCTGCGTGGCCGTGCTCGCGCTGGTCAGCTTGGGGGGTTCGGAGAACAGCAGCTCGGAGGAGGTCCGGGCGATGTCCCCGGCGAGCGGCACGTGGAGCTTGGTGCGCTTCTGTCCGGCGGTGGTCGGGTTGCCCCAGAACCATCGGGCGAGGCGCCCCCGAACGCCCGTGGCGAACTGCGCCGGACGGTCCCCACTGCGGTAGCCGCGGCCTTCGTAGCGCTGCTCCAGCCGGTCGGGGTCGGCGGAGAACCAGGCGTCCCAGTCGGCCATCGCGGTCTGCACGCGCGAGTCTGTGGGCGGCCAGGCCTGATCTGCGGTGGGTAGGGGCATCAGGCACGCTCCCGTTCCATCAGCAGGTTGGCGATGGACAGCCACGAGCATGCGAGTTGGTCGAGGCGCTCCATGAGGGCCAGATTCGTTTCGGTCTCGGCAGCCTGGAGGATCCGGACGGCGTTGCTGATCGCCTGGTCGACGGTCACGCGGCCACCTCCAGCAGAGTCGGAATGTGCGGCCGCCACAGGGCCTCGGTCGTACGGACGCCGTACCGCAACGCATCGCAGCTGTGATCGTCGAGCTTGATGGGCTTGTCCTCGCCCTTCTCGGCGGCTTCGTCGTCCCACGAGTAGCCGGGGATCTCCTCGATCAACCCGCGCGCGGAGGTGTGGATCCGCAGCCGGTCCCCGGCGATGAGGGAGCCGACCGTCCGGATTCCGTCGAGGACGGTGTTGTCGGCTGGCATGACGCCGGACACGCCGTCTCGGTGAAGCTGCTCGATGTAGGAGGCGGCGGACGGGTCGACGATCGTCCACTCCGGCTGGACGCCGAGGACGTTGGTCTGCGGATGGGGCACGCCCTGGAGCCAGGCACGGCGTGCCCGGCTGTACTCGCTGTCGGTCTTCTTGCGGCGCTGGGCCCGGGAGTCCCACCGGTACTCGGACACGACGTACAGCCGGTTGTCGACGCCGAGGCCGATCAGGAGATCGGAGTAGGGGTTCGTCGTGCCGTAGTCGATGGCGTCGCACAGCCAGCGGGCGATGTGCGGGACCTCTGCGACAACGTGGCGCTGCTCGTCGAACGCGTCGTAGATCGCGCCCTCGGCCTGCACCCAGTGCCCGAGGATGTTCCGCCGGTAGAACAGGCCGGTGTAGGTCGACTTGAGCGCGGCGACGTAGGCGGGGTCGAGGAACGGGTTGTCATCGAGGACGAAGTGCCACGACGACAGCCGGGTCTCGGCGGCCCGCTTCAGGTAGTCCCGCTTCACCCAGTGCCCCGGGTTGTCCGGGTTGGTCGTCGCGAAGATCTGCGCGCCAGGGACGGAGCAGCGGGCGACGAGCTGGTCGAAGAACGCCTTCGGGAGGGTGGTCAGCTCATCGACGTAGGCGCCGGCGCAGGTCATACCGCGGACCTTGGGTTCGGCCTTGGCGTCGTTGGCGCCGATGACGTGGACGGCCCGGCCGAGGATGTAGGCGATGGGTGCGCCGTTGGTGTACTTGACCTGCTGCGCGAGCTCGCCGAACAGGTCGCTGTTCATCAGCGGGCCGATGATGTTGCGGTACAGGGAGTCGCGGGTCCGGCCGACCACGACGAGCTCGCCGCCGGTCGGTGCGTCGGCAACGTAGATCAGCCAGCGGAGCAGCGACGCGATGGTCTTCCCGGACCGGACCGAGCCCTCCCACAAGTTGATGCGGGCATCGGCCTGGACGATGGACAGGATCTGTTTGCGGGACAGGGGCAGGGCGTCAAGGAGACTCACCTTCGGCCTCCTCGCTGCCCTGGTCCTCCTTCACCGCCTCAGCCAGGCCCTGGAACAGCTTGCCGAGCATCGAGCGGGCGTCAGCGGCCCCGGAGTCTTCGGCCGGCGGGACGAGGCGTACGGACTGCGCGGCGGCGGCTGCGGCGGCGGCCATCAGCGACCGCTTGTCCGCGGCGAGCGGCTCGGGGATGTCCCGGCTGTTGTACGTGTGGTCCTTGCCGCCGAAGGAGTGGATTGTCGTCGGCTCCCACACCTGCGCGGACAGGGCGAGCGCGTCGTCGGTGAGGGCTTCGGCGAGGATGACTCGCTTCTCTTCCAGGTCCGCTTTGCGGGCTCGGGTGGCTTCCTCGGTGGCGGTACGGTCGAAGGCCAGGCCGAGGCGGGCGGCGTAGACGCTGATGGTGCGCTGGCTGCGGCCCATGGCGCGGCCGATCTCGTTCCGGCCGAGGCCCTGCGCGTGGAGGCGGCGGAGCTCGTCGAGTTCCTCGGTGGTGACCCTGGCGCCGTTGTACTGGTTGTCGCCCATCGCGGCCACGGTCACCACCTCCGGTTCATCTCAGGGGCAGGTCTCTTCGAGCTTGACCGTGTGGAACACGAGCTTCGTACTCGTGGCCGTCATCGTGCCGGCGGCGGGCGTCTGGGAGCAGACTTTCCAGTTGCGGTCGAGGACTTGGTGGCGACTCTGGCCGAGGGCGTCAGTGGAGCCGAGGAGGTAGAAGCCCACGGCCTGCGCGTTGTCCTGGGCAGCCTGGAGGACTTGACCGACCGCGTTGGGCACAGTGCCCTGAGCGGGCGCGGGGGCTGAGGCCTTGGGCGCCGCAGGCGTGCTGCTCGCGGGGGTTGGTGCGGCGGCCGGCGGGCTGCTGGGTGCGGGCCGGCCGGTGCTGGTGGCCTGCGGGTTGCACGCGGTGAGGGCGAGGACGCCGGCTGCGGCGAGGATGGTGATGCTGTGGTGTGTGCGCATCGCGTCACTGTGTCCGGGTACAGGCGTCTGTGTGGTGGCTGTG
Source organism: Streptomyces sp. GL_140 (assembly GCF_057834465.1). Lineage (NCBI taxonomy): Bacteria > Bacillati > Actinomycetota > Actinomycetes > Kitasatosporales > Streptomycetaceae > Streptomyces > Streptomyces sp. GL_140. The sequence continues at coordinate 6,130,671 of NZ_CM174404.1, forward strand.
ACTGACCTGTGACGCACGAAGGCCCCGCGTGTATTGGCGGGGCTCCGGGTGTGCTGGGCGTGGGGGTCTACTGGCGGCGGCGGAAGAGGCAGAGGAGCGCGGTGCGCTCGCTGCCCAGGGCCTTGCCTTCGGCGCCAGCCATGTTGGTGAGGTGCCAGCCCTGGCTTTCGATGCCTTCGATCTGCTCAGCCACGCCGATCATGGGGCCCGTACTGCGGCTGTTCGTGTTCGCTTCGATGATTTTGAAGGCGAAGACCTGGCGGCCAGCGGTGTATGCAGCGGCAGCTGCCTTGGCGGCGGTCTCGCCCTTGGCGTTGTTGATGAAGCCCATGATGCCCCCTGGTGCGGTGGTGGAGCCGCATCGTTGCACTGGGGGTGTGGGGGCGTCTGGCGTGTGACCGGTCTGTAACGCGCGAAAGCCCCGCGCGGTGGCGGGGCTTCGATGTCCAGGCACGCCGGACGTGAGGCCAGGATGGGGCACGGGCGCCGGTTTTGCAACTAGGTGCAGAAGAGCCCCGACCGTGTCAGCGCACGGTCGGGGCTCTCCGAGGATGGCCCCCTCGGCGGTGTGGGGCTCACGCTACGCCCGGGATGGCCGGTACAACACCCCTCGTGCGTGGCTCGATTCAGTCGATGGTCCCGGCGGCGATCTCGTCGCGGATCAGGTTGCGGTGCTCCTCGTAGACGAGGCGTGCCTCGTTGCTCGGGACCGCTCCGGTGTTGAGGCCGCACGCGCATGTAACCGTGGTCTCGTCTGTCGGTACCTGCTCGGCCCACATGGACCCTGGCTCCCAGTCGACGACCTTGCTGTGATTCTCGAAGCGGAGGTTGTGGCGGTACATGGGACTGTGCGGCTCGCTCATGCCGTCCATCATCGTTGCTCCGGTGAGGGCTTGGACTTCATCAGTGCCCGCAGCCGGGCTTGGTCCACCATCCGCAGTCTGCGCAGTAGTCCATGTGGCTCACCCCCCGACCTTGTACGTGCGAGACTCGGAGGGGACTCGGACGACGGCTCCGGCCTGGCCGATGGCCTCTACACGCAACCCCGCTCGGGCCCCCTCCGGCGGGCCGTTGTTGGCGTTGGTGTTGGTCCCTGAACTGCACAAACAACCGCCGGAAGGGGCGCCACTCTCGCGTGCGGGAAGGGGCGGCACATCGTCGTGATGGACGCCAGGCCCATTGCGGCCGCCCGCGCGGACCCCGGCCCGCACGCGGACTCCCGCCTCGCTGAGGAGGGCACGCACGGCCTTGGTGTCGGGCAGTCCGGCGGCCTCTTGGAGCCGGGTCAGAAGAACGTGGCCGCCGTTCGCGGCCAGGCCCTGAAGCGCGGGCACAATGTCGACCGGCTCCGCATTCGCTTCCGTGCGGCGCCCGGCGGCCCAGGAGCGGGCCATGCGGTACCCGGCGGCCGTCAGGAGCCCGGTCACGAAGTAGGCGACGTCCGGGACCGCGTAGGCCACCGCTCCGGCGCCGCCGAGGGCGACCGCGAGGACGCAGCCGCCCGCGACCCGCCCGCCCGCGTGCTCCTCGTCAGCGGTGGACGGCTCGGTAGCGTTCACCGGATCATCCCCGTAAGCCAGATGCCGGACAGGTTCGCGGCGGAAGCCAGGGGGATCGCGGCATACCGGGCAATGCTGCCGGTCAGCGCGAGGCCGATTCCGGAGAGCCAGCCGCGCCATTTGGAGCCGGTGGCGCCGAAGTTGCGGCGGGCGATGAACGCGACGAGGACGAGGGCGGTCATGAACAGGCCGCCCTCGGTGAGGGGTGCGGCAGCGGTGCCGGGTGCGGTGCCGGTCTTGGCGCCGACGCCGAAGATGAGGATGCCGTCGCCGAAGGTGTTCATGCCCCACAGGGCGATGTCGCCGAGGAACCCGACGATGCCGCCCACGACCATGACGCTGAGAGCGCCGATGCCCCAGCAGAGGATGAAGGGGAGCAGGTCGCCAGCGTGGCGTACCGGGTCGGCACGGAGGGCTTTGATGCCGGGGTACCAGCGGGCGATTTCCCAGACGAGGAAGATCATGCCGAAGAGGACGCCGCCGAGGGTTGGGGTGATCACGGGGTACTCCGGGGTGCGCGGTCGGCCAGGGTGACGCTCGGGTAGCAGTCGGCGAACGCGTCGGCTTGCGCCAGGAGCTGCGCCGCGGCGGCGCGGAGTGCGCCAGCCCAGTGCGCCGCTGTCGCATCGTCGGTGAGCGTGTACGCCGGGCGGGCGTCGACAACGTCCTGAACTGCGGCGCTGAGGTGGCGCACGGCTGCGGCGGACTGCGCCACGCGCTGCGCCAGGCGCTCGCGGTGGGTGGCTGGTGCTGCTTCGGTCTGGCGCAGGTCGCGGAGCACGGTGTCCTTGGAGACGCCGAGCTCGTCGGCGATGCGCCGGGAGGATGCGCCAGTCTGCGCCAGGCGGCGCACGGTGGCACGCCGGGTGGCGACCTCGGTCGGGCTGGTCATCGGCCGGCCCCGGCAAAGTCGAGGAGGCGAAGTGCGAGCTCGCCGCGGGTCTCGGTGGGGCGCGGCATGAGCAGGGCCCCGAACACGAGTCGGTGGAGGAGTCCGTGCCGGGCGCGGTCAATGTGGCCGCGGTACGAGCGGTGCTTGACGTGGACCCAGGTGACTTCGGCGGCGAGGTCGTCGAGGTCGACGATGGTGGCCGGGTTGGTCGGGTGCTCCTGCCTGAGCCGGTCGGCAACGGCGGTGATGAGGTCCGAGAGGGCGTCGGTGTCCTTGACGGTCTCGTCGCGGGTCGCCTGGCGGAGGGCTTCTTCGGCCTGGCTGAGCTGGGTACGGTGTGTCATGGCTGTCCCCTGTTCGTGCAGGTGGATGGCCGGCCCCGGCGGAGGTGCGAACTCCGGCCGGGGCCGACTTGTTGAGCAGTGTGTGGACTGCTTGCTCACGACTGTAGGGGGCCCCTACAGTGATGGCAAGCGGCCTGCCCGAACGAAGGGGCTGGAGTGAGCGACGAGGAGGTGCAGCGGGTGACGGAAGCCCTGGATGAGGTCGAGCGCATCACCGACCCTGAGGCGCGCGTGCGGGCGCAGAATCGGATCATGGCCGCGCAGGTGCTGCGCAACAAGGTGTGGTCGGCCGAACGCCGCGAGCTGATCATCCGGCTGTGGGATGACGGCAACGGCCTCTCGTACCGGCAGATCGCCGACCGGCTCGGATGCAAGCTGAGCACCGTGCAGGACGTGTTCCGCGGCTACTCCGGGTCAGGGTCGCACCGGCCGAAGCAGGCCGCCGAGTGATCACTTTGCGGATGCCGCCAAAGTGAAAACGCTTGTCACTTTCGAGGCTCCGCGAAAGTGATCAGCCCCGTTCCCGGCGACGGGAACGGGGCTCTCTGCTGTCCGGATGCGCTTAGATCTGTCCGGCGGCAGGCTGGACGGATGGAGCATGCGCCGATCGTCGTACACCGGATCGCTGCGTCGGGTGGCCGGCGGGTGACGATCCGCGTGCAGGGCATCGATATGGTCCTCGGCGTCGCGCACTCGGATGCGGACCTGGTGGAGTTCCTGCGCAGGGCTGAGCTCCCGGACCCCGATCAGCTGGTCTTCGCGGATTCGACGCTGATCGAGTGGCAGGGCGACGGCCCGCACGTCTACGAGGCCGAGTACGAGCCGCCGCCTACTGACCTGCCGTGACCTACGCGGCCCCGGAGTGCGGACCCCGGAGCCGCCCGTTCAGCGGGTGCGCAGCTCGTACACGGCGTGTGGGACGCCGTCGATGAGCTTGGTCTCCTGAACATTGATGTACGCCACAGCAGTCCCGTCGCTCCGCCCGTAGACGATCGTCCGGACCTCGTCGTCGGTGTTGAGCGGCTCGGTGTGGCCGTCGCGGAACCCGCCTCTGAAATACGCGTGCGTCGTCATGGCGTCACTCTGCCTCGTCGGCCCCCTACGCCGCCATGGTGTTGGCGAGGGTCCACACCCGGCCGCAGGCGCCCGCGCAGCGCGCTTCGGGGTCCCGGCCGCCGCCGGCCAGGACGGTCACCTCGCCGAAGCAGCTCGGGCATGGCCGGGCCGCCGGGACCGTGCGCGCGGTGAGGTCGAGGGCGGACTTGATGCGCTCGGCACAGCCCGCGGCGACCTGCTCGACGTGGAGTAGCTGCGCGGCGGTGAGCGGTCGGAACGGCCCCTCCTCGTCGCTCACGCGGGCGTGCAGCCACCCGGCGGCATACTCGGCGGTCCGGAGCCCAACGTAGCGCCAGCGTCGCGGGTCGGCCTGCTCGTCGTCGGCGCACTGGTTGCGGAGCGCCCGGTCGACCGGTGACCAGCCGCGGGCCCGCCAGTCCGCCGGGGCGTGGCTGAGCGCGGGCCGGGTGATTTGCGGGGCGAGGGTGTCGGCGCAGTGGATGAGCGTGGTCTCGACGAGGCGTGCGGTGTCCAGCACCCGGATGGACAGCGGCGCCCGGGTCTCGCCGACCTGCTCCGGGCTGCGCTCCAGCGCGCGGAGAGCGGCGGCTTCCTCGCGGTCGGCCTGGTCGAGGCTGGCGAGGTACGTGCTCATGCGGCCGGCGGGCGGCCAGGTTGCGGCGCCGTGCTGGTCGAGGGCGTCGTCGAGGTGCGGCCACAGGGTGGCGATGGTGATGAGGGCTTCTGTGGCGGGGCTGGTGGTGTGCATCGGTGCTCCCGTGGCTGGGCGGGGGTACGGTGGGATCACCTGGGGGCGCATCCGGTCTGTGGCGGACGGTGGATGCGCCCCTCACGCATGTCTCAGGCGGGCTTCCAGGCGACGGAACCCTCTTCGACGTAGCCGTGTGCGCGGCTCTTGCCGGTGGGCTTGAACGTCTCCTCGTCCAGCTCGGTGAGGTAGTTCGTCCAGAAGGTGACGCGGGCTCGGGCGGCGCCGATGGAGCCGTACGGGCCCTCGTGCTTGGTGTCCTCGGTGCCGTCGCGATTCGTGATGGTGATGACGGCGCGGAAGACGGTGGCGTCGGCGGCCATGCCGATTGAGCGGGCCACGGCTACTCGCCCTTCCGGTTCTTGGCGCCGATCAGGGCAAGGATGATCAGGGTCACGCAAATGACGACGGTGATGTCGAGGCTCACGGGGTCTCCGGTCCGGGGCAGAGGAATGGGTAGTCGGGGTTGGTGCCTTCGCAGGCCGGGCAGTCCTCGGCGTTCGTTCCCTTCGCAAGGTGCTTCGGTGGCGTCTCAGGGCTCGTTGGCGGGCCGTCCAGGGCTCTACGGAGGTCACGAGCGCGGACCTCGGCGTACGGCCAGCTACGCGGTGCGAGCACTTCTCGGACGCGGGCGATGGCGGCTTCGGCCTGCTCGGCGCGGGTGCGGCGCTTCTCTGCGAGCCGGAACCAGCAGCGCCATGCGATGCGGGCACCGCCGGCCCGGCTGCGGGCACTGGTCCACGCCAGCCGGTAGCGCTCCCGTTCGGCGTACAGCTCGTCGAGTGCCGTGTCGGTGATCGTGTCGGCGGTGTGCCGGACGGGCTGTTCGGTCACGGCTGGCTCCGCAGGGTCTCGACGAGGGCGAGCAGGGCGGAGGCCACCGCAAGAGTTCCCTGGGCTTGGACAGCCGCGAGGGCTTCGCTGGTCGTGAGGTTGCGGGGCTTACCGAGGGTGGTGGTGAGCCGAGTGAGGTTGGTGGTGGCTTCGTTCACGCGGTCGAGGGCACTGTCGAAGGGGGTGGTGAGCTCGGTCATCGTCGGCTCCTGGTCTTCTGGCGGCCCCACGTGGTCGCGTGCGGGCCTCGTACGGCGCGGTTGGGGGTTCGGGTGTTGCGGCGGATGGCGTAGCCCAGAAGCAGACCCAGGGCGACAGCGAGGACGAACCAGCCGCCGAGCGCGAGGCCAACCACCGCCCAGCCGCTCACGGCTCCTCCCCGTCGTCCTCGTCGACGCTCGGGGTCCAGCCGGTGATCGTCGGGTACAGGTCGGCGTGGGCCCGGCACCCGTCGGCCACGGTGAACAGGATTTGGCGGTCTCCCGGTACCTTCTGCTCCGCGTGCATGCGGCCCTGGACCCAGCCCATGACGGCGGCCTCCTTGATGAGCAGCACCTCGCGCTCGGTGAAGCCGCGCAGCATCTGGTTCACCGCGGTGAAGCGGTAGGCGTCCTGCTGGGCGAGGTAGCCGACGAGGAAGTCGGGCAGGGCGGGGGGCTGCTGCTGGCTCATGCTCCGGCCTCCCCAACCGCCATGGCGCGGAACCGGTCGAGCGCGGCCTCGTCCTCGTCGCTGAACTCGTCGCCCCGGTCGGCCATGTGGTCGGAGGCGAGGTCGAGGGCGAAGGTGAGGAACTGCCGCTCGGCGACGGTGAACGCGGCGGCCAGCTGCTCGGCAGCGCTCTGCGGGTCGTTGGCGATCACGTCACTGGTGCTGGTCCACGGGTGGTGGTGGCTGGCCCTCGGGACATCGCAGTGCCCGCAGAGCGCTTCGTCGTGCGGCTCCGGCGTCTGTCCGCCGGCCTGGCGGGCCATGTCGCGCTCGCCGTTCACGAGCTCCTCCAGCCGAGCCAGGGGGATGACCACACCGTTCGGGCTGGTCTTCAGGAGGATGGCGGGGATGCCGAGCATGGGGCGGCAGGTGAGGCGGTCGCCGTCCTCGTCGGTGAACTCGAACCGGTTGGTCATGCGGGTCTCCTTGTTGCGCGCGCGGATCGGGGAACCGGATGTGAGCCGGTCAGGCGGCGTCTGGGGGTTCTGTGAGGCCGAGGAGCACAGCGGTGCCGCAGGGCCAGCGGACGGGGCGGGTGTAGCGGGTGGGTTGGTAGGCCTCGTCGTAGTGCGTGGTGGTGGTGTGGCAGCGGGGGCAGATGTTGGCGAGGGCTCGGCCGTCGATGAAGCTGAGGGTGGGTTCGTGGCCATAGGTCTCGCGTGTCTCGGGCATGGCGGGCCTTTCAGGCGGCGTCGGCGCGGCTGCGGCCGGTCTGAGGGGATCGGAGCGCGGCGCGGCGTGCGGCGAGGCGGCGTGCGTTGACTGCGCGGCAGAGCAGGCAGGGCTGTTCGCCGAGGGCGACGTGTGCGTTGTAGCCGGTCATCGAGCCGCCGTGGAGGGTGTGCTCGCGCTCCAACCGGGCTCGGCGGCTGCTCTCAACCTGCGCGGCACGCTTGGCCTGGCATGGCTCGCAGACTTCGCCGCGACGCCGGTGCTGCGCGTACGAGGTAGGGCTGTCGCAGTCCACAGGCGTCTTGCTGTCGCGCCGCGGGGTGACCGGTACTGCCCCGGGTCGGAGGGTCTTCGCGGTGAGGCCGCCCCACATTCCGTGTGTCGGGCGGGTGGCGAGCGCGTAGTCCCGGCACGGCTGGAGCAACGGGCAGCCAGCGCAGAACTCGCGGGCCTTCCGCTTGTCCTCGGACCTCGTGGAGAACCACAGCTCCGGGTCGTTGGTGCAGGGCCGGGGGTTGTCGTGGCGCGTCCACTCGTCGTTGATCATGATGCGGTCCTCCACTGGAACGCGGCGAACGTGACGGTGTCGACTTCCTGGATGTGCAGGCTGATGCGGCCGCCCTTGACCACGGGGCCGATGCGCATGTCGGGGCCGACAAGGTGGGTGTGGTCGTCGTCCTCCAGCACCCCTGCATCGACGAGCCCGTCGACTGCGGCTTTGAAGCTCGGATACCAGTTGGCCGGGTCGGCGCGGCGGCGCGACGGAGGGTGGAGCACTCCGAGGATGTAGGCGCGCTGCAGCACGGGCCCGGGGTTGGCCTGTGCCAACGCGGCGTGCATCGTCGGGTCCTCGGAGCAGGCCTCCATCGCAGCGCCGCGGATGGCCGCGGTGAGCTTCGCCTTGACCGCGTGGTGCGGGCGCTGGTTTGCGTTGAGCAGGGCCATCCCTGCTGGGAGGTGGATGGCGAAGTGTCGGGTCACAGCAGGGCCTCCTGTACTGGCTGCGGGGGGCAGCGGTGGTCTCGGAGTACGGGGTGTTGGTGGTGGGGCACGGTGAGTGGGTCGCGCCAGACGATGCGGCGGACGCCGAGGGTGCTGGTGAGCAGCCGCCAGGTGAGCCGGCCGGTCATGCGGGCCTGGATTTCCGTGGCGAGGTCGATGGGTTCCGCGTCGGCGACCACGTGGAGGGCCGCAGTACGGCCGGCCCACGCGGTGAGGATCAGGGCGCTGCAGCGCGGGCAGGTGCGTTCGATCGCGTGGTCTGCGGAGGCTGCGATCTTTGCGGCGACGCCGGGATGGGTCATCGGGTGCCGCCGGAGGGCAGTGCCGTTGCAGTGCCGTTGATGGCACTGCTGTTTCCGCAGGTCATCCGGGGTGGCAGTGCCGTCAGTGCCGTTAGTGCCAGTTTCTGAGCATCAATGCTCTTGTGTGCGTACGGAGCTGGATAGCTGTTTTCAACGGCACTGATGGCACTGCACGTCTGTGAGCTGCAAAGACGTACTGATTTCAACGGCACTTTCAACGGCACTTTGATGGCACTGCAACGGCACTGTGATGGCACTTGAAGGGTGATCATTCGTCGTCCTCCTCGTCAGCGGAGGGCGCGTTGAGTGCAACGTTGATGTACGCGTACTTGCCGTTGCTGGGCTTGCGGACGATTTCGAACCGGCGCAGTTCGCGGCCGAGCTGCCGTGCGGCGATGGGCTCCTCGCCCTCCACGCGGCACCACTGCTCATACGCCTTCCGGAACCGGTCGGTGAGTGTGCGGACGTGCGCGCCGCCGCCGACGGAGCAGGCTTCGGTGAGGAAGCGGGCGAGCGCGTCTTCCTCCTCGGCGTACTGCGCGGTCGCCGCGGTGACCGAGGCTGGGTCCTGTAGGCCGTCGCGGAACACCTCGGCGGCTCCGGCGACGATCCACGCGAGGATCCCGGGGGCTTCCTCGGCGATGAGCATGAGGTCGAGGTCTTCGATCACCTCGCTCGGGGTGCGGGTGAAGGGCATCAGCCGCAGGCGCCGCCAGAAGCTTTTGCCGCCGGCGGAGACGCGGGGCTGGTGGTTGCCCATCAGGAACAGCTTGTGTGTGGGCTCGAAGGTGAAGTGGTCCTGTCGCATGAAGCGTGCGGTGAGGCCGTCGCCGCCGGTGAGCTCCTTGACCTTGGCCTCGTCGAACTTGGCCTCCTGGTTGACCTCGGACGCGATGACGAGGCGCAGCCCGTGGAGCCGGGCGATCTCCGTTTCGTGGCGCTGGGCCCCGGCCATGAGGAATGCGTTCGGGGCGGTGGCCGCGTAGTCGCCGAGGACGGAGCGGAGCACGTTGAGGAACACGCCTTTGCCGTTGCCGCCGGGGCCGTGCAGGAAGGGAAGGATGTGCCAGCGCACGGACCCGGACGCCGCGTACCCGGCCATGCGCTGGACGTAGCCGCGGAGTTCCTGGTCGTCGCCGAAGGTCTGCGCGAGGAACCGGTCCCACTTCGGGGTGGCCATGGTCTCGTCGGGGGCGACGCGGGTGGCGCGGGTGTGCATCTCGTCCGGGTCGGGGGCGGACAGTGTGCCGGTCTTGAGGTTGACGGCGCCGTTCGGGGTGTTCAGCAGCATGCGGTGCGCGTCGAGCTGGCCCGCGTGGACGACGATGCGGGGGTCGGTCTGCGCCATGGTGACCATTGCGGCGATGCCTGCGGTGGAGAGGGAGCGCGCGCGGTGTTTGGCCTCGCCCTCGCCGTTGGGGAGGTCGCGGGCAATGGCTCGGGCCATTTCGCGGACGGCCCCGGCTTCGTCCCATGCCCACCGGTGTCCGTCCCAGCGGAGCCAGCGGCCGCGCTGCGGCACGTAGCGGACCTCCTGCTCGTGGAGGTCGACGAGGCGCAGAGCGTTCCCGTCGTCGGTCCGCGTGTAGGTCTCGGGCCCGATCTCGGTGGCTGGGTGCTGGACCACGTTGAGTGCGGCCGTGCCGTCGATCGAGGGCCGGGGGTTGGGGACTGCAGTGAGGTGGCGTACGGGCTCGGGTGCGGGCGCACCGTAGCCCTGACGGCGGAGCTCGCGTGCGGCGTCGGAGTGCTGGCCGCCGTGGTTGAGGAGGGCGTAGGCGCCAAACTTCGTGTAGGGGCGCTCGGCAACGAACTCGGTCGAGGTGGTGAAGACGTACAGCCGGTCGCGGTCCATGGCACGGCCGGTGGTCGCCGAAGGTTCCCGGCCGTCCTTCCCGGGGCGCTGCCAATAGGAGGTGCTGCCGGAGACGAACATGAGGCGCCAGCCGTGCGGGGTGAGGATGTCGGTCCAGCTGGCGCGCTGCTCGAAATCGTCCCCGGGGGTGAGTCCGCTGGCCCCGGTTCCGGCCGGGCTGCTACCGAAGAGGAACGCGGCGGCCTCGTCGAGGGGCTCGGTGATCACTTTCGCGGTAGCGGGAAAGTGATCAAGGTGTTCGTCGGTCGGGACGGTGTCGAGCATCCGGCACACCGCGTGCAGCGCTCGGTGCTCGTCGGCGGTGATGGTCGGCAGTGTGGCCGGGCCCCCGGCGAGGAGTTCGTAGGGTCGGTCGGTCGCGTGGACGGTGCCATGGCTGGGCGCGGTGACGACGAAGCCGCCCTCGCCGCGGGTTTCGACGAGGCCGCGCAGGAGCCTCTTGCGGGGGTGCCGGACGAGGACGTCCCGCTCGTCGTCGGTGAGCTCGTCCTCGCGTGCCAGGCGGCTGGCGAGCTTGGTGTTGCCCGGGGCGCCGCCGGTGACGAGGTAGTGGAGGTGGAGGCCGCCGGAGGGGGAGCGCTCCAGCCAGCCGGTGGCGATGCGCTGCCACAGCTCGGCCATGCCGGAGTTGGCGAGGATGTCGACGAGCTGCGTGAGGACGCCCTCGTCGACGGCGCGGCCCTCCAGCTCCAGCATCTCCAGGCCGCCGGACACGGCGCCGCAGACGACACCGACTCCGGGGTGGCCACCGGTGAACCAGGAGCGGACGAGGCCTTCCGAGGCCCGCTCAGTCTGCGCCCGCTTCCAGTCGCCCTGAGGTCTCTTGGAGCCGTCGGTGCGGACGGCGACCACCGAGCAGCCAGCCGCGTGCAGCGCAAGGGCTGCGGCGAGCATGTCGGGTGCGGTGTCGCTCAAGATGGCTCCTCGTGCCGTGGTGCGGTGTCGGGTGCAGTGCCTCGGGCCGGAGTCGATTCGGCGGCGTCACGCCGGGTCCGAGGCGGGTTGGTCCGTTCGGGGCTGCGGAGCGGTGGTCGCGCAGCCCCGAACGGCGGCTAGAACGGCGGCGGAGTGGTCGCGGCCTGCGCCTGCTGTGCGGCCTGCTGGGCGAGGAGCGCGGCGATGGCCGGGTTGGCGAGCTGCTCCGGGCTGAGCGCTGCGGCCACCGACGCGGGCTGCTGAACGGGGGCCGGGACGGGCACCGTGTACTGCGGCGCGGGTGCGGCCACTGGCGGCGCCGTGTACTGCTGGGGAGGCGTGGGCACGGTGCCGGGGTCCAGTGCGTGCAGCTCAGCGGCGACTGCGGCGACGTACTGCGCGGTGTACTGCTTCGGCGGGGAGAACCCGCGCTGTGTGGCCTGGCCGTCGTGGGTGTAGGTCACGGTGAGGATCCCGCCGACTTCCAGGCCGCGGGCTCCGGCCCCACGGACCGCGTCGGCGACCGCGTTCTTGAGCTGGCCCTTGACGAACAGCCGCCGCCGGCCGTCGTCCTCCTCAATCTCACGGTCGCGCTGGTCGGTCTGGACCGTGATGACGAGCTGGTTCATGGGGTTGCCGTCGGACCAGAACTTGGGCGTGCCGTCCTTGATGTCGCGCTGCTGCTCGACTGTGGGCCGCTCGGTGATTCGGCCCGTGAGGCTGGTTCCCGGGGTGGGGAACTTGGCGCTGGGGGCGCCGCCTCCGCCCATGAGGAAGTCGTCAGCGGAGGGGGCCTGGTACTGCTGCGGTGTCGTCATCTGCTTCTGCTCCTGCTGGTTGCTGGTGCCGAACGGGCCCATGTCCCGTCGATCGGTGGTGCCGTCCGTGTAGACCCGGTACGGCTGGCAGTAGGCGGTTGTGCACTCGCACCCTTCGTCGCATCGCGAGTCCCACTGCGCGGGCGGCCGCCGGTCGGGCACGGCGTGGACGCGGTGGTCGCAGATGACGCAGCGGCGCTGGCGCACGAACCGGGCGGTCATGCGATCAAGGCCTCAAGCGAGGCGCCCGGGTTGGTGCTGGGCTGTCCAGGGCATCCGGCGGCGAGGTCGTCGCTGCCGGGCTTGAGCCAGGGGCAGAACCGGCAGTTCGGCTTGTTGGGGATGGGGATGAGCCGCCAGTTCTCGGGGTGGTGGTCGAGCTCCAGTCCGGCCGCGGTGTCGCGGATCCGGTCGAGGCGGGCGAGCGCGGCTTCGGCGATGCTGCGGTCGTAGGGCTCGGACCACACGTGGACCATCAGCTCGTGGTGTCGGCCGATGAACGTCACGGCGACGCGGGTGGGCCGGTGTCCGGCGTTCTCCTGGCCGAGGCCGTAGAGATGGGCTTGGACGCGGTACTTCTCGCCGGGGCCCTGCCGCCGGTACTTGTCGTGGCTGCTCTTGCCGACGAGCTTCCAGTCGTTGTTGAGCAGGGCGAGCCGGTCGAACAGGTCCGAGCTGCCGGTGAGTGTGGCGGCCTCGGTGTGTCCTTGGCGCACGGTGACGCGTTCCTCGATGCGGTACCGGGGCTGCCCGTCGGGCATGGGCGTCTGGCGGGCTTCGAACTTCTCGGCCATCCACATGTGGAATCCGGTGCCGATGATCGCGGCGATGGGGTCGCGGTTGGTGTTGGTCTCGGGCCAGTCGAGGATCTTGTAGGTGAGCTGGCGTTCGCACGGCTCGCCGACCTCGGAGGGGCCGATCGCCCGCTGACGGCTGCGGCCGGAGTTCTTGTCCGCGTCGATGATGAGCTGGCCGATGCGCGCGGCCAGCTGCTCGCCGTACTCGTCGCTGCCGGTCGCGATCACTTCGCCACCCCGGCCCGGCGCGCGTCCACGTAGGCCTGGCTGTAGGCCTCGGCGCGGGCGACGAGCCGCTGGTAGGTGCTGCGGCGGATGAACATCAGATGCCTCCGTACGTGTTCACGGTGTAGAAGCGGCGCCCCGGGTCCTCGTCGTGGAGGTGCAGCAGCGTTTGCCGGTGCAGCTCCGCGAGGTCCTCGCGGGCGGCTTGGCGCCATGGGCCGGGCCCGAAGTGCGCGGCGTACAGGTGCTGCACGCGGCGGGTCGTCCACTGCCCGAGCCATTCCGCGGCCGCGGTGCGAAGCACGGGCAGTCGGGTATCGGCCGGGGCCGGCGCGGCCGCGTTCATCGGTCACCTCGGTCCGCGTTCAGGAGCGCGGCCAGGTACTCGGCGAGGTGCGGGTCCGGGACCTCGATGAGCGGTTCCGGGCAGCATCCGTACACGCCGCCGTCCGCGTCGGCGTCCTCGTGGTCCTCGTCGGAGCAGACTGGGGCGATGCCATCCGGCTCCCCGTCCTGCTGGATGTAGACGGGCCGCCACCGGTTCGGCAGGGCCTTGATGCTGGGCTCGCAGCGAATACGGTTGAGGGCGTTCACGCGGCACCCCGCTGCCTCGGTACCGACCGGCGTCCGGCGACGAGCAGAGCCGACGCGAGCCGAGACACCCCGGCGCCGTAGACGCTCATGGCGCACTCGTGGCCGACCTCGGTGAGCAGCTGCTCGACGAGCGTGTCCCGCTCGTGGGCGCCGTGGGAGTCGGCGCCCGACGAGGCGGCGTGTGCGGCGGCGATGTCCTGGAGCTGGTGGAGGAGCTGTTTGCCGTCCTCGGCGGCCAGCTCGGCAAGGGAGACGAGCACCGTGGTGAGGTAGTGGTTGATGTCGATGCGGGCGCCGCCGGGCAGAGGCGTGACGCCGATCCGGTACGGGCCGTCAACGGGCAGGTTGCTCATCAGGAGGTCTCCGGGAGGTCGTGGCCGAGGCGGTAGTCGTGGTGGAGGGGCCCGTCGTGCGGGTCCTCGGCGAGGAGCGCGGCCACGTGCGGGAACTCGGTGGCGATCGAGTTCCGGGCAGCGGCCACCTGGGCCTGGAATGCGCAGGTACTGCACGGTGTGCCGTACCGGTACGCCGCGTGGCAGGTGGGGCACGTCTGGTACGTGGCGGGTTCCAGGGCCTCCAGCTCGGCCACCCGGTCCCGCAGCGCCACCAACTCGGCGGCCGTCTCCACGGTGTTCAGCAGCCCGTTCGCGTCCAGCGCCACAGCGATCGTCGCCGGGACCGCGTTCGGGCGGCCCATGGCCTCGCAGATCACACGGGACGCGCTGCCGATCGACTGGGTGTTCACGCCGCACGCTCCAGGCGGACCAGCGGGCCGACGACCTCGGCGAGTTCGTCCTCGCGGGCCCACACCATCCGCGGGCAGTTGGCGGGGTTCACCTGCTCCGGGACGAAGAGGCGGCCGTCCTGGCCGTCCTCGACGAGCCGCCACACGAAGCCACGCAGGTCCCTGTACAGCTCGACCGGCGGGGCCGGGAGCGGGACGGGAATGTGGTGCGTGATGCCGCTCTGGCCGGGGAGGCCGGTGACGGTAGGCTGGTGGTTCATGGTGTTCCTCGTCTTCTCGGTGTTGGTGAGGAATGCCGGGGCTGTCTCGGACCTAGCCGTCCGGGCGGCCCCGTTTTCATGGGGTCAGGCGGCGATGGGCAGGCCAGCCGGACCGGTGGCAGGCCGTGCGGTGTCGAAGAGCGACTGAATCTGGGCCCGGGTGTCGGGGCTGAGCGGCGGAGCCGCAGCCACGAGTTCGCGGATGGCCTGCACTGCGGCGGGGCCGAGGCGCTGCTGGGCGGCTGTGCGGCTGAAAGTGGCGGTCACGCCGGCACTCGCAGCCGGGAGCGGCCCGAGTGGCGGGTAGCTCGCCCCGTGGGGGTGAACAGGATCAGGACATCTACGCCGATGGCCGATGCGATCTCGCAGGCGGTCGGGTAGAAGACTGCTTCCTGCTCGCCTGTCAGTAGGTTGCCGATGGTGCTGTGTGAAACGTCGGCCTTCGTGGCGAGCTCGCGGCCGGTAACTGCGGCGCCGGTGCCGGTGCGTTCCATGAGCTTGGCCAGGAGGTCTCGGTCGACGAGTCGGAAGAGCGGAATGGGCTTGTGGTCAGACATCTATGCGTCCACCTCGTGCAGTGAATTGTTGCACTGCTTGGATGGATGAAGCATTGCATAGCTTGGACGTCACGTCCAGCCTCTTGGGTGTGGCGTGTGAATTTGGCCAAACTCTGCTTTGCGCCCTAGCGTGCGCCGCTGCACTGCATGGACACTCTGTCCGGCGAGTGGGATGGCAGACCCCCCGCCACTTGGGGGGATAGGTGGACCGCCTCACTGGTCGCATGGACACCCCACGGCCCATGACATGACTCGGAGTGGCAGGATGACCCTCATGGCTGCACAAGATCGTTCCCCTGCGGCGGGGCGAAGCCAGCTGAGAGACCTCGCGCGCGACCGCAAGAACACTCTCGGGCTGAGCTACGACAAGCTCGCCGCGCGCTGCATCGACCCGGAAACCGGCGAGCAGACCGTGAAATCCTCCTGGCTTCACCGCCTCGCGACCGACCTCCCGGTGCAGATCCCGGACTACCCGATGCTGCGGGGACTGGCCGTCGGCCTCGACGTGCCGCTTGGGAAAGTGCAGGACGCCGCTGGCGCCGAGTTCTTCGGTGTCGACGTTGAGTGGTCCGCGTCGGGTGAGGCGCGTGCGCTCGTCGACAGCCTTGCGCCGCTGACGCCTACCCAGCGTGAGCAGCTTCAGCGACTCATTGAATCGTTCACCCGACAGGAATAGACATCGAGGCATATGCCACCAGCGGGCTGAACACGCTCTGTAGTTTTCATATGCTCGGTGTAGTCAGAAGCCGTTCAATGCGACACCATTGGCGGCACCGCCTGGGGGCGCGTTAGGTCCGATAGTCTGCATTTGCGCGCTCGCATTCGAACTTGTGCGCGGTTTGTGACGCAGGCAGCGCCAAGGGGGTCGCATGGCTGACAGTGAGTACACCCATCGGGAGCGTCCGCGCCCAGTGGAAGCTGAAGTAGTCGTCTCCGCGCTCGTACCGGACGGCTACGCCATGATCCCCATTCAGCTTCGCGGTAAGACGGTCCTCGCCGTCCACCCGGACCACGGCAGCGAGCAGCTCGCCAAGGAACTCACCGATCACCTCGCCCACGCGACTCAGGTCGGCATGGCTGTCCTCTACAACCCGATGGATCCGGTCGAAGAGGTGCGGGCGCACCCCGAGATTTAAAACTGCCTTTAGTGGGCCTTCGACCTAGCAAAGGCCCACGAAAGACGGAATTAAAGTGCGAGCATAGAGGCATGGAGTCACAGAACACCGGCCCGACAGGGCGCCGCGTAGTCCGCTGCTACCTCTACGCCCGCATCAGCTCGGACCGCGAGGGCGCCGGACTCGGCTGTGACCGCCAGATCGAAGACGGCTACGCACTGGCCGAACAGCTCAGCAACAGCGACACCGAGTACCGCGTCGTCGAAGTCTTCGAAGACAACGACCTCTCGGCCTACTCGGGCAAGCCACGCCCGGACTACATCCGGATGCTCCAAGGGCTCGAGGCGGGCGCTGGCGAGTGCGTCATCGCCTGGCACACGGACCGCCTCCACCGGTCGCCTGCCGAGCTCGAGCGGTACATCGACATCTGCGAGCCGCGGCGCGTCGAGACGCGCACGGTCAAGGCGGGCCACCTAGACCTCACCACTGCCACCGGACGGATGATCGCCCGGCAGCTCGGAGTGCAGGCTCGGTACGAGGTCGAGCGGATGGTCGAAAGACAGAAGCGCGCCCGGGATCAGATGGCGCAAATGGGTAAGCACTTCGGCGGCCGACGGCCCTTCGGCTGGGAGGTCGACGGTATGACGCCCATCCCTGCCGAGGTGGAGTGCATCCAGCACGCTGCACGCAGCGTTCTCGCCGGAGCCTCCCTGTACTCCATTCAGCGGGATCTGCGGGCCCGTGAAGCCCTCACGAGTACCGGCGGGCAGTGGAGTGCCTCCGAGATCCGCAAGATGCTCCTACGCCCCCGCAACGCGGGCATCGTCGTACACAGGGGTGAGGAGGTGGGGCCGGCCCAGTGGCCTGCCGCGCTGGACGAGCCGACATGGCGGAGTGTTGTCGCCATGCTCAAGGACCCGAGCCGCAAGATCGGGCCAGCCGGGAACGCCAGGGTTGCCCTCGGTACGGGCCTCTACGTGTGCGGGACCTGCGGCAAGAGCGTGATTTCGTCCACGGACGGCAGCGGCAACCACCCCGATCGGGAACGGATGCTCAACTACCGGTGCCGGTCGCAGAAGCACGTGAGCCGTCGGCGAGACCTCGTAGACGATGTCGTTCAACTCGCCGTGCTTGACCGGCTCTCCCTCCCTGATGCAGCAGACCTTCTGGCGACCCGTGAGGACCCTGTGGATGTACGGGGCGCCCAGGAGGACCGGAGGCAGGCACGGTTCACCCTGGACGGCTTGGCGGGCGCTCTGGGGCGTGGAGAGCTGGATATGCGGTCGTGGACTCTGGCGTCCGAGGCTGCGCGGCAGCGGATTGCCGCAGCGGAAGAGGTGCTGTCGCGTGCGGTCAAGGTGAATCCGGTGGCCGCCCTGCTCACGGCGGAGGACGTTGAGGAAGCGTGGAACGGGCTGGATCTGTCTCGGAAGCGGGCGGTGATCTCGTATCTGATGACCGTGACCATCAACCGGGCCCGCCGGGGCCGGCAGCCCGGTGGCGGGTATTGGGACCCGAATTCTGTGCAGGTCGCGTGGAAATGAAGCAGGGCCCCCGCTGGCAGGCGGGGGCCCCGCTGGCCGCTCCCGCCGCCTGGGGGGCAGGACTGGGAGGGCCGGTCTGGTGTGCAGGCTGATGCCCACATTTGCGGGAGATGAGTCGATGTAGGGTGCACCCTACATACATCAGTTCATGATCACGTCAGCGTGTACGGGTGTCCCGTGCCCACCCTGTACCCGCTCACGTCCTCGCCAGACGACGACGCATCGGCGAACAGATTCGACAGGCCCGGACGGACAGGAAGCTGACACAGCAGTTCGTGGCCGAGCAAGCTGGCGACATGGACCGGGCAACGTACGTCCGTATCGAGCAGGGCCAGGCGAGCCCGCTCCTCGACACGCTCATCCTCATCGCGGACGCCATCGGCGTACCGCTCGCGCACCTCGTCCGGGAGTAGCCCCGGCCGGAGGGGGAACTGTCGGCCGGGGCGGTTCTCAGATCAGCTCTCGTCAGGCTCCGCCACGACGAACCCGCGGACCGGCGCAGGTCCTTGCCGGGTCGGGTCCTGAGCGCGCAATGCCTCGTGCAGGGCCTCGACAAGGTCGGCGTACCGGGGGTCGATCCACTCGTTCATGGCGGCAGCCTACTCAGCCCTTGGGCTTGGGGATGATGACGATCGGGCCGCCGTCGTCCGAGTGACGGCAGGAAGCGGCGACGGTGACGAGGGTGTCCTCCGGGCCGCGCCACAGGTCCGCGTCGACGCTGTAGCCCGCGGCCTCGATCGCGGCGACGGTGCGCTCGACGGAGCTGTGTGAGCGGTTGGTGGGGTCGGGCCGCTCCGGCAGGTGGTGGATGAAGCCGCCGCAGAGTCGGAAGCACAGCGACTGGTAGAGGGCGGTGTGGAGTACGAGCGCGTGCCAGCCCTCGTCCACGACACGGGACGGTACGAGACCCGCCGGGGTCCGGGCGGCCGTGGCGAGGAACGCCAGCGCGTCGACAACGATGCGGGAGGCGAGGTCCATGGCCATGCCGGGGTTGTTATCCAGGACGGTGTGCATGACGCCGTTGAACTCGGCATCGCTGAGCAGAGCCCGCGCGCTTGCGGGGGCGGTGGCCGTCAGGACGCCGGACGGCTGCGGGTTGCCGGGCTGGCTGATGCACGGCGGCGGGACAGGGTTCGGTACGGGACTGGACATGCTTCTCCCCTAGGTCATGTGCAGGAAGGTGCGGGTCAGGTGGTGCCGACGACGATCACGGCGAGGATGCCGAGCACGATCAGCACGTAGCAGAGCTGCTGCGGAAGCCCGGTCATCCGGTGGCCTCGACGTTGCGTTCCGAGGTCGACAGCTCCAGACCGGACTTCATTCGGATGTATGCGATTGGCGCGTACTGGGGGTCGCCATAGACGCGGCGGACCTCCTCATACACGACGGCCATGAGCTGGCCCTCCGTACCGGAGGCAATATCGCGGACCCGCTGGTTCAGGAGCGGGTGGGCCAGGTGCTCTCCCGGCTTAGCCATCGGACTCGTCTCCATCCGTGCTGGTGAATCGCGCCCAGCCGGCCTGCGCCCGGTCAAGGAGATCAGCGCTCGGCTCGACCACCTCAGCCATGCCCATACGGGGATCGTCCGGGGTGTCGAGGTTCCATACGCCGCGGGCGCAGCTGTGGGTCGGGCTGGTCACGGGTCACTCCCTACCGTCGTCAACGGGTGGTGAGAGACACCATGGACCTAGGAAAGTCCTATTGCTAGGACTTCAGAGCGGCCTTTCTGGGTCCTCAAATAGGGCTTTGCTGCCCCCATTCTGGTGAACCATGGCAGTCAAGAGGGCGTCCTGAGACAGTAGGTCAGGACACCTACCCACTACGGGAGTTGGAATGACCCGACCCACCGGCAACGCGCGCTTCCGGGCGGCCCGCCAGGCCGCCGGCTACCGGACCCAGCAGGAACTCGTCGACGCCCTCGCCGCCCGCGGGATCCACATCGGCCTACGGCAGGCCCGCCGCTACGAAGCCGAGAACCCGCCCCTGCCGCAGACCGACGTGCGGCAGGCACTCGTCGACCTGCTCGGCCGCCCCCTCGACGAGCTCGGGTTCAACGTGCCGCCCGGTACCGGACCGCAGACCAGCACCAGCCTTATCGCCCCTGCGAACCGCGGACCGCTGCGCGCCTCGAGCGCACCACAACCAGCCACCGCCGGTTCCGACTTCCTTGCGGTCACCCGGGCACACCGACGGCTGTACTGGACCGTCACCCCGTCGGTCCTGCACCCGGCCGTTGCAGCACATGCCACCCTCGGCGGCCAGCTCCTCGACGCGACTACCGGCAGAACGCGTCAGACCCTCGCCGTGGCTCTCTCGGAGAGCTGGCTCCTGGCAGGCCGGATCGAGTTCTTCGACCTCCGCGAGCCCACCCGGGCCGGCGACACGTGGGTCCGTGCTCTCCAAGCCGCGGGCGAGGCCGACGACACGCTGCTCGGCGCCGCGATCCTGGCGCACATGGCGTTCATCCCCGGATGGTCTGGGCAGTGTTCCGCCGCCACAGAGCGCATGGTCGCGGCCCGCACCTACGCCCGGCGCGGCCAAGCCAGCGGCCAGTTCGTGGCCTGGCTCGATGCCGTCGAGGCCGAATGCGCCACCCGCTGCGGGGACACGCGAGCCGCCCTCAACCTCATCGCCCACGGTGAGACCGTCGTCGAGGACGACGCAGGCCCCACCCCCGAGTGGATGGATTGGTTCAGCCCCGTCCGGCTTGCCGCGTTCAAGGGCAATACCCAGCTCACAGCCGGGCACCTGCCGCAGGCCCGCGAGACGCTGCTCCACGTCCTCGACGAGCTTCCGGAGGACGCCGACAAGCAGCGCACCGTCATCCTCGGAGACCTCGGAGCGGTCGAGGCCGCCGCCGGACGCCCGGAGGACGCGGCGCGGTACGCGCTTCGCGCGCTGGAGCTGCTGGAGACGCACTGGTACGCCACCGGGCTGGAGCGGGTCCGCGAGGTGCGGCGCGCACTCGCTCCGTGGGAACACGAGCAGTACGTCCGCGACCTCGATGATCGTCTCTACGGCTGGGGTGCCGTCGTCAGCGCTCTCGCCTGTTGAACTCGGTGATCCGAGGGGACAGTTCGGCGAGGCTCTCGACGCGGAACGTTGGCAGTTCGAGGGCCTCGGCGGTGTTCCACTGGATCGTGGCCCACGGGCCCCGGCGGATGAGCGCGGTGTGCATGCCCGCGGCGGCGCCGGGGCGGAGGTCGTTGTCGACGCGGTCGCCGACGTAGAGGATCTCGCCGGGGGCGGCCGGGACGACGGCGGCGACCCGCTCGAAGAACTCCGGATCCGGCTTGCTCGCGCCCCAGTCGTCCGAGGTACCGATCAGGTCGACATCCTTCGTGAACAGCTCGCGGAGCAGACCGCCCGCCCGAACGGTCTGGTTCCCGGCGATGCCCAGCCACAGGCCGTCCGCGCGGAGCTGCGCGAGCGCCGGGCGGACGTCCGAGTAGAGGTCGTTCTCGCCGAACCACTCCGGGAGGCCAGCGGCAGCACGTGCTTCCCGCTCGGCCGTCAGGTCGAAGCCGGGCTTGAAGGGCTCGAAGACCTCGCGGTAGTCGCGGCCCTGTGCGATCACGGCGCCGAACATCGCGGCGAAGGTGTGTCGGGGGACGCCGAGCCAGTCGGCCCAGGTGCCGTACTCCCGGGTCTCGTCCACGAGGCACTCACCGACATCGAACACCACAGCGCGAATCGTCATGCGAGCAGCCTATCCACGGGGCCGAACGCACGAAAGCGCCCCCTCCCGCCCGTAGGCGAGAGGGGGCATCGTGCTGCCTAGGGTCCAGAGAGGGCGTACCACTGGGATCCCCAGCCGGTGTTGATCGTGCTGGTTGCCTGGCTCGATAGCGTCAGGCTCGACGGCAACGACGTCTGTCCGGTGAGGATCGTGGAGTAGCGGAGGTTCGGCGCCGTCAGGTTCGCGTTCACCGAGATCCCGGCCCCGGTGGCCTTGAAGGTGAGCGAGTTGGTCGTCCAGGTGGAGCCGTTGCCGAGCAGCATCGCGATGTAGTAGTTGCCGGGTGCCGCAACGAACGGCGTGGCGAGCGGCAGGGCCTTGGCCGTAGCGCCCGACATCAGCAACGAGGAGATGTCCGCAGTGACACCCTTCAGGGCTCCTGTGCTGTCGTACAGGCCGAGGTAGCAGTTGCTCAGCGAGGCGCCCGCGTCGACACCGGACAGGCCCAACCAGATGTTCGCGACGGTGACCTGCTCCCGGATCGGGATCTTGACCAACGTGATCCGGCCCGCGACACCCGCGCTGCTCTGCGCCGTCACATGCCCGGCATCGTTGGGGTCGCCAGTCCACGTGATGAGCCCCTGCTCCGACGGGCGCGGCAGCCAAGAGCCAGCGGCCGAACCGTTCACCGCGCCGAAGTTCCAGAGCCTCATCCGCCACGGATAGACGGTGTTGGCGTAGACCCGGCCGGCGGCGGTGCCACTGTGGACGAGGGCCACGGTGATGTTTCCGGAGCCGTCGATGTGGCCTGCTTGCACCACGAAGAACTGGCTCGTCACCTTCGAAAAGCTGGTGCTCGGGTACAGCCATGGCGCGCCCTCGGCCAGCGGTGTGCTCGTGCCGGAGCCGCCGTAGATGGAGACAGCCCCGCCGCTGGTGAGTAGGGCGACGTCCATGAAGTGGGCGCCGTTGTACATCATGGCGAGGTCGACGTCGATGCGGTCGCCGACTGCTGCGGGGATGGTGCACTGGAGCGGCGTGCCCGCGCTCGTCTGCACGATGATCCACGGCGTGGACGAGGGCAGATCAGTGATGGTGCCGTCAGTGATGGTGGCCCCGCTGGTCGTGACGACCGTTCCGGACGCACCGATCGCGCCCTGAGGGCCCGTCGCCCCCGCGGCTCCGGCAGTGCCTGCGGTGCCCTGCAGGCCTTGAATGCCCTGGATCCCCTGCGGCCCCGTATCGCCCGTGTCGCCCTTCGCTCCCGGGGCTCCTGCAGCGCCGGGTGCGCCGTTCGCTCCCGGAGCCCCCGCAGGCCCGACCGGACCTGCAGCACCCCGCACGTAGCCCGGGAGCCCCGGGTCGGCGACGACGAGGTCGAGGATGTCGAGCGGTGAACCGTCGCCCGTTGGGACCGCGAACGTCCGGACCCGGACCGGAACCCCGGCAAGGGACTCCGTGATCCGGTAGTAGCGGCCCGTCGCGGGCTCGATCCCTGCCGCGTCCGTGGGGATCAGCGACGCCGACCACGCGCCGGCCGTGACGGTGACTGGATGGTCCGGGCCGACGAGCAGCCGGTTGCCGGTCTCGTCGGTCCAGCGGCGCGGCAGGCATGCCAGGGTGACGGTCACCGGGGCGCCGAGGTCAGTGAAGATGTCCGCCACGCTGCCGGTGACGGTGCGCCTGGTCGACATGGTGTCCTCCTACCGGGCCAAGAGGGCGAGTGCCCCGGTCACGGCTCCGCCGACCCCGGCGAGGACGCCAAGGGTGGGCAGGGGCCAGCGGGACCGCTCCAGGGTGCGAATCCGCGTCTCGTGATCCGCGAAGTCACGGCGGAGGTCTTTCGTGTCGTCGAGGATGCCGTCGAGCTTGGACTCGATCCGCCCTACGGTCTGCGTCAGCCCCCTCACCTCCCCATACATCTGTGCGGAGCTGATGTAGACGCCCGGATCGGGGGTGGTCACTAGACCCCCTTGGCGGTCGACGCGCTGTTCGGGTCACCGACCAGCCGGGCCAGGAGCCCCTTGACGAAGGTGCCCGCGGCGACGATGCCGGCCGTGCCAACGGACTGCCAGAAGGAGCCGTGGAGCATATCGGCCGGACCGGACGCGACGAGGAGGCCGCCGGTGGCTGCGGCGAACGTCCAGATGGTGCGCTCGGCGACGTCCTTGGCGTACGTGGCGCCGGTCTTGAGGATGGAATCGACGGGCGGGAACGGGCTGGTCATGGAGGTCTCCTAGTTGGTGAGGCGTGCGGCCTGAACGTCCGCGACGGCGTTGGCGATGGCGGCGACCTGCTCCGGGGTGAGGCCCGTGGTCTCCAACGCGGCGACCTTCGTGGTCAGCGCGGCCACCTGGTCGGACAGGACGGCCACCCGCTTGCTCGCGGTGACCAGGTAGCCGTACGCGTCGATGGGTTCGCCGGTGCCCTTGTAGGACCAGAGCTCGTTCGGGGTTGCCATGTCGTCCTCCTGGGACGGGTCGGGGGCGCCGGTCGCGCGGGCGACGATGCCCGGGAAGACGATCTTTTTGAACTGCTGCACGCGGGCGTCGCCGGGGCAGTCCGTGCCGGACACGGCCCATGCCGTGTGCAGCCGGTGGTGGCCGTATCCGGGGTCGTCGGCGGTCTGGCACACCCGCAGCGGGAGGCCGTGTTCCTGGTGGAGCCACACGCCGAGCCGGATCAGCTGCTCGACCTGCTCCGGTGTCCACGGGTCGGTGGCGTCGTCGTTCGAGGCAGTCTCGATCGATACCGCGCCGGTGCCGTCCGGCCGAAGGTTGGCTCGGTAGTTGGCATCAGCCCTGGTCTGGGTGCCGATGTACTGGCCGAGTGAGCCGTCGTAGTCGAGGCCGAAGTGACTTTCGAGGTTCGTCGAATCGCGCCAGTAGGCGTAGATCCGATTCTCGTCCCACGGGGCTGCGACGGAGTGCATGATGAACTGCGTCGGTCGAATTGCGGGCTGGGAATCGGACTCCGGTTGGAGCTCCATTTTCTCGGCGCCTGGGTACCAGGCCATGACACCTCCAAGACATGACAAAAGCCCCGGGCCATCAGGCTCGGGGCGGTGGGTGGCGGGGTGGCTACGCAGGCTTGTACACGAGGCAGATGGACAAGTTGTCCGTGTTGCCCCAGGTGAAGGGTCGAGTGGCGTTCCACTCGCCCGGCGTCGCGCCGCTCGCGGCGGTCGACGACAGGGCCATGGCGAAGCTGTCGCCGGACAGGACGCGCGAGACCCCCGGGTAGTAGGCGCCGCCGGGGTCGAGGGCCAGGGCGCTACCGACGTACGACATGCTGGAGCTGGCCAGCGAAGCACACGCGAAGGGCAGCGCGAACCTGAACTGGCCGCCACCCCACGTTGTAGTGCTCCCGCCCACCAGCGAGGCCCTGACGTGGCAGAGGCCGCCGTCCAGCGCGTACTCGCCGTCGAGAGTGCCATTGCCGAGAGAGACCGCGGCGCCGGTCGAGGACGTCCAGGTGGGCGTGTACGGCGTCCAGATTGCGCTGATCGCGTTGAGGCGGGCTGCGGTGGTCCGGAGTCCGGCGACCCATCCTGTGTACGCCATGGCGCCTCCTCAGTAGCTGATGATTGGGGCCTGGTCGAGGCGAACGTCCGCGCTGGCGGACTGCGCCTTGACGATCGAGTTGATCGAGCGGGTCACGGTGAACGTCTGCGGGCTGGCCGCGCCCGAGATCGCGGTCACCCGCATGACCTCGCCGCCGACCTCGATGTCGACAGGGAGCTCGGCGCCCGAGGTGGACCACAGCGGTGCGCCCACGGTTGCAACCGACAGGGACGTCGCGGTCGACGTGACGCCCGAGGCGAGGGTCGAGCCGTCGGTGTCGGCCCGGCCGGTGACGAGGTCGTCGACCACGGCCACGGTCCACGGGCCCGCCGGCGAGCATGCCAGCGTGACTGTCCACTCGAACGTCTTCAGCTCTTCGTCGCCGCCCTCGACCATCAGATCGAGAGGGCCAGGTGGAAGCCACGCAGGCAGACCGGTGATGCGGATGATGTCGCCCGGCTGGAGCGCGGCCACCGCCGGGATGAGTGTTGGGAATTTGTGCAGGTAGATCCGCACGCTCGGATACCGGGCCTCATCCCAGGTGCCTCGATGTAGCAGCCAGTGGGCAATGTCCTCGCACTGGCCGTCAGAGGCCAAACTCATGGTCTGGGAGTCGTCATAGGTGCCGACACCTGACGGCGGGGCCGCAGTCGACAGGGAACCGCTTGTCAGGACGGCCCGCGCGGACGAGCCGCCAACGCGGCTCACGGTGCGGTCGTTGCGAAGGTGCCGGTCATCGTCGACCGGTTTCAGCGGCGGCGCGAGCTGCGCGTAGGGGATGGTCAGCCTCGGGGTCTGGCTGTACAAGGTGGTGCGGCCCCGGTAGATAAGGCCCGCCCGTTCCCGGTCCTCGTACAGGATCCCGCCATCCGAGGTCTCGCATTCGCCGAGCAGGGTTAGGAGGGTTTCAGAGCGTTGGGGGCCCATTTGGGTCGGGGCGGTCCCGGCAATGGCTGGCACGTTCTCCTCGGTGGCCAGCCTGCGGAATCGGGCGGCTGCGGTTTCGCCGAACCAGCCGTCATCGGCACGGTCGTAGACGGATGTGTTCGAGCTGGCGAACACTCCGAGGTGGCCGAGGCGCACGTCGGCCGCGAGCGCGCCGAACGAGGTGCCGATCGTGGTCACGGTTCCTGCGGTCGCGGCGATGGTGGTGTCGTTTCCGAAGCCGCCCCCCGACACGTCGACCCAGCCGATCCGGTACCGGGTGTTCCCGCCCGTCTGCTCGGCGTTGATCTCCAGACGGGTCCAGGCGCCATGGAATCCGAAACCAGTGGTTACCGAAGGCACGCTGAACAAGCTCGCGCCGGTGCTGGAATATCCGTCGAGGGAGAGGCTGCCGTTGTCGACGGTGAGGACGACGCGAGCGGCAGTTCCCGTGGTCGCGAAGTCCATGAGGACGGTGGGCGAGGCGGGCGGGGTCGCCCAGTAGAAGACACAAGCAACGAGCCACTGTCCCGTAGCGGTGTGGGCCGGGACCACGCCGAGCATGCTGGCAGATGCCGTGATGCGGGGAAGCGGCGCGGATCCGAGGAGTGTGTTGTCTGCGGCGAACTCGAATCCGGATACGGCCAGCGGTGACACGGCCGGCAGTGGCGAGTAGGCCTGGAGGGCAGACCGGCCGTCCTCCAGCGGCCAGTAGGCGACCGGAGCCCCTACCGTGGGGATCCTGCGCCGCAGTGGCGAGGCCAGGGCTTTCGCGCCTTGGCCGAGGCGCCGCAGGATGCCGGCCGCCTCAACGGGGGTGGTGACGTCGTGGCCGCCCGCACCCCACTGTGGTGTCCATGAGGATGCCTCCAGGACGGCGCGGATACGGCGGGAGGTGATTTCCGCGCCGTTTCCGACGGTCCATGTTCGTCCGGCTGGGTCAGCAAACGTAGTGGTGCCGCTGGCCTGCGCGCTGAACACCGGGTTGGCGACAGCAGATCCGCCGATCCCGTTGCGGATCTCGATGGAGTGGTACTGGCGGGAGGTGGCCGCAAGCGTGGAGGTGGCGATGTCCCCCACTTCCACAACAGCGGTCGAGTTGAAGATTGATGTGGTGCCGGCGGTGGTGACGGTGCTGGTGCCGAGCTGTACCCAGGGGTCTGCCATGGTGGGCGCGGTGTAGAAAACGACGGTGTAGCCGCCGCTTCCGTTGTTGACGTCCAACGTGGCCCGGAGGGCTCCGCGCTCGCCGGGGCCGAACGGTACGGGCTGGCTAGAGGTGGCGTTGGCGGTAGTGGTCCCGTCGGTGGACCACCGGAACTCGGCCACCCCGTCCTCGTGGAGCCACAGCAGCCATGAGCGCTGATTCGCGGTGGTGTTGTACTTGCCCAGGACGCCAAAGCTGTTGGCGCTGCTCGCTCCTGCCCAATGGGCTGGAGTGAGATCGGCACGGACGTCGATGTCGCCCACGATGTCGAGGGTTGCCGCGTCGGGAGTGGTCGCGCCTCCTCGGACCCCACTCGGGATGACAAGCCCCACGGTTCCGCCACCGTGCGTAAGGCGCACGGGCGTGTTGCGGCCCAACTGCCCGAAATACGGGCTGCCCGGGTTCCGGGAGCTGTACTTGCCGTCAGGGTTGCGGAGTGCGAACGAGGCTGCCGCAGGGTCCGTTTGGGACCCTTCCCCGCGACGGCCCCAGCTGTACCGGATTGCGCCCGCGTGGAGGGCATCGTTGGTGACGTCCGTCCACGTGCCGGCGATCTGGAGCTCGACGCGGGCGTCGGGTACTGACATGCGGGCCTCCTAGCCGAAAGCGGTCTGGACGGACCCGCGCCCATCAACCTGGACAATGCGGCGGATCAGGGCCTTGAAGGCCTCTGGTCCTTCGAACTCGATGATCGTGCGAGGCTGCCCCCCACCTCCCTGAAGGCCGCCCGCGCCCGCTGGGCCGAGGGCCATCCCCGGCAGGGCGCCCGTGAGGCCGCCGAGCTGCTGCTGAAGCGCCGGAGTCTGCGCGGTGATGCCCCGCTGGAACCCCTCGATGATGCTGCGGCCGGCGGGGGTAAGGATCCGGGCATCGACATCAGCCGGCCCTTTCCAATCGGGCAACATGCCTGTAATGCCACTGAGCGTGGACCTGATGGATCCGATCTTCGACCGGATGCCTTCGATGAACCCGCTGATCAGGCGGGCGCCCGCGTTCCACAGGATGCTGCCGAGGTCACCAAGGGCGTTCTGGGCGGCGCTGGGGATCCCACGGATCCAGTCCACGAACTCGTTCTTCTTCTGCCGGACCGAGTCCATCATCCGGCCGCCAGCCTCCTGGACGCGGTCCCACAGTGCGCCCGCGAGTCCGGCGAGCGCCGAGCCAGCGCGGCCGGGGAGCTCAATGAACGCTCGGACGAAGAAGTCGAGGACGCCACTCAGCATGCTCTTCGCGGCGTCCCACGCTCCGCTGAAGTCGCCCTTGAGGAGCGCCACGATGGCTTCGATGGCGGGCAGGACCACGGTGTTGATGACCCGGCCGAGCTCACCAGCGAACATTTCGGCGAGTTTGCCGATCCAGCCAATGACGGTGATCAGCATTGGTGTCATGTCGGTCAGGACTTTCGCGACCAGCAGCACCAGCTGTGCGATGACCGGAGCCAGCGCCACCATCAACTGCGCGAAGATCCCGGCGAGCTGCGTGATGACCGGGGCGAGTGCGCTGATCAGCGCCGACAGGATCGGCAGGATGGCCTCGGTGAGCGTCATGAACGCGTCGAGGATCGGTTCCAGGACCGGGATCAGAGCGGCCAGGATCGGCGTCAGCGCGGACATCAGGACACCCGCGAGCTGCGCGACCAGCGGGGCCAGCATTTTGAAGACGTTCGCGACCAGTTTGAGGATCGGTGTCAGCGCAGGCAGGAGCCCCACGATCAGGCTCGCGAACACCGGGATCAGGGGGCCGACCGCGTCGAGGAGCGCGCCGACAGCCTCCGCGGCGGCCTCCAGGACGGGGCCGAGTGCGGCGATGATCGGGCCGAGGGCGGCCCCGAGGATCTCGATGAGCCGCTGGACGGGCGGACCGAGCGCCGTGAACACCGGGGCGATGGCCTTGAGCGCGGTGATGAGGAGCGGGCCAACGGTTTGGGCGAGCACCGCCATCGTCCCGTAGATCGCCTGGAGAGCGCCCTGCACGGCGGGGCTGGCGAAGGCCTCCGCGATCGCCCCGGTGATCTGGGTGAGGACGCCGAGGAAGTCGCCGCCGGTGGTACGGGCGGCAGAGAAGACGGACCCCACAATCGAGCCGACGTTGCCGACGACGTCGAAGAGCTGCTTGAAGACGGTGATCGCGTCCTCGATGGCCTGCTGCATCTTGTTCGACGCGAACGCCTTGTCCAGGCGGCCGGAGAGGGTGTTCAGGCCGGCGCCCGCGGCTTCGGTGAGCCGGGCGAAGCTGGGCGCGGCTGCTGCAGCGACCTGGCCCAGGGCCCGGACCACGAGCCCGGGGGCCTGCGACAGGTTGGCGAGGCCTTCGTTTGCCCCCGAGAGGGCTTTGCCGAGGGTGCCGTTGCGGCTCATTTCGATGGCCGCGTCACCGACGCCCTTGGCCATGAAGTTGAGGGTGATGCCGGTCTCTTTGAGCTGGGACTTGAGGATCGGCAGGGTGGTCTTGCCCAGGTCGCGGAGGACCGTGTCCAGGTCGCGGAACATTTCCTGCTGCACGGTCTGCTGAATGCTCTTCAGCTGGGGCTGGAGGGTGCGGACCTCGCGCGCGAAAGCACGGGCAGACGGTGCGAGGTTCTTGATGGCCTCCTCGAAGGCCTGCGGGTCCGAAGGGTCCATCGCGGCCTTGACCGCGTCGCCCACACCCACCATGCCCAGCTTGAGCGCGCCCGTCGCCAGCTTGAGAGCCACAAGCCCGGACACGGCGACCAGAGCCGCCGGGGCGATCTGGACCACCGTCGCGGCCAGCCCGGCCACCAGCGGCCCGGCCGCGCCAATCGCGGCGCCGACCTTCGCGAAGGACATCGCGACGCCACTGATGCGACCCGCCATGGAGCCGAGCCGGTCGGTGTCGATGTTGATGTTGCGCAGGCTGCTCACGGCCCGGCCGAGACGCGCCCCGAGCGAGGTTCCCAGATCGTCGGCGGCGCGCGCCAGCGCCCGGAAGCGCATGGCCATGGTGCGGGTCTCGACCTCGACGACCGCCGCAGTCTCCGAGGTCTGCGTGGAGACGTCCTCCAGGCCCTCTTCGACAGTCCCCAGGGCCTGGTTCATCACGGAGGCTTCGGCAACGAAGTGCCCCGCAAGGTTGCGCAGGCGGCCGGCCGCGTCAACGGTGAATCCCTGGGCGGCAAGTTCCGCGCGGGCGAGGCCGCGGGTCCAGTCGGAGGAGTCCGCGCGGACGTAGCCGACGAGTTCACCGACGGTCATGGCCATGGGGTGCCGCCCTTCGTGGTCAGCTGCGAAGGGCAGCGCGGATCAGGGCGTCGTCATCGATGACCGAGAGGTCGTCGGCCGCGACCCGCCTGAACATGGCTTCCGGGGAGAGACCGCAGACGAGGTGCCAGAACTCGCGCTCGCCTAGGTGCGGGATCGCGCCCGCGGGGATCCCGTACTCGCGGCGGAAGTCCGCGACGATCGCCCACCAGTGGTTTTGGACTGCGATCGCCGTGCGGCTCGGTTCCCGACGAGCGCGGCCGCTGCTTTTCCCGGGTCGTCGCTGGTGACGAGCTGGAATGCGTCGCCGAACTCGACGTCGGTCTTGCCGTTGCCCTGCATGTAGCCCCACATCAGGGCGGTGAGCAGGCCGATGGCGCCCATGCCGTTTTCGACCCACTGCTCGAACACGCCCTCGCCGTAGAGCAGGCCGACGGCGTCACCGAAGTCGGAGATCTCCGACTCGGCGCCGAGCGTGGAGAACAGGGCGGCGAAGTTGAGCGGGATGTCCGAGGGGACCGGGACGGTGACGCCCTCGATGATCTCGGTGCGGGCCCCGAAGGCCTCGGCCTTGAAGTCCTCCCAGGACTGCGCCTTGGTGGCGCGAGGGGCCGTCACGACTTGACCGCCGTGGTGCTCGGGCCGGACCTCGTGAATGTCGCTGACCACGACACTTCGTCGTTGTTGCCGCCACCCTGGTCGCCGAGCGTGATGCGGGCCTTGGTGAACACCACCCAGGACGTGTCGTCCTTGTGCGCGTACCGGAAGCCGGTCAGCGAGTCCGGACCCAGTCGCTCGTTCATGCCCTCGACGATGGTCTGACCAGGGTCGAGGGCGAAAGTCACCGGGTCCCGCAGCCGGAACCCTTCCAGCTGCACGCTCTTCCCGATCTGCATCTTGTACGACTCGGACTGGCCCAGGGACCCGAAGGTGGTGACGTCGGTGGTCTCCTCCTCCTCGCTCTTGGTCCACGTGTTGATCGCACCGATCGCGATATCCACCCACGTGCCGGGTGCGTTGTAGTCCTCGATTTGAAAACGCGCGTCGCGCGCGTTGTACGTGTTCACTGCCATGGCTGTGTCTCCTCCGGGCATGGCGAGGAGCCCGCCGGCAGTGCCGTACGGGCTGAAGGAAAGGGGGGTGGGGTCAGACGCGGTGCGCGGTCACGCTGCGAACACGCATCCGGCAGTTGCAGACGTGCTCGTGGCGCCGGTTTTCGTCCGTGCCGAGACCAGCCACGGCCTGGTTCGCGCGGGAGAGGAGCAAGTACGTGCCGTCGGGCAGGGTGGTTTCGCCAAGGCCGTGGAGCTCTGAGCGGATGTCCTGGCAGAGGTCACGGCTTACGCGCGGGTCGGTAGTGCCACGAACCTTGACCTGCACGGGTACCTCGTCGTAGCCGAGTTGGCTGTCGGCCTCGGCGCCGTCGTCGTAGATGGTTAGGACGATGCAGACGTCCGGGGTGGACGGCTTGGCTTCGAGGAAAATGCTGCCGGTGACGCCGGTCTCGTCGTAGACGCCGAGGCCCTGAGCGGCCAGATGGCGGGCCAGACCGTCGAGGAGGCTAGCCACGCAGCCACCTCCGCAGGGGGACCGCCATCAGCCGGAGCATGACGTCCTTATCCCTGTTGAGCGGGATTTCCAAATATTTCGCCATGCGGCCCGGCAGGTGCTTGTAGTCCAGGTTCTCGTGCTGGATCCGGGCGTACACGGTGTCGTACGTGACGGCTCCGTTGAGGCCGTCGCGGGTCACGCGCCCACTGCGCTCAAGTGTGCCCTCGTCCAGCGGGACCAGCTTCCGCGACTCAAAGAGGAGATGCTCCAAGGCCTTCTGGAGACCCTCCTCGGCCGCCGCCTGCCCCCGCCGGGACGCTCCGAGGCGGCCGCCCTGCCAGCTCATGCGCGCGTACTGGCTCACGTGCAGGTCACCTCCCGGTGGTCCGGAGTCGGCAGGCCGGCGCCCGCGTAGAGGGTGGAGGTGATGACCGAGGCGACCCGCCCAGAAGGCAGCGTCACCCGCGACTCGGGCGGGCAGGCTTGGGTGGGAAACAACCAGACCCTCGTGGCCGTCGAGGTGATCTCCTCGCCGTCCTTGGTCCGGGCCGTGCGGGTCGTCTCCTCGACGTAGGCCCGCGCGGTGACGGGGGCCGCGTACTGGGGTCCGTACGCCGATTCGCCGGTGTACGCCTCGATGGTGATCGTGTAGCGGAGGAGCCAGCCGGGGATGGTGCTCACCAGGCCACCGCCCCGAGCTGGATCCGGTCCGGGGTGAGGTCCGGGGCCCGGAGCGCGTCCCACACTGCGGGGGCGATCTGCCGGGCCGGGGAGTCGTCGCCGGACACGGCCGTGACGGACCGGCCGAGGTTGACCGAGCCGATCTGCGCCGAGCCGTAGCCCACTCCGGCCGCCCCGACGGTGTCGCCGACCTCGACGCCCCATTGGGCCTGCGCGCACACTGCGTCGGCGAATGCGGCTGCGACCACGGTGTCCGTGGGGAGGCCGGTGTCGCCGACGGCGTATGCGCAGAGCCGGAACACCTGCGCGTCGAGCATCTGGCTCGCGCGAGCAAGCCGGGAGTCGATGTCCGCAGGGGCGTCCGCCCCCGTGTACGTCTCGTACTGCTCGGCGGTGGCGTAGATACGGGCCATGGGCCACCTCCTACGCGCTGGAGCCGATGATCACGATGTCGTACGTCACGGACGTGGAGCCCGCCGAGTTGGTGACCTTCAGGACGTCGCCGGTGGCCGCCGTGACCGCGTAGGTCGTGGCATCCGCCGCGCCCGCGAACAGCGCCACGCAGGCGCCCGGCCGCAGGGTGAGCGTGCCGGTGGCGTTCAGGGCAGTGATCCACGGGTTGGTGCCCGCGCCGACGATCACGTTGTTGGTGTTCCCGGCCGCCGCGGAGATGATGATCGCCTTGACCTTGGCGAACGTCAGCGTCGCCCCGTAGATGTCCACGAGGCTGCCCGCGAGGTCGATGTCCTCCGTCGCGGACGCGGTGAGCGTGCGCGTGTCCGCAAAGCGGAGGTCCGCCTTTCCGGCGCCGGTGCCGCTCGCCAGATAGGCGCCGTACCGCTTCGACATGCTGTCGGAGGCCGTGGACAGGTCCCCAGCCTTGGTGTAGATCCCGTCGACGGTCACGCCGACTGTGGTGGTCAGGGCCATCAGCCCTCCTCCTTCTGGGCCTTGGACGTGCGCTTGGGTTTGGTCTCCTCGACCACACGCCAGCCGGACGCCGGGTCGTCGGCGAGGGCCGCGTAGGCGGCTTCCGCGTCCGAACCGGGGACCGGCTGAACACTCTCGGCGATGTGGTCGCCGGAGCGTCGTTCGTAGATGGCCACGTCAGACCTTCAGGCCGGTCATGACGCCGTGGGCGCGCTCGGCCCCGTACTTGAGGCCGATCTCGCCGTACAGCTGTACGTCAGTGGACGCGCCGGTCTTGGCGAGCTCTTCCTCGAACATGACGCCCTTGCCGGGGACGTTGAGGAAGACGGGGGCGAGCTGCTCCAGGGACACGGCGAGGATGGTGTCCTGCGGGACGTGCCGGTCCATCATCAGGTTCAGCGTGCCGAAGTCCGAGACGATGGTCTGGACGTTGACGCCGCCGACGGTGCGGGACGTCTCCGTGTACTGACCGTACGCCGAGGAGTACGCCTTGGTGATGGCGCGCTTCTGGATGCTGTTGCACAGGAGCGTCGCGGTGGCCTGCTCGGACATGCCGCCGTTGTCGTAGGCGAGCTGGATCAGGTCCGACACGTGGTCGGACGTGAGGGTCGTTGCCCAGGGCTTGTTGTACGAGATGCCCGTGGCGGTGCCCAGGGTCAGCGCGGCGCCGCCGGACGTGGTCGCGACCTTGAAGGTGTTCGTCGCGCTGGAGACGACGTAGTAGACGCGGCCGGCGACGACGTTGGTCATGGCGTCGGTGATGACGAACACGATCTTGTCGCCGTCGGACATGCCGTGCGCCGTCGCGGTGACGGTGTCGGTGGCCGAGGTGGCGCCGGTTACGACGGTGGCCCGCGCGATCCGGTTGGTGGTGATGGCCTCCAGCAGACCGCGGGTCTTGCGGGCGGTCGCGTTGGTCGTCGGATTGCTGTAGCGCCCGTTGATGAACGAGAAGTTCACGTCCAGGGCGATGGACTTGAGCTCCTGCGCGATCTGCCAGTCCAGCTCGGTGGAGATCGGGTTGTCGCCGTCCACGGACCGGAACGGGGCGCTGCCAGGGGTGGCGAGCTGCCCGAACGCGGCCTGCTTGGTGTAGCTGACGGACACCTTCGACTGGTGGATCTGGGCCAGGTTGCGTACGTTCGCGCGGACCCGCTCCTCAGCGGTCGGCGCGGTCGCGCCTTCGACCTGGACCCGCTGAGCCGGGTCGCGGAGGTCGGAGGTCTGCCATTCGAACTCCACGGCCGTGGTCATGCCACCGCCGGTCAGACCGCCGATCGCGGACAGCAGCGGGGTGTCATCCGGGGTGAGCGCGAACAGCTCGCCGGCGTAGTTGGGAAGGTTGAAGGTCGTACCCATCCCGGTGATCCCGGCCATGGTGTCTCCTCAGGTCATGTGGTCGCGGCGCGTTGCCGCTTGAGTCGGATGGCGGTCGCAAAGTCCCGCCGTGCGGTCGCCTCGGCGATCTGCTTGTCGAGGGACGCGGGGGTCTCGCCGCCGGCCCCGTGGTCCGCGCCGGACCGGCCGGGGCTGCGGGGGGCGAGCTTGGCGAGCTTCTTCACCGCGGCCTTGATGGCGTCGGTGTCGACCTCGCCGTCCGCAACGAACCGCGAGGTGTCGATGAGCTCGGAGGCCTCACCGAGGTCGAGCCCGGCGGCCGCGGTGGCGGCCCGGAACTCAGCGGCGGCGAGCTTGGTGGCGTACTCGGCGGCGGCTGCCGTGCGGCCGGACTTCTCCGCCGCGGTGACGGCCTTCTCCTGCTCGGTCTGGCTGGCAGCCTTCAGGGCGTCCAGCTCTTCGCGGGCGCCCTTGTTCTCTTTGGCCCACTTCTCCCACTTGCGGGCCTCGGCCTTCCAGTCCGTGTCGTCACCGCCGGGGGCGGGGGCGGCCGGAGGTGTGGCCGGGGGCGTTGCGGGCGGGGTGCCGGGGTCACCGGCGGGCGGGGTGCCACCTGCGGCGCCGGCGCCCTCGTCGCTGCCACCCGCGATGACGTGGATCGGTCGGCCGTCCATGCGGTAGCCGAGGATCGCGCCTGCCGGGTGCGTGGCGAGGGTGTGCCTGAAAGGGGTGATCATGTGTGCTCCCATGCG
This sequence comes from Streptomyces sp. GL_140, assembly GCF_057834465.1. Classification (NCBI taxonomy): domain Bacteria; kingdom Bacillati; phylum Actinomycetota; class Actinomycetes; order Kitasatosporales; family Streptomycetaceae; genus Streptomyces; species Streptomyces sp. GL_140. The sequence goes on from NZ_CM174404.1 coordinate 6,166,101, forward strand.
GGTTTGCCCCGGCCGTGCGGCCGTAAGCGGTGCTGGATATCGTCCGCACATGACAGACGAAGCTGAGTTCGAGGAAGCGTTCCGGACCGCTGTGGGGCTGGTGAAGGCGTTCCTTCGCGAGGACACCAGCGGTGAAGCGGCCCTCTGGGAAATGTCGGAGGACAAGGACGGAGTGGTTAGGGCCCTGATGGCCCTTGCCAGCCGTGCCGTCGTTGAGGCTGCGGAGGGCAGCGAGGTCACTACCGACGAATGGCTCGACGTTGAAGCCGCGCTCTTCGAGGCGAGTGCCGAGGACGGCGAGGTCGAGGACTAGCGGGCGGCCCTGATCTGCTCGCGCGCGGGCTTGCGGCGGATGTCGTCGTGCGCGGCGACGTGCTCGCGCGCGGCCTTCTGCCAGTCGCGGATCTTGGCCTGAGCCTTGCGGCGGGCCTGCTCGTCCATCGAGGCAGCGGCCCGGCGTTTCCAGGAGCGGATGTGCCGCTCGATCTCCCGCTGCCGTTGGGTGTCCTCGTAGGTGGTGCCCGGCGTCGCATGGTGCGGCGGTCGGGTGGTCACCCCGGGCAGGTAGGCGCCAAGTGAGTGCCTGCAATTCGGGTGAAAGAGGCCAGCGGCGCGGGCCTCGATCAGTGACCCGGCGACGTGAACGGCGATCGTGCGGCCGTCGTCGTGCAGCTCATGCTGCGCCCGAACCGTGTGGGGCCCGGACTCGGCGCCGAGGGTGAGGATTTCGCCTTCCCAGGGCCGGCAGAGCGGGCATTCGAGCGGCGCGTCCGAGACGATGACGAGCCCGATTCGGATCTCGGCGAGCGAGTCGATATGGCCTTCGATCGCGGCGCGCGCCGTGACGGATCGGACGGCCATCTCCGCGTACGAGGCCATGTCCCAGTTGCGGCCGGACGAGTCGGTGAAGCCGGTGATGCCGCGGGCCGCGAACTGGTCGAGGGCCCGTTGTGAGGCGTCTCGGCGGGTGATGCCGGTAAGCAGTTGGGCTCCGGACACCCGGGCCACAATCGACCGGTAGGTGTCGACGACGGACCGGGTGATCCGTTGGTAGAGCGGGCGGGTGTCCTGCGCGTACGAGGCGGCGAGCCGGTCGACGGCCGGCGCATTGGGCAGGGCCCGCCGGGCGGCGAGCTCCCGACCGATATCCAGCGCTCCGAGCTCGACCACAGCGGCTTGCCGACCCCGGTTGTAGGCCGTAATCAGGGCTTCGGCAACCGCGCCCGTGGTGTCGTCCTGAAGTGCGGCCGAGATCTCCTCGACGGCGTTTCGCAGGTTGCCGATCGAGGCGAGCTTGAGTTCGGCCCACCGTGGGGAGTCGATGTCCGCCTCCAGCGCGGCGGCGAGACGCTCCAGGAGCACACCCTCGGCTGCGGCGTACAGCTCACGGACCCTGTGGGCCAGGTCCTCCGCCAGGGCTGGGGAAACCGGCATGGCCTCCCCCTTCCGCACCGGTCATGGCCGGGTCTGCAACGACCCGTCCGGCCTCGCCCTGGATTTTTTTGACCTCGGCCTTGACCTGGTCGTCGTCCCAGTCGGGGTGGATCATGCGGACGAGGGTGTCCGTGGACGCGGCCTCGGCCCGGCGCAGCAGCTCGGCGGCTGCGGCGATCTCGCCAGGGCTGTCGCTGATGGAGTCCTGGAACTCGACGTCCGGGGGTTCCAGGTCGAGCCCGGCGACACCGAACAGCGGCCCAGCCTCGACGGCGAGGAGCGCGGCCGTGATGTCGGCGACCGCGGGTTTCCAGTACAAGGCTTTGCGGGCGCGGGTGGCCATGCTGCGGCGTTCCCGGGCCCGGATCTCCGTTGCGGTGACCGCAGCCGCGTCACCGGTCGCCCCGAACGTCGAGGCGGAGTAGCCGGCCTGGCGTACGGCCTGCTCGACGAGTTCGGCGCAGGTGTCGCGGTGCTCAGTTACCCGGATCTGGAACTGGACGGGCGTAATCGGGTTGGGGTCGCCCGCCCTCGGGAGCATGTTCAGCCCGGAGTAGATCTCTTGGTCCTCGTCCCACGTGGCGCCCTGGCCGGGCCCGGCGGACTGGAGCAGGGCGTTGGCAACAACGATGCGGCTCTTGCCGTGCCGGACGTCCCGCATCCACGAGGAGTACGTCTCGTCCAGGGCGTCAAGGATGCCCTCGATGCCCTGAAAGTCGGACTGGCCCCAGTAGGCGGCGGACGGGATGTGTCGCCAGGCTCGCGCGGGGCGGACGTTGGGGATGTAGGCGGCGGTGAGGTGGTCGGGGGCGCCGGTTTCGATGCCGCCCTCGGCGTCAACCATGTTGGCGAGCGGGGCCGTCGCGGGGTGGTCTTCGAGGGGGACGGGGTGGCCGAGGCTGCCTGTACCGCCCTCGTACAGTCCGTGGTAGATGACACCGCGCTCGTGGCGCTCCAGGTGCCGCCAGACCCTGCGGTCGTTGGGGTCGTCGGAGGCGAGGAGCGTCCAGAAGGTGACGGCGCGCAGCCGCCCGTACGTGAACTCGGGGACCGCGCAGTCTGCGGCCACGGGAGCGATCCACGGTCGGTCGGCGACGTCTTCGTCCCACACGATGCGCAGGTACACGCCGCCGAGGGCCGCGCCGAGCTCGCCGGCCTCCAGCAGGGTGGGGTGCAATCCCTTCTCGACGAGCTCGTCGAGGCGGTCCTGCGTGGCCGTGCTCGCGCTGGTCAGCTTGGGGGGTTCGGAGAACAGCAGCTCGGAGGAGGTCCGGGCGATGTCCCCGGCGAGCGGCACGTGGAGCTTGGTGCGCTTCTGTCCGGCGGTGGTCGGGTTGCCCCAGAACCATCGGGCGAGGCGCCCCCGAACGCCCGTGGCGAACTGCGCCGGACGGTCCCCACTGCGGTAGCCGCGGCCTTCGTAGCGCTGCTCCAGCCGGTCGGGGTCGGCGGAGAACCAGGCGTCCCAGTCGGCCATCGCGGTCTGCACGCGCGAGTCTGTGGGCGGCCAGGCCTGATCTGCGGTGGGTAGGGGCATCAGGCACGCTCCCGTTCCATCAGCAGGTTGGCGATGGACAGCCACGAGCATGCGAGTTGGTCGAGGCGCTCCATGAGGGCCAGATTCGTTTCGGTCTCGGCAGCCTGGAGGATCCGGACGGCGTTGCTGATCGCCTGGTCGACGGTCACGCGGCCACCTCCAGCAGAGTCGGAATGTGCGGCCGCCACAGGGCCTCGGTCGTACGGACGCCGTACCGCAACGCATCGCAGCTGTGATCGTCGAGCTTGATGGGCTTGTCCTCGCCCTTCTCGGCGGCTTCGTCGTCCCACGAGTAGCCGGGGATCTCCTCGATCAACCCGCGCGCGGAGGTGTGGATCCGCAGCCGGTCCCCGGCGATGAGGGAGCCGACCGTCCGGATTCCGTCGAGGACGGTGTTGTCGGCTGGCATGACGCCGGACACGCCGTCTCGGTGAAGCTGCTCGATGTAGGAGGCGGCGGACGGGTCGACGATCGTCCACTCCGGCTGGACGCCGAGGACGTTGGTCTGCGGATGGGGCACGCCCTGGAGCCAGGCACGGCGTGCCCGGCTGTACTCGCTGTCGGTCTTCTTGCGGCGCTGGGCCCGGGAGTCCCACCGGTACTCGGACACGACGTACAGCCGGTTGTCGACGCCGAGGCCGATCAGGAGATCGGAGTAGGGGTTCGTCGTGCCGTAGTCGATGGCGTCGCACAGCCAGCGGGCGATGTGCGGGACCTCTGCGACAACGTGGCGCTGCTCGTCGAACGCGTCGTAGATCGCGCCCTCGGCCTGCACCCAGTGCCCGAGGATGTTCCGCCGGTAGAACAGGCCGGTGTAGGTCGACTTGAGCGCGGCGACGTAGGCGGGGTCGAGGAACGGGTTGTCATCGAGGACGAAGTGCCACGACGACAGCCGGGTCTCGGCGGCCCGCTTCAGGTAGTCCCGCTTCACCCAGTGCCCCGGGTTGTCCGGGTTGGTCGTCGCGAAGATCTGCGCGCCAGGGACGGAGCAGCGGGCGACGAGCTGGTCGAAGAACGCCTTCGGGAGGGTGGTCAGCTCATCGACGTAGGCGCCGGCGCAGGTCATACCGCGGACCTTGGGTTCGGCCTTGGCGTCGTTGGCGCCGATGACGTGGACGGCCCGGCCGAGGATGTAGGCGATGGGTGCGCCGTTGGTGTACTTGACCTGCTGCGCGAGCTCGCCGAACAGGTCGCTGTTCATCAGCGGGCCGATGATGTTGCGGTACAGGGAGTCGCGGGTCCGGCCGACCACGACGAGCTCGCCGCCGGTCGGTGCGTCGGCAACGTAGATCAGCCAGCGGAGCAGCGACGCGATGGTCTTCCCGGACCGGACCGAGCCCTCCCACAAGTTGATGCGGGCATCGGCCTGGACGATGGACAGGATCTGTTTGCGGGACAGGGGCAGGGCGTCAAGGAGACTCACCTTCGGCCTCCTCGCTGCCCTGGTCCTCCTTCACCGCCTCAGCCAGGCCCTGGAACAGCTTGCCGAGCATCGAGCGGGCGTCAGCGGCCCCGGAGTCTTCGGCCGGCGGGACGAGGCGTACGGACTGCGCGGCGGCGGCTGCGGCGGCGGCCATCAGCGACCGCTTGTCCGCGGCGAGCGGCTCGGGGATGTCCCGGCTGTTGTACGTGTGGTCCTTGCCGCCGAAGGAGTGGATTGTCGTCGGCTCCCACACCTGCGCGGACAGGGCGAGCGCGTCGTCGGTGAGGGCTTCGGCGAGGATGACTCGCTTCTCTTCCAGGTCCGCTTTGCGGGCTCGGGTGGCTTCCTCGGTGGCGGTACGGTCGAAGGCCAGGCCGAGGCGGGCGGCGTAGACGCTGATGGTGCGCTGGCTGCGGCCCATGGCGCGGCCGATCTCGTTCCGGCCGAGGCCCTGCGCGTGGAGGCGGCGGAGCTCGTCGAGTTCCTCGGTGGTGACCCTGGCGCCGTTGTACTGGTTGTCGCCCATCGCGGCCACGGTCACCACCTCCGGTTCATCTCAGGGGCAGGTCTCTTCGAGCTTGACCGTGTGGAACACGAGCTTCGTACTCGTGGCCGTCATCGTGCCGGCGGCGGGCGTCTGGGAGCAGACTTTCCAGTTGCGGTCGAGGACTTGGTGGCGACTCTGGCCGAGGGCGTCAGTGGAGCCGAGGAGGTAGAAGCCCACGGCCTGCGCGTTGTCCTGGGCAGCCTGGAGGACTTGACCGACCGCGTTGGGCACAGTGCCCTGAGCGGGCGCGGGGGCTGAGGCCTTGGGCGCCGCAGGCGTGCTGCTCGCGGGGGTTGGTGCGGCGGCCGGCGGGCTGCTGGGTGCGGGCCGGCCGGTGCTGGTGGCCTGCGGGTTGCACGCGGTGAGGGCGAGGACGCCGGCTGCGGCGAGGATGGTGATGCTGTGGTGTGTGCGCATCGCGTCACTGTGTCCGGGTACAGGCGTCTGTGTGGTGGCTGTGACTGACCTGTGACGCACGAAGGCCCCGCGTGTATTGGCGGGGCTCCGGGTGTGCTGGGCGTGGGGGTCTACTGGCGGCGGCGGAAGAGGCAGAGGAGCGCGGTGCGCTCGCTGCCCAGGGCCTTGCCTTCGGCGCCAGCCATGTTGGTGAGGTGCCAGCCCTGGCTTTCGATGCCTTCGATCTGCTCAGCCACGCCGATCATGGGGCCCGTACTGCGGCTGTTCGTGTTCGCTTCGATGATTTTGAAGGCGAAGACCTGGCGGCCAGCGGTGTATGCAGCGGCAGCTGCCTTGGCGGCGGTCTCGCCCTTGGCGTTGTTGATGAAGCCCATGATGCCCCCTGGTGCGGTGGTGGAGCCGCATCGTTGCACTGGGGGTGTGGGGGCGTCTGGCGTGTGACCGGTCTGTAACGCGCGAAAGCCCCGCGCGGTGGCGGGGCTTCGATGTCCAGGCACGCCGGACGTGAGGCCAGGATGGGGCACGGGCGCCGGTTTTGCAACTAGGTGCAGAAGAGCCCCGACCGTGTCAGCGCACGGTCGGGGCTCTCCGAGGATGGCCCCCTCGGCGGTGTGGGGCTCACGCTACGCCCGGGATGGCCGGTACAACACCCCTCGTGCGTGGCTCGATTCAGTCGATGGTCCCGGCGGCGATCTCGTCGCGGATCAGGTTGCGGTGCTCCTCGTAGACGAGGCGTGCCTCGTTGCTCGGGACCGCTCCGGTGTTGAGGCCGCACGCGCATGTAACCGTGGTCTCGTCTGTCGGTACCTGCTCGGCCCACATGGACCCTGGCTCCCAGTCGACGACCTTGCTGTGATTCTCGAAGCGGAGGTTGTGGCGGTACATGGGACTGTGCGGCTCGCTCATGCCGTCCATCATCGTTGCTCCGGTGAGGGCTTGGACTTCATCAGTGCCCGCAGCCGGGCTTGGTCCACCATCCGCAGTCTGCGCAGTAGTCCATGTGGCTCACCCCCCGACCTTGTACGTGCGAGACTCGGAGGGGACTCGGACGACGGCTCCGGCCTGGCCGATGGCCTCTACACGCAACCCCGCTCGGGCCCCCTCCGGCGGGCCGTTGTTGGCGTTGGTGTTGGTCCCTGAACTGCACAAACAACCGCCGGAAGGGGCGCCACTCTCGCGTGCGGGAAGGGGCGGCACATCGTCGTGATGGACGCCAGGCCCATTGCGGCCGCCCGCGCGGACCCCGGCCCGCACGCGGACTCCCGCCTCGCTGAGGAGGGCACGCACGGCCTTGGTGTCGGGCAGTCCGGCGGCCTCTTGGAGCCGGGTCAGAAGAACGTGGCCGCCGTTCGCGGCCAGGCCCTGAAGCGCGGGCACAATGTCGACCGGCTCCGCATTCGCTTCCGTGCGGCGCCCGGCGGCCCAGGAGCGGGCCATGCGGTACCCGGCGGCCGTCAGGAGCCCGGTCACGAAGTAGGCGACGTCCGGGACCGCGTAGGCCACCGCTCCGGCGCCGCCGAGGGCGACCGCGAGGACGCAGCCGCCCGCGACCCGCCCGCCCGCGTGCTCCTCGTCAGCGGTGGACGGCTCGGTAGCGTTCACCGGATCATCCCCGTAAGCCAGATGCCGGACAGGTTCGCGGCGGAAGCCAGGGGGATCGCGGCATACCGGGCAATGCTGCCGGTCAGCGCGAGGCCGATTCCGGAGAGCCAGCCGCGCCATTTGGAGCCGGTGGCGCCGAAGTTGCGGCGGGCGATGAACGCGACGAGGACGAGGGCGGTCATGAACAGGCCGCCCTCGGTGAGGGGTGCGGCAGCGGTGCCGGGTGCGGTGCCGGTCTTGGCGCCGACGCCGAAGATGAGGATGCCGTCGCCGAAGGTGTTCATGCCCCACAGGGCGATGTCGCCGAGGAACCCGACGATGCCGCCCACGACCATGACGCTGAGAGCGCCGATGCCCCAGCAGAGGATGAAGGGGAGCAGGTCGCCAGCGTGGCGTACCGGGTCGGCACGGAGGGCTTTGATGCCGGGGTACCAGCGGGCGATTTCCCAGACGAGGAAGATCATGCCGAAGAGGACGCCGCCGAGGGTTGGGGTGATCACGGGGTACTCCGGGGTGCGCGGTCGGCCAGGGTGACGCTCGGGTAGCAGTCGGCGAACGCGTCGGCTTGCGCCAGGAGCTGCGCCGCGGCGGCGCGGAGTGCGCCAGCCCAGTGCGCCGCTGTCGCATCGTCGGTGAGCGTGTACGCCGGGCGGGCGTCGACAACGTCCTGAACTGCGGCGCTGAGGTGGCGCACGGCTGCGGCGGACTGCGCCACGCGCTGCGCCAGGCGCTCGCGGTGGGTGGCTGGTGCTGCTTCGGTCTGGCGCAGGTCGCGGAGCACGGTGTCCTTGGAGACGCCGAGCTCGTCGGCGATGCGCCGGGAGGATGCGCCAGTCTGCGCCAGGCGGCGCACGGTGGCACGCCGGGTGGCGACCTCGGTCGGGCTGGTCATCGGCCGGCCCCGGCAAAGTCGAGGAGGCGAAGTGCGAGCTCGCCGCGGGTCTCGGTGGGGCGCGGCATGAGCAGGGCCCCGAACACGAGTCGGTGGAGGAGTCCGTGCCGGGCGCGGTCAATGTGGCCGCGGTACGAGCGGTGCTTGACGTGGACCCAGGTGACTTCGGCGGCGAGGTCGTCGAGGTCGACGATGGTGGCCGGGTTGGTCGGGTGCTCCTGCCTGAGCCGGTCGGCAACGGCGGTGATGAGGTCCGAGAGGGCGTCGGTGTCCTTGACGGTCTCGTCGCGGGTCGCCTGGCGGAGGGCTTCTTCGGCCTGGCTGAGCTGGGTACGGTGTGTCATGGCTGTCCCCTGTTCGTGCAGGTGGATGGCCGGCCCCGGCGGAGGTGCGAACTCCGGCCGGGGCCGACTTGTTGAGCAGTGTGTGGACTGCTTGCTCACGACTGTAGGGGGCCCCTACAGTGATGGCAAGCGGCCTGCCCGAACGAAGGGGCTGGAGTGAGCGACGAGGAGGTGCAGCGGGTGACGGAAGCCCTGGATGAGGTCGAGCGCATCACCGACCCTGAGGCGCGCGTGCGGGCGCAGAATCGGATCATGGCCGCGCAGGTGCTGCGCAACAAGGTGTGGTCGGCCGAACGCCGCGAGCTGATCATCCGGCTGTGGGATGACGGCAACGGCCTCTCGTACCGGCAGATCGCCGACCGGCTCGGATGCAAGCTGAGCACCGTGCAGGACGTGTTCCGCGGCTACTCCGGGTCAGGGTCGCACCGGCCGAAGCAGGCCGCCGAGTGATCACTTTGCGGATGCCGCCAAAGTGAAAACGCTTGTCACTTTCGAGGCTCCGCGAAAGTGATCAGCCCCGTTCCCGGCGACGGGAACGGGGCTCTCTGCTGTCCGGATGCGCTTAGATCTGTCCGGCGGCAGGCTGGACGGATGGAGCATGCGCCGATCGTCGTACACCGGATCGCTGCGTCGGGTGGCCGGCGGGTGACGATCCGCGTGCAGGGCATCGATATGGTCCTCGGCGTCGCGCACTCGGATGCGGACCTGGTGGAGTTCCTGCGCAGGGCTGAGCTCCCGGACCCCGATCAGCTGGTCTTCGCGGATTCGACGCTGATCGAGTGGCAGGGCGACGGCCCGCACGTCTACGAGGCCGAGTACGAGCCGCCGCCTACTGACCTGCCGTGACCTACGCGGCCCCGGAGTGCGGACCCCGGAGCCGCCCGTTCAGCGGGTGCGCAGCTCGTACACGGCGTGTGGGACGCCGTCGATGAGCTTGGTCTCCTGAACATTGATGTACGCCACAGCAGTCCCGTCGCTCCGCCCGTAGACGATCGTCCGGACCTCGTCGTCGGTGTTGAGCGGCTCGGTGTGGCCGTCGCGGAACCCGCCTCTGAAATACGCGTGCGTCGTCATGGCGTCACTCTGCCTCGTCGGCCCCCTACGCCGCCATGGTGTTGGCGAGGGTCCACACCCGGCCGCAGGCGCCCGCGCAGCGCGCTTCGGGGTCCCGGCCGCCGCCGGCCAGGACGGTCACCTCGCCGAAGCAGCTCGGGCATGGCCGGGCCGCCGGGACCGTGCGCGCGGTGAGGTCGAGGGCGGACTTGATGCGCTCGGCACAGCCCGCGGCGACCTGCTCGACGTGGAGTAGCTGCGCGGCGGTGAGCGGTCGGAACGGCCCCTCCTCGTCGCTCACGCGGGCGTGCAGCCACCCGGCGGCATACTCGGCGGTCCGGAGCCCAACGTAGCGCCAGCGTCGCGGGTCGGCCTGCTCGTCGTCGGCGCACTGGTTGCGGAGCGCCCGGTCGACCGGTGACCAGCCGCGGGCCCGCCAGTCCGCCGGGGCGTGGCTGAGCGCGGGCCGGGTGATTTGCGGGGCGAGGGTGTCGGCGCAGTGGATGAGCGTGGTCTCGACGAGGCGTGCGGTGTCCAGCACCCGGATGGACAGCGGCGCCCGGGTCTCGCCGACCTGCTCCGGGCTGCGCTCCAGCGCGCGGAGAGCGGCGGCTTCCTCGCGGTCGGCCTGGTCGAGGCTGGCGAGGTACGTGCTCATGCGGCCGGCGGGCGGCCAGGTTGCGGCGCCGTGCTGGTCGAGGGCGTCGTCGAGGTGCGGCCACAGGGTGGCGATGGTGATGAGGGCTTCTGTGGCGGGGCTGGTGGTGTGCATCGGTGCTCCCGTGGCTGGGCGGGGGTACGGTGGGATCACCTGGGGGCGCATCCGGTCTGTGGCGGACGGTGGATGCGCCCCTCACGCATGTCTCAGGCGGGCTTCCAGGCGACGGAACCCTCTTCGACGTAGCCGTGTGCGCGGCTCTTGCCGGTGGGCTTGAACGTCTCCTCGTCCAGCTCGGTGAGGTAGTTCGTCCAGAAGGTGACGCGGGCTCGGGCGGCGCCGATGGAGCCGTACGGGCCCTCGTGCTTGGTGTCCTCGGTGCCGTCGCGATTCGTGATGGTGATGACGGCGCGGAAGACGGTGGCGTCGGCGGCCATGCCGATTGAGCGGGCCACGGCTACTCGCCCTTCCGGTTCTTGGCGCCGATCAGGGCAAGGATGATCAGGGTCACGCAAATGACGACGGTGATGTCGAGGCTCACGGGGTCTCCGGTCCGGGGCAGAGGAATGGGTAGTCGGGGTTGGTGCCTTCGCAGGCCGGGCAGTCCTCGGCGTTCGTTCCCTTCGCAAGGTGCTTCGGTGGCGTCTCAGGGCTCGTTGGCGGGCCGTCCAGGGCTCTACGGAGGTCACGAGCGCGGACCTCGGCGTACGGCCAGCTACGCGGTGCGAGCACTTCTCGGACGCGGGCGATGGCGGCTTCGGCCTGCTCGGCGCGGGTGCGGCGCTTCTCTGCGAGCCGGAACCAGCAGCGCCATGCGATGCGGGCACCGCCGGCCCGGCTGCGGGCACTGGTCCACGCCAGCCGGTAGCGCTCCCGTTCGGCGTACAGCTCGTCGAGTGCCGTGTCGGTGATCGTGTCGGCGGTGTGCCGGACGGGCTGTTCGGTCACGGCTGGCTCCGCAGGGTCTCGACGAGGGCGAGCAGGGCGGAGGCCACCGCAAGAGTTCCCTGGGCTTGGACAGCCGCGAGGGCTTCGCTGGTCGTGAGGTTGCGGGGCTTACCGAGGGTGGTGGTGAGCCGAGTGAGGTTGGTGGTGGCTTCGTTCACGCGGTCGAGGGCACTGTCGAAGGGGGTGGTGAGCTCGGTCATCGTCGGCTCCTGGTCTTCTGGCGGCCCCACGTGGTCGCGTGCGGGCCTCGTACGGCGCGGTTGGGGGTTCGGGTGTTGCGGCGGATGGCGTAGCCCAGAAGCAGACCCAGGGCGACAGCGAGGACGAACCAGCCGCCGAGCGCGAGGCCAACCACCGCCCAGCCGCTCACGGCTCCTCCCCGTCGTCCTCGTCGACGCTCGGGGTCCAGCCGGTGATCGTCGGGTACAGGTCGGCGTGGGCCCGGCACCCGTCGGCCACGGTGAACAGGATTTGGCGGTCTCCCGGTACCTTCTGCTCCGCGTGCATGCGGCCCTGGACCCAGCCCATGACGGCGGCCTCCTTGATGAGCAGCACCTCGCGCTCGGTGAAGCCGCGCAGCATCTGGTTCACCGCGGTGAAGCGGTAGGCGTCCTGCTGGGCGAGGTAGCCGACGAGGAAGTCGGGCAGGGCGGGGGGCTGCTGCTGGCTCATGCTCCGGCCTCCCCAACCGCCATGGCGCGGAACCGGTCGAGCGCGGCCTCGTCCTCGTCGCTGAACTCGTCGCCCCGGTCGGCCATGTGGTCGGAGGCGAGGTCGAGGGCGAAGGTGAGGAACTGCCGCTCGGCGACGGTGAACGCGGCGGCCAGCTGCTCGGCAGCGCTCTGCGGGTCGTTGGCGATCACGTCACTGGTGCTGGTCCACGGGTGGTGGTGGCTGGCCCTCGGGACATCGCAGTGCCCGCAGAGCGCTTCGTCGTGCGGCTCCGGCGTCTGTCCGCCGGCCTGGCGGGCCATGTCGCGCTCGCCGTTCACGAGCTCCTCCAGCCGAGCCAGGGGGATGACCACACCGTTCGGGCTGGTCTTCAGGAGGATGGCGGGGATGCCGAGCATGGGGCGGCAGGTGAGGCGGTCGCCGTCCTCGTCGGTGAACTCGAACCGGTTGGTCATGCGGGTCTCCTTGTTGCGCGCGCGGATCGGGGAACCGGATGTGAGCCGGTCAGGCGGCGTCTGGGGGTTCTGTGAGGCCGAGGAGCACAGCGGTGCCGCAGGGCCAGCGGACGGGGCGGGTGTAGCGGGTGGGTTGGTAGGCCTCGTCGTAGTGCGTGGTGGTGGTGTGGCAGCGGGGGCAGATGTTGGCGAGGGCTCGGCCGTCGATGAAGCTGAGGGTGGGTTCGTGGCCATAGGTCTCGCGTGTCTCGGGCATGGCGGGCCTTTCAGGCGGCGTCGGCGCGGCTGCGGCCGGTCTGAGGGGATCGGAGCGCGGCGCGGCGTGCGGCGAGGCGGCGTGCGTTGACTGCGCGGCAGAGCAGGCAGGGCTGTTCGCCGAGGGCGACGTGTGCGTTGTAGCCGGTCATCGAGCCGCCGTGGAGGGTGTGCTCGCGCTCCAACCGGGCTCGGCGGCTGCTCTCAACCTGCGCGGCACGCTTGGCCTGGCATGGCTCGCAGACTTCGCCGCGACGCCGGTGCTGCGCGTACGAGGTAGGGCTGTCGCAGTCCACAGGCGTCTTGCTGTCGCGCCGCGGGGTGACCGGTACTGCCCCGGGTCGGAGGGTCTTCGCGGTGAGGCCGCCCCACATTCCGTGTGTCGGGCGGGTGGCGAGCGCGTAGTCCCGGCACGGCTGGAGCAACGGGCAGCCAGCGCAGAACTCGCGGGCCTTCCGCTTGTCCTCGGACCTCGTGGAGAACCACAGCTCCGGGTCGTTGGTGCAGGGCCGGGGGTTGTCGTGGCGCGTCCACTCGTCGTTGATCATGATGCGGTCCTCCACTGGAACGCGGCGAACGTGACGGTGTCGACTTCCTGGATGTGCAGGCTGATGCGGCCGCCCTTGACCACGGGGCCGATGCGCATGTCGGGGCCGACAAGGTGGGTGTGGTCGTCGTCCTCCAGCACCCCTGCATCGACGAGCCCGTCGACTGCGGCTTTGAAGCTCGGATACCAGTTGGCCGGGTCGGCGCGGCGGCGCGACGGAGGGTGGAGCACTCCGAGGATGTAGGCGCGCTGCAGCACGGGCCCGGGGTTGGCCTGTGCCAACGCGGCGTGCATCGTCGGGTCCTCGGAGCAGGCCTCCATCGCAGCGCCGCGGATGGCCGCGGTGAGCTTCGCCTTGACCGCGTGGTGCGGGCGCTGGTTTGCGTTGAGCAGGGCCATCCCTGCTGGGAGGTGGATGGCGAAGTGTCGGGTCACAGCAGGGCCTCCTGTACTGGCTGCGGGGGGCAGCGGTGGTCTCGGAGTACGGGGTGTTGGTGGTGGGGCACGGTGAGTGGGTCGCGCCAGACGATGCGGCGGACGCCGAGGGTGCTGGTGAGCAGCCGCCAGGTGAGCCGGCCGGTCATGCGGGCCTGGATTTCCGTGGCGAGGTCGATGGGTTCCGCGTCGGCGACCACGTGGAGGGCCGCAGTACGGCCGGCCCACGCGGTGAGGATCAGGGCGCTGCAGCGCGGGCAGGTGCGTTCGATCGCGTGGTCTGCGGAGGCTGCGATCTTTGCGGCGACGCCGGGATGGGTCATCGGGTGCCGCCGGAGGGCAGTGCCGTTGCAGTGCCGTTGATGGCACTGCTGTTTCCGCAGGTCATCCGGGGTGGCAGTGCCGTCAGTGCCGTTAGTGCCAGTTTCTGAGCATCAATGCTCTTGTGTGCGTACGGAGCTGGATAGCTGTTTTCAACGGCACTGATGGCACTGCACGTCTGTGAGCTGCAAAGACGTACTGATTTCAACGGCACTTTCAACGGCACTTTGATGGCACTGCAACGGCACTGTGATGGCACTTGAAGGGTGATCATTCGTCGTCCTCCTCGTCAGCGGAGGGCGCGTTGAGTGCAACGTTGATGTACGCGTACTTGCCGTTGCTGGGCTTGCGGACGATTTCGAACCGGCGCAGTTCGCGGCCGAGCTGCCGTGCGGCGATGGGCTCCTCGCCCTCCACGCGGCACCACTGCTCATACGCCTTCCGGAACCGGTCGGTGAGTGTGCGGACGTGCGCGCCGCCGCCGACGGAGCAGGCTTCGGTGAGGAAGCGGGCGAGCGCGTCTTCCTCCTCGGCGTACTGCGCGGTCGCCGCGGTGACCGAGGCTGGGTCCTGTAGGCCGTCGCGGAACACCTCGGCGGCTCCGGCGACGATCCACGCGAGGATCCCGGGGGCTTCCTCGGCGATGAGCATGAGGTCGAGGTCTTCGATCACCTCGCTCGGGGTGCGGGTGAAGGGCATCAGCCGCAGGCGCCGCCAGAAGCTTTTGCCGCCGGCGGAGACGCGGGGCTGGTGGTTGCCCATCAGGAACAGCTTGTGTGTGGGCTCGAAGGTGAAGTGGTCCTGTCGCATGAAGCGTGCGGTGAGGCCGTCGCCGCCGGTGAGCTCCTTGACCTTGGCCTCGTCGAACTTGGCCTCCTGGTTGACCTCGGACGCGATGACGAGGCGCAGCCCGTGGAGCCGGGCGATCTCCGTTTCGTGGCGCTGGGCCCCGGCCATGAGGAATGCGTTCGGGGCGGTGGCCGCGTAGTCGCCGAGGACGGAGCGGAGCACGTTGAGGAACACGCCTTTGCCGTTGCCGCCGGGGCCGTGCAGGAAGGGAAGGATGTGCCAGCGCACGGACCCGGACGCCGCGTACCCGGCCATGCGCTGGACGTAGCCGCGGAGTTCCTGGTCGTCGCCGAAGGTCTGCGCGAGGAACCGGTCCCACTTCGGGGTGGCCATGGTCTCGTCGGGGGCGACGCGGGTGGCGCGGGTGTGCATCTCGTCCGGGTCGGGGGCGGACAGTGTGCCGGTCTTGAGGTTGACGGCGCCGTTCGGGGTGTTCAGCAGCATGCGGTGCGCGTCGAGCTGGCCCGCGTGGACGACGATGCGGGGGTCGGTCTGCGCCATGGTGACCATTGCGGCGATGCCTGCGGTGGAGAGGGAGCGCGCGCGGTGTTTGGCCTCGCCCTCGCCGTTGGGGAGGTCGCGGGCAATGGCTCGGGCCATTTCGCGGACGGCCCCGGCTTCGTCCCATGCCCACCGGTGTCCGTCCCAGCGGAGCCAGCGGCCGCGCTGCGGCACGTAGCGGACCTCCTGCTCGTGGAGGTCGACGAGGCGCAGAGCGTTCCCGTCGTCGGTCCGCGTGTAGGTCTCGGGCCCGATCTCGGTGGCTGGGTGCTGGACCACGTTGAGTGCGGCCGTGCCGTCGATCGAGGGCCGGGGGTTGGGGACTGCAGTGAGGTGGCGTACGGGCTCGGGTGCGGGCGCACCGTAGCCCTGACGGCGGAGCTCGCGTGCGGCGTCGGAGTGCTGGCCGCCGTGGTTGAGGAGGGCGTAGGCGCCAAACTTCGTGTAGGGGCGCTCGGCAACGAACTCGGTCGAGGTGGTGAAGACGTACAGCCGGTCGCGGTCCATGGCACGGCCGGTGGTCGCCGAAGGTTCCCGGCCGTCCTTCCCGGGGCGCTGCCAATAGGAGGTGCTGCCGGAGACGAACATGAGGCGCCAGCCGTGCGGGGTGAGGATGTCGGTCCAGCTGGCGCGCTGCTCGAAATCGTCCCCGGGGGTGAGTCCGCTGGCCCCGGTTCCGGCCGGGCTGCTACCGAAGAGGAACGCGGCGGCCTCGTCGAGGGGCTCGGTGATCACTTTCGCGGTAGCGGGAAAGTGATCAAGGTGTTCGTCGGTCGGGACGGTGTCGAGCATCCGGCACACCGCGTGCAGCGCTCGGTGCTCGTCGGCGGTGATGGTCGGCAGTGTGGCCGGGCCCCCGGCGAGGAGTTCGTAGGGTCGGTCGGTCGCGTGGACGGTGCCATGGCTGGGCGCGGTGACGACGAAGCCGCCCTCGCCGCGGGTTTCGACGAGGCCGCGCAGGAGCCTCTTGCGGGGGTGCCGGACGAGGACGTCCCGCTCGTCGTCGGTGAGCTCGTCCTCGCGTGCCAGGCGGCTGGCGAGCTTGGTGTTGCCCGGGGCGCCGCCGGTGACGAGGTAGTGGAGGTGGAGGCCGCCGGAGGGGGAGCGCTCCAGCCAGCCGGTGGCGATGCGCTGCCACAGCTCGGCCATGCCGGAGTTGGCGAGGATGTCGACGAGCTGCGTGAGGACGCCCTCGTCGACGGCGCGGCCCTCCAGCTCCAGCATCTCCAGGCCGCCGGACACGGCGCCGCAGACGACACCGACTCCGGGGTGGCCACCGGTGAACCAGGAGCGGACGAGGCCTTCCGAGGCCCGCTCAGTCTGCGCCCGCTTCCAGTCGCCCTGAGGTCTCTTGGAGCCGTCGGTGCGGACGGCGACCACCGAGCAGCCAGCCGCGTGCAGCGCAAGGGCTGCGGCGAGCATGTCGGGTGCGGTGTCGCTCAAGATGGCTCCTCGTGCCGTGGTGCGGTGTCGGGTGCAGTGCCTCGGGCCGGAGTCGATTCGGCGGCGTCACGCCGGGTCCGAGGCGGGTTGGTCCGTTCGGGGCTGCGGAGCGGTGGTCGCGCAGCCCCGAACGGCGGCTAGAACGGCGGCGGAGTGGTCGCGGCCTGCGCCTGCTGTGCGGCCTGCTGGGCGAGGAGCGCGGCGATGGCCGGGTTGGCGAGCTGCTCCGGGCTGAGCGCTGCGGCCACCGACGCGGGCTGCTGAACGGGGGCCGGGACGGGCACCGTGTACTGCGGCGCGGGTGCGGCCACTGGCGGCGCCGTGTACTGCTGGGGAGGCGTGGGCACGGTGCCGGGGTCCAGTGCGTGCAGCTCAGCGGCGACTGCGGCGACGTACTGCGCGGTGTACTGCTTCGGCGGGGAGAACCCGCGCTGTGTGGCCTGGCCGTCGTGGGTGTAGGTCACGGTGAGGATCCCGCCGACTTCCAGGCCGCGGGCTCCGGCCCCACGGACCGCGTCGGCGACCGCGTTCTTGAGCTGGCCCTTGACGAACAGCCGCCGCCGGCCGTCGTCCTCCTCAATCTCACGGTCGCGCTGGTCGGTCTGGACCGTGATGACGAGCTGGTTCATGGGGTTGCCGTCGGACCAGAACTTGGGCGTGCCGTCCTTGATGTCGCGCTGCTGCTCGACTGTGGGCCGCTCGGTGATTCGGCCCGTGAGGCTGGTTCCCGGGGTGGGGAACTTGGCGCTGGGGGCGCCGCCTCCGCCCATGAGGAAGTCGTCAGCGGAGGGGGCCTGGTACTGCTGCGGTGTCGTCATCTGCTTCTGCTCCTGCTGGTTGCTGGTGCCGAACGGGCCCATGTCCCGTCGATCGGTGGTGCCGTCCGTGTAGACCCGGTACGGCTGGCAGTAGGCGGTTGTGCACTCGCACCCTTCGTCGCATCGCGAGTCCCACTGCGCGGGCGGCCGCCGGTCGGGCACGGCGTGGACGCGGTGGTCGCAGATGACGCAGCGGCGCTGGCGCACGAACCGGGCGGTCATGCGATCAAGGCCTCAAGCGAGGCGCCCGGGTTGGTGCTGGGCTGTCCAGGGCATCCGGCGGCGAGGTCGTCGCTGCCGGGCTTGAGCCAGGGGCAGAACCGGCAGTTCGGCTTGTTGGGGATGGGGATGAGCCGCCAGTTCTCGGGGTGGTGGTCGAGCTCCAGTCCGGCCGCGGTGTCGCGGATCCGGTCGAGGCGGGCGAGCGCGGCTTCGGCGATGCTGCGGTCGTAGGGCTCGGACCACACGTGGACCATCAGCTCGTGGTGTCGGCCGATGAACGTCACGGCGACGCGGGTGGGCCGGTGTCCGGCGTTCTCCTGGCCGAGGCCGTAGAGATGGGCTTGGACGCGGTACTTCTCGCCGGGGCCCTGCCGCCGGTACTTGTCGTGGCTGCTCTTGCCGACGAGCTTCCAGTCGTTGTTGAGCAGGGCGAGCCGGTCGAACAGGTCCGAGCTGCCGGTGAGTGTGGCGGCCTCGGTGTGTCCTTGGCGCACGGTGACGCGTTCCTCGATGCGGTACCGGGGCTGCCCGTCGGGCATGGGCGTCTGGCGGGCTTCGAACTTCTCGGCCATCCACATGTGGAATCCGGTGCCGATGATCGCGGCGATGGGGTCGCGGTTGGTGTTGGTCTCGGGCCAGTCGAGGATCTTGTAGGTGAGCTGGCGTTCGCACGGCTCGCCGACCTCGGAGGGGCCGATCGCCCGCTGACGGCTGCGGCCGGAGTTCTTGTCCGCGTCGATGATGAGCTGGCCGATGCGCGCGGCCAGCTGCTCGCCGTACTCGTCGCTGCCGGTCGCGATCACTTCGCCACCCCGGCCCGGCGCGCGTCCACGTAGGCCTGGCTGTAGGCCTCGGCGCGGGCGACGAGCCGCTGGTAGGTGCTGCGGCGGATGAACATCAGATGCCTCCGTACGTGTTCACGGTGTAGAAGCGGCGCCCCGGGTCCTCGTCGTGGAGGTGCAGCAGCGTTTGCCGGTGCAGCTCCGCGAGGTCCTCGCGGGCGGCTTGGCGCCATGGGCCGGGCCCGAAGTGCGCGGCGTACAGGTGCTGCACGCGGCGGGTCGTCCACTGCCCGAGCCATTCCGCGGCCGCGGTGCGAAGCACGGGCAGTCGGGTATCGGCCGGGGCCGGCGCGGCCGCGTTCATCGGTCACCTCGGTCCGCGTTCAGGAGCGCGGCCAGGTACTCGGCGAGGTGCGGGTCCGGGACCTCGATGAGCGGTTCCGGGCAGCATCCGTACACGCCGCCGTCCGCGTCGGCGTCCTCGTGGTCCTCGTCGGAGCAGACTGGGGCGATGCCATCCGGCTCCCCGTCCTGCTGGATGTAGACGGGCCGCCACCGGTTCGGCAGGGCCTTGATGCTGGGCTCGCAGCGAATACGGTTGAGGGCGTTCACGCGGCACCCCGCTGCCTCGGTACCGACCGGCGTCCGGCGACGAGCAGAGCCGACGCGAGCCGAGACACCCCGGCGCCGTAGACGCTCATGGCGCACTCGTGGCCGACCTCGGTGAGCAGCTGCTCGACGAGCGTGTCCCGCTCGTGGGCGCCGTGGGAGTCGGCGCCCGACGAGGCGGCGTGTGCGGCGGCGATGTCCTGGAGCTGGTGGAGGAGCTGTTTGCCGTCCTCGGCGGCCAGCTCGGCAAGGGAGACGAGCACCGTGGTGAGGTAGTGGTTGATGTCGATGCGGGCGCCGCCGGGCAGAGGCGTGACGCCGATCCGGTACGGGCCGTCAACGGGCAGGTTGCTCATCAGGAGGTCTCCGGGAGGTCGTGGCCGAGGCGGTAGTCGTGGTGGAGGGGCCCGTCGTGCGGGTCCTCGGCGAGGAGCGCGGCCACGTGCGGGAACTCGGTGGCGATCGAGTTCCGGGCAGCGGCCACCTGGGCCTGGAATGCGCAGGTACTGCACGGTGTGCCGTACCGGTACGCCGCGTGGCAGGTGGGGCACGTCTGGTACGTGGCGGGTTCCAGGGCCTCCAGCTCGGCCACCCGGTCCCGCAGCGCCACCAACTCGGCGGCCGTCTCCACGGTGTTCAGCAGCCCGTTCGCGTCCAGCGCCACAGCGATCGTCGCCGGGACCGCGTTCGGGCGGCCCATGGCCTCGCAGATCACACGGGACGCGCTGCCGATCGACTGGGTGTTCACGCCGCACGCTCCAGGCGGACCAGCGGGCCGACGACCTCGGCGAGTTCGTCCTCGCGGGCCCACACCATCCGCGGGCAGTTGGCGGGGTTCACCTGCTCCGGGACGAAGAGGCGGCCGTCCTGGCCGTCCTCGACGAGCCGCCACACGAAGCCACGCAGGTCCCTGTACAGCTCGACCGGCGGGGCCGGGAGCGGGACGGGAATGTGGTGCGTGATGCCGCTCTGGCCGGGGAGGCCGGTGACGGTAGGCTGGTGGTTCATGGTGTTCCTCGTCTTCTCGGTGTTGGTGAGGAATGCCGGGGCTGTCTCGGACCTAGCCGTCCGGGCGGCCCCGTTTTCATGGGGTCAGGCGGCGATGGGCAGGCCAGCCGGACCGGTGGCAGGCCGTGCGGTGTCGAAGAGCGACTGAATCTGGGCCCGGGTGTCGGGGCTGAGCGGCGGAGCCGCAGCCACGAGTTCGCGGATGGCCTGCACTGCGGCGGGGCCGAGGCGCTGCTGGGCGGCTGTGCGGCTGAAAGTGGCGGTCACGCCGGCACTCGCAGCCGGGAGCGGCCCGAGTGGCGGGTAGCTCGCCCCGTGGGGGTGAACAGGATCAGGACATCTACGCCGATGGCCGATGCGATCTCGCAGGCGGTCGGGTAGAAGACTGCTTCCTGCTCGCCTGTCAGTAGGTTGCCGATGGTGCTGTGTGAAACGTCGGCCTTCGTGGCGAGCTCGCGGCCGGTAACTGCGGCGCCGGTGCCGGTGCGTTCCATGAGCTTGGCCAGGAGGTCTCGGTCGACGAGTCGGAAGAGCGGAATGGGCTTGTGGTCAGACATCTATGCGTCCACCTCGTGCAGTGAATTGTTGCACTGCTTGGATGGATGAAGCATTGCATAGCTTGGACGTCACGTCCAGCCTCTTGGGTGTGGCGTGTGAATTTGGCCAAACTCTGCTTTGCGCCCTAGCGTGCGCCGCTGCACTGCATGGACACTCTGTCCGGCGAGTGGGATGGCAGACCCCCCGCCACTTGGGGGGATAGGTGGACCGCCTCACTGGTCGCATGGACACCCCACGGCCCATGACATGACTCGGAGTGGCAGGATGACCCTCATGGCTGCACAAGATCGTTCCCCTGCGGCGGGGCGAAGCCAGCTGAGAGACCTCGCGCGCGACCGCAAGAACACTCTCGGGCTGAGCTACGACAAGCTCGCCGCGCGCTGCATCGACCCGGAAACCGGCGAGCAGACCGTGAAATCCTCCTGGCTTCACCGCCTCGCGACCGACCTCCCGGTGCAGATCCCGGACTACCCGATGCTGCGGGGACTGGCCGTCGGCCTCGACGTGCCGCTTGGGAAAGTGCAGGACGCCGCTGGCGCCGAGTTCTTCGGTGTCGACGTTGAGTGGTCCGCGTCGGGTGAGGCGCGTGCGCTCGTCGACAGCCTTGCGCCGCTGACGCCTACCCAGCGTGAGCAGCTTCAGCGACTCATTGAATCGTTCACCCGACAGGAATAGACATCGAGGCATATGCCACCAGCGGGCTGAACACGCTCTGTAGTTTTCATATGCTCGGTGTAGTCAGAAGCCGTTCAATGCGACACCATTGGCGGCACCGCCTGGGGGCGCGTTAGGTCCGATAGTCTGCATTTGCGCGCTCGCATTCGAACTTGTGCGCGGTTTGTGACGCAGGCAGCGCCAAGGGGGTCGCATGGCTGACAGTGAGTACACCCATCGGGAGCGTCCGCGCCCAGTGGAAGCTGAAGTAGTCGTCTCCGCGCTCGTACCGGACGGCTACGCCATGATCCCCATTCAGCTTCGCGGTAAGACGGTCCTCGCCGTCCACCCGGACCACGGCAGCGAGCAGCTCGCCAAGGAACTCACCGATCACCTCGCCCACGCGACTCAGGTCGGCATGGCTGTCCTCTACAACCCGATGGATCCGGTCGAAGAGGTGCGGGCGCACCCCGAGATTTAAAACTGCCTTTAGTGGGCCTTCGACCTGGCCGTGGCGGCGGCGGTGCTGGGGGCCGCCGAGGTGGTGGACCCCGGCGTCATCGCCGATCTCGTCCTCATCGGGGAGCTCGGCCTGGACGGCCGGGTGCGACCCGTCCGGGGGATCCTGCCGGCGGTGCTCGCCGCAGCCGAGGCCGGATACCGGCAGGTCGTGGTCCCGCAGCAGTGCGCGGCCGAGGCCATGCTGGTCCCGGACGTCTCGGTGCTCGGCGTGCGCAGCCTGCGGCAGCTGATCGCGGTGCTGACCGACGGGGAGGTGCCCGAGGAGGATCCACCGGACGGGCCTGGACGGCCCGACCCGATGCTGGCCGGGCTGGTCGTCCCCGGTGCCGGACTCGGCACGGGGGTCGCCCGGGGCGCCGAGGACGGGCGGGACTTCCCCGACCTCGCGGACGTCGCCGGACAGCACTGCGCCCGCCGGGCCCTGGAGGTCGCGGCCGCCGGGGGCCACCACATCTTCCTGAGCGGACCTCCGGGCGCCGGCAAGACGATGCTCGCCGAGCGGATCCCCTGGATCCTGCCGCCGCTCACCCGGCAGGACTCCCTGGAGGTCACGGCCGTCCACTCGGTCGCGGGCCTCCTGCCCCCGGGCGAACCGCTCGTCGCCCGGCCCCCGTACTGCGCCCCGCACCACTCGGCGACCATGCAGTCCCTCGTCGGGGGCGGGGCCGGGGTGCCCAGACCCGGGGCGGTGTCACTGGCCCACAGGGGAGTGCTCTTCCTGGACGAAGCGGCGGAGTTCAGCACCAAGGTCCTGGACGCGCTGCGACAACCCCTCGAAGCGGGGCACGTGGTCATCGCGCGGGCCGCCGGGGTGGTGAGGCTGCCGGCCCGGTTCCTGATGGTGCTCGCGGCCAACCCCTGCCCGTGCGGGCGGCACACCCTGCACGGGGCCGGCTGCGAATGCCCGGCCTCGGTGATCCGGCGTTACCAGGCCCGGCTGTCGGGGCCGTTGCTGGACCGGGTGGACCTCAGGGTGGAGGTCGAGCCGGTCACCCGCTCCGATCTGCTGGGCCGCGGCGGCCGGGGCGAAGCCACGGCGCTGGTCGCCGACCGGGTCCGGGAAGCCCGGGATCGGGCCGCGGTCCGGCTGGCCGGGACCCCGTGGCGGCTCAACTCCGAAGTGCCCGGCCACGAGTTGCGGACCCGCTGGCCGGCCGGTCCGGGTGCGATGGCCACGGCGGAGCGGGACCTGGAGCGCGGACTGCTGACCGCGCGGGGCCTGGACCGGGTGCTCCGGGTCGCCTGGACGGTGGCGGACCTGCGCGGTCACGACCGCCCCGACCCGCTGGACGTGGCCGTCGCCCTGGAACTGCGCACCGGCATCGCCCGCGGAGCGACGGCGACGATGGGACCCGGCTCATGACGGGCCCGCCCGGGCCGGAGCCGGGGCCGGAGGTGCTGGCGAGGGCTGCGCTGACCCGGGTGCTGGAGCCCGGGGAGGAGCACGGCGGGCGCTGGCTGCGCGCGCACGGGGCCGTCGGGCTGATACGGCTGCTGACCGGACCCGAGCCGGAGCCCGGGGTGTTGAGCGGGGTCGGCGCCGAGCGGCTGGCCGGCTACCGCAGACGGGCGGCGCTGGCCGACCCGCGGCGGGACCTGGCGGCCGCCGCCGAGGCGGGCGGGAGGTTCGTCTGCCCGCCGTCGGCGGAGTGGCCGACCCAGCTCGACGATCTCGGTGACGCCCGGCCCGTCGGGCTCTGGGTGCGGGGCCGGCCGAGCCTGCGGACCTGGGCGCTGCGCTCGGTCTCCGTCGTCGGGGCGCGCGCCTGCACCCCGTACGGGGCACACATGGCCCAGACCCTTGCCGCCGGGCTCGCCGAGCGCGGCTGGGTGGTCGTCTCGGGGGCGGCGTACGGGATCGACGGCGCCGCCCACCGGGGCGCCCTGGCCGCGGGCGGCGCCACGGCCGCCGTGCTGGCCTGCGGGGTGGACGTGCCCTACCCGCGCGGCCACGCCGGACTCCTCGGCCGGATCGCCGCCCAGGGGCTCGTGCTCGGGGAACTGCCGCCGGGGAGCCACCCCACGCCGAGCCGGTTCGTCCTGCGCAACCGGGTCATCGCCGCGTTGACCCGGGGCACGGTCGTGGTGGAGGCGGCCCACCGCAGCGGATCCCTGGTCACTGCCCGGCGGGCCCAGGCGCTGGGGCGGTTCACCATGGGCATCCCGGGCCCGGCGACCAGCGGGCTCTCGGCCGGGGTGCACGAGCTGCTGCGCGGGGAGGCGGTGCTGGTCACGGACGCCGCGGAGGTCATCGAGCTCGTCGGAGGGATGGGCGAGCTGGCGCCCGAGCGGCGCGGCCCGGTGATCGCCCGGGACCTTCTGGATTCCGGCACCCTGCGGGTGCTCGAAGCCCTTCCGGTCGGCCGGCTCGCCGACCCGGAGGAGGTGGCCCTCGCCGCGGGCACCGCCGCCGATGAAGTCATCGGCAGACTGTACGAACTTCACTCTCTGGGGTTCGTCGAACGGCAGGGCGACGGATGGCAGTTGACGAGGGCACCGCGGGGAGGAGGCACACAAACCGGCGCCACCCGGCGAGGCGGTCGTTGACCTGGGGCGTTCCGGTGTAAGAGTGAAGCCGATGAGAGACGCGGTCCTCCCGGTGGCACTCGCCGGGACCGTGCGCCAGGCGCCGGTCCCGGGCCGCCCGCGCGAGTCCGGGCGCCCTTGCGGGCCCCCTCGATCCCGTACCCTTCGCGCACCGCGACACTTCCGTCACGCTACGCTCCCAAGGAATCCGGCTCCGGCAAAGGCGAAGCATGCCCCAGCACACCTCAGGGTCTGACCGCGCTGCGGTGCCCCCCGCCGCACGAGCCGGCGAGCGGTCCACCGCGCCCTCGTCCCTGGAGGTGCTCTGGCGCTCGTACAAGGAGACGGCCGACGAGCGGCTGCGGGAGCAGCTGATCCTGCACTACTCGCCCCTGGTGAAGTACGTGGCGGGCCGGGTCAGCGTCGGCCTGCCGCCCAATGTGGAACAGGCCGACTTCGTCTCCTCCGGGGTCTTCGGACTGATCGACGCCAT
The DNA here is from genome assembly GCF_057834465.1 of Streptomyces sp. GL_140. Taxonomy (NCBI): domain Bacteria; kingdom Bacillati; phylum Actinomycetota; class Actinomycetes; order Kitasatosporales; family Streptomycetaceae; genus Streptomyces; species Streptomyces sp. GL_140. Next base: position 6,190,626 of record NZ_CM174404.1, read on the forward strand.
CGAGAAGTTCGACATCGAACGGTCCATCAAGTTCGAGACGTACGCGATCACCCGGATCCGGGGCGCGATGATCGACGAACTCCGGGCGCTGGACTGGATCCCCCGCTCGGTGCGGCAGAAGGCGCGGGCCGTGGAGCGGGCCTACGCCACGCTGGAGGCCCAGCTGCGGCGCACCCCCACCGAGAACGAGGTCGCGCGGGAGATGGGCATCGCGGTGGAGGAACTCCACGCGGTTTTCAGCCAGTTGTCGCTGGCCAACGTGGTGGCCCTGGAGGAGCTGCTGCACGCCGGCGGGGAGGGCGGCGACCGCCTCTCGCTGATGGACACCCTGGAGGACACCGCCGCCGACAATCCGGTCGAGGTCGCGGAGGACCGGGAGCTGCGGCGGCTGCTCGCGCGGGCCATCAACACACTGCCCGAGCGGGAGAAGACGGTGGTGACCCTCTACTACTACGAGGGCCTCACGCTCGCCGAGATCGGCAATGTCCTCGGCGTCACCGAGAGCCGCGTCAGCCAGATCCACACCAAGTCGGTACTGCAGCTGCGGGCGAAGCTGGCGGACGTCGGCCGCTGAGCGCGGGCCGAGCGGAGCCCGCACCGAGCGTGAGACGGCCTTGCGGTACGTCCGTAGAGTGGAAGCGTGCCCAGGATTCGAGCGGCCTCCGTGGCCGAGCACCGGTCGATGCAGCGTGGCTCCCTGTTGGACGCCGCGCGTTCCCTGCTGTCAGAAGGGGGTACGGAAGCGCTGACCTTCCCCGCCCTCGCCGAGCGGACCGGCCTCGCCCGGTCCTCGGTGTACGAGTACTTCCGCTCCCGTGCGGCCGTCGTCGAAGAGCTCTGCGCGGCGGACTTTCCCGTGTGGGCCGCCGAGATCGAGGCGGCGATGTCCGAGGCCGAGTCGCCGGAGGCGAAGATCGAGGCCTATGTGCGGAGCCAGCTCGGGCTGGTGGGGGACCGGCGCCACCGTGCGGTGGTGGCGATCTCGGCCAGTGAGCTGGACGCCGGGGCGCGGGAGAAGATCCGTGCGGCCCACGGCGGGCTGATCGCGATGATCGTGGAGGCCCTGGGGGCGCTGGGCCAGAAGGAGCCGCGGCTGGCGGCGATGCTGCTGCAGGGAGTCGTCGACGCCGCCGTCCGCCGGATCGAGGCGGCCTCGGGCGAGGACCCCTGCGTGATCACCGACGCGGCCGTGGCGATGGCCCTGCGGGGCGTCGGCGGATAGGGCCCGACAGGCCCCAGGGGGAGCAGGCGGGGCGTGGCCCTCGGGATCAGGGCCAAGGGGTTGAGGTAGGCCTCGCCCTGCAGGAGGCCCCAGTGCAGGCAGGGCTGTCCCGGGCAGTGCGAGCCGTCCGTGAGGACGGCGACCGGCTGGCCCGTGGTGACCTCGGCGCCCTCCGCGACCAGGGGGCGGACCGGTTCGTACGTCGTGCGCAGGCCGCCCGGCAGGGTGAGCGAGAGGACTCCGCGCCCCGCCACCCGGCCGGCGTAGTGGACCCGGCCCGGCCCCACCGCCCGTAGCTCCGCGCCCACCGGCGCCGCCAGGTCCACTCCGCGGTGGCCCGCCGCGTACGGGGTCGGGGGCGGATCCCACCAGCGGACCACCGTCAGTGGCGACGGGAGGGGTCGCGCGCCGGAGCCCACGGGGGCCGCGGCGGTGAGGGACAGGGTCAGCAGCAGGGTGAGGAAGAGCGTCGTCATGCTGCTCAGGGTCCCGCCCGCGGGCGGTCGGCCGACGGGCCTGTGGACAGCCGAGCGGCTGTGGAAAAGCACGTCACCCGGCATACCGCCGGGTCCCGTACACTTCTTGTGGCGATCCGGGTCACCGGGTCGACTTCGCACGCCCCAGCACCGGCCGCTCAGGCAGCCGGGTGACAGCGTCTCTCGGTCCCCTTCTTCGGGGGCAGGGCGCGACAGGGGCGTCAGGAACCAAACCGAGAAAACAAGGAGATGGCCATGGCCGTCGTAACGATGCGGGAGCTGCTGGAAAGCGGCGTCCACTTCGGTCACCAGACCCGCCGCTGGAACCCGAAGATGAAGCGCTTCATCTTCACGGAGCGCAACGGCATCTACATCATCGACCTGCTGCAGTCGCTGTCGTACATCGACCGCGCCTACGAGTTCGTGAAGGAGACCGTCGCCCACGGCGGTTCCATCATGTTCGTCGGTACCAAGAAGCAGGCCCAGGAGGCCATCGCCGAGCAGGCGACGCGCGTTGGTATGCCCTACGTCAACCAGCGGTGGCTGGGTGGCATGCTCACCAACTTCTCCACCGTCTACAAGCGCCTTCAGCGTCTGAAGGAGCTTGAGGCGATCGACTTCGAGGACGTCGCCGCCTCGGGTCTCACCAAGAAGGAGCTCCTGGTCCTCTCTCGCGAGAAGATCAAGCTGGAGAAGACCCTCGGTGGTATCCGCGAGATGTCGAAGGTCCCCAGCGCTGTCTGGATCGTCGACACCAAGAAGGAGCACATCGCCGTCGGTGAGGCGCGCAAGCTCCACATCCCGGTCGTCGCGATCCTCGACACCAACTGCGACCCCGACGAGGTCGACTACAAGATCCCGGGCAACGACGACGCGATCCGCTCCGTCACCCTGCTCACCCGCGTGATCGCCGACGCCGTCGCCGAGGGCCTCATCGCCCGTTCCGGTGCCGCCACTGGTGACTCGAAGCCGGGCGAGAAGGCCGCTGCCGAGCCGCTCGCCGAGTGGGAGCGCGACCTGCTCGAGGGCGAGAAGAAGGCCGACGACGCCGAGGCTCCGGCCGAGGCCGCTGTCGAGACCCCCGCCGTCGAGGCCGAGGCCGCCCCGGCCGCCGAGGCTGAGGTTGTCGCCGAGGCCGTCGTCGAGGCTCCGGCCGCCGACGCCGAGCAGGCCTGACCCACTGAGAGCGCCCGGCGTTCACGCGCCGGGCACTCACAGCACGGACGATGACGGCGGGGGAGGGTCGCGCCACGAGCGCGCCTCCTCCGCCGTTCACCCGTAGATCTACGACTTCGAGAGAGAATCACAGACTCATGGCGAACTACACCGCCGCTGACGTCAAGAAGCTCCGCGAGCTCACCGGCGTCGGCATGCTGGACTGCAAGAACGCGCTGGTCGAGGCCGACGGTGACGTCGACAAGGCCGTCGAGGCGCTCCGTATCAAGGGTCAGAAGGGCGTCGCCAAGCGCGAAGGCCGTTCTGCCGAGAACGGTGCGGTCGTCTCCGTCATCTCCGACGACAACACCTCCGGTGTCCTCGTCGAGCTGAAGTGCGAGACGGACTTCGTCGCCAAGGGCGACAAGTTCCTGGCTGTCACCAACGAGCTGGCCAACCACATCGCCGCGACCTCCCCGGCCGACATCGAGGCGCTGCTCGCGTCCGAGATCGCCCCCGGCAAGACGGTCCAGGCGTTCGTGGACGAGGCCAACGCCAACCTTGGCGAGAAGATCGTCCTGGACCGCTTCGCGCAGTTCACCGGCGGCTACGTCTCGGCGTACATGCACCGCACGATGCCCGACCTGCCGTTCCAGATCGGCGTCCTGGTCGAGCTCGACAAGGAGAACGCCGAGGTCGCCCGCGGCGTCGCGCAGCACATCGCCGCGTTCGCGCCGAAGTGGCTGTCCGCCGAGGACGTTCCGGCCGAGGTCGTCGAGTCCGAGCGTCGTGTGGCCGAAGAGGTCACCCGCGCGGAGGGCAAGCCCGAGGCTGCCCTTCCGAAGATCGTCGAGGGTCGCGTCAACGGCTTCTTCCGTGACAACACCCTGCTCGGCCAGGCCTACGCCCTGGACGCCAAGAAGTCCGTCCAGAAGGTTCTGGACGAGGCCGGTGTCAACCTGGTGCGCTTCTCGCGCATCAAGGTCGGCATCTGAGTCCGTCCGTACGCGACGGACACCGGACCCCGGTAGGGTCTGAAGCAGTCGCCCGCGCTCGCGCAGGACGACCGCAGATCTGACGAGGAGGCCATTGCCGTAGAGGGAACCGCGAGGACCCACCGGCAATGGCCTTCTTCGTATGTGCACGAGGAGATCTCCATGAATCAGGGCGTGGACCCCCACACCGCTTCCGACGACAAGAGCGACCAGGACAAGAAGGGCCGCCGCTTCATGCTGAAGCTGTCGGGCGAGGCCTTCTCCGGTGGCGGAGGACTGGGCGTCGACCCCGACGTCGTCCATGCCATCGCGCGTGAAATCGCCGCGGTGGTCCGCGACGGATCGGAGATCGCCGTCGTGATCGGCGGCGGCAACTTCTTCCGCGGCGCCGAACTCCAGCAGCGCGGCATGGACCGGGCCCGGTCCGACTACATGGGCATGCTCGGCACCGTCATGAACTGCCTCGCCCTCCAGGACTTCCTGGAGAAGGAAGGCATCGACTCCCGCGTCCAGACCGCCATCACCATGGGTCAGGTCGCCGAGCCGTACATCCCGCTGCGTGCCGTGCGCCACCTGGAGAAGGGCCGCGTCGTGATCTTCGGCGCCGGCATGGGCATGCCCTACTTCTCCACCGACACCACGGCCGCGCAGCGTGCCCTCGAGATCGACGCCGAAGCCCTGCTCATGGGCAAGAACGGCGTCGACGGGGTCTACGACTCCGACCCCAAGAAGAACCCGGACGCGGTGAAGTTCGACGCGCTGGAGTACAGCGAGGTGCTCTCGCGCGACCTCAAGGTCGCCGATGCCACCGCCATCACGCTGTGCCGTGACAACAAGCTGCCGATCCTGGTCTTCGAGCTGCTCGCGGAGGGCAATATCGCCCGCGCGGTCAAGGGTGAGAAGATCGGCACGCTCGTGAGCGACCAGGGCACCCGGGCCTGAGCACTCCGGGCCGAGCACACCGCTGCCGGTTCGCGCCCTGCCGGGCCGAGCCGGCTCCGCCCGCCTGAACCATCCATTTCTGATATGCAGGAGCACGTGGTGATCGAAGAAACCCTCCTCGAGGCCGAGGAGAAGATGGAGAAGGCCGTCGTCGTCGCCAAGGAAGACTTCGCGGCGATCCGCACCGGCCGTGCGCACCCGGCGATGTTCAACAAGATCGTGGCGGAGTACTACGGCGCCATCACGCCCATCAACCAGCTCGCGTCCTTCGCGGTGCCCGAGCCGCGCATGGCCATCGTGACGCCCTTCGACGCGTCGGCCCTGCGCAACATCGAGCAGGCCATCCGCGACTCCGACCTGGGCGTCAACCCCAGCAACGACGGCCGCATCATCCGGGTGAGCTTCCCCGAGCTGACGCAGGACCGCCGCAAGGAGTACATCAAGGTCGCCAAGACCAAGGCCGAGGACTCCAAGATCTCCATCCGCGCCGTTCGCCGCAAGGCGAAGGACACCCTCGACAAGATGGTGAAGGACAAGGAGGCCGGCGAGGACGAGGTGCGCCGCGCCGAGAAGGAGCTCGACGACGCCACCGCGAAGTACGTCGCGCAGGTGGACGAGCTGCTCAAGCACAAGGAAGCCGAGCTCCTCGAAGTCTGATGAACGACACTTCCTGGCAGCCGGAGCCGGTTCCGGCGGGTCCCGCATACGATGCGCAGGCGGGCCCGCACACTCGGCCCATGCCCATCGTGCCCGATGCCGCCGGCCGTGACTTCGACGACCGGGAAGCACGCGATCGGGGGGCCGCCGCTGACGGCGGCTCCCTCTTCCGCGCCGAAACGCCGCCGCAGGAGCCCATGCCCAGCCCTCCGCCGCCCCCGCCTTCGCAGGCCCCGCAGGACTCCTCCCCGCCGCCCCAGAAGAAGCGTGCGGGGCGGGACCTGCGCGCCGCCATAGGGGTGGGCGTCGGCCTCGGCGCGGTGATCTTCGCCTCCCTGTTCATCGTCAAGGCGGTGTTCGTCGGCGTCGTCGTCGTGGCGGTCGTCGTGGGCCTGTGGGAGCTCACCTCCCGGCTCCAGGAGAAGAAGGGCATCAAGGCCCCGCTGGTCCCGCTCGCGATCGGCGGCGCGGCGATGGTCATCGCCGGGTACGTCCGCGGCGCCGAGGGCGCCTGGGTGGCCATGGCCCTGACCGCCCTGGCGGTCCTGGTCTGGCGGATGACCGAACCGCCCGAGGACTACCTCAAGGACGTCACGGCCGGTGTCTTCGCCGCGTTCTACGTCCCCTTCCTGGCCACCTTCGTCGCGATGCTGCTCACCGCCGACGACGGGCCGCAGCGGGTCGTCACCTTCCTGGTCCTGACCGTGGTCAGCGACACCGGGGCCTACGCGGTCGGCTGGCGCTTCGGCAAGACCAAGCTCGCCCCGCGCATCAGCCCCGGCAAGACCCGCGAGGGGCTCCTGGGAGCGGTGGCCTTCGCGATGGGGGCCGGCGCGCTGTGCATGGAGTTCCTGATCGACGGGGGCTCCTGGTGGCAGGGCCTGGTACTGGGCTTCGCGGTCGCGGTCAGCGCCACGCTGGGTGACCTCGGCGAGTCGATGATCAAGCGGGACCTCGGGATCAAGGACATGGGCACGCTGCTGCCGGGCCACGGCGGGATCATGGACCGGCTGGATTCCCTGCTTCCGACGGCTCCTGTGGTGTGGCTGCTGCTGGCGGCGTTCGTCGGTACCGGCTGACCTGCGCGGTACCGGCTGACCTGCTCTGTACCGGCTGACCTGCTAAAAGGCGCCCGTACAGGCCGGGCGGTTACTCTTGGAGGGCGCGCTGCTTCTGCGGCGCGCCTTTCGTCTTACAAGGAGTACCTGCCATGGCCCGCCCTGTTCCGGGAGAGCTCACTTTCGTCGCCCCCCGTGGAGCGAAGAAGCCGCCCCGGCACCTCGCCGACCTCACCCCCGAGGAGCGCCGGGAGGCCGTCGCCGCGATCGGCGAGAAGCCGTTCCGGGCCAAGCAGCTCTCGCAGCACTACTTCGCCCGGTACGCGCACGACCCGGCGGAGTGGACGGACATCCCCGCGGCGTCCCGCGAGAAGCTCCAGCAGGAGCTGCTGCCGGACCTGATGAACGTCATCCGGCACATCAGCTGCGATGACGACACCACCCGCAAGACCCTGTGGAAGCTGCACGACGGGACGCTCGTCGAGTCCGTGCTGATGCGCTACCCCGACCGGGTCACCATGTGCATCTCCTCGCAGGCCGGCTGCGGCATGAACTGCCCGTTCTGCGCCACCGGCCAGGCGGGTCTCGACCGCAACCTGTCCACCGCCGAGATCGTCCACCAGATCGTCGACGGCATGCGCGCCCTGCGCGACGGAGAGGTGCCCGGCGGCCCGGCCCGGCTGTCGAACATCGTCTTCATGGGCATGGGCGAGCCGCTCGCCAACTACAACCGCGTCGTCGGCGCCATCCGCCGCCTCACCGACCCGGAGCCCGACGGCCTGGGCCTGTCCCAGCGCGGCATCACCGTCTCCACCGTGGGCCTGGTCCCGGCCATGCTGCGCTTCGCCGACGAGGGCTTCAAGTGCCGCCTCGCCGTCTCGCTGCACGCGCCGGACGACGAGCTGCGCGACACCCTCGTCCCCGTGAACACCCGCTGGAACGTGCGCGAGGTGCTCGGTGCGGCCTGGGAGTACGCGGAGAAGTCGGGCCGCCGGATCTCCATCGAGTACGCCCTGATCCGCGACATCAACGACCAGGCCTGGCGCGGCGACCTGCTCGGCAAGCTGCTCAAGGGCAAGCGGGTGCACGTCAACCTGATCCCGCTGAACCCGACGCCCGGCTCGAAGTGGACTGCCTCGCGGCCCGAGGACGAGAAGGCCTTCGTGGACGCCATCGCCCGCCACGGAGTGCCCGTGACCGTACGCGACACCCGTGGCCAGGAGATCGACGGCGCGTGCGGGCAGCTCGCTGCGTCGGAGCGCTGATTTTCGCCAATTAAGGCTTGCAATCGGCCACGGGGTACCCTGTGGCCGAACAAACTTCATATTCCGACAGGGGAGCGCCACAGCGCTGAGAGTGCGGTAACCGTCACCGCAGACCCTCTGAACCTCGCCCCGGTCATTCGGGGTAGGAAGTTCGGTCACCACTCAAGCTGTTGCGCCCTGCCCGGCGTCCGCTCCACAGAGCGCCGGGCAGGGCCGCGTCTTCTCCTGGACATCCCAGGAGGAATCACCAGTGAGCACCACCAAGAAGATCGCGGGCGTCGCGCTCGCGGCCGCGCTCGGCGTCAGCACGCTCAGCGCCTGCGGCGGCGACACCAAGGACAAGTCCGCGTCCGGCGCGAGCGACGCGCCCAAGTCCAAGACGATCACCCTCGTCTCGCACGACTCCTTCAACGTGACCGACGCGGTCCTCAAGGAGTTCGAGCAGCAGAGCGGCTACGAGGTCAAGGTCCTGAAGTCGGGCGACGCCGGTGCCGCGCTCAACCAGGAGATCCTGACCAAGGGCTCCCCGCGCGGCGACGTCTTCTTCGGCGTGGACAACACGCTCCTCTCCCGCGCCCTCGACAACGGCATCTTCACGCCGTACGAGGCCAAGGGCCTGTCCGACGTGAAGCCGGAGTTCGTGCTCGACAAGGAGCACCGGGTCACCCCGATCGACTCCGGTGACATCTGCGTCAACTACGACAAGGCCTACTTCGCCGACAAGAAGATCGCCCCGCCGCAGACGCTGGACGACCTGATCAAGCCGGAATACAAGAACCTGCTGGTCACCGAGAACGCCGCGACCTCCTCGCCCGGCCTCGGCTTCCTCCTCGCCTCCGTCGGCAAGTACGGCGACGACGGCTGGAAGGACTACTGGAGCAAGCTCAAGGCCAACGGCGTCGAGGTCGTCGACGGCTGGGAGCAGGCCTACAACGAGCGCTTCTCCGGCTCGGCGGGCGGCAAGAAGGCCAAGGGCGACCGCCCGCTGGTCGTCTCCTACGCCTCCAGCCCGCCGGTCGAGGTGCTCTACGGCGAGCCGCAGCCGGCCGAGGCCCCCACGGGCGTCGCCACCGGCACCTGCTTCCGCCAGGTCGAGTTCGCGGGCCTGCTCAAGGGCGCGAAGAACGAGGAGGGCGGCAAGGCGCTCCTGGACTTCCTGATCTCCAAGAAGTTCCAGGAGGACATGCCGCTCCAGATGTTCGTGAACCCGGTGACCAAGGACGCGAAGCTGCCGGAGCTGTTCACGAAGCACGGCGTCGTGATCGAGAAGCCGGAGACGGTCGCGCCCGACGCCATCGCGAAGAACCGTGACCAGTGGGTCAAGACCTGGTCCACGCTCGTCGTCAAGTAGCGGACGCGTGAGCCGAGTGAGTGCTCCCGCGAAGGAGAGCGGGCGGGCCACGGCCGTCAGGCTCGGTCTGATGGCCGTGCCGCTCGTCTTCTTCGGGCTGTTCTTCGCCTATCCCGTCGCCGCGATCGTCGGGCGCGGGCTCAAGACCGACGACGGCTGGCAGTTCGGCCGGATCGGCGAGGTGCTGGCCCGGCCCGACATCGGCGAGGTGCTCTGGTTCACCACCTGGCAGGCGCTCGCCTCGACCGCGCTCACGCTCCTGATCGCACTCCCCGGCGCGTACGTCTTCGCGCGCTTCGAGTTCCCCGGCAAACAACTGCTGCGGGCGCTCGTGACCGTGCCGTTCGTGCTGCCGACCGTCGTGGTCGGCACCGCCTTCCTGGCACTGGTGGGACGCAACGGCCTGCTGGACGAGGTCTGGGGGATCCGCCTCGACACGACCGTCTGGGCGATCCTGCTGGCGCACGTCTTCTTCAACTACGCCGTCGTCATCCGCACGGTCGGCGGGCTGTGGGCGCAGCTGGACCCGCGCCAGGAGGAGGCCGCCCGGGTACTGGGCGCCGGGCGGTTCGCCGCCTGGCGCCGGGTGACCCTGCCCGCGCTCGTCCCGGCGGTGGCCGCCGCCTCGCTGATGGTGTTCCTGTTCACCTTCACCTCCTTCGGCGTCGTGCAGATCCTGGGCGGGCCCGCGTACTCCACCCTGGAGGTGGAGGTCTACCGGCAGACCGCGCAGCTCCTGGACCTGCCGACGGCCGCCGTGCTGACGATGGTTCAATTCCTTGCCGTCGGAGCGATCCTCGGCGTGCACGCCTGGACCGTGCGCAAGCGGGAGACCGCGCTGCGGCTCGTGGACCCGGGGCGCACCACGCACCGGCCGCGCGGCTGGGCGCAGCGATCCCTGCTCGGCGGGGTGCTGCTGACGGTTCTGCTCCTGATCGTGGCGCCGCTGGCCGTGCTGGTCGAGCGCTCGCTCGACGCCCCCGGCGGCTACGGATTCGGCTTCTACCGGGCGCTCCAGCAAGTGGGCGCCGGCGGCGGAACCTTCCTGGTGCCGCCGCTGGAGGCCATCTGGAACTCCCTCCAGTACGCCCTCGCCGCCACCACCATCGCGCTGGTCGTCGGCGGGCTCGCGGCCGCCGCGCTGACCCGGCGCGGGGGCCGCTTCGTACGGGGCTTCGACGCCCTGCTGATGCTGCCCCTCGGCGTGTCGGCCGTCACGGTCGGCTTCGGCTTCCTCATCACCCTCGACAAGCCCCCGCTGGACCTGCGGACCTCGTGGATCCTGGTGCCGCTGGCGCAGGCGCTGGTCGGCGTGCCCTTCGTCGTACGGACCATGCTGCCCGTACTGCGCGCGGTGGACGGGCGGCTGCGCGAGGCCGCCGCCGTGCTCGGGGCCTCGCCGCTGCGGGCCTGGCGCGAGGTCGACCTGCCGATGGTGCGCCGGGCCCTGCTGATCGCGGCGGGCTTCGCCTTCGCGGTGTCCCTCGGGGAGTTCGGGGCGACCGTCTTCATCGCACGGCCCGACCATCCGACGCTGCCGGTCGCCGTGGCGCGGCTGCTGGGACGGGCCGGGGAGATGAACTACGGGCAGGCGATGGCCCTGAGCACGATCCTGATGCTGGTGTGCGCGGTGTCCCTGCTGCTGCTGGAGCGCCTGCGGCCCGACAAGACCTCCGGAGAGTTCTGATGACCCTGCTTCAGCTGGAAGGGGTGTCGGTCCGCTTCGGTGAGCGTGCGGTCGTGGACGCCGTGGACCTGGAGGTCGCCGAGCACGAGACCGTGTGCGTGCTGGGGCCGAGCGGCAGCGGAAAGTCCACCCTGCTGCGGGTGGTGGCCGGGCTCCAGCGCGTCTCCGGCGGCCGGGTGCTGCTCGGCGGCGCCGACCAGGCCGGAGTGCCCGTGCACCGGCGGGGGGTGGGCCTGATGTTCCAGGACCACCAGCTGTTCCCGCACCGGGACGTGGGCGGGAACGTCGCGTTCGGACTGCGGATGCGGGGCTCCTCGAAGACGGCCTACGAGGGCCAGGTGGCCCAGTTGCTGGAGCTGGTCGGGCTTCCCGGGGCCCAGGGCCGCGCGGTGGCCTCGCTCTCCGGCGGCGAGCAGCAGCGCGTCGCGCTGGCGCGGGCGCTGGCCCCGTCCCCGCGGCTGCTGATGCTGGACGAGCCCCTGGGACAGCTGGACCGGGGGCTGCGCGAGCGCCTCGTCGTCGAGCTGCAGGGGCTGTTCTCCCGGCTGGGGACGACCGTGCTGGCCGTCACGCACGACCAGGGGGAGGCCTTCGCCCTGGCCGACCGGGTGGTCGTGATGCGGGACGGGCGGATCGCGCAGGCGGGGACCCCGCTGGAGGTCTGGGAGCGGCCCGCCTCGGAGTTCGTGGCCCGGTTCCTGGGCTTCGAGAACGTGGCTTCGGCCGTGGTCTCGGGCGGGGCGGCCGCGACCCCGTGGGGCAGGGTCCCGGTACCGGCCGGATCCCCGGAGGGGGAGCGCCGCGTGCTGATCAGGCCGGCGGGGGTCGTACTCGCGCCCGAAGGGCTGGGCTGCGAGGTGGTGTCGCGGACCTTCCGGGGGACGCACGTCGCGCTGTTGCTGCGGCCGGCGGCGGGGCCGGTGCTGGAGGCAGAGTGCGGACTGGCCGGAGCCCCCGCGGTCGGGGACCGGGTCGCGGTGACCTTCGCCCCGGCAGAAGTGGTCGTCCTGCCGGGGGAGTAGGGGGCCTGGGGCTCCGCCGCGGACCCCGCGCCTCAAACGCCGGCGAGGCTGGATTCCTCCGGTTCGGCGGCGGCTTCGGCGCCCTCGTGGTTGCCGTACCAGGCCACCGCCACCGCGCCCGTGACCGCGAGGACGAAGCCGAGCACCGCCAGCCAGGCCATGCCGGGGCGGGAGGCGTCACCCAGCCAGAGCACGCCGATCGCACCCGGCAGGACGGTCTCGCCGACCACCAGGGCGGCGGTGGCCCCGTTCACGGAGCCGATCTGGAGCGCCACCGTGTGGAGGTACATGCCGCCGGCGCCCGCCACGACGATGGCGTAGAGCGCCGGGTCGGCGAGGAGGGACGCGAGCGAGAAGGGCTCGATGCCGTTCAGGATGCGGACCCCGACGCCCAGCGCGCCGAAGGCCAGACCCGACAGCAGGCCCGCCAGGATCGCGGCGCGGGCGCCGAGGAAACGTACGGCCACCGTGCCGCCGATGATGATCAGCAGGGTCACCCCCAGCAGCCACCAGTGGGTGGCCGACGGAGCGTGGTGCCCGCCCTCGTGGCCCGCCGCCGTCGCCAGCAGGACCAGCGCGGTGCAGACCACGCCGATCGAGGTCCATTCCTTGCGGGTCAGCCGGATCCCGAGCATCTTCACGCTCAGCACGGCCGTGATCACCAGGTTGGCGCTGATGACGGTCTGTGAGAGGAACAGCGGCAGCAGACGGGCCGCCATGGCGCCCAGGCCGAAGCCCACGAAGTCCAGGATGGTGCCGACGATGAACTCCCAGGTCATCGCGGCTTTCGCGGTGGAGGAGAGGTTCGGGCCGCCATGCTGGGTGACTCCCGCGGCGGCAGGGGTCGCCCTGGCCGCCCGCCGGGAGCCGACGGCTTGCAGGACGGATCCCGTGCCGTAACAGATGGACGCCGCGATCGCGGTCAGCAGGCCTATGAGCACCCGAGGGCTCCGTTCACGTCTGGCAGGTTTTGCGGTATGCGTACCTCTGCCAGACGTGTGGAAGGGCCGCGAAGTTGCCTCGCGGGGTCAGGACATTTGGGCGAGTACCGCCGGAACCTCGTCCACGGAGTCCACGAGCGCGATCCGGGACTCCATCGCGCGGCCCCGCGCGAGCGCCTGGAGCAGCGGCCAGGCCGGCAGGTGCTCGGTCCAGTGGGTGCGGCCGACGAGGACCATCGGGGTGGGCTCGCCGCGGGACTCGTAGTAGTTCGGCGTCGCGTTGTCGAAGATCTCCTGGACGGTGCCCGCCGCGCCCGGCAGGAACACCACGCCCGCGTTGGACCGGGCGAGCAGCCCGTCCTCCCGGGTGGCGTTCGCGAAGTACTTGGCGATGTGTCCGGCGAAGGCGTTCGGCGGCTCGTGCCCGTAGAACCAGGTCGGAATCCCCACCGAGTCACCGTCCGGTCCGGCAGGCCAGCGTTCGCGTACGGAGAAGGCCGCCCGCGCCCAGTCGGACACCGACGGGGCGAAGGACGGGGCCTCGGCCAGGATCGCCAGGGCCTGCGGCAGGGCCTCGTCGGGGGCTCCGGCGAGGTAGGCGCCGAGGTTGGCCGCCTCCATCGCGCCCGGCCCGCCGCCGGTGGCCACGGTCAGCCCGGAGCGGGTCAGGGTCCGGCCGAGCTCGGCCGCGCCCCGGTACTCGGCGCCGCCGCGGGCCATGGCGTGGCCGCCCATCACACCGACCACGCGGGCACCGTCGAGGTGCTCGTCGAGGGCGTCGGAGATGGCGTCGTCGTGGATGGAGCGCAGCATCGAGGAGAAGATGTCGCCGTCCGACTTGGTCTCCTGGAACCAGGCGTAGGCCTCGGCGTCGGGGGTGGCCTCGTAGCCGCCGGAGAGGCCCGAGAACAGCTCCTCGGCCGTGTACAGCAGCCCCCGGTAGGGGTTGAACGGCAAGTCGGGGATGGGCTGGAAGACCAGCGCGCCGTCCGCGCGCACCTTCACCGAGGCGTCGGGCTCCATCGCGCAGCCCAGGAACACGGCCGAGGAGGTGTCGGCGGACAGCAGCGCGAAGGTGCGCTCCAGCAGGTTCACCGACTGGATCCGGTACCCGCTGAGCGAGCCGCGGGCCACGACCCGGTCGAATTCGGCGAGTGTCTCGATCTCGGTCTCGATGTATCCATTGACCATTCGGCCCACCCTAAGGGCTCGCCTCAGCGGGTCAATGCCAGTGACGTCAGCTGTGCGACACCCCACACGAGCGGCAGGCACCCGGCCGCCAGCGCGAGCCCCCGTACGGTGGCGGCGCTGCGCAGCACGTTGCCCGGGGCGCCGATGCCGGTCAGGGTCGCCCGGGTGGCGGCGCGGGCCTGGCGGACCTCGACCGCCGAGATCAGCAGGGTGGCGGCCGCGCACAGCACGACCAGGGCGGCGGCCGGTGCGGTCAGCGGTCCGAGCGGGACCTGGAGGCCGCCGCGGTCGCGCAGGGCCAGGGCGCTGAGGGCGCACGCGCCGACCGCGCACAGGACGCCGAGCGGGGCGCCGAGCCGGGGGGCCTCCTCCTGGAGGCTCCGGCCGGCCAGCAGCCGCAGCGCGCCCGGGCGTACGGACTGGACCAGTGCCCCGCAGGCGTAGGCGAGGCCGGGACCGGCGAGGGCGAGCCCGGCGGCGGTCAGTGCCCAGCCGGCCGGGAGTCCGGCGCCGCCGGGCCCCGCGTAGGCCAGGGCTGCGAGTCCGCAGGCGGTGAGGGCGATGCCCCAGGGCAGCACGGTCTGCGGGGCCGGCCGGGGGCGGGGGCGCAGGGCGAGGGCGGTGGCGGCCGAGGCGGCCAGCGGGAGCAGGGCCAGCAGGGTGAGGGCGGCGGCGACGGGCAGCGGCTGCTCCGCGTGGAGCAGCCCGGCTCCCGCTCCGTCGAAGGGCAGCCCGGCCACGTCCCCGCGCAGGTGGAGGAAGACGGCCAGGGCCACGGCGCTGCCGAGGGTGCAGGCGACGGCGGTGGAAATCGCCGCGACCAGAGTGAGCCGTACGGGGCCCAGCCCGGCCGCGTCCAGCCCGTCCCGGGGCGCGGTCGCGGGGTCGGTACGGGCCACGGCGACGGCGAACTGGACGGTGACGGCGAGCGGCACCAGGGCCCACAGCAGCCGGGGGAACGATCCGGCGGGCCGGGCGGTGGCCTCCGCGAGCACGTACAGCAGCAGGAAGCCGCTGCCGGCGGAGGCTGCGGCGACCAGCAGCCGGCGGAGCTGGACGAGCGGCCGGGAGCCGCGGGCTAGGCGGAGAGCGAGCACGCGGCCTGGTCCTCCGGGGGCTGGGGGAAGACGGTCTGGTGGGCGGCGGCCGCGGCCGGGCGTCCGTCGAGCAGGGCGACCCGCCGATCGGCGACGGTCGCGGTCTCCTCGTCGTGGGTGGCCAGCACCACGGTGATGCGGTGCGAGCGGGCCGCGGTGGTGAGCGTACGGAGCAGCAGGGCGCAATCGGCGCGGTGCAGGGGGGCCGTGGGCTCGTCGGCGAAGATCACGGCGGGCTCGCTCGCGAGGGCGCGGGCGAGGGCGACGCGCTGGGACTCGGCACGGTTGAGGGCGCCGGGGTGCTTGCGGGCGAAGGCGCCGATGTCGAGGCGGTCCAGCCATTCGCAGGCGGCCCGTTTGGCGCTGCGGTGGCTCGCGCCCGCGATCAGGAGCGGCAGGGCGGCGTTCTCCCAGACCCGGAGCTCGGGCAGCAGCTGCGGCTCGGGGCCGATCCAGCCGAACCGGTCGCGGCGCAGCCGCTCGCGGGCCAGGGCTCCCATGGTGTGCACGGGGACGCTGTTGAACCAGACCTCGCCCTGTTCGGGCAGCAGCTGCCCGGACAGGCAGCGCAGCAGCGTGGTCTTGCCGCTGCCGCGGGGGCCGGTGACGGCGAGGACCTCACCCGCGCGGACGCCGATCGAGACCCCGATGAGGCCGGGCGACCCGCTGTGGGAGTAGTGCAGGGACCGAGCCCAGAGCACGTCCTCCTGGGGCGGGGCATTGTCTGGCGGAGCTTTGTCCGGTGGAGCCACCATGGCGTACACCTCCGTCCGGGGGAACGAAGCGGAGCCGCGTAGGTCACTGGCGCCGCAATGAGATGTAAAGAGATGAACGTCTTGGATGGTGACAGCACACGGCCCGGACCCCCTCGTTCTCACTCGAACGGAGGATCCGGGCCGTGTGGTCGGACTATTTACTGCTCGTTACTGCTCGTTACTGCTCGTTACTGCTCGCGGACGGCGCTGGTTAGAGCTTGGTCCAGGCCTCGGTCAGCACGCGGCGCAGGATGCCCTCGATCTCGTCGAAGGTGCCCTGGTCGGCGGTGAGCGGCGGGGCCAGCTGGATGACCGGGTCGCCACGGTCGTCGGCGCGGCAGTACAGGCCGTTCTCGAAGAGCGCCTTGGAGAGGAAGCCGTAGAGCACGCGCTCCGTCTCCTCGTCCGTGAAGGACTCCTTGGTGACCTTGTCCTTGACGAGCTCGATGCCGTAGAAGTAGCCGTTGCCGCGGACGTCGCCGACGATCGGCAGGTCGTGCAGCTTCTCCAGCGTCGAGCGGAAGGCGTCCTCGTTGTCCAGCACGTGCTGGTTGAGGCCTTCCTTGTCGAAGATGTCGAGGTTGGCGAGCGCCACCGCGGAGGACACCGGGTGTCCGCCGAAGGTGTAGCCGTGCAGGAAGGTGTTGTCACCCTTGTAGAACGGCTCGGCGAGCTTGTCCGAGATGATGCAGGCACCGATCGGGGAGTAGCCCGAGGTCATGCCCTTGGCGCAGGTGATCATGTCCGGGATGTAGTCGAACTTGTCACAGGCGAACATCGTGCCCAGACGGCCGAACGCGCAGATCGTCTCGTCGGAGACGAGCAGCACGTCGTACTCGTCGCAGATCTCGCGGACCCGCTGGAAGTACCCGGGCGGCGGCGGGAAGCAGCCGCCGGCGTTCTGCACCGGCTCCAGGAAGACGGCGGCGACGGTGTCGGCGCCCTCGAACAGGATCTCCTGCTCGATCTGGTCGGCGCACCAGCGGCCGAAGGCCTCGGGGTCGTCGCCGTAGATCGGGGCGCGGTAGATGTTGGTGTTCGGTACCTTGTGAGCGCCGGGAACCAGCGGCTCGAAGGGGGCCTTGAGGGCCGGCAGACCGGTGATGGACAGCGCGCCCTGCGGGGTGCCGTGGTAGGCGACCGCGCGGGAGATGACCTTGTACTTGGTGTGCTTGCCCTTGAGCTTGAAGTACTGCTTGGCGAGCTTCCAGGCGGTCTCGACGGCCTCGCCGCCACCTGTGGTGAAGAAGACCTTGTTCAGGTCGCCCGGGGCGTAGTGCGCGAGGCGCTCGGCCAGCTCGACGGCCTTGGGGTGCGCGTACGACCAGATGGGGAAGAACGCGAGTTCCTGGGCCTGCTTGTAGGCGACCTCGGCCAGTTCCTTGCGGCCGTGACCGGCGTTGACCACGAACAGTCCGGCGAGACCGTCCAGGTAGCGCTTGCCCTTGTCATCGAAGATGTAGGTGCCTTCACCCCGCACGATGGTGGGGACGGGCGAGTTCTCGTACGACGACATGCGGGTGAAGTGCATCCACAGGTGGTCGTAGGCGGTCTTGGAGAGGTCCTGGCTCACGGGCTATCGAGTTCCCCACATGTAGGTCTGTTTCTTCAGCTTCAGGTAAACGAAGCTTTCGGTTGATCGCACGCCGGGGAGCGCGCGGATCTTCTTGTTGATCGTCTCCAGCAGGTGGTCGTCGTCCTCGCAGACGATCTCCACCATCAGGTCGAACGAGCCCGCGGTCATGACCACGTACTCGCACTCGGCCATCGCGGTCAGCGCGTCTGCCACGGGGTCGAGGTCTCCCTCGACGTTGATGCCGACCATCGCCTGGCGCCGCAGCCCCACGGTGAGCGGGTCGGTGACGGCGACGATCTGCATGACGCCCTGGTCGAGAAGCTTCTGTACTCGCTGGCGCACCGCGGCTTCGGACAGGCCCACGGCCTTGCCGATGGCTGCATAGGGACGGCGACCGTCCTCCTGCAGTTGCTCGATGATCGCCAGGGACACAGCATCGACCGAAGGGGACGGTTGTCTGTTCCTGGAATCTGCGCTTCGACTGACCACGCCCTCACTCTGCACGAGGAGTCGTCCGTTCCGCAAGGTGAGAACGATGTAATTCGTTGTTTCAGGAGTCAGATCTCACTGATTCCGTAGTTCGTGGTGCGTGGGCCTGTCGAAAACGGCGTCCGAGGCGCTAGGCTGAGTAGCTGTCTCAACCATTGGACATGTGATCACAGGAGTGTGGCTGTAGTGACCACCGAACTGCGTCGTCTGCGCAACTACATCGGCGGGGAGTTCAAGGACGCCGCCGACGGGCGGACCACCGAGGTGGTCAACCCCGCCACGGGCGAGGCGTACGCGACCGCTCCCCTCTCCGGCCAGGCGGACGTGGACGCCGCCATGGCCGCTGCCGCGGCGGCCTTCCCGGCATGGCGCGACGCGACCCCCTCCGAGCGCCAGAAGGCGCTGCTGAAGATCGCGGACGCCTTCGAGGCGCGCGCGGACGAGCTCGTCGCCACCGAGTCGGAGAACACCGGCAAGCCGCTGGGCCTCACGGCCAGCGAGGAGCTGCCGCCGATGGTGGACCAGATCCGCTTCTTCGCGGGCGCCGCCCGTCTGCTCGAGGGCCGTTCGGCCGGCGAGTACATGGAGGGCATGACCTCCATCGTCCGCCGCGAGCCGGTCGGCGTCTGTGCCCAGGTCGCGCCCTGGAACTACCCGATGATGATGGCCGTCTGGAAGTTCGCCCCGGCCATCGCCGCGGGCAACACCGTGGTCCTCAAGCCCTCGGACACGACCCCGGCGTCGACCGTCCTGATGGCCGAGATCATCGGCTCGATCCTGCCCAAGGGCGTCTTCAACGTCGTCTGCGGCGACCGCGAGACCGGCAAGGCCATGGTCGAGCACTCCACCCCGGCGATGGCCTCCATCACCGGTTCGGTGCGCGCCGGCATGCAGGTCGCCGAGAGCGCCTCCAAGGACGTCAAGCGTGTCCACCTGGAGCTCGGCGGCAAGGCCCCGGTCGTGGTCTTCGAGGACGCCGACATCGCCAAGGCCGCCGAGGACATCGCGGTCGCGGGCTTCTTCAACGCCGGCCAGGACTGCACCGCGGCCACCCGCGTACTGGTCCACGAGTCGATCCACGACGAGTTCGTCGCGGCGCTCGCCAAGAACGCGGCCGACACCAAGACCGGTCAGCCGGACGACGAGGACGTGCTCTACGGTCCCCTGAACAACCCGAACCAGCTCAAGCAGGTCGCGGGCTTCATCGAGCGGCTCCCCGCCCACGCCAAGGTCGAGGCGGGCGGCCACCAGGTCGGCGAGAAGGGCTACTTCTACGCCCCCACCGTGGTCTCCGGCCTCAAGCAGGACGACGAGATCATCCAGAACGAGGTCTTCGGCCCCGTCATCACCGTCCAGTCCTTCACGGACGAGGACCAGGCCCTGGAGTACGCGAACGGCGTCGAGTTCGCCCTCGCCTCCTCGGTGTGGACCAAGAACCACGGCCGCGCGATGCGGATGTCCAAGAACCTCGACTTCGGCTGCGTGTGGATCAACACCCACATCCCGCTCGTCGCCGAGATGCCCCACGGCGGGTACAAGAAGTCCGGCTACGGCAAGGACCTCTCCGCCTACGGCTTCGAGGACTACACGCGCATCAAGCACGTCATGACCTCGCTCGACGGCTGATCCGAGGGCACTGAGGCCCGGGGCCGGGTCCGGCCGGGCGGCCGGGCGGCCGCCGCATTGATCAGGCCACAGCCTTGAAGGGGCGGGTAGTAGACAACATGTCTATTGCCCGCCCCTTCGCGTTCACCGAGGCTTTGGCCATGCCTGAACTCGCCTTCTCCCGCCGCGCGGCGATGCGCGGCCTCGGTGCCGCGGGCCTGCTGGCCGCTCTCACCGGCTGTGGCGTCCCCGCCGCCTTCGTCCCCGAGTACCGGCGGGAGGGCCAAGACCGTTCCGCACGCGACCGGAGCGTCTCCTTCTCGAACTGGCCGCTCTACATCGACACGGACGACGAGGACGAGAACCGGCGCCCGACGCTGGACGCCTTCTCGGAGAAGACCGGCATCGACGTCCGGTACACCGAGGAGATCAACGACAACGACGAGTTCTTTGGCAAGGTCAGCCCGTCCCTGATGAACCACCAGGAGACCGGCCACGACCTGGTCGTGGTCAGCGACTGGATGGCCGCCCGCTTCGTCCACCTGGGCTGGGCCCAGACGATGGACCGCTCGGCGCAGCCCAACGTGGCCAAGCGCCTGGACCCGCAGCTGCGCTCCCCGGCCTTCGACGAGGGCCGGCTGCACACCGTCCCCTGGCAGTCGGGGATCACCGGCATCGCCTACAACCGCAAGGCGCTCGGCCGGGAGATCAAGTCGGTCAAGGACCTCTGGCACCCGGACCTGGCCGGCAAGGTGACGCTCTTCTCCGGCCTCGACGAGTCCTTCTCCCTGCTGATGCAGGGCAACGGCGTCGACGTCACCCGGTGGACCGAGTCCGACTTCCACCGGATGTGCGACCAGGTGGAGAGCATGGTCAAGAAGAGGCACATCCGCCGCTTCACCGGCAACGACTACACCTCGGACCTCAGCAAGGGCGACGTCCTGGCCTGTCAGGCCTACTCCGGCGACGTGATCCAGCTCCAGGCCGACAACCCCGACATCGAGTTCGTGGTCCCGGAGGAGGGCGCCGAGCTCTGGGCGGAGAGCATGCTCATCCCCAACCTCGCCCGCCACAAGGCCAATGCCGAGGCCCTGATCGACTTCTACTACGACCCCGAGGTGGCCGCGAAGCTCGCCGCCGCCGTCAACTACGTCTGCCCGGTCCCGGCCGCCCGCGAGGTCCTCGCAGCCTCCGAGGACAAGGAGACCGCCGAGCTCGCCGAGAACCCGCTGATCTTCCCCGACGACGAGATGCGCAAGCGCCTCGTCCTGGCCCGGGACATCTCCTCGGCCGAGCGCGCGCCCCTCGCCAAGCGGTGGAACGCCATCGTCGGACTCTGAGGGACGATCACGGTCCGGCCACAGGACTGAACACGTTCAGCACTTCTGCTGAACGTGTTCAGAAACCTGCGTACGCTGACCCCATGAGCGAGAGAAACGCCCTTGAGCGGCGTATCCGTGCCTGGCTGGTCCTGTTCGTCGTCTGCCTCGTCCTCAGCGGGATCACGGCCTTCCCCCTGGTGAACGAGCTCCACTGGGTCAACTCCCTGCTCTCCCACGACTGGCTGCGCCGCGTGGGCGACGGGCTGGACCGGGCCGACCGCGACTACCCCTTCCTCCTCTACGGCACCGACTGGCTCGCCTTCGCCCACCTGGTGATCGCGGTCTTCTTCTACGGAGTCCACCGCGACCCCGTCCGCAACGTCTGGATCGTCGAAGCCGGCATGATCGCCTGCCTCGGAGTGATACCGCTGGCCCTGATCTGCGGCCCGATCCGCGGGATCCCCTTCTGGTGGAGCGTCATCGACATGTCGTTCGGCGTCTTCGGGGTGATCCCCCTGCTGCTCCTGCGGCGCATGATCAAGCGGCTGGAAGCGATGCCTGCCTGACGGCCGCTCGGCGAAGGCCGCCGTCGCGGTGCCCGGCCGCGCGCGTCACCGGCCGAGCCCGGCCCGTACGGCTCCCAGCACGTCCACCCGGTTCGTGGTGATCGAGTCGGCCCCCGCCGCGATCAGCGCGCGCATCGACCGCTTGGTGTCCGGGGTCCAGGCCGACACCAGCAGGCCGTCGCGGTGCAGGGCGTCCACCAGTTCCCGTCCGACCAGCCCGAAACGGTAGTTGAGCCAGGTCGGGGCCACCGCGTCGATCAGGATCCGGCGCGGCGGCGAGAGCGTGGTCCAGGTCAGTGCGAGCTCGGCGCCCGGATCGGCGGCGCGGACCGCCAGCATGGTGTCCGGGCCCGCGCAGTAGTACGTACGGTCGCGCGCCCCGCATTCGCGGACCTGGCCCAAGACCGTCCGAACGGTCTCCGCGCTCGCGCCCGGCAGGTCGATCATGACGCGGCCCGCGCCCGCGGCCATCAGGGCGTCGCGCAGGGTCGGAATCCCGCCCTGCGTCAGCTCCTTGAGCTGTGGGGCCGTGACGGCGTCGAGCCGCACGTCATGACCCCACAACCGCTGGAGGCTCTCGTCGTGGAGCAGTACGGGGACCCCGTCGCGGGTCGTCCGTACGTCGATCTCCACCGCGTCCGCCCCGCGGGTGAACGCGGAGCGGATCGAGGCGAGGGTGTTCTCGCGGACGCGGTAGGGATCCCCGCGGTGGCCTACGGCAGTCAGGGTGCGCATGCGCCCCATTCTTGCGGCCAGAGGTGTGCGCAGCCGTCAGGGCGCCAGCCAGGCGGAGGTGTACGTGTCGATCTCGGCGGTGAGCTTCGCCTTGCCCGCCGGGTCCAGGAACGAGGCCTCCACGGCGTTCTTCGCCAGCTGCGCGAGGCCGAGTTCGTCGAGGTCCAGCAGCCGGGCGGCCACCGCGTACTCGTTGTTGAGATCGGAGCCGAACATCGGCGGGTCGTCGCTGTTGATGGTGACGAGCACACCGGCCGCCACCATCTCCTTGACCGGGTGGAGGTCCAGGTCGGTCACGGCGCGGGTGGCGATGTTGGAGGTCGGGCAGACCTCCAGCGCGATGCGGTGCTCGGCGAGGTAGGCGAGCAGCTCGGGGTCCTGGGTGGCGCTGGTGCCGTGGCCGATGCGCTCGGCGCCCAGCTCGCGGATCGCGTCCCAGATGGTTCCGGGGCCGGTGGTCTCGCCGGCGTGCGGCACGCTGTGCAGGCCGGCGGCGCGGGCGGCGTCGAAGTACGGCTTGAACTGCGGGCGCGGTACGCCGATCTCCGGGCCGCCGAGCCCGAAGGAGACCAGGCCCTCGGGGCGCAGGTCGACCGCGAGACGCGCGGTCTCGGCGGCGGCCTCCAGCCCGGCCTCGCCGGGGATGTCGAAGCACCAGCGCAGGATGACGCCGAGTTCGGCCTCGGCGGCCTTGCGGGCGTCCTCGATGGCGGCCATGAAGGCCTTCTCGTCGATGCCGCGGCGGGTGGAGGAGTACGGGGTGACGGTGAGTTCGGCGTACCGGATGTTCTGCCGGGCCATGTCCCGGGCAACCTCGAAGGTGAGGTGGCGTACGTCGTCGGGGGTGCGGACGAGGTCCACGACGGAGAGGTAGACCTCGATGAAGTGCGCGAAGTCGGTGAAGGTGAAGTAGTCGGCGAGGGCCTCGGGGTCCGTGGGGACCTTCGAGTCGGGGTGCCGGGAGGCGAGTTCGGCCACGATGAGGGGCGAGGCCGACCCGACGTGGTGGACGTGCAGTTCGGCCTTGGGCAGCCCCGCGATGAAGGGGTGCAGGTCGGGCATGAGGGTGCCTCCGGGAGGGAGTGGTGCGGACGGAACTGGCTTCATCGTAGGGAAGGACGGGGGTGTCCTGGGCACCGCTTAGCATGGCTGTACGAGAGGGGGGTGCCGTATGACCGAACAAAGCCCCGAGTCGCGAGACCCGTGGGCGCCGCCGGAGCGGCCCGCGGTCGAGCTGGGCAAACAGCAGGCCTCACCGGGTACGCCGGGCGCGCCCGGGGTCCACGACCAGCAGACCATCGCGGGGATGCCGGGCGCCGACGCACCGCAGGACGCGCCGGGGGCCGGCCAGCCGCCGGCGGCCGCTCCGCCCGCGTTCGGGCCCGCGCAGACGCCGCAGCCCGCGCCCGGTCCGCCGCCCGCCTACGGATATCCGGCGCCGCCCGCCTCCGGCGGCTACGGCTACCCGGCCCAGCCGGATCCCGGGGGCTACGGCTATCCCGCCCCGCCGGCCGCGCCGCAGGCCCCGTACCCGGGTCAGCCCGGCTACCCCGGATACCAGGGCTACCCCGGATATCCGGGGTACGCGCACAAGAGCAACGGTTTCGGCGTCACCGCGCTCGTGCTCGGGATCATCGCCGTGATCAGCTGCTACGGCGGCATCCTCTTCGGGATCCCGGCCGTCATCTTCGGCGTGCTGGGCCGCGGCAAGGCCAAGCGCGGTGAAGCCGACAACGACGGCATGGCGCTGGCCGGCATCATCACGGGCACCGTCGGCATCGTGGTCAGCTGCCTGTTCATCGCACTCGCCGTCTTCGGCATCATGTACGGGGAATCGGGGTCCGGCAGCGACTCGGACTACTCGACGAACTACTCGAACACCAAGGTCGTCTACCGGGGCTGAGCCGCCGGAGGCCCACGGGTGCACGGATGTACGGCGACGGGGCCGGACCGGGAGCGTCACTGCTCCGGTCCGACCCCGTCGCCGTACCCGGCTGGGCCGCCCCGTCAGGCGGCGTCCGCCCACGGCCACGCGGCGTCCCGGCCGTCCTCGATCAGGGACACCATGCGGAAGGCCGCGTCGGTGAGCCCGCCGAAGGTGTGCCGGTTCGCCGACCCGGAGGGCGCGTGGCCCACCCGGTATCCGGCCAGGTTCCACGTGTACACCGGGACGGTGTCCGGGACCAGGGCGGTCGGGTCCCCGCCGTATGTGTAGGTGGCCTGCTCGTCGGTGATGATCAGCACCCGGTCGTGCCCCGCGTAGTGCGTGCGCACGGCCTGCGCCGTGTTCGTGCCGCCGAGATCCTCGTACCGCTCCAGCACCTTCAGCACCGACTCGCCCCGGCTGTACGCGACTTCCTTGCTGCCGGTGCCGAACTGCACGAGCCTCGCCTCCTCGGCGCGCAGGGCCAGCGCCGTCCCGAAGACCGCCGCCGCGTCCGCCCGGTTCAGCTGCGAGCGGTCCGAAAGCGGCGACCACATCGACCCGGATCGGTCCACCAGGATCAGGGTCCGGCCGGGCAGCGTCGGCACGTTGGCCATCGAGTGCCCCAGGGCCTGCTCCAGCGGGTACGCCCAGCGCAGTGAGGGCGCGTGCTGGTAGGCGGCCAGGTAGCGGAAGGGGAACTGCCGGGACCGGGCGACGGTCTGCGGGTCGGAGATCTTGGCCGCCACCTGCGCGGCGACCTCGTCCGAGACCCCGGCCTGGTCGAAGTTGCGCAGGTTGCGCAGCAGCGCCATCGCACCCATGGACGGGATGACCGCCTCCCAGGCGGCCGCGTCCATCGGCCCCTGCAGCCAGCCGGCCAGGGCCTCCCACGTCATGCCCGCCGCGGCGAGCCGCTCGGCTCCGTCGGCGGAGGTGATCACATCCCGGCGCTCCGCCACCGGCAGCTCCATCAGGGTCCGGTGCGCGACGAGCGTGCGGTTGTCCGCAGGGACCTCGGCGGTCTCCGGGCTGTGCCGGCGGTCGAGGGCGTGGCGGAACAGCTCGCCCTGCCAGGGCTTGGCCGGGTCGGGGGAGGCGTGCACCAGGTTGAGGACGTCCCCGAAGCGGTAGTCCTTGGACGCGGTGTCGTACTTCAGCAGCGAGGCCGCGGAGTAGAGGCGGCGTACGGCGTCGGCGATCCCGCGCTTGACGGGCTTGGGCACGTTGCGCCCGTAGGTGGCCGTCCAGTACGCGAGCAGTTCGCCGGGCTCGTCGGGGCGCCGCAGTACGCAGTCCACGACCTGCCGGTTCGAGGGCCCGCCGGTCGCTCCGGCGTCCAGCCGCGCCTTGACGTACTCGGCGGCGCCGACGAGCGAGGCGGTACGCATGTTGCCGTCGCCGCGGAGCCAGCCGAGCAGACCCGCAGTCCACTCGGGATCCTCGACGGCGAGGGTGCGCACGAGCGCGGCGAACCGGTCGTCCCGGGCCTCGCCGGCCTCGTAAGCGGTCTGCTGCGTCACGAAGTTGGAGACGGCCAGCAGGAAGAGCTCGGAGCGCGGATCGCGGACGAAGCCGGGGCTGCCGTGGTGGTTGCGGGCGCGGGCCCCGGTGGAACGGACCGGAGAGGCCGGAGAAGCCGGAGCGGCGGGCGCTGGCGCCGCGCGTCGGCGCAGGTTGAAGCGGGACATGAGAATTCCCCCGAATTCATTGGGCATTGGGGGAAGGCGTGACGCGTGGAATGCCCGAGATCGAGGGTCGGCGACGGAAGAAGTCAGCTGCTCCAACCTCTGAGCTACCGGCCGTGGCCGGGCGGGATTTGAACCCGCGACCCGCTGATCCGAAGTATCCGTTGCCTGCGCACCGGGTATTCCACGCGTGTGCCTCCCGAGAAAGAAGTGGCGGCGGCGTGATTTCTTTGGAGGAAGTAGCCGCTGCCCGCGCACCGGGAGGTGCGTGACGCAGTTGTCCAGAGATCGAGTTCGGCGAAACCACAAAGGTGCTCTACCAACTGAGCTACACCGGCCCGAAGCCGATGGCGGGACTCGAACCCGCGGCCGCCCCATTAACAGTGGAAGTAGGTCTCGCCTCCGCACCTGGACGCTTCTGATCCTATGAGGCGGTGTTCGAGGCCCGCCACGTATTTAGAGGGCTGTTCCCGCGCTATGCCTGGGCGGTGGGCAGGACCACCAGCTGGCTCAGATTGACGTGCCGGGGGCGGCTCGCGGTGTACGCGATCAGGTCCGCCACGTCCTGGGCCGCGAGCGGGCCGATCGCCTCGAACATCCCGGACAGCTGCCGCGACAACTCCGGGTTGTCGATGTGGTGGCCCAGCTCGGTGTCGGTCAGCCCCGGTTCGATGTTCGTCACCCGCACCCGGCGCGGGCCGAGTTCGGTGCGCAGCGAATGGGAGAGGTGGGTCAGCGCGGCCTTCGTGGCGCCGTAGACGGCGTAGTTGGGGAAGGTGACGTGCGCGCCGATGGAGGAGATGTTCACCAGGTCGGCGGTGGCGCCCTCGGCCGCGCGGGCCAGCAGGTCCGGGGTGAAGGCGCGGATGACGCGCAGCGCCCCGGTCACATTGGTGTCCAGCATCCGCTGCCATTCGTCGGCGCGGCCGTCCTCGACCGGGTTGGGGAGCATGACACCGGCCGCGTTGACCACGAGGTCCACCGCGCCGAACTCCGCGTGGACGAGCCGGACCGCGGAGTCCACCGAGTCCTGATCGGTGACATCGGCGCCGGCGACGAGGGCCCGGCCGCCGTCGGCCCGGATCTTGTCGGCCAGCTCCTCCAGTCGCTCCCTGCGGCGGGCGAGGAGCGCCACCCGGACGCCGTGCCGGGCGAGGAGCACCGCGGTCGCGGCGCCCATTCCGCCGGCGGCTCCGGTGATGACGGCGGTGCGGCCCCGGAGGGATTCGTACGACATGGCTGAGGCTCCTTCGTATCGGCCCCGGCTTCCCGGCGGCGTCTGGTGGTGAGAACCAGCCTGTGGGCGCGGCCCGCGCCCACCCAGGGCTCCGCTCTTCCTGGGACTGCCAGTACCAGGCTGGGCAGCGGCCCGCCGATAGGATGAAATCCATGACCGGGGACATCGGAGACTTCCTGCGCTCGCGCCGCGCCCGCATCCAGCCCCACGAGGTGGGCCTGCCCGATCACGGCCGCCGCCGCGTGCCCGGCCTGCGGCGCGAGGAGGTCGCGCAGCTCGCCGGGGTCAGCGTCGACTACTACATCCGCCTGGAGCAGGGCCGGGGCCCCAGCGTCTCGGACGCCGTGCTCGACGCGATCGCCCGCGTGCTCCGGCTGGACCCCACGGAGCGGGCGCACCTGCGTGCCGTGGCCCGCCCCGCGGCCCCGGCCCCCGGAGCGGTGCCGGGCGCGGTCCAGGAGGTACGGGCCGGTGTGCGGCTGCTGCTGGAGGCGGTCGGCGGAGCGGCTCCGGCCTTCGTCCTGGGCCGCCGGATGGACGTCCTGGCCTGGAACGCCCTCGCGGACGCCGTCAGCGGCCACTCAGCAGTGCCCGAGGGCTCCCGCAACATCGCCCGTCAGGTCTTCCTGGACCCGGCCACGCGCGCGCTGTACCCGCAGTGGGCACAGATCGCCGAGGAGACGGTCGGCCATCTGCGCCTGGACGCGGGGCAGCACCCGGGCGACCCGGTGCTGGAGGAGCTCACGCGGGAGCTGTCGGCGCGCAGCGAGGAGTTCCGCCGGCTGTGGGCGGGCCACCCGGTCAAGCAGAAGTCGCACGGGGTCAAGATCATCAACCATCCGGTGGCGGGCCTCCTGGAGCTCCCCTACGAAACCCTCGCGCTGCCGGGAGAACCCGACCAGCTGCTGGTCGTCTACAGCCCCCGCCCCGGCTCCGAGACGGCCCGCCGCCTCGCCGCTCTGGCCGAAAACGCACCCCCCGAGGCAGCCCCGGTCCTCACGGCCGCTCCGGCTTCCTAGTCCGAAAGAGATGTCCTGGCCCGCCCGGCCCGCTTCAGACCGTGGCGGGCATCAGCAGCGTCGGCACCATGACGACCTCGCCGGCACCGGTCCCCCGGGACAGCGGTACCCAGATCAGCCCCACCATCCGGGGGCAGTCGCACTCCATGTCCGGATCCACGCCCAGCACCGGCTCCCCGTCCGCGACCTCCACGCGGTAGCAGGAGGTCCAGCCCGAGGGGTACGGAGCCTCGTGGGCGAAGCGCACGTCCAGCGCGCGCAGTCCCGTCTCCTCGGCGACCTCGCGCCGGACGGCGTCCTCGGGGTGCTCCCCGTCCTGGAGGCCGCCGCCGGGCAGGGTCCAGTACTCCGGCCCGTCGTGCCGCCCCGTGGCCCCCCTGCCGCGCTCCCGGACCATCAGCACGCAGCCGTCCCGGATGATCACCGCGGCCACCCGGCGCCGGTCCTCGGCCGGCACGCGGGCCCCGCCCGTCACGGCTGCTCCGCCCCGGCCCCTGTCCCGGTCCCCGCTTCGGCCCCGTCCGGTGCCCGGAGCCGCTCGCGGGCCTCCATCAGCGCGAAGCCCAGCAGGTTCAGCCCCCGCCAGCGGGCCGGGTCCAGCGCGCGGTCGTCGTCGGCCGCCAGTCCGATGCCCCAGATCCGGTCCATCGGGCTGGCCTCGACCAGCACCCGGCTCCCGGTGCCCAGCAGGTACGCCTTCAGCGCGGGGTCGGAGCCGAACTTGTGCACGCTGCCCGCCACCACCAGGGCGAACCGCTCCCGCTCCCATATCGCGTCGTCGAAGCCGCGCACGAGCCTTCCGGCCTTCTTCGCGGCCGCCGGACTCTTCGCCTCCAGCGCCGCCCGCTCCGCCTCGGCGTCCCCGAAGAGCCGTGCCTTTCCGGCCATCATCCAGTGCTCGGCGGTGGCGTACCGGATGTCACCCACGGTGAACGCGGACGGCCACCACTGGCTCAGGCAGCTCTCGCCGAGCCTCCCGTCGGGTCGCGGACGGTGTCCCCAGAACGGCAGGAACTTCACCCGCTTACCCCGGCTGACCTGCCCGATCAGTTCGTCGATCATCTCCATGCACGCGAGTCTTGCACCCGCCACTGACACTTCGTACGGGATTTCGGGCGCGCCTCGACACATGGTCGACCGATTCCGTCGCGTAATCAAAAGGCAACAACGGAATCACTTGGCCGAGGGGTACACCTCTGCCAGGATCGGCACTCAATTCGAGCTGTAGCTCGAACTGTAGCTACGGAGAGCGTGAGAGCGTGATGGGCAACCGCTTCCAGGTCAAGGTCCAGGTCAAGGACCGCTTCGCCGAAGGCGCGCAGTACATCGACGGGCAGCTGCGGCCCGGCACCTCAGGACGGTCACACACGGTGGTCGACCCCGCGACGGGCGAGGAGG
This sequence comes from Streptomyces sp. GL_140, assembly GCF_057834465.1. Taxonomy (NCBI): domain Bacteria; kingdom Bacillati; phylum Actinomycetota; class Actinomycetes; order Kitasatosporales; family Streptomycetaceae; genus Streptomyces; species Streptomyces sp. GL_140. The sequence goes on from NZ_CM174404.1 coordinate 6,219,999, forward strand.
TGCTCACCTACGAGCTGGCCTCCACCGCGGACGTGGACGCGGCCGTCGCCGCGGCCAAGCGGGCCTTCCCCGGCTGGTCCGGCGCCACCCCCGGCGAGCGCTCCGACGCGCTGCACCGGCTGGCCGCCGTACTGGCCGAGCGGGCCGAGGAGTTCGCGTACGCCGAGTCCCTGCAGTGCGGCAAGCCGGTCAAGCTGTCGACCGAGTTCGACGTGCCGGGGACCATCGACAACACGGCGTTCTTCGCGGGGGCCGCACGCCACCTCCAGGGGCAGGCCGCCGGGGAGTACTCCGGGGACCACACCTCGTACGTGCGCCGCGAGGCGATCGGGGTCGTGGGCTCCATCGCACCCTGGAACTATCCGCTCCAGATGGCCGCCTGGAAGATCCTCCCGGCCATCGCCGCGGGCAACACCATCGTGCTCAAGCCGGCCGAGCTCACCCCGCTGACCTCCCTGATGTTCGCCCAGGCGGCCAAGGAGGCGGGCCTGCCCGACGGCGTGGTCAACATCGTCACCGGCGCGGGCCGGGACGCGGGCGAGCACCTGGTCGGCCACCCGGACGTGGTCATGACCTCCTTCACCGGCTCCACCGCCATCGGCAAGCGGGTCGCCGAGATCGCCACCGCCACCGTCAAGCGGCTCCACCTGGAGCTCGGCGGCAAGGCCCCCTTCGTCGTCTTCGACGACGCCGACCTGGAGGCCGCCGCGAACGGCGCGGTGGCCGCCTCCCTCATCAACACCGGCCAGGACTGCACCGCCGCCACCCGCGCCTACGTGCAGCGCCCGCTCCACGACGCCTTCGTCGCGCGGGTGGCCGAGCTGATGGACACCGTCCGGGTCGGCGACCCCTTCGACCCGGCCACCGACCTCGGCCCGCTGGTCTCGCACGCCCAGCGCGACCGGGTCGCCGGTTTCGTCGAGCGCGCCCGCGGCTACGCCACGGTCGTCACCGGCGGCGAGATCCCCGGCGGGGAGTTCGCGGACGGCGCCTACTACCGGCCCACCCTGATCGCCGGCGCCGCCCAGGACAGCGAGGTGGTCCAGTCGGAGATCTTCGGGCCGGTCCTGGTCGTGCTGCCCTTCGACACCGACGACGAGGGCATCGCGCTGGCCAACGACACCCCCTACGGTCTCGCCGCCTCAGCCTGGACCCGCGACCTGTACCGGGCCAACCGCGCCACCCGCGAGCTCAAGGCGGGCTGCGTCTGGGTCAATGACCACATTCCGATCATCAGCGAGATGCCGCACGGGGGCTACAAGGCGAGCGGCTTCGGAAAGGACATGAGCGTGTACTCCTTCGAGGAGTACACGCAGGTCAAGCACGTGATGTTTGACAACACCGCGGTGGCGGCGAAGGACTGGCACCGCACGATCTTCGGGGACCGATAAAAACCAGCCGCCGGACCAGCGGCATCGCACCCATCCCGAAAGGGCACCTCCCATGGAGCAGTTCGAGCCCGACCGCCTCTCGGCGCCGCAACTCGCAGCGATGCGACGCAGCCTCACCAGCGGGCGCGGCGCCCTCACCCGCCGTTCGCTGCTGCGCGCCTCCGGAGTCGGAGCGCTCACCCTCGGCGGCCTCTCCACCCTCGCCGGCTGCGGCATCCCGCCGGCCAAACGCGAGGGCGGGGCCGCCGCGGCCTCCGACGACCACTCGGCACAGGAGAAGGAGATCAACTTCTCCAACTGGACCGAGTACATGGACACCAGCGAGGACCAGAAGTCGCGTCCCACGCTGGAGGAGTTCACCAAGCGGACCGGGATCACGGTCAAGTACACCGAGGACATCAACGACAACGTCGAGTTCTTCGGCAAGATCAAGCCGCAGCTCGCGGCCGGTCAGGACACCGGCCGTGACCTGATCGTCGTCACCGACTGGCTGGCCTCGCGCATCATCCGCCTGGGCTGGGCGCAGAAGCTGGACCCGTCCAACCTGCCGCACGCCTACGCGAACCTGATCCCGCAGTTCCGCAACCCCGACTGGGACCCGGGCCGAGCGCACAGCTATCCCTGGACCGGCATCGACACCGTCATCGCCTACAACACCAAGGCCACCGGCGGGAAGAAGGTCGACTCGGTCACCCAGCTGCTCGACGACCCCTCCCTCAAGGGCCGCGTCGGCTTCCTCACCGAGATGCGCGACAGCGTCGGCATGACCCTGATCGACCAGGGCAAGGACCCTGCGACCTTCACGGACGCCGACTTCGACGAGGCGATCGGCCGGCTCCAGAAGGGCGTGGACAAGAAGCAGATCCGCCGCTTCACCGGCAACGACTACACCGCGGACCTCGACAAGGGCGACCTCGCAGCCTGCCTGGCCTGGGCCGGCGACGTCATCCAGCTCCAGGCCGGCAACCCGGACATCCAGTACGCGATCCCGGCGCCCGGCTACATCACCTCCAGCGACAACCTGCTGGTCCCCGTCAAGGCCCGGCACAAGGCCAACGCGGAGAAGCTCATCGACTACTACTACGAGCCCGCGGTGGCCGCCCAGCTGGCCGCGTTCATCAGCTACGTCTGCCCCGTCGAGGGCGTCAAGGACGAGCTGGCCAAGATCGATCCGGCGCTCGCGGACAACGTCCTGATCGTCCCCGACAAGGCGATGTCCGCCAAGTCGCACGCCTTCCGCTCGCTCACCAGCGAGGAAGAGACGGCGTACGAGGAGAAGTTCGCCAAGCTCATCGGAGCCTGACGGGTCCCGCCGCCCCCCACCGGCACCCGTACCGGCACCTGCCCCTTCCACGACACACCACCGAAGGCCCAGGCCCATGACTGACAAGACCGCGGGCGGCGACGTCCGCCTCGCCGGGATCAGCAAGCACTACGGATCCTTCACCGCCGTGCATCCGCTCGATCTCACCATCCCGCAGGGCTCCTTCTTCGCCCTCCTCGGCGCCTCGGGCTGCGGGAAGACCACCACCCTGCGCATGATCGCCGGCCTGGAGGAGCCCTCCACCGGCACCGTCAGCCTCGGCGACCGCGAGGTCACGAACCTGCCGCCGTACAAGCGCCCGGTCAACACGGTCTTCCAGAGCTACGCGCTCTTCCCGCACCTGGACGTCTCCGAGAACATCGCCTTCGGGCTGCGCCGCCGCGGCATCAAGTCCGTCAAGAAGCAGGTCGACGACATGCTGGAGCTGGTCCAGCTCGGCCAGTTCGCCCAGCGCAAGCCGCACCAGCTCTCCGGCGGCCAGCAGCAGCGTGTCGCCGTCGCCCGCGCGCTCATCAACCACCCGCAGGTCCTCCTGCTCGACGAGCCGCTCGGCGCCCTCGACCTCAAGCTGCGCCGCCAGATGCAGCTGGAGCTCAAGCGCATCCAGACCGAGGTCGGCATCACCTTCGTGCACGTCACGCACGACCAGGAGGAGGCCATGACCATGGCCGACACCGTGGCAGTGATGAACGGCGGCCGCGTCGAGCAGCTGGGCGCCCCCGCCGAGCTGTACGAGAACCCGAAGACGACCTTCGTGGCGAACTTCCTCGGCACCTCCAACCTCATCGAGGCCGAGGTCCTGGAAGCCGGCGGGGCCGACGTCATGGTGAGCTCGGCGGGTACGAAGCTGCGCGTCCCGGCGGCGCGATGTTCGACCACACCCCGCGCCGGCGGCAAGCTGCTGGTCGGGGTGCGCCCGGAGAAGATCTCGCTGGTCCACGCGGACGAGGAGGACACCATCGCGGCCGGCCGCAACAAGGTCGCGGGCAAGATCGCCGACTCCTCCTTCATCGGTGTCTCCACCCAGTTCGTCATCGACAGCCAGGTCTGCCCGGAGCTGGAGGTGTACGTCCAGAACATCGAGCGCGACGCCCGCCTGGTCCCCGGCGCCGACGTGATCCTGCACTGGAACCCGGAGCACACCTTCGGCCTCGACGCCGCCCAGGACATCGACGCGGGCATCGAGACGGTCGAGGAGTCCGCGTGAGTGCCACCGCCGCGCCGCCCCAGGCGCCCGCCGCGGCCGAACCCCCGGTCCACAAGCCGTCCCTGAAGAAGCGCCTGATCCCGTACTGGCTGCTGCTCCCCGGCATCCTGTGGCTGGTCGTCTTCTTCGTGCTGCCGATGGTCTACCAGGCCTCCACCTCGGTGCAGACCGGCTCCCTCGAAGAGGGGTTCAAGGTCACCTGGCACTTCCAGACCTACTGGGACGCCTTCACCGAGTACTACCCGCAGTTCCTGCGCTCGCTGCTCTACGCGGGCACCGCGACGGCCCTGTGCCTGCTGCTCGGGTACCCGCTGGCCTACCTGATCGCCTTCAAGGCGGGCCGCTGGCGAAACCTTCTTCTCGTGCTGGTCATCGCCCCGTTCTTCACCAGCTTCCTGATCCGCACCCTGGCCTGGAAGACGATCCTGGCCGACGGCGGCCCGGTGGTCGGCGTCCTGAACAAGCTCGGCGTCCTGGACGTCACCAGCTGGCTCGGCATGACCGAGGGCGACCGCGTCCTCGCCACGCCGATGGCGGTCGTCTGCGGTCTGACGTACAACTTCCTCCCCTTCATGATCCTGCCGCTCTACACCTCGCTGGAGCGCATCGACACCCGCCTCCACGAGGCGGCCGGGGACCTGTACGCCCGACCCGCCACGGTCTTCCGCAAGGTGACCTTCCCGCTCTCCATGCCGGGCGTGGTCTCCGGAACCCTGCTCACCTTCATCCCGGCGAGCGGCGACTACGTCAACGCCGAACTGCTCGGCTCCACGGACACCCGGATGATCGGCAACGTCATCCAGTCGCAGTACCTGCGCATCCTGGACTACCCGACGGCGGCCGCGCTGTCCTTCATCCTCATGGCCATCGTGCTGATCATGGTCACCATCTACATCCGCCGAGCGGGAACGGAGGACCTGGTCTGATGAAGAGCGCCACCACCTGGCTCCGCCGCAATCTCGTCGTGATCGCGGGACTCGGCACGCTCGCGTACATGATCCTGCCGAACGTCGTCGTCACGGTCTTCTCCTTCAACAACCCCACCGGGCGGTTCAACTACGCCTGGCAGGAGTTCTCGCTCGACGCCTGGAAGGACCCCTGCGGAGTCGCCGACATGTGCGATTCCCTCTCCCTGTCCCTCCAGATCGCCGTGTGGGCCACGATCGGCGCGACCGTCCTGGGCACCGCCATCGCCTTCGCGATGGTCCGCTACCGCTTCCGGGGACGCGCCGCGGTCAACTCGCTGATCTTCCTGCCGATGGCCATGCCCGAGATCGTGATGGCGGCGTCCCTGCTCGCCCTCTTCCTCAACATGGGCATCCAGCTGGGCTTCTGGACGATCCTGATCGCCCACGTCATGTTCTGCCTCAGCTTCGTCGTCGCTGCCGTCAAGGCCCGTGTCCTGTCCATGGACCCCCGCCTGGAAGAGGCCGCCCGCGACCTCTACGCCGGCCCCGTGCAGACGTTCCTGCGGGTCACCCTGCCGATCGCGGCCCCGGGCATCGCGGCGGGCGCCCTGCTCTCGTTCGCGCTCTCGTTCGACGACTTCATCATCACCAACTTCAACTCGGGCAACACCGTCACCTTCCCCATGTTCGTGTGGGGATCGGCCCAGCGCGGTACGCCTGTACAGATCAACGTCATCGGCACGGCGATGTTCGTCATCGCGGTGCTGGTGGTCCTCGCCGGTCAGATGATCGGCAACCGCCGCAAGAAGGCACAGCCCAAGTAGCACCTGTACAGCCCAAGCAACACCTGTAGGGAGTTGGAAGACATGGCCCCAGACGCCATGCGCACCGCTGCACGATCACTTTCCGAAGCGAAGCCCGTCTCGTACTGGCTGGACGACCCCGGCAAGCCCGCCGCACAGCCGGCCCTCACCGGAGACGAGCACTGCGACCTCCTCGTCATCGGCGGCGGATACAGCGGCCTGTGGACCGCGCTGCTCGCCAAGGAGCGCGACCCCGCACGGGACGTCGTACTGATCGAGGGCCACGAGGCGGGCTGGGCCGCCTCGGGCCGCAACGGCGGCTTCTGCGCCGCTTCCCTCACCCACGGCCTCGCCAACGGGATGGCCCGCTGGCCGGACGAGCTGGCGAAGCTGGAGGAGCTCGGCGCCCGCAACCTCGACGCCATCGAGGAGGCCGTCGCCCGCTACGGCATCGACTGCGACTTCGAGCGCAGCGGCGAGATCGACGTGGCCACCGAGCCGCACCAGGTCGAGGAACTGCGCGAGATGCACGAGGAGGCCGAGAAACTGGGCCTCGCGGGCAACTCGCAGTGGCTGGATCGCGACGCCCTGCGCGCCGAGGTCGACTCCCCGACCTTCCTCGGCGGGATCTGGGACCGCGACGGCGTCGCCATGCTCAACCCGGCGAAGCTCGCCTGGGGCCTCAAGGAGGCCTGCATGGGCCTGGGCGTGCGGATCTACGAGAACACGCGCGGGCTGGACCTGGCCGGCTCGGGGGACGGGATGGCCGTGCGCACCCCGTACGGGCGGATCTTCGCCCGACGGGTGGCGCTGGGCACCAACATCTTCCCCTCGCTGGTCAAGCGGGTGCGCCCGCTGACGGTCCCGGTCTACGACTACGCCCTGATGACCGAGCAGCTCACCGAGGAGCAGCTGGCCTCGATCGGCTGGAAGAACCGGCAGGGGCTCGGCGACAGCGCCAACCAGTTCCACTACTTCCGGATCACCCCCGACCGGCGGATCCTGTGGGGCGGATACGACGCGATCTACCCGTTCGGCGGCAAGCTCGACGCCGACCACGACCACCGGCCCGAGACCTATCTCAAACTCGCCGAGCACTTCTTCACCTGCTTCCCGCAGCTGGAAGGGCTGAAATTCAGCCACGCCTGGGGCGGGGCGATCGACACCTGCTCCCGCTTCTCGGCCTTCTTCGGCACCGCGCACGCGGGCAAGGTGGCCTACGCGGCCGGCTTCACCGGGCTCGGCGTAGGCGCCACCCGCTTCGGCGCCGACGTGATGCTGGACCTCCTGGCGGGGGAGCGGACCGAGCGCACGGAGCTGGAGATGGTCCGCTCCAAGCCGATGCCGTTCCCGCCGGAGCCCTTCGCGTGGACCGGGATCACGCTGACCAAGTGGTCGCTGGCGCGGGCGGACCGCATGGGCGGCCACCGGAACCTGTGGCTGAAGACCCTGGACCGCTTCGGCCTCGGCTTCGACAGCTGAGCGGTCGTCCCGGCGGGCTCGCCCCTCCACCCGCCGGTGTGTTGATCGGGTAAGCGACGGATACGCGCCCGGGGCGCGCAAACCCGTTCGACCTGTGACCCACCTCACTGCCATGGAGTGGCGGAACCCGCGTCATATTCCAGCCCGGCCCTGCTCTCTCCGGTGGAGAACCTTCACCGCAACCAAGAGAGCGGAGGCCGGGCGATGACGATCCCGGGGGACAAGGTGGCAGTGGAATGGCTGGTCTCGGTGGCGCCCGATCCGGACGCCTGCCGATGGGAGTGGGAGCGCAACCCCCTCGGTGTCACCCTGCTGCCCGCCGGCCGGCGCTGGGACGTGCTGATCCTGCCGGGGGAGCTGGGACGCGCCACCCTCGACGTGCTGGAGCTCCTGCTGGAACGGCCCGGCCCGGTGCTCGCCGACTTCGGTGACACCCGGCTGGGCTTTTTCGTGCCCCCCGGCACGGCGTCCCGCTGGATCGGGACGGGTGTACGGGGAGCGGGGCGCGGGAGCTGGATCGTGGTCCCGTATCCCGGCCGGGCCACGGGCGGGGTCCGCTGGCTGGTGGTCCCGGACGGGCTGGGCACGCTCACCGATCCGGTGGTGCTGGAGCTCGCGATGCACGAGGCGGCGGCCCGCGCCGTGGGGCAGGAGGGCGTGCGGCAGGGGAGTGCGGGGCGGGGGGACCGGAAGCCTTGACAAGAACATTGGTCTGGACCATCTTGGGCGCGCCCACTCCATCACCTGTGGCCTGGCTCCATCCCCCCATGCACCGGAGGCAGTTGTGCGCACAGCAAGAGGTGCCCTCGCAAGAACGGCCCTGTCCCTCCTCTCGGCCGCCGCCCTCGCGGCGGCCGGACTCCTCGCCATCGGCCCGTCGGCCGCGGCCGCGGACGCCGACCTCGTCCGCAACGGCGGCTTCGAAGCCGGACTCGACGGCTGGACCTGCTCGGCCGGCAGCGGAGCAGTCGTCAGCACCCCCGTCCATGGCGGGAGTTCCGCCCTCAAGGGCGCCCCGGCCGGGCAGGACAACGCCCGCTGTTCCCAGACCGTCACCGTCAAGCCCGACTCCGCCTACACCCTCAGCGCCTGGGTGCAGGGCGCCTACGTCTATCTCGGCGCCACCGGCACCGGGACCACGGACGTGCAGACCTGGACCCAGACCCCGGGTGCCTGGAAGCAACTGAGCACGAGCTTCCGTACCGGCGCGGCCACCACCTCCGTGACCGTGTACACGCAGGGCTGGTACGGCCAGCCCCCGCAGTTCACCGACGACGTCACCCTCGTCGGCCCCGACCCCGGCGGCTCCGGCCCCGGTCAGCCCCAGCCCCCGGCCGCCCCCACCGGCCTCACGGCGTCCGCCCCCTCCTCGGCGACGGTCGCCCTCTCCTGGGCGGCCGTGCCCGGCGCCACCTCCTACCGGGTCTACCGGGACGGAGCGAACCCGACCACCGTCACCGGCACGTCCACGACGGTCACCGGCCTCACCCCGGCCACCGGCTACTCCTTCCAGGTCAGCGCGGTCAACGCGGCCGGGGAGTCCCCGAAGAGCGCCGCCGCGACGGTGACCACCCCGAGTGACGGCGGCGGCAACCCGGGCAACCCCGGCCTGCCCGCACACGCCCTCGTCGGCTACCTGCACGCCAGCTTCGCCAACGGCTCGGGCTATGTCCGGATGGCCGACGTGCCCGCCTCGTGGGACGTGATCAACCTGGCCTTCGGCGAGCCGACTTCGGTCACCTCGGGCGACATCCGCTTCCAGCTCTGCCCGGTCGGCGAATGCCCGACCGTGGAATCGGCCGCGGAGTTCAAGGCGGCCATCAAGGCCAAGCAGGCCGCGGGCAAGAAGGTCCTGATCTCGATCGGTGGCCAGAACGGCCAGGTCCAGCTGGCCACCACCGCGGCCCGCGACACCTTCGTCTCCTCCGTCAGCAAGATCATCGACGAGTACGGGCTCAACGGCCTCGACATCGACTTCGAGGGCCACTCCCTCTCCCTGGCGACCGGGGACACCGACTTCCGCGCCCCCACCACCCCGGTGATCGTCAACCTCATCTCCGCCGTGAAGACCCTCAAGGCCAAGTACGGACCGGACTTCGTCCTGACCATGGCCCCCGAGACCTTCTTCGTCCAGCTCGGCTACCAGTACTACGGCTCCGGCCCCTGGGGCGGCCAGGACCCGCGCGCGGGCGCGTACCTCCCGGTCATCCACGCCCTGCGCGACGACCTGACCCTGCTCCACGTCCAGGACTACAACTCGGGCTCGATCATGGGCCTCGACAACCAGTACCACTCCATGGGCGGCGCCGACTTCCACATCGCCATGACCGACATGCTGCTCACCGGCTTCCCGGTCGCTGGCGACACGGCCCGCGTCTTCCCGCCGCTGCGCCCGGACCAGATCGCCATCGGCCTGCCGGCCACGACCAACGCGGGCAACGGCTACACCTCCCCGGCGGAGGTCACCAAGGCCCTGGACTGCCTCACGAAGAAGGCGGGCACGACCTGTGGCAGCTACCAGACCCACGGCACCTGGCCGGGGCTGCGCGGCCTGATGACCTGGTCGGTCAACTGGGACCGCTTCGGCAACTGGGAGTTCTCGAAGAACTTCGACGCCTACTTCGGCGGCTGACCGGCCCCGGAGCCGACGGTGGCCGGGCCGCGCCCTCCGAGGGTCACGGCCCGGTGCACCCCGAGCAGGAGGGGGGTGCACATCAGGAGGCTGGCAAGGACGTCCAGGGGCCAGTGGTAGCCGCGCAGGATCAGGCCCGCGGCCGTCAGGGCGGTGAGGGCGGCGGCCAGCGGGAGGGGCCAGCGCACGCGCAGGTACGGGGTCACCAGGACGGCCGCGGCCGTGTAGGCCACGAAGGCGGTCGCCGTGTGGCCCGAGGGGTAGTAGCCGGCGGCCCACGGCTCCAGGGGACCCGGACGGCCGGTCCATTCCTTCAGCGGGACGACCAGGGCCGGGACCAGGGTCATGGCCAGCGCCCCGGCCGTGGCGCCCAGGCGGTTGCCGCGCCGGGCGGCGTAGACGACCGCGAAGACCAGGACGGGCACCGCGACCGGGACGTTGCCGAGGTCGGAGAGGCGCTGGGTGACCTCGTCCGGGACGGTGCGCACCAGCACGCGGCTGAGGTCGGCGTCCAGGGTCAGCAGGGGCCCCGATACGAGGACCTGCCAGGTGATCAGCGCGAAGAGCGCGAAGCAGAGCGCGCAGAGCGCGGCGAGTGCGCGGGGGGTCGGGGCCGTGAAGGCGGCGAGGGCCCGGCGCAGGAGAGTGGCCGGCCGTCCCGGAACAGGGGGGGTGGTTCCGGGACGGCCGGCCGGACCGGGTTGCCGTGCGCCCCGGGGGGTTTGGGGCGTACGGCTGTCCGATCGGAGAGGAGTGTGCGCGAACGCATGACCAGTGCGGCGCTGGGGAAGCCCGGTACTGGTATCGCCCTCGGTTTCCCGCGGGCGCTGTGTCTCACTCATCTGCAGAAACCGTACGGCAGCGGAAGGGGGACCGACAGCAGGAAAACGCTCCCGCCATCGGCCCCCCACACGTTCTTCACAGCGCCCGACCGTTACCCGCGGTAGTGATCGAGCATCGGGCCCGTGCGTTCTACCGGGCCCGTCAGACGTTCGATCCGACCGGTTCGATCAGAGGGCCGCGAACGCGGCCTCGATGATGTCCAGGCCCTCGTTCAGCAGGTCCTCGCCGATGACGATCGGCGGGAGGAAGCGGAGCACGTTGCCGTAGGTGCCGCAGGTGAGGACGAGCACGCCCTCGGCGTGGCAGGCCTTGGCGAGCGCGCCGGCCGCCTCCGGGAACGGGGTCTTGGAGGCCGGGTCCTTGACGAGCTCGATCGCGATCATGGCGCCGCGGCCGCGGATGTCGCCGATGATGTCGTACTTCTCCTGCATGGCCGTGAGGCGGGCCTTCATGACCGACTCGATCTTCTTCGCCGCGGCGTTGAGGTCGAGCTCCTTCATGGTCTCGATGGAACCGAGCGCACCGGCGCACGCCACCGGGTTGCCGCCGTAGGTGCCGCCCAGACCGCCGCCGTGCACGGAGTCCATCATCTCGGCGCGGCCGGTGACGGCGGCGAGCGGCAGGCCGCCCGCGATGCCCTTGGCCGTGGTGATCAGGTCGGGGACGATGCCCTCGTCCTCGCACGCGAACCACTGGCCGGTGCGGCAGAAGCCGGACTGGATCTCGTCGGCGACGAAGACGATGCCGTTGTCGTTGGCGAACTTCACGATCGCCGGGAGGAAGCCCTTGGCCGGCTCGATGAAGCCGCCCTCGCCGAGGACCGGCTCGATGATGATCGCGGCGACGTTGTCGGCGCCGATCTGCTTGCTGATCTGGTCGATCGCCTGGGCGGCGGCCTCGGGGCCGCAGTTCTCGGCGCCGGTCGGCCAGCGGTAGCCGTAGGCGACCGGGACGCGGTAGACCTCGGGGGCGAACGGACCGAAGCCCTGCTTGTACGGCATGTTCTTCGAGGTCAGCGCCATCGTGAGGTTCGTACGGCCGTGGTAGCCGTGGTCGAAGACGACGACGGCCTGGCGCTTGGTGTACGAACGGGCGATCTTGACGGCGTTCTCGACGGCCTCGGCGCCGGAGTTGAACAGGGCCGACTTCTTCGCGTGGTCACCCGGGGTGAGCTCGGCGAGGGCCTCGCAGACCTCCACGTAGCCCTCGTAGGGGGTCACCATGAAACAGGTGTGGGTGAAGTCGGCGAGCTGCGCGGAGGCGCGGCGCACGACGGCCTCGGCGGAGGCGCCGACGGAGGTCACGGCGATGCCGGAACCGAAGTCGATCAGGCGGTTGCCGTCGACGTCCTCGATGATGCCGCCGCCCGCGCGGGCCGTGAAGACGGGGAGCACGGAGCCCACGCCACCGGCCACCGTCGAAAGGCGGCGGGCCTGCAGCTCCTGCGACTTGGGGCCGGGGATCGCGGTGACGATGCGGCGCTCCTGCGGGACAGCGGTCATAGGGGGCTCCTGGGGGGTGTTTTCGGACGCACTTGTGTCTTTGTCCGCAGGCTAGGCCCGGGGGGCGGGGTCCTGCATGCTCCGTTCGGGAGTGGTGCCCGCGTGTCCTTGTCCGTGACGGCCATAGGAAGGACACTGCGCGTGTCTTGTGGATCATGACGGGGTGCGGGCCGTAGGGCGGTGCCGACCACTAGATTGAGCCCGCAGCACAGTGCGGTATCGGGCAGGGGGCAGGGGTTCATGGACACCGACGGCACGCACAACGGGCAGAAGGTCCGTGCGGACCACGTACCCAGGCCGGCCGGGCCGCCGCCGGGCTCGGCCCCGCCCAGGCCCGCGTACGCGCCCAGCACCGGCCCGTCGCTCGAACAGTGGCTGCGCGCCCCCCGCCCGGAGGCGGAACCGGGCTTCTGGCGGTTCGGGCACCGCCCGCGCACGGGCGGGGAGGCCGAGCCGGCCACGACCGGAGCGCTGCTGAGCGGGGTGGTCATCTCGTTCCTGGCGTGCGTGCTGGCCTGGTCCCTGCTGACCAACAACTACATTCCGTACACCGACCTGCCCCTCAAGCTGCTGACCCCCCGGGACTGGTGGCAGCTGGGCGGTGCACCGGTCGACGGCCGCGGGACCGCCGCGCTCCAGGCCTACATGCTGCTGGTGACCTGTCTGCTCGTGCTCTGGTTCAGCCGACTGGGCTCCTGGGACCTGGCCTTCCAGCGGCTCGTCGCCGTGCGGGGCCCCCGGGCCAGGGCGGTGGGCGCCGCCGCCGGTGCGCTGTTCGTGCTGATGCTGATCTGGACCAGGACCCTGACGGTCCTGGGACTCGTCAGCGACCACCTGCCCTACGAGAGCATGAGCGCGGGCACCATCAAGGTGGTGGCCGACCTCGTCTACGTGGTGGTCTCGGCGCCGGTCGTCGTCTTCTTCTTCCGGCTGGCCCGCAGGCCCGCGCCGCAGGACCGGCCGAAGCCGGGCGCCACGCCTCCCGGCCCGGCGGCGGGCCCTTCCGCCGAAGACCTCGTCGAGTGGACCGAGGTCCGGCGCGCCGGGCTCGGGGAGGCGGCCGACCGGCTCGGGGCGGAGGCCGGGGCCGGGCGGATGGGCGACGTCGACTACGCGCGGATCCGGCGCGCCTGGGAGACCGTGCGGGCCGACCCCTCGCGGACGCGGGCTTTCGCCGACGCGGTACGGGCCCACGGCGCCGGGGCGTGCGTCCACCCGTCGGGGGCGCGCGACCTGCCCGTGCGCGCCGCCCGGCACGATCTGCTGGCCCGGCAGCTGCTCCTGGGCACCGTCGAGGACAGCGAGCGCAACCCGTACGCCCGCCGCGGCAGCGGCCTCGCCCTCGACCCCTCGGTGCTCGGCACCTCGCTGCTCGCCATCGGCCCCTCCGGCGCGGGCAAGACCACCCGCCTGGTCCGTCCGGTCGTCGAGTCGCTGGCCCTTCAGGCGCTGGCCGGACAGGCCGCCGTCGTCGCCGTCGGATCGGCCGGCGCCCGGCTCGGGCCCGACGAGGCCTACGACGTGGTCGTGCGGATCGGCGTCCCCGACTCCGTCTACGACCTCGACCTCTACGGCGGAGCCACCGACCCCGACGAAGCCGCCATCCTCCTCGCGGAGGGGTTCGTCGGTGACGTCCCCGGGGTCGACGTACGCCGCGCCGCGACGGCGCTCGCCCAGCTCCTCGGGCCGTTCCGGGCGGCCTACGGCCGCTTCCCGTCCGTGCCCGAGCTGCGGGAACTCCTCGACCACATGCCCGCGGCGATCGCAGCCCTGCGCGAGGCGCTGGAGGCCGCGGGGCAGGAGCCGATGCTCCGCGAACTCGACGCCCGCACGCGCCAGCACGGCACGCCCGCCGACCCGGGACCGGCCCTCGCCGACAGGGTCGCGCTGCTGGACCGGCCCGCCTTCGCCGGTTTCTTCGACACCACCGGCGCCGGACGCCCGTTCTCGCTGCGCGCCCTGGAACACCCGCTCCGGGTCCGGGTGGACCTTCCCGAGCGGGGGCACGCCGATGCCTCCCGCATGCTGGCCCGCCTGCTCCTCGCCCAGTTCAACGCCGCCGCCGCGGCCCGCACGGACCGCTCGCTCTTCGCCTTCCTCGCCTTCGACGACGCCTCCCACACGCTCACCGCGGAGACCGTGCGCGGCGTCCAGCGGCTCCGCTCGGCGAACGCGGGGGTCCTGCTGACCCTGCGCACCCTGGACGACGTACCGGAAGCCCTGCGCACCCCGCTGCTCGGGGCCGTCGGCTGCCGGATGGCCTTCTCCGGGATCACCACCTGGGACGGCAAGCGGTTCGCCGAGACCTGGGGCACCGAGTGGGTGGAGACCCGCGACGTCACCCACCGGACGGTCTTCGCCGACCAGCCCCTGACCCGCGCCATCCACGCCTTCCGCAAACTGGTCACCGGCAAGGCCGTGACCACGGACGCGGTGACCGTGCGGCAGGTGGAGCGGGAGCGGTGGTCGGCGTCGGAACTGGCGCACGCCGTGCCGCCCGGGTGCGCGGTGCTGTCCCTGACCTCCGTGCGCGGCGAGCGGGCCGCTCCGCTGCTGGTCCGGCTCGGGGGAGAGAGCTGAGCCGACCCGTACGGGATGGCACACTCAATGTGAGCCCTTCATACGGCACGGCGAAATCCGCAGTGGCATTCCACGGCGAGAATCCTGCGTCGGCATCTCGCCGCCGAACCCACTCCTCCCCCTAAGGCGCCCCGGTACCCATGCCGCTCACCCTCGCCTCACTCGTCCAGCACTCGGCGCTCAAACTCAGCGTCCGGGCCGGGGAGGGCCGCCTCGACACCCCCGTGCGCTGGGCCCACGTCAGCGAGCTCGCCGACCCCGTTCCGTACATGGAGGGCGGGGAGCTCCTCCTCATCACCGCGATGAAGCTGGACGCGGAGGACCCCGAGGAGATGCGCCGCTACGTACGCAGGCTCGCGGCGGCCGGAGTCGTCGGCATCGGCTTCGCCATCGGGGTCAACTACGACGCCGTGCCCGAGGCGCTGGTCGAGGCCGCGCGGGCGGAGGACCTGCCGTTGCTGGAGGTGCCCCGCCGGACCCCGTTCCTCGCCATCAGCAAGGCCGTCTCCGCCGCCCTCGCCGCCGACCAGTACCGGGCCGTGACCGCGGGCTTCGAGGCGCAGCGGGAGCTGACCCGGGCCGCGCTGTCCGCCGACGGGCCCGCCGAGCTGCTGACGAAGCTGGCGGCGCACGTGCACGGCTGGGCCGCCCTCTACGACACCTCCGGAGCCGTCGTCGCGGCCGCGCCCGACTGGGCCGCGCGCCGGGCGGCCCGGCTCACCCCCGACGTGGAGCGGCTGCGCGAGCGGCCCGCCCCGGCCAGCGCCGTGGTCGGCGGCTCCGACGACCGGGTCGAACTCCAGTCGCTGGGCACGGGGCGGCGGGCGCGCGGTGCGCTGGCAGTCGGAACCGGCGCCCCGCTGGGCACCGCCGAGCGGTACGCCGTGCACTCCGCGGTGGCCCTGCTCACCCTCACCACCGAACGCTCCCGGTCCCTGCACGACGCGGAATCCCGCCTCGGCGCGGCCGTGCTGCGCATGCTGCTCGCCGGGCAGGCGGAGCACGCGCAGGCCGTGGCCGGGGACCTGTACGGCCCCCTGCTGGACGCGCCGTTCCGGATCCTGGTGGCGGAACCGGCCCTGCCCGGCACCGCACAGCCCGAGGGCCTGGCCCTGCTGGCCGACGCGGTGGAGTCCGCGGCCGCCCGCACGGGGGAGACCTTGCTGGTCGTTCCGGAGCCGGGGCGCCTGGTGGTGCTCGCGGCGGACGGGGGCTCTGCGGTCCAGGCGTCCACCGAGCACGCGGAGGCGCTGGAATCGCGCCGCGTCCGGGATTCGGGCGAGCCGGAACCGGACGAACTGGTGCTCGGCCTGTCGGCGCCGGCCGTGGCCTCCGGCGTGGCGGCGGCCTTCAAACAGGCCGACCAGGCCCTCGCCGTGGCCCGGCGGCGCGGCCGCCCCATGGTCGAACACGAGGAGATGGCGGCGGGCTCTGTCCTCCCGCTGCTCGCCGACGAGGCGGTACGGGCCTTCGCGGACGGCACCCTGCGGGCGCTGCGCGACCACGACGAGAAGGGCCGGGGCGACCTGGTGGCCTCGCTCCAGGCCTGGCTCTCCCGGCACGGCCAGTGGGACGCTGCGGCGGCCGACCTGGGCGTCCACCGGCACACCCTGCGCTACCGGATGCGGCGGGTCGAGGAAATCCTGGGCCGCTCCCTGGACGACCCGGACGTCCGCATGGAGCTGTGGCTGGCCCTCAAGGCCACCTCGGCCCCCTCCTAGGGCCTGTCGTCAAAGTGCCGTCTGCCTCGTAGGGCCCGCACGGCCGGCCCGTCCGCCGACACTGACAAAGCGGCGCGCCGCGCCACGCACGTACTCCACGCCGGACAAACACCGAAACCGCCACGGAGTCCTACCGTGGAGGGGACAAGGACACCGCACAACTCCGAAGGGCCGGGATTCGCATGACTTCCACCCACGCCTTCTGGCTCGCCGGCCGCCAGGCCACTGGCGACGACAGCTTCGACGTCCACTCCCCGTGGGACGGCCGCCTCGTAGGCACCGTCAGCGTCCCCACCGACGCCCAGGTCGAAGAGGCCGTGGCCGCCGCGTACGCGGTGACGGCGGAGTTCTCCGCGACCCCGGCCCACGTGCGTGCGGCTGCCCTGGACCACGTGTCCAAGCGGCTCGTCGAGCGCACCGAGGAGATCGCCCAGCTGATCTCCGCCGAGAACGGCAAGCCCATCAAGTGGGCCCGCGGTGAGGTCGGCCGCGCGGTGTCCGTGTTCCGCTTCGCCGCCGAAGAGGCCCGCCGCTTCAACGGCGGAGAGGCCCAGCGCCTGGACACCGACGCCGGTGGCGTCGGCCGTCTGGCCCTGACCCGCCGCTTCGTCAAGGGTCCGGTCCTCGGCATCGCGCCGTTCAACTTCCCGCTGAACCTGTGCGCCCACAAGGTGGCCCCCGCCATCGCCGTCGGCGCGCCGATCATCCTGAAGCCCGCCCCGGCCACCCCGCTCTCCGGTCTGATCATCGGCGAGCTGCTCGCCGAGACCGACCTGCCGGCCGGGTCCTGGTCCGTGCTGACCGTCGCCAACGACAAGATGCCCGAGCTGGTCAAGGACGAGCGCCTGCCCGTCATCTCCTTCACCGGTTCCGACAAGGTCGGCTACGCCATCCAGCAGGCCGTGCCCCACAAGCACTGCACCCTGGAGCTCGGCGGCAACGCCGCGGCAGTGGTCCTGGACGACTGGTCCTCCGATGCCGACCTCGACTGGGCCGCGACCCGTATCGCGACCTTCTCGAACTACCAGGGCGGCCAGTCCTGCATCGGCGTGCAGCGCGTGATCGCCGACGCGACGGTCTACGACCGCCTCGTCGAGAAGGTCGTCGCCAAGGTCCGCGAGCAGGTCACCGGCGACCCGAACGACTCCGCCACCGACGTCGGCCCGCTCGTCTCCGAGGACGCCGCCAAGCGCGTCGAGGCCTGGGTCGACGAGGCCGTGGCCGCCGGAGCCAAGCTGCTCACGGGCGGCAAGCGCGAGGGCGCCTCGTACGAGCCCACCGTGGTCGCCGAGGTCCCCGAGGGCGTCACGCTCGCCGTCGAGGAGGTCTTCGGGCCGGTCCTCACGCTGCGCCGGGTCGAGAACACCGACGAGGCCTTCGCCGCCGTCAACGACTCGAAGTTCGGTCTGCAGGCGGGCGTCTTCACGCGGAACATCCAGACCGCGTTCCGCGCCCACCGCGAGCTGGAGGTCGGCGGCGTGATCGTCGGCGACGTCCCGTCCTACCGCGCCGACCAGATGCCGTACGGCGGCGTCAAGCAGTCCGGTGTGGGCCGCGAGGGCGTGCGCTACGCGATGGACGACTACACCTACGAGCGGGTCCTGGTCCTCACCAGCCTGGACATCTGACCCGACTCGTACGGCCACAGAGCCGACGGCCGGAGCCTACTGTGCGGGGGCTCCGGCCGTCTTTCTGTTCCCCGGCGGGGTCACGGAAGGGCCCCGGCTGCTTCCCCGCCGTTCGAAACGGGTACGACTCACTGGTAGCACCCACCGGTAAGCACCCCTCTCGGCGGCGAGGTGAGTCTCCTCCATGTCCGCAACACAGCCCGGCGACACCCAGCCCACACCGTCCACCCGTCCCAAGGTGACCGAGCGCGAGGCACGGCAGGTCGCGGAAGCGGCCCGGGAACAGAACTGGCAGCGCCCCAGCTTCGCCAAGGAACTGTTCCTCGGACGGTTCCGGCTCGACCTGATCCACCCCCACCCGCTCCCCGCCGACGAGGACGTCCGGCGCGGGGAGGCCTTCCTGGCCCGGCTGCGGGAGTTCTGCGAGACCTCCATCGACGGGGCCCGCATCGAGCGCGAGGCGAAGATCCCCGACGCGACCGTGCGAGGGCTCAAGGAGCTCGGCGCCCTCGGCATGAAGATCGACCCCAAGTACGGGGGCCTCGGTCTCACCCAGGTGTACTACAACAAGGCGCTCGCCCTCGTCGGCTCCGTCAGCCCCGCCATCGGGGCACTGCTCTCCGCCCACCAGTCGATCGGCGTACCCCAGCCGCTGAAGATGTTCGGCACGCAGGAGCAGAAGGACGCCTACCTGCCGCGCTGCGCGACCACCGCGATCAGCGCCTTCCTCCTCACCGAGCCGGACGTCGGCTCCGACCCGGCGCGCCTGGCCACGACGGCGGTCCCGGACGGGGAGGACGCCTACGTCCTGGACGGCGTGAAGCTCTGGACCACCAACGGCGTCGTCGCCGACCTGCTCGTCGTCATGGCGCGGGTGCCCAGGAGCGAGAACCACCGGGGCGGGATCACCGCCTTCGTCGTCGAGGCCGATTCGCCCGGCATCACCGTCGAGCACCGCAACGCCTTCATGGGCCTGCGCGGGCTGGAGAACGGCGTCACCCGCTTCCATCAGGTGCGCGTCCCGGCGGCCCAGCGCATCGGCGCCGAGGGAGCCGGCCTGAAGATCGCGCTGACCACGCTGAACACCGGACGGCTGTCGCTGCCCGCCATGTGCGTGGGCGCCGGGAAGTGGTGCCTGAAGATCGCCCGGGAATGGTCCGGCGTCCGCGAGCAGTGGGGGCGGCCCGTTGCCAAGCACGAGGCGGTCGGCGCCAAGATCTCCTTCATCGCCGCCACCACCTTCGCCCTGGAAGCCGTGGTCGACCTGGCCTCCCAGATGGCCGACGAGGACCGCAACGACATCCGCATCGAAGCGGCCCTCGCCAAGCTCTACGGCTCCGAGATGGCCTGCCTGATGGCCGACGAACTGGTCCAGATCCGCGGCGGACGCGGTTTCGAGACCGCCGAATCCCTCGCCGCGCGCGGCGAGCGGGCCGTCCCCGCCGAGCAGATGCTCCGCGACCTGCGCATCAACCGGATCTTCGAGGGATCCACCGAGATCATGCACCTGCTGATCGCCCGCGAGGCCGTGGACGCCCACCTGTCGGTCGCGGGCGACCTCATCGACCCCGAGAAGGCGCTGGGCGACAAGGCGAAGGCGGGCGCCCGCGCCGCCGGGTTCTACGCACGCTGGCTGCCCCAGCTCGCCACCGGAGCCGGCCAGGTCCCCGGGGCCTACCGGGCTTTCCACCCGGCCGGACACCCCGACCTCGCCACCCACCTGCGGTATGTCGAGCGCGGCTCCCGCAAACTCGCCCGGTCCACCTTCTACGCCATGTCCCGCTGGCAGGGCCGCATGGAGACCAAACAGGGCTTCCTCGGCCGGATCGTCGACATCGGCGCCGAGCTCTTCGCGATGAGCGCGGCCTGCGTGCGCGCCGAGCACATGCGGGCCACCGGCGACCACGGCCGCGAGGCCTACCAGCTGGCCGACGCCTTCTGCCGGCAGTCCCGGCTGCGGGTGGAGGAGCTCTTCGGAAGGCTCTGGGCGAACACCGACGACCTGGACCGCAAGGTCGTCGACGGGGTCCTGGCCGGCACCTACACCTGGCTCGAGGAAGGCATCCTGGACCCCTCGGGCGACGGCCCCTGGATCGCCGACGCCACCCCCGGCCCCTCCACGCACAAGAACGTGCACCGCCCCATCCGCTGACCCGGCCGTTCCCGGACGCGGGACTGATGTACGAGGATGGGTAGGGGTCCCTGTACGGGTAGGCGTACCCGGACACGGACGAGCACGGGCAAGGCGGAGAACACGATGCCGACGGCTGAGGAAGACCGCGCCAGCCGACGGCTGGCCTGGTGCGTGGCGCACGTACTGCGCCACGCACCGGACCACGTCGTCGCCGACCTGATCGGACGGCTCGACGCACCGGCCCGCAAGTACCTGTGCCGCGACGAGTGGCTGTCGGCCTCCACCGTCACGCTGCTGCTGCGCCACGGGAGCCCGGAGGACCGGCAGTACGTCGCGCGCAACCCCCACGTCGTCGGACGCCCCCTGCCCGGGCTGCCCGGCCCGGCCAGGTACGCGGCCCGCCCCGGGCCCTCGCCCGAGCTGCTGCTGGAGACCGGCCCCGGGCCGTTCACCACCGAAGAGCTGATCGCGCTGCTGCGCCGCCACGGCCGCAGGCCCCGGATCCCCCTCACCCTGCTGCGGATGCCGCACGCCCCCCTCGACACCGGGACGCTGCTGCGCGAGCACGCCCGGGAACCGCTGCCGCCCGTCGTGGTCGAGGCCCTGCTGCTGGTCGGAAGGCTGCCCCGGGAGGCCTGCCGGGCACTCCTCGACGCCGGTCCGCGGGAGACCGACGGGCAGCGGTGGCACCGGCCCGCCGTACGGGCCGTCCGGATGGGACTCCTGACCTTCGACGAGCTCGCCGGCCACGTCGCCCCCGCCCACCGCACCCTGCTGCTCACGGACCTGCCCGTGACCCGGGGCCTGCGCTGGTCCCTGCCCGAACGGACCGGGATGCGCACGGCGGTCGCCCGCGCGCTGCGCCCCCTGCGGGACGACCCCCGGCTCTGGGCGGAGCTCCTGCGCCACGCCCCCGCCTTCCGGGGCACCCTGCCGGTCCTCGTGGCCCGGATCGTGCGCGGCACCCTGCCGGAGCCCGCCGACGCCCCGGACGTCCCCGGGCTCGCCGGGACGGTGCGCTCCTTGGCCCCCGGATCCGCCGCGCCCCTCGGGGGCGTGGAGCGCGAGCTGGCCCTGGCGAGCCTCGCGGTGCCCATGGAGACCGTCCAGGAGGACATCCGATGGGTACGGGACTGCCTCGCCCGCGGGCTGCTCACCGGCGAGGACGTGATCCGGCACAAGGCGCCCGCCTGCTGGGCCCTGGACGAGAACCACTGGCTGGGTGACGTGAACCACCCCGACCGCCACGACTGGGCCGCGCCGGTCCTCGCCGCGCGGGCGGAGGCCGACCGGCTGTTCGCCCTGGCCGTCGGCTCCGATCCGGACGCCTGGTGGCGCGTGGCCGTCACGCTCCCCGACTTCGCCGGAACGCTCCCGCACCTCCTCCTGCGGATCACCGAAGGGGGCTCCGTGTCCAACCGCCCCTGAGTTGCGGCAACAATGGGAGCATGAGCGACCGCCCAGCCCCCCTCGCCGATCCGCACCTCCTCTTCGACCCCGCGGCCGGCCGGCGGGACATCGTCATCCTCGGCTCCACCGGTTCCATCGGGACCCAGGCCATCGACCTCGCCCTGCGCCACCCGGACCGGTTCCGGGTCACCGCCCTGTCCGCCGCGGGCGGGAAGGTCGCGCTGCTGGCCGAGCAGGCCCGGCTGCTCCGAGTGAACACCGTGGCCGTCGCGCGCGAAGACGCCGTACCGGCGCTGAAGGAAGCGCTCGAAGCGCAGTACGGCCCCGGTGAGCCGATGCCCGAGATCCTCGCCGGGCCGGATGCCGCCACCGAGCTCGCCGCCTCGCCGTGCCACACCGTCCTGAACGGCATCACCGGCTCCATCGGCCTCGCGCCCACCCTCGCGGCGCTGCGGGCGGGCCGGACCCTGGCCCTCGCCAACAAGGAGTCGCTGATCGTCGGCGGCCCGCTGGTGAAGGCCCTCGCGAAGCCCGGCCAGATCATCCCGGTCGACTCCGAGCACGCGGCGCTGTTCCAGGCGCTCGCCGCCGGCACCCGCGCCGATGTGAGCAAGCTGGTGGTCACCGCCTCCGGCGGGCCCTTCCGCGGCCGCACCCGCGCCGAGCTCGCCGGGGTCACCGTCGAGGACGCCCTCGCGCACCCCACCTGGGCCATGGGCCCGGTGATCACCATCAACTCGGCGACGCTGGTCAACAAGGGCCTGGAAGTCATCGAGGCGCACCTGCTCTACGACATTCCGTTCGACCGCATCGAGGTCGTGGTCCATCCGCAGTCGTACGTCCACTCGATGGTGGAGTTCACGGACGGCTCCACGCTCGCCCAGGCCACGCCGCCCGACATGCGCGGTCCGATCGCCATCGGCCTCGGCTGGCCCGAGCGGATCCCGGACGCGGCCCCCGCCTTCGACTGGACCAAGGCCTCCACCTGGGAGTTCTTCCCGCTGGACACCGAGGCCTTCCCCTCGGTGGGCCTGGCCCGCCACGTGGGCACCCTGGGCGGTACCGCGCCCGCCGTGTTCAATGCGGCGAACGAGGAGTGCGTCGAGGCGTTTCTCGCCGGCCGGCTGCCGTTCACAGCAATCATGGATACCGTCTCTGCCGTGGTCGATGAGCACGGGAGTCCCGCCACGGGAACTTCCCTCACGGTCGCGGACGTCCTTGAAGCGGAGACCTGGGCCAGGGCCCGGGCACGGGAGACGGCGGCACGGGCCGCAGTGGAGGCGCGCGCATGAACCTATTGCTGATGTTGGGCGGTGCCCTCGTCTTCGTGATCGGGTTGCTCATCTCCATCGCCTGGCACGAGCTCGGCCACCTTTCGACGGCCAAGCTCTTCGGCATCCGCGTGCCCCAGTACATGGTCGGCTTCGGCCGGACCATCTGGTCGCGCAAGAAGGGCGACACCGAGTACGGGATCAAGGCCATCCCGATGGGCGGCTACATCCGCATGATCGGGATGTTCCCGCCCGGCGCGGACGGCAAGGTCAGCGCCCGCTCCACGTCGCCGTTCCGCTCGATGATCGAGGACGCACGCTCGGCGGCGTACGAGGAACTGCAGCCCGGCGACGAGTCGCGGCTCTTCTACACGCGCAAGCCGTGGAAGCGCGTGATCGTGATGTTCGCCGGACCGTTCATGAACCTGGTCCTGGCGATGGCGATCTTCTTCGGCCTTTGGATGACCTACGGGGTGGCGCAGACGACCACCACGGTCGACACCGTCTCCGACTGCGTCCTCAGCCAGAAGGAGACCCGCAAGACCTGCAAGGACGGCGACCCGGTCGCCCCCGGCAAGGCCGCCGGTCTCCAAGCGGGCGACAAGATCGTGGCCTTCGACGGCAAGCCGGTCAAGGACTGGGACGCCCTCTCGGGCAAGATCCGCGACACCATCGGCCCCGCGGTCATCACCGTCCAGCGCGACGGCAAGCGGCTGCAGCTCGACGCGAAGCTCGTCCAGAACACCGTCCCCAAGTCGGACGGCCACGGAGGCTACGTCAAGGGCGAGTACGTGCCAGCCGGCTGGCTCGGCTTCGGCGCCAAGAAGGTGATCGCCCCGCTCAGCTTCGGTCAGTCGGTGGACCGCGTCGGAGAGGTCGTCGAGGGCAGCGTCCAGGCCCTGGCCAACCTCCCCGGCAAGATCCCGGCGCTGTGGAACGCCGCCTTCAACGGCGCCGAGCGTGCGCCCGACTCCCCGATGGGCATCGTCGGCGCGGCCCGCATCAACGGCGAGATCGCGATGATGGACATGCCGGCCGGCGAGAAGGTGGCGGGCTGGCTGAGCGTCCTGGGCATGTTCAACCTCTCGCTCTTCCTCTTCAACATGCTGCCCCTGCTGCCGCTGGACGGCGGGCACATCGCGGGAGCCCTGTGGGAGTCGGTGCGGCGCGGCGTGGCGCGGGTCTTCCGGCGCGCCGACCCGGGCCCCTTCGACGTGGCGAAGCTGATGCCAGCCGCGTACGTGGTGGCAGCGGTCTTCGTCTGCTTCACCCTGCTGGTGCTCGTCGCCGACGTGGTGAACCCGATCAAGATCACCTGACCGGGGCCGGCCGGGCCGGGGCCCCGCGGGGCCGGTACAGCAACGGGTGGGGAGCCGGGCACGCATCGTGTCCGGCTCCCTACGTTCGGGTGGCACACCCCCTGCCGATGCGTGGGGCGCGCGATGATTGGCGTAATCTCGAAGGCTGGAGCCCGCCGATCTCGGGCCTTGATCCACACCTTGGGGTTGCACAGCAGATGACTGCCATCTCTCTCGGAATGCCGGCCGTGCCGACGAAGCTTGCCGACCGCAGGGTCAGCCGCAAGATCCAGGTCGGCTCGGTGGCCGTCGGCGGCGACTCGCAGATCTCGGTGCAGTCGATGACGACCACCAGGACCTCCGACATCGGCGCCACGCTCCAGCAGATCGCCGAGCTGACCGCCTCCGGCTGCGACATCGTCCGTGTCGCCTGCCCGACGCAGGACGACGCCGACGCGCTCGCCGTGATCGCGAAGAAGTCGAACATCCCGGTCATCGCCGACATCCACTTCCAGCCCAAGTACGTGTTCGCCGCGATCGACGCCGGCTGCGCCGCCGTCCGCGTGAACCCGGGCAACATCAAGCAGTTCGACGACAAGGTCAAGGAGATCGCGCGGGCCGCCAAGGACGCGGGCACCCCGATCCGCATCGGTGTCAACGCCGGCTCCCTCGACGCGCGACTGCTGAAGAAGTACGGCAAGGCCACCCCGGAGGCGCTGGTCGAATCCGCGCTGTGGGAGGCCTCCCTCTTCGAGGAGCACGGCTTCAGCGACATCAAGATCTCGGTCAAGCACAACGACCCGGTCGTCATGGTCAACGCCTACCGCCAGCTGGCCGCCCAGTGCGAGTACCCGCTGCACCTCGGCGTCACCGAGGCCGGCCCGGCCTTCCAGGGCACCATCAAGTCCGCCGTGGCCTTCGGCGCGCTGCTCTCCGAGGGCATCGGCGACACCATCCGCGTCTCGCTGTCGGCCCCGCCGGTGGAGGAGATCAAGGTCGGCCGGCAGATCCTGGAGTCGCTGAACCTCAAGCCGCGCCGTCTGGAGATCGTCTCCTGCCCGTCCTGCGGGCGTGCGCAGGTGGACGTGTACAAGCTGGCCGAGCAGGTCACGGCGGGCCTGGAGGGCATGGAGGTCCCGCTGCGCGTCGCGGTCATGGGCTGCGTCGTGAACGGTCCGGGCGAGGCCCGCGAGGCCGACCTGGGCGTCGCCTCCGGCAACGGCAAGGGCCAGATCTTCGTGAAGGGCGAGGTCATCAAGACCGTGCCGGAGTCGAAGATCGTGGAGACGCTGATCGAAGAGGCGATGAAGATCGCCGAGCAGATGGAGAAGGACGGCGTGATGTCGGGCGAGCCGACGGTCGCGATCGGCGTGTAACTCCGCCGGTGATGTACGGACGGGCCCGGGGCGGACACGCCGCCCCGGGCCCGTCCGCGCATCCGGGGCCCCGTCGGCGCCCGGCCCGCGCCCGGCCCGTCCAGCACCCCCTCGGGGCGCCGCAGGGGCCACGCGGCATCCGCGAGCCGCGCCGGGTACAGTGCGGAGATCAGCAGACTTGCATGGTGAGGCCCCAGTGTTGACGCAGACCACCACCAGGGTCCTGGAACCCAGTGATCTTGACGCCGCGCTCGAAATCCTGGGACGCGACCCGGTCGAGAACGCCTTCGTCACCTCCCGGGTCCAGGTGGCCGGGCTGGACCCGTGGCGCCTGGGCGGTGAGATGTGGGGCTGGTACGCCGACGGCGAGCTCCGCTCGCTCTGCTACGCCGGAGCCAACCTCGTCCCCGTCTGCGCCGGACCCGAAGCCGTACGGGCCTTCGCCGACCGGGCGCGGCGCACCGGCCGCCGCTGCTCCTCCATCGTGGGTCCCTCCGAGGCCACCCGGCTGCTGTGGCAGCTGCTGGAGCCCAGCTGGGGCCCGGCCCGCGACGTCCGCTCCCATCAGCCCCTCATGGTCACCGAGCAGCGGTCCACCGAGGTCGTGGCCGACCCGCTGGTCCGCCGGATCCGCCGGGACGAGATGGACCTGATCATGCCCGCCTGCGTGGCCATGTTCACCGAGGAGGTCGGCATCTCCCCGATGGCCGGGGACGGCGGCCTGCTCTACCAGGCCAGGGTCGCCGAGCTGGTGGCCACCGGCCGCTCCTTCGCCCGCGTCGAGGACGGCAAGGTCGTCTTCAAGGCAGAGATCGGCGCGGCGACCGCCCGCGCCTGCCAGATCCAGGGCGTCTGGGTGGCCCCGGAGTTCCGCGGCCGCGGGCACTCCGAGACCGGGATGGCCGCCGTGGTCGCCTACGCGCTCAGGGACGTGGCCCCCGTGGTCAGCCTGTACGTCAACGACTTCAACACCGCCGCCCGCGCCTCCTACCGCCGCGTCGGCTTCCGCGAGGTCGGCGCGTTCATGAGCGTCCTGTTCTGACCCATGCGGGCCGGACGGCCGGGCCGGGCGTGCGGGCGGCATACCCGCAGGCCGGGGCGGCCCAGTAAGGTCGCCGCATGCTGCCAACCTCCGGGGGAGACGCCCCCGACCGGCCCGCCGGAGTACGGATCGGGCACCTCGACCTCGTCGCCCGGGTGGACGAGGCCCTGCGCGTCCAGGCCGTGGCCTTCGGGCTCAGCGAGGAGGAGGTCGGCATCCGGCGCTACATTGTCCAGCGCCACATGACCTGCCGCGGGGCCCGGGCGCTCGGCGCGTTCACCGAGGACGGGGCGCTCGCCGGATTCGTCTACGGCATGCCCAACGACCGCGCGCACTGGTGGTCCGGGGTCGTCGAGCCCTACCTGCGGGCCGGCGGCCACGAAGGCTGGCTCGACGAATCCTTCGTGATCACCGAACTGCACGTCCACCCCGGCTTCCAGGGCCACGGTGTCGGCCGCGCCCTCATCACCGGGATCACCGACACCGCCGCAGAGCCCCGCTCGATCCTCTCCGCGATCGACACCGAAAGCCCCGCCCGGGGGCTCTACCGGGCACTCGGCTACACGGACCTCGCCCGCAGCGTCCGGTTCCCGAGCGCGAGCCTCCCGTACGCCGTCATGGGAGCCCCGCTGCCCCTGCGCAGGAACTGAAACCGTTTCCGGGCCCCGTGGACGGGCCGATAGCCTCCCGTCATGTCAACGCAACACGTGCAGCGCATGTCCCGCCTCATGGCCAAGACCCTCCGCGAGGATCCGGCCGACGCCGAGACCCTCAGCCACCGCCTCCTCGTCCGGGCCGGATACGTCCGGCGCAGCTCCGCCGGGGTGTGGACCTGGCTGCCGCTCGGCAAGCGGGTCCTGGACAACGTCTCGCGGATCGTCCGCGAGGAGATGGACGCCATCGGCGCCCAGGAGGTGCTGCTCCCCGCGCTGCTGCCGAAGGAGCCGTACGAGGTCAGCGGACGCTGGTCGGAGTACGGGGACCTGCTGTTCCGGCTCAAGGACCGCAAGGGTGCGGACTACCTGCTCGGCCCCACCCACGAGGAGATCTTCACCCTGCTGGTGAAGGACCAGTGCACGTCCTACAAGGACCTGCCGGTCATGCTCTACCAGATCCAGACCAAGTACCGGGACGAGGCGCGGCCCCGGTCGGGCGTACTGCGCGGCCGCGAGTTCCAGATGAAGGACTCGTACTCCTTCGACGTGACCGACGAGGGCCTGGCGGAGTCCTACGCCCTCCACCGCGCGGCCTACCAGCGGATCTTCGAGCGGCTCGGCCTCGACCACCGGATCGTCTCGGCGGTGTCCGGTGCGATGGGCGGCTCGGCGTCGGAGGAGTTCCTGGCCCCCGCCCAGGCGGGCGAGGACACCTTCGCGGACTGCCCGCAGTGCGCGTACGCGGCGAACACGGAGGCGGTCACCTTCGGGCTGAAGGCCCTCGAGGGGGAGCACGGGCCCGTGGAGGAGCTCGACACCCCCGACACCCCGACGATCGAGTCCCTGGCGGCGCTGCTCGGCGTCCCCGCGTCGGCCACGCTCAAGAACCTCCTCGTCAAGGTGGACGGCGAGATCACCGCCGTCGGCGTGCCCGGGGACCGGGAGGTCGACCTCGGCAAGCTCGGCGAGCACCTGGCCCCGGCCGTCGTGGAACTGGTGACGGCCGAGGACTTCGCCGACCGGCCCGACCTCGTACGGGGCTACGTGGGCCCGCAGGGTCTGGGCAAGGTCCGCTACCTGGCCGACCCCCGCGTGGCGCCGGGCACCTCCTGGGTGACGGGGGCCAACAAGCCCGACACGCACGCCCGCAACGTGGTCTGCGGCCGGGACTTCGAGGTGGACCAGTACCTGGACGTGGTGGTCGTCGAGCCCGGCGACCCCTGCCCGTCCTGCGGGGCCGGGCTGCGGCTGGACCGGGCGATCGAGATCGGACACATCTTCCAGCTGGGCCGCAAGTACGCGGACGCCTTCGGCCTGGACGTGCTGGGCCGCGAGGGCAAGCCGGTCCGGGTCACGATGGGCTCGTACGGGATCGGCGTCTCGCGGGCGGTGGCCGCGCTGGCCGAGCAGACGGCCGACGAGCGGGGCCTGTGCTGGCCCGCGGCGGTGGCCCCGGCGGACGTCCACGTCGTGGCGGCGGGCAAGGCGGTGCCGCTCGCTCTCGCGGAGTCGGCGGCCGAGTCCCTGGCGGGGGCGGGGCTGCGGGTCCTGCTGGACGACCGGGCCGGGCTCTCGCCCGGTGTGAAGCTCACCGACGCCGAGCTGATCGGTGTCCCGTGGATCCTGGTCGCGGGGCGGCGGTCGGCCGACGGGGTGGTCGAGCTCCAGAACCGCGCCGCCGGTACCCGCGAGGAGCTCCCGCTCACGGAAGCCCTGGCCCGCCTGACGTAGCCGGGTGCGGGCAGAGCCCGGGGAACGGTGGAAGGGCGGGTAGGGGACGGCTCCGCGCAGCGGCTACCCGTCCACGGCCGGGCCGATGGCCGGTGGCTCCGGGGGCGCGGCGACGGCCGGGACTTCCGGGCCGGTGACGGCCTCGGCCGAGCCCGGAGCGACGGGCGCCGGCGGCGCCGGGGCCGCCCGCTCCAGGAAGCGCAGAAGCTCCACCGGGAACGGCAGGACCAGCGTGGAGTTCTTCTCCGCGGCGACCGCCACGACCGTCTGGAGCAGGCGCAGCTGAAGCGCGGCAGGCTGGTCCGACATGACGGCGGCAGCCTCGGCCAGCTTGTGCGAGGCCTGGAGCTCCGCGTCCGCGTTGATGACCCGCGCCCGCCGTTCGCGGTCGGCCTCCGCCTGCCGGGCCATCGACCGCTTCATGGTCTCGGGCAGGGACACGTCCTTGATCTCGACCCGGTCGATCTGGACGCCCCACCCCACCGCCGGGCTGTCGATCATCAGCTCCAGGCCCTGGTTGAGCATCTCCCGGTTGGACAACAGGTCGTCGAGGTCCGATTTGCCGATGATCGACCGCAGGGAGGTCTGCGCCATCTGGGAGACGGCGAAGCGGTAGTCCTCCACCGCGACGATCGCGTTCCCGGGGTCGACCACCTTGAAGTACACGACCGCGTCCACCCGCACCGTGACGTTGTCCCGCGTGATGCCCTCCTGGGCCGGCACCGGCATCGTCACGATCTGCATGTTCACTTTGCGGAGCCGGTCGACGCCCGGGACGATCATCGTGAAGCCGGGGCCGCGGATGCCCTCGCGCAGCCTACCGAAGCGGAAGACCAGGCCCCGCTCGTACTGTTTGATCACCCTGGACGCGGCGCCCATCCACACCACGATGCCCGCGCCCGCGGCGACTCCCGCTATCAGCAGTTCCTGGACCATGACGGCCTCCTGCCGGGCACACCTACCTATTCACGGTATGCCCTACAACCAGCCCGCGAACTCCAGCAGCAGCTCGGCGTCCTGCCGACGCCCGGCGGCCAGTGCCCGGTTGCCCGACTCGACCGCCCGGAAGAGCGTCCAGCCGCGCAGCCGGTCCCGGTCCACCTCCAGCGCGTCGGCCAGTTTGTTCACCCGGCGCCGGGCGCCCGCGGCCCCCGCCGAGGAGGCCATCTGGTCCTCCAGCCGGTCCCGTACCAGCCGGGCCAGGTCGTACGCCCGCTCGCCGACCATCGGGTCGGGACCCACCGCCAGCCACGGCGCCCGCTCGCCCGCCAGCACCTTGCCCTGCCGGAAGTTTCCGTGCAGCAGCAGCTCCTCGGCCGGCGCGGCCGTGAGCTCCTCGCGGGCCGCCAGCGCCGCGGTGGCCAGCTCGGCCGCCTCCGGCGGGGCCTTGCGCAACACCTCGGCCTGCGCGGCCGTGCGCTGCGTCACCGTCTCCCAGCCGTGCCCGGCCGCCGGGGCCACCCACAGCCTGCGCAGCGTGCCGCAGGCCTCCAGCAGCGCCTTGGCCTCCGGGAGCGAGCGCAGGGACACCTCGGGCTGGAGCCGCTCCAGGAGGAGCCCCCCGTCCTCCTCGTGGTGCCGCGAGTCGAGGACCCGGACGGCCCCGAAGCCGCCCCAGTGCGCCAGCGCGGCCAGTTCCCGGTCGGGCCGCAGGGCCGGCGGAGCCAGCTTCAGCGCGGCCGGAGTCCCGTCGGCGTACCGGACGAGGAGGACCAGACTGCTGCGGCCACCGGGGGCCTGCACCCGCTGCGCCGCCACCTCCCGCCGGGTCAGCGCGGTCTCCGCCAGCCGGGGCAACCGCCCCAGCCAGTCCGCGGCCTGCGCCGATTCCGGCAGCTCGCCGAGCGCCCGTACAAGCCGCTGCGGCGGTTCGAAAGCCATGCGTGCGTGGTCCCTTTCAGCTGTGCTCGGGCTCGTCGCGCGTGGTCGCGCGCTACCTCTGCGCTGCGTCAGCGCGTTCCGTGAGCCCAGGGAAGGCTACGCCGACACCACGCCAGCGTGCCGCGCGCACGGCCGCGGCGCTCAACGCGTCGGCCGCCTCGCGGCGCAACGGGCCCTCCGCGGCCCGCACCAGATCGGAGTACGCGCCGGCCACCCGGTCCTCTATCCCGGCGGCCAGCCGCTCGGCGTCGGCGGGCGTGCGCACCGCGAACGGCAGGGTGTACGCCGCCTCGGCCGGCCGGGGCGAACCGCCCAGCTCGCGCACGGTGCGGGCGAGCGCGTCGCGGCGCGCCAGGTGGCCCCCGTACGCCTCGCGGGCCTCGGCGGCGCGGGCGGCCGCGGCCCGGGCACCGATGACTCCGTAGCCGTACGCGGCCGCGTGCTCGGCGGCGAGCGCGGCCTGAGCGGCCTCCAGGACCTGCCCGGCGGGGGTGGGTTCGGAACTCACGATGCGGCTCCCGGCGGGGTCGAGGTCAGCAGGTAGGCGTGTACGCGGCCACAGGCGGCCAGCGAGGCCAGCATCCGGGCCAGCTCCCCGGGCGCCCCGGCCAGCGAGATCGTCCGGGCCTCGGCCAGGCTCCGCTCGGCGTCCGCGAGCTCGGCCAGAGCCTCGGCGGGCTTCGCCGGCACCGGCTCGGGGCCGGGTGCGGGGGAGACCGCGGCGGACGCGGAGGCCGAGGGGGAGGAGCCCCGGGAGCGGGACGGCGAGGGGGACGCCGTCGGATCGGCGGCGAGGGCCGCGGCGTGCGCGGCGACCGAGGCCCGCAGCGGGCCGAGGCGTTCGGCGAGGTCCGGGTGGGCCGCGCTCGTGGCGTCGTAACGTTCCAGCAGTCGCGCGCTGTCACGTACGGCCGTCTGACGCATCCGCCGTTCGAGTGGAATCTCGGACTCTGCCTCTGGCGGGCCCCCGTCGGAGCAACCGCTGAGCAGCGCGGCGCCGGTGATGCCCGCGGCACCGGCGAGCAGGCTTCTTCGCGACGGCATGATCGAGGGCACGGGGACGTCCTTGGGGTGTCGGCTGGGCTCGGGGCGGGGCAGGTGGTGATCACGGTACCCGGGGCCCTGTCCACAGGGCGGACGGCAACACCCCCCGCGACCGGATACCCTTTGACCTGACACACGACGGAAACCACAACAGCACACGCGGCCGAGGAGTCACCCGGATGAGCACCACCCAGAGCGACAGGCTGCGCGGATTGCTGGAGCCGCTGGTCGCTGCCAAGGGCCTGGACCTCGAGGAAATCGAGACGTCCAAGGCGGGCAAGCGTCGGATGCTGCGGATCATCGTGGATTCCGACGAAGGCGTGGAGCTGGACGCGTGTGCCGAGCTGAGCCGCGAGGTCTCGGACCTGCTGGACGAGACCGACGCGATGGGTGAGGACGAGTACGTCCTCGAGGTGAGCTCGCCGGGCGCGGACCGCCCGCTGACCGAGCACCGTCACTACATCCGGGCGACCGGCCGTCTCGTGAAGTTCCAGACCGAGGACGGCGGGGAACTGATCGCCCGCATTCTCGACGTGGACGACGAGGGCATGGACCTCGAAGTCCCGGGCGTGAAGGGCCGCAAGGCGACCGCCCGGCGCATCGCATTCACCGACATCGCCAAGGCGCGTGTCGAGATCGAGTTCAACCGCAAGGACAAGAAGGAAGAGGAGGCGTAGCCGTGGACATCGACATGAGTGCCCTGCGGGGTCTGGTCCGGGAGAAGGAGATCTCCTTCGACCTGCTCGTCGAGGCTATCGAGTCGGCCCTCCTCATCGCGTACCACCGCACCGAGGGAAGCTTCCGGCGCGCACGCGTCGTGCTCGACCGCACCAACGGTCACGTGATCGTGTGGGCGACCGAGGACCCGAGGGACCTGGAAGAGGGCCAGGAGGCCAAGGAGTTCGACGACACCCCGTCGGACTTCGGCCGCATCGCCGCGACGACCGCCAAGCAGGTGATCCTCCAGCGTCTGCGCGACGCCGAGGACGACCTGACTTTCGGCGAGTTCCTGGGCCGTGAGGGCGACGTCATCACCGGCGTGGTCCAGCAGGGCAAGGACCCGAAGAACGTCCTGATCGACATCGGCAAGCTGGAAGCCATCCTGCCGGTGCAGGAGCAGGTGCCCGGTGAGGAGTACACGCACGGCCTGCGCATCAAGGCGTACGTCGTGCGGGTGGCGAAGGGTGTCCGCGGTCCGTCCGTGACCCTGTCGCGCACCCACCCGAACCTGGTGAAGAAGCTGTTCGCCCTGGAGGTCCCGGAGATCGCCGACGGCAGCGTCGAGATCTGCGCGATCGCCCGTGAGGCCGGTCACCGCACCAAGATCGCGGTCCGGTCCACCCGCTCCGGCCTCAACCCGAAGGGCGCCTGCATCGGCCCGATGGGCAGCCGCGTGCGCAACGTGATGGCCGAGCTGCACGGCGAGAAGATCGACATCGTCGACTGGTCGGACGACCCGGCGGAGATGGTCGCCAACGCCCTGTCACCCGCCCGGGTGAGCAAGGTCGAGGTCGTGGACTGGGACACCCGCTCCGCGCGGGTGACCGTGCCCGACTACCAGCTGTCGCTGGCCATCGGCAAGGAGGGCCAGAACGCCCGCCTCGCCGCGCGCCTCACCGGCTGGCGGATCGACATCCGTCCGGACACGGAGCAGCCCTCGGACGAGGACGACCGTGACCGCGGTGGCGACCGTGACCGGCGGGACGACCGCCGCGACGACCGTCGCGGGGAATAAAACCGGTACCGCCCGGAGCTGTCCGGACGGTAGACAGAAACACAACGTCCGTTCGATTTTTCGCCCGAAGGGGTGAGGTCGGTACGGGGAGGTAGACTGAACCGTGTCTGGCCGGACGCAAGCCCGCGCATGCCCCGAACGCACCTGTATCGGGTGCCGGGAGCGAGCGGCCAAGAGCGATCTGCTGCGCATCGTGGCGATCGGTGACGAATGCGTCTCCGATCCACGCGGTACGCTGCCCGGCCGGGGTGCCTACGTGCACCCCGCCCTGGTCTGCCTCGATCAGGCGGTCCGCCGCAGGGCGTTCCCCCGGGCCTTTCGGTCCACGGGAGCGCTCGACACGGCTGGCCTGCGCAATGCCATGGCCGCCGAGGCCGAGGCGACACCGTAAGTAGCACGCAGTTCAGAAGCACGTAGTACGGCACGGATTCACTGTGCGGTCAGGTACCTCGCGAGTTGGAAGTAGGTCGAGATTGCGATGAGCACCCCTCGATGAGTACGCGATGAGTACGAGCATGAAGTAGAGACGGTCCGGCGTAACCCGGACCTAAAAGGAGCGAAGTGGCTAAGGTCCGGGTATACGAACTCGCCAAGGAGTTCGGAGTTGAGAGCAAGGTCGTCATGGCCAAGCTCCAGGAACTCGGTGAGTTCGTCCGTTCGGCGTCCTCGACGATCGAGGCGCCGGTTGTACGCAAGTTGACCGATGCATTGCAGGGGCCCGGCGGCAACGCCGGCAAGCCCGCTGCGAAGCCGGGCGAGCCCCGCAAGGCCGCCCCCGCGAAGCCCGGGGTTCCCACCCCGGGTGCCGTTGCACGTCCCGCGGCGCCGAAGCCCGGCGCCCCGGCCCCCAAGCCGGTCGTCGCGGAGGCCCCGGCCGCCGCTGCGCCCGCCCCGGTGACCCCGGCCCCCGCCGCAGGCGGCCCGCGTCCCGGTCCCAAGGCTCCGGCCGCCCCGAAGCCCGCTCCGGCGGCTCCCGTGGCGACCGAGTTCTCCGCGCCTCCGGCGGCTCCGGCCGCCGCGGCGCCGGCGCGCACCGACCGTCCCGCCGGTCCCGGCGCCACCCCCGGCCCGCGTCCGGCGCAGCAGCGCCCCGAGCGTCCGGCTGCCCAGGGCGGCGCCCGTCCCGGCGCCCCGCGTCCGGCCGGTGCCGCTCCGGCGCGTGCCGAGCGTCCCGCCGGTCCCGGTGCCCAGGCTCCGCGTCCGCAGGGCGCCCGTCCGGCCGGTCCCCGTCCGGGCAACAACCCGTTCACCTCTGGTGGCTCCACCGGTATGGCGCGCCCGCAGGCGCCCCGTCCGGCCGGCGCTCCGCGTCCCGGTGCCCCCGGCGCCGGTGGCGGCCAGGGTGCTCCCCGTCCGCAGGGCGGCCCCGGCGGCGCCCCGCGTCCGCAGGGTCAGGGTGCCGGTCGTCCGACCCCCGGTGGCATGCCCCGTCCGCAGGGCGGCGCCCCGCGTCCCGGTGGTGCTCCCGGCGGTAACCGTCCCAACCCGGGCATGATGCCGCAGCGTCCCGCTGCCGGTGGTCCCGGTCCCCGTCCCGGTGGCGGCCCCGGTGGCCGTGGTCCCGGTGCCGGTGGTCCCCGTCCCGGCGGTGCCGGTGGCGCGGGT
The DNA here is from genome assembly GCF_057834465.1 of Streptomyces sp. GL_140. Taxonomy (NCBI): domain Bacteria; kingdom Bacillati; phylum Actinomycetota; class Actinomycetes; order Kitasatosporales; family Streptomycetaceae; genus Streptomyces; species Streptomyces sp. GL_140. Next base: position 6,255,203 of record NZ_CM174404.1, read on the forward strand.
CGTCCCGCGGGCGGCGGCTTCGCCGGTCGTCCGGCCGGTCCGGGCTCCCGTCCCGGCGGCGGTGGCGGCTTCGGTGGTCCCCGTCCCGGTGGTGGCGGCTTCGGCGGCGGTCCGGCCGGTGCCGGTGGCGGCGGTCGTCCCGGCTTCGGCGGGCGTCCCGGTGGTCCCGGTGCCCGTGGTGGCACGCAGGGTGCCTTCGGTCGTCCGGGTGGTCCGGCGCGTCGTGGTCGCAAGTCCAAGCGCCAGCGTCGCCAGGAGTACGAGGCCATGCAGGCCCCGTCCGTCGGCGGCGTGATGCTGCCCCGCGGCCACGGCGAGACCGTTCGCCTGTCGCGTGGTGCCTCGCTCACCGACTTCGCGGAGAAGATCAACGCCAACCCGGCGTCGCTCGTCGCCGTGATGATGAACCTCGGCGAGATGGTCACTGCCACGCAGTCCGTCTCCGACGAGACCCTCGAAATGCTGGCCGGCGAGATGAACTACGTCGTTCAGATCGTCAGCCCGGAGGAAGAGGACCGCGAGCTCCTCGAGGGCTTCGACATCGAGTTCGGCGAGGACGAGGGCGGCGAGGAATTCCTCATGCCGCGTCCGCCGGTCGTGACCGTCATGGGTCACGTCGACCACGGTAAGACCCGACTGCTCGACGCCATCCGCAAGACGAACGTCGTTGCGGGCGAGGCCGGTGGCATCACGCAGCACATCGGTGCGTACCAGGTCGGTACCGAGGTCAACGGTGAAGAGCGCAAGATCACCTTCATCGACACCCCGGGTCACGAGGCGTTCACCGCCATGCGTGCCCGTGGTGCCAAGTCGACCGACATCGCGATCCTCGTGGTCGCGGCCAACGACGGCGTGATGCCGCAGACGATCGAGGCGCTCAACCACGCCAAGGCCGCCGGCGTTCCGATCGTCGTCGCGGTCAACAAGATCGACGTCGAGGGTGCCGACCCGGTCAAGGTGCGCGGTCAGCTCACCGAGTTCGGTCTGGTCGCCGAGGAGTACGGCGGCGACACGATGTTCGTCGACATCTCCGCCAAGCAGGGTCTGCACATCGACTCCCTGCTCGAGGCCGTCGTCCTCACCGCCGACGCCTCGCTCGACCTGCGCGCCAACCCGGAGCAGGACGCTCAGGGTATTGCGATCGAGTCCCACCTCGACCGCGGCCGCGGTGCCGTCGCCACCGTCCTCGTCCAGCGCGGTACCCTCCGCGTCGGCGACACGATGGTCGTGGGCGACGCCTACGGCCGAGTGCGCGCCATGCTCGACGACAAGGGCAACAACGTCGAGGAAGCGGGTCCGTCGACCCCCGTCCTGGTCCTGGGTCTCACCAACGTCCCCGGCGCCGGCGACAACTTCCTCGTCGTCGACGAGGACCGCACCGCCCGTCAGATCGCCGAGAAGCGTGCTGCGCGTGAGCGCAACGCCAACTTCGCCAAGCGCGTCCGCCGGGTGTCCCTGGAAGACCTCGACTCGGTCCTCAAGGCCGGTCTCGTCCAGGAACTCAACCTCATCATCAAGGGCGACGCGTCCGGTGCGGTCGAGGCTCTCGAGTCCTCGCTGCTCCAGCTCGACGTCGGCGAAGAGGTCGACATCCGCGTCCTGCACCGCGGTGTGGGTGCGGTCACCGAGTCGGACATCTCGCTGGCGATGGGCTCCGACGCCATCGTCATCGGTTACAACGTCCGTGCGGCCGGCCGTGCCGCGCAGATGGCGGACCGCGAGGGTGTCGACGTCCGCTACTACTCGGTGATCTACCAGGCCATCGAGGAGATCGAGGCGGCCCTCAAGGGTCTGCTCAAGCCGGAGTACGAAGAGGTCGAGCTCGGTACGGCGGAGGTCCGCGAGGTCTTCCGCTCGTCCAAGCTGGGCAACATCGCGGGTGTTCTCATCCGCTCCGGCGAGGTCAAGCGCAACACCAAGGCGCGGCTCCTGCGCGATGGCAAGGTCATCGCCGAGAGCCTCACCATCTCCGGTCTGCGCCGCTTCAAGGACGACGTCACCGAGATCCGCGAAGGCTTCGAGGGTGGTATCAACCTCGGTTCCTACAACGACATCAAGATCGACGACGTCATCGCGACGTACGAGATGCGCGAGAAGCCGCGCGCGTAAGCGCCAGGCGGTTCGCACCGTGTCGTAACGCGTAACACCGGGGCCGGTCGGCGGAATATCCGTCGATCGGCCCCGGCCGTTGCGTGTACGGTTCTGGTGACCCTGCCGCGCGACGGCCGGCAGGCCACCGAACCCGCACCGGCGGGATATCCGGAACTGCATGTACGTGGGGACTCTGTCCTTCGATCTGCTCCTCGGCGACGTTCACTCGCTGAAGGAGAAACGCTCCGTCGTCCGGCCCATCGTGGCCGAGCTCCAGCGCAAGTTCTCTGTGAGCGCGGCCGAAGTGGGCGACCAGGACCTGCACCGCAGGGCCCGTATAGGGGTCGCTCTGGTGAGTGGGGACACGGGGTTCCTCTCGGATGTACTGGACCGCTGCGAGCGGCTGGTCGCGGCACGTCCGGAAGTGGAGCTGCTGTCGGTACGACGGCGGCTGCACGGTGATGAAGACTGACTGCAAGACATAAGAAGGAGACGGACCAGTGGCCGACAATGCGCGGGCGAAGAAGCTGGCGGACCTCATCCGGGAGGTGGTGGCCGAGAAGCTGCAGCGCGGTGTCAAGGACCCCCGCCTCGGTACGCACGTGACCATCACGGACACCCGGGTCACCGGCGATCTGCGGGAGGCCACGGTCTTCTACACGGTCTACGGGGACGACGAGGCCCGGATCAGTGCGGCAGCGGGCCTGGAGAGCGCCAAGGGCGTACTGCGCTCCGCGGTCGGCCGGGCGGCACAGACCAAGTTCACGCCGACCCTGACCTTCGTGGCGGACGCACTCCCGGAGACCGCCAAGAGCATCGAGGAACTCCTCGAGAAGGCGCGTACCTCCGACGCCCAGGTGCGCGAGGTGTCCTCCGGCGCGAAGTACGCCGGCGACGCCGACCCGTACAAGAAGCCCGAAGAGGACGAAGAAGACGGGGACGCAGTCGCCGAATGAGCACCAACGCAGGGAAGACTCCGGACGGCTTGGTCATTGTCGACAAGCCGTCCGGCTTCACTTCGCACGACGTGGTAGCCAAGATGCGCGGGATCGCCAAGACCCGCCGCGTCGGCCACGCCGGCACGCTGGACCCGATGGCCACGGGCGTACTCGTCCTGGGCGTCGAGAAGGCCACCAAGCTTCTGGGCCACCTCGCGCTCACGGAGAAGGAGTACCTCGGCACCATCCGGCTCGGCCAGAACACCCTGACGGACGACGCCGAAGGCGAGATCCTCTCCTCGGCCGATGCCACCGGGGTCACCCGCGAGGGCGTGGACGCGGGCATCGCCAAGCTGACCGGCGAGATCATGCAGGTCCCGTCCAAGGTCAGCGCCATCAAGATCAAGGGCGTGCGCTCCTACAAGCGCGCACGCGACGGCGAGGACTTCGAGATCCCGGCCCGTCCGGTGACCGTCTCCTCGTTCCAGGTGTACGACATGCGCGAGGCCGAGGCCGAGGACGGCACCAAGGTCGTCGACCTGATCGTCTCCGTCGTCTGCTCCAGCGGTACGTACATCCGCGCGCTCGCCCGTGACCTCGGCGCCGACCTCGGCGTCGGCGGGCACCTCACGGCACTGCGGCGCACGCGGGTGGGCCCGTACAAGATCGACCGGGCGCGCACGCTGGACCAGCTCCAGGAGGAGCTGACCGTCATGCCGATCGGCGATGCGGCCGCCGCGGCGTTCCCGCGCTGGGACCTGGACGCCCGACGGGCGTCGCTGCTGGCGAACGGCGTGCGCCTGGAGATGCCGGAGGAGTACGAATCCGGCAAGGCCATCGCGGTCTACGGGCCGGGCGGCGAGCTGCTCGGACTCGTGGAGAGCAAGGGCGGCAAGGCGAAGTCCCTGGCGGTCTTCGTCTGACGTCCGGACGGCCGGACGGCCGGTTGATGTTGACGTGGAGCGGTGAGCGCACATGGACTGCTGCTCACCGCTCCACGACCCCCCTCGGGTAGGTCTCTATCCACCCGGACCCCCTTATTCACCCGTCCGAGCAGGCGCTCGGAGTGAATGGAGGGAGCGTAAGGGGGCGCTTTCGCCTCGCGTGCTTTTCCCGCTGATCTTCACCTGCATACCGTCGTCACCACGGGGCGCGCGCGGCGGGGAGTGGTGCGGTGACGGCGGAGCTGATCAGGATCTGCGATCTCGCCGGTCGGCCACGGGGCAGCGGCTTCGTCGCAGACGACTGCGGGACGGTGGTGACCAGCCACGCGGCCGTGGACGGACTCTCCCGGCTGGTCCTGAGCGGGACCGGGACCGGTACGGGCACGGGCACGGGCACGGATCCCCGGGCCCCGGAGCGGACGTGGCTGGCGGGGGCCTCGGACGTGACGGCCCTGCCGGAGCTCGGGCTGGCGCTCGTACGCAGTGACGGGCTCGGGGTACGGCCGCTGCCGGTGGCGCTTCGCCCGGCGATCGCACCCGGGACCTACGTACGGCTCCGAGCGCGGGGATGGCGGCAGGCGCGGGTGCTGGGCGGGGCCGAGGCCACCTATCCGGCGGCGGCCGGGTGCCACGTGCTGCCGGCGGCCCTGGAACTGGCCATCGGGACCGACGGGCAGGACGCGCTGCGGCTGGGCGGGGAGGCGTGCGGCGGCCCCGTGCTCGACGCCGGAACCGGAGCAGTGCTCGCGGTCCTGGCCACCGCTCTGCGGGCGGAGCACCGCTCCGGCGGATTCGCGGTGCCGCTCGCGGCGGCCGCGGCCGCCGATCCCGGCGGGCCCCTCGCCGCACTGCTGCGGCGCAACGCCGCCACCGTGCCGGGCCACGGCGCCGACCTCAACCTCGCCGGAGTCCTCCAGCTCACCGGAACCACCCTGGGCGCGGCCTTCGCGGCGCGCGGCCCGGAACTGGTGGACCGCCCGGACACCGCCGCCGAACTGGACGCCTTCGCGACCGGGGACCGCCCGGTCCTGGCCCTGGTGGGCCGCCCCGGCACCGGCCGCACCTCGGCCCTGTCCGCCCTGGCCCTGCGCCGCACCCTCGGCCCCCACCCGGCCCCCACCCTCTGGCTCCGCGGCGCCGACCTGCGGACCGGCGACACCTCACTGGCCGACGCGGTGGCACGCGCCCTGACGGAGGCGGGCCGCATCCTGTCGGTGCCGGGCCCCGGGACGACGCCCCGGGCGACCCGGGTCACCTCCGAGGCGGTCCCGGCCATGCCGGAGGCCGCCCCGGCCGCCTCCGGGGCGACCCCGGCCACGGACCGGGTCCCGCCTGCCGCAGGGGAGGCTTCGGCCGCGGACCGGGCCCCGGCAGCCGCCGGGGAGGCTTCGGCCGTCGCCGAGGTGGCGGCCCTCGCCGGGCGGGGGCTGCTCGTCGTGCTGGATTCGCCCGAGGAGATGCCCCCGCGGCTCGCGCACGGCCTCGGACCGTGGACCGGGGCCACCGCCGGCTGGCTCCGGGCGGCCGGCGTCCGCCTGGTCCTCGCCGCCCGGCCCGAGCACTGGGAGTCGGCCGGAGCCCTGTACCCGCCGCAGCTGCTGCACGTCCCGGCCCGGCCGGCCCGGCGGCTGCCGCCCGCGCTCCCGATCGGCGATCTCACCCCGGACGAGGCCGCACTGGCCCGGACCCGCCTGGGCATCCCGGCCGACGCGGTCGACGGAGCCGACGCCCGCCACCCGCTCACGCTGCGCCTCCTCGCGGACGTCCGCGCCGCCGGGGTCACCACCGGGCGCCCGGCCCGCGACGAGGTCTTCGCGGCCCACCTGGACCTGCTGTGCCTGCGGATCGCCGTCCGCGTCTGCGCGGCACTCCCGACGGCGGGGGAGGAGGCCGGGGTGTACGGGCCCGGGGTGGGGAGGCTGGCCGCGCGGGTGGCGGGGCGGGTGCACGAGGCCGCGCGCCGCTGCCTGGGTCCGGGACAGGGGCAGCTGGACCGGGCCGGCTTCGAAGAACTGTTCCCGTGGCGCACCGGCTGGGCCTCCGCCGTGCTCACAGAGGGGCTGCTGGTGCCCGCCGGCGAGGGCTACCGCTTCGCGCACGAGGAACTCTCCGACTGGCTGCAATCCGGTCACCTGGACCTCCCCGCCGCCCTGGCGACCCTCGACACCCTGGGCCGGGGCGTTCCCCGCCACCGCATCGGACCCGTGCTGGAAGCCCTGCTGCGGCTCCCGCGCGACGAGGCCGCGGTGGCGCTCGCACGGCTCGTCGCCGTACTCGACGGCGCCACCGATCCCGAGATCCGGTGGTGGGCCGGCCGGCTGGTGCGCGAGATCCTGCTCCACGCCCCCGACGCCACCGAACACCTCCCCCTCCTGCACGCCCTCGCCGAGCACGTGACCGATCCGCGGCAGCGGGCACAGCCCGCCGACCCGCCCCGGGAGGACTTCGGCGGGTGGTTCTGGAACCGCCTGCGGCTGGCCGAGGAGGACCGCTTCGACCTGTTGCGGCGGCTGACGGCCCGCGACCACCGGTACCTCGACGCCGCCGCCCGGCGGCTCGTCCGGGCACCACGGCTCGTGCAGCCGCTGCTCTGCGGCTGGTTCGCGGACGAGCGGCGGCTGTCCGGGCGGCCCGGGGCCACCGTCGCCACCGCCGCGCAGGCGCTCCTGCACACCCACCGGCAGCTCGCCGTCGACGACCTCGCGGAGGCGCTCGTCGCCGCCGCGCACCCCCGCGCCGACGAACTGCTCGCCGTGCTCGCCGAGGACGAGCCCTCCGCGCTCTGCCGGGCCGTGGACCGCTGGGCCCACGACGCCCGGCCCGGCCGCCGGGTCGCGGCCGCCGCCTACGGGCTGCTCACCGCCCCGCACGTGCGCACCCCCGCCGACCGCGAGCTGCTGCGCTACTCCGCCGAGGCGCTGCTCGCCCGACCCGACGACGCCACCCTGCACGGCAGCGCCCTCGGGATCCTGCTCCGCGACCCCGGGGCGCGCGCCCGCCACCTGCCCGACGCCCTCGCCTGTTTCCGCGACCCCGAGCGCCCGACACGGCTGCCCGCCGCCGCGCTGGTCGCCGCGCTGCCCGTGCTGCCCGACCCGGACGCGGTGTTCGCGGCCCTGCGGGACCGGGCCGACGGGGAGGTGGTGCGTGCGCTGGCCGCGCTGACCACGCCCGGTCTGGCGCGCCGCGCGGGTGACCTCGTACGGGAGCACCTGGCGCGGAACCCGCAGGACGCCCCGCACGCCGCCGAGTTCGTGGACCGGCGGCTCGAACAGGGCCTGGCCGCCGCCCCCGTGCTCCGCCCGCTCGTGCTGGAGCTGCTGCGCACCGGCCCGCCGGGGGTGCGGGCCGCACTGGCCGCCGTACTGGCCGCGCCGGGGACGGAGGCCTCGTACACGCTCCGGGGCGAGCTGGCCGACGTACTGCTGCGCGAGGAGTGCGATCCGGCGGTGCTCGACGCGTTCCTGGGCGCGCTGGCGGCGGGAGCCGCCGTGCGCCCGCAGGGCCGTACGCGGGAACTGCTGCGCCGCACGGGCCGCAGGCTGCTGTGCACGCCCGGCGGACCGGCCGTGTTCGAGCTGCGCACGGTGGAGCTGGCGCGGGCCGAACCGGCCTTCGGCGCGCTGGCCGCCCGCTGGCTGGTGGAGGCTCCGGCCGAGGCGGCGGCGCTGCTCGGGCCGGGCGCGCGCCGGACCGTGGAGACCCTCGGTCCGAGCGCCTCGCGGCAGGCCGACGCCGATGATGGGCCCCGGCCACCGGCATGGCAGTCTTAGACCTGCAATCGGCAACCAGGACAGGGCCTACACGGTTCGGGCGAGGAGCGGTCACAGTGCAGCGCTGGCGTGGCTTGGAGGACATCCCCCAGGACTGGGGACGCAGCGTCGTCACCATCGGCTCCTACGACGGCGTGCACCGGGGTCATCAGCTGATCATCGGACGGGCCGTGGCCAAGGCGCGCGAGCTGGGCGTTCCCTCCGTCGTCGTGACCTTCAGCCCGCACCCGAGCGAAGTCGTCCGCCCCGGCAGCCACCCGCCGATCCTGGCCCCGTACGACCGGCGTGCCGAACTGATGGCCGGGCTGGGCGTGGACGCGCTGCTGATCCTGCCCTTCACGGCGGAGTTCTCGCAGCTGTCCCCGGCCGACTTCATCGTGAAGGTGCTCGTCGACAAGCTGCACGCGCGCGCCGTCATCGAGGGCCCCAACTTCCGCTTCGGCCACAAGGCCGCGGGCAACGTCGAGTTCCTGCGCGAGCTGGGCGCCACCTACGACTACGAGGTCGAGGTCGTCGACCTGGTGGAGCGCGGCGAGGCGGGCGGCGGAGTGCCGTTCTCCTCCACGCTCGCCCGCAAGCTGGTCGCCCAGGGCGACATGGAGGGCGCGGCCGAGATCCTGGGCCGCCCGCACCGGGTCGAGGGCGTGGTGGTGCGCGGAGCGCAGCGCGGGCGCGAGCTCGGCTACCCGACGGCCAACGTCGAGACGCAGCCGCACACCGCCATCCCGGCGGACGGGGTGTACGCGGGCTGGCTCACGGCGGACGGCGAGCGGATGCCGGCGGCGATCTCGGTGGGCACGAACCTGCAGTTCGACGCCACCGAGCGGACCGTGGAGGCGTACGCGATCGACCGGGTGGGCCTGGACCTGTACGGCCTGCACGTGACCGTCGACTTCCTCGCCTACGTGCGGGGGATGGCGAAATTCGAGTCGCTGGACGGGCTGCTGGACGCGATCGCGGACGACGTGAAGCGTTCCCGGGTGCTGACGGAGTCCTACGACGCCGAGGGCTGACGCGCAGGGAACGCAGAAGGGCCCGTACCGCTCCGGATCTTCCGGGGACGGTACGGGCCCTTCGTGCTGCTGCGGTCCCGTCAGCCGAGGCGCGGGTCGCGCGGCGGCTGACCGGGCTGGGGCGGGGCCTGCTGCGGCCAGGGCTGGCCTGGGGTCGGGTAGGGCTGCTGCTGGGCGTACGGGTGCGGCTGCTGGGGCTGGGCGTAGGGCACGCCGGGCTGGGGCTGCTGCGGCTGTCCCGGCTGCGGCGGTGCTTGCTGGGGCTGTGCCTGCTGCGGCTGCGCTTGCTGGGGCTGTGCTTGCTGGGGTTGGGCCCAGTGGTTCTGGGGTGCCTGCTGCTGCGCGCGGACGAAGTCCTCGGCGACCAGGGCGGAGAGGTTGAAGTACGCCTCGCGCGTCTTGGGCCGAAGGAGGTCCAGGTCGACCTCGGCACCGGCCGCGAGGTGGTCGTCGAAGGGGACCACCACGACGCCGCGGCAGCGGGTCTCGAAGTGCCGGACGATGTCCTCGACCTTGATCATCTTTGCGGTCTCGCGGACCCCGGAGATCACCGTGAGGGAGCGCGAGACGAGATCGGCGTACCCGTGCGCGGAGAGCCAGTCCAGGGTGGTGCTGGCGCTGCTCGCCCCGTCCACGGACGGGGTGGAGATGATGATCAGCTGATCGGCCAGGTCCAGGACGCCGCGCATCGCGGAGTAGAGGAGGCCGGTGCCCGAGTCGGTGAGGATGATCGGGTACTGGCGGCCGAGCGTCTCTATGACGCGGCGGTAGTCCTCGTCGTTGAAGGTCGTGGAAACAGCCGGGTCGACGTCGTTGGCGATGATCTCCAGGCCCGAGGGGGCCTGGGAGGTGTACCGCCGGATGTCCATGTACGAGTTGAGGTACGGGATCGCCTGGACCAGGTCCCGGATCGTGGCCCCGGTCTCGCGGCGCACCCGGCGGCCGAGGGTTCCGGCGTCGGGGTTCGCGTCGATGGCCAGGATCTTGTCCTGGCGCTCGGTGGCGAGGGTGGCGCCGAGGGCGGTGGTGGTCGTGGTCTTGCCGACGCCGCCCTTGAGGCTGATGACGGCGATGCGGTAGCAGGACATGACCGGGGTACGGATCAGCTCCAGCTTGCGCCGCCGCTCCGCTTCGGCCGCCTTGCCGCCGAAGCGGAACAGGCCGCCGCCGGGTGCGTTGCTGCCGCTCTTCGGCTTCTGCTTGCCGCGGAGGAGGCGGTCGGAGGACAGCTCCACGGCGGCGGTGTAGCCGAGCGGGGCGCCGCCGGAGGGCTGGGCGGCGCTGTAGCGGGGGTCGTGGCCGGCCTGGGGACCCTGCGGTCCCGGACCATGCGGGGGCTGCGGTGCGTGCCCGTGCGGCCACTGGCCGCCCGTGCGGGGGTCCGTGTACGGGGCGGCTGCCTCCGGCGGCTGCGGCTGCGGCTGGTACGGCTGCGCGGGACCGGCTGCCTGGGGTGCCTGGGGTGCGTACGGCTGCGGTTGCGGCTGTGCTTGCGCGGGCGGGAACCCGTAGCCGTCCTGCGGTGCCTGCGCGATGTGCGGCTGCGGGGCGGGCGGGGGGAACCCGTAGCCGGCGGGCTGCTGTTGGGCCGGGGGCGGGAATCCGTACCCGGGCTGCGGAGCGGTGGAGGCCGGGAACTCCGGGGGCAGCGCCGGAAGTCCGGCGCCGGGCACCGCGTCCTGGGGCTCCGGGAGCACTGCGGCGGGGGAGTCCGGCGCCGGGGCGGAAACCCCGAGCGGGCTCTGCGCCGGCGAGGCCGGAACGGCCGTCCCCGCGGCGGGAGTAGGCGTCTTCGCGGGCCAGGGCGCGCCGTCGGCCGCAGCCGCGCCCGGGTACGGCGGCGCGGCGGCTTCGGACACGGCCTCGGCCGGAGCCCGGTCGGCGAAGGCCCCGGATGCGGAATCGCCCGGGGTGCCGGCCGGATAGGACGGCGCGGCCGGGTACTCCGGAGCCGGGTCCGGGGCCGGACCGGCCGCAGCGGTGGCGTCGGGCAGGGACCCGCCCCGGTACGGGGGTTCCGCGTCGGCCGGAACCGGTCCGGCAGCCGCGGCCCCGGCGTGCGGGGCCCCCGGGTACGGCGTCACCGGCTCGGCCGGAGCCGGGGTCCGGTCCACGGAGCCGGAGGCGGCACCGTCCGGGTACGGCACCGCGGCCGGAGCCGAACCGCCGAGGACCGCACCGTCGGCCGAAGGCACGCCCGGGTACGGCACGGCGACAGCGTCGGCCGGGACAGTGCTCCCCGGCGTCGCGTCGGCCGGCGCCTGGCCCGGGTGCGCGCCCGAGTCGGCGGAGCCTGAGCCCGCGTACGGTGCCGCGTCGGCGGGTGCCTGGCTCGGGTAGGCGGCCGCGTCGGTGGCAGTCGCGCCCGAGTAAGGCGCTGCCTCCGCAGGGGCCCGGCCCACCTGGGACACCGCGTCGGCCGACGCCTGCCCCGGGTACGAGCCGGAGCCGGTGGGGGTCGCGCCGGCGTAGGGCGCTGCATCGGTCGGGTTCGCGCCCGCGTTGGGCGCTGCGTTCGCCGGGGTCGCGCCCGCGTACGGCGTCGCGTCCGCCTGGCCCTGGCCCTCGAGCGGAGCGGGGGCGGTCGGGGCATGGCCCGAGTGGGACGGCGCTTCGGCGGGGGTCGCGCCCGCGGCCGGGACGCCGTAGGGCGGGGCCGGCGCGGCCGGAGCCGGGTAGGCGGGGGCGATGGGCTGAGGTGTGTTCAGGTACGGCGGCGGCGGGGGCTCCGTGCCCGTCGGGGCCGACAGGGCCGGGGGGTCCGACGGCGTGCGGGGAGCCGGCGGAGCGATCCGCATGGTCGACGGTGCGACCGGGTCCGACGGCCGGTGGGGTTCGAAGCCGCTGCCCTCGGGCAGACCCGGGACCGGCGTGGCGGCCGGAGCCGCGGCGCCCTGGGTGTACCAGGCCGGCGGCGTGTAGTCGATGGTGAACTCGCCCGTCAGCTCGGACTCCGCGTCGGACTGATCGTCCGTCGGGACGTCCCACGTCCCGCCGCGCCTCTCGTGCCGATCGCCGCTCACTGGTCCTCCTGGTCTATCGAACACTGGTCCGGCGTCTACCACCACGCCACGCCGACGCTCAGCCTAATCGCGCCCCGCAGCCAGTATCCGCCCCCGTCGGCCCGCTCCCCGAGGTCGACCACGGGACGCGGACCGCTTCCATCCTGCCGCTCCGTCGGCCGCGCGGGGCGGCCACCCCGCGCGTCGCCGCCAAGTGCCGCCCCGCGCGGGCCCGGAGCCGTTCCACCCGCTCACGGCCCGTCCGTGGTTCCCCGTCCCCCGTGAGGCTGAATCTCCGCCGGGCCGACCGGACGGGCCCGGGAACCGACGAGCACGGCGCTCGACCAGGTCGAGTCAGCCGAGTCAGCCGAGTCGGCTGAGTCAGTCGATCCGGCGCGCCGGACCGAGCAGCCCCGTCTCCGTGTCCGTCGGCTGCGTCATCACGAACTGCCGGTCCAGCGCGTTGCACCACAGCGTCACGCCGTCGCCCAGCGTCGGCAGCGACTCCACCGCCCCGGAAGGCAGCCGCATCAGCCGGCCGATCTGCTCCGCCTCGTCGGGGGAGACCCGCTGGACGCCCACCAGGGAGGAGTTGCGCAGCAGTCGGGGGGCCGTCGGGCTCAGGTACGGCAGCAGGGTCAGCACGGACTGCCAGGGTCCCGCCGCCACCCGTCCGCGCGGCGGGCGCATCCCGCAGTCGCGGATCACCAGCACGGGGCTGCCCGCCGACGCGCCCTGGGGCGGCACCCGCCCCACGTCGTGCAGGGTCACGCACTGCTGACCGCCGCCCGCCGCCTGGGCGAGACCGGACCAGACCTGGCCGCGGCCGGTCTCCACCGCCACGCGCGCGCCGGTGGCCGCCGCCCGCAGCGCCAGGACTTGCGCCGTCCACAGGCCGCCGACCAGCGTCACCTCGTAGGGCGCGGGCCGGTTGATGCCGAGCACCGCCGGACGGCCCTGGGCGTCCACGCCGATGACGACCCCGTCGTCCCCGACGGGCAGTGCCAGTGCGTCCAGGTCCGCCGCGGCGACCACGTGCCGCTCCCTGCGCGGGCCCACCAGGCCGAAGCCGCCCCGGGAGGACACCCGCGCCGCGGCCTCCGCCGAGGCGGCCCGCGCCGGGCGCTCGGCCGGACGTCCGGCGGAACCCTCCGCCGGTCCCCGCTCCGAGCCCCTCGCCCTGCGCCTCGTGGATCCGCCGGAGCCCCTCATCGTGTCCCTCCCAGCGGAAGCGAGGCCAGCAGCCCCGGCACCTGTTCCCGGTCCAGCCGCACCAGCCCGGCCTTGACGCCCCGGGCCGTCTGCTCCAAGGCGCGCCGGGCGGTGACCAGTTCCTCGTCGCTGCGCCCGGTGACCCGGACGTGCCCGGCCAGCGTCACCTCGTGCCGCGCGGCCGGGGTCATCGTCAGGCTGAAGTTCGTCGCCAGCGCGGGCAGCGAGGTCAGCAGCGCCACGAACTGCGGCAGCCCCGCGCCGGAGCCGCCCAGTTGCGGCCAGCGGCTGATCCAGTAGGTGGTGTGGCGGCGGTCGTCGCAACGCCAGGTCCGCGCGGTCTCCTCCGTGCGCCGGCCCGTGGCCGCCGACCTTCCCGCCTGGGTGATCGCCATCGGGTTCGCGCACGAGGAGGTCGCCAGGGCGCCCGTCAGCTCCTGCTCCGTCAGTACGGTCGCCGTGAACCCGGCGCCCGCCAGCCGGCTCGCCAACTGGTCCGCGACCCGGACCAGGCACCGCTGTGTGCCGATCAGCCCGCCGCCGCGCGCGGTGACCGCCTCGGGGCACAGCTCCGGATCCAGCTTGAGCGCGATCCACGTGATCCGCACCGCCGGACTTCCCGTCATGGCCTGCAGCGGGGCGTAGTTGCGCGTCGCCATCGACTGGGCCGGCAGGTGCGGGGCCGGCGCCGGCTGCGTGTGCTGCACCAGCTGCGCGGACTCCAGCCGGATGCCGTCCACTTCGAGCACGTCCCGTACGAGGGCCAGCGGCAGCGGCCGCGCCGTCCGGTCGGGCCGCAGCGCGGTGGAGTCCATGTCCACCTGGACGACCGCGGTCAGGAAGGTGCCGTCGCCGACCATTCCTACGGGCCGCCGGTCCCGGCCGCGCTCCCGCTCGCGCTCGCTGAACGTGAGGGTCCGCAGCGCCGGATCGGCCTCGACGAGCGGGGCCAGCCCCGGCTCGGTGCCCGCTGGCACGGCGGTGGCGGCGGCCCGGCGGCGGCGCGTGCGCAGGGCGAGGGCGCCGCCGATCCACTCGGGCAGCGAGCGCCGGTGCCTGCGTACGACCGCGAGGACCACGAGGACCAGGGCGAGCGCACCGGCGGGAAGGAGCAGCAGCGGTTCCACGACCCAGGCCACCAGCATGGCGGCCGCGGCGACTTGGAGGAGTACGAGTTGTTGCAATCGGAACGGCCCGAACCGCCCCGGGCTGGACTTCGGATACGGCGTCACACCGGCGCGCGCGGGTGCGGGCGCCCCTGCCCGCGGCCTCACAGCAGTGGCCATCACTCGCGCACCTCCCCTTTCGAGGGCTCGGACCCCTGAGCCCGGGCGTCACGCGCGACAGCCGGCCGCTTGACCCCGGAATCTCCCCAATCCGCCCCAACACCCCTTGTTTCCCCCGGCCCGGAAGGCGTGGAGCGGCTGCCTCACCCTACCCGGCCCCTGCCTACCCTCCGTCAAGAGGCATAGTAGGTGGCCGGTCGGACAATCGAGGCCCGGAGACCGCATGCACCGACCGGGCCGTGCGGGGAGAAGCAGGCGGCCATGGCATCACGACGTGACGAGCTCAACGCGTACACCTTTGCGAAGCGACGCACGGTGGCCGCGTTCCTTCAGCCTTCCGCGACGGGCACCGAAGAGGGCGCGCCGCGGCCGCTGCGCGCAGTCCTGCCCGGTGTGGTGACGGCGGCGGTCGTGCTGGCGGCCTTCGGAGCCTGGGGCATGTTCAAGCCGACGGCCCCCAAGGGCTGGGACGCCCCGGGCGCCCAGGTGATCGTCGGCAAGCAGTCGACGACCCGGTACGTCGTCCTGTCGACCAAGATCGACGGCAAGGACCAGGTCCGGCTGCACCCCGTCCTGAACCTCGCCTCCGCACGGCTCCTGCTCGACCCGAACAAGGCCAAGGTCGTACAGGTCGACGACAAGGTGCTGGATGCGGGCAAGGTGCCGCGCGGCCCGATCATCGGCATCCCGTACGCCCCGGACCGGCTGCCCGCGCCCGCGGAGGCCGCGAAGGCCAAGCGCTGGGCGGTCTGCCAGCAGCCGGGCGGCAACGGTCAGGGCGTGCAGACGGCCACCTTCGTCCTCGCCGACCGCGAGGCGAAGCTGATGGACGACGGGCGCCGGCTCTCCGACACCCAGGCGCTGTACGTCCAGAGCACCGGCCCGGTCAAGGCCCGGTTCCTGGTCGACGCGGCGGGCACGAAGTACAAGTTCCCCGAGGGCACCGCGGACGCGAACACCATGACCAACGCCCTGGTCGGAGGCAGCGCCCTCCCGCAGCCGGTCACCGACGAGTGGCTGGCCACGCTCAACTCCGGCGACGACCTCGCCTTCCCGCCGCTGCCCGCCGGCAAGTCCGGTACCCCCGCCGGGGTCAAGGGCCTGGCCAGTGCCGACGACAAGGTCGGCATGGTGATCAAGGCCGTGACCGGCTCCGGCGCGCAGCACTACCTGGTGGTGCCCGGCAAGGTGGTCCCCGTATCCGACTTCGTCGCCTGGCTGATGATCTCCTCGCCCGCGACCGACGGGCTCGACATGCACGGCAAGGCCCACGAGGTGGACCTCCAGTCCATCAACCCGGACACCGTCCCCTTCAAGGGCGACGCGAAGTGGCCGCAGAAGAAGACCGATCGGATCAACGAGGTCCGCGCCGCCGGCGCCACCGCACCCGCCTCCGACACCGCCCGCGACACGGTCTGCAGCGTCCTGCGCTCGGTCGACGCCCAGGGCAACCAGACCGTGAGCACCTGGGCGGGCACCGGCTTCCCCGTGGACATCACCGCCAGCGGTACGAGCGCCTACGTCACCCCCGGCACGGGCCTGCTCTACACCCAGGCGCAGGGCCGCCAGACCACCGCGGGCGGCGCCCTCTTCCTGGTCACCGACACCGGACTGCGGTACGCGGTGCAGGCCAACGGCGACAGCGACGCCGCCCAGCCCTCGCCCGGAGCGAGCGGGTCGAGCCCGGTGCCCGGCGCCTCCGCGGCCCCCGGCGCCACCGGGCAGACCACCTCCGACGGCCGCCCCGCACCCAGCCAGGCCCAGGCCCGGCTTGGCTACGGAGGCGTGGTCCCGGTGACAGTGCCCATCGCGTGGTCGGAGTTCCTCTCCAAGGGGCCGCGCCTCGACAGCAACGCCGCCCGCCAGCCGCAGGGTTCGTGATGGGCCGCGCCACGAAGCGGGCACCGCAGCCCGCGCCGCAGCCCGCGCCGCAGCCCGCACGGACGCCCGCATCGAAGCCCGCGGTCGCGGTTCTGCTCGCGGCCGCCGCCCTGGCTCTGGCGGCCGCGCCGCCGCAGGCCCCGTACGAGAGTCCGCGCGAGGCCCCGTACCCGCTGGGCCTGGCCGGCGCCGGCGAGTGCACCTTCCCCATGAAGAAGCAGATCGAGGACCGCCCCTGGGCGCTCCAGCGGCTGCTGCTCGACGAGCTCTGGGCGGACACCAAGGGCCGTGCCAAGGACGGCAAGAGCGTGCGCGTCGCCGTCATCGACACCGGGGTCGACCGGGTGAACCCGCAGCTCAGCGACGCCCTCGACATCGGCGCGGGCCGGGACTTCCTCGACCCCAAGGGCGACGGCACCAACGACACCGTCGGGCACGGCACCAAGGTCGCCGGGCTGATCGCGGGCCGCGCGAAGCCCGGTACCGGCTTCGTCGGCATCGCCCCCGAGGCCACGATCATCCCGGTCCGGCAGAACGACGGACAGGGCGCCGGGAACGCGGGGACCCTGGCCGATGCCATCAAGCACGCCGTGGAAAAGGGCGCGCAGATCATCAACATCTCGCAGGACACCGACGTACCGCTCAGCCAGGACTCCGCCCTCGGCCAGGCGGTCAAGAAGGCCATCGAGTCGAACGTGGTCGTCATCGCCTCGGCGGGCAACGACGGCCTGAGCGGCCAGAAGCGCCCCACCTACCCGGCGGCCTTCCCCGGCGTCCTGGCCGTGGGCTCCTCGGACCGCAACAACGAGCGCGCCGCGTTCTCCCAGCCCGGCTCCTTCATCGGGATCGCGGCGCCCGGCGTGGACATGGTCTCCACCGTCCCAGGCTTCGGCCAGTGCGTGGACAACGGCACCAGTTTCTCCGCGCCCTACGTCGCCGGGGTGGCGGCCCTGGTGCGCGCCAAGCACCCGCAGTGGTCCGCGCAGGAGGTGGTCTGGCAGCTCCAGAACACCGCCGAGCGCTCCGTCAACGGCCATGACGACTACGTCGGCTGGGGCGTGGTCGACCCGGTCCGCGCGCTGAGCCAGGACCACGAGACGCCCAAGGCGCCCGTACCGGACGCGGGTCCGCCGCCCGCGGTGGCCCCGGAACCGGCCGCGATGCGCACGAGCGAGACGGCCCGCGAGCGCGACGAGCGCATCGGCACCTACGCTCTGGGGATCGGCGGCGTACTGATCACGGTGATCGCCGGTGCGGCGACCGTCGTCCGGGATGCCCGGAACCGAAGGCGCCGTTTGCAGTGAACAGTCACGGTTCTGCTACCGATCCCTAAGAGCGGTGTTGGGTAAGGCCGGTGAACTGACTAAAGTGATCGCAGGCTTCACGACTGTGATCGGGGATGTGGCGTGAAGCGGAGGGGGACTCCGGGGGTGCGTGGCTTGAAACCGCGCCTCCGAGCTGCCGCTCCGCCGCGCGATCCACCCGTTCCGTCTGGTGAATTGAGATAATGAGGAGCTTCGGATGACCAACAATTTCGGACTCGCTGATGACCCGGTCAAGCAAGCGATGAACAAGATCTCGGAGACCGCCGACAGCGTCACCCGGCAGTCCCGAGAGCTGGCCGACATCCTCGCCACCGTCAGCGCCGGCTGGACCGGTGTGGGTGCGTCGGGGTTCACCTCCGCTCAGACGGTCGTCAACGAGGACCACGACGAGATCCGCCGGCTGCTCGGCGTCCTGCACAACGCCGTTTCGCAGACCAAGAACCTGAGCAACGCGCAGGACGACGACGTGGTTTCGGCGTTCCAGGCGGTCAAGGCCGCCAGTGGCGGCGGTGGCAACACCTCCGCCCTCAACGGAATCTGACCGTTTCCCCCAACCACCTGCCCCGCACCGTGCGAAGGAGAAGAACATGACCGCGAACGACGGGCACACCAAGGTCCGGTACGAGAGCGTCCAGGTGATGGCGGACCGCATCCGCATCGTCTCGGACAACATCAAGAAGGACCTCGACGAGATGGGTGCGGCCCTGACGGTCGTCACCGACACCTGGGACGGCGAGGCGCACACCCAGTACATCGAGCTGCAGCGCAAGTACAACGCCAAGGCCGACCACATGCGCGCCACGCTGCGCCAGGTCGCGGACCTCATCGAGCGCGGCAAGAACGACTACCGCGCCACCGACGTGAAGGCCTCGCGCCTGTTCACCGAGGCCTTCTGAGCCCGGCCGCATGCCACGCGGTACGTGGTACGAGGAAGGGGCGCGCCCGCAGCGGGCGCGCCCCTTCCTCATGCGCCGGGAGGCCTACGGGCGCGGACCGCGGTCGAGGTCGAACTCCCCGTCCCTGGCGCCCAGTACGAACGCCTCCCACTCGGCCTTGGTGTAGCGCAGCACGGTGTCCCGGTCCAGCGAGGACCGCATCGCCACCGCCCCCTCGGGCAGCCGGGCGATCTCGACGCGCTCCTCGTCCGGATTGGTCCCGGGCGGGCCCTCCCACTCGACACCGCTGATGTCGAGCGCGTAGAGCTCGTCCTTCTCCTGCTGAGTGCCCATGTGCGGCCTCTCCTTCGGTGGTGCGGTCGCTGCCGATTATCGGTGCAGGCCCGCCGCCCGCGGGAGCCTTTGCGGAACCTGACGCGGAACCCCCGGCGCGGCGCCGGGTGAGGAACCGGTGCCGGGCCCGACGCCGGGCCCGGCACCGCGCTAGTGCCCCTGCATCCGCCCGATCTGGATCAGCGAGGTCCCGCGCTTGCGCGAGACGAACGAGGCCCGGCCCGGCGGCATCGGACGCGGCCGGGCATTGCCGACCAGGTCGCCCTCGGAGGGATCGCCGGACAGCACCACGCCCTGCGCGCCCAGCTCCTTGATCCGCTGCATGAACGGCTCGTACAGCGCGCGCGAGGCGCCCGCCGAGCTGCGCGCGATGATGAAGCGGACGCCCGTGTCCCGGGCGAACGGCAGGAACTCCACCAGCTGGGCCAGCGGGTTGCCCTGGCTCGTGGCCACCAGGTCGAAGTCGTCGATGACGATGAACACGTCCGGGCCCGTCCACCAGCTCCGGTCGCGGAGCTGCTGGGGCGTGACGTCCTGCGGGGGCTGGCGCCGGGCGAACACCCCGCCCAGCGCCTCCATGTGCATCTGCAGGGAGCTCGCCATCGGCGCGTACTCCAGCATGTGCGACTCCGGCAGCGCCCCGAGCAGGCTGCGCCGGTAGTCGCCGACCACGAGCCGCGCCCGGTCCGGGGTGTAGCGCTCGGCGATCCGCTGGGCGATGAGCCGCAGCAGGTTCGTCTTTCCCGACTCGCTCTCGCCGAACACCAGCAGGAACGGATCGGTCTCGAAGTCGACGAACACCGGCTCCAGTTCCGTCTCGTCGATGCCGATCGCGATCCCGCGCTCCGGGTACTCCCCGCCCTTGGGCAGCTGGTCGGCGTGGAGCAGCCGCGGCAGCAGCCGTACGCCGGGGGCCGCCTGGCCCGCCCAGTTCTGCTTGACGGCCGCCACGAAGGCGGCCGTGGCCTCCGAGAGGTCCTCCGCCGCGTGCGAGCCGTCGATGCGCGGCAGCGCGCTCAGGAAGTGCAGCTTCTCCGCGACCTGACCGCGGCCCGGCATGCCCGTCGGGACGTTCGCCGCGACCTTGCGGTCGAACTCCGAGTCCATGACGTCACCCAGGCGCAGCTCCAGCCGGCTGAGCATCTGGTCCTTCAGCGCGGCCCGGACCTCCATGTACCGGGAGACCGTGATCACCACGTGGATGCCGTACCCCAGACCCCGGGCGGCGATGTCCGTGACGATCTGGTCAAGGGCCTCGTACTCGTTGCGGAACCCGCCCCAGCCGTCGATCACCAGGAAGACGTCGCCCCAGGCCTCGCCCGGCAGTTCGCCCGCCGCACGCCGGCGCCGGTAGGTGCCGATCGAGTCGATGCCGTTCGCCCGGAAGAACTCCTCGCGCCGCCGCAGCACGCCGCTGACCTCCGCGACCGTGCGCCGCACCCGCTCCGGGTCCAGCCGGGAGGCGATCCCGCCCACGTGCGGCAGGTCCGCGACCGAGGCCAGACCGCCACCGCCGAAGTCCAGCCCGTAGAACTGCACCTCGCGCGGGGTGTGCGTCAGCGCGAACGAGGTGATCAGCGTCCGCATCAGCGTGGACTTGCCCGACTGCGGGCCGCCCACCACCATCATGTGGCCCGCCGCACCCGAGAAGTCCCGGTAGAGCACCTCGCGCCGCTGCTCGAAGGGCTTGTCGATGAGCCCGAGCGGCACCACGAGCCCGCCCGGCCTCGTGTACCCCTCCGCATGCAGCCCGCGCTCGGCGGACGGCGCCAGCGCCGGCAGCAGCTGGTCCAGCGGTGGAGCCTGGTCGAGCGGCGGCAGCCACACCTGGTGCGCCGGCACCCCCTGCCCCTCCAGCCGTCCCACGATCACGTCCAGCACCGTGTCCGCCAGCGCGTCGTCGCCCTGCCCGCCGCGCGCGGCCTCCTCCGCCCGCGCCGTCAGGTACGCCGGGTCGGGGGCCGCGTAGACGACCGGCACCGGAGCCGCCGTGAACAGCACCGGCCGCCGCTCCACCGGGAACATCCCGACCGACAGGTCGGGCCCGCCCACCCGGTAGGTGCCCGAGACGTACGCGGCCTTGAAGCGCGTCATCTCGTCCGTACCGAACTTCAGGTAGCCCGAACCGGGCACCGACGGCAGGTGATAGGCGTCCGGCACCCCGATCGCGGTCCGCGACTCCGCCGCCGAGAAGGTCCGCAGACCGATCCGGTACGACAGATAGGTG
Organism: Streptomyces sp. GL_140; assembly: GCF_057834465.1. Taxonomy (NCBI): domain Bacteria; kingdom Bacillati; phylum Actinomycetota; class Actinomycetes; order Kitasatosporales; family Streptomycetaceae; genus Streptomyces; species Streptomyces sp. GL_140. The sequence continues at coordinate 6,276,124 of NZ_CM174404.1, forward strand.
TCCAGACCGCGCAGCTTGCCCTCCTCCAGCCGCTGCGAGGCCAGCAGCAGGTGCACGCCCAGCGACCGGCCGATGCGGCCGATCTGGATGAACATGTCGATGAAGTCCGGCTTGGCCGTCAGCAGTTCGGAGAACTCGTCGATGACCAGCACCAGCGAGGCCAGCGGCTCCAGCGGGGCGCCGGCCGCACGGGCCTTCTCGTAGTCGTGGATGTTCGCGTAGTTGCCCGCCGAACGCAGCAGCTCCTGGCGGCGCTGCAGTTCGCCGCGGATCGAATCGCCCATGCGGTCCACGAGCGTGAGGTCGTCCGCCAGGTTGGTGATGACCGCCGCGACGTGCGGCATCTGCCCCATCCCGGTGAAGGTCGCACCACCCTTGAAGTCCGCCAGTACGAAGTTCAGCGTCTCCGAGGTGTGCGTGACCGCCAGACCCAGCACCAGCGTGCGCAGCAGCTCCGACTTGCCCGAACCGGTCGCGCCCACGCACAGCCCGTGCGGGCCCATGCCCTCCTGCGCGGCCTCCTTCAGGTCCAGCATCACCGGCGAGCCGTCCTCGCCGACACCGATCGGCACGCGCAGCCGCTCACCGGCCGAACGCGGCCGCCAGGTCCGGGCCACGTCCACGGCCGCGGCGTCGCCCAGGTTCAGCAGGTCCGTGAAGTCCAGATTGGCCAGCAGCGGTTCGTCGTCGTCCCCGCCACCCGTGCGCAGCGGCGCCAGCTGCCGGGCCAGCGCCTCGGCCGCCGGCAGCGACAGCACGTCGGGCACGCCCTCGTAGGCCACGCCCGCACCCGACTCCAGCCGCAGCCGGCCCGGCCGCACCACGACCGACAGGCCGCCGCGCGCCTCGTCCAGATCGCCCGCCACCACCTCGACCACGGTGACGCCCTGCAACCCCTCGGCCGCCGCGAACACCGAGTCCGGCGGCACCAGACCGCCCCGGGAACCGGAATCCAGCACGAGGATCACGTGGGGCTGGTCCATCACCGGGTTCGCCTCCCGGCTGAACCGCGGCCGCCCCTCCAGCCGGGAGCCCAGCAGCCCCTCCAGCTCGACCAGGTCGTCGCCGAACAGCCGCTTCGTACCGGCCCCGTCGATCTGACCCGGCACCTGGGTGTGCGGCAGCCACTTCACCCAGTCCCACTCCGGGACTGCGCCCGGCGCGGCCACCACCGCCACCACCAGGTCCTCGGGGGAGTGCAGCGTCGCCAGCTGCGCCACCAGCGCCCGCGCGGTACCCCGCGCCGACTCCGGCTCCCCGGACACCGTCACGTGGTAGAACGCCCGCAGCGACACCGCCACCGGCAGCCCGTCCAGCGAGGAGTGCACCTTCAGGAAGCGCTGCATCGCGCCCGCCGTCAACGGCTCCAGCTCGTCCACCGGAGCGGTGTCCGGAGCCACCAGTGGAGTCGCCAGCCGCTGCGCGCCCAGCCCCAGCCGCACCTGCCCGAAGTCCGCGTCGCCGACCCGCCGCTCCCACAGGCGCGAACCCTCGGCCACCACCGACCACAACTGCTCGGGCGACGGGTGCAGATACAACTGCGCGTCACGCTGCGCCCGCGCGGTCCTGCGGACCTGACGACGGGTCTGCGCCAGGTATTTGAGGTAGTCCCGCCGCGTATCGGCCATTTGCCCTTGCGTACCGCGCCGATGGCGCATCAGCTGGGCGACGAGCATGCCGACCGTCGACACCATCATCAGCACGCCCATGATGCGCATCACGGGAAGCGCACCCGGCATGAAGAAGAACACGGCGGAAGAGCCCATCCCGAGCATCGGGAGGAGCTGCATCAGCACGCCCTCCTGCTGCCCGCGCGGAAGCTCCGGCGGAGCCTCCAGCCGCAGTTCGTCCGAAGGCACTTCGGGCGGCAGGGACCGGGGCGGACGTTTGACGACGATCTGGCTCACCGGAGCATCAATCCCTTGAAAACAGACGGGACGTCGCAACCGGCGCCCTCAAGTCCCGGGCGCGAAGGGGGTCTCCTCCGCAGAGAGGTGATCCTACTTGCCGACAGTCGACGGCACTCCCGGTAGGGTGGCGCGCGCAGCATGCGCATCCGCGAATCGACTGCGCACCAGCGACATCAGCAGACACCGACCGACACCACGCACACAGCAACCGGGGGACATCCAGGTGAACACCGCCGAGGCGACCGGCTTCCGCAGGGTCACCGTCGTGGCCCCCGACAGCCGCATCGACGTAGCCCTCCCCGAGGACATCGCCGTCGCCGACATCTACCCCGAGCTGCTGCGCCTCACCGGCCAGACCCAGCCCGTCGGCGCCCCCACCGGCTTCCACCTGGTCCTGCGCTCCGGCACCGTCCTCGACGGCGCCCGCACCCTCGCGGCCCAGCAGGTCCTCGACGGCGAGGTGCTCAGCCTGCGCCCCTTCGCCGAGTCCCTGCCGCCCGCCGTCTTCGACGACGTCTCCGACGCCGTCGCCTCCGCCGTGGTCCGCGACCGCCACCGCTGGAGCGACGACATGCTGCGCGGCGCGGGCCTGGCCGGCGCCGCCCTGCTCTTCGTGCTCCTCGGCTTCGTCCTCTGGTACGCCGACCCGGCCCTGCACGACATGCACGGACTGCCCGGCATCATCGCCGGCTCCGTCGGCGTGCTCCTGACCGCCGCCGCCGGAGTCCGCGCCCGGGTCTACCGGGACCGCGGCTCCGCCGTGGCCCTCGGCCTCGCGGCCGTGCCCCACCTGCTGCTCGCCGGGGTCGGCATCGTCGCCCCCGCCGCCGGCCAGGGACCCGGCCGGCTCCAGTTCCTCCTCGGCTGCGTGTGCGTGCTCGTCGCCTCCGTCGCCCTCGTCGCGCTCACCCCCGACGGCGACGCACCCTTCGTCGCCACCACCTTCCTCGCCGCCACCGGGACCCTGGCCACCTTCGCGGCCATCACCGCCGACGCCGGCGCGACCTCCGCCGCGGCCGTCTGCGCCCCCGTCGCCGTCGGCCTCGTCGCCTTCCTCCCGGGCCTCTCGGCCCGCTTCGCCCGGCTCCCGATCGGCTACGCGGCCCCGCAGAGCGCCGTGGCCGAGTACGAGACCCCGGACCGCTACGAGACCGAGCCGCACGGTGAGCGCACCGGCGCCGACCAGCACGACTCCGGGACCCCGCTCGACGCCGAGGCCATCGCGGCCCAGGCCCGCCGCGGCCACGAGATGCTCCTCGGTCTCGTCGGCGGCTGCGCCGCGGTCGCCGTGGGCTCCGCCGCCGTCCTCGGCTTCTCCGACAACACCTGGGCCCGGCTCCTGGCCCTGACCACCGGGCTCGCCATGCTGCTGCGCGCCCGTCTCTTCCGCTACACCTCCCAGGTCGCCTGCACCCTCGTGGCCGGCATGGCCGCCCTGGGCCTGCTCGTCCTGGGCCTGGCGATGCACCCGCCGCTGGCCCTGCTCAAGGACCTCTCGGACTACGGGGACCGCAGCGGCCTCGACCTCCGTACGATCTGGCTCTCCGCGGCCGTGACCGCCGGCGCGGCCCTCCTCGCGGGAATTGCGCTGGTCATTCCCCGCAAGGGTCTGTCACCCTTCTGGGGGCGGCTGCTCGACCTCACCGAGGCGGCGGTCCTGCTCAGCCTCGTCCCGCTGACCCTGGCCGTGCTCGACGTCTACGCCCGGGTCCGCTCTCTCACCAGCTGAGACGGGGCGGAGCGGCAGCCTGGTACGCTGTGTGACGGCCGTTTGTGTACGCGCCCCCGGATTCTTCTGGAGGCTGCGCTCAGCGGACCCCGCCTCCCGAGTTACGGAAGATCCCCAGAGAATTCGACCTGGGGCACTCGGTGGCAACGAAGACCTATTACGAGGAGTACGCGTGCCGCTCGACGCCGCAGTAAAGAAGCAGCTCATCGCAGAGTTTGGTGCCAAGGAGGGCGACACCGGCTCCCCCGAGGTCCAGGTCGCCATGCTGTCCCGCCGCATCTCGGACCTGACCGAGCACCTGAAGTCCCACAAGCACGACCACCACTCCCGTCGTGGTCTGCTGATCCTGGTCGGCCAGCGTCGCCGCCTGCTGCAGTACCTGGCCAAGAAGGACATCCAGCGCTTCCGCGTCCTGGTCGAGCGCCTCGGCATCCGCCGCGGTGCGGCCGGCGCCAAGTAAAAACGCTGTGGAGGGAGCGGCACCCGCGCTGAGGGGGCCGCTCCCTTTGCTGTACGTGCGCGCCGCGGACGGACCCTTTGTAGTCTGGAAGCCGTGACGTCCACGGACGCGCACAACTGAAGAGGAGGAGCGCCCTCCCTACGCCGCCGGTCCTCGGTAGTGGCATCCGGAAAGCCCCAGGGGCTTGAGCCCGGATGCTTCGATCGAAGACCGGCCCGCACGCAAGGAGCGCTTCTCCGCAACCGTCGGCCACCACACGGGTGGCGGACGGAGACGACGAAAATGGAGAAAACGCTAGTGGAGAACGAGACCCACTACGCCGAGGCCGTCATTGACAACGGTTCCTTCGGCACCCGCACCATCCGCTTCGAGACGGGCCGTCTGGCCCGCCAGGCCGCCGGCTCCGCCGTTGCCTACCTGGACGACGACACGATGGTGCTTTCCGCCACCACCGCGTCGAAGAAGCCCAAGGACCAGCTCGACTTCTTCCCCCTGACGGTCGACGTCGAGGAGCGGCAGTACGCGGCCGGCAAGATCCCCGGCTCCTTCTTCCGCCGCGAGGGTCGCCCCTCCGAGGACGCGATCCTCACCTGTCGCCTGATCGACCGCCCGCTGCGCCCGTCCTTCAAGAAGGGCCTGCGCAACGAGATCCAGGTCGTCGCCACGATCATGGCGCTCAACCCGGACCACCTGTACGACGTCATCGCGATCAACGCCGCGTCCGCGTCCACCCAGCTGGCCGGTCTGCCCTTCTCCGGCCCGATCGGCGGCGTCCGCGTCGCGCTGATCCGCGGCCAGTGGGTTGCCTTCCCGACGCACACCGAGCTCGAGGACGCCGTCTTCGACATGGTCGTCGCGGGCCGTGCGCTCGAAGACGGCGACGTCGCGATCATGATGGTCGAGGCCGAGGCCACCGAGAAGACCATCGCCCTCGTCAAGGGCGGCGCCGAGGCGCCGACCGAAGAGGTCGTGGCCGCCGGCCTCGAGGCCGCGAAGCCGTTCATCAAGGCCCTGTGCAAGGCCCAGGCCGACCTGGCCGCGAAGGCCGCCAAGCCCGAGGGCGAGTTCCCGGTCTTCCTGGACTACCAGGACGACGTGTACGAGGCCCTCGCGGCCGCCGTCAAGGGCGAGCTCTCCCAGGCGCTGACCATCGCGGGCAAGCAGGACCGCGAGGCCGAGCTGGACCGCGTCAAGGAGATCGCCGCCGAGAAGCTCCTCCCGGCCTTCGAAGGCCGCGAGAAGGAGATCTCCGCCGCGTACCGCAGCCTGACCAAGGCCCTGGTCCGCGAGCGCGTCATCAAGGACAAGGTCCGCATCGACGGCCGCGGGATCACGGACATCCGTACCCTCGCCGCCGAGGTCGAGGCCATCCCGCGCGTGCACGGCTCGGCGCTGTTCGAGCGTGGCGAGACCCAGATCCTGGGCGTCACCACCCTGAACATGCTCCGCATGGAGCAGCAGCTGGACACCCTCTCCCCGGTGACCCGCAAGCGCTACATGCACAACTACAACTTCCCGCCGTACTCGGTCGGCGAGACCGGCCGCGTCGGTTCGCCGAAGCGCCGCGAGATCGGCCACGGCGCGCTCGCCGAGCGCGCGATCGTGCCGGTCCTGCCGACGCGCGAGGAGTTCCCCTACGCGATCCGTCAGGTCTCCGAGGCCCTCGGTTCCAACGGTTCGACCTCCATGGGCTCGGTCTGCGCCTCCACCATGTCGCTGCTGAACGCCGGTGTGCCCCTCAAGGCCCCCGTCGCCGGTATCGCCATGGGCCTGATCTCCCAGGAGATCGACGGCAAGACCCACTACGTCGCCCTCACCGACATCCTCGGTGCGGAGGACGCCTTCGGCGACATGGACTTCAAGGTCGCCGGCACCAAGGAGTTCGTCACCGCGCTCCAGCTGGACACCAAGCTCGACGGCATCCCGGCCTCGGTTCTGGCCGCCGCCCTCAAGCAGGCCCGCGACGCCCGCCTCCACATCCTCGACGTGATGATGGAAGCGATCGACACGCCGGACGAGATGTCCCCCTTCGCCCCCCGGATCATCACCGTCAAGATCCCGGTGGACAAGATCGGTGAGGTCATCGGCCCCAAGGGCAAGATGATCAACCAGATCCAGGAGGACACCGGCGCCGAGATCACGATCGAGGACGACGGCACCATCTACATCGGTGCCTCCGACGGCCCGGCCGCCGAGGCCGCCCGCGCCACGATCAACCAGATCGCCAACCCGACCATGCCGGAGGTCGGCGAGCGTTACCTGGGTACGGTCGTCAAGACCACCACCTTCGGTGCCTTCGTCTCCCTCATGCCCGGCAAGGACGGCCTGCTGCACATCTCGCAGATCCGCAAGCTCGCCGGTGGCAAGCGCGTGGAGAACGTCGAGGACGTGCTCGCGGTCGGCACCAAGGTGCAGGTCGAGATCGCCGAGATCGACTCCCGCGGCAAGCTCTCCCTGGTCCCCGTGATCGACGGCGAAGCCGCCGGCGACGACGCCGACAAGGACGACTCCGACAAGTGACGTCGCGTAGTTCCCGTGTGACGGCCCGCCCCTCTTCGGAGGGGCGGGCCGTCGCCCGTACCCAAACCGTGCTCAAGGGCACCAACGGCATCGGCACCGTCCGGCGCACCGTCCTCCCCGGCGGACTGCGCGTCGTCACGGAGACCCTGCCGTCCGTCCGGTCCGCCACCTTCGGCATCTGGGCCCACGTCGGCTCCCGGGACGAGACGCCCACGCTGAACGGCGCCACGCACTACCTGGAGCACCTCCTCTTCAAGGGCACCGACAAGCGCAGTGCCCTCGACATCTCCTCCGCGATCGACGCGGTCGGCGGGGAGATGAACGCCTTCACGGCGAAGGAGTACACCTGCTATTACGCGCGGGTGCTCGACACCGACCTGCCGCTGGCCATCGACGTCGTGTGCGACATGCTCACCGGCTCGCTGATCCTCGAATCCGACGTCGACGCCGAGCGCGGCGTCATCCTCGAAGAGATCGCGATGACCGAGGACGACCCGGGCGACATGGTCCACGACCTGTTCGCCCAGACCATGTACGGGGACACCCCGCTCGGGCGCCCCGTCCTGGGCAGCGTCGACACGATCAACGCGCTCACGGCCGACCGGATCCGCCGCTTCTACAAGAAGCACTACGACCCGACCCACCTGGTCGTGGCCGCCGCGGGCAACGTCGACCACAACAAGGTCGTACGACAGGTCCGCGCGGCCTTCGAGAAGGCCGGATCCCTGACCCGGACCGACGCGGAGCCGATCGGCCCGCGCACCGGCACCAAGCGGATCCGCACCTCCGGCCGTGTCGAGCTGGTCAACCGCAAGACCGAGCAGGCCCACGTGGTCCTCGGCATGCCGGGCCTGGCCCGCACCGACGAGCGCCGCTGGGCGCTGGGCGTGCTGAACACCGCGCTCGGCGGAGGCATGTCCTCCCGCCTCTTCCAGGAGGTCCGCGAGAAGCGCGGCCTGGCCTACAGCGTGTACTCGTACACCTCGGGCTTCGCCGACACCGGTCTCTTCGGCGTCTACGCGGGCTGCCGCCCCAGCCAGGTCCACGACGTACTGCGGATCTGCCGGGACGAGCTCGACAAGGTCGCCGCCGACGGGCTCACCGACGAGGAGATCCGGCGGGCCGTCGGCCAGCTGTCCGGCTCCACCGTCCTCGGCCTGGAGGACACCGGGGCGATCATGAACCGCATCGGCAAGAGCGAGCTGTGCTGGGGCGACCAGATGTCGGTCGACGACATGCTGGCCCGGATCGCGGCGGTCACCCCGGACGACGTGCGGTCGGTCGCCCGGGACGTACTGGCCCAGCGGCCTTCGCTCGCGGTGATCGGCCCGCTGAAGGAGAAGCAGGCGGCCCGTCTCGACGAGGCCGTCGCCTAGTTCCACCGGCAGAGTTCCATCAGGACGCGAGTCCGCATTTCATCGAGGGACGAAGTAATCATGAGCAAGCTGCGCGTGGCAGTCCTCGGCGCCCAGGGGCGCATCGGTTCCGAGGCGGTCAAGGCCGTCGAGGCCGCCGAAGACATGGAGCTGGTGGCCGCCCTCGGCCGCGGGGACAAGCTGGAGACGCTGGCCGAGGCCGGCGCCCAGGTCGCCGTCGAGCTGACCACCCCCGCCTCGGTGATGGGGAACCTCGATTTCCTCATCCGCCACGGCATCCACGGAGTGGTCGGCACCACCGGCTGGACCGAGGACCGCCTCGCCCAGCTGAACACCTGGCTCGCCGGTTCGCCGCAGACCGGTGTGCTCATCGCACCGAACTTCTCGATCGGCGCCGTCCTCACCATGAAGTTCGCCGCCCAGGCCGCCCGGTACTTCGAGTCCGTCGAGGTCGTCGAGCTGCACCATCCGAACAAGGTCGACGCCCCCTCCGGCACGGCGACCCGTACGGCGCAGCTCATCGCGGCCGCCCGCGCCGAGGCCGGCCTCGGCGCGCAGCCCGACGCCACCGCCACCGCCCTCGACGGCGCGCGCGGCGCGGACGTCGACGGCGTCCCGGTGCACGCGATCCGGCTGCGGGGCCTGCTGGCCCACCAGGAGGTCCTCCTGGGCGGCGAGGGCGAGACCCTGACCATCCGTCACGACTCCCTGCACCACAGCAGCTTCATGCCGGGCATCCTGCTCGGCGCGCGCCGCGTGACGCAGACCCCGGGCCTCACCTTCGGCCTGGAAAACTTCCTCGAACTCGGCTGACGAGCGGACAGCGGAACCATGCGCGCGAAGATCGCCTACTTCATCACGGCCGCCGTCCTGGTCGTGTACTTCGTCCTGGCCGGCAGCCGGGGCCTGATGCTGATCCGGCACGGGACCTGGCTCACCGTCACCTTCGGGCTGGCGGTGCTGATCCTGCCGGTCATCGGCGTCTGGTTCCTCTGGCAGAACACCCGTTTCGTCACCAGGGCCAACCGGCTCGCGACCGAGCTGGAGGCCGAGGGCGGACTCCCCGTGGACGAGCTGGAACGGGACGCGTACGGCCGCATCAAGCGGGACTCGGCCGACGAGGTCTTCGCCCGCCGCAGGGCCGAGACGGAGGACGCGCCGGGGGACTGGCGCAACTGGTTCCGCCTCGCCGTGGCCTACCGCGACGCCCGCGACACCCCGCGGGCCCGCCAGGCCATGCAGCGGGCCATCTCCCTGCACGACGGACGGCAGCGCTCTTAGGCGACCGTGCCCGTACACGACCGTGCCCGTACAGGAATGACTCCTGTACGGGCACGGTCCTTGTACGGGCACTGCCGCGCGGGCAGGCGCCGCTCAGGCGGGTACGGCCGTCCGGTACTCCTCCGCCCAGGCCTCGACCGAGCCGGCGGCCCGGTCGAACGCCTCGGTGCGCGAGAGGAAATCGGCGCTGTGGTCGGTCAGCAGCACCGGCAGCGGCGCGCCACCGCGCGGGGTCGCCGTCAGGGCCTGGCCCTGTACGGTCCTCGGCAGTCCGAGCCACCGCACGGGCTGCTGCACCGTGCGGACTTCGCCGACCTGGCTCCAGGGCACCGAGCGGGTCGTGAAGAATCCGACCCGGCGCAGCCCCTTGCGGCTGACCCAGACCCCCGTGCGCAGCAGCCGCAGGGCGGTGCCGATCACGGCGAGCGAGGCGATCAGGCCGCCCAGGGTGCCGCCCCAGGTGCCCGCCGCGGCGATGATCACCGTGGCGAGCAGCATGAAGGATCCCAGCAGGAGCAGGATCGCGGCGATGGCCACCCGCCAGGGCCCCGGACGGTAGGGGCGGTGCCAGCGGTCGGGGTCCTCGTAGGGGAGCGTCTCCCCGTTGTCGTGCGCGTCGAATGCGCCGTCGGCCGTCAGGAAGGGCAGGGGCACGGCAGGACCTCACTCACATGCACGTTCGGTTGGGCTGTGCCCGTGAGGCTACCGCCCCTCGGAGGCCTCCGACTGCTGCGACTTCGCCGGTGCGGTCGGCTGGAGCGCGGGCAGCCCGAAGAGCAGCGAACCGACGAGCCCGGCCACCACGGTCAGTCCGACCAGACTACGAGCGGCGAGCTGGGTCCTGCTCAGACTCTCGCGCGGCGGGGGAGTGACGTTGCTGCGAAAACGGTCGGCCTCGGCGACGAAGGCAAACGGGACGGGTTCGCGCCGGCGAAACACGGGAGCGGTCTCCTCACGATCGGGGCCGTGGGGCCCTGGGGTGGTGTGGGTTGTGCGTTCTGCTACGTAGGACGCGCAAGAGCCCCGATCGGTGCCGGATTTCGGGACATTAACCAAATTTTATGGCACCGCGTCAGATCGGGCGTCGGCAGGGCCGGGCCGTCCGGCTCTGCGCGGAACGCCCCGCGGACCGCCGTAGAGTGGTCGCGGCCCCCAGTAAGACCCGTTCGGAAGGACCCCCGGTGAGCGAGACCGCCGCTTCAGACCTGAAACCCAGCTTCCGCAGTGATGTGACGGTGGAGCTGGTGAAGCACTCCGCCGCCGACTCCGACGTGCTGTGGGCGGCGCGCGTCTCCACGGCGGGCGAACAGTCGCTGGAGGAGCTGCAGAAGGACCCGGAGCGCTCCAAGGGCCTCATCAACTACCTGATGCGGGACCGCCACGGCAGCCCCTTCGAGCACAACTCGATGACCTTCTTCATCAGCGCCCCGATCTTCGTCTTCCGCGAGTTCATGCGGCACCGCGTGGGCTGGTCCTACAACGAGGAATCGGGTCGCTACAGGGAGCTGGAGCCGGTCTTCTACGTTCCGGACGCCGAGCGCAAGCTGGTCCAGGAGGGCCGTCCCGGCAAGTACGTCTTCGTCGAAGGCACCCAGGCGCAGCAGGAGCTGACGGGCCGGGTCATGGAGGACTCCTACGTCCAGGCCTACGAGGCCTACCAGGAGATGCTGGCGGCGGGCGTGGCCCGCGAGGTCGCCCGTGCGGTCCTGCCGGTCGGACTCTTCTCCTCGATGTACGCCACCTGCAACGCGCGCTCGCTCATGCACTTCCTCGGCCTGCGCACCCAGCACGAGCTGGCGGCGGTCCCGTCCTTCCCGCAGCGGGAGATCGAGATGGTCGGCGAGAAGATGGAGCAGCACTGGGCGGCCCTCATGCCGCTCACGTACGCGGCCTTCAACGGCAACGGCCGCGTCGCCCCGTAGGGCCGAATCGGGCTTTACCGTACATATGTGCGAAGCAAGTCCGAAGTGTCCGTATTGCGGCGTTTGGTAAAGTTCATCTAGGCTGATCAAACGGACCCGGCACTGCTTGAACCCCCGAGCAGGCAGTGCCGGGCTCCAACACCGTCATCACGTCCCCCGAGGGGACACCGCGAGCATGGCAGCGAGTAGCGTGTTACCCATGGCTCCGATCTCGACTCCGCAGACCCCCTTCGGGCGGGTCCTCACCGCCATGATCACGCCGTTTACGGCGGATGGCGCACTTGACCTCGACGGCGCGCAGCGTCTCGCCGTCCACTTGGTGGACGCAGGCAACGACGGCCTGATCATCAACGGCACCACCGGTGAGTCTCCGACCACCACCGACGCGGAGAAAAACGACCTCGTACGAGCCGTACTCGAAGCGGTCGGTGACCGGGCCCACGTGGTCGCCGGCATCGGCACGAACGACACCCGCCACACGCTCGAGCTCGCCCGCCAGGCCGAGCGCACCGGCGCACACGGCCTGCTCGCGGTCACCCCGTACTACAGCAAGCCGCCGCAGGAAGGCCTCTTCCGGCACTTCACCGCGATCGCCGATGCCACCGAGCTGCCGGTCATGCTCTACGACATCCCCGGCCGCAGCGGTGTTCCGATCAACACCGAGACTCTGGTCCGGCTGGCCGAGCATCCCCGTATCGTGGCCAACAAGGACGCCAAGGGCGACCTCGGCCGCGCCAGCTGGGCCATCGCCCAGAGCGGCCTGGCCTGGTACTCGGGCGACGACATGCTGAACCTGCCGCTCCTGTCGGTCGGCGCGGTCGGCTTCGTCTCCGTGGTCGGCCACGTGGTCAGCCCCGAGCTCCGCACGATGCTCGAGGCGTACCTGGGCGGCGACGTTCAGAAGGCCACCGAGATCCACCAGAAGCTGCTCCCCGTTTTCACCGGCATGTTCCGCACCCAGGGTGTGATCACCACCAAGGGCGCGCTGAACCTGCAGGGTCTGCCCGCGGGCCCGCTGAGGCTCCCGCTGGTCGAGCTGACCGCCGAAGAGACGGCACAGCTCAAGATCGATCTTGCTGCCGGCGGGGTACAGCTCTGACATCAGACTTCACAACTGAACAAGCGGCACCACACAAGACAACAGCAAGTGCACGAATGACACGCTCGCCACGTGCCTCGAGGGGTACGTGGCGGGCGTGGTGAAGGAGAACCTTTTGAGCCATCCGCATCCTGAACTCGGTCCGCCGCCGAAGCTCCCCAAGGGCGGCCTCCGGGTCACCCCTCTGGGTGGCCTCGGTGAGATCGGCCGCAACATGACCGTCTTCGAGTTCGACGGCCGTCTGCTGATCGTCGACTGCGGCGTCCTCTTCCCCGAAGAGGAGCAGCCGGGCATCGACCTGATCCTGCCGGACTTCTCGTCCATCCGGGATCGCCTCGACGACATCGAGGGCATCGTCCTCACGCACGGCCACGAGGACCACATCGGCGCAGTCCCCTACCTCCTCCGGGAGAAGCCGGACATCCCGCTGATCGGCTCCAAGCTGACGCTGGCCCTCATCGAGGCGAAGCTCCAGGAGCACCGCATCCGCCCCTACACCCTCGAGGTGAAGGAAGGCGAGCGCGAGAACCTGGGCCCCTTCGACTGCGAGTTCGTCGCGGTCAACCACTCCATCCCGGACGCGCTGGCCGTGGCCATCCGCACCGGTGCGGGCATGGTCGTCTGCACCGGCGACTTCAAGATGGACCAGCTGCCGCTGGACAACCGCCTCACCGACCTCCACGCCTTCGCGCGTCTGAGCGAAGAGGGCATCGACCTCCTCCTCTCGGACTCCACGAACGCCGAGGTCCCGGGCTTCGTACCGCCCGAGCGCGAGATCTCCAACGTCCTGCGCACGGTTTTCGCGAACGCCAACAACCGGATCATCGTGGCGAGCTTCGCCAGCCACGTGCACCGGATCCAGCAGATCCTCGACGCCGCCCACGAGTACGGCCGCAGGGTCGCCTTCGTCGGCCGCTCGATGGTCCGCAACATGGGCATCGCCCGTGACCTGGGTTACCTGAAGGTCCCGGCCGGTCTCGTCGTGGACGTCAAGACCCTCGACGACCTGCCGCCCCACGAGGTCGTCCTGGTCTGTACGGGTTCGCAGGGCGAGCCGATGGCGGCCCTGTCCCGCATGGCGAACCGCGACCACCAGATCCGGATCGTCCCCGGCGACACGGTCATCCTGGCGTCGTCCCTCATCCCGGGCAACGAGAACGCGGTCTACCGCGTGATCAACGGCCTGACCCGCTGGGGCGCCAACGTCGTGCACAAGGGCAACGCCAAGGTGCACGTCTCCGGTCACGCCTCCGCCGGCGAGCTGCTGTACTTCTACAACATCTGCAAGCCGCGGAACCTCATGCCGGTCCACGGCGAATGGCGCCACCTGCGCGCCAACGCCGAGCTCGGTGCCCTGACGGGCGTACCGAAGGACCGCATCGTCATCGCCGAGGACGGCGTGGTCGTCGACCTCATCGACGGCAAGGCGCGGATCTCCGGCAAGGTCCAGGCCGGCTACGTCTACGTGGACGGCCTCTCGGTCGGCGACGTCACCGAAGCCTCGCTCAAGGACCGCAGGATCCTCGGCGACGAGGGCATCATCTCGGTCTACGTCGTGGTGGACAGCACCACCGGCAAGGTCGTCAGCGGCCCGAACATCCAGGCCCGCGGCTCCGGCATCGAGGACTCCGCCTTCAACGCGGTCCTGCCGAAGATCGAGGAAGCCATCGCCCGCGCCGCGGCCGATGGCGTCGCAGAGCCGCACCAGATCCAGCAGCTCATCCGTCGCACGATGGGCAAGTGGGTCTCGGACGGCTACCGCCGCCGCCCGATGATCCTCCCGGTCGTCGTCGAGGTCTGACCCTCGCCGTAGCGACCTCACTGGAGCGGGGCAACCGGATTTGCGTCCGGGGGCCCCGCTCCAGTACGTTTACGTCTCCACCCCGCACGACACCCCGGCACACACGTGTGTCCGGCCGCGTCGGCGCGGGCGGGTGGGAATCCAGACCTGGGAAACCTGATAAAGTCTGGCTCGCCCGAAAGGGAATGGCTCTCCAATGGCCGTCCAATCCAAATCCAATCCCGACAGGGTGCGGAAATGATCTGGTAGAGTTGGAATCGCCGGAAAGGGAAACGCGAAAGCGAAGAACTGGAAAGCAAATCCCGCTGACTGGGAAATCGGACACGAAAGAGTCTGATAGAGTCGGAAACGCAAGAACAACGAAGGAAGCGCCCGGAGGAAAGCCCGAGAGGGTGAGTACAAAGGAAGCGTCCGTTCCTTGAGAACTCAACAGCGTGCCAAAAATCAACGCCATAAAGTTGATACCCCGTCCATTTCGGTGGATGAGGTTCCTTTGAAAAAGACCTGTGAGGTCGCGGTTCTGCCGTGATGCTTGCAGGCAATTACACAGCGAGGACGCAGTGGACGGTCGGTCTTATTCCGACATGACTGTCCCGCTCTAAGTGCGTGTGCACCCGATTACGGGTAAACATTCATGGAGAGTTTGATCCTGGCTCAGGACGAACGCTGGCGGCGTGCTTAACACATGCAAGTCGAACGATGAAGCCCTTCGGGGTGGATTAGTGGCGAACGGGTGAGTAACACGTGGGCAATCTGCCCTTCACTCTGGGACAAGCCCTGGAAACGGGGTCTAATACCGGATAACACTCCTGCCTGCATGGGCGGGGGTTAAAAGCTCCGGCGGTGAAGGATGAGCCCGCGGCCTATCAGCTTGTTGGTGGGGTAATGGCCCACCAAGGCGACGACGGGTAGCCGGCCTGAGAGGGCGACCGGCCACACTGGGACTGAGACACGGCCCAGACTCCTACGGGAGGCAGCAGTGGGGAATATTGCACAATGGGCGAAAGCCTGATGCAGCGACGCCGCGTGAGGGATGACGGCCTTCGGGTTGTAAACCTCTTTCAGCAGGGAAGAAGCGAAAGTGACGGTACCTGCAGAAGAAGCGCCGGCTAACTACGTGCCAGCAGCCGCGGTAATACGTAGGGCGCAAGCGTTGTCCGGAATTATTGGGCGTAAAGAGCTCGTAGGCGGCTTGTCACGTCGGATGTGAAAGCCCGAGGCTTAACCTCGGGTCTGCATTCGATACGGGCTAGCTAGAGTGTGGTAGGGGAGATCGGAATTCCTGGTGTAGCGGTGAAATGCGCAGATATCAGGAGGAACACCGGTGGCGAAGGCGGATCTCTGGGCCATTACTGACGCTGAGGAGCGAAAGCGTGGGGAGCGAACAGGATTAGATACCCTGGTAGTCCACGCCGTAAACGTTGGGAACTAGGTGTTGGCGACATTCCACGTCGTCGGTGCCGCAGCTAACGCATTAAGTTCCCCGCCTGGGGAGTACGGCCGCAAGGCTAAAACTCAAAGGAATTGACGGGGGCCCGCACAAGCAGCGGAGCATGTGGCTTAATTCGACGCAACGCGAAGAACCTTACCAAGGCTTGACATATACCGGAAAGCATTAGAGATAGTGCCCCCCTTGTGGTCGGTATACAGGTGGTGCATGGCTGTCGTCAGCTCGTGTCGTGAGATGTTGGGTTAAGTCCCGCAACGAGCGCAACCCTTGTCCTGTGTTGCCAGCATGCCCTTCGGGGTGATGGGGACTCACAGGAGACCGCCGGGGTCAACTCGGAGGAAGGTGGGGACGACGTCAAGTCATCATGCCCCTTATGTCTTGGGCTGCACACGTGCTACAATGGCCGGTACAATGAGCTGCGATACCGTGAGGTGGAGCGAATCTCAAAAAGCCGGTCTCAGTTCGGATTGGGGTCTGCAACTCGACCCCATGAAGTCGGAGTTGCTAGTAATCGCAGATCAGCATTGCTGCGGTGAATACGTTCCCGGGCCTTGTACACACCGCCCGTCACGTCACGAAAGTCGGTAACACCCGAAGCCGGTGGCCCAACCCGTAAGGGAGGGAGCTGTCGAAGGTGGGACTGGCGATTGGGACGAAGTCGTAACAAGGTAGCCGTACCGGAAGGTGCGGCTGGATCACCTCCTTTCTAAGGAGCACAGTACCGATTGCAGACAAACGTTCTGCACGGTCAGCTCAGGGTGGAACGTTGATTAGTTGGCACGGTTTCCAAAACCTTCTGTGAGTACTGCTTCGGCGTGGAAAACAGTTTGAGTGGCGGGGATCGTGCTTGGCACGTTGTTGGGTATCTGAGGGTACGGCCGTAAGGTCTTATCTTCTGCGATGCCGGCCCCAGTGAACTTCACTTCTAGTAGGTGAGGGTGATGGGTGGCTGGTCGTTGCTTGAGAACTACACAGTGGACGCGAGCATCTGTGGCCAAGTTTTTAAGGGCGCACGGTGGATGCCTTGGCACCAGGAACCGATGAAGGACGTGAGAGGCCGCGATAGGCCCCGGGGAGCTGCCAACTGAGCTTTGATCCGGGGGTGTCCGAATGGGGAAACCCGGCAGTCGTCATGGGCTGTCACCCACTGCTGAACACATAGGCAGTGTGGAGGGAACGCGGGGAAGTGAAACATCTCAGTACCCGCAGGAAGAGAAAACAACCGTGATTCCGGGAGTAGTGGCGAGCGAAACCGGATCAGGCCAAACCGTATGCGTGTGATACCCGGCAGGGGTTGCGCATGCGGGGTTGTGGGAATTCTTTTGATCGGTCTGCCGGCCGGTCGGCGAGTCAGAAACCGTTGATGTAGTCGAAGGACATGCGAAAGGTCCGGCGTAGAGGGTAAGACCCCCGTAGACGAAACATCAGCGGCTTGCTTAAGAATCTCCCAAGTAGCACGGGGCCCGAGAAATCCCGTGTGAATCTGGCGGGACCACCCGCTAAGCCTAAATATTCCCTGGTGACCGATAGCGGATAGTACCGTGAGGGAATGGTGAAAAGTACCGCGGGAGCGGAGTGAAATAGTACCTGAAACCGTGTGCCTACAAGCCGTGGGAGCGTCGCCGTTATTCTTCGGAATAACGGTCGTGACTGCGTGCCTTTTGAAGAATGAGCCTGCGAGTTAGCGGTGTGTAGCGAGGTTAACCCGTGTGGGGAAGCCGTAGCGAAAGCGAGTCCGAATAGGGCGATTGAGTTGCACGCTCTAGACCCGAAGCGGAGTGATCTAGCCATGGGCAGGTTGAAGCGGAGGTAAGACTTCGTGGAGGACCGAACCCACCAGGGTTGAAAACCTGGGGGATGACCTGTGGTTAGGGGTGAAAGGCCAATCAAACTCCGTGATAGCTGGTTCTCCCCGAAATGCATTTAGGTGCAGCGTCACGTGTTTCTTGCCGGAGGTAGAGCACTGGATAGGCGATGGGCCCTACCGGGTTACTGACCTTAGCCAAACTCCGAATGCCGGTAAGTGAGAGCGTGGCAGTGAGACTGTGGGGGATAAGCTCCATGGTCGAGAGGGAAACAGCCCAGAGCATCGACTAAGGCCCCTAAGCGTACGCTAAGTGGGAAAGGATGTGGAGTCGCAGAGACAACCAGGAGGTTGGCTTAGAAGCAGCCACCCTTGAAAGAGTGCGTAATAGCTCACTGGTCAAGTGATTCCGCGCCGACAATGTAGCGGGGCTCAAGCGTACCGCCGAAGTCGTGTCATTGCAGCAATAGGGCCAACGCCCGCTGTGATGGGTAGGGGAGCGTCGTGTGCCGGGTGAAGCAGCAGCGGAAGCTAGTTGTGGACGGTTCACGAGTGAGAATGCAGGCATGAGTAGCGATACACACGTGAGAAACGTGTGCGCCGATTGACTAAGGGTTCCTGGGTCAAGCTGATCTGCCCAGGGTAAGTCGGGACCTAAGGCGAGGCCGACAGGCGTAGTCGATGGACAACCGGTTGATATTCCGGTACCCGCTTTGAAACGCCCAATATCGAATCAGGCGATGCTAAGTCCGTGAAGCCGTTCCGGACCCTTCGGGGAAAGGAAAGTGGTGGAGCCGACGAACCAGACTTGTAGTAGGTAAGCGATGGGGTGACGCAGGAAGGTAGTCCAGCCCGGGCGGTGGTAGTCCCGGGGTAAGGGTGTAGGCCGAGGGGTAGGCAAATCCGTCCCTCATATAAGGCTGAGACCTGATGCCGAGCCGATTGTGGTGAAGTGGATGATCCTATGCTGTCGAGAAAAGCCTCTAGCGAGTTTCATGGCGGCCCGTACCCTAAACCGACTCAGGTGGTCAGGTAGAGAATACCGAGGCGTTCGGGTGAACTATGGTTAAGGAACTCGGCAAAATGCCCCCGTAACTTCGGGAGAAGGGGGGCCATCACTGGTGAAGGAACTTGCTTCCTGAGCTGGGGGTGGCCGCAGAGACCAGCGAGAAGCGACTGTTTACTAAAAACACAGGTCCGTGCGAAGCCGTAAGGCGATGTATACGGACTGACGCCTGCCCGGTGCTGGAACGTTAAGGGGACCGGTTAGTCACATTTCGGTGTGGCGAAGCTGAGAACTTAAGCGCCAGTAAACGGCGGTGGTAACTATAACCATCCTAAGGTAGCGAAATTCCTTGTCGGGTAAGTTCCGACCTGCACGAATGGCGTAACGACTTCTCGACTGTCTCAACCATAGGCCCGGTGAAATTGCACTACGAGTAAAGATGCTCGTTTCGCGCAGCAGGACGGAAAGACCCCGGGACCTTTACTATAGTTTGATATTGGTGTTCGGTTCGGCTTGTGTAGGATAGGTGGGAGACTTTGAA
The DNA here is from genome assembly GCF_057834465.1 of Streptomyces sp. GL_140. Taxonomy (NCBI): domain Bacteria; kingdom Bacillati; phylum Actinomycetota; class Actinomycetes; order Kitasatosporales; family Streptomycetaceae; genus Streptomyces; species Streptomyces sp. GL_140. The sequence continues at coordinate 6,295,023 of NZ_CM174404.1, forward strand.
GCTGTGACGCCAGTCATGGTGGAGTCGCCGTTGAAATACCACTCTGGTCGTGCTGGATGTCTAACCTCGGTCCGTGATCCGGATCAGGGACAGTGTCTGATGGGTAGTTTAACTGGGGCGGTTGCCTCCCAAAAAGTAACGGAGGCGCCCAAAGGTTCCCTCAGCCTGGTTGGCAATCAGGTGTTGAGTGTAAGTGCACAAGGGAGCTTGACTGTGAGACCGACGGGTCGAGCAGGGACGAAAGTCGGGACTAGTGATCCGGCGGTGGCTTGTGGAAGCGCCGTCGCTCAACGGATAAAAGGTACCCCGGGGATAACAGGCTGATCTTCCCCAAGAGTCCATATCGACGGGATGGTTTGGCACCTCGATGTCGGCTCGTCGCATCCTGGGGCTGGAGTCGGTCCCAAGGGTTGGGCTGTTCGCCCATTAAAGCGGTACGCGAGCTGGGTTTAGAACGTCGTGAGACAGTTCGGTCCCTATCCGCTGTGCGCGTAGGAATATTGAGAAGGGCTGTCCCTAGTACGAGAGGACCGGGACGGACGAACCTCTGGTGTGCCAGTTGTCCTGCCAAGGGCATGGCTGGTTGGCTACGTTCGGGAGGGATAACCGCTGAAAGCATCTAAGCGGGAAGCCTGCTTCAAGATGAGTATTCCCACCTCCTTGAGAGGGTAAGGCTCCCAGTAGACGACTGGGTTGATAGGCCAGATGTGGAAGCCCGGTAACGGGTGGAGCTGACTGGTACTAATAGGCCGAGGGCTTGTCCTCAGTTGCTCGCGTCCACTGTGTTAGTTCTGAAGTAACGAACTGTGTTCATATCCGGTTGGTTAACTTCATAGTGTTTCGGTGGTCATAGCGTTAGGGAAACGCCCGGTTTACATTCCGAACCCGGAAGCTAAGCCTTTCAGCGCCGATGGTACTGCAGGGGGGACCCTGTGGGAGAGTAGGACGCCGCCGAACAACCCGCCCTTTTAGCTCAGTCGGTAGAGCGTCTCCATGGTAAGGAGAAGGTCAACGGTTCGATTCCGTTAAAGGGCTCCAAGAGAGAAGGCCCCCGCCATTGGCGGGGGCCTTTTTTGTTTTCCCCTCGGGCCGGGGACGGTGTCTGAGAGTCGACCACGGCCGACCCCGGCCGGCCCAGCAGGGGGTCGGCCGGGGATCAGGCGGGCTGGTCGCCCTCGCGCTGGCGGGGGACGCGGAAGGCGAGGATGGCCATGTCGTCCGAGGCCGGTTCGGCGGCGAAGCGTTCCACCGCGCGCAGCACCCGGGAGGCCACCGCGCCGGCCGTGAGCCCCGTACAGGTGCTGAGGACCTCGGTGAGGCCGTCGTCGCCGAGCATGCGGGTGCCCTCGCGGCGTTCGGTGATGCCGTCCGTGACGCAGAGCAGGACGTCGCCCGGGTCCAGGGTCAGGGTCTGCTCGTAGAGGTCGAGATCCTCCAGGACACCCAGGAGGGGCTGCGGGTCCGCCGCCGGGAGGACCTCGCCGTTCGGGCGCAGGCGCAGCGGGAGCGGGTGGCCGGCGCAGACCACCTTCATGTGGGCGCTGCCGTCGGGCTGGGGGTGGAGCTCCCCGTAGAGGAGGGTGAGGAAGCGGCTGCGGTCGCCCTCGTCGAGGATCGCGGCGTTGAGGCGCTCCAGTACGGCCGGGCCGCCGAGGCCCTCGCGGGCCAGGAGGCGCAGGGCGTGGCGGGCCAGGCCGGTGACGGCGGCCGCCTCGGGGCCCGTACCGCAGACGTCGCCGATGGCGAATCCGTAGACGCCGGGGCGGATCGGGAAGACGTCGTAGAAGTCGCCGCCCACCTCGTTGCCCTCACCGGCGGCGCGGTAGATGACCTCCACCTCCATGCCGGGGATGGCGGGGGAGCCGGGCGGCAGCAGACTGCGCTGGAGGGAGCGGCTGATGGCGGTGCGCTCGGAGTACAGGCGGGCGTTGTCCAGGGCGAGGGCGGCGCGGCGGGAGAGGTCCTCGGCGAGTTCGAGGATCTCCTGGCGGAAGTGCTCCTCGGAGGGCTTGCCGAGGGTCAGCATGCCGATGACGCGGTTGCGGGCGAGGAGGGGGAGGACCACCGTCTCGCCGCCCACCGCGAGAGCCGTCGAGGGCCAGGGGCGGGCGCCGGCCTCGCGGACCGGTTCGGGCGGACTGACCTGTGAGAGAAGGTCCTTGAGGCCGTCGATGCGCTCTTCGTCCTCGTGCAGGACGTAGGAGAGGTACGGGTCGGAGGCCGGGTCGGCGATCGTGTAGACGGCGCACCAGGCGGCGAGGGTGGGGACGGCCATCTGGGCCATGAGGGCCAGGGTCTGGTCCCGGTCGAGGGTGCCGGCGAGCAGGTCGGAGGCCTCGACGAGGAAGGAGAGGGAGCCGCGGCGCAGCCGTTCGAGCTCGCCGAGGCGGGCCGATTCCACGGCGAGGGCGATGCGGTCGGCGGCGAACTGGAGGCGCAGGGCGTCGTCGTTGGAGTAGCGGCCGGAGGATTCGGTGGCGACGCCGAGGGAGCCGGTGAGGCGGCCCTCGACCTTCAGGGGCACGGTGACGGCGGAGCGCATGCCGGTGGATTCCAAGAGCGGGACGGCTCCGGGCACCACGAGGAGGTCGTCGTGGACGGCGGGCATCCGGGCGCTGCCCCACCGGTTGGTGCCGGCTTCGATGGGGACGCGCGCGAAGCGCTGGCGGGTGGAGGGCAGCCCGGTGGTGGCGCGGACCTCCAGCTCGGTCTCGTCGTCGGTGGCGAGGAGGAGGAAGGCGGCGTCGGCGTCGAGGAGGTCGCGGGCGCGTTCCACGGTGCGCTGGAGGAGGCCGTCGAGGTCGTCGGGGGCGGGGGAGCCGATGAAGATCTCGAAGGGGTCCACGGGGCGGGGCTCGGTGAGGGTGCCGCCGTCGGTGGCGGGGAGGCGCGCGGGGGTCTGGAGCAGGGCGCGCTCGTCGTCGTGGACGAGGAGGCAGACGATGGAGGGCTCGCCGTGGGCATCGCGGACCCGCAGGTGGGAGGCGTAGACGGGGATGACCCGGCCGTCGGCGCCGCGGATGCCGTAGCTGCCCTCCCAGCGGGACAGGCGCAGGGCCTCGGCGATGCCGGTTCCGGTGCCGGGGGTCTGGGGCCAGGCGGCGAGTTCGGCGAGGGGGCGGCCGACGGCCTTCTCCGCGGGGTGGCCGAAGATGATCTCGGCGTCCTCGTTCCAGCCGGAGACGGTGTCGGTGGCGTCGACCTGGACGACGGCGACGCGGACCCGGCTGTCGGCGAGGGGCAGCAGCTGGTCGGGGACGACCGGGCCCGCGGAGCGGGTACCGACCGGACGGTCCGGCATGTCGAGCCGGAACCACACGTGTTTGTGCGCGGCCGTGTATTCGACGCCCCAGCGGGTGGCGAGGGCGGCGCAGAGCATCAGCCCGCGGCCGTTCTCGCGGTCGGGGTCGGCGTACGGGCGCTCGCCGGGGAGGTGGAGCGGGAGCTCGCGCTCCGGGTACCGGTCGGCGACCTCGACCCGTACGCCGTCCTCGGTGCGCAGGCACAGGACTTCGGCGCTGGTGCCCGCGTGGACCACGGCGTTGGTGACGAGCTCACTGGTGAGGACCACCGCGTCGTCGATGATGTCCGCGAAGCCCCAGCCCTGGAGGGTGTCGCGGACGAACGCTCGGGCGGCGGCGACCGAGCGCCCTTGTGGATCAAAACTGGCAGCCGCCCGTGCCGTGATCACGAGTCTCCTTCGACGCGGTGGACATCGGATGTGCCAGGTTACTTACCTTCGCGCCCGCCATGTTGCCGTCGTCGGGGAATCCACCCGCAGGGTACGGCCCGTGTGCGATGGTGCCGGAGTGTTATGGCCGGGTTGGGCCGAGGTGAAACACTGGGCAGGCTTGGAGTCAGGTAGTTGATGGGCGCAGGTTGATGGGCACAGCGTAAAGGGCGCAGCGTGATGAGCGCGGTGCCCGGTGGAACAGTGGTCGACCCTTTCGGGAGGGACACGGTGGAGTCTGGCGCGGCGGTGCGGCGTACGGGAACGCGCCCTAAGGGCGGACGGTCCCGGCGGGGCGACACGACGGAAGTTGATACCGCGGCACTGAACAGGCTGCTCACGGCCTTGGTGTCGATGCGGGACGGAAATTTCCGCAAGCGGTTGACGGTGTCCGGCGAGGGCGTGATGGCGGAGATCGCCGCCGTCTACAACGAGGTCGCCGACCGCAATCTCCACCTGACCGGGGAGCTGTCCCGGGTGCGGCGGATGGTGGGCCGCGAGGGCAAGCTCAGCGAAAGGCTGGAAACGGGTGCCTGCGAGGGCTCCTGGGCGGCCGCGATCGATGCCTCGAACCAGCTGGTGGACGACCTGGCCAGGCCGGTGTCCGAGGTGGGCCGGGTGCTGTCGGCGGTCGCCGAGGGTGACCTCGACCAGCGGATGGACCTGCGGACCCAGGCCGCCGAGGGGGCCGGGCATCCGTTGCGCGGGGAGTTCCTGAAGGTCGGCCGGACGGTCAACAACCTGGTCGACCAGCTCTCCGCGTTCACCGACGAGGTGACGCGGGTGGCGCTGGAGGTGGGCACCGAGGGCAAGCTCGGCGGCCAGGCCCAGGTGCGCGGAATGTCCGGTTCCTGGAAGGACCTGACCGACTCCGTCAACACGATGGCGTACCGGCTCACCGCCCAGGTGCGTGACATCGCCCTGGTGACGACGGCGGTGGCGAAGGGCGATCTCTCGCGCAAGGTCACGGTGCACGTGGCCGGCGAGATGCTCCAGCTGAAGAACACCGTCAACACGATGGTGGACCAGCTGTCCTCGTTCTCCTCCGAGGTCACCAGGGTGGCCCGGGAAGTGGGTACGGAGGGCGAGCTCGGCGGTCAGGCGAAGGTGCCCGGAGTCGCGGGCGTCTGGAAGGACCTGACCGACTCCGTCAACACGATGGCCGGCAACCTGACGGCCCAGGTGCGCGGGATCGCGCAGGTCACCACGGCGGTCGCCAACGGTGACCTGTCGCAGAAGGTCCGGGTGAGCGCGCGCGGCGAAGTCGCGCAGCTGGCCGAAACGATCAACCAGATGACCGAGACGCTACGGACCTTCGCGGACGAGGTCACGCGCGTGGCCAGCGAGGTCGGGGCGAAGGGCCTGCTCGGCGGGCAGGCGCAGGTGCCGGGCGCGGCCGGGACGTGGAAGGACCTCACCGATTCGGTGAACACGGTCTTCCGCAACCTCACCACGCAGGTGCGCGACATCGCCCAGGTGACGACGGCGGTGGCCAACGGCGACCTGTCGCAGAAGGTCACCGTGAACGTCGCGGGCGAGATGCTGGAGTTGAAGAACACCGTCAACACGATGGTGGACCAGCTCCAGTCCTTCGGTGCGGAAGTGACGCGCGTGGCCCGTGAGGTCGGCGTGGAGGGTGAACTCGGCGGCCAGGCGCAGGTGCCGGGCGCGGCCGGGACGTGGAAGGACCTCACCGATTCGGTGAACACCGCCTTCCGCAACCTCACCGGTCAGGTCCGCAACATCGCCCAGGTGACGACGGCGGTGGCCAACGGCGACCTGTCGCAGAAGGTCACGGTCGACGTCTCCGGCGAGATGCTCCAGCTGAAGAACACCGTGAACACGATGGTGGACCAGCTGTCCTCCTTCGCGGACCAGGTCACGCGCATGGCCCGGGACGTGGGAACCGAGGGCCGGCTCGGTGGTCAGGCGCGGGTCGAGGGGGTCTCCGGTACCTGGAAGGAGCTCACCGACTCCGTCAACTTCATGGCCGGGAACCTGACCTCCCAGGTGCGCCAGATCGCCCAGGTCACCACGGCGGTGGCCCGCGGTGACCTCTCCCAGAAGATCGACGTGGACGCCCGCGGCGAGATCCTGGAGCTGAAGAACACCATCAACACGATGGTCGACCAGCTGTCCGCCTTCGCGGAGCAGGTGACCCGGGTGGCCCGGGACGTGGGTACGGAGGGCCGCCTCGGCGGTCAGGCGCAGGTGCCCGGCGTGGCCGGGGTCTGGCGCGACCTGACGGACTCGGTGAACGGCATGGCCGGGAACCTCACCGGTCAGGTCCGCAACATCGCGCAGGTGGCGACCGCGGTGGCCCGCGGCGACCTGTCGCAGAAGATCGAGGTGGACGCCCGCGGGGAGATCCTGGAGCTGAAGAACACCCTCAACACGATGGTGGACCAGCTCTCGAACTTCGCGGAGCAGGTGACCCGGGTGGCCCGTGAGGTGGGCACCGAGGGGATCCTGGGCGGCCAGGCGGAGGTCAAGGGGGTCTCCGGCACGTGGAAGGACCTCACCCAGTCCGTCAACTTCATGGCGAACAACCTCACTTCCCAGGTGCGCAACATCGCCGAGGTGACCACGGCGGTGGCCACCGGCGACCTCTCGAAGAAGATCACCGTCGATGCCAAGGGCGAGATCCTGGAGCTCGTCACCACCGTGAACACGATGGTCGACCAGCTGTCCTCGTTCGCGGAGCAGGTGACCCGGGTGGCCCGCGAGGTGGGCTCGGAGGGCATCCTCGGCGGGCAGGCCCGGGTGCGCGGGGTGACGGGCATCTGGAAGGACCTGACCGACAACGTCAACCTGATGGCCAACAACCTCACTTCGCAGGTCCGCAACATCTCCCAGGTCTCCTCGGCGGTCGCCAACGGCGATCTGACGAAGAAGGTCACCGTCGAGGCGCGCGGTGAGGTCGCGCAGCTCGCCGACACCGTGAACACGATGGTCAAGACCCTGTCCTCGTTCGCGGACGAGGTCACCCGGGTGGCCCGCGAGGTGGGCACCGAGGGCCGCCTCGGCGGTCAGGCGCACGTGCCGGGGGTCTCCGGGACGTGGAAGGACCTCACCGATTCGGTGAACTTCATGGCCTCCAACCTCACCGGGCAGGTGCGCCAGATCGCCATGGTCACGACCGCCATCGCCAAGGGCGACATGACCAAGAAGATCGACATCGACGCGCGCGGCGAGATCCTTGAGCTCAAGACCACCATCAACACGATGGTCGACCAGCTGTCCTCCTTCGCCGACCAGGTGACCCGGGTCGCCCGCGAGGTGGGCACGGAGGGCATCCTCGGCGGCCAGGCACGGGTCCGGGACGTCGACGGCACCTGGCGCGACCTGACCGAGTCCGTGAACGAGATGGCCGGGAACCTGACCCGGCAGGTCCGCGCCATCGCGGCCGTCGCCACGGCGGTGACCCGCGGCGACCTCAACCTCAAGATCGACGTGGACGCGGCCGGGGAGATCCAGGTCCTCCAGGACAACCTCAACACGATGATCGCGAACCTGCGCGACACCACCCTGGCCAACAAGGAGCAGGACTGGCTCAAGGGCAACCTCGCCCGCATCTCCGGCCTGATGCAGGGCCGTCGCGAGCTGGACGACGTGGCCTCGCTGATCATGAGCGAGCTGACCCCGGTGGTCTCCGCGCAGCACGGCGCCTTCTTCCTGGCGCTGCCGACCGGGGGCACCACCGAGATCGGGACGGAGGGGGGCGCCGAGGGCTCGTACGAACTGCGGATGCGCGGGAGTTACGCGTACGCCGGCGGCCAGATGCCCATCTCCTTCCGGCCGGGGGAGGGGCTGATCGGGACGGTCGCCGACCAGAAGCGGATGATCCTCATCGAGAACACCCCGCCCGGCTACCTGAAGATCTCCTCGGGGCTCGGCGAGGCCCCGCCGGCGCACGTGATCGTGCTGCCGGTGCTCTTCGAGGGGAAGGTGCTCGGCGTCATCGAGCTGGCCTCCTTCCAGCCCTTCACGCAGATCCAGAAGGACTTCCTCAGCCAGATCGCCGAGATGATCGGTACGAGCGTCAACACCATCTCCGTCAACTCCAAGACGGAGGTGCTCCTCAAGCAGTCGCAGGAGATGACCGAGCAGCTGCGCGAGCGCTCCGACGAGCTGGAGAACCGGCAGAAGGCCCTGCAGGCCGCCAACGCCGAACTGGAGGAGAAGGCCGAGCTGCTGGCCAGGCAGAACCGGGACATCGAGGTGAAGAACACCGAGATCGAGGAGGCCCGCCAGGTCCTGGAGGAGCGCGCCGAGCAGCTCGCGGTCTCGATGCGCTACAAGTCCGAGTTCCTGGCGAACATGTCGCACGAGCTGCGGACCCCGCTCAACTCCCTGCTGATCCTGGCCAAATTGCTCGCCGACAACGCGGACGAGAACCTCTCGCCCAAGCAGGTGGAGTTCGCCGAGACCATCCACGGGGCCGGCTCCGACCTGCTCCAGCTGATCAACGACATCCTCGACCTGTCGAAGGTCGAGGCGGGGAAGATGGACGTCTCGCCGACCCGGATCGCGCTGGTCCAGCTCGTCGACTACGTGGAGGCCACCTTCCGGCCGCTGACGGCGGAGAAGGGGCTGGACTTCTCGGTACGGGTCTCCCCGGAGCTCCCGGCCACCCTGCACACCGACGAGCAGCGGCTGCTCCAGGTGCTCCGCAACCTGCTGTCGAACGCGGTGAAGTTCACCGACACCGGGGCGGTGGAGCTGGTGATCCGGCCCGCCGGTGCCGACGTGCCCGTCGCCATCCGCGAGCAGCTGCTGGAGGCCGGCTCGCTGCGCGAGGCGGACGCCGACCTGATCGCCTTCTCGGTGACCGACACCGGGATCGGGATCGCCGCGAGCAAGATGCTGGTGATCTTCGAGGCGTTCAAGCAGGCGGACGGAACCACCAGCCGCAAGTACGGGGGCACCGGTCTCGGACTGTCCATCAGCCGGGAGATCGCCCGGCTGCTGGGCGGGGAGATCCACGCGGCGAGCGAGCCGGGCCGGGGGTCGACGTTCACGCTGTACCTGCCGCTGAACCCGAGCGAGCTGCCCCCGCAGGGGTACGCGCCGCCCACGCCCGGCGGCGCGCGCGCCGAGCTGTACCGCAGGCCGGCCGCCGAGGCGGCGCGGCCCGCGCTGCCGGCGGCCCCGGCCGAGCAGGGTCCGGTGTCGCCCGCGCAGCCGCTGGCCGCGCCGCGGGCCGGGGAGCCGGTCGGGCAGGGGTCCTCGGCGCTGTTCCGGCGGCGGCGCAAGGCCCTGAGCGAACCGCTGCCGAGGGCGGAGGTGCCGGGGCAGGGCGACGCGGAGGCGTGGGCCGTCGACGAGCCGCTGCCGGTGGCGCCGCGGACGTACGACTTCCACGGCGAGCGGGTGCTGATCGTGGACGACGACGTGCGCAACGTCTTCGCGCTGACCAGCGTGCTGGAACAGCACGGACTGGCGGTGCTGTACGCGGAGAACGGCCGGGAGGGCATCGAGGTCCTGGAGCAGCACGACGACGTGGCGCTCGTGCTGATGGACATCATGATGCCGGAGATGGACGGGTACGCGACGACCTCGGCGATCCGGCGGATGCCGCAGTTCGAGGGGCTGCCGATCATCGCGCTGACGGCCAAGGCGATGAAGGGGGATCGGGAGAAGGCGATCGAGTCCGGTGCCTCGGACTACGTGACCAAGCCGGTCGAACCCGACTACCTACTGTCGGTCATGGAAGGACACATGCGCGGAAACTGAGGCGTGATCGGGCGGGCGGGAAGGGACTCCCGAGGGAACCTTCTGCCCTCCCACCACGTTTCCGCTTCGTGCACAGTGACATCTTGGTGACAGGGTGTGGCGATCTCGGGACTGGGGCTACGATGACCGGCACAAGGACGGACGGCGCAAGGATGCCGTCCTCTGGGGCGGGGCCCGGCGCACAGGCCGGTGCCAGGAGCCGGGGAGGCCCCATGCCGGGGCGAGGAGGACAGGGCATGGTGCAGAAGGCCAAGATCCTCCTGGTCGACGACAGGCCGGAGAATCTGCTGGCGCTGGAGGCCATCCTCTCCGCGCTCGATCAGACACTGGTCCGGGCGTCGTCGGGGGAGGAAGCGCTCAAGGCGCTGCTGACGGACGACTTCGCGGTCATCCTGCTGGACGTGCAGATGCCGGGCATGGACGGTTTCGAGACGGCCGCGCACATCAAGCGGCGGGAGCGGACCCGGGACATCCCGATCATCTTCCTGACCGCGATCAACCACGGTCCGCACCACACCTTCCGCGGCTACGCGGCGGGGGCGGTGGACTACATCTCGAAGCCCTTCGACCCGTGGGTACTGCGGGCCAAGGTCTCGGTGTTCGTGGAGCTCTACACGAAGAACTGCCAACTGCGCGAGCAGGCGGCGCTGCTGAGGCTCCAGCTGGAGGGCGGCAGCTCCAACGGCTCGGTGGATGGCTCCAAGGAGACGGCCGGGCTGCTGGCCGAGCTCTCCGCGAGGCTCGCCGCGGTGGAGGAGCAGGCGGAAGCGCTGACCAAGCAGCTGGGCGAGGAGGCCGCCGATCCGTCGGTGGTGGCCACCGCGGCCCACCTGGAGCGCAAGCTCACCGGACTGCGGCGGGCGCTCGACGCGCTGGAGCCGGGGACCGGGAGCGGTGCGCCCGTGCTGCCCGCGCAGGGCTGAGAGCCGTGGGGCCCGTGGGATTTCGCGGGTTTCCGTAGGAGCGCGCCCGCCCGCAGGCCTGGCGGACCGTCAGGCCTGGCGGCACGTCAAAGCGGGTCCACAGGTGGCGACACGAACGGGTGAAGCGGTGGGCACGCGTGTCCACCGGTACGCACACCGGTAACCTCGGGCCCATGGCCTCAAGTACGTCCGGTAAGGGTTCCCAGAGCACGGCGGGCACCGCGAAGGGTCGCACGGGCCGTACGACGGCGCCGGCGAAGGCAGCCCCCGCTCGCAAGCCGCCCGCCAAGAAGGCCGCGGCCGCCACTCGGCGCGCCCCGGTCAAGAAGGTCGCGCCCAAACCCGCGCCGTCCCCCACCGGGGGAGTGCTGTGGCTGGTGCGCGCCGTCTGGCTGGGCCTCGCGCACGCGGTCGGCGCGGTCTTCCGCGGCATCGGGCAGGGCGCGAAGAACCTCGACCCCGCCCACCGCAAGGACGGCCTGGCGCTGTTGCTCCTCGGGCTCGCGCTGATCGTCGCCGCCGGGACCTGGTCGAACCTGAGCGGGCCCGTCGGGGACCTGGTGACCATGCTGATCACCGGCGCCTTCGGGCGGCTCGACCTGCTCGTGCCGATCCTGCTCGGCGTCATGGCGGTACGTTTCATCCGCCACCCCGAACAGGCGGACGCCAACGGCCGCATCGGGATCGGGCTCTCCGCGCTGGTCATCGGAGTGCTGGGGCTCGTGCACATCGCCTGCGGAGCCCCCGGGCGCGACGAGGGCACCACCGCCATGCAGAACGCGGGCGGGCTGATCGGCTGGGGCGCCTCGAAGCCGCTGATCTTCACGATGGGCGCGCCGCTGGCCGTGCCGATGCTGGTGCTGCTCACCGTCTTCGGGCTGCTGGTGGTCACCGCCACCCCGGTCAACGCGATCCCGCGGCGGCTGCGCAACGCGGGGATCCGGCTCGGGGTGATCGCGCCGAACGAGTACGACGAGGGCTACGGGCAGGCCGCCGCGGAGGCTGTCTCCGCCGACCGGCACGACGCCGAGCAGTGGCGGGCCCGTACGGGTGCGGCCGCCACCACCGAGGAGGAGGCGCTCGCCCGGCGGCGGCGCCCCCGGCGGGCCACCGGCAGGCCGGGCATGGACCGGGAGATGGACGCCGTCGACGTGGCCGCCGCGGCCGCGGCGGCGCTGGACGGTGCGGTCTACGGCGGGATGCCGCCCTCCCTGCTGGTCGCCGATCTCACCCAGGGCATCTCGGTGGAGCGCGAGGGCGCGGAGATCACTGCTCCGGTGCCCTCCGCCCGCGAGGAGAAGGCCTCGGCAGCGGCAGCCGCAGCCGCAGCCGCTGCCCCGGGGCCCGCTGCCCCGGCCCCCGTCGTTCCCGGAGCCACGCCGCACGGCACCACCGCCGTGGCCTCCGGGACGCTGTCCGTGCCCGACCTGACCAAGGCCCCGCCCGAGACCCAGGCGCTGCCGCCCCGCGCCGAGCAGCTCCAGCTGCGCGGGGACATCACGTACTCCCTGCCCTCCTTGGACCTGCTGGAGCGCGGGGGGCCGGGGAAGACCCGTAGCGCTGCGAACGACGCGGTGGTCGCCTCGCTGACCAACGTGTTCATGGAGTTCAAGGTCGACGCGAAGGTCACCGGATTCACCCGCGGTCCGACGGTCACCCGCTACGAGGTGGAGCTCGGCCCGGCCGTGAAGGTCGAGCGGATCACCGCGCTCGCGAAGAACATCGCCTACGCGGTGGCCTCGCCGGACGTCCGGATCATCAGCCCGATCCCCGGCAAGTCGGCGGTCGGCATCGAGATCCCGAACACCGACCGCGAGATGGTCAACCTGGGCGACGTGCTCCGGCTGGCCGACGCGGCCGAGGACGACCACCCGATGCTGGTCGCGCTCGGCAAGGACGTCGAGGGCGGCTACGTCATGGCCAACCTCGCGAAGATGCCGCACGTGCTGGTCGCCGGCGCCACGGGCTCCGGCAAGTCCTCCTGCATCAACTGCCTCATCACCTCGGTGATGGTGCGGGCCACCCCGGAGGACGTCCGGATGGTGCTCGTGGACCCCAAGCGGGTGGAGCTGACGGCGTACGAGGGCATCCCGCACCTGATCACCCCGATCATCACCAACCCGAAGCGGGCCGCAGAGGCGCTCCAGTGGGTCGTGCGCGAGATGGACCTGCGCTACGACGACCTCGCGGCCTTCGGGTACCGGCACATCGACGACTTCAACAAGGCGATCCGCGAAGGCAAGATCAAACTGCCGCCGGGCAGCGAGCGGGAGCTCAGCCCGTACCCGTACCTGCTGGTGATCGTCGATGAGCTCGCCGACCTGATGATGGTGGCCCCGCGCGACGTGGAGGACTCCATCGTCCGCATCACCCAGCTGGCCCGTGCGGCCGGCATCCACCTGGTGCTCGCCACGCAGCGGCCCTCGGTGGACGTGGTCACCGGCCTGATCAAGGCCAACGTGCCCTCCAGGCTCGCGTTCGCCACGTCCTCGCTCGCGGACAGCCGGGTGATCCTCGACCAGCCCGGTGCGGAGAAGCTGATCGGCAAGGGCGACGGGCTGTTCCTGCCGATGGGCGCGAACAAGCCGGTCCGGCTGCAGGGCGCCTTCGTCACCGAGGACGAGATCGCCGGGATCGTGCAGCACTGCAAGGACCAGATGGCGCCGGTCTTCCGCAACGACGTCACGGTCGGGCAGAAGCAGACCAAGGAGATCGACGAGGAGATCGGCGACGACCTGGACCTGCTGTGCCAGGCGGCCGAGCTGGTCGTCTCCACGCAGTTCGGGTCCACCTCGATGCTCCAGCGCAAGCTGCGGGTCGGTTTCGCGAAGGCCGGCCGGCTGATGGACCTGATGGAGTCGCGCGGGATCGTGGGCCCGAGCGAGGGCTCGAAGGCGCGCGACGTCCTGCTCAAGGCCGACGAACTTGACGGAGTGCTCGCGATGATCCGCGGGGAGACTCCCCTCTAGGCCGTCCGTGTTCCGGGGGTGGCCGTTTCCTCCGGGGCCGCGTCCAGTTGAGGGAGGTGGCGGCGCGTCCCGGGCCGCGACACCGGGCGGAATCACCGTGGCCATTCGTATGGCGTACGGAGTCACCCCTCCGGTTGCCACACCCTTTCGTCACCCCCCTAGACTGGACATCCAGCAGGTGGCTACACGCTCGAAAGGCGCCCTCGTGTCCATCGGCAACTCCAACTCCCCCGAAGAAGAGCGGCCTTCGACCGACGACCGGTCCGAGGACCGCGTCGTCGAACGTTCCGTCGAAGGACCGTCCATCGGGACGGCCCTCAAGAAGGCCCGGATCGCCGCCGGGCTGACCGTCGACGAGGTCAGTTCCACCACCCGCGTGCGCATTCCGATCGTGCACGCGATCGAATCCGATGATTTCTCGCGCTGCGGCGGCGACGTCTACGCCCGCGGCCACATCCGTACGCTCGCCCGCGCCGTGCGCATCGATCCGGCACCCCTGGTCGAGAGCTACGACGCGGCCCACGGCGGCCGGCCGGCACCCACCCCCGCCGCGCCGATGTTCGAAGCCGAGCGGATCCGCCCCGAACGGCAGCGGCCCAACTGGACCGCCGCCATGGTCGCCGCCATCGTCGCCGTGATCGGCTTCGTCGGCTTCACCGCCTTCGGCAGCGGTGACGAGAAGTCCAAGCAGCCGGTGGCGGAAGGTTCCGCCGCCCCCAAGGCCGCACCCACCCAGAGCGGCGCCAAGCCGTCGCCCCAGACCCCGCAGGCACCTCTGGCCCCCAAGCCCGAGCCCTCGGAAAGCGCCATCGCCGCCGCGCCCAAGGACCTCGTCACGGTCGTCCTGACCGCCAACGACGGGGAAAGCTGGATCTCGGCCAAGGACCACAGTGGCCGGCTCCTCTTCGACGGAACCCTGGCGCCGGGCGAGTCGAAGACGTTCACCGACAAGGATTCCATCGACCTGGTCCTCGGCGACGCCGGGGTCGTGAAGCTGTTCGTGAACGGCAAGGAGATCAAGGACAAGTTCCAGCCGGGCCAGGTGGAACGTCTCACATACACCAAGGACGACCCGCGTCAGGGCCAGGCCCAGGCGGGCTGACCAGCGAGGAATAAATCGTTCCGGATCCCCGGAGTGCTGCGCCGCACTCCGGGGATCTTGTCGTACTGGGATGGGAGGCGGGGGCCGCCGCCGGGACGAAGTAGTCTTGAGTCCATGCCCGAACGCCGTACCGTCGCCCTTGTCACTCTTGGCTGCGCCCGTAACGAGGTGGACTCGGAGGAGCTCGCAGGCCGCTTGGCGGCGGATGGCTGGGAGCTCGTCGAGGACGCCGCCGATGCGGACGTAGCCGTCGTCAACACCTGCGGCTTCGTCGAAGCCGCCAAAAAGGACTCCGTAGACGCCCTGCTCGAAGCCAACGATCTCAAGGATCACGGCAGGACGCAGGCCGTCGTAGCCGTCGGCTGTATGGCCGAGCGCTACGGCAAGGAACTCGCCGAAGCGCTCCCCGAAGCCGACGGAGTCCTCGGATTCGACGACTACGCCGACATCTCCGACCGCCTCCAGACCATCCTCAACGGCGGCATCCACGCCTCCCACACCCCGCGCGACCGGCGCAAGCTGCTGCCGATCAGCCCGGCGGCCCGCCAGGAGGCGGAGGTGGCCCTGCCCGGCCACGCGCAGTCGGCGCCCGCCGAGGAGCCGGCCGAGGCCCCCGCCGACCTCCCGGACGGGCTCGCGCCCGCCTCCGGGCCGCGCGCGCCGCTGCGTCGCCGCCTGGACAAGAGCCCGGTGGCCTCCGTCAAGCTGGCCTCCGGCTGCGACCGCCGCTGCTCCTTCTGCGCCATCCCGTCCTTCCGCGGCTCCTTCATCTCCCGCCGCCCCAGCGACGTGCTGGGCGAGACGCGCTGGCTCGCCGAGCAGGGCGTCAAGGAGATCATGCTGGTCTCCGAGAACAACACCTCGTACGGCAAGGACCTCGGCGACATCCGCCTGCTGGAGACCCTGCTGCCCGAGCTGGCCGAGGTGGACGGCATCGAGCGCGTCCGCGTCAGCTACCTCCAGCCCGCTGAGATGCGGCCCGGCCTGATCGACGTACTGACCTCGACCCCCAAGGTCGTCCCGTACTTCGACCTCTCCTTCCAGCACTCGGCCCCTGACGTGCTGCGCGCCATGCGCCGCTTCGGTGACACCGACCGCTTCCTGGAGCTGCTGGACACCATCCGCTCCAAGGCCCCGCAGGCCGGCGTCCGGTCCAACTTCATCGTCGGCTTCCCCGGCGAGAAGGAATCGGACTTCGCCGAGCTGGAGCGTTTCCTCACCAACGCGCGGCTCGACGCCATCGGCGTCTTCGGCTACTCGGACGAGGACGGCACCGAGGCCGTCACCTACGACAACAAGCTGGACGCCGACACGATCGCCGAGCGCCTCGCCCACATGCAGCGCCTCGCCGAGGAGCTCACCTCGCAGCGCGCGGAGGAGCGGATCGGAGAGACCCTGGAGGTGCTCGTCGAGACGGTCGTCCCGATCGACGAGGCCGAGGACGGCGAGGGCGCCTACGGGCGCGCCGCCCACCAGGCCCCCGAGACCGACGGCCAGGTCGTCTTCACGGACGGCGCGGGCCTGGTCCCCGGGCGCATCGTCACAGCGAAGGTGGTCGGCACCCTGGGCGTGGACCTGGTGGCCGAGCCCCTGGGCGTGGACCTCGAGGAGGCGGCCGGATGAGCGGAGCCCCGGCATCCGCGGCGGGCGGGACCGGCCGCCGGCCCGCGCCCGGCGCGAAGCTGGGCGCCGCGGCGGTCAGTCAGGCCAGCCTGTGGAACATCGCCAACATCCTGACGATGATCCGGCTGGTCCTGGTGCCGGGATTCGTGATGCTGCTGCTCGCCGACGGGGGATACGACCCCGTCTGGCGGGCGCTGGCCTGGGCGGCGTTCGCCGTCGCCATGATCACCGACATCTTCGACGGGCATCTGGCCCGCACCTACAACCTGGTCACCGACTTCGGGAAGATCGCCGACCCCATCGCCGACAAGGCGATCATGGGGTCGGCTTTGGTGTGTCTGTCGTGGCTCGGTGATCTGCCCTGGTGGGTGACCGGGGTGATCCTCGGCCGGGAACTCGGGATCACGCTCCTGCGTTTCTGGGTCATCAGGTACGGGGTGATTCCCGCGAGCCGGGGCGGCAAGCTCAAGACCCTGGCCCAGGGCACGGCCGTGGGCATGTACGTGCTCGCGCTGACCGGGCCGCTGGCCACGATGCGGTTCTGGGTGATGGCGGTCGCCGTCGTGCTGACCGTGGTCACCGGTTTGGATTACATCCGCCAGGCGATCGTGCTGCGGCGCCAGGGGCTGGCCGAGGAGCGGGCCGCGCGGTGAACGACGCGGGGACCGGTGCGGGGTTCGGGCTCGTCGGCGACGCCGGGAGCGGCCCCACGGGCGGCCCGGCGGGTGCCTCGGCGGGCGGCGCCGGTAATTCTGCGGTAATCGGTACGGGGGAATCTTCAGTGGCTCCAGAGACGGGTGAGGCGATCCGGAGTGCCGCTGAGGCTGGCGGGGACACCGGGGCGGTTGCGGCCGATGTGCTGAACTTGCTCGCGGAGAGTAACGGAACGGTCGCTGTCGCGGAGTCCCTGACCGGCGGCATGGTGGCCGCCGAGCTCACCGCGGTCCCCGGCGCTTCTCGGTCATTCCGAGGTTCCGTCACGGCGTACGCGACCGAGCTCAAGCACCGGGTACTGGGCGTGGACGCGGAGCTGCTGGCGGCCGAAGGCGCGGTAAACGCGCAGGTCGCAGAGGAGATGGCGGCCGGAGTGCGACGCGTCCTGGGCGCCTCGTGGGGCATCGCGACCACCGGAGTGGCCGGCCCGGAGCCACAGGACGGGCAGCCGGTTGGCACCGTTTTCGTGTCCGTGGCGGGCCCCCGGGGCAGGAAAACGGCCCGGCTGCGGTTGAAAGGCTCCCGGGAGGAAATCCGTAGGGAGAGTGCACGCACAGTGCTCAAGCTTCTCGCGAGCGAACTTCGCGAGAATCTGCGGGGGCAGGATACGGAACAGGACGGGGGGATTTGATGTTTGCAGCCCTGAGTGAACACGACATCGCTCCCCGCACGGCCGCGGCGCGAGGCGGTACGGTGGGGCGTGAAGGTTACGGCTACACGGTCAGAGGAGGGAGCCACCGATGATTCTGCTCCGTCGCCTGCTGGGTGACGTGCTGCGTCGGCAGCGCCAGCGCCAGGGCCGTACTCTGCGCGAAGTCTCCTCGTCCGCCCGAGTTTCGCTCGGTTATCTCTCCGAGGTGGAGCGGGGGCAGAAGGAGGCATCTTCCGAGCTGCTCTCCGCGATCTGCGACGCGCTTGACGTACGGATGTCAGAGCTGATGCGCGAAGTCAGCGACGAGCTGTCGCTCGCCGAGCTGGCACAGTCGGCTGCGGCAAGCGGTCCGGTGTCCGCACCGGTTCGCCCGATGCTCAATTCGGTATCCGTGGCCTCGGTCACGGGTGGCCCGGAGCGGGTGACCATCAAGGCGCCCGTGGAAGCGGTGAATGTCGTAGCCGCGTGATGTGCGAGCCGTTCGTGGCGCGCGTGTGAGTGTGGCCGGAGCCCCGGTCGGTGCTGATGCACCGGCCGGGGCTCCCGGCCGTTCTGGGTGCGGGGTCGCGGGGGGTACGGGAGGATTGGGCGTGTCCGGGACCCCGGCCCCTGGGAGATGACCGTGCGGCGGTTGCTGCGGACGCGGATACCCGCGGGCCTGGCCCTTGCGCTGGTGGTGGGCGTCCTGTGGTGGTGGGCGGTGCTGCGGCTGGCGCTGGCGCCGCAGGAGACCGGGCCCCTGGAGGGCGCGGTCGCCGTCGGCGGATGGGGGCTGGGACTGCTTCCGGTGCACTGCGTGCCGGGGCCGGGGCGGGGCCGCCCCGAGCGGGGGCGTCGCCGGGCCGACGGGCGGGCCGGGGGCGGTGCCGGTGCCGGGGACCGTGTTGGGGACGGGGGCGCTACCAGGGCATCGACACCCCACCGTTCGGGCGAAGGATCTGGCCCGTCATGAAGGACGAGGCGTCCGAGGCGAGGTAGAGCACGGCCTGCGCGATGTCCTCGGGCTCGCCGACCCGGCGCAGCGGGGACATCCGCGTCATCATCGCCTCGGTCTGCTCCTGGACCTCGGGGCTGTGCCGACCGGTCATCGGGGTGCGGATCCAGCCGGGGGCCACGGCGTTGACCCGGATGCCGTGGGGGCCGGCCTCGGTGGCCAGGGTCTTGGTCAGCTGGACCACGGCGGCCTTGGCAGCGCTGTAGCAGAGCAGGCCGGGCTGGGCGGCGTCCACGGCGCCGGAGGCCATCGTGACGATCGAGCCGGGACGGCCCGCCGCGATCATGGAGCGGGCGGCCTCCTGGCAGGTGCGCAGGACGCCCTTGAAGTTGATGTCCAGGACCCGGTCGAGGTCCTCGTCGGCCGTGTCCAGGACGCTGCTGCTGTGCATGATCCCGGCTATCGCGGCGGTGATGTCGAGCGGGCCGGCCTGGGCGATGGCGGCCTTGATCGCGGCGCGGTCGGTGACGTCGAGAGGGTGGACGGTGGCACGGCCGCCCGCCTTGGTGATCAGCTCGGCGGTCTCCTGGAGTCCTTGCGCGTCGCGGTCCGCGCAGTGCACGGCCGCTCCCGCCTCGGCGAGGAGCACGGCGGTGGCGCGGCCGATGCCGCTGGCGGCGCCGGTGATCAAGGCGGTGCGGCCGGTGAGGTCGTACGCAGTGGGTGTGGGCATGCGGGGACGGTACGACCGGATCTGACGGAGCGTCAACTATACTGTCGGGCCGGATTGGCAGCGCGGGCACCAGTAGGTGGGGCGGCCGTCCTGCGGGGCCTCGCGCACGGGGGTGCCGCAGCGCAGGCAGGGCCGGTGGGAGCGGCCGTAGACGAAGAGGTCCTGGCCGGGGCGGCGACTGCCGGTGGTGTTGCGACGGCGGTCCTTGTTCGCGTCGAGGAGCCGGTGCGCGGCGGCGGTGAGGCGGGGGAGGGTGGCCCGCGGGATGTCGCCGACGGGGGTCCAGGGGGTGAGCCGGGCGAGGAAGCAGAGCTCGGCCTTGTAGATGTTGCCGATCCCGGCCAGGTTGCGCTGATCGAGCAGGGCCTCGCCTAGCGGACGGCCGGGGTCGGCGAGCAGGTTGTCCGCGGCGGCCTGCGGGTCCCAGTCCGGGCCGAGCAGGTCGGGGCCGAGGTGACCGACGACGCGGTGCTCGTCGGCGGTGCGGAGCAGCTCCACGACGGGGAGGCGGTAGCCGACGGCGGTGTGCGTGGCGGTGGCGAGGACCAGGCGGATCTCGTGGTCGGCACGCCGGTGGCCTCCGGCGGGGGTGGAGGTGGCGGCGCCTCCGGCGGCGGGGGCATCGGAGCCGCCGGTGGGGGTGGCGTTGGCGAAGACGCGCCAGGCGCCGTCCATGCGGAGGTGGGTGTGGAGGGTGAGGCTGTCCGTGGGCCGGTGGGGGGTCCGGGGCGGGGGACCGGAGGGTCCGGGGCTGCCGGAGCCGCTGAGGCCGCCGGGCGGGGGGTCCGCCGGTCCGGGGTCGGCGGGGCCGCTCAGGCGGATGAGGAGGTGCTTGCCGCGGGGGACGACCTCGAGGGTGGTGCGGCCGGTGAGATCGGCGGTGGCGAAGCGGGGCACGCGGAAGTCCGAGTGGGTGAGCACCTTCCCCGCCAGGGCTTCGCGGAGCAGGGCCGCGGTGCGGTAGACGCTGTCGCCTTCGGGCATGTCCCCATTCTGGGCCCCGGCAGCGCGGCGGGGTGCGGTACCGGGCGACGCGGACCCGGCAGGATCCGAAAGGGACGGCCGAGGGCCTGTCGTCAGAGTGCCGTCGTCGCCCGGAGGGCGGCCCCGAGGCGTCCGGTGCGGTGAGAGTGCGTGCCGGGCGTCGCGGGGCAGGCGGCATGTTGACGACGGGCCCTAGTCCTGGGGGCGACGCCACGGGCGGTCGCCCGGATTCAGCAATGTCTCCGGCGCCTTCCCGCTCGCCCGGCGCCGGCCTGCGGTGGACACACCCACGAACAGGATCATCAGGAAGCCCACCACGCACAGCGGCCAGAGGGTGAAGACCCCGACGATCAGCAGCAGCAGGCCCACGGCCAGCAGCCCGCGTGCCCAGTCGGGACCCTGTTGCTCAGCCATCTCGGCTCCCCTCGTCGAGAGCGCAAACCGTACTCGGACCGAGGCGGTCGTGGTGGCCGGACGGGCAGGACGGCGGGGGTGCTCGGCCCCGGGTTGACGGTCGGGGCTTCGACGCGCCGGCTCGTCATCGCAGGCGGAGGCCTCGGGGAGTGGCGTGGAAGCCGGAGGATTCCACGGGTGGGGCGTAGGGGGAGGTGAGGGAGGGCGTGGCGTTGATGCGCTCCACCGTGAGGTCCGGGAGGGTGCCCGCGCGGGAGGCGGCGGTGATGGCCGCCAGGGCGGCCGTGAGCTGGGGGGCGTCCGGTACGGGCCAGGCCAGGAGGGTCTTGCCGCCGCGTTCCAGGTAGAGGGTCAGGGCGCCGTCCACAAGGACCACCAGGGAGCCGGCCTTGCGGCCCGGTTTGTGGGTGGCGCCGGACGGGGGCTCCGGCCAGGGGAGGGCCGCGCCGTAGGCGTTCGCCGGGTCGGCGGCCGCGAGGACCGTCGCCGCCAGCGGGGGCGGGGTGCGCTCGGCGGCACGGAGCCGGTCGACCGCCCCGTCCATGGCGAACTGGGCCGCACCCAGGCCTTCGACCACGTAGCCCCGGCGGGCCTGGCCGCTGTCCTCGAAGGCCGACAGGATCCGGTAGACGGCGGCGAAGCCGCCCTCCACCGCTTCGGCGGCCACCGCGCCCCGGGTCACCACGCCGTGACGGTCCAGCAGGGTGCGGGCCAGGGCGTGTGCCCGGTGCGTCGGGTCCGGGGTGTGGGCCGGGAGCAGGGACCAGCGGCCCGAAACCGTCGGGGGGCCGGTACGGGAGGCCTGGGGGGCGAGGGTGCCGTAGCGGCCTCGGGGGATCGTGCGGCGGGCCCGGTGGGCCGTGGCCCCGGCCGTCCGGCCCGAGCCTAGGAGGGAGCGCAGGGGGGCCAGGGTGTCGTTCGTGAGGCGTCCCGACCAGGTGAGGTCCCAGATCGCCGAGGAGAGGTCCAGATCCGAGGCCGTCGGGGTGTGGGCGCGGACCGCGTCCGCGAGCTGGCGGAAGAACAGGGCGTATCCGCCGGAGAGGGCGCTCAGGACCGCTTCGTGGAGCGGGGTGAGCTCCAGGGGGTGCTGTGGGGGCAGCAGGAGCGGGGCGGCCTCGGCCAGGTAGAGGGAGATCCAGCCGTCCTTGCCCGGGAGGGAGCCCGCGCCCGCCCAGAGCACTTCGCCCGTGGTGGTCAGTTCGTCCAGGAGGGTCGGGGAGTAGTCCGAGACCCGGGACGGGAGGATCAGGCGTTCGAGGGCGGAAGCCGGGACCGGGGCGCCCTGGAGCTGTTCGATCGCGCGGGCCAGGCCGTCGATGCCGCGCAGGGCTCCGCCCAGATGCTGCCACTGGGGGAGGAAGGTGGCGAGGGCGGTGGGCGGGACCGGCTCCAACTCCTGGCGCAGCGCGGCGAGCGAACGGCGCCGGAGCCTGCGCAGCACGCCGGCGTCGCACCATTCCTGGCCGATGCCCGCCGGGTGGAACTCGCCCTGGACCACCCGCCCGGCCGCCGCCAGCCGGTGCAGCGCGCCGTCCGTCACGGCCGCGCCCAGCCCGAAGCGGGTGGCGGCGGAGGCCGTGGTGAAGGGGCCGTGGGTGCGGGCCCAGCGGGCGAGGAGATCGCCCAGCGGGTCCTTCACCGGCTCGGTGAACGCCTCCGGGACGCCCACCGGCAGCGCCGTGCCCAGCGCGTCCCGCAGCCGGCCCGCGTCCTCGATCGCCGCCCAGTGCTCCTCGCCGCCGATCCGGACCCGGATCGCCCTGCGGGACGATTCGAGGGACCGCGCCCATGCCGGGTCCGCGCCGCGCGCCTTCAGCTCGGCCGGGGTGAGCGGGCCCAGCAGGCGCAGCAGGTCGGCCACCGACTCGGCGTCCTTGGCCCGCCGGTCCTCCGTCAGCCACTGGAGCTCCCGCTCCAGCTCCGCCAGTACCTCCGCGTCCAGCAGCTCGCGGAGCTCGGCCTGGCCGAGCAGTTCCGCCAGCAGCCGGGAGTCCAGCGACAGCGCGGCCGCCCTGCGCTCGGCCAGGGGCGAGTCGCCCTCGTAGAGGAACTGGGCGACGTAGCCGAAGAGGAGGGAGCGCGCGAAGGGCGAGGGCTCGGCGGTGGTGACCTCGACGAGGCGGACCCGGCGGGCTTCGATGTCCCCCATCAGCTCGGTCAGGCCCGGTACGTCGAAGACGTCCTGCAGGCATTCCCGTACGGCTTCCAGCACGATCGGGAACGAGCCGAACTCCGAAGCCACTTGGAGGAGCTGCGAGGCGCGCTGGCGCTGCTGCCACAGAGGAGTGCGCTTGCCCGGATTGCGGCGCGGCAGGAGCAGGGCGCGCGCCGCGCACTCGCGGAAGCGGGAGGCGAACAGGGCGGAGCCGCCGACCTGGTCGGTGACGATCTGCTGGACGTCCCCGTGGTCGAAGGTCACGTCCGCCGCGCCCAGCGGGGCCTTCTCGTCGTCGAACTCGAAGGAACCGAGGCCGAGTCCGGCCCCGCCGGGGGACCCGGGACCCGCGGGGTCGTGGTCGAGGAGGTCCATGGAGAGCAGGTCGGCGTCCGGGAGGCGGAGCACGATGCCGTCGTCGGCGTGCATCACCTGCGCGTCCATCCCGTACCGCTCGGAGAGGCGGGCGCCGAGGGCCAGCGCCCAGGGGGCGTGCACCTGGGCGCCGAAGGGGGAGTGGACGACGACCCGCCAGTCGCCGAGCTCGTCGCGGAACCGCTCGACCACGATGGTGCGGTCGTCCGGTACGTGGCCGCAGGCCTCGCGCTGTTCGGCGAGGTAGGACAGGACGTTCTGCGCGGCCCAGGCGTCCAGGCCCGCCGCCAGTAGGCGCAGGCGGGCGTCCTGCTCGGTGAGCCCGCCGAGCTCGCGCAGGAACGCGCCGACCGCGCGGCCCAGTTCGAGCGGGCGGCCCAGCTGGTCGCCCTTCCAGAACGGGAGCCGGCCCGGGACCCCGGGGGCGGGGGTGACCAGGACGCGGTCGCGGGTGATGTCCACGATCCGCCAGGAGGTGGTGCCCAGGGTGAAGACGTCGCCGACGCGGGACTCGTAGACCATCTCCTCATCGAGCTCTCCGACCCGGCCGCCGCCCTTCTTCGGGTCGCTGCCGGCCAGGAAGACGCCGAAGAGGCCGCGGTCCGGGATGGTCCCGCCGGAGGTGACCGCGAGCCGCTGGGCGCCGGGCCGGCCGGTGACCGTACCGGCCACGCGGTCCCACACCACCCGGGGTCTGAGCTCGGCGAACGCGTCCGACGGATAGCGGCCCGCCAGCATGTCCAGGACCGCCGTGAAGGCCGAATCGGGCAGCGCCGCGAACGGCGCCGCCCGCCGCACCAGGGCGAGCAGGTCGTCCAGCTGCCAGGTGTCCATCGCGGTCATCGCGACGAGCTGCTGGGCGAGGACGTCCAGCGGATTGGAGGGCACGCGCAGGGATTCGATCGAGCCGGTGCGCATCCGCTCGGTGACCACGGCTGCCTGGACCAGGTCCCCCCGGTACTTGGGGAAGACGACCCCGGTGGAGACCGCGCCCACCTGGTGCCCGGCCCGGCCGACCCGCTGGAGCCCGGAGGCCACCGACGGCGGGGACTCCACCTGGATGACGAGGTCCACCGCGCCCATGTCGATGCCGAGCTCCAGGCTGGAGGTGGCGACCACGGCGGGCAGCCGGCCCGCCTTCAAGTCCTCCTCCACCAGGGCCCGCTGCTCCTTGGAGACCGAACCGTGGTGGGCGCGGGCCAGCAGCAGCGGCGCGCCGTGGGCGGTACCCGACTGGGCCATGAGCTCGGCCGGGGGCGGGCCCTGGGGCAGCGGGCCGCCCGTGGCGCGCTCGTAGGCGATCTCGTTGAGCCGGTTGCACAGGCGCTCGGCGAGGCGCCGGGAGTTGGCGAACACGATCGTGGAGCGGTGGGCCTGGACCAGATCGGCGATCCGCTCCTCCACCTGCGGCCAGATCGAGGGTTTGTCGCCGCCCTCCTTGCCCTCGCTGGCGGGGGAGCCGCCCAACTCGCCCATGTCCTCGACGGGGACGACCACCGACAGGTCGAACTCCTTGGTCGACGGCGGCTGGACGATCTCCACCCGGCCGCGCGGCGCGAGGTAGCGGGCCACCTCGTCCACCGGCCGGACCGTCGCCGACAGGCCGATGCGGCGGGCGGGGCGCGCCAGCAGCTCGTCCAACCGCTCCAGCGACAGCGCGAGATGGGCCCCGCGCTTGGTACCGGCCACCGCGTGCACCTCGTCCAGGATCACCGTCTCGATGCCGGTCAGGGCCTCGCGGGCCGCCGAGGTCAGCATCAGGAACAGCGATTCGGGCGTGGTGATCAGGATGTCCGGAGGCCGGGTCGACAGGGCCCGCCGCTCGGCGGGCGGGGTGTCGCCGGAGCGGATCCCGACCCGGATCTCGGGCTCGGGCAGCCCCAGGCGCGCGGACTCCTGCCGGATCCCGGTGAGGGGGCTGCGCAGATTGCGCTCCACGTCCACCGCCAGGGCCTTCAGCGGCGATACGTACAGCACCCGGCAGCGCTTCTTCGGGTCGGCCGGCGGCGGGGTCGACGCGAGCTGGTCCAGGGCGGCCAGGAAGGCGGCCAGGGTCTTGCCGGAGCCGGTGGGGGCCACCACCAGCACGTCCGAGCCCTGCGCGATCGCCCGCCAGGCGCCCTCCTGCGCGGAGGTGGGCGAGGCGAAGGCCCCCGTGAACCAGGAGCGGGTCGCGGGGGAGAACGAGTCGAGCGCGGTACCGGACATGCCCCCATCGTGCACCCGGCCACTGACAACCGGCCGGACCTGGGCAAACACCGGACCGGGGCGGGGCGCAGAATGGGGAGATGGGTACGGGGACGCCGGCGGCCGAGGGCGGCCGGGAATGGGCACGGCACTGGCAGTACGCGCAGTTGCCCGGCCTGGACCTGCTGCGCGCCCACTACGTACGCCACACCTTCCCGCGCCACGCCCACGACGGCTACGTCATCGCGGCCGTCACCGGCGGCATCGAGGAGGTCGGGCTGCCGGGCGGAACCGTCCGCGCCGGCCCCGGCAGCGTGGTCCTGATCAACCCCGAGGTCGCGCACACCGCCCGCGCCGGGGTTCCCGAGGGCTGGGCCTACGCCACCCTCTACCCCTCCCGGGAGCTGATCGCCGAGGTCGCCGCCGAGATCGGCACCCTGCGCGGAACCCCCGGCTTCACCGCCGACGTGGTCGCCGACCCGCAGGCCTCCCGGGTGATCACCGAGGTCCACCGGGCCGCCGAGGCCGGCAACGCCCTGGCCGCCGACACCCTGCTGCGCGGCGCCGTCGCCCGGATGCTGACCCGGCACGCCGGACCGCTGCCGGCCCGTCCGGTGCGCCGCGCGGGGGCGGCCGACGCGGAGCGGGCCCGGGCCGTCCTGGAGGAGCGGATGGGTGAACCGCCTTCGCTGGAGCAGCTTGCGGCGGAGCTGGGCACCAGCCCGTTCGCCCTGCTGCGGGCCTTCCGGGACCGGTACGGCATGCCCCCGCACACCTGGCTGACGGACGCCCGGGTCCGGCGGGCGCGCAGCCTCCTGGACGCCGGAACCCCGCCGGCGGAGGCGGCCGTCACCGTCGGGTTCACCGACCAGCCCCACCTGAACCGGCACTTCACCCGCATCGTGGGGGTTCCGCCGGGCGCCTACCGGCGGGGCAGGGCCGCCGGTAGGCCCCTGGATCCGGGGAACACCGGCTAGCCGGCCAGCGCCGCGCGGGTCTCCTCGATCAGGGCGCGGGCCCCTTCCACCGTCGCCGTCAGCGACGCGGCGTCCGCGCCCTGCTCGCCCAGCAGGGCGCGGACGCGGTCGCCGAAGCCCGGCGGAGCCGACGGCAGGAGCTCCGCGGCCGCCAGCGCGCCCTTCTCGTTCAGGCACCAGCGGCGGTCCGCCGCGAACAGGGCCTGGGCGAGGACTCCGAACGCCCGGGACAGGCACAGCGAGACGTACAGCCCGTCCGCGCGGGCCGCGCCCTTGACCGCGCCCGCGACGAGGAACTCCGCCTCCCAGGCCCCGGCGATCAGCGCGTCCCGCAAGGGCTCCGGATAGACGGAGGTGCGGGCGCGCAGCTCGGTCAGTTCGCCCGAGGGGTCGGCCAGCACCTGCCCGAGGGCCACCTCGCCCGGGTAGCAGGGGGACCAGAAACCGAGCGGATGCCCCGGCTGCACGCCCACCTCGTACCGGCCCTCGCGGCAT
The DNA here is from genome assembly GCF_057834465.1 of Streptomyces sp. GL_140. Taxonomy (NCBI): domain Bacteria; kingdom Bacillati; phylum Actinomycetota; class Actinomycetes; order Kitasatosporales; family Streptomycetaceae; genus Streptomyces; species Streptomyces sp. GL_140. The sequence goes on from NZ_CM174404.1 coordinate 6,321,729, forward strand.
TCCTCCCAGATCCGCTCGACCCGGTCCAGGTCCCGAAGGATCCAGTCCACCGCCACGCCGTCGACCTTCAGCCACGCGCCGCCGTTGACCCAGGGGCCCCAGTCGCCCGGCCCGGACACCTCCACGTCCGGACCGGCCAGCGCGCGCAGCGCGCCGAGGTCGAGGGCGTCGCCGCGGTAGTAGACGCCGAGGTCCCAGTCCGATTCCGGCCGGTGCTCGCCGCGGGCCCGGCTGCCGCCGAGCATGACTCCGCCGACACCGGGTACCGCGGCCAGCCGCCCGGCCATCTCATTGATCATTTCGCGCATGGTGCAAGAACGTACAAGACCGCCGTGCCGCCCGCTCCGTAGATTCGGGGCGTGGGAGAACATCAGATGACCATACGAAGAGTTCCCGACCGAGAGGTCCCCGGCGGGTCCGGGGCCGGGTCCGGATCCGAAGCGGGGTCCGAAGCCGAGGTCGCCGCCCCGGCCAAGCCGCGCGCCGCCGTCGTCCGCGACGCGCTCGGCGTCGGGGTGGCGGTCGGGCTGTCCGGGTTCGCCTTCGGGGTGACGGCCGCCGGATCCGGGGTCAGCACCCTCCAGGCGTGCGTGCTCAGCCTGCTCGTCTTCACCGGGGCCTCGCAGTTCGCGCTGGTCGGGGCGCTGGCCGCGGGCGGGAACCCGTTCACCGCCGCCGCCGGGGCCTTCTTCCTGGGGACCCGCAACGCCTTCTACGGGCTCAGGCTGTCCCAGCTCCTCGCGCTCCCCAAGGGGATCCGGCCCTTCGCCGCGCACTGGGTGATCGACGAGACCACCGCGGTGGCCCTCGCCCAGCCCGACCGCAGGACGGCCCGGCTCGGCTTCACCGTCACCGGACTGAGCCTCTACGTCCTGTGGAACCTGACCACCCTGCTGGGCGCGCTCGGCGCCGAAGCCATCGGGGACACCAGGGTCTGGGGGCTGGACGCGGCCGGACCCGCCGTCTTCCTCGCGCTGCTCGCGCCCATGCTGAAGACCTCCACCGAGCGGGCCGTCGCCGCGCTCGCCCTCGTCCTCGGGCTCGGACTGCTGCCGGTCCTGCCCGCCGGGGTGCCCGTGCTCGTCGCCGCGCTCGCCGCCCCCGTGATCCTCTGGCTGAAGGGACGCCGCTCATGAACGTCTGGATCGCCATCGGGCTCACCGTCGTCGGCTGCTACGGAGTCAAGCTCGCCGGACTGCTCGTTCCCGCCGGAGCCCTGGAGCGGCCGGCCGTGCGCAAGCTGTCCGCGCTGCTTCCGGTCGCCCTGCTCGCCGCGCTCACCGCGCAGCAGACCTTCGCCACCGGGCACGAGCTCGTCCTCGACGCCCGCGCCGCCGGGCTCGCGGCCGCCGGGATCGCGCTGCTGCTGCGGGCCCCGTTCCTGGTCGTGGTCGCGGCGGCCGTGGTCGTCACCGCGGGCCTGCGGGCCCTGGGAGGCTGATTCCCTCCGCTGGGGGGTGTCTGATGGATCTCCGTGGCGTCGCGGCGTCCATCAGGCACCCCCTAGGACCCCGTGGGCGCGCAGCGTCAGCAGCGCCTCCAGCGTGGCGATCGGCCGCCGCTCCAGCGAGCTGCCCGGCGCCCAGGCCCTGCGGTGCACCGGCCAGCCGCCGTCCGGCTGCTGGGCGTCGGCCAGGAAGCGCAGCGAGCGCCGCATCTCCGCGTCCGTGAACCAGCCACGGGCCACCGAGTCGGGGCGGCGGGCGAAGTCGTACGGGTAGAGGTGCTCGCCCGGGGCGTAGCCGGGCACCGGGGGGTACGAGTCCCGGTCCGCGGGATCCAGTACGACGAGCCCCTGCTCGCGCGTGAGGCGCCCCAGCCGGTCCGCGGCCGCCGCGGCCCGTGCCCGGTCGGGGACCCCGTCCAGGAAGGCCACCGCGCCCTGGATCTCGTACGGGTGCGTGTGGCGCAGGTGCTCCACCCGGTCCCAGCAGAAGTCCGTGGCCCGGAACAGCCACGCGTGCCAGATCCGGTTGCGGTGCAGCAGCCCGACCACCGGGCCGGTGGTCAGCAGGTCGCCCGGCGGATCGTCGTGCAGCCGGTGGTACGGGGCCGCCGGGTAGCCGCCGGGCTCCGGGGAGGTCACCGCGAGCGCCCCGTCCGGGCTGGAGACCCGGGTCAGGTGGGCGCAGAGCCGCTCGATGCGCTGCCCGGAGCAGCGCCCCAGGGCGTCCAGGACGCGCAGGGCGTGGGCGCAGTGCAGCGGATGGCTGAGCGGGCCGCGCAGATCCGGATCCAGGGCGTGGCCGTAGCCGCCGTCGGCGCCGAGATAGGCGCCGAGGGCGGCGTCCACCGGGTCGGCTTCCCCGCCGAGGAAGTGGAACGCGTACCGCCGCTGCTCCAGGACCCGGGCCGTCAGCCAGATGAACCGCTCGGCGCGGGCCAGCGGGGACGGCGGGATCGTGGCGCTCGGCGCCGCCGGGGCGCAGGCTTCGTCTCCAGGCATGCGAGAAACGTAGGGGCCGGTGCTGCGCCCGGGGCCCGAACGCGGCCGGTGCACTCTCCGGGGCGGGATAATGGGGTCATGCGATTGACGATTTTCTGGGAACGGATGGCCGAGCACTTCGGGGCGGGCTACGCCGAGTCCTTCGCACGCGACCACGTGATGGGGGAACTCGGGGGCCGCACGGTCCACGAGGCGCTGGACGCCGGCTGGGAGGCCAAGGACGTGTGGCGCGCGGTGTGTTCGGCCATGGACGTGCCCGCCTCGCTGCGCTGAGGGACCCGCGCGGTTCCCCGTACGGGGGCCGGGTGGGACAGACTTGGCGGCGTGGCAGCGACAGATGAGACGACGACCGACCGGCACGCCGAACAGGTTCCCGCGGATGACGGCGCACCACCCGAGGTGCCGCCCGGTGCCCCGGCACCCCTTGCGGTCGCCCCGGTCCCGGACGGGACCCGGATGCCGCGCTGGCTGCCGCGCGCGGTGGTCCTCGTACTGGCCCTCGTGGCCTGCTTCCAGCTCGGCAGCTGGGCCTTCCACCAGCTGATCGGGCTGCTCGTCAACATCCTGATCGCGTTCTTCCTCGCGCTCGCGATCGAACCCGCCGTGGCCCGGATGGCGGCCCGCGGCATGCGCCGCGGGCTCGCCACCTTCCTGGTGTTCCTCGGGGTGTTCGTGGCGGCCGCCGGATTCGTCGTCATGCTCGGCTCGATGCTCGCCGGGCAGATCGTCGACCTGGTGGAAGGCTTCCCGGGCTATCTGGACTCGGTGATCGGTTCGATCAACGACACCTTCCGCACGGATCTGTCCCGGCTGGACATCCAGGACAGCCTGCTGCACTCCGACTGGCTCCAGAAGTACGTGCAGAACAGCGCGAGCGGGGTGCTCGACGTGTCCGGCGCCGTGCTCGGTGGCCTCTTCAAGCTGCTGACGATCGGCCTCTTCTCCTTCTACTTCGCCGCCGACGGGCCGCGGCTGCGGCGCGCGCTGTGCTCCGTACTGCCGCCCGCGAAGCAGTCGGAGGTGCTGCGGGCGTGGGAGATCGCCGTCACCAAGACGGGCGGGTACCTCTACTCGCGCGGACTGATGGCGCTGGTCTCCGGGATCGCGCACTACATCTGCTTCGTGGTGCTCCACGTGCCGTACGCGCCCGCTCTCGCGGTGTGGGTGGGGCTGGTCTCGCAGTTCATCCCCACCATCGGCACCTACCTGGCGGGCGCGCTGCCGATGCTGCTGGCCTTCACGGTCAACCCCTGGTACGCGCTGTACGTGCTCGGATTCGTGGTGGTCTACCAGCAGTTCGAGAACTACGTCCTCCAGCCGAAGCTGACCGCGAGGACCGTCGACATCCATCCGGCGGTGGCCTTCGGATCGGTCATCGCCGGCACCGCCCTGCTGGGCGCGGTCGGGGCGCTCATCGCGATCCCGGCCGTCGCCACGATGCAGGCCTTCCTGGGCGCGTACGTGAAGCGGTACGCGGTGACGGAGGACGCGGAGAGGGACGGGAACGGCCCCGCGGGGGGTGCTACTTCTCCCCGGTGGCGCCGAGTACGGATTCCAGGGCTTCGGTGACGCTCGCCTCGGCGGTGGCCTTGTCGATGCCGAGGGAGGTCAGCACGCCTTCTCCGTCCTCGAGTTCGAGGAGCGCGAGGAGGATGTGCTCGGTGCCGACGTAGGCGTGGCCCAGGCGCAGGGCCTCGCGGAAGGTGAGTTCGAGGGCCTTCTTGGCGGCGGCGTCGAAGGGTACGAGCGCGGGCATCTCCGCGGCGGCGGCCGGCAGGGCGGCGTTCGCGGCGGCGCGCACGTCCTCCAGGACGATCCCCTGCGCCCCCAGGGCGAGCGCGGCGAGGGACTCGGGATCGGCGAGCAGGCCGAGGACCAGGTGCGCGGCGCCGATCTCGGGGCTGGAGGCCGCGCGGGCCTCGTTCTGGGCGGTCACGACCACGTTGCGGGCGCGGGGGGTGAAGCGGGAGAAGCCCTGCGAGGCGTCGAGGTCGTTGCCCTCCCCGGCCTTGTCGGCCTTGGGGACGAAGCGCTTCTGGGCGGCCTGGCGGGTGACGCCCATGCTGCGGCCGATGTCGGTCCAGGAGGCGCCGGAGCGGCGGGCCTGGTCGACGAAGTGGCCGATGAGGTGGTCCGCGACCTCCCCGAGCGCCTCGGCGGCGACCACGGCGCCGCTGAGCTGCTCCAGGGTGTCGGTGTGGACCTTCTTGATGGCCTCGATCAGCTCGTCGAGGCGTACCGGGTTGGTCATGCGAACGGGTTCCACCGAAGGGTTCGTCATGAGTGCAACCCTAGGTTGACAGTCGAATGACTGTCAACCGTGGGTTGTCACTTTTTCGGCTCCGGCTCCTGCTGGGGGCTCCTACTGCGGCTCCTGCTGGGGCTCCCGCAGTGCGAACGAGGTGTGCTCGCGCCAGGCCGTGCCGTCGAAGGCCACCAGGTCCACCGAGCGGACGCGGGCGGTGAAGGGGAGCCGGTCGCGGAGCTCGGCCTCGACGGCGTCCAGGGTCGCCTCGTCCGCCCGCTGGGCCACGGTGAGGTGCGGGACCACTCCGGGGTACCGGCCGCCGTAGGGCGGTGCCTCCGGCCAGCGTGCGGCGACCTCCAGGGTCAGGTGCTTCAGCGGGTCGCCGGGCTCGGGGGCGAGATAGAGGCATCCCGGGAAGCGGCCGGTCCGCCCGAAGCGGAGGTCGAAGGCGTGCAGGGGGTGCAGGATCGTGGCCAGCGCGGCCAGGGTGGAGGGGGTGACGCGGCTCTCGTCGAGGAACGGGTAGAGGACGCTGACGTGCGCCGGGACCCCGACCCGGGCGGAGTGGTCGAGCCGGTCCCGCCAGTCGCCGACCACCGGCTCCGCCTCGGGTATCCGGATGATGAGCGCCGTCCGGCCGGCTCGGAACGCGCCGGGGGTGTCTTCGGCGGCGTGGTCCGCGGCGTGGTCCGTGGCGTCCCGCGCGGTGTCGTCCGTGTCTGTCATGGCAATGGATCATGCCAGCCGGGGGCGGGGCGGACGGGTTCGGCGTGGCGCGCTTGACAGGGAAATCGAACACACATTCTTATGGGTTGTCCACAGTCAAAACGGGCGTCGGACCGCGTTGTCAGTGGCAGGCGTTAGCGTCAATGGCGTGAAGCGATCGACTCAAGCAAATCGGGTGGAACCCATGGCAGGCAACGACCGCGAGAAGGCCCTCGACGCCGCGCTCGCACAGATTGAACGGCAATTCGGCAAGGGTGCCGTGATGCGACTCGGCGACAAGCCGAACGAACCCATCGAGGTCATCTCCACCGGCTCGACCGCCCTGGACATCGCGCTCGGCGTCGGCGGGCTGCCCCGCGGCCGTGTCGTCGAGGTCTACGGACCGGAGTCCTCCGGTAAGACGACCCTGACCCTCCACGCCGTGGCCAACGCGCAGAAGGCCGGCGGCACCGTTGCCTTCGTGGACGCCGAGCACGCGCTCGACCCCGAGTACGCCAAGGCCCTCGGTGTGGACACCGACAACCTCATCCTGTCCCAGCCGGACACCGGCGAGCAGGCGCTGGAGATCGTGGACATGCTGGTCCGCTCCGGTGCGATCGACCTGATCGTCATCGACTCCGTCGCGGCGCTCGTGCCGCGCGCGGAAATCGAGGGTGAGATGGGCGACTCGCACGTGGGTCTCCAGGCCCGTCTGATGAGCCAGGCCCTCCGGAAGATCACCGGTGCGCTCAGCCAGTCCAAGACCACCGCGATCTTCATCAACCAGCTCCGCGAGAAGATCGGTGTGATGTTCGGCTCGCCGGAGACCACCACCGGTGGCCGCGCGCTGAAGTTCTACGCCTCCGTGCGCCTCGACATCCGGCGCATCGAGACCCTGAAGGACGGCACGGAAGCGGTCGGCAACCGCACCCGTGTCAAGGTCGTCAAGAACAAGGTCGCGCCGCCCTTCAAGCAGGCCGAGTTCGACATCCTCTACGGCCAGGGCATCAGCCGCGAGGGCGGCCTGATCGACATGGGCGTGGAGCACGGCTTCGTGCGCAAGGCCGGCGCCTGGTACACGTACGAGGGCGACCAGCTCGGCCAGGGCAAGGAGAACGCCCGCAACTTCCTCAAGGACAACCCCGACCTCGCCAACGAGATCGAGCGGAAGATCAAGGAGAAGCTGGGCGTCGGTGTCCGCAAGGACGCTGCCCCCGCCGCCGAGGCTGGCGCGGACGCCGCCGCCGAGACCCCGGCAGTGCCCGCTCCCGCCTCGAAGGCCAAGACCGCGGCCAAGGCCGCCGTCGCCAAGAGCTGACCCGTGTGGGAGCAGGAAAAGGGCGGCGCGGACGGTCCTGAGGGCCGCCGCGCGGGCGGTCGGCAAGGCCGCCGTGAAGGCGGCGGCCGGGGTGGCCGCCGCCCGGAGGGCGGCAGGGAAGACCGTCCCGAGCTGCCGCCCCAGAGCCCCGAGGAGCAGGCGCGGGCGATCTGTCTGCGCCTGCTCACCGGGATGCCGCGCACCCGGCGGCAGCTCGCGGACGCCCTGGCCAAGCGGGACATCCCCGAGGAGGTGTCGGAGCAGGTCCTCTCCCGTTTCGAGGAGGTGGGCCTGATCGACGACGCCGCGTTCGCCGGTGCCTGGGTGGAGTCCCGCCACCGCGGCCGGGGCCTGGCCCGCCGGGCGCTCGCGCAGGAGCTGCGGACCAAGGGAGTGGATCCCACCCTCGTGCAGGAGGCCCTGGAGCAGCTGGACTCCGACCAGGAGGAGGAGACCGCCCGGGAGCTCGTGGAGCGCAAGCTCCGCTCCACCCGGGGCCTGGAGCGCGACAAGCGGCTCCGGCGGCTCGCCGGGATGCTCGCCCGCAAGGGTTACCCGGAGGGCATGGCCCTGCGGGTGGTCCGCCGCGCCCTGGAGACGGAGGGCACCGAGGACCTCGACGGCGAGGACCTGGGATACCCGGGGTACTCGGGGTACTCGGGGGGCTGATCCCGCCGGGGGCGGGGGGTTAGCCCCAGGAGGCGGACGCCGGGGTGCTCCAATGTCAGGAGACCGCCCCGGCGGCAGAGTTGGCCGCATGATGCTGCGCTACGCACTCCAGACCGTCAGGGACCGCAAAGCCGGTTTCCTCGGAGCCTTCGTCGCCCTGTTGTGCGCGGCGGCCCTCGTCACGGCCTGCGGCACCCTCCTCGAAACGGGGCTCCGCGGAAAGATCGCCACCGAGCGCTACGCGGGCGCCCCGATCGTCGTCTCCGCCGACCAGAACGTCCACGAGACGACGGTCAAGGAGAAGAAGGGCAAGAGCAAGACGAAGCACAAGGCCAAGCCCGTCGCCGAGCGGGCCTGGCTGCCGGCCGCCACCGTGGACACCGTCCGCGCGGTGCCCGGCGTGGCGCAGGCCGTCCCCGAGCTCACCTTCCAGGCCGTACCGCTGATCGAGGGAGCGGGCACGAAGCCCTCGTACGGGCACGCCTGGACCTCGGCCGCGCTCACCCCCTTCACGCTCGCCCAGGGCCGTGCCCCCCAGGGCGGCGCCGAGGTGGTTGTCGACCGCGAACTCGCCGCCCGCGCGGCCCTGGAGCCCGGCTCGGAACTCACCGTGCAGTCCACCGGTGAGCCCAGGACGTACAAGGTCAGCGGGATCGCCGCCACGGCCGACGGGAGCCTGGCGCACCAGAGCGCGCTGTTCTTCAGCGACGCCGAAGCGCAGCGGCTCGCCGCCCGCGACGGGCAGGTCAGCGCCATCGGCGTGCGTCCCGAGCCCGGGGTCGATGCCGGAGCACTCGCGGACCGGGTCCGCCGGGCGCTCCAGGGCACCACCGCGCAGGTCGCCTCGGGTGACGAGCGGGGCCCGGTGGAGTTCCTCGACGCGGCCGGCGCCCGGATCAAGCTGGTCTCCATGGGCGGCGCGATGGGCGGCACCTCCCTCCTCGTGGCGATCCTCGTGGTCACCGGCACCTTCGCCCTGTCGATTCAGCAGCGCCACCGCGAGCTCGCCCTGCTCCGCGCCATCGCCGCCACGCCCCGCCAGCTGCGCCGCATGATCGGCCGCGAGGCGCTGCTCGTCGGCCTGGCCGCCGGGGTGGCCGGAGCCCTCGCCGGGCTGCCGCTCGCCGCATGGCTGCACGGCCGGTTCGTGGACAGCGGGGTGGTTCCCGTCACGCTGGAGCGCACCGCCGGGATCTTCCCGATGATCGCCGCCGTCGGCGCGAGCCTGCTCGGCGCCTGGGCCGCGGCCCGGATCACCGCGCGGCGCATCGCCCGGATCCGCCCCGCCGAGGCGCTCGCCGAGGCCGCCGTCGAGCGGCGCCGGCCCTGGGCGCGGACCGTGGCCGGGGTGCTGCTGCTGGCCGCCGGAGCGGTCCTGGTCGCCGTACTGAGCACGCTGCGCACCGAACCGGCGTCCACGCCGGTCACCTTCCTCGCCGTGGTGGTGCTCGCCGGAGCGGTCTCGCTGCTGGGCCCCTTCATCGTCAAGGGCGCGGCCGCGCTGCTCGCCGGACCGCTGCGCGCGGCCGGTCCGGGCGGTCACCTGGCCACCGCGAACCTGCGCGGCAACGCCACCCGGATGGCCTCCGCCGTCACCCCGCTCACGCTGCTGGTCGGGATGGCCTGCACCGTGCTCTTCGTCACCCCGACCCTCGGCGACGCGGCGCGGGCGCAGGCCCGCGACGGGGTGCGGGCCGAGTGGGTGCTCGCCGGGCGGGGGCCGGGGGTCACCCACGGCGCGGCCGAGCGGCTCCGCGGGACCCCCGGGGTCTCGGCGGTCACGGAGGTCGTGAACACGTCGGTGCGGGTGGGGCTGACGAAGTACGCGGCGCAGGGCGTGACCCCGGCCGGCCTGGAGCGGACCTGGGACCCGGGCGTGACGGGCGGAAGCCTGACGGGCTTCGGGGAGGGGAGCGTCGCGGTGAGCGAACTGGCCGCGGACCAGCTTGGGCTGAAGCCGGGGAGCCCGCTGGCGCTGACGCTGGGCGACGGAACTCCGGTCACCCTCACCGTCGCGGCCGTGTACGGGCGGGGGCTGGGCTTCGGCGACGTGACGCTGCCGCACGCGCTGGTGGCGGCGCACGTGGACGATCCGCTGGCTTCGAGCGTGCTGGTGGCGGGGAGCGCCGGGCGGGACGCGCTGACCTCGGCCGTACGGGAGTACCCGGGCGTGGCGGTGCTGTCGGCGGCCGACGCGGACGGGGCGCGGGCGCAGCGGCAGGCCGCGGGGGCGGAGATCAACCTGCTGGCGATGGGCCTGGTCCTGGCCTTCACCGCGATCGCGGTGGCGAACACGCTGGCGATGTCCACGGGGGAGCGGCTGCGGGAGTTCGCGATGCTCCGCCTGACGGGCGCCACACGGCGGCAGGTACGGGCGATGCTGCGGGTGGAGGCACTGGCGGTGCTCCTGATGGGGGCGGCGCTGGGCTCGGGGATCGCGCTGGCGGTACTGACCGCCTTCAGCGTCGGCATGACGGGGGTGGCCGCGCCGGTGGTGCTCCCGCTGGCCTACGGGGTGGTCGTCGCCGGGGCGGGCCTGCTGGCCCTGTGTGCGACCGCGGTCCCGGGCCGGCTGGCCCTGCGGGTCCGGCCGGTGGACGTGGCGGCCGCGAAGGGCTAGCCCCTCGGGGCAGGCCGCAGAAACGCCGGTGGGGCTGAATCCAGCCCCACCGGCGTTTCGGTGCGCCCGTTCGCTGCGCGTCTCAGGAAGAAGGCGGCGTCACCGGCAGGCCCGCGGCGCGCCACGCCTGGAAGCCGCCCGTGAGGTCCGTCGCGTTGCGGAGCGACAGCGCGTGGAGGGAGGCCGCCGCGAGGGTGGAGGCATAGCCCTCGTTGCAGATGACGACGATGCGGACCTCGTGGTCCGTGGCCTCCGGGAGGCGGTGGGAGCCCTCGGGGTCCAGGCGCCATTCCAGTTCGTTGCGCTCGATCACCAGTGCGCCGGGGATCAGCCCGTCGCGCTCGCGCAGGGCCTGGTAGCGGATGTCGACCAGGAGCGCCCCGGTCAGGGACTCGGCGTGCGCCTCGGCCGGATCCACGCGGGTGTACGTGGTGCGCAGCCGGTCCACGAGGGCGTCGATGCCGCTCACTGCCAGTCCGCCGGACGCTCGACCTGCTCCAGCGTGAGCACCGGCCCACTGCGGCTGTAGCGGCGGATCAGCGGGAGCGGCGGGTAGTACGCGTGGACCGAGATCGCGTGCTCGGTCCCGGACTCGTTCAGCACTTCGTGGACGTGGTGCTCGCCGAATGCCCGCCCGGTGCCGGGACCCAGGTTGCGCGTGCGGTCCACGTCCGGGGCCAGGGAGAGCGAGTGCCAGCCCTCGGAGGGGATGCGGACCGCAAGGGAGTTCTCGGTGAGGTGCCCGCGGGCGGTGGTGAACGCGCCCCGCGACTCGGCGTGGTCGTGCCAGCCGGTGCCGGTGCCCGGCGGCCAGCCGATCAGCCAGGCCTCGCTGCCGCCCGGTCCGTCGAGCCGGATCCAGGTCCGGCCCTCGGGGTCGAGGGGGAGGGAGGCGATCAGCTCGGGGTCGGAGGCGATGCGCCGGGTGAAGGCGAGGAGGTCCGCGGCCGTGACGGCTGCGGTCGCCGTGGCGGCGGCCGGAGCGTGCGTGGACGCAGGGGTGTACGTGGGTGCAGACATGGAGGGTGACCGTCCTGGGGGTTCGCGAAGGCGCGCGGCACTCGGCGGGCGCGCGGAGGAAGGCGAATCAGCAGGAAGGGCGACACACGCAGCCCGCGTAGCGGAGCAGGTCCATATGGACCCTCCGCCACAGGCGTACGTCGTTGCCGGTCATGTCCGTGAGTGAAGCACGAGTGCGCCGGAGGGTCAATCGATCACTGGTGTGGCGGCGGGCGTCACGGCCGGGGCGGGCGAAGGGGAGGGGGAGGATCCGGGCGGGCCGTGGCGGACCGCGTCCGCGGCCTCGTACAACTCCGCCGGGCGGACCCCGGCGAACGTGGCGGCCAGATGCCCGTCCGGTCGTACGAGGAGCACGGTGTGCGCCGCGGCCCCCGGGTATCCGTCGGCGACCAGCAACTCCGCCCGGACGGGAAGCGCCGCGACCGCCGCCGCGAGGCGGGGCATCAGGCCGGCGCCCAGCCAGTGGCGCCGGTCCCAGACGCCGGTGCCGGGGGCGACGAGGACGACCAGCAGCCTGCCCCGGCCGAGCTGGTCGCGGAGCGGCACCGTGGCGCCGTCGGGGGCGGTCACCGGGATGTTCTCCACGGGCCCGCCCGGCTCGGTGGCCGTCGGCACCTCGTGCACCGCCACCGCCGGGGCGTACACGGGCTCCGCGCCCAGCGGGCCCCGCCCCAGGTGGCCGTCGGTGAGGAGGGATTCGGCGGCGCGCGAGGATCCGGGGAGCATGGCGCGCAGCCCGCCCCCGGAGCGCAGTGCGGGCATGGCCTGGTCGGCGGCGCGCAGCCGGGCGGCCGCGGCCCTGCGGCGCTCGGCCTCGTAACTGTCGAGGAGTTCCTCGGACGCCCCCTGGTGCCAGGCAAGGGCCAGTTTCCAGGCGAGGTTCTCGGCGTCCCGCAGCCCCTCTTCGACGCCCTGGGTGCCGAGCGCGCCGAGCAGGTGCGCCGCGTCCCCGGCGAGGAAGGCGCGGCCGTCGCGCCAGCGCCGGGCGAGCCGGTGGTGCAGGGTGTGGACCCCGGTGTCGAGGAGGTCGTACGGGGGAGCCGTGCCCCCGCACCACACCGCGAGGGTGTCGCGGATGAGGGTCACGAGCGCGTCGGGGGTGACGAGTTCCCCCTGCGGAGGCAGCAGCCAGTCCAGCCGGTACACCCCGTCGGGCAGCGGCCGGGCGGTGACCTCGCCGGCCCCGCCGGGCAGCCCGCGGTGCAGCAGGGCCTCGCCCGGCCAGGGCAGTTCGGTGCGCAGCGCGGCCACGGCGTGCCGTTCGACGGCGGTGCGGCCGGGGAAGCGGATGCCGAGCAGTTTGCGCACGGTGGAGCGGGCTCCGTCGCAGCCGACCAGGAAGCTGCCGCGCCACCAGGTGGTTTCGGCGCCCCGGGTGTGCGCGGTGACCCCGCGGCCGTCCTGCTCCAGGGAGTCGATCCGGCTCTCGGCGACCAGCTGGACCAGGGGGTGCGCGGCGGCGGCGTCGCGCAGTCCGCGGGTCAGGGCGTGCTGCGGCAGGTGGATCGGGGCCGGACCGTCCTCGAAGGTGATCCGCTGGGAGTCCCGGCCGCGCCGCATGGTCCGCCAGGCGGCGAAGTACGCGCCCTCGTCGCGCAGGGTCGTACAGCCCAGCCGGTGCACCATGGCGACGGTGTCGGCGTGCAGGGCGACGGTGCGGGCGGGGCGGGGTTCCTCCTTGCCGGGTCCCTCGTCGAGCACGACGCAGGGCACGCCCTGGTCGGCCAGGGCGAGGGCCATGGACAGCCCGACGGGCCCCGCGCCGACGACGATCACCGGGTCCATGATGTGGCTCCCGGTGTCCGGTATGTGATCACAGAACGTATGCAACCCACTGGAGGTGACTGCGTCAAGCGACGCCGGTCCGGACAATGCCGAGTGGTGCGGCGGATGAGTTCCGCCGCACCACACGTGTACCGCCAGTGTACTGACCGTCTGTCAGGCCGGGTGCCGACAGGGCGTCGGAGGCTCGGTCAGAAAGTTCTGCCGGCGTCGGCGCCCGTGTCGAACTGGGTGATCGGAACGCTCGCGTCGGTGGTCCGCTTCGACCGCCGCAGCGTCTTTTCGAGCCAGGACGCGAGGCTGGTGAGGGCGAAGTTCACCGCGACGTACAGCAGGGCGATCACGACGAGCGAGGCGATGACGTTGCTGTAGTTCGCAGCGATCTGCCGGTTCATCGACAGCAGTTCGGCCAGGCCCAGCAGCGCGCCGCCGATCGCGGTGTCCTTGAGGATGACCACGAGCTGGCTGACCAGCGCGGGCAGCATCGCGGTGACGGCCTGCGGGAGCAGTACGTACCCCATCACCTGGCTCTTGCGCATGCCGATCGCCTTCGCGGCGTCGGTCTGCCCGTTGGGCAGGGACTGGACCCCGGAGCGGACGATCTCGCCGATGACCGCGGAGTTGTACAGGACGAGGCCGGTGACCACCGCGTAGAGCGGCCGGACGTCGGTGCCGACGTCGGTGTAGATCCGGTACAGGGCGTTGCCGAAGAACATCAGCATCAGCACGGGGATGGCCCGGAAGAACTCGACCCAGACACCCACGGCGGCCCGTACCCACGCGTGGTCGGAGAGCCGGCCGATGCCGAGCAGCGCACCCAGCGGAAGGGCTATCACCATGGCCAGGGCGCCGGCCCGCAGGGTCTCTCCGAGGCCGGGCAGCAGGAACGTCGTCCAGATCCGGCCGTCGGTGAAGAAGATGCTCCACTTGTCGGCGTCGAGCTGGTTCTTGTCCGCCATCTTGGACAGCACCCACCACAGGGCCGCCGCACACAGCACGACGAAGACGCCGGTGTAGATCCAGTTGCGCGCCTTGGCCTTGGGGCCCGGGGCGTCGTACAGCACGGAGGTCATCGCTTCACCGCCACTCGCTTGGCCACCCAGCCCAGGAACAGGCCGGTGGGCAGGGTCAGAAGGACGAAGCCCAGGGCGAAGATCCCGAAGATGGCGAAGAGCGCGTTCGCCTCGTTCTCGTTCATCTCCTTCATCAGCAGGGCCGCCTCGGCCACGCCGATCGCCGCCGCCACCGTGGTGTTCTTGGTGAGGGCGATCAGGACGTTGGCGAGCGGTGCGACGACCGCCCGGAAGGCCTGCGGGAGCACGATCAGGGTGAGTACCTGGAAGAAGCTCAGTCCCAGGGCGCGGGCCGCTTCGGCCTGGCCGACCGGGACCGTGTTGATGCCCGAGCGCAGGGCCTCGCACACGAAGGTGCCGGTGTAGGCGGCGAGTCCGAGGACCGCCATCCGGAAGCCGATCTCCTTGAAGGTGCCGCCGCCGAGCGTGATGGTGAGCGTCTGGCTCAGACCCAGCGAGCAGCCGATCAGGATCAGGGTCAGCGGAATGTTGCGGACCACGTTGACGTACGTGGTGCCGAAGCCCCGCAGCAGCGGGACCGGGCCGACCCGCATCCCGGCCAGGGCGGTGCCCCACACCAGGGCTCCGGCACCCGAGTAGAGGGTGAGCTGAACCGTCACCCAGAAGGCTCCGAGCAGGTCGTACTGCCCGGAATCAAGAAAATCGAACACGATGGCCTGCGCTCTCCCCAGGATGGCCAGGTTGGCCGGTGAGGTACGTCGCCGCCCACGGCAGGCGGGCGGCGACGTACCTCATCGATGAATCGGGCCGACGAATCTGGCCGGTGAATCAGCCGGTGGGCCGGTCGGTGGACCGGCCGACGGATCAGCTGCCTTCGGTGACCGCCGGAGCCGGCTCGTTCTTGTAGCCGGAGGGACCGAAGTTCTTGGTCACGGCCGCCTGCCAGGCGCCGTCCTTCTCCATCTTCGTGATGGCGGCGTTGACCTTGGTCTGAAGGTCCTTGTCGCCCTTCTTCAGGCCGATGCCGTAGTTCTCGTTGCTCAGGCTCAGCCCGACCAGCTTGAACTTGCCCTTGTTCTTGTCCTGCGCGGCGTAGCCGGCCAGGATCACGTTGTCCGTGGTCAGGGCGTCGACGGCCTTGTTCTCCAGGCCGGTGAGGCACTCGGAGTAGCCCGGGAACTCCTGCAGGTCGGCCTCGGGGGCCAGCTTGGTCTTGACGTTCTGCGCCGAGGTGGAGCCGGTGACGGAGCAGAGCTTCTTCTTGTTGAGGTCCTCGGGCTTGGTGATCGAGGTGTCGTCGGCGCGGACCAGCAGGTCCTGGTGGGCCAGGAAGTACGGGCCGGCGAAGTCGACCTTCGCCTTGCGCTTGTCGTTGATCGAGTAGCTCGCGACGACCAGCTTCACGTCGCCGTTGGCGAGCAGGTTCTCGCGCTCGGCGCTGACGGCCTGCTTGAACTCGATCTGGTCGGGCTCGTAGCCGAGCTCCTTGGCAACGTAGGTCGCCACGTCCACGTCGAAGCCCGTGAACTTGCCGTCGGGGGTCTTGAGACCCACACCCGGCTGGTCGAACTTGATGCCGATGACGATCTTTTCCTTCTTGGCGCCGCCGCTCGCGCCGCCGTCGGCGGCGGGCTTGTCGCTGCTTCCGCCACAGGCGGTCGCGGTCAGGGCGAGAGCGACGGCGACGGCGGCAGCAGCGCCGGCCTTGGTGAGCTTCATGGTGGACTTCCCTCGAAGTGAGACGTGAGCGTGAGCGTGAGACGTGGGACTGACGTGAGACGTGGTCGGACGACGATCCGTCACCGGATCACTACCAGACGCGAGGCTCAGTGGTGCAGGATCTTCGACAGGAAGTCCTTGGCGCGGTCACTGCGCGGGTTGCTGAAGAACTGTTCGGGCGTGGCCTCTTCGACGATCTTTCCGTCGGCCATGAAGACGACCCGATTGGCGGCGGAGCGGGCGAAGCCCATCTCGTGCGTGACGACGACCATCGTCATCCCCTCCCGGGCGAGCTGCTGCATGACCTCCAGCACCTCGTTGATCATCTCCGGGTCGAGGGCCGAGGTCGGCTCGTCGAACAGCATCACCTTCGGGTCCATCGCCAGCGCGCGGGCGATCGCCACGCGCTGCTGCTGACCGCCCGACAGCTGGGCCGGGTACTTGTCGGCCTGCGAGCCGACGCCGACCCGCTCCAGCAGCGACTTCGCCTTCTCCATCGCCGCGGCCTGCTCGGTCCTGCGGACCTTGAGCTGACCGAGCATGACGTTCTGGAGGACCGTCTTGTGGGCGAAGAGGTTGAACGACTGGAAGACCATGCCGACGTCGGCGCGCAGCCTGGCCAGCTCCCGCCCCTCGGACGGCAGTTGCTTCCCGTCGACCGTGATGGAGCCCGAATCGATCGTCTCCAGGCGGTTGATGGTGCGGCACAGCGTCGACTTGCCCGATCCAGAAGGCCCGATCACCACGACGACCTCGCCGCGGGCAATGCTCAGATCGATGTCCTGAAGCACGTGCAGCGCGCCGAAGTGCTTGTTTACGTTGCTCAGCACGACCAGGTCGTCCGCGGCACCGGCCGCGTCCTGCACGTCCTTGGTCACTGATACTCCGCTCATCGGCTTCTTGCTCCGTCCTCCTCGGTTGGGAGGACAGTAGTGACGTGGCGCGCACAGCGTCAGCACATCTGAGGGAGAATTGAGCATAACGATCCGGCCTCGCACCGATACGCTCCGTACGCGGCCGCGCCGCCGGGTCCCCGGGGCCGTACCGGGTCCATAACGGAAGCCGCCCGCGACCGGAACCGCCTTGACGTGAGAGTCTCCATCGGCGTGGATGCAGGGTGTCCGGAAAACGGATGCCGGACTACGGATACGAGAAGATCGGAAGGGGACGGTATGAGACTGCTGCTCGTCGAGGACGACGACCACGTCGCCGCCGCCCTGTCCGCGATCCTCGCCCGGCACGGCTTCCAGGTGACCCACGCCCGCAGCGGCGAGGAGGCCCTCCAGGCCCTGCTCCCGGCCGGTGCCCCGCCCTTCGGCGTGGTCCTCCTCGACCTCGGCCTGCCCGACCAGGACGGCTACGAGGTCTGCGGCAAGATCCGCAAGCGCACCTCCACGCCCGTCATCATGGTGACCGCGCGGGCCGACGTGCGCTCCCGGATCCACGGACTCAACATGGGCGCCGACGACTACGTCACCAAGCCCTACGACACCGGCGAACTCCTCGCCCGCATCCATGCCGTGGCCCGGCGCACCGGGGTCTCCGAGGAGCCCGCGGGCGGGGCGGGCACGCCCGGCACCGTGCGGCTGGGACCCGTCTCCATCGAGCTGTCCACCCGCCGGGTCGGCGTCAACGACACCGACGTGCCGCTCACCCGCAAGGAGTTCGACCTGCTGGCCCTGCTCGCGCAGCGGCCGGGCGTGGTCTTCCGCCGGGAGCAGATCATCAGCGAGGTCTGGCGCACCAGCTGGGAAGGGACCGGCCGGACCCTCGAAGTGCACGTGGCCTCGCTGCGTTCCAAGCTGCGCATGCCGGCCCTCATCGAGACCGTCCGCGGCGTCGGATACCGGCTCGTGGCCCCGACGGTCCCACCGGCGCCGCCCGCAACTCCGCCCGCGCCCGCCGCGCCGCCCGTCCCGCCCGCCCTCTAGGGGGATCCGCCGTGCGCGCCCGACTGCTCCCGCTGCTCGTCGTCCTCATGGCGGGCGTGCTCCTCGCCCTCGGCTTCCCGCTCGCGGTGTCCCTGGCGGCGGGGCAGCAGCAGCGGGTGGTCGTCGACCGGATCGACGACAGCGCCCGCTTCGCGGCGCTCGCCCAGTTCGTCATCGATGCCGAGGGCTCCAAGGCCAGCGGGGCCGACGAGCGCCGCGACACCCTCCAGCTCGAACTCGCCCGCTACCAGGAGCTGTACGGCATCAACGTCGGCATCTTCTACCGCGACGACAACGCCATGGTCCGCGCCCCCGGCTGGTGGCGGCTCCCGGAGTCGGGCGAGGGCCGCAAGGCCTTCGAAGAGGCCCTGGCCGGACGCCGCAGCCACGACCCCGGCCAGGTGTGGCCCTGGCAGACCGACGGCAAGCTCCTCGTGGTCTCCCCGGTGGTCCTCGACGGCGACGTCGTCGCCGTCGTCGCCACCGAATCGCCCACCGACCAGATGCGGTCCAAGATCCTGCGGGGCTGGCTGCTCATCATTGGCGGGCTCGGCGCCGCCATGCTCGTGGCCTTCGGCGCCGCCCTGCGGCTGACCAGCTGGGTGCTCAAGCCCGTGCGGACCCTGGACGCGGCCGCCCACGGCATCGCCACCGGGCGGATGAACTCCCGCGTCGCGGCCGGCGGCGGCCCCCCGGAACTCCGCCGCCTGGCCCGCTCGTTCAACGAGATGGCCGACAACGTGGAGGAGGTCCTGGAGCAGCAGCGCGCCTTCGTCGCGGACGCCTCCCACCAGCTGCGCAACCCCCTGGCCGCGCTGCTCCTGCGGATCGAGCTGCTCGCCCTGGAGCTCCCCGACGGGAACGAGGAGATCGCGTCCGTGCGGACCGAGGGCAAGCGCCTGACCCAGGTCCTGGACGATCTGCTCGACCTGGCCCTCGCCGAGCACGCCACCGCCGAGATCAGCCTGATCGACATCGCGGGGCTGGCCGCCGAACGGGTCACCGCCTGGCGGCCGTACGCCGAGGAGAAGGGGGTCCGGCTCACCGGGACGGGCCGGACCGCCGCCACCGGCTATGCCGACCCGATCGCGCTCTCCAGCGCCCTCGACGCGGTGATCGACAACGCCCTCAAGTTCACCCCGGAGGGCGAGACGGTGGAGGTGGGCCTCTCCGTCGAGGGCAGCCGGGTGCGCATCGTGGTCGCCGACCGGGGTCCCGGCCTCACCGAGGAGGAGCTGCTCCGGGTCGGTGACCGGTTCTGGCGCAGCGGCCGCCACCAGAACGTCAAGGGCTCCGGGCTGGGCCTGTCCATCTCCCGCACCCTGCTCGCCGCGGGCGGCGGATCCCTCTCCTACGAGACGAACCCGCCGCACGGGCTGCGCGTGACGGTGTCGGTCCCCCGCACCGACCCCGCCGCTACGGACGGGTGAACCGCGGGGTCACCAGCCCGAACGGCCCCGGTCCTACGTCGACCACTGCTCGGTCGTCGTGCATCAGAGGGCTCCGGCCCAGGCGAGGGAGGTGCGGGCGGGGGCGGAGACGGCGTAGGGCTCGTCCACGGCCCGGATCTCGAAGACGGCGGCCTTCTCCCGGCCGGCCCGTTCGACGGCCGGGAGGTACAGGGCCGTGCCGCAGGTGCCGCCGAGGAAGCGGCGGGTGCCGTCCGCCAGGACGCGGGACACCTCGTAGTGGCGGACCGGGCCGGGCGACCGCTGCCAGGACAGTCGCAGGGCCGCGCTGCCGGACTGCTGGGCCGAGGCGGACACGGCCGGGGTCCCCGGGGTCGCCGGGCGGGGGCCCGGGGCGCCTTCGCGTACCGTCAGGGCGCCGAGCCGCCAGCGCACCGGCTTCTTTCCGCGTCCCGTGATCCGTACGGCCAGTCCGTAAGCGGTCCCGCCCGCCAGTTCCGACAGCCCGACCCGGGTGGTGCGCCAGCCCTGCCCGGTGCCCAGGTCCTGCGCCTTCAGCCAGGTGTACGGGACCTCCTGCCCCGGGGCGGCCGGCTCGCGCGTGGCGATCCCGAGCTCGACCGACACCGGACCCGACTCGGTGGCGTGCACCAGCTCGACCACGGTGGAGCGGGTCAGCGGCAGCCGGGTGGAGTGCAGCCCGACGGCGGCCGGAGCGGTGAGCCCGCCCGAGACGAGGAGGCTGGAGCCGCCGCGCCAGGCGGCCGCGAAGTCGAGGGTGACCTCGGGGCGGGTCCCGGCGGTGTCCACGACCCAGCGCCGGCCCGGCAGCCGGTCCTGGAGGCCGAGGTGGTTCCACGGGGTGTCGGAGACGGGCTTGCCGTCCTCGTACCACCGTTCCCCGTGGCCGGTGTTGAAGGAACAGGCGAAGGGAAGGGCGGTGACGGTGGACCGGTCGGCGACGGCGGTGGCGGGCGCCCGCCAGGCGGATCCGGCCGCGGGGCGGGCCGGGTCCAGGGAATCGCCCGTCCAGAACCGGTCGTCGGCACGGTGGAAGGCGCCCGGGGATCGGTCGGTGAGATGGTTGCGGGTCCACTCGGGCCGGTAGAACCCGTAGGAGACGACGTGGTCGCGGCCGCGCGGGACGATCGCCTCCCAGTCCACCGCGGAGTCCCAGCCGTCGGACTCCGTGTCCACGGCCGCCCACAGCTCGTGGCGGCTGCGGCCCAGCTTGTCCGCGAGGGCTCCGGAGGCGGCGAGCCTGCCCGGTGTCCAGCGGAAGTCCACGAACATGGTGTCCGCGACCTTGCCCCGGCGGTCCTCGAAGAACTCCTGGTTGAGCCCGTTGAGCTCGCCCTGCCAGCCGACCGCGCCGGTGGAGTTCATGGCGTCGTACCAGGTGATGCGCAGCCCGTGCGGCTCGCCCGCGGTCCGCAGGGCGCGCAGGAACTGCTGGGTCCGGGCGGCGAGTGCGCTGTCGCCGCCCCCGGTCTCGGCGTTGACGAACCAGCCGTCGAACCCGTACGTCCGCGCCACCTCCACCAGCTTCTCGGCGACCGGGAAGCGGCCGAGGGAGTCCCGCTGGACCAGGTCCCGGGTCCACCGGAGGTCGCCGCCGTAGGCCACGGGCGGCAGGAACACGTTGCCCAGCACTCGTACGCCGTTGCGGTGCGCGGCGTCGACGACCGGCGCGTTCGGGGCGAGCACGATGCCCTCGCCCGAGGAGCCGCCCCAGAAGACCAGCTCGTCGATGTACGCCCAGTGCGTGAGGGCGTAGTAGTCGGCGGTCGGGGAACCCTGCGAGGGATTCCCGGCGGTGTTCCCGAAGGAGACGAGCGAGGCGATCCGGGCCTGGCCGGCGCGGGCGGTGGCGTTCGGCGCCACCGGGGTGAAGCGGGGGGCCAGCGGCACGGTCGCGGTGTTGTGGGCCAGATCGGGGTCGGACTCGGGGCTCCACCGCATGAGGGAGCGCCAGGTGATCCCGGGACCCGGAGCGCCCTGGGGGAGCGAGTCCGGGAACCAGTACGAGGCGTACGGGGCCAGGCCGGCGGGGCCGACCGGGGCGGGGGCGGCGGACGGGGCCGGCGCGGCGGGGGCGGGGGTGGCCGTGGCGGGGGTGGCCGCCGCACCGAGCAGGGCGCTGGCTCCTATCCCGGCCCCGGCGGCGAGCATCCCGCGCCGGGACGGCCGCAGGGGTGCGGGGTCGGCGGAGCGGTCGGACGGGCGGTCGGACCTACGGTCGGACACGCGGTCGGGTATGCGGTCGTGACGAGGCTCGACGCCGTTGTCGGTCTCGGTCATGAGGGGATCCTCCGGAGGGCGTAGGGGCCGGTCAGGTCCGGGTGGGGACCTCGGAGACGTGCAGTACCTCGGTGATGCCGCGCGCGGCCAAGTGCTCCGCGTCCCCGGCGAGTTCGGTCAGGACCACCGCGGGGCGGACCCCCTGTGCCGTGAGCTCCGCCCAGGCCTCGAAGAACGCACCGCCGGGCGCGCACACCGAGCGGTTGGGCGCGGCCTCGGCTCCGCCCACGTCCACGGCGAGCGCGGTGGTGCGCACCGCGGGGCGGTGCGCACGGCCCCGCCACTCATCGGTGATCCGGGCGATCACCTCGCCGGCGGGCTTGGTCGCGCGGTCGTTGGTGAGCAGGCCGAGCCCGTACTCCAGCTCCGGGAAGTCCGCGAGCTCCCGGGACACGTCGTGCGAGCACCACCAGGTCACGCCCCACAGGTCCGGGCAGTCCAGGGCGCCCGCCACCGTCGCCTCGGTGAAGGAGGCCGCGTGCTCGGGCCCGATCAGCGGCGCGGGCGCGCCCACCTCCTGGAGCCAGACCGGCCGGTGCGGATCGCGGGCCCAGGCCTTGGAGAGCTCGATCAGGTACGCGGCGTGGTGCTCGGTGGCCGTCCCGGTGCGGCCGTGGCGCTGGGCGGTTCCGTTGAACACCCAGGAGTGCACGGCGGTCGCACCGCCGAGGCGGGCCGCCTGGGCCACGGTGAAGGGGTGTCCGTCCTGGTACCAGGCGGCGTCGTACTCGGCGTGCAGGTGCAGACGGCCGGGCGCGCCCTCCTCGCAGGCGGCGAGCATCCGCTCCAGCCACTGCCCGGCCTGCTCCCGCGTGATCCGGTCGGGGGAGGGGTGCGGGTCGTCGGAGAACTGGTTGATCTCGTTGCCGACCGTCATGCCGAGGAAGTTGGGCCGGTCCGCGAGGGCGGCGGCCAGCGTGCGCAGGTACTCCTCCTGCCCGGCGACCACCTGCGGATCGCTGAAGATGTTCCGGCGGTGCCAGGTTCCGGTCCAGGCCGGCAGGAAGTCGAAGCTCGACAGGTGTCCCTGGAGGCCGTCCACGTTCACGTCGAGCCCGCGCTCGGCGGCGGCGTCGGCGAGCGAGACGAGCTGCTCCACGGCGCGCGGCCGGATCAGCGTCCGGTTCGGCTGGAAGACCGGCCACAGCGGGAAGACCCGTACGTGGTCCAGGCCGAGGCCCGCGATCGAATCGAGGTCGGCCCTGACCTCGTCGAGGTCGAAGTCGAGCCAGTGGTGGAACCAGCCGCGCGTCGGCGTGTAGTTGGCGCCGAAGCGGAGGGTTCGCGGGGCGGGGGAGGCGGCGGGGCCGTCGTGCATGAATGGTCCTGGAGTTCAGGGGAATTCACCGGATGCCCATAACCTGCCGTCCCCGGACCGGATAAGTCAACAGGATGGTTATCTCCGAAGGTCCCGACTTGGCGGGATGAAAGTCCTGCCCCCCCGGAGACTGTGGCACTTATGCGCTTCAGTCCCGTTGACAGGCCGGTTCCAGCCGCTGGAAGCTAAGTGCACTAATGCGGTTTAGCTGTTGTTGAGCGGTGTTGTCGTGCGAGGGAGTGTGCGGAAATGGACAGCGGAATTACGGTCACGTCGGTCACCACACCGGCCCTCTTCAGCGGCCCGCCGGAAACCCCGTCGCAGGTCATCCGGGTGCGCATCCGCAGGGCGCGCCCGGCCGGACCGCTGCACGTGTCCGTGCACGGGGCCGAAATCACCACCGCGCACCCGCGCATCGTGCGCGCCGACACCGCCGAGGCCTACGCGGGCACGGACGCCCGCGAAGCGCTCGGGGACCGGGCCGAAGTCCCCGAATCCACCGTCGAGGTCGCCGTCAGCACCGGCGCCGCCGCCCCCGGGACCGTCCTGCCCGCCACCGTCCGCGTCACCACCCCCGACGGCCGCCCGCTCGCGGAGCGCGCCTTCGACCTCGTCGTCGCCGAGCCCGGCTGGACCGTCCGCCTCGTACCGCACTTCCACTACGACCCCATGTGGTGGAACACCCAGGCCGCCTACACCTCCCTCTGGGACGCGCCCCCGAAGCCCGGCGAGGCCGAACGCGGCTGGGAGTACACCGGCGTTCCCGCCTTCACCCTCGTCCCGCTCCACCTCCAGCAGGCCCGCGACGACCCCGCGTACCGCTTCGTGCTCTCCGAGGTCGACTACCTCAAGCCCTACTGGGACACCCACCCCGCCGAGCGCGAAGAGCTGCGCGCCCTGATCGCCGAAGGCCGCGTGGAGATCGTCGGCGGCACCTACAACGAGCCCTCCACCAACCTCACCTCCGCGGAGACCACCATCCGCAGTGCCGTCCACGGCCTCGCCCTGCACCGCGGCACCCTCGGCGCCGACCCGCGCACCGCCTGGCAGCTCGACGTCTTCGGCCACGACCCGTCCTTCCCCGCCCTGATGGCCGGCGCCGGCCTCGACTCCGCCGTCCTCGCCCGCGGCCCCCACCACCAGTGGGGCCCGATGATGGACACCTGGGGCGACGAGCTGCGCCCGCCCGCCGCCATGCAACTGCCCGCCGAGTACGAGTGGATCGCGCCCGGTGACGGCGGGCAGGGCCTGCTGCTGCACTACCTGCCCGCGCACTACTCCGCCGGCTGGTTCTCCGACCGGGCCCCCGACGCCGAGGCCGCCGCAGAGCAGCTGCTGGACCTGTACGAGCTACTGCGCACCGCCGCCGCCACGAAGAACGTGCTGATCCCGATGGGCACCGACTTCTCCTGGCCGCACCGCTGGGGCCTGGACGTCCAGCACGCCTGGAACCGCCGCTACTGCTGGCCCCGCATGGAACACAGCGGCCCGCGCGCCCACTTCGACGCCGTCCGCGCCGAGTTCGCGGAGCGCGGCGAGCGGCCGCTGCCGGTCACCCGGGAGATGGGCCCCGTCTACACCGGCAAGGACGTCACCTACAGCGACGTGAAACAGGCCCACCGGGCCGCCGAGAACCTCCTCGAACAGGCCGAGACCTTCGCCGCCCTCGCCTGCGCCGAAGGACTGACCGACTATCCGGCGCAGACCCTGTCCAAGGCCTGGCGCCACCTGCTGCACGCGGCCCACCACGACGCCGTCACCGGGACCTTCTCCGACCAGGTCTACCTCGACCTGCTCCCCACCTGGCGCGAGGCCCACGACCTGGCCGCCCAGGTACGGGAGGAGGCGCTGCGCGCGCTGACCGCCGGGGCCGACACCCGGGGCCCCGGCCCGCTCGCCGTCACCGTCCACAACCCGGTGTCCTGGACCCGCACCGACCTGGTCCGTACCCGCGTCGAGCTCGCGGTACTGGGCCTCGCGGACGCCGCCGCCGACCGGATCACCGTCATCGACGACGCGGGCCGCGGCGCGTGCGTCCATGTCGAGGCCGCCGCGGACGGGTTCGCCGAGCTGGCCTTCCTCGCCGCGGACGTGCCCTCGCTCGGCCACCGCACCTGGTGGCTCGCCGCCTCCGAGCTCCAGGTCTCCGGCGGCTGGGAGCCCGCGCCGGGCCACGCGGTCCAGAACGACTTCCTGCGCGCCGAGGCCAACCCCGCACGCGGCGGCGGCCTCGCCCGGCTGCTGGACCGGCGCACCGGCCAGGAGCTGCTCATCGCGGGGGAGGTGGACGAGCTGGTCGTGCAGGAGGAGTACGACAGGCATCCCTACTTCGAGGAGGGCCCCTGGCACCTGCTGCCCAAGGGGCCGGGCACCGGGTCGGGCGCCGCGCCCGCCGAGTCCTGCCGCGTGGAGCGCGGGCCGCTGGGGTCGCGCATCGTGGCCACCGGGCGGACCGGGCCCGTCCGCTGGACCCGGACCACCACCCTGTGGGACGGCCTGGACCGGGCGGAACTCACCACCACGGTCCACGCGTTCGAAGGCTCCGACCAGCTGCTGCGGCTGCGGATCCCGGCCGACGTGCCCGGCGCGCTGCCGGTCGCCGAGACGGCCGCCGCCGTGGTGGGGCGCGGGTTCGCCTTCCCCGAGGCGGATGCCGGGGCCGATCACACGCGGGCTCCGTGGACCCTGGACAGCCCCTGCCTGAACTGGTTCGCGCTGTCGGCGCCGATGACCGGTCCGGGCGGACGGGCACTGGGCGCGGCCGAGATCGTGCTCCCGGACTCGGGCACCGCGCAGGGCCTGCGGGAGCTGGTCACCGCCCTCGGCCGGTACGGGGTCACCGCGATCCCGACCCGGCCCGGCGGGCCGCGCTGGGGGGACCTGGCGGTGGACAGCAGTCTGCCCGACTTCCGCATCGCACTCGGCGGCCCCGGCGAGAACGCCTTCACGGCGGCCCTGCTGGAGTCGGCGGCTCCCGCGTACGCGAAGGCGGTACGGGAACACGCGCGGGTCTGGATCCCGGCCCGCGCCGGGCTCCGCTCGCTGTGGACCCCGGGCTGCGACCTGACCGGGATCCGGGACCTGCCGGTGCTGGTCCTGACCGGGCCGGCGGCGGAACTGGCGGACGCCGTCGCGGAGTCGGGCCGGCTCGAAGCGCGGGATCCGGCCGCCGAGGGGGGCGCGCACGAGGAGACGTACGGGCACGGGGAGGCGTACCCGGACGAGGAGCCGTACCCGCACGAGGAGCCGTACGCGGACCGCACGGTCGGGATCCTGGTCCGAGGTACCCCCAGCTTCGCCGTCGACACCGCCGGGCGGCTGCACAGCACCCTGATGCGGTCCTGCACCGGCCGCCCGAGCGGCGAGTGGATGGACCCCCCGCGGCGCACCGCCCCGGACGGCAGCTCCTTCCAGCTCCAGCACTGGACCCACGTCTTCGAACACGCGCTGGTCGCGGGCTCCGGGGACTGGCGGTCGCTGGACCTGGTGCGCCGGGGGCGGGAGTTCAACAAGCCGCTGACCGCCGTCACGGCCGCGCCCGGCGAGGGCCCCCGGCCGCCCGCGCGTTCGCTGCTCGGAGTGGAGCCGGCCGACCGGGTGCTGATCGAGACGGTCAAACGGGCCGAGGGCTCCGCGGACCTCGCCGTCCGGCTGCGGGAGACGCACGGCCGCCCGGCGACGGCCGGGACGCTGTGGCCGACGGACCCGGCCGCCGAGGCCGATCTGCTGGACCGCCCGCTCGGCTTCTTCGAGGGCCGGATCCGGGGCGCGGCCACGACCACCCTGCTGCTGCTCGCGGAATCGGGCGTGCCGCTGCGCGAGGGCGAACGGGAAGCGCACCAGCCGGTCTTCAGCCGGTACTGGCTGCACAACACCGGGACCGCTCCGCTCGGCGACGCCCCGTACACGGTGACCTGTGACGGGATCGCCTCCGACGCCACCGTCACCCTCGCCGCCCACGGGGCCGGGGCGGGCGGCCCGGCGGCCCTGGAGGTCCGGGCCCCGGAGGGCTGGAAGACCTCCTGGACCCGGCGCCGGACCGAGCTGCCGCCCGGCGGGCACGTGTCGCTGCCGCTGGCCGTGGAGCCCCCGTCGGACGCCGAACCGGGCGAGCACCTGGTCCGGATCCTCGCCGACACCCCGGCGGGCGAATTCGAGGACGTGCTGACCGTCACCGTCCCCGGAGCCCCCGACGGCCCGGCCGGGCTGTGGGTTCAGGCGCCGGAACCCGCCGTCACCGTCGCTCCCGGCGCACGTGCCCGCGTACGGGTGCGCATCGGGTCCACCGGCATCCGGTCCACCCTGAGGGGGCAGGCGTACGCCGTCTCCCCGTACGGCAGCTGGCAGCTGACGGCCCCCGCCGTGCAGCCGGTCGAGGTACCGGCCGACGGCGGTGCCGAGGTCGTCATCGAGGTGCGGCCGCCGCTCAGGACCCCTCCGGGGGAGTACTGGGTGGCGGTCAAGGCGGTCTGCCAGGGCAGGATCGCGTACGGTCCGGCCATTGCCGTCCACGTCAGCGAGGGATGAGACAGGCCATGGCCCGCAGACCCACCATCAAGGACATCGCCCGCCAGGCCGGGGTGTCGGAGAGCGCGGTCTCCTTCGCGCTCAACGACCGGCCGGGAGTCTCCAAGGACACCCGTGCCCGGATCCGCCGGGTCGCCGAGGAACTGGGCTGGCAGCCCAACAGCGCGGCCCGCGCCCTGTCCGGCGAACGCTCCGGGGCCGTCGGACTGGTCCTCGCCCGGCCCGCGCACACCCTCGGCGTCGAATCCTTCTTCCTCCAGCTGGTCTCCGGCATCCAGGAGGTCCTGGCCGCCGGCCGCATCGCCCTCCTCTTCCAGGTCGTCGATGACCTGGACGCCGAATGCGCCGTCTACCGCCGCTGGTGGGCCGAGCGGCGCGTGGACGGGGTCATCGTCGTGGACCCCAGGACCGACGACCCGCGCCCGGCCCTCCTCGAGCAGCTCGCGCTGCCCGCCGTCACGGTCGGGGAGACCAGCCCGCCCTCCACCCTGTCCGCGGTGTGGGCGGACGACGCCGGGACCATGGCGCAGGTGCTGGACCACCTGTACGGACTCGGCCACCGCCGGATCGCGCACGTCGCCGGAATGCCCGGACTCGCCCACACGGATCGCCGCATCCGCTCGCTGCAGGCCGAGGCGCTGCGGCTGGGGCTCGGCCCCGGCCAGGTGCGCTCGGTGGCCACCGACTACTCCGACGCCGAGGGCGCGGCGGCCACCCGGCGGATCCTCGCCGAGCCGCAGCCGCCGACCGCGATCGTCTACGACAACGACGTGATGGCGGTGGCGGGCGCCGCCGTCGCGGCCGAGCTGGGCATCGCCGTGCCCGGCCTGCTCTCCATCGTGGCCTGGGACGACTCCGCGCTCTGCCGGGTCACCCACCCCCGGCTCACCGCCCTCGTCCGGGACACCGCGGGCTTCGGACGGCTCGCCGCCGAAGAACTCCTCGCCGTCCTGGCCGGGAGCCCGCCGAGGTCCCGCGAGAGCGAGCGGCCCCGGCTGGAGCCCCGGGAGAGTACGGCTCCGCCGCCGGCCGCATACTGAATTTCGACCCCTTCCTGGAGCGCCCCCGTGACCACTCCCACTCCCACCTCCGCATTTCCCGCCCCCCGGGCCGGTGTGCCGGGCGACTCCGGCCTGACGGTCGCGATCGACATCGGCGGTACGAAGATCGCCGGCGCGCTGGTGCACTCCGACGGCACGATGACGGCCACCACCCGCCGCCCGACCCCGCGCGGCCCGGACGGGGACGCCGTCTTCGCGGCCGTCGCGGAGGTGGTCGCGGAGCTCGCGGCCGGCCCGCTGTGGTCCTCGGTGGTGCGCTGCGGAATCGGCAGCGCGGGCCCGGTGGATTCCGCGCGGGGCACGGTCAGCCCGGTGAACATCGGTGCCTGGCGGGACTTCCCGGTCCAGGCCCGGGTGGAGGCGCGGCTCGAGGAGCTCGGGGCCCGGATCCCGACGGTGCTGGTCGGTGACGGGGTGGCGATGACCGCGGCCGAGCACTGGCTCGGCGCGGCCAGGGGGCACGCCAACGCGCTCTGCATGGTGGTCTCCACCGGGGTCGGCGGTGGACTCGTCCTGAACAACCGGCTCCACCCCGGCCCCACCGGCAACGCGGGTCACATCGGCCACATCAGCGTCGCCTTCGACGGGGAGCCCTGCGCGTGCGGGGGCGTCGGCTGCGTGGAGTCCATCGCCTCCGGCACCGCCATCGCCCGCTGGGCCCTGGCCCAGGGCTGGATCCCGGCCGGGGACCCCACCGCGGCGGGCGTGGCCGCGGCGGCGGAGGCGGGCGACCCGGTCGCCCTGGCGGCCTTCGACCGCGCCGGCCGGGCGCTGGCCGCGGCCATCGCGGCCACCGCCACCCTCGTGGAGACCGACATCGCGGTCGTCGGAGGCGGCGTCGCGGCCTCGGGGGACACCCTCTTCACGCCGATCCGCACGCACCTGGCCTCGTACGCGACCCTGTCGTTCGTCAAGGGGCTCCAGGTCGTCCCGGCGACCTTGGGCACGCACGCGGGCCTGATCGGCGCGGCCGCGGCGGCCACGATGCTGCTGCCCTCGGCCTGAGGCCCGCGAGGCCTTTGAGGCCGGCGGGGCCCTTGAGTCCGGCTAGGGCTTG
Source organism: Streptomyces sp. GL_140 (assembly GCF_057834465.1). Classification (NCBI taxonomy): domain Bacteria; kingdom Bacillati; phylum Actinomycetota; class Actinomycetes; order Kitasatosporales; family Streptomycetaceae; genus Streptomyces; species Streptomyces sp. GL_140. Next base: position 6,350,894 of record NZ_CM174404.1, read on the forward strand.
ACGGAGCGGTAGTACCGGGCGGCGCCCACGTGCAGCTCCAGAGGATCGGTGTAGATCGCCGTCCGCAGGTCCACCAGCTGCGCCGCGTGCACCTCGTGCCCGATCCTGTCCCGGCTCGCGATCACGGTGCGGGTGAACTGCTCCGTCAGCTCGGCGCCCATGTCGTCCCGGGTCACCAGCAGGTTCGGCACCGCCACCGTGGCCACGGCCGAGGTGTTGCGGGCCCGCGCGTACGCATCCTGCGCCATCACCGCCGCCCGGTAGTAGCGCGCCGGGGTGCCACTGGCCTGGAGCGCCTCCACCAGGTCGCCCAGCTGCACGAGCCGGATGTCGAAGCGTTCCGACAGCTCGCGCACGGCGTTGGTCGGCAGCCCGCCGGACCAGAAGAAGGCGTCGATCCGGCCTGCCTGCAGCTCCGCCGGCATCGTGTCGATGCCGATGGACACCGGGGTGATGTCACGGGCCGGGTCCAGCTTCGCGGCTTTGAGCATCCGCTCCGAGATCAGCCGCACCCCCGAGCCGTCCTGGCCCACGGCGACCCGCTTGCCGCGCAGGTCCTTGGCCGACTGCACCGGCGAACCGGCGGGCACCACCAGCTGCACGTAGTCGTCGTAGAGGCGGGCCAGACCGCGCAGCCGCTGGGCGCCCGGCTTCCCGTCGAGGCGGTACTTGGACACCGCGTCGGCCGTCGCCACCGTGAAGTCCGCCTCGCCCGCGGCCACCCGCTGCAGGTTCTGCTGGGATCCCTCGCTGGTCCGCAGCCGGACGCGGACCCCGGGCATGCTCGTGGCCAGCTCCTGCTCCAGGAGCTGGCCGTAGCGGTGGTAGACCCCGGTCTGGACGCCCGTGCTGAAGGTCAGGTCCCCCTTCAGCTCCGGCGCCCCGAAGGGCCGCAGCCACCAGACGAGGGCACAGAGCACGGCGAGCACGGCCACCAGGGCCCGCAGGGCATGGCGCCTGCTGATCCGGGGCGGTACGAGAGGCATGGCCGCGATCCTGCCACCGCCCCGCCGTCCTGTCACTGCGGGGCGGCCGCGGACACCCGGCCGAGTGCCGCCGGGAAGACCCTTACCCTTGTTCCATGACCAGCAGCAGTGACCGGAGCCCGGGTGTGGACGTTCCCAAGAGCTACGAGGTGCGCACCTACGGGTGCCAGATGAACGTGCACGACTCCGAGCGGCTGTCCGGTCTGCTGGAGGACGCCGGGTACGTCCGGGCGCCCGAGGGGTCGGACGGGGACGCCGACGTCGTGGTGTTCAACACCTGCGCCGTCCGCGAGAACGCCGACAACAAGCTCTACGGCAACCTCGGCCGGCTCGCCCCCATGAAGACCAAGCGCCCCGGCATGCAGATCGCCGTCGGCGGCTGTCTCGCGCAGAAGGACCGCGACACGATCGTGTCCCGCGCCCCCTGGGTCGACGTGGTCTTCGGCACGCACAACATCGGCAAGCTGCCCGTGCTGCTGGAGCGCGCCCGCATCCAGGAAGAGGCGCAGGTCGAGATCGCCGAGTCGCTGGAGGCCTTCCCCTCCACACTCCCGACCCGGCGCGAGTCCGCTTACGCGGCCTGGGTCTCGATCTCCGTCGGCTGCAACAACACCTGCACCTTCTGCATCGTTCCGGCCCTGCGCGGCAAGGAGGAGGACCGCCGTCCCGGCGACATCCTCGCCGAGGTCGAGGCCCTGGTCGCCGAGGGCGTCTCCGAGATCACTCTGCTCGGCCAGAACGTCAACGCCTACGGCTCCGACCTGGGCGACCGCGAGGCCTTCTCCAAGCTGCTGCGCGCCTGCGGGCAGATCGAGGGCCTGGAGCGGGTCCGCTTCACCTCCCCGCACCCGCGCGACTTCACGGACGACGTGATCGCGGCGATGGCCGAGACCCCCAACGTCATGCCGCAGCTGCACATGCCCATGCAGTCCGGATCGGACACGATCCTGAAGGCGATGCGCCGCTCGTACCGCCAGGAGCGCTTCCTCGGCATCATCGAGAAGGTCCGCGCCGCGATCCCGCACGCGGCGATCTCCACCGACATCATCGTGGGCTTCCCCGGCGAGACCGAGGAGGACTTCCAGCAGACGATGCACGCCGTGCGCGAGGCCCGCTTCGCCAACGCCTTCACCTTCCAGTACTCCAAGCGCCCCGGCACCCCGGCCGCGGACATGGAGGGGCAGATCCCCAAGGAAGTCGTCCAGGAGCGGTACATGCGCCTGGTCGCCCTCCAGGAGGAGATCTCCTGGGACGAGAACAAGAAGCAGGTCGGCCGCACGCTGGAGGTCATGGTCGCCGAGGGCGAGGGCCGCAAGGACGGCGCCACGCACCGGCTCTCCGGGCGCGCCCCCGACAACCGCCTCGTGCACTTCACCAAGCCGGACCAGGAGGTCCGACCGGGTGACGTGGTGACCGTGGAGATCACGTACGCGGCCCCGCACCACCTGCTGGCCGAGGGCCCGACCCGGTCGGTACGCCGTACGCGTTCGGGCGACGCCTGGGAGAAGCGCAACGCCGCTCCGGCCGAGCCCAAGGGAGTCCTGCTCGGCATTCCGACCCTGGGCGTCCCGGCTCCGCTGCCGGTGGCCGCCTCGGGCTGCTCGGTTCCCTCCTGATCCGCGTCCCCTCCTGATCCGCAGCCCTTCGGGGGCGCCGCCCGGCCGGCTGCGGCTACGCTGCGGATCATGCTCGTAGCCGCCGCCGTCTGCCCCGCCCCGCCGCTGCTCGTGCCCGAGCTCGCCGCGGGGGCCGCCGCCGAACTCGGCGATGCCCGTACCGCGTGTTCGGACGCGCTGTCGGTGCTCGCCGCCTCCCGGCCCGATCTGCTCGTGGTCGTCGGAGCCGCCGACCGGGACCACCAGGGCACCTACCCCCAGGGCTCCCGCGGCACCTTCCGCGGGTTCGGGGTCGAAACCGACGTACAGCTGGGCGAGGGCGAGGAAGGCCCGCGCCTGCTGCCCGCGCCGCTCGCCGTCGGTGCCTGGCTGCTCGGCCGGGCGGGCTGGGGCGCCGCGCCCGTGGAGGGGTTCGGGGTCGCCGGGCCGCTGGACACCGCGCAGTGCCTGGCCGCCGGCCGGGAGCTCGCCGCGCGGGACGTCCGGGTCGCGCTGCTCGTGATGGGTGACGGCAGCGCCTGCCGCACCCTCAAGGCCCCCGGCTACCTCGACGAGCGGGCCGCCGCCTTCGACACCGAGGCCGCCCGCGCGCTGGGCGCCGCCGACGTGGCCGCGCTCGCCGCGATCGACGCCGGGCTCGCCACCGAGCTCCAGGCCGCCGGCCGGGCTCCCTGGCAGGTGCTCGCGGGCGCTGCCGAGGGCGCCGGTCTCGAAGGGCGGCTGCTGTACGAGGACGCGCCCTACGGGGTCGGATACTTCGTCGCCGCCTGGTCCTAGCGGGCGGGCCCGGAGCGGGCAGCGGCCCGGAACACGACGAAGGGGCACGGCACCACGCCCGGTGGTGCCGTGCCCCTTTCCGGGACCGCGTCAGGAAGCGGCCGGCGGTGTCGGCCCGCCGGGGTTGTCCTTGTGCGCGATCTTGCCCAGGGCGTCCTTCGCCTTGTCCGTGCCGCTAGAGATCTGGCCGCTGTACTTGCCCTTGGTCTTCGAGTCCACGGCCTTTGCCATCTTCTCCAGATTCTGGGTGATCTTTCCCTCGTGCTGCTGCGCGAGGTCGCCGACCTTCTCCTTCGCGGGCGCGAGCTTGGCCTTCAAATCGTCCAGCAGGCCCATGGGTCACCTTCCGTTGGCGATCGCTACGTACGGGCACCCTCACCGGCGGCCTCGCTGTCCGCGGCGACCTCGGCCGACTGCTGCTTGGGGATCTCGACGGCTTCCACCGTCTCGGTCCCCTCGGCCGCAGCCGGCTCGGTCACGGCCTCTTCGGCCGTCGCGGACTCCACCGTCAGATCCTCGGCAGCGACCTCTTCGGTCACTGCCTGGCTCTTGCGGCCGAGAAGCCGGTCCAAAATGCCCATGTCTACTCCTATAACGTTACTCGTGTGAGTGAAGTTCCGCCGTGGACGGACCGGCCTGCGCCGGTCACGGGCCGGGCGTACGACAGGCGCACGCCGGGCCGGAACCCCGCCAAGGCAACGACCCCGACCGGGCCGCGTCACGTAGCTCGATCGGGTACATGGCGGCGTCTTGACCGGGGACTGAGAGACTGGGGCGGTGAGGAAAGCAGCCCCCGCCCCGCGGGTCATCGCCGTCGTAGGACCCACAGCGGCCGGAAAGTCCGATCTGGGCGTGGCCCTGGCCCGTCATTTCGACGGCGAAGTCGTCAACGCCGACTCGATGCAGCTGTATCGGGGGATGGACATCGGCACCGCCAAACTGACGACGCAGGAGCGCGGCGGAGTGCCGCACCACCTCCTGGACATCTGGGATGTCACCGAGACGGCGAGCGTGGCCGAATACCAGCGCCTGGCCCGCGCCGAGATCGACAAGCTGCTCGCGCAGGGACGCACCCCCGTCCTCGTCGGCGGCTCCGGTCTGTACGTGCGCGGCGCGCTCGACGCCATGGAGTTCCCCGGCACCGACCCCGAGGTCCGGGCCCGGCTGGAAGCGGAGGTCACCCTGCGCGGCCCCGGTGCCCTGCACGCCCGGCTCGCCGCCGCCGACCCGGCCGCCGCGCAGGCGATCCTGCCCAGCAACGGCCGCCGCATCGTGCGCGCGCTGGAGGTCATCGAGATCACCGGACGGCCGTTCACCGCCAATCTCCCTGGTCACGACTCCGTCTACGACACGGTCCAGATCGGCGTGGACGTGGCCCGGCCCGAGCTCGACGAGCGGATCGCGCTGCGCGTCGACCGGATGTGGGAGGCCGGGCTGGTGGACGAGGTCCGCGCGCTGGAGGCCGCCGGGCTGCGCGACGGAATCACCGCCTCCAGGGCTCTGGGCTACCAGCAGGTGCTGTCCGCGCTCGCCGGTGACTGCACCGAGGACGAGGCGCGGGCGGAGACGGTACGGGCGACCAAGCGGTTCGCCCGCAGGCAGGACTCCTGGTTCCGCCGCGACCCGAGGGTGCACTGGCTCAGCGGGGCCGCCGCGGACCGCGGAGAACTGGCCGGAATCGCGCAGTCGTTGGTCGAACGAGCGGTCACAGCCTGATCACGTGATGGCATCGGGAAGCCCCGCTCGCCCGTCCGGGGCCCGGTGGCGTGCCATCATCAAACTTCCGGCGGTGCCGTCACCGGCGGTGAAAGACAGCGTACGAAGTCCGAGTGGGGAGGGCGCGTGGCGATGGAGGCCGGCCCTCGCGACACCGGTCGGGACGACACCCGACGGGAACCGGACCCGATCCTTCAGGGTGCGCTCGCCGAGGCCGAGGCCGACGCGCTCGCACGGGCCGAGGGGTTCGGTGATGCCGACGAGCTCGACGCGGTCGACGACCTGGCCGTGATCGACGGCCCTGCCGCGTCCGACGGGCTCGTCGCGGACCACGGGCTCACCGCGGCCGACGGGCTCGGCCTGCCGGCGGAGCCCACGCGGTTGACCCCCGACGGCCCGGACGCTCCGGACACCGCCGAGGCGGAGGCCGCCGCGGCGCCCGAGTTCGAGGTGGAACTGCGTCCGCAGCGCCGGCTCAGGCTGTGGCAGATCGCCCCCATCGTCATCCTGGCCGCGTCCGGATCCCTGATGTTCGCCTTCCCCCTCGCCTTCGAGTTCGGCGACGGCGGAGCGGTCGTCGCCATGCTCGGGTTCCTTCTCATGAGCTGCGCGGGCGGCTGGGGCATGATGGCCGCGCGCCGCGTGGGCTACGCCCTGCCGGGGCTTCCGGCCCGCGGCTCGGGGCTGCGCCCCGACTGGCGGGTGGCCCTGCTGTACGCGCTGGTCGCGCTGGCCGTCGTAGCGCTGGCGGTGTACCGGGTGGCCCGGCTGCGGTAGTCGCGGGCTCGGTACGATGGGCCGGTGACCCAGACCAGCCCCGCCTCCTCGCTCTCCTCCCTGCCGTTCCTCAAGGGCCACGGCACCGAGAACGACTTCGTGATCGTCCCGGACCCGGACAACGCCATCGAGCTGCCCGCGTCCGCCGTGGCGCGGCTGTGCGACCGGCGCGCCGGGATCGGCGCGGACGGCGTACTGCACGTCGTGCGCTCCGCCGCGCACCCCGAGGCCGCGCACATGGCCGGCGAGGCCGAATGGTTCATGGACTACCGTAACAGCGACGGCTCCATCGCCGAGATGTGCGGCAACGGCGTCCGCGTCTTCGCCCGCTACCTCCAGCACGCCGGACACGTGGCCCCCGGCGACCTGGCCGTCGCCACCCGGGGCGGGGTCAAGCAGGTGCACCTCGACAAGACCGGCGACGTGACCGTCTCCATGGGCCGCGCCGAACTGCCCGAGGGGGAGGTCACCGTCTCCGTGGGCGAGCGCTCCTGGCCGGCGCGCAACGTCAACATGGGGAACCCGCACGCGGTGGCGTTCGTTGACAGCCTGGATGATGCCGGGAATCTGCTGGACCCGCCCCCGTACAGCCCGGCGTCCGCCTATCCGACGGGTGTCAATGTCGAGTTCGTCGTCGACCGCGGCCCCCGGCACGTCGCCATGCGCGTCCACGAGCGCGGTTCCGGCGAGACCCGCTCCTGCGGCACCGGCGCTTGCGCGGTCGCCGTGGCCGCCATCCGCCGCGACGGCGCGGACCCGGCCGTCACCGGCACGCCCGCCACATACACCGTCGATCTGCCGGGCGGCACGCTGGTCATCACCGAGCACCCCGACGGCCGCATCGAGATGGCCGGACCGGCCGTCATCGTGGCTGCGGGGGAGTTCGATCCGGCCTGGCTCACCGAAACGTCTTTCGCCTGAAGCTTCCCTCTAATGGGTGATCCGTTTCACGCTGAGCGAGAGGTGGACTGCGCCACGTGGTGGGGTCGGTAGCATCAGGCACCGGCCCTGAGGGCTCACCCCATGCCCACCACCGCCGGTCGAAGCCGCCGGAGGTGCCCATGAGTGCAGAGGCCACGAACCCCGAAGCACGTTCCGAAGCGCGCCCTGAACTTCGCAGACGGGGCCGGACCAGGCTTGACCTGCGACGACTCGGACGCGCCGCACTGCTCGGTCCCGCGTCGCGGGACCGGCTGCCGGACGCCATCGGCCATGTCGCCGAGGCGCACCGCGCCCACCACCCCGACGCGGACCTGTCCGTCCTGCGCCGCGCCTATCTGCTCGCCGAGACCTCGCACCGCGGTCAGATGCGCAAAAGCGGTGAGCCGTACATCACACATCCGCTCGCCGTGACGCTCATCCTGGCCGAACTCGGAGCCGAAACCACCACTTTGACGGCCTCCCTCCTCCACGACACCGTGGAGGACACCGACGTGACCCTCGATCAGGTCCGCGAGGAGTTCGGCGAAGAGGTCTGCTTCATCGTCGACGGGGTCACCAAGGTCGAGAAGATCGACTACGGGGCCGCCGCCGAGCCCGAGACATTCCGGAAGATGCTCGTGGCCACCGGCAACGACGTCCGCGTGATGTCCATCAAACTGGCCGACCGGCTGCACAACATGCGCACCCTCGGCGTGATGCGCCCCGACAAACAGGCCCGCATCGCCAAGGTCACCCGGGACGTACTGATCCCGCTCGCCGAACGGCTCGGCGTACAGGCCCTGAAGACCGAGCTGGAAGACCTCGTCTTCGCGATCCTGCACCCCGAGGAGTACGAGCACACCCGCTCGCTCATCGCGGCCCACGCGGGGGACCGCGACCCGCTGCCCGCCATCGCTGAATCCGTCCGCGTGGTGCTGCGCGACGCGGGCATCGCCGCCGAGGTCTTGGTGCGCCCCCGGCACTTCGTCTCCGTGCACCGCATCGCCCTCAAGCGAGGGGAGCTGCGCGGCTCCGACTTCGGCCGCCTGCTGGTCCTCGTGGGGGAGAACGCCGACTGCTACGCGGTCCTGGGCGAGCTGCACACCTGCTTCACCCCGGTCGTCTCCGAGTTCAAGGACTTCATCGCCACCCCGAAGTTCAACCTCTACCAGTCGCTGCACACCGCCTTCGCCACGCCCGAGGGGTACGTCGCCGAGGTGATCGTCCGGACCCGTCAGATGCACCGGGTCGCGGAGGCGGGGGTGGTGGCGCTCGGCAATCCGTACACGGCCACGTCCGCCACGCCCTCGACGACGGCCCCGCAGCCGCCCGGCGAGGCCACCCAGGCCGCCGACCCGGACGAGGAGCGGGTGGACCCCACCCGGCCCGGCTGGCTGTCGCGACTGCTCGACTGGCAGCAGTCGGCGCCCGACCCCGACACCTTCTGGGACGTTCTGCGCTCCGAACTGGCACAGGACCGGGAGATCACCGTGTTCCGGGCCGACGGCGGAACCTTGGGACTGCCCGCCGGCGCCAGCTGTATCGACGCCGCCTACGCGCAGTACGGCGAGGCGGCCCACGGCTGTATCGGCGCCCGGGTCAACGGGCGCCTGACCTCCCTGTCCTCCCGGCTCTCGGACGGGGACACCGTCCAGCTGCTCCTCGCGCACGACGCCGGCTCCGGACCCGCCGCGGACTGGCTGGACCATGCCAAGACCCCGGCCGCCAGGATCGCCGTCAGCAGCTGGCTGGAGTCCCATCCCGACGGGGCCGGGCCCGCCGCGGCCGCGCCCCGGGCGCCGCTGTCGGTGATCGGGGCCCGCGGCGGCGGGGGCAACGCCGTCGCCGACCTGCCGGACGCCACCGTGCGGCTCGCGGGGTGCTGCACGCCGGTGCCGCCGGACGCGGTCGCGGGATTCGTCGTACGGGGCGGGGCCGTGACCGTGCACCGGATCCACTGCGCGACGGTGGCCCAGATGCGGGCGGTGGGACGCACCCCCGTCGTAGTGCACTGGAGGGCGACCGCGGACTGCCGGGTCACCCTGCTCGCCGAATCGTTCGGCCGCCCGCACCTGCTGGCAGATCTGACCGAGGCCATCGCCCGCGAGGGGGTGGAAGTGGTGTCCGCGACCGTCGAACCTCCCGTCGAACAACGGGTCCGGCACACCTACACCCTGCAACTGCCCGACGCCACGGGGCTCCAGGCGCTGATGCGTGCGATGCGCGACGTGCCGGGCGTCTACGACGTCAGCCGGGCGTAGCCCGCCCGCTCCTTTCGGGTGGAGCCGTCGCGCGCCGTTCGCGGGCGCGTGGCGGGCGCTGGTATGCGATGGGGGATGCAGCTCACCTCCCCGCGCCTGCGCGCCGCACTGCTGGCCGCGGCCTCCCTCACCCTCGTCGCCGCCGTGGTGCCCGTACCCAAGGCCCTGGGCATCGGCGACCCGCTGTTCCCGGAGCTCGGGAACCCCGGGTACGACGTGCTCTCGTACGACCTGTCCTTCGCGTACAAGGACAACCGCACTCCGCTCGACGCGGTCACCGTCATCGACGCCCGCACCCTGGAGCGGCTCGAAACCGTCAACCTGGACTTCACCCACGGGAAGGTCGCCTCCGCCGAGGTCAACGGGGAGCCGGCGACCTTCGCGAGCATCGGCGAGGACCTCGTACTGACCCCCGCCCGGCCCGTCGAGCGGGGCGCGCCCCTGCACGTCACCATCCGGCACACGAGCGACCCGCGAGGGCGCGGCGACGGCGGCTGGGTGGTCACCGACGACGGGCTGGCGATGGCCAACCAGGCCGACGCCGCCCACCGGGTCTTCCCCTGCAACGACCACCCCGCCGACAAGGCGTACTTCACCTTCCGGATCACCGCGCCGGCCGGGATCACGGCCGTCGCCAACGGGGTGCCGGGCGCACTCCCGGCCCCGCGCGTCGGCTCCGCGACCACCTGGACGTACCGCACGCTGCACCCCATGGCCACCGAGCTGGCCCAGGTCTCGCTCGGCACGTCGGCCGTCGTCCACGGCACCGGTCCGCACGGGCTGGCGCTGCGCGACGTGGTCCCGGCGGCGGAACGGGAGCGGCTGGAGCCGTGGCTGAAGAAGACCGCCGGGCACATCGAGTGGATGGAGGCACGGGTCGGCCGCTACCCCTTCGAGAACTACGGGGTGCTGATCGCGAAGGCCAGGACCGGCTTCGAGCTGGAGACGCAGACCCTGTCGCTCTTCGAGAGCTCGCTCTTCACGGGCGGCGGCGGATACCCCGACTGGTACGTGGAGTCCGTGATGGTCCACGAGCTGGCCCACCAGTGGTTCGGCGACAGCGTGAGCCCGCGCACCTGGTCGGACCTGTGGCTCAACGAGGGCCACGCCACCTGGTACGAGGCCCTGTACGCGGACGGCCTCGGCAAGTACTCCCTGGAGCGCCGGATGCGCGAGGCCTACCAGCGCTCCGACCAGTGGCGCGCGGCCGGCGGACCCCCGGCTGCGCCGAAGCCGGCCGCCCCGGGGGAGAAGATCGGGCTGTTCCGGCCGGCGGTCTACGACGGAGCCGCGCTGATCCTCTACGCGCTGCGCCAGGAGATCGGGGCCGAGGCCTTCGACCGGGTGGAGCGGCGCTGGGTGGGCGAGCACCGGGACGCGACCGCCGGCACGGGGGACTTCGTACGGCTGGCCTCGCAGGAGGCCGGCCGGGACCTGGGGCCGTTCCTGGAGCCGTGGCTGTACGGGAAGATCACCCCGGCGATGCCGGGGCACCCGGAGTGGGGCGGCCCGAAAAGCGTGTGACGGGTGCGGAAGGGTCATGCCACCATCGACGGGGCCGCGGCTGGAGCCTCCGGGGGAATCTCCTGGTGGTGTCACGCGTTGGACATGACGGTGTTGTGTCACGCGCGGGAGTAGCTTTGGCCTTGGCTCCGCTTCTGCTGTCGCGGACGCATTCGCAATCGACGTAAGGATCCAATGACCTCCTCTTCTTCCCCTTCCCAGGACGCGCGGGACGCACGGGACGACGCGCACGGCGCGTCGGCCTCCGACTCGCAGAGCTTCACCGAGAGCCTTCGGGCCGACGCCCTGATGGAAGAGGACGTCGCCTGGAGCCACGAGGTCGACGGGGACCGGGACGGCGCGCAGTTCGAGCGCTCCGAGCGCGCGGCTCTGCGCCGCGTGGCCGGCCTCTCCACCGAGCTCGAAGACGTCACCGAGGTCGAGTACCGCCAGCTCCGCCTGGAGCGGGTCGTACTCGTCGGCGTGTGGACCTCCGGCACGGTGCAGGACGCGGACAACTCCCTCGCGGAGCTCGCCGCCCTCGCCGAGACGGCCGGCGCACTCGTGCTCGACGGCGTGATCCAGCGCCGCGACAAGCCCGACCCGGCCACCTTCATCGGTTCCGGCAAGGCGCGCGAGCTGCGCGACATCGTCATGGAGAGCGGCGCCGACACCGTCGTCTGCGACGGCGAGCTCAGCCCCGGCCAGCTCATCGCCCTCGAAGACGTCGTCAAGGTGAAGGTTGTCGACCGGACCGCGCTCATCCTCGACATCTTCGCCCAGCACGCCAAGTCCCGTGAGGGCAAGGCGCAGGTCGCGCTCGCGCAGATGCAGTACATGCTGCCGCGCCTGCGCGGTTGGGGTGCCTCGCTGTCCCGGCAGATGGGTGGCGGCGGCGGTGGCGGCATGGCCACCCGCGGCCCCGGTGAGACCAAGATCGAGACCGACCGGCGGCGGATTCGCGAGAAGATGGCGAAGATGCGCCGGGAGATCGCGGAGATGAAGACCGGCCGCGACATCAAGCGGCAGGAACGCCGCCGCAACAAGGTGCCCTCGGTCGCCATCGCCGGATACACCAACGCCGGCAAGTCCTCGTTGCTCAACCGCCTCACCGGCGCGGGCGTACTGGTGGAGAACGCGCTGTTCGCCACCCTCGACCCGACCGTGCGCCGGGCCGAAACCCCGTCCGGCCGGATCTACACCCTGGCCGACACGGTCGGCTTCGTCCGGCACCTGCCCCACCACCTTGTCGAGGCGTTCCGCTCCACGATGGAGGAGGTCGGCGACTCCGACCTCATCCTGCACATCGTGGACGGCTCGCACCCGGCGCCGGAGGAGCAGCTGGCGGCGGTCCGCGAGGTCATCCGCGAGGTCGGCGCCGTCAAGGTGCCCGAGATCGTGGTGATCAACAAGGCGGACGCGGCCGACCCGCTGGTGCTCCAGCGCCTGCTGCGGATCGAGAAGCGCTCCATCGCGGTCTCGGCGCGCACCGGCCAGGGCATCGAGGAACTCCTCGCGCTCATCGACGCCGAGCTGCCGCGGCCGGCGATCGAGATCGAGGCCGTCGTGCCCTACACGCGCGGCGGGCTCGTCGCCCGGGCGCATGCCGAGGGCGAGGTGATCTCCGAGGAGCACACCGCGGAGGGCACCCTGCTCAAGGCGCGGGTGCACGCCGAACTGGCGGCGGAGTTCGCTCCGTACGTGCTCGCGAAGCACTGACCGGACGGGCGGTTCCGACCGCCCGGTGGACATGTGGATGAGGGCCCCCCGCAGGTGCGGGGGGCCCTCATCCACATGTCCTGCCGCCTGCGCCTACTGCCTGCGCCTGCGGCCTACTGGCTCTTACCTGCTCGTCCGGCGGGCTACTTGAACTTGCCGCTCACCGCGTCGAAGATGCCCTTCGCCTCCGGGCCCAGCCGGGGTCCGGCCAGCCAGCCCGCCTTGGCGGGGCCGATGGAGGTGTTGGACACCAGCGCCGGCTTGCCGTCGGAGCCCGCCGCGATCCAGCCGCCGCCCGAGGAACCGCCGGTCATCGTGCAGCCGATGCGGTACATCGAGGGGTCGGTCGCGTTCAGCGAGAGCCGGCCCGGCTTGTCGGTGCACTGGAAGGCCTTCTGGCCGTCGAACGGAGCCGCCGCCGGGTATCCCGTGGCCGTCATGTTCGCGACCTTGGGCACGGCCGGGGCGTTGAACTCCACCGGGAGCGCCGTACCGACCGTTTCCTCCAGGGACTTGCCGCCGCCCTTCTCCGGGGTCACGTGCAGCACCGCGAAGTCGTACGGGGCACCCGCGCCGCCGGTCGGACCGCCGGTCGCGATCCACTGGTCGGAGGTCTGCGCCCAGTCGCTCCACCACACGCCGTACGGGGCCACCTCGTCGCGGGGAGCGCCCTTGAGGGCCGCCGCGGGCTTGCCGGCGTTGTTGTACGACGGGACGAAGGCGATGTTGCGGTACCAGCCGCCCGCCTTGCCCGCGTGCACGCAGTGGCCGGCCGTCCAGACCATGTTGGACTTGCCGGGGTGCGCCGGGTCCTTGACCACGGTCGCCGAGCAGACCATCGAGCCCTCGGGGCTGTCGAAGAAGACCTTGCCGGAGGCGGGGACGCTCTGGTGGTAGGGCGCGGCCGCGGCCTTCGCCGTCACCGGGGCCGGAACCGGATCGGTCACGCCCTGGTCCTTGCCCGCGTCCGGGTCGACGGCCGGAGGCTGGGGAGTCTTGTCGGCGTCACGCATCCGGTCCGAGTCCCACAGGCCCTCGATGATCGGGTTGATGTAGTCGCCCGCCTCGCGGAGCCAGTCCTCCTTCTTCCAGTTCTTCCACGCACCCCCCTTCCACTTCTCCAGGTCGATGCCGTGCTCCTTGAGCTTGTCCTTGAGCGAGTCCGGGATCTTGACCCCGTCGAGGCTCGTGGGAAGGCTCGCCGCCACGGTCGGCTTCGCGTCGGTGTCACCGTCGCCGGGTCCGCAGGCCGCGGCGGTCAGCGCGAGCGCGGCCGAGCAGAGCAGCGCGGTGACCGGTCGGATCGGTCGCATGTCGTGAATCCCCCTGGTGGTTCGGGATGTTGCCTGGGTGCTTGCGCGCCTGGATTCGGACAACTGGATGCCTGGCCGGCCGGCTGGGCTCTCCGGGTCACCCGAGTCGCCCGGGTCGTAGCACCCCACTATGCCGCTGCCGGGGGAGACGGCGCAGCCCGGGGCGACGGTTCCGTGCAACCGGGCCCGTCTCCCGCGCGGAGCAAGGATCTTGGGCCCACCCGTGATCCGCCGCCGCCACCGTCGTTGGTACGTACGGGGGATGGGGGAGCAGCGTTGGTGTTCGAGGCGCACTCCGGAAGAGCAACCGTGCGGGAGGAGCGACACTCGTGGCTTTGACGAGCGAGCAGGCCGCGGCCGAGGCACTCGTCCCGCCGCAGGCCCACCGGGTACCGGGGGCCGCGGCTCGGGGCAGTTCGAGGGTGCCGGGCGGCCGGACGGAGGCGGGAGCCCGCACGGCGCCGGGGGAGGGCATCCTGCGGAGGCAGGCGCAACGGGAGTCCGCGGCGCGGACGTACGCGCGCTCCCTGCCCATCGTCCCCGTGCGGGCAAGGGGGTTGACCATCGAGGGCGCGGACGGCCGGCGCTACCTCGACTGCCTCTCCGGCGCCGGCACCCTGGCCCTCGGCCACAACCATCCGGTGGTGCTCGAAGCCATCCGCGGTGTCCTGGACTCCGGTGCCCCGTTGCACGTCCTGGACCTCGCCACGCCGGTCAAGGACGCCTTCACCACCGAACTGTTCGCCAACCTGCCCGCGGGGCTGGCGGCCGACGCGCGCATCCAGTTCTGCGGACCGGCCGGGGCCGACGCCGTGGAAGCCGCGCTGAAACTCGTCCGGACCGCCACCGGCCGGTCGGGACTCCTCGCCTTCACCGGGGCCTACCACGGCATGACGGCCGGCGCGCGGGAGGCCTCGGGCGGGGCCGCGGACGTACGGGTGACCCGGCTGCCGTATCCGCAGGACTACCGCTGCCCGTTCGGGGTCGGCGGGACCGAGGGAGCGGAACTCTCGGCCCGCTGGACGCAGAGCCTCCTGGACGACCCCAAGAGCGGGGTGGCGGCGCCCGCCGGAATGATCGTCGAACCGGTGCAGGGCGAGGGCGGGGTGCACCCCGCCCCGGACGCCTGGCTGAGGAGGATGCGGGAGATCACCGCGGCCCGCGGGATCCCGCTGATCGCCGACGAGGTCCAGACAGGGGTGGGGCGGACCGGGGCCTTCTGGGGCGTCGACCACGCGGGGGTGGTCCCCGATGTGATGGTGCTGTCCAAGGCCATCGGCGGGAGCCTGCCGCTCGCGGTGATCGTGTACCGGTCGGAGCTGGACCAGTGGGCCCCCGGAGCCCACGCCGGCACCTTCCGCGGCAACCAGCTGGCCATGGCCGCCGGCACCGCGACACTGGCCTACGTCCGGGAGAACGACCTCGCGGCCCGGGCGGACCTGCTGGGCGCGCGCATGCTGGGCTCCTTGCGCGGCCTGATCCCGGCCCACTCCTGTGTGGGGGACGTACGGGGCCGCGGGCTGATGATCGGCGTCGAACTGATCGACCCCGATACCGGGGAGGCCGCCCCCGCCCTCGCGGTGGCCGTCCGCCAGGCGTGCCTGGACCGCGGCCTGATCGTCGAACTCGGCGGGCGGCACGCCAGCGTCGTCCGGCTCCTGCCTCCCCTGACCCTGACCGACGAACAGGCCGCGGCAGTCCTCGACCGCCTCGCCGACGCCATCCCCGCCGCCCTCCGCCGCTAAGGACCTCCATGCCGCACCCCGCCCACCCCCTGGACCCCCCACTCCAGCCCGTCCCCCCGTCCCCCCAGCCCCCGACGGCCCCCGCGCACAGCTCCGGCTCCGCTGCCGGTCCGTCCCCCGACCCGCAGTCCCCGGCCCCGGCCACCCCTGTGCGGGGCTCCGGGTTCGCGACCGAGGCGTTCCCCGATCAGCAGCCCCCGAGCCCGATCGCCCCTGTGCGGAGCTCCGGGTCCGAGGCCAGGGTGTTCTCCGACCCGCAGCCCCTGGCCGGGACCGCCCCCGCGCAGGGCTCCGAGGCCGAGGCCGCGACGTTCCCCGCCCCGCAGCCCTCGGCCGCGATCGCCCCCGGCTCCGAGTCCCCGGCCATGGATGCCACCGCATGGCCGCCCGGTGTCCCGGCCGCCCCCGTCGGAGGCTTCGCATCCACTGCCGGGCTGACTCCGCCTCTTCCCGCGGCGACTCTGCCGATGCGATCACCGCAGGGCCCGTACTCCGAGACTGCTCCCGGACCTACCGCCGCACCTACCGCCGGACCGTCCAACGCTGCCCCGGCAGGATCTACGCCCTCGCCCTCGCCGGCGGCCACGCCCATGCCCTTGCCCACGGCAGGGACGCTGCCTCCGGCCGCCCCCAGAACACTCCTACCGCCGACGCCAGTGCATCCGACCCCCACCTACGTGAGCAAACCCTTCACGAAGGCCGAGCCCGCGCTGGCTTGGGTCATCCCGGCCGGGCCCGCGCCATCAGGCGCCCCGGCCTGGGGCACCGTGCCACTCGGAGGGAACGAGTCCAGGACGTCAGTGGCCCCGCACGGCGGACCGGCGGACATCCCACTCGTCACGGGCAGCGCCCCCGTACCGCCCACAGCCGCCGCCCCGCGCCCTGACATGACCTCCGCTCCAGAGACCGCCCCGGAGCTGCCGTCACCGACGACCGCCAACGCAGCCCCGACCAGGTCTCCTCGCCCTCTCCCTCCGTCGGAACAGCCCCCGGCCGGCGCGGTCAGCCAGGCGAGCCCGGCCGGCTCGGCAGGTCGGGATCGACCGGTCGGCTCGTCGGGTCCGGTCGGGCGGGATGGTTCGGCGAGCCCGGCTGGTTCGAGCAGCCCGGCCGGGTTCGGGCCGATCACCCCGTTGGCTCCGGCCCTGGGCGGTCCGACCCCGGTGGGCGGTGGGTCCGCTTGGTCCTCGCCCGTTCCCGCTTCGCCGGCTGCCACCGGTGCGGCCGCAACCTCCCCTCCCGCTTCCACCTGGCCTTCGTTGCTGCGACCCCCGACTCCGGCCGGCCTCGGCGTCGACGCCACGCGCACGGGCTCGGACGGCAGGAACCCCGACCCGGCCGCCAGCGGCGCGACCGCACCGCCTTCGGCCCGTCCCGCCCCGCTCCGGCCCGAGCCGCCCGTCTCGCCAGGCGCCTTCGGTGGGGTGCTGGATCGGTCTCCGGGGCCCGCCCCCGTCCAGCCTCCGGGCCCTGTCTTCGTCGCCCGACCGGAAGTGCCAGGTCCCGTCGGGGCGTTGAAGCTGACCGGCCCGGCGGGGGCTCCGGCGGCCCCGGCCGCCTCGGCGCCCGTCGCCGGAGCGGTGGCCGAACCGTCCCCGGTGGGCCCCGGCCCTTCGAACTCCGGCCTTGCCGGCCCGGCCGTACCCCTCGCTCCGGGGAACCGGGCCGGGCTGTCCCCGTCCGCGCACGGCCGGACAGCACCGGTGCCGCCCGCGCCAGTGGGTAATGCCGATGGGGCTTGGCCAGCGCCCCCCGCGGCCTCCGTGCTGCCCGCGGCCCTCTCCATGGCCGCCGATGGCACGCCCGACGAGGCACGCCGCAGGCCGTCCCCGGCGGGTTCCGGCAGTGCCGAACCGGCGGGGCAGCCCCAGCAACCGGCTGCCGCACCCCCCGGATCCGCCGCCGGGCCGGGCAATGCTTCGACCGGCCCGGCCGACGCCACGCCGGGCATGCCGGGCATGCCGGGCATGCCGGGCCCGGGCATGCCCTGGATGGCCGCCGAGCCGCGGCTCGGCGGAGACGTCGGCGCCAGTGTCCCCCGGCAGAAGGACGGCGCCGTCAGACCCCGGACGGGAGCGGCCGACCTGTTGGACCACCCCGACCCCGTGGTCGCCGCCGAGGCCGCCTCGGTGGAGAACCTGCTGCGGTGCTGGGTACGTGAGACCGGGCTCGGGCAGCCCACCGGGCCCGTGCTGCGCGTCCCCCTGCCCGCATCCGGCGCCGCCCTGCTCGTCGCCGTCCGCTACTGGTCGGCCGCCGGCTGGCACCGCTTCGGCCCGGCCCTGCTCGAAGGTGCCGCCGTCGACGCCCCCGCCGTGGATGCCGTCACCCTCGCCGCCCTCATCTCCCGCGAGGGCCGTGCCGTCGTCCGAGGCGGCGCCGGCTCTCTCATCACCCCCTCCGGCAACGCCGGCCCAGGTGGTGCGGACCTCGTCGGCCGGGTCGCCGACTCGGTGCACCGGACCGCCGAGTTCATCACCGATCGCCGCCGACGGCCGACCGCCCCCACTCCCGTCGCCGAGGACCGGTTCCTCACCGCCGAACAATCCCTCCTTCTCGGTCACCCGTTGCACCCGACCCCGAAGAGCCGCGAAGGCCTCTCCGAATCCGAAGTGCGCGCTTACTCACCCGAACTCCACGGCTCCTTCCCCCTCCACTGGGTGGCGGTCGCGCCCACAGCGCTCGCCACCGACTCCGCCTGGACCGAACGCGGCCGCCCGGTCTCCGCCGCCCGGCTGCTGGGCCGCCTCGCTCCCGGCCTCCCCGTGCCCGAGGACACCACCCCCCTTCCCCTTCACCCCTGGCAGGCCCGCCACCTGCTCCAGCGCCCCGCGGTCACCGCCCTGCGCGACGCGGGACTCCTGCACGACCTGGGCCCGTACGGAGAGCCCTGGTATCCCACCTCCTCCATCCGCACCGTCCACCGGCCCGGTGCCCCTGTGATGCTCAAGCTCTCCCTGGGCCTGCGCATCACCAACTCCCGCCGGGAGAACCTCCGCAAGGAACTCCGCCGAGGCGTCGAGGTCCACCGGCTGCTCCGCACCGGACTCGCGGAGCGGTGGCAGGCGGCCCACCCCGGCTTCGACATCGTCCGCGACCCCGCCTGGGTGGCCGTGAACGCCGCGGACGGCACCCACGTCCCCGGCCTGGACGTCCTGCTGCGCCACAACCCCTTCCGTCCGGGCGACGACGCCCTCTGCGTCGCCGCACTCACCGCGCTCCGCCCGTGGCCCGGTCGGACCACCATGAGCTCCCGGCTCGCCGAGACCGTCTCGCGTCTCGCCGCCACCACCGGGCGGACGACCTCCGCGGTCTCCGCCGAGTGGTTCCTGCGCTACCTCGACCACGTCGTCCTGCCGGTCCTCGCCTTCGACGCTCTCGCCGGCATCGCCCTCGAAGCGCACCAGCAGAACACGCTGGTCCTCCTCGACCCGGCCGGCTGGCCGGTCGGCGGCCGCTACCGCGACAACCAGGGCTACTACTTTCGCGCCTCCCGCCGCACGGAACTGGAACACCGGCTCCCCGGTATCGGCGCCGCCAGCGACACCTTCGTCTCCGACGCCGTCACCGACGAACGCTTCGCCTACTACCTCGGCATCAACAACGTGCTCGGCCTCATCGGAGCCTTCGGATCCCAGCGGCTCGCCGACGAACGCGTTCTGCTCGCCGCCTTCCGCAGGTTCCTCGGCAAGGCCCTGGACCTCGGCCCGCTCCCCGCGCGGCTGCTCGACTCACCCACCCTGCGCTGCAAGGCGAATCTGCTCACCCGCCTGGGCGGCCTCGACGAGCTCGTCGGCCCCGTCGACACCCAGTCCGTCTACGTCACCATCGCCAACCCCCTTCACGATTGACGCGTCACCACCGACACGGAGAAGACCCCCGATGCCCTCCACCGACTTCCACACCGACGCGCCCCGTGACGCCGAGCCGCGTCTCACCGCCGAGCTGCTGCCGCTGCTCGCCGAAGCGGACCTGCTCGACTCCCCGGCGAGCTGGGGCGGTGTCTCCACGTGGGCCGGACTCTTCCGTCTCGAACCGGTCCGCCTCGGCCGTGACCTGGAGCTGCTCACCCACTGGATGAACGACCCGGAGGTGGCCGCCTACTGGGAACTCGCCGGCCCCGCCGCCGTCACCGCAGCCCACACGCAGGCACAGCTGGACGGGGACAGCCGCAGCATCCCGTGCCTCGGCCTCCTCGACGGCACGCCGATGAGCTACTGGGAGATCTACCGGGCCGACCTCGACCCGCTCTCCGCGTACTACCCGGCGCGCCCCCACGACACGGGTATCCACCTGCTCATCGGAGACGGCACGAACCGTGGCAGGGGCCTGGGCACGGCGCTCCTGCGCGCCGTCGCAGACCTGGTGCTCGACAACCGTCCCCGCTGCATGCGCGTCATCGCCGAACCGGACATCCGCAACACCCCCTCCGTATCAGCCTTCCTGAGCTCCGGCTTCCGCTGTTCCGCGGAGATCGAACTGCCCGGCAAGCGCGCGGCCTTGATGATCCGCGAACGGGCGCTGCGCAATCTCCTCTGAGTGCCGCCCCGCAAGTCCCGGATCCCTCGAGCCCGCCCGCCCCGCCCTCAGTCGTCCTCCGCACCTCTCCCTTCGAAAACTCTGCGCCGCGCAGCAAAGTTCCCGATCTTCGAGGACCCCCGTGCCGAATTTCTCCGCAACCCCCGACTCCTCCGGCCCCCACTTCTCGGACGCCGCCCCCCGTCCCCCCGTCCCCCCGTCCCGGCGGCCTCCGGTGACGCCTGGACCCTGACCCTCGACGACGGCAGCAGCCTCGCGCTTCCGCGCCCGCCGCCGCGCGTACGGCAGCCGGCGCGTCGCCCCCGACGCGATACCGTCTTCTCCCCGCACGGCGAGAACGTCGTCGTGATCTTCGATGAGCACGACGTCCCGGTCCGGCTCGCGGTCAAGGACTTCGTGGACGACGTCAACGTCAGCGACGATCCCCTGCCCGAGCTCGCGGCCATGCCCGACGAGGTTCGCGCGGTGCTGCTCAGCGAGCCCGCCGGCTTCCTGCCCCGGTTCTTCCACTCAGGGCTCTCCGTCGGAGTCTTCCGCCACCTCTCCGCTCTCTGCGAGGACCAGCTCGGCGTCCCGGAGGAGGACTTCTGGTCCCTCGTACGGGCGGAGATCCTGCGCCACCAGGCCCGCTTCCCCGAGCTCAAGGAGCGCTACGAGCTCTTCGACCTCCTCGGTGAACGCATCGGGCGGCTCTGCCTCAACCGCAACCGGCTCTACGAGGACGGCTACCGAGACCGCCCCGACCGTCCGCACGCCGTCCAGCACGGCACCGTGCCGAACCCCTTGTACCGGCCGTGAGTCCTCGTCGGTGCGGCCGCTGTCGGTGGCGCCCCGTAGGGTTGGCAGTGCTATGACGAAGCCCTCCCTCCCCGACCTGCTGCACGCCGCCGTCTCCGCCGTCGGCGGCACGGAGCGCCCCGGCCAGGTGGCCATGGCCGAAGCCGTCGCCGAAGCGATCGACGACAACTCCCACCGCCTCATCCAGGCCGGCACCGGCACCGGAAAGTCCTTGGGCTACCTGGTGCCGGCCCTCGCGCACGGCGAGCGCGTGGTCGTGGCCACGGCGACGCTGGCCCTCCAGCGCCAGCTCGTCGAGCGCGACCTGCCCCGGACGGTGGAGGCGCTGCATCCGCAGCTCCGCCGCCGCCCGCAGTTCGCCATGCTCAAGGGCCGCTCCAACTACCTGTGCCTGCACCGCCTGCACGAGGGCGCCCCGCAGGACGAGGAGGACGGCCTCTTCGACCAGTTCGAGGCGGCCACCCCGACCAGCAAGCTGGGCCAGGACCTGCTGCGCCTGCGCGACTGGTCGGACGAGACCGAGACCGGCGACCGCGACGACCTGACCCCGGGCGTCTCGGACAAGGCCTGGTCGCAGATCTCCGTCTCCTCCCGCGAATGCCTGGGTGCGACGAAGTGCGCGTACGGAGCCGAGTGCTTTGCGGAGGCCGCTCGCGAGCGGGCCAAGCTCGCGGACGTGGTCGTCACCAACCACGCGCTCCTGGCCATCGACGCCATCGAGGGCGCCCCGGTGCTCCCCTCGCACGAGGTACTGATCGTCGACGAGGCCCACGAGCTGGTCTCCCGGGTGACGGGCGTCGCCACCGGCGAGCTCACCCCCGGCCAGGTGAACCGTGCCGTGAAGCGGGCGGCGAAACTGGTCGACGAGAAGACCGCGGACTCCCTGCAGACCGCCTCGGAGACCTTCGAGCGCGTCATGGAGCTGGCGCTCCCCGGCCGGCTGGAGGAGATCCCCGAGGACCTCGGCTACGCGCTGATGGCCCTGCGCGACGCCTCGCGCAACGTGATCTCGGCGATCGGCAACACCCGCGACAAGTCCGTCCACGACGAGGACGCCGTCCGCAAGCAGGCCCTCGCCGCGGTGGAGAGCGTGCACGGCGTGGCCGAGCGGATCATGAACGGGTCCGAGTACGACGTCGTCTGGTACGAGCGCCACGACCGCTTCGGTGCCACGGTCCGGGTCGCCCCGCTGTCGGTGTCCGGCCTGCTTCGCGAGAAGCTGTTCACGGAGCGCTCGGTGGTGCTGACCTCGGCCACCCTCAAGCTCGGCGGCGACTTCAACGGGGTCGCGGCCTCGCTCGGACTGTCCCCGGAGGGTGTCGAGGGGGACGACGTGCCGCAGTGGAAGGGCCTGGACGTCGGCTCGCCGTTCGACTACCCCAAGCAGGGCATCCTCTACGTCGCCAAGCACCTGGCCACCCCCGGCCGCGAGGGCACCCGCGGCGACATGATGGACGAGCTCGCCGAGCTGATCGAGGCGGCCGGCGGCCGCACCCTCGGACTGTTCTCCTCCATGCGCGGCGCGAAGGCGGCCGCCGAGGAGCTGCGCGGCCGGCTCGAGAACCCGATCCTGCTCCAGGGCGAGGAGACGCTGGGCGAGCTGATCAAGAACTTCGCGGCCGATCCGAAGACCTGCCTGTTCGGCACCCTGTCCCTGTGGCAGGGCGTGGACGTCCCCGGACCCAGCTGTCAGCTGGTGGTCATGGACAGGATCCCGTTCCCGCGCCCCGACGACCCGCTGATGAGCGCCCGGCAGAAGTCGGTCGAGGAGCACGGCGGCAACGGCTTCATGGCCGTGGCGGCGACGCACGCGGCGCTCCTGATGGCCCAGGGCGCGGGCCGTCTCGTACGGGCCACCGGGGACAAGGGTGTCGTCGCGGTCCTGGACCCCCGGCTGGCCACGGCCCGGTACGGGAGCTTCCTGCGGGCCACGCTGCCGGACTTCTGGTACACCACGGACCGCAACCAGGTCCGCCGCTCACTGGCGGCGATCGACGCCTCCGCGCAGGCCGACGGGAAGTAGTTATGGGAGCACGAGCGGCAACCATCAATTGAGCAACCCAAGCGGCGAGCAACCACGTCCGCGAGAGCGGCGGCGGTTTAGCCGCAAGAAGCAGAACAGCCCTGGGACCGGCGCAGTGGGTCCCAGGGCTGGATGAGGGCGCGGGGCTTCAGACCCTGCGCAGTACGGCGACGACCTTGCCGAGGATGGTGGCCTCGTCGCCGGGGATCGGCTGGTAGGCGGCGTTGTGCGGGAGCAGCCAGACGTGGCCGTCCTCGCGCTTGAACCGCTTGACCGTGGCCTCGCCGTCGAGCATGGCGGCGACGATGTCGCCGTTTTCCGCGACCGGCTGGCGACGGACCGTGACCCAGTCGCCGTCGCAGATCGCGGCCTCGATCATCGAGTCTCCGACGACCTTGAGGCAGAACAGCTCGCCGTCGCCCACCAGCTGGCGGGGGAGCGGGAACACGTCCTCCACCGACTCCTCGGCGAGGATCGGGCCGCCGGCCGCGATCCGGCCGACCAGCGGGACGTACGAGGCCGCGGGCTTGCCGGTGGTGTCCGTGGGCTGCGAGCTGGGCTGGTCGGAGCCGCGTACCTCGTACGCCCGGGGGCGGTGAGGGTCACGGCGCAGGAAACCCTTGCGCTCCAGGGCCATGAGCTGGTGTGCGACCGACGACGTGCTGGACAGGCCGACGGCCTGGCCGATCTCCCGCATCGACGGCGGGTAACCCCGCCGCTGCACCGAGTCGCGAATGACCTCGATGACCCTCCGCTGCCGGTCGGTGAGCCCGGAGCTGTCGGCGCGGATGCCTGGAGGTCGCCCTGGCAGCGAGCGTGCGGGGCGTACGGGCTCCGCCTCCGGGTTCAGGCTTGCGTCGTTCATGGCATGCACCGGCTCAAGTCGGCTCTGGGAGCGGTTCTGGGCAGTGATGGTGGCACTGTCTGCGGTGGTGGTCACGTCGGCCCCTCTCGAAATGTTCTCCCTAGCTGGACAACGGTAGTTGCTTTCGAAAGGTTGCGCCAAACACACGTTCGAGTGAAAAATCGCAGATCATCCGCCGTGTTCACGCCGGGGGGTGTATGGACGGCCGGTAGCCGATCGGCGGGCCGTCTGGACCGAACGGAGGTTCGGCTCCGGAGTCACTGCTTACGGTACCCTTCCGGGTCGGGTCGCCACCGTCCGGGTCCGGGCCCAGTGTGGCACCGCGAGGCCTCGGATCAGGCCATCGGGCGCCGCGACACGCGGAGCGACGTAAATCCACCACAACCCAAGATCTAGTGGTTGGATGAGCGCTGCCGCCCAGAGGTTGTGGTCGTCGGTCTGCCGAAGGCCCCGACATCGCATATGCTTGTGGCTGCTTCATGAGCCCCCCGACAGAGCTTCGACTCTGCCGTTCAGGGGTCTCATGAGGTGATTCAGTCGTGCCAAGAGAAGGGTGAGGGAACCATGCACTGCCCCTTCTGCAGGCACCCCGACAGCCGTGTCGTCGACAGTCGGACCACCGACGACGGCACGTCGATCCGCCGACGCCGCCAGTGCCCCGACTGCTCCCGTCGCTTCACGACGGTGGAGACGGCCTCGCTGATGGTGATCAAGCGCAGCGGGGTGACCGAACCCTTCAGCCGTACCAAGGTCATCTCCGGCGTGCGCAAGGCGTGCCAGGGGCGGCCGGTTACCGAGGACGCCCTCGCCAAACTCGGCCAGCGGGTCGAAGAGGCGGTGCGCGCCACCGGGAGCGCCGAGCTGACCACGCATGACGTGGGTCTGGCCATACTCGGCCCGTTGCAGGAACTCGACCTGGTCGCGTACCTCCGGTTCGCGTCCGTCTACAAGGCGTTCGACACACTCGAAGACTTCGAGACCGCCATCGCGGAACTCCGCGTGCCGCGGTCCCACCCCGAGGAGTGCGAGCCCGGTGGGACCGCTTCGGTCCCCGTGCCCGCCTCCGCCGCCGACTGATCCGGCGGTCGCGCCCGCAGCGCGGCCGTCCGCCCGGTCCGGCGATGGAATCGCAGATTCGTAGCTACACAGACATACACACAGCACCGTGCCGCGGAATATCGATGGCACTTTAGGGCGTTTTTGCCCGCATATGGGAGGAAGCGGCATGACAGAGACGGCGAGCAGCTCGGCACGAGGTTCCCGCGCCAAGGGGACCAAGACTGCCAAGAGCGGCCTGCGTATCGAGCGCATCCACACCACCCCGGGCGTGCACCCGTACGACGAGGTGACCTGGGCGCGCCGTGACGTCGTCATGACCAACTGGCGCGACGGTTCGGTCAACTTCGAGCAGTACGGCGTGGAGTTCCCCGACTTCTGGTCGGTGAACGCGGTCAACATCGTCACCAGCAAGTACTTCCGTGGTGCTGTCGGCAGCCCGCAGCGCGAGACCGGTCTCAAGCAGCTGATCGACCGGATCGTGAAGACGTACACGAAGGCCGGCGAGGACTTCGACTACTTCACGTCGCCCGCCGACGCCGAGATCTTCGAGCACGAGCTGACCTACGCGCTCCTGCACCAGATCTTCAGCTTCAACTCGCCGGTGTGGTTCAACGTCGGTACGCCCCAGCCGCAGCAGGTCTCTGCCTGCTTCATCCTGGCCGTCGACGACTCCATGGAGTCGATCCTCGACTGGTACAAGGAAGAGGGCATGATCTTCAAGGGCGGCTCCGGCGCCGGCCTGAACCTCTCCCGCATCCGCTCCTCCAAGGAGCTCCTCTCCTCCGGTGGCAACGCCTCGGGTCCGGTCTCCTTCATGCGCGGCGCCGACGCGTCCGCCGGAACCATCAAGTCGGGCGGCGCCACCCGCCGTGCGGCCAAGATGGTCGTCCTGGACGTGGACCACCCGGACGTCGAGGACTTCATCGCGACCAAGGTGAAGGAAGAGGAGAAGATCCGCGCCCTGCGCGACGCGGGCTTCGACATGGACCTGGGCGGCGACGACATCACGTCCGTCCAGTACCAGAACGCCAACAACTCCGTTCGCGTGAACGACGAGTTCATGACGGCCGTGGAGAACGGCACCGAGTTCGGCCTGCGTGCCCGCATGACCGGCGAGGTCATCGAGACGGTCGACGCCAAGTCGCTCTTCCGCAAGCTCGCCGAGGCCGCGTGGGCCTGTGCCGACCCGGGCATCCAGTACGACGGTGTGATCAACAACTGGCACACCTGCCCCGAGTCCGGCCGCATCACCGCGTCGAACCCGTGCAGCGAGTACATGCACCTGGACAACACGTCCTGCAACCTCGCGTCGCTGAACCTGATGAAGTTCCTCGACGACGACGGCAAGGGCAACCAGTCCTTCGACGCCGAGCGCTTCTCCAAGGTCGTCGAGCTCGTCATCACCGCGATGGACATCTCCATCTGCTTCGCGGACTTCCCGACGCAGAAGATCGGCGAGAACACCCGCGCCTTCCGCCAGCTGGGCATCGGCTACGCCAACCTCGGCGCCCTGCTGATGGCCACCGGCCACGCCTACGACTCCGACGGCGGCCGCACCCTCGCCGCCTCGATCACCTCGCTGATGACCGGCACCGCCTACAAGCGCTCCGCCGAACTGGCCGCGATCGTCGGCCCGTACGACGGCTACGCCCGCAACGCCGAGTCCCACAAGCGCGTCATGAAGCAGCACGCCGACGCCAACGCCGTCGCCCCGCGCACCGAGGACCTGGACAAGGTCATCTGGGCCGCGGCCACCGAGGCCTGGCAGGACGTCGTCCGACTCGGCGAGAAGAACGGCTTCCGCAACTCGCAGGCCTCCGTCCTCGCGCCGACCGGCACCATCGGCCTCGCGATGTCCTGCGACACCACCGGTGTCGAGCCGGACCTGGCCCTGGTCAAGTTCAAGAAGCTCGTCGGCGGCGGCTCGATGCAGATCGTCAACGGCACCGTCCCGCAGGCCCTGCGCCGCATGGGATACCAGGAAGAGCAGATCGAGGCGATCGTCGCTCACATCGCCGAGCACGGCGTGGTCGTCGACGCCCCGGGCCTGAAGACCGAGCACTACTCCGTCTTCGACTGCGCGATGGGCGAGCGTGCCATCTCCGCGATGGGCCACGTCCGCATGATGGCCGCGATCCAGCCCTGGATCTCCGGCGCGATCTCCAAGACGGTCAACATGCCGGAGACGGCGACCGTCGAAGAGATCGAGGAGATCTACTTCGAGGCGTGGAAGCTGGGCGTCAAGGCGCTCGCGATCTACCGCGACAACTGCAAGGTCGGCCAGCCCCTCTCCGCGAAGAAGAAGGAAGAGGAGAAGGTCGAGGTCACGGCCAAGGCCGAGGACACGATCCGCACGGCGGTCGAGAAGGTCATCGAGTACCGCCCGGTCCGCAAGCGCCTCCCGAAGGGCCGCCCGGGGATCACCACCTCCTTCACGGTCGGTGGCGCCGAGGGCTACATGACCGCGAACTCCTACCCGGACGACGGTCTCGGCGAGGTCTTCCTGAAGATGTCCAAGCAGGGTTCCACCCTCGCGGGCATGATGGACGCCTTCTCGATCGCCGTCTCGGTCGGTCTGCAGTACGGCGTCCCGCTGGAGACGTACGTCGCGAAGTTCACGAACATGCGCTTCGAGCCGGCCGGCATGACGGACGACCCGGACGTGCGGATGGCGCAGTCGATCGTCGACTACATCTTCCGCCGCGTGGCGCTCGACTTCCTGCCCTTCGAGACCCGCTCGGCCCTCGGCATCCACTCCGCCGAGGAGCGTCAGCGTCACCTGGACACCGGTTCCTACGAGCCCCTCGACGAGCAGCTCGACACGGAGTCCCTGACCCAGTCGGCCCCGCTCGCGGCGGTTCCCCCGGTGGCCCCGAAGCCGGTCGCGGTGGCGGTCGCCCCGGTCCCGGCCCCCAAGACGGCGCACTCCAACGCCGAACTGGTCGAGATGCAGCTCGGCGTCTCCGCCGACGCCCCACTCTGCTTCTCCTGCGGCACGAAGATGCAGCGCGCCGGCTCCTGCTACATCTGCGAGGGCTGCGGCTCCACCAGCGGTTGCAGCTGATAC
This sequence comes from Streptomyces sp. GL_140, assembly GCF_057834465.1. Taxonomy (NCBI): domain Bacteria; kingdom Bacillati; phylum Actinomycetota; class Actinomycetes; order Kitasatosporales; family Streptomycetaceae; genus Streptomyces; species Streptomyces sp. GL_140. Next base: position 6,378,579 of record NZ_CM174404.1, read on the forward strand.
CGGGCGTGGCCTCAGGGCCGCAGCGGCTGAATAGCTGACGAAGAGGGGACCGGCATGATGCCGGTCCCCTCTTCCGCGTTGCGGGTGATGTGCTCCAGCACGGAGATCGCGGTGCGGTACTCCTCCGGGGTGATGCCCTTCGTCGACCGCTCGCGGAAGGCGGCTACGCGGGTGGCCGCGGCGGCGAAGCGGGTGCGGCCGGCGGGGGTGAGGGACAGGGCGCCGGGCGGCTCCTCGCGGAGCCAGCCGTCGGCGGTGAGGGATTCGACGGTGCCGGTCAGGGTCGCGCTGTCGGCGTTGGCGGCGAGGAGGGCGTGTACGTCGGCGGGCGCCGTCGGGCCCGCTTCGACCGAGTTGAGCACCTGCCAGCCGAGCCGGGTCAGGCCGGCGTCGGCGAGGAGGGCGTCCATGGAACGGGTGAGGGCCAGGTCGGTGCGGTTCAGCCAGTATCCGATGGGCTTCATGGATATGCATGCTTGCATGCATATAGTTTCGGGTCAACATGCGATTCGGTAGGGTGGTGGTCATGACTACGCCCGAAAGCGGACCCGAGAGCGGACCGGCGAGTGGATTCGTGAGCGGACCCGTGCGTGCTTACGGCCCGGACGAGGCCGCCGCGCTGCTGGATGCCGTCGGTCCGGCCTTCGGCAAGCTCCGCCGGTCGGTACTGGCCGAGGTGGAGAATCCCCTGTCGCCGAAGGACATGACGCGCACGCTCGTGCTCAACATCGTCGAAGACGGTGCGAAGGCTCCGGACGGCGAGGTGACGGTCGGGTCGGTCGCCGAGAGGCTCGGCGTGGATCCGTCCGTGGCCAGCCGGATGGTCTCCGACTGCATCTCCAGCGGCTACCTCGTCCGGGCCGCCTCGCAGCGCGACGGCCGGCGCACCATCCTGTGCCTGAGCCCGCAGGGCGTGGACCTGCTGGGCCGTTTCCGGGCACACCAGCGCGCCGCGTTCGAGTACGTGACGACCGACTGGTCCGAGCTCGACCGGCTCGACCTGGCCCGGCTCATGGTCAAGTATGTCGACGCGATCGCGGGCCTGCGCGAGCGGGGCCCGGCCGGCGGCTGACGGGCAGGAGGGCGACCGGTCGGCGCCCCCGGCTCGCGCTTCAGTGCGGGATGGTGCGGGCGGGCCGAGTAATCGTTTCTTCTCGGAAGTCCGAGATCGCGGAGCTCACCTGGCGCATGAGATGGGTGTTCTCGATCCGGTCGAGGTAGAGGCAGCGGGCGGCGAGGCCGGTCAGTTCGAAGGCGAAGCACAAGGACATCAGCGGGTTCACGAAGAGCTCGCTGTCCCGGGTGCGGCTGGTGAACCGGACGTCCCCGAAGGCACCGCGGACGGCCGCGGCGACCGAGCCGTTCACGATGCTCGGATGCTCCGGGGTGTGGTCCTGGGCGTGGGTCACGGCATCGAGGTAGAGCGCGCCCTCACGGGTGGCGCGGGGTATCGAGAACGCCCCGAGGTACGCCCCGTCCCGCTCCAGCGCCGCGATGTTCTCCAGCACCAGCGCGTGGCTCACCCCGTGGTACGCGTCCACGCCGAAGCCCACCGAGACGACGAGGCGTTCGGGTACGTCGTCCAGCGCGGCCAGCGCCGCCACGCTGGTCAGATCCTCCTCAGGTGTGCCGAGGCCGGCTTCGTCACCCCGCATCAGGATGTCGGTGCCGCCGTCGACCAGGACCACCGCGTCGATGCGGTGCAGGTCGATCAGCTCCTGGTAGGCGGCGCGCAGCGGCTGCACGCCGACCTGGGGGAAGGCGTACACCGTGGACGGGTAGTCGTGCAGCTGCAGCCACTGGGCCAGGGTCCGCTCGGGGAAGTAGGCCTGGTGGGGCGAGGTCTCCGGGGTGACGGCCGCGAGGTCCGGGGCCACCCAGTCCTCCACCGGGAGGCCCGCGAGCGCGCTGAAGGAGAGGTTCGCGAGGTGGACCTCCTTGCCCTGGTGCATGAGGGAGAGGGCGATGGGGAGGCCGGAGTAGATGTCGAAGCCACCGCCGGCGCCGGCGACGAGGATCCGCTCGGCCGAAGCCAGGCGGGTGAAGAGCGGGTTGGAGTGCAGGGCGGTCATGACCATCATTGTGCGGGGACGTTGCGACCGGACGCCCCGGGATTTCAAGGTACGGCGAGTGAGCGAGGGAGCGGGGGAGCCATGTGGAACGGTGACCAGTTGGACCTGGGTGCCTATCTCGCGAGGATCGGATGGGAGGGCGGGGAACTCCGGCCGGATCCGGCGACGTTGAAGGAAGTACACCGGGCCCACACCGGTGCGATCACCTTCGAGAGTCTGGACGTACTGTTCGGCCGCCCTGTCGCGCTGGAGGTCAAGGCGGTCGAGGACAAGCTCGTGCACGAGCGCCGCGGCGGCTATTGCTACGAGCAGAACCTGCTGCTGGCCGCTGCCCTGGAGCGGCTCGGCTTCGAGGTCTCCGGGCGCGGTGCCCGCAACCGCAGCCGCGGGGACACCCTCCTCGCGGTGACGCACGCCGTCCTCGTCGTCACCGTCGAAGGGGAGCCCTGGCTCTGTGACGCCGGGTTCGGCTGGCAGGGGCCGCGCGAGCCCGTGCCGCTGGTGCGCCCCGGCACCGAGGTGCGCCAGGGGGAGTGGGTGTTCCGCGTCCGGGAGGAGGCGGGCGGGGTCCTCGTGCTCTGCACCCTGCGCGAGGGAGCCTGGCGCGACCTGTACGCCTTCTCCCCGCAGCCCTACCACCCCGTCGACTACGTGGTGCTCAACCACTACAGCTCCTCGCACCCCCGCTCCTCCTTCGCCGGCAAGGTCATCGTCCAGCGCCCGGGCGACCGGGCCCGGCTGGCGCTCGTGGGCCGGGAGCTCACCCGGCTGACGCCCGACGGGCGGACGGAGCGCAGGGAGGTGGAGGCCGAAGGGCTGCTCGCCCTGCTCGACCGGGAGTTCGGGCTTCGCCTGCCCGATCGGGACGCGGCGGAACTCCTGCGGATCTACCGCGCCGGGGACTGACCCGGGCCCCGCCGGGCCCGTACGATGGCGCAGTGCTGGTCAAGTGGATTCGCTGCACGGTGACGGACCGACGCGGGTTCGAGCGCGGGCAGCGAAAATGGGCTGGGCTGCCCGGCGAACCGGGTTTCCGGGGACAGGGCGGCGGCTGGAGCCGGGGCCGGCAGGGGGTGGCGCATGTCTTCGCGTTCTGGGAAAGCCGCTCCTTCTACGATTCCTTCATGGCGCGGTCGCACGACCGGCTGGCGGCCTCGCAGAACGGCACCTTCACCGACGCGCGGGTCACGCTCTTCGACCACCGCTTCGATGTGAAGACCGGCTTCGAGCCGAGGTTCACCGACGCCGACGTCGTCCGGGTCGCCCATACCCGGGTGCGCGAGGGCAGGGTGGACCACTTCGCCCTCATGCAGGAGAAGGTGTGGAATCCGGCCATGGCGGGCTCGCCCGGCATGATCCGGGGCCTCTTCGGCGAGGCACCCGGCCGGGAGTTCCTCGTCCTGTCGATGTGGCAGGCGGCGGCCGAACACGGCAAGTACCGCCAGGAGCGGGTCGAGCGGCTCTCGCTGCGCGCCCAGATCCAGGCCGACGTGGAGGCCCTCACCGGTGACGTCGTCGATCTGGAACCTTCCTGGACGGTATGACCGTACGAAATGACCGTATGAAGAGCTGGCCGTACGACCGCGGCTCGTCCGACCGGCGTGCCCGGTCGGCATGCCCGCCGGTGGCCGAATAGGGTCGTGGGATGGTTCGACCACGACGCATCGTCCTTGTCCGGCACGGGGAATCGGAGGGCAATGCCGATGACTCGGTGTACGAGCGGGAGCCCGACCACGCCCTGAGGCTCACCCGCACCGGGCACGAGCAGGCCGCCGACGCCGGCGTCCGGCTGCGCGAGCTCTTCGCGGACGAGTCCATCAGCGCGTACGTCTCTCCGTACCGCCGGACCCTGCAGACCTTCCGGGAGTTGCGCCTGGACCCGGCGCGGGTCCGGATGCGCGAGGAGCCGAGGCTGCGCGAGCAGGACTGGGGCAACTGGCAGGACCGGGACGACGTACGGCTGCAGAAGGCGTACCGCGACGCGTACGGACACTTCTTCTACCGTTTCGCGCAAGGGGAGTCGGGCGCCGACGTGTACGACCGCGTCGGCTCCTTCCTGGAAAGCCTCTACCGCAGCTTCGAGGCCCCGGACCACCCGGAGAACGTGCTGCTCGTGACCCACGGGCTGACGATGAGACTGTTCTGCATGCGCTGGTTCCACTGGTCCGTGGCCGAGTTCGAGGCCCTCTCCAACCCGGGCAACGGCGAATACCGGGTCCTGCTGCTGGGCCCCGACGGCCGGTACCGGATGGACCGCCCGTTTGAGCGGTGGACCACACCCGAGCCCTACGACCTGGACGGCTAGAGTGACGCGCGATGACCTCTGACTCCTCTTCCGAAAGGCGCTACGCGCGCGCCATGGCCAGCCTCCGTGGGCTGGCCCTGGGGGACGCCCTGGGCTCCCAGTACTTCGTCCCCGTCAACTACCCGCTGCTCAAGCGGCGCGAGCTGCCCCTCGGCAGCGATCCGTGGCAGTGGACCGACGACACCGAGATGGCCTGCTCGGTGGTGGCCGTGCTCGCCGAGCACGACCGGGTGGACCAGGACGCTCTGGCCTCCTCCTTCGCCCACCACCACGACTTCGACCGCGGCTACGGCCCCGCTGTCAACCGGATGCTGCGCCTGGTGCGCGAGGGCGCGGACTGGCGCACGCTCGCCGCCGAACTGTTCAACGGGCAGGGCTCGTGGGGCAACGGTGCGGCCATGCGGGTCGCCCCGCTGGGCGCCTGGTACGCGGACGACCCCGAGCAGGCCACCCACCAGGCGGAGATCTCCGCCTACACGACCCACCAGCACCGCGAAGCTGTCTGCGGGGCGATGGCCGTGGCCGCCGCGGCCGCGCTGGCGGCCGCCCCGGCCGGACCTCCCACGGCAGCCGACCTGCTGGACGGTGTGATCGCGCTGGTGCCGCGCAGCGCGGTGGGCGCCGGGTTGCGGCGGGCGCGCGACATGCTGGACTACAGCGACGCGACCACGGTCGCGGCCGTACTGGGCTGCGGGCGGCGCACCAGCGCCCACGACACCGTGCCGTTCGCCCTGTGGTCGGCGGCGCGGGGCCTGGGCGACTACGAGCGGGCCTTCTGGACCACCGCGCAGGTGGGCGGCGACGTCGACACGACCTGCGCGATCGTCGGCGGGGTGCTCGGCGCGCGCGGGGACGAGGTGCTGCCGGCCGCCTGGCTGGCACGGACCGAGGCGCTGCCGGCCTGGCTGCCCGAGACGGCGCGGTAGCGGCGGTCCGTGCCGGTCCATGCCTTTCCGTTTGTCACGGTCCTGACACAGGACTCTTTTGAGCCTGTTCAAAACTGCATGGCACCGGCCTACCCTGGCCGCTCGCCCTCCCCACCGCATTGTTGGGGAGGGTCGGCAAGGGGAGGGAAATCCGATGTCAGAGAACACCGACGCAGCGGATGGTGCCGAGGTGAAGGCCGCGGCCGCCGCAGCCGAGGGCGGAGCCGCCGAGGCCCCCGCCGGACAGGGCGTGGGGGCCGGCGCGGGATCCGCTCCGGCCGCGCAGCCGGTGATCCCCCCGCCGCCGCCCGGCTGGGATCCGAAGGCGTGGCAGGCCTACCAGACCCGCCTGATGCGCAAGCGCCGGGCCCAGGCCGGTGGCTGGTCCCTCGCACCGCTCGCCTGGGCCGAGGCCGCACGGCCCGGAGCCGCGGCTCCCATCTCGGGCCCCGTGCTCGGTGCCGTCTTCGCCTCCGGCATCGCCGCCGCCCTGCTGCTCGCCGACGGGCTCGGCCCCGGCCTGCTGCTCGCCGTGGTGCCGGCGCTCGTCGCCGTGTACGCGGCCGCCGCCAGGGCCGGCCGCAAGATCCGCCCGTGGACCGTGTTCTGGGCCGTCGGCTGCCTCGCACTGCTCGCCGTACCCACCCTGCGTGACTCCGGCTGGCCGATCACGCTGGCCCTGCTCGCCGCAGTGTTCGCCGGGGCGCTGGCACTGCACGGCAGCCGCAGCTGGCAGGGGATCCTGATCGGCCCGCTCTTCGGCTTCGTGGACTCGGCCGTGCTCGGGGTGCGCTGGGTCTGGACGGGGCTGCGCTCGCGCGGGAGCGGGAGCCGGGGCCGCTGGCTGCCCGTGGCCAAGGCTACCCTGGTGGCGCTGGTCCTGCTGGGGCTCTTCGGTGCGCTGTTCGCCTCCGCCGACGCCGCCTTCGCGGACGTGCTCAGCGGGTTGACCCCCGATGTCGGCGGTATGGGCGGGCCGGTCCGCTTCCTGCTCTTCCTGCTGGGTACCGTCCTCGCGATCGCCGCCGCCCGGACCGCCGCGGCGCCCTCCCGTTGGGACCGGATCGAGGTGGCCCCGGGGAAGGCGCGCTCGCGGGTGGAGTGGGCGCTGCCGCTCGTCGTGCTGAACCTGCTCTTCGCCGGATTCAACGCCGTTCAGCTCACCGTCCTGTTCGGCGGATACCGCAAGGTCCTGGAAGCCACCGGCCTCACCTACGCCGAGTACGCCCGCCAGGGCTTCTGGCAGCTGCTCTGGGCCACCCTGCTCACCCTCGCCGTCATCGCGCTCGCCCTGCGCTGGGCCCCGCGCGACGGCGCCGGCGACCGGCGGCTGGTGCGTTCGGTGCTCGGCACTCTGTGCGCGCTGACCCTGGTCGTGGTCGCTTCCGCGCTGCACCGCATGAACCTCTACGTGGACGCGTACGGGCTGACCCGACTGCGCGTCTCGGTCGCGGGCGTGGAGCTGTGGCTCGGGCTGGTCGTCGTACTGATCATGGCTGCCGGGGTGTTCGGCGCGCGGTGGCTGCCGCGCGCGGTGGCGGGGAGCGCCGTGGCCGCCGTACTGGCCTTCGGGCTGGTGTCCCCGGACGGGCTGATCGCCGAGCGCAACGTCGCCCGGTACGAGACGGACCACAAGATCGACCTGGACTACTTCCAGTCCCTGTCGGCCGACGCGGTGCCCGCACTGGACCGGCTGCCGGAGCCGCAGCGCTCCTGCGCCCTGCGCGGGATCAACGAGGACCTGAGGCGGGCGGGCGACGACGTGCCCTGGTACGCGATGAGCCTGGGGGAGCGCAGGGCGCGGGAGATCCTGAACGAGCGCCCGGTGACGGCCCCGTACGGGGAGTGCTCGCGCCCGCGCACCTTCGGGTAGCGGGAGGTCCGAAGGCCTCGCAGGGAGGGCCCGGCGCGGGAGGAATTCCGCGCCGGGCCCTCGTACGGGACTGCGTGCTCAGGCGGCCGGACCGGCCTTGGCGGCGGCTCCGTTGAGCGCTTCCAGGTCGCTCTTGCGCACCCGGATCACCAGCAGGGCCGTGGCGAGCGCGAGCGCGGCCATGACCACGGCCGCGATGAAGGCGGTGGCGATCCCGCGGGTCAGGACGATGTCCCCCCAGGGGTCGGGCAGCCGCCCGGTCTGCTTGACGGCCGCCACCTGGCCCGGGTCGGCCTGGGCCAGGAAGGCAGGGAACTGCTTGTCGGCCTCGGTGCGGCTGGCCGTGCCGAAGACGGTGACCAGGATGGACAGCCCCAGCGATCCGCCGACCTGCTGGCTGGCGTTGAGCAGTCCGGAGGCCGCGCCCGCCTCGTGCGGGGCCACCCCGGAGACGGCGGTGAGGGTGAGGGTGACGAAGTTGAGGCCCATGCCGAAGCCGAAGAGCAGCATCGGGCCCAGGACCCCGGAGAGGTACGAGCTGTCGGGCTCGATGAAGGTCAGCCACGTCAGGCCGGTTCCGGTCAGCGCGGACCCGGTGATCATGAACGGTTTGGGGCCGAAGCGCGGCAGCAGGCGTTGTGAGATGCCGGCGGAGGTGACGATGGCGACCGTGACGGGCAGGAAGCCGATGCCGGACTGGATCGGAGAGAAGCCCAGCACGTTCTGCACGAACTGGACGATGAAGAAGAACATTCCGAACATCGCCGCGGCGAGACTGAGCATGATCAAGTAGGTGCCGGTGCGGTTGCGCTCGGCGAACATGCGCAGCGGGATGATCGGATCGGCGGCCCGGGACTCGATGAGCACGAAGCCCGCGAGCAGGGCGACGGCGACCGCGAAGGAGCCGAGGGTCACGCCGTCGCGCCAGCCGTCCTGGGATGCGCGGATGAACCCGTAGACGAGTGCGGTCATGCCTCCGGTGGAAGCGAGCGCTCCGGCGATGTCGAACCGGCCGGGATGGCGCTCGGACTCGCTGATGTAGAGCGGGGCCAGGACCGCGATCAGGATGCCGATCGGCACGTTGACGAAGAAGACCCAGCGCCAGTCGAGCCATTCGGTGAGCATCCCGCCGGCCAGCAGGCCGATGGCGCCGCCACCCGCGGAGACGGCCGCGAACACACCGAAGGCGCGGTTGCGTTCGGGCCCCTCGGCGAAGGTGGTGGTGATCAGGGCGAGCGAGGTCGGCGAGGCGATGGCGCCGCCGACGCCCTGGAGGGCGCGGGCCGCGAGCAACTGCCAGGGCTCCTGGGCGAAACCGCCGAGCAGGGACGCCAGGGTGAAGAGCAGGATGCCGGTCATGAAGACGCGGCGCCGGCCCAGGATGTCTCCGGCGCGGCCGCCGAGCAGCAGCAGTCCGCCGAAGGCGAGCGTGTAGGCGCTGATCACCCACGACAGGTCGGTGGTCGAGATCGCGAGATCGGTCTGGATGTGCGGGAGCGCGATGTTCACGATCGTCGCGTCGAGGACGACCATGAGCTGGCAGGCGGCGATGACGGCGAGCGCCACTCCCGGGCGCCCCTCCCGGCGGGCCGCGCCCGGTATCCGGGGTTTGGAGAGCTGAGGAGTTGTCACTGTGGATCCCCCCAAAGTGAAATAGTGAAGGTATGCGTTCACAGCTCGTCCACCGTAGGGAGTCAGCCTTAGGGAACGCAAGCGTTCACTAAGGCTGAAAATGTGTACGACGGACATGAGTTCCGGGCGGAGGTAGGGCAGTGATGGGTACGCGCTGGTCGGCGGTGCCTTCGGGGCGCAGGCGCGGGCCCGAACTCGAACGGGCGATTCTCGACGCCGTGTTGGAACAGCTGAGCACCGGTGGCTGGAACGCCCTCACGATGGAGGGTGTGGCCGCCGGTGCGCAGACCGGCAAGGCGGCGCTGTACCGGCGGTGGCCCTCGAAAGCGGACCTGGTGGCCGATGCGCTCTGGACGAGGCTGCCGCCGCTCGTCCAGATCCGGGACCTGGGCTCGATCCGCGAGGACCTCTACGCGCTCTGCGTGCGGATGCGGGACGTCATGAACTCCCGAGCCGGGCGGGCGCTGCGGGCAGTGCTTCACGAGTGCGACCACGGCCATGCGGAGCGGTTCCGGGGCCTGATCCTGTCCGGCTTGCACGACCCGGCGCACAGGCTGATCACCGAGCTGGTGCAGCGCGGGATCGACCGCGGCGACGTCCGGGCGGACGCCAGCGGCCCACTTCTCGTCGAGGTGATTCCGGCGATGATGATGTACCGCGCAAAGGTGTGCGAGAGCGAATGGATGGACACGGAGATCGCCGAGATGATCGACGAGGTCATGCTGCCGCTGCTCCGGGCGTGAGCCGGGCCGGGCCGGGGGCCGGGCGCCGGGGCGCAGCCCCGGAAGGTGGCCGGCAGGGGGTCGGTGGGAGGCCGGGAGGGGGCCGCCGGGAGGCTCGGCGGGGGTCCGGCGCGGACCTGACGGGGGGCGGGGTGTGCAGGCGGCTCGAGGCGGCGTAACCTTGCTGGCGCCATGCCGTATGAAGCACCCACACACACCGTCGAACGCTCCCTCCGTGCCACCACCGGCGCCAAGGTCATAGCCGGGGTCGACGAAGTCGGACGAGGGGCCTGGGCCGGTCCCGTCACCGTGTGCGCGGCGATCACCGGTCTGCGCCGGCCGCCCGCGGGACTCACCGACTCCAAGCTGCTCACCCCCAAGCGGCGTGACGCGCTCGTCGGCGTCCTGGAGGACTGGGTCACCGCCTACGCGCTGGGCCATTCCTCCCCCGAGGAGATCGACGAACTCGGGATGACCGCCGCCCTGCGCCTCGCCGCTGTGCGCGCCCTGGAGGCGCTGCCCGTGCGGCCGGACGCGGTGATTCTCGACGGCAAACACGACTACCTCGGTTCGCCCTGGCAGGTCCGGACGGTGATCAAGGGCGACCAGTCCTGTGTCGCCGTCGCGGCCGCCTCGGTGATCGCCAAGGTCCGGCGCGACCGGATGATGGCCGAAATCGGTGAACAGGGCGGCGGAATCGAGAACTTCGCTTTCGCGGCCAACGCCGGATACCCCTCGCCCGTGCACCGGGCGGCGCTGGAGGAGCTGGGTCCCACCGAGTACCACCGGCTCTCGTGGTCCTACCTGGACGCGCTGCCCCGCTGGCGTCACCTCAAGAAGGTGCGCCGCAGCGAGGAATCGCTGGAACTGGAAAACGGAGGCCAACTCGGCTTCGATTTCTGATCGCACGCACATGCCACCCACGGGTACGTTTCGTACCGGTGTTTGATAGATGTCAACTCACGCCTCTCAACCCCCGCCCCCGAGGAGCCTCAGATTCACGAGAGTGCCCAGGGTCCCCGCGTCACGCCGGCCGCGAGCCGCACCGCGCAGACCCCCCGCCCCGTACCTGGTCCGCGTCCCGCAGCCGTGCCCCGGCCCGGACGCCCCGGTCCCTCTCCCGCAGCGGTCGGCCGCGCGGGTAGTGCCCCCAGGCCCGCACCGCCCGCACAGCGGGTCGCGTCGGCCGCCCCCGGACCCGTTCCCGCGACCCCCACCACCCCGTCGGTCTCCGCGGCGGTGCCGCAGGTCCAGCTGATCCCGGCATCCGCCGAGGGCGCGCTGGACGCGGCCGAGGAGGCCGTGGACCTGCTGCTCGACACCGGGCGCGCGCCCGGCGACATCCTGGTGCTGACCACCGGCGACCCGCACCCGTGGGCCGCGCACGAGCTGTCCTTCGGCGAGGCCGCGTACTGGGCCCTGCACGACGCCGGGGACGACGTCTTCTACGCGGACGCGGCGCAGGTGCAGCGCGCCGCCGGCCGTCCCGTCGTGGTCCTCGCGGCCAACGGCGGATCGGTCGAGACCGTTGCCGGAGCCCTGCCGGGCGCGCTCGCGCGAGCCGGTGCGCTCCTGATCTGCTGCGGTGACCCGCAGCAGATCAACTCCGTGCTGGGCGCGGGCGTCTGACGCTCCGTACCCCGGCACGGTCGAGGGGCGGGGCGGGCGAGCAGCCGGCCCTGCCGAAGTCCGAGGCCTGACCAGCCGTACGCCCGCTTTCAGGGTGTACGGCCGTTGGGCGTTCCCGAAAACTTTCCGTGGGGCTGTCGGCGGTGAAGCCTTCGGCGGCGAAGACGGCAGCAACGCCTTCGGCGGTGAAACCCGCGGTCCGGTTCCGTGGGGGTCAGCGCGCGGCGGTGCGGCGCAGGGCCTCGGGCGCTCCGCCCGCGGTTTGCAGGGCGATCGGGGCGAACTCGGCCGTCGCCCGGCCCAGCCGTTCGGGCCGGGAGTCCGAGCTGGGCCGCCGGCCGCCACGGCCTTCGCCCAGGACCTGCCAGCCGCCGCGGGTCAGCGTGATGTACGCGCCGCAGCGCAGCCCGTGCAGGGTGCAGGCGTCCCGCAGGCCCCACATCCAGGCCCCGTCCTCCTCGGTCCACCGCTCGTCGCCGTCGCGGCAGTACAGCAGCACCGCCGTCCGTACCGGGGTCCGCCTCCGCAGGTCGTGCGGGATGATCCGGCGCAGGCCGGCGAGCAGGGCATTGCGGTACTCCCAGCCGTCGGCCGAGGTCGAGCGCTGGGCGAAGGAGGCGCTGGCGACGAGCCGCTCCTCGGGTCCGAGCACGGCGATCACCGCCGTGGACGGCACCGGACTGTGCCGCGAGTGCAGCCCGCTGACGACCTCGCGCGGATTGCGCAGCAGGGGTACGCCCGACGAGGTCCACTCGGAAGGTTCGAGCATCCTGCCGTGCCGGTTGACGCCGCCAACGGCCGTTGACAGGGACGTGGTCGAGGGCGGGGCGAATCCGAAGGTCACGGTCCTCCCTTCGGGTACACGCCCGCGAACGGGCACGGCTGGGGTACGGGCGCGCCGACGCGACCCGGAAAGGTGCCGTCGAGCCGAGTGGGAGCACTGCAATTCTCGCGTGGCCCGTGAGCATGCGGCAACGAGCAATTGACGCCGCCGACCGGAATTCGCCGGTATGCCGTTCATATCCTTGCCCCGCCACGCCGTGGATGACTCATCCGGCAGCGGCTGAACCGCCTGCACCAGCGGAAACACCTCCCGGCGGCTCAGTCTCGCGGGGGGTGCCTGAGGCGCGGTCGGGCGTCGGTCGAGGCTGCGGGACGTCGTTCCGAAGCCGACGGCGCGGTCCCCGGCGGCCGAATGACCACCGAATCCCGTCCACGCAGGTGGTTACGGTGCGTGAGCTGGCCCATTGTCGTAGCCATCGGGTTGCATGGGGGCATGGACACCCTGGAGCTCCGCACCGAAGCCGACACCATCCTCGCCGAGCTCGTCGGCGACCCCGGGGGTTCGGCGCGGCTGCGGGAGGACCAGTGGCAGGCGGTCTCGGCGCTGGTCGAGGACCGTCGGCGAGCCCTCGTGGTGCAGCGCACGGGCTGGGGCAAGTCGGCGGTGTACTTCGTCGCCACCGCCCTGCTGCGGCGGCGCGGCGCCGGCCCCACCGTGATCATCTCGCCGCTGCTGGCGCTGATGCGCAACCAGGTCGAGGCGGCGGCTCGGGCGGGCATCCAGGCGCGCACCATCAACTCCGCCAACCCGGAGGAGTGGGAGACGATCTACGGGGAGGTCGAGCGCGGCGAGACCGACGTCCTCCTCGTCAGCCCGGAGCGCCTGAACTCCGTGGACTTCCGCGAGCAGGTGCTGCCCAAGCTCGCGGCCACGACCGGCCTGCTGGTCGTCGACGAGGCGCACTGCATCTCCGACTGGGGCCACGACTTCCGCCCCGACTACCGCCGGCTGCGGGCGATGCTCGCCGAGCTCGCCCCCGGTGTGCCGGTGCTGGCCACCACCGCGACCGCGAACGCGCGGGTCACGGCCGACGTGGCCGAGCAGCTGGGTACCGGCGCCGGTGAGGCTCTCGTGCTGCGCGGCACCCTGGAGCGGGAGAGCCTGCGGCTGGGCGTGGTCCGGCTGCCGGACGCGGCGCACCGCCTGGGCTGGCTCGCCGAGCACCTGGACGGGCTGCAGGGCTCCGGCATCATCTACACGCTGACGGTGGCCGCGGCCGAGGAGGCCGCCGCGTTCCTGCGCCAGCGCGGCTTCAAGGTGGCCTCGTACACCGGGAAGACCGAGAACGCGGACCGGCTGCAGGCCGAGGTCGACTTGCAGGAGAACCGGGTCAAGGCGCTGGTGGCGACTTCCGCGCTCGGCATGGGCTTCGACAAGCCCGACCTGGGCTTCGTGATCCACCTCGGCTCGCCGTCCTCGCCCATCGCCTACTACCAGCAGGTCGGCCGCGCCGGCCGCGGCGTCGAGCACGCCGACGTCCTGCTGCTGCCGGGCCAGGAGGACGAGGCGATCTGGCGCTACTTCGCCGATACCGCCTTCCCGCCCGAGGCCCAGGTCCGCCAGACCCTGTCGGCCCTGGCCGATGCCGGGCGACCCCTGTCGGTTCCGGTCCTGGAGGCGGCGGTGGACCTGCGGCGCACCCGGCTGGAGACGATGCTCAAGGTCCTCGACGTGGACGGGGCGGTCAAGCGGGTGAAGGGCGGCTGGACCTCCACCGGCCAGGATTGGGTTTACGACGCGGAGCGGTACGCCTGGGTGGCCCGGCAGCGGGCAGCCGAGCAGCAGGCCATGCGCGACTACGTGAACACCTCCGCGTGCCGGATGGAATTCCTGCGCCTCCAGCTGGACGACGAGGGCGCGACGGCCTGCGGCCGCTGCGACAACTGCGCGGGCACCTGGGCCGATGCCTCCGTCTCGGCGGAGACGCTGACGGGGGCGGCGAAGGAACTGGACCGTCCGGGCGTGGAGATCGAGCCGCGCCGGATGTGGCCGACCGGGATGTCCGCGCTGGGCATCGACCTCAAGGGCCGCATCCCGGTCAAGGAACAGTGCTCCACCGGTCGTGCCCTGGGCCGGCTCTCCGACATCGGCTGGGGCAACCGGCTGCGCCCGCTGCTGGCCGACAACGCGCCCGACGGTCCGGTCCCCGAGGACGTCCTCAAGGCCGCGGTGGCGGTCATCGCCGACTGGGCGCGCTCCCCGGGCGGCTGGGCGCCGAACGTCCCGGACGCCTCCTCGCGGCCCGTGGGAATCGTCGCCGTCCCCTCTCTGACCCGCCCGCAGCTGGTCGGCTCCCTGGCCCAGGGCATCGCGACCATCGGCCGCCTGCCGTTCCTGGGAACCCTGGCGTACACCGGGCCGGAGGGAGCGCACCCGGCACGCCGCAGCAACTCCGCCCAGCGCCTGCGCACGCTCTCCGGCACCTTCGCCGTACCGGACGAGCTGGCCGCGGCCCTGGCGGCCTCGCCCGGCCCCGTCCTGCTCGTGGACGACTGCACCGAATCCGGCTGGACCCTGGCGGTCGCCGCCCGGCTGCTCCGCCGGGCGGGCTGCGAGCGGGTGCTTCCCCTGGTCCTCGCCGCGGCGGGCTGAGGCGGGGCGGTCGGCCGGGCGGTGGTCGGTCGAGGCGGGGCGGTCGGCCTGGCCGTGGTCGGCTGACGCGGGTCGGTCCGGGGTTATCCACAGGGGTTTCCGGATTTGGTCGGACACGGGACCTTCGTGACATGACGAACAGCCACGAAGCACACAGCCCGTCCGGCCGGTCCTCCACCAGCCCGTCCGGAACCACCGACGTACCCCCGATCACCCTGCGCAGCCCGGCCGAACTGGCCGACGCGCTGCCCTACATGCTCGGCTTCCACCCCACCGACTCCCTCGTCATGGTCGCCGTCCACGGAGAGGGCGGACGCTTCGGCGGCAGGCTCCGTGTCGGGATCCCCGAGGCTCCCGGGGAATGGGAGGATACGGCCCGGCAGGCCGCCGAATGCCTGGTCGGCGGGAGCACCCGGCGCGGCGCCAAGCCCGACGGCATCGTCGTCTTCCTCTGCCAGGACCCGCGCGAGGACGAGAGCGGGCAGCGCGTGATGACGAGGCTGCGCCCGCTCGCCCAGCGGATCCGGCTGGCCTGCGGAGCCCTGGACGTGCCCGTGCTGGAGGCGCTGTGCCTGTCCGCCGGACGGTACTGGTCCTACTGCTGTCCCGACGAGCGCTGCTGCCCCGCCGAAGGCAGCGCGCCGGCCACGCCCGGCACCTCCGTGATGGCCGCCGCGGCCACCTTCGCGGGGCTCCAGGTCCGGGGCTCCCTCAGGGAGATCGAGCGGCGGCTCTCGCCGCTGCGCGGGACGGTCGCCGAGGAGATGGAGCGGGCCCTGGACCGGGCGGCCGCCGCCCTGGTCCCGAAGATCCTCGACGGGGCCACCCGGGAGGAGGTGGGCGCCGAGACCGTGGTCCTCGCCCGCGCCCTGATGCGGCGCATGACCCTCGCCCCACCGGCCGAAGCCGGCCCCGGCGCCGACGACCGGGACGACGCGCTGCTCGGCCACGACGAGGCCGCCTCGCTGATCCTCGGCCTCCAGGACCGGGAGATCCGCGACATCGCCGCCGAATGGATGGAGGACGAGGAGGCAGTCCCCGCCCTGCGGCTGTGGCGGGCCCTGGCCCGGCGCTGTGTCGGGGCCTACGGCGAACACGCGGCGGCCCCGCTGACCCTGGCGGGCTGGGTCTCCTGGTCCACCGGCGACGAACCGACCGCCCGGATCGCGCTGGGACTGGCGCTCCGGGCGGACGGCGAGTACCGCTTCGCGCAGCTGCTGCACCACGCCTGCAACGAAGGGATCGACCCCGAGGGGCTGCGGGAGTGCCTGAGGCAGGAGCGCCGCCGCCGGGAGCCCCGCAGGAGCCGGCCGGCGGCCGGGGGCCGACGGGGTGTCACCAGGCCACCCGCCCGCCGGAGTCGGACCGTCCGCCGCGAATCCGGCCGCACGGCGGGAGGAGAGCAGTGATGGCGGCCCGGACCCGGGTACTTGTACGGGCCCTGCCGCCCCGGTGGCACCGATGGCGGCTGTTGCCGGGGGCGGTGTGTTCGGTCCTGCGCCGGAAGCCGGGGCCACGGCCGGGTCTCCGATGGGCGCAGCCACCGCCGGGGCCCGTGACCCGGGCGGGGGTGGGGGCGTTGCCCAGGGGGACGGCGGGGGCCCGGCCGCGCCGCCGTCCAGCCGATCCACCCGGAGCGCAGACAAGGCGACGCATGTCCCACCCCGTACCCCCTGCCCGCGTACCACCGTCCCGCAGGCCAGACTTGCCGCCCGTGCACGGCGCCGTCATCTGCGTCGCCGCGCCCTGCCTGGTCATCTCGGCCGAGCACGGCCAGCTCACCGGGCGGGGGATCGAAGGGATCTACCGCTCCGGCCGCAGGCTGCTGTCCCGCTGCGTGCTGCGGGTCGACGGCCGGGATCCGGTCGCCGTGCAGGGGCGCAGCCTCGGCGCGGACCGGGCCGCCTTCACCGCGACCGTCCGGACCGGAGCCGAGGCCGGGCCCGACCCCGACATCGGTGTGGAGCGGATCCGGCATGCCGACGGCACCGAGCGGATCACCCTGCGCAGTTTCACCACCCGGCCGCTGCGGATCCCCGTGGAGGTCTCCCTCGGCACCGACCTGGCGGAGCTGGCCGAGGTGGCCGCCGGCCGGGCCGGACCGGAACTGCCCGCCGGGGTGCACGCCGCCGGGCTGCGCTGGACGAGTGGGGAGGCCCAGGCCGTCACGGCGGCCGAGCCGGCTCCGGACGACGCGCTCGCCTCCGTCGGACTGCTGCGTTGGCAGCTCGAACTGCTCCCCGGCGAGTCCCGCACCATCGAGCTGCGGACCACCCGGGACCGCGCGGCGCGGGCCACCGCCGGGCAGGTGGCGAATCCGCTGTCCACCGCCCGTGCCGAGGGCGACGACCCCAGGGCCGAGGCGTGGCTGCGCACCGGCATCGAGGACCTCGGGGCGCTCCTGCTCAGGGACCCGCGGGATCCGGCCGACGCGTATGCGGCGGCCGGGGTGCCGTGGCGGCTGGGACTGGCCCCGGCGGAATCCCTGTGGGCGGCCCGGATGGCGCTCCCGCTCGGCACCGGACTGGCCGCTGCGACCCTGCGCATCCTGGCCCGGACCCAGACCGGTGGCCGCGGTGGTGACGCGGGAAAGATCCCGGGTCCCCTGCGCGGTGCCGGGCCGCAACTGCCCCCCGGCTGCACCGGGACCGAGGCGACGCTCGCCTTCCCGGTGGTGCTGGCCGAAGCCAGGCGCTGGGGGATGCCCGAGGCGGAGATCGCCCGGCTCCTCCCGGCCGCCGAGGGGTGCCTGGACTGGCTGCGGGGAGCGCTGGGGGAGGACGGGTTCCTGGCCGACCCCGACCCGGGTCCGCGCCGCTGTGAAACCCAGGCCCATGCCCATCGGGCCGCGCTGCTCGGCGCAGATCTGCTCGACGGGTGCGGGCGGCCCGGAGCCGCCGAGTGGCGGGAGTGGGCGGCCGCCCTTCGGGAGCGGTTCGCAGCCGGGTTCTGGGTCGGCGGTCCGGACGGGGGCCGGCCCGCGGCGGCCCTGCATCCCGACGGGCGGCCGCTGCCCCGGCTGACGGGGGCCGCCGCCCACCTGCTCGACACCGGGCTGCTCGGAGGCGGCCGGCTCGCGCCGGGACTCCTCGACCGGGTCCGTACCGAGCAGTTGGCGAGGCTGCTCGCAGCCCCCGCCATGGACTCGGGATGGGGGCTGCGGAGCATGGCGGTCCGCGAGCCGGGCCACAACCCCTTCGGCTTCCGGTCGGGCGCGGTACGGCCCTACGAGAGCGCGGTCGCCGTGGCCGGACTGGCCCAGGCCGGCTGCGAGAAGGAGGCCACCGCACTCCTCAAGGGCCTGCTCGACGCGGCGGAGAGCTTCGGGTACCGCCTCCCGGAGATGTACGCGGCCGAGCAGCGTACCGCGGGCAGCGCTCCGCTTCCCCATCCGGCGGCCTGCCGCCCGGCGGCGGTCGCGGCGGCCGCGGGGATCCACGTGCTGACCGCCCTGGCCGGGATCCGGCCGGACGCCCCCGCCGGCACGGTCGCCCTGAACCCGCTCCCGGGCGCCCCGCTCGGCGAGCTCCGCCTCTCCGGCCTCCGGGTTTCCGGAGAACCCTTCGCCGTGCGGATCAGCCGCCTCGGGCTCGCAATGGTCGAGGAGGCCGCCGATGCGCTGCAACTGGGCGGCTGAGTCGGGTCCGGCCCCACCGCGCGGCTTCCGGTTCCGTGTTCCGAGGATCACCAAAGCTCTGTTTATCGTCAGGCAGACGACTATGATCGCGGCATGTCGCCCTACGACCCGTCGGCCTTTCCGCCCTTCGCCGTCACCGTCGACCTGGTCGTGCTCACCGTGCGGCGCCACGCGCTCTGCGCGCTGATGGTCCGGCGGGGCGAGCAGCCCTTCCAGGGACGCTGGGCGCTGCCCGGCGGCTTCGTGCGGGGAGACGAGGACCTGGCGGCGGCCGCGGCCCGTGAACTGTCCGAGGAAACCGGTCTGTGCACCCACGACCCGGCGGCCGGGGCCACCCCGGGCGTGGGCAACGGAGCGCATCTCGAACAGCTGGCGACCTACGGCGATCCGAAGCGCGATCCGCGCATGCGCGTGGTCAGCGTGGCGCACCTGGTGCTGGCTCCGGACCTGCCCGCGCCCCGGGCCGGAGGCGACGCCAACAGTGCGCGCTGGGCCCCCGTGGAGGAGCTCGTGCCCACCGAAGGCCAGACCGGCGGCGGACTCGCCTTCGACCACGAGCGGATCCTCGCCGACGGGGTCGAGCGGGCCCGCTCGAAGATCGAGTACTCCTCGCTGGCCACCGCCTTCTGCCCGCCCGAGTTCACGGTCGGGGAGCTGCGCCGGGTCTACGAGGCGGTCTGGGGCGTGGCTCTGGACCCCCGCAACTTCCACCGCAAGGTCACCGGAACCCCCGGGTTCCTCGTCCCTGCCGGTGGCACGACGACCCGTCAGGGCGGTCGGCCCGCACAGCTGTTCAGGGCGGGCGGGGCCACCCTGCTCAACCCGCCGATGCTGCGTCCGGAAGTCTGACCCGGACGCACCGCGGGCACCTGATCCGACACGAGCGGACGCCCGTGTCGGATCCGCTGAATATCGGACATATCGCGTTATCTTGTTAGCGGTACTCACGCTGCCGCAAAGCGGTCTCACCCCCCGCGAGAGAAGCGATGCTCCAGGCCATCGGACTGACCAGCACACCCCGTCGAAACCTTCCGCCCCTCGTGGACGACCTCACCTTCGAGGCCCGCCCCGGGAGCGTGACCGCTCTCCTCGGCGACCCCGGATCGGGCAAGACCACCGCGCTGCGGCTCATGCTCGAACTCGAACCCGGCCGCGGAGTGACGTACTTCCGCGGGCGCCCCCTACACCGGATCCCGCAGCCGGGCCGCGAGGTCGGCGTGCTCCTCGGCGACCTTCCGGGCAACCCCTCGCGCACCGTCCGAAGCCAGCTGCGCATGCTGTGCGCCGCCGCCGGCGTGCCGGCCTCCCGGGCCGACACCATGCTGGAGGTCGTCGGCGTCGCGGGTCTGCGCGACCAGCGGCTCGGTTCGCTCTCACTCGGCATGGAACGCCGGGTCGCCCTGGCCTGCGCGCTGCTCGCCGACCCCTGCACGCTGCTCCTCGACGAGCCCACCGCCGGGCTCTCGCCCCGCGACCGGAGCTGGCTGCACGGCCTGCTGCGCGGACACGCCTCCCTCGGCGGAGCGGTGCTTTTCACCACCGACGACGCGAAGGAAGCCGCTCGCAGCGCCGACCGGGTCGTCAGCATCGACGCGGGCCGGCTCGTCGCCGACCAGGACGCGGCGGACTTCGCCCGGACCCGGCTGCGGCCGCGGGTCGCCGTGCGCACCCCGCACGCCGCCCGGCTGGCCGACGTGCTGGGCCGAGAAGCACGGGCCACCCAGCGCACGGTGGAGATCGTCGAGGAGAGCGGCAGCCGCCTGTCCGTGTACGGAAGCAACTGTGCCGAGATCGGTGAGGCCGCCTTCCGCCACGGAGTGCTCGTCCATCAACTCGCCGACGAGACCGGCGACGCGGGAGCCCCGTCGCTGCCGCGCGCCCGGGCCCGCACCGACGCCGAATCCGCGGTCCGGACCACCGGCGCGGACGCGGCGCCGGCCGGGACCGTCGAGACGGGCGCGGGCGTGGTCGGCGACGGGCGCCCACGCAACGCCCGCTCGAGTCGGCCCGCCTCGGCCGTGCGCAGGCTCGGCGGCCCGCTGCGGCCCCTGCGCTACGAACTGCACAGGGTCTTCGGCACCGCCACCGCCACCCTCACCGCCGCCTCCGTCGTCGTCGTGTCCGTCCTCACGGCGCTGGTGCTCGCCAGGGTCGGTCACACCGGGCAGAACCGGCTGCTCGCCGCCTGGCCGGAGTTGCTGCCCCTGCCGCCCGCGGCTCTCGGCGCCGGCCTGCTCGGCGCCCTCGCCTTCGGCGAGGAGTACCGCTACCCCGCGCTCGCCGCCGACCGCGGCACCGTCCCCCGTCGACTGGGGCTGCTCACCGCGAAGCTCGGGGTCGGCGCCGGCCTTGCGCTCCTGCTCGGGATCCTCGCCGTGAGCGCCGACGCCGCCGCCCTGACGCTGGTCTTCGGCGGCGGCCCGCTCCGTACCCCCGCGGAGTGGGTCTCCCCGGCCGCGAGTTGGGCGGGACTGCTCATCGGCTGCGCCTGGTCCGGGGTGCTGGCCTCCGGAGTCTTCCGGTCCGCCTCCGCCGGTCTGGCCGCGGTGCTCGCCGTACCGGTGATGGTCGTACCGCTGGTGCGCAAGGCGCTGGACGGTCCGTCCGCGTACCCCGTGGGCGGCCTCGCGCAGCGGCTGCGGGGTCTGGCCTGGGCGCAGTGGCCGCCGGAGGCGGACCGCGTGGTTCTCGGGGCGCTGCGGGTGATGGCCCAACCGGTCGGCACCGCGCTGGTGTTGTCGCTGATGGTCCTGTTGTGCGCCTATGGGTTCACAGGACTGCGCAGCCGCGTTCGGTTGTGAGGGACCGTTGGTGATCGTTCCGATGTCGGACGGCAGCTCATCGGGACCGATGCCGTCCACATCGGGAGCGCCGGACCGCAACTCCCCGTAAAAGGCCCGGTTCTTTACGATAAGTCGTCAATTGCGTAGGTGGCACCGATCACCCTTTCGTGTGCTTTTCAGCAAAGACCTCAAGGGCGGCGGAGACGAGGCCGACAAAGGATTCGTGAGTACCCTTGCGCACACCATGATGACCGCCGCCCGCCACGCCGACTCCGGCCTCGCCGGCTCGGGCGAACTCGACCGCTACCCCTTCGCGGAGGCCCCCGGGGCCGACCGTGTCGGAGTGCCCCACTGGGACGGATCCGACATCGAGTTGAGCCGCGTCGGCCGGCGCGCGGCAGGCAGCCGCGGCCGCGGACTCCACGGCCAACTCGTCCAGCAGCTCGGCCAGATGATCGTTTCCGGCGACCTCGGCGCGGACCGTCCGCTGGTCCCCGAGGAGATCGGCCAGCGTTTCGAGGTCTCCCGTACGGTCGTCCGTGAATCGCTGCGGGTCCTGGAGGCCAAGGGCCTCGTCAGTGCCCGCCCCAACGTCGGCACCCGGGTCCGCCCGGTCGCCGACTGGAACCTGCTCGACCCCGACATCATCGAGTGGCGTGCCTTCGGCCCGCAGCGCGACGACCAGCGCCGCGAGCTCAACGAGCTCCGCTGGACCATCGAGCCGCTCGCCGCCCGCCTCGCCGCCGGCCACGGCCGTCAGGACATCCAGCAGCGTCTCGTCGACATGGTCGAGATCATGGGACACGCCCTCGGGCAGGGCGACTCGATCACCTTCGCGCGTGCCGACAACGAGTTCCACGCGCTTCTCATCCAGGTCGCCGGCAACCGCATGCTGGAGCACCTCTCCGGCATCGTCTCCTCCGCCCTCCAGGTTTCCGGCAGCCCCGTCACCGCCTGCGACCGCCCCAGCGAGACCTGCGTCGCGCACCACGCCCGCATGGTCGAGGCCATCGCCGCCGGCGACGCGCTGGGCGCGGAGAACGCGATGCGCCAGCTTTTGACGGTGCATCCGGAGGTCGAGCGAGTGGTCCCCGCCCCGCGCGAGCACTGACGGGCCCACGGGCCCAGGTGTGCGGGGGTGTGGGGATGACGGGAGAGCTGCCGACGTGCCGCCGGGCCCCGGGGGAGGGCCCGGCGGCATCGGCGTCAGGGCCCCGGCGGCCCGTCGGGCGGCCCGGCCCTCGGCCGGTGAGCGGCCCGGACGGCGGCCCGGACGGCGGCCCGGACGGCGGTCCGGTCGACCCGGAGTCCTCGCGGCGCCGCTCCCGGGTGGTCCTCCGACCCCCGAAACGGGGCGTGTTCGGACACACCGGACCCACATTTATGACCGTATGAACGGCATGGCATCAAACGGGGTGTGACTCGGGCCACGAAGATTGGGCGTAACGCTCCGCGAGGTCACGCGATGACCTAAGAGGTGATGGCCGACGGAGGGAAGACAGCAGCCCTTGGGGGTGCTGTGCAGCTCCCCGGCCCCTGCCCGCGCCGCCGGCCCATCCCCAGTCGGTGGTCGTCGGCTCCGGTCCAGCACCACCAGGCCGGGGTCGGAAGCCGTTTCCATCGTTCCGAGAGGTTGTTCGTGTCGGCCAGCACATCCCGTACGCTCCCGCCGGAGATCGCCGATTCCGAGTCTGTGATGGCGCTCATCGAGCGGGGCAAGGCCGAGGGGCAGATCGCCGGCGATGACGTGCGTCGGGCCTTCGAGGCTGACCAGATTCCTGCGACCCAGTGGAAGAATGTTCTGCGCAGCCTCAACCAGATCCTCGAGGAAGAGGGTGTGACGCTGATGGTCAGTGCCGCGGAGTCGCCCAAGCGCACCACCCGCAAGAGCGTCGCAGCGAAGAGCCCCGCCAAGCGGACGGCCACCAAGACGGTCGCGGCGAAGACGGCGGCCGCGCCGGCTGTCGCCGCGACGGCCCCGGAGGCCGAGGTGGCGGCCCCGGAGACCGCCGACGCCCTCGCGCAGGAGACAGCGACCGAACCCGCCGCCAAGAAGACCGCGGCTAAGAAGACGGCCGCGGCCAAGAAGGCCGCGCCCGCCAAGAAGACCGCCGCGAAGAAGACGGCGGCGAAGAAGACCGCCGGCAAGAAGGACGCCGACGAGGCGGGCGACGACGAGGCCACGGAAGAGGGCGCGGGAGCGGCCAAGGCCGAGTCCGAGGAGGAAGAGGACGGCGGCGAGAGCAAGGGCTTCGTCATCTCGGACGACGAGGACGACGCCCCCGCCCAGCAGGTCGCCGTGGCCGGAGCCACCGCCGACCCCGTCAAGGACTACCTCAAGCAGATCGGCAAGGTCCCGCTCCTCAACGCGGAGCAGGAGGTCGAGCTCGCCAAGCGCATCGAGGCCGGACTCTTCGCCGAGGACAAGCTGGCCAACTCCGACAAGCTGGCGCCCAAGCTCAAGCGCGAGCTGGAGATCATCGCCGAGGACGGCCGCCGCGCCAAGAACCACCTGCTGGAGGCCAACCTCCGCCTCGTGGTCTCGCTGGCCAAGCGCTACACCGGCCGCGGCATGCTCTTCCTGGACCTGATCCAGGAGGGGAACCTGGGCCTGATCCGTGCGGTCGAGAAGTTCGACTACACCAAGGGCTACAAGTTCTCCACGTACGCCACCTGGTGGATCCGCCAGGCGATCACCCGCGCCATGGCCGACCAGGCCCGCACCATCCGCATCCCGGTGCACATGGTCGAGGTCATCAACAAGCTGGCCCGCGTCCAGCGCCAGATGCTCCAGGACCTGGGCCGCGAGCCCACCCCGGAGGAGCTGGCCAAGGAACTCGACATGACCCCCGAGAAGGTCATCGAGGTCCAGAAGTACGGCCGCGAGCCGATCTCCCTCCACACCCCGCTGGGTGAGGACGGCGACAGCGAGTTCGGCGACCTCATCGAGGACTCCGAGGCGGTCGTCCCGGCAGACGCCGTGAGCTTCACGCTTCTGCAGGAACAGCTGCACTCGGTGCTCGACACGCTGAGCGAGCGCGAGGCCGGCGTGGTCTCGATGCGCTTCGGCCTCACCGACGGCCAGCCCAAGACGCTCGACGAGATCGGCAAGGTCTACGGGGTCACCCGTGAGCGCATCCGCCAGATCGAGTCGAAGACCATGTCCAAGCTCCGTCACCCCTCCCGCTCCCAGGTGCTGCGCGACTACCTGGACTGAGCCTCGCCGAGGACCTTCGCCGGTGGCCGCGCGGGTGCGCACGGCCACCGGGCGTCCCACTCTGGGTGGAGTCATGCACACTCGGAGTCAGGAGGCCTCATGCGTCGTCCCTTTGCCCGTGTCCTGGCGGGAGCGCTGACCTTGGTGGCGGGAGCGGCGGCGGCCCCGCTGAGCCAGGCGCCGCGAGCCGCGGCGGACAGCGTGGTGATCGGCGGGAAGCCGGTGAAGGTGGCCGATGCCCCGTGGGTCGTGGCCCTCGCGAGCCGTGACCGGTTCGGGGGTACGCGGGGCGGGCAGTTCTGCGGGGGCGTCCTGGTCGCCCCGACCAAGGTGCTGACCGCGGCGCACTGCCTGGGGCGTCAGGTGCTGGGCGGCCCGGTCGAGTCCGTCCCGGACTTCCGGGTGATCACCGGGCGTACGGAGCTGCGCGCCGAGGAGGGCCGGGAGATCGCGGTGCGTTCCGCCCGGGTGAACCCCGGCTACGATCCCGGCAGCAACGCGGGCGACCTGGCCGTACTGGAGCTGGGCGAAGCCGTGCCGGCGCAGCACGTGCTGCCCATGGCGGACCTGGGGCATCCAGCGTACGCCGCGGGGACCGAGGCGGCCGTCTACGGCTGGGGCGACACGAGCGGATTCGGTGACTACGCGTACGGGTTGCGGGCCGCCAGGGTGACGGTGCTGGCGGACGAGGTCTGCGTGCGGGCGTACCCGGGCGATGCCGACGGGCAGTACCGGGCCGACTCGATGGTGTGCGCGGGGGACCGCGAGGGCGGCAAGGACGCCTGCCAGGGGGACAGTGGCGGTCCGCTGGTGGCCCAGGGACGGCTCATCGGGCTGGTGTCCTGGGGGCGCGGCTGCGGCCGGGCCGACAGCCCGGGCGTGTACACGCGGATCGCACCGCTGATCGGCTTCGTGGCCGACTTCCCCGACGGCCCGGAGACGGGCCGGCGCAAGTGGACCCACCCAGATGCCCGCGGAGCGCTCGGAACGGGCGTACGGCCCGCCCAGGGCCCCGGAAGGGGCCTTCTGGCCGGGGACCGGCCGGCGCCGAGGCACTGAGCACGGCCCCGATGCCGGGTCCGGCCTCGTGCCGGGCCCGGTCCTGCCGTGGGTCCATACCCGGGAACGGGGCCCGGTCGCGGGTATGAGAACGGGCGGCACCCCTGGGTCTCAGAGGTCCCGCCCGTTGACCGGCGCATGGCCGGTCCTGGCTCGTCGGATGCGAGGTATAGGCCTTGTGTCAGCGGTCCTCGGGGTCGGCTGCATTCGCCGCCGGAGCGGACGTGAGCCGCTCGGTCTCATCCTGTATTTCCGCGGCGATCTTCTTGAGTTCCGGCTCGAACTTGCGCCCGTGGTGGGCGCAGAAGAGCAGTTCACCGCCGCTCAGCAGGACGACGCGCAGATATGCCTGGGCGCCACAACGGTCGCATCGGTCAGCGGCCGTCAGCGGGGTCGCGGGTGTCAGAACAGTAGTCACGTCGCCTCTTCTCTAGCTCGACGAGCTGTCGTACCAGGGTCAACATCCAACCAGGCCGAAAACGTTCCCGCTCGCGGCTTTTCCTCGAAACTTCCTTCCGAAGCTGGCCGGCCGTTGCCGGTTGGCGGCGAAGGAGCCGTATTGCGTTGCTTTACGGTTTCGCGTTGTCAGGTCGTTCGCTTGTCGCAGTTCTGCCCTCTCCGGCTGAGTGCCGGTTGTTCATGAGGACGTGCCCGAACACTAAATGGTTCATGCGTGGAAGGGAACGTGATGTTTGCTTCACTCCCACGGGCGATCGAACACCCGTGCGGATCTGCACTAGGCTGACGAAGAGGCTGGGGTGGCGTTGCATCGGCTCTACCAGGCCTCGGTACCCTTCCAGCGGCAGCCGAGCCACCACTGCGCCCCACCGGGCCAGAAAAGAAATTCAGCGAGGAGCGAACTGCGTGACCGCCGACACGTCCGTGCCTTCCAGCGCACTGCTGACCGGAGCAGACCGGGACGGCTCCAACTACACCGCGCGGCACCTGCTCGTCCTCGAAGGACTGGAGGCCGTCCGCAAGCGCCCCGGCATGTACATCGGGTCCACCGACAGCCGTGGCCTCATGCACTGCCTGTGGGAGATCATCGACAACTCCGTCGATGAGGCCCTGGGCGGCTACTGCGACCACATCGAGGTGATCCTCCACGAGGACTCCTCCGTGGAGGTCCGGGACAACGGCCGCGGCATCCCCGTGGACATCGAGCCCAAGACCGGCCTCTCCGGCGTCGAGGTCGTCATGACCAAGCTGCACGCCGGCGGAAAGTTCGGCGGCGGGTCCTACGCGGCCTCCGGCGGCCTGCACGGCGTCGGCGCGTCCGTCGTCAACGCCCTCTCCGCCCGCCTGGACGTCGAGGTCGACCGCAACGGCGCCACGCATGCCATCAGCTTCCGCCGCGGCGTCCCGGGGATGTTCACGGAGCAGGGCCCCGACAGCCCCTTCGACCCCGACAACGGGCTGCGCAAGGGCAAGCGGGTCACCAAGGGCAGGACCGGCACCCGCATCCGGTACTGGGCCGACCGGCAGATCTTCCTCAAGGACGCCAAGCTCACGCTGGACACGCTCTACCAGCGCGCCCGCCAGACCGCCTTCCTCGTCCCGGGCCTGACCATCGTGGTGCGCGACGAGCGCGCCCTGGAAGGGGCCGGCAAGACCGAGGAGACCTTCCGCTTCGACGGGGGCATCAGCGAGTTCTGCGAGTACCTCGCCCAGGACAAGGCGGCCTGCGACGTGCAGCGCCTGTCCGGCACGGGAACCTTCAAGGAGACCGTCCCGGTCCTCGACGAGCGGGGTCACATGACCCCCACCGAGGTCACCCGCGAGCTCGGCGTGGACATCGCGCTGCGCTGGGGCACGGGGTACGAGACGAACGTCAAGTCGTTCGTGAACATCATCGCCACCCCCAAGGGCGGCACCCACATCTCGGGCTTCGAGCGGTCGGTCACCAAGACCGTGAACGAGGTGCTGCGCTCGGCGAAGCTCCTGCGCGTCGCCGAGGACGACGTGGTCAAGGACGACGCGCTGGAGGGCATGACGGCGGTGGTCACCGTCCGTCTCGCCGAGCCGCAGTTCGAGGGTCAGACCAAGGAGGTGCTCGGCACCTCGGCGGCCACCCGGATCGTCGCGGCCGTGGTCGCCAAGGAGCTCAAGGCCTTCCTGACCTCCACCAAGCGGGACGACAAGCAGCAGGCCCGCGCCGTGATGGAGAAGATCGTCGCGGCCGCCCGGACCCGGATCGCCGCCCGTCAGCACAAGGAGGCGCAGCGACGCAAGACGGCGCTGGAGACCTCCTCGCTGCCCGCCAAGCTGGCCGACTGCCGCAGTGACGACGTGGAGCGCAGCGAGCTCTTCATCGTCGAGGGGGACTCCGCGCTCGGCACCGCCAAGCTGGCGCGGAACTCGGAATTCCAGGCCCTGCTGCCCATCCGGGGCAAGATCCTCAACGTTCAGAAGTCCTCCGTCTCGGACATGCTCAAGAACGCCGAGTGCGGGGCGATCATCCAGGTCATAGGAGCCGGCTCGGGCCGGACCTTCGACATCGACGCCGCCCGCTACGGGAAGATCGTCCTGCTCGTGGACGCCGATGTGGACGGCGCGCACATCCGCTGCCTGCTGCTCACGCTCTTCCAGCGCTACATGCGCCCGATGGTGGAGGCGGGCCGGGTCTTCGCCGCCGTGCCCCCGCTGCACCGGATCGAGCTCGTCCAGCCGAAGAAGGGCCAGGACAAGTACGTCTACACGTACTCGGACAACGAGCTGCGCCAGACCCTGCTGGAGTACCAGCGCAAGAACATCCGGTACAAGGACTCGATCCAGCGCTACAAGGGCCTCGGCGAGATGGATGCCGACCAGCTCGCGGAGACCACGATGGACCCCCGGTTCCGTACCCTGCGCCGGATCAACATCGGCGACCTGGACTCGGCCGAGTCGGTCTTCGACCTGCTCATGGGCAATGAGGTGGCCCCGCGCAAGGAGTTCATCACCAGCTCCGCCGCCACCCTGGACCGCTCGCGGATCGACGCCTGACGGCAGCGAGCACCACCGGCGCACTGGCACACCGGTGCTCTTCACTCCATCACCTGATGGAGTGAAGAGCACCGGGACACCAGTCCGGAAACCTTCCCTCCCGCACATCCTTGTGGGCACGCGGCCAATGCGGCAGCGGACAAGGAGAGTTCGGTGGACAAGCACGAAGGTCGTGATGCCGGAACGATCCGGCTGGACGACCCCTGGTACGACGCGCTGGCCGTCGGGTGGGGCGAGGGCGCGGGTGCCGACGTAGGCGAAGGTGTCGGCGGGGAAGCCGGTCAGGGTGCGGAAACGTCACCGCCGCGGTCCGCCGCCGGTGGCGCGCAGACGCCCGGCGCGTCCGACATCTACCTCGAAGTGCAGCGCAGCGCCGCCTTCCAGGAGGTTCGCGGCCGCTACCGGAGGTTCGTCGTCCCCGCGACCGCCGGCTTCTTCCTCTGGTACGTCGCCTACGTGATCGCGGCCACCGCGGCGCCCGGCATGATGGCCCGGCCCGTGGTCGGCTCCGTCAACGTGGCCCTGCTGGCGGGCCTCGGCCAGTTCCTCAGCACCTTCCTGCTCACCTGGGCCTACGCCCGGCACGCCCGGCTGCGGCGCGACCGCGCGGCCCTGGACCTGCGCTGGACGGTCTTCGAGCGGGAGCAGGTCCGCCGGACGGACGCCAAGGAACGCACCCGGACCCGGGGGGCGGGCCGGTGACCAGCGAACACCAGACACTGGCGCTGATCCTGTTCAGCGTCTTCATCGCCGTCACCCTCGGGATCACCACGTGGGTCAGCCGCAACCGGCACGGCTCCGCGGAGGAGTTCTATGCGGGCGGGCGGTTGTTCTCCCCCATGGAGAACGGTTTCGCCATCGCGGGCGACTACATGTCCGCCGCCTCCTTCCTCGGCATCTCCGGCCTGATCGCGCTCTTCGGCTACGACGGCCTGATGTACTCCGTGGGCTTCCTCGTCGCCTGGCTGGTCGTGCTGTTCCTCGTCGCCGAACTCGTCCGCAACTGCGGCCGCTTCACCCTCGCCGACGTGGTCGCCGCCCGGATGAGCGAGCGGCCGGTACGGATCGCCGCCGGGACCTCGTCGGTCGTGGTCTCGGTGCTGTACCTCGTCGCGCAGATGGTCGGCGCGGGCAGCCTGGTGGGCCTGCTGCTCGCCGATTCGGGCCGGGCCGCGCGGACGCTGACCGTGATCGGGGTCGGCGCGCTCATGGTGATCTACGTGTCCTTCGGCGGCATGCGGGCCACCACCTGGATCCAGATCGTCAAGGCCGTGCTCCTCATGGGCGGGGCGATCACCCTGACGGTGATGGTGCTGCTGCGCTTCCACGGGAACTTCGACCAGCTGCTCAGCACCGCCGCCGAGCGCAGCGGGCACGGGGCCCGGTTCCTCGGCCCCGGGCTGAAGTACGGCGGGGACTGGACGGCCCGCGTCGACTTCATGAGCCTCGGACTCGCGCTGGTCCTCGGCACGGCCGGGCTCCCGCACATCCTTTCGCGCTTCTACACGGTGCCCACGGCGCGGGCGGCCCGCCGCTCGGTGGTGTGGGCGATCGCGCTGATCGGCGGTTTCTACCTGATGACCATCGTGCTGGGCTTCGGGGCGGCGGCGCTGCTCGGGCCGGAGCAGGTCAAGTCCTCCAACGCTTCGGGAAACACCGCGGTTCCCCTGCTCGCGGCCTTCCTGGGAGGCGGCGCCGAGTCCACCGGGGGCGCGGTGCTGTTCGCCTTCGTGGCGGCCATCGCCTTCGCCACCATCCTGGCGGTGGTCGCGGGGATCACCCTGGCCTCGTCGGCCTCGGTCGCGCACGACCTGTACGCCTCGCTGAAGCGGCGCCACGCCCGGCAGCGCAGCGAGGTGGCGGTGGCCAGGGCCGCGGCCGTCGGGATCGGGGCGGTGGCGATCGCGCTGGGACTGCTCGTGCAGGACCTGAACGTGGCCTTCCTGGTGGGGCTGGCCTTCGCGGTGGCGGCCTCGGCGAACCTGCCGGTGCTGCTGTACTCGCTGTTCTGGCGCGACTTCACCACGCGGGGCGCCGTCTGGTCGGTGTACGGGGGTCTCGTCCCGGCGGTGCTGCTGGTGGTGCTGTCCCCGGTGGTCTCCGGCAGCCCGGAATCCCTGTTCCCCGGCGTCGACTTCCAGTACTTCCCGCTCCAGAATCCGGGCATCGTGTCCATCCCGCTGGGCTTCCTGGCGGGCTGGCTGGGCACGGTGACCTCCACGGAGGAGGCGGACGAGCGGCGCCACGCGGAGACCGAGGTCAGGTCGCTGACGGGAGCCGGAGCGGTGTGACGGCGGGTCAGTGCGCGCCGCCGGGGTCCGTCGGGCGCCAGGCGTAGCGGTGCTCCGGGCGGCCCGTTTCGCCGTAGCGCAGGGCCAGGGTGACGCGGCCCGTGCGGTCGAGGAGCTTGAGGTAGCGCTGGGCGGTCTGGCGGCTGATGCCCGCGCGGTCGGCGATCTGCTGGGTGGAGAGCGGGCCGTCGGCGGTGCGCAGGACCTGGCGGACCAGGTCGGCTGTGGTGGGGGAGTGGCCCTTGGGCAGGTCGCCCGGGCCGCCGGCCGCGGCGAGGGCGCCGAAGATCCGGTCGACCTCGGCCTGTTCGGCCTCGCCGCCCGTGGCCAGGGTGCGGCGCAGGGCTCCGTAGGCCTCCAGGCGGGTGCGCAGGCCCGCGAACGTGAACGGTTTGACCAGGTACTGGAGGGCGCCGAGGCGCATCGCGGCCTGGACGGTGGCCAGGTCGCGGGCGGCCGTCACCATGATCACGTCGGCGTGGTGGCCGCGTTCGCGCAGCCGCCGGACCAGGTCG
Source organism: Streptomyces sp. GL_140 (assembly GCF_057834465.1). Lineage (NCBI taxonomy): Bacteria > Bacillati > Actinomycetota > Actinomycetes > Kitasatosporales > Streptomycetaceae > Streptomyces > Streptomyces sp. GL_140. The sequence goes on from NZ_CM174404.1 coordinate 6,409,661, forward strand.
AGGCCGTTCTCGTCGGGTAGGTAGTGGTCCAGCAGGATCAGGTCCACCGGGTGGGTGTCGAGGAGGGCGAGCGCCTCGGCCGCCGAGTGGGCCTGGGCCGACACGCGGAAGCCGGGAACCTTGGCCACGTACGCCGCGTTGATCCGGGCAACCCGCATGTCGTCGTCGACGACCAATACGGAGATGACCGCAGCCCCGTTCATCGCGGACCCGTTCATCGCAGGGCCTCCGGGAGTACGACGGAGAATTCCGCCCCTCCGTCCGCTGCCTCGCCGGCCCGGACCGTGCCGCCCTGCCGTTCCGCCAGGCGCCGCACCAGCGCGAGACCGAGCCCGCGCTCGCGGTGGGCCCGGGGCTGCTTGGTCGACCAGCCCTCGGTGAAGATCTCCTCGCGGCGCGCCACCGGGACGCCGGGGCCGCTGTCGCGGACCCGCAGGACCGCCGTGCGGCCCTGCGCGCGGATGTCGACCTCGACCAGCGGCGCCGGTGAGCCCACCGCCGCGTCGAGGGCGTTGTCGACCAGGTTGCCGACGATGGTGACCAGCCCTCCCGGGTCGACCAGGCGGTCGGGCAGCAGGGCGGAGTCGGCCAGGCGCAGGGGGACGCCGCGTTCGGCCGCGACGGTGGTCTTGCCGACCAGCAGGGCGGCGAGCAGCGGGTCGTGGACCTTCTCGGTGACCTGCTCGGCCGTGCTGCGGTGCACGCCGACGACCTCCGTCACGAATTCCACGGCTTCCTCGTTCAGGCCCAGTTCGAGCAGGCCGAGGACGGTGTGGAGGCGGTTGGCGTGTTCGTGGTCCTGCGCGCGCAGGGCGTCGATCAGGCCCCTGGTGGAGTCGAGCTCGCGGCCGAGGTTCTCCAGCTCCGTGCGGTCGCGCAGGGTGGCCACGGCTCCGCCGTCCTCGGTGGGCATCCGGTTGGCGACGAGCACCCGGGGGCCTTGCACCGTGAGCAGGTCGCGGCCGGTGACGCGGCCCGCCAGGACGTCGGTGGTGCGGCCCGCGCCGAGTACCTCGTCCAGCGCGCGTCCCGCGACGGTCGCGGCGAAGTCGGGGGTGAGGCCCAGCAGCCGGGCGGCCTCGTCGTTGACGAGCCGGACCCGGCCGTCCCGGTCGAGGGCGACCACCCCTTCGCGGATGGAGTGCAGCATGGCCTCGCGCTCGGCGAGCAGGCCCGCGATATCGGAGAAGGCCAGGTCGCGGGTCTGCCGCTGGATCCGGCGGGAGAGCAGGTAGGCGGCGAGCGCGCCCGCTGCCAGGGCGCCGCCCGCGTAGGCGAGCAGCCCCGGGACCGCGCCGAGCAGGCGGTCGCGGACGCCCGAGTAGTCGATGCCGACGGAGACGGCTCCGACGATCTCGCCGTCGGCGGCGAGCAGCGGCACCTTGCCGCGCGCGGAGCGGCCCAGGGTGCCCTCGTCGATCTCCATGACCTCGCGGCCGGCCAGGGCGTCGCCGGGGTCGGTGGAGACGGGATGCCCGATCCGGTCGGGGCTCGGGTGCGAGCGGCGGATCCCGTTCAGGTCGATGACGACCACGTACTCGGCGCCCGTGGCGCTGCGGATCCGTTCGGCCGAGGCCTGGACCGGGCCGTCCGGCGAGGGGCCCGAGTCGAGGAGGTCGGCGGCGAGCGAGGGGTCCGCCGCCGCGCTCTGGGCGATGGCCAGGGCACGGCGCATGGCCTGGTCGTCGAGCTGCGCGCTCAGCGGGGCCAGGAACAGGCCGGTGGCCAGGGCGAGGACCCCGGCGGCGATGGCCAGCTGGGTCAGCAGGATCTGGGAGACGGCCCGTCTGGGCAGCCCGAGGCGCCGAGCGCTCATGTGGAGGAACCGCATGAGTAGGAACGGTAGGGCGGTTCGGGCGTAAGTGGAATTTCCATCCTGCACGCAAATGGCTTGCGCTATTTGCGCCCAGCTTGCGCAAGCGATGACGACATAAAAGTGCTGTCAGAGCGGTAGACGACTCGGCAAAGCTCTGCAACTCTCGCACCGAACATCGCAAATTCCTATCTCCCATGGTTCAGAAAGTTCATGTCGAGGGACGAGGACATATGAGAAGGCACAACTGGAGATGGCGGACCCTGGCCGCCCTGATCAGCACGGCCCTGTTGATGCTGGGCTGGCCCGCTCTCTCCGCCGTGGCCGCCGGCGGACCGAGCATCTCGGCGGGCCGCCCCGCCACGGCGAGCAGTACCAACGGCGGCTACGCCGCCGCCAACGTCACCGACGGCAACCAGTCCTCGTACTGGGAGAGCGCCGGAAGCACGTTCCCGCAGTGGGTGCAGACCGACCTCGGAGCCACCACACGGGTGGACCAGGTGGTGCTCAAGCTCCCCGCCGCCTGGGAGAGCCGCAACCAGACCCTGTCCGTCCAGGGCAGCGCGGACGGCACCAGCTACAGCACCCTGGTCGGCTCGGCCACGTACACCTTCGGCCAGGGCAGCGGGAACGTGGTCACCATCGGCTTCCCCGCCACCCAGACCCGGTTCGTCCGGATCAACATCACGGCCAACACCGGCTGGCAGGCCGCCCAGCTCTCCGAGCTCGAAGTCCACGCCCCCGGCGAATCCGGCACCAACCTGGCGCTCGGCAGGACGCTCACCGCGAGCAGCAACACCCAGGCTTACGTCCCGGGCAACGCCAACGACGGAAACACGGCCAGCTACTGGGAGAGCGTCAACAACGCGATGCCCCAGTGGATCCAGGCAGACCTCGGCTCCTCCGTCCGCGTGGACCGCGTGGTCCTGAAGCTGCCCGAGAACTGGGGTGCCCGCAGCCAGACGCTCAAGATCCAGGGCAGCGCCAACGGCACGGACTACACCGACCTGACCGCCTCGAAGGCGTACGACTTCAACGCCGCGGGCGGCAACGCCATGACCATCACCTTCGACGCCACCACCACCCGCTACGTGCGCGTATGGATATCGCTCAACTCCGTACAGCCCGGCGGACAGCTCTCCGAGCTGGAGATCTACGGCCCGACCACCGGTGACACCCAGGCGCCGAGCGCCCCGACAGGGCTCGCCTACACCGAGCCCGCCACCGGCCAGATCAAGCTCACCTGGAACGCCGCCACCGACAACACCGGTGTCACCGGCTACGACGTCTACGCCAACAACCAGCTGCGCACCAGCGTCGCCGGCGACGTCACCGGCTACACCGACACCCAGCCGGCCTCCGCGAGCGTGACGTACTACGTCCGCGCCAAGGACGCGGCCGGCAACCAGTCGGCCAACAGCAACAGCGTCACCCGCGCCGGGGACACCGGTGACACCCAGGCCCCGACCACCCCGGGATCCCTGACCTTCACCGAGCCGGCCTCCGGCCAGATCAAGCTGGCCTGGCAGGCCTCCACCGACAACGTCGGCGTCACCGGCTACGAGGTCTTCGCCAACAACACGCTGCTCACCACGGTTGCGGGCAACCTCACCACGTACACCGACACCCAGTCGGCCACCGCCACCGTGAGCTACTTCGTCCGAGCCAAGGACGCGGCGGGCAACCGCTCCGGCGACAGCAACTCCGTGACCCGCAACGGCAGCGGAGGCGGCGGTTCCAACCTGGCCGTCGGCAAGGCCGTCGAAGGCTCCTCCGTGATCAACACCTTCGTCGCGGAGAACGCCAACGACAACAGCACCTCCACCTACTGGGAGGGCGCGGCCGGCGCCTACCCGAGCACCCTGACGGTCAAGCTCGGCGCCAACGCAGACCTGGACCGCCTGGTCCTCAAGCTCAACCCGGACAGCAGCTGGGGCACGCGCACCCAGAACATCCAGGTCCTCGGCCGCGAGCAGAGCGCCTCGGGCGTCACCGGCCTGGTCGCCGCCAAGGACTACGTCTTCAATCCGGCCGCCGGGTCCAACACCGTCACCATTCCGGTCAGCGCCCGGGTCGCGGACGTGCAGCTGCGCTTCACCTCCAACACCGGCGCCTCCAACGGCCAGATCGCGGAATTCCAGGTCATCGGCGTCCCGGCGCCCAACCCGGACCTCCAGATCACTGCGCTGAGCGCCACCCCGGCGGCCCCCGTGGAGTCGGACTCCGTCACCCTGTCCGCCACCGTCAAGAACACCGGACCGGCCCCGGCCGGCGCGACCGCCGTCTCCTTCCAGCTGGGCGGCTCGAAGATCGCCACCGCCGACGTGCCCGCGCTGGCCGCCGGCGCCACGGCCACCGTCACCGCCGGGATCGGCCCGCGCGACGCCGGTTCGTACCCGCTGAGCGCGATCGTCGACGAGGCCAACACCGTCGTCGAGCAGAACGACACCAACAACTCCTTCACCGGCTCCCCGCTGGTGGTCAAGCCGGTCGACAGCTCGGACCTGGTGGCCTCGGCCGTCAACTGGTCGCCGGGCGCCCCCTCCGCCGGACAGTCGGTGGGCTTCTCCGCCACCGTCCAGAACCAGGGCACCGTGGCAGCCGCCGCGGGCACCCACAACGTCACCCTCACCCTGCAGGACGCGGCCGGCGCCACCGTCCGTACCCTGACGGGCTCCTTCAGCGGCGCCCTCGCGGCCGGTGCCTCCTCGGCCCCGATCGCGCTCGGCAACTGGACCGCGGCCAACGGCAAGTACACCGTCAGGACGGTCCTCGCCGACGACGCCAACGAACTGCCGGTCAAGCGCGGCAACAACACCTCCACCAAGCCCTTCTTCGTCGGCCGCGGGGCGAACATGCCCTTCGACACCTACGAGGCGGAGGACGGCGTGGTCGGCGGCGGTGCCAGTGTCGTCGGACCCAACCGCACCATCGGCGACATCGCCGGCGAGGCCTCGGGCCGCAAGGCCGTCAGCCTGGACGCGACCGGCGAGTACGTGGAGTTCACCACCCGCGCCGCCACCAACACCCTGGTCACCCGCTTCTCCATCCCGGACGCCCCGGGCGGAGGCGGCATCGACTCCACCATCGACGTCTACGTCAACGGCGTCCTGAAGAAGGCCCTGCCGCTGACCTCGAAGTACTCCTGGCTCTACGGGGCCGAGGCCGGTCCGGGCAACTCCCCGACCGCGGGCGCCCCGCGCCACATCTACGACGAGGCCAACATCCTCCTCGGCGAGACCGTCCCGGCGGGCAGCAAGATCCGCCTCCAGAAGGACACGGCCAACACCACCACCTACGCCATCGACTTCGTGAGCCTGGAGCAGGCCACCGTCGTCCCCAACCCCGACCCGGCGACGTACACCGTGCCCGCCGGATTCACCCACCAGGACGTGCAGAACGCCCTCGACAAGGTCCGCATGGACACCACGGGCAAGCTCGTGGGCGTCTACCTGCCGCCGGGCGACTACGACACGGCGAGCAAGTTCCAGGTGTACGGCAAGGCCGTCCAGGTCGTCGGCGCCGGACCGTGGTTCACCCGCTTCCACGCCCCGTCCTCGCAGGACAACACCGACAACGGCTGGCGCGCGGAGGGCACCGCGAAGGGATCCTCCTTCTCCGGCTTCGCCTACTTCGGCAACTACACCTCGCGCATCGACGGTCCCGGCAAGGTCTTCGACTTCTCCAACGTCACCGACATGACCATCGACAACGTCTGGAACGAGCACACGGTGTGCCTGTACTGGGGCGCCAACACCGACCGGATCACCATCAAGAACTCGCGGATCCGCGACACCTTCGCCGACGGCATCAACATGACCAACGGCAGCACGGACAACCTCGTCTCCAACAACGAGGCGCGCTCCACGGGTGACGACAGCTTCGCGCTGTTCTCCGCGATCGACGCGGGCGGCGCGGACATGAAGAACAACGTCTACGAGAACCTGACCACGATCCTGACCTGGCGCGCGGCCGGTGTCGCCGTCTACGGCGGCTTCAACAACACCTTCCGCAACGTCTACATCGCCGACACCCTCGTCTACTCGGGCATCACCATCAGCTCGCTGGACTTCGGGTATCCGATGAACGGATTCGGGACCGACCCGACGACCTTCGAGAACATCTCGATCGTCCGGTCCGGAGGCCACTTCTGGGGCTCGCAGACCTTCCCCGGAATCTGGATCTTCTCCGCTTCCAAGGTGTTCCAGGGGATCCGGATCAACAACGTCGACATCATCGATCCGACGTACAGCGGAATCATGTTCCAGACGCAGTACGTCGGCGGTCAGCCGGTCAATCCCATCAAGGACACCATCCTGAAGGACATCACCATCACCGGGGCCAAGAAGAGCGGCGACGCCTTCGACGCCAAGTCCGGCTTCGGTCTCTGGGCGAACGAGATGCCCGAGGCGGGACAGGGCCCGGCGGTGGGTGAGGTCACCATCCAGAACCTGAAGACGAGCGACAACGCCGTGGACGTGCGCAACACGACCTCGACGTTCAAGATCAACCAGCTGCCGTAGGCGGGCAGCGGACCGGTGGAGCGGCGGGGCACCCCTCGGGGGCGCCCCGCCGCTTCACGTGCGGGCCGCGGTCCACGGCTCGCTGGAGGCGAAGTACGTGTCGTGGAGCTCCTGCACGTCCAGCAGGGTCCTGGGTATCGGGTCGGGGATGCGGGGGCGGGTGCTTGCGGGCCGGCGTGTTCACGCGGTGGCGGGACGTTCGCGAAGCAGCAGGACGGCGGTGAGCAGGACGGCCGCGGCCGTCGAACCGTGGACCCCGAGGGCGGTGGCGGCGGCCCCTCCGCTGTTCAGCACGATCACCGCGTCGCCGAGCGGCACGAAGGCGATCGCCGGGGGCGGCGCCCGCCCGGGCGCTGGCCTCGCTCCAGGCGTACGTGTCCAACCTGCGCAGGCTCCTCGAACCGGGCCGGGCTCCGCGCACCGCCGCCCGGCTGCTCGTGAGCGCGCCCCCGGGCTACGCGCTGCGGCTGCCCGAGGACGCGGTGGACGCCTGGCGCTTCGAGCGGCTGCTGGGGGAGGCCCGTGAGCTGCTGACGGGAGGTCCTGGGGACCTTCCGCGCGATGACCTTGGTGGCCCTCGGCGAGAAGCGTGGCGCGCGGGAGCTCTACGAGGCCCTGCTGCCCTACGCCGCCGCCCCGCCGCCCTCGTCCGGGTTCACCGTGGCGATGCGGCCGGTGGCGTACACCCTGGGCGAACTGGCCGTCCTGCTGGGACGCGAGTCCGAGGCCGCCGCCCACTTCGCGCGCTCGGAGTCGATCGCGGCCCGCTGGGCCAGCCCCTGGGGCCGCCGTGCGGCGGCGCGGCCTTCAGCGGATGTGGCTGATTCCCGCGGGTGGGGCCCAGGGGGTTCCACGCCGGATTCCGATGGGCCAAACTGGCTGTAATCCAACTGCAAGGAACTTGCATTGTTTGCGCTACTCTTGCGCTCATGACGCGACGACTTGCTCAAGTGGCGAAGAAGGTGGGGGTCAGCGAGGCAACGGTCAGCCGGGTGCTCAACGGCAAGCCGGGCGTCTCGGAGGCGACCCGCCAGTCCGTGCTCACAGCCCTCGACGTCCTCGGCTACGAGCGCCCCACCCAGCTGCGCGGCGAGCGCGCCCGGCTGGTCGGCCTGGTCCTGCCCGAGCTCCAGAACCCCATCTTCCCGGCCTTCGCCGAGGTCATCGGTGGTGCGCTGGCCCAGCAGGGGCTGACCCCGGTGCTCTGCACGCAGACCACCGGCGGGGTGTCCGAGGCCGACTACGTCGAGCTCCTGCTCCAGCAACAGGTGTCCGGCGTGGTCTTCGCGGGCGGGCTCTTCGCGCAGGCCGACGCCCCGCACGAGCACTACCGGCTGCTGCACGACCGCAAGGTCCCGGTGGTGCTCATCAACGCCTCGATAGAGGACCTCGGCTTCCCGTGCGTGTCCTGCGACGACGCCGTCGCGGTCGAGCAGGCCTGGCGCCACCTGGCCTCCCTGGGTCACGAACGCATCGGCCTGGTGCTGGGCCCGCCCGACCACATCCCCTCCCTGCGCAAGCTCGTGGCCGCCCAGGCGGTCGCCGCCGCGGCCGGCACCGACTTGCCCGCCGAGCACGTGGAGCGGGCGCTGTTCTCGCTGGAAGGGGGCCATGCGGCCACCTCCCGGCTACTGGATCGCGGGGTGACCGGCATCATCTGCGCGAGCGACCCGCTGGCCCTCGGGGCCATCCGGGCGGCCCGCCGGCGGGGGCTGGACGTCCCCGGCGAGGTCTCCGTCGTCGGCTACGACGACTCGGCGTTCATGAACTGCACCGAGCCCCCGCTGACCACCGTCCGGCAGCCGATCGAGGCCATGGGCCGGGCCGCCGTGGAACTGCTCACGGCGCAGATCCAGGGCGCCGCCGTGCAACCAGGTGAGCTGCTCTTCGAGCCCGAACTCGTGGTGCGCGGCTCCACGGGACAGGTCCCGCGCCGCCGTCCCGCGTAGGGCTCCGGCCGGCTCCACCCCTCACTCCACCGCTCGAGCACAGGGCTCCGTAACGTCTTGACGACGTTTCGGAGCCCTGTTTTGCGTTCTCTGCCCGACCTGTCCGGCGGCTCACTGCCAATGTCTTGCGAAATCTGCGCGAGATATTGCGTTCATCTGTTGGTGGTGATTGAGTGTGCCGCGCTCGCCCCCCACACTCGCCCCCAGCCTCCTGCTTGATGCTCGAAGGGGACCACCGATGAGAACCAACATCCGCCGCAACACCGCGGCCGCCCTTGTCTCGGCGCTCGCCGTCACGGCCCTCGCGGCCTGCGGTACGAGCAGCAGCGGTGACGCCGACAAGAACCAGCCGTCCGGCGGTTCCAGCGACGCCTCCGCCCCGCTCGACCCGAAGACCAAGGTCACCATCTCCATCGACTGCATGCCGCCCGCGGCGAAGGCGGCCGAGCTCAAGGAGTGGAAGGAGGACGTGGCGGAGTTCAACAAGACCTACCCGAACGTCACGATCGAGGGCCGCTCCACCCCCGGCCAGTGCCTGGAGCCCCCGCGCTTCACCGCGATGCTCAAGGCCAAGTCCCAGCCGGACGTGTTCTACGCCTACTTCACCGACCTCCAGCAGGTGCTGGACAACGACGGTGCCGAGGACATCTCGGCCTACGCGACCTCCAAGTCGGTGCCGGGCCTGGACGACATCGACAAGAACGTCACGAGCATCCTCAAGCGTGACGGCAAGGTCTACGGCCTGCCCACCAGCAACTACACGATGGGCCTGCTGATCAACCGCAAGCTCTTCCAGCAGGCGGGCCTCAACCCCGACCAGCCGCCGCGCACCTGGGACGAGGTCCGCGCGGCCGGCAAGAAGATCGCGGCCCTCGGCAACGGCACCGCCGGCTACGGCGACTACAGCGTCGAGAACACCGGCGGCTGGCACTACACGGCGGCCATGTACGGAATGGGCGGCGACATCGTCGGCGCCGACGGCAAGGCGGCCTTCAACAACCCCACCGGCAAGCAGATTGTCGACAACCTCCACGCCATGCGCTGGGACGACGACAGCATGGGCAAGACCCAGCTGCTCAAGTGGGGTGACCTTCAGAAGCAGATGGCCTCGGACAAGCTCGGCATGTTCCTGGCCGCGCCCGACGACATCACCTACATGGTCCAGCAGCTCGGTGCCAAGTACGAGAACTTCGGCATGGGCCCCATCCCCGGCGGAGCCTCCACCCTGGCCGGCGGCAACGGCTACATGATCAAGAAGGGCAGCTCGCCCGACAAGATCAAGGCCGGTATCGCCTGGCTGAACTTCAAGTTCCTCACCGTCGGCAAGGGCCAGTTCCAGTACGACCGCTCCAAGGCCGACGCCCTGCCGGTCGGCCTTCCGCAGCCCGCGTTCTTCACCGGGGCCAGCAAGGCCAAGGACGACGAGCTCAAGGCCGCCAGCGCCACCATGCCGGTCATCAACTTCAAGACCTTCCTGGACAACCCGGTGGTCGGCAAGGCCGAGCCGAAGAAGGCCCAGGAGGTCTACAAGGTGCTCGACAAGGTGATGTCGGGGGTCCTGACCAACAAGGACGCGGACTCGGCGCAGCTCCTCGCGGAAGCCGAGAAGGCCGTCAACCAGGTGCTGGCCAACCAGTAGCGGCCCGGCCGGGGGAGGTCCGGGCGGCCTCCCCGGCCCGGACCCGCCCGTCGGACCCGCCCGCCGGACCTTCCGGCCGGAGCCTCTCCCGGGCTTCCGGCCCGCCGGTCCTCCGGCCCCGGCTCACGGCCTCCGGCCCCGTACCCGCGTTTCGATCGGCAACGACCCACCTAGGAGCGAGCGGCGATGTCGGCTCCCACCCTGCCCGGTACCTCCCGCGAGGAATTCGTCCGGGCGTTCAAGCGGAACATCACGGCCCACGGCTTTCTGATCGGTGCCGTCCTCTGCTTCTCCTTCTTCTCCTGGTACCCCATGGTCCGGGAGTTCCTGCTGGCCTTCCAGAAGACCGAGGGCGGATCCGTCCGCTGGGTCGGCTGGGACAACTTCCGCTACGTCTTCAACGACCCGACCTTCTGGCAGGCCTGGCGCAACACGCTGCTGTTCACCGGGCTCGCGCTGGTTCTCGGCTTCGTCGTCCCGTTCGTGGTCTCGATCGTGCTCAACGAATTCCGCCATGCGCAGGGCTATTTGCGGCTGCTGGTCTACCTCCCGGTGATGATGCCGCCGGTGGCCTCGATCCTGCTCTTCAAGTACTTCTACGACCCCGGTTACGGCATCTTCAACAGGGTCCTGGAATTCCTGCACCTGCCGGCGCAGGACTGGCTGCAATCCACCGACACCGCGATGCTCTCCGTCGTCATCGCTTCCACGTGGATGAACATGGGCGGCGCGACACTGATCTACCTGGCGGCCCTCCAGGGAGTCCCCGGCGAGCTCTACGAGGCCGCTGAGCTCGATGGAGCGGGGGTGCTGCGCAAGATCTGGTACGTCACCATCCCGCAGACCAAGCTCATCCTCTCGCTCATGCTGCTCATGCAGATCATCGCGACGATGCAGGTCTTCGTGGAACCGTTCATGCTGACCGGCGGCGCCGGCCCCGAGGGGTCGACCACCACCGTGGTCGTCCTCATCTACCAGTACGCATTCAGCTTCAACCAGTACGGCGGCGCCGCGGCCCTGGGCCTGTGCCTGCTCGTCCTGCTCGCCGGCTTCTCCGCCGTGTACGTCCGGCTGAGCCGCGACAACGAGAACTGACGGGAGCACCTGACATGGCAGAGCGCACGCTGATATCTCCGGCCCAACTCGGCCGCACCCGAGGCAGGATCACCTACTGGTCGGTCCTCGCCCTGGTCGTCGTCGGCTTCACCGTCGTCTTCCTCGGCCCCCTCTACTGGATGGTCGCCAACGGCCTCAAGAGCACCCAGGAGTTCACCCAGGTCCCGCCGACCCTGGTGCCGGGGTCCCTGCACACCGAGAACTACTCGGCGGCATGGAAGGTCATGGACCTCGCCAAGCTGCTCTTCAACACCCTCTACTACGCCTTCGGGGCGCTGGCCTTCCAGCTCGTCCTCGACGTCGCCGCGGCCTACTCGCTGTCCAAGCTCCGGCCCGTCTTCGGCAAGGCCGTCCTCGCCATGATGCTGGGCACCCTGATGATCCCGGCCGCGGTGCTCGTCGTACCGCAGTACCTCACGGTCCTGGACATGCCGATCATCCAGCGGAACCTGCTGAACACGCCCTGGGTGATCTGGCTGCCCTCCGTCACCAACGCGTTCAACATCTTCCTACTGAAACGATTCTTCGACTCCATCCCCGGCGAGATCCTCGATGCCGCCGCCATCGACGGGGCCTCCGCCCTGCGCACCCTGCGCTCCGTGGTCCTGCCGATGTCCCGGCCCATCCTCGGAGTCGTGTCGATCTTCGCGATCGTCGGGGTCTGGAAAGACTTCCTCTGGCCCATGCTCACCCTCCCCGACCCGGCCCTGCAGACGCTCAACGTCGGCATCTACTCACTGGCCAGGGGAGTCCCCGAGAACCATCTCGTCGCGGCACTCGCGATGGCCTCCGCACCCACGCTCATCATCTTCCTGATCTTCCAGCGCAACATCATGAGCGGCCTGACGGCAGGCTCCCTCAAGGGGTGAGAACCCCGCTCCGCCGCCGCGCCCGGCCGCCCCCTGTGAAAGAACGCTGTGAAAAGAACGCCGTGAAAGGACCCCTCCGTGGCTGACTTTCCCCTGCCCGAAAACGCCGCCGACTGGTGGCGCTCGGCCGCCATCTACCAGGTGTACGTACGCAGCTTCGCCGACGGCGACGGGGACGGCACCGGTGACCTCGTGGGAGTCCGGGCCCGCCTCCCCTACCTCGCCGAACTGGGAGTGGACGCACTCTGGTTCACCCCCTGGTACCTCTCCCCGCTGGCCGACGGCGGATACGACGTCGCCGACTACCGCTCCATCGACCCCGCCTTCGGCACCCTCGCCGAGGCCGAGAAGCTCATCGCCGAAGCCCGTGAGCTGGGCATCCGCACCATTGTCGACATCGTCCCGAACCACGTGTCCGACCAGCACGCCTGGTTCAAGGCCGCCCTCGCCGCCGGCCCCGGCAGCCCGGAGCGCGAGCTCTTCCACTTCCGCCCCGGCCGCGGCGCGCACGGGGAACTGCCGCCCGGCGACTGGCCCTCGCAGTTCAACGGCGCCGCCACCTGGACGCGGGTACCGGACGGGGAGTGGTACCTGCACCTGTTCACCCCGCAGCAGCCCGACCTGAACTGGGACCACCCCGCCGTCCGCCGGGAGCACGAGGAGGTCCTGAGGTTCTGGTTCGAGCGCGGAGTGTCCGGCGTACGGATCGACTCCGCGGCCCTGCTGGCCAAGGACCCGGCCCTGCCCGACCTGGCGGGCCGCTCGCCCGAACCCTGGCCCGGCGAGGTCCACCCGTACATCGACCGCGACGACCTGCACGCCATCTACCGCTCGTGGCGCGCCATCGCCGACGAGTACGGGGGCATCTTCGTCGGCGAGGTCTGGCTGCCGGACTCCGAGCGGTTCGCCCGGTACCTGCGCCCCGACGAGCTGCACACCGCCTTCAACTTCTCCTTCCTCAGCTGCCCCTGGGACGCCGGCCGGCTGCGCACGTCCATCGAGGAGACCCTCGCCGAACACGCCCCCGTCGGAGCCCCGGCCACCTGGGTGCTGTGCAACCACGACGTGACCCGCACGGTCACCCGCTACGGGCGCACCGACACCGGGTTCGACTTCGCCGCCAAGGCCTTCGGAACCCCCACCGACCTGGACCTGGGCGCCCGGCGGGCCCGCGCCGCCGCGCTGCTCTCGCTCGCCCTGCCCGGCGCCGTGTACGTCTACCAGGGCGAGGAACTGGGCCTGCCGGAGGCCGACATACCGCTCGACCGCATCCAGGACCCCATGCACTTCCGCTCCGGGGGCACCGACCCGGGCCGCGACGGATGCCGGGTCCCGCTGCCCTGGACCGCCGAGCCGTGGAACGACGCCTGGCTGCCCCAGCCCGAGCACTGGGCCGCGTACGCCGCCGACCGCCAGGACGGCGACCCGGACTCCATGCTCACCCTCTACCGGACGGCCCTTCGGCTGCGCCGCGCCGCCGGAGGCTTCGGCGGCGGAGCGCTGGAGTGGCTGGACGCGCCGCCCGGGGTGCTGGCCTTCCGCCGCCCCGACGGGCTGGTCTGCGTGGCCAACCTGTCGCCGGAGCCGGCCCCGCTGCCGGCCCACACCGAACTCCTGCTCAGCAGCTCCGCCCTGGACAGCGGGCTGCTCGCGCAGGACACGGCGGTCTGGCTGCGGACCTGACGCCGCCGCCGGACCGCCGCAACCACCGCTCCGCCTCCCCGCCCGTCACGGCATCGGCCGTGGCGGGCGGGGACCCTGGTACTGGCCGCTCGGCCGCATCCGCAGCGGGCGCTCCTGGTACTCCTCCAGCGCGTGCGCGATCCAGCCGGCAGTGCGCGCCACCGCGAACACCGTCTCCCCGGCCTCCGCGGCCATCGCGCACGACACCGTCAGCACGGCCAGCGCCAGGTCCACGTTCGGGTACAGCCCGCCGCCGTGCCGGGCCATCACCCCGGCCACCTCGCGCGCCGCGCCCAGTGCCGGACCGGCCTGCGCCAGCCCCTCCAGTCGTGCGAACAGCGCCGTCGCCCGCGGGTCCTCGCCCCGGTACAGCCGGTGTCCGAGCCCCGGCACCCGTCGCCCGGCCCGCAGGTAGTCGGCCACCACCGGCGCCGCTCCGCCCCGCTCCAGCACCTCCACCAGCATCCGGTGGGCGAGCCGCCCGGCCGCTCCGTGCAGGGGGCCCTCCAGCGCGCCGAGCCCGGCCGAAACCGCCGCGTACGGATGCGCGCGGGCCGAAGCCGCCACCCGTACGGCCAGGGTCGACGCGGCCAGGTCGTGGTCGGTGAGCAGCGCCAGGGCCAGGTCCAGCACGGCCAGCGCGTCCGGATCCGGGTCCAGGGCGGAGAGCCGGGGCCACAGCTGCCGGGCCAGGCGGCCGTCCCCGGGCCACTGGGACGGGCCGACCTCGGGCAGGGCGCCGACCAGCGTGGGGATCAGGGCGCGCGCGGAGCCCAGTACGGACGTCTCGGAAAGGTCGAAGCGCAGCGGGTCCGCGACGGCCGCGGCGGCGACGGCCACCCGCAGCCGGTCGAGCGGGCCGCCGTGTTCCGGCAGCGCGGCGACCGCCCGCCGGGCCGCGGCGAGGGCTTCCGGGGGAGCGGTGAACCGGGCCCCGCGCACCAGGGTCCCCGTCCACAGCCACTCGGCGACCTCCTCGTAGCGGTACCGGGAGGCCAGCTCCACGGCGTCCACGCCGCGGAAGTAGTACCGGTCCGGCTCGATGAGGGTGAGCGAGGTGCGCACGGAGAACTCGCCGGCGGCGGGGACCGCCGCTTCGCGCCGACTGCTCCGGGCCAGCGCCTCCACCTCGTGGGCGTCGAAGCTGCTGCCGCGCCCGACCTGATCGCGGCGGCTGGTGAGCTGCCCGCGGCTGACGTACGCGTACACCGTCGCGGGCTTCACCCCCAGCAGCTCGGCCGCCTGCCGGGTGGTGAGCCGTCGCTCTTCGTTCATGCCCATCACTCTATACATGTTGATTCAATCAATATTGACAAGGATTCCATCAATCATCGATGGTCGATGCATGAACACCACCGTCGAAGTACCCCGCGGACTCGCGGGGGTCGTGGTCACCGAGACCCTGCTCGGTGACGTCCGAGGCCGTGAGGGCTTCTACCACTACCGCCAGTACTCGGCCGTCGAGCTCGCCCGGAGCCGCACCTTCGAGGACGTGTGGCACCTGATGTTCCGCGGCACGCTGCCCGCGGACACCGCCGAACGCGCCGCCTTCGCCGCCGAGACCGCCCCGCTGCGCCGGCTCCCCGCCGAGGTCCGCGACGCCCTGCCCGCACTGGCCCGCGCCACCGCCCTGTCCGGCCCGCTCGCCGGCCTGCGCACCGCGCTCTCGCTGCTCGGCGCCTCCGCGGGCTTCCGCCCGGTCTACGACCTCGACCCCGAGCGCCGGGCCGCCGACGCGCTGGCCGCCTGCGCCGCCGTACCGACGCTCCTCACCGCGCTGCACCGGCTGGGGCAGGGGCTGGAACCGGTGGAGCCGCGCGAGGACCTCCCGTACGCCGCCAACTACCTCTACATGCTGACCGGGCGCGAGCCCGCCCCGGTCAGGGCCCGCGCGGTCGAGCAGTACCTGATCTCCACCATCGACCACGGGTTCAACGCGTCCACCTTCACCGCCCGCGTGATCGCCTCCACCGGAGCCGACGTCGCGGCCTGCCTCACCGGGGCCATCGGCGCGCTCTCCGGCCCCCTGCACGGCGGCGCCCCCAGCCGGGCCCTGGACACGCTCGACGCCATCGGCACGGCGGACCGGATCGACCCCTGGATCCGCGAGCGGGTTCTCGCGGGCGACCGGATCATGGGCTTCGGACACCCCGTGTACCGCACCGAGGACCCCCGCTCGCGGATGCTGCGGGAGATCGCCCGCGGGTTCGGCGGCCCGCTCGTGGACTTCGCCGTGGAGGTCGAGCGGCACGTGGAGGAGATCCTCGCCGAGCTGAAGCCGGGGCGTGAGCTGCACACCAACGTGGAGTTCTACGCCGGCGTGGTCATGGAGCTGTGCGGGCTGCCGCGCGAGATGTTCACCCCGACCTTCTGCGCGGCCAGGGTGGTCGGCTGGAGCGCGAACATCCTCGAACAGGCCACCGACTCGAAGATCATCCGCCCGGCGGCCCGCTACACCGGCCCGACCCCGCCCGAGCCGGTCCCCGCCCTCGGCTGACGCGGCACTGGCTACGATCGACCGGGTGAACAGCATCCCCGTCATCGTCCTCGCCGGATTCCTCGGATCCGGCAAGACGACCGTCCTCAACCACCTCCTGACCCACAGGGGAGGCACCCGCATCGGGGTCGTCGTCAACGACTTCGGCTCCATCGAGGTGGACGCGATGTCGGTGGCCGGCCGGCTCGGCGACTCGATGGTCTCCCTCGGCGGCGGCTGCCTGTGCTGCGCGGTGGACGGCAGCGAGCTGGACGCCTACCTGGAGAAGCTCGCCGACCCGGTCCACCACATCGACGTGATCGTCATCGAGGCGAGCGGGCTGGCGGAGCCCCAGGAGATGGTCCGGATGCTCGTGGCCAACGAGAATCCGGCCGTCCGCTACGGCGGCATGGTGCAGATCGTGGACGCGGCGGAGTTCGACGCGACCCGGGTCGGGCACCCCGGGACCGACCGGCACCTGGCCGTCGCGGACCTGGTGGTGCTCAACAAGACCGACCGGGTGGACGCGGGCGAGCGGGCGAGGATCGAGGACGTGCTCGGCGGTCTCTGCGCACCGGGGATCCCGGTCGTCGGCGCGGATCACGGGCGGATCGACCCGGAGCTGCTCTTCGACCGGCGGCCGTGGGAGCAGACGCGGGGCCAGCTGTCCTTCGAGGACCTCCTGGAGCAGGCGCATGCGGACGGGGCGGACGGGGCGCGGGGGACCGACGGGACGCCGGAGAGCGACCACTCCGAGCACGTCCACGCGGCCTACGAGAGCATCGAGTTCGTGTCCGAGCAGGCCCTCCACCCGCGCAGGTTCATCGAGTTCCTCGACCGCCGCCCGGCCGGTCTCTACCGAATCAAGGGCTTCGTCTACTTCGGCGTTCCCGGCCACCAGGAGCGCTACGAGGTCCACGCGGTCGGCCGGTTCCTCCGCTTCACCCCGCAGCCCTGGGGCCGGGGCGAGCCCCGCCTGACGCAGCTCGTCCTGATCGGCTCGGGCACCGACGGCCCGGGGCTGCTCAGCGAGCTGGAGGCCTGCCAGGAGGCGCAGCCGCAGCGCGGCCGCCCGGAATCCATGTGGGGCGTCCTGCGCTACGTGGACCGGCCGGCGCAACCGGTCCCCGATGCCGACGCGGAGGCCGAGGCGGAGGTCGACATCGAGGACCCGTGAGGCCGGCCCGCCGGACCCCTCAGGCGACCTCGATGCCGAAGTCGCCGAGGAGGGGCTCCAGGCCGTCTCGGTAGCCCTTGCCGCCGAGGACGAAGTCCCAGTCACCGCCCTCGCGGCGCCGGAAGGAGCCAAGGACCAGGGCGGTTTCGCCCGCGCGGCCGTCGGATACGTCCAGTCGGGCCAGCTCCCCGCCCGTGGCGTCCAGCAGCCGCATCCGGGCGTCCGTGAAGCCCGCCAGATCGGCGTGGGGGTTGACCTCCGGGTCGATGGCCGCGACGAGCACCAGCCGGTCGGCCCGCCGCGGCAGGTCGTCGAAGGAGACGAGCAGCGCCGCCTTGTCGGGGGCCGAGTGCGCGTGCGCCCGTACCGAACCGTCCGGGGTGCGGGGGTTGTTGAAGAACACGAAGTGGTCCTCGCTCAGCACTCGGTTGCCCTCGCAGACCAGCGCGCACACGTCCAGCGCGACCGACCCCGCCCACGACATGCCGAGCACGTTGTGGTCCGGGGAAACGGGCGGGGAGGACGGAGCGGACGGAGCGGACGGAGCGGGCGGCGCGGACGATGTGGGCCGCGCGGCCTCCGCCGTGCGCTGGGCCGGTACTTCGGCCGCCGGTCCGCCGCCGAGGCGTCCGCGCAGTCCGTGCTGGTGGAGCAGGCCCACGAGGGTGGATCCGTCGACCAGCTCCAGCGGCTTGTCCGCGATGAACGCGTACGAGGTGGGTCCGAAGGTCGCGGTGGTGACCAGCACCCCCTTGTTCGCGCCCCGGTCCTGGACCGTGCCGTACAGGTCCCGGACCGCCGTCGGCGGGACCGTGTGCCGGTACCGCTTGACCTGCACCACGATCCGCCCGCCCCGGATCGGAGTCGGGTCGAGAGCCTCGACGTCCACGCCCCCGTCGCCCGACCGTTGCGTCGTCACCGCTTCCATGCCCATCGCCCGGAACAGCTCGGCGACCAGGTTCTCGAAGACGATGGGGTCCATCGCGAAGAGGTCCGGTTCGTCCTCGCCGCCCTGCGCGTGCCCGCCGTGGCTGACGACCGCGCCGACCTCCTGCGGCCGCCGTCCCGGACGGACCGCCGTCAGCTGGTCGGGCCGGGCCGACAACTGCCCGCGCAAGCCGTCGACCAGGCAGTCCACCGCGCTCACCTGCTCCAGTCGCAGCCCGGAGAAGTCGGCGCGGTCGGCCCGAACGGAGCCCAGGACGAGCTGCGCCTCCCGGCCCGTCACCGGATCGTGGTCGTCCACGAACCCGTTGACGACGACCGAGTCCAGCGCGCCGAACTCGTCCGCCGCGTACAGCTCGCGCACCACCAGCAGCAGGCACTGCGCCAGCAGGTCCCGGTAGACCGCCCGGCGCTGCGTGGCCGGGCGGGCGGTCTCCTTGTCCTCGTCGGTACTCGGCACGTACCGCACGGACTTGATCTCCGGCACCACCTGGTAGCGCGGCAGCTCCCAGTCCAGCACCAGCTGTCGCGCCGCCGGGTCGTACGCGGCGGTCACCTGCCGGGGCAGCTCCTCGGGCCAGGCCGTGGAGGCGTACAGGGCCGCCGAGAAGTACTCCACCGCGGCCTCGGCGTCACCCGAGCGCAGGGCGTCCGCCGTCTCGCTGAGGCCGCTGTTGTGCGCGCGTATCCCGGCGAGCTGCGCCGTGGCCCACTGGTCGTACTGCTGCCGGTACGCGGCCAGTTGCCGCAGCCGGTCCTGCTCCGCCGCGTGGGCGGCCTGCCAGGCCCGGGTGTACCGGTCGTGCGCCTCGCGCTCCGCCTGTGCCCGCCGGCCCGAGCCGAGGGTCCAGCCGCTGCTCTGCTGCTGGAACTGCTGGAGGTGCGGCAGCGGTACGGGGTGCGCCAGCGTGCCCGGGTCGAAGGGCTGGAGCTGCTCGGAGCGGACCAGCCCGGACATCCGGAAGGCGGGCGCCCGGCAGCCGGCGGCCAGCAGCCCCTGCAGGGCGGCCACGTCCGCGTCGAGCCGCTCGGTCCGGCGCCGGGCCTCGGCCTCGCGGTGCTGCTTGTAGGCGGCCTGCTGCTCCCGCTGGCCCCGCGCCGCGTCCCGTTCGTACGCCCGCTGCCGACGCTCGGCCTCGCGTTGCTGGACCAGCTGTGTGCGCTGCTGCTGGCGCTGGGCCTCTGCCCAGACCCCGATCAACCCGCTCGACCGACGACTCATCAGCTCTGCTCTCCCGCCCCCACCTACGTGTACCGGGAAAACACTAGGCCCTGTACGGCGAACGGGGCGCGCGGTCCCCGGATCGCTCCGGACCGCACACCCCGCCGGCCGTTCAGGGCCCGGCGTCCTACAGCGCGGCCCCGGCCAGCGCCGCGACCACGACCGGCAGCGAGGTGCCCGAGCCGTCCCGTCGCGGATCGACGGCGGGCAGCTGCGCGGGGCTGCCGTTCGCCGTGGCCGCACGGGCCGGCGAGCCGCCCGCCCAGGCCAGGACCAGCAGGTCCTCGCCCTTCAGGAACCGCTGGCAGCGCACGCCGCCGGTGGCCCGGCCCTTGCGCGGGTACTGGTCGAACGGGGTCAGCTTCACCGACAGCAACGAGTCGTCCAGCGTCCCGTGCGAGCCGGCCACCGTGAACACCACGGCGTCGCGCGCCGGGTCGACGGCCGAGAAGTGGATCACCTTGGCGTTGTCGGAGAGCTTGATGCCCGCCATGCCGCCCGCCGGGCGGCCCTGCGGGCGCACCTGGGCCGCCGGGTAGCGCAGCAGCTGGGCGTCGTCCGTGATGAAGACGAGGTCCTCCTCGCCCGTGCGCAGCTCGACCGCTCCGACGATCCGGTCACCGTCCTTGAGGGTGATGACCTCCAGCTCGTCCTTGTTGGCCGGGTAGTCCGGCACGACCCGCTTGACCACGCCCTGCTCGGTGCCGAGCGCCAGGCCTTGCCCCGACTCGTCCAGAGAGGTCAGGCAGACGACCTTCTCGTCGGCCTCCAGCCCGGAGAGGAACTCCGAGACCGGGGCGCCGCCCGCCAGGTTCGGCGAGGCGTGGGTGTCCGGCAGCTGCGGCAGGTCGATCACCGAAAGCCGCAGGAGCCGCCCGTACGAGGTGACCGCGCCGATGTCGGCCCGGGCGGTGGCCGCGACCTGCGAGACGATCAGGTCGTGCTTGGCACGGGATCCGCCCTCCTCCTCGGGGAGCGGATCGGCGTTCGCGGTGCGGGCCAGCAGGCCGGTGGAGGACAGCAGCACCCGGCACGGGGTGTCCTCGACCTCCAGCGGCACCGCCGCGACCGGGGTCCCGGCGGACTCCAGCAGCACCGTACGGCGCTCCGTGCCGAACTTCTTCGACACCGCGGCCAGTTCCGAGGAGACCAGCTTGCGCAGCTCGTTGTCGGAGTCCAGGATCCCGGTCAGCTCGTCGATCTCGCCGGTCAGCCGGTCGCGCTCGGACTCGAGCTCGATGCGGTCGAAGCGGGTGAGGCGGCGCAGCGGGGTGTCCAGGATGTACTGGGTCTGGATCTCGCTCAGCGAGAAGCGCTCCATCAGGCGCTCCTTGGCCTGGGCGGAGTTGTCGCTGTCCCGGATGATCCGGATGACCTCGTCGATGTCGAGCAGGGCCACCAGCAGGCCCTCGACCAGGTGCAGGCGGTCGCGCCGCTTGCCCCGGCGGAACTCGCTGCGGCGGCGCACGACCTCGAAGCGGTGGTCGAGGTAGACCTCCAGGAGCTCCTTGAGGCCCAGCGTCAGCGGCTGTCCGTCGACCAGCGCGACGTTGTTGATGCCGAAGGACTCCTCCATCGGCGTCAGCTTGTACAGCTGCTCCAGCACGGCTTCGGGGTGGAAGCCGTTCTTGATCTCGATGACCAGCCGCAGGCCGTGCGAACGGTCGGTGAGGTCCTTGACGTCCGCAATGCCCTGGAGCTTCTTCGAGCCGACCAGGTCCTTGATCTTCGCGATGACCTTCTCGGGGCCGACCGTGAAGGGCAGTTCGGTGACGACCAGGCCCTTGCGGCGCGGGGTCACGTCCTCCAGGGTCACCGTCGAGCGGATCTTGAAGGTGCCGCGGCCGTTCTCGTAGGCGTCCTTGATGCCCGCGAGGCCCACGATCCGGCCGCCGGTGGGCAGGTCGGGACCCGGTACGAAGCGCATCAGCGCCTCGAGGTCCGCCTCCGGGTAGCGGATCAGGTGGCGGGCGGCCGCGATGACCTCGCCCAGGTTGTGCGGGGCCATGTTGGTGGCCATGCCGACCGCGATCCCGGACGCGCCGTTGACCAGCAGGTTGGGGTACGCGGCGGGCAGTACGACCGGCTCGCGCTCCTGGCCGTCGTAGTTGGCGGCGAAGTCGACGGTGTTCTCGTCGATCCCGTCCGTCATCAGCGACGCGGCGTCGGCCATCTTGGACTCGGTGTACCGCATAGCGGCCGGCGGGTCGTCGTTGCCGAGGGAGCCGAAGTTGCCGTGGCCGTCGACCAGCGGGAGCCGCATGGAGAAGGGCTGCGCCATGCGCACGAGGGCGTCGTAGATCGACGCGTCTCCGTGCGGGTGCAGCTTGCCCATGACCTCGCCGACGACGCGCGCGCACTTGACGTAGCCGCGGTCGGGGCGCAGGCCCATCTCGTTCATCTGGTAGACGATGCGCCGGTGCACCGGCTTCATGCCGTCGCGTGCGTCGGGCAGGGCGCGGGAGTAGATCACCGAGTACGCGTACTCGAGGAAGGAGCCCTGCATTTCGTCGACGACGTCGATGTCGAGGATCTTCTCCTCGAAATCCTCCGGCGGCGGGGTCTTCGTGCTGCGGCGGGCCATCGCTGCGCGGCTCCTTAACCAAGATTCGGGATGAGCTGAGCTCTCACGGGGTGGGCTGGTGCGCCTGGCCGGGTTTCGGACAGGGGTGACGCGGACCATTGTGGCCCGAGGTACCGACAACGCCGACTCCGACCCAGGACTGGGCCGGGAACTTCTCCGGTCGCCGACACGCTTGCATACAGTGGCAGGTCTGACAGGAATCTCTGCATCGCGATCGAAGGGACCACATGCCCATGGGTCACACGGCCACAGCCCAGGCCGGCTCCGGCGGCCTCACAGCGACCGAGCACAGGCTGGCCAACGGCCTGCGCGTGGTGCTGTCCGAGGACCACCTGACCCCGGTCGCCGCGGTCTGCCTCTGGTACGACGTCGGCTCGCGCCACGAAGTCAAGGGGCGTACCGGCCTGGCTCACCTCTTCGAGCACCTGATGTTCCAGGGCTCGCAGAACGTGTCCGGCAACGACCACTTCGAACTGGTCCAGGGGGCCGGCGGCTCCCTCAACGGCACCACCAGCTTCGAGCGCACCAACTACTTCGAGACGATGCCGACCCACCAGCTGGAGCTCGCGCTGTGGCTGGAGGCGGACCGGATGGGCTCGCTGCTGGCCGCCCTGGACGACGAGTCCATGGAGAACCAGCGCGATGTCGTCAAGAACGAGCGCCGCCAGCGCTACGACAACGTCCCCTACGGCACGGCCTTCGAGCGGCTGACCGCTCTGGCGTACCCGGAGGGCCACCCGTACCACCACACGCCGATCGGCTCGATGGAGGACCTGGACGCCGCGTCCCTGGAGGACGCGCGCACCTTCTTCCGTACGTACTACGCGCCCAACAACGCGGTGCTGTCGGTGGTCGGCGACATCGACCCCGAGAAGACGCTCGCCTGGGTCGAGAAGTACTTCGGCACGATCCCCGCCCACGACGGCAAGCAGCCGCCGCGCGACGGCTCGCTCCCCGACATCATGGGCGAGCAGCTGCGCGAGGAGATCGTCGAAGAGGTGCCGGCCCGCGCGCTGATGGCCGCCTACCGGCTCCCGCACGACGGCACCCGCGAGTGCGACGCCGCCGACGTGGCGCTGACCGTCCTCGGCAGCGGCGACTCCTCCCGGCTGCACAACCGCCTGGTCCGACGCGACCAGAGCGCCGTCGCGGCCGGCTTCGGGATGCTGCGCCTGGCCGGCGCGCCCTCCCTCGGCTGGCTGGACGTCAAGACCTCCAGCGGGGTCGAGGTGCCCGCCATCGAGGCGGCCGTGGACGAGGAGCTCGCGCGGTTCGCCGCCGAGGGCCCGACGGCCGAGGAGATGGAGCGCGCGCAGGCGCAGCTGGAGCGCGAGTGGCTGGACCGGCTGAGCACGGTGTCCGGCCGCGCGGACGAACTGTGCCGCTTCGCGGTGCTGTTCGGCGACCCGCAGCTGGCGCTGACCGCCGTCCAGCGGGTCCTCGACATCACCGCCGAGGAGGTCCAGGCCGTGGCCGCGGCCCGACTGCGCCCGGACAACCGCGCGGTGCTCGTGTACGAGCCGATCGCGGTGGACGTGGAGGACGAGGCGGCCGAATCCGCCGGGAACAGCGACGAGAACGAAGGGGCGGAGCAGTGAGCGACACCGCAGCCGACACCGCAGCCGTCACGATGACCTTCCACCCGCGCCCCCGGGCCGGTGAGCCGCAGCCGTGGGCCTTCCCGGCCCCCGATCGCGGGGTCCTGGCCAACGGCCTGACCCTGCTGCGCTGCCACCGGCCGGGCCAGCAGGTCATCGCGGTCGAGATCAACCTCGCGGCCCCGCTCGACGCGGAGCCCGAGGGCCTGGACGGCGTGGCCACCATCATGGCCCGCGCCCTGTCCGAGGGCACCGACAAGCATTCCGCCGAGGAGTTCGCGGCCGAGCTGGAGCGCTGCGGCGCCACTCTCGACGCGCACGCCGACCACCCGGGCCTGCGGGTCTCC
This sequence comes from Streptomyces sp. GL_140, assembly GCF_057834465.1. Classification (NCBI taxonomy): domain Bacteria; kingdom Bacillati; phylum Actinomycetota; class Actinomycetes; order Kitasatosporales; family Streptomycetaceae; genus Streptomyces; species Streptomyces sp. GL_140. The sequence goes on from NZ_CM174404.1 coordinate 6,433,602, forward strand.
CTGGAGGTTCCGGCCTCCCGCCTGCACAAGGCGCTGGGACTGGTCGCCGAGGCGCTGCGCGCGCCGGCCTTCAGCGACGCCGAGGTCGACCGCCTGGTGCGCAACCGGCTCGACGAGATCCCGCACGAGCTGGCCAACCCGCAGCGCCGCGCCGCCAAGCAGCTCTCCAAGGAGCTGTTCCCGCAGTCCCTGCGGATCTCCCGCCCGCGCCAGGGCACCGAGGACACGGTCGCGCGGATCGATTCCGCGGCCGTACGGGCCTTCTACGAGGCCCACGTACGCCCCGCGACCGCCACCGCGGTGATCGTCGGCGACCTGACCGGCATCGACCTGGACGCCGTCCTGGCCGACACCCTGGGCACGTGGACCGGTGACACCACCGAGCCCCTCCCGGTCGCGCCGATCACCGCCGACGACCGCGGCCGCGTGGTCATCGTGGACCGGCCCGGAGCCGTCCAGACGCAGCTGCTGATCGGCCGCATCGGTCCGGACCGCCACGACCGGGTCTGGGCCCCCCAGGTGCTCGGCACTTACTGCCTGGGCGGCACCCTCACCTCGCGCCTGGACAAGGTGCTGCGCGAGGAGAAGGGGTACACCTACGGCGTGCGCGCCTTCGGCCAGGTGCTGCGTTCCACCGCCGACGGCAAGGGCGCCTCGATGCTCGCCATCAGCGGCTCGGTGGACACTCCGAACACCGGCCCGGCGCTCGACGACCTCTGGAAGGTGCTGCGCACCCTCGCCGAGGGCGGCCTGACCGACGCCGAACGGGACGTGGCCGTGCAGAACTTGGTGGGCGTGGCCCCGCTGAAGTTCGAGACGGCCGCCTCGGTCGCGGGCACCCTCGCCGACCAGGTCGAGCAGGAGCTACCGGACGACTACCAGGCGCAGTTGTACGCGCGGCTCGCCGAAACGGGCACGGTGGAGGCCACTTCGGCGGTCGTCAACGCCTTCCCGGTGGACCGCCTGGTCACGGTGCTGGTGGGCGACGCCTCGCAGATCGAGGAGCCCGTACGGGCCCTGGGGATCGGCGAAGTGACCGTGGTCACCAACTGACCGGACGACGGGCGGCCGTTCACCGGCCGACAGAGGGGTTCAGGCGGCTTGTCCGCAGGGGCCCCTTTTGTCTGTTTAGTCGTGTGGTTGCTTGTATGTGGTGTGGCGTACGCAACAAAAAGGCGTGTCTGTTTGGCGATTGACTGATGATCCGCCTAGCGTCGGCCCTGCTGTCCGTCAGTTGTAACCGCCGCGCCCCGCGGCACCGGACAGCGATCGCCGAGTCCCCGTCAGGCGCGAGCCTGGGGAGCCGGGGACCCACATGTGTCCCTGGGGTGAATCGGACCGCCTCGCGAGAGGTGGCCCGTAGGAGACCTTCCTGCTCCGAACCCGTCAGCTAACCCGGTAGGCGAGAGGGAAGGAAAGGATCAACCCCTTCATGGCCTTTGGCAGTCGTGCCGCCGGCAAGCACCGTGGTTCCAGCCGTCTGAGCCGCAAGACCGCCGGATATGCCGGCATAGCCGCCGTCGTCACCACCGGTGTCGTCGGCTCCCTGGCCGGCCCGGCGTTCGCCGCGGACAAGGCCCCCTCCGTCGAGGACACCGGCCTGAACACCATCGTGGTGGCCGACGAACTCGCCGGTGAGATCCAGGCCCAGGCCCACTCCCAGCAGCGGGCCGCCGAGGCCGCCGCCGCCAAGGCGCAGGCCGAGGCCGACGCCAAGCAGCGCGCCGCCGAGGCCAAGACGAAAGCCGAGGCCCGCGCCAAGGCCGAGCGCGAGGCCGCCGAGCGCGCGGCCCGCGAAGAGGAGCGCAAGCGCCTCAACACCTTCGTGGCCCCGATCTCGGACTCCTACGTCAGCACCCAGTACCACGCGGGTGGCGGCATGTGGTCCTCCGGCAGCCACACCGGCATCGACTTCCACGCCGCCTCCGGCACCGAGGTGCACGCGGTCGGCGCGGGCACCGTGGTCGAGGCGGGCTGGGGCGGCGCGTACGGCAACAACGTCGTCATCAAGCACGCCGACGGCACCTACACCCAGTACGGCCACATGTCCTCGCTGAGCGTCTCCGTCGGCCAGCAGGTCACCCCGGGCCAGCAGATCGGCCTGTCGGGCTCCACCGGCAACTCCAGCGGCCCGCACCTGCACTTCGAGGCCCGTACCGGCGCCGAATACGGCTCGGACATCGACCCGGTCGCGTACCTGCGCGCCCACGGCGTCAACGCCTGACGCAGGCAGCAGGCAGCGGCCCGCACGGCGCCGCGCCGCGTCACGCATCTTCCCGAAGGCCCCGGCTCTATCCGAGCCGGGGCCTTCGCGTTGTGTGAATGTTTCGTATTTCCGGCCGCCCTCGGAAATTATCGTGTGTTGCAATAGAGTTGCAGCGCGCACAGCCATACGAAAAAGGCGGAGGTCCGGTCTTGCGTATTCCCGCGCACACGGTATGCACAGCAATCCGCGACGACATCGTCTCCGGGGTGTTCGGGCCCGGCGGCCGACTGACCGAGGAGGTGCTGGCCCGCCGGTACGGAGTCTCGCGCGTCCCGGTGCGCGAGGCACTGCGCACGCTGGAGTCCGAGGGGTTCGTGACCACCCGCCGGCACGCGGGCGCCTGCGTGGCCGAACCCACCGAGCAGGAGGCGGCCGACCTCCTGGAGCTGCGGATGCTGCTGGAGCCCCTGGCGGCCGCACGGGCCGCCCGGCGCCGCGGCGAGGCCCACCTCAAGGTGTTGCGGGGGCTGGTCAGGCTGGGCCAGGAGAGGGCCAGGCGGGGGCAGGGGGAGGATCTGCGCTCGCTGGGCGGCTGGTTCCACGAGACGCTCGCCCAGGCATCGGGGAGCCCGGGGCTGATCACGCTGCTCACCCAGATGCGCCACAAGCTGGCCTGGATGTACGTGGTGGAGTCCCCGGTGCGGCCCGTGGAGTCCTGGGCGGAGCACGGCGCGATCGTGGACGCGGTGGCCCGGGGCGACGCCGAGCGGGCCCGGACGCTGACCGCGGCGCACGTGGACCGGGCGGCGGGGGCGTACCGGATCAGGGTGAGGACTTTGCAACCTGCCGTAAACATGGCAAGCGGCCGGCATTAACAAACGCCGTATACAAAGGTCGGATATCAGTACGGCGCCGGAGGGTATTTCAGGCCGCGCAATTCACGTGAATTCGCGCCCCGTGTGCCGCGCGCATTTTCGGCCCGGCCCGAATGTGGCGCGCCCCGGACGCAGCGAAGCCGTTGCCTCCGACGGTGGTCGGGGGCAACGGCTTCGCCGTGCACGTCTTGCGAGTCGAACCCGAAGGGTCAGACGGTCTCGGGGAGCTCCTCGAGACCCTCGGCGACCAGCTTCGCGAGGCGGTCCAGCGCGGCCTCGGCGCCATCGGCCTCGGACGACAGGACGATCTCCTCGCCGCCCTGGGCGCCCAGGCCCAGAACCGCCAGCATGGAGGCGGCGTTGACGGGGTCGCCGCCGGCCTTCGCGATGGTCACCGGGACGCCGGAAGCGGTCGTCGCACGGACGAAGATCGAGGCGGGACGAGCGTGCAGGCCCTCGGCCCAGCCGACGTTGACGCGGCGCTCTGCCATGGTGATGCCCTTCAGGTTCTTACGGTTGTCTAGACCAGTCTCTCACGACGTCCGGAATGGTCGGACCGACCTTCGGCCCGAAATCCCCGCCGTTCGACCTACTCCAGCTTGCACTGATTCGGGTCAGCTTGCCCGATGCGCCGCGCCCGGGCCAATCGAACCGTTCGAGCCTTAAGGTGGCCCCATGACCACCGAGTCGGACCCCTCGTACCCGGACCACTGGGAAGCCGACGTCGTCCTGCGTGACGGCGGAACCGCCCGGATCCGGCCCATCACCACGGACGACGCGGGCCGGCTGGTCAGCTTCTACGAGCAGGTCTCGGACGAGTCCAAGTACTACCGCTTCTTCGCCCCGTACCCCCGGCTCTCCGACCGTGACGTGCACCGGTTCACGCACCACGACTACGTGGACCGGGTCGGCCTCGCCGCGACGATCGGCGGAGAGTTCATCGGCACCGTCCGCTTCGACCGGATCGGCACCGACGGCCGCCCGGCCACCGGACCCTCCGACGAGGCCGAGGTGGCCTTCCTCGTCCAGGACGCCCATCAGGGCCGCGGGGTCGCCTCGGCGCTGCTCGAACACATCGGCGCCGTGGCGCGCGAGCGCGGCATCCGGCGCTTCGCCGCCGAGGTGCTGCCCGCCAACACCAAGATGATCAAGGTGTTCACGGACGTCGGCTACCAGCAGAAGCGCAGCTTCGAGGACGGCTCCGTCCACCTCACCCTCGACCTCGAACCCACCGCCGAGTCCCTCGCCGTGCAGCGCGCCCGCGAACAGCGCGCCGAGGCCCGGTCCGTGCAGCGGCTGCTCGCCCCAGGATCCGTGGCCGTGATCGGAGTCAGCCGGTCCGGCGGGGGAGTGGGCGCGGCCGCCCTGCGCAACCTGCGGGACAGCGGTTTCCACGGCCACCTCTACGCCGTCAACGAGGCGTGCGCCCCCGGCATCGCCAGCGGTCTGCTGGACGGCGTACGGGCCTACCGCACGGTCGGCGACATCGGAGCCCCCGTCGACCTCGCGGTGATCGCGGTCCCCGCCGACCGGGTCCCCGAGGCGGTGGCGGCCTGCGGTGAGCACGGGGTCCAGGGGCTGGTGGTGCTGTCCGCCGGATACGGCGAGAGCGGGGCCGAAGGCCTGGCCCGCCAGCGCGAACTGGTGCGGCAGGTGCGCTCGTACGGGATGCGGCTGATCGGGCCGAACGCCTTCGGGGTGATCAACACCGCGCCCGAGGTGGGGCTGAACGCCTCGCTGGCCCCGGCCCCGGCCCCCGCGCGGGGACGGGTCGGCCTGTTCACGCAGTCCGGGGCGATCGGCATCGCGCTGCTCTCGGGACTGCTGCGGCGCGGGGAAGGGCTGTCCTCCTTCGTCTCCGCCGGAAACCGGGCGGACGTCTCGGGCAACGACATCCTCCAGTACTGGTACGACGACGAGGCGACCGACGTCGCACTGATGTACCTGGAGACCCTGGGCAACCCGAGGAAGTTCACCCGCCTCGCGCGGCGCACGGCCGCCGTCAAGCCGGTGGTCGTCGCCCTGGGCGGGCGCCACACCCCCGCCGGACACGTGGTCCCCGGCACCCGGCTGCCGGAGTCGACCGTGTCCGAGCTGCTGGGGCAGGCCGGCGTGATCCGTGTCGACACCGTCACCGAGCTCGTGGACGTCGGCCTGCTGCTGGCCTCGCAGCCGGTACCGGCCGGGCCGCGGGTGGCGATCCTCGGGAACTCCGAGTCGCTCGGGGTGCTCACCTACGACGCCTGCCTGACCCAGGGGCTGCGGCCGCTGGCGCCCCTGGACCTGACCACCGCCGCTTCGCCGGAGGACTTCCGCACGTCGGTCGCCGCGGCTCTGGCCTCGCCGGACAACGACGCGGTCGTCGTCACCGCGATTCCGTGGGTGAGCGAGCACACCCTGGCCGACGACCTGGCCGAGGCCCTGCGGGCGGCGGTCGCGGAGCACCCCGGCAAGCCGGTGGCGGTGGTCCACGTGGAGCTGGGCGCCCTGGCCGAAGCCCTCTCGGCGGCCACGGCCCCCGCGGGAACCTTCCCCCACCCCGCCCTTTCCCCCTACCGGGGCGCCGCCCCGGAGTCCGCGCCCCCCGCCCCGGCGGGGCCGCAGGGCGCGCAGGCCGCTCCGCAGGCGCCCGGCGGCGACGGGATCCGGATCCCCAGCTACCCCGCCGCCGAGCGGGCCGTCAGGGCCGTCGCCGAGGCCGTGCGCTACGGACAGTGGCGGCGGGCCACCGCCGAGGCCGGGCAGGTGCCCGAGTACGAGGACATCGACGAGAGCGGGACCGCCGCGCAGCTCTCCCGGCTGCTGGAGCACGTCGGGGACACGCAGGTGCTGCGGCTCCCGGACCCCGACGCCCGCGAGCTGCTCGCCCGCTACGGGATCCGGGTGCCGCCCACACTTCCCGCCCCCAGCGCCGACTCCGCCGCCCGCGCCGCCCAGGTCCTCGGCTACCCGGTGGCGCTCAAGACCACCGCCCCCCACCTGCGCCACCGCGCCGACCTGGGCGGCGTACGACTCGACCTCACCACCGAGGCCGACCTGCGCCGGGCCTACGGGGAGCTCACCGACGCGCTGGGCAAGCCGCAGGAACTGCTTCCCGTGGTCCAGGCCATGGTTCCCCGGGGCGTCGACACCGTCATCCGCTCCGTCATCGACCCGGCCGCCGGAGCCGTCCTCTCCTTCGGGCTCGCCGGAGTCCCCTCCGAACTGCTGGGCGACACCGCGCACCGGCTGGTCCCCGCCACCGACCGGGACGCGGCGGGCCTGATCCGCTCCATCCGCGCCGCCCCGCTCCTCTTCGGCTGGCGCGGCAGCGACCCCGTGGACATCCCGGCCCTGGAGGAGCTGCTCCTGCGCGTGTCCCGCCTCGTCGACGACCACCCGGAGGTGGTCGGGGTGGACCTGGAGCCCGTGGTCGTCGCCACGGACGGGCTCTGCGTCCTGAGCGCGACCGTCCGCGTCGCCCACCCGCCCGCCCGCGGGGACCTCGGGCCGCGGACGCTGCCCAGCTACTGAGCTCCGGACCGGCCAGTGCCGGCCACGGCGCTCGGTCCGGAGCGGCCGGGGTGCCCCGAACGGGCCTTAGGATGGACCTCATGGCGAAATCCGGTACGACGACCCAGGGGCTGCGCACGGCGATCGAGCGCAGCGGCTACTACCCGGCCCTCGTGGCCGAGGCCGTGGAGGCCGCGGTGGGCGGCGAGCCGATCTCCTCGTACCTGGTCCACCAGGAGACGACCTTCGACTCCAACGAGGTGCGCCGGCACGTCACCGTGCTGGTCCTGACCGGCAACCGGTTCATCGTGAGCCACACCGACGAGCAGGCCGCCGACGCCGGCTCCCCCTCGCCGTACGCGACCACCTCCACCGAGTCGGTGAAGCTGGCCACCATCTCCTCCGTGGTCCTCAGCCGCGTCGTGGCCAACCCCGAGTCCTACACCCCCGGCACCCTGCCCCGCGAGGTCGTCCTGACCATCGGCTGGGGCGCGGTCTCGCGCATCGACCTGGAGCCCGCCGCCTGCGGCGACCAGAACTGCGACGCCGACCACGGGTACACCGGCAACTCCACCGCCGACGACCTCAGCCTGCGCGTCAGCGAGGCCGGCGACGGCCCCGAGGCGGTCCGCCAGACCCTGCTCTTCGCCCAGGCACTCTCCGAGGCCACGGCAGCCACGTCCAACCCCGCCCGCTGATGGCGTACACCGCGGCGCAGAGCTGGCAGGACGAGCCGGAACTGCTGGACCTGGCCGGCGCCCCCGTCCCGGAGTACGGCTCCGGCTCCCTCGCCGACCTGCTGCCCACCCTCGTCGCGGGCCAGGGCGTACCGGGCTTCGAGGCCTCGATCCCCGAGCTGACCCCGGCCGACCGGAACTGCGTGTTCCTGGTCGACGGCATGGGCTGGGAGCAGATCAAGGCCCACCCGGAGTGGGCCCCGTACCTCACCTCCCTCCTCGGCAGCTCGCGCGGCGGCACCGGCCGGCCGATCACCGCGGGTTTCCCGGCGACCACCGCCACCTCGCTCGCCTCCGTCGGCACCGGCCTGCCCCCGGCCCGCCACGGCCTGCCCGGCTACGCCGTGCGCAACCCGGCCACCGGCGAACTGATGAACCAGCTCCGCTGGTACCCGTGGACCTCGCCCAAGCCCTGGCAGCCGTACCCGACGGTCTTCCAGCAGGCGGACGCCGCCGGGGTGGCCACCGCACAGGTGTCCTCGCCGGCCTTCCAGACCACCCCGCTGACCAAGATCGCGCTGAGCGGCGGCACCTTCCTCGGCCGGATGACCGGCGAGGAGCGCATGGACCTGGCCGCCGAGCGCCTCGGGGCCGGCGACCGCTCGCTCGTGTACACGTACTACAGCGAGCTCGACGGGGCCGGCCACCGGCACGGAGTCGACTCCGACGCCTGGCGCGGCCAGCTGATGTACGTGGACCGCCTGGTCCAGCGCCTCGCGGAGCAACTCCCGCCCCGCACCGCGCTGTACGTGACCGCCGACCACGGCATGGTGGACGTCCCCTTCGACGAGGACTCCCGCATCGACTACGACGACGACTGGGAACTCGGCGCCGGCGTGGCCCTGCTGGGCGGCGAGGGCCGGGCCCGGCACGTGTACGCCGTACCGGGCGCCGAGGCCGACGTCCTGACCGTGTGGCGCGAGGTGCTCGGCGACCGGTTCTGGGTCGCGAGCCGCGAGGAAGCCCTGGAGTTGGGCTGGTTCGGCGCGCGGGGCGAATGCGACGAGCGGGTCCTGGGCCGGATCGGCGACGTGGTCGCGGCCGCCCAGGCCGATGTCGCGATCACGGCCTCGCGCAGCGAGCCCAACGAGTCGGCGCTCACCGGAATGCACGGTTCCATGACCGCTGCCGAGCAGCTCGTCCCGCTGCTCGAAATCCGCTCCTGACGACTCCCCTCCCCGCCGTTCCCCCTCCCTGACCCGAAAGGTCCTGCTCCCCATGCCCGAGCTGGTGTTCTTCTCCGGAACGATGGACTGCGGAAAGAGCACACTGGCTCTCCAGATCGCCCACAACCGCGACGCGCGGGGACTCCAGGGCGTGATCTTCACCCGTGACGACCGCGCGGGGGAGGGCAAGCTCTCATCCCGCCTCGGCCTGGTGACGGAGGCCGTCGAGGCGCCGGAGGGCATGGACCTGTACGCGTACCTGGTCGCCCAGCTCTCCAAGGGTGGCAAGGCGGACTACGTGATCGTGGACGAGGCCCAGTTCCTGGCCCCTGCCCAGATTGACCAGTTGGCGCGCATCGTGGACGACCTCGGCCTCGACGTGTTCGCCTTCGGCATCACCACGGACTTCCGTACGAAGCTCTTCCCCGGCTCCCAGCGCCTGATCGAGCTGGCGGACCGGCTGGAACAGCTCCAGGTGGAGGCCCTGTGCTGGTGCGGCGCCCGCGCCACCCACAACGCCCGGACGATAGACGGTGAGATGGTCGTCGAGGGCGAGCAGGTCGTCGTCGGCGACGTGAACCGCCCGGCCGGGGAGATCGGCTACGAGGTCCTCTGCCGCCGGCATCACCGCCGACGGATGACGAGCGCCGCCGCCCACGCGAGCGCCCTCTCCCCGGACGTCCTCCCCGTCAACCACGCCTGAGCGCTATCCCGCCGGTGTCACCAGGCCGTGCTCGTAGGCGATGATGACGAGGTGGACGCGGTCGCGGGCGTCGAGTTTGGACAGCAGGCGCGTCACGTATGCCTTGACGGTCGCGCCGCTGATGAACATCGCCTCGGCGATCTCGGCGTTCGACATGCCCCGGCCGATCAGCGTCAGTACCTCGAGCTCGCGGCCGGTGATCCCCCGGATCTCCTTAGCCGGCTGTGTGGCGGCCTGCTGCGGGCGGCCGGCGAACTCTTCGATCAGGCGGCGCGTCACCTTCGGAGCGATCAGCGCGTCCCCGGCGGCCACGACCCGTACGGCCGTGATGATGTCGTCCAGTGCCATGTCCTTGACGAGGAATCCCGAAGCTCCGGCTCGCAAGGAGTCGTAGACGTTGTCGTCGTCGTCGAACGTCGTCAGGACGATGACGTGCGGGGCGCCGACGTCCTTCGTGATCATCCGGGTGGCCTCGATGCCGTCCATGCCGGGCATGCGGATGTCCATGACGACGACGTCGGGATTCAGATCCCGGACCATCTGTACGGCCTCGGCGCCGTTCCCGGCTTCTCCGACGACCTCGATGTCCGGGATGTCGGCGATCACCATGCCCAGCCCGGTACGGATCAGCGGCTGGTCGTCGGAGAGCACGACGCGGATCGGCATCAGACCTCCATCGGGATGGGGAGACGGGCGGTCACTCGGTAGCCGCCCTCGGGTCGCGGACCGGCGGTGAAGTCGCCGTGCAGCAGCTTCACCCGGTCACGCATCCCGGCGATACCGTAGCCGGTGCCTTCGCCTCTGCCGTTCCCGGATCCGCTGTCGACGATCACGACGGACAGGTCGGTCGGTTGGAAGATCACTGAGACGCGGCACTGCTGTGTTCTGGAGTGCTTCACCACGTTGGTGACGGACTCCTGGATGATGCGGAACGCGGACAGGTCGACCTCCGGCGGCAGCGGACGCCGCTCGCCGCGCCACTCGACGTCCACGCGGACGCCGGCGTTCTTCACGTTCTCCACGAGTGTGTCGACGTCCTCGAGCCCGGCGATCGGCTTCTCTCCGTCACCGGACGCGGCGTCGTGGAGCGCGCCGAGCATGCGCCGCAGTCCGGCGAGCGTCTCCCGGCTGGTGTCCTCGATGGCGCCGAGGGCCTTGCGCGCCCCCTCCGGCTGCGTATCGATGACGCGCCTGGCGGCCCCGGCCTGGAACGCTACGACGCCGATGCTGTGCGCGACCATGTCATGCAGTTCGCGGGCGATCCGCAGCCGCTCGGCCGTCACCGCCTGCTCCGCCACCCGGGTGCGCATCTCCTCGGCGTGTACGCGTTCGCGGTGCCGGGAGTTACCGACCACCCACGCGACGGCGATCATCATCAGGACGACGGCCTCGACCGAGGTGCCGACGGCAAGTCCCAGCGCCAGGCGCACACCGATGTAGCCGAAGAGTCCGACGAGTACCAGCCCGGCGGCACGCAGCGAGGTCCGCCGCGGCTCGGTGGCTGCGACGAAACAGAAGGCGACACACACCGGCAGGTACTGCTCGGGTGCGATGTTGACCGTGTGGAAGGGGCCATTGGTCAGGAGCAGCGCGCTGACCACCAGCATCGTCATCGACGCCAGCGGTCTGCGGGTCAGCAGCCGGCAGGCGACGTACAGCAGGACCGCCGCGATCAGCAGGGCCGCCTGCTCCCGGGGGAGCATCGAGAACGGGGCGGCGCGTGGCGTCTTCTCGTACACCAGCCCCCAGGACTCTCCAGGCCAGCGGATCTGGACGATGAAGGAGTACAGCGTGGACACGCACCAGGCGAGCGCCGTCCACGCGCCGGGTGTCACGCGCTGGACCAGCGTCGGAGGCGGTGTCGTGGGCATGGCGCGATCGTAGCTCTGTGATCATGCCGGGGGTATCGGACCGTGGGTGTACGCCCCAGGTCGGTAACCGAGCGGTCGACATGTGGACGACGCTCCGATGCCGCCGGACCAGAGTGATCGGCACTGTTCCCCTCATGACGAACACTGGCGGTTACGAGGAGCGGGAACTCGTTGTCCGACTCACGGACGTACGGAAGGACTTCGGGGACTACGCGGCCCTGGACGACGTCTCGCTGGAGATCGGCGCGGGGGAATCGGTGGCCGTGATGGGGCCGTCCGGCTCCGGGAAGTCGACCCTGCTGAACATGGTGTCCGGGCTCGACCGGCCGACTGCCGGATCGGTCGTCGTCGGCGGGGAGGACTTGGTCAAGCTCGACGAGAAGGGCCTGGCGCTGTTCCGGCGTCGCCGGATCGGCATGATCTTCCAGTTCTTCAACCTGCTGGACGACCTGCCGGCTTTGGACAACATCGCCCTGGCCGGACAACTGGTCGGGCTGAAGGCGTCGGCCGCCCGCAAGCGCGCCTTGGAGCTCATGGGCGAACTCTCCATCGCCGACCGGAAGGACATCTATCCCGCCTCGCTGTCGGGCGGCGAGCGGCAGCGGGTCGCCACGGCGCGGGCCTTGATGAACCAGCCGTCGCTGCTGCTGGCCGACGAGCCGACCGGCGCCCTGGACAGCCGGTCCGGCGACCAGGTGATGCAACTGCTCACGGACCTGAACCAGCTCGGCCAGACCCTCCTGATCGTCACGCACGACCCGCGGCTCGCCACCCAGTGCGCGCGTCGGGTCATCGAGGTTGCAGACGGGCGCATCGCCCGGGACAGCTCGGTGAACGGCGCAGTGGTCGGGGAGGTCACCCGATGAGCGCCGTGTGGCGGGCCTCCCGCGCAGCGGTGAAGCGGCGCAGGTTCCAGACATTCGTCCTCGGCGTCGTCGTCATGGTCTCCAGTGCCATGGCCGTCGCGACCCTGGCCCTGCTGGCGGCCGTGTCGGGCCCCTTCGACACGGCCTACGACGCCGCGAACGGTGCGCACGTCGTCGCCGAGTTCGACGGCTCGAAGGCGACTGCCGCCCAGATCGTCCAGGCGGCGACCGCCCCCGACGTGGAGGCCGTCGCGGGCCCCTACCCGCAGGCCGTCCTCCACTCGCCCGCGCAGACCGGCGACCATCCGATCGGGCTGTCGGGTGCCCTCACCGTCGTCGGCCGCGACCGGCCGGACACCGCAGTCGACACGCTCAAGCTCAGCGCCGGCCGCTGGGTGACCGGTCCCGGGGAGATCGTCCTGAACGAGCCGTCGTTCATCGGTCCGGATCAGATCAAGTCCGAGCACGAGGTCGTCACCCCGGACGGTGTGCGTCTCAAGGTCGTCGGTTACGCGAACTCGGCCGGCCAGTCCGCGGGGGGCTGGGTCACGCAGGACCAGGCCCAGGCCCTGCAATCCGCTTCGCCCTCGCTCCAGATGATGTACCGCTTCAAGCACGCCGGATCCGACTCGGCGCTGACGGCCGGCATGACCGCTGCCACGAAGGGACTGCCGTCCGACGCCCTGACGGGCACCAGCTCGTACCTGACCATCAAGGCGAACCTCGCCAAGGGCCCGAACACCTACGTGCCGTTCCTGACGGTCTTCGGCATTCTCGGCCTGATCGTCTCGGTCCTGATCGTGGGCAACGTCGTCAGCGGCGCGGTCGTCTCGGGCTTCCGGCACATCGGAGTCCTCAAGGCCATGGGATTCACGCCGAACCAGGTGACCGCTGTCTACCTCGTCATGGTCACGTTCCCGGCGATGGTCGGCTGCGTGCTCGGCTCGGTGCTCGGCGGCCTCCTCGGCAAGAAGCTGGTGAACCAGGCCTTCTGGGGCCTCTTCGGCAACGACCTCGTCATGGACAAGGCGACCGTCCCGACGTGGGTCTATCCGGTGGTGCTGATCGGGATGCCGGTGCTCGTCGCGCTGTCCGCGCTCATTCCGGCGATGCGAGCCCGCCGCCTACCCGCCGCCGTTGCCATCAGCGCGGGCAGCGTCCAGCAGACCGGATACGGTCTGGCGGTCCAGCGGAAGCTGGGCCGATCGCGCCTGCCGCGCCCGGTGAGCCTGGGCTTGGGCTGGCCGTTCGCCCGGCCGGGTCGCACGGCCCTGACACTGTCGACCGTCGTGCTCGGCGTCATGACGGTGACCATGGCTCTCGGTATCTCGGCCTCGGTCGTCAAGTTCGGGCAGATGCAGCAGCAGACCGACAAGATCCAGGTGCGCGTCGACGTCAACGACCCCAAGTGGAAGACTCCTGGCCCGACGCACTCCGACGAGCAGCTCTTCGCGGTGCTGCGCTCGCTGCCCGGGGCCGAGCATGTGTCCGCGCACGCCCCGCTGCAGACCCGCATGGCGGGCTGGTCGGGAACCCTCCGGGTGGGTGTCGAGAGCGGCGACACGACGGAGCTGCACCCGGATCTCGCCCGGGGACGCTGGATCGAGGGACCGAACGAGGTGGTGGTCTCGTCGGAGTTCTGGCACCAGCACGAGGTGTCCCTCGGCGACACGATCACGCTGGACACGAGCGAGGGACCCCAGCCGCAGAAGATCGTCGGCGAGAGCGTCGGTGGATGGGACGTGACGACCCTCGACTGGAGTCGGTTCGTCCGGCTCAGCCCGGCCCAGCGAGCCCAGGGCTTCTCCGTCCAGCTCGCGAAGGGCACCGACCCGCAGGCCTACGCCGAGGCGGTCGCGCGTACGGACCCGGGGCTGAACGCGGTTGTGAACGGAGCCACCGACAGCCTTGAGAAGGTCATCATCAGCGTGGTGTCGACTCTCACCGTGCTGCTGATCATCGTCTCGAGCCTTGGCGTGTTCAACACGGTGGTCCTCAACACCCGCGAGCGCCGCAAGGACCTGGGGATGCTCAAGTCGATCGGCATGACGCCGCGCCAGGTGATCGCCATGGTGGTGACGTCCATGGCGATGCTCGGAGCGGTCGGTGGGTTCATCGGCGCCCCGCTCGGGATGCTCGTGCACCGGATCATCATCCCGATGACCGGGCACGGCACCGGGCTCGATCTGCCGGACTCCCTGCTGCAGGTGTGGAATTGGCCGACGGCGCTACTCCTGGCCTTCTCGGGCTCCGTGATCGCCGCGCTGGGGGCCTACCTCCCGGCCCGTGGTGCGGCGAAGGCCCCGGTGGCGGAGGTGCTGCGGACGGAGTAGCAGAGCATCAGACCAGCCGGTCCGTGCCCAGCACGCCTGACAGGGCCCCCGGTGGGCCCGAGGGAACCGGTGGGGCCCCCGATAGCGTGTTCCTTCAGGACGTTGACCGGCGCTGAAGGGGATGCAGCTCATGGAACTGACCGCAGAGATCGCGGCGATACGGGGCGGGTCGGGTGATTCCGGTCGCCTGGTGGGGGAGTTCCGGCGGGCCGTCCTGCTGGTTCCGCTCGCGGACGGCCCCGAGGGTGGTCTGATGTCGGCGGTGTCGGGGGGCATCCGGTGGGTGTACGCGTTCACGGACGAGGCTGCGTTGGCGCGGTTCGTGGCGGCGCGTGGTGAGGCGGACGCCGGTCGGGAGTGGGAGTACCTGTCGGTGCTGGGTGCGCGCCTGGTGGATGCGGTGGTTCCGATGGCGGGCGGTCCGGCGGGTGTGGTCGTGAACGTGGCGGACGAGGACGGGTCGATGTTCTTCCCGCCGGTGGTGGGGATCGTTCCCGAGGGCAGTGCCGTGGATCTGACGGCGGACGGGGAGGCGGCCTGATGGCAGGGGACGGGGATCTCGAGGTTTCGCCGGCGGCGGTCAAGAACATCCAGGACGGTCTGCGGGCGGCGATCGGGGAGTTGCGGGAGTCGGGGGATGCGGCCGGGGCTTCGATGGGTGCGGGGTTCGAGAGCCTGTCGATGACGGGTATGGAGGCCGGGCACGCGGGTCTGGCGACCGATTTCGAGGACTTCTGCGAGCGCTGGGAGTGGGGGGTGCGCAGTCTGGTGCAGAACGCGAGCACGCTGGCCCAGTCGTTGGGGATCGCGGCGGGCACGGTGTGGGAGGAGGAGCAGTACCTCCAGGGCTCGTTCAAGGTGGTTGTGAACGCTGCCGCGTTCGGCAATCCGCACGCGAGTGAGGACGAGATCGAGCAGAAGTCGTGGGGGGGACATTTTTTCCGCTGACACCTACATGCCCGATTACAGCTCGGAGTCCTTCGAGAAGAGCGGCGAGGACATCAGGAAGACCTGGTCGGACACGGGGGAGAAGCTGACGTCCAGCGGGAAGATCGGCTCGTTGAAGGATCTGCTGGAGCAGGCGAAGCGTGACGGGGGCGGTCGCTGATGGGCTGGCGGGATTTCGTACCGGACGTCATCGAGGACGGCGTCGAGAAGGGTGCGGAGAAGGTCGGCGACGCGATCGAGTGGGCCGGTGACAAGACGGCCGACCTCGCCGAGGACGTGGGTCTGGACGATGCGGGCGACTGGATCCGTGACAAGAGCCGTTCTGCCGCCAACCAGCTCGGCGCGGACGTGGCGGAGTTGGAGCTGGGGCAGACCGAGGATCCGAACAGGCTGGTCTACGGCAGTGTGTCGAAGATCCGTGCGCAGGTGTCCCACCTGAACGACTTCAAGGCCTCGTTCGACAAGGTCGGCAACGGTCTGAAGGGGATGGGGGAGCCGGACGGGCTGAAGGGCAAGGCGGCGGACTCGTTCCGGGAGGCGGTGGCGAAGGAGCCTCCGCTCTGGTTCAAGGCGGCCGAGGCGTTCGGGAAGGCCGCGGACGCGATGGGCCGGTTCGCGGAGACGGTGGAGTGGGCGCAGAACCAGGCGAAGGAGGCGTTGGAGGAGTACAACAATGCCAAGAAGGTCTCCACCGACGCCCGCAACGCGCACAACAAGCTGGTCAGCGCCTACAACGATGCGCTGAAGGCGAAGAAGGACACTCTGCCGCCCCGTCCCTCGGAGCACTTCACCGACCCGGGGACCGGGCTGGCGACGGCGGCGCAGGACAAGCTGGACACGGCCCGCAAGCAGCGCAACGACGTCGCGGAGACGGTCCGTACGGCGGTGCGTGCGGCGCGGGACGCGGCCCCGCCGAAGCCCTCGTACGCGAAGCAACTCGGCGACGGCATGGACTACATGGACCTCGCCAAGACCCACCTCGCGGGCGGTGTCCTCAAGGGCACGGCCGGTCTGGTGAACTTCGCCCGCGCGCTGAACCCGGTGGACCCCTACAACCTGACGCACCCCGCCGAGTACGTGACGAACCTGAACTCGACGGCCGCGGGTCTGGTCACCATGGCCAACGACCCGCTGGGCGCGGGCAAGCAGATGCTCGACGAGTTCATGAAGGACCCCTCCGAGGGCCTCGGCAAGATGATCCCGGAGGCGGTCGGTTCCAAGGGCCTGGGGTCGTTGAAGAAGATCGGCTCCGCTGCCAAACACCTCGACGATCTGAAGGGGCCCGCCCGCAAGGGCCTGGACGAGGACGGCCCGCACCAGCGGGAGAAGCCGGACTGCGAGAAGCGGTGCGACGGTACCGACCCGGTGGACCTGGCGACCGGCCGGATGTTCCTGCCGCAGACCGACATCGTCCTGCCGGGGACCCTGCCCCTGGTCTTCACCCGCCGCGCCGAGTCCGGGTACACGGCCGGCCGCTGGTTCGGCCCGAGCTGGTCCTCGACCGTCGACGAACACCTGGAGATCGACCCCGAGGGTGTCGTCCTGGTCACCGCCGACGGTCTGGTCGTCCCGTACCCGCATCCCGCCCCCGGCGTCCCGGTGTTCGCGATCAGCGGTCCCCGATGGTCGCTGGACCGCACTCCGGAGGGTGATTACGCCGTCACCGACCCGGCCCTGGGCCGTACCCGGTTCTTCACCGCTCCCGCTCCCGCTTCCGCCGAGGACGACGGTGACGGACATGCGGTCATCGACCGCATCGAGGACCGCAACGGCAACACGATCACCTTCGAGTACGACGCCGAGGGCACCCCGTTGGGCATCGCCCACAGCGGCGGCTACCACCTGCGCTTCGAGACCGCCGAAGGCCGTGTCACCGCCCTCCACCTGACCGGCGGCCCGCGTGTCCTCGCGTACGGCTACACCGACGGAAACCTCACCGAAGTCGTCAACTCCTCGGGCCGGCCGCTGCGCCTCGCCTACGACGAGCGGCGCCGCGTCACCTCCTGGACCGACACCAACGACCGCCGCTTCACCTACGCGTACGACGACCGGGACCGGTGCATCGCCGAAGGCGGCGCCGACGGGCAGCTGGCCCTCACCCTCACCTACGACACGGTCGACCCGGGGACGGGGCTGCGCGTCACCAAGACCACCACGGGTGAGGGCCACATCCGTCGGTATCTGATCGACGACGCCCACCGTGTGGTCGCATCGATCGACGCGCTCGGCGCGGTCGCGCGCCACGCGTACGACCGGCGCGGCCTGCCGGTCATGGAGACGGACGCACTGGGCCACACCACCCGACGCTCCTACGACGAGCGCGGTCTGCTCACGGCCCTGGAGCGGCCGGACGGGCGAGTGGGCAGGATGGAGTACAACGACCTCGGTCTCCCGACGCGGGTGGTGAACCCCGACGGCCGGGTGTTCCACCAGACCTACGACGAGCGGGGCAATCGCACGTCGATGACCTCGCCGACCGGCTCGACGACCGTGCTGGAGCACGACGAACGGGGCTCTCTGGTTGCGCAGACGAACCCGCTGGGGGCCGTCGTCCGCATCGACTCCGATGCCGCGGGCCTGCCGTACCGGGTGACGGACCCGCTCGGTGCGGTCACCCGCTTCGAACGGGACGCCTTCGGCCGGGTCGTGCGCTTCACCGACCCGCTGGGCGCGGTCACCCGAATGGAATGGACGGTGGAAGGGAAGCCGTCCCGCCGGATCGCCCCGGACGGCACGGAGCAGTCCTGGACGTACGACGGCGAGGGCAACTGCCTGACCCACACGGATGCGGCAGGTGGAACGACGGCGTACGAGTACACCGACTTCGACCTGATGTCGGCACGCACCACCCAGGACGGGGCGCGGTACGAGTTCACCTACGACGCCGAACTGCGCCCGGTGCGCGTAACCGCCCCGCACGGTGCCGAGTGGACCTACGTCTACGACGCCGCGGGCCGGCTGGTGTCGGAAACGGACTTCGACGGCCGGACAGTCGACTCCGTCCACGACGCTTCCGGGCAGCTCTCGTCCCGGACGAACGGCCCCGGCCAAGTGGTGGCCTTCGAGCGCAACGCGCTGGGGCAGGTGATCCGCAAGGAGACCCCGGACGGTGTCACGACGTACGAGTACGACGTCTTCGACGAGCTGGCCGCGGCGACCACCCCCGACGGTTCCACGCTGGTCAGGCTGCGGGACCGGCACGGCCGGCTGCTCTCGGAGACGGTCGACGGCCGGACGCTCTCGTACGCCTACGACGAGCTCGGCAGACGTGTGGGACGGACCACCCCCACAGGGGCGCGGAGCCTGTGGACGTTCACCTCTGACGGCCGGCGCGGTGAGCTGACCACGTCCGGGCGGACCGTCGCCTTCGGGCGCGACGCGGCGGGCCGCGAGGTGAGCCGTACAGTCGGCCGGGCCCTGACCGTGGCTCAGCGGTTCGACGCCCGGGGGCGGGTGACCGGGCAGCACGTGACCGGCGCGGACGGCACCGTCCTGCAACGCCGCGAGTACGGCTACCGGGACGACGGGTTCCTGACGGGGATCGAGGACGCCCTGAACGGTGACCGGTCCTTCACGCTCGACGCGCTCGGGCGGGTCACGGCCGTGGATGCGGACGGCTGGTCGGAGCGTTACGGCTACGACGGGACGGGCAACCAGTCCGCTGCCTTCTGGCCGGACGGACATCCCGGAGAAGAGGCGCGCGGCGCACGCGAGTACACGGGGACCCGGATCACCCGGGCGGGCCGAGTGCGCTACGAGCACGACGAGCGGGGCCGGGTGGTCCTCCAGCAGCGGACCAGGCTGTCCCGCAAGCCGGACACCTGGCGCTACGAGTGGGACGCCGAGGACCGGCTCGCGGCCGTGGTGACCCCGGACGGCACGCACTGGCGCTACCGGTACGACGCACTGGGTCGCCGCACGGCCAAACAGCGCCTCGCGCCGGCCGGGTTGGTGCCCGGGGTCGTGGAGGAAACCCTCTTCACGTGGGACGGAACGACGCTGTGCGAACAGACCGCGATCGCCGACGGCCCCGGCGCTCCGGCGGTGATCCTCACCTGGAACCACGACGGCCACCACCCGCTCACCCAGACGGAACGCGTCGCGGACGCCTCGCAGGAGGTGGTGGACGAGCGGTTCTTCGCGATCGTCACCGATCTGATCGGTACCCCGAAGGAGCTGGTCGGGGAGGACGGGAAGATCGCCTGGCGCAGCCGCTCGACGGTTTGGGGCGCCACCACGTGGAACCGCGACGCGACGGCGTACACGCCGCTGCGTTTCCCGGGTCAGTACTTCGATGCGGAATCAGGGCTTCACCACAACTACTTCCGCACGTACGACCCGGAAACGGCCCGCTATTTCTCCCCAGACCCGCTGGGCCTGCGGCCGGCGCCGAATCCGGTCGCCTACGTCGGCAATCCGTTCACCTTCGTCGACCTGCTGGGCCTGGCACCGGATCCCGGGTGCGAAGAACTCGACGCCGACATCAAGAAGGCACGGGACGGCTGGACCAGCCCGGCCGGTCTGCGTCAGCACTACGACGACCACGCCCGGGACCTCAACATCTACGACGAGGACGACTACGCGCTGGAGGCGGACAGGTTCACGAACGGCCCGAGGGAGGAAGGCGTCCGGGAGAAGGACAGCATCCTGAAGAACAAGATCTACCGGTGGGACCCGTCGACGAATGAGTTCAGCGTCAGGGACCGCACGACCGGGAAGATCATCTCGTACTTCGACAGCTCCCTTCAGATCGATGGAAACTCGACGAAGGCGAACGCGAGGAAGTACTGGGACAAACAGCCGGGAGACGAGCTCTACTGACGGCCGCCGCATCATCCGCCGGTCTCATCATCCGCCGGGTCCGTCGGGAGAGCTGCCGAGCGGTGTGAACGTGAACGACTCCGGGAGGAGGTTCCCGCCGACCCGGGCGGCGAGCACAGCCGGCTGCGCCCGCCCGGAGTCGTAGTCGTTCCAGAGGTGCAGGACGAGCAGGGGGTCCTCCGGTGCCGCGGTGGCGTAGACGAGCGCCTTGCTGACCCGGGGGTTCGGGCCGCCGATGACGACGGACGGTTCGCCGAACTCGGCGGTGACGTCCGGCCAGTCCCGGTCCACGACGCACCAGCCGGGCAGCGCGTCGCGCATCGCCTCGTACTCGGAGTTCGACATGAGGCGGTCTGCGGCGAGCCAGCCCCGGCGGTGGGCGAACTCGGCGTAGACGGAGGCGGTGTGGGTGTCGCGGGCCTCGTCCCGCGGAAGCAGCTTTCGAAAGGCGCCCTGGACTCCGTCCGCGTACCACGCGCCTGCCTCGGTGAGGCGGGACTGCTCCTCCTGCCAGGCTCCGGCGTTCAGCTCGGCCACGAGCAGGTGGTCCATCAGGAACCAGATGGCGGTGTCGAGGTCGCCGTAGGCCGCCGGGCGGCGCAGGACGCTGTTGAGCTGATCGATGAGGTGGGCGCGTATGTCGATGGAGGAGGCAAGGCGCGGGGTACTCGGCATAGTGATGAGTGTGCACGGTCGTCAGGACGGGTGCACCGTGGGCTTGCGCCTACGGGGGAGCCGTGGCGTCGGCCCAGGTCAGAGCGATTGCCGAGCCGCTCTCGCGGCGTGTCGGCACCCTACGTGGCGAGGGGTCTGCAGGGTGTGATCCTCACTCGTGACGGCCGTGCGGGGGAGGGCAAGCTGTCTTCCCGGCTCGGTCTGGTGACGGAGGCGGTCGAGGCGCCGGAGGGCATGGACCTGTACGCGTACCTGGTCGCCCAGCTCTCGAAGGGCGGCAAGGCGGACTACGTGATCGTGGACGAGGCCCAACCTGTTTCTTTCCTTCAGGAGCGGGATGCTGGCGGGGCCAGCATGTACTGCGGTGCACCGATGGTGAAGCTGGCGCCGGTCAGGGCAGCGCCGTCGCTCGCTACCGCCCGGACGATCCGAAATCGGCGACCTTCGCGGTGCCGTCCTCGGAGAGCAGGACGTTCGCGGGCTTGATGCCCCTGTGCACCATCCCGCGCGCGTTGCTGGCCTCCAGCGCCGCCAGCATCTGGTCCGCGCGCATGTCCGCCACGGTGATGCTGGAGGGGCGGTCTCGGCTCGCAGCGGTCGGCCTGCGCGGCAACGCTACTAGGCTCGTGGCATGGATGATCCAATGCCGACAGGCAACGATGCCCGGCCCCTCGAGGGCGGGTCTGCGGGAGCCGCTTCGGTACGGCTCCTGCCCGCTGTTGTGGCCAAGGCGAGGGTGCTGTTCACCGACCTCCGGGGGCGAATCCTGCTGGTGCGGCTCCAGCCGTGGCACAGCGGTATGCACTGGGGTCTGCCGGGCGGAACCGTGGAGGCCGGGACGGAGGCTCCGCGGCAGGCGGCTGTGCGTGAGATTGCGGAGGAGACCGGGCTGTCGTGCGTGCCGGGACGGCTGCTCGCCCTGGACTGGGTGAACCGGAGCGACGGCCAACAGCCACGGATCGTCCACGTCTTCGACGGCGGACTGCTGGAGGACGATCGGCTGGAGGGCATAAGGCTGGACGAGACGGAACTGGCGGAGTGGCAGATGTGCACCCCGGGGGAGGCAGAGGCATTGCTGTCGGAGGCGACCTGGGGACAGTTGGCGGCAGCGCTCGCGGTGCTGTCGCACGAGGGCGGCCCGGCGGAGCTCGTGGACGGCGTGGCTGCTGCCCCCTTCCTGCAACCGTGACCGCAGCTGTGACCGGAGCTCCCGGGTCCTGATCTCGGGAACCGCCTCGGTCTCGAAGAGGTTGCCGCGGCGTAGCGCACCGTCGGGGTCGGCCCGTGCCCGCTCCCGGCCGGGAAGGCTCAGCCCGGTGAACCTCCCGTACGGTGCCTGCGTCTTCTCGCTCGTCTGTCCCTACACGCGCAGGAGAAAAGGCCGTTGACCGAACAGGACATTGAGCGGACCGACGAACGGGCCGACGAACGGGCCGACGAACGGACCCATGGCCCGGGGCTCTGGTGGGCGGGCCTCGGGACGTGGGGGGCCATCGGACTGGTCGTCTTCGGGGTTCTCTGGGCAGTGTGGGTCTTCCTCCGGCTTCCCGGCGCCCCGGAGAACCCGGCGACCGGCTACTACCAGGCCGCCAAGGTCCTCGCCTTCGGCCTGGTACTCGCAGGCAGCTCACTGCTGAGCCGTCGCCGCAGTGCCCGGTGAGCAGCGCCGGACGGCGCGACTTACCGAAACCCGCACGACCTCGCAGATTGCTGGGCGAACTCGCAGAACCTGCCGACAACGACGTGCCGGGTAGCCGTGCGCGTCCTCGTGTCCTCGTGTCCCCGTGCGGAGAGTCGGTCGGGGAAGTCGCTGGGAGTGATGCCCATGCGGCCGGCCGCGGTGTTGAGGAGATGGCGAGAACCCGTAGTCCGGCAGGCAGGCCCAGGGGACTTGTCCACCGTGGGGTCGGTCAGCGGGACCGTACGCGGATCGCCCCGGAGTTCTGCCCGTATCGGCAGGCTGACCACCGTGAGCATCCCCCGGCCCCGGCCCCGACCGCCGCGACGGTCAGCCCTGTCGCCGGGGCGCTCCCCCCGACTCGTGTTGCACCTTCGACATGGCCAATTCATTACCCATGGCCGTCTACCATCTGCACCGAGGGTGATGGGGACGGGGAAACGGTACGCAGCGCGACGGGTACCGGGAGGGTGGAGTACCGATGGCTACCTCAGCGTCTGGTGACGAGGCTTCGCGAGAGCCCGGGCGGGCGCACTTGGCCGAACTGCTGGGTGTGAACGACCGGCTCCTGGACGTCTACGCGAGCGTGGTGCGCCGCCAGGGGCGGGGCATCAGCGAGATCGCCGAGCATCTGGAGATGACCGAGGCTCATGTGCGCGGCTGCCTGGACGAGCTCGCGGAGCTTTCGATGCTCTACCCGGCCACGCACGCGACCACTCCGGTCGCGCTGAACCCGGAGGTCGGTCTGGGGGCGCTGCTGAACCGTCGGGACACCGAGATCCAGCGCCAGCAGGCCCAGCTCGCCGCGGCCCGCACCGCGGTCGCCGAACTCGCCGCCGTCTATTCCACCCACCACGGGTACTGGGGCAACCGCAGCCTCGAGCAGCTCGACGACCTCGCTACGGTGCGAGCGAGGCTGATCGAGCTCGCCGAGCAGGCTCAGTACGAGTTGCTCTCCTTCATGCCGGGCGGTGCACAGAGCAGGGAAGCGCTGGAAGCCAGCCGGCCCCTGGACGAGAAGAGCCTGTCGGCCGGGGTCAGGATCCAGACCCTGTACCTCGACAGTGTTCGCAACGACCGGGCCACCACGGAGTACGCCCGCTGGCTGGCCGGACTCGGCGGCGAGATCCGCACGATCCCTTCCCTGCCGGTCCGCATGCTCGTCGTGGACAGGTCCGTGGCCGTGCTGCCCACGGATCCGGAGAACAGCGGGGCCGGAGCCGTCGTGGTGAAGGCTCCCGGTGTGCTGGCGGCTCTTGTGTACACATTCGAGGCGGCTTGGGCGCAGGGGCAGGCCCTGGATGGTGCCCGGCCCTCGGGGCCGGGCGAGGTGACGGCCCAGGAGCTGGAACTGCTGAAGCTGCTGGAGCTGGGAAGCACGGACGAGGTGGCTGCCCGCAAGCTCGGCGTCTCCTTGCGGACGGTGCGCAGGATGATGGCGGACATCATGGGGCGGTTGGGCGCCCGCAGCCGGTTCGAAGCCGGACTGCTGGCGGTCAGGGCGGGCTGGATGTAGGGCGCGGCCGTCACCGTGTGGCATTCCCCTGCCATGGCAGGGAGCGGCCGAGGTCCATCTGCTCGCCCCGGGCCCAGCGGTGCCACCATGTGCTCCCATGTACGCGATCCATATCCGGCAGATCCTGCCGCTGCCCGGCCGACTCGACATCAACGACGTCGGTATGGAATTGTCCAAGGCCCGGGACAGTATTCTGGAGCATATCTACGCGCCTAGATCGAATGAATATGGACATAGCGGAGTGGTCTACGTCACTGGGTCGTCCGCAAAAGCCGCAGGTACGGCAGTGCTGGCCGCAGTCCGGAAAGTGCTCACAGGTAGCCGAATGCGGGCTGATTTGGTGACTTCTACCGATCCCCGGTCCATAGGCCTGTGTGACGGGATGATCCGGGTGGCGTCCTTCTAGGTTTCTTGAGATGGCACCATGTGGCCTGGGCAGCTTGTGGCCAGCGCAACGTCTGGAACCCGGCTCGAGTGGTGTGCCACCTTGGCGATGTGACCAGCGGATGAATTTCTCGGAGAACACGATTCCCGGGAGTTTTTTGGCTCGTCGACACATCCACGTCGAGCGTGTACAGATCTCAAGAGGATTTCCATGTCGAAGCGCTTTCTGACCCACCTCATCTGCTGCGCGGCAGCGCTGGGCGCCGCACTGCTCGCCGCGCCGGCTGAGCGGTCCACCGATCACGGGGTCAGCGCGGAGGGGTCGTCCGCCGTAGTCGTGGCCGAAGCCGTGCCGTACAGCTGGGGCTGGGACTAGGCACCCGACCCCGCCTGACCACCTCGGCACTTCAGGAAATTCGCATGCATCGAACCCCCCACACCAGCGACTGCGTCCTGCCCCACTGCCCCACCGGCCGCGGTCGGCCCTCGCCCACCCCGGCGCCGTCCCCGTGGCTGTGCCGGGCGTGCCGGGATCGTCTCGCCGTCACGCTGTCCGAACTGCCGGGCCTGCACCGGGAGATCGAGTACGTCCTCGGCCCGACCGTGACCGGCCGGGGCGAGAGGGTCAGCGGCAGCCAGTACCGCGGTCTCCTCTTCAACGAGGAGGCGTCGGCCGTCAGTACGTCGATGCTCGGCGTGCTCGCCTCCTGGGCGGGCGTGGTCAGGGGCCTCGGCGTGACGGCTGCCGTGCCGGAGCGGAAAGTGGGACCGCTCGCAGCCTTCCTGCTCCAGCACCTCGACCTCCTGGCCGGCCACCCGGCCATCGCCGATCTGGTCGAGGAGATCAAGGGGCTGGCGGCGGACGCCCGTAAGGTGGTCGGCCCGCCCGCGGCCCGACCCATGACGCTCGGCACCTGCCCGCAGCCCGGATGTGCCGGTGCGGTCGAGGCGTGGATGACAGGCGGCCGAGCGGCCGGCGGCGCGGTGCGCTGCGGGAACGGCCATTCCTGGTCCACCGGTGACTGGCTGGCTCTTCGGAAGCTGTTGTCGGCAGGCGCTTCGGCTCCCGCGCCAGTGGGGCGGTTGCTGCCCACCAAGCTCGCGGCGCAGGCCGCAGGGGTTTCGGAGGCCACCGTTCGGAAGTGGGTGAGCCGCGGAAAGCTCACCAGGCACGGAAGTCCGTCGCGCGCCGAATTCAATATCGATGAACTCATGGCGCTCGCGGTCGGCTGATCGATTTGGTATCGGTGTCGAAAAGGTCCTTGTCCGGCAATTAACATTGCCGGACGGGGGCCCTTTTGGCGTCCCGTCCTGCTTTCCTCGCCGATTCCCTGATGTGTTTGACATGGCGCCGCAGAAGTGTCACGCTCTTGGTGGCGGAAGAAGTGTCGAAATTTTCGGACGCTCCCCCGATCCCCTTCCTTGACGTGAAGCTGCCGTCACGGATGTGCCGGATTCCGTAATTCTCATCTCGCGCATCGCACGGCGCCGCGCTGTCAACTTTCCGAACGGACAGGGTCCACAGTGATTAATTCCGACGACGTCATCGCGAACGCCCTGGAAGAAGTCCGACGGTCCCGGCAGGCTTGGGAGGGAAGAGCGTCCCGCACCGCCTCGGCGGCGATGGCGTACGAGGAGTTCCTGACCTGCCTGCCTACGTCTGTTCCCTACTACCGGGACGTGGACACCGAGGCCGGCCTGCCTGTCGTGGGGCGCGCGGACCACCAGGACCAGGGCCTCCGGTTCCGGGCGGAACCCCCCGTAGGGAGGCAGTACCGGATCTCCTCCAGCGGCACCACCGGCCGCCCCCTCGAGGTCACCCTGGACGAAGCCTCCTGGTACGCCGTCAACTACCACTTCTTCGCGCAGATCCGCGAGCTCGCCGGACTCTCCCGTGACGTCTTCCGCCGTGGGGCACCCGGCGTCCTCTTCGTCAGCAACAAGCCCGGCCGGCCAAGTTTCGTCCGTCCGCTGCCGTCCCTGGACGACGCGCTGTACCTGCGTCTCCAGCTGCCCGACACGGCGGCGGACACCCTGACGATCCTCGGCAAATTCCAGGCCCCCGTGCTCTACGGCAAGCCGACCTACCTGCTCGATCTGCGGGCCGCGCTGCTGGCCGCGGGCGCCGCGCAGGCGCCGTGGCGGCCGCAGCTGATCCTGGTCAGCGGCGAGTGCCTGCACGCCGACGACCGCGAGCGACTCACCGGCTACTTCCGGGCGCCCGTCGTGGACGCCCTCGCCTCGACGGAGGGCGGGCTGATCGCCGCGACCGCGCCGAACGGGTCGGACTACCACGTGTTCGGCGAGAACGTACGGCTCGAAGTGATCGACGGGAGCGGACGCCCCTCGCTCCAGGGCAGGGGAGAGCTGCTGCTCACCAACCTGGTCAACCGCAGCACGGTCTTCGCCCGGTACCGCACCGGCGACCACGCGGAGCTGGAGACGAACGAAGAAGGCGGCCAGCGATTGCTGTCACTGCGCGGCCGGGAGCCGCAGACCGTGCCCTTCCGTACCGGCGAGCTGTCCGCGGACGAGGTGACGCGGGCCGTCGGTTTCCTCCCGGGCCTCGCGGACTTCCAGTTCGTGCTGACCGGCAGGGACCGCACCCTCCTGTACTGGTCGGCGGAGGCGTCCTGCCCGGACCCCGCCGCCCTCGAGGCAACCCTCCGGGACGCCATGGCCGCACTCCTCCCCGGCGAGGACCCGCACTTGGAGCAGCGCGCACGCATCACCCCGCAAGGCGGGAAGAAGCGGCGCTTCCTGCTCTGAATTTCCTCATGCAGAGCCCCCACACCAACGGCTGGATACTTCGATGACGCTAAACCTGACCTGGACGGGCAACCAATTCCTCGACCCGGGTGAACAGGCCGACCGGATGATGTCGGCCACCAAGTCGATGGACATCACCAACAAGGACGACGTCTGGGGTGAGAGCGTGGCCACCGCGGTGGCGGCGCATTTCGGCGTGTCCGAGGAGTTCGTGCGCGTCGGCGCGGGAGCGACCCAGCTCATTGACACCCTGCTGCGCAGCGCCTACCAGGGCCTCGTGGTCGACGTCACCCCGAACTTCCACCTCACCGCGACGGTGTCCCGGCAGCAGGGGTGGAATTACGAGAGCGTCCCGGTACGCGAAAGCGGCGAGCTGCTGCCCGCCCTGGAGCCGTATCTCGACCGCCCCGAAGCGATCATCGTGCTCTGCTCGCCGCGCAACCCGCTCGGCTACCAATTCGATCTGCAAGACATTTCCACCCTGCTGAGCAGGGCCCGAGGGCTCGTGGTCCTGGACGAGGTGTACGCGGACTTCGCTCCCGAGACGGCCCTCGGACTCGTCTCCCAGCACCCGAACCTCGTCGTGATGCGGACCTTCTCCAAGGCCTGGGGCCTCGCCAACCTGCGGATCGGCTTCGCGGTCTCGCAGGCCTTCGCCCGCGAGGACTTCCGCTTCTGGCTGATGCCCAACAGCGTCTCGGGAGTGGCCCAGCGCACGGCTCTGCGGCTACTGGCCGAACCCGGTGCCGTGAACGACAGCATCGTGCGGGCCAGGGCGTGCCGGGAGGAGCTGGCGGCCGGACTGCGGAAGATCGAGGGAGTGCGGGTCTGGGCCTCGGACGCCAACTACCTCTGCCTGGAGACCCCGCACGCCCCGTCGGTCGTCGCCGAGCTGCTGGAAGCCGGATACCGGACCCGGCTGCTGCACGACCTGAAGGGCTACCCCGAGGACTGGCCACTCGGCCTGCGGATCTCCGTACCGCGGGAGAGCGAGCTCGACGCCGTCGTCGCGTGCGTCGCCCGCGTGCACGAAGCGGAGCGCCTGGCCGCGGCAGACCTGTGAGCCCCTCCGGCGAGGTGAACGGGCCGCCGTCGCTCAGTGCCGACGGCCGGTTCGCCGGCTGGCTCTCCAGCGGCTCCGCCGCCCCCCGACTGGTGCTGTACGACGTGGCGGCCCGGCGTGAGCTGAGCCGCTCCAGCGTCGGCGCGGCACGCTGCCGGGCCTTCACCTGGACCCACCTGCCAGGCGTCGGGCTGGCCGTGGCGGATGCGGACGGTGCCGAGAACTGGGCCCTCTACCGGGTCCGGGCCGAGACGGGCGAGTGGACGCCCCTTGGCACTGATCCGGCCGCGCGGACGCAGATCGTCGGGCTCTCGGAGCGACGTCCCACCGACGTCGTGCTCTCCGCGGCCGGCGGCGACGCGGGCTGCCGCGACTACCTCCGAGTCTGTCTGCTCACCGGCGGGACCGAGCCGCTGCTGCGCGGCTCCGCGCACTCCGCCGTGTACTTCGACCGCGACCTCCGCCCCCGGCTGACCGAGACCGTCCTCCCGGACGGCTCCCGGGAGCTGCGGCACCTGCCGGGTCCGGGAGCGGACCCGGAGGGCGCGCCGTACGTGCGCATCCCGCACGAGGATGCGCTCACCGTGCGGGTGCTGCGGTTCAGCGACGACGGCGACAGCCTCTACCTGGTGCTGCCGGACGGCCCCGACGGTGTCCGGCTGGCCGCGCTGGACTGCCGGCAGGGGGTCGCGGCCGGTGAACCGCGCACCCTGCACCGGATCCGCGGCGGGGACTTCGCCGGGGTCCTGTACGCGCAGGACACCGGTCTGCCGGACCTGGTGCACGTCGAGCGGGCCAAGCAGGAGTGCGTCGCGCTGGACGAGGCGGGAGCAGAGCGGATCGTCCGGCTTCGCGGTGCGCTCGGCACCGAACCCGTGGTCCTGGAGCGCCGCGACGGTCTGTGGCTGGCGGCCTCGCACCGTCCTGAGCGGGAGGTGGCGTACGCCGTCCACGACGTGGGCACGGGCGACACCTGGACGCTGACCGAGGCCCGGCCCGGACAGGAGCCGTTGCCGGTGGAGTGCCGGCCGAGCTCGGTGCCGCTGCGCGACGGCGGCCATGCCGTCGCCTACGTCACCCGGAGCACGGGGGCATGGCGGACGGGAGTGCCGGGACCCACCGTCCTGCTGGTGCACGGCGGGCCCTGGCGGCGCAGCCGGTGGGAGTACAACGAGCGGCGCGCCCGGCTGGCGGAGCAGGGCTACACGGTGGTCGAACCCAACTTCCGGGGTTCCACCGGTTTCGGCTCGGCCTGGATCAATGCCGCCGACCGGCAATGGGGTCGCGCCATGCAGGACGACCTGGAGGACGCCCTGGACTGGGCGGTGGCCGAGGGGCTCGCCGACCCGGACCGGATCGCCCTGCTGGGCGGCAGCTACGGCGGTTACGCGGTGCTCCAGATGGCCGCGACCACCCGGCGCGAGCTGCGCTGCGTGGTGGCGACCTCGCCGCTGACCGACCTGGTGCGGTTCCTGGAGGAGCCTCCGGCGTTCTGGCTGGCCGCCGTTCCCATGCTGAGGCGGCGGATCGGGGATCCGGCCGTCCCCGGCCAGCGGACCCGGCTGGCCGCGGTCTCGCCGGTCAACCGTCCCGAAGGCTTCCGCTGCCCGGTTCTGCTGGTGCACGGCGCCACCGACAGCCGGGTGCCCGCCGAGATGGCGACCCGGATGTTCATGGCCCTGGCCCGTGCCGACCGGGACGCCTCGCTCGCCCTCTTCCCCGACGAGGGACACGAGGTGGTCACCACGGGCAACCGCAACGCGCTGAACGCCCTGCTCACCCGGTACCTGGCCGACGGTCTCGGCGTGCCCGGGCCGGGCGGGCAAGAACCTGCGGCCGGTCCGGGAGACACCGGCATGAAGGTTTTCGACTCACCACGCGCCACCCGCCGGAAGGCGGGGAGGGCATCGAACTCTGGAGCGGAGCATGGCACTTCACCTGACGCGCAGTAACGCATTGCTGCTGCTGACCCCGAAGACCGGCAGTACCTGGATCCGGAAGAAGATCAGGGAACTGGGCATTCCCGTCGAGGAGGTCGGCGACCCCGCGATGCGGGAGCACGACCTGCTCGCCGACTTCGACCGCTCGCAGTACGGCCTCGTCGGCGCCTTCGTCCGTGACCCGCTGGAGTGGTACCGCTCCTACTGGTCCTACCGGATGGAGAAGGGCTGGCGTCCGCAGTACGCGCTGGACGAGCACTGCGAGAGCGACGTCTTCGAGACGTTCGTCCGCCGCGCGGTGACGACGCTGCCGGGAGCCCTGGGCAACATCTACGGCTCGTACGTGGGTGCCCCGGGGGAGGAGGTCGACTTCGTCGGGCGCCAGGAGGACCTCCAGTCGGACTTCGCACGCTTCCTCACCCTGGCGGGCGAGGACTTCGACGCCGAGGTACTCGCCCAGGGCAGCCGCGTCAACGCGACGACGATCCGCCCGGACTACCCGGAGGAGCTCAAGGAACTGATCACCCTCTCCGAATGGGAGACGATGGGGCGCTTCGGCTACCTCGCCGACCGGCCGGATCCCATCGCGCTGGCCGACATGCAGGCCCGCTACCCCGAGGACGCGAACGACCTGCGGCTGCTCTCGCTGTGGACCGAGAAGATCCACTGGGCGCCGGACGACAAGAAGCGGAGCAGGCCGGCCCGTCCCCGCGGCAACCCGTCACGCCCGGGTCAACAGCAACTTCGCGCTGTACGCCGAGCACAAGAAGCAGGACCCGCAGTACGCGGGCGGCCGCTACCGCGAGGCGCTGCGGCTGGACCCGGCCCACCCCCGGACCCTGTGCAACTACGCCCTGTACGTGGCGAAGCACGAGGGGGACGCCGCGCAGGCCCGGACGCTGATGCTGCGCGCCCTGAGCGGCCGCCCCAACCACCCCTACACGCTGGGCAAGCTGGCCTGGCTGACCGCCGGTCCGCTGGACGACCCGGCCCTTGCGGAAGTCCTCTACCGCCAGAGCCTGATCGCCAACGCGACCCAGCACGAGCTGCGGGTCGAGTTCGCCAACTTCCTCGACCGGCAGGACCGCGCCGAGGAGGCACTGGCCCTGTTGGCGCCGGCGGCCGAGAGCCCGGACGCCGACCGGCTGACGCTGCTCACGCACGCCTCGCTGCTGGCCCGGGCCGGCCGTGTCGCCGAGGCGCGCACCTTCCAGGGGCGGGCCTCGGCGCGGGCAACGGCGGCTCCGGAAGCCGCGTAGCCCAGCGGCCGAACGAGCGGGGCGGCCCCGCGCCGCACCGTTCCCCTCGCACACCATCGCCAAGGAGAGAAGATCTTGAATACGGAGAACGCACTGGCCCGGTCCATCCAGGACGGGTACGTGACCGGTGCGGGCAAGTCGGTGGAGCAGATCGCCGCCGATGCGCGGGAGGTCATGGAGAAGAACCGGATCTGCCTGATCCGGGAATTCCCCCTGGACCCCGACCGCTACCTGGAGTTCCTCGGCCACTTCGGCGAGACGCTGAAGAACTACTCCTCGCTCAGCGCGCTGGCGAAGACCGACCCGCACCCGCAGATCAACCGGGTCAAGTACAAGAAGAAGGCGGAGGGCGCCCAGTCGGTGCACTACGTCGCAGGTGGTCTGCGACCCCACTCCGCGCGGTCCTGGCGCTCCCCCCGGCCCTCCCACTTCGCCATGCTGATGGTCGAGGCGGGCTGGCGCGAGGTACC
Source organism: Streptomyces sp. GL_140 (assembly GCF_057834465.1). Taxonomy (NCBI): domain Bacteria; kingdom Bacillati; phylum Actinomycetota; class Actinomycetes; order Kitasatosporales; family Streptomycetaceae; genus Streptomyces; species Streptomyces sp. GL_140. The sequence continues at coordinate 6,465,374 of NZ_CM174404.1, forward strand.
GGCGGGCGAGCGGGGCGAGTCCGTGGTGGTCGGCTGGGAAGACCTGTTCACGCGGCTCGCGGAGCGCGACGGCGAGGTGTTCCAGGAGCACTTCGCGCGGCTGTCCACCACCCCGATCACCTTCGAGGCGAACAACGTCCGCGAAGAGCTCAGCAGCCTTCCGCTGCTGTACCCGCTGCCCGACGCCCGCGGCCCTTACGACGTGGGCGTACGGCTGAAGCAGGACCTGAGCGAGAAGATCGTGGGCATCCGGGAGCAGATCCCGGACTTCGAGGAGTACCGGCGTTCGCTGGACTACCTGCTCGAGGCGAGCGCTGACGAGACGTTCTTCGCATGCTTCCCGTTGGAGAGCGGTGACCTGCTGCTGCTGGACAACCACCGCTTCGCCCACGGGCGTCTGAAGATCGTCGGTGAGTACCTCGTCGACGGCGAGGCCCGGACGAACAACCGTGAGCTGTGGAGCGTCACGGTCTCGCCCCGGGCCGGGTCGCAGGACCCGTCGGCGGCCGACGACGTCGCGCAGGCCGAGCCCGCCGAGGGGCAGGAAGACCTCGTGGCCGTCTGCGCCGAGCTCCAGGGAGAGCTCGACGCGCTGATCGGCGGTCCCGGCGGCGGCGCGGCGGCCCAGTCGCTCGACACCGCCGTGGCGTCCCTCAAGGAGGTCGAGCAGCGCAACGTCTCGTCGGTGCAGCTCGTGGCGCTGTCCCACAGCTGATCTCCGTACCGCTCCCCGGCCGCCCCGGCCCCCGTCCCCGCCTCGAAGCGGGGGCGGGGGCGGGGCGGCCGATACCCGCAGGCCAGAACGGGTGCCCGTACACTGTCGGCGCCCCAACGCAGTTGAGTACCCAGAGGAAGTCGGATCCGCCCATGTCACTGACCGGAAAGCACGTCCTCTCCAGCGACCTCTTCGACAGGGAATCGCTGGAGCAGCTCTTCGAACTGGCGGACCTGCTGACGCCGGTGGCCCGGGGCCGGCAGGTCACCCGGGTACTCGAAGGCGCCGTGATGGCCAGTCTCTTCTTCGAGGCGAGCACCCGCACCCGGCTGAGCTGCGAGTCCGCGTTCCTGCGCCTGGGCGGCGGGGTGACCAGCACGACGGGCGCGGAGATCATGTCGATAGCCAAGGGTGAATCGCTGGCCGACACCAGCCGCGTGGTCAGCGGCTACTGCGACCTCGTCGTCATGAGGCACCCCGAAGTGAGCGCGGTGCACGAGTTCGCCGCGGCCACTCATGTTCCGGTGATCAACGGCGGCAACGGCGCGGGGGAGCACCCGACGCAGGCCCTGCTCGACATGTTCGCGCTGCACCGGGAATTCGCCCGGACCGGCCGCGACATGGACGGCCGCCGCCTCGCCCTCGTCGGCGACCTGCGGCACGGCCGCACCGTGCACTCCCTGATGAAGCTGGTCTCGCTCTACGAGGACCTGACCATCGTGTGCGTGGCCCCCGATTCCCTGGGTATGCCCGACGACCTGCTCGAACTCGCCGAGCGCCGGGGCCACCGCATCGAGCTGAGCGAGGACCCGGAGACGGGCCTCAAGGACGCGGACCTCGTCTACACCACCCGTCTGCAGACCGAGCGGTTCAAGGACCGGCCCGTCCCCTACAGCGATGCCTTCCGCGTGGACAAGGCACTGGTGAGCCGTGCCTGCAGGGCCGACGCGGTGATCATGCACCCGCTGCCGCGGGACGGACGCCCGGGCTCCAACGACCTGGCGACCGACCTCAACGACGACCCCCGTCTGGCGATCTTCCGGCAGACCGACGCGGGCATCCCCATGCGGATGGCCCTGTTCGCCTCGGTGCTCGGCGTGGCCGAGGCCGTCCCCGGATCGCTCCGGCCGGCGGCCTGGTACCGCCCGGACTACACCGGCCCCGAGGACGCCCCGTTCTACAAGAACGTCGCCCTCTGATAGCGGGCCACACCACCACCCCCCACCTGAGAACGCCGAAGCGGGCCGGTCACCACCGGCCCGCTTCGGCGTTCCCGGCTTCTGCCGGTCCCACAGCCGGGACAGCACGGCAGTCGGAACGACGTACGAGAGGTACTGCATGAGTGTGGAAACCAAAGAGGCGAAACCCACGAGCGACTTCGCCTCCTACCGGAACCCGCTGGTCTCGGTCACGATGGCGAGCACCTTCTTCCTGAAGATGGTCTCCTTCCTCTGCATCCCGTTCATGACGATCTACCTGAGCAAGAACGTCGATGCCCCCCTGTACGTCATCGGTGTCATCGTCGGACTGAGCCAGATCGGCTCCCTCTGCGCGGGCTTCCTGAGCGGGATGCTCGCCGACCGGGTCGGCAAGCGGCTGGTCCTGCTGGTGGGCCTCTTCGGCAGTGCGTCCGTCTTCCTGCTGTTCTTCCTGACGGCGACGTTCCTGCACGGGAACGTCCTGTTCCCCGTGGTGTTCGGCCTGCTCAATGCCTGCTACGGGGTCATGTCGGCCTTCTTCTGGCCGGTCACCCAGGTGCTCATGGCGGACAGCCTCCCCAAGGAGCGGCGGCCCGCCGTCTTCCGGCACCGCTACGTCCTGACCAACTTCGCCGTGGGCATCGGCCCACCGGTCGGAGCACTGCTCGGCATCGCCTCGGCCCGGGCGGCGTTCGTCATATCGGGCCTCTCCTACCTCGTGTTCGCCATCGCCTTCTGGTGGCTCACGCGCGGGACGCGCTTCGGATTCTCCGCCGCGCCCGCAGAGCGGCGGAGCTTCACCGCAGCCCTCAAGGTGCTCGCCGGCGACCGGGTGTTCCGCGGCCTGACCGTCTCGATGATCCTGTTCACGCTGGCGTACTGCCAGATCGAGTCGAACCTCTCGGCGGTCGTCAACAGCGGCTTCGCCGACGGCGTGCGGTTCTTCTCCATCCTGCTCACCGTCAACGCGGTCGCGGTCATCGCCCTGCAGCCGATCGCCACGATGATCTCGAAGAGGCTCGATCCGCGCCGGACGATCCTGCTGGGCAACGCCCTCTTCGCGGTCGTCTGCCTGCTGTTCTCGCTCGTGACCTTCGGGAAGACGGCGCTGATCGCCCTCGTCGTCCTGGTCAGCATGGCCGAAGTGCTGGTGGTCCCCACGGTCAGCGTGGTGGTCGACGAACTCGCCCCGCCCAGCATGCGCGGCACCTACTTCGGCGCGGCCACGCTGCGCAACCTCGGCCTCGGTGCCGGACCGGCCCTGGGAGGCCTGGTGCTGGGCTTCGACCGCGGGCTGCTCTTCGTATTCATGGGCTTGTGCGGTCTGGCCGCCTGGGCCGTCGTCCACTTCACCCTCAGGGAGAACCCCGGTGCGAATACTGATCCTGCATCAGAACCTGTTTGAGCGGCTCGGCTACGAACAGGCCATCGACCATGTCGCGCACGAGGTCACGTACGCCGGGGCCGCGGAGTACCTCGGCAACATTCCGGACCACATCCGGTGCGACAAGTACGCCTGGGACCCGGCGCTGTCCGTCACCGACCAGCTGCGCCCGCTCCTGGCCGAGCAGCCCCCGTACGACCGGATCATCGCCCGGCACGAGCTGCTGATCACCCCGGCGGCCGAACTGCGGGCCGAGTTCGGCATCCCCGGCATGGGGACCGAGGTCGCCCGCAACTTCCGCGACAAGGTCGCGATGAAGCACACCCTGGCCGAGGCCGGATTCCGCGTGCCGCGCTACTTGACCCTCGACGAGCTCGACGAGCTCGACGGGACCGCGCCCCGCTGGGCGGGCGCCACCATCGTCAAGCCGCGCGACGAGAGCGGCAGCCAGGGCATCGAGCTGTTCGCCACCTTCGATGCCGCCGCGGCGTTCGTCCGGGAGCAGAGCGGGCGGAGCGCCGCCTTCGCGGCCACCCACGAGCTGGAGGAGTACGTCGAAGGGCCGATCTGGCACGTCGACGGCTTCCTCTTCGAGGGCGAGGCCGTCGTGGCGCAGCCGTCCCGGTACATCGGGACGCCGCTGCGCTTCGAGAACGGCGAGCCGCTCGGGTCGGTCCAGATCGACGACCCGGAGCTGGCCGACTGGGCCGTGCGCTGCGTCCGCGCCCTCGGCGGAGAGACGCTCACCTTCCACCTGGAAGCGATCATGACCGAGGACGGCCCGGTCTTCATGGAGGCGGCGGCACGCTGCGGCGGCGGATACATCGTGCGCGCCACCGAACTGCGCACCGGCGCCTACCTGCACACCCTGGACATGGCCTCGGACGTCGAGTCCGCGCTGGCCGGCCGGTTCATCGGACCCGCCCGGGCCGACCTCAGCCACGGCTTCTTCCTCTTCCCCGGTCACGTACACGGCGGCGCCGAGGTCACGGTGGAGGTGCCCGACGGTCAGCTCGACGACCCGCTGGTGCTGAGCTACCGGATGGTGGCTCCCGGGACGCCGACGGCCCGGAAGAACTCCTACCGCCCGGAGCACCTGCCGCTGTCCGGAGTGGTCGCGGGGGCCGACTCCGCGGAAGTGGAGCGCTGGCTCCGTCGTCTGCTCGACACCACGACCGTCGTCACCCGTTCCCCGTCCTGCGCCGAGGCGTACGACGGCCTCGGTTGCGGCCCCGACGACCACGAGCTGGCCCATCGGCTCGCCGAGGAGGCCGGCGCCCTGCTCCTGGGGCTGCGCACCGAGCAGGCCTTCGCGGACGCCAAGGCGCTCAAGGACCTCGGTGACGCCCGCTCGCACGAGTTCTTGACCGCTGAACTGGCCCGACACCGACCGCTGGACGCGGTGCTCTCCGAGGAAGGCGTGGCCGATCCGGCGCGGCTCGCCGCGGACCGGGTGTGGATCGTCGACCCGCTCGACGGGACCCGCGAGTTTTCCGAGGCCGGCCGGGACGACTGGGCGGTGCACGTCGCGCTGTGGGCCGACGGCCGACTCGTGGCGGGCGCCGTGGCCCTCCCGGCCCAGGGCGTCGTTTTCTCCACGGCCTCCGCTCCCGCCGCCCCTCCCTCCGCTGCCCGGAACCTCGGGATCCTCGGCAGCCGCTCCCGGCCGCCGGCCTTCCTCAAGGAGGTCGCCGACCGGGTCGGCGCGGAACTCGTGGGCATGGGCTCGGCCGGCGCCAAGACGGCCGCCGTGGTCCAGGGCCGGGCAAGGGCGTACATCCATGCCGGAGGGCAGTACGAGTGGGATTCGGCGGCTCCGGCCGCCGTGGCGCTCGCCGCGGGACTGCACGCATCAAGGCTCGACGGCACCCCCCTCCGGTACAACCAGAGCGATCCGTACCTGCCCGACCTGCTGGTCTGTCAGGCTGCCGACGCTCCCGCCCTGCTTGCCGCACTGCGTGGAGCTACGGAAGCGCAGGCGCAGCTGTGACACCTGTCGAGAGCGGCTGCACGCTCTGGCTGACCGGTCTGCCCAGCGCGGGCAAGACGACCCTCGCGCTCGCCCTGGCCGAGCGGCTGCGCCGGGAAGGCCACCGCACCGAAGTCCTGGACGGTGACGAGATCCGGGAGTTCCTTTCCCAGGGCCTGGGCTTCAGCCGCCAGGACCGGTACACCAACGTCGCCCGGATCGGGTTCGTCGCCCAGAAGCTGGCCCGGCACGGAGTCAAGGTGCTGGTTCCGGTCATCGCCCCGTACGCGGACGCGCGCGCCGCCGTCCGCGCGCAGCACACCGCCTCGCTGACCCCGTTCCTGGAAGTGCACGTCGCGACACCCGTCGAGGTGTGCGCCGTCCGCGACGTGAAGGGCCTCTACGCACGGCAGGCGGCAGGCGAGATCGCACACCTGACCGGTGTGGACGACCCGTACGAGATCCCCGCCGCACCGGACCTGAGGTTGCAGACCGCCGGCCGGCCCGTCGCCGAATCCATCGATCTGCTGCACAGCCTGCTCATCAAGAAGGGAATGGCGTGACCACTGTGACGCACGCCCCCGTGCTGAACCCCACACACCTGGACGCTCTGGAGGCGGAGTCGGTCCACATCTTCCGTGAAGTCGCGGGCGAGTTCGAGCGCCCGGTCGTCCTCTTCTCGGGGGGCAAGGACTCCATCGTGATGCTGCACCTGGCGCTGAAGGCCTTCCGGCCCGCGCCGGTGCCCTTCGGCCTCCTGCACGTCGACACCGGTCACAACTTTCCCGAGGTCATCGAGTACCGCGACCGGGTCGTCAAGCAGCACGAGCTGACCCTGTACGTGGCCCACGTGCAGGACTTCATCGACGACGGACGGCTGAGCGAACGGCCCGACGGGACCCGCAACCCGCTCCAGACGGTTCCGCTGCTCGACGCCATCGACCGCAACCGCTTCGACGCGGTCTTCGGCGGCGGCCGCCGCGATGAGGAGAAGGCCCGCGCCAAGGAGCGCGTCTTCTCCCTGCGCGACGAGTTCGGTGGCTGGAACCCGCGCCGTCAGCGCCCCGAGCTGTGGCAGCTCTACAACGGCCGCCACGCGCCGGGTGAGCATGTGCGTGTCTTCCCGCTGTCCAACTGGACCGAGCTGGACGTGTGGCAGTACATCGCCCGCGAGTCCATCGAGCTGCCGGGGATCTACTTCGCGCACGACCGCGAGGTCTTCAAGCGCAACGGGATGTGGCTGACGGCCGGCGAGTGGGGCGGCGCCAAGGACGCCGAGACCACCGAGACCCGCCTGATCCGCTACCGCACGGTCGGCGACATGTCCTGCACGGGCGCCGTCGACTCCGATGCCACCACGCTGGACGCCGTGATCGCAGAGATCGCCGCCTCCCGGGTGACCGAACGAGGGGCGACCCGCGCCGACGACAAGATGTCCGAGGCCGCGATGGAAGACCGAAAGCGCGAGGGGTACTTCTAACCATGGCCGCCACCACCGAGCAGTCCGCCGTTCTCCAGGCGACCACCACACTGCTGCGCTTCGCGACCGCGGGCTCCGTCGACGACGGCAAGTCCACCCTGGTCGGACGTCTCCTGCACGACTCCAAGTCGATCCTCACCGACCAGCTGGAGGCAGTCGAGCGGGTCTCGGCCGACCGCGGTCAGGACACGCCCGACCTGGCGCTGCTCACCGACGGCCTGCGCGCCGAGCGCGAGCAGGGCATCACCATCGACGTGGCCTACCGCTACTTCGCCACCACCCGGCGCCGGTTCATCCTGGCCGACACCCCCGGGCACGTGCAGTACACCCGCAACATGGTCACCGGCGCCTCCACCGCCGACCTCGCAGTCGTCCTCGTCGACGCCCGCAACGGCGTCATCGAACAGACCCGCCGCCACGCCGCCGTAGCCGCGCTGCTGCGCGTCCCGCACGTGGTCCTCGCCGTCAACAAGATGGACCTGGTCGGCTACGAGGAAGCCGTCTTCGCCGCCATCGCCGAGGAGTTCACCGCGTACGCCACCCGGCTCGGCGTCCGCGGCGTCGTCGCCGTGCCGATCTCGGCGCTCGCCGGGGACAACGTCGTGGACCCGTCCGCGAACATGGACTGGTACGCGGGCCCGACCCTGCTGGAGCACCTGGAGACCGTCCCGGTCGACGGGACCCCCGCCTCCCGGCCCTTCCGCTTCCCGGTCCAGTACGTGATCCGGCCGCAGACCGCCGAACACCCGGACTACCGGGGTTACGCGGGCCAGATCGCCTCCGGCGCGCTGCGCACCGGTGACGCCGTCACCGTTCTGCCCTCCGGGCACCGCGCGACCATCGCCGGGATCGACGTCCTCGGCACCGTCGTGGACACCGCGTCGGCGGGCCAGTCAGTGACCCTGCGGCTCGCCGAGGACCTCGACATCTCGCGCGGCGAACTGATTGTCGCCGGGGAACCGCCCCGGCTCACCCAGGACGTCGAGGCGACCGTGTGCCACCTCCACGAGCGCCCCCTGCGGGCGGGCGACAGGGTGCTGGTCAAGCACACCACGCGCACGGTGCGCGCGGTGGTGCGGGAGGTCGCCTGCCGGATCGACATCGACACGCTGGACCGGTACCCGGGCGAGGCGGGCCTGTCGGTGAACGACATCGGCCACGTGGTGCTGCGGACCGCGGAGCCGCTGGCGCTCGACGACTACCGGGACAACCGGAGAACCGGAGCCTTCCTGCTGATCGACCCGGCGGACGGCTCGACCCTCGCGGCCGGGATGACCGGTTCCACCACGATCACCGGAGGTACAGGTGCCTGAAGTCGACCTCTTCCGTCTCTTCGCGGGGCTCACACTGCTCATGGGCTCCGCCGTGCTCATGGGCCGGTTGTTCGGGCGGTTCCGGCAGCCGCCGGTGATCGGAGAGATCCTCGGCGGTCTGGTCTTCGGCCCCTCGCTGTTCGGGCTCGTCGCCCCGGACGCGCAGGCCTGGCTCTTCCCGAAGACGGGTCCGGCCGCGGCCGGGCTGGCGTTGGTCTACCAGCTGGGAACCCTGCTGCTGATGTTCCTCGCGGGCGTCCAGATGCGGACGGTGTACTCCCGGCAGGACGGCCGCGCTGTCGGGATCATCGCGGTGGTGGGCATGGCCGTCCCGTTCGCCTGCGGGCTGCTGCTGGTGCGGATGGTCGACCTGTCCGGAGCGATGGGGAAGGCCGCGAACGAAACGGCCCTGACCTTGATCATCGCCTGCGCCGTGGCCATCATGAGCATCCCGGTGATCTCACGGATCATGATGGACGTCGGCATCGCGGGCACGGCCTTCGCCCGGGTGGTGCTGTCGGTCGCGGTGCTCGAGGACATCGTCCTCAACGTGGTGATCGCGGTCGCCCTCGGCATGGTGGACCACGGCAAGCACGACACGTTCGGAGCCGCGACGCTGCTCGGGGTCGGCTCCGGCCACGGTTCCGCCGTCTACCACGCGCTGGTGTCGGTGGGCTTCTTCGGACTGGTGGCCGCGGTGAGCGCCCTCGTGCGCCGGTTCCTGGCGACCCGCGGAGGGTCCGCCGGCCAGGACCGGCCCACCGGCGGGGTCCCGCTCCTGCTCGCCCTGGTCCTCACGGCCGCCGCGTGCTGCCTCTTCCTGGGCATCACGCCGATGTACGGGGCGTTCATCGTCGGTCTGGCGGCGGGCCGGACCCAGAGCGGTACCGCTTCTCGACCCGGCACCGACGCCGCGAGCGAACCGACGAAGGCCATCCAGTCCTTCGCCACCGGGTTCTTCATCCCGGTGTACTTCGCCGTCGTCGGCCTGAAGCTCGACCTCGTCCACGCGTTCGCCCCCTTGTACACCCTGCTGTTCATCGCCTTCTCCTGCACGGTCAAGGCCACCAGCGTGTACGTGGGTGCCCGCTGGGCGGGCCGTCCGCGCGACAACGCCCTGAACCTGGCGATCGCCATGAACGCGCGCGGCGGCCCGGGCATCGTGCTGGCGACGCTCGCGTACGACGCGGAGATCATCAACGCCACCCTGTTCACCACGCTGGTCCTCACCGCCGTCGTCACCTCCCTGATGGCCGGCAGCTGGCTCGAGCGGGTCGTCAAGAAGGGGCTGCTGCCCTTGACGGACGACGCGGACAGGACCCCGTCACCGAATGCCGCCACCCGGCGGCCCGAGCAGGCCGGAGCGGTGTCGGCATGACCTCGACCACCGTCTGCACCTGCCTGCCGGGAGCCACCCTGTGGCTGAACGGCGCCCCGTGGCACACCGTCGCCGGAGAACTCGCCGACCGGGTGCGCGGCGGCCGCCGCCGGGTGGAAGTACTGGACCCGGCGGCCTCCGCCGTACCCGGCGAGAGCCGGCGTGCCGCCGCCGAACGGATCGGACTGGTCGCCGAGATCCTCGCCCGGCACGGCATCCTCGCCGTGGTCACGGCCCCTGACGGGGCAGCGGCGGACCTGGACCGGGTGCGCTCCCGCCACCGGCGCGCCGACACGGCCTTCCTCGAAGTTCCCCCGTCGGACCCGGAGGCCGCCGCCCCGACCGTCGACGTGCTCCTGGCCTTGCTGGCCGAGCACGACCTCGTCCCCGTCGGCTGACCTCCGCAGACCGGGCACCCGACATTCCCGCTTGGAGAAACACGCCATGCTCGACACGATCGCCATCGACTGCGCCGGCCTCTCGCCGACGGAGATCGAAACGGCCACCACCGCCTCCGTGGCGAACCACCGGCTCGCGTACCTGCGGAACTTCCCGCTCGACGTCGACCAGTACATCGGCCTCCTGGAGACCCTGGGCGAACTCTGCCCCAACTACGCGGCCGGTTCCACGAAGGCGGCGTACGCACTGCACCCGGCCATCAACACCGTCCGGTGCCGGGCACCGAAGTCCGAGGGTGTGGAGCGGGTCCAGGAGAAGGCAGGATCGCTGCCGATGCACTCGGGCCGCTCCTTCGCCCGCCGCCGCCCGCTGCACCTGGCCATGCTGATGGCCGACCCGGGTTGGCAGGACTTCCAGCCCGGCCACAACGGTGAGTCGCTCATCGTGCGATGGGGCGACGTGCTCGCCGAGATGCGTCGCCGGCACCCCGCGCACTGGGTCGAGGACCTGCGGCTGCTCACCGGCTACGCGATGAGCTTCCCGGCCTCCCACCTGGACGAGGACCCCTCCGAACTGCCCTTCCTGTACGTCCCCGGGACCCCGCGGCGCTCCGCCGTGCTGGACGACTGCGCGGCCCGGCTGCCGCAGGACATCAACCGGCTGCGGACGGCGGCCGAGTCGGTCAAGGGCGGGGACCGGTGGTTCGAGGCGGTGCTCCGGTTCAAGGACATCGCGAACGACCCCGCCGTACAGCAGGTGTACGTGATGGCCGCCGGTGACGTCGTCGTCATCGACAACGACCGCTACGGACACGGCCGCCAGGAAGTGGTGGCGACGCGGACCGATGCCGACGGCGCCCAGTCCGTGAATCCGCGAACGATCTGGAGCGTCAACATCCAGTAGCCGCCCCGAGCTTCCTCCATCGACCTTCTCCTCGTCCTTCTTTCTGGAACGGAACATGAACACAGTCATCGCGAGTTGCACGCGTGGAGCGCAGGAGCTCCCGGACCACCTGACCGCCGTCGAGGGAACGGGACGGCCGGGTGACCTCGTCATCGCCCGAGTGGTGAAGGTCGGGGCCTACCGGGCGGTGGAGAACACCGACGGCAGGGACGTCCGGATCAGGCCCGGTGACGAGATCGTCGGCGTGCTCGGCGACCGCCACTCCACCACCTCGATCTACGGAGGCCTGCCCGAGGGCGGCCTCGCCGTCACGGCGGGCGCTGCGGCCGACCTGCTGGCGGTCGGCGGCGTCATCGGCGTCGCCGCCTCCTCCCCGGCCTCGCTCGGCACCGCGACCGCGCTGGAACTGGTGGGTCTCGCCGCGGACGCCGAAGGCCGCGTCGTGTGCCTGGAACCGAAGACCGCGCGCTCCGTGACCGGAGCACCGGTCGTGTTCATCGGCGGCACCGCCGCCGAGGTCGGCAAGACGACGTTCGCGTCCGCCCTGGTGAACCACCTGGCCACCCGCCACGGACTCCGGGTCGGCGTCACCAAGCTGGCCGGTACGGGCCGGCTGCGCGACCTGCTGACCCTGGCCGACTCGGGCGCGCACTGCGCGGCCGACTTCGTGGACGCCGGTCTCGCGACCACCTACGGCCATGCCGCGGACACCGTGGTCGGTGCGGCCCGCCACCTGGTGGACCGGCTGACCGACGAGGGCGCGCAGATCGTCGTCGCCGAACTCGGTGGCGACCTGTGGGGCGCAGGCATCCCCGACGTGCTGCGCGACGCGGACCTGGTCGCGGCGGCCCGCGCCCTGGTCCTGGTCCCCTCGGACACGATGGCCTCGCTCGGAGCCGACACCTGGCTGTCCCAGAACGGCATCACCATCCCAGCGGTCCACGGTGTGCCGCACCGCAACGTGATGGCCGCCCGGGAGCGGGTCGGGCGCGGCATGGGCGTCCAGCTCGTCGACCCGCACAACGAGGAGGACCTGGAACGCCTGGTCCGCGAGGTGCTGCTGCCGGCCCTCGTACCGGTCGGAGCCGAGGCGGGTGCCCGATGAGCGAGCACCCCTCCCACCTCGTCCTCCTGCTGGGCGCCGGAGGGATCTCCCCGGACGCCGCGCTACGGGCCGCCGCGAAGGTAACCTCCGAGACCAGCGTCGTCTGGTACGAGGGCAACGCCTCGGGCGCGGCGGTGGAGCGCCTCCGCGGACAGTGGGCCGAGTCGTTCACCGGCGAGTGGCTGACCGTCGCCGACCACCTTTCGATCCCCGACCTGCTCGTGGACCTGCACGCGCGGCGTCCGGTGCACGGGGTGGCCACCTTCGGCGAGCCGCTGATCGTCGTCCAGGCCGAGGCACAGCAGCGCCTGAACCTGCCGGGAAACCCGCCCGAGACCGTCCGCACGGCCCAGTCGAAGCTGGCACAGCGGCGCCGCCTGCGGGAAGCCGGGGTGGAGAAGGTCAGGTTCCACGAGATCGCGGACGAGGCGGACGTACCCGCGGCCGTGGCAGCGGTCGGCTTCCCCGCCGTCCTGAAGCCCGTGCACGGCGCCGCCAGCTTCCTGGTGAGCAAGGTGCACGACGAGACGGAGCTGCGGCACCGGCTGCGCGAGGCACTGGAGGCCTACCGGTCCTCCCCGCTGTTCGACCCCGAACCGCTGTTCGTCCTGGAGCAACTCCTCGTGGGCGCCCAGTGGTACGAGGAGACCGGGTTCGGCGACTACGTCAGCGTGGAATCGCTGGTGGAGGACGGCCGCATCGTCCACGTCGGGGTCACGGACAAGCTCCCGCTGCACGGCTTCGTGGAGACCGGCGACGTGGTTCCCACCTCACTGCCCGCCGACCGGCAGCTGGAGGTGCTCGACCACGCGAGCCGGATCGTGGAGGCCATGGGCATCCGCTGGGGAGCCACCCACCTGGAGCTCAAGCTCACCCCGGACGGCCCGGCCTGCATCGAGCTGAACGCCCGTCTGGGCGGACCGGTGGGCCACCTGCTGCGCGCCGCCAGCGGAGCGGACATCGAAGCGGACATCGTCCGGCTCGCGCTCGGACGCTCCCCGGAGGGGAACTACCAGGGACAGCGGTACGCGCTGTACCGCTCGGTCCCACCGCCCCCGCAGGCCGTCACCCTGGTTGGCCAGACACCGCGGGAGGAACTGCTCGAACGCTTCCCGGAGCTGGTGTTCTGCAAGACCCGCTTCGCCCCCGGCGCCGAACTGCGCCCCGAAGAGCCGTACAACGTCCTGACGTTCCTCGTGACCGGGGACGACGTGACGTCCTGTCTGGCCACCGCCGAGCGGGTGACCGCCGCGTACCGCGCCGACTTCGTCTCGCTCGCGGACGCAAGCCCCGTTCCCTTCTCGACCTCGCCCCACTGACCCATCCGACGGAAGGCCGACATGCACACCACCACCGCGGGATCGACCACTGCCCGCGATCTGCTGCACAGCCTGGTGGACCACGGCTACACCCTCGCGACGGGTGTCCCCTGCAGCCTGCTCAACGGCGCGTTCCGAATCCTGGAGGAACCCGGTGACGACACCCGGCTCGCAGGCCTGCGCTACTTGCCCGCGCCGCGCGAGGACAGTGCCATGGGCATCGCCTCCGGAGCGGTCGTGGCCGGGGAGCGTGCCGTGGTCCTCATGCAGAACTCCGGTCTCGGCTACTGCCTGAACGTCATCACCTCGCTCAACCTCATCTACGACGTGCCCGTGCTGCTGATCGTCAGCTGGCGGGGCCACGACGGCAACGACGCCGTCGAGCACGACGTGATCGGCGCCGAACTCCTGCGCCTGCTGGACCTGTTCCGCCTGCCGCACACGGTCCTCGACCCCACCGACCCAGCCGGTTCCGTCGCCACCGCGATCGACATGATGGACAAGGAGCAGCGCTGCGGCGTGCTCATCGTCCGGGAAGGCATCTGATGCCCGCACCGCTTGCCGCAACCGCCCCTGCCTCGCAGTTGAGCCTCTCGGAGGTCATGCGGGAGATGATCGCCCGCCATCCGGATGCCCTCATCGTGTCCACCTGCGGGTTCACCACCCGGGAACTGTTCAACGCGGCCGACCGGCCCGGGAACTTCTATCTGGTCGGCTCGATGGGCATGTCCGCCCCGGTCGCGCTCGGTCTCGCGCTGGCACGCCCCGAACGCACCGTCATCGCGCTCGACGGCGACGGCTCGCTGCTCATGAACCTGAGCGTGCTCCCGCTGGTGGCAGCCTCCGGAACGGAGCTGCTCCACGTGGTCGTCGACAACGGCATGCACGAGAGCACCGGCGGCCAGGCCACCGTGCAGCGTTCCGACTTCGGGGCCCTGGCGCTGGCCGCGGGCTACCGGGGCGCCGTCCGTGTCGAGACCGCCGAGGAGCTCCGCGCCGCCGAGCTGCCCACCGGGCCGACGCTGCTGCACGCGCTCACGGGGCCGCGCGTGGACGGCCCCGGCCGCCGGGTCACGCACACCCCGCAGGAGATCGTCGAGCGCGTCCGTGCGGCGGCCGGACGCCGCGCGGCCTAGCACTCCGGAGCGCTTGCCGGTCCCTCTCGAGGTCGCCGACCGCATCGCTTTCCACCTCAGTGCCTTCCGCCTCATTGCCTTGCGCCTCATCCAGATCCTCATGAAGGAGACACCCATGTCCAAGACCGGTACCCTGCGCGCCGCCCTCACCTCCTCCACGATCACCCGTTTCATGGGCGCGCACAGCGCCCTCAGCGCCAAGCTCGGCCAGGAGGCCGGCTTCGAGGCGATCTGGGCGAGCGGGCTGGAGATCTCCGCCGCCCGCGCGCTGCCGGACGCGAACATCCTGTCCATGGCGGAATGCCTGGAGGCCGCGGCCGAGATCGCGGGCGCCGTGGACATCCCGGTGCTGGCCGACTGCGACTCCGGCTTCGGCGGTGTCGGCAACGTCGTCCACATGGTCCGCTCGTACGAGGCCCGCGGCCTGGCCGGCGTGTGCATAGAGGACAAGCAGTTCCCCAAGATGAACAGCTTCGTCGAGGGCAACCAGGACCTTGCCCCCATCGGTGACTTCGCCGCGAAGATCACCGCGGCGAAGGAGGCCCGTACCGACGAGGACTTCGTCGTGGTGGCCCGTATCGAGGCCTTCATCGCGGGCGCCGGTCTGGACGAGGCGCTGCGCCGGGCGGCCGTGTACGAGGCGGCCGGTGCGGACGCACTCCTGATCCACTCCAAGCTCGCCACCGCCGAAGAGGTCTACGCCTTCCGCGACGCCTACCGGGGCGCACTTCCGGTCATCGTCGTGCCCACCACGTACCCGCAGGTCACGGCGACCGAGCTGGGAGAGAACGGTTTCGGCGGCGTGATCTACGCCAACCAGGGCCTGCGCGCCTCGATCCGTGCGATGCGCGACGTCCTCGCCCAGATCGGCGGCGCCGGTTCCACCTTCGGGGTGGAGGGTTCGATCGCCACCCTGAAGGACGTCTTCGCGCTGCAGAACGTGGACGAGCTGCTCTCCCGTCAGGCCCGCCACGACGAGCTGACCGCCACCTACTCCGCCATCGGCTGACGCTGCCTCAGTACTGAGTGCCTACCCAAAGAAAGGGAACATGATGGAGCCTCGCCGAACCGCCGCTGACCGACAGACCGCCGAGGTGTGGAACGTCATCGCGGACCAGCGGTGCGCCTCTGAATCGGGCCGGATCCAGGAGAACCGCAATCCGGGCAACCTTGCGGATCTCGTCAGCCGGAGTCCCGATTCCTCGGCGGCCGACGCACAGGCGGCGGTCGGGGCCGCGCAACGCGCGCTCCCGGTCTGGCGGGCCCTGGGACCGATCCGGCGAGGCGTCATCGTGATGAAAGCGGCCCGCCTGATCGGCGGCCGCCGGGAGGAGTTCGCCAGGGCGATAACCCGGGAGCAGGGGAAACTGCTCCGCGAGGCCTTGGGCGAGGTGGACCGGACGGTCGACCTCCTCGAGTACACGGCGGGGGAGGGGCGGCGGCTCGGCGGCGCCACCCTCCCAGCGGACGACCCGCGGACCCTCGCGCTGACCCGGCGGGAGCCCATCGGAGTGGTCGGGCTGGTCACGCCGTGGAACTTCCCGCTGGCGATCCCCGCGTGGAAGGTCGCCCCCGCCCTCCTCTCGGGGTGCACCGCGGTACTCAAGCCGTCACCGCTCACCCCGCTCACCGCGGCGCTGCTCGTGGAGTGCTTCCTGGAGGCCGGGGCGCAGGGCGGTGTGCTCAACCTGCTCCACGGGGGCCACGAGGTCGGCGAGGCCCTCGTCAAGGACCCCGCCGTCGCCGGGATCTCGTTCACGGGCTCGGTGGAGGTGGGCCGCGCCATCCACACCGCCGGTGCGCCGCGGTTCCTGCGCACCCAGCTGGAGATGGGCGGCAAGAACGCCGCGCTCGTCCTCGCGGACGCAGATCTCGACGCCGCGGCCGACGCCATCGTCACCGGGGCGTTCGGGCAGGCGGGCCAGCGCTGCTCCGCCACGAGCCGAGTCGTCGTCGACCGGGCCGTCCACGACGTGCTCGTGGAGAAGCTGGCCGCGCGCGCGGCCGTGCTGCGGGTGGGGAGCGGCCTCGACGCGGATTCCCAACTCGGGCCGGTGGTCAGCGCCGACCGGCTCCGGGCGTGCCTGGACGGGACGCGGCACGCGCTCGCCGAGGGTGCGGTGGCCGTGACCGGCGGACACCGTCTCACGGAGGATGTTCCCGACGGCTACTTCATGGCGCCGACGATCCTGGTCGGAGTACGACCGGACAGCTACATCGCGCAGGAGGAGATCTTCGGCCCGGTGCTGTCGGTCCTTGCCTGCGACGGGTTCGAGGACGGCCTGCGCATCGTCAACTCGGTCCGCTACGGAATGGCCGCGGCCGTCTTCACCGCTGACACCTCCCTCGCCCTTCAGGCCCTGGAGCGCATCGACGCGGGCATGCTCCACGTCAACCGGCCGGGGGTCGGGGCCTATCCGCACATGCCCCACATCGGCGCGAAGGAGTCCCAGTACGGCCCGGCCGAGTGTTCGCCCCAGGTCTGGGACTTCTACACGGAGTTGCGCACGGCCTGCATCGCGTACTGACCGCTGCCACCGGCCTCCGGCGCGGCCGGTGGCCCTAAGGTCTACTCGTCCCGAACTCCGGGAGAGCGCAGGCGCCTGCTCCCTGACCCGACTGGAGGGCACATGCCCACGATCAGCTTCCACTACGACAAGTCGCTGATAGCACACCTCATAGACGCGAGTGAGGACGAGACGCTCCACATCACGCTCACGCTCGGCGCGACCGCTGAACCCCGGGCAGCGGAACCGGTCGTACCGCAGGGTCCCCTCGCCCCGCTCATGGAGGCCGGCCTCCTGCCCGCCGGTACGGTCCTGGAGCTCCGCCGGCCCCGGACGGACTGGGCCGGGTCCGCGGTTGTCACCCCCCACGGCAAGCTCCTCGTCGAAGGCCATGAGACGCCCTTCCCCTCGCCGTCCACGGCCGCGACCGCTGTCACCGGAAAAATGATCAATGGCTGGACCTTGTGGCACACACCGGAGGGGCGGGTCCTGGAGGACCTCCGGCGCGAAGCCGCCGGGGCCTGACGACGGTCAACCACATCTGAACCTCCCTCCTTTCACCGGATCCGCTCAAAGTGCTGGTGGCCGCCGGACCAAGCCGCGAGCCGCGGGAAGAGCCACCCCGAGCACGACGGTGAACGCGCAGAGCACGGCGATCGCCGCCGCAACGGCGGCGGCGCCGAACTGCGAGGGGCTGAGGAAGCGGTAGGGCATCGTCGCCGCACCGGACCATGCGAGTACGGCCACGACGGCCAGATAGGCGAGAGGCCACAAGGCGAGCAGGGCGGCCTCGCGCAGGGTGGCGGCAGGTGCGTAGGGGCTGACCAGGAAGTCCGCGACCACCAGGACGGGCGCCACTGCGTGGAGGAGGATCGTCGCGGCGCGTGTCCACACGTCGTCGTGAGCACCGAACCAGGTACCTGACGGACTGCTCGGTGCGATCACCGCGACGTACACCAGCGACGAGAGGACCACCCCGACCACGGCGGCGCAGCGGATCCGGTCGCCGAGCATGCCGCTTCGGGGCCCCCGCACCAGTCGCCATGCCAGGACGACGGCGGCCAGCACCGCCGAGTCGACGGTGAAGTACGAAAGCGTGGGTGTCGGGTCCGTCCGCTGTACGAACTGGCACGTCACGCCGACCGCAAGAGCGAGCGTGGCGAGGCTTCTGAGCCGCGCGGTCCAGCCGGGTCCGGTCATGGAACGTGTCGTCACGAGAGGGGCGCCGCGAACATGTCCCGCAGACTGGCCGCTACGGAGCCGACGGCCGGGAGCGAGTGCCAGAAGGCGTGCGGGCCGGGGACGCGCAGGAGGCTCGCCGCGATCCCGTGCCGCTCGGCGGTCGCCACCAGGGCGTGCACCGCCTGCCGTGGCGACAGCAGGCTCTGCTCCCCGCGTACCACGACGAGGCGGCGCGCCCCCCGGCCCGGCCGTCGCGCGGCGGCCAGGAGGTCGTCGGTGAGGCGGGCGGCGCGCAGGGCGTTCGCGAGGATCAGCAGGTCGCCGCGGCGCCGGGTGTTCAGTCGCTCACCCGGGCGGGCCTCCAGGGGCGGGAAGGCGCCGGCCACCGTGGCCGTCTCGTCCAGGTAGGGCCGGACGAGACGGTTCTCCCGGTGCACGGCCGACACGAGGGCCGCGGCGCTCCACCGCCGGACCGCGACCGGTTCGACCAGTACGACCGATTCCACCGGCGGGCCCGTCCCGGCGGCAGCGGACACGGCGGCCATCGCCGCGGCGAAGGAGGACCCGAGGGAGTAGCCCAGCACGCCGGTCGGACCGGCACGGCGGGCCGAGCCGTTGCAGTCGCCCGCGCCGATGACCTCGGTGGCCGCCCGCAGCATCCGCCGTGCAGGCACCGTGAAGTCCCCCCGCAGCAGGGCGCGTCGCTCCTCGGGCAGCAGCCGCGAGGCGGCGAACCCGGCGCCCGGAGTCTCCACGACCACGAGCCGCGCGCGCAGCACCGAGGCGATCAACTGGAATCGCTGCATCTCGAACGGTTCCACGAACGCCAGGAAGCCCTGCGCGACCACGAACGTGGGGTCGCCGCCGTCACGTCGGCCGTCCACGACACCGAGGAGGATCTCGCCGCCCGGCCCGCCGGTGGTGTCCACGCGCAGGGCGCGCCACGCAGGCACCGCCGCCAGAGTGAGCGTCACCGGAGCTCGCTGTCCGATGTGAGGCTGCGGTAGTACGTCAGCGCGGCCCGCACGTCCCTGGAGTTGAAGAAGGTGTCGTAGGCGCCGGGTTTCACATAGTCCAGCACCGGATTGCGGGCCGCCCAGGTCTTTGCCGATACGCCCGCCGAGAGATCCGGCCAGGCCGACGTGTCCCCGCCCCAGGCTCGTACGAACGCCTCCAGGTCGCTCTGCCACTGCGTCATCATCGGGAAGAAGGTCTTGTCCACGGCGACCGGTACCCGCAACCCCAGCAGGCGCGTGATGGCACGCTCCACCTGAGTGTGCGCCCTGGGCCCGTTGCAGACGCGGTAGCAGCGCAGCCAGTCGTAGGTCTCGGTCAGGTGCCGACGGCTCAGACAACTGTCCATCAGTCGGCGGAAGGGCTCCGCCGAGTCGCGCATCTGCCGGTGCGACGCCTGGAGGTGCGCCCGCTCCCCCTCGGCGTCGAGGAGCACCCGGCGCAGGATCTCCGGCGGCTCGCCCACGTTCAGCGGCTCCGCACCCAGCCAGACGGAGGCCGCGGCCAGGAACAGCTGCGCATGGCCGTGGGTCAGCTCGGTCATCCCGTACACCGGCATCAGTGGCGCGTGCTGCTTCAGGTACAGCATCACGCCCATGCCGGTGCGCACCTCGACCGGCTCGTCGTACAGGGCCGGGTCGTTGACCGTCAGCGGTCGGTAGTCGGGGCCGGACGAGGTGTTGAGGTGGAAGTCGACGATCGCGCCGTCGAACTCCTCCAGCTCCTGCGTGCTCAGGTCCATCAGCAGTTCGGGGTCGTCGACCATCGTGAACGCGAGCTCGCCGGGAATGGAGACCTGCTCGTTGAACACCCGGCTGCGCTTGCCCTGATCGTCGATCAGGAGATATTCCAACGTCATCGTGCGGACTCCCTCTTGAGCCTCGGCGGGCGGACACTCCATACGCTGCGGATCTCTTTGCCCTCGGACACCGCGGTCTGCGTCATGTCGCCACCGAGCCGGCGCAATCGCTCCCGCATGACCGCCAGGGTGCTGCCGTCGGGGCACCACAGATCGGCGGGGATCAGCGGGAGCGGGTCCCGGATCCTGAGGTGGATCAATCCGTCCGAGACATGGCTGGACACCGAGACCGGCCGGTCGTGGACCGCGCGGCGCGCCATGGCCTGGGCGGCGTTGGTGACGATCGTGGTGATCAGCTGTCGTACCAGGACCCGGTTCTCGGGGCGCAGGTCGCCGAGCTGCAAGTCGGCGGTGATGCGCAGTGAGTGGTCGCGCCCGAGTTGTTCGACGACCCCTTCCATGGTGATCTCCCGGTCCTGGGCGTCCCAGGCGTACTCGTCGACCATCTCCTTGACCAGAGTGAGCTTGGGCGCGAGGTCGGCGGCATCGATCTTGTACTCGGCCCTGACGGAGTCGTCACCGGCCAGCGCCCTGCTCAGCGAGCGGATGTCGTTGAGCGTGTCGTGGAAGTCGTGCGCCAGCCGGCTGCGGGCATCGGTCATCGCGATGGCGGCCTCCTCACCGCTGGCGCGCAGGAACCGGTCGTAGTCCCGCGTCTTCATGCCGACCGTGTACGGCAGCACGCACACCGCCCACGCCAACGGCACCATGTCCGGGTGCCACCGGTCCAAGTGAATGGACAGGCCCACGAGACCGGCCAGCGCTCCCACGACGAACAGCCAGCCGTACGCCCTCAATGTCACCAGGAATCGGGGCAGGCTCTGGTTGGCCGAGTAGTAGGTGCCGTCCGTGAGCACGTGGAAGATCCCGGAGTTGGCGTACGCGACCGTCATCGCCAGGGCGACGACCTTGACCCAGCCGGGGTCGCCCGGGCCGGTGAAGAACAGGACGGCGATCACGTTGGCGGGCACGGCGATCCCGCCGAGCAACCCGGTGGCATTGAACAGGGTCCGTTCCCACTGCCAGTTGTCCTGCCAGGCGAGCAGCAGACGGGTGAGGGCGAACCGAGCCCTCCCGCCGCCGTGGGACTGGCCGTCGAGGTGAATCTCCAACAGTGTCTGCACCACGCCCACGGACAGCAGAACCCACATGAACGGCTGCGATTCATCGGCGAGTTGTAAGAGGACGGCGAGCGAGACCAGCAGCAGCCCGCGGGTCAGGAACGGCCGCAGGCGGTCGTAGCGGTGGATCCGTGCCGCGGTCACCCGGGTCGCCCAGTGGCTCATCGGGGCCGGGGCCCGTAGATCCCGCACGATCCGGGACCACCGATTGGCGGGCTGGTCCGGGACGGGCAGGAAGTCGACGAGCGACAACCGGTCCTGCTGGGACAGCGACATCTCGTTTACCCCCGTGACGCGTCTGTACGACTTCGGTGCACTCAGTGTGGAACAGGGGCCTCCCCGGGGTCGCGGTTTTCACGACCCCCCACCCCCGCGGGGCGGCCGAGCTGGGCGCCTCGTGATTTCCACGAGGCGGGCATTCGGCCGCGCGTTATACCTGTCGCCCATCGGTGGGGCGCGATCCGGTCGGCCCCATGCCGGACGAGGCGACGGAGGAATCCATGGTCATCACACGAGGATGCTGCAGGAGGCCCGGGCGGAACCGGCCGGTCTGCGCCCTGACCGGCAAGCGGCGGCTCGGCGAACGAGGTGCGGCGTGAAGGCCTCCCGCGGAGCGACCTGCGCGGCGCGAGGGGTACTGCTGCTGGTGGCCCTTGCCGGCCCGGCGGTCGCCACGCTCACCGCGTGCGGGACCGTACCGGCCCCGACACCGCTGACCATCGCCGTCACCGGCAGCACGGCAGAACCGGCCCCGTGGGCAGCGGTGCTGGAGGACCTCGCGGTGCGCCACGCGCTGCGCGCACTGGATCCCGGCGACGGCGTGGTCTCCGTGGTCGTCTCCACCAATCCGCGGGTGACCGAGGTTGATCTGACACCCATGCGCGACGAGCGGGAAGTGGAACAGGACCGGCCTGCCGCGCGGGAGAAGGCCCTGGCCCGGATGACGGAACTGCGGTCGGATCTGACAGTGAGCACTCCTGCCGCCGACGGGCTGGACCTGCTCGGCACCTACCGCCGTGCCCTCCAGGTGACCCCGGACGGCGGCACGCTCGTACTCGTGTCCTCCGGCGTCCAGACCGTCGATCCGCTGGATGTCCGCACGCTCGGCTGGAACGTGGACCCCGGCGCCGTGGTCCGTGAGCTGAAGAGCCGCCGACTGGTTCCCGACGCACGCGGCCGGCACGTCGAGTTCGTCGGCCTGGGCATCGCATACGGCACCCAGCCGACCCTGCCGCTGCCTGCGGCGGAACGGATCACCTCGCTGTGGCGCGCGGTGTGCGTGGCCTCCGGGGCGGCATCGTGCACGGTACGTGACGACGACATCCCGCGGCTTCCGTCGGCGTCGGACCGGCCCGTCCCCGTGGTTCCGGTCAACGCGACCCCCACCTCGTGCAAGGGCAGCTTCGTCCTACCGGCCTCGGTCACCTTCGCCGCGGACGACGCCACGCTCCGCGACGGCGCCGACCTGTACCTTCGGCCGATCGCGGACAGCCTCAGCCGCTGCCCCGCCGACCGCGCCGTGCGGATCACCGGCCACACCGCCCGGGTGGGCTCCGGGGTGAGCGGCCTCGATCTGTCCCGTCGCCGGGCGCTGGCCGTGCGCGATCGGCTCGTACGCCTTGGTGTCGCCCCGGGCCTCCTGGGCCCCGTCGAGGGGGCCGGTTCCACACGGCCCGTCGTCGACAACATGCCCGGCGGCGTCTTCAGCGAGCCGCTGGCCCGTCAGAACCGGCGGGTCGAGATCACCGTCACCACGGAGGAAGGACCCGGCCCGTCATGACTCACGACAGCACCGCGATCGGAGCGGACCCCGAGTCTCGCGGGCACGTCCGGATCCCGACCGGTCAGACACTCACGTCCCTGCTGGGATTGGGCCCCATGCCCTTCACCAAGATCATTCGCTGCCATGAGCTGGTCGTCGAGGCGCGGCGGATCCGGCGGGACCGGCCGGCAGGGGAATGGACCAACTCCGAGGACAGTCTGCGCCGGACGGCGGAACACCGGGTCGACGCGTGGGCCAGGACGGAGGTCGCCAAGACCATCGAGCCGACGGTCGCGAAGATCAAGGGCTTGCACGCCGAAGCCCGCTTCATCGAGCACCAGATCGCCTCCCTCCAGGACCGCCGCTACGTCGGCCCGCACGGCGAGACCTACAGCACGGCCGAGGCGAACCGACGCCACGCCGAATGGTCGGCACGCGTCGAGGAAGAGGAACAGGCGGGCTCCCGGGTGCACAGGCGGGTGTCCGCCCGCATGAAGAAGACCCTGCTCGTGCTGCTCGCCCTCGACGTCGTCATCCTGACCTTCCTCATGTCGAAGTTCCTCAATGTGGACCTGCGCAGGTTCCTGCAGTCCGCCGACGGCGTCCTCAGGGCCGTCACCGCGCTGCTGTTCGCGATCCTGGGCACGGTCGGCGTCGCGCTCGCCATGAAGCTGTTCGGCAAGCGCCACCGTGCTCACCGCGGCGCGCACGGCGGATGGGACTTCTCCAAGGGCGGTACGAAGACCCTCGTGGCCGAACTCCTTCTGTGCGGCCTCCTGGCACTGACCCTCGGCGCCGCCATGGCCTGGCGACTGGTCCTCGACGGCCCCTCCGACGAGAGGTTCCTGACCGCGGTCATGGCCGCGCTGTTCGCGCTGGTGATCAGCGCGGTGGCCTACCTGTCCTACCAGTCGGAGTTCGCGGACGGCTCGACGGTGACCGAGGCGATCGACGTACTGGCCCCGCAACTGCACGGCGCCAACCGGACCGGGTCGGAGTTGCGCGGCAGGCGGGAGATCGTGATGCAGCAGGCCGCACGGCTCGTCGGTCAGCTGACCCGCGACAGCGAGCGCCTGCGCGACGAAGCGATCCGCAAGGTCGTGGAAAGCACACAGGACAAGGCCATTCGCTACGCCCGCTCGATCCACCAGCACTGTGGATACGGTGGCGCACTTCCCGAGCCGCGGCTGGCCCTGGACGGTCTCGACCTGGCGTCCGCCCAGGCCGTCCAGTGGCCCGGCGGCGACCAGGAGCCGGATGCGGGACACAACGACGACGAGGCGGGACTGGCGGTGGTCGCGTGAACCTGTGGAGCAGGACCAAGAGGGCGCGGAGCATTGCCGGGATCATCACGGCCATCGCCGGATCCGGCCAAGCCCCGCCACCCGCTGACATGCCCGACTACCTGCGACAGCAGTACGGCGAGTACGGCAAGACCCGCAACGGAGAACTCGGCCGTGACATCAAGCGGCTCACCACGAAGTCCCGTCAGCCCGCGACCGGACTCGACCGGCGAGCCGCACGGGACCTGCGCGGTGACACCAAATAGCCGAGCTGCCCCCGCTGAGGGCCGTCCGGCTCCGCTCCGTCCACCTGGACGGCTGGGCCTCGGCCGTGACGTTCCGGCTCGACCTGCCGGTCTTCCCGGACCGGTGGGAGGCGGGGCCACCCTGCGCCTCTTCGTCGTGTTCACCGGCGTGGACGAGCTGCGGATGACGGGCATCGCCGCCGAACCGCCGGAGCGGCACGACCGCACGGTCCACATCACCGGGACGACGGCAGGCCGTCGGCAGGTCTCGGTGACCAGTGGGACCCGCTCGATCTCGTTCACCGCCGAGGACCCCCGGATCACCCGCATCCGCGTCTATTTGCAGGGACCGCCATGAATCGGCCCGGTCGGCTCCAAGGAGGCCCGTACGAAATCCAGTTCGTCAGCACGGGGCGGCGCGCGACGCACGTCCGGGTGGTACTTGCCCGCGCGGGCGGAATCTGGCCTTCCGGGCCTGGGCGGGCGGCAAGAGTTGGGGTCATGATCATGAACCCCGATGCCGACCCGGGAACTCCCGAAGCCTCCGCAGACCCCGGCGATCCCGCACCGGCGCCTTCAAGCCTGCCCTCCCGCCGTACCGTCATCGCGGGCGCCGCCGCCGTCGCGGGAGCCGGCGGGCTGGCGCTCGCCGTCACCTCCGCCGACACCTCGCAGGCCGTTCCCGGCCCGGCGGTCGCCGACTGGGATGCCTGCCTGACGATCGCCCGGGCCGTCCTCGTACGGGACGACGAGGACCAGCCCCTCGTACCGCGGTACGCCGACATCCTGCTGAAGAACGGCCTGCCGCGCTCCCGCCGCCCCGGCAAGAAGGTGCTGATCGTCGGCGCCGGACCGGCCGGCCTCGCCGCGGCCCACCTCCTGCACCAGGCCGGCCACCAGGTCACCGTCATCGAGGCCAACGCCAACCGGGTCGGCGGCCGGATCAAGACCTTCCGCACCGGCGGCCACGAGAACGCCGCCCAGCCCTTCGCCGACCCGAAGCAGTACGCCGAGGCCGGCGCGATGCGCATCCCCGACAGCCACCCGCTGGTCACCGGACTGATGGACGGCCTCGGCCTCAAGCGCCGACGCTTCTACCTCGTCGACGTGGACGGGGCCGGCCGCCCCGCCCACCGGACCTGGATCCACGTCAACGGCATCCGTGTCCGCCGCGCCGACTACGCGCGCGCCCCGCAGGTGGTCAATCGTTCCTTCGGGGTTCCGCAGGCGTACGAGTCCGTGCCCTCCTCGCAGATCGTCCGGGACGCCTTCGCGCCCGTGCGGGGGGAGATCGAGGGCAAGGAGGACAAGGACCTCGTCGAGGGCTGGGCACGCGTCATCCAGCGCTACGGCCACATGTCGATGTACCGCTTCCTGACGGAGGAGGCCAAGCTCGACGAGCGGACCATCGACCTGATCGGCACCGTCGAGAACCTCACCTCCCGCCTGCACCTCGCCTTCGTGCACAGCTTCATCGGCGCCTCGCTGATCAGTCCCGACACCGCCTTCTACGAACTGCCCGGCGGCACCGCGACCCTGGCCGACGCCATGTACGCCCGCGTCAAGGACCTCGTACGGCTCGACCGCCGCGCGACCCGCATCACCCCCGGGGACGGCAAGGTCACCGTCGAGACCGTCTCCGAGGGCCGCGGCGGCACTCCCGTGCGCCGCGAGACCTTCACGGCGGACACCGCCGTCATCACGGTCCCCTTCTCCGGACTGCGCCACATCCCCATCACGCCCGCGCTCTCGTACGGCAAGCGCCGCGCGGTCACCGAGCTGCACTACGACGCCGCCACCAAGGTGCTGCTCGAATTCAGCCGTCGCTGGTGGGAGTTCGACGAGCCGGCCTGGAAGCGCGAGCTGGAGGCCGTGCAGCCCGGCCTGTACCGGAAGTACCAGACCGGGAGCACCCCCGCCGACGGAACCCTGCTGGGCGCCCACTCCTCCGTACCCGGGGGCCACATCTCCGCGGGCCAGCGCGGGCACTACGCTGCCAGCCGACTGGTCACGCGCGACCAGCCCGAGGCGGCCGGCGTGATCGGTGGAGGGTCGGCCACCGACAACCCCAACCGCTTCATGTTCCAGCCCTCCCATCCCGTCGAAGGCAGCGCCGGAGGAGTGCTCCTCGCCTCCTACAGCTGGTCGGACGACGCCCTGAAGTGGGACTCCCTGGACGACGAGGAGCGCTACCCGCGCGCCCTCGCCGGGGTCCAGGAGGTGTTCGGGCAGCGCGTCGAGGTGTTCTACACCGGCGTCGGCCGCACCCAGTCGTGGATGCGCGACCCGTACGCCTACGGCGAGGCGGCCGTACTGCTGCCCGGCCAGCACACCGAGCTCTTCCCGCACGTCCGCAAGGCCGAGGGCAACCTGCACTTCGCCGGATGCCACACCTCCGTCAAGCCCGCCTGGATCGAGGGCGCGCTGGAATCCGCGGTGCGGACCGCCCTGGAAGTGCACACGGCGTAGCGGAACACGTCGTAGCGGCCCCGGTGACCGCGGCGGCGCCGTCAGCTCTCCGCGAGCACGATTAGCCAGTCCTCCTCGGAGAACCGGACCCGCTGCCGCTTGTCGGGATTGACGCGCATCCCGTAGTCGGGACCCGTGGCGCTCAGCGCGCGCAGCCGGTAGCCGACCGCGCACTCCCCGCGCCGCCGCGCCGATTCGACGGCGGTGGCGAACGGGACCTCGGAGCCGGCCCGGACGTAGTCCGCGGCCGGCTTGAGGTGGAACTCGTGGCCCTCCGCCTCGAACAGCTCCTTGAAGACCCCGGCGAGATACGGGCTCTCCGAGATCTGGGTCATCAGAAGGCTGATCAGCCTGCCGCTCACGATGAAGTCGGCGCCGTCCCGGGTGGGCGCGAGGACCCGGTTGCGGTCGTCGGACATTTCGGTGGTGAGCGCGAGCTCCCGCCCCGCGGTCTGCCCGATGGCCCGCAGGTGCAGCAGGGTGACCAGCGTCCTGTCGTCCGCCACGGGCGCCTCCGAGGCCCCGGCCTCCGTCTCGCCGATCACGATCACGCCGTCGTACGAGGGCACGTCCAGCTCGGCCAGGGTGAGCGGGTCGGTGATGTCGCCTTCGTGGAAGGTGACTTCGAGGCGGGACAGCTGGGCCGTGGCGGACTGGGCGCCGCGCGTGGCCGCGTACTCGCCGTGTGCCACGACATCCAGGGTGGTTCCCGCGCTCACGTACTGGTCGAGCTGTTCGATGACGAGGGGCGCGCGGCGGTTCCAGCCGAGCAGGAGGAGGCGCTCGGCCCGCGCGATCCGGGGCCCGGCCGTCACGATCGCGTCCTCCTGGACATGGCCGGACACGTCCTCCCGTACGGCCGTGTCGTCATCCCGGGAGATGGCGACGATTCGGTCGGCCGGGCCGATCGGCGTCCGCGGATCCGGGTTGAGGGTGGCGCTCCCGTCGGGGTGCAGCAGGCCGACCGCCGAGGACGTAGCGAACGACAACAGGGCCTCGCCGAACGGACGGCCCGCGAGGTCCCCGGCGGCGATCGGGTAGAACTCATCGCCCTCGAAGTCCAGTAACTCCGAGTAGACGAGCGAGAGTCCGGGCTGCAGGGTCGTCGAGACGAGGAGCCGGGCGACGATGTCGTCGACGCACAGGACGTGTCCCGCGGGCCCGGCGGCCAGCCGGGCGGTCATGTGGTTGCGGCAGTCACGGACGGCGGCGACCACCACCGCTGACGCCCCCTTTTCTCCCGCGGACTCGGGGAGGGCGGCGTCGAGGGCGAGCAGCGTCTTCACCACGTGCGCGTCCCCGGTGTCCCCGGTCGGAGGCAGCACCAGCACAGCCTTCGAGGTGTGCGGACTCACCCGGCATAACCCGGTGGGGTCGGTGGTGCTCCCGCTGCGGCAGATGATCCGTGTCCGGCCACTGCCGCCGGTGCGGGTGGAGATCTCCTCCTCCATCCACACCTTGTCCTGCGGGGCGAGCACGGCGACGGCGGAGCGGCGCTGGTTCGCGTTGGCGGCCACCAGCTCCCCGATCACGGGAAAGACCTGGTCCGACCATCCCAGTACGACGGTGTGTCCGGTCTCCATCACGGTGGAGTGGCCGCGGCGCAGCGACATGATGCGCCGATTGATGCCCGTGGTGATCAGACTGACCAGGGTCGACACGAAGAGCAGTGCCACGAGTGCCAGGGCTACGGAAGCCAGCACGTAGAGCGGGGGGCCGACCGCGCCCCCGATCTTCAGCGTCTGGCCGACGCTGATCCACACGGCGGTGAGCCGGCCCGTGAGGGTGGCCGGGGCGGCGCGGTCGGACCAGACGAGGACGATGCTCGCCGGAACGACGACGGAGAGGCAGGCCAGGGCCAGCCAGCGGATGAGCGCGGTCGTTCCCCCCGAGACCAGATGGTCGAAGCGGTAGCGGAGACGGAGCCTGAGCGACGTCGTGTCCTGCTGCGCCACATGAACTCCCGTACCTGAGGTCGACGCACCGGTCGGAGTGGCTGAATACCACTCCCGGGAGTCACCCTAGGCATATGCCTGCTCACTCAGAGGTATGAACGCGCCGGACACCGGCACCGGCGCCGTTGCCGGTCAGGACTTGGCCGAGCGGGCGTTGCCGGCGTCCGTGCACAGGGCCCAGATGATGAAGACGCCGATGGCGATCGAGATGAGGCCCCAGAGCGGGGTGTAGGGCAGCCACAGGAAGTTGAGGACGATGTCGAGTCCGACGATGGCCACGCCCGCGCCCCGGGCCCAGGCCGCGCCCTGGAGGATGCCCACGCCGACGATCGCGAGCACGATGCCCACGATGAGGTGGATCCAGCCCCACGCGGTGACGTCGAACTTGAAGGTGTAGTCGCCCACCTGCGCGTAGACGTCGTCCTTCGCGATGCCGACGATCCCCTTCAGGATGCCGAGGACGCCTTCCACCAGCATCAGGACTCCGGCGAACAAGGTGCCGCTGGCCGCCCACGGATTCGGCCCGGCGGCGGCGCGCGGGCCGGCGGGGGCCCCGCTGGGGGGCGTTGTCTGTGCCACGAGAAGCTCCTTCGTCGGGCGGGTCGCCGGGGGTCCGGCGTCCCGCCCAGAGTCCGTGGCGGGGCCGCGCCGGGACATTCGAGCGCCGCCATTCGGGTGAACGCGGACGCCGGAAGGCCGGCAGGGCGGGGTGCCCTGCCGGCCTTCCGGTCCCGCGGGGTCAGGGGGTCGTCTTGCCGACCTCCAGGTCGGCCGTCGGGTCCTTGACCGTGCCGCCGGGCGGGCCGGCGGCCGCGCTCGTGTTGTTCGCGGGCCTGGGGTCGTTGGTCAGGGAGTCGACGGTGGCGGTGTTGCGGATGTCGGAGCCGTTCCCGGTGTACTCCGGGTCCAGCTTCACCTTGATCACCCAGGTCATCGAGGCCCCGGGCGCCAGCTGCGGCAGCGGGCCACAGGTGACGGTCCGGCCGGAGGTGCAGGTGGCATCGCCGGATACGAAGCTCAGCGCGGTCGGCAGCGTGTCGGAGACCGTGATCTGCTCGGCCTGGGAGGGGCCGTTGTTGGTGACGGTCAGGGCGTAGTCGAAGGTCTCGCCCGGGGCCACGGGGGCGGTCTGGACGGGCTTCTTGGTGATGGCGAGGTCCGCTGCGGGGTCCGTGACGTGCCCGCCGGGCACGGTCGCGGTGCTCTTGTCGTTCCCGCTCGCCGGGTCGATGTTGTCGGCCGTCACCTGGGCGGTGTTCTTCAGGTCGCTGCCGTCTCCGCTGTACGCGGGATCCACCTTCACGGTGAGCAGGTACTCGACCGTCTCGCCGACCTTGAGCGCGGCGGTGCGCTTGCAGGACACCAGGTGCCCGGCGACGGTGCATCCGGCGGGGGAGGATGTCACGTAGGAGAGGCCCTCGGGAAGGGCGTCGGTGAGCTTGACGTTGAAGGCGTCGGCCGACGGGCCGTTGTTGGTGACCCGGATCCGGTAGTCGAAGGTCTCGCCCGGCGCCGGCGGCTTGGTGCCGACGGCCTCCTTGATCACCGCCAGGTCCGCGGTCGGCTTGTTGACGGTGCTGCCGGGCAGGCCCGCCGGGCTGCTCGTGTTGTTCTCCGGCTTGGGGTCCTTGGTCCGCGAGGCGGCGGTCGCCGTGTTGCGGATGTCGGATCCGTTGCCGGTGTAGTTGCTGTCGAGGCGGACGGTGAACCGCCAGGTCCGGGATGCCGAGGGCTCCAGTACGGCCACCGGGCCGCAGTTGACCGTGCCGTCGGTGACCGAGCAGCCGTCGGTGGAGGAGACGAAGGCGAGCTGCGCGGGCAGCTTGTCGGTGATCGCGGTGGTCAGGGCGCGGGACGGGCCGTCGTTGGTCGCGGTCACCACGTACTCGAAGGTCTGCCCGGGGGCGATCGGGGTGTCGGTGGCCGGCCGCTTGGTCGTCCACACGTCGGCCTGCGGGGCGGTGACCCCGCCCGGGGGCAGCACGGCGTGCGAGGTGTTGTCGGCGGGCTCCGGATCCTTGGACGCGGAGGAGGAGGTCGCGGTGTTGCGCAGGTCGCTGCCGTCACCGGCGTAGGCGGGGTCCAGCTTCACCTTGAAGGTCCACTTCACCTCCGCGCCGGGCACGAGGCGGGCCAGCGGACCGCAGGTGACGGTCCGTCCGGAAGCGCTGCACGGGCCGGCCGAGGAAACGTAGGTCAGCCCGTCGGGCAGGGTGTCCGTCACCACGACGTTGCGCGCGTCGGACGGGCCCTTGTTGGTGGTGCGGACCTCGTACTCGTACTCCTGGCCCGGGATCGTCGGCCCCGCGCCCAGCGGGGTCTTGACGGTGGCCAGGTCCGAGACGGGATCGAACGGCCCCGGAGGCAGCACCGGATTCGGCTTGTTGTTGGCCGGGTCGGGATCGGTGGCCTCGGAGCTGCCCGTGGCGCTGTTGCCGAGGTCGGAACCGTCGCCTTGGTACGAGGGGCTCAGCCGGGCCTGGAAGCTCCAGCTCTTGGTCTCCCCGGCGGCCAGCTGCGGTTCGGGCCCGCAGGTGACGGTCTGGCCGACGGCGGTGCAGCCGTCGGAGGAGCCCACGAAGGAGATCCCGGTGGGGAGCTTGTCCGTCGCGGTGACCTTGCGCGCCACGGACGGGCCCTTGTTCTTCGCGGTCAGCGTGTAGGTGATCAGGTCACCGGGGGCCTTGGCATGCTGTGCCGTCACCTCGACCGTATGCCCTCCGCCGGGCAGGGCGGCGGCCACGTGGACCGGTCCGGCCCACAGGGCCGCGGCGCAGAGCAGCGGAGCCAGGGCCCACACCGCCGGCCGCCCGCCTGGTGTCGTCGTCATCGCGCATCGTTTCCGTTTCGTGCGGGAGAGGACCGTACAGAGAGCTGTACGGGAGTTTCGGGAAGGGCGGGCGGCGGGCGAGCGCCCCGTCAGCCCGCGGCGGCGTGCTTGTCGAGTTCGATGTCGGCCCTCGGCGGACTGACGCGGCTGCCGGGCACACCGGCGGAGCCGCTGTTGTCGAGCGGGTTCGGATCGGCCGTGTCGGCCCGGGCGGTCGCGGTGTTGCGCAGGGCCGTCCCGTCCCCGGTGTACGCCGGGTCGAGGCGCACGGTGAAGGTCCACGAGCGGACCCCGCCCGGGTCCAGCGTCGCGGCCTCGCCGCAGGTGACGTCCCGGCCGACGGCGGTGCAGCCCGCGGCCGAAGACACGAACGAGAGCGTGGCGGGCAGCGGGTCGGTGACCGTGACCTTCCGGGCCACGGACGGGCCGCCGTTGCGTACGGTCACCGTGTACGTGAAGGTCTCCCCGGGCGCCACGGGGGAGCGGGTCTCCACGTCCTTCGTCAGCGAGAGGTCGGCCCGCGCGGCCGCCACTCCGCCCGGCGGGGCCGCGGCCGCGCTGGTGTTGTTCGCGGGCTGCGGATCGGTGACGGCGTGCTGGAGGCCCGCGACGTTCCCGAGGTCCGAGCCGTCCCCCTGATAGGCGGGGTCCAGCCGCACGCGCACCGTCCACGAGGTGCTCGTCCCCGCGTTCAGCTGATCGCGGACCGGGCAGGACAGCACCTGTCCCGAGGCCGTGCACCCGTCGGTGGAGGAGACGAACCGCAGCGGCGCGGGAAGGGTGTCGGAGAGCTTGACGGCGGTCGTGTGGGAGGGCCCCAGGTTGCGTGCGGTGATCCGGTACTCGAACTCCTGGCCCGGGGCCACCGGGCCGGAACCGAGCCCCTCCTTCTCCGCGGCCACGTCGGCGCGCGCCGTCACCACCGTGGCGGCGGCGGTGGAGGTGTTGTCCGCCGGATTGGTGTCCGTACGGTCCGCCGGAGCGGTCACGGTCGCCGTGTTGGTCAGGGTGACGGGCTGCGCCGGGGCCGTACCGGTGACCGTGTAGGTGACGGAGCCGCCCCGCTGGAAGTCGGCCGTCGTGTCCAGGACGTTCCCGCTGCCCGAGGCCCGGCCGCAGGTCCCGCCGGTGCCGGCGCGGCAGGTCCAGGTCACGTTGGTCAGGCCGGGCACGGTGTCGCGCACGGCGGCGCCGGTGACCTCGTTGGCCTGGCTGTTGGAGACGGTCAGGGTGTAGGTCACCGGTCCGCCGCCGGCGGGCACGCTCGCGGGGGCGCCCGTCTTCGCGATGGTCAGGTCGGCCGGCACGTTGATCCGCAGGGCGTCGATCTCGTGCACGTTCGTCGCGCCGCCGGTGCTCCCGGAGAACCCCACCTTCAGGGTGGCCGGGAGCTTCGGCTGGCCGGTGATGCCCGTGACGTCGAAGTCGGTGATCAGCTGGGTCATGGCCGTGTCGGGGCCGCTGTCGGACCACAGCGACAGCAGCATCTTCGTACCGCTGGGCAGCAGGGACACGCGTACCGTGCGCTCCTTGGCGCGGCTGCCGGTCTCCACGGTCTTGCCCGGTCCGTCGACGGCCGTGGCGTAGCGGTACCCCGTCCTGCCGCTGCCTCCGCCGCGCACCACGATCTTGTTGGGCTGGGCGCCCGGTCCGCCGTTGCCGACCACGCTGGAGGAGAAGTTGCCGAACTCGTCCAGCCCGATGCCGAGGTAGGCGCCCGGTACGCCCGAGACGGCGCAGAGGTCCGCCGCGCCCGTGCAGGCGTAGCCGAGGGCTCCACCGGCGGGGCCGACCCCGTCGGCGGCGGCGCCGTCGGCCAGGTAGAACGACAGCCCGTCACCCCGCTTGTTCTCGAAGGCGGTTCCCCCGTAGGTGGCGTAGCTGAATTCGGCGATGATGCCGAGGCTGGAGGGGAAGGAGTCCTTCAGCTTCCAGGTGCCGGCCTGGGTGGAGCTCGCGGCGGTCAGGCGCAGCCAGCCGCCGCCTTCCGGATAGCTCGCGTTGCCGCTGGTGGCCCCCAGATTGGTGGAGGAGGCGAACGTCTCGTTGACGGGGAAGGCGAGCGCGCGGGGCCGGGGGCCGTCGGCCGGGGCGGCCGCGGAGTCCCCGGCGGTCGGGGTCGCCGTCGCCGGTGTGGAGAGCGCCGCCGGCAGGACCAGCGCGGTCGTGCACAGCAAGGAGGCGGCAGCCCTGCGCCACCGGACACCACGGGGTTTCGTCGTACCGGGACGTCCCTCGTCGGTCACGGGCGGCGCACCCGGAAGGCCGTACGCAGCGCTGCTCCGCCGGCCACCAGTGCGGTCGAGGTCCACAGCAGCCAGGCCGGGACCTTGGTGCCGGAGTCGGCCAGGTCGCCGCGGCCCTCGTGCTGCTCCCGGCCCTCGTGCTGGTGGTCGTGCCCGCCGTGCTGGTCCCCGTCCGCTTCGGACACCAGGCACAGGCGGCCGCCGTTGGGCCCCGTCGTGCCGGGGTCGTTGGCATTGTCCGAGAGGTCGGGGTCGAAACTCGCCGAGGTGACGCGGGCGACGTTCTCGATGGGCGTGCACCTGTCGGCCGGCGGCTGGGCCGCCCGGTCCTCGGTGACGGCCCGTACCGTGATCCGGTACTCCGCCTTCTCACCGGCCGCCAGCCGGTCCAGCGGCGGGCACACCACCAGCCGGTCCCCGCCCCTGGGGACCGCGCAGTCGTCGGGTGAGGAGAGCAGGACCAGCTCGGGGGGCAGCCGGTCGGTGACCTGGAGCTGCCGCGCCGTCGCCGGGCCGTCGTTGCGCACCGTGATCAGGTAGGTGAACTTCTCGCCCGGCCTGACGTGCTCCCGTCCCTTCGCGAGCAGCGCCGTCTTGCGCAGCGAGAGATCGGCCGTCCGCGCACTGGGCGGAATCTTCAGGCCGGTCAGGGAGGAGGTGTTGTTCCGGGCGTCCGGGTCCGTGGTCGCCGCGTCGACCACCGCTTCGTTGACGACGTCCGCACCGTCTCCGCGGTAGTCGGCCGCGAGCCGTACGGTGATCACCCAGGCGTGCGAGGCGCCCACCGCCAGCGTGGCCAGCGGCCCGCACACCACTGCCCGGCCGTTCGCGGTGCAGCCGTCGCGCGAGGAGACGAATTCCAGCGAGGCCGGCAGCCGGTCGGTGACGCGCACCCGCCGAGCGGCGGACGGCCCCCGGTTGGTGACCTTCACGACGTAGTCGAAGGTCTCCCGCCCCGCCGCGGCGGGGACCTCCCGGCTGTCCCGGGCGCCGGCCCCCACCGGGCTCAGTACGCCCGACACCGAGAGGTCCGCGCTCTCCGGAACCTCCGGAGCGGCGGGAACCGCGGTGTCCTCCGTACGAGCGGCGGGAGCCGTCGGTACGGAGGACGCGGCGGACCCCGGGGACTCGGAACCAGTGGTTCCGGAGTCCGCCGGGGTCGATGCCGCGGCGGGTGCCGTGGAGAGGAAGCAGCCTGCCGCGACCGCGTAGAAGGTGGTCACCGCGCGCCGGCGCCGGTGCGGGCCACCGGCGCGGCTTCTCAAGACACGTCGCATCGGGCGCCCTTCGGGGAAGTCGACTCGCCCAAAGAGGACCAGTGCGGTCATCTATTCACACGAGTAGAGAGAAGGGGGGTGTCTGATTTGATCATTTATGGCTAACGGGTGATCGAATTCAGTCCGTCGGCCGTACGGTCAGTTCACGTTGACCCCGGACCAGGCCGAGGCGACGGCCTGGTACTCGGCCGAGGTCGATCCGTACAGGTCGCCCGCAGCCTTGAGGGTGGCCACGCGGGCGCCCTTGTAGTCGGTGGTGGAGGTCATGTAGACGGTCAGGGCCCGGTACCAGACCTGGAGGGCCTTGTCGCGGCCGATTCCGGTGACGGCGGCGCCGGTGTAGGTGGGGCTGTCGTAGGCGACGCCGTTGATGGTCTTGGCGCCGCTGCCCTCGGACAGCAGGTAGAAGAAGTGGTTGGCGACGCCCGAGGAGTAGTGGACGTTGAGGCTGCCGACGCCGGAGGACCAGTAGTCGGCCGAGTTGCCGTCCTTGGAGGGCTTGTCCATGTAGCGCAGCGGCGTGCCGTTGCCATTGAGGTCGATCAGTTCACCGATGAGGTAGTCGCCCTTGTCCGAGGACAGGTTGGCGTAGAACTCCACGGCGGTTCCGAAGATGTCCGAGGTGGCCTCGTTCAGGCCGCCGGACTCGCCCGAGTAGTTCAGTCCGGCGGTGTTGGCCGTGACGCCGTGGCTCATCTCGTGCCCGGAGACGTCCAGTTCGGTCAGCGGGTGGGTGTTGCTCGCGCCGTCGCCGTACGTCATGCAGAAGCAGGAGTCGCTCCAGAACGCGTTCACGTAGTTGCGGCCGTAGTGGACCCGGCTGGAGGCGCCGACGCCGTCGTTGCGGATGCCGTTGCGGCTGAAGGTGTTCTTGTAGAAGTCCCAGGTGACCGCCGCGCCGTACTGGGCGTCGACCGCGGCGGACTGGCCGTTGGAGACGGTGCCGGTGCCCCACGCGTTGTCGGCGTCGGTGTAGAGGGTGCCGCTCCCGCTGGTCTTGTTCGCGAGGTTCGAGGTGGACTGGCCGCCGCGGGTGGCGTCCTTCAACTGGTAGGTGGAGCCGGTGAAGTTGGTGGTCAGCGGCACGGAGCCGACGAACACGCCCTTGCCGGTGCCGGCGGCGTTGGCGGTCTGGACCCCCTCGTGGGTGGAGAGGACCTCGCCGCTCGCGGCGTCGGTGACCACGCGCTGGCTGCTGGGGGTGCCGTCGGCCCGCAGGCCCTCGACGAGGGTCTCGTACGCGAGGCGCGGACTGCCGGACGCGGCCCAGACGACGAGGCGGGCGGCCCCCGTCCGGTCCACCGAGGTGAGGGCCGGCTCGTCGGAGTCCTTGGCGATGCCGATGGTGGCCTTCACGGCGCCGGACGCCTTGGCGGCGGCCTGGGCCGCCGAGAGCTTCGGGGAGAGCGAGGTGGGAGCGATGTCCGCCCGTGCCGCCTTGTCCACCGACTTCACGGTGCCCCGGGAGTCCTGGTGGACTATCAGATCTCCGCCGAGTACGGGGAGGCCGTTGTAGGTGCGCTCGTAGCGCACGTGGCGGTTGCCGTTCGCGTCGGTCACGACGTCCTTGGCGACCAGCTTCTCCGTGCCGCCCAGTCCCAGGGCGCGTGCCGTGGCGGGGGCGTCGCTGCCGGCCTGGGCGATCAGGGCGGCGTGCTCCTGGGCCGGTACGGGGACGGGGGCGGCCTGGGCCAGGCCGGCGCCGGCCTGGATGGCGCCGGCGAGCAGGGCCGAGGCGGAGAGAGCGGCTCCGATTGCGAGCTTTCGCTTCACGTGGAATTCCTTCCGGATCCAACCGCGTGTGCGCGGTCGCACCTCGTTCCGGGGCACCGGGGTAGGTGCCTGCAGGGGGCGGAACGGGTGCTGGCGTGCTGCTCCGTGGGGTCGGGAGACGCCTGCCGGAGGGGATGGACCGGCGGCGCCACGAAGCTGACGGAAGCATGACAATCCGCGGGTTCGGATGAACAGGTCTGGCATCGAATTGGCGCGCTCTCGCCAAGCCGGACAGCGCGGATTCGTCCGGGACGACGTCAGGAGGTACGGGCAATCCGGGTGAATCGGTCGGCGGGAACGGCGTTACCGGGTGTACGGGCGGGCGCGATTCGGGGAATTCGGTACCAACTCCGCGCGGCCGCACAATGTTGCGCGCGTGTTGCGGATGTGTGCAGCTCCCATGGACCCGGTTCGGCGATGGCGGGAATGCGCCACTCCGGATGGTTGCCCGAAGGCCGGGGAGTCTGTAGTGCGCAGGTGAAGGCCCTTGTGGTCAGGGGCCGTTCACGCCAGAGCCTCCACGGCGCGGTGCGCCATGGAGGCTCGTGGAGCGGCGGGGGCGGCGGGAACTGCGGCCTGCACCCGCAGGGCGAAGGCGTTATCCGGGCCCGGAATTCGAGCCCTTCAGCGGAGAGTCCCGATCCGAATTGCGGTGCGCGGAGAAAGTCGCACGGTATTCGCCGCGCAGGGCTCGGTGAGCTGCGCGGCGCTCAACTCCAGCGGGATTGTAGGTATGTCCGGTGGAGGGGCGCTTTCGCGGAGGGGCGCTTTCTGATTCCGGTCCGACCGGATCAGCTCCTGCTGCGGACGAGCGTGAAGACCGCTCCCTCCGGGTCCGCGACCGTGGCCAGCCTGCCGCGCAGGCCCTCGCGGGGCGGCTGGACGACACGGCCGCCGAGCCGCTGGACCCGGGCCGCGGCCGCGTCGGGGTCCTCCACCTCGAAGTACGTCATCCAGTGCGGGCCCCGGTCGTGGGGCAGGGACCGGCCGACCCCGTGAACGGAGGCCACCGGCCGGCCCTGGAGCAGGAGGGTGAGGTAGTCGAAGTCCTCGGAGGAGTCGGCGTGCGCGCGGGCCTCGTGGCCGAAGACGTGCTCGTAGAACTTGCCGACCGTGGAGGTGTCCTGGGTGATCAGCTCGCTCCACGCCGGGGTGCCCGGGATGCCCCTGGGCTGGGCGCCGAGGTGGGGCGCGGCCTGCCAGATTCCGAAGATCGCGCCCAGCGGGTCGGAACAGATCGCCACCCGGCCCACGAACCCGCCGTCCAGCGGGCCCACGCCGACGGTGCCGCCGCAGGAGCGGATCGACTCGGCCGTCGCGTCGGCGTCGTCCGTGGCCAGGTACGTGGTCCACGCCACCGGGAGATGACGGTCCGGCGGCAGCTTGCCGATGCCGGCCACCTCGCGCCCGTCGAGCATGGCGTGGACGCCCGGGCCCAGCTGTTCGGGGCCGGGTGTGTACTCCCAGCCGAACAGGTCGGCGTAGAACTCCTCGGTGGCGTCGAGGCTGCGGACCATCAGGCTCGCCCAGCACGGTGTGCCCGGTGTGCGCCGCGTTGTTTCCTGTGCCTCGGTCATCTCGGCCGTCTCCTCCGTCGTCATGCTCGTGAGGCTTCCCGCAGCAGATGCTTCCACTCCGGGCGCCCCGGCGCGCCCCGACTCGGCCGGGTCTCGAGCGAGCCTGGACAGATGACCGGATCGATGCGGCCCGTCGATGTCCGGCTTGTTACGCGGCGTGCGCGGCGGGGAGCAAAATGGCCCGCATGACTGCGAACGCTTCCCCTTCTCCCGTGCTCTCGGCCGCCGCCCTGAAGGCCGAACTGTCCGGCCCCCGGCCGCCGGTCCTCCTGGACGTCCGCTGGCAGCTCGGCGGCCCGAACCAGCGGCCCGCCTACGAGTCCGGGCACCTCCCGGGCGCCGTCTACGTCGACCTCGACGCGGAACTCGCAGGTCCGGCGGGTCGGGGCGGACGTCACCCGCTGCCCGATCCGGAGGCCTTCGCCGCGGTGATGCGACGGGCCGGGGTCTCGGCGGACACGCCGGTGGTCGTGTACGACGGCGGTCAGGGCTGGGCGGCCGCGCGCGCATGGTGGCTGTTGCGCTGGACGGGTCACGGCGGGGTGCGGGTCCTGGACGGGGGACTGGCCGCGTGGTCCGCGGAGGGTGGCGCGCTGTCGACCGAAGTCACCCCGGTCACAGAGGGTGATTTCAAGCCAAATTCGAGTGAGATCGGACTGCTGGACGCGGACGGGGCCGCCGCGCTCGCCCGCACCGGGCTCCTCCTGGACGCGCGCGCGGGAGAGCGCTACCGGGGCGAGGTCGAACCGATCGACCCGGTCGGCGGCCACATCCCGGGAGCCGTGTCGGCGCCGACCACGGAGAACGTGGATCCTGACGGGCTGTTCCTGACGGCCGACGCGCTACGGGCACGCTTCGCGGGGCTCGGGGTCGAGGCGGGTGCCGACGGGGCCGCGACGGAGGTCGGCGTCTACTGCGGCTCAGGAGTCTCCGGAGCCCACGAGGTACTCGCCCTGGCGGTGGCGGGGATCCCCGCCGCGCTGTACGCGGGCAGTTGGTCCCACTGGTCCGCCGATCCGGCCCGCCCGGTGGCGGTGGGTCACCTGCCGGGTTAGTCCGTCCGGGGCCCGTGGGCCCGCGGTCCGCCGCGTGGGCGGACCGCGGGCCGCGGCTACTCCTGCTTCTTGCGCCGGGTACCGAAGACGATCTCGTCCCAGCTCGGGACCGCCGCGCGGCGGCCCGGCCGGACGCCGTCGGCCTCGGCCTGGCGGTCGGTCGTTCCGGTGAGGCGGTCACGGTGGCCCGCCACGGTGCGCGGCATCAGGACGTCCGCGTACGCGGTGCCCGCGCCGGCCGAGGCCGAAGCCGCCGGCGGTTCCTCGGACTCCGGTTCCTCCACCGGCTCGGGGACCACCAGGTCGCCGCGGAAGCTCGGTACCGACTCCAGCAGGGCCGTCAGCGTGTCCCGCTCCTCCTCCGGCTCCGGGGGCGGCGGCGGGGCCGGAGCGACGGGACGCTCCAGCTGGCGGTCGAGCGCGCGGTCCAGCGGCCGGTCCCGGGGCAGCCGTGCGATCCGCGGCACGAACGGGAAGCTCGGCTCCGGCGTCGCGGGCAGGTCGTCCGACTCGCCGATCAGGGAGCGGGCCTCGTCGTCCACGGCCACGACCAGCCGGCGCGGCGGGTCGTAGGTCCAGCTGGCCGAGTGCGGTTCGCTCGCGACCCGGTACACCAGGAGGACCTCCCAGGTGCCGTCGTCGCGGCGCCAGGAGTCCCACTGGACGGATTCCTTCTCGGCGCCGCGCAGCGTCAGCCGTTCCTGCACGGCTTCGCCGAGCTGGGGTCCGGTGTTCTCGCCGGGGCGGCGCACGGGGGTCTTGCGGGCCCGCTCGGCCATGAAGGCGCGCTCCGCGAGCACGGGGCCCTCGAAGCGGCGCACCCGGTCGACGGGGATGCCGGCGAGCTGAGCGACCTCCTCCGCGGAGGCACCGGCCCGTATCCGGGCCTGGATGTCGCGGGGGCGGAGGTGGCTCTCCACCTCGATCTCGATTTGGTTCAGGCGCGCACGGTCGTTACGCACGGCAGCCCGGAGACGCTCGTCGATCGCAAGCGTGTACTCCGTGCTGTCCGCAGCCTTGAGCACCAGTCGTGTGCCGTCATTTGAGACGGCCACGACACGCAGTTCGGGCATGGGGACCTCCCGGGTGGTGCCTGCCGACGTCACGTGCGTCGCTGCTTCCGCTAGTCGAGTGTGGCCTGCCCGGGTGCAGCCTGCCACTACCTTGCCGAGTTAAACCGGCGTGTCGGGCATGCGCCCTTGATCGCTGTTATGGCACGGTTACCTGTTGGGTACGCACAGTGACCGAACGATTACTGTGCGCAGCAGGATCCCGTGCAATACCGCGGCATCGCCGGTCTCGAGTGCCGTTTTTCCATCAGCCGGCCCCCTCTCCCGGGTCCGGACATCCGTAAGGAAGGACGGCCCCAGGGCTCGCCACAGTACTCCATTCGGGCCACCTGGGTGGACCGCCGCGCCGCCGAACTTGTCCCGGACGGCGGGAGTTGGGCTGCCCTCCGACGGGCCCGCATCCGTGCGGACCTGCGGGCGCGTTCGTTTTCGGGTGTCGTGCTTCACAGAATCCCCAGAAATGGAACTATCCGTTTCGCCCGGGGGTCAGTAACTGGAGAAACGCGGTGAAGCGCGAGAGGCAGAACACGCAGAGGGTCGGGATGGGTCAAAAGACGTCGCTGGACATCGAAGCGGTACGGGAACACGAGCAGGGACCGGAGAAGAAGAAGCTCGATCTGAGCGCCGCTCAGATCGCGGGTTCCTCCCTCGCCACCGTCGCGGCCGCCCTGCTCGCCTCGCAGATGGGTGTCTACGGAACCATCCTCGGCGCGGGTGTGGTGAGCGTGGTCGCCACCGCCGGCGGGCCCGTCATCCAGCACTTCTTCCGGCGCACCGGCGACCAGCTGCGCGAGTCCGCCCGCCCGAAGGCCCGCCAGGTCCCCGTGGTGGAGCCCCGCGAGGAGCGGGCACCGGACGGCACCATGATGCTGCGGGCCGTCCCGGCCCCGGTCCCGCCCGGTCGCTCGGAGGAGTTCGGCGAGGGCACCGTGCACGGCAGCCGGGTCCGGGGCTGGAAGCGCACGGCGGTCGCGTCGGCCGTGGCGTTCGCCATCGCGATCGGCGGGATCGCCACCTGGGAGGCGGTCTCCGGAAAGCCCGTCAGCCGGGGCGGCACGCCCGTCTACGGCGCGGGGTGGAAGGAAGAGAAGAACTCCGCGCCCCGGGACGGCACCGACCTCAAGGACAAGGGCGGCCAGAAGGACGGACCGAGCCGCGGGCCGGGCGGCTCCCCGAGCCCCTCCACCGGGCCGGGGAGCCCGAGCCCCGACCCCGGCGGGAGCCCGACCCCGTCCCACTCGCCGTCACCGTCACCGTCCCCGGACGCCACCCCGAGTCCGAGTCCGTCGAAGCCGACGCCCGGCCCGACCCCGAGCCCCGGAAAGGATTCGACCGGCGGCTCGGGGACGGGCTCCGGTCAGGATCCGGCCGCCCCCTGAGGCCGACTCAGTCGCCCAGGACGCGCCGCAGGTAGTCGTTGGCGAACATCCGGTCCGGGTCCAGGCGGTCGCGGAGCGCGGTGAACTCCCCGAAGCGCGGGTAGACCCGGGCGAAGTACTCGGAGTCCCGGGTGTGCACCTTGCCCCAGTGAGGCCGCCCGCCGTGCTCCGTGAAGATCCGCTCGGCGGCGGTGAAGTAGGCCTGGTACGGGGTCCCCTTGTACATGTGCACCGCGATGTACGCGCTCTCGCGGCCCGAGGCCGTCGACAGGGTGATGTCGTCCGCCGGAGCCGTCCGCACCTCCACCGGGAAACTGATCCGCAGGTCGGAGCGGTCGACCATGGCCTTGAGCTCCCGTAGCGCCTCGACGACCCGCTCGCGCGGAAGGGCGTACTCCATCTCCACGAACCGGACCCGGCGCGGACTGGTGAACACCTTGTACGGGATGTCCGTGTAGGTCCGCGCCGACAGGGCGCGGCTCGCGATCCGGGCGATGGAGGGGATGGCCGCCGGGACCGCGCGGCCGAAGGAGTTCACGGCCTGGAAGAGGCCGTTGGACAGCAGCTCGTCCTCGACCCAGGCGGAGACCGCTCCGGGCGGGGCGGCCGGGCCCTGGCTGCGGTTGTTCCGCTTGGTGTTGCAGTTGCCGGTGTGCGGGAACCAGTAGAACTCGAAGTGCTCGTTCTCCGCGTGGTGCTGGTCGAACTCGGCGGTCACCCGGTCGAAGGCCATCGGCTCCTCACGGGCGGTCAGGAAGAAGAGCGGCTCCACCGCGAAGGTGATCGCGGTGACGACGCCGAGCGCCCCGATGCCGAGCCGGGCCGCGGCGAAGACCTCGGGGTTCTCCTTCTCCGAACAGGTCAGCACCCGGCCGTCGGCGGTGACCAGTTCCAGGCCGCGGATCTGGGCGGCGATGGAGGCCGAGTCGCGGCCGGTGCCGTGGGTGCCGGTGCTGGTGGCCCCGGAGACCGTCTGCTCCATGATGTCGCCCATGTTCTTGAGCGACAGGCCTTCCTCGGCGAGGGCCAGGTTGAGGTCCTTGAGGACCGTGCCCGCCGCCACGGTGACGGTCCCGGCGATCCGGTCGATGACCTGGATCCCGGCCAGCGCCTGCGGGCGCACAAGTACGCCGTCGGTCGCGGCGGCCGCGGTGAAGGAGTGGCCGGTGCCGACCGCCTTGACCTTCAGCCCCTCCTCGGCGGCCCGGCGGA
The DNA here is from genome assembly GCF_057834465.1 of Streptomyces sp. GL_140. NCBI lineage: Bacteria > Bacillati > Actinomycetota > Actinomycetes > Kitasatosporales > Streptomycetaceae > Streptomyces > Streptomyces sp. GL_140. The sequence continues at coordinate 6,508,490 of NZ_CM174404.1, forward strand.
CCGCCTCCTGGAGCTCGCCCACCGAAGTGGGGGTCACCACGCGCGTGGGCGTGGCGGTGACGTTGCCCGCCCAGTTATGCCACGCGGCGATCCGTGTCCCGCTCGTCCCTGCTGTCCCCGTCGTAGCCATCGTTGGAAGGCTCCTCCCCTTGCGCCGACCTCGTCAGCCGGCGATAACCCGCGAACGCCACCGCCGCCGCGGCGGCCCCCGCCGAGATCGAGACGACGTACCCGGTCCTCGCGCCGGCCGCGTCGATGACCCAGCCGGCCACGGAGGAGCCGAGCGCGACTCCGACCGCGAGGCCGGTGCTGATCCAGGTCATGCCCTCGGTCAGCTTCGCGCGTGGTACGTGCGCCTCGATCAGGGCCATCGTGGTGATCATCGTGGGAGCGATGGCGAGGCCCGAGACGAAGAGCGCCACGGCCAGAAACGGAAGGTTCCCGGCCAGTAGGAGGGGGATCATACTCACGGCCATCGCACAGATGCCCAGCACCCACCTGCGTTCCGCCTTGCCCTTGAGGTGGAGCAGGCCGAAGACGATGCCCGCGAGGCAGGAGCCGCCCGCCCAGACGGCGAGGATGAAGCTGGCGGCGGCCTTGTGGCCCTGCTCCTCGGCGAAGGCCAGGGTGACCACGTCGATGGAGCCGAAGATGGCTCCCGTGGCCACGAAGGTGGCCACCAGCACCTGGAGCCCGGGGGAGCGCAGGGCGGAGGTCCGGTCGGTGTCCGCGCCGCGCGGGTGCGGGACGGGCTCGGTGGCGCGCTGCGCGGTCAGCCACCACACGCCCACCAGCAGGAAGACCCCCGCGACCAGCGGGCCGGCCTCGGGGAACCAGGTGGTGGACAGCCCGATGGCGAGGATCGGGCCGAAGATGAAGCAGACCTCGTCGAGGACGGACTCCAGGGAGTACGCCGTGTGCAGTTCGCGGGGGGAGTCCCGGTAGATGGCCGTCCACCGGGCGCGGATCATCGAGCCCACGCTGGGCACGCAGCCCGCGAGGGCGGTGAAGACGAACAGGGTCCAGTCGGGCGCGTGGTTGGCCGCGCAGAGCAGCAGGCCGGCGACCGCCGCGGCCGCGAGCAGGCTCGCCGGGCGCAGGACACGGCGCTGGCCGTACTGGTCGACGAGGCGGGAGAGCTGGGGGCCGATGGCGGCCGCGGAGAGCGCGAGGGTGGCGGTGAGCGCCCCGGCCAGCGAGTACCGGCCGGTGAGCTGGGAGATCATCGTGAGGATGCCGACGCCGACCATCGACAGCGGCATCCGGCCTATGAGGCCGGCGGCACTGAACGAACGGCTTCCGGGGGCCTTGAATATCGCGCGGTAGGGACTGGGCAAGGTGCCCTCCGTAAGGGACGTCGTTGGCCCATACAGGTTACGACCGTGCACAAGGCGTCCGCATGGGGAGGAAGCGGCGGGAAGTACGGGAGGCCGCGCTCGTGAAGCGAGGGGTCCGGGTGCCGGGCCTGTTTCCCGGCCGGCGGGGGCGGGTGGCAGGATTCGAGACATGTCTGACCAGCTCCGCGCCTCCGCCTCCGCCTCCGCTCCCGCCTCCGCAGCCGGCGCAGGCACGGCCGAAGGCCCCGCCGCCCCCTACGACGCCCTCCTGCTGCTCTCCTTCGGCGGCCCCGAGGGACCCGACGACGTCGTGCCGTTCCTGGAGAACGTCACGCGCGGGCGCGGGATCCCGCGCGAGCGGCTCAAGGAGGTCGGGCAGCACTACTTCGGCTTCGGCGGCGTCAGCCCCATCAACGGGCAGAACCGCGAGCTGCTGGAAGCGCTGCGCAAGGACTTCGCCGAGCACGGGCTGGACCTGCCGGTCTATTGGGGCAACCGCAACTGGGCCCCGTACCTCGACGACGTGATGCGCGAGATGGCCGCCGACGGCCGCCGCCGCATCGCGGTCCTCGCGACCAGCGCGTACGCCTCGTACTCGGGCTGCCGGCAGTACCGCGAGAACCTCGCGGACGCGCTCGCCCTGCTCGTCCGGGAGGGCGTGGCCGAGGCCGACCTGCCCAGGGTCGACAAGCTGCGGCACTACTTCAACCACCCCGGCTTCGTGCAGCCCATGATCGACGGGGTGCTCGCGGCGCTGGAGTCGCTGCCCGCCGGGGTGCGCTCCGGCGCCCGGCTCGCCTTCACCACCCACTCGATCCCGAACGCGGCCGCCGACACCTCCGGCCCGGTCGAGGACCACACCGCCGGCGGCGAGGGCGGGGCCTACGTCAAGCAGCACCTGGACGTCGCGAAGGTGATCGCCGACGCGGTCCGGGCCGAGACCGGCACCGAACTGCCCTGGGAGCTCGTCTACCAGTCGCGCAGCGGCGCCCCGCACATCCCGTGGCTGGAGCCGGACATCTGCGACCACCTGGAGGCCCTGCACGAGGCGGGCGCCCCGGCGGTCGTCATGGTGCCGATCGGCTTCGTCTCGGACCACATGGAGGTCCTGTACGACCTCGACACGGAGGCCACGGCCAAGGCCGCCGAGCTCGGGCTGCCGATCGCCCGCTCGGCGACGGTCGGCTCCGACCCCCGGTTCGCGGCGGCGGTACGGGACCTCGTACTGGAGCGGGCCGCCACGGAACGCGGCGAGACGGTGGAGCGTTGCGCGCTCGGGCTGCTCGGAGCCGGCCAGGACCTGTGCGCCGTGGGCTGCTGCCCGGCCCGGGGACCGCGGCCGGCCGCCGCGGGGGTGGACAGCCCGTACGCGTAGGCGCACGGGCGGCACCACAGGGCGCACATCGCCGCACAGGCATGCACAGACACGCGTTGGCAAGCACAGGTACGCACAGGGAGTGGATCCGGCTGTGATTTCCGAAGAGCTGAAGACCGAGCTGCTGGCCGTGGGACTGGAGGCCGCCCGGCAGGCGGGCGCGCTGCTGCGGGACGGCCGACCCGCCGACCTGGGGGTCGCTGCAACCAAGTCCAGCCCCATCGACGTGGTGACCGAGATGGACATCGCGGCGGAGAAGCTGATCACCGGGATCCTCGCGGAGCGGCGGCCCGAGGACGGGCTGCTGGGCGAGGAGGGCTCCGACACGGCGGGCACCAGCGGGGTGCGGTGGGTCATCGACCCGCTGGACGGCACCGTGAACTACCTCTACGGGCTGCCGACCTGGGGCGTGTCCATCGCGGCCGAGTACCTCGGGCAGACCGTGGCCGGGGTCGTGGCGGCGCCGATGCGCGGGGAGACGTACCACGCGGTGCTGGGGCGCGGGGCGTGGCTGGGCGAGACCCGGCTGACCTGCCGCGCGGCCGCTCCGCTGGACCAGGCGCTGATCAGCACCGGGTTCGCGTACGTCCAGACCCGCAAGGCGCACCAGGCCGACGTCGCGCAGCGGATCATTCCGGCGGTCCGCGACATCCGGCGCGGCGGGTCGGCGGCGGTGGACCTGTGCGACGTGGCCGCCGGGCGGCTGGACGGGTACTGGGAGCGCGGGCTCAACCCCTGGGACCTGGCGGCGGGCGAGCTGATCGCGCGGGAGGCAGGCGCGCTGACCGGGGGACGGCCCGGGGAGCCGGCCTCGGGCGAGCTCGCGCTGGCGGCCACGCCGGCGGTGTTCGCCTCGCTGCAGCCGCTGCTGGACGAGGCCGGGGCCTGGCACGACTGAGCGGGCGGCGGGACGCCCGACAAGAGGGAACCCCGGCGGCCGGGTGGCGGCTGCCGGGGTTCGGGATGTGCCTGTGACGACCGGTCCGGTGCCCCGGCCGGAGCTGTCAGCAGGCGGGGACGGAGACCGGAACGCCGTGCTCGGCGGCGAGGCGCTGGAGATCTTCCAGCTCCGCCTGTTCCACATCCGCGAGGAAGTCGTCGCCCGCCTCGCGGGCCTGCCTGAGGTCCGTCTGCGTGCTCCTGATGCGCTGCAGGAGACCTGCGGTGAATGCGTCCATGGTGGGTGCGCCCCCTCTTCATGGGTCGGCGGCGGCACGTGGCAGTCCGCCATCAGGGAGTTTTCGGGGTGTGAAGTCGTCCTCCCCACCGCCCTGGCCCCAGAAACCTCGTAAGGCGAGGGAATCCTCACTTCCGTCCCTTGTGCGGGGTCCCGGGCCGATTCCCGGCCGCGCTCCCGGCGCGCTCCGGGTGAGCCCCACCGGCGTCTTACAGCCGGTTTACCGCCGAAACGGGCAGGATGGACGACGCACCACACGCCTGCCCTGAAGGGCATTGAGGAAGGAAACGACGTGCGCGTACTCGTCGTCGAGGACGAGCAGCTGCTCGCCGATGCGGTTGCCACCGGACTTCGCCGGGAGGCCATGGCCGTGGACGTCGTGTACGACGGCGCCGCGGCCCTGGAGCGCGTCGGAGTGAACGACTACGACGTGGTCGTGCTCGACCGGGACCTCCCGCTCGTGCACGGTGACGACGTCTGCCGGAAGATCGTCGAGCTCGGCATGCCCACCCGCGTGCTGATGCTGACGGCGTCCGGCGACGTGAGCGACCGGGTCGAGGGCCTGGAGCTCGGGGCGGACGACTATCTGCCCAAGCCCTTCGCGTTCACGGAGCTGACCGCGCGGGTACGGGCCCTCGGGCGCCGCACCACGGTGGCCCTGCCTCCCGTACTGGAGCGCGCCGGGATCAAGCTGGACCCGAACCGGCGCGAGGTCTTCCGCGAGGGCAAGGAGGTGCAGCTGGCGCCGAAGGAGTTCGCGGTGCTGGAGGTCCTCATGCGCAGCGAGGGCACCGTCGTGTCCGCCGAGCAGCTCCTGGAGAAGGCGTGGGACGAGAACACCGACCCGTTCACCAACGTGGTGCGCGTGACGGTGATGACCCTGCGGCGCAAGCTCGGGGAGCCCCCGGTCATCGTGACCGTCCCCGGTTCCGGCTACCGGATCTGACGCGGGTGGCAGCGACCCCGGCGCCACCGGCGGCGCCACCGAAACCGAACTGGGACCCCGGCCAGCCCGAGGGTCCTTTCCCTTGGCTGCGGCCGACGATCCGGATACGTCTGACGCTGCTGTACGGCGGGATGTTCCTGATCGCCGGCATCCTGCTGCTGTCGATCATCTACCTCCTGGCGGCGCAGGCGCTGCGCGAGGGCAACGCGCTCCCGTTCAAGATCGTGGGCGGCTCCGACATCCAGGTCACCAGCAACTGCCCGGGTGTGGGCGCTTCGGGCCAGACGCACGACCAGTTCAACGCCGCGATCGCCCAGTGCGTCCTGGACCAGCGCAAGCACGCCCTGGACGATCTGCTGAGCCGGTCGCTGATGGCCCTCATGGGCCTGAGCATCATCGCCTTCGCCTTCGGCTACGCGATGGCCGGACGGGTGCTCTCGCCGCTGGGCAAGATCACCCGGACCGCCCGCCGCGTGGTCGGCTCCGACCTGACCCGGCGGATCGAGCTGGACGGGCCGGACGACGAGCTCAAGGAGCTCGCCGACACCTTCGACGAGATGCTCGACCGGCTGGAGCGGGCCTTCACGGCCCAGCAGAGATTCGTGGCCAACGCCTCGCACGAGCTGCGGACCCCGCTGGCCATCAACCGGACGCTGCTGGAGGTGCACCTCTCCGACCCCGGGGCCCCGGTGGAACTCCAGCAGCTCGGCAAGACCCTGCTCGCCACCAACGAGCGCAGCGAGCAGCTGGTCGAGGGCCTGCTGCTGCTGGCCCGCAGCGACAACCAGATCATCGAGCGCAAGCCCGTGGACCTGGCCGAGGTGGCCTCGCGCGCCATCGACCAGGCGCGCGGGGAGGCCCACGCCAAGGGCGTGGAGATCCGCGGCGAGCGGGCGCTGGCCGTCGTGCAGGGCAATGGCGTGCTGCTGGAGCGGATCGCGCTCAACCTGGTGCAGAACGCCGTCCGGTACAACATCCCGGAGGGCGGCTGGGTGGAGGTCACCACCGAGGCCGTGCACGGGCAGGCGGTCCTGTTGGTATCGAACACGGGTCCCGTGGTTCCCGCGTACGAGGTGGACAACCTCTTCGAGCCCTTCAGACGGCTGCGTACGGAGCGCACGGGCAGCGACAAGGGTGTCGGGCTCGGCCTCTCCATCGCGCGCTCCGTGGCGCGCGCACACGGCGGGAGGATCCAGGCGATCCCGCGCGAAGGCGGTGGACTCGTGATGCGTGTCACTCTACCCTTGTGACCTCGGTCACCCCGTGTTCGCTGTTGGCTGAATGCTTGGAATGTGAAGGCAATGACTTCTGTGCGATCGATCACAGTTTCGAGTGTCGGACCATAAGCGTTCAGTGACCTTGGGGGGGCCTAAAAGCCCGGGAAGTCCGGGTTTCCGGCCCCCCTAACGGCGGGAAATACATGGGGTGGCGTTTGTGCAAGACGGCCCCCGGACCGTGTACGGTCCCGGTCGTCATCCCAGCCAATCGCTCCGTCTGATGTGCGGCTGGGTGTCGATTGAGTAACAGACCTTGATGTGAGGCAAAATCTCCGCCTCAGGTCGGGCACAAGTCCGGCCTCTCGCGCGTTACGTGCGCTGAGACACCCGCTAAATCCCAGAGGGGGAGAGCGAACTATGGCAACGGACTACGACACCCCGCGCAAGACCGACGACGACGTCGACAACGACAGCATCGAAGAGCTCAAGGCTCGTCGGAACGAGAAGTCGTCCTCGAACGTCGACCTGGACGAATTCGACTCGGCGGAAGGCCTTGAGCTTCCCGGTGCGGACCTCTCCAACGAGGAACTCGCCGTCCGGGTCCTGCCCAAGCAGGCCGACGAGTTCACCTGCATGAGCTGCTTCCTGGTGCACCACCGCAGCCAGCTGGCACGCGAGAAGAACGGTCAGCCGATCTGTCGCGACTGCGACTGAGAGGCGTCGGCCGTGACTGGCTCGACACCATTTCGGAAGCGACGCTTCCGGAAACCTGGTGATCCGGCGGAGACGCAGGAGGGAACCAAGGGCCTGGAAACGGGCCCTGGAGCCCCCGGCGTACCCGCCGTGCTCCCCGACACCGCCGAGGCGGTGCCGTCGGCCTCCGAGGCCGACGAGGGGTCCCGGTCCCGCACCGGGGTCCGTCGGCTGCAAGCCGTCAAGAACGGTGTGCGCAAGGGCGGCGAAAGTGCCAGGGCCGCCGCCCTTTACCTCACCGACCGAGTCATCGAGAACGCACCGCGCGTTCCGGTTCGGGACCTCGCGACCCTGCGCGCGCAGTTCCCGGGCCTCGGGCCCGATCAGCTCGCCGACAAACTGATCACGGGCGCCGCCAACGCGACGTCCACCGTCGGCGCCGGAATCGGCGCGGCAGCCATGCTGCCGGTGCCGCCCGCCATGCCGGCCGAGCTGGCCGCCGAGATCACCGGGGTCGCCGCGATCGAGCTCAAGCTCATCGCCGAACTCCACGAGGTCTACGGCCTGCGGCCGCCCGGCAGCCTCAAGGAGCGCAGCTTCGCCTACCTCGTGTCGTGGACCGAGGAGCGCGGCATCGACCTGACCAAGCCGACGACGCTGAACGCGGCGCTGGGCGGTCAGATGAAGCGCGAACTGCGCCAGCAGATCACCAAGCGGATGTTCCGCAACCTGCCGAACCTGATGCCCTTCATGGTCGGTGCGGCCGTCGGAGCGGTCATGAACCGCCGGGACACCCGCAAACTCGCCGAGAAGGTCCGTACGGACCTGCGGGCCCGCGCCGTGCCGTGGAACGCCTTGTCGCAGCTCCCGCGCCTTGAGCGGCCCACCGAGGCCCTTCCCGAGGCAGCCAGGGCCGCCATCGAGGGCCGCCCCTTCGACCCGCGCGGCTGAGCTCCGCCGCCGGGGACCCGCCGGGGCCCCGCGAAGCGATCGGACTCAGGCCTTCGTCGCATCCTGGGCGGCCTTGTCCTGCGCCGCGCGGATGGCCGCCACCAGGGCCTGGGGCTCGCGCGTGGAGACGTAGACGTACGGGGTCGGGTCCGCGGGGTCGGTCACCTCGACGCGGACCGCCGTGGGCACGTAGCTGCGCATCAGCATGAAGGCCCGCATGTCGGCCTTGTACGTCCGCCAGGCGCGGGCCTCCTCCGGCTCCAGGGCCTCCGGGTCGCCCAGGGCCGTCACCGGGATCCGGGCCTCCCCGGCCGCCAGCGCTCCGCCCACCACGCGCACCCGCTGGGATCCGTACGAGCTCACCAGCAGCCCCGTCAGCGCGGTGCCCCCGACCAGTCCGGCCAGCAGCGGCATGGTGCCCAGCGGCATCAGGATCAGCCCGCACGCGATACCGGTCAGTACGGCGATGGCCCACCAGGCGCGGGGGGCGGTCAGGCGTTCGTCGTGGTGCGCGGGGGAAGGCTGCATGGGGCCAAGCCTCCCACGAGGCGACCGGCGGGTAGCCGCGCGGGTAAGGTCTGCGGCTGTGAGTGGACGAAACACAGCGTTGACGCCCCCGGCCGAGGCCACCCCGCCGGTGCGGCACCCCGATGCCCCGGCACCCGGCGAGCTCCTCGGTGCCCACTACGCGCACTGCTTCGGCTGCGGCGACGGACAGCCCCACGGACTCCACCTGGAGGCCCGCGCGGGTGAGGGCGTGCGCGTCAGCGCCGAGTTCACCGTCAAGCCCGCCCACCAGGGCGCGCCCGGTCTCGCGCACGGCGGGGTCCTCGCCACCGCGCTCGACGAGACCCTGGGCTCCCTGAACTGGCTGCTGCGCGTCATCGCCGTCACCGGCCGGCTGGAGACGGACTTCGTCCGGCCCGTGCCGGTGGGCACCGTGCTGTACCTGGAGGCCGAGGTCACCGCCGTCGCCGGCCGGAAGATCTACTCCCGGGCCGTCGGTCGAATAGGCGGTCCGCAGGGACCCGTCGCGCTGCGCGCCGAAGCCCTCTTCATCGAGGTGAAGGTCGACCACTTCACCGACAACGGACGGCCCGAGGAGATCCGGGCGGCGATGGCCGACCCGGACCAGGTCAGGCGCGCACGCGCCTTCGAGGTGAACCCCTGATGTCTGAGAACAACACTCCCCGTGGAAGCGTCGACGTGCTGATCCGGCGCGTGGACCCGGAGGTACCGATCCCCGCCTACGGGCACCCCGGCGACGCCGGCTGCGATCTGGTGACCACCCGGGCCGCCGAACTGGAGCCGGGCGAGCGGGCCGTACTGCCCACCGGGGTCTCCATCGCGCTGCCCGACGGCTACGCGGCGTTCGTGCACCCGCGCTCGGGCCTGGCCGCCCGCTGCGGGCTCGCGCTCGTGAATGCCCCGGGGACGGTGGATGCCGGGTACCGTGGGGAGATCAAGGTGATCGTGGTCAATCTCGACCCGCGCGAGAGCGTCAGGTTCGAGCGTTTCGACCGCATTGCCCAGCTGGTTGTCCAGCGGGTCGAGAAGGTGCGCTTCCACGAGGTGGCGGATCTTCCCGACTCGGCGCGGGCCGAGGGGGGTTTCGGCTCCACCGGAGGTCATGCGGCCGTGGCCGGATCCGGCGCTGGTCAGCAGGGTGGGAATGGCTACGCTTCGGTCGTATCCGACCGGGAAGGACAGTGACGTGTTCGGACGTCGCAAGAAGAACGACTCCGTCAAGGACGGCGGCGCGGCCGAGCAGGTCGTCGACGGCGTCGGCGCCGATGAGCAGGACGGTGCGGAGGAGACCGACGTGGCAGCGCCGCGCCGGCTGAACCTGCCTCCGGCTCCGCGCCCCGACGGACCGTGGGACGTATCGGAAGTGCCCGGCAACCCCGAGGAGGGCCGGGTCGACCTCGGCGGCATCCTCGTACCGGGTGTCGAGGGCATGGAGCTGCGCGTCGAGGTCGCCGGTGACGCGATCGTCGCCGCGACCGTGGTGCTCGGCGACAGTGCCGTACAACTGCAGGCCTTCGCCGCGCCGCGCAAGGAAGGCATCTGGGGCGAGGTCCGCGAGGAGATCGCCGAGGGCATCACCAAGCAGGGCGGCATCATCGACGAGGTCGAGGGGCCGCTGGGCTGGGAGCTGCGCGCGCAGGTGCCCGTACCGCTGCCGGACGGGCAGACCGGCGCCCAGCTGGTCCGCTTCGTCGGTGTGGACGGCCCGCGCTGGTTCCTGCGCGGCGTCATCTCCGGCCAGGGCGCGGTGCGTCCCGAGTCGGCGGGCGTGCTGGAGCGGATCTTCCTGGACACCGTCGTGGTCCGTGGCGAGGGCCCGATGGCCCCGCGCGACCCGATCGTCCTGAAGCTGCCGAACGACGCGCAGATGGTGCCGGACGGTGTGCAGACCACCGAGGAGCAGGAAGGCTCCCGCTTCGGCGGTGGCATGGGCCAGCTGGAGCGCGGCCCGGAGATCACCGAGGTTCGCTGATCCCCCCGCCCCGGGCACGGGGCGACTGTTTCCGGCCGTGGGCCGTACTCCTCCGGGGGGTACGGCCCACAGCCGCGTCCGGCCGCCGCGGTCCGGCGACAACGGTGTCAGGGATCCGTCAGGGATCGGGCGCCGGGCCGTCATCGGCGCGTGATCGGGGCGAACGTCCCGGAGAATGAGCGCATGGGACGCGGCAAGCTAAGGATCTATCTCGGCTCGGCACCCGGTGTGGGCAAGACGTACGCCATGCTCTCCGAGGGCCACCGCCGGGTGGAGCGCGGCTCCGACTGCGTCGTCGGCTTCGTCGAGCACCACGGGCGGCCGCGCACGGAGGTGATGCTGCACGGCCTGGAACAGGTGGAGCGCAAGGAGCTCTCGTACCGGGGCGCCGCCTTCACCGAGATGGACGTGGACGCGATCCTCGCGCGCAGGCCCGCCCTGGCCCTGGTGGACGAGCTGGCGCACACCAATGTGCCCGGTTCGCGCAATGCCAAGCGCTGGCAGGACGTGGAGGAGCTGCTGCGGGCCGGGATCGACGTGGTCACGACCGTGAACATCCAGCACCTGGAGTCACTCGGCGACGTGGTCGAGTCGATCACGGGGGTGCGGCAGCGCGAGACGGTCCCGGACGAGGTGGTGCGCCGGGCCGACCAGATCGAGCTGGTCGACATGTCCCCGCAGGCCCTGCGCCGCCGGATGGCCCACGGCAACATCTACAAGTCGGACAAGGTCGACGCGGCCCTGTCCAACTACTTCCGGCCCGGCAACCTGACCGCCCTGCGCGAGCTCGCGCTGCTCTGGGTCGCCGACCGGGCCGACGAGTACCTCCAGCAGTACCGGGGCGAGCACAACATCCGCTCGACCTGGCAGGCGCGCGAGCGGATCGTGGTCGGTCTGACCGGCGGCCCCGAGGGGCGGACCCTGATCCGGCGTGCGTCCCGGGTGGCGGCCAAGGGCTCCGGCAGCGAGATCCTGGCCGTCTACATCGCCCGCAGCGACGGGCTGACCGCGGCCTCGCCCAAGGAGCTCGCGGTCCAGCGGACGCTGGTCGAGGACCTCGGCGGAACGTTTCACCATGTGATCGGCGACAACGTCCCCGAGGCGCTCCTCGAATTCGCCCGCGGGGTCAACGCCACCCAGATCGTGCTCGGCTCCAGCCGCCGCCGCCCCTGGCAGTACGTCTTCGGCGCCGGTGTCGGCGCCACCGTGGCCCGCGACTGCGGGCCCGACCTCGACGTGCACATCGTCACCCACGAAGAGGTCGCCAAGGGCCGGGGCCTGCCCGTGGTCCGCTCGGCAGCCCGGCTCGGACGGCCCCGGATCGTGGCCGGCTGGGTGGCCGGGGTGGTCCTGCCGCTGATGCTCGCGGCGCTGCTCACGCACATCGACTCCGACCCCGGTCTCGCCAACGAGATGCTGCTGTTCCTGGCCCTGACCGTGGCCGCGGCGCTGCTCGGCGGGCTCTACCCGGCCCTGGCCTCCGCCGCCCTGGGCTCCCTCCTGCTGAACTACTACTTCGCCCCGCCCATCCACCGCTTCACCATCTCCGACCCCAAGAACATCGTGGCCATCGCGGTCTTCTTCGGCGTCGCCGGCTCGGTGGCCTCCGTCGTGGACGCGGCGGCCCGCCGCACCCACCAGGCCGCCCGGCTGCGCGCCGAGTCCGAGATCCTCTCCTTCCTGGCGGGCAGCGTGCTGCGCGGCGAGACCACGCTGGACGCCCTGCTGGAGCGGGTGCGCGAGACCTTCGCCATGGAGTCGGTGGCCCTGCTGGAGCGGGAGAGCGACGTCGAACCCTGGCAGCCGGCCGGCAGCGTCGGCCCGAGCCCGGTCAGCCGGCCCGAGGACGCCGACGTGGACATGCCGATCGGCGACCACATGGCGCTGGCCCTGTCCGGCCGGGTGCTGCCCGCCGAGGACCGCCGGGTGCTCGGCGCCTTCGCGGCCCAGGCCGCCGTCGTACTCGACCGCCAGCGCCTGGTCGGGGAGGCCGAGGAGGCCCGCCGGATGGCGGAGGGCAACCGGATCCGGACGGCCCTGCTCGCCGCCGTCAGCCATGACCTGCGTACCCCGCTGGCCTCCATCAAGGCCTCCGTCAGCTCCCTGCGCTCCGACGACGTGGAATGGTCCGAGGAGGACCGGGCCGAGCTCCTCCAGGGCATCGAGGAGGGCGCCGACCGCCTCGACCACCTGGTCGGGAACCTGCTGGACATGTCGAGGCTCCAGACCGGCACCGTCACCCCGCTGATCCGCGAGATCGACCTCGACGAGGTGGTCCCGATGGCGCTGGGCGGCGTACCCGAGGACAGCGTCCTGCTGGACATCCCCGAGACCCTGCCGATGGTGGCGGTCGACCCCGGGCTGCTGGAGCGGACCGTGGCCAACGTGGTCGAGAACGCGGTCAAGTACAGCCCGGCGGGGGAGCAGGTGCTGGTGGCGGCCAGTTTCCTGGGCGACCGGGTCGAGGTACGGGTCGTCGACCGCGGGCCGGGCGTGCCCGAGGAGGCCAAGGACCGGATCTTCGCCCCTTTCCAGCGGTACGGGGACGCCCCGCGCGGAGCCGGGGTCGGGCTCGGGCTGGCGGTCGCACGCGGCTTCGCCGAGGCCATGGGCGGCACCCTGACCGCCGAGGACACCCCGGGCGGCGGACTGACCATGGTGCTCACCTTGAAGGCGGCGGCCGGCAGGCGGCCGCAGATCCACGTGAGCGTGGACGGCGAGGGGCGCAGCGCGCCGCAGGAGCCCGGGGGACCGGAGGCGGACCACGCGCCCGGCCCCGTAGATTTTGATCTTGATTCGATACGACAGAAGGCAGGACCCCAATGACCCGGGTGCTCGTGGTGGACGACGAACCCCAGATCGTCCGAGCCCTCGTGATCAACTTGAAGGCCCGCAAGTACGAGGTCGACGCGGCCGCCGACGGGGCCACCGCCCTGGAACTGGCGGCCGCCCGCCACCCCGACGTGGTCGTCCTCGACCTGGGCCTGCCCGACATGGACGGGGTCGAGGTGATCAAGGGGCTGCGCGGCTGGACCCGCGTCCCGATCCTGGTCCTCTCCGCCCGGCACACCTCCGACGAGAAGGTCGAAGCCCTGGACGCGGGCGCCGACGACTACGTCACCAAGCCCTTCGGCATGGACGAGCTGCTCGCCAGGCTGCGCGCCGCCGTCCGCAGGGCCGAGCCCTCCGCCGGGTCCGGCGAGGACGAGGTGATCGTCGAGACCGAGGACTTCACGGTGGACCTCGCGGCGAAGAAGGCGGTGCGCGAGGGGCGCGACGTGCGCCTGACGCCCACCGAGTGGCACCTGCTGGAGGTCCTGGTCCGCAACGGCGGCAAGCTGGTCAGCCAGAAGCAGCTGCTCCAGGAGGTCTGGGGGCCCTCGTACGGGACCGAGACCAACTACCTGCGGGTCTACATGGCGCAGCTGCGGCGCAAGCTGGAGGCGGACCCCTCGCACCCGAGGCACTTCATCACCGAACCGGGCATGGGATACCGCTTCGAGAGGTAGTGGCCGCGCCGGTACGCTTCCTGTATGAGTGCTGAACCGCGTCCCGAGAAGCCCGCCAAGCCGGCGAAACCCGCCAGGCCCGCGGGCCGGTTCCGCCGGATGATTGAGCGGCTGTCCACCTCGCAGGAGGAGCTGCATTCGGCGGAGCTGCAGGAGGACGCAGAAGCCGCGGGGTGCACGCGGATCTGCGACTGCCACGACCGTCAGATAGTCAAGGTGACCGGGACCCTGCGGACCGTCACCCTGAGGCCGCGCGCGGGCGTCCCCGCCCTGGAGGCCGAGCTGTTCGACGGCTCGGCCGCGCTGGACGTCGTCTGGCTCGGGCGTCGCTCGATCGTGGGAATCGAACCCGGCCGTCGCATGATCGCCTCCGGGCGGATCTCGATGAGCCACGGCCGTCGGGTGCTCTTCAACCCGAAGTACGAACTCCGACCGCTCGGACAGGAGCACTGACGGTGACGTCACTCGACAAACCGACCACTCACGGGGTGGATCCCTCCGCGGATCCGGCCGCCGACCAGAAGGCCGTGACGCAGGCGGCCCTCTTCGATGCCTTCGGCGGGATCCGCGGCACCGTGGAGACGATGCTCCCCGGCCTGCTCTTCGTCATGATCTACACGATCAACAAGGACGTGAAGAGCTCCGCCATCGCGGCGGGCGCGGTCGCGGTCCTGCTGGTGATCGTGCGGCTGCTGCGCAAGGACACGGTGAAGCACGCCTTCAGTGGCGTCTTCGGCGTGGGCGTGGGCGTGGCCTTCGCCCTGTTCACGGGCAGCGCGAAGGGCTTCTACCTGCCCGGCATGATCTACGGCGCCGGACTGGGCGTGGCCTTCACGCTCTCCGCGCTGGTGGGCTTCCCGCTGCTGGGGGTGATCCTGGGGCCGGTCTTCAAGGAGAACCTCTCCTGGCGCACCCGCAACCCCGGGCGCAAGAAGGCGTACACCAAGGCCAGCCTGGCCTGGGGCCTGATCTTCCTCGCGAAGTACGCGATCCTCTTCCCGCTGTACTGGTGGGGCGACGCGACGCAGCTGGGCTGGGTGCTGATCGCGTTGAAGCTGCCGCCGATGGTGCTGGCGGTGTACTTCACGTGGGCCTTCCTGGCGAAGGCGCCGCCGCCGATCGACGTGATCGCGGAGTGGGAGGCGGAGGAGGCGGCGGAGAAGGCCGCGAAGGCCGCGAAGGCCGCGAAGGCCGCCGAGCGGGGCCGATAGATCCAGCCCCGCCCGGGGGCACCTCCCAGCGGTAGCTGGGGGAGTTCGAGGCGCGGGGTCTGGGGCGGAGCCCCAGGGAACGGCGGAAGGGCGGGTCGGGGACAGCCCCGCAGGGACCAGGCCCCGCCCCGCACGCAGCCCCGTACGCCGTCGCAGTCGCTGCCCGGCTTCCGGGATGCGCCGAAGGGCGACGACCAGGCCGGTCGGCGCCCTTCGGACGTGTAAGCGAGCCGCAGGCTAGTCCGCGGCCTGCAGGAGGTCCTCCAGCTGCTCCTCGCGGGCCTGCGCGGCCACGAAGAGGAGCTCGTCGCCCGGTTCGAGGGTTTCCTCGCCGTGCGGGGTCAGGACCCGGTTGCCACGGATGATCGTGACCAGCGAGGTGTCCTCGGGCCAGGTGATCTCGCTGATCTGCTTGCCGGCGACCTGGGAGTCGGCGGGCAGGGTCAGCTCGACCAGGTTGGCGTCGCCGTGGCTGAAGCGCAGCAGCCGGACCAGGTCGCCGACGCTGACGGCTTCCTCGACCAGCGCCGACATCAGGCGCGGCGTGGAGACGGCGACGTCCACGCCCCAGGACTCGTTGAAGAGCCACTCGTTCTTCGGGTTGTTCACGCGGGCCACGACCCGGGGAACCCCGTACTCGGTCTTGGCCAGCAGCGAGACGACCAGGTTGACCTTGTCGTCGCCCGTGGCGGCGATGACCACGTTGCAGCGCTGCAGCGCGGCCTCGTCCAGCGAGGTGATCTCGCAGGCGTCGGCCAGCAGCCACTCGGCCTGCGGCACCCGCTCCACCGAGATGGCGGTCGGAGCCTTGTCGACGAGGAGCACCTCGTGGCCGTTCTCCAGCAGCTCACCCGCGATGGAGCGGCCCACCGCGCCCGCTCCGGCGATCGCGACCCTCATGCGTGCGTCTCCTCAGGTCCCTCGGCGAAGGAAGCCTCCACCTTGTCGATCTCGTCCGTGCGCATCATCACGTGGACGAGGTCGCCCTCCTGGAGGACCGTCGCCGACGTCGGCAGCATGGCCTCGCCCAGTCGGGTGAGGAACGCCACGCGGACGCCGGTCTCCTCCTGCAGCTGGCTGACCTTGTGGCCGATCCAGGCGGTGGAGGTGTGCACCTCGGCGAGCTGGACACCGCCGCTCGGGTCGCGCCACAGCGGCTCCGCGCCGGACGGCAGCAGCCGCCGGAGCATCTGGTCGGCGGTCCACCGCACGGTGGCGACCGTGGGGATGCCGAGCCGCTGGTAGACCTCGGCGCGCTTGGGGTCGTAGATGCGGGCGGCGACGTTCTCGACGCCGAACATCTCCCGGGCCACGCGCGCGGCGATGATGTTGGAATTGTCACCGCTGCTGACCGCGGCGAAGGCGCCCGCCTCCTCGATGCCGGCCTCGCGCAGGGTGTCCTGGTCGAAGCCGACTCCGGTGACGCGACGGCCGCCGAAGGATGCCCCCAGCCGGCGGAATGCGGTGGGGTCCTGGTCGATGACCGCGACCGTATGCCCCTGCTGTTCCAGGGTCTGCGCGAGAGCGGATCCCACTCTTCCGCAGCCCATAATGACGATGTGCACGGCCGTCCTTCCGGCTGTCAGCGGCTCGCTGGTTTCCAGCCTCTTTGCTGCTCTGGCTTAACAGGGTCTCAGACCATGGCCCAAGCTACACACGGGCGGTCACCAGTGTGACCATTTGGGCTGGAGGCCGCGTCTCTTTGCCCTGGATGTGGGGGGACTTCGTGGCGGATAGGGGTGGGGGGTTCGTCAGTCTGATTTCGAACGCTTACGATCCTCTGCGTGTCCAAACTGACCGACGTGCCCAAACGGATCCTGATCGGCAGGGCGCTACGCAGCGACCGCCTCGGAGAAACACTCCTCCCCAAGCGGATCGCCCTTCCCGTCTTCGCCTCAGACCCGCTCTCCTCGGTGGCGTACGCGCCCGGCGAGGTCCTGCTGGTCCTGTCGGTCGCCGGCGTATCGGCGTACCACTTCAGCCCCTGGATCGCCGTCGCGGTGGTCGTGCTGATGTTCACGGTGGTCGCCTCCTACCGGCAGAACGTCCACGCCTACCCGAGCGGCGGCGGTGACTACGAGGTCGCCAACACCAACCTCGGCCCCAAGGCCGGTCTGACGGTCGCGAGCGCCCTGCTCGTCGACTACGTCCTGACCGTCGCCGTATCGATCGCCTCCGGCGTCGAAAACCTCGGTTCCGCCATCCCCTTCGTCGTCGAGCACAAAGTGCTGTGCGCGATTGGGATGATCTTGATGCTCACGCTGTTGAATCTGCGCGGCATGAAGGAATCCGGGAGGCTCTTCGCCATTCCGACCTATGTCTTCGTCGTGGGCGTATTCGTCATGATCGCCTGGGGAGCCTGGCGGGGCCTGGTCCTCGACCAGACCATGAAGGCACCCACGGCCGATTTCGAGATCAAGGCCGAGCACCAGGGGCTGGCCGGGTTCGCCCTGGTCTTCCTGCTGCTGCGGGCCTTCTCCTCCGGCTGCGCCGCCCTGACCGGCGTCGAGGCGATCAGCAACGGCGTACCCGCCTTCCGCAAGCCCAAGAGCAAGAACGCCGCGACCACCCTGGCCCTGATGGGCGGCCTGGCCGTGACGATGTTCTGCGGCATCATCGCGCTGGCCATGGCCACCAACGTGCGGATGGCCGAGAAGCCCGCCACCGACCTGCTCCACAACGGGGCCGAGGTCGGCTCGGGCTACGTCCAGAACCCGGTGATCTCCCAGGTCGCCGAGGCCGTCTTCGGCAACGGCAGCTTCATGTTCATCGTGCTCGCCGCCGCCACCGCGCTCGTGCTGTTCCTGGCCGCGAACACGGCGTACAACGGCTTCCCGCTGCTCGGCTCGATCCTCGCGCAGGACCGGTACCTGCCCCGGCAGCTGCACACCCGCGGCGACCGGCTCGCCTTCTCCAACGGCATCGTGCTGCTGGCGGGCGCGGCGATCCTGCTGGTCTGGATCTACGGCGCCGACTCGACCAAGCTGATCCAGCTCTACATCGTCGGCGTCTTCGTCTCCTTCACCCTCAGCCAGACCGGCATGGTCCGGCACTGGAACCGCCACCTGCGCAGTGAGACGGACCCGGCGGCCCGCCGCAAGATGTTCCGCTCCCGCGCGATCAACGCCTTCGGCGCGTTCTTCACCGGCCTGGTGCTGGTCGTGGTCCTCGCGACCAAGTTCACCCACGGCGCCTGGGTCGCCCTGCTGGGCATGGTGATCTTCTACGCGACGATGACCGCGATCCGGAAGCACTACGACCGGGTCTCCGCCGAGATCGCCGCCGCCGAGGGGCCCTCCGACGACAGCATCCGCCCTTCGCGGGTCCACTCCATCGTCCTGGTCTCCAAGGTCCACAAGCCCACCCTGCGCGCCCTGGCCTTCGCCAAGCTGACCCGCTCGGACGCCCTGGAGGCGCTCAGCATCAGCGTCGACCCGGTGGAGACCAAGGCGCTGCGCGAGGAGTGGGAGCGGCGCGGGATCAACGTCCCGCTGAAGATCCTCGACTCCCCGTACCGGGAGATCACCCGCCCGGTCGTGGAGTACGTGAAGGGCCTGCGCAGCGAGAACCCGCGCGACGCCGTCAGCGTGTACATCCCCGAGTACGTCGTCGGGCGCTGGTACGAGCACCTCCTGCACAACCAGAGCGCACTGCGGCTCAAGGGCCGGCTGCTCTTCACCCCCGGCGTCATGGTCACCTCGGTGCCCTACCAGCTGGAGTCCTCGGAGCTCGCGAAGAAGCGGGCGAAGAAGCGGGCCGAGTGGAACGCCCCGGGCGCGGTGCGCCGCGGGCCGGTCGACAGCCCGCGTCCGAAGGACCCGGCGGCGAAGTAGCGCGCGGCACCTCGCGGGGTGGTGAACGGCCGGACGAGATCCACGTAAACTGGTGGGTCGGTCGTCCGGCCGTTCCTTTTTGATCCACATTCCTTGGAGTCTCCCCGCCATGACGACCGAGCAGAACGAGAAGCAGTCACTGGTCGGGGAGGAGTACGAGGTCGAGGTCGGCCCCGTCGCGCACGGAGGCCACTGCATCGCCCGCACCGCCGAGGGCCGCGTGCTGTTCGTCCGGCACACCCTGCCCGGCGAGAAGGTCATCGCGCGCGTGACGGAGGGCGACGCCGACTCCCGCTTCCTGCGCGCCGACGCCGTCACCGTCCTGGACCCCTCCAAGGACCGCACCCCGGCCCCGTGCCCGTACGCCGGCCCCGGCAAGTGCGGCGGCTGCGACTGGCAGCACGCCAAGCCGGGCGCCCAGCGCCGCCTCAAGGGCGAGGTCATCGCCGAGCAGCTGCTGCGCCTCGCCGGACTCACCCCGGAGCAGGCCGGCTGGGACGGCACCGTCATGCCGGCCGAGGGCGACAAGGTGCCCGCCGGCCAGGTCCCGCAGTGGCGCACCCGAGTGCAGTTCGCGATCGACGAGGACGGCAACGCGGGCCTGCGCAAGCACCGCTCCCACGACATCGAACTGATCGACCACTGCATGATTGCGGCGCCCGGCGTCAGCGAGCTCGGCATCGAGCAGCAGGACTGGCCCCAGATGGCCACCGTCGAGGCCATTGCCGCGACCGGCTCCCAGGACCGCCAGGTCGTCCTCACCCCGCGCCCCGGCGGCCGCCTGCCGCTGGTCGAGCTCGACAAGCCGGTCTCCGTCCTGCGCGTCGAGGAGAAGGACGGCGGAGTCCACCGCGTCCACGGCCGCCCCTTCGTGCGCGAGCGCGCGGACGGCCGTACGTACCGCGTCGGCATGGGCGGCTTCTGGCAGGTCCACCCCCAGGCCGCGGACACCCTGATCAAGGCCGTCATGCAGGGCCTGATGCCGCGCAAGGGCGAGATGGCCCTCGACCTCTACTGCGGCGTCGGCATCTTCGCGGGCGCCCTCGCGGAACGCCTCGGCGACACCGGCGCCGTCCTGGGCATCGAGTCCACGAAGCGCGCGGTCGAGGACGCCCGGCACAACCTGGCCGACTTCCCCCGCGTCCGCATCGAGCAGGGCAAGGTCGAGGCGATCCTCCCCAAGACCGGCATCACGGAATGCGACCTGGTCGTCCTGGACCCGCCCCGAGCGGGCGCCGGCAAGCAGACGGTCCGCCAGGTGGCCGGCCTCACCCCCCGCCGCATCGCCTACGTCGCCTGTGACCCGGCAGCCCTGGCCCGCGACCTGGGCTACTTCAAGGAGGCGGGCTACAAGGTCCGCACCCTGCGCGCCTTCGACCTCTTCCCGATGACGCACCACGTGGAGTGCGTGGCGATCCTGGAGCCGGTCCGCGACGACGCCTGACCTGGGGTTTGTTTGAGAAGGAAGCCGCCTCGCCTGCCTGGGCTTTTGCCCGGTAGGGGAGGCGGCTTCCTTTTTGGTCTTCGGCGGTGGGGTCAGGCGTTGGTGTCCGGGTCGGGGGTGCGGCGGGAGTGGAGGAGTTCCAGGGCTACCGGGATGAGGGACAGGGCGACGATGGCGGCGATGATCGGCAGGAGGTAGTGGTCGACGTTGGGTACGGAGGCGCCGAGGGCGTATCCGGCCAGGACCAGGCCGATGGTCCACAGGAGGCCGCCGAGGATCTGCCAGAGGGCGAAGGTGCGGGTCGGGACCTCGAGGATTCCGGCCAGGGGGTTCAGTACCGTCCGGACGATGGGCAGGAAGCGTGCCAGGACGATGGCCTTCGCGTAGCCGTAGCGTTCGAGGATCTTCGCCGCTCGTGCGGCGCCCTCGCTGATCTTGCGGGACTTGGCGCGGGTCAGGAACGCGGGTCCGGCCTTGCGGCCCAGGAGGTAGCCCGTCTGCGCGCCGGCCAGGGCGCCGGTCGCGGCGGCGAGGAGGACCCAGGGCAGGGACAGGTGGCCGGGTGACGCGGCCGAGCCCGCGCACAGCAGTCCGGCGGTGAAGAGCAGGGAGTCGCCGGGCAGGAAGAATCCGAGGAGCAGGCCGGTCTCTGCGAAGAGGATGACCGCGATGCCGAACGTTCCGAAGGCGGCGAGCAGGGACTGGGCGTCGAGCAGGTTCACGGCGAGGTGCACCGGCGGTGCTGCGGCGAGCTGCGTGAGGAGCATCCGTGCGGTCCCATCGATAATGGTGGCTGGGGGTGGGGCTCACCGCTGCGGGCAAGAGGGTGCCGGACCGCCTCGGGGGTGCGGTCCGCCTCCCTCGCGTCAGCAGAGCAGTTGGTGTCTACTTCACTGTAGACGAAGTGGTGGGAGGAAGGTTTCATGACCGACAGCGCGAGCGAACGCCGGCCTGCGGGTGAGCTGGAGGCCAGTGTTCTGGCGGCCCTGTGGGCCGCGGGGAGACCGCAGTCGGCGGCGCAGGTCAGAGAGGCGATACCGCAGTCGCTGGCGCGGACCACGGTGGCGACGCTGCTCGCCCGGCTGCACGAGAAGGGTGTCGTCGGCCGCGATCCGGGCGGGCGGGGCTTCCTGTACTTCCCGGTGGAGGACGCGCACGGTCTCACCGCGCGCCGGATGCACCGCGAGCTCGACCGGGACGGCGACCGCAGCGTGGTGCTGGCCCGGTTCGTCGAAGGGCTCAGCTCCGACGACGAGGCGGAGCTCAGGCGGCTGCTGGAGGGAGGCGGGCAGTGATCGCCCTGCTGATCGTCCCGCTCCTGCTGCCCTGGCTGCTGGCGCCGTTCGCACGGCGCACGGCCGACCGGGTGCGGCCCGAGGTCGCGCTGTGGACGATCACCACCGCCACCGGGGCGCTGGCCCTGGGGGTCGTGGCGTGCCTGGGCGCTCTGCTGCTGCCGCTGGCTCTGGCGATCCCGCCCCTGGCCGCGCTCGTGCATCTGGTCCAGCCGCTCCGGGCCGGTCCGGCGCTCCTGGCGCTGGGCGTCTCCACGGTGTCCGCCGGGGTCGTCGCGGTCATCGGCGTCACCGTGGCCCGGCGTGGACTCACCGAGGCCAGGCAGCTGCGTACCGCCCACGGCGATGTCGCCCACCTTCCGGCCGTCGGGGGGCTGTGCGTGTTGAGCGACCCGCGACCCGACGCCTACGCCCTTCCCGGTGGGCTGTGGGGCGGGGGCCGGATCGTGGTGACCTCCGGCATGTTGAGCTCACTCGAGCCGCGCGAACGGGAAGCCCTCCTGGCTCATGAGCGGGCGCACCTCTCCTCGCGCCACCACCTCTTCCTCGCCGTCGCCCAGCTCGCCGGATGGTGCCACCCGGCGCTGGCCGCCGTCATCCCGCAGGTGTCCTTCGCCGCCGAACGGGCGGCGGACGAGTCCGCCGCCCGCGCCACCGGCAGCCGGACGCTCACCGCGCATGCCGTCGGGCGGGCGGCGCTGGCCGTCACCCGTGCCGGTGCGCGGCCCGGCGGATCCGTGCTCGCGCCGGGCGCCGTCACCGGGCCGGTCCCCGCCCGCGTGAAGGCCCTGCTCGTCGGGGCGCCCGTGCGGCGCATCGCTCCCGCGCTGCTGGCCATGGCGCTGCTGTGCACGGCGGCCGGTGCTTCCTCCCTGGCCGGAGCGGTCTGGCTGCACGGCGGAGTGGAGATCGCCCAGGGCGAGCGCACCTCCGACTGAGGTCGGCGAGGGTGTGGGAGCGGGTGTGGGGCGGGTGGTTCCAGGCGGACCCGACCGTGCTCCGAGTGGTCGTCCGGAGCCTGTGCCTGGGAATCGGCAGGGGGAGCGGCGGTGTACGAGCGGCAGGGGAACGGCGCTCCGGCGGCGCGGGACCGCGCTGCCCCGGCGGACCGGGTGGTGGAGCTGCTGGGCGCCCGGGACGAGGTCGAGCTCGCCCTGAAGGCTTCGCTGGGCGAACTGCCGCGCGAGCGTGACGAGACGCTGTCGAGGATGGCCGAGGTGCTCCAGGCCACGGCGCAGGGCCTCTCCCTGGACGCCGCCGCGGTGTGGGCGGACGTGCCGGAGCGGATGCTGCGCAACTGGCTGGCGAAGGACCCGGCCTTCGCTTCCGCCCTGCGATCCGCCGCGGCACTGGCCGCGGCCCACGGGCTCGGCGACGGCCCCGCCGCCGAGTCCACGGCCACGCCCGCGATGGTCCGGGTCGCGGTACTGGCGCTCGGCCGGGGGGCGACATGGGCGCAGGCCGTGGCCGTGGCGGGCCTCCCCGTCCGGCACTTCCGGCCGCTGTCCCGCACGCACCCGGTCCTGGTCGAGTTGGTGGATGCGGCGCGGCGGGCGCGACCCCGGAAGCAGAAGGGCTTCGTACCGGCCGGCCACCGGCCTCGGCGCCCGGGTCAGGCGCCGTCCGTCCCCCGGGCCTCCCGTCTCGTACGGCGCGAGGACCGGCCGTCAGGGGGTGAGGAACGGTCGTCAGGCGGTGAGGAGCAGCCGTCAGGGGGTGAGGACTCCGGCGCCGAGGAGGCCGAAGAGCAGGACGCCCACGACGATGCGGTAGATGACGAAGGCGTTGAAGGAGTGCTTCGCGACGAACTTGAGGAGCCAGGCGATCGAGGCGTAGGCGACGGCGAAGGAGACCACCGTGCCGACCGCCAGGGGGAGGGCGTCCACGCCGGCGCCGACCGCGTCCTTCAGCTCGTAGAGGCCCGCGCCCGTCAGGGCGGGGATGCCGAGGAAGAAGGAGAGGCGGGTGGCGGCGACCCGTTCGAGGTCGAGGAGGAGGCCGGTCGACATGGTGGCGCCGGAGCGGGAGAAGCCGGGGAAGAGGAGGGCGAGGATCTGGGAACAGCCCACCAGCATCGCGTCCTTGAAGGAGGTGTCGTCCTCGCCGCGCTTGTGGCGGCCGATCTGGTCGGCGGCCCACATGAGGCCGCTGCCGACGATGAGGGAACCGGCCACCACCCAGAGGGAGGCCAGGGTGCTCTCGATGAGCGGTTTGGCGGCGAGCCCGACGACCACGATGGGGATGGTGGCGTAGATGACCCACCAGGCGAACTTGTAGTCGTGGTGGTACCGCTCCTCGCGGTCGACCAGGCCGCGCCCCCACGCGCGCACGATCCGCACGATGTCCTTGAAGAAGTACACCAGGACCGCGGCGATGGCTCCGACCTGGATGACGGCGGTGAAGGCGACGACGGCCTTGTCGTCGACCGGGATGCCCATCAGCCCTTCGGTGATCTTCAGGTGGCCGGTGGAGGAGACCGGCAGGAATTCGGTGACCCCTTCGACGATGCCGAGGATCGCTGCCTGGCCGATGTCGATGGTGCTCAATTCGTCCGTCCCTGGGGTTGGTTCGCCCGGCCGAGAGGGTGCGGCAGCTCGGGGAGGTCTACGTTCGTGTAGACGTTGAGGGTGACTCTAGAGGACGGGTGCGGAGCGGCCAACATCGGGCGTTGCCCATGCCCTGCTGCGCCGACTGGCCCTGCGCGGCTGACCCGTCCCGCCGATGGGCCGGTTCGGCGGGGGAGACCGGCTCAGCCGTCCACCGGCAGGCCGGTGTGGGGCTTGATGCGCTTCATGACGATCTGGGAGTTGACCTCGGTGACCCCCGAGAGCGCGGTCAGCTTCTCGATCCAGAGGCGTTCGTACGCGCGCAGGTCCGCGACCGCGATGCGCAGGAGGCAGCCGGGGCTGCCGAAGAGGCGGTAGGCCTCGATCACGTCGGGAATGTCCTGGAGGGCGGCTTCGAAGGCTTCCACGGCTTCGCGGTCGCGGCGGACCTCCACGGACACCAGCACCTCGAAGCCGCGGCCCACCGCCTCGGGGGCGATCATCGCGCGGTAGCCCTGGATGACCCCGTCCTGTTCGAGCTGGCGCACCCGGCGCATGCACGGGGAGGGGGTCAGGCCCACGCGCTGAGCCAGCTCCTGATTGCTGAGCCGGCCATCGGCCTGAAGCTCGCGCAAGATATCTCTGTCAATGGCATCCATCACGCAATTATTGCTTATCCAGTGTTACGGCTGGGGTCAAAGTAGCAATCGCGTTGCGCGTAGATCGGCCTACTATTGCGTTTTGCCGAAAATATGTACGAGCTGTGCACGTATGAGGGAAGGGCGGCCGAAGTGGGACGCATCGTCGTCATCAGTACCGGCGGGACGATAGCCAGCCGCTGGCAGGGTTCCGGTTTCGCGGCCGATGCCGACGGGGCCGAGGTCATGGCGACGGCGCCGCTGCCCGAAGGCGTGACCATCGAGGTCGTCGACCTGTACAGCGTGAACAGCCCCCGACTGACCACCGCCCACCAGCTCACCCTGCTGCGCACCGTGCACGAGGTGTTCGCCGACCCCGGCGTGGAGGGCATCGTGGTCACCCACGGCACCGACACCCTGGAGGAGTCGGCGTTCTTCGTCGACCTGCACCACCACGACGCGCGCTCCGTCGTCTTCACCGGATCCCAGCGCCCCATGGGCGCGGCTGACGGGGACGGCCCCGGCAATCTCTACGATGCCCTGCTGACCGCGTCGACCACGCGCGGCCTCGGTGTCCTGATCACGTTCGCCGGACGGGTCCACGCGGCGCGCGGGACCGTGAAGACGCAGGCGGTGGCGCTGGACGCGTTCGCCGACCCCTCGAAGGAACTGCTGGGCAAGGTCGGCTTCGGAAAGGTGACCGTGCTGCGCACGCCGGTCCGCCCCGAGCCGCTGGCGCTGCCGGGCATGCCGGAGGTTCCGCCGCGGGTGGACGTGGTGATGCACCACGCGAGCGGCGACCCGGTGCTGCTGAACGCCGCGGTGGCGGCGGGGGCGCAGGGCATCGTGCTGGTCGGCACGGGGGCCGGCAACGCGACGCCGGAGATCGTGGAAGCGGTGAAGGCGGCGATCGCGGCGGGCGTGCTGGTGGCTCTGACCACGCGGGTCGCCGCCGGGCCGGTGACGGAGATCTACACGCACGGTGGTGCGGTGGACCTGGTGGCGGCCGGGGCCGTCCCGACGGGGACGCTGCGGGCGCCCCAGGCGCGGGTCGCGGTGCTTGCGGCGCTGCTCGCCGAGGGGGAGACCGAGGCGCGGGTGCGGGTGTTGCGGCAGGCGCTGGCCGCGGGTGGGCCGGTGCTCGTCTCCGCCTGAGGCCGGGGCCGGGGCTGGGCCGACGGTGGGCGGTGCGGGGGTGGGGCCGCTGCGCGGAGCTCTCCCCGCCCCGCCCTTTCGCCGTTTCCCGGGGCTCCGCCCCGGACCCCGCGCCTCAAACGCCGGCGGGGCTGGGGGGTGCGGCCGGGCTGGAAGGTGCGGCGGGGCTGGGAGGTACCGCGGGGTTGGGGGGTGCGGCCGGGTTGGGGGGTGCGGCTGGGCTGGCGGGTGCGGCCGGGGCCGGTTCGTCCGTGAACGCCGCCAGGAGGCGGTCCGCGGCCAGGGTGGGGGTCAGGGTGCCTGCGCGGACGGCCGACTCCAGGTCGGGCGCGAGGTCCCGTACCGCCGGGCTGGAGCGCAGGCGCTCCAGGAGTTCGTCGCGGACCATCGACCAGGTCCACTCCACCTGCTGGGCCGCCCGCTTCGCCGTGAGGCGGCCGTTGGTGTCCAGGAGCAGACGGTGCTGCTCCAGGCGGTTCCAGATCTCGTCCAGGCCCTTCGAC
Organism: Streptomyces sp. GL_140; assembly: GCF_057834465.1. Classification (NCBI taxonomy): domain Bacteria; kingdom Bacillati; phylum Actinomycetota; class Actinomycetes; order Kitasatosporales; family Streptomycetaceae; genus Streptomyces; species Streptomyces sp. GL_140. The sequence continues at coordinate 6,534,820 of NZ_CM174404.1, forward strand.
TCCCGCGCGCTGCACGTAAGGACCGGTGGGGTCCAGGACGCGTCGGCCGGGTGCATCAGGCGCAGCGCGCTCGACAGTTCGCGGGCCGCCGACTTCGCGTCCCGCTCGTGCGGGCCGTCCGCCTTGTTGACGGCCAGGACGTCGGCGAGTTCCAGAACGCCCTTCTTGATGCCCTGGAGCTGGTCGCCCGTACGGGCCAGGGAGAGCAGCAGGAAGGAGTCGACCATGCCGGCGACCGTGGTCTCCGACTGGCCGACGCCGACCGTCTCGACGAGGACCACGTCGTAGCCCGCCGCCTCCATCACGATCATCGATTCCCGGGTGGCCTTGGCCACGCCGCCCAGGGTCCCCGCCGAGGGGGAGGGGCGGACGAAGGCCGCCGGATCCACCGACAGGCGTTCCATCCGGGTCTTGTCGCCCAGGATCGAGCCGCCCGTACGGGTCGAGGACGGGTCGACGGCCAGGACCGCCACCCGGTGCCCCAGCCCCGTCAGCATCGTGCCGAAGGCGTCGATGAAGGTGGACTTGCCCACGCCCGGAACCCCGCTGATGCCGATCCGGCGCGCCCGCCCCGAGTGCGGCAGGAGCTCCGTCAGGAGCTGCTGCGCCAGGGGCCGGTGGGCGGGCAGGGTGGACTCGACGAGGGTGATCGCGCGCGCGATGAACGCACGCCTCCCGTCGAGAACGCCCTTGACGTAGGTCTCGATGTCGATCCTGGGCACGGCGGCTACAGCTCGTGGCCCAGGTCCGCGGCCAGCCGCGTCACCAGGTCGTGCGCCGCGTCCGGGATCACCGTGCCGGGCAGGAAGACCGCCGCCGCGCCCATCTCCAGCAGGGTGGGGACGTCCGCCGGCGGGATGACCCCGCCCACCACGATCATGATGTCCTCGCGGCCCTCCGCCGCCAGCTGCTCGCGCAGCGCCGGCACCAGGGTCAGGTGGCCGGCCGCCAGCGAGGAGACGCCCACCACGTGGACGTCCGCCTCGACGGCCTGGCGGGCCACTTCCTCCGGCGTCTGGAACAGCGGGCCGACGTCCACGTCGAAGCCCAGGTCGGCGAAGGCGGTCGCGATCACCTTCTGGCCGCGGTCGTGCCCGTCCTGGCCCATCTTGGCGACCAGGATGCGCGGGCGCCGGCCTTCCGCTTCCTCGAAGCGGTCGACGAGCGCGCGGGTGCGCTCCACGGACGGGGACTCGCCTGCCTCGGTTCGGTACACACCCGAGATCGTACGGATCTGGCTCGCGTGGCGCCCGTACACCTTCTCCAGTGCGTCCGAGATCTCACCGACCGTCGCCTTCGCGCGCGCCGCGTCCACCGCCAGCGCGAGGAGGTTGCCCTCGCCGCGCGAGGCAGCGTTCGTCAGCGCCCGCAGGGTGTCCTGGGTGTGTGCCTCGTCGCGCTCCTCGCGCAGCCGGCGCAGCTTCTCGATCTGCTGCGTGCGCACCGATGAGTTGTCGACCCGCAGGACGTCGATCTGCTCGTCGGTCGCCACCCGGTACTTGTTGACGCCGATCACCGGCTGGCGGCCCGAGTCGATCCGGGCCTGCGTGCGGGCGGCGGCCTCCTCCACGCGGAGCTTGGGGATGCCCGCGTCGATGGCCTGCGCCATGCCGCCGGCCGCCTCGACCTCCTGGATGTGCTGCCAGGCCCGGCGCGCGAGGTCGTAGGTCAGCTTCTCCACGTAGGCGCTGCCGCCCCACGGGTCGATGGTCCGGCAGGTCCCCGACTCCTGCTGAAGGAGCAGCTGGGTGTTGCGGGCGATGCGCGCCGAGAAGTCCGTCGGCAGGGCCAGGGCCTCGTCGAGGGCGTTGGTGTGCAGGGACTGGGTGTGTCCCTGGGTGGCCGCCATCGCCTCGATGCAGGTGCGCGTCACGTTGTTGAAGACGTCCTGGGCCGTGAGCGACCAGCCCGAGGTCTGCGAATGGGTGCGCAGGGAAAGGGACTTGGCGTTCTTCGGGTCGAACTGCTTGACCAGGCGCGCCCACAGGAGGCGGGCAGCGCGCAGCTTCGCCACCTCCATGAAGAAGTTCATCCCGATCGCCCAGAAGAACGACAGGCGCGGGGCGAAGGCGTCCACGTTCAGCCCGACGGCCTGCCCGGCCCGCAGGTACTCCACGCCGTCGGCGAGGGTGTACGCCAGCTCCAGGTCGGCCGTGGCCCCGGCCTCCTGGATGTGGTAGCCGGAGATCGAGATGGAGTTGTAGCGCGGCATCTTCTCCGAGGTGAAGGAGAAGATGTCCGAGATGATCCGCATCGAGGGCTTCGGCGGATAGATGTAGGTGTTGCGGACCATGAACTCTTTGAGGATGTCGTTCTGGATGGTCCCGGCGAGCTTGTCGGGGGAGACGCCCTGCTCCTCCGCCGCCACGATGTAGAGGGCGAGGACCGGCAGCACCGCGCCGTTCATCGTCATCGACACCGTCATCTTGTCCAGCGGAATGCCGTCGAAGAGCTGGCGCATGTCGTAGATCGAGTCGATCGCCACGCCCGCCATGCCGACGTCGCCGGTCACGCGCGGGTGGTCGCTGTCGTAGCCGCGGTGCGTCGGCAGGTCGAAGGCGATCGACAGCCCCTTCTGCCCGGACGCGAGGTTGCGCCGGTAGAAGGCGTTGGACTCCTCGGCCGTGGAGAAGCCGGCGTACTGCCGGATCGTCCAGGGCTGGTTGACGTACATCGTCGGGTACGGGCCGCGCAGGTACGGGGCCACGCCCGGGTACGTCCGCAGGAAGTCCAGGCCCTCCAGGTCCCGGCCCGTGTACAGCGGCTGCACGCCGATGCCCTCGGGCGTCTCCCACAGCAGCTCGGCGGCGCCGGAGCCGGTGGACTCCTTGAGGGCCGTGCGCCACTGGTCCTCGGAACCGGAGGCCGGGGCCCCGCCGGCCAGCGGGAGTTCGGAGAAATCGGGGATCCCTGTGCTGCTCAAGACGACACTCCCATCCGGTCGAGTACGGAGGACAGCACGGCGACCGCGTCGCAGCCGGCGAAGACGTACTCGTCCACGGCCTCCGCGGCGGTGCCGGGCCTGCCCGCGAGGAACACGGTCGTCGCGCCCGCCGCGCGCAGCGCCTCGGTCACCGCCACGGCCTGCTCCTCGTACAGCGCGTCGCTGGAGCACAGCACGGCCATGCCGTCCGCGCCGCTCGCGGCGTAGGCCGCCGCGGCCGTCTCGGGGGTCACCGACACCGGGTCGTGGACCGGGGTGACGCCGCCCGCCTGGAAGAGGTTGGAGGCGAAGGTGGCGCGGGCGGTGTGGGCGGCCGCCGGGCCCAGCGCGGCCAGGAAGACCGTGGGCCGCTTGCCCGTCGCCGCCAGGTGCGCGTCGCTGCGGGCGCGCAGGGCCTCGTACGCCTCGTCGCGGCGGGCGCGGGGGAGTCCGCCACTGAGCGGGGCCGGCGCGGGTTCCCGTACCAGCGGCTTCTCGGAGAGCAGCGGGAACTCACTGACTCCGGTGATGGGTTCGCGGCGCTTGGCCAGCTTCTTCGACCGCTCCGCCCAGGTGGCGGCGAGGCGTTCGGCCACCAGCCCGGAGCGCAGGGCGGCGGCCTGGCCGCCGGCCTTCTCGACGGTCTGGAAGAACTCCCAGGCGGCGTGGGCGAGTTCGTCCGTGAGCTGCTCGACGTAGTACGAGCCGCCGGCCGGGTCGATCACGCGGGCCAGGTGGGACTCCTCCATCAGGATGGTGGAGGTGTTGCGGGACACGCGGCGCGCGAACGCGTCGGGCAGGCCCAGCTCCTGGTCGAAGGGGAGCACGGTGACCGCGTCCGCGCCGCCCACGCCGGCCGCCATGCAGGCGACGGTGGCGCGCAGCATGTTCACCCAAGGGTCGCGGCGGGTCATCATCACGGGCGAGGTCACGGCGTGCTGGCGCTGGGCTCCGGCCTGCGGGGCCCCGCAGGCCTCGGCGATCCGGGCCCAGAGGCGGCGCGCGGCGCGCAGCTTGGCGATGGTGAGGAACTGGTCGGCGGTGGCGGCGTAGCGGAACTCCAGCTGCCCCAGGGCGGCTTCCGTGCCGAGGCCCGACCCGGTGAGGGCGCGCAGGTACGCGACCCCGGTGGCCAGCGAGAGCCCCAGCTCCTCGGCGGCGCTGCCGCCCGCCTCGTGGTAGGGCAGGGCGTCGACGGTCAGGGCGCGTACGTGCGGCCAGCCGGCGGCCGTCTCCGCGGCCAGCGCGGCGGCTCCCGCCAGGTCCAGGGCCTCACCCGTACGGGCCTCGTGGCCCAGCGGGTCGGCGCCCAGGGAAGCGTGCGCGTCCCCGGGCTCCACCCCGCGCTCGGTGTACAGCGCGAGCAAGGCCCGAGCGGCCTCGGCGTACTGGGCCCCGGGGTCGAGGGAGACGGGGGCGAGGTCGAGGTAGACCCCCTCCAGCGCGCGGGAGAGCCCGGCTGCGGGCAGGCCCGCGTCGCCCACGGCCAGCCACAGCGAGGTGGTGCCGTTCTCCAGGTCGGCCAGGGCCGCCTCGTTCACCCGTACGGGGTCGGTGCCGGCGATCCGCTGGCGCACGTCCCAGCCCGAGGCGGCATTGCCCGCGGCGCTGCCTCCCCGTACGAAGGGCGCGAACCCCGGAAAACCGGTGTCCGGCGCGGCTTCGGGCGCGGTGTACAGCGGGCGGGTGGTGAGCCCGTCCTCGAGCTTCGTGGACAACGCGTCTTCCGCTGCCTCGCCGGAAACTTCCTTGCCCGACTTGCGCAGCACGCCCTCTACCAGGCGCTGCCACTGCTCATGCGTCGCGTCAGGGAATTCGGCGGCCAAGGAGAGCCCGTCATCAGGCAGGACCGTCATGGCTCGAATGTTAGGGGCCGTTCACTGAGTGCGCCTATAACCACTGGATGTGATCTCTCCCTCTCAAGTGAGACTCGTGGTAGCACGAAAGAGCGGCCCGCCGCGGGGGTCCCGAGGTGGCCGGGAGCCCCCGCCGGGGAGCCGGATTCGTACACCCCGGGGCTACCAGCGCACCGGGAGCCTGGTGACACCGCGCACCAGCGTGCCCGGGATCCACTCCGGCGGCCCCGCGTCCGGGTCCGCGGCCAGGTCGGGGAACCGTTCCAGCAGGGAGCGGACGGCGATCCTGGCCTCCATCCGGGCCAGCGGCGCGCCGAGACAGAAGTGGATCCCGTGCCCGAAGGCCAGGTGGCCCTGGGAGGCGCGGCGGATGTCGAAGGTGTCCGGATCCGCGAACCGCTCCCCGTCGCGGTCGCCGGAGGCCAGCGAGACCAGGACGGTGGACTCCGCCGCGATGGTCACACCGCCCAGGACCAGGTCCTCGGTGGCGAAGCGGGCGGTCGAGTTCTCCACCGGTCCGTCGTAGCGGAGCATCTCCTCGACGGCCCCGTCGAGCAGGCCGTCGTAGTCGGCGCGCAGGTCCGCGAGCTGCTCGGGGTGCGCGAGCAGGGCCCGTACCCCGTTGGAGATCAGATTGACGGTGGTCTCGTGCCCCGCGATCAGCAGCAGGTAGGCCATGCCGACGAGCTCGTCGGGGGAGAGGGAGTCCCCGTCCTCGTCCCGGGTCCGGATCAGGGCGCTGAGCAGGTCGTCGCCCGGCTTCTCGGTCTTGTCGGCCAGCAGGCCCACCAGGTAGGCGGTCATCGCCTCGAACACCGGGCCGAGCTGCTCGGCGTTGCCGATGGGAGCGGACACGATCCGGCTGGACCACTCGTGGAACTGCTCCCGGTCGAGGTCGGGGACCCCCAGGAGCTCGCAGATGACGGTCATCGGGACCGGGAGGGCCAGCGCCTGGATCAGGTCGGCGGACCGGGAGGGATCCGCCTCCATCGCGTCGAGGAGCTCGTCGGTGACCTGCTGGACGCGGGGGCGCAGGGCCTCGACGCGGCGCGGGGTGAACTCCCGGGAGACCAGCTTGCGCAGCCGGGTGTGGTGGGGCGGGTCCGATTCGAGCATGTTGGTGCTGGTCGCCCCGAGCAGTGCCTTGTCGAACTCGCCGAAGGCGCTGGGATTCTTGGCCAGAAGCGGGTGCCCCAGGGCTTGGCGGGCCTCTTCGTAGCCCACGACCAGCCAGATCGGCCAGCCGGCGGCGCCCGTGACCTGGTGGACGGGGCCGGCCGCGCGGAGCTCTGCGTAGGTGGGGTAGGGGTTCGCGTTGAACTCCCCGTCGGGGGAGCTGAGGTCGACTAGAGCCATCGGGCCAGCCTACGACCGTGGTTGATCTACCGGTCGGACGTTTTCCGGTCACCCGCGCTGGCCGGTTCCGTCGCCCGGGTCCTTGCCCCGGCTGTTGTCCGGGCGTTGTCCGGGCATGGCGGGTGCGTTGCGGCCGCATGAAATCAGGCCATGGGTTTTCGGCCGTGACCGAAGCGCCGGGACCGGGTGAAAGGGCAGGTCGGAGGTGGTTCGACGGGTGGCCCGGGGGTACGGGATCGGGTCGTGGACCGGGGTTGACCGGCCGTGGGGGCGCTGGCAGTCTCCGGGACATGTCCGCGATCGAGTTCCTCGCCCCGCGGCTCCACACCACCGGCCTCTGTACCGCGCCGGGCGAGTGTCAGGGCCGCTGTCCGGCCCCGCGCCTCTTCTGATTCCGAGCGCCCTTCCCGCCGCTCCCGGCCGCCTCCGGCCGCCGGGCTCCAGGCCGCCCCTTCCGGGGACCGCCGGTGCCCGTCGGCGTCCGCGGCCGTCGGCCGTGCGCTGAGCGCCGTCAGTCGCCGTTCGCCGTCCTTCCGCCGTCCTCCCGCCATCCCCGGCCCGTCGTCCGTGGGTCGTCGTACCCGGGTCGCCGTCCGTGGTCCGGCATCCGTCGGCCCCGGTCCGAGGTGCCCGGTCCGCCGTCCCCGGTCCGTAGCTCACCGTCCCTGGTCCGGCGTCCACCGCTTGCCGGTGCGCGCCCCGTCATCAGTCGCCCGACCGCTACCCGTCACCGGCCACCCGTCACCGGCCACCGCCTCGGCCCTGCCCGGCCCGGCGACCCGGTCCGGGCGGCAGCCCACGGGCTTCCCGCCCCGCCGTATCCCGATCTTCCGCCGCGGAAACACCCAAGGAGCCATCATGACCACTGCCATCCGCACCGACCTCACCGTGACCAGGATCGGCGGCCGGATCGGCGCCGAGATCGGCGGGGTCCGCCTCGGCGGCGAGCTCGGAGCCGGCACCGTCGCCGGGATCCGGGCGGCGCTCCTCACCCACAAGGTCGTCTTCTTCCGGGGCCAGGACCACCTCGACGAGGCCGGGCACGAGGCCTTCGCCGAGCTGCTCGGCGCGCCCGTCGCGCACCCCACCGTCCCCTCCGCGGACGGGCGTTACGCCCTCGGCATCGACTCACACCACGGAGCGCGCGCCAATCAGTGGCACACGGACGTCACCTTCGTCCCCGCCTACCCCGCCTTCTCCATCCTGCGCGCCGTCACCATCCCGCCCTACGGGGGCGACACCCTGTGGGCCAACACGGCCACCGCGTACTCCCACCTTCCCGAGCCGCTGCGCGTCCTGGCCGACAGCCTGCGCGCCGTGCACTCCAACGAGTACGACTACGCGGCCCTGAAGCCCGAGGCGCTTCCCGAGGCGCTCGTCCAGTACCGCGAGGTCTTCACCTCCACCAAGTTCCTCACCGAGCACCCGGTGGTCCGCGTCCACCCCGAGACCGGCGAACGCACCCTGCTGCTCGGCAACTTCGTCCAGCGGATCAACGGACTCACCGGCCGCGACTCGCGCCTCCTCCAGGACCTCTTCCAGGCCCACATCGAGCTCCCCGAGAACACCGTCCGCTGGCAGTGGCAGGCCGGTGACGTCGCGATCTGGGACAACCGCGCCACCCAGCACTACGGGGTCGACGACTCCGACGACCACGAGCGCACGCTGCGCCGCGTGACGGTCGACGGCGAGATCCCGGTCGGCCCCGACGGGGTCCCGTCCCGGCTGATCAGCCCCGAGGCCGTCCCCGCGCCGTCCTTCGGCATCGCTTCGGGAGCCTCCCGCGACTCGGACTCCGAGGCCTCCGGCTCCGAGTCCCCCGTCACCGTCTCCTGACCTGTTCGGCCCCGTGCCCCCGCAGTCCCCGCCACCCAAGGAGCGCTCCGTGCCCAAGCTGCTCGCCATCACCGGCAGCCCTTCCACCAACTCCCGCACCGCTGTCGTCGCCGATCACGTGCTGCGCCGCCTGAACCACGCCGGCTTCGACACCGCCCACCTCGCCGTCCGCGAGCTCCCGGCAGCCGACCTGCTCTCCGCCCGCCGCGGCGAGCCGGAGATCCGGCGGGCCGTCGAAGCCGTCGCCGAAGCCGACGGGATAGTCATCGCGACCCCCATCTACAAGGCCTCGTACACCGGGCTGCTCAAGGCCTTCCTCGACCTGCTCCCGCAGGACGGGCTGGCCGGGAAGACCGTGCTGCCGCTGGCCACGGGCGGCAGCCTCGCCCATGTCCTGACCATCGACTACGCGCTGCGCCCCGTCCTCACCGCGCTCGGCGCCCGGCACGTCACCGCAGGTCGCTTCGTCCTCGACTCCTCCGTCGAGCGCGGGGCCGGCCCCGACCGGCTGCGGCCGGAGGCGGAGCTGGACCTCTTCCAGGCCGTCGACGAGTTCGCCGGCGCCCTGCGGGCGGCCGAGTCCGCCGCCCTCACCACCGCGCACTGACCTCCGTACTGCCCGATCAGCCCGATTAGCCCGACAAGGAATCGTCATGCCCGCAGCCTTCACCACGACCCGCACCTCCCGACGCCAGTTCCTGACCCTGCTCGGCATCTCGGCGGCCGCGGTGAGCTGCGGCACGGCAACCGCCACCGGCGCCCGCGGCAGCCAGGTCACGTCCCTGAAGTACCAGGGCGCCGTCGGCTCGGTCACCCTCCCCGAACTCGCCGCCGACCTCGGCTACCTCGGGGACCTCACCCTGGACTGGGTGGGCAACACCATCAGCGGACCGCAGGACATCCAGTCCGCCGCCACCGGCCAGACCCACTTCGGCGGTGCCTTCAACGGCGCGATCGTCAAACTCGCCGCGAGCAAGGCCCAGATCAAGGCCGTCACCTCCTACTACGGCTCCGACAAGGACACCTACCTCGGCTACTACGTCCTGGAGGACAGCCCGATCCGCTCCCCCCGTGACCTCATAGGCAAGAAGGTCGGCATGAACACCCTGGGCGCCCACGCCCAGGCCCTGCTGGACATCTACCTGGAGCGCAACGGGATCCCCAAGGCCGAGGCCGCCAAGGTCGAGGCCCTCGTGGTGCCGCCCGTCAACACCGAGCAGTCGCTGCGGCAGGGACAGATCGAGGTCGGTGTCCTCAGTGGAGTCCTGCGGGACAAGGCGCTCGCGACCGGCGGCATCCGCCCGCTGTTCAAGGACTTCGAACTGCTCGGCTCCTTCAGCGCCGGCTCGTACGTGATGACCCAGAAGTTCATCAAGGAGAACCCGGACACCGTACGGACCTTCACCACCGGTGTCGGCAAGGCCATCGAATGGTCCCGCACCACCCCGCGCGATGAGGTCATCGCCCGGATGACCGAGATCGTCAAGAAGCGCGGCCGCAACGAGGACACCGCGACCCTGAAGTACTGGCGCTCCTTCGGGGTCGCCGAGACCGGCGGGCGGATCGCCGACAAGGAGTTCCAGCTCTGGATCGACTGGCTGGGCGAGCGCGGCGAGATCAAGAAGGGCCAGCTCAAGCCGGGCGACCTCTACACCAACGAGTTCAACGACCAGGGCAAGGGCTGAGGGGGCGCTGCCATGGCGAAGATCGTGTTCGACTCCGTGACGAAGACCTTCCCGACGAAGGACAAGAAGGGCCGCAGGGACAAGGGGGAGTTCACCGCCCTCGACGGCATCGACCTGGAGATCGAGGCGGGGGAGTTCGTGGTCGTCGTCGGCCCCAGCGGCTGCGGCAAGTCCACCCTCCTCGACCTGCTCGGCGGCCTGACCCGCCCCACCTCCGGCCGGATCCTGCTCGACGGCAAGCCGGTCACCGGGCCGGGGCTGGACCGGGGCATCGTCTTCCAGCAGTACGCGCTGCTGCCCTGGCGCACCGCGCTCGGCAACATCGAATTCGGCCTGGAGGCCACCGGCGTCCCTCGCCGGCAACGAACCGCACGGGCCCGTGAGTTCCTGGACCTCGTCGGGCTCACCGGATTCGAGGACCGGCACCCGCACGAGCTGTCCGGAGGCATGCGCCAACGGGTCGCCATCGCGCGCTCGCTCGCGTACGACCCGGACGTCCTGCTGATGGACGAACCCTTCGCCGCGCTCGACGCGCAGACCCGCGAGTCCCTCCAGGACGAGCTGCGCCGCATCTGGCAGAGCACCGGAAAGACCATCGTGTTCATCACGCACGGCATCGAGGAAGCCGTCTACCTCGGGCAGCGGGTGGCCGTCATCACCTCCCGCCCCGGACGGATCAAGGAGGTCGTCCCGGTGTCCTTCGGAGACCGCAACGCCGGGGCGACCGGCGAAGACCTGCGGTCCAGCCCGGAGTTCGCCCGATACCGCCACGAGATCTGGACCCTGCTCCACGACGAGGTGGCCCGCGCCCAGCAACTGGAGAAGGAGGAGGCCACCGTATGAGCAGCACCGTGGTGGAGACGACCGCGCAAGCAGCGGACGCGGCAACGGAAGAAGCGGAAACAGTCGTACGAAGCCCTGCGCCCTCGGAGACACGGAGCCCGGCCCCGTCTTCGGCGTCGGCGCCGACTTCGGTCCCCGCCCGGGCCCTGCGCCTCCTGCACGCGCTGCGAGCCGTGGCGCTGCGCTCGGCGGCGATCATCGCCCTGCTCGCGGTGTGGGAGGCGGCGCCCCGGCTGGGACTGGTCGACGCCACGTTCCTGCCGCCGGTCAGCGAGGTCGCCAAGGCCTGGTGGGAGCTGCTCGGCGACGGACAGCTCGCCGAACACACCCAGGCCAGCCTGGTCCGCTCGTTCGGCGGCTTCGGCATCGCCGTGGTGGTCGCGGTCCCGCTCGGACTGCTGATCGGCTGGTACCGGCCGGTGGCCGTGCTGCTCGGACCGCTGCTGGAGGTGTTCCGCAACACGGCGGCGCTGGCGCTGCTGCCGGTGTTCGTGCTGCTGCTGGGCATCGGGGAGACCTCGAAGGTCTCGATCGTCGTGTACGCCTGCGTCTGGCCGATCCTGCTGAACACCATCAGCGCCGTCGGCAACGCCGATCCGACGCTGGTCAGACTGGCGCGGTCGATGGACCTGTCCACGCCCAGGCTGTTCCAGAAGGTGATCCTGCCGGCGTCGGTGCCCACCATCTTCACCGGGATCCGGCTGGCCGGGGCGGTGTCCATCCTGGTCCTGGTGGCCGCCGAGATGATCGGCGCGAAGGCGGGGCTCGGCTACCTGATCAACGCCTCGCAGTTCAACTTCGCCATCCCGCAGATGTACGCGGGCATCGTCACGATCTCCGCGATCGGCGTGGCCTTCAACCAGATCCTCGTCGCGGTGGAACGCCGCCTGAGCCTCTGGCGCGTCCCGTCCTGACCCCGCGCGGGCCCGCGGTCGCACGCTTCCGCGGGCCCGCCGCACTCTTCCGCGGGCCCGCCGCCCGCCCCTGCGGCCCGCCGCCGCCCCCGCCGCACGCCACCATCCGACCGAGGAAAACGACATGACGACCGCACCCCGGACCCTCCACCTCAACGCCTTCCTCATGAACGCCGGCCACCACGACGCCGCCTGGCGCCACCCGGACAGCAGCCCCGAGCGCATCACCGACCTGCGCTACTTCCAGGAACTGGCCCGCACCGCCGAGCGCGGACGGCTCGACTCGATCTTCTTCGCCGACGGGCTCGCCCTCTGGGGCAAGGCCCGCTACAACGCCCTCGGCGGGTTCGAGCCGCTCACGCTGCTCTCCGCCATCGCCGCCGTCACCGAGCACATCGGGCTGATCGCGACCGTCTCCACCACCTTCAACGAGCCCTTCCACACGGCCCGGAAGTTCGCCTCCCTCGACCACATCAGCAACGGCCGGGCCGGCTGGAACATCGTCACCTCCGGCACCCTCGACGAAGCCCGCAATTTCAACCAGGAGGAACACCTGGAGCACCGGCTGCGCTACGACCGGGCCCGCGAGTTCCTGGACGTGGCCACCAAGCTCTGGGACAGCTGGGAGGACGACGCGGTCGTCCTCGACAAGGAGCGCGGCATCTACGCCGACACCGACAAGCTCCACCCGGCCGCCCACCGGGGCGAGTACTTCGGCGTCGCCGGAGCGCTCAACGTCCCCCGTTCCCCCCAGGGACACCCGCTCCTCGTCCAGGCCGGATCCTCCGAGGACGGCAAGGAGTTCGCGGCCCAGTACGCCGAGGCCGTCTTCACCGCCCAGCAGACGCTCGCCGACGGCCAGACCTTCTACAAGGACCTCAAGTCCCGCCTCGCCAAGTACGGCCGCGCGGAGTCCGACCTCCTCGTCCTGCCTGGCATCGCACCCGTCATCGGTTCCACCGAGGCCGAGGCCAAGGCCCTGGAGCAGCAGCTCACCGACCTCCAGGTGCCGGAGTACGGGCTGGCCCAGCTGTCCGGGATGCTCGGCACGGACCTCACCGGCCACCCGCTCGACGGGCCGCTGCCCGAGCTTCCCGAGGAGCGGGACATCAACGGCAACAAGAGCCGGTTCACGCTCGTCGCCGAACTGGCCCGCCGCGACGGCCTGACCCTGCGCGAGCTGATCGCCCGGCTCGGCGCCGGTCGCGGCCACCGGGTCTTCGCCGGGACGCCCGAGCAGATCGCCGACCAGCTGGAGGAGTGGTTCACGCAGGGCGCCGCCGACGGGTTCAACATCATGGCGCCCGTCCTGCCCACGGGCCTCACCGACTTCGTCGACCACGTCGTGCCGATCCTCCAGCGGCGCGGCCTCTTCCGCACCGAGTACACCGGCGCCACCCTGCGCGAGAACTACGGGCTGGCCCGCCCCGCCAACCGCTACACGGCGGCGGTGGAAGCGGCGACGGCGGCCGGAGCCGGAGCCGGGGCGTGAGCGATCACGCCGCCGACCGCCCCACCGACCACCTCGCCGACGTGCTCGTCGTCGGCGGTGGGCCCGCCGCCACCTGGGCCGCCCTCAAGGCGGCCCGGGCCGGGGCCTCGGTGGTCCTGGCCGACAAGGGCTACTGCGGCACCAGCGGCGCCACCGCCGCCGGCGGCACCGGCGTCTGGTACGTCCCGCCCGAGCCCGCCGCCCGCGAGGCCGCGATGGCCAGCCGCGAGGGGCTCGGCGGATACCTGGCCGACCGGCGCTGGATGTCCCGGGTCCTCGACGAGACGTACGACCGGATGAACGAGCTGGCCACCGAGGTCCGCTACCCCTTCCCGACCGGCCCGGACGGGCAGCCGCTTCGCAACGGCCTCCAGGGCCCGGAGTACATGCGCCGCATGCGCATCCGGATCCGCCGGGCCGGGGTCCGGATCCTCGACCACAGTCCGGTCACCGAGCTGCTGACCGACGAGGACGGCGCCGTCGCGGGCGCCGCCGGCTACCGGCGCCAGGCCCGCGAGCACTACCGGGTGCTGGCCGGAGCCGTGGTGATCGCCACCGGCGGCTGCGCCTTCCTCAGCGGCGCGCTCGGCACCAACACCAACACCGGGGACGGGGCGCTGCTGGCCGCCGAAGCCGGGGCCGAGCTGTCCGGGATGGAATTCTCCAACGCCTACGGGATCGCCCCCGAGGGCACCTCCGTCACGAAGACGGCCTTCTACACCTTCGCCACCTTCTACCGGGAGGACGGCAGTGTCCTGGAAGGCGCCGCCAGCCTCGGCGGCCGCTCCGTCATCGCCCGCGAGCTCCTCGACGGGGGCAAGGTGCTCGCCCGCCTGGACCGGGCCGACGCCACCGCGCAGGCCGCGATGCGGCTCGCGCAGCCGAACTTCTTCCTCACCTTCGACCGGCTCGGCATCGACCCGTTCACCGACCGCTTCGCCGTCACACTGCTGGCCGAGGGGACCGTACGGGGCACCGGCGGGATCCGGATCACCGGGGACGACTGCGCCACCGCGGTCCCCGGGCTGTACGCCGCCGGGGACGCGGCCACCCGCGAGGAGATCTGTGGGGGATTCACCGGAGGCGGCAGTCACAACGCCGCCTGGGCGATGTCCTCGGGCAGTTGGGCGGGGGCCGGGGCGGCCCGGTTCTCCCGCTCCCTCGCCTCGGGGCGGGCCGCCTGCCGACCGGTCACCGGGGCGGGCGGGGCGGGGCTCCGCCCGACGGGGGACACCGGGCCCGTCCACGGACACCGGGACACCGGAGAACTCGTACGGCTCGTCCAGGACGAAGTGCTCCCGTACGACAAGAACTACCTGCGCCACGGCGATGTCCTCGCCGCCTCCCTCGCCACGCTCGACGGGGCCTGGGCGCAGCTGCGCGGCTCCCTGCGCGGCGAGGGAGCCGACTTGGTCAGGGCCCGGCAGGCCGCGGCCATGACGGCGCACGCCCGCTGGATGTACGCCTCGGCGCTGGCCCGCACCGAGAGCCGCGGCATGGCCCGTCGGCTCGACCATCCGGACCAGGACCCGGCACAGCACCACCGGATCGTGACCGGAGGACTCGACCGGGTATGGACGCGCACGACGGAGCCGGCCTCATGATCGAACTGGTCTCGGCAGAGCGATGCATAGCCTGCGACAAGTGCGTGGAGGTGTGCCCGACCGACGTTTTCGAGCGGGGGCCGGAGGGGATTCCCGTGCTCGCCCGGCAGCAGGACTGCCAGACCTGCTTCCTGTGCGAGGCCAACTGCCCGGTGGACGCGCTGTTCGTGTCCCCGCTGACCCGCCCGCTCCCCGAGGACCCGGCCGTACGGGACGAGGCCGGGCTCGTCGGCCGCGGCCTGCTCGGCAGCTACCGGCGCGAGATCGGCTGGGGCGAGGGGCGCACACCGGGAGCCCTGCGTGCGGTCGGCCCGTCCCTCGGCCCGGTGGGGGACCGGGGGGCGGCGCCGCCGATCACGTCCTGAGGGGGAAGGGAGTAAGGGGGGCGCGTGCCGCCGGAGCGAACCGCTCCGGCGGCACGCGCGTGTTGCGGGGCGGGAGCGGGTGCGGGTGCGGGTGCGGGGTCCCAGGCGGTCGGGGCAACGCGCTCAGGCGGGCAGGGTGTTGCGGTGGGAGCGGCGGCGGGCCGCGCTGAAGAGGGCCTGGATCTGCGCCCCGGACTGCTCCACGTCGTCCAGCGGGGAAGGGAAGGGGAGCCGCACGTCGCGGTGGCCGCGCCGTTCCTCCAGCCGCAGGGTGATGCCGTAGCGGTCCATCGTGACCGGCAGGGCGCGCAGGACGGCGGACGGGGCCGGTGCCGGGGCCTGGGTCCCGTCCTGGGGCCGGACCAGGCGCAGGAGGAGGGTGACGAGTTCGGCGTGGTCGTCGACGAGGTGGGTGAGCATGCCGGCTTCGTACGGGGCGAGCGGGTCGGGGCAGGCCGCGTCCAGCTCTTCGAGGCCGACGTACGAGCGGACTCCGTCGGAGGTTTCGAGGACGGCCCGGTCGAATTCCACGCAGGTGGCGTCGGCGCTCTCGTCCGCGTACGGGGTCAGGAGGCGCCCGAGCAGCGTGACGCGGGCCCGCGCGCGGTCCCGTACCGGGGTGGGCGCGATGTCCGTGAACTCCATGCGGATCGCGGGCCGGTGCTCGGCGCAGCCGCCCGGTTCGGCGGGGTGCAGGTGCAGCCGGCCGAGGGGGTCGGTGCCGTCCAGGTGGCGGATCTCGGTGCGCTGCCCGTCGATGACGACGGTCATGGAGTGGGCGGCGGTCAGGATGGACCGGACTCGCTCGGCGTCGGTGGGCATGGGCAGGTGCATGAGGATCTCTCCGTCGTCCCGAGTGGCGTGCGCGGCTTGCCTGGGCATGATACTTAGGCATGCCTAACCTAACTTATCCGGAGGGTGGGGGGTAGTCCGCGAGGGGGCGCCGGGTGGCTCGTGTCGGTGTTGGGCTGAACGGGTGAAACGCGAGAGGATGGGGGGATGCACATGAAGCGCAAGGCCGAGGCGGCCTGGTGAGCAGGTACGACGTCACCGACGAACAGTGGGAGGGGCTCGCACAGGTGGTCCCCCTGCGCAGTCGCAACGAGTGGCCCTCCCGGGTGGACCACCGCACGATCCCCACGGCGCCGGGAGCGTCCGCGGCGGAGCAGCGGCGCTTCGTGGTGATCCGGGTCCAGGTCTTCGCCGACGCGCGGGAGGTGGCGGAGTACCTGATCGCGCAGATCCCGGTGCTGCTGGACCTCACGGGCGCGGACAGCGAAGTCGCCAAGCGGATACTGGACTTCAGCAGCGGCGTGGTCTTCGGGCTCGGCAGCGGGATGCACCGGGTCGACCGGAACGTCTTCCTGCTGGCGCCCATCGGGACCGAGGTGGAGGGGATCGCGGCCGCGGCCGTCCCCCGATCGTAGGAAGGTCCCGCGGGCGGAACGGTTCGCCGGACCCACGGGGGGTCCGGCGGGCCGTACCGTCCCGCGCATGACCCCGCCTCCGGCCGCTGCGGCTGCTGCTCCTGTTTCTCCTCCTGTTCCTCCCCCTGGTCTTGGTCCTGCTTCCGTTGTCGCTCCTGCTCCTCCTCCTGCTGCTGCTGCTGCTCCCGCTCCCGCTTCCGTTGCCGCTGATGTCTGTGGCGCCTCCGACGGGCCGTACCTGAGGCCCGTGGTCACCGAATTACGGCTGTCCGCCTACGGGGTGCACCGCGGGGCCCGGTTCGCGCTGGGGGCCGTCACCCTTTTCGCCGGACCCAGCGGGAGCGGCAAATCGCAGGCCCTGGAGGCCTACGCGGCGCTGGCCGCGCTGGGCGCCGGGGCCACGCTGGACGAGGTGTTTCCCGAGCCGCGCGCCCGGATCCCGGATCTGGCGCTGCCCGACGCCGAGCGGCGCCGGGGGTTCCGGATCGGCTGCACCGTCGACGGACCCGCCGGGCCGGTCCGGCTCGACCTCGCCGTGCAGGCGGAGCCCGCGCTGCGGATCGTCGGTGAACGGCTCTCGGTGGACGGGCAGATCCTGTTGAGCACCGCCCTGCGCGACCCCGGGCGACGGTCCGTCCAGGCGGCCTGGCTGACCGGTGGGGCCGCCGGGGTCACCAGGGCCCCGCTGCCCGACGACCGGCTCGGCACCGCCCTGCTCCCGCTGCGCGTGGCCGGAGCCACCGACGGGCAGCGTCGGGTGCTCGCCGCCGCCGAGCAAGTGGTGGTCGCGCTGCGGTCGGTGTTCCCCTGCGACCCCCGCCCGGAGCGGATGCGGGAGCCGGCCGGGCCGGGGGAGGGCCGGCTGCTGGGGGACTGCGCCAACCTGGCCGACGTGCTGCGCCGGACCCGCCTGGAGTGCGGCACCCGCTACGGGCTGCTGACCGAGGCCGCCCGCAGCGGGTGCGCGGGGTGGGTGGCGGGGCTGGAGGTGCGGGCCCCCGAGGGCGGCCCGGTCACCGGCCTGCTCGACCGGGGCCCCGACCGGCCCGCGACCGAACTGGCCCGGCTCGGCGCGGGCGAACTGCGCTTCCTCGCCCTCGCGCTGGTCCTGCTGACCGGGCCCGGGGTGCTGGACATGGACCAGCCGGCCGAGCTGCTGTCCGCGCGCCAGACCATGACGGTCCTCGCCGACGGGTTCGACCGGGACCTGGACCGCCGCCAGAGCGCCGAGCTGCTGCGGCTGGCGGTACTGGCGTGCGGGCGCGGCCAGGTCCGCCTGGCCGCCTCGGTCGGCGAGGCCTGCGCGGAGGCCGCCCGGGGGACCGCGGGCGTCTCGGTGGTAGACCTGAGGTCATGAGCGAGGAGCAGGGCATGGGTGACGGGCGCGCCACAGGTGAAGAGCAGGGTGCGGGTGACTCGAAGCGGGGCTGTGAGCGGCTGGGTCTGCTCCAGCGGCGGCTCGCCGAGTTCGCGGCGGCACGCGGGTGGGAGCCGTACCACACGCCCAAGAACCTGGCGGTGGCGCTGAGCGTGGAGGCGGCCGAACTGGTCGAGATCTTCCAGTGGCTGACGCCGGAACAGTCGGCAAAGGTCATGGAAGCACCGGAATCCGCGCACAGGGTGGCCGATGAGGTGGCCGATGTGCTTGCCTATCTGCTGCAGTTCTGTGAGGTTCTCGGGGTTGATGTGCTGGATGCGCTCGCCGCGAAGATCGAGCGGAACGAGCTGCGCTTCCCGGTTCCGGGGGCTCCGGCGGTAGACCGTCACTCTTCGGAGTGATGGCGTTATTCACAACCATGTTTGTGTCCACAATTTCCGAATACCCCTGGCTTTACGCGCCCGTTGCCCTCACTCTGGGTAGTGGTGAGAACGGCGGATGTCGTGCGGACGGGGGACGGCATATGGATGCGGTACGGCTCATCGCAGCCGGCCGGCACGCGCTGGCACAGAGCGGGGCTGCGTGGGACATCGTGGGCGAGGCCTGGCAGGCACAGGCGCTCGCACAGGGGATAGGGAGCTGGCTGGCGGTCACCGGGCCGCCGGAGCTGAGATCGGAGGCACGGGGGCTGGGTGAAGCGGGGGGCAGAGGCTGCGGGGTGCTCGACCGGGCGGCATTGCGTGGAGAGGGCTATGCGCCCGATCTCCCGCCGCGAGCAGCGCAGTTGACCGAAGTGACGGATGCGCGACAGGCGCTGCTCGGGCTCCAGGCGCTCCTGGGCGAAGTGGGCATAGCGCTCGTCGGGGTGGCCTGCGGTACGGACGACGAAGGTCTGTACTGGCAGTGCATAGAGTCGATAGACGCGGCCGACGAGTCGAGCGACCGGGTACGGGCGATCCTGCGCCGGATGACCGTGCGCGAGCGGGGCTCCGCGTCCGGGGTGGCCTGAGCCCGGGGACCGGCCCGGGTGGTCGGCGCGGGTGATCGGTACGGGGCGCCGAGGTGGGGTCCCGCCGCGTGCGGCGGGACCCGTGAGGTCAGTACGACCAGGAGGACGGACGCTGCTCGCTCTCCGGGGCGCGGTCCGTGGAGGACTGGAGGTCGGCGTCGAGCTGCGAGAGGTCGGCGTTCAGCGCCGCCATCAGCTCTTCCATCTGCTGGAGCAGGCCCTTCGGCGCGCCGCCCTGGGCGGGTACCGCGGGCTCCTGACGTGCGTGGTCGTGTGTTGCCTGCCCGGTCTGCTCGATCTGTCCGGCCTGCCCGGCCTGTCGGTGGGGATCCGGCTCCGACTCCTGGGACATGGCGGCCTCCTCGGCCCTGGCCCTTCCAAGGCGGAAGGGGGCGGTGGACGCACCGGCGAGGGCCGCCGGCGCGCGGGCCGGGCGGTCCGGCTCCGTCCGAGCAAACGATCCCCGTCCGGGCTGGTCACTGGCGGGGGCGGCGGCGGGCCGCCCGCCCGGCTCAGATTCACCCGGCCGGGGTCGAAGGGGCAGGATGGGGGCATGGATCTCCGTATCTTCACAGAGCCCCAGCAGGGCGCGAGCTACGACACCCTCCTGAGCGTCGCCAAGGCCACCGAGGACCTCGGCTTCGACGCGTTCTTCCGCTCCGACCACTACTTGCGCATGGGATCGGCCGACGGCCTGCCCGGCCCCACGGACGCCTGGATCACCCTCGCCGGCCTGGCCCGCGAGACCAAGCGGATCAGGCTGGGCACGCTGATGACGGCCGGTACCTTCCGGCTGCCCGGCGTGCTCGCGATCCAGGTCGCCCAGGTCGACCAGATGTCCGGCGGCCGCGTCGAACTGGGTCTGGGCGCGGGCTGGTTCGAGGAGGAGCACAAGGCGTACGGAATCCCCTTCCCGGCGGAGCGCCTGGCCCGGCTGGAGGAGCAGCTGGCGATCGTCACCGGCCTGTGGGCCACCGAGGTCGGCGCCTCCTTCGACTACGCGGGCACCCACTACCAGGTGGAGAACTCCCCGGCGCTGCCCAAGCCCGCCCAGGCCAGGATCCCCGTCCTGATCGGCGGCCACGGGGCGAAGCGCACTCCGCGCCTCGCCGCGCAGTACGCGGACGAGTTCAACATGCCCTTCGCCTCGATCCCGGACAGCGAGCGGCAGTTCGGCCGGGTCCGGGCGGCGGCCGAGGAAGCCGGGCGCAAGCCCGACGACCTCGTCTACTCCAACGCCCTCGTCGTGTGCGTGGGCAAGGACGACGCCGAGGTGGCCCGGCGGGCCGCCGCCATCGGCCGGGACGTGGACGAGCTCAAGGCCAACGGCCTGGCGGGCTCCCCGGCCGAGGTGGTGCAGCGGATCGGCGAGTACGGGGCCGTCGGCTCCTCCCGCCTCTACCTCCAGCTGCTCGACCTCGACGACCTGGACCACCTGGAGCTGATCTCGGCCCAGGTCCTGTCCCAGCTCGGCTGACGGAGGCGGCAGAACCGTGCCCCGCGCGTCCGCACCGCTGGCCGAGGCCCTGACCGGCCGCGGCCCCGGCGCACCGGCCCTGCTCCTGGACGGCGGGCTGAGCAATCAACTCGCCGACCAGGGCTGCGACCTGTCCGGCGGCCTCTGGACGGGCCGGGTGCTCGCCGAGCGGCCGGACCAGGTCGCGGCCGCGCACGCCGCGTACGCGCAGGCCGGCGCCGAGGTGCTGATCACCGCCGGCTACCAGGTGGCGTACGCACCCTTCGCCCGGCACGGCTACGGCCGGGCGCGCACGACGGGCCTGCTGCGGCGCAGCGTGCGCCTCGCCGACGCGGCGGCCCGGGCGGCGGACCACGAGGTGTGGGTCGCCGCGTCCGTGGGCCCGTACGGGGCGGTGCTGGCGGACGGCTCCGAGTACCGGGGCCGGTACGGCCTGAGCGTGCGGGAGCTGGCGGCCTTCCACCGCCCCCGGATCGAGGCGCTGCTCGCCGCTGGCCCCGACGTACTGGCCCTGGAGACCATCCCGGACGAGACGGAGGCCGAGGCCCTGCTCGGCGTCCTCGCGGAAACGGGAGCCCGCGCCTGGCTGAGCTACACGGTGGCCGGCGGCCGGACCCGGGCCGGCGGGCCGCTGGCCGGAGCCTTCGCCTTGGCCGCCGGATCCCCGCAGGTCATCGCGGTCGGGGTCAACTGCTGCGACCCCGCCGATGTGCTGCCGGCCCTCGATGCGGCGGCGTCCGTCACCGCCAAGCCGCTGCTGGCCTACCCCAACGACGGCTCGGTCTGGGAAGCCGCCACCGGGACCTGGCGGTACCCGCCCGCGCCGGTGCCCTGGCCCGTGGAAGCCTGGCGCCGCGCCGGAGCCCGCCTCATCGGCGGCTGCTGCCGCGTCGGCCCGGACCGCATCGCGGAGCTGGCCGCCGCCCGGGATCCGGAGGGGACCGCCTGACCCTCGACAGGCCCCTAGTCCTCGCTCATCACGGCCTCGCAGCCGGGGCACGCCAGGTCCGCGTAGTCCGGCGGGCACCAGGTGCCCGGGTGCTCGGACGGGTTCCAGGCGGCCGTCTCCATCGCGAAGGTGTCCTTGCCGCACACGGTCCTGGGGCCGCGCTCGGGGCCGGCTCCCGGGGCGGTGGGTGCGGCGTGCACCCGCAGGACGGATCCTTCGGCCGGCCGGTCGAGCTCGTACACGACGACGATGCCGCTCATGCTTCGACGGTAGGCGTCCCCGGGCCCGGTGGGAAACGGGGCGGCGGAAAATGGGGCGCGCCCGCCAGTCCTGACCAAGGACAATCGATCACGTGTTCCTGACGATCTCCACCACCGGCTCCCCCGAACGACCCGCCACCGACCTGGGCTTTCTGCTGCACAAGCATCCCGGGAAGGCGCAGGCGTTCTCCACCTCCCACGGCACCGCCCACGTCTTCTACCCCGAAGCGACGGCCGAACGGTGCACGGCGGGCCTGCTTCTGGAGGTCGATCCCGTCGCGCTCGTGCGGCGCGGCCAGGGACAGGGCAAGGGCCGGGGCGGGACGCCCGACGCGGCCCTCGCGCAGTACGTCAACGACCGGCCCTATGCCGCCTCCTCCCTGCTGGCGGTGGCGCTCAGCGGAGTGTTCCGCACCGCGCTCAAGGGCGAGTGCGTCAACCGCCCCGAGCTGCCGGACGAGGTCCGTCCGCTGCGCGTGGAGATCCCGGCGCTGCCCGCGCGCGGCGGGCCGGACCTGGTGCGCCGGCTGTTCGCCCCGCTGGGCTGGGACTCCGTGGAGGTGACGCCCGTACCGCTCGACGAGACGTTCCCGGAGTGGGGCGACTCCCGGTACGTGCGCCTCGTCCTGGAGGGCGAGCTGCGCCTCGCCGACGCGCTGCGCGGGCTGTACGTCCTGCTGCCCGTGCTGGACGACGCCAAGCACTACTGGATCGCCGCCGACGAGGTGGACAAGCTGATGCGCGCCGGAGAGGGGTGGCTCGCCGAGCACCCCGAGAGCGGGCTGATCACCTCCCGCTACCTCGCCCGTCACAAGCGGCTGACCCAGGACGCCCTGGAGCGCCTGGAGCTGGTCCGCCTCGCCGAGGCCGACGGCAGCGAGGTCGAGGAGCTCGACAACGCCGTGGACGAGGCCCGCTGCATCGAGGAGGCCGAGGCCCGGCCCGTGCCGCTCGCGGTCCAGCGCCGCGACGCGATCCTCGACGGGCTCCGGGCCGCCGGCGCCGCGCGCGTCCTCGACCTGGGCTGCGGGCAGGGCCAGCTGGTGCAGGCCCTGCTCAAGGACCCGGCGTACACCGAGATCGTCGGGGTGGACGTGTCCATCCGGGCGCTGAACATCGCCGCGAGGCGGCTGCGGCTGGAGCGGATGGGGGAGCGGCAGAGCTCCCGCGTGCACCTGATGCAGGGTTCGCTCGCGTACACGGACAAGCGGCTCGCCGGCTACGACGCGGCCGTGCTCAGCGAGGTCATCGAGCACCTTGACCTGGAGCGGCTGCCCGCCCTGGAGTACGCGGTGTTCGGTTCGGCCCGACCGCGCACGGTCCTGGTGACCACCCCGAACGTCGAGTACAACGTCCGCTGGGAGTCCCTGCCCGCCGGGCACGTCCGGCACGGCGACCACCGCTTCGAGTGGACCCGCGAGGAGTTCCGGTCCTGGGCGGACCGGGTCGCCGCCCGGCACGGCTACGCCGTCGCGTACGTGTCCGTGGGGGACGACGATCCGGAGGTCGGGCCGCCGACGCAGATGGCCGTCTTCACTCAGCTCACCGGCACCAGCACCGGTACGGGCACCGGCACCGCCGCCGGCATCACCACCGACACCCCGAAGGAGGGCGAGGCAGCATGACCACCGAGACCGACATCAGCACGGGCACCGGCACCGGCATCCGCACCGACCGCAAGCGCGTACTTCCCGTCACCGACCTGTCCCTCGTCGTGCTGATCGGGGCCACCGGATCCGGCAAGTCCACCTTCGCCCGCAAGCACTTCAAGGGCACCGAGGTCATCTCCTCCGACTACTGCCGGGGGCTCGTCGCCGACGACGAGAACGACCAGAGCGCCAGCAAGGACGCCTTCGAGGTCCTGCACTACATCGCGGGCAAGCGCCTCGCCGCGGGCCGGCTCACCGTCATCGACGCCACCAGCGTCCAGGCCGAGTCCCGCCGCCAGCTGGTCCAGCTCGCCCGCGAGTACGACGTCCTGCCCATAGCGATCGTCCTCGACATGCCCGAGGAGGTCTGTGCGGAGCGCAACGCCGCCCGCTCCGAGCGGGCCGGGCTGCCCCGGGCCGTCATCCAGCGCCACCGCCGCGACCTGCGGCGCTCCCTGCGCGGGCTGGAGCGCGAGGGCTTCCGCAAGGTGCACGTGCTGCGCACGCCCGAGGAGGCCGACTCGGCCGAGGTGGTGCTGGAGAAGCGCTTCAACGACCTCACCCACCTCACCGGCCCCTTCGACATCATCGGCGACATCCACGGCTGCGCCTCCGAGCTGGAGACCCTGCTCGACAAGCTCGGCTACCGGGACGGCGGCCACCGCGCCCACCCCGAGGGCCGCACCGCCGTCTTCGTCGGCGACCTCGTCGACCGGGGCCCGGACAGCCCCGGCGTACTGCGCCGGGTGATGGGCATGGTCGGGGCCGGCAACGCCCTGTGCGTGCCCGGGAACCACGAGAACAAGCTGGCCCGTTACCTCAAGGGGTCCAAGGTCCAGCAGACCCACGGGCTCGCCGAGACCATCGAGCAGTTGAGCCACGAGCCGGAGGAGTTCGTCCAGGAGGTCCGCACCTTCATCCAGGGCCTCGTCAGCCACTACGTGCTCGACGGCGGCAAGCTGGTCGTCTGTCACGCGGGTCTGCCCGAGAAGTACCACGGCCGCACCTCCGGCCGGGTGCGCTCGCACGCCCTGTACGGGGAGACCACCGGCGAGACCGACGAGTTCGGCCTGCCCGTGCGCTACCCGTGGGCCGAGGACTACCGCGGCAAGGCCGTGGTCGTCTACGGCCACACCCCGGTCCCGGACACCAGCTGGATCAACAACACCATCTGCCTCGACACCGGAGCCGTCTTCGGCGGCAGGATGACCGCCCTGCGCTGGCCCGAGCGCGAACTGGTCGACGTACCGGCCGAGAAGGTCTGGTACGAGCCGGTCAAGCCGCTCGTCGCCGAGGTGCCGGGCGGCCACGATGGCCGGCCGCTCGACCTCGCCGACGTCCACGGCCGCCGGGTCGTGGAGACCCGGCACCTGGGCAACGTCAACGTCCGCGAGGAGAATGCGGCCGCCGCCCTGGAGGTCATGAGCCGCTTCGCCGTGGACCCGCGCCTGGTGCCGTACCTCCCGCCGACCATGGCGCCCACCGCGACCTCGCAGACCGAGGGCTACCTGGAGCACCCGGCCGAGGCCTTCGCGCAGTACCGCAAGGACGGCATCGCCCAGGTCGTCTGCGAGGAGAAGCACATGGGCTCCCGCGCCACCGTGCTGATCTGCAAGGACGCAGACGCGGCCCGCGAGCGCTTCGGGGTCGAGGGCCCCACCGGGTCCGTCTACACCCGTACCGGACGGCCCTTCTTCAAGGACCCGGAGGTCACCGAGGAGGTCCTCACCCGGCTCCGCGCGGCCGTCACCGACGCCGGGCTCTGGGAGGAGCTGGACACCGACTGGCTGCTCGTCGACGGCGAACTGCTGCCCTGGTCGCTGAAGTCCGGCGGTCTGCTGCGCAGCCAGTACGCCGCCGTGGGCGCGGCCTCGGCCGCGGTCTTCCCCGAGGCGCTGGCCGCTCTGGAGGCCGCCGCCGGGCGGGGCGTCGACACCGGGGAGCTCCTGGAGCGCCAGCGCGGGCGGGCCGCCGACGCGGCGAAGTTCACCGACGCCTACCGGCGCTACTGCTGGACCACCGACGGGCTGGACGGCGTACGGTTCGCCCCGTTCCAGCTGCTGGCGGCGGCCGGGCGTTCGCTGGCGGCCGTACCCCACGACGAGCAGCTGTTCTGGCTGGACCGCCTCGTCGCCGCGGACGAGGCCTCCGGCACGGGCCTGCTGCGCCGCACCGGCCGGATCCTGGTGGACCCGGCCGACGAGGCGTCCGTACGGGCCGGCACCGACTGGTGGCTGGAGCTGACGGCCGCCGGCGGCGAGGGCATGGTCGTCAAGCCGCTCCAGGCGTACGCCAAGGACGGCAAGGGCCGCCTCGTGCAGCCGGGAGTGAAGGTGCGCGGCCGCGAGTACCTGCGGATCATCTACGGTCCCGAGTACACGCGTCCGGACCACCTGGAGCGGCTGCGCCAGCGCCACCTCGGGCACAAGCGCTCGCTCGCCCTGCGCGAGTACGCGCTCGGGCTGGAGTCCCTGGACCGGCTGGCGGCCGAGGAGCCGCTGTGGCGGGTCCACGAGGCGGTCTTCGCCGTCCTCGCGCTGGAGTCGGAGCCGGTGGACCCGAGGCTCTGACGGCGTCAAGGAAGGGCCCCCGTACGGCCGGTCATTAGGTCGTATGGGGGAACTTTCGCCGAGAACTCCGGGAAAACCACCGGCGGGATCGTTCATCCAGGGCAGCGGAATGTCCGCGACCCCTGGAAGGACGGAACGTCACCTATGAAGATGACCGCGCGCGGAAGCATTGCGGCACTCATGACCTGTATGGCAGCGGCCGGCGCGGCCACCCCGGCCATGGCCGACGCGGTGCCCGTGGGTGTCCCCCTGGACGCGGTGCGCACCACGCTCGGCGTGGACGTCCCGCACATTGCCACCGGGGTGCCGGTGCCGGTCGTCGGCGCCCCGCAGGCGCCCGTGCACCACACGGGCGACCTGCTGCCGACCCCGCTGCTCCCGGTCGTGCCGATCGCCACCGACCTCGGGGACACCCTCGTCACCTCCCCGGTGCCGAACCTGGCCGGCCGGCCCGAGACGGACGGCGAGGGCTCCGTGGGCGCGCCCGCGACCACCGTGCACACCCGCACCCCCGGCCTGATCCTCGGCGCCCCTCTGAGCATGCCGGACGGGTCCAACTACGGGCTGCCGAACGTGACCACCCCCGCGCTGGGTCTGGCCGGCCCGGAGCTCACGGGAACCCCGGAGGCCCTCCTCGGCCTGCGCTGAACAGACCGGTCCCCAACGGGCCGGTCCGATCCGGCTCGTCCGACGCCGCGTCAAAAAGCCGCCCGGTCTGCGAACGTGTACGGCATGGGATTCCATGTCGATTCCGAGACCGGGCGGCTTCGCCGCGTCATCCTCCACCGGCCCGACCTGGAGCTGAAAAGGCTCACACCGAGCAACAAGGACGCCTTGCTCTTCGACGACGTGCTGTGGGTGCGCCGGGCCCGCCAGGAGCACGACGGCTTCGCCGACGTACTGCGCGACCGGGGTGTGGCCGTCCACCTCTTCGGGGACCTGCTCACCGAGGCCCTCGACATCCCGGAGGCGAGACACCTCGTACTGGACCGGGTCTTCGACGAGAAGGAGTACGGGCCGCTCGCCGCCGACCACCTGCGCTCGGTCTTCGACTCGCTGTCCTCGGCGGAGCTGGCCGAGGCGCTGGTGGGCGGGATGACCAAGAGGGAGTTCCTGGAGCGGCACGCGGAGCCGGTGTCCGTCCGCTTCCACGCCCTTGAACTCGACGGCTTCCTGCTGGGGCCGCTGCCCAACCACCTCTTCACCCGGGACACCTCGGCCTGGATCTACGACGGGGTCTCCATCAACGCGATGCGCTGGCCGGCCCGGCAGCGCGAGACCGTGCACTTCGAGGCGATCTACAAGCACCACCCGCTCTTCACCACCTCCGGCGCCTTCCACTACTGGTCGCAGGGGCAGGCCGACTACCCCTCGACCATCGAGGGCGGTGACGTCCTGGTCATCGGCAACGGGGCCGTGCTGATCGGGATGAGCGAGCGGACCACACCGCAGGCGGTGGAGATGCTGGCGCGCGGGCTGTTCGCCGCCGGTTCCGCCACCTCGATCGTGGCGCTCGACATGCCGAAGCGGCGGGCGTTCATGCACCTGGACACGGTGATGACGATGGTGGACGGAGATACGTTCACCCAGTACGCGGGCCTGGGCATGCTGCGCTCCTACACGATCGAGCCGGGCGACGGCGCGAGCGAGCTGAAGGTGACCGACCATCCGCCGGAGCACATGCACCGGGCCGTCGCCGCCGCGCTCGGGCTGGACTCGATCCGGGTGCTCACGGCCACCCAGGACGTGCATGCGGCGGAGCGCGAGCAGTGGGACGACGGCTGCAACGTGCTGGCGGTGGAGCCGGGCGTGGTCGTCGCGTACGAGCGCAACGTCACGACCAACACCTACCTGCGCAAGGAGGGCATCGAGGTCATCGAGATCCCGGGCAGCGAGCTGGGGCGGGGACGGGGCGGACCGCGCTGCATGAGCTGCCCGGTGGAGCGGGACGCCGTCTAGAAGGTTGCTGAAAATCTCGGGTTCTGGCCCCGGCTCGGTCGAGTCGGGGCCAGTCTTGTAGGCATGCAGGGGGAATGGGCCGGGGAGACGGTCGGGCCGGATGTGTGGGAGACCTGCCGGGAGTTGATCCCGGCGGGGAGTGTGTTCGCATTCTTGGCCGAGCATCGCGAGGCACCGTTCCCGGCGGGGACCTTCGCCGACATGTATCCCTCGTCCAACGGCCGTCCGAGTCTGCCGCCGCAGGTGCTGGCCGCGACGGTGGTGCTGCAGAGTCTGCAGGGGTTGTCGGACTTTGAGGCCGTTCAGGAACTGCGGTGTGACCTGCGGTGGAAGGCCGCCTGCGGGCTTGGCCTGTATGACATGGCCTTCGATCCGTCGCTGCTGACGTACTTTCGGCGCCGTCTGCGTACTTCGGCCGATCCGATGCGGATCTTCACCACGGTCAAAGAGGTCGTGGCCGCGACCGGCGTACTCAAGGGAAAGCAGCGACGGGCGCTGGACTCCACCGTGCTCGATGACGCGGTGGCCACCCAGGACACCGTCACCCAGATCATCTCCGCGATCCGCCGGGTGATCCGCGAGGTCCCCGGCGGCCAGGAGACGGCCGCGGCGTGGTGCTCGGCGCACGACTACACCGATCCGGGCAAGCCGAAGATCGCCTGGAACGATGAGGCGGCCCGCGCCGCGCTGGTCGACGCGCTGGTGACCGACGCCTTCAACCTCCTCGGGCACCTGCCCGAGGAGGAACTGGGCGAGAAGGCAGCGAACGCGGTGGGCCTGCTGGCCCTGGTCGCTGGCCAGGACGTCGAGCCTGCCGAGGATTCCGACGGCCGCGACGGCCGCTGGCGCATCGCGAAGCGCACAGCGCCGGACCGGATCGTATCGACCGTCGATCCCGACGCCCGTCACATCCACAAGAACCGCACCCGCCACCAGGACGGCTTCAAAGGGCATGTGTCCTT
Organism: Streptomyces sp. GL_140; assembly: GCF_057834465.1. NCBI lineage: Bacteria > Bacillati > Actinomycetota > Actinomycetes > Kitasatosporales > Streptomycetaceae > Streptomyces > Streptomyces sp. GL_140. The sequence continues at coordinate 6,563,334 of NZ_CM174404.1, forward strand.
CGAGCCGGAGACCGGGCTGTTCACCGCGGTCGCCCTGACCGGCGGCTATGGTCCCGGCAATCACGAGGCCTCCGTCGCCGCCGATCTGCTGGAGGGGGAAGACGACGGGTTAACCGTGCTCGGCGATTGCGCCTACGGCACCGGTGAACTGCGCGAGCAGCTGCAGGCCGCCGGCCACACTCTGGTGATCAAGCCGCCGCCGATGCGGCGGGCCGTCCCCGGCGGCTTCACCATCGACGACTTCCACATCGACCAGGCGGCCGGCACCGCGACCTGCCCCGCGGGACACACCGCCAACCTCGGGCGGGTCAAAGCGGACGGCGCCCGCACCGCCCAGTTCAAGCGCGGCTGCACCGACTGCCCCCTGCGGGAACGCTGCACAGCCTCCAAGACCGGACGCACCGTGAACGTCCATCCCCAGCACGAGCTGCTGGCCGCGGCCCGAGCACAGGCGGCCACCGACCCGGCCTGGCAGAACGAATACCGCCGATGGCGGCCACCGGTCGAACGCGCCATCGCCTGGCTCGTCGGCAAAGGCAACCGACGAGTCCCGCACCGGGGCGTCATCGCCAACAGCGTCTGGCTCCACCACCGCGCCGCCGTCCTCAACCTCCGCCGACTGATCAACCTCGGACTCACCCGGACCGGCCACACCTGGCGTCTCGCCCCAGCCACCACATAGCGAAAGGGGCCGCCCGGCCCACGGCCGGACAGCCCCACAACAAGATCTTCAGCAACCTTCTAGGCCGGGCCGTCCCTCCCTTTCGGATCTGCCGGACCCGGACCCGAGTCGAACACCACACGGATCTGTATGTATATCAATGCAGGGTGTCGTATAGACTTCCAAAGTCCTGTCACCGTGACTCTGGAGTCCCCATGGCCACCGACCTCGTCGGCCGCAGTTTCCTCAAGGAGCTCGATTTCACCGCCGCCGAGTTCCGCGGCCTGGTCGAGCTCGCCGCCGAACTCAAGGCGGCCAAGAAGGCCGGGACCGAGCAGCGCCACCTCCAGGGCAAGAGCATCGCCCTGATCTTCGAGAAGACCTCGACGCGCACGCGCTGCGCCTTCGAGGTCGCCGCCGCCGACCAGGGTGCCCACACCACCTACCTCGACCCCTCCGGCTCCCAGATGGGCCACAAGGAATCGGTCCGGGACACCGCGCGGGTCCTGGGCCGGATGTTCGACGGCATTGAGTACCGGGGCGACGCGCAGGACACCGTCGAAGAGATCGCCGCCCACGCCGGCGTGCCCGTCTTCAACGGCCTCACCGACGACTGGCACCCCACCCAGATGCTGGCCGACGTGCTCACGATGACCGAGCACTGCGCCAAGCCGCTGGAGCGGATCGCCTTCGCCTACCTGGGCGACGCCCGCTTCAACATGGGCAACTCCTACCTGGTCACAGGCGCGCTGCTGGGCATGGACGTACGGATCGTCGGGCCGAGGCACTACTGGCCGGCCGAGTCGGTGGTGGCCGCGGCCCGCGAGCTCGCGGCCGCGAGCGGCGCCCGGATCACGCTCACCGAGGACGTGGCGGAGGGGGTGGGCCAGGCGGATTTCGTCCTGACCGACATCTGGGTCTCCATGGGCGAGCCCAAGGAGGTCTGGGACGAGCGGATCGAGGCCCTGGCCCCGTACGCCGTCACCATGGACGTGCTGCGCGCCACCGGGAATCCGGACGTGAAGTTCATGCACTGCCTGCCGGCCTTCCACGACCTCGGCACCAAGGTGGCCCGGGAGATCCACGAGCGGCACGGGCTGGACTCGCTGGAGGTCACGGACGAGGTGTTCGAGTCCGCGCACTCGGTGGTCTTCGACGAGGCCGAGAACCGGCTGCACACCATCAAGGCCGTCCTCGTCGCGACGCTCGCGAAGCCCGGCGCATAGTCATGCGTCGGCGGCGGTACGGGTCGGGCCGCGCTGCGGACCGCCGGTAGGGCCGTCGGCCGGCCTAGACGGCGGGCCGGGCCGGCAGGGTGAACCACACCGCCTTGCCGTGCGGGGTGCGGCGGTGGCCGCAGGCCGAGCTCAGGGTCCGGATCAGCAGCAGGCCGCGGCCGTGCTCCTGCCAGGGGTCGGGGTGGGCGTCGTCCGGGCGGGCGGCGGTGAGGTCGGCGGGGGCGTGCGGATCCCCGTCGTGGACCTCGACCTGGCAGCCGTTCGCCAGCAGCTCCACGACGAGTTCGATCGGGGCGTCGCCGGGGGTGTGCTCGACGGCGTTGGCGACCAGCTCGGCGGTGAGCAGCTCCGCGGTGTCGCTGTCGGCGGGCGCTTCGATGTCGGCGAGGGCGGTACGTATCAGGGCGCGGGCGATCGGTACGGCCGCGGCCGAGTGCGGCAGGGCGATCCGCCAGGCGTGCGCGTCGCGGGGGTGGGGGAGGTCGGAGGCTTCGGGCAAGGCAGGACCGTCCGTTCCGTGGGGTTGCGGGGTCGAGGGCTCGTAGTGGGTGATGCGACGGGAAATCCTGCTTTCAACGATACGAAGTGGAAATGTCTCTTCGTAGGGCACCCCGGCGCGATCGCAAGGGACCAGGGCCACCAGCTGTTCGGGACCTTCGGTGCGTGTGGCCGATTTCCGCGCGGCAGAGGTCCGGGATCTGTGGACGCAGAGGTGTTGCGTTTCTGTGACGGCAGTCACGGTCCGGTGATACCTTCGGGAACGTGAGCCCCTTCCTTGGTTCCACAGCAGCGACCGAACGGTGGCGCCACCTGCGGGTGGACCGGCAGGACGGCGTCGCCACCGTCACCCTCGACCGCCCCGAAAAGCTGAACGCGCTCACCTTCGGCGCTTACGCCGACCTGCGCGATCTGCTCGCCGAACTGTCCCGGGAGCGTTCCGTACGCGCCCTCGTGCTCGGCGGCGAAGGGCGCGGCTTCTGCTCCGGCGGCGACGTGGACGAGATCATCGGCGCCACCCTCGCGATGGACACCGCCCAGCTCCTCGACTTCAACCGGATGACCGGCCAGGTGGTGCGCGCCCTGCGCGAATGCCCCTTCCCGGTGATCGCCGCCGTGCACGGGGTCGCCGCCGGAGCCGGAGCCGTCATCGCGCTCGCCGCCGACTTCCGGATCGCCGACCCCACCGCCCGCTTCGCCTTCCTCTTCACCCGGGTCGGCCTCTCCGGCGGGGACATGGGCGCCGCGTACCTGCTGCCCCGGGTCGTCGGCCTCGGGCACGCCACCCGGCTGCTGATGCTGGGGGAGCAGGTCAGGGCCCCGGAGGCCGAGCGGATCGGGCTGCTGAGCGAGGTCACCGAGGAGGGCAAGGCCTCCGTGCGGGCCGCCGAGCTCGCCGCGCACCTCGCCGCGGGTCCCGCACTCGCCTACGCGCAGACCAAGGCGCTGCTGACCGCCGAGCTGGACATGCCGCTCGCCGCGTCGGTGGAGCTGGACGCGAACACGCAGGCGCTGCTGATGAACGGCGAGGACTACCGGGAGTTCCACGCGGCCTTCACCGGGAAGCGGCCGCCCCAGTGGAAGGGCAGGTGATCCCGTGTCCGCCGACGGCCTGACCCACGACCGGCTGCGGATCGCTGTCGTGGGCGGCGGACCGGGCGGGCTGTACGCCGCCGCGCTGCTGGCCCGCCAGGGCCACGCGGTGGAGGTCTGGGAGCGGGGCGCCCTCGACGACACCTTCGGCTTCGGGGTGGTCCTCTCCGACGAGACCCTCGGCGGCATCGAAGAGGCCGACGCGGTCGTCTACGCGGCCCTGTGCGCGGAGTTCGTGCGCTGGGACGACGTGGACATCGTGCACCGGGGGCGGCTGCTGACCTCCGGGGGCCACGGCTTCGCCGCGCTGGGGCGCCGCCGGCTGCTGGAGATCCTGCACGAGCGGTGCGCGGGCCTCGGGGTCCGGCTCCGCTTCCGCGCCCCGGCGCCCGACCCGCACACGCTCGCGGCCTCGTACGACCTGGTGGTCGCGGCCGACGGGGTGAACAGTGCGATCCGGGAGAGCGGGGCCGAGCACTTCGGGCCGACGGTGACGGGCGGGCGCTGCCGGTACGTCTGGCTGGCCGCCGACTTCGCCTTCGAGTCCTTCCGCTTCGAGATCGCGGAGACCGAGCACGGGGTGATGCAGCTGCACGCCTACCCCTACTCGGCGGACTCCTCGACCGTGATTGTGGAGATGCGCGAGGAGGTCTGGCGGACGGCCGGCTTCGACCTGTGCGACGAGGAGGAGTCGGCGGCGCGCTGCGCCAAGATCTTCAGCGAGGCACTGGGCGGGCGGCCGCTGCGCGGGAACCGCTCCGCGTGGACGCGGTTCCGTACCGTCGTCAACGAGCGCTGGTCGCACGGCAACGTCGTCCTGCTCGGCGATGCGGCGCACACGGCGCACTTCTCGATCGGCTCCGGCACCAAGCTGGCGGTGGAGGACGCGCTGGCGCTGGCGCGAGCGGTGGGCGCGCGGGGCGACGGCACCATCCCCGACGCCCTGGCCGCGTACGAGGCCGCGCGGCGGCCCGCGGTGGCCTCCACCCAGCGGGCGGCGGCGGCCAGCATGCGCTGGTTCGAGGAGGTCTCCGGATACGTCGGCCAGCCCGCCCGGCAGTTCGCCTTCAACCTGCTCACGCGCAGCCGCCGGGTCACCCACGGCAATCTGGCCCTGCGCGACTCCCGCTTCACCCGCGCGGTGGAGAGGGAGTTCGGCTGCCCCGGGACGGATCCGGTGGAGTCGACGGACCCGGCGGACCCGCCGGTGCGGGGAACTCCGCCGATGTTCACGCCGTTCACCCTGCGAGGACTGACCCTGCGCAACCGGGTCGTGGTGTCCCCGATGGACATGTATTCGGCTGGGGGTGCCTCGGCAACCGGGGATGCTTCGGCGGCCGGGGGTGCCTCGGCAGCCACCGCCGAAGGCGTGCCGGGTGACTTCCACCTGGTGCACCTCGGCGCGCGGGCGCTCGGCGGGGCCGCCCTGGTGATGACGGAGATGGTCTGCGTCAGCGCCGAGGGCCGGATCACGCCCGGCTGCACCGGCCTGTACACGCAGGAGCAGGCGGCCGCCTGGGCGCGGATCGCCGACTTCGTGCACACCTCGGTGCCCGGAACCGCGCTCGGGGTCCAGCTCGGGCACTCCGGCCGCAAGGGGTCGACCCGGCTGATGTGGGAGGGCATGGACGCCCCGCTGCCCGAGGGCAACTGGCCGCTGGTCGCGGCCTCCGCGCTGCCGTACCGGCCCGGGGTCTCGGCCGTCCCGCGCGCCCTGACCACCACCGAGCTCGCCGCCGTCCGCTCCGACTTCGCGGCCGCCGCGGTCCGGGCTGCGAGAAGCGGCTTCGACCTGCTGGAACTGCACTGCGCCCACGGCTACCTGCTCTCCGGCTTCCTCTCCCCGCTCACCAACCACCGCTCCGACGCCTACGGCGGCCGGCTGGAGAACCGGCTCCGCTTCCCGCTGGAGGTCTTCGACGCGGTCCGCGCCGTCTGGCCCGCGGGCCGGCCGATGACGGTCCGGCTCTCGGCCACCGACTGGGCCCCCGGCGGCACCTCGCCAGAAGAGGCCGTGGCCATCGCCGAGGCCTTCGTCGCGCACGGGGCCGACGCCATCGACGTCTCCACGGGCCAGGTGGTGGCGGAGGAGACCCCGGAGTACGGGCGCTCGTACCAGACCCCGTACGCCGACCGGATCCGCAACGCCCTGGGCGTCCCGGTCATCGCGGTCGGTGCGATCTCCTCCTGGGACGACGTCAACTCCCTGCTCCTGGCCGGACGCGCCGACCTCTGCGCGCTGGGCCGCCCCCACCTCTACGACCCCCACTGGACCCTGCACGCGGCCGCCGAACAGTCCTACACCGGACCGGCCGCTCCCTGGCCCTCGCCCTACCTCGCGGGCAGTCGCCCACCGCCGACCGGGCGCGGCTGAGCCCGGCCGGTCAGCCCCCGGCGAGGACGACCTCGGTGCGGTCCTCGACCGGGGCGTAGCCCAGGCGCAGGTAGACGCCGTTGCTGGTGGAGTTGGCCAGGTCCGTGAAGAGCAGCACCTCTTCGGCCCCGGCCGCGTACGCGGCTTCGCTCACCGCGTGCGTGATCCCGGCGCCGTAGCCGCGGCCGCGGTGGGCGGGCGGGGTGTAGACCGGGCCCACGCGGGAGGCGCGCGAGGCCGGGCGGTGGAAACCGGCCATCGAGACGGGCTCGCCGCCACCGTCCTCCCAGAGCAGCGTGCCCCCGTAGGAGATCCGGTCGAGCAGGAGCCTGTCGGCGACGACGGCGGGGATGCCGGCCTCCAGGTGGAAAGCGGCGATCCACTCGCGCAGCAGGGGCAGATCGGTCTCGGTGGCCCGCCGGCTGCGGCCCGGCGGGGCGGGGTCCGGGGCGAGCAGTCCCGCGAGCCGGTAGAGCCGCAGCTCCTCGGTGACCTCCGTCGGCCGGCCCCAGGCCGCCGCGAGGACCTCCGCGTCGGCGCGGCGGGCGTTGAGGGCGCCGATCCCCGCGAGCCGCGGATCACGGGCGAGCGCGGCCCCCAGGGCCGGCACGGCCTCCGGCGGCAGCGCGCCGATCAGCAGCGGGTACGGCGGGGTCCGGATCGCGCCCCCGTCCACCAGGCCGTCGGGCCCGGTCCACCAGCCGAAGAGGGGCTCACCGGAGCCGAACGCGTCGGGCCCCAGCCGTTCCAGCGAGCCCATGACGGTGAGCAATTGGGTGTTGGTCACGGGCCGCGCGGACAGGGCGGCACGTGCGGCGGACGTGAAGGCCGCCAGATCCGAGCTGAAGGTCCATGTCATGCCCCATCCTGGCGCGCACCGGTCCGCACCCGCAGCCGGTTTTCGCCCGCCCCGGAGCCCCGTCGGGGCCGGGCAGACGCCCCCTAGGGCTGGGCGAAGGCTGCGCCGGTGTCCCGCAGCCGGGTGTGGAGTTCGGTGAAGACGGCCGCCGCGCGGTCGCCCGGCCAGTCCGCCGGGAGGAGGTCGCGGGGCAGGCCCGGGTCGGCGTACGGGAGGCGGCGCCAGCCGTCCAGGGCGAGGAGGTAGCCGCGGTAGGCGGCCTCCGGAGTGGGGGGCGGGCCCTGCTGGAGGGCGCGCAGGGCCGGCTCGTGGATGTCGAGGAACTCCTCGTGCTGCTTGGCCAGCGCCGCCAGGTCCCACCAGCGGGCCACCGACTCCGAGGTCGGGGCGAAGCCGAGGTGGGCGCCGCGGAACAGCTCCACGTACGGGGTCAGGTGCAGCCGGTCCAGGGTGCGCCGGGTCTCCCCGTGCAGATGGGCCGGGGCGATCCAGACGCCCGGCGCCACCGCGCCGAAGCCGAGCCGGGCGAGCCGGGAGCGCAGCAGGTGGCGTTTGGCGCGCTCCTGCTCCGGGACGGAGAACACGGCCAGCAGCCACTCCTGCGACCGGCGCGGGGCCCCGTAGATCCGTCCGTCGCCGTCCTCCAGGAGCTGGCGCGCCTCCTCGGAGAGCTCGTAGCCCGCGGCGCCGTCCCCGGCCCGCGCGGGCAGCAGGAAGCCGCGCCGCTTCAGCCGGGAGACCGACGAGCGGACGGACGGGGCGTCCACTCCGGCCGCGCCCAGCAGGCGGACCAGCGCGGATACCGGGACCGGGCCCGGGAAGGCCCGCCCGTAGGCTCCGTAGAACGTGACGATCAGAGATCGCGGGGTGTGCTGCTCGACCACGAGATCACTCTAGGCCGTCCCTTTCGGATCCTGTCGGGCCGGGCGGCGCGCTGCCGCTCAGCCCGGGGCGGTGGCGTCGCGCAGTCGGAACCTCTGCAGCTTGCCCGTCGCCGTGCGGGGCAGCGAGGGCAGGAAGACGAAGGCGCGCGGGCACTTGTGCGGGGCGAGTTCGGCCTGCATGAAGGTGCGCAGGGCCTCCTCGGTGAGGATCACGCCCTCCCGCAGGACCGTGTACGCCACCACGACCTGCCCGCGCCGCTCGTCCGGACGGCCGACCACCGCCACCTCCAGCACGTCGGGGTGGCGCATCAGGGCCTCCTCGACCTCCGGGCCCGCGATGTTGTACCCCGCCGAGACGATCATGTCGTCGGCCCGGGCGACGTAGCGGAAGTAGCCCTCCGCGTCCCGGACATAGGTGTCGCCCGTGACGTTCCAGCCGTCGCGCACGTACTCGCCCTGCCGGGGGTCCGCGAGGTAGCGGCAGCCCACCGGCCCCCGTACGGCCAGCAGCCCGGGCACCTCGTCCGCGACGGGCAGCCCCGCCTCGTCCACCACCCGCGCCTGCCAGCCCGGCACCACCCGGCCGGTCGTACCGGGCCGGATGTCCTCGTCGGCCGCCGAGATGAAGATGTGCAGCAGCTCGGTGGCCCCGATCCCGTTGATGATCCGCAGACCCGTGCGCTCGTACCAGGCCTGCCAGGTGGCGGCCGGCAGGTTCTCGCCGGCCGAGACGCAGCGGCGCAGCGCGGAGAGGTCGTAGGCGCCCGTGTCGTACGGGCCCAGCGTGTCCAGCATCGACCGGTACGCGGTGGGCGCGGTGAACAGCACCGACACCCGGTGCTCGGCCAGCGCGGGCAGCAGTCGGCGCGGGGCGGCGTCCGCCATCAGCAGCGCCGAGGCGCCGGCCCGCAGCGGGAAGACCACCAGCCCGCCGAGGCCGAAGGTGAAACCGAGCGGCGGACTGCCCGCGAAGACGTCGTCGGGGCGGGGGCGCAGGACCTCCCGGGAGAAGGTGTCGGCCACCGCGAGCAGGTCGCGGTGGAAGTGCATGCAGCCCTTGGGGCGCCCGGTGGTCCCCGAGGTGAAGGCGATCAGCGCCACGTCGTCGGCGGAGGTCTCCACCGCCCGGAAGGGCTCCGGATGGCCCTGGGCGAGGTGCAGCAGGTCGTCGGGGGCGTCGCCGCCGTACGCGGTGATCCGCAGCCCCGGCACCTGGGCCTTGACCAGGTCGTCGACCACCTCCGCATGGCACAGGGCGTGGCTCACCCGGGCCATCGCGCACACCGTGGCCAGCTCCTGCGCCCGCTGCTGGGCCAGGACGGTGACGGCCACCGCACCGGCCTTCATCACCGCCAGCCAGCAGGCGGCCAGCCAGGGGCCGGTGGGGCCGCGCAGCAGCACCCGGTTGCCGGGGACCACGCCGAGGTCGGAGCTGAGGACGTGCGCGAGCCGGTCGACGCGGGCGCTCAGCTCCCCGTACGTCCACACCGTGCCGTCCGCTCCGCGGAAGGCGGGGCGGTCCGGGCCGAACCGGGCGATGGTGGCGTCGAGCAGCTCCACGCCGCAGTTGAGCCGGTTGGGATAGGCCAGCCCGGGGAGTTCGAAGAGGAGCCGCGGCCAGGCGTGCGCCGGTGGCAGATGGTCGCGGGCGAAGGTGTCACGGTGAGCGGAAGGCTTGAGCTCCAAGGCGGGTTCGCCCCCTTGTGACGGTCCGGGCCCCGGGTGGGGACCCGGCCCCCTTTGAATGGAACCGATGGACCTTGAGTTGCCGAGAAGGTGGGGCTGTGGGGCTGCCGTGCGGTCGCAGCACGAGCGTATCGTCATGGTGACGGCAGTCAACGGGACGCGATAGGGGCTGGGGCATTCGGATGACGGGAATCTCGGGATTCGCCGGATCGGCCGGGTCCGCAGGGGCGGACGGGGCGGCAGGGTCGGATGGGGCGGCTGGGGTCACTGGGCCTACTGGGCCTACTAGGTCTGCGGGAACCACCGGGTCGGCCGGCTTCGCGCTCGGGGCGGACCAGGAGGGGTGGTGCGCGCGGCTGCGCGACCTGGCGGCCGGGCAGTTGCTGCCGCTGGCCGAGAAGGGGGAGCCGGGCCGGGTCAACCGGCCGCTGCTGGCCGCGCTGGGCGAGGCGGGACTGCTGGAGCGGCTCTTCACCTCGGGCGCGCTGGAGCTCTGCCTGCTGCGCGAATCCCTCGCCTACGGCTGCACGGAGGCCGAGACGGCGCTCGCCCTCCAGGGGCTGGGCGCCCACCCGGTGCTGCGCTCGGGCACCGCCGCGCAGCGGGAGCGCTGGCTGCCGGGGGTGCGGGCCGGGCGGACGGTGGCGGCCTTCGCGCTGAGCGAGCCGGGGGCCGGCTCGGACGCGGCGGCGCTGGAGCTCGAAGCCGTACGGGAGGTGCGCGGAGGGGCGGCGGGCTGGCGGCTGCACGGGTTCAAGCGCTGGATCTCCAACGCCCCCGAAGCCGATTTCTACACGGTGTTCGCCCGGACCGGCGAGGGTCCGGGGGCCAAGGGGATCAGCGCCTTCCTGGTCCCGGCCGACCGGCCGGGGCTCTCGGGCGAGGCCCTCGACATGCTCTCCCCGCATCCGATCGGCGCGCTGACCTTCGAGGGGGTCCCGGTCGGCCCGGACGACCTGCTGGGAGAGCCCGGCCGCGGCTTCCGGGTGGCCATGGACACGCTGAACCTCTTCCGCCCCAGCGTGGGCGCCTTCGCCGTCGGGATGGCGCGGGCCGCCCTGGACGCGACCGTGGCGCACACGGCGGCCCGTACCGCCTTCGGGGGCGTACTGGGAGACCTGCAGGCCGTGGCGCACCGGGTGGCCGAGATGGCCACCCGGACCGAGGCCGCGCGGCTCCTCGTCTACGCGGCCGCGGGCGCCTACGACAGCGGCTCGCCCGAGGTGCCCAGGCGGGCGGCGATGGCGAAGCTGCTGGCCACGGAGACGGCCCAGTACGTGGTCGACCACGCGGTGCAGCTGCACGGGGCCGTGGCCCTCCAGCGCGGTCACCTGCTGGAACACCTCTACCGGGAGGTGCGGGCGCCGCGGATCTACGAGGGGGCGAGCGAGGTGCAGCGCACGATCATCGCGAAGGAGCTCTACCGGGACCACTCCCGGGCGGCGGCGCGGACGGGGCATGCGGAGACGGTGGCGGCGAAGGGGAGCGGGGCATGAGCCCGGAGCGGATCAATCCGGCGGAGCTGTCCCCGGCGACGGGGTTCTCGCACGCGGTGGTCGCCACCGGGAGCCGACTGGTGTTCCTGGCCGGACAGACGGCGCTCGACGGCGAGGGCAAGGTGGTGGGGGAGGGGCTGCCGCAGCAGTTCGAGCGGGCGCTGGCGAACCTGCTCGCGGCGCTCGCGGCGGCGGGCGGCTCGCCGGCCGATCTGGCGAGGGTCACCGTCTATGCGGTCGACGTGGCGGACTACCGGGCCTCGGCCGCCGAACTGGGCCGGATCTGGCGCCGGTTGGCGGGGCGCGAGTATCCGGCGATGGCGGTCGTGGGCGTGGTCAGGCTGTGGGACGAGGCCGCGCTCGTCGAGATGGACGGGCTCGCGGTGCTTCCGTAGGTCGTTTGTGCTGGTGGGAGCGGGTGCCTTTGACAGTGGGCGGGGGAGGGTGGAGGGTTGAAATGCCTTATTTCGGGGCAATTCGCCCCTTCATTCGCGGAGGTGCATGAACATGCGCCGTGGGTTCGTTGCGGCAGCTGTGACAGGAGCGGCCGGGATCGCAATCGGTCTGATGCCCCTGGGAAGCGCCTTTGCCGCTACCTCTACTTCCCTCCCGGGTCTGCCGCAGACGTATCGGTGTTCCGACTGGCGTGGTGACGGCTGGTGGCGCGACTGCTGCGACCCCTCACGTGGAAGCGACCGGCCCAGCTGGTGCTGGGACAACAGCAACTGGAACAACGACAGCTGGAACTGGGACAACAGCAACTGGAGCAACGACCACTGGAACAACCACGACGGCGGCTGGAACAACGACAGCTGGAACAACGACGGTTGGAACGACGGGGGCTGGAACGGCAACCACGACGGCGGGCACGACGGCGGCTGGAACGGCGGCGGGCACGACGGCGGTTGGAACGGCGGCGGTAACCGCTGACCGGGCCGGAGTCCGCGACGCGTTGACGATCCGGGGGTGATCCGGCGGAACGACTGCGTCCTCGTGCGGACGCGGGGCAGAATCCCGCGTGTTGTGCACGCGGCGAACGTCCGTGCGACCGCCACCTCCTGGAGCAGTCGGTGTCGTCCCAAGAGTTCCAAGAGATGTCCTTGACGATCACTCCGCAGCAAGCCGCCCACGGCGTGATCGTCCCGGTGACCCTGTCGACCGGTCCGGCCCGGCTCCGGATCCCGCCGTGCCGGGACGGGGACCTCGTGCGGGTCCGCGTCGGCGGTTCCGAGGTGCCGGTCCGGATCAGGGTGGGCCCGGCCGCGGGCGCGCCCGCGCCCCCGCCCGTACAGGGGCCGGTGTCACCGCCGCCCCCGCCACCACCGCCGTCTGCATCCCATCCTCCCTCCCCGTCGGCGTCCCCGACTGCGCCCCTGCACCCGGCCTCGCGCTGGATCTCGCCTCCGGGGCCGGACCCCTCCGGCGCCCGCCCCTCGGCGCCCGGGCAGCCTGCCGCCGGGAGTGCTTGGGGTGCGCGCGGATGCCTGGTGGCGCTCGGAGTCCTCGTCGCCCTCATCGCGGGCGCGGCCGTACTGAGCGGCCTGAACGACGGAGAGGCCCCCGGGGCGGCACCCGGGCCCGCGCCCTCCTTCAGCGCCTGGTCGCCCGACCCGGTCACGGTCCCGACCCCGACCCCGACCGCGGTGCGGAGCACCCCGGCGGGTGGCGCCGTGCCCGCTCCCGCACCGGTGCCCTCCGAGGCCGCGCCGACGCCGTACGACCGGGGCACCTGCCTCAACGGCTCGCTGCCGGACTCGACCACCGCGCAGAAGGTCACGGACGTGGAAGAGGTCTCCTGCTCGGCGTCCGACGCGCACTACCGGGTGATCGAGAGCATCCCGCTGACCTCGGACCTGAACCGGTGCAACGACAATCCGAAGACCGAGTACGCCTTTTCCTACCGCTACACCGTCAACGGAGCCACCCTCAACCAGTACGTGTACTGCCTGGTCGGCCTCGGCTCCTACGCCCGCCGCTGAGCGGCGGGCGCGGACCCGGCCGGAATCCCGCGGGGAGGGTCTAGCCCTCCAGCAGGTTCCCCATCCACTCCTCGATCCCCGCCACGGTGCGGGGCAGGGCGCCCGACATCAGGCGGGCGCCCCCGGCCGTGATCACCAGGTCGTCCTCGATGCGGACGCCGATGCCGCGCAGCTCCGGCGGGAGTGTCTCGTCGTCGGGCTGGAGGTAGAGGCCCGGCTCGACCGTGAGCACCTGGCCCTCCTCCAGGACCCCGTCCAGGTACGTGTCGGCCCGCGCCTTCGCGCAGTCGTGCACGTCCAGCCCCAGCATGTGGCCGCTGCTGCACAGGGTGTACCGGCGGTGCAGATCGCCCTCGGCGTGCTTGAGGACGCCCCACTCCGCGAGCCCCTCGGCGATCACCCGCATCCCGGCCCGGTGGAAGTCGCGGAAGCTCGCGCCGGGCCGCAGCGCCGCCATGCCCGCGTCCTGTGCGGCCAGGACCAGTTCGTACACCTGTCGCTGGACCGAGGAGAAGCGTCCCGACAGGGGGAGGGTGCGGGTGATGTCCGCCGTGTAGAGGGTGTCGGTCTCCACGCCCGCGTCCAGCAGCAGGAGTTCGTCCCCGTTCAGTCGGCCGTCGTTGCGGATCCAGTGCAGGACGCAGGCGTGCGCGCCCGACGCGGCGATGGTCTCGTAGCCGGTGCCGTTGCCCTCGGCGCGGGCGCGGCGGTTGAAGACCCCCTCGATCCAGCGTTCCCCGCGCGGGTGGGCCAGCGCGCGCGGGAGGTCCCGTACGACGTCCTCGAAACCGGCGGTGGTGTGGTCGACGGCCAGCTGGAGCTGGGTCACCTCCCACTCGTCCTTGACCAGACGCAGCTCGGAGAGTGCGACGGCCAGTGCGGAGTCGGTGGCCGCGTTGCGGCCCGCCGGGCTGCCGAGGGTGTCCAGGTGGGCGCAGCGGATCCCGGAGAGCCGCTCGGCCTCCGCGAGGTCGGGGCGGCGGCCGACCCAGAACTCCCCGTAGCGGCGGTCGCGGTAGAACTCCTCGTTGCCGTCCACGCGCGGGGAGCGGGGGCGCAGGTAGAGGACGGCCTCGTGCGCGTGCGGGCCGGCGGGCTCCAGGACGAGGACGTGGCCGGCCTGGTCCTCGCCGGTGAGCCCGGTCAGCCAGGCGTACGCGCTGTGCGGGCGGAAGCGGTGGTCGCAGTCGTTGGTGCGGACCTTCAGCTCCCCGGCCGGGATGATCAGCCGCTCGCCGGGGAACCGGGCGGAGAGCCGGTCCCTGCGGGCCGGGGTGACGGCGTGGCCGGGGGTCCGGGCGTTGCCGGGGAGCGGTGAGGCCGCCCAGTCCGACGCCATGAATCGGGACAACTCCGTTGATACCGGCAGGTCGTGGCTGCCGATGTTGAGCCCGGCGGTGGGGCGGGAGGGGGTGTCGGTCACGGGGGCTCCCTCAAGAAGATGCGAACTGGTGGGCGCACAGGTCTTGTCAGTGCAATTTCACATTACTATGTTACAGGTCACACCGCGCCACGTTAATCCCTGTCAAACGCCGTGTGACGCCGGGCAGTTCAGGTCACGGGCGACCTGGCAGCTCGCACACCACTTTCCCCCACCTCCCTTCCCAACCAGGAGTTCTTGGTGTCCCAGCACAGAGCCGTGCGCACGTCCCTCCTCTCCGCCGCCGTCGCGGTGACCCTCCTCGCCACCGCCGGCCAGGCCGTGACCCAGGCCGCCGAGACCGGCGCCCCCGCCAGGGTGTCCGGCACGCCGACGTCCGGAACCTTCACCGCGGGCGCCCCCGGGGCGAACCCGTTCGACGAGGTCGACCGCCTCGCCCAGCAGCAGGAGAACGCTCCGGCCCCCGCCCCGGCCCCCGGCGGCCAGGCCGTCGCCGACGGCCGGGTCCCCGGCGCCGCCACCAAGGCCGTCGCCGCCGCGCCCGCCGCCAAGAGCGGCAAGTTGGCCGCCGCGGCCCAGAGCGACGCCTCCGGCGTCCCGTGCACCCTCGACGGGATCACCAACCTCGACCCCGAGCAGTTCGCCGACTTCCTCGCCGACCAGGCCGTCACCGCCGACGGCTGCCTGCGCGGCCTCATCTGGACCTGGGACGCGCGCCTCGCCCCCGTCATGTCCGACGCCCACGTCCAGGCCGTCTCCCGGCGAATATCCACCCTGTCCGCCGCGCACGACGGACGGAACTCCTCGCACCTGGAGGAGATGTTCACCTATCTGCACGCCGTGGCCTACCACGACTACTCGCGCACCGAGATCGACGTCACCGACGCCCCGACCGTCGACGCCATGCGCCGCGCGATCGCCGACTTCGGCTCCGCCGCCCGCACCTTCGACGCCACCGCCTCCAACGCCCGCACCCTGCGCGAGGCCCTCTACGCGGCCAGCGCCCCCGGGCTGCGCCAGCACCAGCTCGGCCTGATCAAGCAGGTCCTGGCCACCCTGGACGCCGCGCACACCGCCACGAACCTGGACTCCGGCTGGGCGGGTGCGGCGCTCGCCGCCCTCTCCGTCAACTACCTCGGCGTGTACCCGGGCAACAACGACGCCGCGTTCCAGGCGGCCGCGGCCGGTGACGCCTCGTACCGCGCGGCCTTCAAGAACTTCGCCGGGTACACCCACCTCAAGGGCACCGGCAACGCCTGGGTGGCGCGCGACGCGCTGGGCGAGTACGGCCGCTTCGGCCAGATCGACAGCCTCCGGAGCGGGGTCGTCGCCGACCTCGGCGCCCTGCTCGGCCCGGTCAAGTCGGCCTTCGGCGACGGCAGCGAGCAGTGGGCGAAGATCGTCTCCTGGCTCAACTTCTACCAGGAGTGCAAGCAGTACGGGGTGTGCAAGGAGGACATCGAGAAGCAGCTCTTCCCGAACACCTACGTCTACGACAACGGCGGCATCAAGGTCCGCACCGCCCTCGACCGGGCCACCGTCGACCAGCTCTACTACGCGAGCAAGCAGGTCAAGACGCAGTTCCACCGGGTCCTGGGCACCGACCAGCCGCTCGCGGGCGACCCCAACACCACGCTGAACATCGTGCTGTACGCCTCTCGCGCGGACTACGTGAACTACCACCCGATCCTGACGGGCTACGGCACCAACAACGGCGGCATCTACATCGAGAACGGCGCGACCTTCTACACCTACCAGCGCCGCGTCCCGCAGGACTCCTCCCTCACCCTGGAAGAGCTCTTCCGCCACGAGTACACGCACTACCTCAACGGCCGCTTCGCCGTGCCCGGCTTCTTCGGCCAGGGCGCCTGGTACCAGGGCGACCGGACCACCGCCATGGACGAGGGCACCGCCGAGTTCTTCGACGGCGCGACCCGCGACAACGGCATAGCCGTCCGCAAGTCCCTGGTCAGGGGCATCATCAGCGACACGGCCGGCGGCGGCCCGCGCATGACGGTGGACGAGCTGCTGCACGCCACGTACGACCACGACGGCTTCCGCTTCTACAACTACGCGGGCACGTTCTTCGAGTTCCTGTGGACCGAGCACCCCACGCTCCTGCGCGAGATGTACGGCTACCAGCGCGCCGACGACCCGGCCGGCTTCGACGCCTGGCGCAGCCGGATGGGCGGGGACTCGTACCTGCAGCGCGACTACAACCGGTTCCTGGACGCGCAGATCGCCAAGGTGGACCAGCTGTACGTGCCGAACACCTCCTTCACCCCGAACGCGCAGCTGCGCGACGCGGCGCTGGCGGACGTGAAGTCCTCGTTCTACACGGCCACCTACAGCAATCCGGACTGCGTGGAGAACGGAGACGCGGGCAAGCGCCGGTTCACCTGCACCGGCAAGATCACCGCGAACCTGTCGAAGTGGCGCAGTGACGACCAGAACTTCAAGGACATGTCCGAGACGGTCGACTACTTCATCCTCGACCGGGCGGGTGCGGCCTCGAACAACCTGGCCGACATGAACTGTTCCTTCGGCCCGGTGGAGGTCTGGAGCAACCACCTGGGGGGCACCTCGAGTTACAGCTGTGAGGGACCGCTGCGCAGCTGATCCGGCTCAGGCCGGTCCCGCCACCCGGCGGGGGCGGGACCGGCCTGTTCCCCTTCTAAAGAATGTGACATATTACTGCCGTGCCCAAGAGACACTCCCCCTCCCAGAGTCGTCGGCCGAGCCGCCCGCTCGACGTCGTGATCATCGGCGCGGGCGTCGTCGGGGCCGCGTGCGCGTACTACGCGGCCCGTTGCGGACTCTCCGTGGCCGTCGTCGACCGGGGCCCGGTCGCGGGCGGCACCACAGGCGCCGGCGAAGGCAACCTGCTCGTCTCCGACAAGGAGGCCGGCCCCGAGCTGGACCTCGCACTGCTGTCGGCGGGCCTCTGGCAGGAGCTCGCCCTCGAACTCCCCCGGGAGATCGAGTACGAGGCCAAGGGCGGCCTGGTCGTCGCGGCCGACGAGGCCACGGTGAAGGCGCTACGGGGCTTCGCGGACGGCCAGCGCGCCGCCGGGGTCGACGCGGTCGAGGTCGGGCCGGGTGAACTGCGGGATCTGGAGCCCCATTCGGCCCCGGACCTGGCGGGCGGTTTCCACTACCCGCAGGACGCCCAGGTCCAGCCCGCCCAGGCGGCGGCGCGGCTGCTCGCGGCCTCGGGGGCCGAGGTGTACCTGGGGGAGGAGGTGACGGCCCTGCTCCGCTCCCCGGGACCCGCAGGCTCCGGCGCCCTGCGCGGGGTCCGCACGAGCCGCCGCGAACTCCTCGCCCCGGCGGTGGTCAACGCGGCGGGCACCTGGGGCGGGGCGGTGGCCGCACTGGCCGGGCTCACGCTCCCGGTCCTGCCCCGGAAGGGCTTCGTCCTCGTCACGGAGCCGCTGCCGAGGGTGGTGCGGCACAAGGTCTACGCCGCGGACTACATCGCGGACGTGGCGAGCGGCTCGGCCTCGCTCCAGTCCTCGGCGGTGGTCGAGGGCACCCCGGCCGGCCCGGTCCTCATCGGGGCCACGCGGGAGCGGGTGGGCTTCGACCGCTCCCTGTCGACGCAGGCGCTGCGGCGTCTGGCGACGCAGGCGGCGGCGCTCTTCCCCGTCCTGGCGGACGTCCGGGTGCTGCGGGTCTACCACGGCTTCCGGCCGTACCTGCCCGACCACCTCCCGGCGATCGGCGCGGATCCGCGGGCGCCGGGCCTGTTCCACGCGTGCGGCCACGAGGGCGCGGGCATCGGCCTGGCTCCGGCGACGGGCGTCCTGATCGCCGCGGCGCTGACCGGCTCGGCCCCGCCACTGGACCCGACCCCCTTCGACCCGTCGCGCTTCGCGGAGCCGGACCGATGACCGCCGTCGCTGGAATCCAGCCTCGCCGGCGTTTGAGGCAGGGGGCACCCCCGGCGGTAGCTGGGGGAGGGTCCGGGCGGAGCCCGGGGGCTTTCGGGTCCGGGCTCCGCCCGGGGAACGGTGGAACTGGGGGTCCCCCCGGACGGAGTCTGGGGGATGGGTAGGGGACAGGCCCCGCAGGGCAACGGGGGCGCGGAACGCGCCCGGTCAGAGGATCTGAGGAGAACGGAAGCGATGAGCGAAGCGACGACCCCGCGGCAACGGTCGCCCCGCGACCTGGTCGGCGGCGCCCCCACCGACACGTGGACCCTCCGCTTCGACGACCGCGAACTGCCCGCGCAAGCCGGGCAGAGCATCGCCGCCGTCCTCTGGTCCGCCGGCATCCTCGCCTGGCGGACCACCCGTGAGAACGCCGCCCCCCGCGGTGCGTTCTGCGGGATCGGCAGTTGCTACGACTGCCTCGTCACCGTCAACGACCGCCCGAACCAGCGCGCGTGCCTCGTCCCCGCCCGCCCCGGGGACCGTGTCACCACTCAGGAAGGGACCGGCCGTGGCGACCTCGCCGTCTGACGCCCCGGGCGCCCCGACCGCCCCGGCGGCCCCAGCCGCCCCCGCCGACCTCGCCGTCGTCGGCGCCGGCCCCGCCGGCCTCGCCGCCGCCGTGACGGCCGCCGGCCTCGGGCTGCGCGTGGTCCTCCTCGACTCGGGGGAACGCCCCGGCGGCCAGTACTACCGCCACCCGGCTCCCGGACTCGGCGCCGCCCGCCCCGAAGCCCTGCACCACGGGTGGGCCGCCTTCGCCGCGCGCGAAGCCGCCCTGCGGGAACACGAGGAGGCCGGGAGGATCGCGTACCTTCCGCTCCACCACGTCTGGACCGTGGTCCCGGGCCAGGGGCAGGACCCCGGGCGGAGCTGGACCCTGCATGCCGTGGTCGGCCCCGACGAGGCGCCCGCGACCGTCCACGCCGCCGCCGTGCTGCTGGCGACCGGAGCCTACGAGCGCCAGCTCCCCTTCCCCGGCTGGACCCTGCCCGGGGTCGTCGGGGCCGGCGGGGCGCAGGCCATGCTCAAGAGCGGGCTGGTGCTTCCGGGCAAGCGGGTGGTCGTCGCCGGGAGCGGGCCCCTGCTGCTCGCCGTGGCCGGCTCGTTGGCCGCGGCCGGAGCCCGGGTGCCCGCCGTGGTGGAGGCCGCCTCCTACACCGGGTACGCCGGCCACGTCCCCGCCCTGCTGCGCAACCCCGCCAAGCTCGCCGAAGGCGCCACGTACGGCAGCGCCCTGCTCCGGCACGGGGTCCGGCTCCTCGCCCGGCACGCCGTCACCGAAGCCCACGGGACCGGGCGGGTCGAGGCCGTCACCGTGGCCCGGCTCGACCGCGACTGGCGCCCGGTCCCCGCGACCGCGCGCCGCATCCCCTGCGACGCCGTCGCCGTGGGCCACGGACTCGTGCCCCAGCTGGAGTTGGCCACCGGTCTCGGCTGCGCCACCCGCCGCAGCCCCGACGGCACCGTCGCCCTGGAGCTGGACCCCGGCCAGCGGACCTCGGTCCCCGGGATCTGGTCCGCCGGGGAGACCGGTGGCATCGGCGGTGCGCAACTGGCGCTGGCCGAAGGGGAGATCGCCGCCCACGCGATCGCGGGCCGACCCGTCCCGGGCCGCCTCGTCCGCACCCGGACGCGGCTGCGGGCCTTCGCCGACGCGATGGCCGGCGCCCACCGTCCGGGCCCGGGCTGGACCGGCTGGCTGCGCGGGGACACCGACGTGTGCCGCTGCGAGGAGGTCCCGGCCTCCCGGATCCGGGAGGCCGTCGAAGACCTGGGCGCACGGGACGCCCGTACGGTCAAACTGCTCACCCGGGCCGGCATGGGCTGGTGCCAGGGCCGGATGTGCGGTCCGGCCGTCGCCGCCCTGGCGGGGGAGGAGCCGTCCCCCGACCGCAGGCCGCTGTCCTGCCCGGTCCCGCTGCGCCACCTCGCCGGACTCCCCGACGAACCCGCCGCTGACCTTCCCGGCGGGCTTCCCGAAGAACTTCCCACCCCCGAACGCTGATCAGGCGTGCCGCAACTCTTGTGGCCGCCTTGCGCCCACTAGTAAAATGTCACACACCACTCTAGGGAGCTCTCTCATGAACCACGCGCACACCCCCGCGCCCACCACGGACATCCGCACCCGCCCCTGGCACGGCATCATGGTCGCCACCGCGCTACCCCTGCGGGAAGACCTGAGCGTGGACTACGACGCCTACGCCGAACACGTGGCCTGGCTGATCGCGAACGGCTGCGACGGCGTCGTCCCCAACGGCTCCCTCGGTGAGTACCAGACCCTCACCGACGAAGAGCGGGCACGCGTCGTGCGTACCGCCGTCGAGGCCGCCGGGGACGGGGCCCGCGTCATGCCCGGCGTCGCCGCCTACGGCAGCGCCGAGTCCCGCCGCTGGGCCGAACAGGCCGCCGAGGCCGGCGCCGGTTCCGTCCTGCTCCTGCCGCCCAACGCCTTCCGCGCCGACGAGGACGCCGTCCGCGCGCACTACGCCGAGACCGCCCGCGCCGGGCTGCCCGTGGTCGCGTACAACAACCCCATCGACACCAAGGTGGACCTGGTCCCGGCCCTCCTCGCCCGACTCCACGCGGACGGCTCCATCGTCGCCGTCAAGGAGTTCAGCGGAGACGTCCGCCGCGCCTACGAGATCGCCGAACTGGCCCCGGGCCTCGACCTGCTGATCGGCGCCGACGACGTCCTGCTCGAACTGGCCCTGGCCGGGGCCGTCGGCTGGATCGCCGGCTACCCCAACGCCCTGCCGCAGTCCTGCGCCACCCTCTACCGGGCCGCCGTCGCCGGGGACCTCGACACCGCCCTCCCGCTCTACAAGTCCCTCCACTCGCTGCTGCGCTGGGACTCCAAGACCGAGTTCGTCCAGGCCATCAAGCTCTCCATGGACCTGGCCGGCCGACCCGGCGGCGCCACCCGCCCGCCCCGCTTCCCGCTGACCGGCGAGATCGAGGCCGCCGTCCGCGCCGCCACCGAGAAGGCTCTCGCCGAGGGCCTCAACTAGCCACGTCGACCGGCCCCGTCCGAGGCCTCGACCCACACGCCGACAAGGCAGTCAGGGGGAGCGCACGATGCGCACGCGCCACATCTACCACGCGGTGGACTCGCACACCGAGGGGATGCCCACCCGGGTGATCACCGGGGGAGTCGGGGTGATCCCCGGCGCCACCATGGCCGCCAAACGGCTCCACTTCATCGAGCACCTGGACCACATCCGGACCCTGCTCATGTACGAACCGCGCGGCCACTCCGCGATGAGCGGCGCCATCCTGCAGCCCCCCACCCGCCCCGACGCCGACTTCGGCGTGGTCTTCATCGAGGTGTCGGGCCTGCTCCCCATGTGCGGGCACGGCACCATCGGGGTCGCCACCGTCCTCGTCGAGACCGGCATGGTCCCGGTCGTCGAGCCGGTCACCACCGTCCGGCTCGACACCCCGGCCGGACTGGTGAGCGTCGACGTGCTCGTCGAGGACGGTGCGGCCACCGCCGTCACCCTCACCAACGTCCCCTCCTTCAGCGTCGGCCTCGACCTCAAGGCCGAGGTCCCCGGATACGGCACGGTCACCTACGACCTCGCCTACGGCGGCAACTTCTACGCCTTCGTCGAACTCGACTCCCTCGGCCTCCCCTTCGACCGGGCACGCAAAGACGACCTGCTCGCCGCGGGCCTCGCCGTCATGGACGCGATCAACGCCTCCGACGACCGGCCCGCCCACCCCGAGAACCCGGCGATCGGCGGGGTCAAGCACGTCTACCTCGCCGCCCCGGGCTCCGACGCCCGCCGCTCCCGGCACGCGATGGCCATCCACCCGGGCTGGTTCGACCGCTCGCCCTGCGGTACGGGAACCAGCGCGCGCATGGCGCAACTGCACGCCCGGGGGCTGCTGCCCCTGGACACGGACTTCGTCAACGAGTCCTTCATCGGGACCGAGTTCACGGGCCGCCTCGTCGGCGAGACCACCGTGGGCGGGATCCCGGCCGTCGTGCCCACCGTCACCGGGCGGGCCTGGATCACCGGCACCGCCCAGTACTTCCTCGACCCGTCCGACCCCTTCCCCGGAGGGTTTCTGCTGTGACCACCACCCCCGAGGCCGCCCCGGGCCCGGCCCCCGCCCCGGCCCCCACCCCCGCGCCCGTCCTGGTCCGCACCGCCGACTACCACACCGCGGGCGAGCCGTTCCGGATCGTCGACACCCTTGCGGACGGACTGCCACCCGCCCCCGGGGACACCGTCGCCGAGCGCTGCGCCACCGCCATCGGGCCGGGCGGCTCCGGGACCGCGCCGAGGCGGGGCGCCCTGGACGACGTACGGCGGCTGCTGGTGCAGGAGCCGCGCGGGCACGCCGGAATGTACGGGGGGTTCGTGGTGCCGCCCGACGACGACGGGGCCCACTTCGGGGTGCTGTTCTGGCACAAGGACGGCTACTCCACCGCCTGCGGTCACGGCACCATGGCGCTCGGCGCCTGGGCCGTGGACACCGGCCGGGTCCCGGCGCCCGATGACGGGGACGTGGCCGTACGGATCGACGTGCCCTCGGGCCGGGTCGGTGCGACCGTGCACCGCACCGCCGGCCGCACCACCGGGGTCACCTTCCGCAACGTCCCGGCGCGCACCAGCGCCCGCAAGGTGCCCGTCGCCACCACCCTGGGCCTGGCCGAGGTGGACATCGCGCACGCCGGAGCCTGTTACGCCTCCGTCCGGGCGCGGGACCTCGGCCTGGAGGTGACCCGGGCCTCGCTGCCCTCGCTGGTGCGGGCGGGCGTGGAGATCCGGGCCGCGCTCGCCACCCACCCGGGGACCTGGCACCCCGGCGGGCCGCTGCTCTCCGGGGTCTACGGGGTGATCTTCTACGAAGAACTGCCCGACACCCCCTTCGGCCCGCACCAGCGCAACGTCACCGTCTTCGCCGACGGGCAGATCGACCGGTCGCCCTGCGGCTCCGGCACGTCGGCGCGGCTCGCACTGCTGGCGGAGGACGGGCGGCTGGGGGCGGGGGACGACCTGCTGCACGAGTCGGTGACGGGCACGGTGTTCACCGGCCGCGTCGCCTCGGCCACCGAGGCGGGGCTGGTCACGGAGGTCACCGGAGCCGCGTACCGCACCGGCGAGCACGCCTTCACCGTGGACCCGTACGACGCGCTCGGTACCGGGTTCCTGCTGTGACGGGGCTTCCCGTGACGGGCCCCGCCGGGATCCGGCAGTTCTCGGCGGCCCAGACGGCCGGGCTGCTGGGTCCGGCCGCCGCCGCGGACGCGCTGGCAGGCGCACTGCGGGCCGGGCTGGATCCGGAGAGCTGCCCGCCGCGCGGCGCCGTGGCGGTGCCGGGCGGTGGGGAGCTGCTGGTGATGCCGGCCGCTGCCGGGGGCTACGCGGGCGTGAAGATCGCGGGGGTGGCGCCGGGGAATCCGGCGCGCGGCCTGCCCCGCATCACCGGCACGTACCTGCTCCTGGACGGGCCCACCCTGCGCCCGCTGGCCCTGTTCGACGGGGCGGCGCTGACCACCCTTCGCACCCCGGCGGTCTCGGCCCTCGCGCTGCGCCACCTGGTCCCGGACGGCCGGCCGCTGCGGCTGGTGCTCTTCGGTTCGGGGCCGCAGGCCTACGGGCACCTCGAAGCGGTGCTGGCGATGCGCCGGTTGGCCGAGGTGGTGGTCGTGGCCCGGACGGGGTCACCGGACGGCGCGGCGGGCGCCGAGAAGCTGGCCGCGCACGCACGGGGACTCGGGGTCCCGGCCAGGACGGGGGTGGCTGCCGAGGTGGCCGACGCCGACCTGGTGATCTGCTGCACCACGGCCCGCGAGCCCCTCTTCGACGGGCGGCTGATCGCACCGGGCGCGACCGTCGTGGCGGTCGGCTCGCACGAGCCGGAGGCCCGGGAGGTGGACACGGCGCTGGTCAGACGGGCGGCCGTGTACGTGGAGTCGCGTGCGGCGGCCCTGCGCGAGGCGGGGGACCTGCTGGTTCCGGAGGCGGAGGGGGCCATCGGGCCCGGCCACATCACCGGCACCCTGGCCGAGTTGGTGGCGGGCCGGCTCGCGACCGGCGCGGCGGCGAGTTGTCCACAGCTCTTCAAGAGTGTGGGCATGGCCTGGGAAGATCTCGCTGTGGCGGTCGCGCTGTTCGAGGCGGCCGAGGGGGAGGAATAAGCGCAACGTGACATTGTACGCTGTCCCTCTCCTCGTCGGCGGTGTCGAGGGTCTCGGAGGAAAAGCAATGGGTGACCTGAAGCAGCACAGCCTCATCAAGGCTCAGGAACGGCTCCGCGACCAGGTCGGCCACGCACTCCGAGCAGCCCTGATAGCAGGTGAACTGCGCCCCGGCAGCGTCTACTCCGCCCCCGGCCTCGCGGCCGAGCTCGGCGTCTCCGCCACACCGGTACGCGAAGCGATGCTCGACCTGGCCCGCGAAGGCCTGGTCGAGCCCGTCCGCAACAAGGGGTTCCGGATCACCGAGGTCAGCGAGCGCGATCTCGACCAGTACACCGAGCTGCGCACGATGATCGAGGTCCCGACCATCGGCCGGATCACCAAGATCGCGACCCCCGAGCAGCTGGAGGCCCTGCGCCCGATCGCCGAGGAGATCGTCACCAGCGCCCGCGAGCACAACCTCATCGGGTACCTGGAGGCCGACCGCCGCTTCCACCTGTCCCTGCTGGCCCTGGCGGGCAACGACCGCCTGGTCGAAACGGTCGGCGACCTGCGCAAGCGCTCCCGCCTGTACGGGCTGACCGGCCTGGACGAGGCCGGCAAGCTGGTCTCCTCGGCCGAGGAGCACATCGAGCTGCTCGACCTGATGCTCACCGGGGACTCGGAGGCGGCCGAAGCCTGCATGACCCGCCACCTGGGCCACGTCCGCTCCCTCTGGGCCCAGGGCCGCGACGAACCGGTGGGCCGCACCCCGGGCCGCCTGGGCTCGGGCGCCCTGGGCTCGGCGGGCTGAACCAGCTCCCGGCCCGGACGGACCCTACGGCCTCCCCGCGCCCGGCGGCTCCGTCCACGGGGCGGCCAGGTCGAGAACTGCGCGCATCGCCTTCACCGGTGGCCGGGGCGAGGCGGCGGCGGCCGCGGCGACGGACTCCGAGGAGTCGCCGAGCAGGGGCAGCAGGGTGTCCGGCGCCGTCCGGGAGTCCTTGGCGACGGCCCGCCGGACGATGTGGTTCTCGTCCGCCGCCAGCCGTTCCAGCAGTGCGGCGGGCAATTCCGGGTCGCGCAGGGCCAGTACGCGCATGCGCGGGTCCGGGTCCGCGGCGAACCGCCGGAGCCTCTGGGGCGGAAACGCGAAGTAGTCCGCGGGGCGGTCCCCGGACTTCGACGGCGGGTGGCGGCGCTCGATTTCTCCATGAAGCGACGGGCGCCCTCGGTCAGTCGCGCGTGGATCTCGTCCCGGAGCCCGGAGGGGGCGTCGGCGCGGACGAACACTTTTCCCCGCACGTAGGGGCTCGGGTCCTGGCCCAGCCGGTCCCGGAGTTCCAACGGCAGTGCCGGATGGGCGGCGAGCTCTGCCCGCACCTCCTCGTCGGGGTCGGCGGCGAACAGGTGCAGCGACCCGATGCCGGCGTCCTCCCGTCCGGCGCGCACCGCGCACACCTTCGGGTCCGGGTCGGCGGCCGGTCGCTCGGCGAACTCCGGCGGCAGCGCCCAGGCGTGCGCGAGCGCCTCGGCCGCGCCGTGTGCCAGGAACGCCTCGCACAGGGCCGGACTCGGCGCGAACCCCTTCCTGAGTGCCAGCCTGAGCGGCGCCATGCCGCGTGGAAGGAGTCGTAAGGCGAGATCCTCCGGCAAAGCCGTGTTCCGGGCCAGAGAAGTCAGCACCTCGACCGGGTGCACGAGCTCGGGCAGCGCAGGCGGCAGTATCGGATCCATGGCGGGAGCATGGGCGCCGTCCCCAACACCCCTTCGCCTGCCCGGGTTTGGACACGGCTGGATAACAGAGGCTCCGACCTCTTGTCAGTACAATTTCACATTACTATGTTACCGGTCACATCATAGAGCGCGGCCCTTCACTGGAGTGACCCATGACCAAGCGCACCCAACTCGTCCTCGCCACCACCCTGGTGGCCGCACTCGCACTCGGTGCCTCGGGCTGCTCCGACCCCAAGAAGGGCTCTTCCGGCGCCGGCGCCGACAACCCCGCCGCCGCCAACGACGGAAAGATCCTCGGCGGCACCCCCGTCAAGGGCGGCACGCTCACCGTCCTGTCCAACCAGGACTTCGCCCACCTCGACCCGGCCCGCAACTGGGTGATGCCGACGATGGACTTCGGGACCCGCCTCCTCTACCGCACCCTCGTCACCTTCAAGGCCGAGCCCGGCAAGGGCGGCAGCGAGCTCGTGCCCGATCTCGCCACCGACCTCGGCACCCCCTCCAACGGCGGCCGGACCTGGACCTTCACCCTCAAAGAGGGCCTGAAGTACGAGGACGGCTCGGCCATCAGGGCCCAGGACATCAAGTACAACGTCGAGCGCTCCTTCGCCCCCGACCTCACCGGCGGCCCCGACTACGCGGCCCAGTACCTGGCCGGCACCGACGGCTACAAGGGCCCGCTCCAGGGCAAGCACCTCGACTCCGTCAAGACCCCCGACGACCGCACGATCGTCTTCGAACTGAAGCGTCCCGTCGCCGAGTTCTCCGCCACCGCCACCCTGCCCACCTTCGCGCCCGTCCCCGAAGCGCAGGAGAAGGGCACGCAGTACGACGCCCGGCCGTTCTCCTCCGGCCCGTACAAGATCGAGTCGTACGACCGCGACAAGAAGCTCGTCCTGGTCCGCAACGAGCACTGGGACGCCAAGACCGACACCGTCCGCAAGGCCTACCCGGACAAGTTCGTCGTGGTCATGGGCCTCAAGGGCGGCCAGATCGACGACCGGATCATCGCCTCCGACGGCGCCGACGGCTCCAGTGTCGAGTGGTCCGACATGCGGCCCGAGAGCGCCCCCAAGGTGCTGCCGAAGCCGGAGATCGAGCAGCGGCTGCTGGCCGAGTCGCAGGGCTGTACCGAGATGCTCCAGATGAACAGCTCCCGCGCCCCCCTCGACGACCCGAAGGTCCGCGAGGCCATGCAGTACGCCCTCGACAAGGAGGCCGTGGTCACCGCGGGCGGCGGCCCCGCGCTCAACGACGTCGCCACCGCCTACCTGCCCCCGGCCCTCTCGGGCGGCAAGCAGGGCGACACCCTGAAGATCGCGCCGGCCGGCGACCCGGCCAAGGCCAAGGAACTGCTCAAGGCCGCGGGCAAGGAGACCCTGAAGGTCTCCCTCGCCGTCTCCACCGGGGACAAGGGCAAGGCGGAGGCCATCCAGCAGGGCCTGGGCCGCGCGGGCGTCGAGGTGGTCATCGACACCGTCGACCCGGGCGCGTACTACGACGTCATCGGCGACACCACCACCGCGCCCGACCTCGTACTCGCCGGCTGGTGCCCCGACTACCCCTCCGGGTCCACCTTCCTGCCCTTCGTCTTCGACGGCCGCACCATCAAGGTCAAGGGCAACCAGGGCAACTACTCGCAGTTCCGCGACGACGCGACGATGAAGCGGATCGACGAGATCAACGCGATGGCCGACGCCAAGCAGGCCAACCAGGCCTGGATCGACCTCGACGCCGAGATCATGAAGAAGTCCCCGGCCGTCCCCGTCCTGCTGGAGCGCAAGCCGCTGCTCGTCGGCACCAACATCGCGGGCGCCTTCGGCCACCCGGTGTGGGTCGGCCAGATCGACTACGCGACGGTCGGCCTCAAGGACCCCGCCAAGAGCCAGAACCAGGGCTGATCATGACCGCCGCCGTCGCCGCCACGTCCAAGGACGCGGCGGCGGTCGCGGAGGTACCTCCGGGCAGCAGCCCCTGGCAGCTCGCCCGGCGGGAACTCCGCCGCCGCCCCGCCGTCCGCATCAGCCTCTGCGTCGTCCTCCTCTTCGTCCTGATGGCCGCCACCGCCCCCTGGCTGGGTGCGCTCGGCGGCTGGTCCCCCGAGGAGTTCGACAAGTCCGCCATCGACCCCTACTTGGGCGGCCAGCCGCTCGGCTCCTTCGGCGGGATCAGCCCCGAGCACTGGCTCGGCGTGGAACCCGTCACCGGCCGGGACCTGTTCGCCCGCGTGGTCAGCGGCGCCCAGGTCTCGCTCCTCATCGCCTTCGCCGCCACCGCCATCGTCGTCGTCGCGGGCACCGCCGCCGGAATTGCCGCCGGCTACTTCGGCGGCCGCACCGACACCGTCCTGTCCCGCCTGATGGATCTGACGATGTCCTTCCCGTCCCTCATCTTCATGATCGCGATGCTGTCCGTGGCCAAGGATGTCAACCGCATCCTCCTCATGACCGCCGTCATCGGCCTCTTCGGCTGGCCAGGCGTCGCCCGCGTGGTGCGGGGCCAGGCCCTCTCCCTCAAACACCGCGAGTACGTGGACGCCGCCCGCGTCGCCGGCGCGAGCTCCTGGCGGATCCTGACCCGCGACATTCTCCCGGGAGTCTCCGGCCCGGTCATCGCCTACACCACCCTGCTCATCCCCGGCATGATCAGCACCGAGGCCGCGCTCAGCTACCTCGGCGTGGGAGTCCGTCCGCCCACCCCGTCCTGGGGCCAGATGATCGCCGAGTCCGTGGCCTTCTACGAGACCGACCCCATGTACTTCGTCATCCCCAGCCTCTTCCTCTTCCTCGCCGTGCTCGCCTTCACCCTCCTCGGCGACGCCCTGCGCGACATCCTCGACCCGAGGGGCGCCCGGACGTGATCCTCTACTTCCTGCGCCGCGTGTTCGCCCTCGCCGGGGTGCTGCTCGCCATCGCCGCCGTCACCTTCCTCATCTTCTACGTGCTCCCCTCCGACCCGGCCGCGGCCGCCTGCGGAAAGACCTGCAGCGCCGAGCGACTGGCCGACGTACGCGCGTACCTCGGCCTGGACCGGCCCCTGTGGCGCCAGTTCGGCGACTTTCTCACCGGGATCTTCACCGGCCGCACCCTCGGCACCGGCCAGTACGCCGTGCAGTGCGACTTCCCCTGCCTGGGCTACTCCTACGAGAACTCCCTGCCCGTCTGGGACCTGCTCATGGACCGCCTCCCGGTTTCCGCCTCCCTCGCGGTGGGCGCGGCCGCCCTGTGGCTCGTCCTCGGCCTCGGCGCCGGAGTCACCGCCGCGCTGCGCAAGGACACCGCCACCGACAAGGTCCTCATGGTCGGAGCGGTCGCCGCCGCCTCCCTGCCCGTCTACTTCACCTCCGTGATGCTGATCTACGGGGTCATCCGCATCGCCGGACTCCTGCCCTACCCCGCCTACCAGCCGCTCACCGAGAACCCGCTCGCCTGGGCGAGCAATCTGCTGCTGCCATGGACCGCGCTCGCCCTGCTCTACGCCGCCATGTACGCGCGCCAGAGCCGCGGTTCGATGATCGAGGCGATGGCCGAGCCGTACATCCGTACCGCCCGCGCCAAGGGCATGCCCGAACGCACCGTCGTCGTCAAACACGGCCTGCGCTCCGGAATGACCCCGATCCTGACCATCTTCGGCATGGACCTCGGCGGACTGCTCGCCGGAGCCGTCATCACCGAGTCCATCTTCGGACTCCCCGGCATCGGGCGGCTGTTCTACGGGGCGCTCGTCAGCTCGGACCAGCCCGTCGTGCTCGGGGTCACCCTCCTGGCCGCCTTCTTCATCGTCGTCGCGAACCTCGCCGTCGACCTCCTGTACGCCGTCATCGACCCGAGGGTGAGGTACTGATGCCCCAGCCGCCCAAGGCGCCCCTGCTCCAGGTGCGCGACCTGCGCGTCACCTTCACCACCCCACGAGGCTCCGTACGCGCCGTCGACTCCCTCGGCTTCACCGTGGAGGCGGGCCGGACTCTGGGCATCGTCGGCGAATCCGGCTCCGGCAAGTCCGTCACCTCCCTCGCCGTCATGGGACTGCACCGGGGGGCCGAGATCGGCGGCTCCATCACCCTCGACGGGCAGGAGCTGACCACCAAGTCGGAGAAGGAGCTCTCCAAGCTGCGCGGCCGCAGGATGGCCATGATCTTCCAGGACCCGCTCTCCAGCCTGCACCCCTACTACACGGTCGGCGAGCAGATCGCCGAGCACTTCCGGGTCCACTTCAGGGCCGGCCGGGCCGCCGCGAAACGGCGCGCGGTCGACATGCTCGGCGAGGTCGGAATCCCGGAACCGGCCCGCCGGGCGGGGGAGTACCCGCACCAGTTCTCCGGCGGCATGCGCCAGCGCGCGATGATCGCGATGGCGCTGGCCTGCGAACCCGAACTCCTCATCGCCGACGAGCCGACCACCGCCCTCGACGTCACCGTCCAGGCGCAGATCCTGGAACTGATCGCCCGGCTCCAGCAGGAACGCGGCCTCGGAGTCGTCATGATCACCCATGACCTGGGGGTGGTGGCCCGGGTGGCCCACGAAGTCCTGGTCATGTACGGCGGCCGCGCCGCCGAACAGGCCCCGGTGGACGAGCTGTTCGCCGACCCCGCCCATCCGTATACCAGGGGGCTGCTCGACTCGCTGCCCCGACTGGACGACGCGGACGACGCGCCGCTGCGGGCCATCCCCGGCTCCCCGCCCTCCCTGCTCGCCCCGGCCCCGGGGTGCGCCTTCGCCCCGCGCTGCCCGAAGGCGGGCGCGGGCTGCGAGGACCGGCGGCCGGAGCTCGCCGCCTACGGGGACGGGCCGCCGCGCGCGGTCGCCTGCCACTACGCCGGTACCGCAGCGGAGATGACCCGATGACCGCCTCGACCGGAACGACGGCCCGCGCGACAACCGACCGGCCGCTGCTCTCCGTCCGCGACCTCACGATGACCTTCCCCGGCAAGCGGACCGCGACCGGGCGCCGGGGGGCGCCCGTGCGCGCCGTGGACGGGGTCTCCTTCGAGCTGGAGGCCGGCCGGACCCTGGGCCTGGTCGGCGAGTCGGGCTGCGGCAAGTCCACGACCGGGCGCATGCTCGTCCGGTTGCTGGAACCGACCTCCGGGAGCGTGGAGTTCGAGGGCAAGGACATCAGCCGGCTCTCCCAGCCGGCCCTGCGTCCCCTGCGCCGCCACCTCCAGATGGTCTTCCAGGACCCGCACTCCTCGCTCAACCCCCGCCAGACGGTGGCCCGGATCATCTCCGACCCGCTGCTGGTCCAGGGCTGGTCGGCATCCGACGCACGCCGTCGGGCCGCCGAACTGATGGACCTCGTCGGCCTGATCCCCGAGCACATCGACCGCTACCCGCACGAGTTCTCCGGCGGCCAGGCCCAGCGCATCGGCATCGCCCGCTCGCTCGCCACCAGCCCCCGGCTGATCATCGCCGACGAGCCGGTCTCCGCCCTCGACGTCTCGGTCCAGGCACAGATCGTCAACCTGATGGAGCGGCTGCGCGCCGAACTGGGCCTGGCCTACGTGTTCATCGCGCACGACCTCTCGGTCGTCAAGCGGGTGAGCGACCGGGTCGCCGTGATGTACCTCGGCCGGATCGTGGAGATCGGCGACAAGCAGTCCCTCTACGAGAACCCCCAGCACCCCTACACCCGGGCCCTGCTCTCAGCGGTCCCGCTCCCCGACCCGGCGGCGGAGCGCCGCCGCGAACGCATCGTCCTCCTGGGCGACCCCCCGAGTCCGGCCTCCCCACCCCCGGGCTGCACCTTCCACCCGAGATGTCCGAAGGCCCGGGAAATCTGCCGCGTGGAACGACCCCTCCTGCGGATCGCGGAATCCCGAGAGGTGGCCTGCCACTTCCCCGGGGACTGACGGGTCGCTCATCCGGCCCCTCGGGCGTTTGAGGCGCGGGGGCTGGACGGCGCGCTGCGCCACATCCAGCCCCTCCGGCGTTTGAGGAGCGGGGTCCGGGGCGGAGCCCTGGGGAACGGCGGAAGGGTGGGTAGGGGACAGGCTCCGCGCAGCGGCACACCCGCAGCCGGGGCCTGTCCCCCCACCCATCAGAGGCCGAGCTCCCGCCGGAAGAACGCCAGTTCCTGCACCATGATCTTCTCCCGCACCCCGCCCGGCGTCATATGAGTGACCCCCGGCAGCGCCAGCAGCTGATGGACCCGCCCCGCATCCGTCAGCGCCCGCGACAACCGCAGCGTGTGCGAAGGATGCACGTTGTCATCGGCCAGCCCCGTCACCAGCAGCAGCGGCCTCGACAGCCCCGCCGCGTCCGCGAGGAGCGAGTCCCGCTCGTACACCTCGGGGTGCTCCGCCGGCAGGCCCAGGTACCGCTCGGTGTACGCCGTGTCGTAGTGCCGGAAGTCCGTCGGAGCGGCCCCCGCCGCGGCCGCGTGGAAGACGTCCGGCCGCCGCAGGACCGCGAGCGCGGACAGGTACCCGCCGTACGACCACCCGCGGATCCCGACCCGGCCCAGGTCGAGGTCGCCGTGCCGCTCCCCGAGCGCCAGCAGCGCCGCGACCTGGTCGTCCAGGGTGACGTCCGAGAACCCCCGGTACATGGCGTGCGTGAACCGCGGGGAGACGTACGCCGTGCCCCGGTTGTCGATGGTCACCACGGCGAAGCCCTGGTCGGCCCACCACTGCCGGTGCTGCCAGCGCCGCGGCTCCGCGCAGACGTCCTGCGCGCCGGGGCCGCCGTAGCTGTCGAGCAGGACGGGCAGCCGGGTGCCGGGCACGTGCCCGCGCGGCAGCACGAGCGCGGTGGGGATCCCGTGCTCGGTGACCCGCTCCAGCACCGGGACCACCCGGTACGGCATCGGCTGCGACAGGTCCTCGGGGGTGAACTCCCGTCCCTCCGCGTTCCGCAGGATCCGCCGGATCCCGTCCGCGTCGGCGGAGGTGAGCAGCAGCGCTCCGCCCGACCCCTGGACCGAGTGCACCCCGGGTCCGTCCGCGAGCGGGCTCAGCTCGCCGGAGTCCGGATCCAGGAGGAACACCTGCTGTTCGGAGGGGTCGCGCCGGGCGCCCTCGATCAGCAGCCGGTCCCCGTGGGCTCCGGCCACCCGGCGGACCTGGAGCCCGTCGCCGGTGAGGAGCACCCCGTCCACCGCGAGCCCGCGGGCGGTCCCGTCGGGGGTGTCGGCGCTGGTCAGCATCCGCCCGTCGGGGAGGCGCGCCGGGGTGCCGGGGACCATGGGGTCCACCCACCGGGGGTCGGTGGTGCGCGACAGCTCCCGGGTCCGTCCGGTGGCCGGGTCGGCGGAGAGCAGCAGGACGCGCTGCTGGAGCCGGTCCTGCACGGTCAGCAGGATCTCCCCGGGTGACTCCCAGCCGGCGTCGGAGAGGTACGGATAGGTCTGCGCGTCCCATTCGAGCCGTACGGGGTCGCGGCCCGGCCCGAAGGTCCACAGCTGCACGTCCGCGTTGGGGCCGCCCGCCTCGGGGTAAGCGAAGTCCTCCGCCGCCAGCTCCGGGTGCGCCGGGTCGGCGAACCAGCGCCGCTGGAGGGCGGATTCGTCGACCCGGGCGGCGAGCAGGCTCTCCCCGTCGGGGGACCACCAGTGCCCCCGGGAGCGCCCGAGCTCCTCGGCGGCGGCGAACTCGGCGACGCCCCAGCGGGCTCCGTCCTCGGGGCTGATCCGGCCGCCGGGGGCGGTGTACAGGGCGGCGTCGGCCACGTACGCGATGCGGGAGCCGTCCGCGTTGGGGCGGGGGTCGAAGGCGGGCCCGGCGACCGGGACCTCCTTGGGCTGAACGGGCTGAACGGACTGCGCGGGCTCCGCGCGCCGCTGCGCTTCGGGCGCGCACGTGACCTCGTACAGCCGCCCGTAGAGCGGGAACACGGCGCGCAGGCCGTCGCCGGAGAGCGCGTACGAGCCGATTCCGGCGGCCACGAGCCGGGTCCGCTCGCGCAGTCGGCGCTCGGCGACGGGCAGGGGCGGGGCCGTGGCTGCGGGGTCCAGTCCGGGGCACAGTTCGCGGGGGTCGGCAAGCCGGGTCTCGGCGCCGGTGGCGGTGTCCAGGACCCAGAGGGAGTCGAGGGGATCGGTCGGTCCGGTGGAGCGGAGGAACCAGAGGAGCCGGCCTTCATCGCCGAAGGCGAAGGCGCGCGGGGCGCCGTAGGTGAACCGGGCGGTGCTCGCGGAGAGCCTGAGGAAGTCGTCCATGAGATCCATGGAGCCAGTGTGTCATGTGAAATACCACATAACACATGCCACATAGACTAGGCCGTTCGAGTGGTGGCCCTTGGGGTGCGGGCTTAGCGTCGAAAAGGTGGACCGGAACACTACGCCGAGCAGCACCAGCACCGGGACCAACGGCAAGGTCCGAGGAAGCGGACACGGGCTCGCCCTGCTCGTGATCGCATCCTGCCAACTCATGGTCGTTCTCGACATCACCATCGTGAACATCGCGCTGCCGCACATCCAGACGGCCCTCGGCTTCTCCACGGAGAGCCTGTCCTGGGTGGTCAACGCCTACACCCTCACCTTCGGCGGCCTGCTCCTCCTCGGCGGGCGCACCGGCGACATCCTCGGCCGACGACGCGTCTTCATGTTCGGCGTACTGCTCTTCGGCCTGGCCTCGCTGCTGGGCGGACTCGCCCAGAACGCGGGCCAGTTGATGGGCGCCCGTGCCCTCCAGGGCGTCGGCGGCGCCATCGCCTCACCGACCGCGCTCGCACTGATCACCACCACCTTCAAGGAAGGCCCCGAACGCAACCGGGCGTTCGGCGTGTTCGCCGGCGTCTCGGCGGGCGGCGGCGCGATCGGGCTGCTCGCGGGCGGCCTCCTCGTGGAGTGGCTGAACTGGCGGTGGGTGCTCTTCGTCAACGTCCCCATCGCCCTGCTGATCGCCCTGGCCACGCCGAAGGTGATCCGCGAGTCCGAACGCCGTCCCGGACACTTCGACCTCGCGGGAGCCCTGCTCTCCACCCTGGGCATGGTCGCGCTGGTCTACGGATTCATCCGCGCCTCCCAGGAGGGCTGGCGGGACGGGCTGACCCTCGCCTCCTTCGTGGCGGCCGTGGTCCTGCTGAGCCTCTTCGTCGTCAACGAGCGGCGCTCGCCCCAGCCGATCACCCCGCTCCACATGTTCGCGGACCGCAACCGGGCCGGGACCTACGCGATCATGCTCTTCTTCGCCTGCGCGATCTTCGGCATGTTCTTCTTCCTGACCCTCTTCGTGCAGAACGTGCTGGGCTTCAGCCCACTGCGGGCCGGGCTCGCCTTCCTGCCGGTCAGCGCGATGGTCGCGGTATTCGCGGGGATCACCTCCCAACTGCTGCCGAAGCTCGGGCCGAAACCCTTCATGGTGTCGGGATCCCTGTGCGCGGCCGCCGGACTGGCCTGGCTCACGCAGACCGACATCCACTCCACGTACCTGGGCAGCATCCTGGGCCCGATGCTGCTGTTCAGCGCGGGCATGGGCCAGCAGTTCGTCTCCCTGACCCTGATGGCGCTCTCGAACGTCCCCGACCGGGAGTCCGGCGCGGCCTCCGGACTGCTCAACTCGATGCAGCAGGTGGGCGGATCGCTCGGACTGTCCATCCTGGTCACGGTGTTCGGCACGGCCAGCCGCAACGAGGCCAAGGACCAGGTGGGTTCCTTCCTGCGCGACTCCACGCCCGAGCAGAAGGCCTTTTTCGCGCGCACCAAGCAGTTCCCGAAGCCGTGGAGCGATCAGGTCCTCACCTCGGGCGTCAGCGCCGCCTTCGTGGCGGCAGCCGCGTTCACCCTGGTCACGGCGCTGATCGCACTCTTCGTCATCCAGGTCAGACCCTCGGACCTGGCCCGCCTCCAGGGCAACCACACGCCGGCCCCGACGAAGGCCTGACCTGCGGTCGCCGGGTTCCGGGGCGGGCCCGGCCCTCCCGGCCGCGCGGTGCCGTCAGGCGCCCACGCGCCGGATCCGGCAGCGCGCCGGGCCGAGGGTGTTCAGGGTGATCCCGGCGGAGACCGCGATGTCCGTGTCCACGGCCTCGAACTCGTAGGCGCGCAGGATCATCGCCAGCGCCACCACCGACTCCAGCATCGAGAAGTGCTGTCCGATGCAGGCGCGCGGGCCCCCGCCGAAGGGGAACCAGGCGTAGCGCGGCCTGGCCGCCTCGGCCTCCGGGGTGAACCGGTCGGGGTCGAAGCGCTCCGGGTCCGGCCAGTACCGGGGGTGGCGGTGGGTCACCCACGGAGCCAGGATCACGTCCGCGCCCGCCGGGATGGTGTGGCCGTCCACCTCGGCCGCCGCGACCGAGCGGCGGCCGATGACCGGGGCCGCCGGGTAGAGCCGCATGGCCTCCTTGAGCACCCGGGTGAGGTACGGGAGGCGGTCGAGGTCGGCGGCGCCGGGCGTACGGTCGCCCAGGACCTCGGTGATCTCGGCTCGGGCCCGGTCCTGCAGCTCGGGGTGGCGGGCCAGCAGGTGCAGGGAGAAGGAGAGCGAGGTGGCGGTCGTCTCGTGTCCCGCGAGCAGGAAGATCAGCACCTGTTCGCGCAGTTCGGTGGCGTCGAACTCGGCGTCCTGCGCGCTCGTGGCGGCCGCGAGCAGCGACAGCAGGTCCTCGCCCCCGGCGGCGGAGCCTCCCCGGCGGTCGGCGACGATCTTGTCGCAGACCCCGTACAGCTCCTCCAGCGCGGCCGCCGCCCGCTTGTTGCCCGGAGTGGGCCAGGTGCGGGGGACGTTCACGGGGGAGTAGCCGCGGCGCAGCACGTACTCTGTGATGACCGGAAAGCATCGGTCCACGACATCGACGGTGGCTTCCACGTCGGCGCCGAAGAGGATCCGGGCGACCGCCCGCAGGGCGAGGACCATCATCTCGTCCGAGACGTCGACGACGCCGTCCGGGGACCGCTCCCAGGCGCTGAGGGTCGAGGCGGTCTCCTCGGCGACGGCCTCGGCGTACCCGTCCACCCGGCGCCTGGTGAACAGCGGCTGCACCAGCCGCCGTTGGCGCAGGTAGTCCTCGTCCTGGCTGGTCAGCAAGCCGTTGCCGAGGGCGTCGCGGACCTCCTGGTAGACGGCGTTGTCCTTGCGGAAGTTGGCCGCCTGCGAGGCCAGTACCTGCTGGGCCCCCTCCGCCGAGAACACGCAGTACAGCTCGGCACGGAGCCCCGGCGGGCCGGCCGTGATCCGGACGACGTCGCCCTGTTCGTGGTGCGCGCGCAGATACGTACCGAGCGAATCCGCCCTGAGGTCGGCGAGGGATCCGAGCAGCGGTGTGCCCGCGAGCCGGGGTGTCTCCCTACGGGTGTCCAAGCCTGTCCGTGCTGTTTCCGTTGCTGCCATGGCTCCGCCCTCAGAACTGTGCCGACGGGCCGATTGTCCAGGTGGGCGCGGCCCCGGGGGAGGGATGTCGCCGCATCCGGCCGAATACCGCCGCTGCGCGCCCCCGTCGTCCCGGTATCCGTCGCTTGCTCCCGCAGCTCGCCCCGCCACTCGCTCCCGGCCCGCCTACTTGTCGCAGGCGATGCCGTCGTTGTCCCGGTCGAGGTGCTTGCCGTAGCCGGGCTCGCCGCGCCGGATGGGGGCCGCGCCGGCGGCCTTGGCCTCGGCGCAGTTCTTGTAGGTGACGTCCTTGGGGCCGGGCGCCGGGGTCGGGCTGGACTTCGGCTTCGGGGCCCCCGGGGGCGGGGTCGGCGTGCGGCTCGGACCCTTGGTCGGGTGCAGGGTGGCGCCCGCCTTCTCCGGGCACGGGATCCCGGGCGCGGTGAGGGAGATCTCGACGGAGGTGGTGCCCGTCACGGAAGTGTCCGCCGCCGGGGTCTGGAAGCAGACCGTCCACTGCGCGTGGTCGGCGGGCAGCGGGACGTCGACGTACGCACTGCGCACCTCGGGCGCCTTGGTGATCACCTGCTTGACGAGGACCTCGGCCTCGGCGTGCTTCTTGCCGACGATCGCGGGCATGGCGGGCCCTGTGGTGGAGCTCGGAGTCGGCGCGGGCCCCGGTTTGTCGGAACCCTTCGGCGCGGACGAGTCCTGGCACCCGGTGACGAGCAGTACGACGGCCCCCACGGCGGACGCTATGGCGACGCCCCGACGCTGAAACATGAATGACCCCCCAGATCAATCAACTCGAGCAACTCAATCAACTCGAGCAACTCAAGCAACGGCATGCATCCGCCGAAGCTTAGTCGTGCGGGGTCGGGGGAGTTCCGGCGAAGGATCGTTACGCCTCCAACTCCAGCCGCAATCAAGGGAGTCGGTGATCACGCCGACACGCTCACCATCGGGTGAGGATCCCGCTGCGCGTGGCGCGGGGCCGCCAGGGTGAGGGCATGATCACTTCCGCCCTGCGCCGCCGTGTCGTCGCGCTCGCGACCGTCCTCGCCGCAGCCCTGCTGCCTCCGGTTTCGGCTTCGGCCTCCGTCCACGCGGCCGCGCCCGCGAACTCCTGCCCCCGGGTCCAGGACCACCTCTTCGCCGCCGCCGACCCCAGCGTCGAGATCGAGCGGATCACCCCGTCCCCCTCCTGGCGGATCAACTGCAAGCAGCTCTACCGCTCGGACGGCCGCCCGCCGGAGGTGGTCTTCGAGGAGGGCTTCCTCCCCAGGGACACCCGCACCGGCCAGTACGACATCGAGAGCTACGTCCTGGTCAACCAGCCCTCCCCGTACGTCTCCACGACCTACGACCACGACCTGTACAAGTCCTGGAAGAGCGGTTGGAACTACTACATCGACGCCCCGGGCGGGGTGGACGTCAACCAGACCATCGGCGACACCCACAAGTACGCCCGCCAGGTCGAGGTCGCCTTCCCGGGCGGCATCGAGCGCTCGTTCATCGTGGCCGTCTGCCGGGTCGACACGGTGAAGAAGGTCGAAGTCATGGACGAGTGCCGAGACAACCCCCACTACCAGCCCTGGCGCACCAACTACCCGGGCTGACAACTCCCTTGTCGGAGGTCGTCCCCCTGCCTCCAGCGGCCACGGCAGCGCCCGTGCGCTGATCCCGTAGCCGCTGGGGGATGCGGCGGGAGCTCTCAGCGACGCCAGCGTTCCCGGTCGGGGCCCTTGCAGGTGTAGGTGACGCCGTTCTTGCCGACCCCGGTCGCTCCGGGCGTCGCGCAGTACGCGCCGGGGGTCACCGTGGCGCCGCCACCCCCGCCGGTGTCGGATCCACCGGAGCTGGTCGAGCCGCCAGAGCTGCTGCTGCCGCCGCTGCTGTCGCCGTCGTCGTGCGTGGGTGTGGGCGAGGGCTTCTTCGGGTGCAGGACGGTGTCCTTCCCGGCCGGGCACGCGGTCCCGGGGGCCACGAGGTGCACGCTGGTGTCAGCGGTCTTCGCGACGAGCTTCACTCCTGCCTCGGGGCCCTGGAAGCAGACGATCCAGTCCGCGTGGGCGGCGGGAACCTCCACGTCCGCGTACGCGCTGAGAGTGGCGAGTTCGGTGTCGACCAGGTCCTCGACGGCCTTCTCCGCCTCCGCGAAGGGCTTGCCCACGACGGCGGGCATCAGGGGGTCGGCGCTCTGTGTGGGTATGGGCGTCGGCGAGGCGTTCACCGAGGGCGTGATTTCGACGATGACGGTCCGGGTGACCGCCGGCTGCGGCTTGGCGTCGTCCGCGGACTTGTCCGGGGGGTCCGAAGCGAGAAAGGGAGTCAGGAACCAGAGGCCCGCCAGCACCGTCGTGATGATCTTCGTTTTCTGGTTCCACCGACTCATCCAGACCAGCGCGATACCCGCGGGCGGGATGACGACCAGCAGGGTGATGATCAGTGCCGGGTGCTGCCACCATCGCCGTACGGGCGCGTACGGGTGCGGGTAGGGCGGCGGGTAGGGCGGGTGGGTCACGGGCAGTCCTTCTGGCGACGCGGAGCGTGGGGGGCTCGGCGAGCGTACAGAAGATTGAAGCTTGTACCGATCGGTACGCAGGACCGGCCCTGCTCCCGCTCAACGCCACGGGTCGAGGGCGTGCTTGCCCTGGGTCCGGCGGGATTCGAGCTGCTGGAGGACGGTGGGCCCGTCGGCGAGGGGGTGGACCTCCGGGGAGCCGGGCGGG
Organism: Streptomyces sp. GL_140; assembly: GCF_057834465.1. Taxonomy (NCBI): domain Bacteria; kingdom Bacillati; phylum Actinomycetota; class Actinomycetes; order Kitasatosporales; family Streptomycetaceae; genus Streptomyces; species Streptomyces sp. GL_140. The sequence continues at coordinate 6,603,261 of NZ_CM174404.1, forward strand.
TAGACGCCGTCGGCGATCAGGGCGGCGAGTTCGGTGAGCAGGTCCCGGAAGATCTGGGGCGCGTCCTCGGCCAGGGAACCGATGTGCAGGCCCTTGACCTGGACGCGGTGGCTGAAGACGAGGTCATGGGTGGTCAGGGTGGCGTCGCCCGAGGCGGCGCCGAAGACGATGATGCTGCCGGTCACCGGACGGGTCACGGCCAGGCTGTCGTGGAAGGTGGCCCGGCCCACCGATTCCAGGACGATGTCGACGCCGTCGGCCAGGCCGAGGACCGTCTTCGCGAGATCGGGGTCGGCGGAGTCCAGGACGTGGTCGGCGCCCAGTTCGCGGACGCTGCGGTGCTTGGACGGGGACGCGGTGGCGATGACGCGGGCCCCGTAGTGGGAGGCGAGACGGACGGCGGCCTGGCCGACCCCGCCCGCCGCCGCGTGCACCAGCACCACATCACCCGGCTTGATCCCGCCGAGGGGCTTCAGGGCCGCCAGGGCCGTGGCCCAGTTCAGCACCAGTCCGAGCGACTCCGCTCCGCTCCAGCCGACGGGGACGCGAAGGGCGAGGGCCGCCGGCATCACCATGTACTGGGCGAACGCCCCGTAGCCCGTGCCCACGACATGCGTTCCGACCGGAAGGGGCTCGGTGATGCCGGGGCCGAGGCCGACGATCTCACCCGCCGCCTCGAAACCCGCCGTGTACGGGGCCTGCGGCCCGCCCTCGTAGGTGCCGTGGGACTGCATGACGTCCGCGAAGTTGATCCCCGCCGCGCTGACGCGGACCAGATACTCGCCCGGTCCGGGCACGGGCACGGCACGGCCGGTCGCCAGGGCCAGGTCCTCGGGACCCTTGAGCGAGGACTGGATCAGGACGGTCTGCTGCTGCTCACTTGTGTCCATGGGCAGGACCGTAAAAGGTTCCCGTCGGCGTGAAGGTCAAGCCCGTCTCACGGAACACCTCACCGATCCGCCCGAGCGGCACTCAGGAAGGCGTCCAGCGCGGCCTGTTGGGTGGCGAGACCCGCGATCCGCTCCGCGAGCCGGTCGCGGTACTCCTGTACTTCCGCGAGGAACTGCGGGCATATCCCGTGCGGGCTGGTCTTCGGGGTGATGTAGGGCAGCACTTCCTTGATCAGCCGCATGGGCAGCCCCGACTGCGCCAGGGAGCGGATGAGGCGGACGCGTTCGATGGCGGCGAGGCAGTAGTCCCGGTAGCCGTTGGCTCCCCGCTCGGGGGCGATCAGCCCCTCCTCCTCGTAGTACCGCAGCGTCCGGGCACTGACACCGCTGGCCTTCGCCGCCTCGCCGATCCTCATGTCCCGCACAACGCCACGGAGTTATGGGATCTTCCGATGAGACGAACCCCACCCGACACAGCCCTAACTACCGGATCGCCCGTTCTCCACCAGGTAGGCGAGCGCGGTCTCGGCGTCCTCGGCGAAGAAGACCAGGTCGGCCAGGGGGACCGGCAGGAACCCCTCCTCCTCCATCCGCCGGAACTGCTCCTTCAGGCCGTCGTAGAACCCTGCCGTGTTGAGGAGCACCACCGGCTTCGTGGTCTTTCCGTGCTTCTTGAGCTCCAGGATCTCGGTCGCCTCGTCCAGCGTTCCGGTCCCGCCGACCATGATCGCGACCGCGTCGGCCTTGGCCAGGAGCAGCGCCTTGCGTTCGGCGAGGTCACCGGCGATCACCATCTCATCGGCGTTCTTGCGGGCACTGGCCGCCAGGAAGCCGACCGATACACCCACGAGTCGGCCCCCCGCCGCCTGGACGCCGTCCGCGACGACCTTCATCAGACCGCTCTCGGAGCCGCCCCACACCAAGGTGTGGCCGCCCCTGCCGAGGAGTTCGGCGAACTCCCGGGCCGGGCCGGTGTAGCGCTCGTCGAGGTCGGCGGCCGAGAGGAAGACGCAAATGTTCATACGGCCACAGTACGAGCAGCAGACCGACACACCGAGCCCCATCACTCTCCACGGAGAGCGACGACGACGGGGTGGCCAACGTGCCACTCGGCGGCGGGCGCTGGGCCAACTCCTGTGCCCACGGCCCGAAGAGGGGTGTTCCACGTGCTGAACCTGCATGGATTGCCTACCGTTCAAGGTCTACAGTTCGCGGGCCCGTCGCCCCGGAAGGGCTGTATGGATCTCTTCGCCTGACCAACTCGAAGCCCCCGCCGGTCAAGCTGCCGCGGTTTGAGTCCTCGCGGTCAGGACGCCAACGCCTGTAGCGCCGGCGAGGACAGCTCGCCCCGCTACGACTACGGCCCCGGCAAGCCGCGGCACCAGGTGGATGCCCCCGTCGACCCCTGCCCGTACGACATACCGCTCGCCGAGGAGTGCTGAGCACGACGAAGCCCCCGCCCGGTCCGGACTGCTGCCGGCGGCGGGGGCTTCGTGCGGGGGTCAGGCTGGGAGGCGGCCGATACAGGCTGCGCACGGACTGTATCGGCCGATCGAGCGGCTTCTAGGTCGCCGAGTAGCGCCCAGCCGGCCTGCACCGTCCTCAGAGCTTCGGGCCATGCCTCACTTGGCCCCTGTGTCGGATTCCTAGATGTCCCGGAAGATTTCGATCTGGGCGCCGACCGAGTTGAGGCGTTCCGCCAGTTCCTCGTAGCCGCGGTTGATGACGTAGACGTTGCGCAGGACCGAGGTGCCCTCGGCTGCCATCATCGCGAGGAGGACGACGACGGCCGGACGCAGGGCCGGGGGGCACATCATTTCCGCCGCGCGCCAGCGGGTCGGGCCCTCGACCAGGACGCGGTGGGGGTCCAGGAGCTGGAGGCGGCCGCCGAGGCGGTTGAGGTCCGTCAGGTAGATGGCCCGGTTGTCGTACACCCAGTCGTGGATCAGGGTCTGGCCCTGGGCCACGGCCGCGATGGCGGCGAAGAAGGGGACGTTGTCGATGTTCAGCCCGGGGAAGGGCATCGGGTGGATCTTGTCGATCGGGGCTTCGAGCTTCGACGGGCGGACGGTGAGGTCCACCAGGCGGGTGCGGCCGTTGTCGGCGGTGTACTCCGCCGAGCGGTCGTGGTCGAGGCCCATCTCCTCCAGGACGGCGAGCTCGATCTCCATGAACTCGATCGGGACCCGGCGGATGGTGAGCTCGGACTCGGTGACCACGGCCGCGGCCAGCAGGCTCATCGCCTCGACCGGGTCCTCGGAGGGGGAGTAGTCGACGTCGACGTCGATGTTCGGGATGCCGTGGACCGTCAGGGTCGTGGTGCCGACTCCGTCCACCCGGACGCCGAGGGCCTCCAGGAAGAAGCACAGGTCCTGGACCATGTAGTTGGAGGAGGCGTTGCGGATGACGGTGGTCCCGTCGTGCCGGGCGGCGGCCAGCAGCGCGTTCTCGGTGACGGTGTCCCCGCGCTCGGTCAGCACGATCGGGCGGTCCGGGGAGGTCCCGGCCTCGACCTGGGCGTGGTAGATGCCCTCGGTCGCGGTGATGTCCAGGCCGAAGCGGCGCAGGGCGATCATGTGCGGCTCGATGGTGCGGGTGCCGAGGTCGCAGCCGCCGGCGTAGGGCAGCTTGAAGTGGTCCATCCGGTGGAGGAGGGGACCGAGGAACATGATGATGCTGCGGGTGCGGCGGGCCGCGTCCGCGTCCATGGCGTCCATGTCGAGGCGGGCCGGCGGTACGAGTTCCAGGTCGACGCCGTCGTTGATCCAGCGGGTGCGGACACCGATGGAGTTCAGGACCTCCAGGAGGCGGTAGACCTCCTCGATGCGGGCGACCCGGCGGAGCACGGTGCGGCCCTTGTTGAGCAGGGCGGCGCACAGCAGGGCCACGCACGCGTTCTTGCTCGTCTTGACGTCGATCGCGCCGGACAGGCGACGGCCGCCGACCACGCGCAGGTGCATCGGACCGGCGTAGCCCAGCGAAACGATTTCGCTGTCGAGGGCTTCCCCGATGCGCGCGATCATTTCGAGACTGATGTTCTGGTTGCCGCGCTCGATCCGGTTCACGGCGCTCTGGCTGGTGCCGAGCGCGTCGGCGAGCTGACTCTGTGTCCAGCCACGGTGCTGCCGGGCGTCACGGATGAGCTTGCCGATGCGTACGAGGTAGTCGTCTCCCATGGCTGCACCGTATCTCAGATATGAGATTCCGCTCGCGCTGGGTGTGGCGGACGGGTGTTACCCGGCGTCAGCTCCCATGCCGGGGTCGGCGTGCGCGTGGTGGGCGACGAGCCGGCCGAGGAGCCGGGTGAGCTGCTCGCGCTCCGGTGCGGACAAAGGGGACAAGAGCTCTTCCTGGGCCGCGGCGAGCAACTGTTCCAGCTTGCGCAGCCGACGTCGGCCGAGCGGTGTGAGGGTGATGACATTGCGCCGCCGGTCGGCGGGGTCGGGGGTTCGCTCGACCAGTTCGCGTTCGGCGAGTTCGTTGATGACGGCGACCAGGTCGCTGCGGTGGATGCCGGTGCGGCCGCTCAGGGTGGCCTGGCTGGCCGGTCCGAACTCGTCCAGGGCGACCAGGGCCGCGTAGTGCCATTTGCGGGCATCTGCCCCGTTCAGCCCCTCGATGACGAACCGCTGGGCGTGCGCCGAGGCCTGCGCGAGCAGCCGACTGGGCAGTTCCCGAAGCCGCGCCGGGACGGTGGCGGCCTGCTCCTCTTCCGTGGTCATGACGGGATCCTATCCCTTGCGTTGGTGACACTAACGATCTAAATTCATTCGTGTCACCAACGTTTGGTGCACTAACGAATTGGGAGGGGCCTTTCCATGCCCACGATCGACGTACTCGACTCGACGATGCACTACGAGGAACTGGGCGCCGGCGCCCGAGGCGCCGTCGTCGTCCTCCTGCACGGCAACCCCACCTCCTCCCACCTGTGGCGCGGCGTCCTGCCCCGGATCGGCGGGGGCGCGGCCGGGGGACAGGTACGGGTCCTCGCCCCCGACCTCATCGGAATGGGCCGCTCGGGCAAGCCGGGCGGCAACTACCGCTTCGCCGACCACGCCCGCTACCTCGACGCCTGGTTCGAAGCCCTGGGGCTGGACGAGGTCGTCCTCGTCGGCCAGGACTGGGGCGGGGCGCTCGCCTTCGACCGGGCGGCCCGGCATCCGCAGGGGGTCCGCGGCATCGCCTTCATGGAGACGATCCTGCGGCCGATGAGCTGGGAGGAGTTCCCGCCCGCCGCCCGCTCGCGGTTCGAGGCGCTGCGCACGCCGGGCGTGGGGGAGGAGATGGTCCTCGACCACAACCTCTTCATCGAGGACGGCCTGTCCCGGACGATCCTGTCCGGAGCCCTCGCCGAGACCGACCACGCCCGCTACGCCGCCCCCTACCCGACGCCCGAAAGCCGTCGGCCCATGCTCCAGTGGGCCCGCTCCATGCCGCTCGACGGCGAACCCGCCGACGTCGTCAGCCGGGTAAAGGAGTACGACGCCTGGCTGTCCGCCAGCCCTGAAGTCCCCAAGCTGCTCCTCACTTTCGACGGCTCGCCCACCCTGATGATCGGTCCGCGGGAGGCCGAGTGGTGCGCGCGCAACATCTCGGCCCTGGAGACCGAGTACTGCGGCACCGCCGCCCACCTCTGCCCGGAGGACCGGCCCGAGGAGATCGCGACGGCCGTCACGGCCTGGATGGCCCGCCGCGGCCTCGCAGGTTGAGCCCCCGGCCCCGGCCCCGGCCCCGGCCCCCATCCCGGCCCCGGGCCCCTTCTGCCCCTCCGCTCCCGCTGCTGCTACAGCCGCTCCTTCGCGAGCTCCCTTGCCAGGGGGAGCATCTCCTCCACCGCCGCGTTGAACTCGGCGTCGGTCATCTCGACCCCCATGACCTCGAAGTTCAGCTTCAGGGCCTTCATGGCCGCCTCGGTCGGGGCCGTGCGGGAACCACGCAGCACCACCCCGAAGAACTTCACCTTCGCCTGGTCGAAGCGGACCGGCACCAGCCGCCCGCCGACGAGAATCCGGGTGAGGCCGGCCCGGCCCGGTATGTCGTTCGCCGAGAGGCGCTCGATGTCGCGCTGGATCTGGCCGAGCTTCTCCTTCCTGGCGAACTCCCTCGCCACGTCCTGGAAGGTTTCCGTGAACGGTCTGCCCTCGGCCTCGGCCAGCAGAGCCCGGTCACGGAGCTCCTCCTTCACCTCGGCGACGAACTGGAGCAGGGCGTCCGCCGACTCGTGGTCGTCGCCGCCGCCGAGGTGGAGCCGGCCCACGGCCGTGTCCTTGCCCGCCTTGGCCTCGAAGACCGCGACGGGCACCATCACGTCCTTCTCCCAGTACACGAGCATGCCGTCGGTGATTCCCCTGCCGTCCCTGCCGCACATCAAGTGCCCGGGGATGAACTCGATCTTCTTCCCCCGCGTCTTGAGCCCCAGCGCCGCGAGCCCGGCCGGGTCGCGCAGCCACGACAACACCCGGGTTTCGAGCAGTTCCTCCAGGAGCTGACCCTTCATGTTGCTCGCGCCCGGCCCCTTGCGCAGGACCCGGAGCAAGGAGGGGGCGTCGAGCTTGGCCAGGGCCGGGAACCTCTTGGCCAGCTTCGCGAGCAGGACGACGATCCGGGGCTCGTGCTCCACGATGGCCTGGATCACCCCCCTGACCAGCTTGGGCAGGGCCTGAGCCACCTCCCGGGCCAGCGCGGCCTCCAGCCGGCGCCCCAGCCTCAGCTCCTCCGCCGCCTGGTTGACGGCGTGCAGGGCCGCCGGGTTCGCGGAGGCCCGGGCGTCCGCCGCGATGGCCAGGCGCCACCCCTGGACCTCCTGTCCGTAGAGCCGGGTGAGGCGCGCCTCGGTGTAGACGAGCCGGCCTCCTTTGACCAGCCTTCCCGCCGCGGGCAGCAGGACCGACGAGGCCAGGACCGCCCGCTCCAGATCGCTCAGCCGGTACCCGAACAGATCGCGGCCGGTGAGCACCTCGTACCCCGCGACCGCGCTGCCCAGCACCGGGACGAGCCCGATGGCCAGCTCGACCATCTCCACCAGGACCGGCCGCTCGATCGGCACGTCCAGCGGAGGGTTGAAGTCCGAGGGGAGCCGCTGGGCGAACCGCAGCGCGGCCAGTACGCCGGGCCGGTCGTCGAGGAAGTCCCGGAACGAGGCCTGCGGGCTGAGCCGGAGAAACACCCGGTCCGGGGGATGTTCGAGGAACCAGGTGAAGAAGGACCGGGCCACCCCCGCCATGATGGTGCGGATCTCGCGGTTGTCCTCGATGAGGTAGCTCTTGCCGTTGAACTTGTCGACCACCACGTGGGTCCGCCACATGTGGTCCGTTTCCAGCCGGTCGCAGAACGAGGCGTACTCCTCCCTCTTGGCCGTGTACGCCTTCTGCGTCGCCTCGTCCGCGTCCCACGGCGCGAGCTCCCGCTCCGCCTGCCCCAGCCAGTACCGCCGCCACCCGTCGGGACCGCCGGGGAAGACCGCGACCTGGTCCGGCCGACGGGAGAGGTGCTCGCGCATCAGCTCCGACCCCAGCCGGGCCGTCCCGATCCGCACGGCGCTGCCGTTGCCCAGGAGTCCGGCCCGCACGTTGGTCTCGACGGCGGTGATCTCCCGCAGCTGGGCCGACACGTTCACCCTGGGCATCAGCGCTCCACCCACTCGCCGTCCGGGTCCTTCGCCCATTTCGGAAGGGTGTCGTCCGGCCGCAGGTGCACCAGGGTCGTCGGGATCCGCACCTGCCACGGATCTCCCTGCGGCACCTCGGAGCCGGGTCGCTCCAGCCGCTCGGCGATCTCATCGGCGATCGGCAGGTAGAGCGGGCTGGAGATGGCCGGGAGCGGTCCGCCGTTCCAGAGTTCACCGAAGTTCATGTAGTGGTCGATGGCCCCTTCGAACCCGGGTCGGGCGGGGACCGTCACCCGGCAGTACCCGGCCTTGAGGAACTGGTTGAACACCGGATCGGGATCCTCGTAGGAGAGCCGCTCGTCCCATTGCTCCTTGCGGCCCCAGAAGTACGGGTAGGCCACCCAGGTCAGGTGCTCCCACTCGAAGGCCTGCTCGAAGAAGCGGACGTACGCGCCCTCCCCGGCCGCCTCCCAGACATCGATCTGCGGGATCCCCTGCGCCCCGGTGTCGATGGCGTCGAACAGGTCGAAGTGCTGTTCCGTCAGCACGCTGACGCAGCTCTTGCGCAGCTCGTCGGTGATCAACTCCTGGTTGGCACCCGGATTGCGGCCCCGGATCGCCACCCCCGCCTGGAGCTGGAGCTCGGCCAGCTTCGATTCGTACTCGGCGAGCCGGGCCCGGTAGGCCGTGGTCAGCTTCGCGTGGGTCTCCAGCCGCCACTTCTCCATCGCCCGGACCGTGCGCCGGCACTTCACCTCGACGGCGACCGCGATGTGGGCGGCCCGGAAACTGACGAGGGAGACCGGCACCGAATCCCGCTCGTCGTCCAGGGAGGTGGTCCACACCCAGGAACCGTCGTTCGTGAACCGGTGCGAGCGCCGGCCGACGACCACGTCCAGGCTGAAGTCCGGTGACCAGATGGTCGCCACCTTGCCGACCGAGGCGTGCACGGCCTGGTACCCGTCGTCGATGGAGATCTGGCCGGAGTGGTCGTAGTTGGTCTTGCTGTCCCCGCCGCCTGCCTTGAAGTCGAACGACTTCGTCCGGTACGGCTCGGGCGGCGGGGTGACGTCCGTCGCGCCGTAGACCCGCACCCAGAAGGGGTAGTTGTACTCGCTGACCCGGTTCGGGCGCAGCGTGAACTCCGGCGGCTTCACCAGGTCGACCGCGCTCGCGTGCGCGGATTGGAGCGAGTGGATCAGGAATGCGGCCGGCTCCGGGATCATGAAGTCGAACATGGTGCGCAGCCCGTAGTTGTACATCTGCGCCTCGTAGACCTTGTTGACCCACTGGTAGACGCCCGAGATGTGGCCGATCCCGTTCTTGTTGTCCAGGCCGTGGGTGTTCTTCTCGGTCACCTCCGTCGTCACGCGCAGCGACGTGCGCTCCAGTACCCGTTGCGAGATCCGGTTGGAGCTGCGCTCCGTGACGTCCCGGGAGAAGGTGGACGCCGATTTGGTGGCTTCCTCCTTGGACCGGGAGACCGAGCCCTCCGCGGAGGCGGAGAACTCCACCGTGGGGCCGTACTTGCCGGACACGGTCAGCCCCGCCTTGAGGGCGGCGTCCTCCTTGATGACCTCGCTGGACTCCTTGGTCATCTCGAACCGGTCGGTGGACTCCAGCTCCCGCTCCTGCGAGGTGGTCACCTCGGTCTCGTGGAAGGTGAGCTGCTCGGTCTCCTGCCGTCGGGTGTGCTCCCGCTGTTTGCTCTCGCCGCGCAGCACGTTCTCGATGTGGGCGACGTCGGCCGCCTCGTACCCGGTCAGCTGCTGCCGTACGAGCAGCAGGTCCGCCACCCCGGCCGGTTTGACCCGGCCCCTGCTCGCGGGCACCCGGGGATCTTCGAGCGGGACCTTCTCGCTCGCATCGGGCTCGCCCACCACCAGCGCGGTCCACGGCGAGGGGAGCGGGGTGGACACGGTGACCAGGGCGTCGCCGACCCGTTTGACGCTGCGCCGGGTCGGCTGGCCGTAGAGCGCGTCCAGCTCCGCGCCGAGCGCCTCCACCTCGTCCACCAGGTATGCCACGATCCGGTCCAGCGGCTCTCCGGTGAGGTCGATGCCGCGGGCGGTGATCAGCGCCCTGGTCCCCTGCGATACGCGGGCGGCGCCGGTGTCGTTGAGCCGGAAGGTGGTCGCGGCGAGGAGGGGGACGGCGAACTTCAGCTTGCCGTCGAGCAGGTCCGGCTTGGAGACGAACAGCTGACCGGCGAGCTGCGCCGCTCCGGCCACCAGCGAGGGCGACTGGGGCTGCGGTTCGGGATCGGCCGCCACCGGGGTCCCGCTGGTTCCCCGGACCTCCAGGGCGCGGAGGTTGGCGGCGGCGAGCCTGCCGTGGAAGTCGATCTGCCGGAGCAGCTCGTCCTTGGGTGCGGCGGGCGGCAGCACCCCCTCGTCCGCCTGCTGCTCCGGGGCCTGGAAGCTGTCACCGGTGAGCCCGATCAGCTCGGCCATGGCGCCGCGCAACTGTGCGTGGCCGCGCAGCAGCTCACCGGCCCGCTGCTGTCGCGCGGCGGCCTTCTCCAGCTCCTTGGCGCGCTGGCGCCGGGCCGCCTCCACTGTGGACAGGGCCGGTTCCAGTCCGGTCGGGCGGGGGAGTTCCAGCGAGCGCCGGCGGGCCCGTCGCAGCTCCTGAGGGTTCGCCGGGAAGGCGGGCAGATCAGTGGTCCGGGTCAGCTGGACCACGAGTTCCAGGTGGCGCAGTTGGCGGGTGAGCTCCTCGATGGGTCGGCCGTGCTGTTCCGGCAGGTACTTGATCGCCAGCAGGCTGTCCCGCAGCCGGGCCAGGGCCTCCTTGAACTCGGCCCCGGCCACCACCGCTTCGGGGGTGCCGCCGTACGCGTCGCGCACCGCGTTCAGCACGGCGCGGCGCAGCGGCACCCCCGGTCCGGCGGCGGCCGAGCCCGCCACCGGGCCTGCCAGGGAGTCCAGCGCGGTGGAGAAGGCGGCGCTCGCCCCGGCGAGCGGTGTCCTGGCGGGATCCCCCAGGAACCGGGGCGAGGCGACGAACGCGCCCGCGACCGTGCGCAGCGCGGCCCGGGGATCGGGTGCGGACGAGGCCGTCGCCAACGCGGCCTGGAAGTCGGAGGACTGGGCCAGTGCGATGCTCGGACCGACCGGGTCCTGGCTCATCGGCGGACGCATGAGCGAGATGCGGAAAAGCGGTTCCATGGTGGCCCCCCATTGCCAGTTCCTTCACTTTCTGTCACCGGCAATGTGCTCGAACCCCGCCGCGGTTACTCTCCGCTACCATAATCTCCACCTCAAAGGGTGAGAATATTAAGTGGAATTGACGCCTCAGCGCCTGCGGGGCCCGCCCGCAGGCCCCTCAGCCAGGCCCCTCAGCCAGGCCCCTCAGCCAGACCCCTCAGCCAGACCCCTCAGCCAGACCCCTCAGTCAGTGCCCACAGGCGTGGTGGCGGCCACCGGCGTGCACCGAGGCGTACGCGGTCGGCCGCGGGCCCGAAGCGGCGCCCGCCACCCGTGCCGAAGCCGCCCGCCCCGACGTCGAGTCCGCGTCGTGCACCACCCGGCCGCCGACCAGGGTCAGCCGGACCCCGGTCCCGCTGATGTCGGCCACCGGACAGCGGGTCACGTCCCGGTCCAGCACCACCAGGTCCGCGGCCTTGCCGGCCTCCACCGTGCCCGTCAGTTCCTCCTGGCGCAGTTGCCACGCCGTTCCCGAAGTGTGCATCCGCAACGTGGTGTCCCGGCTCAGCGCCTCCTTCTCCCGGTGCAGCGCGCCCGATCCGAAGGCGCCCTGCCGGTCGATCGCCGTCCGCAGCTGGTTCCACACCTGAAGGGCGTCCACCGGCCAGTCGGAGCCGCCCGTCAGCCGCGCCCCCGCCTTCTCCAGGCTGCGCGCCGGGTACATCCACCGGTGCCGCTCGGGCCCGATGTACGGGAGCAGCGCCTCCATCGTCCAGGTGTCCTCCGTCGCCCACTGGAGCTGCATGCACGCCGCGACACCCAGCTGCGCGAAGCGCCGCAGGTCCGCCGGGTCCACGATCTGCAGGTGTGCCACCGCATTGCGGGCGTCCTTGAGGCCCGTGGCCCGCCGGGCGTACGCGTACCCGTCCAGGGCCGTGCGCGCCGCCCGGTCCCCGAGGCCGTGGGCGTGCATCTGCCAGCCCGCCCGGTTGAAGGCGGCGCTGAGCCGGCCGTAGTCCGCCGCCGAGGTGTAGAGCTCGCCCCGGTTCGCGGTCGGCTTGCCGTTCCCGTCGAGGTACGGCTCCAGCAGCGCGGCCGTCTGCGCCGGGTACTCGATGACTCCGTCGAGGAACACCTTGATCATCCCGAACCGGAGCCCCCGCACCCCCTCGAACTCCCGCCGCAGCCCCCGCGCGTAGGCCAGCGAGGCGGCCGGGTCCTTGGCCTGCTCGGCGTCCAGCCGGATCGCCGGCACGATCCGCTGCGGCAGCCTGCCCGCCCCCGAGAGGGCCTGGTACAGCTCCAGCTCGTGCCGTCCCACCAGGGCGTCCATCATCGTCGTCACCCCGGACGCGGCCGCCAGCTCCAGCACCTTGGCGCAGGCCTCGACCAGTTCGGCCCGGGTGGGCTCCGGGACGTGCCGCTTCACCAGGCCCTGCGCGTCGTCCTTGAGGACGCCCGTGGGCCTGCCGTCGGCGCCCTTGACCACCTTGCCGCCGACCGGGTCGGGGGTGGCCGCCGTGATCCCGGCGATGTCCAGTGCCCGCTGGTTGGCCCACAGGTTGTGCCCGTCGCCGCCGACCAGGGCGATCGGCCGCCGGGTCGGCAGGGCGTCCAGCATCTCGTGGTGCGGATTGGTGCCCGAGGGCAGCAGTCCGACCGGGTTCCAGTCCTCCACCACCAGCCAGCGGTCGGGCTCGGCGGCCGCGCCGCCCGTGTCGGCGAGGAAGCCGGTCAAGATCGCCCGGAGGTCGTCCAGAGTGGTCTCCGCGCCGTTCAGGGAGGGGGAGAGCGAGCGCTCGCCCGCGCCGAGCGGGTGCACGTGGCCGTCGTGGATGCCGCTCATCACGGTGTTCCCGCGGGCGTCGACCACCTCGGTGTCGCGGCCCACGTACCGGCGCAGGGCCGCGTCGGTCCCGGTGGCCAGGATCTTCCCGTCCCGGCCGACCGCGACGGCCCGTACGGGCGCCCGGCCGCCGGTCCCGGTGTACACGGAGGCGTTGTGGACCACCAGCGCGGCCGAACCCCGCCCGCCGGAAGAGCCCGTGGAGCCCGTGGAGCCCGTAGAGCCCGTAGAGCCCGTAGAGCCCGTAGAGCCGGAGGAGGCGGCCGACGCCGGTCCCGCGCCCAGCAGCCCCGCCGCCCCGGCGGCCCCGGCCGCCGCGAGGAGCCCCCGACGGCTCAGCGCGGACGGCGCGGACTGCACGGACGAGGGGGAGGCCGGGGACGACGGGGACTGTGCGGACCGGGGGGACGAAGATGACTGCATGCCCACTCCAAACGTTGGTGTGGCCAGGACGCTGTTTGATTAACGGCTTAACCAGAACCCGTCTCCCGCGACGAAATCCGTACGATGGCCACGTGTCAGCGCCCGTTCCCCTCCCCGCTCCCGGCCCCGCCCCCGGTTCCCTGCCCGCGCCCGCCCCCGTCCCCGGTCCGACCCTCGCCGACATCGCTCGCGCCGCCGAGGTGTCCACCGCGACGGTCTCGCACGCGCTCAACGGCACTGGCCGGCTCGGCGAGTCCACCCGCCGCCGGGTCCGCGAGGTGGCCGGCGCCCTCGGCTACGGCGCCCGGCGCGGCCCGCACAACCGCAGCCTCGGCGTCGCGGTGACCACGTACGCGGGCTTCGCCTGGGACTTCGCGCGGATCGCCTACTTCTCCCGGCTGCTCACCGCCGCCACCTCGGCCGCCCATGCCCACGGCTACGCCCTGACCACGCTGCCCGCCGACCGGGGCGCCGAGCCGCTGTGGCACCAGCTCGCGGTGGACGGGATGCTGCTGCTCGACACCCCGGCCGACGACCCGGTGCTGCGCGCTCTGCGGGCGCGAGGTCTGCCGGTGGTCTTCGACGGGCGCCCGCCCGATCCCCGGCCGGGGGACGTGTGGGTGGACAACGACCACACCGCCACCACCCACGAGGTACTGGACCACCTGGCGCGATCCGGCGCCCGGCGGATCGCCCTGCACTCCGGGTACGGCCGGGAGTTCTACACCGAGGCCGTCACCTCAGCCTATGAACACTGGTGCGCCTCGCACGGGCGGGCTGCGCTCGTGGTGCCCTTCGACCCGAACGACGCGGCCGGGCACGCCTTCGACCCCGCCTTCGCGGGACCGGACCGGCCGGACGCCGTCTACTGCGTATACGACCCGGGGGGCCGCCAGGTGCTGGCCGCCGCCGCCCGCCACGGCATCCCGGTGCCGGGTGGGAGGGGGAGCGCCGGATCCGGGTTGGACGGCCTGCTGCTGGTGTGCGCGAGCGAGGATCCGGCCTACGCCGAGAACGAACCCGCCGTGACCACCGTCACCTTCGATCCGGACCGGATCGCCGCCACGGCCGTGTCAGTGCTGGTCAAGCTCGTCGAATCCGGACATGTGGAATCGGCCGGCCAGCTGACGGTACCGGCGGGGCTGCGGGTGCGTGCCTCGTCCCAGCCCCTGCACATGTACTAGAGTTATCTCGACATCGAGATATCTGCCCCGGACGTACCGCAGCCGTCCCGCTGGTAAGGGTTGCCTAACTTAGCCTCACCTTAGCGGATTGGCCAGAGTGCCGAGCGGCAGGATTGCGGTAATACGCGCGAATTCATGCATGAAGGAGACTGTCGTGTCGGCGAACAGCTTCGACGCCCGCAGCACGCTGCAGGTGGGCGACGAGTCGTACGAGATCTTCAAGCTGGACAAGGTCGAGGGCTCTGCCCGCCTTCCCTACAGCCTGAAGGTCCTGCTGGAGAACCTGCTCCGTACCGAGGACGGCGCGAACATCACCGCCGACCACATCCGGTCGCTCGGAAACTGGGACTCGCAGGCCCAGCCCAGCGAGGAGATCCAGTTCACGCCGGCCCGCGTGATCATGCAGGACTTCACCGGCGTTCCCTGCGTCGTGGACCTCGCCACCATGCGCGAGGCCGTGAAGGCCCTCGGTGGCGACCCGGCGAAGATCAACCCGCTCTCGCCCGCCGAGATGGTCATCGACCACTCGGTCATCGCCGACAAGTTCGGCACGAAGGACGCCTTCGCGCAGAACGTCGAGCTGGAGTACGGCCGCAACAAGGAGCGCTACCAGTTCCTGCGCTGGGGCCAGACCGCGTTCGACGACTTCAAGGTCGTCCCGCCGGGCACCGGCATCGTCCACCAGGTCAACATCGAGCACCTGGCCCGCACGGTCATGGTCCGTAACGGCCAGGCGTACCCCGACACCCTCGTCGGCACCGACTCGCACACCACGATGGTCAACGGCCTGGGCGTACTGGGCTGGGGCGTCGGCGGCATCGAGGCCGAGGCCGCGATGCTGGGCCAGCCGGTCTCCATGCTGATCCCGCGCGTCGTGGGCTTCAAGCTGACGGGCGAGCTGCCCACCGGCACCACCGCCACCGACCTCGTTCTGACCATCACCGAGATGCTCCGCAAGCACGGCGTCGTCGGCAAGTTCGTGGAGTTCTACGGTGAGGGCGTCGCCGCCACCTCGCTCGCGAACCGCGCCACCATCGGCAACATGTCGCCGGAGTTCGGCTCCACCGCCGCGATCTTCCCGATCGACGACGAGACGCTGAAGTACCTGCGCCTGACGGGCCGCGACGCCCAGCAGGTCGCCCTGGTCGAGGCGTACGCGAAGGCCCAGGGCCTGTGGCTGGACCCTGCTGCCGAGCCGGACTTCTCCGAGAAGCTCGAGCTCGACCTCTCCACGGTCGTCCCCTCCATCGCCGGCCCGAAGCGCCCGCAGGACCGCATCGTCCTCGCCAACGCCTCGCAGCAGTTCGCCCTCGACGTGCGCAACTACGTCGAGGACGACGACGAGGCGGGCAAGGAGTCCTTCCCGGCCTCCGACGCCCCGGCCGCCACCAACGGCGTGCCGAGCCGCCCGACCCAGGTCACCCTGGCCGACGGCACCTCCTTCGAGATCGACCACGGCGCCGTCACCGTCGCCGCGATCACCTCCTGCACCAACACCTCGAACCCCTACGTCATGGTCGCCGCGGCGCTCGTGGCCAAGAAGGCGGTCGAGAAGGGTCTGTCCCGCAAGCCGTGGGTCAAGACCACCCTGGCCCCGGGCTCGAAGGTCGTCACCGACTACTTCGACAAGGCCGGCCTGACCCCGTACCTCGACAAGATGGGCTTCAACCTCGTCGGGTACGGCTGCACCACCTGCATCGGCAACTCCGGTCCGCTGGACGAGGAGATCTCGAAGGCGATCAACGAGCACGACCTCGCGGTCACCTCGGTCCTCTCGGGCAACCGCAACTTCGAGGGCCGCATCAACCCCGACGTCAAGATGAACTACCTGGCCTCCCCGCCGCTGGTCGTCGCGTACGCCATCGCGGGCTCCATGAAGGTGGACGTCACCAAGGACGCCATCGGCACCGACACCGAGGGCAAGCCGGTCTTCCTGAAGGACATCTGGCCCTCCGAGGCCGAGGTCAACGACGTCGTGGCGAACGCCATCGGTGAGGACATGTTCTCCAAGTCCTACCAGGACGTCTTCGCGGGCGACGCCCAGTGGCAGGCGCTGTCGATCCCGACCGGCAACACCTTCGAGTGGGACCCGCAGTCCACCTACGTGCGCAAGCCCCCCTACTTCGAGGGCATGACGATGGAGACCACCCCGGTCTCCGACATCACCGGCGCCCGCGTGCTGGCGAAGCTGGGCGACTCGGTCACCACCGACCACATCTCCCCGGCCGGTGCGATCAAGGCCGACACCCCGGCCGGCAAGTACCTCACGGAGCACGGCGTCGAGCGCCGCGACTTCAACTCGTACGGTTCCCGCCGCGGCAACCACGAGGTCATGATCCGCGGTACCTTCGCCAACATTCGCCTCCGCAACCAGATCGCGGCGGGCACCGAGGGCGGCTTCACCCGCGACTTCACCGTCGAGGGCGCCCCCGTCGCCTTCATCTACGACGCCTCGCAGAACTACCAGGCCGCCGGCATCCCGCTGGTCATCCTGGCGGGCAAGGAGTACGGCTCGGGCTCGTCCCGCGACTGGGCTGCCAAGGGCACCGCGCTGCTCGGCGTCAAGGCCGTCATCGCGGAGTCCTACGAGCGCATCCACCGCTCCAACCTGATCGGCATGGGCGTCCTGCCCCTGCAGTTCCCCGAGGGCGTCACGGCGGCCTCCCTGGGCCTCACGGGCGAGGAGACCTTCTCCTTCACCGGTGTGGAGGAGCTGAACAACGGCACCACCCCGCGCACGGTCAAGGTCACCACCGAGTCCGGCGTGGAGTTCGACGCGGTCGTCCGCATCGACACCCCGGGTGAGGCGGACTACTACCGCAACGGCGGCATCATGCAGTACGTGCTCCGCAACCTCATCCGTGGATAAGCACATCCGCGGCTGAGCGCATACCGGCACCAAAGGGCCGTACCCCCGTTAAGGGGGTACGGCCCTTCCGCTTTTGTGGGCGGCTCCGACGGTCCAGGTCAGGTGACGGTGAGGTCTCAACTCGGAAAAGCCGGGACGCATACCGGTACATGATCTTGCTCACAGGAGCGGAAGTGGACTATACCTGTGCCCGTCCGGGTCACCGCGAAACGAGCGGCTCCGGACGGGGGGATGGCGGGGACCTGCGGTTATGTCCGCATGCGCGGCAACAGCCGTACTTTCCTTCCTCCTTCACACTCCTGACGAAGGCGAGGACTTGAGCATGGGATCCACCTCCGCCCACGGCGAGAACAGCAACGGTGAGGGCCTCGGCCGCCGGGACCTGATCAAGCGTTCCGCGGCACTCGGACTGATCGCCGTACCGACGATGAGCTTCCTGTCCGCTTGCGCTTCGGGCTCCGACGAGACGACCAAGGGCAACGAGTCCAAGACGGCCGTCACCAAGGAAAACCCGTTCGGCGTCGCAAAGGGCAGCAAGCTCGACGTGGTGGTCTTCAAGGGCGGCTACGGCGACGACTACGCCAAGGCCTGGGAGGCGGCGTTCGACAAGAAGTGGGGCACCACCACCTCCCACCTCTCCACCCAGGAGATCACCTCCAAGCTGCAGCCGCGCTTCAACGGCGGCAACCCGCCGGACGTCGTCGACGACTCAGGCGCCCAGCAGATCAAGCTGGACGTGCTCGTCAAGGGCGGCCAGGTCGCCGACCTCACCGCGGTGCTCGACGCCCCCTCCCTCGACGACCCGACCAAGAAGGTCCGGGACACGCTGATGCCCGGGGCCGTCGAAGGCGGCATGGTCGGCGGCAAGTTCGTCGCCCTGCAGTACGTCTACACCGTCTGGGGCCTGTGGTACTCCGGCAAGCTCTTCAAGGAGAAGGGCTGGACCCCGCCGAAGACCTGGCCCGAGTTCATCGAGATCTGTAAGAAGGCCAAGGAAGCCGGCATCGGCGGCCTCGCCCACCAGGGCAAGTACCCGTACTACATCAACGTCGCCATCATGGACCTGATCGCCAAGAAGGGCGGCCTGGATGCCATGAAGGCGATCGACAACCTGGAGCCGAACGCCTTCGCGGACAACCCGGTGGCGCTCGAGGCCGTCGAGGCGATCTACGACGTCGTCGAGAAGGACCTGCTCATGCCGGGCACCAACGGCCTGACGCACACCGAGTCCCAGACCCAGTGGAACCAGTACAAGGCCGCCTTCATCACCTCGGGCTCCTGGCTGGAGAACGAGCAGCTCAAGCAGACCCCGGAAGACTTCGACATGCAGTTCCTGCCGATGCCGGTGCTGCCCGGGAGCAAGCTGCCCTTCGAGGCCATCCGCGCCGGTGCGGGCGAGCCCTTCATCGTCCCGGAGAAGGCCGCCAACAAGGCCGGTGGCCTGGAGTTCCTCCGCTCGATGCTGTCGCGCGAGTGGTCGACCCTCTTCGCCCAGCAGGCCAACTCCCTCACCATCCTCAAGGACGGCGTGGACCCGGCGGTCAAGCTGCGTCCGGGTACCCAGTCGGCCGTGGCGGCCCTCAAGGCGGCGGGGGACAACACCTTCAACTACCGCTACGCGGACTGGTACAGCGAGATGGGCACGGAGATCGAGAACGCGTCCAATGAGCTGATGGCCAAGCGCATCCAGCCCAAGGAATGGATCAAGCGGGCCCAGGCTGCGGTAGACAAGGCCACGAAGGACCCGAACGCCAAGAACAACAAGCGCAGCTGACACCCGCGTCCACCGGTCACCCGGAACCACCAGGGACGGACACCATGAGCCACGTAGCAAACAGCAAGGGGCGGGGCGGCTTCATCGCCGGCTTCCTCGTCCTGCCCCTCGCGTTGTACCTGACCTTTGTCATCTGGCCGTACATTCAGACGTTCGGCTATTCCTTCACCAACTGGACGGGTCAGTCACCGACTTTCGACTTCGTCGGGCTGGACAACTACTCGGCCCTGCTGAAGGACGAGGTCTTCCGCGGCGCACTGCTGCACAATCTGCTGCTCCTGGTGTTCGTCCCGACGGTCACCATCCTGATCTCCCTGTTCTTCGCCTTCATGCTGAACGCCGGCGGGCGCAGCGGAGCGGGCGGGGTCCAGGGGGTGGCGGGTTCAGCCCTCTACAAGGTGATCTACTTCTTCCCGCAGGTCCTCTCCCTCGCGATCCTCGCGGTGCTCTTCGGAGCCGTGTACCGCAGTGACGAGGGAGGGCTGCTGAATGGATTCCTCACCAAACTGGGCCTGGTCGACCCGAAGCACCCCATCGAGTGGCTCAACCAGCCCAATTTCGTCCTCTGGTGCCTGCTGCTCGTAGTCGTCTGGCACGGGGTCGGTTTCTACCTCGTCCTCTTCTCGGCCGCCATGCAGTCGGTGCCCAAGGACATCTACGAGGCCGCGCTGCTCGACGGCGCGGGGCGCGCCCAGACCTTCTTCAAGGTCACGCTGCCCCTGCTGTGGGATTCTGTGCAGACTTCCGCGGTCTATCTGGGCATCGCCGCGATGGACATGTTCGTCCTCGTGTCGACCATGACCTCGGGCCAGTTCGGCGGCGGACCGGACCACCACAGCGAGGTCATGGCGACGGTGCTGATGCGTAACTTCCTCTACTTCGGCAAGGCCGGTTACGCCTGCGCCATGGGGGTCGTGATGCTCGTCCTCACCCTGATCCTCTCCGCCATCACGCTGCGGGCCACTCGCCGCGAGCACGTCGAGTTCTAGCGGGAGACCACGATGACCACTGTGATCAAAGCACCGGGCGAGGCGGCAGCCGAGAAGCGCTCCGCCGCCTCCGGGCAGCCCCGCGGCCGCAAGAAGAGCGGTTCCGACGGGATGGTCCTCAACGTCTTCTCGCACGGCTTCCTCGCCGTGTGGGGGATATTGATCGTCCTCCCGCTCATCTGGCTGGTGCTCGGTTCGTTCAAGACCGACGTGCAGATCGGCGAATCGGCCCTGAGCTGGCCGGCCAACTGGCACTTCGACGCCTTCCCCCGCGCCTGGAACAAGGGCATCGGGAGCTACTTCGCCAACACGGTGATCGTGATGGTGTTCTCGGTTCCGCTGACGATGCTGCTCGGCTCGATGGCTGCGTACGTCCTGGCCCGGTACCCCTTCCGGGGCAACCGGCCGATCTACTACTTCTTCGTCAGCGGGGCCATGTTCCCGGTCTTCCTGGCGCTCGTCCCGCTGTTCTTCATGGTGAAGCGGCTGGACATGCTCAACACGTACCAAGGTCTGATCCTGGTCTACGTGGCGTACTCGATGCCGTTCACCGTCTTCTTCATGCACTCCTTCTTCAGGACGCTGCCGACGGCCGTGCACGAGGCGGCGGTGATCGACGGGGCTTCGCACACCCGGATCTTCTTCCAGGTGATGCTGCCCATGGCCAAGCCCGGCCTGATCAGCGTCGGGATATTCAATGTCCTGGGGCAGTGGAACCAGTACATCCTGCCGTCCGTACTGATGCAGCCGCAGACGGGATCCGACCCCGAGCGCTACATGCTCACCCAGGGCCTGATCCAGCTGCAGTACCAGATGGGCTACGAGACGGACCTGCCGGTGCTGTTCGCCGGTGTGACCATCGCGATGATCCCGATGCTGGTGGTCTACCTGTCCTTCCAGCGGCAGATCCAGGCGGGTCTGACCTCGGCCACGCTCAAGTAGCCGAGACCGACGGGTCGGGCACGACCGACCAGCTGACCGCCGAGACGGAGGGGTCCAGGGAGAGGTTGCTGACCGCTTCCTCCAGCATCCGGCCCCCCTCGCCCTCGGCGGTCAGCAGCGCGGACACCGTCACCAGGCCGGCCTTCGGGCCGTCCTGGCTGCTGATCGAGCGCAGCTGGTAGCCCGGCCGGCCCAGCGCGTCGACCAGCCGGTGGCGGATGTGGGCCTCCTCCGCCTCCAGGCACACGGCCTCGAAGTGGAAGTCGGTGGCCACCTCGGCCCCGCCCCGCGGTTCGCGGTCCATGCGCCGGCCCAGCGGGCGCAGCAGGAGGTTGGCCCCCACCACGCCCGCCGTGCCGCAGGCCGCCAGGACGAACATCCCGGTCCCGGCGAGACAGCCCACAGCCGCCGAACACCACAGGGTGGCGGCCGTGTTCAGGCCCCGGACGCTGAGCCCGTCGCGCATGATCACGCCGGCGCCGAGGAAGCCGATCCCCGAGACGATCTGGGCGGCGACCCGCGAGCCGTCGTACTGGACCACCGAGACCTCGCCGATGAACCCGTACTGCGAGAGCAGTACGAAGAGCGCAGCCCCGCCCGCCACCAGGGCGTTGGTCCGCAGACCCGCCATCCGGGCCCGCCACTGCCGTTCGAGGCCGATGGCCGCCCCGAATCCGAGCGCGGCCGCCAGGTGCGCGGCCATGTCCCATTCGGTCATCATCGGCCTCTCCTTCCTTCTGTTCGGCTGCTTACAGCCAGGTGTTGAACTTGCGGATGTACACGGTCTTCAGCAGCTGCGTGAGCGTGCAGTACGCGAGCAGCACGCCGATCAGCCACGGGAAGTAGCTCGCCGGCAGGGCGACGAAGCCCAGCGAGGCGGCCAGCGGCGAGAAGGGCAGGTAGAGCCCGGTCAGCACCGCGAGGACGGTCATCACCATCACCGGCCAGGAGGCGCGGGACTGGATGAAGGGGATCTTGCGGGTACGGATCATGTGGACGATCAGGGTCTGCGAGAGCAGGCCCTCGATGAACCAGCCGGACTGGAAGAGCGCCTGGTTCGCCTCGCTGTTGGCCGCGAAGACGTTCCACATGATGACGAACATCGCGATGTCGAAGATCGAGCTGATCGGGCCGATGCACAGCATGAAGCGGCCGATGCCCTTGGCGTCCCAGTTGCGGGGCTTGCGCAGGTACTCCTCGTCCATCCGGTCCCAGGGCGTGGCCAGCTGGGCGATGTCGTAGACCAGGTTCTGGACCAGCAGCATGATCGCCAGCATCGGCTGGAACGGGATGAAGGCGCTCGCCACCAGTACGGAGAAGACGTTGCCGAAGTTCGAACTGGCCGTCATCTTGATGTACTTGATCGTGTTGCCGAAGGTGGTCCGGCCCTGGATCACGCCCTGCTCCAGGACGGTCAGGTCCTTCTTCAGCAGGATGATGTCGGCGGACTCCTTGGCGATGTCGACGGCGGTGTCGACCGAGATGCCGACGTCCGCGTCGCGCAGCGCCGCCGCGTCGTTGATGCCGTCCCCGAGGAAGCCGACCGTGTGCCCGTCGGCCTGCAGGGCCCGCACGATCCGGGCCTTCTGGACCGGGTTGACCTTGGCGAAGACCGTCGTACGGGCGGCCAGTGCGCGCAGCTCCGCGTCGTCGAGGGTGTCGATCTCGGTGCCGTTGACCACGTGGCCGACGGTGAGGCCCACGTCGGCGCAGACCCGGGCGGCGACGAGCTCGTTGTCGCCGGTGACCACCTTGACCGCGATGCCCTTGTCGGCCAGGCCCTGCAGGGCCTGGGCCGCGTCGGCCTTCGGCGGGTCGAGGAAGGCGAGGAAGCCGATCAGGGTCAGCTGGTCCTCGTCGGCGACCGAGTAGGTGTCGCGCGGGGTGCTCATCGTGCGGGTGGCGACGGCCAGGACGCGCAGGCCCTTGCGGTTGTTGTCCTCGGCGATGCGGGTGACGTGCCACCGCAGCTGTTCGGTCAGTTCGACCTTCCGGCCGCGGTCCGTCATGTGGGTGCACAGGGCGAGGACTTCCTCGACGGCGCCCTTGGTGATCATGACGTGCTCGGGGCGGCCGGTCCGGCCCACCATGCTGTTGCGGTTGAGGACCACGGACATCCGGCGCCGGGCGAAGTCGAAGGGGATCTCGTCGACCATCGAGAACCGTGCATCGACGACAACCTCCTCGGCCTCGTCGACGCGGTCGATGACCGCCTGGTCCATCAGGTTCTTCAGGCCGGTCTGGAAGTGCGAGTTGAGGTAGGCGTACTCCAGGACCTCGCCGTCCTCGTCGCCGTGCACGTCCAGGTAGCGGTCCAGGACGATCCGGTCCTCGGTGAGGGTGCCGGTCTTGTCCGTGCACAGCACGTCCATGGCGCCCAGGTTCTGGATCGCGTTGAGCCGCTTGACGACCACCTTGCGCTTGGACATCGCGACGGCGCCACGGGCCAGGTTGGCCGAGACCACCATCGGCAGCATCTCGGGCGTCAGGCCGACCGCGACGGCGATCCCGAGGAGGAAGGCGGCCTCCCAGTCGCCCTTGGTGAAGCCGTTGATCATGAAGACGACGGGGACCATCACCAGCATGAAGCGGATCAGCAGGTAGCTGACCCTGCGCACGCCGGTGTCGAAGTTGGTTTCCGGGCGTTCGCCGACCAGGGAGCCGGCCATCGAGCCGAAGTAGGTGTCGGCGCCGGTGGCGACGACGACTCCGGTGGCGGTGCCGGAGGTCACCGAAGTGCCCATCAGGCAGATGTTGTCGGCCTCGACGGGGTCGGTGGTCCCGGACCGGCCGAGGTCCTCCGCCCGGGTGTCGGCCTTGGCCACCGGCAGGGACTCGCCGGACAGCGAGGCCTGGCTGACCATGAGGTCCTTGGACGTGATGAGCCGCAGGTCGGCGGGGATCAGGTCGCCGGCGGCCAGCTTGACCATGTCACCGGGGACCACCTGGTCCATCGGGATCTCGAAGGTGGTGGGGCCCGATCCGCTGCCGGCCCGGCGCTGCACCGCGCAGGTGGTGGTGACGAGCTGCTTGAGCGCGTCGGCGGCGCGGCCGGAGCGGTATTCCTGCCAGAAGCGGAGCAGTCCGCTGACTCCGACCATCACCGAGAGGATGATCACGCCGGGGTCGGCGGGGTCCTGCCAGTACATGACGGCGGCCAGGAAGACGAGGACCCCGATGAAGGGATTCCAGTAGGCCTTCGCGAGCTGGACGAACCACAGGGGCGTCCGCTCCTGGGCGACGACGTTGGCGCCGTGGCGCTCCAGGCGCAGCGCGGCCTCGGAGTGGGTGAGGCCGGCCGGGGAAGCGTCCACTTCCTGCAGGACCTGGACGCCGGGCCGGGCGCCGGCCTCGACGAGCCGTTCGCCGACGGTACGGGTGCGGGCCTCCAGCTCGGCGGCCTTGCGCTCGCGGCGGGCCCGGCCCGGGGGTGCGAGCTTCGTGGGGGTACGGGGGGTGAGCATGGTCATGACGAATCCTCCCTCCACGGCGTCCGGGCAGCGCGAAGCCGTCCGGTCACGTGGAGTGATCATGGGTCGGCGCGAGTGGGCACTCAAGGCCGCGGGGCACGCCGGTGGGCATGGATGACGCAGGCCGCGGCCAGGGGGCCGGGCATGCGGAAGGGGCTGCGGATCACGAAGATGAATGCAGGGACACACGGGGGCGGCGAAGGGCCGCGGCCGTGCACGCTCGAAGAGAGATCGGCAGGTCAGGAGGGCAGAGCGGGTCTGGACGCCTCAGGATCAGCCGAAGAGAGCGCTGCAAGGACTTCGATCGGGACTCATCCCGAACACCTCCTTGCGTAGCGCTGTCATGACAGAGGGCGCCCGATCCGGCCGGGAAGGCCGTAGAAGATCGGCGCCACAGCGACCGTAACACGATGCCCATGGATATTTCTCTCGTACTTATGGGCGGTAGTGGCCGATTCGTGCCGCGTCGGCCTCTTGACGTCGCGGGGACCAAAGGCTCGACTTAAGGTTCACAAGTTGGAGAGACGCCGGGGTCTCGGGGCACACAGCCGTCAGGGCACCGGCCGGGGGGCGACGGCTTGCCGTTGCTTATGGGCAGGAGTGGATGAGTCGTGCAGACTCCCGGATCGCAGTCTTCACTGCATCGCGCGAATCTGGAGCGCGTCGTACGGGCGGTGCGGCTCGCGGGTTCGCTGACCCAGGCGGAGATCGCCCGGACCACCGGACTGTCGGCGGCCACGGTCTCCAACATCGTGCGCGAGCTCAAGGAGGCCGGGACCGTAGAGGTCACGGACACCTCGGCGGGCGGCCGGCGGGCGCGCAGCGTCTCGCTCAGCGGTGACGCCGGCATCGTGATCGGGGTCGACTTCGGGCACACCCATCTGAGGGTGGCCGTGGGGAACCTTGCCCACCAGGTGCTGGCCGAGGAGGCCGAGCCGCTGGACGTGGACGCCTCCTGGGTGGACGGCTTCGACCGGGCCGAGGCCCTGGTCGGACGGCTCATTGCGGGGATCGGGGTCGGCCGCGACAAGGTCATCGGCGTCGGACTCGGCGTCCCGGGCCCCATCGACGTGGAATCCGGAACCCTCGGATCCACCGCGATCCTGCCGGGCTGGGCCGGGATCAACCCGCGCCAGGAGCTCTCGCAGCGCCTCGGCGTGCCGGTGTACGTGGACAACGACGCGAACCTCGGAGCGCTGGGTGAACTCGTTTGGGGGAGCGGCCGGGGAGTGAAGGACCTGGCGTACATCAAGGTCGCCAGCGGCGTCGGCGCGGGGTTGGTGATCAACGGTCAGATCTACCGCGGTCCGGGTGGAACGGCCGGCGAGATCGGGCACATCACGCTGGACGAATCGGGCCCGGTCTGCCGCTGCGGCAACCGTGGATGCCTGGAGACCTTCGCCGCCGCCCGGTACGTGCTGCCGCTCCTGCAGAGCAGCCACGGACCGGAGTTGACGATGGAGCGGGTGGTCGAGCTGGCCAGGGGAGGGGACCCGGGCTGCCGTCGGGTCATCACCGACGTCGGCCGCCACATCGGCAGCGGCGTGGCCAGTCTGTGCAACCTCCTGAACCCGAGCCGGGTGGTCCTGGGAGGCTCGCTCGCGGACGCCGGGGAGCTGGTACTGGCCCCCATCCGCGAATCGGTCGGAAGGTACGCGATTCCCAGCGCGGCCCGGCAATTGTCAGTGCTCACAGGGTCGCTGGGCGGTCGCGCCGAGGTGCTGGGAGCCCTGGCCCTGGTGCTCAGCGAAATGGGCGATTCGACGCTTTTGGCGGAAAATGGCAGTGGAGTGCGAGCACCAGCCGTCTTGTCTTCAGTTAGATAACGGATGGCACCGTTGTCATCTCGTTAAGGATTCACTCCTTGACGGCAAACTTGCGGCCGGGGTTGACTCACATCCACCTCGGCCGCAGTGTTGCGGCCTCGTCAGGGAGGTTCAAGTAATGAACACGCGTATGCGCAGAGCCGCCGTAGCCGTCGCCGCCAGCGCCATGGCCGTCTCGCTCGCCGCTTGTGGCAGTGCGAAGGAGTCCGGCGACAAGAAGGACTCCACCGCCACCGTCAAGGGCAACGCGATCAAGGTCGGTCTGCTCCTGCCGGAGAACCAGACCGCGCGTTACGAGAAGTTCGACAAGCCGCTCATCGAGAAGGCCGTCACCGATCTCACCGCGGGCAAGGGCCAGGTCGTCTACGCCAACGCCAAGCAGGACGCGACCACCCAGAACTCGCAGATCGACACGATGATCACCAACAAGGTGAACGTGCTGATCATCGACGCGGTGGACTCCAAGGCCATCGCCGGCTCGGTCAAGAAGGCCAAGGACGCGGGCATCCCCGTCGTCGCCTACGACCGACTGGCCGAGGGCCCGATCGACGCCTACACCTCCTTCGACAACGAAGAGGTCGGCAAGGTCCAGGGCAAGGCGCTCCTGGAGGCCCTTGGCGACAAGGCCAAGGACGGCCAGATCGTCATGATGAACGGCTCCGTCACCGACCCGAACGCCGCCCTGTTCAAGAAGGGCGCGCACTCCGTCCTCGACGGCAAGGTGAACATCGGCAAGGAGTACGACACCGTCGAGTGGAAGCCGGAGAACGCCAACACCAACATGGCGGCCGCGCTCACCGCGCTCGGCAAGGACAAGGTCGTCGGCGTCTACTCCGCCAACGACGGCATGGCCGGCGGCATCATCACCGCCCTCAAGGCGGCCAGTGTCTCCCCCCTGCCCCCGGTGACCGGTCAGGACGCCGAACTCGCCGGTGTGCAGCGGATCGTGGCGGGCGAGCAGTTCATGAGCGTCTACAAGCCGTACGCCCCCGAGGCCGAGGCCGCCGCGAAGATGGCCGTCGCCCTCGCCAAGGGTGACTCGATCGCGACCACGGCCACCGCCAAGGTCGACAGCCCCACCACCAAGGGCGTTCCGTCCCTGCTGATCCCGGTCGTCTCGCTGACCAAGGCGAACGTGAAGGACACCGTCATCCGGGACAACGTCTACACGGCCGACGAGATCTGCACCGACAAGTACGCGGCCGCCTGCGCCACCCTCGGCCTGAAGTAAGGCCCCGCCGCTCGGCGCAGTCCGAGCCGGCCCCCATTCCTGTCCGGCGTTCCCGCCTCCATCCCGCCACTGGCGGGGCGCCGGACAGAATCGTTTCTCCTCCCCCACGGTTTTTTCCCGAATACCCCTGTGGTCTTGCTCTTTTGCACGACATCCCCGCCGGTCAGGCGGCGAAGGAGATGGTTCATGTGTCCGCTGCGCCCGTGCTGGCGTTGCGAGGGGTCTCGAAGCGGTTCGGCGCCGTTCAGGCCCTGACCGACGTAGAACTTGAGATCCATTCCGGCGAGGTGGTCGCCCTCGTCGGCGACAACGGCGCCGGTAAGTCCACGCTGGTCAAGACGATCGCCGGCGTGCACCCCATCGATGACGGAGTCATCGAGTGGGAGGGCCGCCCGGTTTCGATCACCAAGCCCCACGACGCCCAGAACCTGGGCATCGCGACGGTCTACCAGGACCTCGCGCTGTGCGACAACATCGATGTCGTCGGCAACCTCTTCCTCGGCCGCGAGCTCAAGAGGCGCGGCATCCTCGACGAGGTGGAGATGGAGCGGCGCGCCCGCGAGCTCCTGACCACCCTGTCGATCCGGATCCCCAGTGTCCGAATCCCCATCGCCTCGCTCTCGGGCGGCCAGCGCCAGACCGTGGCGATCGCCCGCTCCATGCTGGGCGAACCCCAGCTCGTCATCCTTGACGAGCCCACCGCGGCCCTCGGCGTCGAGCAGACCGCACAGGTCCTCGACCTGGTGGAGCGGCTGCGTGAGCGCGGCCACGCCGTCATCCTCATCAGCCACAACATGGCCGATGTGAAGGCCGTCGCCGACAAGGTGGCGGTACTGCGGCTGGGCCGCAACAACGGTGTCTTCTCAGTGAAGGACACGTCGCAGGAAGAGATCATTTCCGCCATCACCGGGGCCACGGACAACGCCGTGACCCGCCGGGCGGCCCGCACCGGGGAGGCCCGCAAGTGAGCACCCACAAGCATGCCGCCGGTCCACTGGGCAAGGGCCCGGCAGGCCAGGCGCAGCACATCGACCCGGTGAACCCGGCCGCGGCGCACGACGCCATTCCGGCCGTGGACCCCCGGCTGCTCGTCCGCGAGCAGGGCTTCGCCGGGTACGTGAGCGAGTTCGGGCGCAAGCTCAAGTCCGGCGACCTGGGCTCCGTGCCCGTCGTCCTCGGCCTGATCATCATCTGGAGCATCTTCCAGAGCCTGAACTCGAACTTCCTCGGCCCCGAGAACCTCACCAACATCGCGATCACGATGACGGCCACCGGCATGATGGCCGTCGGCATCATCTTCGTGCTGCTGCTCGGCGAGATCGACCTCTCGGTCGGTTCCGTCAGCGGTGTCTCCGGCGCCATCGTCGCCGTCCTCGCGGTCACCCACGGGGTCAACGAATGGCTCGCCATCGCGGCCGCCGTCGCCGGAGGTGCCCTGATCGGCTCCCTCCACGGGTTCTTTTTCGCCAAGATCGGCGCCCCGGCCTTCGCCGTCACCCTTTCGGGCCTGCTCTTCTGGTCCGGCGCGATGCTGCAGATCCTCGGCAGCAACGGCACGGTCAACCTCGACTCCGAGGGCGTGGTCGGGAAGCTGACCACGTACTTCTTCTCGGACGTGGCCGTCGGCTACGGGCTCGCGGCCGTCGCCGTGGCCGGGTACTTCCTCGCCACGTTCTTCGACGCCCGCCGTCGTGAGGCCGCCGGGGTCCCCTCCCGTCCGCTCGGCGAGATCCTGCTGCGCTCCGGGCTCCTCGCGCTGTTCACCTTCGGCCCCGCGGTCGTGTTCAACCAGTACAAGGGCCTGCCGCTCGCGGTGGTGCTCTTCCTGCTGGCCCTGGTCGCCACGGACTTCGTCCTGCGGCGCACCACCTTCGGCCGCCAGGTCTTCGCGCTCGGCGGCAGCGTCGAGGCCTCCCGGCGCGCCGGCATCAACGTCAACCGGGTCCGGATCACGGTCTTCGCGATCGCCGGCACCTTCGCGGCGATCGGCGGCCTCTTCTGGGCCTCCAAGATCGCGGCGGCCAACCAGAGCGCCGGCGCCGGCGACCTCCTGATGAACGTCATCGCGGCGGCCGTCATCGGCGGCACCAGCCTCTTCGGCGGCCGCGGCCGGACCTGGAACGCGCTCCTCGGCGTCATGGTCATCACGTCCATCCAGTACGGTCTGGCCCTGGAGGGAATCGCGACGCCGATCCAGTACATGATCACCGGCGCCGTGCTGCTCGCCACCGTGGTGATCGACTCGGTCACCCGAAAGACGCAGAAGACGGCCGGACGCGCCTGACCGGTCGGGCGGCGGGCGCCGCCCGACCGCTCCAGCGGTAAGAACCGTCACAGTGCCCGGTGCCACCTCGTGTGGTGCCGGGCACCTGTGCGTGTGTATGTACGTACATCTGTACTGGTATGCGCCCGTTTGGTGGGTGTGACTTCACGGCCGGGTGTACAGGTATGACAAAGGTGTGACCCGACCGGGACCGCCCGATGATGCCCGCCGCGAGCGGAACATTAGACTCGACAGACCAGCAAGCAACTGCAAGGAGGCACGGGTGCTGCTGACCCGCATCAAGGGACCGCGCGATCTGGACCGGCTCAGCCAGGAGGAGCTCGACCAGCTCGCCGCCGAGATCAGGTCCTTCCTCGTCGACGCCGTCTCCAAGACCGGCGGGCACCTCGGCCCCAACCTCGGTGTGGTCGAGCTGACGATCGCCCTGCACCGGGTCTTCGACTCGCCCAAGGACAAGGTCCTCTTCGACACCGGCCACCAGGCCTACGTACACAAGCTGCTCACCGGCCGCCAGGACTTCGCCGGCCTGCGCACCAAGGGCGGCCTCTCCGGCTACCCCTCGCGCGCCGAGTCCGAGCACGACGTGATCGAGAACTCGCACGCCTCCACCGTGCTGGGCTGGGCCGACGGCATCGCCAAGGCCAACGAGGTGCTCGGCAAGGAGGACCACCACGTCGCCGCGGTCATCGGTGACGGCGCCCTCACCGGCGGTATGGCCTGGGAGGCGCTGAACAACATCGCCGCCGCCAAGGACCGCCCCCTGGTGATCGTCGTCAACGACAACGAGCGCTCGTACGGCCCCACCATCGGCGGCCTCGCCAACCACCTGGCCACCCTGCGCACCACGGACGGCTACGAGCGCTTCCTGGCCCGCGGCAAGGACATCCTGGAGCGCACCCCGGTCGTCGGGAAGCCGCTCTACGAGACCCTGCACGGCGCCAAGAAGGGCCTCAAGGACTTCATCGCCCCGCAGGGCATGTTCGAGGACCTGGGCCTGAAGTACATCGGGCCCATCGACGGCCACGACATCGAAGCCCTGGAATCCGCCCTGCAGCGCGCCAAGCGCTTCAGCGGACCGGTCATCGTGCACTGCCTCACCCAGAAGGGCCGGGGCTACGAGCCGGCCGTCCAGGACGAGGCGGACCGCTTCCACGCGGTCGGCGTGATCCACCCGGACACCGGCCTGCCGGTCACCACCGACGCCGCCAGCTGGACCTCCGTCTTCGCCGACGAGATGGTCAAGCTCGGCCGGGACCGCAAGGACATCGTCGCGATCACCGCGGCCATGCTCCAGCCGGTCGGCCTGAAGAAGTTCGCGGACGCCTACCCGGACCGGATCTTCGACGTCGGCATCGCCGAACAGCACGGCGCGACCTCGGCGGCGGGCCTGGCCACCGGCGGCGCCCACCCGGTCTTCGCGGTGTACGCGACCTTCCTCAACCGCGCCTTCGACCAGGTCCTGATGGACGTGGCCCTGCACAAGTGCGGAGTCACCTTCGTCCTGGACAGGGCCGGTGTCACCGGCACCGACGGCGCCTCCCACAACGGCATGTGGGACATGTCCATCCTCCAGGTCGTCCCCGGCCTGCGCCTCGCCGCCCCGCGCGACGCCGAGCAGCTGCGCGCCCAGCTCCGCGAGGCCGTCGAGGTCGAGGACGCGCCGACCGTGGTGCGCTTCTCCAAGGGCGTCGTCGGCCCGGCCGTCCCGGCCGTGGGCAAGATCGGCGGCATGGACCTGCTGCGCGTCCCGGGGGCCGAGGTCACCCGTCCGGACGTACTGCTCGTCTCGGTCGGCGCACTGGCCCCGATGTGCCTGGAGATCGCCGACCTCCTCGACAAGCAGGGCATCTCCACCACCGTGGTCGACCCCCGCTGGGTCAAGCCGGTCGACGAGGCCCTGGCCCCGCTGGCCGACCGTCACCGGGTGGTCGTCACCGTCGAGGACAACAGCCGCGCCGGCGGCGTGGGCTCCGCGGTCTCGCAGGCCCTGCGGGACGCGGGCGTCGACGTACCGCTGCGTGACTTCGGCATCCCGCAGCGCTTCCTGGACCACGCCACGCGCAAGGAGGTCATGGCCGAGATCGGTCTGACCGCCCCCGACATCGCCCGGCAGGTCACCGGCCTGGTGGCCAAGCTGGACGGGCGCTACGAGAGCGAGTCGGCCGCCACCGTCGACTGACGGCGGCCGCCCGGCGGCTGATCATCTGCGGTTGCACGGCCCGGGCCGGAAGGGTCACCCTTGAAGGGTGGGCCTTCCGGCCCGTCTCGTTTCGATGCGGTCTCTCCTGGGAGGTGCGTCGGTGAGCAGGAATCTGAACAGCCCCTTCCGCACGAAATCGGTCGAGCAGTCCATCCTCGACACCGAAGAGCCGGAACACGCGCTCAAGAAGTCGCTCTCGGCCTGGGACCTGACCGTCTTCGGCGTCGGCGTCATCATCGGCACCGGAATCTTCGTCCTCACCGGCAAGGTCGCCAAGGAGACCGCCGGACCCGCCACCGCCCTGGCGTTCGTCGCCGCCGGAATCGTCTGCGCGCTCGCCGCACTGTGCTACGCCGAGTTCGCCTCGACCGTCCCGGTGGCCGGATCCGCGTACACCTTCTCGTACGCCTCGATCGGCGAGCTGCCCGCCTGGATCATCGGCTGGGACCTGGTGCTGGAGTTCGCGCTCGGCACCGCGGTCGTCGCCGTGGGCTGGTCGGGCTACGTCCGCTCGCTCATGGACAACGTGGGCATCCACCTGCCCGCCTCCCTCCAGGGGCCCGACGTGCAGGGCGGCACCTTCGACCTGCTCGCCTTCGTCCTCGTCCTGGTCCTCACCGCGATCC
Organism: Streptomyces sp. GL_140; assembly: GCF_057834465.1. Classification (NCBI taxonomy): domain Bacteria; kingdom Bacillati; phylum Actinomycetota; class Actinomycetes; order Kitasatosporales; family Streptomycetaceae; genus Streptomyces; species Streptomyces sp. GL_140. The sequence goes on from NZ_CM174404.1 coordinate 6,635,571, forward strand.
TGGTCGTCGGGGTGAAGCTCTCCGCACGGATCACCGGGGTCGTCGTCGCGATCAAGGTCACCGTGGTGCTCATCGTGATCATCGCGGGCCTGTTCTTCATCACGAAGTCCAACTACACGCCGTTCATCCCGCCGGCCAAACCCCAGGAGGGCGGCTCCGGACTGAACGCCCCCCTCGTCCAGCTGATCTTCGGCTACGAGCCCACCAACTTCGGCGTCATGGGCATCTTCACCGCCGCCTCCGTGGTCTTCTTCGCCTTCATCGGCTTCGACGTGGTGGCCACCGCCGCCGAGGAGACCAAGCTGCCGCAGAAGGACATGCCGCGCGGCATCCTCGGCTCGCTGGTCATCTGCACCGTGCTCTACGTGGCGGTCTCGATCGTGGTGACCGGCATGCAGAACTACAAGGACCTCTCCACCAGCGCCCCGCTGGCCGACGCCTTCAAATCCGCCGGTCATCCGGTCTACGGAGGCATCATCAGCTTCGGCGCGGCCGTGGGCCTGACCACCGTGTGCATGATCCTGCTGCTGGGCCAGACCCGCGTGTTCTTCGCGATGAGCCGTGACGGACTGCTGCCGCGGTTCTTCTCCCGGACCCACCCGAAGTACCGTACGCCCTACCGTCCGACGATCCTGCTCGGTGTGATCATCGCGATCGTCGCCGGATTCACCAGCATCAACGAGCTGGCCACCCTGGTGAACATCGGCACGCTCTTCGCCTTCGTCGTGGTGGCCCTCGGCGTGATGGTCCTGCGCCGCACCCGCCCCGACCTGCACCGGGCCTTCCGCACCCCGTGGGTACCGCTCGTGCCCGTCCTGTCGATCGCCGCGTCGGTCTGGCTGATGCTCAACCTGCCCGCCGAGACCTGGCTGCGCTTCGGCATCTGGATGGTCATCGGCTTCTTCGTCTACTTCCTCTACGGGAAGTCGCACAGCCGGCTGGGCCGGGGCGAGGGCATGACGGCGAACCCGGCGCGAGAGGGACGCTGAGCATCTCCTACGGTGGGGTCATGGAGATCGCCGTAGGACTGGAGCCCTGGTCGGAAGACGACTTCTGGCTGCTGCTCCGCAAGAACGAGCCGGCCATGACCGAGCACCTCGGAGGGCCGGAGACGCAGGCCAAGCTGGAGGACCGCCACCGGCGCTACCTGGCGCTGAGCGCCCGGGAGCCGGCCGCCGGACGGATGTTCCGGGTCGTCGCCGACGGCGAGAGCGTGGGCAGCGTCGGCTTCTGGGAGCGCACCTGGCAGGACGAGGAGGTCTACGAGGCCGGCTGGGGGATCCTCCCCGAGTTCCAGGGGCGGGGGCTCGCGGCCAGGGCGGTCCGTGCGCTCATCGCCCACGCGGGCGTCCACGGAACCCGCCGTCACCTGCACGCGTTCCCCGCCGTCGACCACTCTGCCTCCGCCGGGGTCTGCCGCGCGGCCGGCTTCGTACTCCTGGGCGAGGTCCGGTTCGAGTACCCGCCGGGGCAGTGGCACGCGAGCGGGGACTGGCGCGCGGTGCTCGGAGGAGCCGGAGGAGTCTAGGGGGACGGATCAGCCGCCGGTCGCGGGGGACTTCTTCGCCGCGGCCGGGATGGGCTGGTCGTTGCGCAGGGCCTCCCACAACTGGCCGGCCTGCGGCTGCGCGACGATCACGCGGTTGATGTCCACCTTGTCGTAGGCGACCGGCATCATGATCGTCTCCATGGTGTCCGGGTCCACGCCCTTCATGCTCTGGGCGAAGTCGGCCAGGCCCTTGAGGGAGCCGAGGTCGGAGTCGGTGGTCAGCGACTTGGTGCCGGCGTCGGCGAGCTTGTAGAGCCGGGACGGGCTGCCGAAGGCGTCCTGCTTCTTTATCTCGGCCAGCATCGCCATCATGAACTGCTGCTGCAGGCCTATTCGTCCGAGGTCGCTGCCGTCGCCGTAGCCGTAGCGGGTGCGCACGAACTTGAGCGAGTCCGTGCCGTTGAGGCGGTGCGTGCCGGCGTCCAGCTTCAGGCCGCCCTTCGCGCCGCTGATCGGCTTGTCGAGGGTGACCGTCACTCCGCCGAGCGCGTCCACCAGGTCCTTGAACCCGGCGAAGTCCACCTCGACGAAGTGGTCGACGCGTATGCCCGACATCTGCTCGACGGTCTTGACCACGCAGGCCGGGCCGGCGATGGAGTAGACGGAGTTGAACATGACCCGGTTCGCGGTCTTGACCGTCTTGCCGTCGCCGTCCTTGCACTCGGGCCGGGTGACGAGAGTGTCCCGGGGAATGCTCACCGCGGTGGCCTTCTTGCGGCCCTCGGGTATGTGCACCAGCATCGCGGTGTCCGAGCGGGCCCCGCTGACATCGCCGTGGTCGAGGTCGGCGTTGGCCCCGGCGCGCGAGTCCGAGCCGAGGACCAGGATGTTCTGCGCGTTGGGGGCGACCTTCGCCGGACGGTTGTCGGTGCCTATCGCCTGGTTGAGGTCGACGCTGTCGATGTTGCCGTCGAGGTGGCTGTAGGCCCACCAGCCGACGCCGCCGCCTGCCAGGACGAGGACCGCCAGTGCCAGCAACACGCCCCGCAGAACGCGCCTGCCACGCCTCGGCCGACGCCGGGAAGAGGGGGTGTGGGCAGGGGGCTGGTCGGTCATGGGGGCAGCGTCCTTCTGTTATTGAATGGGGTGCATCATAAGACATACTTTCTAGTGGCTGAATCCTTGGGGTGAATTGCCCCCCCGCTCGCACGGCGGACAGCACTTGCCGGAAGGGCGGAAAACGGCGTGAACCGAGGCAAGGGTGGCGGCCGAACCTCCAATCCCGCTCGCGGGACCAGGGATTCGGGCCTCCGCGGACCGGGCCCCCTGTGGTCCTCGCCCCCGTCCGGGAACTGGTTGTTCAAGGGGAACGACGGCCGCCTGACGGCCTACGCGTCCGGGCCGCGCGGCCTCCTGCGCTGGACCGAGGCCCCCGCCCCCTTCACCGGCTGGACGGGCCCCGAGGCCTTCGGAGTCCCGGGCTGGACAGGTCCCGTGGCCATGGCGCGGAGCCGCGAGGGGTACGTGCACTTCGTGGCCGCGACACAGGCTCCGGACGGCTCGGGCGCCACGGAGATCTCCGTGGCCACCCAGTTCCAGACCGGCCGCGGCATCACCGACTGGCACCGGCTCGGCGTACCCGCCGTGGCCGGCGGCCCCACCGGCGACGGCCTGGCCGGGCCGCCGCGCATCGCGGTCAACCAGCGCTCCGGCTCCACGCACGTCATCGTCTCCCTGCGGCACGGCGGCATCCTGCGCCGCAGCCGCAACGAGGCGGGCGTGTGGGGCGGCTGGAAGCAGATGGCCCCGCAGTCCTACGAGGGTCACGCGACCCCGCTGATGCCCGAGGGCGGCCAACTGGAGCTGCTCGCCCTCGGACCGGTCGGCGCGGACCGCTGGGCGGGCATCGGCCAGGGCCGGTTCCAGCTCGCCGACCGCATCCCCTCGCCCGTCGTCCCCGGCACCCCGGCCGTCTGCGAGACGGGCCCGCGCAGGGTGACGTACTTCTGGCGCTACCCGGGCGACGGCTCGCTCGTCGCCTGGCGGGCGGCCGGGCCGGGCGTCCAGGGCGGCCTGATGGGCCTCGGCGGCGCCGGGGGCCGGGGCATGCCGGGTGTGGTCCGGGCCGTCCTCGGCGGCTACGACTGCACGGTGATCGCACAGACCGGCGCGGACGGCGACGTCGAACTCACCGCCTACGTAACGGAGAACGAGAGCTACGGCACCTGGTGGACCTCCCTCCCGGGCCGTGGCACCGAGGCGCCCCAGGTGGCCGTCGATCCGTCCGGCCGGATCGTCGTGGCAGCCTTCGACGAGGACGGCGCCCTGGTGGTCGCCCGCCAGGACACCACCCGCGAGGGCCTGGCGTTCGGCCCCTGGCACGCCGCGGGCTGAGTCCCGCCGCCCCCAGGGGGTCAGGAACGGCCCGGCAGCGGTGTCCGCTGGGCGATCTCGATGCTCAGGCCACCGGACTGCGTGTAATGGGGAGTGGCGACCAGTTCCAGTCCCGCGGCGCCGGGCACGGGTGCGATCCGTACCGGCATCCGGGCCGTCGTATCGACATCGGCGGAGCGCCGGGGGCCGAGCCGCACCTCCTGCGTCACCCCCTCGAAGCCGACGGCGAGGAAGAGGTCCCAGACGCCCGGCGCGAGCGGCCAGCCGCCGGGGGTCTGCGCCAGGTTGACCCGGGCAGAGAAGCGGCCCATCGCCCGGGGGTTGCCCTTGGCGTTGACGAGGGTGTCGTCGCGGCGGCCCGTCACCGGGAAGGCCTCCTCCCGCGCACCGGAACGCTCGCGCAGCACCACCCGGGTGGTGCGCTCCTTCGTCGACAGCTGCTCGAAGAACCCGAAGCCGTCCAGCAGCAGGACCGGCCCGTCCCAGCGCATCTTCTGCACCTGGTGACTGACCGTCATCTCGCCGGTGATCTCGAACAGTTCGTCCGGCAGTCCCACTTGCGGGTCGCGGAAGAACGGCAGCCTCGTGAACACCCGCCCGTTCTCCACGGTCTTGCGGACGGCCGGGCGGTCCTTGTCCGCTTCGAAGGCGGCCACGGTCTGCGCCTCGACGAAGCAGCCCTGCGCGAGCAGCGCGAAACGCACCGCCAGAGTGCGCGGCAGCAGGGCGAGCGCCCCGGGTGCCACCTGGGTGCGCAGCACCTCGGAGGCCGCCCACAGCGTCTGGTCGCGCTCCGTCGGATCCATGTCCGACAACAGTGCGGACGCGGTCGCCTTGCCGAGCTCCACCTCCAGGTGGCGCGCGTGGAGCCGGTCCCGGCGCGGCCCCTGCTCCAGCTGCGAGCCCACCAGCGCCAGCATCCGCGAGACCAGGGCGACCCGGTCCGGCAGGGTCGCCTCGGCCGGCGCCGAGGGGCCCTTGATCACGCAGGTCGCGTCGCCGACCACCGAGACGTTGTCCGCCGCGATGAAGGCGGAGGCGGTGAAGACCTGGTCGTCACCGATCGGCATGTCGGTGGGGAAGACCAGCCCGCGGCGCTGCAGCAGGGTGGTGCGGAACAGCTTCTCCGGAGTCAGCGACCAGTAGACGCGCGAGGTGTGCACGTCGGTGTGGGCCTGGTTCTTGCGGAACATCGAGGTCGCGACCTTGTGCCGGCCCGAGCTCTCCAGCTTTCCGAGCACCACGTCGGCCTCGTTCGCGTCGGCCGCCGCGACCATCCGCTCCAGCGCCTTCGGAGCCAGCCGGTCCGTGGCCTCCAGGAAGATCACGTACCGTCCCCGGACCTGGCTCAGCGCCCAGTTCCGGGCGGCCGCCGGGCTCAGTCCGCGCGACACCTGGCCCATGCGCACGAACTCCGGGTGCTGGTGTGCCGCGTGGGCCAGGACACTGCCGCTCTCGTCCGTCGAACCGTCGTCGACGGCGATGATCTCCAGCCGGTCCGTGCCGATCGACTGCCCGATCACCGAGACCAGGCAGGCTTCGAGCTCGGCCGCCCGGTCGCGGACGCGGATCGCGACCGTCACGTCCTTGACGCCGGTGGCGCGCACGAAGTCTGTGTTCATGATCTGGTGATCCTCGTTCAGTTCTGCTGGGACCGGTCGTTGCGGGGCCACGCCATCTCACCCATGAGCTCCGGCCACTGCCAGGGCCGCGGGGCGCTGATCGCGGGGTGCTCCGGGAAGGCGCCGGGAGTGTGCTCCAAGGTGCCCACGAAGACGTTCACATGAGAGGTCAGCCGCCCGCCCGCCGGGGTGCCCACGGTGTACTCGAAGCGGTCGTAGCCGACCGTGCCGGCGGCGGGCGTGTAGGTGACCGAACCGTCGTACGACAGCTGCGCCTCCCCGCCCCGCGGCTGGGTCACCGAGAGGGCGTTGCTCCCCGGCGGCGCCGCGGACAGCACGTTGACGGTACCCGGGCTCCCCGGGGCGGTGGTGATCCGCAGACCCCTGGCGACGGGCCGGCGCACCGGCAGCGGCTCGGCGTCGAGGCGGCCCGTGCGCAGGAGCTTGCGGCCCGAGGCGTCGGGGATGCCCACGGACACCTGGCACCGGATGCCGTGCGCCGACGCGGGGTCCTTGAGGCGCAGGTGCAGGACGCCCGTACTGGTCTCGCCGGCATCGGCCCGGACCCGGAACCAGCGCTGCCGGGGGAAGTACTCCAGCCCCTGGGTGCCGACGATCTCGCCCGCCGCGGTCAGCCGCTCCTCCAGCAGGTACGCGCAGCCCCGCAAGACGCCCCGGTCGGCGGCCACGGACAGGGCGAACTGGACGGTCTCGCCGGGAGAGGCCCCGAAGCGCGGGTCGGCCGAGCTGTACAGGGCCGCGTAGACGGAGCCCCGGGCCGGGTCCTCGCCGGTGGCCCGGGCTCGGCGGAGCAGGTTCACGTGCGGGACTCCTTGACGGCCGGGGTCCCGGACACCCGGGACTCGGTGCGGTGCGCGTACGTCTGCTCGTCCAGCCAGCCCAGTTCCCCGTAGATGAACCGGCCGCGGTCGAGCCCCTGGACCCAGTGGGCCGGGACGATGCCCTGTTCGGCCAGCGATCGGGCGACGAAGCGGGCGCACTCGATCGCGCCCTCGGCCCGCAGGTGCAGGTCGTCCGCGTCCTGGACCTTCTCCAACAGGGGTTCGCCCGGCCGCAGATGGGTGAAGACGGCCTTGGACCCCTCGGGCCCGAGCTCCTCCCACCACAGCAGGCTCTGGCCGTACAGGTCGATGAAGGGGACGTGCTCGTCCTCGGCCAGCAGCCGGGCAGCCAGCGGGTAGTCGCCCAGCGAGCGGCCGGCGTTCCCGTGCGCGTCGATGCGGCGCCGCTCGTGCGGCAGCAGGATCACGGGGTGCGCCTGCCGCTCGCGCGCACCGTGCACGTAGGCGGCCAGCTCCTCCTGGAAGGTGGAGAACGGCTTCGTGTGCAGATCCGCGTCGGTCCTCGCGTCGATCTGCCCGAAGCCGAACAGGAGGTAGTCGCCGGGCTCCAGTTCGTCCAGGATCCACTGGAGGTGACCGCGCTCGCGGAAGCTCTTCGAGCTCTCGCGGACGCGCGCGCAGTTGACGACCTCGACCGCGTCGCCGAGGAACAGGGGCAGCGCCTGGGCCCAGCCGGCCATCGGCAGGTGGCCGTAGGGCCGGGTGAGCGCCTGGTTGTCGCCGGCCACGAAGATCCTCCGCGGCCGGCCCTGCCGTTGTACGGGTGCGTACGTCACGCCTAGACTTCCCCGTCCCCCGCGGTCTGGATCAGCACGGACGCCAGCGCCGCCTCGAACGCGGAGCGCTGCGCCGCGTTGGTGGTCGGGTCCTGCTTGCGCACGTCGATGACGTGACCGGTCATCTCCGACAGCAGGACGTCCAGGGAGGTCAGGGCCACCGCCTCGGAGGACAGCAGGGAGTTGGTGGGCTCCTGGCCGAAGGCCTTGGTCCGCATCGGGGTGGCCGTGCGCTCCGGGTTCACGCAGTTGACGCGGATGCGGTCCTCGGCCCATTCGTCGGCGAGGGCCTGGGTCAGGTTGACCATGGCGGCCTTCGTCGACGAGTACAGGCTGTACTTGGCACGGCCGCGGGTGTAGCTGCTGGAGGTGAACAGCAGCAGCTGGCCCTCGGTCTCGCTCAGGTACTTGTACGCGGTCCGGGCGATGTTCACGGGGGCGAGGTAGTTGACCTCGAGCGCCTCGCGGATCGTCTCGTTGTCGGTCTCGTCCAGGCGTCCGACGCGCAGCACGCCGGCGGTGTTGACGACGAAGTCGATGCGGCCGGTCTCGGCGTAGGCCCAGGCCAGCGCTTCCTCGATGTGGTCGAGGTTCTCCACGTGGGTGCCGGTGGTGGAGCGGCCCAGGGCGAAGACGCGGGCCCCGAAGCCCTCGGCGATGCGCGCGATGTCGGCGCCGATGCCGTACGAGCCGCCGAACACGACCATGGTCTTGCCGGACAGCTGCTCGCGGTAGGCGGCCTCGCCGGCCTGCGCGGGGGCGGCGTGGGAGGCCAGCTGGAAGAGCTTGTCGGCGATGAAGACGTCGACCGGCTGGGTGACCTTCATGTTGTACTCGTCGCCCGTGACCAGGTGGACCGGGACGTCGGGCAGGTACTTGACCACCACGGAGCAGTCGTCGGTCGCCTGGAAGAACGGGTCCGAGGCGGCCCGGTCGTACGCGGCCCGGATGGTGGAGAGCCGGAAGCCCTGCGGGGTCTGGCCGCGGCGCAGCCGGGAGCGGTCGGGCACCTCGGTGATGAACTCGCCGTCGTCGCCGTGGGTCCGGGTCACGATGACGGTGTCGGAGGACGGGATGGCGACGTCGACGGCCTGGTAGCGCTCCAGGGACTCGACGCACTCCCGGACCACGCGCTGCGAGAGCAGCGGGCGCACCGCGTCGTGGAAGAGGAGGTTGCAGTCCCCGCCCTCGCCCAGCCCCTCTGAGGCGGCGGCGATGGCGATGCGGGTGGTCTCGCTGCGGGTGGCACCGCCGGCCAGTACCCGGGTGACCTTGCTCAGTCCGGCCCGCTCGACGATGCGCCGCGCGTCCTCCACGTAGTCGGGGGTCATGAGGAGGATGACCTCGTCCACGTCCGGCGCCGTCTCGAAGATGTGGAGGGTGTGCTCCAGGATCGGCTTCCCGGCGATCTTGAGCAACTGCTTCGGTATCTCGAGCCCTATGCGCTGGCCAGTGCCCCCGGCGAGAACGACGGCGATGGTACGGCGGAGGGTGGGTCTGGACGACACGGTCGCCTTCTTCCTGAGCTGAACGGGCCATGGCAGTGGCAGTTGAGACGGTTGGGCGGAGTGCGGATCCGCCGGTCAAGCCAGGTGGTGCGCTTCTTCCGGTTCCTCGATGGGGAAGTCGAGGATCCCGCGCCGGTAGAGGTTGCTCGCGGCGGCGTCGAAGCGGACCATCGAGGGCGGGTACTCCTCGCCCAGGAGGTACTCCTTGAGCTGCTCCCGGTAGGGGGCCATGAAGTCCTCGGCCGGCTTCAGCATCGCGTCGATGGCCTGGGTCAGGCCGTCGCAGTCGGCGCCCAGGAGGTACGAGGCGTACGCGGTGCGCTGCTCGTTGCGGAACTCCTGGTCGGGCAGACCGTCGAGGTTGAAGATCGCGTACGGCTTCAGGGTGGCGATGAAGTCGGACACGACGCTCGACATGTCCCCGATGAGCAGGTCGGAATGGTTGAAGCAGTCGTACAGGGCCGGGATCCGCTCGGTCACCACGTGGTGCGCGGCTTCGGGCATCGCGCTCCAGTACAGCGCTCCGGCCTGGTTGCGGCTCCGCCGGATGCGGGCGGTCCGCTCCTCCTCGGTGAGGTCGGGGTACTTGGAGCGGACGCCGCGCTCGGAGAGGTCCGCGATGCGCCGGTCGATCCGGGCCAGCTTCTTGGCGGCGGCCTTGGAGTCGGTGACCTTGCGGCCGAAGCGCCGGGCGTTGTCCTCTTCGAGGAGGGCGATGACGCGCCGGTGCGCGGCGGCGGCCTCGGCGGATCGCGAGCCGGTGAGCGGGTGCGGCTTGTAGATGATCCGGATGTCGAGCTCGTGGTCGAGCAGGGCCTGGATCAGCTTCTCGCCGGCGGGGATGACCGAGGTGTAGCAGGAGTCGTCGGTCCAGCCCTCCCAGGTGGGGGCGTAGATGACGGTGGGCACGGGGTTCGCGGCCTTGCCGGTCCAGCGCTGCAGGGACATCAGCTGGGGGCGGCCGACCTCGACGATCTGGTTGTGCGTGACCGCGTGCTTGATGCGCTCGTAGCGGTCGCGGCCGGCGCGGCCGGCCACCCATATCTCGTCGAAGACCTTGCTGACGCGGTTGCTGCTGGCGAGCTTGTCGCTGTCACCGTGTCCGATGAAGACGTGCTTGACCTCGGCGCGCTGGAGCATGTGCACGTTCTTGCCCGCGTTGCCCGGGTACAGGGCCACCCGCAGTTCGTTCATCTCGATGCGCGCGAGGTTGTCCGCCTTCGGGACGCAGATCACCGGCACGGACGTCGCGTCGAGGTAGCGCAGGGTGGCCCGCTCGCGCAGCACGATGATGGGCCGCAGCTCCAGCGACTCCAGGGACTCCAGCCACATGTTGACCTGGTACATGAAGTCTTTGGAGATGGCGGCGAAGGTGAAGTAGAGCGCGACCTGGGGACGGTAGTGGGCCAGCTGCAGGTTGAGCTCGTCGAGGGCCTCGTCGTGGGTGGGCAGCTTGAGCGCGTTGCGCGCGTCGGGCACCAGCACCAGCAGGGAGAGGTAGGCGAGGAAGACGGTGGCGATCATGCCGTAGGTGACGAAGCGCCAGTTGTCCGTCTCGATGGTGGCGAGGGCACCGCCCACCAGCGGGATGTCCAGGTGCAGGGTCTTGCGCACGTGCTTGTCCACCAGGAACGGGTGCGGCATGCGGCGGATGCCGAGTGCCTCCAGATCCAGTCCGCGGGTGGTGAACGGCAGATCGTTGCGCTGCTTGCGCACGTGCTTGAGGAGCGCGCCGTACGCGAGTTGCAGCACGAAGAGGAGGAGCAGGCCGATGGTCGTCATCTGCGCCACGAACGACTCGATGTCGGCGACGGCCCCGCACAGACCCAGCAGCAGGAACTGCCGGATGAGGAAGCGCATGGTCAGGCCGAAGCGCGAGTCGCGCAGCCGGACCAGGGTCGTCGAGTCGGTGTTGTGGAGCAGCAGGTCGGCGAGGTAGCTGATGGCGGCGCAGTAGGCGAACAGCGTGACGGACGTCAGCGCGACGGCCACCATCATGCCGAGGAAGCTGAGGATGAGCCCAGAGGTGATCAGTACGCCCTTGGCGGCGTGCAGTCTGTTGGAGCCCATCGTTGGGAGCCTCTCCCATGGAGGTATAAGGATTCTGCCGGAGTCGCAGTAGTATAAGCAGCCATATGGACGGCTTAAGAACGCCAGGTGAACCACAGCCCAAGGATTTCGGGGCCGCGCCTTAAGGTTCGCGTCATTGGCCCTGAGGGCTCTGGTCCGTCGGCCTGAAGTGGTACAGCGTCAGCTCTCTGGCGTCCTTGGCCTTTACGGAAAACCCCACGCACAAAGCCGGGCTCGGGCCCGCCGTGCTGACCGCGATTCCCTCCGGCTCCCGGTAGGGAAGATGTCGCGCCACCGTTACGAGACGGCGTCCTTGGGCCTCGCCCGTGCGGACGTCAATTGCGGAGACATAGGTATTCCCGTCCGATTTAGCCGGGTTATCGCCATTCTTGCCGGTATACGGCTCACCGGTCAGTACGTAGACGAAGTCGCCGTGCAGGGCGCAGCCCTGGAACCACTCCTCTTCCCCCACCTGGACGCCGGCCTTGAGCGTGTGCGCGGCCTCGAAGCGGCCGGCCAGGAAGTCGGTCATCCCGTACACCGAGAACCGGTGCTCCTCCCCTTCCTGGTGGCTCACCAGGACCCGGCCGCCCGCCAGGTCGAGCGCGGGGGAGACGTCGGAGGATCCCGGGACCGGGTCGTAGTGGGCCACGGTCGGGTCGCTGCCGTCGAGCAGGGCCCCGTCCCTGAAGAGGACGCGGGCCACCGAGCGGCCGTAGCCGCTCTCGGGGTCGGGCCTGCTCTCCAGCCAGATGAGCGTGGCCTTGCCCACGGGCTCGACGCCGAAGGAAATGCCGTGTCCGAAGCCGCGCAGGTACATGTGGCCGAGCCGCTCCCCGGAACTGCTCATCCGGGTCAGGCACATATCGCCGGCCGTCTTGCGGTCGGCGGAACTGACGGGCTCCTTCTCGCCGTCCAGCTGCAAGCCGGCCTGAATGCCCTGAAGGGTGTAGACCAATCCCTTTGTGTTGTCGAACGCGAACGACTGCGGCCCGGTGGTGTTGAAAAGCGGTGAAGGCGCCAGCAGTTCGGCGGCCGTCCGCATATCGAACATTCCGACGACGGGCGTGGATTCGTCTTTGGGGGGAGCGATCTCGTCACGGAGTTTCCACCCCAGGCTGCCCAGGGCCGTTCCGGCGGCCGCCGTACCACCCGCGAACAGGAGAGTCCGGCGGCTGAAAGGTGCTTTGGTGTCCGCCATGCCGGTATTCTGCCAGCCCTTCGGAGCCGGCCCGGCCCCGGGATCCCCCTGGCGTCCGCGGCCGCGGTGGACCCCCGCAACGACGGACGCCCGCCCCCCGGTGAAGGGGGACGGGCGTCCGGAGCGCGTCGGCGTCACCGCGCGCAAAGACCTCAGACCGGAACGCTGGCCAGGCCCGGGGCCAGGAACTTCTTGCCGTTCACGCGCTCCGAGACACCCTCGCGGTCCAGGTACGGCGTGACGCCGCCCAGGTGGAAGGGCCAGCCGGCGCCCGTGATGAGGCAGAGGTCGATGTCCTGGGCCTCGGCCACGACACCCTCCTCCAGCATCAGGCCGATCTCCTGCGCCACCGCGTCCAGGACACGGTCGCGGACCTGCTCCTCGGTCAGGACGACATCGCCCTGGACGAGGAGGGCGGAGACCTCGGGGTCGAGCTCCGGCTTGAAGCCGTTCTCGGCCTTGTAGACGTAGAAGCCGCGCTTGCCGGCCTTGACGACGGCAGCGAGGTTCGGCGAGACGGTGAAGCGCTCCGGGAAGGCGCGGTTCAGGGTCTCGGAGACGTGCAGACCGATCGCCGGGCCCACGAGCTCCAGCAGCACCAGCGGGGACATCGGCAGGCCGAGCGGCTCGATGGCCTTCTCGGCGGTGACCACCGGGGTGCCCTCGTCGATGACGTTCTGGATCTCGCCCATGAAGCGGGTCAGGATGCGGTTCACGACGAACGCCGGGGCGTCCTTGGTGAGGACCGCGGTCTTCTTCAGCTTGCGCGCGACACCGAAGGCCGTGGCCAGCGAGGCGTCGTCGGTCTGCTCGCCGCGCACGATCTCCAGCAGCGGGAGGATCGCGACCGGGTTGAAGAAGTGGAAGCCGACCACGCGCTCCGGGTGCTGGAGCTTGGAGGCCATCTCCGACACCGACAGCGAGGAGGTGTTGGTGGCGAGGATCGCGTGCGCCGGGGCGACCGCCTCGACCTCCGCGAACACCTTCTGCTTGACCGACATCTCCTCGAACACGGCCTCGATGATGAAGTCCGCGTCCGCGAAGCCCTCGGCCTTGTCCAGGACACCCGTCACCAGGGCGGTCAGGCGGTTGGCCTTGTCCTGGTTGATGCGGCCCTTGCCGAGCAGCTTCTCGATCTCGGCGTGGACGTAGCCCACGCCCTTGTCCACGCGCTCCTGGTCGATGTCGGTGAGGACCACCGGCACCTCCAGGCGGCGCAGGAACAGCAGCGCCAGCTGCGAGGCCATCAGGCCCGCGCCGACGACGCCGACCTTGGTGACCGGGCGGGCCAGCGACTTGTCCGGGGCGCCGGCCGGGCGCTTGGCGCGCTTCTGGACCAGGTTGAAGGCGTAGATGCCGGAGCGCAGCTCGCCGCCCATGATGAGGTCGGCCAGGGCCGCGTCCTCGGCGTCGAAGCCCTTCTGGAGGTCGCCGTCCTTGGCGGCCTCGATGATTTCCAGCGCGCGGTAGGCGGCCGGGGCCGCGCCGTGCACCTTGGAGTCCGCGATGGCGCGGCCGCGGGCGACCGCCGCGTCCCAGCCCTCGCCGCGGTCGATCTCGGGACGGGAGACCTCGGTGGTGCCGTTCAGTACGCCGGCGGTCCACAGGAGAGACTGCTCCAGGAAGTCGGCACCCTCGAACAGTGCGTCGGCGATGCCGAGTTCGAAGACCTGCTTGCCCCGCAGCTGACGGTTCTGGTTCAGCGAGTTCTCGATGATCACCGAGACCGCGCGGTCCGCGCCGATCAGGTTCGGCAGCAGGGCGCAGCCGCCCCAGCCGGGAACCAGGCCGAGGAAGACCTCGGGCAGGGAGAAGGCGGGGATGGCCTTCGAGACGGTGCGGTAGGTGCAGTGCAGACCCACCTCGACACCGCCGCCCATCGCCGCGCCGTTGTAGTACGCGAAGCTGGGGACGGCCAGCGCCGCGAGGCGCTTGAAGACGTCGTGGCCGCCCTTGCCGATGGCGAGCGCCTCGTCGTGCTTCTTCAGCAGCTCGACACCCTTGAGGTCGGCGCCGACCGCGAAGATGAACGGCTTGCCGGTGATGCCCGCGCCGACGATGGAGCCCGCGAGGGCCTCCTGCTCGACCTGGTCGATCGCCGCGTTCAGGTTGGCGAGGGACTGCGGACCGAAGGTGGTCGGCTTGGTGTGGTCCAGGCCGTTGTCCAGCGTGACGAGCGCGAAGCGCCCGGCGCCGAAGGGCAGGTCCAGGTGGCGCACGTGCGCCTGCGTGACGACCTCGTCCGGGAACAGCTCGGCCGCGCCCTTCAGGAGCTCAGTGGTGGTGCTCACTTGGACTCTCCCTCGGTGAAGTGCGGGTTCTCCCAGATGACCGTGGCGCCCATGCCGAAGCCGACGCACATGGTCGTCAGGCCGTAGCGGACCTCGGGCTGCTCCTCGAACTGGCGGGCCAGCTGGGTCATCAGGCGCACGCCCGAGGAGGCGAGCGGGTGGCCGAAGGCGATGGCGCCGCCGTAATGGTTCACGCGGGCGTCGTCATCGGCGATGCCGTAGTGCTCCAGGAAGGCCAGCACCTGCACGGCGAAGGCCTCGTTGACCTCGAAGAGGCCTATGTCCTCGATCGTCAGACCGGCCTGCGCGAGGGCCTTCTCGGTGGCCGGGATCGGGCCGTAGCCCATGACCTCCGGCTCGACACCCGCGAAGGAGTACGCGACCAGGCGCATCTTGACCGGGAGGTTGTTCGCGCGGGCGAAGTCCTCGGAGGCGATGATCGCCGCGGTGGCACCGTCGTTGAGACCGGCGGCGTTGCCCGCGGTGACGTTGCCGTGGACCCGGAACGGGGTCTTGAGGCCCGCCAGGTTCTCCAGGGTGGTGCCCGGACGCATCGGCTCGTCGCTGGTGACCAGGCCCCAGCCGGTCTCGCCGGCCGCGGGGTTGGTGTTGCGCACCGAGATCGGGACCAGGTCGGCCTGGATCTTGCCGTCGGCGTACGCCTTGGCGGCCTTCTCCTGCGAGCGCACGGCGTACTCGTCGGCGCGCAGCTTGGTGATCGTCGGGTACCGGTCGTGCAGGTTCTCGGCGGTCATGCCCATGAACAGGGCGGACTCGTCGACCAGCTTCTCGGAGACGAAGCGCGGGTTGGGGTCCACGCCCTCACCCATGGGGTGGCGGCCCATGTGCTCGACACCGCCGGCGAGGGCGACGTCGTACGCACCGAAGGCCACGCCGCCCGCGACGGCGGTCACGGCGGTGAGCGCACCGGCGCACATGCGGTCGATGGAGTACCCGGGGACGGACTGCGGGAGGCCCGCGAGGATCCCGGCCGTGCGGCCGAGGGTCAGCCCCTGGTCACCGATCTGCGTGGTGGCGGCGATGGCGACCTCGTCGATCTTCGCGGGGTCCAGGTCCGGGTTGCGGCGCAGCAGCTCCCGGATGGCCTTCACTACGAGATCGTCGGCGCGGGTCTCGTTGTAGATGCCCTTCGGGCCCGCCTTGCCGAACGGGGTGCGGACGCCGTCGACGAAGACGACGTCCCTGACGGTACGAGGCACGTTGGCTCTCCTCCAGGTGCGGGTGTGCACTGCTGTGCGGGGGCGTGCCCATTCCTGAGCGCCCGCTCACCCGGCCCATGCTACTTGCCGGTAACCGGCATGCACACCCCCTCCGGGAGGAGCGGCGAAGGTCACACCGGCCCGGCACCGCGTGAGCCCCCTCGCGCCCCGCCGTGCGCCCGGCCGATCGGAGCGCCGGGACACCCCGAAGGGGTCGTCCTCGGCCCTCCGCCCGGCCCGGCTCTGGGCCGGACGTCCCGGAGGCCCCGATCCTTGGCTGCGCCCGGGGCGCCCGCCTCCGGGCAGCCGCCGACGGAACGGAGTCCCGCATGCCCATCAAGACCACCGAACACGCCGTCCCGCACACGTCGACCGTCCCCGCCAACCACAACAAGCCCGTGACGCTCCCCGTCCGTGAGCACGACGGGACTCCGCCGGGCACCCCGGCCGACGAACGCCGCGTCGTCCTGATGCTGCACGGCAGGACCGTGCCGGTCCTGGCCGTGTACGATATCGGCCTCGGTGACTACAGCTGGTCCAGGGTCCTGGCACACGCCGGGTACGACGTGTTCATGATGGATCTCCAGGGGATGGGCCGCTCGCCCCGCCCGGAGATGGAGACCCCGTGCA
This sequence comes from Streptomyces sp. GL_140, assembly GCF_057834465.1. Taxonomy (NCBI): domain Bacteria; kingdom Bacillati; phylum Actinomycetota; class Actinomycetes; order Kitasatosporales; family Streptomycetaceae; genus Streptomyces; species Streptomyces sp. GL_140. The sequence goes on from NZ_CM174404.1 coordinate 6,651,635, forward strand.
ACGCCAACCCGGCCCAGCACGACCGCGTCCTGCCCCCCAACCTGCCGCTGACCTCGGACTGCGCCCCCTCCTACCCCCACCAGCTGGGCAACTCGCAGAGCGACTGGGACGAGCTCCACCGGGTGGTGGAGTACATCAAGAACCACCACGGTGTGGAAAAGCTGGACCTGATCGGCAACTCCGCCGCCGCGTACGCGCTGGGCCCGTACGCGATCCAGCACAAGGAGAACGTCAGGAGCCTGATGTTCCAGGCCCCCGTGTTCAAGCCCAACGGCCCGGACAGCGCCCCCGGGACCGAGTTCGGCGCGCCGTCCCCGCTGCCGCTGGACACCCCGCCGTACCCGATGGCCCTCGGCAACAAGGCTGGGCTCAAGACGGCCTGGGGGAACGAGCTCAGTCCCAACTGCCCGGCCCAGCAGGCGCCGGGCATCGTGGACACGGTCTGGGAAGCGATCATCGCGAGCGACGACAAGGGCAGCCAATGGGGTAAGCCGCTGGCCGGCGGCGGGACGGAGGGACTGAGCCGCCAGCGCCAGACCTTCTGGTGGGGCTGGAACAAGAAGACCGTGCCGCTCCACGGCACGCTCGGCGGCCCGGTCCCGGTGCTCATCGTGTACGGAGACCTCGACAAGACCGTGACCACCCTGGGCCTGTCGGTCACCGAGCTCTACAAGGCCATCCCGGGCCCGAACAAGCTGATGTTCAAGGTGTCCTGCGCCAGCCACCAGATGCCGTGGGAGGGCCGGCGCACCATCCTGCAGACGATGTCGAAGCAGTGGCTCAAGCACACCAAGGTGTTCGGGAGGGACCAGGGCAGCTTCCACGTGGACGACAACGACGACATCACGCCCCTGCCGGTGCCGTAGGACGCCGCGGTACGCGCAGAGCCCCCGCCGTGGTCGGCGGGGGCTCTCCCGGAATCTTCCTACGGCGGGACTCCGTACGGGCCCGGGCTAGTCGGTCTCGGCCAGGGCCGTGACCAGGGTGTCCGTCACCAGTTCGACCTGCCACGGGCGGGCCCCGTAGCCCGCCAGGGCCTCGGCCACCGCGTCGGCCTCCAGCCGCAGCGGCGGTTCCCAGCACAGCCGGCGGACCGTGTCGGGGGTGATCAGGTTCTCCTGCGGCAGGTTCAGACCCTCCGCGAGGGCCGACACGGCCGTGCGCGCGGCCGCCAGCCGGGCCGCGGCCGCCGGATCCTTGTCCGCCCAGGAGCGCGGCGGCGGAGGACCGGCCGGGGTCGCGCCGGGCTGCGGCAGCTCGTTCTCGGGCAGGGCCTTCGCCCGGTCCACGGCGGCCATCCACTGGTCCAGCTGGCGCCGGCCCATGCGCTGCCCGTAGCCGGGCAGAGCGGAGAGGGCCTGCACGTTCAGCGGCATCGCGAGGGCCGCCTCGACGATCGCCGCATCACCGAGCACCTTGCCCGGTGAGACGTCGCGTCGCTGCGCGATCCGGTCGCGGGACTCCCACAGCTCCCGCACGACGGCCATCTGCCGACGCCGGCGGACCTTGTGCATGCCGGACGTACGGCGCCACGGGTCCTTGCGGGGAGGTGCGGGCGGGGCCGCGGCGATGGCGTCGAACTCCTGGCGGGCCCATTCCAGCTTGCCCTGCCGGTCCAGCTCCTTCTCCAGCGCGTCGCGCAGGTCCACCAACAGCTCCACGTCGAGCGCGGCGTAGCGCAGCCACGGCTCGGGGAGCGGACGGGTGGACCAGTCGACGGCGGAGTGCCCCTTCTCCAGCGTGTAGCCGAGCACGCTCTCGACCATCGCGCCGAGTCCGACCCGCGGGAAGCCGGCGAGGCGGCCGGCCAGCTCGGTGTCGAAGATGGAGGTGGGCGCCATGCCTATTTCGCGCAGGCACGGCAGGTCCTGGGTGGCGGCGTGCAGGATCCACTCGGTGCCGGACAGGGCCTCGCCCAGGGCGGAGAGGTCGGGGCAGCCCACCGGGTCGATCAGCGCGGAGCCCGCGCCTTCGCGGCGGAGCTGTACGAGGTAGGCGCGCTGGCCGTAGCGGTAGCCGGAGGCGCGCTCGGCGTCGACCGCGACGGGGCCGGTGCCCGCGGCGAAGGCCGCGACCACCTCGGCGAGCGCCTCGGCGTCGGCGACCACCGGGGGGATGCCCTCACGCGGTTCTAGCAGGGGAACGGGCAGCCCATCGGACGAAACCTCGTCGTCCGGGGGGCCGCCCCCGGTGGTGGTGCGCAGGTCTGCTGCGGTTTCTTGGGCGTCGGTCACCGGTCAAGGGTATCCGTGGATACGGCGCGCCCGTCGCCGGAACGTTCCGGCGACGGGCGCGAGGGGGAAGTGTGGGCGTTTCCCCGGGTTCTCCAGGTGTTGGCCCGGTGTCCTCCGGGGGTATCGGCGGGGTCAGTGGATGATCCCGGTGCGCAGGGCGACGGCGACCATCCCGGCCCGGTCGCCGGTGCCCAGCTTGCGGGCGATCCGGGCGAGGTGGGACTTGACGGTCAGGGCGGACAGGCCCATCGAAACTCCGATGGCCTTGTTGGACTGGCCCTCCGCGACGAGGCGCAGGACCTCGACCTCGCGGCCGGAGAGCTCTCGGTAGCCGCCCGGGTGGCTCGGGGCACCCGGGGGGCGGCGGTGCATACGGGCGGCGGCGGCGCCGATGGGGGCGGCTCCGGGCCGGGAAGGGAGCCCGATGTTGGTCCGGGTGCCGGTGACGACGTAGCCCTTCACTCCGCCCGCGAGGGCGTTGCGTACGGCGCCGATGTCGTCGGCGGCGGACAGGGCCAGGCCGTTGGGCCACCCGGCGGCACGGGTCTCGGAGAGCAGGGTGAGACCGGAACCGTCGGGCAGGTGTACGTCGGCCACGCAGATGTCGCGCGGGCTGCCGATGCGTGGACGGGCCTCCGCGATGGACGACGCCTCGATCACGTCGCGTACTCCGAGGGCCCACAAATGGCGGGTCACGGTGGAACGCACGCGCGGGTCGGCCACGACGACCATGGCCGTCGGCTTGTTCGGGCGGTAGGCGACCAGGCTTGCGGGCTGCTCGAGAAGAACGGACACCTAGGCCTCCTGGGGGGGAGTGGCGGGACGTCCGGCTCGGGGAAGAGGAGCCGGTGCGAACCGTGCGGATGGTCACTGACTCCTTCGGCACGTCACCCGCCCGGCTTTAGGGAATGATCACGATTTGGTGAGTAACAATTCGGGCAATTCGGACGCGTGATCGATCATAGGGTGATCAGAAGCCCGCAATGGATGCCCCGTTCCGACACTCCGGTGCCGATTTGGTCGCATCTGCGGGGGTGCCCGACTGGGGTGCGGTACGGGATGCCGGGGGCCCGTACGGCCGTGTGCGCACAGCTGTACGGGCTCCGTCGGGTCCTGCGGTACTACCCCTGCGGGTGGTGAGGGCCGCGTCGCTGTGGCAGGGAGACGACACCGGTCACCGCTTCCGTCGGCCCGACCGGCGGCAGACCCGCGATCTGGCACAGCAGTTCGCACCACGCGGCCAGGTGCGCCGAGGTGTCGGGCACCCCGCCCACGCCCTCGCGCGGCGTCCAGGACGCCCTGATTTCGATCTGGGTCGCCGGACGCCGCTCGCCGAGCCCGCCGAAGTAGTGCGAAGCGGCCATGGTCACGGTCCCGCTCGCCTCCCCGTACGTCAGCCCGCGCGCGTCCATCGCCCCCGTCAGCCAGGACCAGCACACCTCAGGGAGGAGCGGGTCCACGGCCATCTCCGGCTCCAGTTCCGCCCGTACGAGCGTCACCAGCCGGAAGGTCCCCTGCCAGGCGTCGTGGCCGGCGGGGTCGTGCAGGAGGATGAGCCGGCCGTCGGCCAGATCCTCCTCCCCGTCCACTACCGCCGCCTCCAGCGCGTAGGCGTGCGGTGCCAGTCTCTGTGGCGGCTTGGTGGGGTCGATCTCGATCCCCGCCCGTAGCCTCGCTTTCTTCAAGCCGTCGACCGCCCGCCGGAACGGGAGCGGGACGGAGCTCTCCTTCGCGCTGTCCGTACCGTCAGCGCCATCTGAAAATCGTCCCTGAGCCGCAGCCATGCGGGGAAGACTAGGCGGAACGAGCGCCCGTACGGCGCAGGGACACCCGCGCCGGGCCGGGCACTTCTTCATACGTGCGAAGATTTGAGTCGTGAGCGCCAACCTCCGCCCCACGGGCACGCCGAGCCAGACCTACGATTCCGCCTTCCTCAAGGCGTGCCGGCGCGAGCCGGTGCCGCACACCCCGGTGTGGTTCATGCGGCAGGCGGGCCGCTCGCTCCCCGAGTACCGCAAGGTCCGCGAGGGCACGCAGATGCTGGAATCCTGCATGCGGCCCGACCTGGTCACCGAGATCACGCTCCAGCCGGTGCGCCGCCACAACGTGGACGCGGCGATCTTCTTCTCCGACATCGTGGTCCCGCTCAAGGCCATCGGCGTCGACCTGGACATCAAGCCGGGCGTCGGCCCGGTCGTCGCCCAGCCGATCCGCCGCCGCGAGGACCTCGCACAGCTGCGCGACCTCACCCCGGAGGACGTCTCGTACGTCACCGAGGCGATCGGCATGCTCACGAGTGAACTGGGCTCCACGCCGTTGATCGGCTTCGCCGGTGCGCCTTTCACCCTCGCGAGCTACCTGGTCGAGGGCGGTCCGTCCAAGAACCACGAGCACACCAAGGCCCTCATGTACGGGGACCCCGAGCTGTGGGCCGACCTGCTGGACCGCCTCGCGGAGATCACCTCCGCCTTCCTGAAGGTCCAGATCGAGGCCGGCGCCTCGGCCGTCCAGCTCTTCGACTCCTGGGTCGGCGCGCTCGCCCCGGCGGACTACCGCCGCTCGGTGATGCCCGCCTCCGCGAAGGTCCTGGAGTCCGTGGCCTCGTACGGGGTCCCGCGCATCCACTTCGGCGTGGGCACCGGCGAGCTCCTCGGCCTGATGGGCGAGGCCGGAGCCGACGTCATGGGCGTCGACTACCGGGTCGCGCTCAACGAGGCCGTGCACCGGGTCGGCCCCGGCAAGGCGCTCCAGGGCAACCTGGACCCGGCGGTCCTCTTCTCCACCCCGGAGGCCGTGGAGGCCAAGACCGACGAGGTCCTCGCCGCGGCGGCCGGCCTGGAGGGCCACATCTTCAACCTGGGCCACGGCGTCCTCCCGACGACGAACCCGGACGCCCTGACCCGCCTGGTGGACTATGTCCACACGCGGACGGCGGTCTAGCGGCCCCCTGCGGCCCGGCTGCTGGGGCTCCGCCCCAGACCCCGCGCCTCAAACTCCCCCAGCTACCGCTGGGAGGGGCCCCCGGGCGGGGCTGGATTTGCCCGGCGGGGCTGGATCTGCCGCGCAGCGGCACATTCCAGCCCGTCCGGCGTTTGAGGACCGGGTCCGGGCAGAGCCCGGCTGGGGGTCCCCCCGGACGGAGTCTGGGGGATGGTGGAAGGGCGGGTAGGGGACAAGCCCCGCAGGGCCCGCCTACACCCCCGCCGCCCGCACCGCGGAGACCGCCTTGCGGGCCGCGACCAGGACCGGGTCCCAGACAGGGGAGAACGGGGGCGCGTAGCCCAGGTCCAGGGACACGACCTGTTCCACCGTCATGCCGGCCGTCAAGGCCACCGCCGCGACGTCCACCCGCTTCGCGGCCCCCGCGCCGCCGACGATCTGGACGCCCAGGAGGCGGCCCGTTCGCCGCTCCGCCAGCATCTTGACCGTCATCTCCTCGGCCCCCGGGTAGTAGCCCGCCGTGTTCGTCGAGCGGATGGTGGCGGTGACGAAGCGCAGTCCGACCGCCAGCGCGTCGCGCTCGCGCAGCCCCGTACGGGCGATCTCCAGGTCGCAGACCTTGCTCACGGCCGTGCCGACCACGCCCGGGAACGTCGCGTAGCCGCCGCCCACGCCCGAGCCGATGACCTGGCCGTGCTTGTTCGCGTGCGTGCCCAGCGCAATGTGCCGCGTACGGCCCGCCACCAGGTCGAGGACCTCCACGCAGTCGCCGCCCGACCAGATGTCCTCGTGCCCCCGCACCCGCATCGAGAGGTCGGTCAGAAGCCCGCCCGAGTCGCCCAGCGGCAGGCCCGCCGCGCGGGCCAGTTCCGTGCGCGGCTCGACGCCGATGCCCAGGACCACCACGTCCGCCGGGTACTCGTCACCGGCCGCCGTGGCCACCGCGCATGCCCGGCCCTCGGGGTCCGTGAGGATCTTCGTCACCTCGGCGCGGGAGACCGTACGGATCCCCATGCCGTTCATCGCGCTGTGCACCAGGCCGCCCATGTCCGGGTCCAGCGTGGACATCGGCTGCTCGCCCCGGTGCAGCACGGTGACCTCGAAGCCCTGCCCCACCAGCGCCTCCGCCATCTCCACGCCGATGTAGCCCGCCCCGACCACCACCGCCCTGCGGCCCCGGACGCGCTCCAGGGTGTCCATCAGGCCCTGCCCGTCGTCCAGGGTCTGCACGCCGTGCACCCCCGCCGCGTCGATGCCGGGCAGCCGGGGCCGGACCGGCCGGGCGCCCGTCGCCAGGACGAGCTTGTCGTACTCCGTCCAGTACTCGGCGCCCGAATCCAGCTCGCGGGCGCGCACCCGCCGACCCGGGAGGTCGAGCTCCACCACCTCCGTGCGGGTGCGCAGGTCGATGTCCCGGTCGCGGTGCTCCTGCGGGGTCCGGGCGATCAGCTCGTCCCGCCCGCCCACCTGCCCGCCGATCCAGTACGGGATCCCGCACGCGGAGTACGAGGTGAAGTGCCCCCGCTCGAACGCGATGATCTCCAGCTCCGCGGGGCCCTTGAGCCGGCGGGCCTGTGACGCGGCGGACATGCCCGCCGCGTCACCCCCGACCACCACCAGTCGCTCCGTGCCCTTCGCCATCGCCCGTACCGCCTTCCCTGCCGCCCGCCGCCCGCCGCTGTGGTTCGCGGGAACCACGCTACGGGGGAACGGGTGTTCAGCCCCGGACGTTCCCCGGAGGGTTCCCCGGCGGGGTCCCGGGAGCGCCGACCTGCGCCGGGACCGTCTTCGGGACCAGGCCGGTCTTCGGCTTCGCCGGCCGCCACTTGCGGTAGCGCCGGAAGCCGAGCAGCAGCGCCCCGCCCGTGATCAGGAACGGCGAGGCCGCGGCGAGCGCCATCAGCAGGATCTGGACCAGCTTCGCGAAGGCGGACCAGCCACCGGACAGCGCGTCCAGGAATCCCGGCTTCGGCTCCGGCTTCTTCGGCGCCGGCTTTGCGCCGGGCTCCGAGAACGTGAGGGTGATCGTGCCGAGCGAGGTCTGGTCCTTCAGCGCCGTCTGCTGCGCCATCAGCGACTCCAGATCGGACTGGCGCTTGCTGAGTTCGGCCTCCAGAGTGACGACGTCGCCGAGCGCCGTGGCCTTCTCCATCATGTCGCGCACCCGGGCCACGCTCGCCTGCTGCGTCTTGACCCGGCTGTCCACGTCCGTGACCTTCTGCGTCACGTCCTGCGCCTCGACCTTGCGGTCGAGCAGTTTCCCGCTGCCCTCCAGCGCGCCGAGCACCGCGTCGAACCGGTCCCCGGGCACCCGCAGGGTCACGGTCGAGGTCACCGCCCCGTCGGCACCGCGTTTGGTGGTCTCGCCGCCCACGTAACCGCCCGCGCCCTCCGCCGCCGTCCGGGCCCCGGCCGTCGCCTTCTGGGCGTCCGCCGTCTCCACGCTCAGGGTCGCCGTGCGGATGATCTGCGCGCGCACGGCCGGGGCCTGCGGCTGGCTCTTGTCCGCGGCGGAAGGGGCCGGTGCGGCCGCGGCGGCCCCGCCGTCCTTCCCCGCGGCGCCCTCCTGCCGCGGAGCCGCCGCCTCTGCGCCCTTGTCCATCGCCTTGCCGCCCCCCGAGGCGGAGCAACCCGTGACGGCGAGCACCCCCGCCAGCGAGAGCGCGGCCAGGGCCGTCGCGGACCGACGGCCGTACCGTCGTGCTCCGCTCCGTCCTGAGTACTGGTTCTGCATCGTCGAGTCCCCCCGGGGAAATGGTCCGCGCCTCCGCTGCCGCGCGGATGTCACGGGTGTGACGTTCACGGTCCCGCCGCGGGTTTCGCACCTACGGTCCCGAGGTGATGCCGAACGGGTCACGGTCGGGCCTCGGTGAACGGCCGATGCACGGTCTGAGACGATGTGTCCATGCACGAAGCGGACACGCGTACGGACGGACGTACCGAGCGGGGGGCCGGCCGGCCCGCCCGGACCGGTCACGCCCTCGTCATCGGCGGCGGCATCGCGGGCCTCGCGGCCGCCCACCGCCTGCTCGCCGACGGGGTCCGCGTCACCCTCCTGGAAGCCGGACCGCACCTCGGCGGCAAGCTGCGCGCGGGCGAACTGGCCGGCCGACCCGTCGACCTCGGCGCCGAATCCGTGCTCGCCCGCCGCCCCGAAGCCCTGGAACTGGCCCGCGCCGTGGGCCTCGGCGAGGCCCTGCAGCCGCCCGCCACCGCCACCGCGCACGTGTGGACCCGCGGCGAGCTGCGGCCGATGCCGCGCGGCCACTTCATGGGCGTCCCCGGCGACCTCGGCCCGCTCGCCGCGTCCGGGGTGCTCTCCGCCGAGGGCCTGGCCCGGATCGAGGCCGAGGCCGGGCTGGCCCCCGTGGAGCTCGGCGAGGACGTGGCCATCGGCGAGTACGTGGCCGCCCGCTTCGGCCACGAGGTCGTCGACCGGCTCGTGGAACCGCTCCTCGGCGGGGTCTACGCGGGCAACGCCTACCGCATCTCGATGCGCGCAGCCGTGCCCCAGCTCTTCGACGCCGCCCGCAGGCACGCCTCACTGGGCGAGGGCGTACGGGAACTGCAGCGCCGGGCGGCCCAGGCGCAGCCCGGAGCGGCCGGGCCGGTGTTCTGCGGCATCGACGGCGGCATCGGGCGACTCCCGCTCGCGGTCGCCGAGGCCTGCCGGGCGGCCGGAGCCCGGATCCTCCTCGACGCCCCCGCGCGCGAGCTGACCCGTACCGCCACCGGCTGGCGGGTCGTCGCCGACACCCCGGACGGGACCGAGGTCATCGAGGCCGACGCGGTGGTCCTCGCCGTCCCGGCCGGGCCGGCCGCCCGGCTGCTGGACCGGCTCGCCCCGGCGGCCGCCACCGAGCTGCGCGGAGCCGAGTACGCCTCCATGGCCCTGGTGACGATGGCGCTGCGCCGTTCCGAGCTGCCGGCCGCGATCTCGGACGGCGGCGCGAGCGGTTTCCTCGTACCCCCGGTGGACGGCCGGACGATCAAGGCGTCCACCTTCTCCAGCAACAAGTGGGCCTGGGCCGGGACCGACCCCGAGCTGTTCCTGCTGCGCACCTCCGTCGGCCGCCACGGCGACGAGGCCGATCTGAAGCGCTCCGACGAGGAACTGGTCGAGGTCTCCCTCTCCGATCTCGGCGCGGTCGTGGGCCTGGCGCCAGCCGTCCGCCCGGTCGCCTCCACCGTCACCCGCTGGGACAGCGGCCTGCCCCAGTACCCCGTCGGCCACCTCGACCGGGTGGCCCGGATCCGCAGCGGCGTGGCGGAGCTGCCGGGCCTCGCGGTGTGCGGTGCGCTCTACGACGGGGTCGGGATCCCGGCGTGCATCGCCAGTGCCGGCAAGGCTGCGGACGTGGTGATCGCCACGTTGGAGGCCGGTTGGGCACCCCTGGCACAGACCACTGATCAGCACACGGGACAATAGACACATGACTGCACCAGAGAAGATTCCCAACGCGGGGAAGAAGGCGAAGGACCTCAACGAGGTCATCCGCTACACCCTGTGGTCCGTCTTCAAGCTGAAGGACGTTCTGCCCGAGGACCGCCGCGGCTATGCCGACGAGGTCCAGGAACTGTTCGACCAGCTGGGCGCCAAGGACATCACCGTCCGCGGCACCTATGACGTCTCCGGCCTGCGCGCCGACGCCGACGTCATGATCTGGTGGCACGCGGAGACCTCCGACGAGCTGCAGACCGCGTACAACCTGTTCCGCCGCACCAAGCTGGGCCGTGCCCTGGAGCCGGTGTGGTCGAACATGGCCCTGCACCGCCCGGCCGAGTTCAACAAGTCGCACATCCCGGCCTTCCTGGCCGACGAGACCCCGCGCGACTACGTCAGCGTCTACCCCTTCGTGCGCAGCTACGACTGGTACCTGCTGCCCGACGAGGACCGTCGCCGCATGCTCAAGGACCACGGTCTGATGGCCCGCGGCTACCCGGACGTGCGCGCCAACACCGTCGCCTCCTTCTCGCTGGGCGACTACGAGTGGCTGCTGGCCTTCGAGGCCGACGAGCTGTACCGCATCGTCGACCTGATGCGCCACCTGCGCGCCTCCGAGGCCCGGATGCACGTCCGTGAAGAGGTGCCCTTCTACACCGGGCGCCGCAAGTCCGTCGCCGATCTGGTGGCCGGACTCGCCTGAGACCTCCCCTGGGGGGAAGGACCGGCGGACCGCTGACCGTGGACCGCCGGTGGATCGGGAGGCCCTGCCCCCGAATCGACGCAGCCGGAGATCCCGCCCGGAAGTTCAGACGACTGGCGGCAGCAGTGCCCTGGGGTGCCCCTGGGCCGACGCTGCCCGGTCGTCCAGCGACACCGGTGCGGGCTCCGGATGCGGCGCACACGCGACGCGCCACCCCGAGGTGGCCCCCGTCAGCAGATACCGCTCCACGTGACGGTCCACGCAGTCATTGCGTCCACCGACCACTCCGTGGGTGCCGGCCCCTTCTTCCGTCACCAGCGCCGCTTTGGCCCCGAGCCGCCGCTGGAGCTCCAGCGCGCCCGGGTACGGGGTCGCGCCGTCGCGCTCGGCCGCGACGACCAGCGTGCGGGGGAGCGCGGCGGCCGCCGGTCCGCCCACGTCCACCGGCCGCTGCCGTTCGCGCACCGGCCAGGAGGCGCAGGGCAGGTTCAGGAAGGCGTTGCCCCAGCTCTCGAAGGGGGCCGTGCGCGCCAGTTCGGTGTTGTCGCGGTCCCAGGTCTCCCAGTCTGCGGGCCACGGGGCGTCGTTGCACAGGGTCGCCGTGTAGACCGCCGTCGCGTTCTCGCCCTCCGCGGCCGCCGCCGGGTCCGGGGCGGCGAGCGCGATCAGCGGAGCCGGGTCTCCGCGCAGGAACGCGGAGAGCGCGGCCGCCCGGTCCGGCCAGACCTCGTCGTAGTAGGCGGCCCTGAGGTACGCGGAGTGCAGCTGCCCGGTGCCGACGACCCCGCCCGCCGGTTCGCGGGCCAGCGCGGCCCGGACGCGGTCGTAACTCGACTGCACGGCCTCCGGGGTGGCGCCGAGCCCGTACGAGGCGTCGTGGCGGGCCACCCAGGCGCGGAAGTCGCCCCACCGGCGCTCGAACGCGGGCCCCTGCGCCAGGTTGTTCCGGTACCAGATGCCGGCCGGATCGGGGTCGACGGCCGAGTCGAAGACCATCCGGCGGACGTGGGCGGGGTGGAGCGTGGCGTAGACGGCGCCCAGGTAGGTGCCGTACGAGGCCCCCATGAAGTTCAGCTTCGCCTCGCCGAGCGCCGCGCGCAGCACGTGCAGGTCGCGGACGTTGTTCAGGGTCGTGTAGTGCGCGAGCCGGTCGGGGCCGGTGCGCCGCGCGCAGCCCTGCGCGTAGCGGCGGGCGGCGGCGCGGCGTTCGCGCTTCTCCGCGGGGTCCGGCACGGCGGACGGGGCCCGGGTGGGGGTACGGGCGAACTCCGCCGGGTCCTGGCAGGACAGCGGGGGACCGGAGCGGCCGACCCCGCGCGGGGCGTAGCCGACGAGGTCGTAGGCGGCCCCGATCCGCCGCCACTCGGGCAGGCCGGCGACCAGCGGGAAGAACATCCCGTTCCCGCCGGGCCCGCCGGGGTTGTACACGAGCACCCCCTGCCGGGCCGCCGGGCCGGAGGCGCGGACCCGGCTCACGGTGATCCCGATCTGCTCCCCGTCGGGCCGCGCGTAGTCGAGCGGAACCCGCAGCGTGGCACAGCGCACGGCGGAGTCGAGCCCTTCGACGGCGGCGCAGGGCCCGAACTCGAGCCGGTCCCGCGAGGTCCGCGCGGCCGCCGCTGCGGCGGCGCGGTGCGCGACGAGCTCGGCGCCGGCCTCCTCGGCCGCGGTGACCGCCGCGGTCCCCGCCGCGGTCCCGGCGGCGGCGCCGGGCAGTGCGGCGGCTCGGGCGACGGCCGGGTCGGCGCAGACTCCCGGCACGGACACGGCCAGCACGACGGCGGCCAGCGCGACTCGCATCCGCATGGCGGGTTCCTCGTCTCATCGGAAGGTCCGATGAGATCCGGCGACGGGGCCCCTGTACAGGATCGGAGGCCCGTGTCGCGCTCAGTACCTCTTTTGCCGCGGCTGCCGCCCCCGCCTGCCGTACGCCAGCGCCGCCCGCAACTCCGGATCGGTGACCGCGCGCAGCCCCCTTAGGGCCACCGCCGTGAGCGAATCCCGCTCGCAGCGCTCTCGGGCCAGTTCCACGAGCAGCCGCTGACCGGCGGGCGAGGCCCACGGGGAGTGCGCGTGCCCCTCGGCACTGGCGATGGCCAGGCAGCCCACCGCCAGGATCAGCGGCAGCGAGAACCAGCACAGGATCATCTTCGTCGTGGTCCCCGGGGTCGGCACGCACAGGGCGGCCGCCAGCATGCCCAAGACCAGCCAGGTGGCCTGCCGGACCGCCCGGATCCCCTCGCCGACCCCCTGCTTGGTGTCGGCGCGCAGCGCGAGGCCCGCGTCGCCCAGTCGGTCCGCGAGGGCCCGTACGGAGGGATCCCGTTCCGCGGCGGTCCGTACGGACACCACCTGCTCCTGCCCGTCGGGCCCGAAGGCGCCGAGTACGGAGCGCTCGTGCGGATCGCGCCCGACCGGATCGACCACGGTGGCCCAGCCGGTGTGCGCGAGCAGCAGCCGGCGCTGGCGCTGCATGGACAGCAGGGTCAGGTCGGCCACCCGACGCGGGCCGCCGGCGAGGTACGCGGCCTCGTACAGGCTCAGTTCTTCGTGGCGGTAGCGGGCGCGACCGTGCGGGGCGGCGGTCCCGTCGGCGGGCTCCGCGGCTTGATCGGCGGCTCTCAGGAGGCGGGTGCACGCGAGCAGCACCCCTGCCCAGGCCAAGAGGAGGAACAGGACCCAGAACATGCCCGCTTTCTACAAGACGTGGAAGCCCGGGGGATAGGCCCCTGCCGAGGTGTGAGCAGCTCGTGACGGGTCCGTGATGGACGGTCAGGAACTGCTGGAGCAGCTGGAACCGGACGAACTCCCACAACTCGAACCGCTGGAGCAGCTGGAGCTGCTCCCCCCGCAGCTGCTCCCGGAGGACCCGCAGCTCGATCCCGAGGAGCAGCCGCTGCCGCTCGACGACCCGCAGCCGGAACCGCCCGAGCCGCAACTGGAGCCACCGGATCCGCAGCTGGAACCGCCCGGCCCGCTCGATCCGCCGCCGTCCGATCCCGCGCACCAGACCACCGGGACCAGCGCCGCTCCGGACTCCCAAGCGGTGTCCGAGCTGCCGGAATGGTGGGAATGACCGGACCCGCCGGAGCCGCCCGAACGCACCCGGGCCTGGGCCGCCGCCAGCCGGGTGTCCCGGGCGGCGGGCAGGAGCAGCCCGCGCAGATACGGATCGCGCAGTCCGCGCAGCCCGAACAGCGAGGTCTGCACGTACGGGCTCTGGTCGGCCCCGAGGTGGGCGCGCATCTCGCGCAGCGCCGCGGCCCCCGCCCGGGTGATCCGCTGCCGGGAGCGGGAGGCCCCCCTGAGACCCAGCACGATTCCGCCCACCAGAACCGGCAGCACCTCGACGATGAAGGGCAGGTGGAAGGAGCCCGAGTCGGACCCGGGATCGTGCTGGAGCACGAGGGCGACGAAGGTGAGCGGCAGGGACATCATCAGCAGCACCCCGCACACCACCGCCTGGACGACCCCGTGGAGGCCCCGCCCGCGTCGGCCTTCGGGCCGGGCGATCAGCCCGCGGTCGGCCAGTGCGTCGCCCGTCTCCTGGACGGCCGGATCGCGCATGGCGGCGTAGCGGATCTGGTAGAGCCATCCCGACGGCGCGCCCTGGTGGGCCTGGAGGACGGCCCGCTCGGCGGGATCGGCGGCCCGCACCCCGGGGCGCACCTGGACGATGCCCGGCCCGCCGGCCACCATCCGGCCGTCGCAGAGCAGGGAGACGAGCGCGGCGTCGACCACCGCGCCGGGGCCGCCCGCCATGAACGCGGCCTCGGACAGATCGTGCAGCCGGGGAACCGGGCCGAGGACGGGCGGCCGCGAGCGCGGCACGCTCCGCCGCAGGATCACGGTGGAGACGATGACGCCGACCCAGACGGCGACGGCGATCCAGTCGAAGAGGTTCATGCGGCTCTCCCCGTCAGCGAGAGGGCCGTCAGCGAGCGGGCCCAGCGCACGATGCGGCGCGTCGGCCGCGCCCCGGCCCGGTCCTGCCACCAGAGCGTGAGCCGGCGCCGGGCGGCCGGGTCGGCGGGCAGGTCCCGGATCAGCAGGTGTTCGGCGAAGTCCAGGGCGTCGCGCCGGTATCCGGCGGTCATGGGGCGGTGCCGTGCATAGCCGAGGAAGGCCTCCCGGTACGCGTCCTCGCCGCCCAGGATCCCGGGCAGCTCGGGAGCCAGCCGGGCCACGACCCCGGCCCGCTTGGCCGCGAGCGCCCGCGCCTGCACCCTTACCCGCTGCCGGTCGAACCCCTCGGGCACGGGAGTCCCGGCGACCAGCGCCGACAACAGAGAGGCCTGCCCGATCCCGACCCGAGTCCGCGCCTTGTCCAGCGCGTCGGCTGCGCCAAATCCAGCCCCTCCGGCGTTTGAGGAGCGGGGTCCGGGGCGGAGCCCCGGGGAAGGGCGGAACCGGGGGTCCCCCCGGACGAAGTCTGGGGGAGGGTCGGGGACGGCTCCCGCAGGGCCCATCACCCCCCGGATCGCGTCCAGCTCACCGGCCAACTCCACCCCGGAGGGAAAGTCGTCGTCCCGCTCCAGCAGCACCCCCGCCGGCTCCACCCTGGAGCGAAGCTCCGCGAGAACGTCCAGCACCACCGCCGGCACGGCATGCGCATGCGTGTCGTGCCACACCCCGTCCCGCTCCACACCCCCGGCGACGTGCACGTACGCCAGCGCCTCCAGCGGGATCCCGTCCAGCACGGCGGCCGGGTTCTCGCCCCGGTTCACCCGGTTCGTGTGCAGGTTGGCCACGTCGATCAGCAGCCGCACGCCCGTCCGTTCCACCAGCTCCGTCAGGAACTGGCCCTCCGTGAGCTCCTCCCCGGGCCAGGACACCAGCGCGGCGATGTTCTCCAGCGCGAGCGGCACCGGCAGACAGTCCTGGGCGATCCGCACGTTCTCGCACAGCACGCGCAGCGAGTCCCAGGTCCGGGCCACGGGCAGCAGGTGTCCGGCTTCGAGCGTCCGGCCGGGCGTCGACGAGGAGGTCCGCACGAAGGCGATGTGCTCGGTGACGAGCGGGGCCCCCAGGGCGACCGCCCGCTCCGCGAGCGCGGCCAGCTTCGCCGGGTCCGGGCGGTCGGCGCCACCGATTCCGAGCGAGACCCCGTGCGGCACCACACGGACCCCGCGGTCGAGCAGCCTCTGCAGCGGTTCCGGAAGGTGGCCCGGACAGATGTTCTCGGCCACCACCTCGACCCAGTCCAGGCCCCCCAGCCCGTCCACGGCGTCCGCGATCTCCGGCCGCCAGCCGATGCCCACTCCCAGGTGTGCCATGGGCTTCATGTCCACTCGCCCCCCTCATCGGTCTCTCTGCCGATGTCATGGCCCCGACGGAGTCGAGCCAACCGCACAGGGGGACGTTCAGAGCAACATTTGAGGTTCCCGGCCGGGCCGAGCGGACCGGCCGGGTCCACCGGGCTGCGGGCCCGCGCTCCTCAGAGCCGCGCGCGCAGCGCCGGATGGTCCGCGACCACCGTGCACGAACCAGGCGCGATCTCCGTGAATCCGGCGTCCCGGACCACCGGCAGCCCGCTCCCGGACAGCTCCGCCCACCGCTCGCGCGGAGCCGTCCGTACGGCCAGCCGGAAGCCGGCCTCGCGCCAGGTGGTCCGCTCCGCCCCCGTCAGCTCCCACCAGGCCAGCTGCGCCGCGTGTCCGGCCTGGGCCATCGCCTTGCCGGCGGACATGTCCAGATCCGGGTTGAGCCACAGCACCGGCAGTCCGGACTCCGCCGGACCGGCCGGTTCCGGGTCGTCCAGGTCGGTGCCCGACACCTGGAGCTTGGCCAGTTCCTTGGGCCAGCCGTCGAGCGGGACCGGCGGGAAGACCCGTACCTCCGACATGTCACCGTGCACGGTGACACCCGGCAGCGTCCCGGCCTTGCGCCATTCCGCCCCGCGCGCCCGGCGGACCACCTTGCGGATCCGAGCGTCCTGCCAGTCGCGGACCGCCTCGGCCCACTCGCCCTCGCCCGCCGACCGTTCGTCCGTCAGCAGCACCAGCACCGCGCGGGCCGCCGTCTCCAGGGCGTCCGTGCGGGCCGGCGGCTCGGCCTTCTCGATCCGCACCACCAGCGGCAGCACGAACTGCGGGGCCTCGTCGCGGGCGATCCGCTCCTGCCGGAACGGGCTGTCCGACCCGACGGCGGGTACGGGTGCGGGGGTTGCGGCGTGGCCGTCGTCGTGGGGCGTGTGCTCGGTGCTCATCCGGTCAAGGATGCCAGCATCCGTCTTCAGGATGATGTCCGAGGGGTCCCGGCCGGGTGAGGATCACGGGCATGAAGAGTGATCTGTTCGCGTCCGAGAACCTGGTCCAGACGTCTGCCGCGCCCGGCATGACCCTGCAGAACGCCAAGTCCGTGAAGTACACCGTCAACGGTGAAATGCTCGCCCGTCAGGGCTCGATGGTCGCCTTCCGCGGCAACCTCCAGTTCGAGCGCAAGGGACAGGGCATAGGCGGCATGCTCAAGCGCGCCGTCACCGGCGAGGGCCTGCCGCTGATGTCCGTGCGCGGACAGGGCGAGGCCTGGTTCGCGCACCAGGCCGGCAACTGCTTCGTCGTCGAGTTCGAACCCGGGGACGCGCTCACCATCAACGGCCGCAACGTCCTGTGCTTCGACCCCACGCTGTCCTACGAGATCAAGATGGTGAAGGGCGCCGGCATGGCGGGCGGAGGCCTCTTCAACAGTCTCTTCACCGGCACCGGAAAGCTCGCCGTCGTCTGCGACGGAAACCCGATCATCATCCCGGTCACCCCGCAGGCCCCGGTCTACGTGGACACGGACGCGGTGGTCGGCTGGAGCGCCCGGCTGGAGACGAACCTGCACCGGTCCCAGTCGGTCGGCTCGATGATCCGAGGCGGCTCAGGCGAGGCCGTGCAGCTGAAGCTCAGCGGCGACGGCTTCGTCATCGTCCGCCCGAGCGAGGTCACCGAGACCGCAGCGGCCCACTGAGCCCGCCACCCCGCCCGCTCCACACCCGCCCCGCTCCACCCCGCGGCCGGGCCGATTAGGCTCGTACCCATGGACCAGACGGAGCAGAGCCGGCCCGAGCAGGGCGAGTCGTACGCGTCGTACTGCCCCGCCCCGGCGGCCCCGGCCGGACGGGTGGCGGGGCCGCCGTACGCGGACTGCCTGGAGTGCGGCAAGCCCACCGAGTACGGGGTCGCGACACCGGGCGTGGTGCTGTGCCCGGTGTGCGAATGGCAGGAAGCGCAGCGCACCGCCTGCTCGGGCTGAGCGCGCGCGTCACTTCCCGATGAGCTCGGACACCTTCACGAAGCGGTAGCCGCGCTTGCGCAGCTCCGGGACGATCTTCCGGATGGCCTCCTCGGTGACCGGGGCCGCGCTGCGCGTGCAGTGCATGACCACGACCGAGCCGGGCTTCACCCCGGACAGGACCTGCTCGGCCACCGCGTCCGGATCCTTGGCGAAGGCGTCCCCGCTGACGACGTCCCACTGGACGGCCGTCACCTTGGCAGTGGAGATGGCGCGCAGCGCCTGGTCGTCGTAGCAGCCGCCGGGAAAGCGGAAGTACGGGACGGTGTTGACCGCCCCCGCCTTGCGGAACGCCTCGAAGGCCCGGTCCACGTCGGCCCGCGCCCCGGCCTCGTCGAGGGTGGGAAGTCCGTAGCAGGGGGACTTGAATGCGTGGTGGCTGTAGGAGTGGTTCGCGATCTCGAAGTTCGGATCGGTGCCGATGGACTTCGCCTGGTCCGGGTACTCCTCGGCCCAGCGGCCCGTCATGAAGATGGTCGAGGGCACCTTGAGCGTGCGCAGCGTGGAGATCAGCTGCGGGTTGTCGAAGTGCTCGCCCTTCGCCGCGCGCGGCCCCTGGTCGGAGGTCATGTCGGCGTCGAAGGTCAGGGCCACCGTCTTGTCGGTCCGCTGCTTCGTGCGCTCGAAGACGGGGGTCAGGCCGTTCGGGCCGGGCGCCATCGTGGGGGCCTTGCCCGGAGCGCCGGTCTGCGGGGTGCCCGGCTGGCCGCTCTGGGGACTCGGGGAGCCCGGCTGCGGGGAAGCGGACCCGGAGGGGGGCGCGGAGGTGCCCATACGGGCCTGGCTGCCGGTGTTCGACGCGCCGGTGCCGCCCCCGCAAGCGGCGAGGGCGGCACTGAGGGCTGCGACGGCCGCGACGGCGGCCGCCTTACGCACTGAGATGGTCACATGTGCAAAATATCTGACTAAGTGGCAAGCAGACGCGCACGGCACTCCTCGACGTCGAAGTCACCCTTCGGGAACTGCGGCGCGAGGCCTTCCAGGTGCTCCAGGAGCAGCTTGCTGATCGCCCAGTTCCGGTACCACTTGCGGTCCGAGGGGACGACGTACCAGGGCGCGGCGTCCGTGGAGCAGCGCTCCAGGGCCAGCTCGTAGGCCTGCTGGTAAGCGGGCCACACGGCGCGCTCCTCGATGTCGCCCACGTTGAACTTCCAGTGCTTCTCCGGGTTGTCGAGCCGCTCCAGGAGCCGCTCGCGCTGCTCCTCGTAGCTGATGTGGAGGAAGACCTTGACGACGGTCACGCCGTCGTCGGCGAGGGACTTCTCGAACCGGTTGATCTGCGCGTAGCGGCGGCCCAGCTGACTGCGCGGCACCAGGTCGCGGACGCGGGCGATGAGGACGTCCTCGTAGTGCGAACGGTCGAAGATGCCGATCTCGCCGGGCTGGGGGAGCGCCTTCATGATGCGCCAGAGGAAGGGGTGGTTCTGCTCCTCGGGAGTGGGCGCCTTGAAGGCCTTGATCCGGCAGCCGGAGGGGTTGAACAGGCCGATCACGTGCTTGACCGTGCCGCCCTTGCCGCTGGTGTCCATGCCCTGGAGGACGAGGAGGACGCGGCGGCGGTCTCCTGCGGTGCTGGCGGCGTAGAGCCGCTCCTGGAGGTCGGCGAGGCGTTCGGCCATGTGGCCGGTGGCCGCCACGCCGGCCGCCTTGTCGGTGGGGCCTCCCGGGGTCGCGCCCGGGTGGAACGCGCCGAGGTCCACGCGCTCGCCGGAGGGGACGCGGAGCAGGGGGGCGAGCGGGGCGTCGAAGCCCGCGCCGTGTCCGCCGGCCTTGCGGGCACCCTTGGGGGCCTTGGAGCTCTCTGCGGAGATGCGGAGCAGCTCGCGGAGGGACACCGGCTTGGGCTTGGCCCTCGGCTTGGAGTCGGGCCTGGGATCGGGGCCCTTCTCGGTCTGGGGCGCGGGCTTCGCCGCCTTCTCGGCCTTGGCGGGCTTCTCGGCCTTGACGGGGCTGGTGTCCTTGGCCGCCTTCTCCCGCTTGGCGGCCTTCTCCGACTTCTGTGCCTTCTCAGGCTTCTCGGCCTTGGCCGCTTTCCCGGCCTTCCCGGCCTTCCCGGGCTTCTCGGCCTTCGTCGCCTTGTCCGGCTTCCCGCTGTCCTTCTTGGCCACCGCTGGCTACCTCGATCCCGTCGACTCCATACGATCTTCCAACAGATCGGATGACGACGCGACGTGGCGAAAGGCCGGGCCGGGCGGTCCGGAAGACCTTATTTCGGTCAGTGCCAGGGGCCCGTCACCGCGAAGGTTGTCCCGGGCGCGTACGCGTTGACGTACATGGTCCGGGCGTCCGGGGAGAAGGTGACGCCCGCGAACTCCCCCCACTCCGGCGCCCCCGGCCTGCCGATGTCCTGGGCGTTGCGGGCCAGCGGGTAGACCTCGCCGCCCGGGGTCACGCCGAAGACGTACTGCGCGCCGCCGCCGTCCTCGCACACCATCAGCCCGCCGTCCGGGGCCAGGCAGATGTTGTCGGGGGAGTCGCCCGGCAGCTGGATGTCGGTGGCCGGGCCGAAGAGCACGTCCAGGCGGAGCCGGGCGCGCAGCGGATCGTAGAACCAGACCTGCCCGTGGTGCTCGGCGGGGGAGCCCTCGCGGGTGCGGGAGTAGCTGGAGACGAAGTGCACCCCGGTGCCGCCCCAGTAGCAGCCCTCCAGCTTCTGCGCGTGGGTGATCCCCGCGGGGCCGAAGTCCTGGAGCCGGATCGGGGTCCCGGAAGCGGACGGATCCGGTACGGGGACCCACTCCACCGGGAACTCGGCCCCAGGCCGGTCCACCACCGCCAGGTTCGTCAGCCCGGGCACGCGCATGGCCTCCAGCGCACCGCCCGCGCGCAGCGAGCCGGGGCCGCCGAGGGGGCGGGCGGGCAGGAAGCGGTAGAAGAGCCCGAAGGGCTCGACGAAGGCGTCCTCGGTCTCGTAGACCACCCCCAGGTACGGGTCCACGGCGACGGCCTCGTGCGCGAAGCGGCCCATCGCGGTGAGCGGGACCGCGCCGGAGCGGCGGGGGTCGGCGGGGTCGACCTCGAAGACGTAGCCGTGGTCGCGGCCGTAGCCGGAGGTGCCCGCCCGGTCCTCGGTCTCCTCGCAGGACAGCCAGGTGTTCCAGGGGGTACGGCCGCCCGCGCAGTTGACGGCCGTACCGGCCAGCGCGACGCGCTCCGAGAGGACCTGGTTGTCCGGGCCGAGTTCGAGGAGGGTGCAGCCGCCGAGGGCGTACGGGTCGTACGTGAGCCCGTCGACGAGCGGGACCCGCAGGGCCGCGGTGGTCCGGTTCTCGTGGTTGCGCACGAGGCGGACGCGGCCGTCCCCGGCGGCGAAGGCGGCCATGCCGTCGCAGTTGGCGGGGACGGTGCCCTCGCCGGAGCGCAGCGGATCCCCGGCCCGGGAGAGCACCCGGTAGCCGAATCCGGTGGGCAGGTCGAGCAGCCCGGCGGGGTCGGCCACGAGTGGGCCGTAGCCCTGCGCGGCGGGGGCGGGGGCAGCGGCGGCTGTGCACGAGGCGAAGAGAGAGCCGAGCGCTCCGCTGAAGGCGATGGAGCCGGCGGCGAGCAGGCTGCGCCGGCTGAGGGGCGTGGGCGGCACGGGCAACTCCCGGGGGTGGGGCGGACCTTCGACGGCCCGTGTTACCACGCCGGCCCGGCACGCCCCGTCCGGCGCGCGCGACGGTCCCCTCGCCCGGGGGTACGGGGCACAGGGGGTACGGCGGCGCGGCGGACGCCGGGCGGGCTGGATCCGGAGTGCCCGCCCGGCGGTCCGGGGATCAGACCAGCTCTGCGCTGAGGGTGATCGTCGTGCCCGTCAGGGCCTGGCTGACCGGGCAGTTCTTCTTGGCGTCCTCGGCGGCGGCGGCGAAGCCCTCCGCGTCCAGGCCCGGGACCTCGGCGCGCACGGTCAGGTGGATTCCGGTGATGCCCTCGCCCGGCTGGAACGTCACATCGGCCTTGGTCTCCACGCGGGTGGGAGGCGTACCGGCGCCGTCCAGACCGTGCGAGAGGGCCATCGAGTAGCAGCTGGAGTGCGCGGCGGCGATCAGCTCTTCGGGGCTGGTCTTGCCGTTCGCGGCCTCGGCGCGCGAGGGCCAGGAGACGTCGAACGAGCCCTGGCCGGAGGAGTCGAGGGAGACGACGCCGGAACCCTTGAGCAGGTTGCCTTCCCAGACGGTGTGGGAAGAACGCGTGGTGGCCATGGTGGTTCCCTTCACGAAGGTGGGTACGGCCGGACCGTAGGGACGGTCCGGCGTTCCCAAACCTACTGGGACACCAGGGGTTTGGCGTCGCGCGCCAGTGCGGTGAGCCGTGAGATGGCCCGGAAGTACTTCTTGCGGTAGCCGCCGTTCAGCATTTCTTCACTGAAGAGCTTGTCGAAGGGGGAGCCGGACGCCAGGACCGGTATCTCCCGGTCGTACAGGCGGTCGGCGAGGACCACGAGGCGCAGCGCCGTCGACTGGTCGGGCACCGGGCCGACGTCGGTGAGGCAGACGGCCGTGATGCCGTCGGTCAGGGCCCCGTAGCGGCTGGGATGCACCCGCGCGAGGTGGTCGAGGAGCCCGGGGAAATCGTCGAGGCTGGCGCCCTCGGTGGCGTACGCGGCCTTGGCCACCTGCTCGTCGGAGAACGGGGACGGGGCTTCGGGCAGGCCCCGGTGGCGGTAGTCCTGGCCGTCGATGCGCAGCGGCCGGAAGTGCGCGGACAGGCCCTGGATCTCCCGGAGGAAATCGGCGGCGGCGAAGCGGCCCTCGCCGAGCTTGCCGGGCAGGGTGTTGGAGGTGGCGGCCAGCGCCACGCCCTGCTCGACCAGGCGGCTGAGCAGGGAGGACACCAGGACGGTGTCGCCCGGGTCGTCGAGCTCGAATTCGTCGATGCACAGGAGGCGGTGTCCGCCGAGGGTCTGCACGGTCTGCTGGAAGCCGAGCGCGCCGACGAGGTTGGTCAGCTCCACGAAGGTGCCGAAGGCCTTGAGCGCGGGCTCGGCCGGGGTGGCGTGCCAGAGGGAGGCGAGCAGGTGGGTCTTGCCGACGCCGTAGCCGCCGTCGAGGTAGACCCCGCGCGGGGCGACGGCGGCGGCGGGCTTCTTCGAGAACCAGCGGCGCTTGCCCGACCCGGTGGCGTGGGCTCCGCCGAGCCCCGCGGCGAAGCCGGCGAGGACCGTGACGGCCTCGGACTGGCTCGGCTGGGCCGGATCCGGGTTGTAGGTGTCGAAGCGCACCGAGTCGAAACGCGGGGGCGGCACCATCTCGGCCACCAGCCGTTCGGCGGGCACCCGGGGCTCGCGGGCGCACAGGGCCTGCGGGCCGGCGTCGGCTATCGGAGGCCGCCCGGAGGCCGGTGCTGAGTGCGAGAGTGATGTTGACACAGCTCTTAACTCTACGGGGCGTGGCACACTGCACCGATGCGACGCCTGTTCCCTGTGACCGATCAGACATCAGCAGACCAGACCGACCGGGAGTGGTCGCTGGACGAGCTCGCCGAGGCCTACGCGTACCCCGAGACGGGCCCGGACGGCCACTGGCTGCGGGCCAACATGGTCTCCAGCCTGGACGGCGCGGCCCAGCACGAGGGGCGCTCGCAGCCGATCTCCGGTGAGACCGACATGCGGATCTTCGGCACCCTGCGGGCGCTGGCGGATGTGGTGGTCGTCGGCGCGGAAACGGTTCGCCAGGAGGGCTACCGTCCCGCACGGGCCCGGGAGGCCTTCGCCGCCCGCCGCACCGCCGCCGGCCAGGGCCCCGCCGCCGTCATCGCCGTGGTCAGCGCCGGCCTGGACCTGGACTTCTCGCTGCCCCTGTTCACCTCCCCGCTCCTGCCCACCCTGGTGGTCACCGGGGCCGCCGCGCCCGCCGACCGGGTGGCCGAGGCCGCCGGGGCCGGGGCCGTGGTGGTGGTGGCCGGGGACGGCACCGGGGTGGACCCGGGCCGGGCGGTACGGGAGCTCGCGGCCCGCGGGCTGCGCCGCCAGCTCACCGAGGGCGGTCCCCGGCTGCTGGGCCAGTTCGTGGCCGCCGACGTGCTGGACGAGCTGTGCCTGACGATCGCGCCGGTGCTCACGGCGGGTGACGCCCAGCGGATCTCCGGGGGGCCTTCCGTCACGGTTCCGCACCGGCTCGCGCCGGCCTGTCTACTGGAAGAGGCCGGGTTTCTCTTCACGCGTTACCGTCGGATCTGACCGGGTAGCGGAATTTGTCGTTCCGCTTAGCTTCCGCTGGGCACATAAGTGGGCAGGTATACCCGCGCAGGGCCCCGTGCGACAGCGGGGCAGGATGGTTTCCGCAGGGGCCGGCCGACCGGCCTCGGCACACGAAGGAGAGGGCGTCCGTGTTCACGAGCGTATTGATGATCGAGCAGCCGCTGACCCCGGTCGACGTGGACTTCGTCACCACCCTCCACGGAGACGAAGCAGTCTCCTTTGTCGTCCTCATGCAGCCCCGCGGCGACCGGGACCGACTGCTGCGCGCCATCGACGACGTAGCGCTCGGTGAGCTCACCGAGGCCATCCACGAAGGCGAGGAACCGGAGGGCGACGCCGCCCGCGGACCGGCGGAGCAGGCACTGGAGATCTCCTTGGCCTCCCTGCGCAAGAAGGGCGCCAAGGCCGTCGGACAGATCGTCGAGGACCACCCGCTCGACAAGCTCCAGGCCGTCGTGGACGAGACCGGCGCCGACGAGGTGATCGTCCTGACCGCCCCGCACTACGTGGAGGAGTTCTTCCACCGGGACTGGGCCTCACGGGCCCGCCACAAGGTCGGCGTTCCGGTGCTCAAGCTCTTCGCCCACAGCGAATAGGGTGGAGGTGGCCGGATCCTCGCGTCCGGCTGTCCGCACGCACTCGATTCTGGAGCTACCTGAATGAAGCCCGGCCTGCCGACCGCCATGGAACGGCCCCACTTCATCGGCATCGGCGGGGCCGGCATGTCCGGCATCGCGAAGATCCTCGCGCAGCGCGGCGCGAAGGTGGCCGGCAGCGACTCCCGTGACTCCGAGACCGCCCGGGCGCTGCGCGCCCACGGCGTCACGGTCCACATCGGGCACGCCGCCGGCCACCTCGCCGACGACGCCAGCTGCGTGGTCGTCTCCAGCGCCATCCGCGCCGACAACCCGGAACTGGCCCGCGCCGCCGAACTCGGCATCCCGGTCGTGCACCGCTCCGACGCCCTGGCCGGCCTCATGGACGGCCTGCGCTCGATCGCCGTCGCCGGTACCCACGGCAAGACCACCACCACCTCGATGCTGGCGGTGTCCCTGTCGGCGCTGGGCCTGGACCCCTCGTACGCCATCGGCGGCGACCTGGACGCCCCGGGCTCCAACGCCCACCACGGCGAGGGCGACATCTTCGTGGCCGAGGCGGACGAGAGCGACCGCAGCTTCCACAAGTACTCCCCGCAGGTCGCGATCATCCTCAACGCGGAGCTCGACCACCACGCGAACTACGCGTCGATGGAGGAGATCTACGAGTCCTTCGAGACCTTCGTCGGCCGGATCGCCCCCGGAGGCACCCTGGTCATTGCCGAGGGCCAGGCCGGCGCTGCCGAGATCACCGAGCGGGTCAGCGGCAGGTACGACATCGAGGTCGTCACCTACGGCGAGGGGGAGGGCGCCGACGTCCGGATCCTCAAGGTCACCCCGCGCGGCCTGACCAGCGACGTCACCGTGGCCCTGCCCAGCGGCAAGATGCTGACCTTCACCGTCTCCGTGCCCGGCCGCCACTACGCGCACAACGCCGTCGCGGCCCTCGCCGCCGGTGTCGCGCTCGGCCTCGCACCGCACAACCTCGCCTCCGCCCTCGGCAAGTACACCGGGGTCAAGCGCCGCCTCCAGCTCAAGGGCGAGGCGGCCGGCGTGCAGGTCATCGACTCCTACGCGCACCACCCCACGGAGATGACCGCCGACCTCGAGGCCATCCGCGGCGCCGCCGGGGACTCCCGCATCCTGGTCGTCTTCCAGCCCCACCTCTTCTCGCGCACCCAGGAGCTCGGCAAGGAGATGGGCCAGGCCCTGGCCCTCGCGGACGCCTCCGTGGTCCTCGACATCTACCCCGCCCGCGAGGACCCGGTCCCCGGGGTCACGAGCGAGATCATCATCGATGCCGCCCGGTCGGCCGGCGCCGACGTCACCCCCGAGCACGACAAGGACGCCGTGGCCGAGGTCGTCGCGGGAATGGCCAAGCCCGGCGATCTCGTTCTCACCATGGGTGCGGGCGACGTCACGGACCTGGGGCCGGCCATTCTGGCCCGTCTGTCGAACTGACGGCTCTGGGAAGAGCGGGAAAGCGGGAGATCAGTCATGTCGTACGAGGTAGAGAAGACGGACGAGCAGTGGCAGGCGGAGCTGACCCCGTCCGAGTACCAGGTGCTGCGCCTCGCCGGCACCGAGCCCGCCTTCCGCGGTGAGTACACGGACACCAAGACCGAGGGCGTGTACTCCTGCCGCGGCTGCGGCTCCGAGCTGTTCCGTTCCACGGAGAAGTTCGAGTCGCACTGCGGCTGGCCGTCCTTCTTCGACCCCAAGGACTCCGAGGCGGTCGAACTGAAGGCGGACACCGCGCACGGCATGATCCGCACCGAGGTGCTCTGCGCGAAGTGCGGCTCCCACCTCGGCCACGTCTTCGAGGGCGAGGGCTACCCCACCCCCACGGACCAGCGCTACTGCATCAACAGCATCTCCCTGCGCCTGACCCCCACCGAGGGCTGACGGGCCGGCCACCGAGGCCGACCGCGCCCCCGAGACGCCTTGAGCCCCGGACACCGACGGTTTCCGGGGCTCTCGCGTCGCCGAGCGACTTGTGATCCCGGGCCGTGGGCACCCTGGCGCGCCTATGCCTATGCCTACGCCCGTGCCTACGCGGGCAGCGCGGGGAACACGACCAGTGAGCCGTCCTTGTCGCGGGCGATCTCAATCGCCACGTCGGTCGTGGGGCTGTTGACCATCGCGGCAGCCGTCGAGTTCGTTGCGCTCGTCAGAGAGCTTCTCCGAGTGCAGTTGCTCCAGCAGTTCCGTGATGTGTTCGACAGCCTGCTGACGCTTGTGGTCGGCATGCGCCTCACGAGTGCTCCGCGGATGCCGCCGGACACCGCCGTCGACGCCATCGGGCGGACGATGCCCCTGACCGAGCTGGGCGACGACCTTCGCCGGAACCACCATGCGGTACAGGCCTTCGCCGGCACTCGCCGTGGCCGCCGCGGAGGAACCTCTCGCCGATTGCGCGATGAGCTTCGACAGGTGCTCCGCCAGGGGACTCGCGGCATCGAGGGGGATGCCCCGGCTGCGGTCGAGCACGCGGGGCAGCGGATGCTCCTCAAGCGTGGCGATCGGGGTGTCCAGAGCGTGAAGGCCGCTACTGCGGTGGTCACTGGACTCTCCGAAGTGGGAGAGGGTGCCGCCGGGGCTGTGGAACGGGCCGTGAGCAGGGCGTTGTGACGGGAGTTGCGCGCCGTGGCGGGAATCGGCCAGTGGGGGATGAACCGTGCGACGAGGCCTTCCGTTCTCCAGGTGTACGGCCCACTGTCACGAAAGCAATGCCGACCGGTACCCCGGGGCCGCTGTTCTTGGGGCGCCGCCAGGCACATCCTCACTGTCTCCCCCCAGAGGTCGTCGACACCATGGCAGAACTGAACCGCCGCAGGTTCCTGCAGATCGCGGGCGGCACGGCCGCCGCCGCCATGCTCAACGAGAGCATCGCGCGCGCCGCCGCCATTCCGGCGCAGGGCAGCACCGGGACCATCCAGGACATCGAGCACATCGTCGTCCTGATGCAGGAGAACCGGTCCTTCGACCAGTACTTCGGCACGATGAAGGGCGTACGGGGCTTCGGCGACCCGCGTCCCGTCCTGCAGGACAGCGGCAAGTCCGTCTTCTACCAGTCCAACGGGACGAAGGACATCCTCCCCTTCAACCCGCAGGTCAACGACCTGGGCATGCAGTTCGTCGAGGGCCTCAACCACGACTGGGCCGGCGGCCACCAGGCGTACAACAACGGCAAGTACGACAAGTGGGTTCCGGCCAAGACCGCCACGACCATGTCTTACATGACGCGGAACGACATACCGTTCCACTACGCGCTGGCCGACGCCTTCACCGTCTGCGACTCCTACCACTGCTCCTTCATCGGTGCCACCGACCCCAACCGCTACTACATGTGGTCGGGTTACACGGGCAACGACGGCGTGGGCGGCGGCCCGGTCCTCGGCAACCAGGAAGCCGGCTACGGCTGGAAGACCTACCCCGAGCGCCTGGAGTCGGCCGGGGTGTCCTGGAAGATCTACCAGGACGTCGGCGACGGTCTGAACGCGGCCGGAGGCTGGGGCTGGATCAGCGACGCCTTCCGCGGCAACTACGGCGACAACTCGCTGCTGTACTTCAACAACTACCGCAACGCCCAGCCGGGCAGCGCCCTCTACGAGAAGGCCCGTACGGGCACCAACGCCAAGGCGGGCGAGGGCTACTTCGACAAGCTGCGCGCGGACGTCGTGGGCGGCACGCTGCCCCAGGTCTCGTGGATCGCGGCGCCCGAGGCGTTCAGCGAGCACCCGAACTGGCCCACGAACTTCGGCGCCTGGTACATCTCGCAGGTGCTCGACGCGCTGACCGCCAACCCGGACGTGTGGGCGAAGACGGCCTTCTTCATCACCTACGACGAGAACGACGGCTTCTTCGACCACGTCGTGCCGCCGTACCCGCCGACCTCCTCGGCGTGGGGCCTGTCGACCGCAGACGTCTCCAAGGACCTCTTCGCGGGCAACGCGAGCTACACGGCGGGTCCGTACGGGCTCGGCCCGCGCGTCCCGATGATCGTGGTCTCCCCGTGGAGCAAGGGCGGCTACGTCTGCTCCGAGACCTTCGACCACACCTCGGTGATCCGCTTCATGGAGAAGCGGTTCGGCGTGCAGGAGCCCAACATCTCCCCGTGGCGCCGCGCGGTGTGCGGTGACCTGACCTCGGCCTTCGACTTCTCGAAGGCCGACGCGACGCCCGCCGCCCTGCCCTCCACGGCGGCGTACGTCCCGGCGGACCACAACACCCACGCCTCCTACCACCCGGTCCCGCCGGCGACGGGTACGCTGCCCAAGCAGGAGGCCGGCGGCAAGCCGACGCGCGCACTGGGCTACGTCCCCTACGTGGACGGCAAGGCCACGGTCTCCACGGGCAAGTTCACCCTGACCTTCTCCTCGGGTCCCTCCCTCGGCGCCCACTTCCACAGCACCTCGGGCAACCGTACGGACGGCCCGTGGCCCTACACGGTCGAGGCGGGCAAGACCCTCGCGGACACCTGGAGCACGAGCAGCTCCACCGGCAACCAGATCAACCTCACGGTCTGGGGCCCGAACGGGTTCCTGCGCACCTGGAAGGGCCCGGCGAAGAAGGCCGGCCCCGAGGTCACGGCCCGCCACGACGGAGCCACCGGCAACCTGGTCCTGTCCCTGACCAACGGAGGCACCGCCGCGGTCAACCTCACGGTGACCAACGCCTACGGCGGCTCGCCCCAGATCCTGCGGGTCGCGGCGGGTGCGACGGTGCCCTGCACGGTCTCCCTGACGGCCACGTCCCGCTGGTACGACGTCAGCGTGGTCTCCGACGCGGACACCACCTTCCTGCGCCGCTTCGCGGGTCACGTCGAAACGGGCGCCGTCGGCGTTTCGGACCCGGCGATCAAGACCGTCTGACGCGGTCGCCCGGTGCGCGCGGCAGCCACCGTCCCGGGACCGGGAGGTCCTGCGGGCGGTGGCTGCGGCCGTATCGGTGCGGGGGCCGTTCGGGTGTGATCCCGGACCCGGTGGGCAGACGTACGGCGTTGGTTTTCCGTGCCCCGTCACCGAGGGAGAACGCATGGCCATCGCCCACCGCAGGATCGGCACAGGTCCCGTCCGGGTCATCGTGCTGCACGACTGGTTCGGCACTTCCGCCAACTGGGGATCCGTACTGGAGTACCTGGACCCGCGCGAGTTCTCGTACGCCTTCCTCGACTACCGGGGCTACGGCGACCGCCGGGACGTTTCCGGCCGGTACACCCTCGGCGAGATCGCCGACGACGTCCTCGCGCTCGCCGACGAGCTCGGCTGGGACACCTTCTCCCTCCTCGGCCACTCCATGGGCGGCAAGGCCGCCCAGCAGGTCCTGGTCCGCGCGCCCGAACGCATCGAGAAGCTCGCCGGGATCAACCCGGTCCCCGCGGGCCCGTACGAGATGGACGACGCGACCCACGCGCTGTTCTACGGAGCCGCCGAGCATCCGGAGAACCGCCGCGCCATCCTCGACCTCGTCACCGGCCAGCGCGCGAGCCCGTACTGGCTGGAGCGGATGGTCGAGCACTCCCTCACCGTCTCCCGGCCGGACGCCTTCGCCGGGTACCTCGCGAGCTGGCAGCCGCTCGACCTGTCGGCGGCCGTGAAGGGCAACACCGTCCCGGTGCTGGTCTTCGTCGGCGAGTACGACCTCGCGCTCACCGCCGACGTCATGCGGGCCACCTGGCAGGTCTGGTACCCGAACTGCCGGATCCACCCGCTCCCCGGCGCGGGCCACTACCCGCCGCACGAGAGCCCGGTGGCCCTCGCCACAGCGCTGGAGGCGTTCCTGCGGTCCTAGAGGTCCTACGGGTACCGGGTTGCCCTACGGGCGCCGACGGGCCCTGCGGCGGCGCAGCAGCACGCCGACCGCCGCGCCGGCCAAGGCGGTCACGGCCACGCCGGCCACCGTCCACCAGGCGGCGCCGCCCCGCGCGGCGCCGGCCTCGGGCTCGGGAGTGGGTTTGGTGGCCGCCGTGCGGGGCGCCGTCTGGGGCGTCGGCGATGTGTCGGCGGCGGAGGCGGCGGCTGTGGGGGAGGCGGTGGACGGCGCGGGATCCACCACGGGTACGGCCACTTCGCGTTCGCCGTGGCCCAGAGCCGGGAACCCGACGTCCACGCTCACCTTCCAGGACCCGGGCGGCAGGGTCTCTGCGGTGCTCCACCCGGCGGGCGGCGCGGCCGGATCGCGGACCAGGCGCCAGGGCCCGAGGGTGCGGGTGCCGTCGCCGCTGACCGCGTTCACGGTGGCGGCGACCGCGGATTCGACGGCATCCCCGTCGTTCTCCCAGGTGACGTCGGCGGTGACGTGGCCGGCGCGCTCGCCGGTGACCACCACCTTCACGGTGTCGCCGTGGGCACGGGCCGCGGCGGGGGACAGCAGGACCAGACCGAGCGCGCCCAGCGGGGCCAGGGCGGCCGTGAAAGCGGTTCGTGTGGGCATCGTCGCAGTGCTCCGGGTGGGGTGAGGGGCCGGTGGACGGCCGCGGGCCGCGGCCGTCCACCGGGTCGGGATGGGTCTCCTCCGGGCGGTCGGCCCGGAGCTCGCTCAAGCCGGTCAGCCGGCCTTCTGCACGGTCCACAGCTGGCCCGCGCCGCCGTCGGTGCGCCGCAGCTCCAGCAGCCAGGTCCCGTAGTACGGGCGGTTGCCCACGGTCAGGGCGAAGCCGCCTTCCGGGTCCGTGACGGTCACCGCGCCGTCGTGCGAGGTCAGCCGCCAGGACTGCGCGGCGTCCGAGCCGCAGGGCCGCTGCGCGACCCACATGCCGGCGGCGGGGGCGCCGCCCGGCTGCAGGCACTTGCCGGAGGCCGCGGAGCGGATGCGGACCAGCCCGCCGCCCGCGTCGTCGAAGTACCACTGCTGCTGTGCGTAGCCGTTGGCACGGGACCCGACGAGCACGGTCCCGTCGGCGTCGCGGCCGCCCCACAGCTCCGCGGCCATGCCGGTGCTGCCGTTGCCGAGCAGGTAGCGGATGTTGGGGGTGGTCGCGCCGCCGTCCGTGCGCAGGGTGCGGAAGGCCGTGGCCCGGCCGGCGCCGCTGTCCCGGCCGGCGGTGTCGCGGACGGAGACGGAGACGGAGTACGAGGTGCCCGCCTGGAGGTTGTAGATGCGCAGCACCGGGGACTGGACCCAGGTCAGGTGCTTGCCGTTCAGCAGGACCTGGTACCAGGCGGCGCCCTCGACCTTGGGCCAGCTCACCACGGCGGAGTCGGATTTGATCTGACCCGCCGTCACGGCCGGTCCGCCCGTGGGCTTCTTGGTCGGAGTGGGAGTGGGGGTGGGCTTCTTGGTCGGCGTCGGGGTGGGTGTCGGCTTCGGGTCGGGGCCGGTGCCGCCTCCGCCGTTCTCACGCATCAGGAACTGGTTGTCGGCGATGTTCCAGTGCGTGGCCAGGTAGCTGCCGGGCTTCGGGCTGGTGTGGAAGTAGTCGTCGTGGTTGCAGTCCAGGATGTTCTCGGCCGCCTGGTTGGTGCACACGTTGCGCATCTGCGGGTAGTACGGGGTGTCCGAGTAGCACATGACGTCGAACTCGTCGGTGCAGTGGGCGCCGTGGCTGGTGTTGGGGGCGCTGTTGTTGACCGCGCCGAGGTTGTGGCCGAGTTCGTGCGCGGCGGTGTGGCCGCCCCAGCAGCCGGAGTCGGTACGGCCGTAGGAGGGGCCGAAGTTGCTCTGGTTGTTCTGGCCGGGCCGTTCGTCGCCGTTGAAGGTGCCGATGCCGCAGTAGACCTGGGTGTCGGCGAAGAGCATGTACTTGCGGTCGCGGCGGTCCAGGCCCTTGCCGGCGAGGGCTGCGTTGGTGGCGCTGAACTCGGACAGCGCGGAGTCCGGGAGCTCGATGTCGAGCACGGTCGGCGTGCAGTCGGCGGCCGTCACGTAGCGGATGTGGCGGATGCCGCCGGTCTCCTGGGCGCTCGTCGAGTAGATGAGGTCGGCGTCGGCCGCCCATTTGCGGAACGAGGCCACGTACTCGGAGTAGCGGTCCCGGCCGGGGCCGTGGATGTATGCGACCTGGACGCGGTTTCCGGTGCTGCCGTCGCCGTCGCACTGGACGGTCTGGCCCGCGGGTCCCGCGGCGACGGCCTGGCCGGCGGCCGAGGCGGACGGTGCGGGCGCGGCGGACTCGTCGGCGGTGCGGTCGGCGTCGGCGGCGGGCGCGTCCTGAGGACGCCCGCTGCCTTCGCCGGTCACCGGGTCATCGGCGGCGGGGCGGGCCGGATCGGCCGCCGCAGCCGTTGTCTTGACGGCGGGAGCGACG
The DNA here is from genome assembly GCF_057834465.1 of Streptomyces sp. GL_140. Taxonomy (NCBI): domain Bacteria; kingdom Bacillati; phylum Actinomycetota; class Actinomycetes; order Kitasatosporales; family Streptomycetaceae; genus Streptomyces; species Streptomyces sp. GL_140. The sequence goes on from NZ_CM174404.1 coordinate 6,684,256, forward strand.
TCCTTCGCAATGTCGACGCCCGTGGGCGGTGCGTCGGGACCGTGGGTGCACTGGCCACCACTGGTGCGATAGACCCCGACACAGCGGTCGCCCTTGGGTGCGGGCTCGAGGCCGTCGTAGACCATGCCGCGCGCGCTCTCGTTGGCGGGCGCGCTCGCGAGGGGGGCCGGCTCCTGGTCCCGGGCGGGAGCGGCGGCCGGTGCGGCGTCCGCGGCGGCCCCCGAGGCCTGGGCGGGTGCCGCGGCCTGGGCGCCGTCGCCCATTCCGGAGTAGGCGATGCCGGCGGCGATCACCGCCGCCGTGGCGGTGGCGGCGGTGAGAAGTATGAACCGGCGTGGTTTGCGCCGGTGTTCCCGCCGTCTGCGTCGTCCTGTCATGCGCACCTCAACTCGTGATCGGAGTGACTGGGTGCGCGGAAGCCTGCCAGACGGATGCGACGGAGAATTCGGACAAACGGGAGTGCGCGTCAAGAAATCATTCCGTTACCTGTCCGTCTGATTTGACGAACACTCAATTCCCCGTCAAATCAAGGCAATTGAGCTTCTCTTGAGGTGAAGGTCCAGGCCTTTGATGTGGCGTAGTTATCAAATCGAGATAATGATGAAGGGTTTATTGACGTGAATTTAGTCGGGGATTCATCTAATTACTACCTGTCGAATTGAGTCCGTCACGACCCGTCACGACCGGTGGTGGATCCTCATGACCCGCCGTCACCCGGAGCCAGCCGGCCCACCAGCCACACGAGCGCGGGCGGCACTTCGCGCCCCCACGTCTCGTAGTTGTGCCCGCCGCTCGGCAGGATGATCGACGAAATCCGGGCGGGCGGACGCACCGCCTCGATGAACTCAAGCGTCTGTGGATACTGGTGCTCCCCCTTGCGGCTGCTCGCCACCAGCAGGGACACCGCGGGCTGCGGCCGGTTCCGCAGCCGCCACAACAGGTCGTTCTCCTGCCGGTAGCGCGCGTCGCCGCCGAACAGGTCACCGGTGTCGGCGTCCCGCGCCGCCTCGTACGGGGCCGAGAGCCCGGCCGCCGCCCGGTACGCCTCCGGTTTGCGCAGGGTCAGCTTCAGCGCGCAGTACCCGCCCACCGAGTTGCCCATCACGCCCCAGGCCCGGGGGTCGCGCGTGAGGCCGTAGTGCGCGGCCGTCGCCGCCCGCAGGTCCTCCGCGAAGAAGGTCTCCACCCGGGGACCGCCCGGCACGTCCACGCACTCGGTGTCCCGGGGCGGCGCCACCGTCGGAGTGGTCAGCACCAGCACCGCCGGCCGCATCTTCCCCGCCCGTACCGCGTCCAGCGCCACCTGCGGATACCGGAACAGGTCGATCAGCACCCGCGTCGTGCTCGGGAACCCGCTCAGCGCCAGCACCACGGGGAACTCCGCCCGCCGCTGGGCCGTCGCGTTCAGGTACTGCGGCGGCAGGTACACGTACGCCTGCGCCGACAGCCCGCTGCGCGGCCCGCGCACCGTGACCGCCTCGATCCGGCCGATCACCGACGGGTCGTCCGAGCCTCCGTGGCGCCACGAGTGCGTACTGCGCACCAGCAGGCCGTCCCGCCCCGAAGGGTCCGTGCCCGCGGGCGCCGGCTCCTCGCGCTGGAGGGACAACAGGTCGCGCCAGGAGTTGTAGAAGCCGTACGAGGAGTTCACCGTGAGCAGCAGCGGCACCGCCATAGTCAGCGTGACCGCCAGCTGGAGCCCGGCCCGGCCCAGCACCGGCCGCACCCCGCGCCCCGAGAGCCGGGGCCACAGCCACACCGTGCCCGCGAACACCGCGGCCGTCAGCAGGACGGTGATCAGCAGCACCGCGAGACCATTGATGGGCAGCAACGTGGTGTCGCTCTTCATGCCGTCGATCCTGCCAGGCCGCCCGGCGGCGGGAGGGGGTCGCGAAACCGGCCGCGGCCGTCCGCCGGCGGGCGCGCGTCGCGCCTGCCGGGCAGGGTGTGGCCGGCGCCGGGCCCCGGAGCCGCTGGAGAGCTCCACCGCCGGGTGTACTCCGTCGGTGGCCGGCATCACCCGAGTGGCCCGGTGCGCCCGGAGCGCTCCGCGTCACACGGGACGGGGACGCGAAAAACCCGTGGGGGGTACGAGGAAACCTCGTACCCCCCACGGGATCAACAGGGTGAGTGACGGGACTTGAACCCGCGGCCACCTGGACCACAACCAGGTGCTCTACCAACTGAGCTACACCCACCACGACGGGCGGCGGACCACCCGTTCGATGTGCATGCACAGCATAGCCGATCTGCGGGGTGCTCCCGCGACGTCTTATCGGGCGACGGCGCGTGACCTCGTACGACACGACTGCTTCTACAGCCCGCCTCAAGTGCCGCAGGTCCAAGGACCCGGGCCGGACGGCTCCGGCAGGCAACCCGGCCGCCCCGATATCCCTCCATACCCATATGGGATCAAACCGACTGACCGGCCTGGACGCGGCCCGCGGCGCCGCCGTCCTCGGCATGTTCGCCGTCCACGTCGGCCCGCCACCCGTCCCCGACGGCGCCGGCTGGCTGCTCGTCGCCGCCGACGGCCGCGCCCCCGCCGTTTTCACGCTCATAGCGGGCTTCTCCCTCGCGCTGGCCCGTTCCCGCGCCGCCGAACCGCCGTCGCCGCGGGCCACCTTGACCCGCTGCGCGATCCTCGCCGCGCTGGGCCTGCTCCTCGCCGCGCTCTCGCCCGGCATCCTCGTGATCCTGACCTTCTACGCCGTCTACTTCCTGGCCGCCGAGCCCTTCACCCGGCTGCGCACCCGCACCCTGGCCGCCACCGCCGGCGCCGCGGTGGTCCTGGGCCCGGTCCTCTCCTACACCCTGGGCCCGGCCCTCGGGCTGCGCACCGGCGGGCGCGGCGCCACCCCGCTCCCGGCCTCCCTGACGAGCTGGGCCGGAGCCGGGGAGGCCGCGCGCGACCTGCTGCTCTCGGGCGCGTACCCGCTGCTCACCTACTTCCCGTACATCCTGGTCGGCATGGCCCTCGGCCGCCTCGCCGACCTGCGCAGCGGGCGGTCGCTCCGGCTGCTCACCGGTGCCGGGGCGGCGGCCGCCGCCATCGGGTACGGCGCCTCCTGGCTCGCCCTGGGCCCCGGGGGCCGCCGCGAAGCACTGCTGCGGGCCGTGGCCCGCGAGCACCCCTGGGCCTTGGCGGAGCCCGATCCGGTGTCCGCGGTGCTGAGCGAGCAGTTCGGCGCCGTCCCCAGCACCTCCTGGGACTGGCTGCTGCTGGCCAGCCCCTACAGCCAGACCCCGCTGGAGACCCTCGGCAACGCCGGGGTCGGCGCCGCTCTCGTGGGCTCGCTGGCCCTTGCGGCGCGGGCCGCCCGGGTGGCGAGGGTACTGAGGCCGCTCGCGGCCGTCGGGGCGATGGCGCTGTCGGTGTACGTGGTGCACGCGGTTGCGCTGGCGGTGTTCCTGCGGGGTGTGAGCGGGTGGGAGGCGCTGGCCGCCTTTTCGGCCGTCGCCCTGGCCGGGTGCCTGGCCTGGAGCCGGCTCCTGCGCGGTACGGAGCTGCGGCGCGGGCCGCTGGAATGGGCGCTGCGGGTGGCGACCCCGGCGTGACGCGAAGCCCTGCGGGGCCGAGGTGATCGGCGCGGCCCACTGCCCGGAGGGGCGCCGCACGGCAGGATCCCGGGTATGGACCACGACTCCGATCCCTTCACGGCCGCCGACTACGCAGCCCGGATGGCCGCCGCCGCGCAGTCCGCCGCCGACGCCGGGCTGGCAGGCCTGCTGATCGCCCCCGGGCCCGACCTCGCCCACCTCACCGGATACCGGCCGGTCGACACCGAGCGGCTGACCCTGCTCGTCCTCGCCGCCGGCCAGGACCCCGTCCTCGTCGTCCCCGCGCTGGAGGCCCCCGACGCGGCGAAGGCGCCCGGGGCGGCCGCGCTGACCCTGCGCGACTGGACCGACGGGAAGAACCCGTACGCCGTCACCTCACCGCTGCTCGACGTGACCGGCCGCTTCGGGGTCAGCGACAACACCTGGGCGATGCACCTGCTGGGCATCCAGCGGGAGTTGCCGACGACCTCGTACGCCGCGCTGTCCGACGCCCTGCCGATGCTGCGCGCGGTCAAGGACGAGCGCGAACTGGCCCGGCTCGCGGCGGCCGGCGAGGCCGCGGACGCCGCGTACGCGCAGATCCTGCACGTCCCCTTCGCCGGCCGCCGCGAGAGCGACGTCTCCGCCGACCTGACGGCGCTGCTGCGCGTCCACGGCCACTCCCAGGTCGACTTCGCCATCGTCGGCTCCGGCCCCAACGGCGCCAACCCGCACCACGAGGCCGGCGACCGGGTGATCCGGCAAGGGGACATGATCGTCCTCGACTTCGGCGGCCTCAAGGACGGCTACGGCTCCGACATCTCCCGCACCGTCCACGTGGGCGAGCCCACGGAGGAGGAACAGCGCGTCCACGACATCGTCCGCGAGGCCCAGCTGGCGGGCGTGGCGGCGGCCCGGCCGGGCGCCGCCTGCCAGGACGTGGACCGGGCGGCCCGCGCGGTGATCACCGAGTTCGGCTACGGCGAGCAGTTCATCCACCGCACGGGCCACGGCATCGGAGTCACCACGCACGAGCCCCCGTACATGGTCGAGGGCGAGGAACAGCCCCTCGTCCCCGGCATGTGCTTCTCGGTGGAGCCCGGCATCTACCTCCCCGGCCGCTTCGGCGTCCGCATCGAGGACATCATCACCGTCACCGAGAACGGCTGCCGCAGCTTCAACAACGCCTCGCGGGAACTGGCGATCGTCGAGTAGGACCCCGGCAGGATCCGAAGGAGACGGCCTACGGGCCCAGGACCACCACCGATTCGGCCGGTACGTGGACGCGGCCGGCGGGATCGGGGTGGTCCACGGGGAGCCAGGCGGCCAGGACCCGTACGCCGTTGCGGCCCAGGGCGACGGTCGTGGGCTCCGCGCCGAAGTTCACGACCACGCGGATGTCGCCCCGGCGGAAGGTCAGCCAGCGCCGCTCCTCGTCATGGGCCACCCGGACCGACGCCAGATCGGGATCGCGCAGGTCCGGGTGGGTGCGCCGGAGGGTGACCAGGGTGCGGTACCAGTCCAGCAGCCGGGCGTGCGGCTGCCGGCCGGGCTCGGCCCAGTCCAGGCAGGAGCGGTCCCGGGTGGCCGGGTCCTGGGGATCGGGGATCTCCTCCGGCTTCCATCCGTGCGCCGCGAACTCCCGGCGCCTGCCCGTCCGTACGGCCTCGGCGAGTTCCGGGTCGGGATGGTCGGTGAAGTACTGCCAGGGCGTGCCCGCGCCCCACTCCTCGCCCATGAACAGCATCGGCACGAACGGCCCGGCCAGCGCCACCGCCGCCGCGCACGCCAGCAGCCCCGGCGAGGCGGAGGCCGCGAGCCGGTCGCCCATCGCCCGGTTGCCGATCTGGTCGTGGGTCTGGGTGTAGCCGAGGAACCGGTGCGCGGGGGTGCGGCCGCGGTCCAGCGGGCGGCCGTGGTGGCGGCCCCGGAAGGAGGACCAGGTCCCGTCGTGGAAGAAGGCCCGGGTGAGGGTCTTGGCGAGGGCGCCGAGCGGGGCCTCGGCGAAGTCCGCGTAGTACGCCTGGGATTCACCGGTCACCACGCAGTGCAGCGCGTGGTGGAAGTCGTCGTTCCACTGCGCGTGCAGGCCCAGGCCGCCGGCGCCGCGGGGCATGGTGGTGCGTGGATCGCACTGGTCGGACTCGGCGATCAGGAAGAGCGGCCGGCCGGTCTCGGCGGCCAGTTCGTCCACTGCCGCGGCCAGTTCCTCCAGGAAGGTCAGCGCCCGCCCGTCCGCCAGCGCGTGCACCGCGTCCAGGCGCAGCCCGTCGATCCGGTAGTCGCGCAGCCAGGCGAGGGCGCTGCCGAGGAGGTACGCGCGCACCTCGTCGGAACCGGGCGCGTCCAGGTTCACCGCCGCGCCCCAGGGGGTGTGGTGGGTCTCGGTGAAGTACGGCCCGAAGGCCGGGAGGTGGTTGCCGGAGGGGCCCAGGTGGTTGTGGACCACGTCCAGGACCACACCCAGCCCGGCGGTGTGCGCCGCCTCCACGAACCGGACCAGACCGGCGGGACCCCCGTACGGCTCGTGCACGGCCCAGGGCGCGACCCCGTCGTACCCCCAGCCGTGCCGGCCGGGGAAGGAGCACACCGGCATCAGCTCGACGTGGGTGACGCCGAGCGAGGTGAGGTGGCCGAGGCGGGCGGCCGCCGCGTCGAAGGTGCCCTCGGGGGTGAAGGTGCCGACGTGCAGCTCGTACAGGACCGCGTCCTGGAGCGGGGTGCGGGGCGCGGGGGCCGGGACCTCGGGGGTCAGCGCCTCGAAGTCGACGACCACCGAAAGCCCTTCGGGCCCGGTGGGGAGGCGGCGCCCGCGCGGGTCGGGCCGCAGCGGTTCACCGGTGTCCTGCGCGTGGCCCAGCAGGAACCCGTACCGGGAGCCGTCGGCGGCCGGGGCCTCGACGACCCACCAGCCTTCGCGCTCCGGATCGCGCGCCATCTCGTACGTGACCTCGTCGAGCCGCATGGCGGCCCGGTCTGTCAGCGGTGCCCACACTTCGAACTGCACGGACGGTCCCCTCGTCTGGCGGCGCTACCCCAACCTGCGTGTCCGGGCCATCATCCCGGGCGCGGCGGGTGAGTTCTGGACACTCTGCCCCCGACGGGCGGACAATCACTCTGTGACGTCGAGTTTTGAGTTCTCCGCCTATCCCGCTCCGCGGTTGTCCGACGCCGAGCGCGACCTGGCGCTGGACCGGCTCCGGGAGGGAGCTGCCCTGGGCAAGCTCTCCCACGACACCTTCCTGCGCCGCATGGAACTCGCCCTGGTAGCGCGCCGTTCCGAGGACCTGGCGGTGCTCACCGCCGACCTGGAAGGGCGGGAGGGGGCCGAAAGCCCGTGGACCCGTCGGCTGTTCGGCTGGGTGGGCCGGGCCTCGGCCGTGGCCGTGGGCGTACGGCGGGCCTGGGCCGTCGAGAAGCTGCCCAAGCTGCTCCTGCCGCACCCGAACGCCGGGCCGCTGCGGATCGGTCGCGATCCGGGCAACGGGCTGCGCCTGAGCCACGAGACGGTCTCCCGGGCGCACGCGGAACTGAGCATCCGTGACGGAGTGTGGGTGGTCAAGGACCTCGGATCGACGAACGGGACCACCGTGAACGGGCGCCGGGTGACGGGCTCGGCCGTGGTGCGGGACGGGGACCAGATCGGCTTCGGACGGGTGTCGTTCCGGCTGTCGGCGGGCTGAGACGTCCGGCCGGGGCATCCGGTCGGAGCGCCCGGTGACTTCGGGCGGGGCACCCGGGTGGCGCACGTCCGCGCCCCGCGCGTGAGGATGACACCCATGGAACACACGTCCGCGGCGGCTGCCGCACCCGTCGTACGGCCCGCCCGCCCGCAGGACCTGCCCCGGCTGGACGAGCTGATGCGCGAGCACATCGCGTACGAGAAGTCCGCGCCCCGCCCGGCCGGTCTCGCCGACCGGCTCGGCCCGCTGCTCTTCGCCGAGGACGCCCGGCTGTGGGTGCTGCTGGCCGAGACCCCGGACGGCGAAGTCGCCGGGTACGCCGCCTGCTCGGCCGAGTTCGCCTTCTGGGACGCCCGCCACTACCTCCACATGGACTGCCTCTACCTCGCGGAGGAAGCCCGCGGCCACGGCCTCGGCGCCGCCCTGATGGACGGCGTGAAGGGCCTGGCCCGCGAGCTCGGTCTCGCACACGTCGAGTGGCAGACGCCCGACTGGAACGAGGGGGCGATCCGCTTCTACGACCGGCTCGGGGCGACGGGCCGGGCGAAGCGGAGGTACGCGCTGCCGACGGAGGGTGCGTGACGGCTGCCGTACGCCGCCGGCCGGCTATCGCGCGGCCGCCACGAGGCGCTCGTAGGCCGCCAGGACGACCCGGGACTGGTGCTCCACCTGGGTGGCCACCGGGACCCAGCGGGCCTGGAAGCGGGCCGCGAACTCCTCGCACCAGCCCGTGACCAGCCGGTCCGCGGCCGGGGCGGTCGGATGGCCCTGGGCGCGCAGTACCCGCAGCAGCATCGCGGCGGCGCGCAGCGAGAGCCGGCGGCCGAAGGCGTCGATGCTCCCGATGTAGGCCGCCGTCGCCTCGGCCGGAGCCCCGGCGCCCGTCCACTCGACGGTGATCGCGGGGATCAGAGCGAGCGTCCAGTCCACCGCGCGCAGCAGGGCCGCGGTGGCCGGATCCGTACCGGGGGCCGCGCCCCGACGCAGCTCGGTCACGCGCGCGGCGTCGGCGGTGAGCCGCCCGGCGAGCATGTGCAGGGCGCCGCGCGGGTCGGGGTGCGGGGCCGGATCGTCCACCAGGTCGGAGGCCCACATGGGCACTTCGACGATCGCGGTCGTACCGGCGTGGCGGTGCGCGTGGTACCAGGTGCTGAGCCGGGTGTCCTCCGGCGGGAAGGCACCGGCCGCGCCCTCGGCCCCCGGAGCGGGCATCACGAAGATCCCGGCCCCGGGGGAGGGCCAGCCGGCCGCGTCGGAGGCGCTGGTCTCGACCGGGATGCGCAGCTCGGCGGCCGATTTGCCGAAGGGCTCGGCGAGACCGGGTATGTCCCGGGTGAGCTGGACCCAGGAGCCGCCGAGATCGGTTCCGTGCAGGGAGACCTGCAGGGCGGGCCGCAGTTCGTCGATGAGACGGGTGAGGGCGAGGGTCTCCGGCGGGAGACGGTCCGGGGGCAGTAAGGACGGCGCCCACTCGGGCTGTTCGGGGCCGGGCGGCCGGAAGAAGTTCCGGTGGTAGTCGAGGAGCGAGCGCGGGCGGGGCGTGCGGTGCAGGGCGGCGCCGTCGGGGTCGGCGCAGAGCAGGAAGTGCCAGGTGGTTCCGGCGGCGGGCTCGCGGATCAGGTGCAGGGCGAGCGCGAGGGCGGTGGCGCCGCCGACGGGTTCGTTGGCGTGCGCGCCGGCGACGACGAGCACGTTCCGCGCGTCGGGCTCGGCGTCGCCATCGGCGTCCGCTCTGGTCGCCGCGGGCCCGACCGCGAGCACCCAGAGCGGCTCCCCGGCCCGGGAGGCACCGGCCTGGCGGAGGCGGACGAGGTCGGGATGTTCATCGGCGAGCGCGCGGGCGGCGAGGGCGAGTTCATGAGGGGTCGGATAGCACATGTCACGGATGAGGGTCACAGGTGATCCCATGCCCGTGGGGGGCACGGGATAGCCGTCTTCGGACACCTGCGCGAAGCGTTGTCCGATGTGCCACTGGGCCGTCTCTTTCGGATCTTGTCGGCCTAGGGCCTGTCGTCAAAGTGGCGTCGTCGCCCGCGAGGCAGACGGCACTTTGACGACAGGCCCTAGCTCTCCCGGACCAGCAGGGCCACGGGCGCCCGGTCGAGCAGCCCGGACAGCCGGGTCGCGCCCTCGTACGGGGCTTCGCGTGCGGCCGCGAGGACCGGCAGCTCCCGCCACCTCCCCGGTGGCAGCACGAGGGCCGTGTCCCCCCAGCCACCCGCCCCCGCGAGCCCGTGCGACAGCCGGGTGGCCACCGCCACCAGGCCCGGGGATCGGGCGAAGGCCAGGCAGTGTTCCGCCGCCGGGCCGCGGACGGGGAGCGGGTCGTAGCCCGCGAACAGGCCGGGGCGGCTGCGGCGCAGCCGCAGCAGGGCGGCCGTCAGGGCGAGCTTCTCCTCGGCCGGGCCCAGGGGGACGGCCCCCGCGTCCAGGCGGGCCAGGGCCTCCCGGGGGAACACGGCGGGGCGGCGGTTGTCCGGATCCACCAGGGCCCGGTACTCCGTCTCGGCGCCCTGGTAGACCTCCGGCACCCCGGGCATGGCCAGGTGCAGCAGCGCCATGCCGAGGAGGTTCGCGCGGGCCGCCGCGGCCAGCGGCCCGGGCAGCTCCAGGGCGGTCGCCGGGACGTGGCCGGACACCGTGGCCTCGTACGCCGCGTCCTGCTCGGTCCAGCTCGTGTGCAGGGCGGCTTCGCGGACGGCCTTCAGCAGGGCCTGCTCCAGCCGTTCGGCGCGCTCCGGGCCGGCGTCCCCGAGGCCCAGGGCCGTCTGCCGGGCCACCCAGGCGAGTTGGGGATCCGGGCCGAGGGGGCCGGCCGCGAGGGCCGGGTCCTGGGACAGCGCCGAGATCCGGGCCCGGACGTCCGCGCTGCGCTTGGTGTCGTGCGTGGTCAGCACCGTCCCGGAGCCGGGCCACTGCCGGGCCAGTTCGGCGCAGTACGCGTGGAACTCCGCCACGGTGACCGCCGGGTTCCCGGGATCCCCGCCGACCTCGGTGGCGGACAGCAGCGGGGCGTACCGGTAGAAGGCCCTGTCCTCCAGGGACTTGGCGCGCAGGGCAGCCGAGGTCTGGGCGAAGCGGGCCGCGAAGGCCGGATCCCGCAGCACGAGGTCCCGTACGCCCGCCACTGCGTCCGCGCCGGCCCGCGCGGCGGCCTGGGACAGGGCGGCGGGCGCGAGCTCCGGATCGCCCGGGTAGGGACGGTAGACGGGGTAGGCGATCAGCAGTTCGCGGACGGCCGGAGCCAGTCCGGGGCCGGCCAGCCGCTCCAGGGCCGCGAGCTCGGCGGCCAGGTCGCCGGTCAGGACCTCCCGCGCGCTCGACCCGGCGGTGCGCGACCACTCCGGCTGCCCCGTCGACTCCCGGAAATCGGCGGCGAGTCGTGCGGCACCGGCCGGGTCGGTGAACACCCCGTCCACCCGGTGGAGCGCGTCGTACCCGGTGGTCCCGGCAACCGGCCAGGCGCTCGGCAGTCGCTCGTGACGGGCCAGGATCTTCTCGACCACCACCCAGCAGCGCGCGCCGACGGCGGCCCGCAGCCGCCGCAGGTACCCCTCCGGGTCCGCGAGGCCGTCCACGTGGTCGATCCGCAGCCCCTCGGCCACCCCGTCCCGGACCAGCTCCAGCACCTTGGCGTGGGTGACCGCGAAGACCTCGGGATCTTCCACCCGGACCCCGATCAGCTCGGAAATGGTGAAGAAGCGGCGGTAGTTGAGCCCGGTCCGGGCCTCCCGCCAGTGGGCGGGCCGGTACCACTGGGCGGCGAGCAGCGCCGCCGGATCCAGTCCGGCCGTGCCTTCCCGGAGCGGGAATTCCAGCTCCCCGATCCGCAGTACGGCGCCCCGGTCGCCGGGCGCGCCGTCGTCCCGCCCGTCCACCTCGGCGTCCTTCGGGTCCAGGGGCGCCGCGAGCACCGGCAGCATGAGCTTGCCGCCGCCCGCCTCCCAGTCGATGTCGAACCAGCGCGCGTACGGGGAGCTCGGACCCTCCCGCGCCACTTCCCACAGGGGCCGGTTCAGCCGCAGCGGGGCCGGCAGCGCCATGTGGTTCGGCACGATGTCGAGCACCAGCCCGAGCCCGTGCGCCCGGGCGGTGGCCGACAGCTCCCGCAGCCCGTCCTCCCCGCCCAGCTCCACCCGGACCCGGGTGTGGTCGGTGACGTCGTACCCGTGGGACGAGCCCGGGACCGCTTCGAGCACGGGGGAGAGGTGCAGGTGCGACACGCCGAGGGAGGCGAGGTAGGGCACCGCTGCCCGCGCGTCCTTGAAGGTGAACTCGGGGCGGAGCTGGAGTCGGTAGGTCGACGCCGGGGTGACGGCTGGCGGAACATCAGATTCCGATGGGTCGGATGCAAGACCGGTGCGCGCGGGCAGGCTCATGAGAACGTACGTACCCAGGATGCGGGATTCCGTGCCATTACCCAATGCATCCGGGTGACTGCGCCGGGTTAACGTTGCTCAAGTGTTTGGAACCGTCAACACCTATCGTCAAGTCATCGCCCTGACCGGGCCCCTCCTTCCGCTCATTTCCTTCCTCGCCCGACTGCCCGTCGCCATGTCGCAATTCGGCAGCGTTCTGCTCGTCGCCGAGACCAGCGGCTCCCTCGCCACCGCCGGCATAGTCGGCGGTACCCTCTCCGCCGGGCAGGTGGTCTTCGGGCCGGTCCTCGGGCGGCTCGCGGACCGCCACGGACAGCGCCCGGTGGTGCTCGCGGCCGCCACCGTCAACGCCTGCGCGACCGCCGCCCTCGTGGCCGGGGCACTGACCGGCCTCGCCACCGTCCCGCTCGCCGCGATCGGCGCCGTCACCGGCGCCTCGATACCCCTGATCGGTCCGCTGGCCCGGACCCGCTCCGTTGCCCTGGCCCACCGGGCCAAGGCCGACGAGAGCGTCGTGGGCGCCGTCCACTCGCTCGAAGGCACCCTGGACGAGATCTCCTTCGTCTTCGGACCCGCCCTCGTCGGCCTCGCCACCCTCGTCGCCCACCCGGCCGTCGCCCTCTGCGGCGCGGCCGTTCTCGTCGCCGTCTTCGGCACCGCCTTCGCACTGCACCCGACCGCCGCCGTCACGGCCGGTGTGCCCGCGAGGCTCCGTACGACGCGGGACCGGATCAAGGTCCGGCCGCCGGGCGTCGTCTACTCGGTGCGCGGCTCGCTCGCGCTCCAGGGCGCCATGTTCGGTGGCTGCCAGGCCGGAATCGCCGCCCTCACCGCACAGTTGGGCGTCCCCGGACAGGCCGGCATCGTGTACGCCTGCATGGGCGTGGTCAGCGCCGCCGTCGGGATCTCGCTCGGCGCGCTGCCCGCCCGCTTCGGGCTGCGGCTGCGCTGGCGGGTGGCCACCGCCGCCGCGCTCGTGCTCTCCGTACCGCTGCTCCTCACCGACACCCTGTGGCCGCTGTACGTGGTCGTCACCGTGCTCGGGGCCGCCTACGCCCCGCACCTGATCACCGCCTTCGCCCTCACGGAGCGGGCGGTCGAACCCTCCCGGCTCGCCGAGTCGATGGCCTTCGCCGCCAGCTCGCTCGTCGCCGGACAGGCCGCCTCGCTGGCCGTCTCCGGGCGGCTCGCCGAGTGGTACGGGCCCTGGGCCGCCTTCGCGGTGGCCGTCGGGGCCGCCGCCCTGTGCCTGACCCTGGCCCTCGTCACCAAGGTGCCCTCCGCCCGTACGCACGCACCCGCGGCCCAGGCCCCGGCCGTCCTCGCGGAGCCGGCGGAGGTGGGGGCCGGATCCGAGGAGCCCGGACCCGTCCTCGAAGGCGCCGCCTACGCCGGGCGCTGAAGCACCACCAGACACCGCCCTGTCAGCGTCACCCGGTCACCGGCCGCATACTGCGGTCCGGTGCCGGGTGGCAGTACATCCGCCCGCGCCGTGTCCACGACCAGGCGCCACTGCGCGCCGTGCCCGGCCGGGACCGTGAAGTCCTGTGGTTCCGCACCCGCGTTGAACATCAGCAGGAACGAATCGTCGGTGATCCGCTCCCCGCGGGACCCCGGCTCCGAGATAGCCTCCCCGTTCAGGAACACCGCCAGCGCCCGCGCGTGCTGCGCCTGCCAGTCGCGGGCCCGCATCTCCTCGCCGTGCGGGGTGAACCAGGCGATGTCCGAGAGGTCGTCGTGGGTCCCCTCCACCGGCCGGCCGTGGAAGAACCGGCGCCGCCGGAACACCGGGTGCTCGCGCCGCAGCCACACCATCCGCCGGGTGAACTCCAGCAGCGCGGGAGCCGGTTTGCCGGGCTCCGGCCACTCCACCCAGGACAGCTCGTTGTCCTGGCAGTAGGCGTTGTTGTTGCCGCCCTGGGTGCGGGCGAACTCGTCGCCGTGACTGATCATCGGCACGCCCTGCGAAAGCATCAGCGTGGCCGTGAAGTTGCGCATCTGCCGCTCGCGCAGCTCCACCGTCTCCGGGTCCTCGCTCGGACCCTCCACCCCGCAGTTCCAGGACCGGTTGTGGGTCTCGCCGTCCCGGTTGCCCTCGCGGTTGGCCTCGTTGTGCTTCTCGTTGTAGGAGACCAGGTCGTTGAGGGTGAAACCGTCGTGGCAGGTGGTGAAGTTGATCGACGCCAGCGGGCGCCGCCCGTCGTCCTGGTAGAGGTCGGAGGAGCCCGTCAGCCGCCCCGCGAACTCGGCCAGCGTGCGCGGCTGCCCGCGCCAGAGGTCCCGTACCGTGTCCCGGTACTTCCCGTTCCACTCGGTCCACAGCGGCGGGAAGTTGCCCACCTGGTAGCCGCCCTCGCCCAGGTCCCAGGGCTCCGCGATCAGCTTGACCTGGCTGACCACCGGATCCTGCTGCACCAGGTCGAAGAACGAGGACAGCCGGTCCACCTCGTGGAACTGCCGGGCCAAGGTGGCCGCCAGGTCGAAGCGGAAGCCGTCCACGTGCATCTCGGTGACCCAGTACCGCAACGAGTCCATGATCAGCTGGAGCACGTGCGGGGAGCGCATCAGCAGCGAGTTCCCGGTCCCCGTGGTGTCCATGTAGTGCCGGGGATCGTCCGCGAGCCGGTAGTACGAGGCGTTGTCGAGCCCGCGGAAGGACAGGGTCGGGCCCAGGTGGTTGCCCTCGGCGGTGTGGTTGTAGACCACGTCGAGGATCACCTCGATCCCCGCCTCGTGCAGGGCCCTGACGGCCGACTTGAACTCCAGCACCTGCTGGCCGCGATCGCCCGAGGCGTAGGCGTTGTGCGGGGCGAAGAAGCCGATGGTGTTGTAGCCCCAGTAGTTGCTGAGCCCGTCGTCCACGAGACGGTGGTCGTTGACGAACTGGTGGACCGGCATCAGCTCCAGCGCGGTGACGCCCAGCTTGGTGAGGTGCCCGATCACCGCCGGGTGGGCCAGCGCCCCGTACGTGCCGCGCAGCTCCTCGGGGAGGTCCGGGTGACGCATGGTCAGGCCCTTCACGTGGGCCTCGTACAGCACGGTGTGGTGGTACTCGTGGCGCGGCGGGCGGTCGTTGGCCCAGTCGAAGTACGGGTTGACCACGACCGAGCTCATGCTCTTGGGGGCCGAGTCCAGGTCGTTGCGGGAGTCGGGGCGGCCGAAGTGGTAGCCGTACACCTCCTCGCCCCAGTCCACGCGCCCGGCGATGGCCCGCGCGTAGGGGTCCAGCAGCAGTTTCGCCGCGTTGCAGCGGCGGCCGCGCTCGGGCTCGTACGGGCCGTGCACGCGGAATCCGTAGCGCTGGCCGGGCATCACCCCGGGCAGATAAGCGTGCCGGACGAAGGCGTCGGTCTCGCGCAGTTCGACCGCGGTCTCCGAACCGTCGTCGTGCAGCAGGCACAGCTCGATGCGTCGGGCGGCCTCCGAATAGACCGCGAAGTTGGTGCCGGCGCCGTCGTAGGTGGCGCCCAGCGGATAAGCGTGTCCCGGCCAGACCTGCATAGATGACGACTCTTCCGTTACGTGTCGGGCTACCGTGCTGGCCTTCTGCGGCGAGGACCACGTCACTGCCAGATCTTCCCCGAAAGAGGGCCCTCACGCGGGGACTTGGGAGGGTCCTACCGGGTGACCCGGAGAGCTGATAAGAGGGTCGGCGGACCGTGGGTACATCGGATGACGCGGACATCGGATAATGGGTCAACGGACAGTCGCCGTACGGGCCGACGGCCCGCATAGGGCTGCAGGGGGCCCTGCGGGCGGAGTACCCTTCCGTGATCACTGGAGACGGGCGTCCAGACGCAGGAGGCGGTGCACGGGTGAGCTCGGGAGGTCTGGAGCTGCCCCCTGGTGACAGCGGTCACGAGGGAGGCCCGGCGGACGCCGCAGGCACAGCGTCGGGAGGGCTGCCCGCCGGAGCGGTGTCACTGGCCCCGCCGGAGTCCGGGAGGACCGGGCGGGAGCCGGCCGGAGCCGGGACCGGGGCCGAGCTGGACTGGGGCGCGGACGCCTGGAGCGAGGTCCGCACCAGGGCCCAGCGCGCGGGCCGTGCGTACATCTGGCTGAATCTGGTCGAACAGCGGCTGCGGGCGGTGGTCGGGGCGGTGCTCCGACCGGTCTACGAGCCCGTCCACGGCGGGGGCGGCGACGACTGGGTGGTCGCGGCCGCCGGGCCCGCCGGGCAGGAATGGGTACAGCGCGCGGTCGCGGTGCGGGAGGTCAGCCGGCGCAAGGGCTACCTGCTGGACTCCGCCGACGACAACGTGCTCAGCTTCCTGACCCTGCCGCAACTGCGCGAGCTGATGGTCCAGCACTGGCCCTGCTTCGAGCCGTACTTCGACGACCGGCGCGACATCGAACAGGCGTTGGACGAGCTGGAGGTCACGCGCAACGTCGTCTCCCGCAACCGCGCCCTGTCGCGGGCGGTCCTGGAGCAGGCCGAGCGGGCCTCCGCGCGGCTGCTGGAGGTACTGGGCGGCGGTGCGGGCTCGCCGTCGGCGGACCGGCTGCCGATCGACGCCGTCGAGGACCTGGTCGGGGACCGGTACGCGGACGTCATCTCCGTCCACCCGGACCGGGTGCGGCTGCAGCGCCAGCTCCCCGCGGAGGACCTGTTCGGCGGCGCGCGCAGGCTCGACGCGATCGGCATAGGCCTCAACCTGCTGGTCCAGAACTTCTCGGGCCGAAGACTCGTACGCCTCGCCGAGGCCGGCTGCCGGGTGCGGCTGCTGTTCCTGAACCCGGCGAGCAGCGCGGTCAAACGGCGCGAGCGCGAGCTCGGGCTGCGCAAGGGCGAGCTGAGCCGCTCGGTGGAGATGAACATCCTGCACGTGCGGAGGGTCCGGGCGGGGCTGAGGGACGCCTCGGGCTTCGAGATCCACGTGTTCGACGAGACCCCGCGCTTCACGGCCTACTTGGTGGAGGGCGAGTCCTCGGGCATCGCGGTGGTCCAGTCGTACCTGCGGCGCGCACGGGGCATGGAGGCCCCGGTCCTGGTCCTGCGCGGCGGCGGCCGCGGCGCCTCTCGCGAGGCCGGGCGCGACGGCCGCGACGGTCGCGACGGTCGTGATGCGGAGCAAGGACTGTTCCCGACGTACCGTGAGGAATTCGAGTCGATCTGGCAGGACTCCCGCCCGGTGTCCTGACCGGCCCGGTGTCCTGACTGTCAGTGGCCCGTGGCAGGCTGAAAGTCGTTGACCGAAGTACGGGGACGGGTGGGGGAGGCACGGGGTGGACTTGCACGGCATGGGGGACTGGCACGGCGGAGTGCTGATCGGGTTCGACCTGGAGACGACCGGTACGGAGCCGGGGGAGTCGCGGATCGTGACGGCCGCGCTGGTCGAGGTGCGCGGCGGCGAGGTGCGCGGCCGGCGCACGTGGCTCGCCGATCCCGGGATACCGATCCCGGAGCAGGCCTCCGCGATCCACGGCATCAGCACCGAGCGGGCGGTCGCGGAGGGGCGGCCGGTGCGCGAGGTCGCGGACGAGATCGCGGCGGCGCTGGTCGGGCACTGGCGGGCCGGAGCGATCGTCGTCGCCTACAACGCCGCCTTCGACCTGACCCTGCTCTCGGCTGAGCTCGCCCGGCACGGACTGCCCTCGCTCGCCGACCGGCTGGGCGGCGCGGAGACCGGGCCCGTGGTGGATCCGCTGACCATAGACCGGGCCGTCGACCGCTACCGGCGCGGCAAGCGCACGCTGGAAGCGGTCTGCGGGGTCTACGGGGTCACCCTCGACTCCGCGCACGACGCCGGGGCGGATGCGCTGGCCGCGGTGGGCGTGGCCCGGGCGATAGCCTCCCGTCACCCCGAGGTGGCCGCCCTCGCCCCCGCCGCCCTGCACGCCCGCCAGGGCGACTGGCACGAGCGCTGGGCCCGGGACTTCCAGGCGTACCTGCGCAAGCAGGGCAGTCCGGACGCGGTGATCGACCCGGCGTGGCCGTTGCGGTCGCTGGTGGCTGCGGGGGCCTGAGCCGGAGCCGGAGCCGGAGCGTCACCGGACCGGTCCAGCCCGGGGGTGCGGTTCAGCTCCGGCACAGGGCCGTGTCCACGACATCCTCCAGGCGGGCCGTGACCGCCGGGTCGGCCGGGATCCCGGTCACGGTGACGTTGGCGGCGCGGCCGTCCTCGGTGGCTCCGCCCCGGGTCTCGTATCCCGGTATGTCGCCGCCGTGGCCCCAGTAGACGCCGCCGCACGACAGCGGTCTGCTCACGATCCCCAGTCCGTAGCCGGCCCCGGTGTCCCCGATGGGGACGGTGGTCCGCATCTGGGCGAGCTGGGCCGCCGGGAGGAGCCGGCCGGCCAGGAGAGCGCCGTAGAACCGGTTGAGGTCGGAGCCGGTGGAGATCATCTGTCCCGCCGCCCAGCCCGCCGAGGGGTCGATCTCCGTGACCTCCCGCACCGGCGCGCCCGCCGGATCCCGCTGGTAGCCCGCGGCGTGCGGTTCCCGGACGGTGGTGTCCCCGGGGGCGGGGAAGTAGGTGTGGCGCAGCCCGATGCGCCGGATGACGCGGTCGCCCATCTCCTCGGCGAGGGGCCGGCCCGTGACCTTCTGGATGATCAGGCCGGCCACCACGTAGTTCGTGTTGCTGTACCGCCACCGCGCCCCCGGGGCCAAGCCGGCTTCGCGATGGAGCGCGAGGTCCAGGAGTTCGCGGGGGTCGAAGTACCGGCGCCGGATCATGTCGTCGCCGACGAGGTCCCCGTAGTCGGGAAGTCCGCTGGTGTGCTGGAGGAGCATGCGGACGGTGATCCCGCGTCCGTCGATGCCCTCCCCGCGGACGAGCCCGGGGAGGTAGGTGTCGACGGAGTCGTCGAGGCCGATCCTTCCCTCGCCGACCAGCTGCAGGGCGACCACCGCCGTGAACACCTTGGTGTTGCTGCCGATCCGTACCTGTCCGTCCACCGGCACCTTCGAGCCGGTGGCCAGGTCGCCCACCCCGGCGGTGTAGGTACGGGTACGGCCCTCACGGTCCTCGACGCTCGCCAGCGCGGCGGGCATGCCGTCGGAGCGCACCAGCGCGTTCAGGCCCCGCTGCACGCCGTCCGGCCCGGCGGCAGAGGCCGCGGACGCGGCGGGCGGGGCCAGGAGGCCGGCTGTCAGGACGCCGGCGGCCACGGCCAGGGCCACCACGAACGCGGTCGGCCCGGCCCCGCGCGACCTCTGCCATGCCTGCTCACGCACGAGCCAACTCCTCCGTGGATCCTCGGGACATCAGCGGGTGTTCCGGGCCGGCTCCTCCAGGTCCCACCGGGCCCGATGGATGGTGACGGGTAGGTCCATAGGGGGAAATTGATACGGCACCGCTAGAACGGGTGCCAGCGGGTTTCGGTGTCGCCCTCGCGCAGGGAGTCGACCCGGCGGCGGAACTCGGCCAGGGCCTTCGGGTTGGCCGGGGCGTGCTGGGAGACCCAGGCGCAGCTGGCTGTTTCGCGGGCGCCGCGCAGGACCGCGCAGCCCTCCCAGTCGCGTACGTCCCATCCGTAGGCGGCCGCGAACGCCTCGTAGGACTCGGCGGGGAGGCCGTAGCGGTCGCGGGACAGGGCCATCACCACCAGGTCGTGTTCGCGCAGGTCCGAGGAGACGGTCTCCAGGTCGACGAGGAACGGACCGTCCGCGCCGACGTGGACGTTGCGGGGCAGCGCGTCGCCGTGGATCGGGCCCGGCGCCAGGTGGGGGGTGAGGGCGGCGACCTCGGAGGCGTACCCGTCGCGGCGGGCCCGCAGGTAGTCCGCGTCCGCCGGGTCGATGGCGTCGCCCGCGAGCCGGAGCCAGCGTTCGACCCCGCCCAGCAGATCCCGCGGGGGCAGTACGAAAGGGGGTGCGGGCAGGGAGTGGATCTGCCGCAGCAGCACCGCGAGGTCCTCGGGGCCGGCCGGGCGGACCGCGTCGGGGAGCCGGTGCCACACCGTCACCGGGTGGCCGTCGACCAGCCGGGGCTTCGGCTCGGCCGCGCGGACCGCCGGGACACCGCACTGCGCGAGCCAGCCCGCCACCGCGAGCTCCAGTTCGGCGCGGGGCAGCAGCGCCGCCTCCCGGCCGACCTTGGCGACGAGGCCGTCGCCGAGCGCGAAGACGGCGTTCTCGCCGAGGGCCAGCAGCTCGGGCGATCCGGCCCGCGCGGCGAGGCCCGCCGCCGTCAGTGCGTCCCTGGCCCGTGCCTCGTCCATACCGTTCTCCGCCGTCCGTCCCGGTGCTCCGGGTGTCCCGGGGGCTCGGTGGAGTCCCGGGGTGATCGTGATGCGCCAAGTTTCGCACCCGGCTCACTCCTTCCATTTGAACGAGACGTCTCGTCTCGTTATGGTGGGGGCATGACCTCAGCCCACGGCCTGCCGGGCCGGCCCGCGCACATCGCCATGTTCTCCATCGCCGCCGCCGGGCACGTCAATCCGAGCATCGAAGTGATCCGGGAACTCGTCGCCCGCGGCCACCGCGTCAGCTACGCCATCCCCGCCGCCTACGCGGACAGGGTCGCCGAAACCGGGGCCACCCCGGTGATCTGGAACTCCACCCTCCCCACCGAGGACGCCCCCGAGGCCTGGGGCACCGAACTCATCGACAACATCGAGCCCTTCCTCACCGACGCCGTCCAGGCCCTCCCGCAGCTGGCGGCCGCCTTCGAGGGCGACCAGCCGGACCTCGTCCTCCACGACATCACCGCCTACCCGGCGATCGTCCTCGCCCACCGCTGGGGGGTCCCGGCCGTCTCCCTCTCCCCGAACCTGGTCGCCTGGACCGGCTACGAGGAGGAGGTCGCCGAGCCGATGTTCGCCGAGCTGCGCGCCTCCGAGCGCGGGAAGGCGTACTACGCCCGCTTCCGGTCCTGGCTCGACGAGAACGGCATCGACGAGGACAGCGACCGGTTCGTCGGCCGCCCCCGCCGCAGCCTCGTACTCATCCCGCGCGCCCTCCAGCCGCACGCGGACCGGGTCGACGAAGCCGTGTACACCTTCGTCGGCGCCTGCCAGGGCGACCGCAGCGCCACCCAGGGGACGTGGCGACGCCCGGCGCGGGCCGAAGGGAAGAAGATCCTCCTGGTCTCCCTCGGCTCCACCTTCACCCGGCAGCCCGCCTTCTACCGCGCCTGCCTGGAGGCCTTCCGGGACCTGCCCGACTGGTACGTGGTGCTCCAGATCGGCAAGTTCACCGAGGAGACCGAGCTCGGCGAGATCCCCGCCAACGCCGAAGTCCACCGCTGGGTTCCCCAACTCGACATCCTGCACCGGGCCGACGCCTTCATCACCCACGCGGGCGCGGGCGGCAGCCAGGAGGGACTGGCCACCGGCACCCCGATGGTCGCCGTCCCGCAGGCCGTCGACCAGTTCGGCAACGCCGACATGCTGGCCGCCCTCGGCGTGGCCCGGCACGTCCCGATGGCCGAAGCCACCGCCGAGACCCTGCGGGAGGCCGTACTCGGCCTGCTCGCCGACCCCGCGGTGGCGCAGCGGGCGGAGGCGATCCGCGCACAGATGGCAACCGAGGGCGGCACGCGGCAGGCGGCCGACCTGCTCGAGGCGGAGCTGACGGGACCGACGGTGCAGAGGGAACCGGCCGAAGGGGCCGGAATGTCACAGGCCCGCCCTATCGTTCGGGCATGACCAATCGGAAGTACGCGGCGCTGCTGCGCGGCATCAACGTCGGCGGGAACAAGAAGGTCCCGATGGCCGAACTGCGCACGGTCCTGGCGGGCCTCGGCCACACGGACGCGCAGACGTACCTGCAGAGCGGCAACGCCGTCTTCGCCACCTCGGCGAAGAAGACCACGCAGACCCTCGCCCGCGAGCTGGAGACCGCCATCGAAGCCCACTTCGGCTTCCGGGTCCCCTGCCTCGTGGTCGACGGGACCTACCTGCGCACCGTCGCCGAAGCCTGCCCCTTCCCGGCCGCCGAACTCGAAGGCAAGCAGCTCCACGCCACCTTCTGCTCGGAGCAGCCCGCCGAGTCCCGCTTCGCCTCGATCGACGGACCCGCGTACCTCCCGGAGGAGTACCGCATCGGCGACCGCGTGATCTACCTCTACGCCCCGAACGGCCTCGGCCGCTCCAAACTGGCCGAGGCCCTCGCGAAGCCGGCCGTCGTCAAGGGCCTCGACGTCACCACCCGCAACTGGAACACGGTCGCCAAGCTCGTCGAACTGACGGGGGACTGATCCCGGCCCGACAGCGGAGCGCTCCCGCCGCGCTCTAGAGTGCCGTGCGTGAACGACTCCCTCAGCCCGCCGGACGGCGTACCGATACCGCCCGCCGAGGCGGAACTGATGGAGCGGGCCCGCGCGGCCGCGGAGGCGGAGGACTGGATCGCCGCAGGTCACGCCGGCGTAGCCGCCGCGATGCTCGGCAGCGCCGAAGGTGCAAGGCCGGCGAGCCAGGTGGCCGGGCCGATCAGGCAGCTCGCCGACGGCGGATCCGCTCCGGCAGCCGCGTTGCTCGCGGGGATCTTCCTGGAGTACTTCCACGAGTCGGCGTTGCCGATGGCCGTCGCGTATGCCAGGGCGGCGGCCGAAGCGGGTGACCCGGCGGGGCAGCGGACGTACGCCTACCTGCTCGCCGAAGGCGTAGGGGTGGAGGCGGACCCCGTCCGGGCGGTCGAGTTGTTCGCTGCGGCCAGTGAAGGCGGCGACGCCTTTGGCGCCTTCAACCTCGCCAAACGGACCGAGGACGCCGCCGCGTCGATGCTCTTGCTCCGGCGCGCCGCCGAGGGCGGTCTGCTGATGGCGGGGACTGCTCTCGGGGACCGGCTGTCTGCCCTCGACCGGGACGAGGAGGCCCTGCGCTGGTACGTCTGGGCGGCCGAGCGAGGGCAACGCGGCGCGGTCGTCACCGCCGCCTGCTGGTACCGCGACGGCTACGGCGGCCCATCGGACCCGGTGCAGGCGGTTCGCTGGTTCTTCGTCATGCTCGCCCACGGAAACGGGGACGGGGTTCACGAGGCCGTCCAGTTGGCCCGGCGTGCGGCCATGACGCATGAGCAGATCCGCGAGGCCGGGAGACTCGCCGGCGATCCGGGGGCGTCGGAGGTCCTGATCGGCACCCTCGGCGACACCCCCTAGCCCGCCAGCGCGTCCAGCAGGGTGACCTCGCGCTGGGTCAGGTGGATCGTTGCCGCGTCCAGGTTCTGCGCCAGGTGGTCCGGGGAGCCGGTGCCCGGGGAAGGGCAGAGGACCGGCGAGTGGTGGAGCAGCCAGGCCAGGGCGATCTGGCCGGTGGACGCGCCATGTTCGGCGGCCACCGCCGTCAGCGCGGCCGCGCTCTCGCGGGTCAGGGTGCCGCTGCCCAGCGGGTAGTAGGGGAGGAAGGCGATGCCGCGCTCCTCGCAGAGGGCGAGGACCTCCGCCGATCCGCGGTCGAGCAGGTTGTACGGGTTCTGGACACTGGCCACGGGGACCAGCGAGAGGGCTTCGCGCAGCTCCCGCGCCGTCACCGTGTTCAGCCCGATGTGGCGGATCTTGCCCTCCGCCCGGAGCTCGGCCAGCGTGCCCAGCTGCTCCGCCATCGGGACGGCCGGGTCGAAGCGGTGCAACTGGTAGAGGTCGATCCGGTCCAGGCGCAGCCTGCGCAGGCTCGACTCGCACATCGCCCGGAGGTCCTGCGGGCGGCCCGCCGCGTGCCACTGGTCGGGCCCCGTGCGCACCACCCCGCCCTTGGTGGAGACCACCAGCCCCTCCGGGTACGGGTGGAGGGCCTCGGCGACCAGCTCCTCGGCGAGGCCGGGGCCGTAGTTGTCGGCGGTGTCGATCAGGGTGACCCCGCGCTCCACGGCCGCGCGCAGCACCGTACGGGCTTCGGCGCGGGTGCCGCGCGGGCCCCAGTAGCCTGCGCCGACCAGTCCTCCGGTGCCGAGCCCGAGGCGGCGCAGGGGCAGGTCCCCGCCAAGGGTGAACGTCTCATCCACGTCAACAGACATGGCCCGACGGTAGCCCAGGGCCGTGGATGTGCCAGGCTCGTGGGCATGCGTTACATCATCATCGGCGCCGGGGCGATCGGCGCGACCATCGGCGGACGGCTCGCGGACTCCGGCAATGAGGTCGTCCTCGTCGCGCGGGGCGCCCACGCGGAGGCCCTCCGGGCGGACGGGCTGCGGCTCACGACGGCGGACGGGGAACGCGTCCACCGGCTGCCCGTGGTCGGCGGACCGGGAGACCTCGGTGAACTGCGGCCGGACGACGTCCTGTTGCTGACCGTCAAGACCCAGGACGCGCTCGCCGCGCTCGACGCGTGGGGCGACGCCGAGGTCGAGGGCGGCGGCACCGCGGCGCAGCGGCTGCCGGTGCTGTGCGCGCAGAACGGCGTGGAGAGCGAACGCCTCGCCCTACGGCGCTTCGCGCGCGTGTACGGGGTCTGCGTGTGGCTGCCGGCGACCTTCCTGGAGCCCGGCGCGGTATCGGCGCTGTGCGCCCCGCTGACCGGGATCCTGCACATCGGGCGGGCCGCCGGCGGCCCGGCGGACGGGAAGGCCCGGCGGATCGCCGCCGACCTGGAGAAGGCGGGCTTCGAGGCGCCGGTCGTCGACGACGTGATGCGGTGGAAGTACGCCAAGCTGCTGGGCAACCTGAGCAACGCGATCCAGGCGACGACGGGGCCGGAGCCGGAACCGGCCAAGGGCGCGCTGCTGCTGCGGGCCATCCGCGAAGCCAAGGCCGTCTACGAGGCCGCGGGGATCGAGTACGCCTCGGAGGCGGAGCAGTCCGAGGCGCGCGACGGCAAGGTGGAGCAGCCGGCGGGGGTGCGGGGCGGGTCGTCCTGGCAGTCGCTGGCGCGGGGGACGGGGTCGGTGGAGGCCGACTATCTCAACGGGGAGATCGTGTTGCTGGGCCGCCTGCATGGCGTGGTCACGCCCGTCAATGACACGCTGCGGCATGCGGCGAACATCTTTGCCCGGGAGGGTCTTCCGCCGGGTGCGATGTCCATCGCGGACCTGACGGCCCTGGCCGATGAGGCGGTGGCGCGCGCCTGAGCCGATGAGAGGCGGCTTAGGCCGTCAGGGCCGGGATCCGGGACGGGGTCGCCGCGTCGTACCGGGTGAGCAGCAGACGGGCCAGTTCCGGAGAAGGGCCCAGGACAGCGGACAGGACGTCCGCGCCCGCGGCTTCCGCGCCGGCCGCGATGCGGTCCGGGAGTCGGCCGGGGGCGATCACGTACGGGGCCACGGCGATCCGGCGGACGCCCTCAGCGCGCAGTGCCCGTACGGCGTCCTCCGTCCGGGGAAGAACAGCGGAGGCGAACGCAGGCCGCACGGCGCACCAACCGGTGTGCCGCCACTCCCGCGCGATTTCAGCGATCACTGCGATCGCCTCCGGGTCAGAGGAACCGGCGGACGCGAGCACCACACCGGTGGTGGCGCGGTCCGCCGGGGTGAGGCCGGCTTCCCACAGGCGGCGCTCCAGGTTCGCGAGCAGCAGCGGGGAAGGGCCGAGTACGTCCGCGATGCGGATGGAGAGGTCCGGCAGGTGGGATCCGGCTCCCGAAAGCACCGCCGGGATGTCGGACTTCGCGTGGAACGCCCGCGTCAAGAGCAGTGGCAGGGCCACGATCTCCCGTACGCCCGACAGGTAGAGGGAGGCCACCACCTGGTCGACGGTCGGGGTGTCGAAGTCCAGGAAGGCCGTTTCCACGCGCAGTCCCGGCCGCAGCGCCCGTACCCGCCGGGTGAGGGCGTGGACGGTCGCGGCGTGCCGCGGATCGCGGCTGCCATGGGCTATGACCAGCAGGGCGGGGGAGTGGGCGGAGTCCGTGTGCATGGTGATCAGCTCTTGACGAGGAGGCCGCGGGTGCGCAGCACCCACCGCTCGACGGGGCTGAAGATCAGCAGGTCGATGGCGATGCCGACGACGAGGATCAGGATGATGGCGAGGAACACGCCCGGCAGGTCGATGTTGTTGCGGGCGTTCTCCAGCAGCAGGCCCAGGCCGAGGCCCAGGTCCGGGGAGGACGCGATGAGTTCCGCGGCCATCAGGGAGCGCCAGGAGAAGGCCCAGCCCTGTTTGAGGCCGGCGACGTAGCCGGGGAGTGCGGCGGGCAGGACGATGTGCCAGGCGCCGCGGAGTCCGGTGGCGCCGAGGGTGCGGCCGGCGCGGAGGTGGAGCGGGGGGATCTGGTCGACGCCGGAGACGAGTCCGTTGGCGATGGAGGGGACGGCGCCGAGCAGGATGACGGTGTACATCATGGTGTCGTTGAGGCCGAACCAGAGGACGGCCGGGGGGACCCAGGCGACCGAGGGCAGGGATTGCAGGCCCTGGAGGATGGGGCCGATCGCGGCGCGGACGAACTTGACGCGGGAGACGAGCAGTCCGAGGGGCGTGCCGATGGCCAGGGCCAGGAGGAAGCCGAGCAGACCGCGCGAGACGCTGGTCCAGACGACCTCGAGCAGGGTGCCCTTGAGCCACATCGCGGTCAGGCTGTCCCACACCGCGGACAGCGCGGGCAGTTTGGTCTCCTCGACGACCTTCGCGGTGACGAGGATCTGCCAGACCACCAGGACGAGTCCGACGGAGAGGACCGGCGGGAGGACCTTCTTGACGAGGACTTCGCGGACCGGGGTGCGGTGGGTCTGGACGGCGTCGAGGGCGTCGAGGCCCGCTTCGAGTCCGGCGAGATCGTCGGCCTTCGCCTTCGGGGTGGTGTCAGTGCTGGCCATGGCGGCGGATCTCCCCACGCAGGTGTTCAGTGATCTCGAGGGACAGTTCCGCGACGTCGGCGTCTTCGATGCGGCGGGGCTGGGGGATGCCGACGGTCCATTCCTTGGCGATCCGGCCGGGCCGGGAGGAGAGGAGGACGACGCGCTGGGCGAGGCGGACGGCTTCGCGGACGTTGTGGGTGACGAAGAGGACGGAGAGACCGGTCTCGGCCCAGATGCGGGTGAGTTCGCCGTGCAGGACGTCGCGGGTGATGGCGTCGAGTGCCGCGAACGGCTCGTCCATGAGGAGGAGTCGGCTGTCCTGGGCGAGGGCGCGGGCGAGGGCGACGCGCTGGCGCATGCCGCCGGACAGTTCGTGGACGCGTTTGCCGTGGGAGCCGGTGAGGCGGACGAGTTCCAGGAGGCGTTCGGCTTCGGGCTTGCGGTCGGCTTTGGCGACTCCGCGCAGGCGCAGGGCGAGTTCGATGTTCTTGCCGGCGGTGAGCCAGGGGAACAGGGCGTGTTCCTGGAACATCAGGGCGGGGCGGCCGCCGGGGGTCTCGATCGATCCGGTGGTGGGTTTGTCGAGTCCGGCGACGAGGTTGAGGAGGGTGGACTTTCCGCAGCCGGAGGCGCCCAGGATGGTGACGAACTCGCCGGGAGCGACATCGAGGCTGATGTCGTCCAGGACGAGCTGCGATCCGGCCGGGCCGGAGAAGGACTTCGAGACGTGCTCGATGCGGGCGGCGTGGTGGTGCTGCTCCGCGACGGCGCTTTCGGCAGCCTTGGCGAATGTGGTGGCCATGGTCGTCACCTCCTGGGATTCGAGACGGTTACGGGGCTGCGGGGTTACTTGGTGCCGAGGCCGGCGTCGGAGACTTCGGGCTTGCCTGCGGCCTTGAGGACCTTGTTCAGGAGCGTGAGGTCGTAGATCCCGGCGAGTTGGGGCTGCTCGATGAGCTTGGCCTTGACCGCCCAGTCCGACTCGGTCTTCAGGGTGGAGGCGAGGGGGTCGTCGGTGACCAGGATGGAGGTCCAGGCGGGGTCGATGACCTTCGCGTCGAGGGCCTTGCCGCTGTCGGCGGCGAGCTTGGCGTTGGCGGAGGCCTTGGCCTTGTCGGGGTTGGCGTTGATCCACTCGTTGGTCTTCACGGTGCCCTTGAGCACGGCCTCGACGACGTCCGCGTGTTCCTTGAGGAACTTCTGCGACACGATGATGTTCGTGATCACGAACTTCTTGTCGGGCCACAGGGAGGTCTCGTCGAGGAGGACGGAGCCGCCGTCGGAGACGAGCTTGGAGGCGGTGGGCTCCGGCACCCAGGCGCCGTCGATGGAGCCCTGCTTGAACGCGTCGGGGGTGACCTTGTTGTCGGTGCGCACGACGGAGACGTCGCCCTTGCCGGACTCCGGATCGACGTTCCAGCCCTTCTCCGCGATCCAGTTGAGGAACGCGACGTCCTGCGTGTTGCCCTTCTGGGGGGTGGCGATCTTCTTGCCCTTGAGGTCGTCCAGGGTCTTGATCTTGTCCGGGTTGACGACGAGCTTGACGCCGCCGGAGGCGGATCCGGAGATGATCCGCAGGTTGGAGCCCTTGGACTTGACGTAGCCGTTGATCGACGGGGAGGGGCCGATGAACCCGATGTCGAGAGAACCGCCGTTGAGGGCTTCGATCTCGGAGGGTCCGGCGTTGAAGGTCTGCGGCTTGACCGTGGTGCCGCCCAGCTCCTTCTGGATCAGTCCTTCCTGGAGACCCACCAGCGCCGTGGCGTGGGTCAGGTTCGGGAAGTAACCGATACGGACCTCCGAAGCCGACAGCGCCTTGTCGCTGGCGACGCTCGGCTTCGCGGCGTCTTCCTTCTTGGCCTCGGAGCCGTAGCCGCAGGAGGCGAGCGCGCCGATCAGGAGCGGCAGGGCGGCCGCGGCGGCGAGGCCGCGGCGCAGGGTCTTAGCAGGGGTACCGATGGCAGGCACGGGAGGACTTCCTCTCGTAGCGTCGTTTCACGACGCACGTCTTCGTCTGTGGAGCAAGGGCGGGTACAGCTCGTGGAGGGTGAGGGCGCGCATGCGGTGCGCGTACGTCATCGCGCACATCGCGCCACCCCTCCCTGGCCGCTGCCGAGGGCGCCGCTGCCGACGCGGCCGCCCTCCTTCGCGAAGGTCGAGTAGATGTCGGCAATCATGATCAGAAGTCCCAGCCCTCTTCATCGGCCTGGACGGTGGTCGCGGCCTGCGAGGCGAAGGATTCGCCGACCATGCCGGCCGCCAGCGTCGTGCCGTCGGCCGGGTCGATCAGCAGGAAGGAACCGGTGCGGCGCGAGTCGGCGTACGAGTCGAGCGCGAGCGGCTCGGCGGTACGGACGACGACGCGGCCGATGTCGTTGGCCACGAGCTGCCCGGGGTTGGGGTGCTGGGACAGGTCGTCCAGGGTCAGCCGCGAGGGGATTTCCTTGACGATGGCCTTGACCGTGCGCGTGGTGTGCTTGATCAGCACCCGGGCGCCCACGGCCAGCGGCTGGTCCGCGACGTGGCAGACCGTCGCGATGACGTCCTGCGTGGTAGCGGGAGCGTTCGAGGACGGGGCGATGAGGTCACCGCGCGAGATGTCGATGTCGTCCCGCAGACGCAGGGTCACCGACTGCGGGGCCCAGGCGATGTCCACGCCCTGGCCGAGCGCGTCGATGCCCTCGATGACCGAAGTACGGCCCGACGGCAGCACGGTGACGGCCTCGCCGACCCGCAGCACACCGGAGGCGATCTGGCCCGCGTAACCGCGGTAGTCGGGGTGTTCGGCGGTCTGCGGCCGGATCACGTACTGCACCGGGAAACGCGCCGGGCAGGTGGTCAGGTCGTGGCTGACCGGGACGGTCTCGAGGTGTTCCAGGACGGTGGGGCCGCCGTACCAGTCCATGTGCGCGGAGGGCTCGACCACGTTGTCGCCGGCCAGCGCCGAGATCGGGATCGCGGTGATCTCCGGGACGCCCAGGTCCTTGGCGTACGCGGTGAACTCCTCCGCGATCTTCGCGAAGACGGCTTCCTCGTAGCCGACCAGGTCCATCTTGTTGACGGCCAGGACCACGTGCGGGACGCGCAGCAGCGCGGCTACGGCGGCGTGGCGGCGGGTCTGTTCGATGACGCCGTTGCGGGCGTCGACGAGGACGACTGCGAGGTCGGCGGTGGAGGCGCCGGTGACCATGTTGCGGGTGTACTGCACGTGCCCGGGGGTGTCGGCCAGGATGAACCGGCGCCGGGTGGTGGCGAAGTAGCGGTAGGCCACGTCGATGGTGATGCCCTGCTCGCGCTCGGCGCGCAGGCCGTCGGTGAGCAGCGCCAGGTCGGGCGTGTCCTGACCACGCTGGGCGGAGACCGCCTCGACGGCTTCGAGGGTGTCGGTGAGGATCGACTTGGAGTCGTGCAGGAGGCGTCCGACCAGGGTGGACTTGCCGTCGTCGACGGAACCGGCGGTCGCGAAGCGCAGCAGTGTGGTCGCCGAGAGGTCGGCGAACTGCTCGGTGGTGGAGGTCATGGTTAGAAGTACCCTTCGCGCTTTCGGTCTTCCATCGCGGCCTCGGACATCTTGTCGTCGGCGCGGGTCGCGCCCCGCTCGGTGAGACGGGAGGCGGCGATCTCGGTGATCACGGCGTCCAGCGTGGTGGCATCGGAATCGACGGCACCCGTGCAGGACATGTCACCGACCGTGCGGTAACGGATCAGGCGGGTCTCGGGGACCTCGTCCGCCTTCGCGCCGCCCCACTCGCCGGCCGTCAGCCACATCCCGTTGCGCTTGAAGACCTCACGCTCGTGCGCGAAGTAGATCTCCGGCAGCTCGATCTTCTCCCGCGCGATGTACTGCCACACGTCCAGCTCGGTCCAGTTGGACAACGGGAACACACGCACATGCTCACCCGGCGCGTGGCGGCCGTTGTACAGCTGCCACAGCTCGGGACGCTGACGGCGCGGGTCCCACTGGGAGAACTCGTCCCGCAGGGAGAAGACGCGCTCCTTGGCGCGGGCCTTCTCCTCGTCACGCCGGCCGCCGCCGAACACGGCGTCGAACTTCAGCCGCTGGATCGCCTCCGTGAGCGGGACGGTCTGCAGCGGGTTGCGGACCCCGTCCGGACGCTCGCGCAGCTTCCCGGCGTCGATGTACTCCTGGACCGAGGCCACGTGCAGCCGCAGCCCGTGCCGGGCCACCGCACGGTCCCGGTACTCCAGGACCTCCGGGAAGTTGTGACCCGTGTCCACGTGGAGCAGGGTGAAGGGGACCGGCGCCGGCGCAAACGCCTTCAGCGCCAGATGCAGCATCACGATCGAGTCCTTGCCGCCGGAGAAAAGGATCACCGGCTTCTCGAACTCCCCCGCCACCTCACGGAAGATGTGCACGGCCTCCGACTCGAGGGCGTCGAGGTGCGACAGCGCGTACGGCGCGTCCGTCCCCTCGTGGACGTGTGCGACGGTGGCGCTCATGCCAGGCCCCTCTCGGTGAGCAGCGCGTGCAGGGCCGAAGCCGACTCCTGCACGGACTGCGTGTGCGACTCGATGCGCAGGTCCGGGGAGTCCGGTGCCTCGTACGGGTCGTCGACCCCGGTCAGACCGGAGATCTCGCCCGCCGCCTGCCTGGCGTACAGGCCCTTGACGTCACGCTCGGAGCAGACCTCGACCGGGGTCGCCACATGGACCTCCAGGTATGAAGTGCCCTCGGCGCCATGGCGCTTGCGCACGGCCTCACGGCTGTCCGCGAACGGCGCGATCACCGGGACGAGGGCCTTCACGCCGTTGGACGCGAGGAGTTCGGCGACGAACCCGATCCGCTGCACATTGGTGTGCCGGTCCTCGCGGCTGAAGCCCAGACCCGCGGAGAGGAACTCGCGGATCTCGTCACCGTCGAGGACCTCCACACGGTGGCCCTCGGCACGCAACCGCTCCGCCAGCGCGTAGGCGATCGTGGTCTTGCCCGCGCTCGGCAGCCCGGTCAGCCACACCGTGGCGCCCTGGTCGCTCACGCTCATCTGGTTCGTCTCCGTCGGTTCAGTACGTTCATCGGTCACGCTCGAGGCCGCCATCAGCCGTGCAGTCCGCACTCGGTCTTCCCACGCCCCGCCCACCGGCCGGCACGGGCATCCTCGCCCTCCACCACCCGCCGGGTGCACGGAGCACAGCCGACAGAGGCGTAACCGTCCATCAGCAACGGGTTGGTGAGAACCCCGTGCTCCAGGACGTACGCATCCACGTCGTCCTGGGACCAGCGGGCGATCGGCGAGACCTTGACCTTGCGGCGCTTCTCGTCCCAGCCGACCACCGGGGTGTTCGCCCGGGTCGGGGACTCGTCGCGGCGCAGGCCCGTCGCCCATGCGTCGTACGCCGTCAGGCCCTCTTCGAGGGGCTTGACCTTGCGCAGCGCGCAGCACAGGTCGGGGTCGCGGTCGTGCAGCTTGGGGCCGTACTCGGCGTCCTGCTCGGCGACGCTCTGGCGCGGGGTGAGGGTGATGACGTTGACGTCCATCACGGCCTCGACCGCGTCACGGGTGCCGATGGTTTCCTCGAAGTGGTAGCCGGTGTCGAGGAAGACCACGTCCACGCCGGGGAAGGCGCGGGAGGCGAGGTGGGCGACGACCGCGTCCTCCATGGAGGAGGTCACGGCGAACTTCTTGCCGAAGGTCTCGGCCGCCCAGGTGAGGATCTCCAGCGGGGAGGAGTCCTCCAGGTCGCGGCCCGCCTGCTCGGCCAGCGCCTTGAGCTGGTCCGTGGTGAGACTCGCGTCTTGAATCGTGGTCATATCTCGTCCCCTCCAGCGTCGTTGGACTGAACACCCCGGGCCAGCAGCCCGAGGTACTTCAGCTGGAAGGCTCGGTTG
This sequence comes from Streptomyces sp. GL_140, assembly GCF_057834465.1. Classification (NCBI taxonomy): domain Bacteria; kingdom Bacillati; phylum Actinomycetota; class Actinomycetes; order Kitasatosporales; family Streptomycetaceae; genus Streptomyces; species Streptomyces sp. GL_140. The sequence goes on from NZ_CM174404.1 coordinate 6,716,317, forward strand.
CAGGCCCTGCATTCCCAGGCGCCGTGGCCTGTTTCGTTCGGGAACAGGTCCTCGTCGCCGCAGTACGGGCAGTAGAACGGTGCGGCGCGCTCGCTCATCCTGTGCTCCTCGTGTCGTTCACTGCGTTCACGACAAATCCTCGTCCTTGGCGCGGGTCACCCAGGCGGCGAAGCGCTCGCCGTCCTCGCGCTGGTTCTCGAAGCGCGTGACGACCCGCTCGACGTAGTCCGGCAGACCGGCCGAGGTGACCTTGAGACCACGGACCTTGCGGCCGAATCCGGCCTCCAGGCCGAGTGCGCCTCCCAGGTGGACCTGGTAGCCCTCGACCTGGTTGCCGTCGTCGTCCAGGACCAGCTGGCCCTTGAGACCGATGTCCGCCACCTGGATACGGGCGCAGGCGTTCGGGCAGCCGTTGATGTTGATGGTCAGCGGCTCGGCGAACTCGGGCAGGCGGCGCTCCAGTTCGTCGATCAGCGAGGCGCCGCGCGCCTTCGTCTCGACGATGGCCAGCTTGCAGAACTCGATGCCGGTGCAGGCCATCGTGCCGCGCCGGAACGGGGACGGCTTGACCCGCAGGTCCAGCGCCTCCAGCGCCTCGACGACCGAGTCGACCTGGTCGGCCTCGATGTCGAGCACGATCATCTTCTGCTCGGCCGTGGTGCGCAGCCGGCCGGAGCCGTGCTGGACCGCGACGTCCGCGATCTTGGTCAGGGTGGCGCCGTCGACGCGGCCCACGCGGGGTGCGAAGCCCACGTAGAACTTGCCGTCCTGCTGCTGGTGGACGCCGACGTGGTCGCGCCACTGGCCGCTGGGCTGCTCGGGCGCGGGGCCGTCGGTCAGCTTGCGCTTCAGGTACTCGTCCTCCAGGACCTGGCGGAACTTGGCCGGACCCCAGTCGGCGACGAGGAACTTCAGGCGGGCGCGGGTGCGCAGGCGGCGGTAGCCGTAGTCGCGGAAGATCGAGATGACGCCCTCGTAGACGTCCGGGACCTCGTCCAGCGAGACCCAGGTGCCCAGGCGCACGCCCAGCTTGGGGTTGGTGGAGAGGCCGCCGCCGACCCAGACGTCGAAGCCGGGGCCGTGCTCGGGGTGGGTGACCCCGACGAAGGCGATGTCGTTGATCTCGTGCGCCACGTCGAGCAGCGGCGAGCCGGAGATCGCGGACTTGAACTTGCGGGGCAGGTTGGAGAAGTCCGGGTTGCCCACGATGCGCTTGTAGATCTCGTCGATGGCGGGGGTGCCGTCGATGATCTCGTCCAGCGCGATGCCGGCGACGGGCGAGCCGAGGATGACGCGGGGGGTGTCACCGCAGGCCTCGGTGGTCGAGAGGCCGACGGCCTCCAGACGGCGCCAGATCTCCGGGACGTCCTCGATGCGGATCCAGTGGTACTGCACGTTCTGCCGGTCCGTGAGGTCGGCGGTGCCGCGGGCGAACTCCTGCGAGATCTCGCCGATGACGCGCAGCTGCTCGGTGGTCAGCCGACCGCCGTCGATGCGCACGCGCAGCATGAAGTACTTGTCGTCCAGCTCCTCCGGCTCCAGGATCGCGGTCTTGCCGCCGTCGATCCCGGGCTTGCGCTGGGTGTACAGCCCCCACCAGCGCATACGGCCGCGGAGGTCGTTGGGGTCGATCGAGTCGAACCCCGCCTTGGAGTAGATGTTCTCGATGCGCGCCCGCACATTGAGACCGTCGTCGTCCTTCTTGAACTGCTCGTTGCCGTTGAGGGGCGTGTGGTGTCCGACGGCCCACTGGCCCTCACCGCGGTGACGGCCGGTCTTGCGGCGCGCGGCGGCGCCGGGTGCGGCGGCTGCGGTCGTTTCGGGGATGGCGGCCATGGCGGTACGTCCTTCTTCGGCGGCTCGAGGCAAGGGCAGGGGGCGGAGCGGCGGCGTGACCCCTGGAGCGCATGGAGCGGATGTGGCTGGTCACCGCCTTTTTGGGGCGGCGCCGGCCTACAGGGGGCTGCGGTGATCATCTGTTTTTACGGCGGGCGCGGCGGCTGCGCGCTGTACGCCGTGCGGCGGTGCTGGTTCCCTCAGCGTGCCGGACAGATGGCGCTGGACATGCGGCCGAGGTCGACGTGCCGCCGACTCACCAAGGCAATTCCAGCTCCGTTCATGGCGGAAGCGTGGCATGTGGCGATTGGAGGAGTCCACTACTGTCCACAATCCGGACGAACTCGTCTCGCATCGCAAGATCCCGGTGATGGGGGTCACCTCGGGGGCCCCTTTTGCCCCATCGGACCCGGTCCGTGGGCCGCATACGGCCCACGGACGGAGCGGAAAGGTGAGATCGGGCCCCTCGGGGCCCGGACAGCGGCCGAGGAGAGGCCTAAGAGAGGTCTAGGCGCCCGGCCAGGGGCCCGGGGTGGGGGCGGACTCCTTGGGCTCCGATTCCTCACGGAAGACCTTGAAGCCGCGGCGGACGTAGTTGGACATGGCCGTCGGGCCGTCCTCACTGCACGTGTGGAGCCAGACCCGGGTGGTCGGGGACAGCGACGGCCAGCGGGAAGCGAGGGACCAGGCCGCCTCGACGCCCACCGACAGCAGGTGCCCGCCGATCCGGCGGCCCCGGAAATCGGGGAGGAGGCCGAAGTACATGATCTCCACCACACCGTCCGGCTGAGGGTCGAGTTCCACGTAGCCCGCGGGCGTGCCCCGGTCGTACGCCACCCACGTCTCCACGCCGGGGCGCTCCAACTGCTCCACCCACTGCGCGCGGGTCAGCGCCAGCCGGTCCGTCCAGTGGATGTCGCCGCCCACCGAGGCGTAGAGGAAGCGGCTGAACTCCGGGGACGGGACCTCCGACCGGACGATCCGGATCTCCGGTCCGGGGACGGCCGCCGCGACGAGGTCGGACGGCGAGGTCATTTCCAGGGACCAGGTGGTCAGCGTGATGGTGCTCATGGACGCCAGGGAATCACATTCCCCAGTCGTCGCTCGGGGGACCCCCGGCAGAGCCGCCGGGACCCCCGGGGCCTCCGCGCCCCCCGGCAGGGATCTCGGACCCCGGACGGGACAGCCGGGCCCTGATCACCGCCGGGGCCGTGGAGTGCGGCAGCAGGGCGGCCGGGTTCCCCGGGCGGATCAGTTCCACCTCCACGTCCTCCGCGAAGCGGTACGGGCGGTGGGTCAGGACGCCCGCGAGGTTGCGCCGGACCCGGGACATCTCCGCGCGCACCGTCACCGTGCGCGTCGGGTCGCCGAACAGCTCCTGGGAGAGCTCGGCCGCCGAGCGCCCCCGGGGGGTCTCCGCCAGCAGGAACAGCAGCTCCGCGTGGCGCGGGCTCAGCTCCTGGGACCAGCTGCCCGAAGCCCCGTAGACGGTGGCCAGCCACGCCCCCGGCCGGCTGAGGTCGAGGACGACGCGGGCGGCGGCCTCCGGGCCGCTGCGGACCTCCGCGACGTTCAGCAGCCAGCCGCCGGGCAGGGGCTCCACCAGGCAGTCGCCGAGCTGCGGCACCCACACCCGGCCCGGCCGGAAGGACTTCGGCAGCGGGATCCGGTCCGTCGGCGCGAGCCCGGTGACGGCCGCCGTCCAGCCGTGGCTGTCGACGGCCACCGCGCGGCCGGGCAGCCGGGCCAGCAGCGGGGCCGCGACGGAGCGCAGCCGCTCCAGGGACTCCAGGTGCCGGATCCGCAGCTCCCGCTCCGCGAGCCGGGCCACCGAGCTCACCCAGGCCAGGGTCGCCGGGTGCATGGTGGCCAGCGGGCCGCTGACGTCGACGACTCCGAGCAGCTGCCCGTCCCGGGGATCGCGTACGGGGGCTCCCGCGCAGGTCCAGTCGTGGTGGCTGGAGACGAAGTGCTCCGCCGAGAACACCTGGACCGGTCTGCGGGCCACCAGGGCGGTGCCCACCCCGTTGGTGCCGACCACGGCCTCGTCCCAGTCGGCTCCCACACCGAAGCCCAGCCGGTCCGCCTTGCGCAGGATGGAGGAGTGGCCCTCGCGCCAGAGCAGCCGCCCGTCGGCGTCGGCGACGACCATGATGTGCAGGGCCTCGTCCAGCGCGGGCAGCAGCCCCTCGCGCAGGACGGGCAGGAGTTCCCGTAGCGGGGAGGTCTGGCGCCGTTCCTCGGTTTCGGCGGCCGACAGCATCCGGCTGCGGCTGTCGCGGTCCGGGTGGACCCCGCCCGCCAGCATCCGGCGCCAGGACTCGGCGATCTCCGGGCGCGGTGCGGCCGGCGGCCGGTCCCCGGCGAGCGCGGCCTCCCGTACTCCTTTGAGCAGACGTGCGGCCTCCCGCGCGTCCATGGCCGAGATGCGTGCTGCATCGACCGCGCTGCCTGTGGTGTGAGCCACCGAAACCTCCCCGTGTGGAGCGTGTGGTGCGTCGGTGCGGGTCGTGCACGTGGTGCTGGTCGTGCACGAGGTGCTGGTTGTGCCGGTCGTGCACGTGATGCAGGTCGTGCACATGGTGCGCGGCGCAGGTGGTACGCCGTGCGGGTGATGTCTCAAAGGTTGCAACGTCATGCAACTCTCGCCAACTCCCGGTCGGTCGACCGAAACTGTGCGGACGTCGCCGAGCGACGTTGCAGCTCCTTCCTCGGGGCTTCTCGGATCAGGGGTGGTGCCGAGTCGGCGCGGCGCCATCCCTGTTACCGGTCGACGGGCCCGGATCCATGCCCGCGGCGGTTTGGGGACCACCGCTAGCCCGCGATCCGGGCCCGTTCCACGACGGATCGCAGGTCCAGGCTGTGCGGCAGCGTGCCGAAGGCCGCGCCCCAGTCGCCACCCAGCCGTGAGGCGCAGAAGGCGTCCGCCACCTCCGGCGGGGCCCATCGCACCAGCAGGGATCCTTGCAGCACCAGGGCCATCCGCTCCACCACCCGGCGTGCCCGTGCCTCGATCCCCTCCAGGTCCGCGAGCTCGGTCAGCAGGTTCTTGATGGCCGAATCCAGTCGGTGGTCGGCGCCGCGCGCCAGACCGACCTCCTGGAGGAACGCGCCCAGCGCCAGGGGCTCGCGCTGGAGGGCGCGCAGCACGTCGAGTGCCTGTACGTTGCCCGATCCCTCCCAGATGGAGTTCAGGGGGGACTCGCGCAGCAGTCTGGGCAGCCCGGACTCCTCGACGTAGCCGTTTCCGCCCAGGCACTCCAGTGCCTCCGCCACCATCGGCGTACAGCGCTTGGTCACCCAGTACTTCGCCACGGGTACCGCGAGGCGCAGGAAGGCCCGCTCCTGCTCGGTGCCGGCGTCGTACGCGGCCGCGAGGCGCAGGGTCAGGGTGGTGGCGGCCTCCGACTCCAGGGCGAGGTCGGCGAGCACGTTGCGCATCAGCGGCTGGTCGATGAGCGGTGCTCCGAAAGCAGAGCGGTGCTCCGAATGGTGAGCGGCCTGTGTCAGCGCCTGCCGCATCAGCGAGGCCGAGCCGATCACACAGTCCAGCCGGGTGGCCGCGACCATCTCGATGATGGTCCGCACCCCCCGGCCCTCCTCGCCCACCCGCCGCGCCCAGGTCCCGTCGAACTCCACCTCGCTCGAAGCGTTCGACTTGTTCCCCAGCTTGTCCTTCAGCCGCTGGATCGCGAAGACGTTGCGCGTGCCGTCCGGCAGCACCCGGGGCACCAGGAAGCACGTCAGCCCTCCCGGCGCCTGCGCCAGCACCAGGAACCCGTCGCACATCGGCGCCGAACAGAACCACTTGTGCCCCGTCAGCAGGTACTCGCCCGAGGTGTCCAGCGGCACCGCCGCCGTCGTGTTCGCCCGTACGTCGCTGCCGCCCTGCTTCTCCGTCATCCCCATCCCGAAGAGCACCCCGGCCTTCTGACCGGCCGGTCGCAACCCCTCCTCGTACACGTGCGAGGTCAGCCGCGGCTCCCATTCGGCGGCCAACTCCGGATCGGTCCGCAGCGCGGGCACCGCCGCGTGCGTCATCGAAACCGGGCAGCCGTGCCCCGATTCCGCCTGCGACCACACGAAGAACCCGGCCGCGCGCCGCAGATGCCCCGCCGGACGCCCCCACGCGTCCGTGAGCCCGGCGCCCACCGCGTGCCCCAGCAGCCGGTGCCACGCGGGGTGGAACTCCACCTCGTCGATCCGGTTGCCGTACCGGTCGTGCGTCCGCAGTTTCGGCGGGTTCTCGTTCGCCTGCGTCCCCCATTCCTGGGCCTGCCGGGAGCCGGCCGCGCGGCCCAGCTCCGTGAGCTCCTCCCCGACCTCCGCGGCGAGTTCGGGCGCCGCGCCCGCGAGATGCCGCTCCACGCCCTCGCTCAGGACCTGGTCGCTGCCGTAGACGTCGTAGCCCGTGAGGAGCGGGGCCTGATTGGTGACTGTGTGGGTGGTGGCTGCCATGCGGATACCGTAAGGACGTGCAGCCAGCAAAAGAAACACCCGAGCGGATCCCAGGGCGGCTCCACCGGGCCCGAGTCCTCTACCGCAACGTCTCCATGCGCAAGATGGCGTGGCTGCTGCTCAAAGACACCGTCAACTCGTGCATCGAGTACCGGATCCTCGGACTCGCCGCCGAGGCGGCCTTCTTCACCCTGCTCTCGCTGCCCCCGCTCTTCCTCGGCCTGCTCGGTCTGCTCGGCTACGTGGACGGCTGGTCGGGCGGCACCACCGTCGCCAGCATCGAGGAGAACATCCTGCGGGCGGTCGGCACGGTCCTCTCCGACCGGGGCGTCAACGACATTGCCAAACCGATGCTCGACGACGTCACCAACCGGGGCCGCCCCGACCTCATCTCCCTCGGCTTCGCCTTCGCCCTGTGGTCCGGTTCGCGCGCCGTCAACGTCTTCATCGACACCATCACCGTCATGTACGGGCTCGACGGGCAGCGCGGCATCGTCAAGACCCGGCTGCTGGCCTTCCTCCTCTACGTCATCGCCCTGCTGATCGGCGCCATCGTGCTGCCGCTTATGGTGGTCGGCCCGGACGCGGTGGTGCGGCTGTTGCCGTGGAGCACGGAAGTGATCGCGGTCCTGTACTGGCCCGTCGTCACCCTGCTCTGCATCGCCTTCCTGACCACGCTCTACCACGTCTCCGTCCCCGTCCGCTCGCCCTGGATCGAGGACGTACCGGGCGCGCTCGTCGCCCTCGCGATGTGGGTGCTGGGCTCGTTCCTGCTGCGGATCTACCTCACCAACACCGTGGAGGGCCCGACGATCTACGGATCGCTCGCCGCCCCCGTGGCCGTCCTGCTGTGGATCGGCATCTCGGCCTTCGCCGTCCTCGTCGGCGCGGCCGTCAACGCGGCCATCGACCGCGTCTGGCCCTCGGTGGCCACGGCGGCCGCGCGCGAGGCGAACGAGCGGGTCCGCGAGGCGGAAGCCGCTCAGCTGGTCGCCCGCGCCGCCGCCTGGCGGGCGCTCGCCGAAGGCGAGTCGGAGGACGACGAGGACGACGACATGCCCTCGGAGTTCCCGGAGCGCTGGTCGAAGTTCCTGCCGCCGGAGGACTACCACTCCCGGCTGCGCAAGCACTGACCCGCCGGTCGTAGCCTGAGGGACGTGTACGAGGAACGGCCGTCCCGGGTACTGCCCGGCGCCGTGCTCTGGCGGGCAGCCGGGGCCGGCGGCGGGGTGGTGCTGCCCGACGGCTGCATGGACCTGCTGTGGGTCGACGGGCGGCTCCTGGTGGCCGGACCCGACACTGCGGCCCACCCGGCCGGCGAGGTCCCCGGCACCCGCTTCGCCGGGATCAGGCTCGCCCCCGGCACGGCGCCCGCGCTGCTCGGCGTACCGGCGAGCGCGCTGCGCGACCGCCGGGTCGAACTGGCCGACCTGTGGCCGGCCGCCGAGGTACGGCGCCTCGCGGCCCGGGTGGCCCCGTACGAGGATCCGTGCTTGGGACTGGAGGAGCTGGCCCGGCTCCGCGCGGGCGAAGGCGGCCCCGCGGACGCGCTGGCCCAGGAGGTCGCGGCCCGGCTGCGGGCCGGGCAGGGCGTGGCGGCCGTCGCGGCGGCGGTCGGCCTGGGGGAGCGGCAGCTGCACCGGCGCTCACTGGACGCCTTCGGATACGGCCCCCGGACGCTGGGGCGGATCCTGCGCCTCCAGCGGGCCCTCGCACTGACCCGGCGCGGGCTGCCGCACGCGGAGGTGGCCCACAGGGCCGGCTACGCCGACCAGGCGCACTACGCCCGCGAGGTACGGGCCCTGGCTGGGACCACGCCAGGGGCCTACGCGGCGGGGGCGGGCGGTCAGGCGGTGTCGGCCGGGGCGAAGAGGGAGACCCCGCTGCCGTCCGGGTCCAGGACCACGGCGTAGCGCTGTCCCCAGAAGGCGTCCCAGGGCTTGAGGTGGCCGGTGTGCCCGGCCCCGGTCAATTCCGCGTACAGGGAGTCCACCCCGGCGGGGGAGTCGCACAGGAACGCGAGCCCCACCCGGCCGTCGCTCTCGGGCCGGGTCCAGGACGGGTCGAAGGAGCGGATGACGTCCTCCGTGTCCCAGCCGATCCGCAGACCGCCCGGCAGGACGGCCTCCACGTGCGGCTGGGAGTCGGCCGGGGCCGGGACGTCGATGCCCAGGCGGCGGTAGAAGGCGAGTGAGGCGGCCATGTCGGAGACGACGATGCCGATCATGTCGAGTCGGGGAGTCATGCCGTCAGGTTAGGTTCGGCCGGGGCCGCCGGTCTTGAAGGAATCGGACATGGGCGGGCCGCGAGGCGGGTCGTGGGGCGCGGGTCATGGGCCGGGCCACGGGACGGGACCTCACCCGGCGTCCTCCTCCTGCGGCAGGTGGCGGTAGACGGTGGCCCGGGAGACGCCGAGCGTGGCGGCGATCGCCGTGGCGCCGCTGCCCGCCGCGTGCATCCGGCGCGCGGCCTCGGTCATCGCCGTGGTCATGGCGGCGGGCCGCCCGCGCCGTCCCCCCGGCGCGGGACGCCCGGCCACGGCCGGGTAAGGGTGCTCGGCGGACCCGTCCAGCAGGCGTCGTACGCCGTCCAGGACGGCCGCGCGCAGCTCCGGCACGGGGGCATCGGTGAACAGGACCGCCGGACCGGAGAGCATCGCGATGGCCTGAGCGGCCCGCACCCGCTCGGCGAACCCGGGATCGGCCCCCGCGACCAGGGCGTTCGCCCGGAGCATCGCGTCCCGCAGGCGGGCGAAGGCCGGCCCGGGGGTGGCCACGGCCATGTCCTGGAGGTTCAGCCGGAGCAGGTGGCGGTGGCTCAGCCAGGTGTCGAGGACCCCCTCGATCGCGGCCCAGCGGACCCGGTCGGCCCGGTCGGCCCGGTCAGTTCGGTCGGCCCGGCCGGTGCCACCTGCTCCCGGGGCTCCGGCGGTTCCACCGGCCCCGGTGGCCGCGGCGCGGGACATGGCCGCCGTCAGATCGCGGAGCATCGGCTCCACGAGGGCGCCGAGGATGTCGGCCTTGCCGGGGAAGTGGTACAGCACCGCCGGCTTGGAGACGCCGACCCGCTCGGCGATCTCGCGCAGCGAGGTCTCGTGGAAACCGTGGACCGAGAACAGTTCCGTGGCCACCCGCAGAATCCGCTTCCTGGTGTCCGAGGCCGTCTCGGAAACCGGCTCGTCGCACGGGGCGGACCGGCCGGTCCGCGTCTCGTAAAGCGTCTCAGAATCTGCGAGCTCAGAGTTGTCCACGCGGAGCAGCCTAACTCCTCGAACGACTTGGGATCCGGAACCGGACGGGATTCCTGACCGACGGTAAGTCCCGGCCGGTCGCGATGCCGTGCGGAGAAGAATCCGTGGAAGAACCCGAAAAAGAATTGGCGCGGGCCCGAAGGACCTTGTTACGGTGGGGACGTTCCCGCCGATCGGTGCGGGACCGCTCGTCAGCACGTGTGTGTACGACTCGGAGGTGAGTTCATTGATGACTGTCATGGCGCAGGGCGTTGCCCGCACTCAGAAGACCATCAATGTCACTTCCGTGGTCTCCGGCTGACCTCTCCTCATCTTTCGCGCCCGAATGCGGCGCGCACCGCCGGGGCCACCCTGTGAAGGGTTTCCCTTGTCTTTCTCTTCTTTCCCGCAGGCTCTGCTCCCGCACGCTCTCGCCCCCTACGGCTGGGACGAAGCCTGGGCCGCCGAATTCGTCCCGTACGCCGAAGAGGGCCTCGTGCCCGGCCGGGTGGTACGGGTCGACCGGGGCCAGTGCGATGTCATGACCGCCGACGGAATCGTCCGCGCCGACACCGCGTTCGTCACCCCGCACGACCCGCTCCGGGTCATCTGCACCGGAGACTGGGCGGCGGTGGAGGCACACGGCAGTCCGCGCTACGTGAAGGCGTACCTGCCGCGCCGGACCGCCTTCGTGCGGTCCACCTCCTCGCAGCGGTCCGAGGGCCAGATCCTCGCCGCCAACGTCGACCAGGCGATCATCGCGGTATCGCTGGCCGTCGAACTCGACCTGGGCCGCATCGAGCGCTTCCTCGCGCTCGCATGGGAATCCGGGGCTCAGCCGCTGGTCGTCCTGACCAAGGCCGACCTGGTCCCGGACCCGGTCACGCTCGGTCACATCGTCCAGGACGTGGAGGGGGCGGCTCCCGGAGTCCCGGTCCTGACCGTGTCCTCGATGACGGGACAGGGTACGGACGTACTCGCCGCGGTCGCCGCGGGGGGTACGAGCGTGCTCCTGGGAATCTCCGGCGCGGGCAAGTCCACCCTGGCCAACACCCTGCTCGGGGAGGCCGTGATGGAGGTCCAGGAGGCTCGTGAGGTCGACGGCAAGGGCCGCCACACCACCACGACGCGCAACCTGCTCGTCCTGCCGGGCGGCGGCGTGCTCATCGACACCCCCGGGCTGCGGGGCGTGGGGCTGTACGACGCCGGAGCGGGCGTCGGGCAGGTCTTCTCGGAGATCGAGGAGTTCGCTTCGCAGTGCCGGTTCCACGACTGCGCGCACGAGGCGGAGCCGGGGTGCGCGGTCCGGGGGGCGGTGGACTCGGGAGCGCTGCCCGAGCGGCGGCTGGAGAGCTACCGCAAGCTGCTGCGGGAGAACCAGCGGATCGTCGCGAAGACCGACGCGAGGCTCCGGGCGGAGCTGAGGCGCGACTGGCGGCTGCGCTCCGCGGAGGGCCGCGCGAACTATTCGGCGAAGCGGACCGGACGGGCCTGAGGCACCGTCCGGGCCCCGGTCACGGCCACCCGCAGCCCCCTCGGGGCCGCGGGTGGCCGTGGCCGCGGGCTACGCGTCGTCGAGACCCCAGGACAGGACGCGGTCGGGGTGGATCCGGATGACCTCCGGGCTGAAGTGGGGACCCAGGGTGTGCGGGCCGGTCTCGAGCGTCGCGTGGCCGCGGATCTCCAGGCCCCGGACCTTCCACGGCCTGGTGCTCACCAGGTCGTCCACGACCAGGGACAGCCGCGGGTTCCCCGCCAGGTTGCGCCACTTCTTCGTCCGGCCCATCGCCAGTCCGCCCACCAGGACCGTTCCGTCGTCCTGAGGGAAGAACCCCACCGGGTTCGCCTGCGGCTGCCCGGTCGCGTCCACGGTCGCGAGCCGCCCCAGGTGCTGCGACCGCAGGTATGCCAGTTCCGGCTCGCTGAAACCCTCGAAGTCCGTCATGGGGGAGACGATCCCAGGCCGGCCCGCGCCGCACATCGGGCCAATGGCCTACGACCGGGGCCTACGCCCACAGCAGGGTGCCGACCCACGCCCCCACCACCAGCAGGCACGCGAACAGTTCCACCAGCACGCTCGTCCCCACTGCCCGCATCACCGACCGGACGGAGGCCCACGCCTCCCCGTGCGATCCCAGACGCCCCCGCTCGCACAGGTAGATGCCGCCCACGAACCCCGGAACCGCCCCCACCACCGGCACCAGCACGAAGCCCAGTACCGCCCCGGCGCCCGCGTACGCCACCATCCGGCGGGTCACGCCCACGCCCCGCAGGCGGCGCGGCGGCAGCAGCCACTTCACCACCTGGACCACCAGCAGCAGGGCCGTGGCCGCGGCCAGCAGGGTCCAGGCCGCCGCCGACCGCTCGTGCAGGGCCCACCACAGCAGGCCGGCCCAGACCAGCCAGGTCCCCGGGACGCCGGGGACCATGACCCCGACCACTCCGAGCAGCAGCACCAGCCCCACCAGGAGCAGCTGAGGCAGATCCATCTGCTCAGCCTGCCTGCCCCGGGGCTATCGGGCCACCCAGCCCCGTTCGTAGGCGTGCCAGCCCAGCTGGAGCCGGGTCGTGACCCCGGAGAGCTCCATCAGCCCCTTGACCCGCCGCTGGACCGTGCGCAGGCCCAGTTCCAGATGCTTCGCCACGCTCGCGTCCGTCATGCCGGCCAGGAGCAGCGACAGGATTTCGAGGTCGGTGGCGTCCGGGCCGCCGTCCCCCTCCTCGGGCGCGCCGGAGGAGCCCAGCCGCAGCGGCAGGGACTCCCGCCAGACCGCCTGGAAGAGCCCCATCAGGGATTCCAGCAGTCCCGACGCGTGGACGACCAGCGCCGCGGGCTCCGCGCCGCGGGCCGTCAGCGGGACCATCGCCAGCGCCCGGTCCGCGATCATCAGCTTGGTCGGCACCTGGCCCGTCACCCGGATGTGCTCCCCGCGGGCCAGCGCCGAGGACGCCTCGCGGATCCCGCTGGGCAGCGCGAGGACCTCCCGTTCGATGACGACCCGGTAGGAGACGCCCCTTACGGAGGCCCGGTCCTCCGCCTCGTTGTCCGTCCCCGTCACCACCTGCGGGCGGCCGCTGACCAGCGCGCACACCTCCTCCACCGCGCCCAGCTGGAGCTGGTGGAAGCGGTGGGCCACCGCGCTGGCGCCCGTCACCACCTCGACCAGGTCGTGCACGGCCGGCTCGGCGGCCTCCGCCCGGTACTCCTCGGCCAGCAGCGCCGCCGCGAGCTCCGCCTGTTCCAGCTCGTGCCGCTGCTGGGTGAGCAGCGCACCGAGCGCCACCCCGGGCGGGGCCGCCACCCAGCGGCCCGGCCGGGCGGAGGACTGGGCGGCGAGCCCCTGCCGCTCCAGGTGGCGCAGGGCCCGTTCGGCCTGCTGCACCGGCAGCGTCAGCCGGTGCGCGAGATCGGGTATCTCCGCCGCCCCCAGCGCGACCAGCGCGCGGTACGCGGACTCCTGCCCCTCGTCGAGACCTATCGCACCCAGCAACCCGTCCACCCAGCCCTCTCAGTGCCGTTCCTGGCGGGAAGCGGCCACGGCGCAAACCCGCCTCGGACATCATCGCCGCACCCACCGTCTCTCTGCCAAGGTGACGCCACCGCAGCACCAACATCCGCTGGCCAGAAGCCATTTACGCGGCGGTTTCGCCGTGCAATGCAGTAGTTGGCCGGAATTCACCTGGGGAGAGCGATGCGCCCGATATCGCGTACGGCACTGGGAGCGGCGATCGCGGCCGTCCTGGCCGTCACCGCCGTGGGCCCGTCCACGGCACAGCCGAGCGACGGAGCGTCCGGAGCGGGGACCGGCACGGCGAACAGACCCCTCACCGGGAGCGGGGAGGCCTCCAAGCAGCCCACCGCGCCCGTCACGGTCACCCTGGTCACCGGCGACCGGGTCCTGGTCTCCACGGACGCGGCCGGCCGCACCGCCGCCACCGCGATGCCCCGCGAGGACGGTTCGCAGCCGCTCGTGCAGACCCGCCAGTCGGGCAAGGACCTGTACGTCTACCCCGAGAGCGCCGTCAAGGCGCTCGCCGCGGGCAAGGTCGACGAGGAACTCTTCAACGTCACCGGCCTGATCCGGCAGGGCTACGACGACGCGCACGCCAAGAAGCTCCCGCTCATCGCGGTCTACGAGGCCTCGGCGAGCCTGGCGCGCAGCGCCCCGCCCGTGCCGCGCGGCGCCGAGCAGTCGCTCGTCCTCGGGTCCATCGGCGGTGTGGCGCTCGCCGCCGACAAGACGAAAGCCGCCGAGTTCTGGTCCGACGTCACCGGCGGGGCCACGAACCCGCACACCCGATCCGCGGCCGCCGCCCCGCTGAAGAAGCTGTGGCTGGACGGCAAGGTCCAGGCGAATCTGGAGCGTTCCACCAAGCAGGTGAACGCCACCGCCGCGTGGGCCGCCGGCTTCGACGGCACGGGCACCAAGGTCGCCGTCCTGGACACCGGCGTGGACCTCGAACACCCCGACCTCAAGGGCCGAGTCGCCGAGGCGAAGAACTTCACCGACTCGGACTCCGCCGAGGACCGCCAGGGCCACGGCACCCACACCACCTCCACCGTCGGCGGCTCCGGCGCGGCGAGCGGGGGCGCGAAGAAGGGCGTCGCGCCGGGCGCCCGGCTGCTCAGCGGCAAGGTCCTCAACGACTCCGGCTACGGCCTGGATTCGTGGATCATCGCGGGCATGCAGTGGGCCGTGGACAGCAAGGCCGACGTGGTCTCCATGAGCCTGGGCGACCCCTCCCAGCTCTCCTGCGACGACCCGATGGCCGCGGCCACCGAGGCGCTCGCGCGGAGCAGCAACACCCTCTTCGTCATCGCCGCCGGAAACTCCGGCCCCGGCAACAACACCGTCTCGTCCCCCGGTTGCGCGCCCAGCGTGCTGACCGTCGGCGCCGTCGACCGCGACGACTCGACGGCCTCCTTCTCCAGCCGCGGCCCGGCTGGACTGCAGCACACCCTCAAGCCCGAGATCGCCGCCCCCGGCGTCGGGATCTCCGCCGCCAGCATGGGCGGCCGCGGGGTGTACGCGTACCAGTCCATGTCCGGCACCTCGATGGCCACCCCGCACGTCGCGGGCGCCGCCGCCATCGTCAAGCAGCGCCACCCCGACTGGACCCCGCAGCAGATCAAGGCCGCGCTCGTCGGATCCGCGAACACCGCGATCCCGGGTGACGTACGGGAGACCGGCGGTGGCCGCCTCGACGTCAAGGCCGCCATCGACACCACCGTCACCAGCGCCTTCTCGCTCCAGGGCGGCGCCTACAACTGGCCGCAGGACCGCAGCGACCGCACGAGCGTCGAGGTCCCGTACACCAACACCGGCAGCAAGCCCGTCACGCTGAACCTCTCCGTCGAGAAGGTCACCGGCAACGACGGCTCGGCGGTCCGCAGCCAGGTGGCCCGCCTGGGCAAGCGCACCGTGACCGTCCCGGCCGGCGCCACCGTCAAGGTGCCGCTCGCCCTGGACCCGTCCGCGAAGCTGGAGCGTTCCCAGTACGGGGACGTGGCCGGCCGGGTGGTCGCCACGGCCGACGGTGTGCACGTCTCCACCCCGTTCTCGCTGTACGTGCAGCCGGAGACGGTCACCCTGCGGGTCAAGCTCATCGACCGCGACGGCAAGCCGGCCACCGGAGCGTCCTCCCTGGACGTGATCGGCACCGACGACGCCAGCGGCGAGCGCCGCTTCAACGAGGGCTCCGTCGACCAGGTCTACCGGGTCCGTCCCGGCGCGTACTTCCTCTCGGCCTTCGTCGGCACCGCCGACGCCGGCGCGAGCGGCGACGCGGTCATGACCGACTCGCTCACCTACCTCGGCCGTCCGCAGACGGAGATCAAGAAGGACACGGTGATCGTGCTGGACGCCCGCAGGGCGGCCCGGCTGAAGATCGAGGCCGACCGGCCCACCGAGGCACGCAGCACCACCCTCGCCTTCTCCCGCTACTGGGACGAGAGCTGGCTGCACGCGGGCACCGCCATGGGCGGCCGCACCATCCGCGGCTACTACGCCTCCGTCGAGGGCAGGGCGAAGGACGGCGAGTACGAGTTCGGCAGCTACTGGAGGGCGGCCGCGCCGGTCCTCTCCGAGCTGAAGGCGGGCGGCGGCCCCGCGCTGCACCCGCTCACCGCCTCCACGGGCAGCGACAACCTCGACGGCACGGGCAGCGCCCCGCTGGTCAACGCGGGCACCGGCACCCCCGAGGAGTTCGCCGCCGTCGCCGCGAAGAACGCGATCGCGCTGGTCAGGACGGACCGCGACGGCTTCTACGAGGTCGTGGGCAACGCGCGGGCCGCCGGGGTCAAGGCGGTGGTCGCCTACCGCGACGAGCCCGGCCGCTGGCAGGGCTTCACCGGCTACGCGGGCGGCTCCCTGCCCGCGATGACCCTGGAGACGGGCGAGGGACAGGCCCTGCTGGCCAAGCTCGCCAAGGGCAAGGTCACGATGAGCTGGAAGGGCACCGCGAAGAGCCCCTACGTCTACAACCTGGCCCAGATCGAGAAGGGCCCGGTCCAGGGCGAGCGCACCTACCGGGTGCACGACCGCGACCTCGGCACCGCCGAGTCCACCTACAGCTCGATGGGCGTCGCGGCCGACTTCGTCGACCTGACCTCCGCCTACCGTCCGCTGGGCACCGCCGTGTACTTCGGCTCCCTGGACACCGTGGCGGTACCGGGCAAGCGCACCGAGTTCTACTCCGCGGGGGACACCGCCTGGGACCACCTCGTCTCCAGCAGCTTCCCGTGGGGCGAGTTCATGACCGACCAGCACCGCACCTACGCCAGGGGCGGCAAGCGCACCGAGAGCTGGTACGACGGGATCATCGGTCCGGTGGCCTCCCGGGACACCGCGGGCAAGGAGCAGCTGGCCGGCGAACGCCAGGGCAACCTGATCGGCTTCTCCTCCGCGATGTGGGGCGACGCCCAGCACTACGCGCAGCAGGGCGGCTTCGGCGACTTGGGCAACGTCTCGCTCAAGCGCGACGGCGAGTCCCTCGGCGACAGCGGCTACCCGTTCGGGGTCTTCGAGGTCCCGGCCGGCGAGGCCACGTACGAACTGACCCAGCAGCTGGAGAAGTTCGGCCAGCCCGCCCGCACCTGGCAGCGCTCGCAGGCGGTCTCCACGACGTGGACCTTCCGCTCGAAGCTGGACGCGGCGCAGTACTCGCAGCCGCTGCCGCTCCTCTTCCCGCGGATCTCCGCCCCGCTGGACGGCATGAAGACGCTGGCCGCGGCCAACGGCCAGAAGATCGTCCTCGCGGTCGCCGGGCACGCGGGCTACACGCCCGGGGCCCTCAAGTCGGCCAAGCTGTCGTACTCGTACGACAACGGTGAGAGCTGGACCGAGGCGAGGACCGGGCTGCGCGGCGGTCAGTGGACCGCGACCGTGGACCACGCCGGAGCGGCCGGCAAGCAGGTCACGCTCAAGGTGGAGCTGACCGATGTGAACGGCGCCACCGTCACCCAGACGGTCGTGCGTGCGTACGACATTCGCTGAGTCGTACGACTGATACGAGGGGAGTCCACCGGACGGCGGTCCGGTGGGCTCCCCTTTTTCGTGCGTTCGCCGGATTCCGCCCGCAGCCGAGCATGACAATGTGGGACATGAGTCAGCAGGGCGCGGGCGCGGATGACTGGTGGCAGAAACTCTACGAGGACCCCGACGCGGGACCGGAGACCGATCCCCGGGACACGCTTGACCACCGCTTCCGCTCGGCGGCGGTGATGGTGGCCCCACCGGTTTCGGGGGAGGGCGCGATCCTGCCCGGCCAGCGCCGGGACCCCGACCGCCCGGACCGGCCGCCGGTGACACCCGAGGCGGAGCCCCCGCCGCCGGTGGTACCGGAACCGGCGGTACCGGAGTCGGCCGTACCGGAGCCGACGGCACCGGAGGCCTGGTCCCCGGCCGAGGGGGCGTACGGCGAGTCCCTGCTGCCCCCGCCGCGGGATCCCCGGGCAGGCGGCCAGACCTGGTACGCGCTCGGCGATGTCCACGTACCGCCCGCGCTGCCCGCCGAGGAGCCGGCGGAAGCGGAACCGGAGGAACTGCCCGTCTGGAACTGGGGCCCGCGGAGAGACGAGGGCCCATGGGGCTACGAGGGTCCACGGGGCGACGAGCCCGGCCCCGGCCCCGCCGCCGCCCCCGAGCCGGAACCCGCCCCCGAGGCCGGTGCCGAAGAGCCCTCGGAGACCGGCGCGACCGCGGTGGCCGGGGCCTGGACGGACCCCGCTCCGGCCGTTCTCGCCGAACGGCCGGTGACCGCGCACCTCGGGGACCGCCCGCCGACCTACGCGCCCGAGCCCGTCGCGCTGCCCACCGCCGATCCGGCCGCCCTCGACGCGCTGACTCCCGACACCGTGCTGGAGGGGGCCCAGTACGGCGGCTACACCCTGCGCGCAGCCTCGCTGCGCGGGGACTCCGCCCGGTTCCGGGGCGAGCCCCGACGGGACTTCCTGCTCACCGCCCGCTTCGGCGCGGGCCCCGACGCCCTGGTCCTGGTCGTCCTCGCCGGCGGGGACCGGGCCGCGCCCGGAG
The DNA here is from genome assembly GCF_057834465.1 of Streptomyces sp. GL_140. Taxonomy (NCBI): domain Bacteria; kingdom Bacillati; phylum Actinomycetota; class Actinomycetes; order Kitasatosporales; family Streptomycetaceae; genus Streptomyces; species Streptomyces sp. GL_140. Next base: position 6,734,374 of record NZ_CM174404.1, read on the forward strand.
CCGCCGCGGCCGCCGCGGAGCTGTGCCGGTCCGTCGCGGGGGCCGTCGGGCGGAGCCAGGAGCGGCTGGCCGAGGACATCCGGGCCGGGCGGCGCGAGGCGCTGCGCTCCGGGCTCCAGCGCCTCACCGACCGGGGCTACGGCCTGCTGCGCGCCCGCTCCGCGGAGCTCGGACTCGCCGAGGAGTCCTACACGGCCGGGTTGCGCGGGCTGCTGCTGCCCGTCGATCCGGAGTGCCGGACCCGGATCTCCTTCGGCGCCGGCGCGGGCGGACTGTTCCGGCTCCGCGCGGGGCAGTGGCACGACTTGGAGGAAGCTCCGGCATCGGAGACCGGGTTCCGCTTCCGCGGCTCGGTGGCCCGCCCCGGAGACACCCTGCTGCTGTGCTCCGCCGGCCTCGCCGAACCGATGCGCGAGGAGCAGATGCTGTCCGCCGAACTCGCCTCCCGCTGGTCCGACGAGCCGCCGCCGGGCCTCGCGGCCTTCCTCGCGGACACCCAGCTCCGCCTCAAGGGCTACGCCGACGACCGGACGGCCGCCGCGGTCTGGGAGGCGTAACCGGGCGGACCATGCGTGGATGGGAGGCGCAGACGGCAGAGCAGAACCGGAAAGGGCGCCCCCTCCATGGCAAAGCAGAACGTGGCCGAGCAGTTCGTGGACATCCTCGTGCGCGCGGGCGTGCGGCGGATGTACGGGGTCGTCGGCGACAGCCTGAACCCCGTCGTGGACGCGATCCGCCGTACGGGCGACATCGAGTGGATCCAGGTCCGCCACGAGGAGACCGCCGCGTTCGCGGCCGGCGCCGAGGCGCAGATCACCGGCACCCTCGCCGCCTGCGCGGGCTCCTGCGGCCCCGGCAACCTCCACCTCATCAACGGGCTCTACGACGCCCACCGCTCCATGGCTCCCGTCCTCGCACTGGCCTCCCACATCCCCTCCAGCGAGATCGGCCTCGGCTACTTCCAGGAGACCCACCCCGACCGGCTGTTCACCGAGTGCAGCCACTACAGCGAGCTGATCTCCAACCCGCAGCAGATGCCCCGGGTGCTGCAGAGCGCCATCCAGCACGCCGTGGGCCGCAGCGGAGTCGGCGTGATCTCGCTGCCGGGGGACATCGCCTCGCTGCCGGCTCCGGAGAAGAGCGTCGAACACGCCCTGGTCACCGCGCGGCCGACGGTGCGCCCGGGGGACGGGGAGATCGAGAAACTGGTCCGGCTCGTCGACGAGGCGGACAGGGTCACCCTGTTCTGCGGCAGCGGCACCGCCGGGGCGCACGCCGAGGTGATGGAGTTCGCGGGACGGGTCAAGGCCCCGGTCGGGCATGCCCTGCGCGGCAAGGAGTGGATCCAGTACGACAATCCCTACGACGTCGGCATGAGCGGCCTGCTCGGCTACGGCGCGGCCTACGAGGCCACCCACGAATGCGATCTGCTGATCCTGCTCGGCACGGACTTCCCGTACAACGCCTTCCTCCCCGACGACGTGAAGATCGTCCAGGTGGACATCAGGCCCGAGCACCTCGGCCGCCGCTCGAAACTGGACCTCGCGGTCTGGGGCGACGTTCGGGAGACCCTGCGCGCGCTGAACACCCGGGTGAAGGCCAAGACGGACCGCCGTTTCCTGGACCGGATGCTGAAGAAGCACGCGGACGCGCTGGAAGGGGTGGTGAAGGCGTACACGCGCAAGGTGGAGAAGCACACGCCCATCCACCCCGAGTACGTGGCCGCCGTGCTCGACGAACTCGCCGACGAGGACGCGGTCTTCACGGTCGACACGGGCATGTGCAACGTGTGGGCGGCGCGCTATCTTTCCCCGAACGGCAAGCGCCGCATCATCGGCTCCTTCAGCCACGGATCCATGGCCAATGCCCTCCCGCAGGCCATCGGCGCACAGTTCACCGATCGCGGACGTCAAGTGGTGTCGATGTCCGGCGACGGCGGTTTCTCCATGCTGATGGGAGATTTCCTCACCCTCGTGCAGTACGACCTCCCCGTCAAAGTGGTTCTCTTCAACAACTCATCCCTCGGGATGGTCGAGTTGGAGATGTTGGTTTCCGGCCTGCCTTCGTACGGAACTACGAATAAGAACCCCGACTTCGCGGCCATCGCCCGCGCGGCGGGTGCGTACGGGGTCCGCGTGGAGAAGCCCAAGCAGCTCAAGGACGCTTTGAAGGATGCTTTCCGGCACAAGGGGCCGGCCCTGGTGGACGTGGTGACCGACCCCAACGCCCTGTCGATTCCACCGAAGATCAGCGCCGAAATGGTGACCGGATTCGCACTATCCGCCAGCAAGATCGTGCTGGACGGCGGGGTCGGCCGGATGATCCAGATGGCTCGATCCAACCTCCGCAACGTGCCGCGCCCGTAAGCCCGTATGCGTGCGGATTCCCCTGGGGGGCATGCATCCCGTAGGCCTGTTCGAGAGGCGGGCCTTCGGGAGCGGCACACGGGAGGTACATCGCCGTGCGGGTGGGGGCGAAGACCGGAAAGCTGTGGAAGAGGGGGCGGCCGGTACCGCGCGAACCGTCGGTCGACGACGGGGGAGCGGTGGACACGCTGGGGATCACCCGCAGCGTGCGCCGGGCGGATCTCAAAGCAGTCGGAGAAGTCCGAAAGGCCTTGAGGGAACTGATGCGCCACCGGTGCCGGGCGGACACCGCCGAGGTGGCCGAGCTGCTGATCACCGAGCTCGTCACCAACGCCCTCGTCCACACCGACCAGGGTGCCGAGGTGTCCGCGACCCTCGCCCGCGCCCGCCTGCGCGTGGAGGTCCGGGACTACGCCGCCCGCCGACCCCGGCCGTACGTACCGTCCGCCGACCACGGTACGCACGGCAGGGGGCTGGTGCTGGTCCAGGCGCTCGCGGACGCCTGGGGCGTGGACTCGCTGGCACTGGGCGCGGGCAAGGTGGTGTGGTTCGAACTGGACGGGAGCGAGGACGTGGGGCCCGCCTGACGGATCGGGCGGGCCCCACGTGGTGGTGTTCTTCCGGTCAGCCGAACTGCTGCTCCAGATCCTTCAGTTTGCGCTCCAGCGAGTCGAGCCGGGGAAGCGTCTGGGTGTCGTCCTCGGCGGTGAGGTCCACCGTCCGGGGGCCACCGGCCGGGTCAGCGGACTCCGTCTTGCTGACGGCCTGGAGGGAGGGCCTGCGGCGTAGCGGCAGTTGATCCGTTTCCGCTATGGCCGGCTCCGCGCCGACCGGCGCGGAGCCCGCTCCGGGGGCCAGCCCCGGCATGTCGACCTGACGGGCGCGGGCCACGCGCCCGAAGGCCCGGTTCTGCCGGCCCAACGCCTTGATGTGGGCCCGGTCCAGGCGGTGCTGGTCCCGCCTGCGGTGGCGGTCCTGCTCCTTCTCCTTCTTGTCCTCGCGTACCTCGTCCACGGCCTCGTCGAGGGTGCGCACCCCCTCCAGCAGCATGAGCGACCAGGCGCCGAAGGTCTCCCTGGGGGCCCGCATCCAGCGGACCATCCGGATCTGCGGCAACGGCCTGGGAATCAGGCCCTGTTCGCGCAGCGCGGCCCGGCGGGTCTGCTTGAGGGCCCGGTCGAAGAGCACGGCCGCCGAGAGGGACATTCCGGAGAAGAACTGCGGAGCCCCGTCGTGGCCGGCGCCGCGCGGGGCGTGCACCCAGTTGAACCAGGCCGCCGCGCCCGCGAACAGCCAGACCAGCATGCGCGAGCCGAGGGCCGCGTCGCCGTGGCTGGCCTCGCGGACCGCGAGCACCGAGCAGAACATGGCGGCGCCGTCGAGCCCGAAGGGCACCAAGTACTCCCAGCCCCCCGAGAGGTTGAGGTTCTGCCGGCCGAAGCCGACCAGTCCGTGGAAGGAGAGTGCGGCCGCCACCGCCGCGCAGCAGAAGAGCAGCACGTAGGAGGCGGTCCCGTAGACGGCCTCCTTGCGCCGCCGGCGCTCCTCGCTGCGCTCCCAGCTGTCCTCGGCCGCCGCGGCCTTCTCGCCTTCGCGCTTGCCCCGGGCCAGCACCGCCACTGCCGCAAGTACGCCCAGGATCAGCAGGCTGCCGGGCAGCAGCCAGTCCAGCGATATGTCGGTCAGTCTCATGCGGATGTCCCTCGCCTCGCGTATGCGGCTGTTGGCTTGTGGCCGTTGCGGCTTTCCGGGCGCCATAGTGGCGCAGCCGGTGCGTCGTACACGCGGGTTTCGGGGCAAGTGGACGCCATCGGGGGGCGGAGCCCGCCGGATAGGGTGTTGCGGCTCGAACTGTCGCGCGGACACGCGTGGTTGAGTTCGATTCACGGTCAGCCGGAAGGGTGGGTTCGGATGGCGGGGACGGCGGCCCGGCATGTTGTGGTGGACGTGTGCGTCCCGCGGCCGGGGCGGGGCCTGGTTCCGCGGGGCGTCGGGGGAGCGGCTCGTGCGGCCCTTCGGACCGGCGGCCCCCTGGTGATCAGGCGGCCGCGGCCGCCAGGCGGGTGACGCGCTCCGCGTCGCAGGTGCGCGGGCAGGTGACGCAGGTGTCCTCGGGGTGGATCGTGTAGAAGAAGCAGCAGCTGACCCGGTCGCGGGTGGTCAACTCCCGGCCGTCAGGGCCTTCGAGGGTACGGAAACCCGCGCCGCCCGTGTACGGGGCCGTCGCGCCGGGCAGCAGGAGCTCCAGCTCGCGCATGGCCCGCCGCTCCTCGCCCTCGCCGAGCAGGTTGCCGAGGTACCAGAGCCCCTCGACGATCTCGTCGGTCGCCATGGCCCACAGCGCGCGCCGCCCGCGCCGCATGCGCGGGGCGAAGCCTTCCAGTACCGGTCCGAGGTACCGGGCCACTGCGGCCCGCACCTGCGCGCGCAGCGCCTCCGCGTCGGGCACGACCCGGGCCCCGGGGAGGACGGCCGCCGGATCGTCCGGCAGGCAGGCGAAGGACTCCACGCGCACGGCCATCCGCCCCTCGGTCCGGTGGAAGTCCACCCGGTCCGGCGTGAGCAGGGGCACCCGGCGGTCCAGGAACCAGGGCACGGTGATCAGCAGGCACGCGGGCCACGCGAACCGGTGGAGCCCGAAGCCGGCCACCACGTCGGGCCGCGCCCGGCGCCCGTAGTCCCGGAGCACCTGGGCCTCGTCCCAGGCGAGGAAGGCCTCCAGGGCCTCGCCGCCCGCCGCGAGCTCGTACGCGCCGACCCACCCCGCACCGCGGGGGGAGGGCTCGTGCGCCGCGAGCTCGGTGACGCGCAGTCCGCCGTAGGCTCCGGTCAGCCGCGCGTAGGCATCCGCCACGGGGGAGGTGGCGGGGACGGGCGCCGTGACGGGCAGAGCGGGCCCAGCGGGCAGGACGGCCATGACGGTCATGAGTGCCACCGAATCACACGATCGTTAACAGGTAAGCCTTACCTTACCTGACCTCTTGAGGGTTCGGGATATTCTCTGCTCAGGTCTAGACCCGTAGGAGGTCCGAGTGCAGGACGCGGCCCGAGCCCGGGTGCCGGAGCAGAAAACACGCAAGGTGATGCGCCATTCGGTGCGCGGCCAGATCCTCGAAGCGCTGCGCACGGCGCTGGTCGACGGCGACCTGGTGCAGGGGGAGATCTACTCCGGCCCGGCGCTGGGCGAGCGTTTCGGGGTCTCCGCGACCCCCGTCCGCGAGGCGATGCAGCAGCTGGCGCTGGAGGGGGCCGTCGAATGCCTCCCCAACCGGGGCTTCCGGGTCCTGCCCCGGACCCGGCACGAGCTGGCGGAACTGGCCGAGGTCAAGGCGCTGCTCGAACTCCCGGTGATCCTGGAACTGGCCCGTACGGTCGACGCCGGGGTCTGGGCCGCGATGCGTCCGGCGGCCGACTCGGCCGCGCAGGCGGCGGCCTCGGGGGACCTGGCGCGGTACGCGGAGGCGGACCGGGCCTTCCACCGCGCGGTCCTGGCCCTGTCGGGCAACTCCCAGCTCCTGCTGGTCACCGACGACGTCCACCGCCGGGCCCGCTGGCCGGTCTCGGGCCCCACCCGGTTCCCCCGGGCGGACCTCCCGGCGGACGCGGCGCAGCACACGGCCATGCTCGACGCCCTGTCGGCGGGGGACCTCGCGCTGGCGGAGTCCGTGATCCGCGACCACTTCGCGCCGCCGGTCCGCCCGGCGACCGGGCGCTGAGGGCCGAAGCCTGACGGCCGAACCCTGATCACCGGCCCCTGGCCACCGGCCCCTGATCACCGACCCCTGACCACAGGGCCGGACGGCCTCGCCCGGACCGCCGCCGCCCCTTGACGGCCGGGCCCCGCAGGACCCGGCCCGGGGGTCAGACCGTCGGGGCCGGTTGGAGCTGGTCCGCCAGCCAGGTCGGGATGCCACCCAGGAGGTGGAACAGCCGCCGGGCCTCCGCGCGCAGCCGGGTCGCCTCCGGTTCGGGTTCCGCTTCGGCCAGGGCCGCCAGCGCCGGGGCCGTGCCCACCAGGAAGCCCAGGTCCTCCCGGATGCGCAGGGACTCGGCGAAGCCCTGGCGGGCCTCGGCCACCTCGCCCTCGCGCAGGGCCAGCGCGGCCAGGTGGCGCCAGGTGAACGACAGCAGCAGGGTGTCGCCGTGGGCGACCGCCCCCGCATGGGCCCGGCGGTACGCCGGAAGGGCCGACTGCGGGGCGTCCGCCAGGTGCTCGGCGACCAGCCCGCGCCGGAAGTCCAGCAGCGGTCGGGTCCGGGACCCCGGGGACAGCAGGGCCGCCGCGCGGCCCAGCGCGGAGCGGGCCTCGTCCGCCCGGTCCCGTACGCCCAGCACGGTCGCCGCGTACGCCAGGTGACCCCGCTCGCACGCGGCCGCGCCGCGGTCGTCGTCCTCGTGGGCCACCGCTTCGGCCACCCGCAGGGCGTCCTCCGCCTCGGCCCAGCCCTGCCCGGTGAACAGGCAGCGCTCGACCAGCAGCGAGGTCCGCTGCACGGCGGCTCCGGGATCGTGCACGTGCGGCGTCAGCAGGGCCGCCGCGTCGGTCCAACAGCCGCGCGAGCGCAGCCGCCATATCGCCCGCTGGAGGGGGTCGTCTCCCCCGGTAGTTCCGGCACCGGACATGGCGGTATCCGCCACATTGCCCTCCCCAAAGCAACCAAGCAGCACGTCGTTGAGCCCTGGGGCGAAATGAGAGCACGGATCAGCGGCTCCGGCCAAGGGGTCGGGTGAACTCTTTCACAAAGTCCGGACGGATCATCAGCCGCCCCTGCCCCGACCCCGGGAGCCCCGGGAGCGGATCTCCTCAGCTCATCCGCAGTGCCAGGAAGAAGTCGAGCTTGTCCTCCAGCCGGGACAGGTCCCGCGCCGTCAACTGCTCGATTCGCCCGACCCGGTACCTCAGCGTGTTGACGTGCAGGTGCAGCCGCGTCGCGCAGCGGGTCCACGAACCGTCGCAGTCCAGGAACGCCTCGAGGGTGGGAATGAGCTCCGCCCGGTGGCGCCGGTCGTAGTCCCGCAGCGGGTCGAGCAGCCGGGCCGTGAAGGCGCGCCGGACGTCGTCCGGCACGAACGGCAGGAGCAGGACGTGCGAGGCGAGCTCGTGGTGGCCGGCCGCGCAGACCCGGCCCGGACGGGCCGCCGCGACGCGGCGGGCGTGCCGGGCCTCCTCCAGGGCCCCGCGGAGCCCCTCGGCGGAGTGCACGGCCGCGCTGACGCCCAGCGTGAGCCGGCCGTCGTCGGCGAGTCCGGCCGCGAGGGGGTCCCGTACGGACGCGAGCAGCGTCTCCGCGTGCAGGGCGTTGTCGGGGCCCTTCTCGTCCCCGGGCTCCCCGGCGGGCGCGGGCAGCGGTACGAGGGCGATCGCCTCGTCCCCGGCGTGCGCGACGGCGATCCGGTCCGAGGGCTCCGGACCGGAGATCGACGGGTCCACGAGGATCTCCTCGAGGAGCGACTGGGCTACCGGTCCGCCGGGGATGTCCCCGCCGTCCCAGTCCACCCGGGCCACCACGACCTGCCAGTGCGGGGCGCTGCCCAGCCCCGGCAGCAGCACCGGCGCGGCCACCCGCAGGCGGGCGGCGATCTCGGCGGGCGCGGCGCCCGTCTGGACCAGCTCCAGCACCTCCTGGGCGAGCCGGCGGCGCACCGTGCGGGCCGCGTCGCGGCGGTCCCGCTCGACGGCGATCAGCTGGGTGACGCCCTGGAGCAGGTCGAGCCGCTCGGCCGGCCAGTCGCCCGCGTCGGCCTCGACGGCCAGCAGCCAGTCCGAGAGCACGCTCTCGCGCACGTCCCGGGAGGCCGGACCGGCCGGGCCGCGGCCGTGTCCCCTGATCGGGAAGAGGGAGTAGGTAATACCCTGGATGGAGATCCGGTGAGGCCCGCGTCGGCCCGTCCGGACCGCCGCGAGGTGTTCGCTCGCCAGCGCCGCGCAGACGCCCGGTGCCAGCGGTTCGCCCGCTCCGGCGATCTGCCGGCCCGTGGGCGAGAGCACCCAGGCCCGCAGATCGAGGTCCGTGGTGAGCAGATCGAGGACCACATCGGGTCCACCACCGGCCGGACCGGAGGTCATGAGCCGCCGGTGGCGGTCCACGACGGCCGCCAGATCGCCGGCGCGCTCTCCCGAAACCTGCCGGACCACGTACTCCGTGATCGTGGCGAATGCAACGTTCTCGTTCACGACGAACAGCGGGAGACGGTTGCGCAGACAGGCCGAGACGAGGTCGTCGGGGATGTCTCCCAGCTCCGCCTCGCCGGCGGCGAGCCCTGCCACACCGGCGCTCGCGAGGATTCGTACGAACGGCTCGGAATCGGCCGAATTTCGTCTCCAGGCCAGGCCAGTGAGGACGAGCTCGCCCCCGGAGAGGTACCGGCTGGGATCGCGCAGGTCGGTCGTCATGACCCCGCGGACCGTCCGGTCCAGTTCATCCTCGCCGCCGAGCAGCCGCAGCCCCAGCGCCTCGGTTTCCAGCAGTGCGCGCAGCCGCATGATGTCGCCGCCGATCTGTCTCGAATGTTGCCGTTGGAAATCGGGCAGGTCGTCGCATCCTGCCTTTCATACGAATCTACAAGACGAGGGAGGTGCCCAGCCAACTCCTTCATGGTTTCGGTGACTGCACTCGGGGGACGGGCGGCTTGTGTACTGGGTCCACACCGCGTTAACAGCACGTGAACGACCAGTCGAGGGCCCTTGGGCCTCCTGGCTTGAAGTGAACGGCCCGATTACGAACGAAGAAGAGAGCCGCACATGGACTTCCTTCGCCCCGCCAGCTGGGAGGAGGCGCTCGCCGCAAAGGCCGAGTACCCCACAGCTGTGCCGATCGCAGGTGGCACCGATGTGATGGTCGAAATCAACTTTGACCACCGTCGGCCGGATTACCTCCTCGACCTGAACCGCATCGAACTGCTGCGGGAGTGGGAAATCGGTGAGGACGTGGTCCGTCTGGGTGCCTCGGTCCCGTACACGCAGATCATGGAGAACCTCCGCACGGAGCTTCCCGGGCTCGCGCTCGCCTCGCACACGGTCGCATCCCCGCAGATCCGCAATCGCGGCGGCGTCGGCGGCAACCTCGGTTGCGCCTCTCCGGCCGGCGACTCCCACCCCGCGCTGCTCGCGGCGGGCGCGCAGGTCGAGGTGGAATCCGTACGCGGCTCCCGGCTCATTCCGATCGACGAGTTCTACACCGGTGTGAAGCGCAACGCGCTGGCCGCCGACGAGCTCATCAAGACCGTTCACATCAAGAAGGCGGACGGCCCCCAGCAGTACTCCAAGGTCGGCTCCCGCAACGCGATGGTCATCGCGGTCTGCGCGTTCGGCCTGGCGCTGCACCCCGAGACCCGCACGGTCCGCACCGGTATCGGTTCGGCCGCGCCGACCCCGATCAGGGCGAAGGTCGCCGAAGAGTTCCTGAACGCCGCGCTCGAAGAGGGCGGCTTCTGGGAGTCCGGCCGGATCATCACCCCGTCGATCGCCAAGCAGTTCGGCGACCTCGCGTCCGCCGCGGCCAACCCGATCGACGACGTCCGCGGCACGGCGAAGTACCGCCGCCACGCGGTCGGCATCATGGCTCGCCGCCAGCTGGTCTGGACGTGGGAGCAGTACCGCGGCTCGAACACCGGCCGCTCGCTCGAAGGGGCTGCGTAACCATGCGCGTCAATTTCACGGTCAACGGCCGTCAGCAGGAAGCCGACGACGTCTGGGAGGGCGAGTCCCTCCTCTACGTCCTGCGCGAGCGCATGGGTCTGCCGGGTTCGAAGAACGCCTGCGAGCAGGGCGAGTGCGGTTCCTGCACCGTCCGCCTCGACGGTGTGCCGGTCTGTTCCTGTCTGGTCGCGGCCGGTCAGGTCGAGGGGCGCGACGTCGTGACCGTCGAGGGCCTGGCGGAGTTCGCCAAGCAGCGTGACGAGCACGGCCACGGCGGTGCCTGCGGCACCGGTGGCGGCTGCGGCTCCAAGGGCGTCAGCCTCGACACGGCCAAGCAGTGGCAGGCCAGGCCCACCGACTCGCAGACCGGCGAGGGCGCCCCGCTCTCCAGCGTCCAGCAGGCGTTCATCGACGCCGGCGCCGTCCAGTGCGGTTTCTGCACCCCGGGTCTGCTGATCCAGGCGGACGCGCTCCTGGAGGAGAACCCCTCTCCGTCCGACCAGGACATCCGTGAGGCCCTGTCCGGCAACCTCTGCCGCTGTACGGGCTACGAGAAGATCCTCGACGCGGTCCGCCTCGCGGCCGCCCGTCAGGGAGAGGTGGTCTGACCATGGCTCGCAGCACCCGCACCGCGCCCGCCGGCACGCCCACCAACGTCACCCAGAGCCACAACAAGGGCGGCATCGGCGAGTCGATCCTGCGTCCCGACGGCACCCTCAAGGTCACCGGCGAGTTCGCCTACTCCTCGGACATGTGGCACGAGGACATGCTGTGGGGCCAGACCCTGCGCAGCACCGTGGCCCACGCCGAGATCGTCTCCATCGACATCACCGAGGCGATCGCCATGCCCGGCGTGTACTCGGTGCTGACGTACGACGACCTGCCGGCCGAGATGAAGAACTACGGCCTCGAGATCCAGGACACCCCGGTTCTCGCCCACGGCCGGGTCCGTCACCACGGTGAGCCGGTCGCCCTCGTGGCCGCCGACCACCCGGAGACCGCCCGCCGCGCGGCCGCCAAGATCAAGATCGAATACCGTGAGCTGCCGCTCGTCACGGACGAGGCCTCCGCCCTCGCCCCCGGCGCGCCGCTGATCCACGAGGGCCGTGACGACCACCACATCGGTCACGTCCCGCACCCGAACATCGTGCACCGCCAGCCGATCATCCGCGGCAACGTGGAAGAGGCCCGCAAGCGCGCCGACGTCATCATCGAGGGCGAGTACACCTTCGGCATGCAGGACCAGGCCTTCCTCGGCCCGGAGTCCGGTCTGGCCGTGCCCACCGAGGACGGCGGCGTCGAGCTGTACGTCGCCACCCAGTGGCTGCACTCGGACCTCAAGCAGATAGCCCCCGTCCTCGGTCTCCCCGAGGACAAGGTGCGCATGACGCTCTCCGGCGTCGGCGGTGCCTTCGGCGGCCGCGAAGACATCTCGATGCAGATCCACGCCTGCCTCCTGGCCCTGGCCACGAACAAGCCGGTCAAGATCGTCTACAACCGCTTCGAGTCCTTCTTCGGCCACGTGCACCGCCACCCCGCGAAGCTCTACTACGAGCACGGCGCGACCAAGGACGGCAAGCTCACGCACATGAAGTGCAAGATCGTCCTGGACGGCGGCGCGTACGCGTCCGCTTCCCCGGCGGTCGTGGGCAACGCCTCCTCGCTCTCAGTGGGTCCCTACGTCCTGGAGGACGTGGACATCGAGGCGATCGCGCTCTACACGAACAACCCGCCCTGCGGCGCGATGCGCGGCTTCGGCGCCGTCCAGGCCTGCTTCGCCTACGAGGCCCAGATGGACAAGCTCGCGGCGAAGCTGGGCATGGACCCGGTGGAGTTCCGCCAGCTGAACGCCATGTCCCAGGGCACGGTCATGCCGACCGGCCAGATCGTGGACGCCCCGGCGCCCGTCGCCGAGCTGCTGCGCAGGGTCAAGGCCCGCCCGCTGCCGCCCGAGCGCCAGTGGGAGACCGCCGGCGAGGGCGCGGACGTCCGCGCACTGCCCGGCGGCCTCTCCAACACCACCCACGGTGAGGGCGTCGTCCGCGGCGTCGGCTACGCGGTCGGCATCAAGAACGTTGGCTTCTCCGAGGGCTTCGACGACTACTCCACCGCCCGCGTGCGGCTGGAGGTCATCAACGGAGAGCCCGTCGCGATGGTCCACACGGCCATGGCGGAGGTCGGCCAGGGCGGCATCACCGTCCACACGCAGATCGCCCGTACCGAGCTCGGCGTCCAGCAGGTGACCATCCACCCGGCCGACACACAGGTCGGCTCCGCCGGTTCCACGTCCGCCTCGCGGCAGACGTACATGACCGGTGGCGCCGTGAAGAACACCTGCGAGGCGGTCCGCGAGGCCCTCCTGGAGATCGGCCGCCGCAAGAACGGCTCGTACCACCCCGCGTGGGCCACGGCCGAGCTGGTGCTCGAAGGCGGAAAGGTTGTCACGGACGGCGGCGAGGTCCTCGCGGCCATCGCCGACATCCTCGAGGACGAGGTGATCGACCTCGAGCTCGAATTCCGTCACGCGCCGACCGAGCCCTTCGACCTGGTCACCGGCCAGGGCAACGGCCACGTCCAGTACACCTTCGCCGCGCACCGCGCGGTCGTCGAGGTGGACACCGAGCTCGGCCTCGTCAAGGTCGTCGAGCTGGCGACCGCCCAGGACGTCGGCAAGGCGCTGAACATGCTTTCCGTGGTCGGACAGATCCAGGGTGGCACCACCCAGGGCCTGGGCGTCGCGATCATGGAAGAGATCATCGTGGACCCGAAGACCGCGAAGGTGCGCAACCCCTCCTTCACGGACTACCTGATCCCGACCATCCTCGACACCCCGACCATCCCGGTCGATGTCCTGGAGCTCGCCGACCCGAAGGCCCCCTACGGCCTGCGCGGTATGGGCGAGGCCCCGACCCTCTCGTCCACCCCGGCCGTCATCGCGGCCATCCGGGCGGCGACGGGTCTGGAGATCAACAAGACGCCGATCCGTCCGGAAGCCCTCACGGGCACCCTCTAGGACGGCATGGTCCGGGGGCCGAGAGGCCCCCGGACCGCCCCACAGATTTCCGGGCGGTGTGACACGGGAACGTCACAATTCCAGCCGCACCGCCCGGAGCAGTAAGTCCGGAGTCATCAGGGCCGCACCGCTCGCGGTCAGTTTTCACCGGCAGCACCCGCACAACAGGAAATGCAGTAACTACGGGAAGCACCCAATACCCCCTGGTGCCTTCCCAGTACCGCGAACCCCCGCAGTACCCGCAGTACACGCAATGCACATCTCGCGTCGCCTCGGGCCGTCACCCCGGGTCGTGCAGCCAACGCAGTTTCCCAAATCCCGTGTCTCCAATCTTTATGCGGGTGCCCCTATGAACCTTGGGAGTTAGGCACCATGACCCAGTCCTCCGTGGAGCCGAAGACGAGTGCGGAAGAGGCCGGCGACGGCTCTCGTACCCCCGCCGGATCGTCTTGGCTCGACCGGTACTTTCACATCACGCAGCGCAAGTCCAACGTCGGCAATGAGGTTCGTGGCGGTATCACGACCTTCATGGCGATGGCGTACATCCTGCTGCTGAACCCCCTGCTCCTCTCGGGCAAGGACGTCGACGGCCACACCATGGCGGCTTCGGCGATCATCACCGCCACGGCGTTCGCCGCAGCCGTCACGACGCTCCTCATGGGCTTCGTCGGCAAGGTCCCGCTCGCGCTCGCCGCCGGTCTTTCCGTCTCCGGCGTGCTGGCCTCGCAGGTGGCCCCCCAGATGACCTGGCCGCAGGCCATGGGCATGTGCGTGGTCTACGGCGTCGTGATCTGTCTCCTGGTCGTCACCGGCCTCCGAGAGATGATCATGAACGCGATCCCGCTGGCGCTCAAGCACGCCATCACCATGGGCATCGGCATGTTCGTCGCCCTCATCGGCCTGGTCAAGGCCGGCTTCGTCGGTCGGGGTCCGGAGTTCGGTCCCCCCGTTCAGCTCGGCTCCGTCGGTGAACTCGCCGGCTGGCCCGTCCTGATCTTCTGCATCACCCTGCTCACCATCTTCATGCTGCAGGCACGCAAGGTCCCCGGCGCGATCCTGATCGGCATCGTCGGCGGAACCGTTCTGGCCGCCATCGTGAACGCCGTCGCGGACATCGACCCGAAGGCCTGGAAGAGCGGTCCGCCGGAGCTGTCCGGCTCCGCGGTCTCGATGCCCGACTTCTCGCTCTTCGGTCACGTCTCGTTCGGTGGCTGGGGCGACGTCGGCTACATGACGGTCGGCATGATCGTCTTCACCCTGGTGCTCGCCGGCTTCTTCGACGCGATGGCCACCATCATCGGCGTCGGCACCGAGGCCAAGCTCGCCGACGACAAGGGCCGCATGCCGGGCCTGTCCAAGGCGCTGTTCATCGACGGTGCCGGTGGCGCCATCGGTGGCATCGCAGGTGGCTCCGGCCAGACCGTGTTCGTCGAGTCCGCCACCGGCGTCGGTGAGGGAGCCCGTACCGGTCTCGCCTCCGTCGTCACCGGCCTGTTCTTCGCCGCCTGCCTCTTCTTCACCCCGATCACCCAGATCGTCCCGGGTGAGGTCGCCTCCGCGGCCCTGGTCGTCATCGGCGCGATGATGATGCAGAACGCCCGCCACGTGGACTGGGCCGACAGCGCGACCGCGATCCCGGTCTTCCTGACCGTCGTGATCATGCCGTTCACCTATTCGATCACCGCCGGTGTCGCCGCGGGTGTCATCTCCTTCGTCGCCATCAAGATCGCTCAGGGCAAGGCCCGTGAGATCGGCGGCTTCATGTGGGGCCTGACCGCGATCTTCGTGGTCTTCTACGCCCTGCACCCGATCGAGGGCTGGCTCGGCGTCGGCTGAGCCGCCGGACCTGATCCGGAGTAAGTAACCGCACCCTCCACGTATCCGATACTGGATACCGATACCTCTCCGAGGAGGCCGCAATGCTGGACATCGCCGAAGAATTGAACCGGTGGGTCGAGCAGGGACGCGACTTCGCCGTCGCCACGGTCGTGGCCGTCGGCGGAAGCGCCCCGCGGCAGCCCGGAGCGGCCCTCGCCGTCGACAGCGAAGGCACGGCCATCGGTTCGGTTTCCGGCGGATGCGTGGAGGGTGCGGTCTACGAGCTGTGTCAGCAGGCGCTGGAGGACGGCGAGACCGTCCTGGAGAGCTTCGGGTACAGCGACGACGATGCCTTCGCCGTCGGTCTGACCTGCGGCGGGATCATCGACATCCTGATCACCCCGATACCCGCGGACTCTCCCGTACGGGAGGTGTTCGCGGCCGCGCTCGCCGCCGCCGCCCGGGGGGAGGCGGCGGCTGTCGCGCGGATCGCCGAAGGCCCGGCCGAGCTGATGGGCCGCGCCGTGCTCGTCCGCGCGGACGGCGCCCACGAGGGCGGTTTCGGCGGACACCCCGAGCTGGACCGCACCATCGCCGAAGAGGCCCGCGCCATGCTCGACGCCGGGCGGACCGGCGTGCTGGAGATCGGCGCCGACGGCCGGCTCTGCGGAGAGCCGCTCAAGGTGCTGGTCGAGGCCAGCGTCCCGCCGCCCCGGATGATCGTCTTCGGTGCCATCGACTTCGCGTCCGCCCTGGTGCGGATCGGCAAGTTCCTCGGCTACCGGGTGACCCTGTGCGACGCGAGGCCCGTGTTCGCCACGAGGAATCGTTTCCCCGAGGCGGACGAGATCGTGGTCGACTGGCCGCACCGCTACCTGGAGGAACAGTCCCGGGCCGGTGTCCTCGACGGCCGGACCGTCCTGTGCGTCCTCACCCACGATGCCAAGTTCGACGTCCCCCTCCTCGAACTGGCCCTCAGACTTCCCGTCGCCTACGTCGGCGCCATGGGCTCCCGCCGCACCCACGAGGACCGCAACGCGCGGCTACGCGAAGTCGGCGTGACCGAGATGGAACTGGCCCGGCTGCGTTCCCCGATCGGCCTGGACCTCGGCGCCCGCTCCCCGGAGGAGACCGCGCTGTCCATCGCCGCCGAGATCGTCGCCAACCGGCGCGGCGGTACGGGCGTGTCCCTGACCGGCGCGCACATCCCGATCCACCCGGACCTCTCCAGGACGGTGATCAGCCGGATCGGCTCCGTCGCCTGAAGTACCGGGCGCTGCGGCGGTCCGCAACGCGGTGCGAAAGGGCGCGACCCCGTGGGGGTTGCGCCCTTTCGGCGTTCCGCCTATTTTACCCGCCGGTAACAGCGTCTGCCCGCAACGGAGTTGACCGGATGTTCGCCACCCCCTTACGTACCCGCCGGGCCCTGTCGGCCATGGCCGGCCTGGCCGCCCTGCTCGCCGCCGCCCTTGCGGCGGGACCCGCGGCCGGCGCCGAGACCGCGTCCGGAGCCCGGGCCGCGTCGGGAGCCCCGGCCGCCGGACCGGGCCTGCGCGAAGTGCTGTTCGTGGGCAACAACTGGGAGGGCACCGCCGACGTCCTCGCCTCCACCGGGGACCTGGCCGCGGTGGGCCGGATCAACGTGATCCCCGACAAGGCGGAGCGGCTGCGGGAGATCTACCTCAACCCCGTCAAACTCGGCTACTTCCTGGGCATCCGGGCCACGGCGGGCGAGGGTCACGACCAGTTCGTGGACGACCTGTACACCACCCCCGACGGCTCCGCCGTCGTCGCCTCGCGCCCCAGCTTCGCCGACGTCGTCTCCGTGGACCTGCGGACCGGCCGGATCAACTGGCGCTTCCCGGTGGCCGGCTACCGGGCCGACCACATGGCGGTCTCCCCGGACGGCACGCGCGTGGCCGTCTCCGCCTCCACCGCCAACACCGTGCACGTCCTGGACATCGCGAGCGGGCGCCAGGTCGGCTCCTTCACCACCGGCGACAAACCGCACGAGAACACCTTCACCCAGGGTGGCCGCTTCCTGTGGAACAGCTCGATCGGTGACGTGACCTCCGCCCTCGACGCGCCCTGGCTGGACTGGACGAAGGGCGACCGGAAGATCACCGTCGTCGACGCCCAGACCTTCCGCCCGGTCCGGGTGATCGACATGCGCGCCCGCCTCGACGCCTTCGGGCGCCCGGACCTGTCCGACGCGGTGCGCCCGATGTCCTTCAGCCCGGACGAGTCGAAGCTCTACTTCCAAGTCTCCTTCTTCAACGGCTTCGTCGAGTACGACGTGGCCGCCGACCGGATCACCCGGATCAAGACCCTCCCCGTGAACCCGGCCACCAGCACCGACCGCACCACCTGGGTCAACGACTCCCGGCACCACGGCATGTCCATGAGTCCCGACGGAGCCAAGCTCTGCATCGCCGGAACCATGGACGACTACGCGACCGTCGTGGACCGGGCCACCCTGGAACCGGGGCCCCTAGTGCCGGCCGTCAAGCCCTACTGGGCCACCGTGGACGGCGACGGCGCCGGCTGCGTGATCTCCGAGAGCGGCGCCGACCGCGTGACGGCGATCGACTTCGCCACCGGCACCAAGCGGGTCTCCGTACCCGTCGGCGACCACCCGCAGCGCGTGCGGCTCGGGCACGTTCCGGCCGGCTGGACCGGGCCGACGGCGCCCTGACCGCCAAATCGGGCCGCTTTGATGTGACTGGTCCGCGATGACCGATTAGTCTCCCGATCATGGTGGACATTCGCGAGGTACCCGAGTCCGACATCGACCGCGCTCTGGAGCTCGCGTACCTGGTCTTTCACGACCGGCCCGAGAAGGAGGCGCGCGAACGCCACCACGACTTGCTCCTGCACTGCGTCCGCATCGGTGCCTACGACGGGGACGCGCTGGTCGGCTTCATGGCCGCGCACGACTTCCGGCTCTCGGTGCCCGGGGCGGACCTGCCCTGCCCCGGGCTCACCTTCGTCTCCGTTTCCCCCACCCACCGCCGCCGGGGCGTGCTGACCTCCCTGATGGGCGAGATGCTGCGCCGGGCCGGGGCCGCCGGCAGCCCGATCGCCGCCCTGTGGGCCTCCGAGGCCGCCATCTACGGGCGCTTCGGCTTCGGTAGCGCCACCCAGGGCGTCACCATCGAGATCGACTCCACCCGGCCGCTGGCCCTGCGCATCGCGGCGGACCGGCGGCCGCTGCGCCTGGTCGACCCCGGGGATGCCGTCGCCGTGATCGGCCCGTACCACGAGGCGGCCCGTGCGACCCGGGCCGGCCGCCCGACCCGCGGCGAGTGGCGGTGGACCGAGGAGTGGCTGACCGAACAGGACGAGGAGGACGAGGAGTTGAGCCCACCCCGGATCATCGTCCTGGGGGAGCCGGGCGAACCGGTCGCGGGCTACGTCCTCTACCGGACCAAGCCCGAGGACGACAGCGGCCCCTCCCGCACCCCGGGTCAGGTCCAGGTCTACGAGCTGGAGGCGGACACCCCGGCGGTGGCCGCGGCGCTGTGGGAGTGCCTGGCCTCCCTCGACCTCACCGGCCGGGTCTGCGCGTGGGGCCGCCCGGCCGACGACCCGCTGCTGCACTTCGCCGCCGACCGGGACCAGGTCAGGGTCACCGCCGTGTTCCCCGCGCTCTGGCTGCGGCTGGTCGACGTGGGGGCGGCGCTGACCGGGCGGTCGTGGGCCGAGCCCGTGGAACTCGTACTGGAGCTGACCGATGCCCGACTGCCCGCGAACGCGGGGCGGTTCCGGCTGAAGGCGGGGCCGCACGGGGCGGCGTACGAGCCCGCAGACGGGCAGGCTCCCGATCTGGCACTGGACGTACGGGAGCTCGCGGCCTGCTACCTGGGCGGGACCCGGGCCGTCGAGCTGGCCGCGGCCGGGCTGGTGGCGGAGCACACCCCCGGCGCGGCCGCCGCCCTGGACGCGGGGCTGCGGACCGCGCTGCTGGCGCACACGGCGGACGAGTTCTAGACCCGTCCGCTGAGCGATCCGGCGGCTCCCGCTCCCGCTCCGGCTCAGCCGGTGGCGGGCAGCGAGATCCGGGCCGCGGACATGCCGAAGGCGGAGCTCAGAACGCCGGTGGAGATCCCGTCACCCAGCCGGTGCAGGTCCTCCTCGCGGTAACGCCTGGTCTTCTGGTGCCAGTTGAGGATTCCGGCGAGCCAGTCCTGCAACTCGCCCACGTACGCATCGAGTCCGGCCCGCGCCTGCGCGTCCAGCTTCCAGTCGTCGTAGAGCAGCGGCAGCTGGTTCGCCACGATGTGCTCGAACTCCTCGGTGCGCTGCGTCATCAGCGAGTGGCAGATGTGCAGGGCCTGCGGGTAGTCGATGTCGAAGAAGTTGCGGGTGACGAGCACGTAGTTGTGGACCTCGCCCTCGACCTCCACCTCCTTCTGGTAGGAGAAGATGTCGTTCATCAGGCAGGCGGCGTCGGCGGCCGCGTTCTCCAGGGAGCGGATGGTGCCCGAGGCGTAGATCTCGTCGGGGATGCCCCGGCCCGCCTGGCCGAGTCGGCACAGGTACATCGTGAGGTGGGAGCCGAAGGTGTGGCGGCGCATCTCGGCGTAGTCCACCGGGTCGGGGATGCGGTTCTGGATCTGGTTCTCGATCTCCCACAGCCAGCTCTGCAGCATGCTCACGAGCGTGGCCCGGAACTCGGCCCGCACCTCGGGGGACATGTCCTTGCTGGTGCGCACCCACAGGTCGCCGAGGGACCGCTCCATCGCGGTCGCCGCCACCGCCTGTTCGGCGTGGTCCACCGGGATCATGGCGATGAGCCGGCCGGTGGTGGCCTTGGCGCCCGGCAGGTTCTTGGCCTGGGCGAAGACCACCGGGTAGTAGTCGTCCCCGTAGGTTCCCCAGGTCAGCCAGCAGGCGTTGAGGGTGAGGGCCTCGGGGGTGGCGTCGGGGTCGATGCCGGCCGAGCAGAGCGCGAAGTCGTAGCCGCGCAGCTTCTCCTCGTTCCAGATTGCCGAGCCGGGGTCTCCGGGCTGTGGGTCGACGAGCCCCATCTCCTTGGCCCAGAGCGCGGATCGCTCCCGCGCGTGGGCGTGGTGGGGGCTCATGGTGAGCGGGAAGGGCATGTAGACGTCCGGGACCAGGGACGGGCCGGTGCGCTCGAAGGGGACGTGGGTGAAGGAGCGGCGGCGCAGCTCCAGGGCGCGCGGGGCGAGGATCGAGCGCAGGTCGAGGGCGGTGGTGCCCAGGCCGGAGGGGAGGAAGGGCAGGGTGAGCGGGGCGGTGGCGCGGGCCTCCTTGTTCATGTAGCGGCTGGAGACCATGTGCCATTCGTGGCCGCCGGACTGCCAGTCCTGCAGGCCCTTGGCGTAGGCGAGGACGGCGCCGATCTCGGCGGGGTCCATGGCGTGGTCGGCGAAGAGCTGGGGGAGTTCGGCGAGGGCGGTCTGCTCGAACTGGTGGAGCCGGGAGGTGAGGAGGTCGTTGGAGGCCTCGGCGGCCTCCTGGGTGGTGCAGCCGAGGAAGGTCTCCAACACCAGGATGGCGTTGGAGAGTTCGCCCTCGTCGGCGACCTCGCGCTGGTAGGAGAAGATGTCGTTCCTGATGTGCACGGCATCGGAGAAGGCGTCGCGCAGCACCCCGAGCGGACGGGAGTGCGCGACCCGCGCCGGGACCTCGGCGGACACGTACTCGATGAGACCGGCCGACCAGGGGGCGCCGCCGACCTTGCGGCGCATCTCGATGTATTCGAGGGGGTTGGCGACCCGCCCGATGTTGATGTTGGCGAGTTCCCACATGGACTCGTCGAGGAGGTTCTTGGTGGATACGGAGAACCGTTCCCTCCAGTCCATCGTCATGGCGGGGACGGTACGGGCCCACAGGTCGGCGAGGCCCGCTTCCACGGGGTTGGTGGCCTCCGGGAACCCGTCGGCCAGGTCCATGGGCATGAAGGCGCCGAGCCGGTCGAGGTAGGCCTTGGCGCCCGCGCGGTCCTGGGAGCGCTTGTACATCTCCAGGAAGTGGTCGTCGAAGAAGAACACCCACACGTACCAGTCGGTGACCAGGGACAGCGCTTCGCTGTCGCAGTCGGGGTGGGTGTACGAGCACAGCAGGGCGTAGTCGTGCGAGTCGAGGTCGCTCTCCTCCCAGACGCCGGAACCTTCCAGCATCCCGAAGGCGCGGGCCCACTTCTTGGTGTGGGCCCTGGCGTTCTCCAGGTGGGGGTTCAGTCGCGCCGGATAAGGCACATAGAAATCCGGCAGTTGGAACGGCTGCGTCACGGCAGGGTGGACCTTTCGTCTGTCTGTCTCGCGGACGGAGGCGGAAGGCCGGTGAGGGACCTTCCGCACGAGATCAGCAGGGCCCTACCCGTGGTGCCGGTCGGATAAGGGGGAGTTCACTTCATCAGGTGACGCGGAAGTCGTTCTGCGATGTGGGGGGCGGCCGGCGGGTAGAGGGGCCGGTGGGAACGGCCCTCCTCCCGCATCCGCCGGCCGCTCAGGCGGACTTCCGCCGGTCGAAGGCCGGGTAGAACCGGCGCAGCAGACCGAAGGTCTCCGGGAAGTCGAGCTGGCCCGGGGCGGAGCTGGCGCCGAAGAAGGAGTAGGTGATCCGCGATCCCAGGGCCGGGAAGAAGACGCGCGAGACGGCGCCGGCCGCACCCATGGCGATGACGATCAGCCGGGTCCCGTCGGCTCCGGCCCGCAGCAGCAGCGCGGCCAGCCGCCGTACGTCGTCCTCGGACTCCACCATGGTCGACACCTTGACCACGTCGGCGCCGGCGATCGATGCCTCGTCGATGACGGCCTGGAGTTCCTCGGTGGGCGGGGTGAATTCGAAATTGTGGTACGAGACGATCGCCACCGTGTCGTGCGTGCGGGCGGCCTCGATCACGCCGGAGAGGATTTCCCGGGACGACAGCTCGATGTCCAGGGCCTGGACCCGGGGGGCGAGGGCGCGGAAGAGGTCGAGGCGCTCGGCCTCGGTCCCCTTCCAGTCGCCGCCTTCGAGCGGGGAGCGGAGCGTGGCCAGGACCGGAAGGGCCTTGAACGCGTCCACCTGGGCCAGGACATGGGCGGTGTCGGTCCGTGCGTACCGGTCGACGCGCAGCTCGGCGACGTCCACTCCGGCCGCCTGCGCCTCGTGCGCGCGCAGTTCGGCGTCGGTGTCGTCGAAGCTGACGGCCACCAGTGGAATCCCGTCGTCCAGAAGTGCGCGCATTGAATTCATTTCCCGGTCACTGCCTTTTCGATTCCGATTTCCGACGCGAATCAACGCGGCGGATTATACGCGGAATCGCTATCGGCGAGAGTGGCCGCCCGCCCCTTGGGCACCGAGCCCGCCGCGCCGTGCCGCGTCGGGTGCGGGTGTCGTAGCGCGGGATGCTTGTCCGATTGTTCTAGATTTGCGCCATCGGTACAGATTTCGGCGTTCCGGGAGGGACACTCATGGCGATCGATCTCGACAAGGTGCTGGACAAGGCGTGGGCCGACAAGCCGCTCGCGGAGGTGCTCGCGGCCCCGGTCGCCGCGCTCAAGGGCGTCACCGACAAGGACGGCGAACTGCTCCTCGAAGCTTTTGGAGTGAAGACCGTCGCCGACTTCGGCCAGCTGAAGTACGCGCGCTGGGCGCAGGCCCTCGTAGCGCTGAACCAGACCACCAAGGCGTAACCCCGGCGGCCGGCGCCCGCTACCCGGCGGGCCTCAGGTCCCCGTCGGGATGGGCGGTGCGCCAGGCCGCGATGGACAGGTCCCAGTCCTCGCCGGTCAGGGCGGTGAGGGAAGCGGGGAAGAGGCCGTCCTCCTCCTTCGCGATGTGGTGGTGGAGCTCCTCCACCGCGGCGCGCAGGGCGGCGACGTCCGCCGGATCCGTCAGATCCGCGCGGGAGAGGAAGGCCGCCAGCTCGCGGTGTTCCCGGACCAGGGCCTCGATGTAACCCGCGTACTCGGGGTCCTGCTCCATGACGGCGAACAGGCCGTCCTCCTCGCCCTTCCAGTGGGCGAGGAGGACGGCCGTCATGTCCGCCACGAGAGCTGCGGCCCTGGCGGTGTTCCCGGAGTCCAGGGCGCGCAGGGCATCGCCCGCCGCGTCCGTCACCGCCTCGTGCTCGGCGATGAACTCCTTGATCAGGGGGATCTCACGGCAGCCGCAGTAGTGGCACATGCGGCCAGTGTGATCCAGCCGCGGGCCGGTTACTCGCTTTCGCCCTCGAGGTTGCCCTCCGTGTCCAGGTACACCTGGCGCAGCGCCTCCAGCACCTGCGGGTCCGGCTTCTCCCACATGCCGCGGGACTCCGCCTCCAGCAGCCGCTCCGCGATCCCGTGCAGGGCCCAGGGGTTGGCCTCCTCCAGGAAGGCGCGGTTCTCCGGGTCCAGGACGTACGTCTCGGTCAGCTTGTCGTACATCCAGTCCGCCACCACGCCGGTCGTGGCGTCGTAGCCGAAGAGGTAGTCGACCGTGGCGGCGAGCTCGAACGCACCCTTGTAACCGTGGCGGCGCATCGCCTCGATCCACTTCGGGTTGACCACACGGGCACGGAAGACCCGGGAGGTCTCCTCCACCAGCGTGCGCGTCTTGACCGTCTCCGGGCGGGTCGAGTCGCCGATGTACGCCTCGGGGGCCGTACCGCGCAGCGCGCGCACGGTGGCCACCATGCCGCCGTGGTACTGGAAGTAGTCGTCCGAGTCGGCGATGTCGTGCTCGCGGGTGTCCGTGTTCTTCGCCGCGACGGTGATCCGCTTGTAGGCGGTCTCCATCTCCTCGCGCGCCGGGCGCCCTTCGAGACCCCGGCCGTACGCGTACCCGCCCCACACCGTGTAGACCTCCGCGAGGTCGGCGTCCGTGCGCCAGTCGCGGGAGTCGATCAGCTGCAGGATGCCCGCGCCGTACGTACCCGGGCGCGAACCGAAGATACGGGTCGTCGCGCGCCGCTCGTCACCGTGCACGGCCAGGTCCGCCTGCGCGTGGGCCCGTACGAAGTTGTCCTCCGCGGTCTCCTCCAGCGAGGCCGCCAGCCGCACCGCGTCGTCCAGCAGGCCGATGACGTGCGGGAACGCGTCGCGGAAGAAGCCCGAGATGCGCAGGGTGACGTCGATGCGCGGGCGGCCGAGCTCGGCGAGCGGGATCGGCTCCAGGCCGGTCACGCGGCGCGAGGCCTCGTCCCAGACCGGGCGCACGCCCAGCAGCGCCATGGCCTCGGCCACGTCGTCGCCCGAGGTGCGCATCGCGCTCGTGCCCCACAGGGACAGGCCCACGGAGGCGGGCCATTCGCCGTTGTCCGTGCGGTAGCGGGTCAGCAGGGAGTCGGCCAGCGCCTGGCCGGTTTCCCACGCCAGGCGGGAGGGGACGGCCTTCGGGTCGACCGAGTAGAAGTTGCGGCCGGTCGGCAGCACGTTGACCAGGCCGCGCAGCGGGGAGCCGGAGGGGCCCGCCGGGACGAAGGCACCGTCCAGCGCGCTGACCACGTGGGCGATCTCGTCGGTGGTGCCGGCCAGCCGCGGGACGACCTCGCGGGCCGCGAAGTCCAGCACGGCCGCCACGTCCGCCGAGAACCCGGCGGCGACCGAAGCCACCGCCTCCGGGTCCCAGTTCGCGTCCTCCATCGCCTGGACCAGCGCGCGGGCCTGCTCCTCCGCCTCGTCGGCGGTGGTACGGGTGGCCGCGGACTCGTCCAGCCCGAGCGCCTCGCGCAGACCCGGGAGCGCCGTCGTACCGCCCCAGATCTGGCGGGCGCGCAGGATCGCCAGGACCAGGTTGACGCGGGAGTCGCCGGTCGGGGCGCCGCCCAGGACGTGCAGACCGTCGCGGATCTGGGCGTCCTTGATCTCGCACAACCAGCCGTCGACGTGCAGCAGGAAGTCGTCGAAGCCGTCGTCGTCGGGGCGCTGCTCCAGACCCAGGTCGTGGTCCAGCTTCGCGGCCTGGATCAGCGTCCAGATCTGGGCGCGGATGGCCGGCAGCTTGGCCGGGTCCATCGCCGAGATCTGGGCGTACTCGTCCAGGTGCTGCTCCAGGCGCGCGATGTCGCCGTACGACTCCGCGCGCGCCATCGGCGGCACCAGGTGGTCGACCAGGGTGGCGTGCACGCGGCGCTTGGCCTGGGTGCCCTCGCCCGGGTCGTTGACCAGGAACGGGTAGATGAGCGGCAGGTCGCCGAGCGCTGCGTCGGGGGCGCAGGACGCCGACAGGCCGGCGTTCTTGCCCGGCAGCCACTCCAGGTTGCCGTGCTTGCCCAGGTGAATCATCGCGTCGGCGCCGAAACCGCCGTCCTCGGCGCGCGCCTGGATCCAGCGGTACGCGGCCAGGTAGTGGTGCGAGGGCGGCAGGTCCGGGTCGTGGTAGATCGCGATCGGGTTCTCGCCGAAGCCGCGCGGCGGCTGGATGAGGATGAGGAGATTGCCGCGGCGCAGGGCCGCGAGGACGATGTCGCCCTCCGGGTTGGCCGAGCGGTCCACGAACATGTTGCCCGGGGCCTCGCCCCAGTGCTGCTCGACGCTGTCCCGCAGCTCGGCCGGGAGCTCGGCGAACCAGCGCTTGTAGTCGGCCGCCGGGATGCGGACCGGGTTGCGGGCCAGCTGCTCCTCGGTGAGCCAGTCCTGGTCGTGGCCGCCGGCCTCGATCAGGGCGCGGATCAGCTCGTCGCCGTCACCGGAGACCAGGCCCGGGACGTCCTCGACGGGGCCGAAGTCGTAGCCGCCCGCGATGAGCGTGCGCAGCAGCTCCACGGCGCTGGCCGGGGTGTCGAGGCCGACCGCGTTGCCGATGCGGGAGTGCTTGGTGGGGTACGCGGAAAGGACCAGCGCGATCTTCTTGTCGCGGCGCTCGATGTGCCGCAGCCGGGCGTGGCGCACGGCGATCCCGGCCACGCGGGCGGCCCGCTCGGGGTCCGCGACGTAGGCGGGCAGCCCGTCCTCGTCCAGCTCCTTGAAGGAGAACGGGACGGTGATCAGACGGCCGTCGAACTCCGGGACGGCGACCTGGGTGGCGGCGTCGAGGGGCGACAGGCCCTCGTCGTTCTCCTCCCAGGCGCTGCGCGAACCGGTCAGGCACAGGGCCTGGAGGATCGGCACGCCGAGGCCGGCCAGCGCGCCCGCGTCCCAGGACTCGTCGTCACCGCCGGCCGAGGCGGTCGCGGGCTTGGTGCCGCCCGCCGCCAGGACGGTGGTAACGACCGCGTCGGCCGACTCCAGCTCCGCGATGAGCTCCGGCTCCGGGGTGCGCAGGGAGGAGACGAAGAGGGGGAGCGCCTGCGCGCCGTGGGCCTCGATCGCCTCGCAGAGGGTGTGGACGAAGGCGGTGTTCCCGCTCATCTGGTGCGCGCGGTAGTACAGCACGGCGACCCGCGGGCCCTCCGTCCGCTGCGCGGTGCGCTCCAGCGGGCCCCAGGTGGGGGAGGCCGCCGGGGGCTCGAAACCGTGGCCGGTCAGCAGCACCGTGTCGGAGAGGAAGCGCGCCAGCTGGTCCAGGTTGGCCGGGCCGCCGTGGGCGAGGTAGCCGTGGGCCTCGGCCGCGATGCCGATCGGGACGGTCGAGGCCTCCATCAGCTGCGCGTCGGGGGCCTGTTCGCCGGTCAGGACGACGACCGGACGCGTCTGGGACGGGGCGAGGAGCAGATCCAGGCCGTCCTGCCAGGCGCGCAGGCCGCCGAGGAGCCGTACGACGACCAGGTCGACGCCGTCGAGCAGGCCCGGGAGATCGTCGAGGGGAAGGCGGGAGGGGTTCGCGAACCGGTACGGGACGGGGCCGTCCGCGGCGGCGCGAGCGCTGAGCAGATCGGTGTCGGACGTCGACAGCAGCAGGATCATGCGGCGGCAGGCCTTCCTCGGGGTTTCCGCGCCCCGGGCAGTGAGGACGGCGGGAGTTCCTGACTCATCCGGTGGCCGGGGCCGCGCGGATTCACAGTGGCGGGACCGCGCCGGATTCGCACCGGGCTTCCTCCCATGTCGCCGTCCTCGGCGATGGCGGGCCTGTTGGCCGCCGAGGACTCATCTTAGGGGGCCGGTGGGCGGGGGTTCGTGGTCGGGTGCGGGGTCGTTGCCGGGGCTCTGCCCCCGACCCCGCGCCTCAAACGCCGGCGGGGCCGGATTCGGGCGGGGCCGGATGCGCCGGGGCGCGGACGGGTGTGGCCGGTTCGGGGTGGTGATCGACACAGGGGGTGGGCGCAGAATCGTGGGTATGCTCGCCGCCATGCCCACGCCCCCTTCCGCCGCAGTGCGGGACGAACCCGTCATACGGGACCGCGGTGACGCATGCCCGGGCGCGCTGCGCCTGCACGCCGCCGACGACGGGTACCTGGCCCGGGTGCGGATCCCCGGCGGGCTGCTCACCGCACCTCAGGCCTCCGCGCTGGCGCTGGCCGCCGACCGGTTCGGGGACGGGCACCTGGGACTCACCTCGCGCGGCAACGTGGAGCTGCGCGGACTCGCCGACGGGTGCGGAGCCGGGCTCGCCGAGCTGCTGGACGCGGCCGGGCTGCTGCCCGCCCCCACGCACGAGCGGATCCGCAACATCGTGGCCAGCCCGCTCGGCGGGCCCGAGCAGGTCCGGGCCCTGGACGCGGCCCTGTGCGCCGACCCCGGGGCCGCCGGTCTCTCCGGACGCTTCCTGTTCGCCGTCGACGACGGCCGCGGGGACGTCGCCGCCCTCGACCCGGACGTCACCCTCCTCGCACGGCCCGGCGGGCGCACCCTGATCCGGCTCGGGGCCGAGAGCGACGCCGTCGAGGTGGCCTCGGCCGACGCCCCGGCGGCCGCGCTGGAAGCCGCCCACTACTTCCTCGAAGCCGTGTCGGAGGCGGGCACGCGGGCCTGGCGGGTCGCCGAGCTGCCGCCGGAATTCGCCCTGGGAGCGCAGGAGTTCGGCCTCCGGCTGATCACGACCTCCATCGCCTCGCGGTTCGTGCGCGACGCCCCCCGGCCCATCGCGCCGCCGCCCGCCCCCGGCGTCCACGGCGACGCCCTCTGCGTGCTGGTCCCCCTCGGGCGGCTCACCACCGCCCAGTGGCGGGAGCTGCCCGGCGCCCCCAGGACCACGCCGTGGCGCAGCATCGTCGTCACCGGTACCGCCGTCGCCCCCGCCGGGCTGGTCGCCGACCCGGCGGATCCCTGGCGGTCCGTCACCGCCTGTACCGGGCAGCCGGGTTGTGCGAAATCCCTCGCGGACGTACGCGCCGACGCGCGGGCCCTCGTAGCGCGGACGGCAGGCTCCCTGCCCGTGCACTGGTCCGGCTGCGAGCGGCGCTGCGGGCATCCGCGCGGCACCGCGTGGGTGGACGTGGTGGCGACGGCCGAGGGCTACCGCATCGGCGGACAGCTGGTGGCCGCAGGTGAATTGGCTCCCGCTCTGGCGGCCGCCCGCAACACCCCACAGGTTTCAGGAAGCAGTTCCGAAGGCGCAGTGAAGAAATGAGCGAGTACACCGTGTTCGAGTACGAGAAGGACGGCGCAGAGATCTACCGCCAGTCCTTTGCCACGATCCGCGCCGAGGCGGACCTCTCCGGGCTGCCCGCCTCGGTCGCCCAGGTCGCGGTGCGCATGATTCACGCCTGCGGCATGACCGACCTGACGCGGGACCTGGGCTACACGCCCGAGGTCGTCCTGCGGGCCCGCGCCGCCCTGGAGGCCGGCGCGCCGATCCTGTGCGACGTGCAGATGGTCGCCAGCGGAGTGACCCGCAAGCGGCTGCCCGCCGACAACGAGGTGATCTGCACCCTCTCCGACCCGGCCGTGCCGGAACTCGCCGCGAAGATGGGCACGACGCGCAGCGCCGCGGCCCTCGAAGTCTGGCGGGACCGGGGCCTGTTGGGGGGATCGGTGATCGCCGTCGGCAATGCGCCGACCGCGCTCTTCCGGCTGCTGGAGATGATCGAGGAGGGGGCCCCGCGCCCCGCCGCCGTCATCGGCGTCCCCGTCGGTTTCATCGGCGCCGCCGAGTCCAAGGACGCCCTCGCGGCGCACCCCTCGGCACTCGACCACCTGATCGTCCGGGGCCGGCGCGGCGGCAGCGCCATGGCCGCCGCCGCCGTCAACGCCATTGCGAGCGTGGCCGAATGAGCGGGAGCACGCAGAAGGCCGGAAAGCTGTACGGGGTCGGGCTCGGCCCCGGCGACCCGTCCCTGATGACGCTGCGCGCCGTGGCCGTGATCGCGGAGGCGGACGTCGTCGCCTACCACTCGGCCCGTCACGGCCGCTCGATCGCCCGCTCGATCGCAGCCGAGCACCTGCGCGCCGACCACGTCGAAGAGCCGCTGGTCTACCCGGTCACCACCGAGACCACCGACCACCCCGGCGGCTACCAGGGCGCGATGGAGGAGTTCTACGAGGCCTCCGCCGCCCGGCTCGCCGCCCACCTGGACGCCGGCCGGACCGTCGCCGTCCTCGCCGAGGGCGACCCGCTCTTCTACGGCTCGTACATGCACATGCACAAGCGGCTCGCGGACCGGTACGAGGCCGAGGTGATCCCGGGGGTGACCTCGGTGAGCGCCGCCGCGGCCCGGCTCGGCACCCCGCTGGTGGAGGGCGAGGAGGTGCTGACCATCCTGCCCGGCACGCTGTCCGAGGAGGAGCTCACCGCGCGCCTCGCCGCCACCGACTCCGCGGTCGTGATGAAGCTCGGCCGCACCTTCCCCGCCGTGCGGCGGGCGATGGAGAACAGCGGCCGGCTCGCCGAGGCGCGGTACGTGGAACGCGCGACGATGGCGGGGGAGCGGACCGGCGTCCTCGCCGACACCGACCCCGACAGCGTGCCGTACTTCGCCGTCGCCGTGGTCCCCAGCCGGATCGGCAACCCGGGCAGCGTGCCCTCCGGTCCCGGCGAGGTCGCCGTGGTCGGCACCGGCCCGGCCGGGCCACTGTGGCTGACCGCCGAGACCAGGCGGGTGCTGGCCGACGCCGAGGCGCTGGTCGGGTACACCACGTACCTGGACCGGGTCCCGGTCAAGCCGGGCCAGGTGCGGCACGGTTCGGACAACAAGGTGGAGTCGGAGCGCGCCGAGTTCGCGCTCGACCTCGCCCGCCGCGGCAAGCGCGTGGCGGTGGTCTCCGGCGGCGACCCCGGGGTCTTCGCCATGGCCACCGCCGTCCTGGAGGTCGCGGCGCAGCCGGAGTACAAGGACGTGCCCGTCCGGGTGCTGCCCGGCGTGACGGCGGCCAACGCGGCGGCCGCCGCGGCCGGTGCGCCGCTCGGCCACGACTACGCCACGATCTCGCTCTCGGATCGGCTCAAGCCCTGGGAGGTCATCGCGGAGCGGCTGCGCGCGGCGGCCGCCGCCGACCTCGTACTGGCCCTGTACAACCCGGGCTCGCGCAGCCGGACCTGGCAGGTGGCGCAGGCCAAGGAGCTGCTGCTGGAGCTTCGGGCGCCGCAGACGCCGGTGGTCGTCGCGCGCGACGTGGGCGGTGCCGAGCAGTCGGTCCGCATCGTCACGCTGGCCGAACTGGAGCCGTCCGAGGTGGACATGCGGACGATCCTGCTGATCGGGTCCTCGCAGACGCAGGTCACGGAGCGGCCCGACGGGTCACGGGTGACGTGGACGCCGCGGCGGTACGGGTGATCCCGGTCCTGACCGGCTGACGAAGTGAAGAGGCCCGGAGCGTACGCCGCCCCGGGCCCTGTGCTCGGCGCCGACCGGTTGGGTCCCTGCGGGGCTGTCCCCTACCCGCCCTTCCACCGTTCCCCGGAGCTCCGCCCCGGCCCCTTCGCCGGGGGCCTGCCCCCGGACCCCGCGCCTCAAGCGCCGACGGGGCTGGATGTAGGCCGAGGCCCGGCAAAATCCAGCCCCGCCGGCGCTTGAGGCGCGGGGTCCGGGGCGGGGCCCCGGGGGATCGGGCGCAGCCCAGGGCCGGCGGGTCCGGGCGGAGCCCGGGGAACGGTGGAAGGGCGGGTAGGGGACCAGTGCCCCGCGCAGCGGCCCACCCGCAGCCGGGGCTGGGCGGTGCCCGGTTGACCGGCACCGATCCGCGTACCGCAGGCCTCAGCCGGACAGCCAGTCCCGCACTCCCTCGACCGAAGCCACCTGCGGAACGCCCGCGGGGACCGCAGGGCGGCGGACGACCAGGACCGGGATGCCCGCTTCGCGGGCGGCGGTGAGTTTGGGGGCCGTGGCGGAGCCGCCGCTGTCCTTGGTTACCAGGAGGTCGATGCGGTGCCGGGCGAGCAGCTCCCGCTCGTCGGCGAGGGTGAACGGGCCGCGGGCCAGCAGTACTTCGAGGCGCGGCGGGACCGGGTCGGCCGGGGGGTCCACCGAACGCACCAGGAACCAGGGCTCGGTGAGGTGCGCGAAGCTGTGCAGGCCCATCCGGCCGGTGGTCAGGAAGGCGCGCGAGCCGAGGCCCGGCAGCAGGGCGGCGGCCCCGGTGAGGGAGTCCGCGAAGTGCCAGTCGTCACCGGGCCCCGGGGTCCAGCCCGGTCGGCGCAGCGCGAGCAGCGGGATGCCCGAAAGGGCCGCCGCCCCGGCCGCGTTGAAGCTCATCCGCTCCGCGAAGGGGTGCGTGGCGTCGACCAGGTGGGTGACCCGGTGCTCCGCGATCCAGGAGGCCAGCCCGTCGGCGCCGCCGAAGCCGCCGATGCGGGTCTCGCCCGGCGGGAGCACCGGCGCGGCGACCCGGCCGGCCAGCGAGGTCGTCACCCGGTACGGGGCTCCGTCCCCGGCCGTCAGCGACTCCGCGAGCCGCCTGGCCTCCGTGGTGCCGCCGAGGATCAGGACGTGCGGACGGCCGGGGCCCGGATCAGCAGTCATGCCGGTCGCGCTCGGCGGAGTACAGGTGGCTGTCGCGGAACTGCTCGGCGCCCAGGGTGCGGCCCACCAGGATGACGGCGGTGCGGACCAGGCCGGCCTCCTTCACCTGGGCGGCGATGTCGGCCAGCGTCCCGCGCAGGATCAGTTCGTCGGGGCGGCTGGCCATCGCGACCACCGCCGCCGGGCACTCGGCCCCGTAGTGCGGCAACAGTTCGCCGACGACCCGGTCCACGTAGCGGGTGGCCAGGTGCAGCACCAGCAGGGCCCCGCTGCGGCCCAGCGTGGCGAGGTCCTCGCCGGGCGGCATCGGCGTGGCCTGCTGGGCGATCCGGGTCAGGATCACCGTCTGGCCGACGGTGGGGACGGTCAGCTCCCGCTTCAGCGCGGCGGCCGCGGCGGCGAAGGCCGGGACGCCGGGGACGACCTCGTAGGGGATGCCGACCGCGTCCAGGCGGCGCATCTGCTCCGCGACGGCGCTGAAGATCGAGGGGTCGCCGGAGTGGAGCCGGGCGACGTCCTGGCCGGCCGCG
Source organism: Streptomyces sp. GL_140 (assembly GCF_057834465.1). Taxonomy (NCBI): domain Bacteria; kingdom Bacillati; phylum Actinomycetota; class Actinomycetes; order Kitasatosporales; family Streptomycetaceae; genus Streptomyces; species Streptomyces sp. GL_140. Next base: position 6,766,451 of record NZ_CM174404.1, read on the forward strand.
TGCGCAGCTGTGCACTCGGCGATGATCTCGTCCAGGTTCAGCTGCGCCGTGTCGATCAGGCGGGCGTCCGGCGGGCATTCGGCGAGCAGCTCGCGCGGGACCAGGCTGCCCGCGTACAGGCAGACGGGGGCCGCGGCCAGGGTCCGGGCGCCGCGCACCGTGATCAGGTCGGCGGCGCCGGGGCCCGCACCGATGAAGTACACGGTCATGTCGTCTGATCCATTTCGTCGTCGCTGGTGGTGGCGCCGGCGGTGCCGCTGCCGGGGTGGGGCTTGGTGACCGACCACTGGGTGACGGGCATCGCCTGGCGCCAGCCCGTGAAACCGCCGACCGGCACGGCGTGCGCGACGGCCAGTTTCACCAGTTCGCCGCCGTGGCGCCGGTAGCGCTCGGTGAGGACGGCCTCCGACTCCAGGGTGACCGTGTTGACCACGAGCCGGCCGCCGGGGGACAGCGCCTCCCAGGCCGCGTCGAGCAGGCCCGGCGCGGTCAGGCCGCCACCGATGAACACGGCGTCGGGGGCGGGCAGTCCGGCCAGGGCCGCGGGTGCGGCGCCGGTGACCACGCGCAGCCCGGGTACGCCGAGCGCCGCCGCGTTGCGGGTGATCCGCTCGGCCCGCCCGGTCACGCGCTCCACGGTCACGGCGCGGCAGGAGGGGTGCGTACGCATCCACTCGATGCCGATGGAACCGGAGCCGCCGCCGATGTCCCACAGCAGTTCGCCGGGGGCGGGGGCGAGCGCGCAGAGGGTGGCGGCGCGGACGTGGCGCTTGGTGAGCTGGCCGTCGTGCTCGTAGGCGGCGTCGGGCAGGCCGGGGGTGGCGCCGAGCCGGGGCGCGGGGGCGGCGGGGTCGCGACGGCATTCGACGGCGACGAGGTTGAGGGGGTCGCCGGGCGGGTGCTCCCAGCTCTGGGCGAGGCCCTCGTACGAGTCCTCGTGCTCGGAGCCGAGCTGTTCCAGGACGCGCATCCGGCTGGGACCGAAGCCCCGCTCTCGAAGCAGAGCGGCGATCTCGTTCGGGGTCACTGCTCCGGAACTCAGGACCAGCACCCGCCGGCCCTCGTACAGCGCGGCCGCGAGCCGGGCCACGGGACGCCCGACGGCGGTGATCACCTCGGTGTTCTCCACCGGCCAGCCCAGGCGGGCGCAGGCGTACGACATCGACGAGGGGTGGGGCAGCACGTGCAGGGCCTGCGCCCCGAGCTCCTCGGACAGGGCGCGGCCGATCCCGTAGAACATCGGGTCCCCGCTGGCCAGTACCGCGATCCGGCGGCCCGCGTGCTCGGCCATCAGCTTCGGCACGGCCGGCCTGAGCGGGCTCGGCCAGGCCACCCGCAGGCCGCCGCACTCCTCGCGCGGCAGCAGGTCCAGCTGGCGCGGTCCGCCGATCAGTACCTCGGCCCCGGCCAGTGCGGCCCGCGAGGGGGCGGCGAGCCCGCCCCAGCCGTCGGCGCCCAGCCCGACGACGGACACGGGCGGCGCGACCGGCGCGGGTACGGGGGGCGGTGGCGGTGCGGAGCTCACTGCGCGGAACCTCGGGGTACGGGAAGGGGGTGGACCCGCAGCCTACTGGGCCCCAGCCCCCGCGCCAGGAGCAGGGTGACCAGGACGGAGGCGCAGGCCAGCACGGTGATCGCCACCGGCGCCGAGGTGAGCTGGGCGACCGCTCCGGCCAGCGCCGCGCAGAGCCCCTGAGCCGTCAGCATTCCCGCCGAGTGCAGCCCGAGGGCCTGGCCCTGGGTCCCGGGCGGGAGCAGGGCGACGAGGCGCTCCTGCAGGAGCAGGCCCGCCCCGTAGCCGACGGAGGCCAGGGCGACGGCCGCTGCGGCGGGCACCGGGCCGGGTTCCAGGAGGAAGAGGAGGTAGGGCGCGGCGAGCAGCAGTTGCAGAGGGGTGGCGAGCCGGGCCCGCCAGCGGGCGGGCAGGTACCGCCCGCCCAGGATGTCCGCGACGAGCATTCCGACGCCCGCGCAGCCGAACAGCAGCCCCGCGTGGCCGGGATCGTAGGGGACGAAGAGGGACTCGCAGCCGACGATCAGGCCGTTGGGCAGCCACAGGGCGAGGTAGAGCGTGCGCCGGGCCGGGTCGGCGAACAGGGTGGCGTTCGTCCGCCAGGTCTCCGCGGGCGAGGGCCGCCCGACGGCCCGCGGAGGCCTGCGGCTCAGCCCGGTCCGCAGGGTGAGCGCGGCGGCGAGCGCGAGGCCGGCGGCCGCCAGCAGCGCGCCGCGCGGGGAGAGCGCCGCCACCAGGACCCCGCCGAGGGCGAACCCCGCGATCTGCGTCACACCGGCCGATACGGCGAGCAGCGAGCGGCCGAGCAGGTAGTCCTCGGGCGGCAGGATCTCGGTGAGCAGCCCGTACCGGACCCCGCCCCCGAGGGAGTCGGCGAGCCCCTGGGCGAGCAGCACCGCGAAGACGGCCCACAGCGGCAGCGCGGGAACGGCCAGCAGCGCGGCGGCGAGCGCGGCGAGCAGCGAGAGCCGGGCCAGGGCGGTGCGCGGCTCCAGCCGGTCGGCGGCGGAGAGGAGCACCGTCGCGCCCAGCATCTGGGTGAACGAGGGCCCGAACATGCCGAGCGCGGCGAGCAGGGGGCTGCGGGTGCGCTCGTAGACGAGGACGGCGAGGGCGAACCCGCTGATGGTGGAGGCGCCGACGCGCAGCGCGGAGGCGAGGAAGAACGGGGTGAACTCGGGGGTCCGGGCGAGGGAGCGGTAGGTCCTGGGCATGCGGGGAGTCTTGGGTGGTGTCCGGGGACGGCCTAATGTTTCGCGTGGGCGCGAAACCCGGTACTGGTGCGCGGGGCGGGTGGCTTCGGCGGGCCGGGGCGACGCGGCACCGGACGCGGCGGAGGGGACGACGGAGGGGACGGCGGGACGGGCATGGGCTACTGGCGGATCGACAGCGACGCGCTGGCCGGGAGCCGCTTCGTGGTGTCCGCGCTGGCCGAGACCACGGCCGCGCTGACCGCGCTGCACCGGCGGTCCGCCGCGCACCCCGGTGACCGGGCCTGGCTGGCGCACCGGCTCCCGGCCTACCGCGCGCACCTCGCGGCCGACCCCGTCGCCGCCCACCTCGTACGGGCCGCCCTCGGCCGGCTGTGGATCGCCGACCACCTGACCCCGCCGCCGCACGGCGGTCCCTTCGAGGAGGAACTGGAGCCGATCCGCGCGACGCCCGACGCCGCGGTCCGTACGTACCTGCGCGCCGCCTCCGGTGCGCTGCCCGAGGACCTCGCACGGGCCCGGGGACTCGGCCCGCGCACGGCGGAGCTGCTGGAGTGGGTGTGGACCGAGACGGTCCGCCCCGACTGGGAGCGCCGCCGCCGGGTCGCGGAGGCCGACATCCTGCTGCGCACCGCGCAGTTGAGCCGCGGCGGGTGGGCGGCCGCCCTCTCGGGGATGCGGCCGGGCATGGCGTGGCTCGGCGAGGGACGGCTGCGGATCAACCTCCAGGACCGGCCGCCGCGCGAACTGTCGGGCGCCGCCGGGCTGGTCTTCGTCCCGGTCACGCCGCCGCACGGCTGGGTCGCCTGGCGCGGTGCCCACCGGCACGCCCTGGTCTACCCGGCCGAGGGACAGCTCGCGCAGCCGGGCACCGCCGTCCAGCCGGGTACGGCCGCGCAGCCCGCCGCCGACGCCGCCGCCGACGCCCCGAAGTCGCTGGTCAGGCTGTTGGGGCCGGTCCGGTCCAGGGTGCTGGTGCTGCTGGCGAGCCCGAAGTCCACCACGCAGCTGGTGGCGCTGACCGGGCTGAGCCTGGGCGCGGTGGCCGGACAGCTGAAGGTGCTGCTGGCCGCCGGGCTGATCCTGCGGCGGCGCACGGGGCGTACGGTGCTCTACAGCCGGGTCGCGGCCGGGGACGTCCTGGTGTCGGCGGCCACCGGCTCCGACGGGTGAAATCGGCGAGCAGGACAGGACGAGGTGGGGGCAATGGCAGGCTGGCGTGCGTCGGACATGCCCGACCAGAGCGGCCGCACGGCCGTGGTCACGGGAGCCAACAGCGGGATCGGCTACTTCACCGCCCTCGAACTCGCGCGGCACGGCGCCTCGGTGGTGCTGGCATGCCGCAGCGCCGCCCGCGGACGGGCCGCCGAGGTGCGGATGCGCGCCGAAGTGCCCGGTGCGAAGGTGGAGTTCATCCCGCTCGACCTCGCCGACCTGGCCACTGTGCGGGAGTTCGCGGAGGCCTTCGCGCAGCGGCACGGCAGTCTCGACGTCCTCGTCAACAACGCCGGTGTGATGGCCCTGCCGTTCGGGCGGACCGCCGACGGGTTCGAGACCCAGTTCGGGGTCAACCACCTCGGCCACTTCGCCCTCACCGGGCTGCTCCTGCCCCGGCTCCTCGCCGCCGCGCCCGGGGCCCGGATCGTCAGTCTCTCCAGCGGCTTCCACATGTTCGGGGACGTGGACCACGCGGACCTCCACAGCGAGCGGAACTACCGGCGCTGGATCGCCTACGGCCGCTCCAAGACCGCCAACCTGCTCTTTACCCACGAGCTCGCCCGCAGGCTCGAGGCCGCCGGATCCGGGATCGTCGCGGCCGCCGCCCATCCCGGCTACGCGTCGACCAACCTGCACGTCGCCGCGGCCCCGCAGGCGGGCACCACCCTCGGCTCGCGGATCGCGGTCGCCGCCAACGGCCTCGGCATCGCCGTCGGCAACGGAATCATCGCCCAGTCCGCGGCCTCCGGCGCGCTGCCCGCCCTGTACGCGGCGACCGCGCCCGGGGTCCGGCCGGACGAGTTCATCGGGCCGCGGTTCAGCTTCCGCGGCGCGCCCGCCCGCTCCGGGCGGGCGAAATGGACCCTGGACGACAAGTCCGGCGAACGGCTCTGGGCCGCCTCGGAAAAGCTCACGGGAGTCTCGTACGCGTCCCTATCGCGCTGAATCCCCGGGGGCTAACTTGCTACTCCCCAGTCACTTCAGGCTGTCGAGCCGCATCCCCCGGGAGAGCCATGCGCAGATCCGCCCTGCCCACCGTTCCTCTGCCCGTTGGCCTGCTGTCCCCGATGCTCATCGCCACCGTCGCCGGGCTGCTCGGCGCGCTCCTGGCAACACTCCTCGCCGCCCCGGCGGCGCGGGCGTCCGTACCGGCCACCGCCCGCGCGCAGCAGCGTACGCCCGTCGTCCTCGTCCACGGCTACGGTGACACCGCGGCCTCCCTGGACGGGCTGGAGGACTACCTCCACGCGCAGGGCTGGCTCTTCAGCGACCTCGCCGAATTCGGCTACGACTGGGCCGCCACCAACGAGTCCAACGCCACCCGCTTCGGAGCCTTTCTCTCCGAGCGGTTCGGCTCCCGCCAGGTCGACGTGGTCGCGCACAGCATGGGCTCGCTGCTCACCCGCAAGTACCTCAAGGACGGAGGGAGTTCGCGGGTCCGCGCCTGGGTTTCCCTCGGCGGTCCCAACCACGGCGCCGGCGACGCCGCGCCCTGTGGGCCCTTCGCCGGCTTCTGCGACATCCACGCGGCCTCCCTCGCCGACATGACCCCCGGCAGTGCCTTCCTGAACTCCCTCAACGCGGGCGACGAGACCCCGGGCGCCACCCGCTACACCACCTTCAGCTCCTCCTGCGACCAGCAGATCCCGCCCGGCGACAGCCGTGCCCCGCACTCCACCGAACTGGCGGGCGCCGTCAACCACGTCCTGCCGGTCGGTGGCAGCGGCTGCCCCTCGCACTACGGACTGCTCTCCGACGACTGGGTCCGGCGGCAGATCGTCGCCGAGTTCTCCAAGGACCCGGTTTCCCAAGTCGACCTGAGGAGCGGCCCGTTCCGCATCACCGTCGACTCAGCCCGGTTCACCTCCAGCGGTGAGAGCGGCCCCGAGCTCTACGACGGCCTCACCCTCACCACCGACGCAACTGCCCGCACCCTGTGGCACCGCGACCGGGCCGGCGCCACCGCCTTCCCCGACCACGACCCCTGGTTCGGCCTGGACGACACCACCCGGAGCCAGATCTTCACCACGGAGGCGACCGTCACCGCCTACCTCACCGACGCCGACTACAGCGCCGGGAACAACGACGACGTGATGGCCGCCGGGCGGGTCCACTGGGACCCGGCGCTCGGCTTCGGGCGCTTCACCGCGAGGATCCTCGGCGTGGACGGCGGCGAGGCGGCCGTCACCTACACCGTCACCCCGGCGCAGTCCGCCGCCCCCGCCTGCCGGCTCCGCGTGGACCAGGCGGAGCTGACCTACTTCGACGACGGCACCACCCGGCCCGCGCTCTACGGGGACATCGCGGTCCGCACCGGCGGCGGCGCCCGCACCGCCGTGTGGTCGCGCTCCGCGTCCGACCCGTCGACCTTCCCCAACCAGGGCAACCGCAGCAACCCGGACCCGTACTTCTACCAGCGGGTCGGCTCGGGGGCCACGTACTCGCCCGGCCCGTTCGAGGTCGGCGTCCACCTCTGGGACCACGACGCCTCCTCGGCCGACGACCTGGTCGCCCGGGGCACCGTGGCCTGGGACCCCTGGACCGACCAACCCGGCACCCGCACCAGCGAGTTCTACGGGGACGACGGCGGGCACGTGAAGGTCGTCTGGACCGTGCTCTGCCCCTGACCCGGCAGGACGTCGGCCAGGTCGAGCGCGCCCCGCCATGAGCCCGTCCGCCCCCGGGAAGCCTCCGGGCGCCCCGTCCGGGCCCTGACCGGTCCGCCGCGCCCGCAGCAGACTCGACGGAATGGACGACGACGCTACGGACAACCACCCACACACCGATCCGGAGGCAGGGGGCCACGCGGTGGTCCTCGGGGCGGGCATGGCCGGGCTGCTGGCCGCTCGGGTCCTCGCCCGGAGGTTCCCCCGGGTCATTCTGATCGAGCGGGACGAACTGGCGGGGATCGGGCCGGAGTTGCGGTCCGGGATCCCGCAGTCCAGACACGCGCACATCCTGTGGTCGCGCGGTATCGACCTCATGGAGAAGATGCTGCCGGGCATCACCGCGAAGCTGGTGGAGGGCGGGGCCCGTCTGCTGGAGACCCCGCGGGACTTCCTCTGGCTGAGCCCGGCGGACTGGTTCCAGTCGGTGCCGGGCACCAAGGTCCTGATCGGGGGCCGGGACCTGCTCGACTGGACGGTGCGCGAGGAGGTCCTGCGGGACGGGCGCATCCGGATCCTGAGCGGTACGACGGCCACCGGGCTCGTGGCCGGACCGGACGGCCGCTCGGTGGCCGGAGTGCGGCTCCGCGACGCCGCCCCGCTGGCCGCCCGCCTGGTGGTCGACGCCACCGGCCGCACCTCCAAGGCCCCCGCCTGGCTCTCGGCCCTCGGCCACCCGGCCCCGAAGGTCACCCGCTACGACCCCCATCTCGGCTACTCCAGCCGCTACTTCGCCACGCCTGCCGATCCGGCGCGGCGCTGGCACGGCATGTACGTCCAGAGCCGGCCCGACCTCCCGCGCGGCGGTGTGCTCGTACCGCAGGGCGACGACCGCTGGCTGGTGACGCTCATCGGCAACGGCGAACACGCCCCGCCCGTCAAGGACGAGGAGTTCTTCGCGTTCGCCCGCAGCCTGCGCAGCCCGGCCCTCTACGACGCCATCCGCGACGCGACCCCGCTCTCGGGGGCCACCGCCTTCCGGAGCACCGTGAACGAATGGCGGCACTACGAGCGCATGGAGCGCTGGCCCGCCGGACTGGTGGTCCTCGGCGACGCGGCCTGCCGGTTCAACCCCGTGTACGGGCACGGGATGACGGTCGCCGCGCTCGCCGCGGAGGCCCTGGCCAAGGAGATCCGCACCCTGGACCCGGAGCAGATCGCCGCGGCCTCCCGGCGGATCCAGCGCAGCACCACGGCCGCGGCGGCCGTGCCCTGGCAGATCGCCACCAGCGAGGACATGCGCTACGCGGTGACGGACGGGCCACCGCCGGACCGGGCCACCCGGATCCTGCAGAACTACATGTCCAGGGTGATGGTCGGCGCCAACGCCGACCCGGTGATCTCGGGCCGGTTCTTCGGGGTCCTGTCGCTGACCGCCTCGCCCAACACCCTGCTCAGTCCGGCCACGATGATCCGCGTCCTGTCCAAGTGGCGGCTGCCCACCGCCCCGGACACCACCGACTACCCGGCCCACCACGGACCGGCCGTCGAGCGGGCCTAGGCCGTGTCTGACGGCTCTGCGCGGCGTCGCGGCGCCCGGCACGCACTCTCGACGCACCGGCCGAAAGGCCACGTACAACCAGTACGAGCGCATTCGGCCGGCACGCCGAGAGCACCGGACGCCGCTCCTTCCCCACGCAGAACCGTCAGACACGACCTAGCCCGCGATCGCGCGCAGGTAGAGGTCGCGGATGCCGTGGTCGAAGTAGGAGCTGTACGAGGTCTCGTCGTCGCCGCCGCCGTCCCGGCCGCCGATCACCCCGATCAGGGTGTTCCCGTCGGTCAGGACCGGACCGCCGCTGGTCCCGTTGGGTACGTCCTCGCAGTCGAGGCGCACCTGTGCGGGCCCGGCGGCGACGGCGGTGGTCGGGCAGCCCAATGGCTCCTCGGAGGTGTTGGGGTAGCCCATCAGCCGGGCGGGCACGGGGAGTTCCGTGCCGAACCGGATGGTCGCGGCCGGGCCGGTGACGTCCTCCAGCCGCTCCCGGGGATGGCCGGGGCGGCTCAGCCGCAGGAAGGCCACGTCGTAGTCGGGGTCCCGGTCCTCGATCCAGCGGGGGTCCACGTCGATCCGGTCCGGGACCCAGACCCCGTACGGGAAGGAGCCGTCCCGGTAGCCGGGGGCGAAGGCGAGGTTGGTGCGGAAGCCGCCGCGGTAGACGCAGTGGGCGGCGGTGACGATGAGGTCCCCGCCGGGGGAGTGGACCACGCTCGCCGAGCAGTGGTGGCCGGAGTCGCCGTCGTCGCCGGGGGAGAACAGGGCGCCGACGGCGGGCTCGGCGGGGACCGTCGCGGCCGCCAGGGGCTGTCCCGGGGCGGGGGCGGAAGCCGTCGGGCCCTTGTCGTCGGCCGCCGCCCCGCCGTCCGGCGCGCCGTTCAGTACCGCGGTCACCGTCGCCGCGTCGTCCGTGCTCGCGGGGTCCCGGAGGTAGCTGCCCCGGCCGGGGTCGCCCTCGGCCACGTACGCGGCCAGTGCGCGCAGCTTCCAGACGTACCCGGCGCCGCCGATGAGCAGCATGCAGCAGATGCCGGACAGCACGAGGCCCCGTGCGGCCCTGCCCTGGACCCTGGTGAACATGCGGTGCGCTCCTGCCCCTGAAATCTCATGCGTCAAGACCGAATCATCCGAATCATCCGTCTCCCGAACGGAGACGTGCGACGCGGTCGCGGTTCCGGAAGGGGAACGTGTCCGTCCTCACAGCTCCCCGGCGCGGGCCCCGCACCCGGCACTAGGATCGGCCCATGATCGCTGAGATGCAGTGCGTGGTGCTGGACTGTCCCGATCCGACCGCGCTGGCCGCGTTCTACCAGTCGCTGACGGGCGGCGAGGTCAACCGGCCCGACCGGCGCTGGACGACCGACGCGCGCTGGGCGACCCTGCACACCCCGGCGGGCTCCGTGCTCGCCTTCCAGCGGGCCGACGACCACCGCCGGCCCCAGTGGCCGGATCCGGAACGTCCCCAGCAGCTCCACCTCGACTTCGTCGTCGCGGACCTGGACCGGGCCCACGAGGAGGTGCTGGCCTGCGGCGCCGAGCTGCTGGACGAGAGCCGGGCGGCCGAGGGCTGGCGGGTCTACGCCGACCCGGCAGGGCACCCGTTCTGCCTGGTGTGCGACTGACGGGGGACGCGGGCGGGTCCGCGACCGGTACCCTTATTGCGACTAGTTCGCAATAAGGGTGAAGGTGGCGGCGCAATGGGCTCTCCGGTGGTGCTCGGCATCGAGTCCTCGTGCGACGAGACCGGCGCGGGCATCGTGTGGGACGGCCGGCTGCTCGCGCACGTCGTCGCCACCAGCATGGACGAGCACGCCCGCTTCGGCGGCGTCGTACCCGAGATCGCCGCCCGCGCCCACCTGCACTCCTTCAACCCGGTCGTCCGCCGGGCCCTCGACCAGGCCGGGCTCCGCCCCGACCAGCTCGATGCGATCGCCGTCACCACCGGCCCCGGCCTCTCCGGCGCCCTCCAGGTCGGTCTTGCCGGAGCCAAGACCCTCGCCTACGCGCTCGGCCTGCCGCTCTACGGCGTCCACCACCTCGCCGGCCACGTCGCCGCCGACACCCTGGAGCACGGGCCGCTGCCCGAGCCCTGCATGGTGCTGATCGTCTCCGGCGGCCACACCTCGCTGCTCCTCGTACGGGACCTCGTGCGCGAGCCGATCCTGCACCTCGGGGACACCCTGGACGACGCCGCGGGCGAATGCTTCGACAAGGTCGCCCGCGTGCTGGGCCTGCCCTACCCGGGAGGCCCCGCCATCGACCGCGCCGCCCGGGGCGGCAACCCGAAGGCCGTCCCCTTCCCCCGCCCGCTGACCGGCGGGCCGCGCGCGCAGGACCGGTACGCCTACTCGTTCTCCTTCTCGGGGCTCAAGACGGCCGCCGCCCGCTGGGCCGAGAGCCACCGGCTGCGCGGCGAGGAGCCGCCGGTCGCCGACGGCGCGGCCTCGCTCCAGGAGGCGGTGGCCGACGTACTGACCCGCAAGGCGGTCGCGGCCTGCAAGGAGTACGGGGTCAGGACCCTGGTGGTGGTCGGCGGGGTGGCCGCGAACTCCCGCGTACGGGAGCTCGCGGAGCGGCGCTGCGCCTCCGCCGGGATCGAACTGCGGGTGCCCCCGATGACGCTGTGCACCGACAACGGGGCGATGATCGCCGCCGTCGGGGACCTCCTGGTGCGGGCGGGCGTGGAGCCCGCCCCCCACGAGCTCACCATCGACCCGTCCGCACCACTGGAGTACGCCTCCCTCAACCCGCGTGCTCAGCTGGGGGAGTTCACGGCTTCGACGGGCTGACCTGCACCGTCGTCACCGTCCCGCCCGAGGCCTCCTTCGCCACCGCGATCCGGGTCCCGGTGTCCGGCACCTTGACCCCGAGCTGCGGCAGCCGTGCGTCCCAGTAGGAGCCGTGGCGGTCGTCGAAGACCGCCACCCCGGGCCGCGCCGGGATCACCACCGGTACCCCCGCCTTGTGCAGGACGACCCTCTCGCTCGCGCGGAGCGAGAAGGTGGCGTCGAAGGTCTGCGCGCGGGCGCCCAGCAGGGTGCCGTCCGTGTAGGCGAGCGGCTCGGGCCGGGAGTCGACGGGCAGCAGCAGCCCGCCGCCCGGATGCGCCTTGGTGGTGTTGTCGCTGTACGCGGTGTCCCAGAGCCAGATCAACACGCCCTGCTGGTACGGGAAGAACTCCACCTTGTCGCCCGTGAAGCCGAAGTTGTACGGGCCGGTCCTCAGCATGGTGCCGTAGCCGGTGTAGCGCCGGTTCTCCACGAAGTACGCGCGCGGGTGCTCCTCGCTGCCCGTGCGGCCCTGGGTGCGCGACCACTTGACCGCCGTCCAGCCGTTCGCACCCTGCTCAGCGCCGTCGCGCAGCAGTTCCCGGCCACCCGCGGTGACGCGGATGTCGTCGAACGCGACGCCCTTGCCGTGGGTGTTGCTGTCGGAGGTGGCGCGCAGCCGCAGCTGCACGCTCCTGCCCGCGAACCGGTCCAGCGGCACCGACAGCTGCTTCCATCCCGCCGAGGTCCCGGTGATCCCCTTCGCGCCGATCGCCGTGCCGTCCACGGTCCCCGGCAGGGCGCTCCAGCCCGCGCCGCCGTCCGTGGAGGCCTCCACCGTCAGGAAGTCGAAGTCCTGCTCGATGTCGTACCAGACCCGGGCATCGAGCCGGGCCGCGTCCGAGGGCGCCGTCGCCGTGAGGTCGACGGTGCGGCTCAGGGTGTTGTCCATGAAGTCACCCGTGCCGCTCCACCACTGGCTGCCGCCCTCGTAGGGATCGCCCAGTTCGGTCGTGGTCACCGAAGGCGGCAGATGGACCAACAGGGCTTGCGGATCCTCGGTGTTGTAGCCCGAGACCCCGAGCGTGGCCCGCGTGGTGCGGCCCGCGTCGGCCTCCGTGTACTGGAGCCAGCCCAGCTGGAGCTTGCTCCACGGGTCGAGGTCGCCGGGGAACTGGCCGGTGGTGTTCCGGCCCTTGCCGAGATAGGAGGCCGAGGACATCAGCGACCAGAAGTTGACGCTGTTGTCCCCGTCCGAGCTGTACAGGTCCGGCAGCCCCAGATCGTGGCCGAACTCGTGCGAGAACAGGCCTGCGCCGCTGTTCTCCCCGCCCGTCAGGTAGTCGCCGGCCCAGATGCCGGTGTCGCCGATCGGGGTGCCGCCCGCCTTGTTGCCCTGGGGACCCGCGCTGCCGGCCTGGTTCCAGTACGCGAACCAGCGGTGCGCCCACACGGCGTCCTTGCCCTGCGCGCCGCCGCCCCAGGTCTGGTCCTTGCCCGCGTGGACCACGACGAGGTGGTCGAGATAGCCGTCCGGCTCGTCGAAGTTGCCGTCGTGGTCGGCGTCGTAGCGGTCCCAGACGTCGTACTCGGCGAGCTCCGCCTTGATCTGCTCGGGCGTACGGCCTGCTCCGCGTTCGGAGTCGTACCAGGCGGCGGTGGCGTCCCGGGCCATGTCCCAGTTGGTCTGGCACTGGCCCGGCTCGGAGCAGTGGTCGGTGCCGTAACGGGCCTCGTTCCAGGGGAGCTTGACCCAGGCGCTCACGGTTCCGTCCATGTCGTAGCGACCGGAGGACTGCAGGTTGTAGTAGGCGCGCAGGGAGGCCGACTGCGGGTCGGCGGAGAAGAACTGCTGCTGGTAGTAGGCCCGGTCGAAGTCCTTGCGCCACAGGGTGTGGTTGTCGTCCTTGGCCGGCTTGTCGATGGTGTTGTGCAGGGGGCCGGGGGTGCCGCCGAAGCGCGGTTTGCCCTCGAACTCGGTGGTGTTGTCCACCTGGTCGCCGAATTCGGCGAGGATCACGAAGACCTTGTCCTTGCGTTCCTGGGCCAGCTCGACGTACCGCTTGCCGACCTTGGCCTGGCGCGGCAGCGTTCCGTCGGCCTCGGCCCGCAGGCCGCCGGGCCGGCCCGAAGCGACGTCTTCGAGGGCCTGGCGGCGCAGGGCCTGGCGCTGGACCTCCAGGGGTGCGGGTGGCGGGGCGGGGGCCTCCTGCTGTCCGGTCTGCTGTTGCTGCCCGGCCGGTGGCGGGGGTGCGGTGGCGGCGAGCGCGGGGGTGGTGGCGGTGGCGGCGAGGAGGGCGAGGGATATCGCCGCTCCCACCGCAGCGAGTCGGCGCAACGTGGCGGACCTTTCCGGGGGTTCGGATTGGAGCGCGAGTAATATTTCACATGTGACAGGTGATTGATAGGTGTGGATGTGCGCCGGGACCGGCTGAATCCAGCCGCATCCGGCGCCGCCGGTTTCCGGGTGCGTACGGTCCGAACTCGCCGTTACCGAGGCCCCGTTCGCCGAGCGGCGCTATGGTGCCGGGCGGGGGAAGACGGTGCGAGGGGGCGGAGCCGCGATGCGATTTCTGTTTGTGCACGGCACGGGGGTGCGGCGCGAGCGGCACGACAAGCTCTTCGCACTGCTCCGGGACCGGCTGACCGGACGGTTCCCCGACGCGACCGTCGACTCCTGCTTCTGGGGGGAACGCTTCGGCGCCACCCTCAGCGCCCAGGGCCGCTCCGTACCCGGACTGCGGCTCCCCGACGGGACCCCGGGGCCGGGGGATGACGGGACCGCCGAGTGGGGGCTGCTGATCGCCGACCCGCTCTGCGAGCTGCGGGTCCTGGCCGAAGCCGGCTGGGACACCGGCGCCGACGGGGACCGGCAGGAGGACGACGGCTTCGCCATGCCTGGTGTGCGGTCCGCCGGGGTCCGGGTGCTGGAGCTGCTGGCGGACCTGGCCGACCTGGCGGACCAGGCGGATCCGGCCGCTCCGGCCGACCTGGCCGAGGGCGGCAGAGTGTCCGGGCCGCCCGGAGCGCCCGGCGCCGGTGAGCAGGCCGCGCTGCTGCTCGGCACCGGGCTCGCCGCCGGATTCCCCGCCGCGCTGGAGATCGTCGCGGGCTCCGCCGAGGCCGCCCGCGCCGGTGCCCGCGCCACCGAGGAACCCCAGGCCCGGGAGCTGGCCACCGCTCTCGCCCGCGCGGTGACCGCCGCCGCGCTCGCCTCGGCCGGAGCCGAGGCCGACTGCACCGGGGCCGAACGCGACCGCCTGGTCGAGCTGCTCACCGCCCGGCTCGGCGGCGATGCCCGGGTGCCCGGAGCCCGGGCCGCCGCGGTCCTGGGCCGGCTCGCGATGCGCGTGAGCACCCAGCCCCTGCTCAACGCCTGGCGCGGCTCCCTCACCGTCGGCGCCACCCCGGCCCTCGGCGACATCCTGCGCTACCAGGCCCGGGGCGCCGACCTGCGCGCGTTCCTGCGCGAGCGGATCACCGCCGAACCCGGCCCGACCGTGCTCATCGGCCACAGCCTCGGCGGGATCGCCCTCGTGGACCTGCTCGCGCTCGCCGCCGCCCGCGGCGAACCCGTCCCCGGGGCCGCGCTGCTCGTCACCGTCGGCTCGCAGGCGCCGTTCCTCTACGAACTCGGCGCGCTGACCGGGATCGCGCCGGGCACGAGCTCCCGTACGCCTTCCCGCGCTGGCTCAACGTCTACGACCGCCAGGACGTGCTCTCGTACCTCGCCGAGCCCGTCTTCCCCGGCGACCCGCGCGTCAGCGACCACGAGATCGGCAGCCGCCAGCCCTTCCCCGCCTGCCACAGCGCCTACTGGAAACAGGATTCGCTCTACGCGCGCATCGAACAGGCGGTGGCCGAAGCGGAGATCGGGTGATTCCGGCCGGCTTCCTCCCTCCCGCCCTCGGCCCCCGGCGCACCTTCGCGCTCGTCGCCGGGGTCGAAAGCTATGCCGTCAGCCACCGCTGGAACCTGCGCGGCCCGGCCCGCGACGCCCTGCGGTTCGCGCGCTGGCTGACCGGGCCGGGGGAGGTCCCGCCGGGCAACGTGAAGCTGTTGCTGTCCCCGCTGGACGACCCCGACACGCTCGGCTGGTCGGCCTCCCCGGGTCTGGAGGCCCTGCGAGCCACCCACCGGCCGGCCACCGAGGAGAACGTGAAGGCGGTGCTCCTCGACGAACTCCCCGCCTGCGACGGGGACCTGCTGTGGATCTTCTGGGCGGGGCACGGCTACATCGAGCCGCGCGGCGGCGAACTCATGCTCCCCTGCGCCGACGCAAGCCCCGGCCAGATCCGCCACCTCAACCTTGACTCCGCGCTGCGCTGGTGGCGCACCGACCTGGTCAAACACCGCCGGTTCCCGCTCCAGGCGGCCCTGGTGGACGCCTGCCGGGTCGACGCGCCCCGCGACACCCGGTGGAACTTCGGTGCCAACGACTACGGCGGCGGAGCCACGGTCCCCGGGCGCAGGCAGTTCCGGCTCTACGCCTCCCGCGAGGGCGAGGCCGCGCAGAACGACGCCGAGCGCGGCGCGGGCCTCTTCACCGAGGCCCTCCTCGGGGAACTCGGCGAACGCACGGTCCGCGACGGCGCCGCCGCACTCGCCGACACGGCCCGCTCCATCCACCGCACCTTCCGCGAGCGGCGGGAGCGCGGCGAGGGCTGGCAGCTCCCGCAGTTCGTCGTGGACCGGGACTGGGACGCCTGTTCCTTCCTCGACGAGGACCTGCCCGGGGCGGCGCCGCCGCCCCGCGCGGCCCGCCTGGACCAGACGGCCTGGGACGGACTCGGCGAGCTCTTCGAGGGCCGCGACCTGCCGCGATGCTCCTACGAGGCATACCTGTGGGCCTTCAGGGCCACCGGCTGCGCACCCCCGGTCCACGGCGGCCTGCCGGGCGACAGTCTGCTGGAGGTGGTCCAGGACCTGGACGAGCGGCACGGTGGGCCGGGCGGGATGCCGCTCGTGGTGCCCTTCGTACGGTTCCTCGGCGACCGGGCCGCAGCGGCCGGCGCCGGTGACGCGGGCGACGAACGCTGGGCGGCCCGGCTGCGCGACTGGGTACAGGGCACCCGCGAACGCCTGGCCCTGCCCGCGCTGCGGCCCCCGCCCCCGCCCCCGCGCAGAACGGCCCTGCACGTGCGGCTGGAATCGCCGCCGGGCGGTGAGGACGGATTCCTGGCCCGGATGTGGCTGCGGCGCGATACGGCCGAGCACATCTGGGAGTCGGAGGGCGAGCCGGTCCGGCTGGATGCAGTACGGAACGAGCTCGTACGGCAACTGGGCACCGTAGGGCGGGCATTGGTGGGGCATCCGGAGGCCGGGCTGCCCTCCGACGCGGTGGAGCGGATCGAGTTCCACGTCCCGTACGAGCTGCTGGACCTCGACTTCGACCAGTGGCTCGTCCCGCGCGGCCCCGGCGGCCGGACCAGGGCTCTGGGGCTCGTCTACCAGGTGGTGGTGAGCTGTCCGCAGGAGCGCGAGGACACGGGCAGGGAATGGCGTACCAAATGGCGCTGGCTGTGGACCCAGGGCGGGCGGCACGCCGACGCGGTCCGGGTGGTGACGGATGCGGACGTGTACGACGGACTCGGCGTGGAGCTGGGGGCGGAGCTCGCACCCGCCTGCGTACTGGCCCACACGCCGGGCGGGGCGCGGACGGGGGCGGTGGTGGAGGCGGTGCTGGAGGGAGGGGTCCCGGTGGCGGTCTGGCGGCGCGCGGGCGGTCCCCCCGGTGCCCCGGCTCCGCCCGGCCAGCTCGCTCCCCCCGGTTCCCCCGCTCCGCCCGGTCTCCTCGCCCTGCTCGCGCCGGCCGGCGAGGGCGGGCGCCCCGACCCCGGCGCACTCGACGTGCGCACACTGCCGGCGCGCGTACGGGAGGTGCGCCGGGCGGCCGTCGGAGCGGGTGCGGGCGCCCCCTACGGCAGTCGACAACAGGCAGTGGGGGCAGACCGGTTGGTGCTCTTGTGGGACGATCCCGACGACACGCTCACCCTGCGGCCCCTGGCCTGAACCGATCCCGATACCGACCACTCGTCCGATCCGGATCCCGATCCCGATCCTGATGCCGGCCACCGAACCCGATACCGACCCCGACGACAGACCGCGACATCCGACGATGGAGGCAGAGGCAGTGGTGAAGGACTGGTGGCTGTACCACGGGACCGGCGAGGCCGCCGAGCGTCGGACCAGGCTGGAAGCCGGACCGCCACCGCCCTGGCGGGATTTCACCGGTGTCCCGGACCCGGGATACACGCCCCCCGGGTGCTCGGGCCCGGCCTGGGACCGCACTTGGAGGCGGGGCGAGGGCTACGTACCCGACGAGATCGAGAAGGACGTGGTCAACACGGCCCTGCACCTGCGCAGGCCGCTCCTGATCACCGGCAAGCCCGGCGTCGGCAAGTCCACGCTCGCCTACAGCATCGCCTCGGACCTGGACCTGGGCCCCGTACTGCACTGGCCGATCACCAGCCGGACCGTCCTGCGCGACGGGCTCTACCTGTACGACGCGATCGGCCGTCTGCAGGAAGCCGGGCTGGAGCAGATGCGCACGCCGGGCGCTGCCGCCGCCGGGTACCCCGCCGCGAACCCGGATCCCGCAACCCCCGGCACCGGCGCCCCGGCCCCGCCCCCGGCCCCCGCCCCTGGCCCGGGCGGTCCGTCCATCGCCCGCTACCTGCGCCTCGGACCGCTCGGCACGGCGCTCCTGCCGCAGGACCGCCCGCGCGTCCTGCTCGTCGACGAGATCGACAAGAGCGACATCGACCTCCCCGGCGACCTCCTGACCGTCTTCGAGGACGGCGGCTTCGTGATCCCCGAACTCGCCCGGCTCGCGAAGGAGGACCCGACCGTCGCCATCGGCACCGACGACGACCCGGACGCCGCCGTCCGGATCGCCGAAGGCCGCGTCCAGTGCCGGTACTTCCCCATCGTGGTCCTCACCAGCAACGGCGAACGCGATTTCCCGCCCGCCTTCCTGCGCCGCTGCGTCCGGCTCCACCTGGACCCGCCCG
The DNA here is from genome assembly GCF_057834465.1 of Streptomyces sp. GL_140. NCBI lineage: Bacteria > Bacillati > Actinomycetota > Actinomycetes > Kitasatosporales > Streptomycetaceae > Streptomyces > Streptomyces sp. GL_140. The sequence continues at coordinate 6,784,338 of NZ_CM174404.1, forward strand.
GACTCGACAAACTCGCCCGCATCGTGCGCGGGCGGCTCGGCGTGGACATCGAGCACAGCGACGAGTACCGCGAACTCGTCACCAGCTTCCTCGAACGCGCCGACGACGGGGACCTGGCCACCGACCAGCTCCTCAACGCCATCCAACTCCGCCTGGCCGGAGCCTGGTCCGCGCCCGGCGACCGCGACCGGTTCCTCGCCACCGTCATGCACCACCTCACCGGGCCCTCGGCGTGATCGAGAAGCTCCTCGCCGCCTTCGCCGAAGGCGCCGAGAACGGCGGCCCGCGTCCCGGAGCGGGGGCCGAGGAGATCGCCGACATCCTGTGGCTGGCGACCCGGGTGGACGCGGCGCAGTCCCGCCGCCCGGCCGCCGGACCGCTCCCGCCGCCGCCCGAGCCGTCCCGCGAACCCGCACCGCCCGCGCCCTCGGTGGAGTTGCCCGGAGGCTCCCGCGGGGGAACGGAGCCCGCCGCCCAGTTCTTCCCGGCGCAGGGGCCGGCGCAGGCGCCCGGTCCGCGCCCCGGATCCGTCGATCCCTTCCCCGAGGAGGGCAAGGCCGCGGGCGACGACCCCGCACCGCCCCGGCGCCGGGGTACGCCGCTGCGGCTGCCGCGCGCCGCCTCCCTCGACGACCCGCTGGCCCTGATGCGTTCCCTGCGCCCGGTCGGCCGCCGCAACATCGGCGGCCCGGGGGAGGAGCTGGACGAGCAGCTCACCGTGGAACGCAGCATCGAGCGGATGGTCCTCACCCCGGTCCTGCGCCCCGCCGAGAGCCGCTGGCTGGACGTGGCCCTGGTCGTCGACACCCACCACTCGATGCTGCTCTGGTCCGACCTGGTGGAGGAGGTCCGCGGGGTCCTCACGCGCAGCGGGGTCTTCCGCGACGTACGGACCTGGCAGCTCACGGGTACCGGCCCCGGCGGCACGCCCATGGTCACGCGCGGTCGCGCCACCGCGCCCCGCAACCCCATGGAACTGGCCGACCCGGCGGGCCGCCGGCTGATCCTCGTCCTCTCCGACACGGTGGGCGGCGGCTGGCGCGAAGCCCCCCTGCGCGGTGTGCTCCGGCAGTGGTCCGCGCACAACGCCGTGGCGGTGCTCAACGTCCTGCCCGAGCGGCTGTGGACCCGCGGCGCCGTCCGCCCGGTCCCCTTCGCGGTCCGCGCGGACCGGCCCGCGGCCGCCACCCGGTCCTGGCAGCGGGTCCCCCTGGTCCGGCGGGCCCGCGGGGGCGGCGCGGTGGTCCCGGTGGTCGGCATCGCCTCGGGGAGCCTGGCCCGGCTGGTGCGCGTGGTGTCCGGCGACGGCCGCTGGCGGCGGCTGGCCTGCCTGCGCCTGGACGCGGAGCCCGCGCACGAGGCCCCGTACGAGAGCCCCGGCCACCGGGAGCCCTTCCCGGACCCCCTGGCGGCGGTGGAACGCTTCCGTGCGAACGCCTCGCCGACCGCCCAGCGCCTCGCCGCCCACCTGGCCGCCGTACCGCTGACGCTGCCCGTCATGACCCTCGTACGCCGCTCCCTGCTGCGGGACTCCGAGCACAGCCACCTCGCGGAGGTGGCGCTGGGCGGGCTGTTCGCGCCGTGGGGCGCCGAACAGATCGCGGACCAGGTCGAGTTCGAGTTCCTGCCGGGTGTACGGGAAGCCCTGCTCGGATCGCAGCTGCGCGGGGACGTGGCCGCGGTACGGGAACTGGTGCGTCGGCGGGTCTGGGAGTACATGTCCCGGCACCGCGGCACCGGCCCCGACTTCACGGCGATCCGCCTCACCGACGGAGTGCAGGGCCGCCGCGAAGTGCCCGACGGGGCCCAGCCGTTCGCCACGGCGGCCCGGCCCGATCCCGGACTGGCCGACCGGGTGGTGCGCGTCCGGTTCGAGCCGGCGCGGGATCCGCAGGCGGTGGGGGTGCTGCTGTCGCCCCGCATGGTCCTCGCCGTCGGGGACAGGCTTGGGCGCAGTGCGATCGCCTGGGTCCGCACCGGAGACCGAGAGCTGTCCAGCCGGTCCGTGTGGTGGGACGAGGCCACTCCCACGGTGTTCCTGCTGCTGGCCGACGAGGATCTGGTGGACCCGGGGACCTGGTCACCGCCGGAGTGGGCCGACGCCGCCGTGGAGGCCGCCCGACTAAGGGTCGACGCCTGTACGGACGAGGGCCAGCCGATCGCGCTGACCGGCGAGTTCCTTCCGTACCGGGGGGAGCGCAACGGGGAGCTGGTCCGGCTCTCGGACGAACCGGGAACCTGGACCCACTATGTCGGCGCCCCGGTCTCCCGGGACGGGCGGCTGGCGGGCATCGTGCACACCGTATGGCCGGACCGGATGGTGTTCCTCTCCGGGCAGGCCCTGCTCGAACAGCCCGGATTCCGTGAAGTCATGGCGGCCCATGCCAGGGCGCGGGCGGAGGATTCCGGGATCTGCCTGGCGGTACGGGCCGAGGTGGAGAGGGCGCCCATCGGACGGCCGTTGCATCCCGAGCTCGTCGAGCTCCTGCTGCGGGCACAGGCGGACAGCGCAGTGACCGGGACGGTCGCGGCCGCGGACAGTGGTGCCGCACTGCTCGTCACGGTGCCGGGGCCCGGATCCCTGGGCAAGTCCGGACGGCTGCTCGCCGAGTTGCCGGGGGTGCTGGCCCGGCTGCGCGGGGGCTCCGGCGAATGGGACGTCTCCCTGGCGGTGGGCCTCGCCAGAGGGGAGCTCACGGTCGGCGAACGGGAGGTGCACGGACGGGCGGCGGACGAAGCGCTGCGCGTGGTCGGCCATCGGACGGTCACCGAGCGGCTGAGGCGGACGGGCACGAGTGGGCCCGTCGTCCTGGTGCAGGGCGAGTCGCTGCGCGCCGTCAGTGGAATGGAAGACCTCAGGGCCGAGCCTCTGGAGCCGGAGGCCGAGTCGGGCTGGATCTGTTCGGACGGACCCGTCGAAGTGGCGCGGGCGCTGGCCGACGCCGAGCTGAGGAGCGACGACCCGGCCGTCGACTGGCCGCGATGCGGCTACCAGGGCGGCGCGGCGGATCCGGCGGGCTGCGGCGGCATCCGGCTGCCGAACCACCCCTGGTGTCTGGCCCATGCCGCAGAGTCCGAACAGGCGACATACCTGGGAAGGTTGCGGCCCGGACTCCCCGTGGACCTGCGGGGCACCACCTTCGCCGACGGTCTGCTCGAACTCGTTTTGCGCAGCCTGCGGGACCCCCTGACGGGCCACGTCCGGATGGGGACCGCGACCTTCGATCGTGCGCACTTCGTCGACGACTGGAACACGGTGGGGGCCGAGTTCGAGGGCTGCGTCTCCTTCGACCGGGCCGTGTTCGACGGCCGCGCGGGCTTCGAAACCTCCCGGTTCAGGGAGACGGCTTCCTTCGGGCGGACCGTGTTCCGCCGGGACAGCGCCTTCGACGGGAGCACATTCGACCGCGAAACACGGTTCGACAGGGTGGACTTCGGCGGGAGTGCGGGGTTCACCGACACGATGTTCACCCGCGGGCTCGACATGGCCTGGGCCGAGGTGTGGGGAGAGGCGCTCATGAGCCGGATGAGGGTCCGGGGGAAGGCCGGCTTCACCCACACCGTGTTCCACAGCCGCAATGCCTGGGACCGAGCGGCTTTCCTAGGGCCCGTCTCCTTCGAATCCACCGTCTGGGCCGACGAGATGCTGTTCGACGAAGTCCGCTTCGAAGGCCGTGCCTCCTTCCGGGGCGCCACCTTCGCCGCGCCGACGGTGTTCATGAACGCGGTCTTCGCGGCCGGAGTCACCTTCGAGCGGGCAGACTTCGCGGAGGCCGCGGAGTTCACGGACGTGTCCTTCGCCGACGAGTCCGAACTTCCGCCCGACTGGCAGGGACTGTTGTCGGGGCGCGGCACCGCGACCTTCCGGACCCCGCCCGCGACCCCGCCCTCCGGGTAGCCGCTACGCGGAGGGGCTTCGGCGCCGCAGCAGGAAGAACAGGCTCGGTCCGAAGTTGAGGGCGGCCAACGGGCTCTGGATACGCTGCTCGACGGCCAGCAGCCGCTCCTCGCCCACGCTCTGCTTGAGTCGGCCGCTGCGCATGTTCGACACGGACAGCTTCTCCTCGACGTGCAGTCCCGCTTACGTGAACTGCTGCACGACGGTGTCCGGGTGGTGGTTGACGAAGGGAATGCTGCCCTCGGCCACCTTCTCGGCGGAGCGGATGTCCACGGGCTGGCGCGGCACCGCGCGCAGCCGCTTGGCGTAGCGCAACTTGTTCAGCATGTGCGCCGAGTTGGCCACCTCGATCAGGGCGTGGCCGCCGGGCCTCAGTACGCGCGCTATCTCGCGCAGGGTCGGGCCGGGGTCGGGCAGGTGGTGCATGACCCGGATCATGGAGACGAGATCGGCCTCCCCGGCGTCCAGCGGGATCTGCCCGGGGCGCATGAGGTGCGCCGTGATGCCGGGATGGCCGGCGAGGAGCCGCTGGGCGATGCCCACGTGCTTCGCGCTGGGGTCGAACATCATGACCCGGTCCGCGTACTCCTTGAGGACCGGACTCAACCTTCCGAATCCGCCGCCCACTTCGCATACGAGCCCGTACCGGACGCCGCCCTGTCCGATCAGCCGTTTGACCGCCGCTATCTCCGCCGCGTGCTCGTAGTTGCGCCCCTCCCAGTAGCCGACGTAGTCCTCCGACTCGTCGTCGTACTGGTCTCCCCGAGCTTCTCCGTTGTCCATGCGGTCCCCCAAGTCTGCCCTGGGGCGCATCATCTCGGCGCAGCGCAAGGGAGGCAACGGCTCCGAAGCATGGTGTTTGCAAGGGTTCCCGGGTGCGGGGCTGGTCGGCCCCGCACCCGGGCCGTCGGGCTCAGGCGGTGGGCGGTACCCGCCGTCCGGGGTGGCCCGCGCCCCGGGTCAGGCGGTAGCCCCCGATGCCCGCGAGCGCGGCGAGGAGTCCGCCGGCCGCCGTCCAGAGCCAGCGGTCGGACCACCAGCCGCCGGACCAGCCGCCGTCCGGTTCCAGGGCGGAAGCCGTACCGGAGCCGGGTACGAGCGGCTTGGCCAAGGCGTTGTCGGCCGCGTAGGCGCCGCCGACGTCCTTCGCCTCGGCCCGCAGGCGGGCCCGTACCGGCTGACCGAGGTCCTCCGGTGCGAGGTCGGTGACCGTGAGCCGGATGTAATACGCCCCCGGCAGGGCGTCGTTGCTCCACTGGTCGGCGCCCGAGTGGACCGGGCGCAGGGTGCAGGAGAGCTCGACGGTGGCGGCGTCCTTGGCCGCCGTGCCGGTCTGCGTGCCGTACATGCAGGGCTGGCGGCGGCGCAGGCCGTCGTAGACGTCGAGCTGCCACGTGGAGGAGGCGTGCCGGCCGGCTGCGGCGGGCAGCGTGACCGAAGCCCGGACGGTGGGGCGCTGTCCCGCGTCGAGGGGGAGGACCCAGTAGAGGTAGTCGCCGGTGGACGCGTCGGCCGTGGCCTCCTGGTCCAACTTGACCGGGGTGGCGGTACGGAAGGCCGTACCGGCCTCGGTCGGCGCCTTCGGGTCCCCGCTCGGGCTCGTCGAGGGCGAGGGCGAGGCTGCCACGGCGAGCAGCCCGCCGCCGACCAGCAGCCCGACGGTCGCCGCACGTCGTACGGTTCGCGCGATCCGCGCGTATCGAGTGGTGTCACTCATCAGTTGGTCCTCCAGACCGCGATGCGCCAGCGGGAGACCCAGCCCCACACCAGACCGGCCAGGAAGCCGGTGAGCACGAGCGCGCCGAGCAGCCACCAGCCGCGCCCGAGGCCGAAGGCGGCCACGTCGCTCGCCTCGTCCGGGCCGTCCACCACGTCGATGGTCAGCTCCACGGGCATGCCCGGGGTGGTCTTGACGGAGGCGGGAGCCGAGAAGGAGTTGCTGACCTGCAGGCACACGATCTCAGGCTGCTGCTCGGCTTCGTCCCCGCTCTCCGCCCTCTTGGGATAGCGCAGCCCGGACGAGATCAGGTCGGTGCGCCCCTCACCCGCCTCCTGGCCGCGTACGATCTCCCGTCCGCTCCGCGTCGTCGCGCGCAGCAGGATCCCGTAGTCGTTGTTGACCGCGCGGTCGGCCCCGATGCTGACCGAAGCGCGCAGTTCCTGGCCGGGCTTGACACCCACCCGGTACCAGCGGTGCTCCCCGAAGGTCTCGCGGTCGCTGTAGAGGCCCGGCTTCAGTTCCGGGGCGCCCTGGCACTCCTTGGCGCCCTCGGTGGCCACCGGGTTGACCACCGGAGTGGCCGCCCGGTCGACCAACTGGCGCACTCTGCCCGAGAGTTCTGCGGTGTGCTGCACCGAGGTGTACGTACCGCCGGTGGCTTCCGCGATGCAGATCAGCTGGTTTCGGGTCTTCGCGTCGGGCACCAGCCCGAGGGTGTCGATGACGAGGTGGATCCCCTTGGCCGCGATGTCCCGCGCGACCTCGCACGGGTCGAGCGGTGCGCAGGTGTCCTCGCCGTCGGTGATGAGCACGATCCGCCGGGTGGCGTCGCCGCCCTTGAGGTCCTCGGCGGCCCCGAGCAGGGCCGGCCCGATCGGGGTCCAGCCGGTGGGAGCGAGCGTGGCCACGGCCGTCTTCGCCTCGGTGCGGTTCAACGGACCGACCGGATAGAGCTGCTTGGTGTCCTTGCAGCCGAGGTTCTTGTCGTCGCCGGGGTAGTTGGCGCCAAGGGTCCGTATTCCGAGCCGCACTTCATCGGGCACGGCGTCCAGTACCTCGTTGAACGCCTGCTTCGCGGCGGACATCCGGGACTGCCCGTCCATGTCCTGCGCCCGCATCGAGCCGCTGACGTCGAGCACCAACTCGACCTTGGGCGCTTCCTTCGCCACCGGTTCGCCGGCGACGGCACTTGCCGGGAACAACCCGGTGGCCAGGGTGACCAGCAAGCCGCATGCGCCGGCCGCCACCCATTTTCTAGTGATCATCGCCGGATCGTATTGAGATTCCCCCCACCCTCCAAACCGCCGGCGCCCGGCAGCCGCCCCCGCGACGTCCGGTCGGAGGTCGCGGGGGCGGCCGTACGGCAGGCCGGTGGCCGGTACTAGGCGGGCTGTTCCGGTGCGGAGGCCGTGATCACCGCGAAGACGCCGCCCTGCGGGTCGGTCAGGACGGCCATCCGGCCGGCCGCCATGTCGAAGGCGGGGGCCATGACGTTGCCACCGGCCCGGACCGCCGCCGCCTGGACGCTGTCGACGTCGTCGGCGTGGAAGTACGGCAGCCAGTGCGGCGGAACCCCGGCCGGCATGTTCGAGAGGTCCATCATTCCGGCGACCGCGCGACCGGCGACCTTGAACTCCGTGTAGAACTCGGCGCCCGGCATCTGCGAAGGAGCCGGGCTGATCGGCAGCACGGCCGAGTAGAACGCGGCTGCGGCATCGGTGTCACCGGTGCTCAGCTCGTTCCAGATCAGCGCGCCGTGCTCGTTGACGATGCCCGCCCCGTCGAAGGAACCGGGCTGCCAGAGCCCGACGACCGCGCCGGTCGGGTCGGTGACGACGGCCATCCGCCCGAGCTCCATGACGTCCATCGGGCCCATCATGACACTGCCGCCCGCGTCGGTGACGGACTTGAGCGTGGCGTCGATCCCGTCGGTGGACAGGTACGTCGTCCACACGGTCGGCGGCATCGGGTCGGGCACCGTGCCGTCGGGGTTCATCGCCTTCATGATCCCGGCGACCGGCTTGCCCTTGAGCGTGCAGACCGAGTATCCGCCGGTCTCGGCGGGGCCGATCTCGCCCTGCCAGCCGAACAGGTCGCAGTAGAAGTCGAGCGCCGCCTGCTGGTCGGGGACCATCAGATCGATCCAGCAGGGAGTACCGGGTTTGTAGGGGCCGTTCATGTCGGGCACGGATGCCTCCGGATTGATAGGGGAAGGACGGCCCGTCCCCTACCCGGCCCGCACACCCCGAATCGAGCCGTTCGGGTGAACCGAGGCCCCGGTCGTCGTGCGCTCCGCGTCCGTCAGTAGCCCCTGACGAGGAGTCCGACCCTGGTCTGTGGCCATGTGGTCCGCAGGTAGTGGTCCTCGGCGGCGCGCCAACGCCCGATCCACTCCTCGGGGTTCTCCCCGCGGGCCCGCACGCGTCGCAGGCAGGTGTCCCGCGGGGTGTCGACGTAGACGGTGAAGTGGTAGTAGCGGGCCAGCTCCGGGCGGGCGGCGTAGACCCCTTCGACGATCACCAGGCTTCCGGGGGCGATCTCGTGCCAGGCTCCGAGCCGTCCCGTGGCCCAGTCGTAGCTCTGGTAGGGGACGACCGCGTCCGCGTCCTGATCCCGCAGCGGGATCAGGACCTGGTCACGGAGCCGCTCCCAGTCGAAGTAGCGGTGGTAGCCCTGTTCCGCGTCGAGCCGCTCCCGCTCGCGGTCGGGCATGGGTCGGTAGAAGTCGTCGACGTGCACGACGACGGAACCGTCGAGCCGTCCGGCCACGGCGGCGGCCAGCGTGCTCTTGCCCGACCCTCCGGCCCCGTCGATGGCGACGACCCCGACGACCCCGGCAGCCCCGGCGGCGCCGTCGGCCCCTCGCCCGCGGACCGACCGGAGCAGCCCGTCGACGACGTCCTCGGCCTGCCGGTCGACGTCCTCGCGCTGCCGATGCATGAGAGCTCCTCGTGGGCGGCCGGCCGGGGGAGACGGCCCGGCGCGCCATCGTGCCATGACCCGGCGGCCCGTGGCGGGCCGCCGGGGCCCGGATCAGCCCCTCGCGTGCTGGTGGAGGGTGGCTGCCAGGAGGTGGGAGTCGAGCAGGGAGACGTCTGCCGTCCTGTCCGCCCGCGCGTAGCCGGCCAGCATCCGTTTGGTCAGGACGAGCGCCTCGGGCGAGCGCCGCACGAGGGGCCTGGTCCAGGAATCGATCACCTTGTCCAGCTGGTCCAGCGGGGCGGTCCGGTGGAGCAGGCCGATCCGGTGGGCCGTGTCGGCGTCGAAGACGTCGCAGGTGAGCATGAGCTCGCGAATCCTGGAGGTGCCGGCCTCGGAGACCAGCCGGCCCATCGCCCCGCCCCACGCCGGCGGCAGCCCTATGCCGACCTCCGGCATGCGAAAGCGGCTGGTGTCGGCGCCGGCGCGCAGATCGCAGAAGGAGGCGAGGGCCAGACCGGCGCCGACGACCCGTCCGTGCAGCCGGGCGATGGTGACCGCGTGGGTGTTCTCCAGGGCCTGGCACAGGCGGTGCGCCTTGTCGGCTGTGCGCCGCAGGCCCACTCCGGACGGATCGGCGGCCAGCGCCTCCTGGTACTCGTTGCGGTCGGCGCCCAGGCAGAAGTCCGTACCCAGTGACGACAGCGTCAGGATCCGGACGTCGGGCCGCTCGTGGAGCTCGTCGAGCAGGGTGATGAGGTCGTCGAGGACCGCGGTGTCCAGCGTGTCCTCCTGCCCCCAGGGGTTGAGGCGGACGTGCAGTACGGGGCCGTCCTGCTCGGTGCGTATGGCCTTGAGGGCGGTCCGGGCGGGCACGGGTGCGGGGGTGGGGGTGGGGGAGAGCGTGGGGATGAGGGTGGGGGCAGGGGTCGCTTCGGTCATGCGAGTGCTACGTCCAGGTTCAGCAGGCGCCGGAACGCCACGCGGGGCGCCATCGACGGGGGGCGTACGAGGGTGAGGCGCGGGAGGCGCCGGAGCAGCTGGCGCAGGAGGGTCTGGGCTTCGAGGCGGGCCAGGGGCGCGCCGAGGCAGTAGTGGATCCCGCCGCTGAACGCGAGGTGGTCGGGTGTGCGCCGGGGGTCGAACCGGTCCGGGTCGACGTGTCTGGCGGGGTCCCGGTGGGCCGCTCCGACCATGAGGTGGACCATCTCGTCGCGGCGGACCTCGAAGCCTCCCAGCACGGTGTCCTGCGATGCGACCCGGCTGATCACGTGGGTGGGCGGGTCGTAGCGGAGCGTCTCCTCCACGAACCCGGGTACGAGGTCCGGGTTGTCGGCGATCATGTCCCAGCGCTCCGGGCTCTCCACGAGCCGGAGCGCCATCGAGGAGAGGAGGGTCGCGGTGGTTTCCAGGGCGGCCAGCAGGACGAACAACACCAGGAAGTAGACGGCCTCGTCGGCCTTGTCCCGGTCGGGCTCGATCGCGTCCCACATCTGGATCCACCGGGTGACGGGGTCCTCGCCGGGGTGGGAGCGCCGCTCACGCACCAGGCCCGTGAAGTAGGTGCGCAGTTCGGCCGTGGCCGTGTCGGACAGCGCCAGTTGGCTGGCCGAGGGCAGCAGCTCCTGGGTGAATACCTGGTCGTGCGTCAACTCCCGGAGCCGGGGCCAGTCGGCCTGCGGCAGTCCGAGCCATTCACCGATGGTGGCAACCGGCAGCTCCTCGCAGACAAGCTCCGAGAAGTCCGCCTCGCCGGTGCGTATTCGCTCCGTGAAGGTGTCGAGGAGGCGATCCGCGGTCCGGGTCACATTGCGGCCGATGCGCTCCACAGTGCCCCGGTCGAAGGTGCCGGCCGCCCGTCTCGCCCTGGTGTGGTCCGGAGCGTTGAGCGCGGCCAGCGTATGGCTCATCTCGCGCGAGGAGGGCGCGTTCCAGCGCGTCCCCAGCCCTTGGCGCTCGCGCCACTCCCTGTCGGGCTCCAGCCATTGGCGGCTGCGTAGGACCTGGTCGCAGGCGGCGAAGCCCGTGACGGCGAAGCCGCCCCAGGGTGCGGGCACCACTTCGCCCCGCGCGAGGAGTTCGGCGTACACCGGGAAGGGGTCGGCCTGCCCTCGGGCTGTCCGCAGCCGGGAGAAGAGGGAGGCGGACGCCCGGCGGTCGTACGACGGAGTTGTGGCAACCCCCATGATGGCGGCTCCTTTCTGGGAAGCAGCCGCCATGCATACCCATGTGATCGTTGAAGCATCCACCGTCACTGAGCACTCAGGGAGTTACCTGAATCACACATTCCTCATTCGCCCCTGGTCCAGGCCAGGAAGCGGCTGAACAGGCCTCCCTTGGGCTGCGGCGCGGCGCTCGGACGCCCGGCACCGGCGTTGGAGGGCGACGGGGCGGGTGCCTGCTGCGGGGGCAGCTGGCCCGCGTGCGAAGCGGTCGCTCCGGACGCTCCGGCGGTCCCGGCCGACCCGGTCGCCTGGGGAACGGTCCTCGGGGTGAAGCGAATCGGCAGGGTGACCAGCGAGCGGCTCCACGGGCTCGGAGCCCAGGTGAGCGACTTGAACGGGACGCGCAGCTCGACGTCGAGGAGCTGGTTGAGCAGCGTCTCGACGGCCGTCACGGCGATCATGAAGGCCGGGTCCTTGGCGGGACACGCGTGCGGACCCGCTCCGAACGCCAAGTGCGCCTTGGCGCTGAGCTGTTCGCGGTGCTCGGTCAGCTTCGGGTCGGTGTTGGCCGCGGCGAACGAGACGAGAATCGGGTCGTTGGCACGGATCAGCCTGCCGCCCAGCTCGACGTCGTGAGTCGAGTAGTGCGCCGCGTAGTTGGCGATCGGCGCATAGTTCCACAGGGCCTGGGAGACCGCGTCCTCGACCGGGAGGCCGACCTGCCAGTCCTCTCCGAGGTACAGGGCGCTGCTGGTGCCGATGGCCGCGGCCAGCGGCGCGGTGCCGCCGGAGAGCAGGGTGACCAGCTGGTGCAGCACCTCCTCGTCGCTCAGCTGGGCCGGGTGCTCCATCAGGCGCGTCGTCAGGTCGTCCGTCGGGCGCCGTCGCTTGAGGGCGATCAGCTCGGTGAGCGCTCCGCCGAGCACCTCGTCGGCCCCGGGCGTTCCCTCGAAGATGCCGCTGATCCCGGCGATCACGCGGTCGCCGATCTCGGGCGGGCAGCCGAACAGGTCGCTGAAGACCAGCAGGGGCAGCGGCTGGGCGTACTCGGCCATCAGTTCCGCCTGGCCGAGGATGTCGGTGCTGAACTGGCTGATCAGGTAGTTGGCGGACTGCTGCGTCTGCCTGATGAGCTGGTGCTCGTTGACCGTGGCGAGGCTGTCGGTGACGGCCCGGCGCAGCCGGGCGTGCGCCGCACCGTCACTGAAGAGCGCGTTGGGGCGGTAGCCCATCATGGGCAGCGCCGGGCTGTCGGCCGGGACGCGTCCTTCGTTGAGGGCGTTCCAGCGGCGGGAGTCGCGCACGAAGGAGGTGGGGTTCTGCAGGACGTACAGGGCCGCGTCGTAGCTCGTGACGAGCTCGACCTGGACGTCGGGGGCGATGTCCACGGGCGCGCTGTGACCGTACGCGCGCAGCTGCGCGTAGTGGCTGTCGGGGTCGGCTCCGAACGAGGGCCCGTACATCTGGACGTTCCCGTGCGCGGGGCAGCCGGGGGGTATCTCCTGCGGGTCAAGTGGCTGTTGCATTCCTGCGCTCCTAGCCGAGTTGGGACATGAGGTGTTTCACGAGGGTGATGAGGGCCTGCGCCGAGGAGTTCTCGTCCCGTACGTCGCACTCCACGACAGGGGTCTCGGCGGTGAGGTTCAGGGCCTCGCGCACCTCGTCGAGCGGGTAGTGCGTGGTGCCCTCGAAGTGGTTCACGGCGATGGCGTACGTCAAGCCGAAACGTTCGACGAGGTCCAGGACGGGGAAGGACTCGTGCAGGCGCTCCGGGTCGACGAGGACCAGCGCGCCCAGAGCACCCCGCGAGAGCTCCTCCCACATCTCCTTGAAGCGCTCCTGGCCGGGCGTTCCGAAGAGGTAGAGCACCAGGGTGTCGCTCAGGGTGAGCCGGCCGAAGTCCATGGCGACGGTGGTGGTCGTCTTGTCCGGGGTACCGGACAGGTCATCGAAGCCCACGCTGGCTTCGGTGATCTCCTCCTCGGTCCGCAGGGGCTCGATCTCGGAGAGACTGCCGATGCAGGTGGTCTTGCCGACCCCGAAGTGCCCCACTATGAGGATCTTCACCGCGTGGGAGACGTCTGGATCCAGGTACACGCGTTTACGCTCCGAATCGATTCTTCAGGCCCTCGAGGACGGCGCTGACCAGTTCTCTGTCGACACGTTCGGCGCGCGGTATCGGTGTCCTCGTGAGGATGAGACCGTCCTCCTCCAACTGCGCCAGCAGGATGCGGACGACGCCCAGGGGCAGGTGCGTGTGCCCCGCCACCTCGGCCACGGCCAGGAAGCCGTCCGCGACCAGGTCCAGGACCGCCCCCGCTTCCGGGGACAGCGTGCGCGCCGAGACCTGGCCGCCCTCCGCCGCCGCCGTCACGAGCGTGGTGTGCTCGTACTCGTGGTCCGGGGGCAGTGCTCGTCCGTTCGTGATCACGAAGAGCGGGACTAATGGAGACGTCAGTTCCAGCTCTTCGTCCTGTGCGGGCCCGTCAGGCACGGCCTGTTCCCTTTCCCGGTGTCGCCGCCGCGGTCAGTCCGGGAACCACCTCGTGCAGACGCGTGGTGAACTGTTCTATGTCGCAGTCGTGCTCGGCGGCAGCGGCCAGGAAGGCATCGGGGCCGGCCGCCATCAGGAAGATCCAGCCGTGCTGGAACTCGATGACCGTCTGACGCCAATGGGGTTCCTCGGCGACCCCGGCGAACTGGGAAGTGACCCGGCTGTAGGCGTGGATGCCCGTCATGGCCGCGGAGATCGTGTCCGCGAGGTCGCGGCTCATTCCGTGGGTCGCCCCGCGGGGAAGGCCGTCCGATCCCAGCAGTACGGCGTGGCGGGCGCCCTTGACCTCGGACATCACCTGGTCGAGCTCGCCGAGGAAGAATCCCGCGTCACCGGAGCCCTGCTGCCGGGGGGAGTCCCCTCGCGGACCTCCGGCGTCCTCGGTGCTCACCCGGGGCGGCGAGGTGAGGTTGTTGCCCAGCCGGGCGACGAGGCGGTGCATGCGGAAGGAGATCTGCTGCATGTCCACATCGGGCGCGGCCGCGGCGGCGAGGAAGGATCCCTGCCCCGCGCCGATCAGGAAGCTCCAGCCGTGCGAGAACTCGATGATGGTCTGATTCCACTGCCGGTCCTCCTCCGGACCGGCGAAGTGGGCCGTGGCCCGGCTGAGCGACTGCATCCCGGCCATGGCCGCGGAGATGGTGCGTACGTCCTTTTCGGCCAGGCCTTCGGTCGCGCCGCGGGGAAGGCCGTCCGCGGACAGCAGGACGGCGTGCCGTGCACGGGGCACGTTGTGCACGATGTCCTCGAGCATCCACGACAGGTCTGAGGTCATACCTCTTCGGGCCCTTCGAACGAGGTGGCGTCAAGGTTGCGGCCGGAGAGCGTGCCGCGCTGGAAGGCGCCCAGGCTGCGCCCGGAAGCGCGGCCGGCGTCCCCCGGGGTCCGGGGCGCCGACGAGGTGGTGTCGGGATCGGGGACGCTCGCGATGGGCGCCTGGCGCGCGCCGCGCTTGGGCAGACCGTGCATCGTGCGCGACATCGCGCCCTGGGGTCTGATCTCGCCGCCCTGGGCACGGCTGCTCTCGGACCAACTCTCGGACCGGCTCTCGGACCGGCTCTCCGACCAACTCTCGGGCCGACTCTCGGCGACGCGCCGGATGTCGCTGACCGGAGCCTCCTGCGCGGGCGGTATCTCCTCCATGGTCCACAGCTCCTCGGGCAGGAGGACGACGGCCCTGACGCCGCCGTATCGGGAGACTCCGGTGACGTCGACCCTGAATCCGTGCTGACGTGCGATCAGGCCGATGACCGGGAAGCCGAACTTGGGCTGGGTCCCGAGCTGCGACAGACGGGGGGCGACTTCTCCGGAGAGCAGCGCGGTCGCCCGCTGCCGCTCTTCGTCGTTCATGCTGACGCCGGCGTCGTCGATGACGATGCACAGGTTGTTCTGGACGCGCTGGAACGTCACTTCAATCGGTGCGTCCTGCTGCGAGAAGCTGGCAGCGTTGTCAAGCAGCTCCGCCACGGCGAGGGCCACGGGTGCGACCGCGTACGCCTTCAGGGCGAGACTGGTCTGCTGCATGATGGCGACCCGGTGGAAGTTGCGGATCTGGCCCTGGGCGCTGCGCACCACGTCGTAGACGCTGGCGGGCCTGTTTCGACGGCCGAGCGGCGCACCGCACATGACGGCGATGCCCTGGGCCTTGCGCGCCATCTGGGCGTTGGAGTGGTTGACGTCCAACAGGTCGCCGAGTACGGCATGTCCGCCGTACTTGCGCTGGATGCCGTCCAGAAGCGTCGTCTGCTCGGCGGCGAGGCTCTGCAGAAGACTGGCGGCGCCCTTGAGGACGGCCTTGGTGTTCTCCTCCGCCGCTTCCTTGGCTGCGCGGAGCGTGGCGTCCTGCTCGCTGCGGAACCTCTGCAGTTCGGCGCGCGAGGAGTGCAGGTGACTGTCAGCCGTGAGCAGCTGGTGCCTCAGCTCGGCCTCGGTGTGCTCCTTCTTCGCCCCCAGCGCTCTGGTGCGGGCGACGAGTGCCACGACCGCGACGACGGCTATCGCCGCCACCGCAACCAAGCACCACACAAGTGCGTCTCGATTCATGGAAACCTTTCCCGGCGCATGTCATGCGGACGGCTGCAGATGCACCTCGCGAGGCCCCGCAACACAGCTGATCGGCACGGTTCACCTGCGGTTACGCGGGGAGCATGCCCCGATCACAGATCGGCATCTGCGTCAAAACGGAGCAAGATCACAGATGCCGGGATGCTATCACCGGATCTTCGGCCCACCGGACGCCTGCCAATGCGTCATATTCGGCCAACGAGGCCGCCAATGCGGCGGGTTGACATGGACTTTCAACTCCGCACATCCACTACCGGCCACCCTCCTCCCGCCCGCCTCGCCATCGATCCGTTAAGCAGTTCTTCACGAGAGCGACGGCGATCCCTCACATCGATCCGAGCCGCTGTCAACCGCCCCCCCCCGGAACGTCCCCATCCGGCAGTCGGCGGCGCCCAGGTCGCCCATGCCGTAGACGTGTTGACCTCTGTCCCTATTTGTCCACCGACCCGGGTCGCTGCCCGACAGCCCCGGTGACGCGAGGTCCACCCCGACCACGGTGCGGAGCGCGGCACGCCCCGGCTCGACGCCATTCCACGGCCCTCGGGATCGGGTTCCACCCGCGGCGTACGGCATCACCGCCCCGCCCGCCCATGACTGCCGCCGGGTGCATCCCACCAAGCAGATCAAGCCGATCTGGGCCGAAACCAAGCCGGGCGGAGCCGCCGGAATTGAGGGCGCCCCCTGAAGTGAGAAAGCCCACGTCGACTCGGAGCTGCGCTCCGGCCAAAGCCGATGGGTCCGTCGGCGCAGGGCCGCGAGGTGGACGGCGTACAGCTGGATCGAACGGCTCGGCCGAGGGCCTCTGCCGGGACGAGTCCGGCTTTCGCGGGCGGTCGGACAGGGGCGCCATGACGACCCCATCCACCCGGCCGCGGGACGCCTCCGCAATGGATCGAAAATTCTCCAACTGTCCATACAGGTCCGAAATCACGCCAAATCGCGCCATGCTATGGTCCAACTCCATGAACCCGAAGGTCATTCTGTTCGATCTCGGCGATGTCGTCTGCCGATTCGTGCCGGAACGGCGCCTGGAGATTCTGGCCACCGTGTGCGGAGCTACGCCGCAGGACATAAGGGCCGCCCTTTACGATTCCGGCCTCATCGGCCAATGGGACCTCGGCAATGCGACCGCCGGCCGCATCCACGAAGTGGTTCGCTCCCGGCTCGGCTTCACTGGGGGTGCACTTGAGCTGGAGCGCCTGTGGTGCACGGCCTTCGAGCCCGATCACGACGTACTGCGCCTCGTCCGTGCGTCCCGTCCGTGCCGGACGGCCCTGTTCACCAACAACGACGCGCTGCTGCTCCGCGCGCTGCCCCGTGTCATGCCCGGCCTCGCGGAATCCTTCGACCAGCTGATCTTTTCCTGTGACCTCGGGGCGAAAAAGCCGGACCCGCGCGCATTCGAGCAGGCCCTTTCCGTCGTATCGGCTTCCCCGTCAGAAGTCGTATTCATCGACGACAAAGAGGCGAATGTGTACGCGGCCGGTGAAATTGGTATTACCGCGGTGCAGTTCCGAAGTGCGGCCGATCTCAAGGCGACATGGAAATCCCTGTTCCTCATGTGAGCGGACGGGGTGTGCCTGGAATCAGCGGCGCCGTCCCGTTCCGCGGAGCTTGGCGGTGATGGCCGTGCCGTAGAGGTCGGCGTGGACATGCCGCCGGGGCCAACGCTGCTGCGCGTTGGCCCCGGTGGTGTTCCGTCGGGGTGGTTCGTGGTGCGGGGTTGGATCACTTGGATTACCAGGGGATGGTCCCGTCGTCCTCGAAGAACGAACCGGTCGGGCCGCCGTCCGGCAGCGTGGCGAGCCGGATCGCCGTGGCTGCGCCCTGCTCGGGGGTGCGGGTTCCGTGGAAGCCGGTGAAGTCGGTCGCGACCAGGCCGGGGCACGCGGCGTTGATCAGGATGTCCGTGCCGGCGAGCTGGCGGGCGTACTGCACGGTGACGGCGTTGAGGAACGTCTTCGACGGCGCGTAGGCCGCCATGACCGGACCGATCTCGATGTCCGGGTCCGCCTGCCGGGTCAGGGAGCCGACGCCGCTGGAGACGTTGACGATGCGGGGCGACCTGGAGCGGCGCAGCAGCGGCAGCACCGCGTTGGTCACCCGGATGACGCCCAGCACGTTGGTCTCCACCACCGCCCGGACCACGTCGAGATCGAGGCTGGTCGGATCCTGTTCCCATCCCGGCCCCATCTCCCCCGAAATGCCGGCGTTGTTGACCAGGACGTCGAGGCCCCCGGCCTCCAGCTCGACCAGTTCGGCAGCCTCGGTGACGCTGCGTCGGCTGGTCACGTCCAGCGGCACGCCGAACGCCTCGACCCCGGCGGCGCGCAGCTTCTCGACGGCGGCCCCGAGCCGCCGGTCGTCACGGGCTCCCACGCCCACGCGGTGTCCCAAGGCGCCCAGACCGGCAGCGATTTCGTACCCGATGCCTTTGTTAGCGCCGGTCACCAGCGCGATCTTCGCTTTGCTCATGCCGCCGATGCTCGCCCTCGGCCGACCGGAGCGTCCAACACCGAAACGGTATCCTGCGATACCCACCAGGTATCAGCCCAGGAAGGGGCAGCCATGGACGCCTTGGAGACCCGCGAACTCAGGTACTTCATCGCCGTCGCCGAGGAGCTGCACTTCGGCCGCGCCGCCGAACGCCTGGGCATGGCCCAGCCGCCGCTGTCCAGAGCCATCCAGCGGCTCGAGAAACGCCTCGGGGTCGGTCTGCTGGACCGCGACCGCCGCGGCGTGCGCCTGACCGGCGCCGGCCAGGTACTGCTGCACGAAGGCCGCGCGGCCCTGGACGCGACCGCCGCCGCGGCGCGACGCACCCGCCGCTCCGGCAGCGCGGACCATCCGGGCGGCCCCCGGGAACGCCTGGTCATCGCGGTCAAGGCCGCCGCCTCCCATGACCTTCTGCAGCGGCTGCTCGACGCCTACGCCGCCGATCCCGACGCCGCCGAGATCGAAGTGCTGGCCGGCGGCTTCACCGAGCAGGAACAGATGCTGCGCGACGGCCGCGCCGACGTAGCGCTCCTCATCGTGCCGTTCAACTCCCTGGCCGGGTTCGACAGCGAGGAACTGCTGACCGAAGGGCGGATCGCCGTCCTACCCGCAAGGCACCCGCTCGCGGCGCGCAAGGCCCTGTCCATGGCCGACATCAGCGACGTCCCCGATCTCCCGATCGCCCGCTGGCCACGACACGGCGCCTACGCACCCGGTCCGGGCCCGGAAGTCCGCGACCACACGCAGCTGGCCCAACTGATCGCCCTCGGACGCACCATGGCCGTCGTCCCGGACTCCGCGCGCACCTGGCTGTGGCACGAACACGCCGCCGTGCCCCTGACCGACGCACCCCCCGTCCACACCCACATCGCCTGGCCCCCGCACAGCCGCTCACTCGCCCTCGCCAGCCTGATCCGCACGGCCACGCGACTGATTCCGGACCCTGCGCCGACGCACTGAGCGGCTGCCTCCAGGAAGCAGCCGGTCAGTGCGCCGCCGGGCGCCCATGCTGCCCCCGGGCACCGGTCTGAGGCCTACGGTCTACGGTCTACGGTCTTGATCGTCCGTCATAGGAGTCCGTCGCCGTCTGCTCGCCGAACCGGTAGCCGTCCCAGTACCTCGCGGCCTTGTCCTGTTCGGTAGTGCACCCGGTCAGGGCGAGGGCGAGCGGTACGAAGGTGCGTCGCATGCGTCGGAGCATACGAGAAGGGCCCCGGCCCCGTATGGGATCGGGCCGTTGCCCGCCTCGGCGGCGGTGATCGCCTCCGGTGCCGCGACCGACGGGCTGTCCCGTCCGCCGGGCAGTGGCGGGCGGGGAGGAGGACGGTGCGGGCGAGTCCGTCGTCACGCTCGCCCGGTGGCTCGGTCACTCAAGTCCGACCATCACCCTCGATCACTACGCCCACTTCATGCCGGAGGCCGGCGGCAAGGGCCACGCGGCCATCGACGCACTGCTCGGCACGGTGCCCGAGTACATACCTGATGGCCGGCATAGGGGTTGGTACCGCACAGCTCATAGTCGGTGACCGCTATCTCCACTACGGCGACAGAGTCGCCCGTACGCCGGACAGTCCCCTTGACCTTGAGTCTCTGGCCTACCGCGCTGCCGGGAGCGACGGCCGCATCGTGGCAATCGAGGCGGTGTGGGACGGCGACACCGTCCACGACTGGTTCGTGTACCTGACGGCTGTCACTGCCGACCCTGTAGGCGAGCACCTGTTGGCCACGATCTATCGCTCAGCAGCCTGCCTGTATCTCGGAATGGACGATGGTTCGCGCCACCCATTGTCGTTACGCTCCGCGACCACATGAAGTCCGGAGGTGGTTGGCGGTGCGGGAGGGGCAGCCCCAAGGCGCGGGGGAGAGCCGGCATGGGCGGGCTGCGCATTCTCCCCAGATTCTCCCCAGAGGCCCTGCGGGCCATTTTTCTGCGTTCGCAGGAGCTAAGTTGATCAACAGTCCTAGTGTGTGGTCTACAGCCAGTCGCGCTTCTTGAAGATGACGTACAGGCTGACGCAGACCACTGCCATCAGCAGGATTGCGAAGGGGTAGCCCGCCACCCAATGCAGTTCCGGCATGGTCTCGAAGTTCATGCCGTAGATGGTTCCCACCAACGTGGGTGCAAAGAGGATGGCGGCCCAGGAGGAGATCTTCTTGATTTCCTCGTTCTGTTCGAAGCCGGCTTCGGCCAGGGCGCGCATTTCGGCGTTCTGTTGCTGGGAGACCAGGGTGGCGTTGACCGTCAGGATTTCGGTGAGGGCCTGGCGGAAGCCGTCCACGCGTTCGCTGGTGTGGGTTACGTGGTCGGCCACGTCGCGGAGGTAGCGCTGGAGTTCCTCGTCGGTGCCGTACTTCGCGAAGCCTGCCATCAGGCTGTGGAGCATGCCGACCAGGGGGCGGGTGGCGCGCTGGAACTCGACCATTTCGCGGGAGAGTTCGTAGATGCGGCGGGATACCTCGGGGTCGCCGCGGAAGACCTCGGTCTCGATCTCGTCCATGTCGTTCTGGACGCCGGCGACGACCGGGGCGTAGCCGTCGACGACCGCGTCGAGGATGGCGTAGAGGGCGGCCTCCGGGCCCAGGGAGAGGAGTTCCGGGGACTCCTCCATACGGCGGCGGACCGCGGAGAGGTCGGGGGCGGCGCCGTGGCGGACCGTGATCAGGAAGTCCGGGCCGACGAAGATGTGGAGCTCGCTGAAGTCGACCTCCTCCAGGGCGTCCAAGTAGCGGGCGGCGCGCAGCACTACGAAGAGGGTGTCGCCGTACCGTTCCAGCTTGGGGCGCTGGTGGGCTTCCAGGGCATCCTCGACGGAGAGCGGGTGGAGGTTGAACTCGGCGGCCAGGGAGTGGAGTTCGGCTTCGGTGGGCCGGTGCAGGCCGATCCAGGCCATGCCGTCGGGCTGTTCGCGCAGCCTGCGGAAGGTTTCGGCGAGGGTGGTGGGGGAGGCGACCCGGACGCCGTCGCGGTAGACGGCGGAGTCGATCACGCTGCGGTGGTCCGCGGGCGTGGGGGCCGGTGGGGCCTTCGGGGCCCGCGGGGGTGTGGCCGGGGGGCTCGCGGCAGGGGATCCCGGTCGGCGCCAGCCACCGGCGCGCTTCGCGTGCGAGGCGGGGGACGAGGGGCGGCGGTCTGGGCGCTCCGACATCGAGGGTGACATCGCAGGCAGCTCCCGGGCGGATGCGATCGGTCGTGTGGTTTGCGGGCAAGAGGCAGGATATAGGGCGGAATGGGGTGGTGGGTGGTGGGTGTGGGCGGTGGGTGTGGGGTGGGTGGGTGGTGAGTTTGGGTTGCGGACAGAAGTTGTCCGCAAGGGTGGCTAGGTTGCTGTCATGGCCTCCAGCACCAGGACGACGCATCCCGTACTTGATACCCGTTCGCTGAACCGCGCCACGCTCGCGCGCCAGCTGCTCCTCAGCCGTACCGAGATGCCCGCGCAGGATGCGGTGGCACATCTCCTCGGGCTGCAGGCGCAGAACGTGAAGCCGCCGTACTTCCAGCTCCACGCCCGCCTCGCCGGATTCCGGCCCGCGGAGCTCGCCGGGCTGATGGAGTCCCGGGAGGTGCTCCGGATCGTCACCATGCGGTCGACCATCCACACCCACACGGCCCGCGACGCGCTGACGCTGCGGCCGCTCGTGCAGCCCGCCCGTGACCGGGAGGTCAACAACTTCCGCAAGGGCCTGGTCGGGGTCGACCTGGACCGGCTGGCCGGGCTCGCGCGGGACTTCGTGGAGGAGGAGCCCCGCACCATGGGGGAGATCCGCGAGGAGCTGCTGAAGGAGTGGCCCGATGCCGATCCGCAGTCGCTGTCCGTCGCCGCGCGCTGCCGGCTGCCACTCGTGCAGATCACCCCGCGCGGGGTGTGGGGGAGGAGCGGGCAGGTGCGGCTCACCACCCTCGGGGTGTGGGTGGGCGCCGAGGTCGAGGCAGGGGTGGGGGCAGGAGAGGGAGGGGGAAGGGGTGGGGCCGGGGTGGAGGCCGTTGATGACGCCGTCCTGCGGTATCTGGGTGCCTTCGGGCCCGCCTCCGTCAAGGACATGCAGACCTGGGCCGGTCTCACCCGGTTGCGCGAAGCCTTCGAGCGGCTGCGGCCGCGGCTGGTCGTCTTCCGGGACGAGAACGGCGTGGAACTCTTCGATCTGCCCGAAGCGCCCCGCCCCGACGCCGACGTGCCCGCGCCGCCGCGCTTCCTGCCCGAGTTCGACAACCTGCTCCTCTCCCACGCCGACCGGACCCGCGTGATCGCCCCCGAGCTCAAGGGGCGCACCTGGACCGTGAACCAGGCCCACTGCGTCCTCCTGCTCGACGGCTTCCTCGCCGGGCTCTGGAAGCTGGACGGGAACACCCTCACCGTCGAGCTGTTCGCCGAGGCTACGAAGACCCGTACGGCGGAGATCATCGCCGAGGGGGAGGGGCTCCTCGCCGCCATGGTCGAGGACGGCGCCGAGGGGTCCGTCCGCTTCGGGTCAATCCACGGCTGACGCCGCTCTGGTGGCCCGGCCTCCGGACACGGCACGATGCGACGTGAGTCATGCATGCACCGTGCGGCGTGCGTGCGGCGTGCGTGCGTGCGCCGTGCGCGCATGGCGTGCACGGCTCGAACGGCTTCGCGTACCTGTTCCGGACATAGGAGAGAGCAAGCAATGCGGATTCCCATGACCGTCACGGACTTCCTCGACCGGGCGGAGCTGGGGTTCTCCTCCAGCCCCGGCGTGGTCGACGAGCCCGACCAGCCCGCGGCGCCGGTGCCCGAGTCGACGTACGGGCGACTGGGCGAGCGGGTCCGGGCCTGGCAGGCGGGGCTGGACGCGCTGGGGATCGGCGAGGGCGAGCGGGTGGCGGTGGTCAGCCACAACTCCGCGCGGATGCTCGAGCTGCTGTTCGCGGTGCCGATGAGCGGCCGGATCTGCGTGCCGGTGAACTTCCGCCTCAAGCCCGAGGAGGTGGCGTACGTGGTCCAGCAGTCCGGTGCTTCGGTCCTGCTGGTGGACCCGGAACTGGACCGGTCGCTCTCCGGCGTCAAGGTGCGCCACCGCTACGTCCTCGGTGGCCAGAGCGACACCGAGCTGATGCGCTTCGGCGTGGAGCCGCGCCCCTGGTCGAGGCCGGACGAGGACGCCACCGCGACGATCAACTACACCTCGGGAACCACGGCCCGCCCCAAGGGCGTGCAGCTCACGCACCGCAACATCTGGGTGAACGGCCTGACCTTCGGCCTGCACACCCGTGTGTGGGAGCGCGACGTCTACATGCACACGCTGCCGATGTTCCACTGCAACGGCTGGGGCATGCCGTACGTCATGGCCGGCCTCGGCGTGAAGCAGGTCGTCCTGCGCAAGGTGGACGGGACGGAGATCCTGCGCCGCGTGGAGGAGCACGGGGTGACCCTGATGTGCGGCGCGCCCGCCGTGTGGAACACGGTGCTGGACGCGGCGGCGACCTGGGAGGGCGCCGTCCCGGGCCGCGACACGGTACGCATCGTCTGCGCGGGCGCCCCGCCGCCGACCAGGACCATCCAGCGTGTGGAGGAGGAGCTGGGCTGGGAATTCACCCAGATCTACGGCCTCACCGAGACTTCCCCGCTCCTCACCTTCAACCGGACCCGGCCGGCCGACGCGGCCCTGCCGGCCGAGGAGCGTGCGCGCAAGCTGTCCCGTGCGGGCCTGCCCGCGCTCGGGGTCAAGCTGAAGGTCTCGGACTCCGGCGAGGTCCTGGCCCGCTCGAACGTGGTGCTCGACGGCTACTGGGACAAGCCGGAGGAGACCGGGGCGGCGCTGGAGGGTGACTGGTTCCACACCGGCGACGGCGGAACCGTCGACGGAGCCGACGGCCACCTGACGATCTCCGACCGGAAGAAGGACGTGATCATCACCGGCGGCGAGAACGTCTCCTCGATCGAGGTGGAGGACACGATCTTCAGCCATCCGGCGGTCGCCGAGGTCGCCGTCATCGGTGTCCCGCACGAGAAGTGGGGCGAGACGATCAAGGCCCTGGTGGTGCTGGCCGAGGGAGCCACGGCCGAGGAGGCCGACATCATCGCCCACTGCAAGCAGCACATGGCGGGCTACAAGGCGCCGACGACGGTCGAGTTCCGCGACGTCATCCCGCGCACGGCCACGGGCAAGATCCAGAAGTTCAAGCTCCGCGACCCGTACTGGTCGGGCCGCGACCGGCAGGTGAACTGACCTCCGCGCCGCTGGTGCCCGTACCGCGGGCGTCCGCACAAGGGGACGCCCGCGCCGGGAACCACGCCGGCAACCGCGCGGGGAGCCGCGCCGGCAACCGCGCCCGCACTTACGCCGGCAGCTGCGCCTCGATCGCGGCGATGACCTCGGGGGACTCGGGCTCGGTGCGCGGGCGGAAGCGGCCCACGACCTCGCCGGCGGGGGAGATCAGGAACTTCTCGAAGTTCCACGTGATGTCCCCGGCCTCGCCCTCGGCGTCCGGGGTCTTCACCAGCTCCTGGTAGAGCGGGTGCCGGTTCTCGCCGTTGACCTCGGACTTCTCCAGCATCGGGAAGGTGACGCCGAAACCGGCCGCGCAGAAGGTCTGGATGTCCTCGGCGTTGCCCGGCTCCTGCTCGCCGAACTGGTTGCAGGGCACGCCGATGACGGTGAAGCCCTTCTCCTCGTACTTGAACTGCAGCCGGGCCAGACCCGAGTACTGGGGGGTGAGGCCGCACTGCGAGGCGGTGTTCACGAGCAGGATCGCCTTGCCCTTGTACGCGGCGAGGCTGGTGGGCTCGTCGGACAGGGTGGTCAGCGGGATGTCGTACAGGCTCATCAAGCTCTCCTCGGCAGGAATACGCGTAATACCCCCCGAGCCTAGGCCCCCGCACCGACGAGCTCGTCCGCCGGGTCGTTGACCGGCTGCGGCATGCCCGTGAGGTCCATGACGAAGAGGGGTATCCCCAGGTCGTCCGCGCGGGCGCGCGCGTCCTCCGTATATCCGGCGAGCGCGAAGTACACGCTGGTCGCGGAAGCCGTGAGCCCGTTCAGCCAGACGCATTCCACGGCCCGCAGCCCGGCCGGAGCGGTGGTCGGGTCGACCTGGGCGACCAGGCCCGGGGCCCGCAGGTCCACCGCCGCCGACGGGATGGGCCGGCCGTCGGGCTGGCGCACGTCCTGGAAGCCGAGCCAGCGCAGGTAGAGCGCGGCCGTGGCCACCGCGTCCCGGGCCGTCCGGATGGTCACCGGGCGGAACGCGGGGCGGGGCGCCACGGGCCCACCCGACGGCGGAGTGGGGCCGGGGGCCTGAGGCCTCGGGGCTCCAGGGACTCCAGCGGCCGAAGGGGCGGCCTGAGCCGCCTGGGCGGGCTCCGTGCCCGGCAGGTGCACCGGAACCGCCACCACCGTCCCGCAGGATCCGCACCCCACCTCCGGATGCGGCCACTCGCTCTCCCGCCCGCAGGCCGCGCACCGCACCGCCACCCAGCCGTCCGACCAGGTGCGATGGGTCAGCTCCCGGGGCGGCGCCGACAGGTCCAGCGGCGGGGTGACCGGGCTTCCGCAGGCGCAGGGGAAGACCGGGACCGTGTAGTCGTTCTCGCGCAGGCACGCCGGGCAGCGCACTGGTACCGCATCCGCCATGAGACCTGGTTCCCCTCCGTCGCTGTGCGTAGCCCCATGCTCCACCACCTGCCACCACCGGGGTGGGCGGACCCCCGATTTTCGGCCGAGGCCTGGTTTTTCGTACAACTCACCGACCGAGACGCGGCTTTTGGTGGGTTCCGGGCTGCCATCCCGTCTTGACGTGCGCGAGGCCGACGCTTAGCTTGTTCCGTATAGCAGAACAAAACTTCCGGATTACGGAAAAGCCTGACCGCCAGACCCGCAGGAGAACTCGATGCCTCGTATGACAGCCGCCGCCGCTGCAGTGGAGATCCTCAAGCGTGAGGGCGTTTCGCAAGCGTTCGGCGTGCCCGGCGCTGCGATCAACCCGTTCTACCGCGAGCTCAAGAACGTGGGTGGCATCGGCCACACCCTCGCTCGCCACGTCGAGGGCGCCTCGCACATGGCCGAGGGCTACACCCGCACGGCCCCGGGCAACATCGGCGTCTGCATCGGTACCTCCGGCCCCGCCGGCACCGACATGATCACGGGCCTGTACTCGGCCATCGCGGACTCGATCCCGATCCTGTGCATCACCGGTCAGGCCCCGGTCGCCAAGCTCCACAAGGAAGACTTCCAGGCCGTCGACATCGCGTCGATCGCCAAGCCGGTCACCAAGAAGGCGACCACCGTCCTGGAGGCCGCGCAGGTCCCGGGCGTGTTCCAGGAGGCCTTCTACCTGATGCGCTCCGGCCGTCCCGGCCCGGTCCTCATCGACCTGCCGATCGACGTCCAGCTGACCGAGATCGAGTTCGACCCCGACCTGTACGAGCCGCTGGCCGTCCACAAGCCGGCCGTGACCCGCAAGCAGGCCGAGAAGGCCATCTCGCTCCTGCTGGAGTCCGAGCGCCCGCTGATCGTCGCCGGTGGCGGCATCATCAACGCCGACGCCTCCGACCTGCTGGTCGAGTTCGCCGAGCTGCTCGGCGTCCCGGTCATCTCCACCCTCATGGGCTGGGGCGTCATCCCGGACGACCACGAGCTCGCCGCCGGCATGGTCGGTGTCCAGACCTCGCACCGCTACGGCAACGCGACGTTCCTGGAGTCGGACTACGTCCTGGGCATCGGCAACCGCTGGGCCAACCGTCACACCGGTTACAACCTGGACGCGTACCTGGGCGACCGCAAGTTCGTCCACGTGGACATCGAGCCCACCCAGATCGGCAAGATCTTCGCCCCGGACCTGGGCATCGTCTCCGACGCCAAGGCCGCGCTGGTCACCTTCATCGAGGTCGCCAAGGAGCTCAAGGCCGCGGGCAAGCTGCCCGACTACAGCGCCTGGGTCGCCTCGCACCTGGAGCGCAAGGGCTCGCTGCAGCGCCGTACGCACTTCGACAACATCCCCATGAAGCCGCAGCGCGTCTACGAGGAGATGAACAAGGCCTTCGGCCCGGAGACCCGCTACGTCACCACCATCGGTCTGTCCCAGATCGCCGGTGCGCAGATGCTGCACGTCTTCAAGCCGCGCCACTGGATCAACTGCGGCCAGGCCGGCCCGCTCGGCTGGACCATCCCGGCCGCGCTGGGTGTCGCCAAGGCCGACCCGACGACCCCGGTCGTCGCGCTCTCCGGTGACTACGACTTCCAGTTCATGCTGGAGGAGCTGGCCGTCGGTGCGCAGCACAAGATCCCGTACGTCCACGTCCTCGTGAACAACGCCTACCTGGGTCTGATCCGTCAGGCGCAGGGTGGTCTCGGCATCAACTTCGAGGTCAACCTCGAGTTCGAGAACATCAACGCCCCCGAGCTGGGTGTCTACGGCGTCGACCACGTCAAGGTCGTCGAGGGTCTCGGCTGCAAGGCCATCCGCGTGACGGACCCGAACGAGCTGGGTGCCGCCCTCGAGGAGGCCAAGAAGCTGGCCGCCGAGTTCAGCGTCCCGGTCGTCGTCGAGGCCATCCTGGAGCGCGTCACCAACATCTCGATGAGCAAGACCGTCGACATGAGCGACGTCACCGAGTTCGAAGAGCTCGCGACCGAGCCGGGCCACGCCCCTACCGCGATCCGCCCGATCTCCGCCTAGTTCCATCAGGCTGGTCTAGCACCGCCGAACGGCCCCCGTCCCTCCTCCAGGAGGAACGGGGGCCGTTCTGCGTGCCCTACGGTTCCCAGGTCCCGGGAGCGTCCCACCGGGCGGAACGCCGTGGGCGCTCCCCGCCCGGCCACGGCACCCGATCCCGCCACCGGTCCCGGTCCACCGGTCCCGCCCCGGCTACCTCCCCCGCGCGTACTGTGCCCAGTGGGCCAGCTCCCGGCGGGTCGCCGCGGTGTCGGGATGGTCGGGGCCGAGCACCCTCGCCCGCTCGTTCAGCAGATGGGTGAGGGAGGTCGCGGCTCCGGCCGCGTCCCCGGCCCGGCCGCGCCAGTGTGCGTGACCGTGGTGCGCGCCGAAGACGTCGGACCAGTCCGGCCGCGTCCGCACCGGCCCGGCGGGGCTCTCGCGCGGGAGCGTGGGTCCGCCCTGCGCGGCAAGGTGGCGCAGCAGGTCGTTCAGCAGCGCCTCGTAGGCCACGGCGGCCCCGTACGCGTCACCGGACTCGCCGCGCAGTCGCGCGAGCTGCGCGCGGCTCTCGAAGACCCCCGGATACGCCGGCCCGTACGTCCGCTCCTGGAGCGGGACCAGTTCGGCGTAGGCCGCGGCCGCGCCCGCCGCGTCCCCCGCCCGGCCGCGCCAGCGGCCCAGGGCTTCCCGCGCGCCCAGGGTGGCCGTGTGCCCGGGGCCGAAGGCGCGGATCTGCCCGGCGAGGATCGCCGCGTACGCCGCCGCGGCCCCGGCCGGATCTCCGGACTCCCCCTGCCAGTGCGCGCCGCGCTCGCGGGCGCCGTGGAGGACGGAGGACCCCGGTCCCTGGCGGCGCTCGGCCTCGTCCGCCAGCCGCTCGAAGTGCTGCCGGGCCGCTTCCGCCCAGCCCGTCGCCCCCAGGAACTCGCCGACCCGGAAGAGCAGCGGGTGCACGCCGAGGGGCGAATCCGCGGCGAAGAGGACGGCGAGCTCGGCGGACCGGGCGTCCCTGCGCGAGTCGGTCCACAAAGCCGGCTCGACGCGGCGCCTCAGCGCATCGGTGCAGGCCACCAGGGCCGGGCCGAAGCCGGGATCGTCGCGGTTGCGGTCGGCCGCGTCCACCAGTGCGGAGGCCGCGGTCCAGGCGAGCTTCCCGGCCCGGTGCGCGGGCACCGCCTCGCGGGTGACCCGCTGGAGGACCGGATGCACCCGTACGGAGCGGTGGGGGTCCGCCGGGGCGTATCCGATCAGGCCCAGCCGGTCCAGGACCCGGAGGGCTTCCGTCACGTCGTCCGTGCGGAGTCCGGCCCCGCCCGGGGCCGGTGCCGTGCGGTACTGCTCCAGGTGGCGCCTGGCGGCGGCCCCGGTGAGGGCGGCTTCGGGGCCGCCCTCGGGAGGGAGCAGGGAGGCCAGTTCCAGCAGGGGACGCGCCAGTCCGGCCGGCGCCGTCCGGTCGGCCCGCTCCAGGGAGGACCGCCACACCTCGTGCACGCCGAAGGGCTGGCCGTCGGGCAGCGCGCCGGGACCGGGCACGAGCTCGCCGAGCGTCCTGCCGCCCTCCTCCCGCAGCAGCCGGAGGTACTCGGCGCAGCCGATCCCCGCGCCGACGAGGTGGGCCGCGGCCTGGGACAGGGCCAGCGGCAGCAGGCCCAGCTCCCGCGCCAGCCCCTCCAGCTCCTCGGGCCCGTCGCCGTGGCGTCCGCTCCCGGCCAGGACCTCGTGGAGGTACGCCGTCGCCTCGGCCGGGGTGAAACCCTCCACGGGGACCACGGCCCGGTCCGGGCCCGGCTGCGCGAGGTCCCGCCGCCTGGTGGTGACGAGGGTCCGCCCGTCCGGGTGGACCGGGGGCCACAGGCCGCGTACGTCGTCGGGGTCGGCCACGCCGTCCAGGACGACCAGCCAGCGCCGCCGGGGGGTCCCGGAACCGGGGCCCAGCCAGGCGAGGAAGGACTGCGCGGCCTGTTCCGGCGAGGCGGTGTCCGATCCGGTGATCTCGGCGATGGCCCGCGCGTAGCCCTGGACGACGGCTTCCCGGTCGGTGGCCGTGACCCATACGAGGAGGTCGAGGCGGCCTTCGTCCCAGGCCGTACGGGCGAGGTGCGCGGCCTGCTGCGTCTTGCCGGTGCCCGCGGTGCCGACCAGCAGCCCGGAGCGGCCTTCGAGCCCGTCCCGGGGCCGCAAGCGGCGTGCGGCGGCGGGCACCGTGCCGACCCGCAGCGGCCAGGACGCCGGAGCGCGCGAGGCGGCGTAGTAGGAGACGTGGTCGGCGCGGCCGACGGCCATGCCGTAGTGCCCGGCCCGGACGGCGTACGGCTCTGCGGGCCCGGCGGGGAGGGGGCTTGGATCAGCCGGTCCGTTCAGCCCTGGGACGGAGCCGGCGGGGGAGGGGGGCTCAGGTGCGCACCTCCGTGGATCACCGCGGCGGCGATCGATCCGTGGTCGGCCCTGATGTGCAGGTCCCCTCCGACGGCCAGCCCTGAGTCGCCGGCCGACACCCCGGGCGCGGCGGCAGCGCCGAGCAGGGCGCGCAGTTCTTCGGCGGCACGGTCGCGCTGGTCGTCGGGGAGCATCTCCAGCAGCCCCTCGAAGCGGGCCTGCCACATGGCCTCCTGGCGGATGCGGGCCCGTTCCCCGCCGGTGTCGTCCGCGGCGAGCTCGGCGGCGCTCCGGTCCAGCCGTACCAGCTCACCGCTCACCCGGCCGGTGTCCCCGCGCCCGAACCAGTGGGCCACCTGGGTGCGCAGGCCCTCCCAGGCCTCCGTTCCGGCGGCCTGGACCACGGCCGTCCCCCCGGCCGTGGCCAGTGCCAACAAGGCTTCCGGCAGCATGCGTTGCCCCCTCCGTAGATCATCGGCGATCTCCCGGAGCCTATCCCCGCGGCCCTTGGGCACACACCCGGAATCGCATCTGGACATGACAAAGAGCCGAGTCACGGGACCGTCCGTGACTCGGCTCTCTGGTTTGGTACCGCCCGACGGTACGAGGCTGGCGCGACAGGACGTTCGCACCACCGGGCGGAGAGGGTGGGGGAGGTTGTCCCCTATATACACAGGGGGCTCTGTGCGTGGCCCCTGTGTATACGAGGAGGATTTGGCTGGGACCGTGGCGGGCGGGCGACGAGAACTCCGGCTTCGTCTCCCTCAGGTCAAGAGACGGGCCTCGGAACCCATTACCACCGCACTGGCTCGCACGCTCGCCACGGTCCTCGTCCTGCCCTCACCGCGTACCACCCCTCATCCGGGTCCGCAGTGTGGGCTCGTCACCCGGAGCCTGACCTCCCGTCAGGCCCCCGGTGAAGCTTTTTCGGCTCAGGCGTCGCGCAGGGCGCGAACGGCCTCCTCGACGCGCTTGCCGTAGTCGGCGTCCGCGGCGTGGAAGTGAGCCAGGTTCTTCTCGATGACGTCCTCGATGGTGACCTGCGACAGGCCGCCTGCGATGTTCGCCACCAGACGCTGCTTCTCGGCCTCGGACATCAGGCGGTAGAGCTCACCGGCCTGGAAGAAGTCGTCGTCCTTGGTGTGCGCCGGAGCCTCGTGGGTGCCCGTGTAGCCGGAGACGGCCTTCGGGGCGCCCAGCGCCAGGCCGGTCTCGGCCGGGCCCTGGTACGAGTTGGGCTCGTAGTTCTTGTCGTGGCGCGAGCCGTTGCGCAGCGCCATGACGCCGTCGCGGCCGTAGTTGTCGGCCTTGGTCGCCTTCGGGGCGTTGACCGGCAGCAGGGTGTGGTTCACACCGAGGCGGTAGCGCTGGGCGTCGGCGTACGCGAACAGACGGCCCTGGAGCATCTTGTCCGGCGAGGCGGTGATGCCCGGGACGAAGTTGTTCGGGGAGAACGCGGACTGCTCGACCTCGGCGAAGACGTTGTCGGGGTTCCGGTCCAGGACCAGACGGCCGACGCGCTGCAGCGGGTAGTCCGAGTGCGGCCACACCTTGGTGATGTCGAACGGGTTGAAGCGGTAGTCCGCGGCCTCGGCGGCGGGCATGATCTGGACGTAGAGGGTCCAGCTCGGGTTCACACCGCGCTCGATCGCCTGGAGCAGGTCGGTCTGGTGCGAGTTGCCGTCCTTGCCGACGAGCTCGGCGGCCTGCTCACCGGAGAGGCTGCGGATGCCCTGGTTCGTCTTGAAGTGGTACTTGACGAAGAAGGCCTCGCCCTGGGCGTTGGTCCACTGGTACGTGTGGGAGCCGTAGCCGTTCATGTGACGGTACGACGCCGGGATACCGCGGTCACCCATCAGCCAGGTGATCTGGTGCGTCGCCTCGGGGGCGTGCGCCCAGAAGTCCCAGACGTTGTCCGGCTCCTGCTTGCCCGTGAAGGGGTCGCGCTTCTGGGAGTGGATGAAGTCGGGGAACTTGATCGGGTCCTTGATGAAGAACACCGGGGTGTTGTTGCCGACGAGGTCGTAGTTGCCCTCTTCGGTGTAGAACTTCAGCGCGAAGCCGCGCGGGTCGCGGACCGCGTCCGAGCCACCCAGCGAGTCGGCCACGGTGGAGAACCGCAGGAAGGTCTCGGTCTTCTTGCCGACCGTGTTCAGGAACGCGGCGCTGGTGTACGCGGTGACGTCGTCGGTCACCTCGAAGTGGCCGTACGCGGCGGAGCCG
The DNA here is from genome assembly GCF_057834465.1 of Streptomyces sp. GL_140. Lineage (NCBI taxonomy): Bacteria > Bacillati > Actinomycetota > Actinomycetes > Kitasatosporales > Streptomycetaceae > Streptomyces > Streptomyces sp. GL_140. The sequence continues at coordinate 6,816,366 of NZ_CM174404.1, forward strand.
CGGGCGTGCACCACACGCTCCGGGATGCGCTCACGGTTGAAGCGGGCAAGCTTCTCGAGGAGCTGCTGGTCCTGGACCAGGATGGGGCCACCGACGCCGGCGGTAGCGGAGTTCTGGTTGTCGGCGACCGGGGCGCCAGACTCGGTCGTCAGCGTGCGCTTCGACATGGTGACCTTCCGTACGGGGAACTGCTGACGGAATCCGTCTTCCGTCATGCGGAACAGCCTAATTTCGGCATGAACTCGACGTCAACAGTTTGTTGAAAAGAAAGATGGCGGTGAGGTAAATCCGGACGGTGCCGGCGCTTGGGCGCGACAGGACAGGTGTCAGCACCGGCACCATCCGGAAACTCAGATCCCCCGGAGGGGAGTGGAGCTGCGGCCCGCGAGCGGGCCGCGGGCTCAGATCTGGGCGCCCGAGAGGCGCTCGACCGCGCGGAGCAGCGCGGAGTGGTCCAGGCCACCGTCACCCTGGGCGCGCAGCGAGGCGACCAGCTGGGCGACGACGGCGCCGACCGGGAGGGCCGCACCCACGTTGCGGGCGGCGTCGGTGACGATGCCCATGTCCTTGTGGTGCAGGTCGATCCGGAAACCGGGCTTGAAGTCGCGGTTCAGGAAGTTGGCCTTCTTGCGGGTCAGGACCGTGGAGCCGGCCAGACCGCCGTTGAGCACGTCCAGAGCGGCTTCGAGGTTCACGCCCGACTTCTCGAGGAAGACGACGGCCTCGGCGCACGCCTGGATGTTGACCGCGACGATGAGCTGGTTGGCGGCCTTCACCGTCTGGCCGGAGCCGTGCGGACCGCACAGGACGATGACCTTGCCGAGCGCCTCGAGGATCGGGAGGGCCTCGTCGAAGTCGGCCTGCTCGCCACCCACCATGATCGACAGGACGGCCTCGATGGCACCGGCCTCGCCACCGGACACCGGGGCGTCGATGACGCGGATGCCCTTGGCGGCGGCGTTCTTCGCCAGGTCGATCGAGGTCTGCGGGGTGATCGACGACATGTCGATGATCAGCGCGCCGGACTTGGCGTTCTCGAGGATGCCGTTCTCGCCGTAGGAGATGGCCTCGACGTGCGGGGACGCGGGCACCATCGTGATGATGACGTCGGCGTCGGCCACGGCCGCGGCGATCGAACCGGCGGCGGAGCCACCGGCGGCGGCCAGGCGGTCCAGCTTGTCCTGCTCCAGCGTGAAGCCGGTGACCGAGTAGCCGGCCTTCAGGAGGTTCTCGGCCATGGGGGAGCCCATGATGCCGAGACCGATCCACGCGATCTTGGGGAGGTTGCTCATGATGAGGGTCCTTCTCTTAATGCTTTGTACGAAAAGTTCGTGTGGTGCCTGGCTGATCGCCCGGACTTTTCCGCTTACTTCGCGGCGCGGGCCTCGGCCGGCAGGAACGCGAAGGAGGCGGCGGCGTCTGCGGCCTTGTACTCAAGACCGACATAACCGTTGTAACCGGCCTTCTGGAGCTGGTCGAGCAGCTCTTCGAGAGGCAGGTCGCCGGTGCCGGGGGCACCTCGTCCCGGCTTGTCCGCAATCTGGACGTGCCCGGTCTTGGCGGCGTACTTTTCGATGACCTCGGAGAGGTCCTCATCGTTCATCGCCAGGTGGTACAGGTCGAGCAGGAACTTGGCGTTGCCGAGGCCGGTGGCCTCGTTCACCTTGTCCACTACCTCGATGCCGGCCGGGGCGCTCACCAGCGGGTAGAGCGGCGACTCGGGCTTGTTCAGGGTCTCGATCAGGAGGATCGCGCCGACGCGGTCCGCGACCTGAGCCGCCACGACCAGGTTCTTCAGCGCGAGCTCGTCCTGGACGGCCGGGTCCACACCCTCGACGCGGTTGCCGTAGAGGGCGTTCAGCGCCTTGCAGCCGACCGAGGCGGCGAAGTCCGCCGCCACGTTGATGTTGGCGTTGAAGCGCTCCGACTCCTCACCGGGAACCGAAACCGCACCGCGGTCCGGGCCCGGCAGCTGGCCGGCGTAGAAGTTCAGGCCCACCAGCTGGGTCCCGGCGTCCTCAAGAGCCTTCTTGAGGGCGTCGAGCTCCGCCTGAGCGGGGGTGGGGGTCTCAATCCAGGGCCACCACAGCTCGACCGCCGTGAAGCCCGCTGCGGCGGCAGCCGCGGGACGCTCCAGGAGCGGGAGTTCCGTGAAGAGGATCGAAAGATTTACATCGAAGCGCTGGTCCGTGTATCCCATGAGGGGTGTGCGCTCCTTCCGTATTGCGGAAGTTAGTTTCTGCCTGATGGAAGATTGCAAGCCCGGTGTCTCACTTGTCAAGTACCGACTGCCGAAAAGTCCAGACTGCCGGGTAGCTTGAGCGACGTGCGATTGAGAGTGGAGTTCACGACCGAGCCCTTCGATCTTGAAGAGGCCCCCGCCCATGCCGTGGCCGCTCGCGAGGTCATCCAGAAGGCCCAACTGGACGCGGTGGATGTCGGCCCGTTCGGCAACACGGCCGAAGGGGAGACCGAGGAGGTGCTGACTGCGGTCAGTGCGCTGCTGCGCGACGCGCTGGCCTCCGGAGCGACGCGCGTCTCGCTCCAGGTCAATGTGATCGGGGAGGACACCCCATGACCGAGCCCCTGGATCACCCGTTCGTCACGGCCGTCAAGCCGCTGGTGGACGCGATGGGCGGCGAGCTGATGGATCCGTCCCAGGCCACGCCCGACGACGTCGTGCTCGCCTGGGAGGGCGAGGACCTGCTGGCCGTACGGCTTCCGCAGCTCTCCGACTCGCTGGATCACATCCTGGCGGCGCTGGAGCGCCGGCACGGCGTACCGTTGTCCCAGCTGGACCGGAAGGCCAAGCAGGACGCCGTACGGATACTCGAGGCGCGAGGCGCCTTCTCCGTCCGGCACGGCGTGGAGACGGTCGCGGGAGCCCTGGGAGTCAGTCGGTTCACGGTTTACAACTATTTGAACCGGGAAAATCCGAATAAAGCCAACCAAGAGTGAAGCTGACCTGACTCAAAGTGACGAGCCGCCGCCCTATTCATCCGGGCGGCGGCTTTTGTGTACGGGAAGTTTCAACAAAGTGTTGACGCCGTGTTGTCGAGCGCGTTAGCTATGCCCAGCCCGTCAAAGCAACAAGGCCACGGAGGCCTACCGTGACTTCGAGTCCGACCCCGGGTCTCACCCGGTTCAACACCTTGGACGACAGCGCGGCCACGGCCGAGCTCCACGAGGTGTGCGCCAGTTCGGCATGGGGGAGCAAGCTGCTCGCCCAGCGCCCCTTCGCCGGCGTCGAAACCCTGTTCTCGGCGAACGAGGCGGCCATGGCCGAGCTCACCGCCGAGGACCTGGCCGAGGCAATGGGAGGCCACGCGCCGATCGGCCGCCCGAAGCCGGGAGACCCGACCTCCGCCCGCGAGCAGCGTGGCATGGCCGGTGCCTCGGAGGAGCTCAAGAACGAGCTCCTCGAACTGAACCTGGCCTACCAGGACAAGTTCGGCCACGTCTTCCTCATCTGCGCCACCGGTGCGACCGGTGAGTTCATGCGGGACGCGGTCAAGGTCCGGATCGAGAACTCGCCGGAACAGGAGCGGGAAATCGCTCGTGGCGAGCTCGTCAAGATCAACCGGATCCGCCTGACCCGTCTCGTGGAATCCGCAGAAGGAGAGTAAGACCGAGCATGAGCACTGAGACCACCGCGTCGGTGTCCACGCACATCCTGGACACCAGCATCGGAAAGCCCGCCGAAGGCGTCGCGATCTCCCTGTCGGCCCGTACGGGTCTCGACGGCGAGTGGGCGGCCCTGGGCGGCTCCGCCACCGATGCGGACGGGCGCTGCAAGGACCTGCCGGCCCTGCCGGAGGGCACCACCCACGTGCGTCTCGACTTCGAGACCGAGACGTACTTCTCCAAGAAGCAAGCCGCCGAGGCACAGCAGGACGCCCCCCGCGTAAGGGACAGCGGTGCGTTCTTCCCCGAGGTCACCATCACCTTCGCGGTGAACCCGGGCGAGCACTATCACGTACCGCTGCTGCTCAACCCGTTCGGCTACTCCGTTTACCGAGGGAGCTAGCATGGCCACCATTCTGGGCCAGAACCAGTACGGCAAAGCAGAGAACCGCGTTGTCAAGATCACGCGGGACGGCGACACCCATCACATCAAGGACCTGAACGTCTCGGTCGCCCTCTCGGGTGACATGGACGACGTCCACTACTCCGGCTCGAACGCCAACTGCCTGCCGACGGACACCACCAAAAACACGGTGTACGCCTTCGCCAAGGAGTACGGCATCGAGTCCGCCGAGCAGTTCGGCATCCACCTGGCGCGTTGGTTCGTCAACAGCCAGGAGCCGATCCAGAAGGCGCGCATCCGGATCGAGGAGTACTCCTGGTCCCGGATCGCCACCTCGGACGCCAACTCCAAGTTCATCGGCGCCGACGAGGTGAACCACTCCTTCGTCCGCAACGGCGGCGAGGTCCGGGTCACCCAGATCACGTACGACGGCAAGAACTGGGAGGTCATCTCCGGCCTCAAGGACCTCGTCGTCATGAACTCCACGAACTCCGAGTTCTGGGGTTACGTGAAGGACAAGTACACGACCCTGAAGGAGGCCTACGACCGCATCCTGGCGACCCAGGTTTCGGCCCGTTGGCGCTTCAGCTGGTCCGACGACGACCAGCGGATGCCGAACTGGGAGAAGTCCTACGCCGAGACCCGCAAGCACATGCTGCAGGCCTTCGCGGAGACCTACTCCCTGTCGCTCCAGCAGACCCTGTACCAGATGGGTTCGCGGATCATCAACCACCGTTCGGAGATCGACGAGGTTCGCTTCTCGCTCCCGAACAAGCACCACTTCCTCGTCGACCTCGAGCCCTTCGGTCTCAAGAACGACAATGAGGTCTACTTCGCCGCGGACCGCCCGTACGGTCTGATCGAGGCGACGGTCCTCCGCGACGGCGTCGACGCCCGTATCCCCGTGGACATGACCAACCTCTGATGTGGCACGCGCGTCCCGGGGCCCCGCAGTGGCCCCGGGACGGTGCATCACCCGGCCCGTCAGACATCCACACTTCGTGAATCTCGGCACCCGGTAGCAACATATGGGGCGGCAGTACTGTCAGCTGCCAAGGCCCCCGGCTCCGGCACTCAAATCCCCAGGGTTTTGCCGTGCCCGTACCGCCACTGAAAGCACGAGGAAGTCCCATGACAGCATCGGCAGCCCGTGACAGCATCGTAGAGCGCATCGTCATCGAAAACTGTGCGATTGCAACCGTCGACGCCAACGACACCGAGTACGCCTCGGGCCATGTCGTGGTCGCCGGTAACAGGATCGAGGCCATCGGTGCGGGCAGGGCCCCCGAGAACCTCGTCAACGTAGTCCGTCGCATCGATGGCACCGGACACCTCGTGACCCCTGGTCTGGTCAACACGCACCACCACTTCTACCAGTGGATCACGCGTGGTCTGGCCACCGACCACAACCTCTTCAACTGGCTCGTCGCGCTGTACCCGACGTGGGCGCGCATCGACGAGCAGATGACGTACACGGCGGCCCAGGGCTCGCTGGCGATGATGGCCAAGGGCGGCGTCACCACCGCCATGGACCACCACTACGTCTTCCCCAAGGGCTCGGGCGACCTCTCCGGGTCGATCATCCGCGCCGCGTCCGAGATGGGCGTCCGCTTCACCCTCGCCCGCGGTTCCATGGACCGCAGCGAGAAGGACGGCGGCCTGCCCCCGGACCACGCGGTCGAGACCCTCGAAGGCGCGCTCGCCGACACCGAGGCGACCGTCAAGAAGCACCACGACTACTCCTTCGACGCGATGACCCAGGTCGCCGTCGCCCCGTGCTCCCCCTTCTCGGTCTCCACCGAGCTGCTGAAGCAGGGCGCCGAGCTGGCCCGCCGCCTCGGTGTGCGCATGCACACGCACGGCAGCGAGACCGTCGAAGAGGAGCAGTTCTGCAAGGAACTGTTCGGCATGGGCCCGACCGACTACTTCGAGTCGACCGGCTGGCTCGGCGAGGACGTGTGGATGGCGCACAGCGTCCACATGAACGACTCCGACATCGCCGCGTTCGCCCGTACGAAGACCGGTGTCGCGCACTGCCCGTCCTCCAACGCCCGTCTGGCCGCCGGCATCGCCCGCGTCCCGGACATGCTCGCCGCCGGTGTACCGGTCGGCCTCGGCGTGGACGGCACCGCCTCCAACGAGTCCGGTGAGCTGCACACCGAGCTGCGCAACGCGCTGCTGATCAACCGCCTGAACCCGGTCCACCGCGAGCGCGCCCTCAACGCGCGCCAGGCCCTGCGCCTCGGTACGTACGGTGGCGCCCAGGTCCTCGGCCGCGCCGACAACATCGGCTCGCTCGAGGTCGGCAAGTGCGCCGACCTGGTGATGTGGAACCTGAGCACCCTGGCCCACTCCTCAATCGCCGACCCGGTCACCGCCCTGGTCTTCGGTGCTGCCGCTCCTGTGACCCTCTCGCTGGTCAACGGCAAGCAGATCGTCGAGAACAACCGTCTTCTCTTCGCCGACGAGGACGCGATCGCCGTGTCCACCCGGGAAGAGGCCCAGCGCCTCGCGCGGATCTCCGCGCAGGCCTGATCCCACGGAGTCCGGACGGGGGGGACGGCCCTCGTCCGGCGGCCGTGGACCCGAGCGGGGTCCGCGGCAGCCGTTCCCGGGTAGCGCCTGAGGATTTTCCGAAGGCGCCCCCGGGGGCGGTGACTCGTGCCACTTGCTCCGCAGCTCGTGTACCGCGCCACTGCCACGGCACCTCCAGCTCAGTTTCATTACCGCGTGCGCCAGTTCACTCGTGCACGCCTCTGCGTGGAATCGACTCGGGCGAATCGTTTCCGCACCCCTTGGGAAAAGCATTCGGCGCCAAGCGCCATGCATCACGCACCACGAGCCACCCACAACTCAATACAGGCTCGACTAGCACCGCTTTCGCACCACCTCCAAGACACTCACGTCCCTGCCGACGTGCACAACCGAGCGGAGGAAGCCGTGGCCGCCATGCCTAGGTTTCGCAAAGATGCAGTCGTAGTACCGGAGGGGAAGCATCCGGTCGACGAGACCTTGCCCCCGTTGAAAATGTTCACCAGCGGGCTCCAGCACGTGGCCGCCATGTACGCCGGTGTCGTCGCCCCTCCCATGATCGTCGGCCCGGCGGTCGGCCTCTCGGCCACCGAGACCGCCTTCCTGATGGGCGCCTCGCTCTTCACCGCAGGACTCGCGACCCTCCTCCAGACCCTCGGGTTCTGGAAGATCGGCGCCAAACTCCCCTTCGTCAACGGCGTTTCGTTCGCCGGCGTGACCCCGATGATCGCCATCGGCAAGGGAGCCGGCGACAACGCCGTCCCCGTCATCTTCGGCGCGATCATCGTCGCCGGAGTCCTCGGCTTCTTCGCCGCCCCGTACTTCGGCAAGCTCGTCAGGTTCTTCCCGCCGGTGGTCACCGGTACGGTCATCACCCTGATCGGCGTCTCGCTGCTCCCCGTGGCCTTCAACTGGTCCCAGGGCGGCAACCGCACCGCCACCGACTACGGCTCCATGCAGAACATCGGAATGGCCGCGGTCACCCTCGCGATCGTCCTGCTGATGCGCAAATTCCTGCGCGGCTTCCTCCAGCAGATATCCATCCTGCTCGGCCTGGTCGCCGGCACGCTCATCGCGCTGCCCCTGGGCATGACCAGCTTCGACGCCGTCAGGAACGCCGACTTCGTGGGCTTCCCGACGCCGTTCCACTTCGGCGCCCCGCAGTTCCAGGTCGCCGCGATCATCTCGATGTGCATCGTGATGCTCGTGTGCATGACGGAGTCCACCGCCGACATCCTGGCGCTGGGCAAGATCGTGGGCCGCCCGGCGGACGAGAAGACCATCGAGGGCGGCCTGCGCGCCGACGCCCTCGGCAGCGCGATCAGCCCGCTGTTCAACGGGTTCATGTGCAGTGCCTTCGCGCAGAACATCGGCCTGGTCGCCATGACCAAGGTGCGCAGCCGGTTCGTGGTCGCCGCGGGCGGCGGCATCCTGATCCTGCTCGGCCTGTGTCCGATGGCGGCCTCCGTCATCGGCGTGGTCCCGCTCCCGGTCCTCGGCGGCGCGGGCATCGTGCTCTTCGGCTCGGTGGCCGCCAGCGGCGTCCAGACCCTGGCCGGCGCGGCCATGGAGAAGGGCGAGAACGCCCTGATCGTCGCGGCCGCTCTCGGCATCGGCCTGATCCCGATCGCGGCCCCCGGCTTCTACCACGCCTTCCCGAAGGACCTCCTCGTGGTCCTCGACTCGGGCATCAGCACCGGCTGCGTCGTGGCCATCGCGCTGAACCTTGCCTTCAACCACCTCGGCATCAAGAAGGGCGCGGCCGACACCGCTACCCCGGACCCGGTGCCGGTGCACTGACCGGGCCCTGCCCGGCCGTCGAGTGCCGAACGGCGGTGCGTACGCCACCCACTGCGGGTGTGGCGTCCGTACCGCCGTGCGCGTTTTCGGGTGCGCGCCCGACCTCCCGATCCCGGCTCCGGCAGAGGTTCCGGGGGCTCCGCCGCTCCGCCCCTCCGCCCAGCACCCCGTGCCTCACATGGTGGCGGGGCCGGAACGTGCCGGGACCGGGTCCGACCAGATGTCCGGGACGACCGTGCGCAACCGGTGGCCGTGCGGGCCCAGTTCCTGGGCCTCCGACTTGCGTACGTGCAGGGCCACCGCGGAGTCCCGTACGCGCAGGCCCGGCAGCCGGCGGGTGAGGTCGGCGGTGTAGCGGGAGAGGTCCTCCACCGTGCGCAGCCGCACGCTGATCATGAAGTTCCAGGGCCCGCTGACGGACATGCAGGTCCGGGTCTCGCGCAGTCCCGCGGCCGCCGCCGCGCAGTCGGCGGGTTCGTACTCGGCGGCCTCGGCCCACAGCGTCGCCGACACCGGCCAGCCCGACAGCCCCGACGCCAGGGCGCAGCTGTAGCGCAGGCTCTGACCGACCTCCAGCCTCGTCAGCCGGCGCCGTACGGTCGACTCGCTCATCTCGAACTCCCGGGCCAGCGAGGCCACGCTGCGCCGGGCGTCCGATGCCAGGGCCCGCACCAGCGGCCGGTCCTCGTACTGGAGCGGCGCGACGGGGCCCGCGGCCGGGGCGGTGGCGTGCGCCGAGCGCCGGGTCCGGCCGGTCAGCATGTCGATCTGCCCCGGGGTCAGTTGGTCCAGGCGCCAGCGGTCGGGGGCGTAGTGGACCGCGGTCACCATCGAGGTGCGGGTCCCGATGACGCCCGGGATCAGCTGCATCCGCGAGGACAGGTACCGGTACAGCGCGGGCAGGTCCGGGAGGGCCACGAAGACCAGCAGGTCACGGCCTCCGGTGACGTGCTCCACGCCGAGCGTGTGCGGATCCGCCACGAGTGCGGCGCCCACCGAGGGGGAGGTCCCCGCGGCGCAGGTCACCTCCACCCAGGCCATGGAGGGCAGTCGGACGCCGGTCCGCAGTCCGATTCCCGACAGCCACGCCTCGCCCGCCCCGGTGAGCCGTTCCCAGCGGCGTGCCAGGGTGTCCGGGCGCGCTCCGAGCACCGGTCCCAGCAGTTCCCAGCTTGCCCGGGGAGCGAGCTGGAGTGCGTGGACGAGCGCCCGGTCCATGTCGTCGATGGCGGAATTGGCCGAGTTCATACCCTCCCCTGGCGGTTCTCCCGGTCGGTGACGAGACAACGAAATTATGAACCGATCATCTATCTTTGTGCATTCCGCTGTTGAACGACTGGTTGTGTGCACTTGTCGGACATCGCAGGAGGATGCGTGGGGGAGGCCGGCGCGGGCATGCGCCTTGCGGTGCCCGCCGAACTGTCCAGTTTCATCGGCCGCGAGCGGGAGCTGACCGCCCTCGCCTCAATGCTGGCCACCGAGCGCCTGATCACACTCACCGGTCCCGCGGGCATCGGGAAGACCCGGCTCGCGGTGCGCTCCGTGCGGACGCTGACCGGCCGGGACGGTCTCGACGCCGTCTGGACGGACCTCGCGGCCCTGCCCGAGCACCGCTGGGCGGAGTTGGGGGGAGAGCTCGCCGACCGGCTCGCGGGGCGAAAGGCCCTGCTCGTCCTCGACGGCTGCGAACAGCTCGGGGAGGTGGGAGCGGGGCTCGCTGCGGGGCTGCTGGCGCGCCTTCCGGGCCTACGGATCCTGGCCACTTCGCAGCGGCGGCTGCGGCTGGCGGGGGAGGCGGTGCTCGCCGTACCGCCACTGGCCGTACCGCCGCTGCCGGGTCTGCCGTTCTCCGTGCCTGCGGCTGCCGTGCCGCTGCCGGCGTCCCGGCTCCAGCCCCCTTCGACGCCCGTGCCCGTGTCGATGCCGTTGTCGATGCCCGTCGCGATGCCCATGCCGACGTCGATGGGTGACCCGGTGCCCGATCCCGTCTCCGGGCGGCTTCCGGTGGCGGCCGTCGCCGGGTACGAGGCCGTGCGGCTGTTCGAGGAGCGGGCGCGCGGCTCCGACCCCTTCTTCGAGCTGACCGACCACAACGCGGCCGCCGTGGCCGCCCTGTGCCGGGCGCTCGACGGGATCCCCGGCGCGCTGGAGCTCGCGGCAGGGCGTGCGCACCAGTACGCGCCCGCGCAGGCGCTCCGCAGGCTCGGCGCCGACCCGCTGGCCTTCCTCGCGGGCGGCGCGGGGCGCGGCACCCGGGTCGACGCCGAACGGTCCCACCGGCTGGCCTCGCCCGCCGAACGGCTGCTCTGGAAGCGGCTCTCCGTCTTCGCCGGCCCCTTCGACCGGGCGGCCGTCGCCGAGGTGTGCGGCTTCGGGGAGCTCACCCCGGACACCGCCGCCGAGGCCTTGCAGCTGCTGGCCCCGGGCCTACTGTCGGACGCCGGGCCGGGCCGCTACCGGCTGCCGCTCTCCGTACGGGCCTACGCGGGCAGGCTGCTCGCGCACGGACCCGCCGGAGACGGCGCGGCCACCGCCCGGCGCCACCACGAGCGGTGCCGGGTCGTGGCCGAACGCGCGGCGCAGCTGTGGCGCGCGGGCGCGCAGCGCGAGGCGCGCGCCCTCGCCGTACGGGAACTCCCCGAGCTGCGCGCGGCGATGAACCCGCTCTCCGCCAGCGGTCCGGGCACGGCCCTGGAGATCGCGGTGTCGCTGTGGTTCCTGTGGTCCGCGTGCGGGATGGCCGCGGAGGGGCGGCGGCACCTGGAACGGGCTCTGGCCCTGCACCCCGCGCCCCGGCCCGCACGGGCCCTGTGGCTCGCGGCATGGCTCGTGGCGAGCTTCGGCGAGTCGGACGGCGCCGACCCCCTGCTGGTGGAGGCGTGGGCCGCGGCGGTGCACGAGGGGGAGGACACCAGCCTGGCCTACCTCGCGCACGTACGGGGCACGGTCGCGCTCTGGGAGCACCGCTACGAGGAGGCCGCCGCCGAATTCCGGGACGGACTGGAACTGCTGCCGGTCGATCCCGACTTCGGCCCCGGCCGCGAGGCCCTCGAAGCCGCGCACACCATGGCGGTGGCCCACACCGACCCGCTGTCGGTCCCGCTGGAGGACGGCCCGCCGGGCGGCCCCACCGACCCGTGGGCCCGTTCCTGGTCCTGCTACGCCCATGCCATCGTCCAGCGCCGCGAAGGCCGTCCGGCGCTGGCCCGCACCGAACTGCTGCGCGCCCTGCGGACCCAGCTCGCGCTGGACGACCAGCTCGGTCAGGCCTTCACGGTGGAACTCCTCGCCGAACTGGAAGCCGACCAGGCCCACTACGCGCAGGCCGCCCGCCTCCTGGGGGCAGTCTCCCGCAGCCGCCCCCGCGCGGCCTCGGCCCCCCAGGCCCTGCACACCGTCCGCACCCGCCTCACCCCGGAAGCCTTCCGCATGGCCTACGGCACGGGCGCCCGTACGCCACTGCGCGATCTGCTGCCGGAACTGTCGGACTGATTGCGGGGGATGAGCTCACTCCGGCGTCTCGGTGACCAGCGGGGAGCGGGCGGAGGGTTCCCACAGCATCAGGTTGCTCATCAGCTCGGCCTGCTCGATCGCGTCGTCCAGGGCGTGATGGGTGTGCGGGCGGCGGGAGAGCAGGTGCGGCGGCATGGTGCGCTTGACGGCGGAGCGCAGCGGGACCCGGGCCTTGGTGGCGTAGAGGGTCTTCATGTCCAGGCAGCCCGAGTGCCCGAAGGGGCTCTCGCCGCCGAAGCTCATCAAGTACCAGTACAGGAAGGTCCAGTCGTAGGAGGCCGGGTATCCGCACATCACCGGCTGGGCCCCGGCGGAGACTTCCCGGACCCAGACGCGGAATTCGGCCATGGCGACAGCCGGTTCGGCGCCCTCGCGGAGCAGCCGGTCCCGGTCGAGCCCGCTGACGGCGAGCGCCTCCGGCACGAAGGCCTCGCTGATCGGGCGCAACTCGCGGTAGAAGGTGTCCCGTTCCGGGTCGGCGGCCGTATACGACCGCCCGTTCTGGCGGCCTGCCACGGCGGCCCCGAAGCTGATCATCGAGTAGGGCCCGGGTACGGGTCCGTCGGCCTCGATGTCGACGGAGACGTAGACGTTGGGACGTGCGGCGCGGGCTGACATGCCCGGAAGCATGCCAGCCCGCGCCGGACCCGTTCACCTCAATATCAGGAGGAAGGGGTCAGGTACATGCCGTTCTGGTCGGCCCCGGCCGTGTTCTTGCAGCCGAATCCGCTGCTGGCCGGCTGGGCCACCACCAGCGCCAGGCAGCGCCCGGCCGCCAGCTGGCCGAAGTAGTTCGGGTGCATGGACTCCTGGACCGGCCCCTGGGTCTCGCTGCTGTCGATCCAGCGCGCCCACTCGCTCGTCTTCGCCGAGGCCGGCGCCGCGGTCGTCACCTGCTTGCTCGCCTTCGCGCAGACCTCGCGCCCCTGCATCATGTCCCGCAGGTCCAGGAACTGCGCGCCCTTGGCGGCGGCGACCGCCTTTATGCGGTTGGCGATCTGCGGCACGAGCGAGTCGCGCGCCCAGTCCGAGTCCTTGTTCCAGAACGGACAGCCGCCGCTGTTGAGCCGGCTCCAGTCGCTCTGGGTGTACCGGTTCTCCGTGCCGCGCGGGATCGGCGACGGGTAGGACTGGAGCACGATCCGGTACGAGGAGTCGGCGTAGCCGGCGCCGCGCATGACGGTGCGGACCTCGTCGACGGACTTGCCCACGTCGGCCATGACGGCGTCCATCTTCTGGTCCACGACCGACTGCTGGTCGTCGTAGCAGTAGGAGTTCCACAGCACGAAGTCGTACGCGCACTCCTTGATGATGTCGGCGAAGCCGAGGTCGTTCCCGCCGATGGACAGCGCGATGACCTTGACGTTGTTGCTCGCGGCCACGGCGGCGAGCTGATCGGCCTGCGGGGCCTCGCCCTTGAAGGCGACGCCGCCGTTCGAGGCGCGGAAGACGTTCTGCGAGGTCGCCCCGGAGCAGGCGAGGTTGACGGCCACGTCGGCGATCGCCCCGGCGCTCTTCACCTCGGCGGAGTCGGACCGGTCGCACCCGCCGGCCGTGGCCCCGTACACCTTGGACGGGTCGTAGGTGCTCCCGCTGACCCATGCCCGGTCGGTGCCGGTCCGGTTCCCGCTGTTGGTCAGGCTGTTGCCCTTCCAGCGCCCGGCCTCGCCGGAGATGTAGCTGTCGCCCATGGACACCACGGCGGTGGGCCCGTTCCCCGGTCCGGCCACGGCCGTCCCGGCCCCGCCGGCCACCAGCGCCCCGGCGGCGAGCGGCAGTGCCATCCCGATGCCGACCAGTCGTCGCACTCGACTGCGGGCGGTCCGGTTCGTGCTGTCGTTGCGGAATCCGATCACTGCGGAACTCCTGCGGTCGGCCATGCGGAAGTCGGGAACAACTTCGGTGCATGGCTGGGTAAGTGGGGGGTTACCTCCGGCCGGTGGCAACCGGAAAACTCCCACGCCGCCGCTTGTTACCGCTAGGTACAGGCAAGTTACGAACAAGTAACAACCGGTCGGTCGTTCGGCCTGAACCCGCCGCCGCGGGCGGCTGTTAGATTCGATCAACGGAAAGTTGAACAGGGTGGGGGCAGCCGGTGCAGATGTATCAGATCCTGGACAAGGTGGACTCGGGGGACATCGCGCTTCCCGAATTCCAGCGCGGCTACGTCTGGACCCGCGATCAAGTGCGCGCGTTCTTCCACTCGATGTACCGGCAATACCCCGTCGGCAGTTTCCTGACGTGGAGCACGGAGGCTGCGACGGCGGACACCCGGGGCGGGGAGCCGGGCAAGGGCGGTGCGGTCCAGCTGCTCCTCGATGGGCAGCAGCGCGTCACCACCCTCTACGGGGTGACGCGCGGTCGGCCCCCGAAATTCTTCGAGGGGAAGCCCGAGGCCTTCACCGGACTGTATTTCAACGTCGAGACCGAGACGTTCGAGTTCTACGCGCCGGCCAAGATGAAGGGCGATCCCTGCTGGGTCGACGTGACGGGGCTGTTCGCGGTCGGAATCGACGGGCTGTTCGCGATCGTGGCGGCCACGGGTGTGGGACAGGACCTGTTCGGCACGTATCACGGACGCCTCAGCAAGATCCTCCAGATGAAGGAACGGCAGGTCCACATCGAGGACGTGACCGGCGAGGACAAGAGCATCGAGGTCGTCGTCGACATCTTCAACAAGGTGAATTCCGGCGGCACCAAGCTTTCCAAGGGTGACCTCGCGCTCGCCAGGATCTGTGCCTTCTGGCCGGAGGCGCGGCCGACCATGAACAAAGCCCTGAAATACTGGGCGGTGGCGGGATTCGACTTCAAACTCGACTGGCTCCTGCGCAATGCCAACGCCGTGCTGACGGGCGAGGCGCAGTTCACCAAACTGGACGAGGTCGGCGTCGAGGAGTTCAAAGCGGGGCTCGAATCCACGAGGCACGCGGTGTCCCACCTCCTGGACGTGCTGGGTGGTCGACTGGGTCTGGATCACGACCGGGTGCTCGGCGGCCGTGCGGCGTTTCCCGTGATGACCAGGCTGCTGCACCTCAACAACGGGGCGTTCCCGGACGCGAAGACGTCCGACCGGCTGCTCTTCTGGTACATCCACAGCTTCCTGTGGGGCCGGCACGCAGCCTCCGTCGAGACCACCCTGAACCAGGACCTCCACGCACTGGAGGGCGAGGGCGGCGGTGTCGACCAGCTGATCGCTGCCCTGCGCCGCAGCCGAGGCCACCTCGATATCCGTCCGGACGACTTCGACGGGTACACCATCGGTGCGCGGTTCTATCCGCTGCTCTACATGCTCTCCCGCGTCCACGGCGCCCGAGACCTCATCACCGCGGTCCCCCTGAAGCACAACATGCTCGGCAAGATGGCCTCGCTCCAGGTGCACCACATCTTCCCCAAGGCCCGCCTGCGCGAACACGGTTACGGCCAGGTCCAGATCAACGCCGTCGCGAACTTCTGCTTCCTCACCCAGGACAGCAACCTGAAGATCAGCGCGAAGGACCCGGCCGAGTACCTGGAAGAGGCCGAGGCCAAGAATCCGGGGGTGCTCGCGAGCCAGTGGATCCCCCTGGACCGGGAGCTGTGGAAGGTCGAGAACTATCCGGCCTTCCTGGAAGCCCGCCGGGAACTCCTCGCCGCCGCCGCGAACGGGTTCCTGAACGCACTGCACGACGGTTCCACTCCCACAGCCCTCGCGCAGGCTCCGTCCGGCGTGCCCGCGGCGGGGTTCGTCGTCGGGGTGGCCGCGCAGGAGCAGGAGCAGGAGCAGGAGCAGGAGCAGGAGCGCGAGGAGGAAACTCCCGGCATGGCTGAGCTGCTCAAGGCCGTCGCCGACGCGGGGCTGGCTGCTCCGGACACGGAGGCCGAGGTTGCCGACCCGGCCACCGGTGAAGTGATCACCATCGCGGCGGCGGTGTGGCCGCGCGGGCTCCAGGAGGAGGCGGGCAGCCCGGTGGTGCTGGTCTTCGAGCCGGAGTCCGGTGTGCGGGAGGCCCTGGAGGCGTGTGGGTACCGGGTGTTCCACACCGCCGACGCCCTGCGCGCGTACATCGGCAACGCCCGCGCCGGGCGTACCGCGTAGCGCACGTGACCGCGCCCCCGGAGCCGTGGGGCTTCGGGGGCGCGGGCGGGTTCGGCTGCTGTGCGAATTTCAGCCGAGGTTCTGGACTAGCCGATGAGCTGGTCGTACGCCGGGAGGGTGAGGAAGTCGGCGTAGTCCGCGTCCAGGGAGACCTGGAGGAGGAGGTCGTGGGCCTGCTGCCACTTGCCGTTGGTGAAGGCCTCCTCGCCGACCTCGGCGCGGATCGCGGCGAGTTCGGCGGCGGCCACCTCGCGGGTGAGTTCGGCCGTCGCGAGCTTGCCGTTCTCGAAGATCACGCCGGCGTTGATCCACTGCCAGATCTGCGAGCGCGAGATCTCGGCGGTGGCCGCGTCCTCCATCAGACCGAAGATGCCGACGGCGCCGAGGCCGCGCAGCCAGGCCTCGATGTAGCGGATGCCGACCTGGACGGCGTTGCGCAGGCCGTCGTAGGTGGGCTTCGCGTCCAGGGAGTCGATCGCGATGAGCTCGCCGGCGGCGACGGAGACGTCCTCGCGCAGGCGGCTCTTCTGGTTCGGGTTGTCGCCGAGGACCGCATCGAAGGAGGCCATCGCGATCGGGACCAGGTCGGGGTGGGCGACCCAGGAGCCGTCGAAGCCGTCGCCGGCCTCGCGGTCCTTGTCGGCCTTGACCTTCTCGAAGGCGACCTTGTTGATCTCGGCGTCCTTGCGGGACGGGATGAAGGCCGCCATGCCGCCGATGGCGTGCGCGCCGCGCTTGTGGCAGGTCTTGACCAGCAGCTCGGTGTACGCCCGCATGAAGGGCGCCGTCATCGTCACCGCGTTGCGGTCCGGCAGGACGAACTTCTCGCCGCCGTCACGGAAGTTCTTGACGATGGAGAAGAGGTAGTCCCAGCGGCCGGCGTTCAGGCCCGCCGCGTGGTCGCGCAGCTCGAAGAGGATCTCGTCCATCTCGTACGCGGCCGTGATGGTCTCGATCAGGACGGTCGCGCGGACCGTGCCCTGCGGGATGCCGACGTAGTCCTGGGCGAAGACGAAGATCTCGTTCCAGAGGCGCGCCTCGAGGTGGGACTCGGTCTTCGGCAGGTAGAAGTACGGGCCCTTGCCGAGCGCGATGAGGCGCTTGGCGTTGTGGAAGAAGTACAGGCCGAAGTCGACGAGCGAGCCGGAGGCCGGGGCGCCCTCGAACTGCAGGTGGCGTTCCTGGAGGTGCCAGCCGCGCGGGCGCATCACGACGGTGGCGAGCTCCTCGGCGGGCTTGAGGGCGTACGCCTTGCCCGTGCGGGCGTCGGTGAAGTCGATGCGGCGCTCGTAGGCGTCGATCAGGTTGAGCTGGCCGAGGACCACGTTCTCCCAGGTGGGAGCCGAGGCGTCCTCGAAGTCGGCGAGCCAGACCTTGGCGCCCGAGTTCAGGGCGTTGATGGTCATCTTGCGGTCCGTCGGACCGGTGATCTCCACACGGCGGTCGTTCAGCGCGGCCGGGGCCGGCGCCACCTTCCAGTCGCCCTCGCGGACCTGTGCGGTGTCCGGGAGGAAGTCGAGGGTGGAAGTGCGGGCGATCTCCGCGCGGCGCTCGGCGCGGCGGGCGAGGAGCTCGGCGCGACGGGGGGCGAACTGCCGGTGGAGCTCGGCCACGAAGGCGAGAGCCGCTTCGGTGAGGACCTCGTCCTGCCGGGGCAGGGGCTCGGCGTCGACAATGGCCAGCGATGACGGCGCTGGTGCGGACATATCTGTCACTCCTTCAGCGGCGGTGCCTGGCGGCCGCGGGGGAATGCTCGCGCTGGACGGCACGCAGTGCCGTCGGGTGTGGAGAGTTCCGGATACGGTCGCGGGCGCCGTCTGGGGGTTCAGGGCGCTTCTGACCAGTGGATAGTAATTTCCTCATGGTGGAAGTTCAATGGTTTGTTGATGTCGAGATTCTCTGGGTCGACAGATTCCGCTACCTGGTGGCCCTCGGTGCCATGGTCGTCACAGCCCGCTCAAGGTTGCCTCCGGCCCTGCTCAGATGAGCCGTGCCAGGTCCGGTGGCGTGTCGATGTCGAAGGCCTCCGCGACGTCCCCGCACTCGACCAGAGTGAGCTCCGCCACGTGCGCCGACAAGTGCACCCGTGCGCCCTTGTCGCCCGTGGCCGTCGCCACGATGTCCGGCCAGCGGTCCGACCCGAAGAGCACCGGGTGGCCGCGTTCGCCGCCGTACGCGGCCGCCACCAGGCTCGCCGGGGAGCGGTACGCCGCCCGGACCCGGGCCACCGCCTCCGGGCCGATGCCCGGCTGGTCCACCAGGGACACCAGGGCCGCGCGGGCGCCCGTACCGGCCAGCGAGGCGAGGCCGACCCGCAGGGAGGAGCCCATGCCCTCGGCCCAGTCCGGGTTGTCGGTCACCACGCAGCCGCTCAGGTCCGCGCGCTCGCGCACCTCGGCCGCCGAGGCGCCGAGAACCACGTGGAGCGGGTCGCAGCCGGCCTCGCGCAGGACCCGTACGGCGTTCTCCACCAGCGGCCGGCCCCGGTAGGGCAGCAGAGCCTTCGGGCGGCCGCCGAGGCGCCGGCCGCCGCCGGCCGCGAGGAGCAGGCCCGCGATCAGCGGGGGAGCGGGCTCGCCGCCCCCGCGGCCTTCTGCGGGCTCTGCGGGCTCTGCGGGCTCTTCGGCGTGGTGGGTGCGGGTGTGGCGTGACATGTCAGCGATTCTCGCTCGCGCCGCACGAGGCGCCGTACGGCGGCCAGCGCGGCCCCGATGCGCACCGGCTCGGAGATGCGGTTCTCGGCGACTGCGAGCAGCGCCCGTTCGTCACGGTCGGTCAACATCGCGGCGACTCCTTGCCAATCGTGGGCCAATGCGGCGAGTCTGGACCTGGATTGGCCTGGACGGCAGAGCCAATCAGGGGAGGTTGGCATGGCAAACGGGCGAGTGGTCCAGACGGCGGACAGGACGATGGGCAGCCGCCAGCTGGCGGCGCTGCTGCCGCCCGAGGTGCTGGCCCGCCCCGGTTACCGGGCCCTCGCCGACGCCGTCCGCACCCTGATCCTCGACGGCCGGGTCGCCCTGCACGTACGACTGCCCGCCGAACGCGAGCTCGCGGAAGCCGTCGGCGCCAGCCGGGCCACCGTCACCGGCGCCTACGACCTGCTGCGCGAGAGCGGGTACGTCCGCAGCCGCCGCGGCTCCGGCACCTGGACCGAGCTCCCCGAGGGCCACGACCCGGTCGGCGCGCACGCCCTCATCGGGGGAACCGGCGGCCGCGCCGACGGCGACCCGGGCATCGACCTGGCCATCGCCGCCATGGGAGCCCCCGACGGCAGCCTCTCGGAGGCGGTGGCCTGGGCGGCGCCCAGGCTCCCGGGGCTGGCCCGCCACCCCGGCTACCACCCCTTCGGCCTGCCCGACCTGCGCACCGCCGTCGCCGAGCGCTTCACCCGGCGCGGGCTGGCGACCCGGCCGGAGCAGATCCTCGTCACGGCGGGGGCGCAGCAGGCGTTCGCGCTGGTCGTGAGCCTGCTGTGCCGGCCCGGGGACCGGGTGATGACGGAGAACCCGACCTACGCAAACGCCCTCGACGCCATCCGGCACGCGCGGCTGCGCACCGGGTCCATCGCAGTCTCCGACGCGGGCTGGGACCTGGAGATCGCCGAGTCCGCGCTGCGCCAGACCGTGCCGAGGCTCGCCTACGTCATCCCCGACTTCCACAACCCGACGGGCGCGCTGATGCCGGAGGAGCAGCGGCTGCGGCTGCTCGCGGCGACGCGGCGGACCGGGACCTGGCTGGTGGTCGACGAGACCATCGCCGACATCGCCCTCGACGTGCCGGCGCCCGCTCCGCTGGCCTCGCTGGCGCCCCGGGGCGGCGCCGACCACGTGGTGACCATCGGATCGCTGAGCAAGACGCACTGGGGCGGGCTGCGGGTCGGATGGATCCGGGCCACCGCCAAGATGATCACCGAGCTCACGGCGGTGCGGGTGGCGGCCGACATGTGCGGATCGGTGCTCGACCAGCTGGTGGCCCTGCCGCTGCTGGAAGGGCTGGAGCGCTCGCTCCCGGCGCGGCTGGAGCAGATACGGGGCCAGCGCGCGGCCCTGGTCGCCTCGCTGGAGCGGCACACCCCGGAGTGGTCCTGGCAGCTGCCGCCGGGCGGGCTCTCGCTCTGGGTGGACCTGGGGGAACCGGTGAGCTCCGCGCTGTCGGAGCGGGCGGCGGCGGCCGGGGTGCACATCGGCCGGGGCGCGCGCTTCGGCGTGGACCCCGGGACCTTCGAGCACCGGCTGCGGATTCCGTACACGCTGGACGCGGACCGGCTGGACGAGGGGGTGCGGCGGCTGGCGGAGGCCTTCCACGACGGCGTGCCGTTGCCCTCCGGGGTGGAGCGGCCGTACTGGGTGGCGTAGCGCCGGCTGCGGCTCGCCCGCCCGCGTCGGTCGGCCCCGGCCCGGGTGGGGCGGCCCTGCGGGGCATGTCCCCTACCCACCCTTCCATCGTTCCCCGGGGCTCCGCCCCGGACCCCGGTCCTCAAACGCCGGACGGGCTGGAGTGGGCTCCGGGCGCTGCCCGGACCCCGCGCCCCAAACTCCCCCAGCTACCGCTGGGAGGTGCCCCCGGGCGAGGCTGGATTCGCCTACGGCGTGCGGATCAGCCGTCTGGTGGCGGCCGCCGCCACCGCCGAGGTGCGGGAGTCGACGCCGAGCTTGGCGTAGATGTGGACCAGGTGGGACTTGACCGTGGCCTGGCTCAGGAAGAGCTGTTTGGAGATCTGCTGGTTCGACAGCCCGTCCGCGACCAGCTGGAGGACCTCCAGCTCGCGCTTGGTCAGCGCTTCGGCGGGCGTCCGCATCCGGTCCATCAGGCGCAGGGCCACCGCCGGGGCCAGCGCCGACTGGCCCGCCGCCGCGGTGCGCACCGCCGCCGCGAGCTCCTCCGGCGGGGCGTCCTTGAGCAGGTAGCCCGAGGCGCCCGCCTCCACCGCCGCCAGGATGTCCGCGTCCGTGTCGTAAGTGGTCAGGACCAGCACCCGGGGGGCCGTGGGCCGGGCGGTGATCAGGGCCGTGGCCTCCGAGCCGTGCATACCGGGCCCGGGGCCGAACTGGAGGTCCATCAGGACCACGTCCACGCCCGCGGAAGCCGCCAGCTCCACCGCGCGCTCCGCCGTCGCGGCCTCCGCCACCACCGCGAAGTCCGGCTCGGTGTCCAGCACCGCGCGCAGCCCGGCGCGGACCACCGGGTGGTCGTCGGCGAGGAGCAGCCGGATGGTCATCAGGAGGCCTCCAGGGGCAGCGGCAGGGTGACGGCCACGGCGGTGCCCTGGCCGGGGGAGGACTCGACCGTGAACAGGCCGCCCAGGGTCTCGGTCCGCGACCGCATGGCGGGCAGGCCGAAGCCGCCGTCGCCGGAAGGGGCGGATCCGGGGTCGAAGCCCTTGCCGTCGTCGACGATGTCCAGGGCGACGGAGGTGTCCATGAAGCTCAGGGTGATCTCGGCGCGCCCGGCCCCCGCGTGCCGCACCACATTGGCCAGTGCCGACTGCGCGATCCGAAGCAGCGCCACCTCGTAGGGCGTGGGCAGCGGGCGGGCCGTGCCGCTGAGGGAGAAGCGCACCTGGGGTCCCGGAGCGCCCGTGCACAGCCGTTCCAGCGCGGCCGGGAGCGAGCCGTGCTCCAGGTCCGGGGGCGTCAGGGCCCGTACGAAGCGCCGCGCCTCGGCGAGGTTCTCCTGCGCGGCCTCGCGGGCCCGCGCGATGTGCGGCAGGGCCGCGTCGCCCTCTGGCAGGGTCCGCTCCGCCGCTCGCAGCAGCAGCTGGATGGAGGAGAGCCCCTGCGCCAGGGTGTCGTGGATCTCCCGGGCGAGGCGCTCGCGCTCCGCCAGGATCCCGGCGTCCCGCTCGGCGGCCGCCAGCTCGGCCCGGGTGGTGATGAGCTCCTCGATCAGCTCGCGGCGCCGCTCGCTCTCCCGGTAGAGGGCCTCGTAGCCCAGTACGGTCGCCACCGCCACGGCCCCGCCCAGCAGCGGCCCGAGGAACGCCCCGGGCGTCACCGCGCCGCTGTGCGCGAGGAACCCGCCGATCGCCGCGAACGCCGTCAGCACGACGGCGGTCACCCCCCAGCGCAGCCGCAGCAGGTGCAGCTCCAGGAAGTACAGCGGGAAGGCGATCCACAGCCCGTCGGGGGAGACCACCAGCAGCGCGGCCCAGGCCGCGCCCAGTCCGGCCAGCCACACGGCTCCGGCGCGCGGCGAGCGGTGCACCGAGGGGGCCCGTACGCCCGCCACGTACACGGCGGCCAGTACGGCGCAGAGCGCGACCACCCAGCCCGCGAGCGGCGCGGAGTCGGTGACGGCCCGCGCCGCGGCCAGCGCGAGCAGGCCGAAGAGCAGCGCGTGCAGGCACAGCCGCAGGACGCGGGAGACGGGGGTGAGGGTGCGGCCGGCCGCGGCGGCGGAGGGGTCCGCAGCCGTGCGGGCGGGTGCCGGGGAGGGGGGAGCAGCAGTCATGGCCCGACCAGCGTAAGTCCGCGTCCGGTGGCCCCGGTCAACCAAAGGATTGATGTCTCGGTGCGCCCTTCGATACGAGGATCCCTACTGTGGCGCGATGCCTTGTGTCCACGCCGAAGACCAAGGTGGGATGCATGTTCGTCGCATGGAGAGATCTACGGTTCGCCAAGGGCCGCTTCGCCCTGATGGGCTCGGTCGTACTGCTGATCACGTTGCTGGTCGGCCTGCTGTCCGGGCTCACCGCAGGCCTGGCCCGGGAGAACATCTCGGCCCTCACCGGCCTGCCGTCCACCACCCGCCTCGCCTTCGCGGCGCCCGCCGGGGACCAGAAGGTCTCCTTCACCAATTCCCAGGTGCCCGAGAAGGCCTGGCTGACCTGGCGCGAGCAGCCGGGGGTCACCTCCGCCCAGCCGCTGGGCATCCGCACCACCAACGCGGTCTCCGGTGAGCGCACGGCCGCCGTGTCCGCCTTCGGCGTGGACCCGGCCGGTCCCCTGCCGCCCCGCGGGAGCGGTCTCACCCAGGGGCAGGTGGTCCTCACGGAGAAGGCCGCGAAGGAGCTCGGCGGACTGACCGCAGGCGGCAAGCTCAAGATCGGCCCGGTCGAGCTGACCGTGGCCTCGGTCTCCGGCACCGCCGCCTACAGCCACACCCCGGTCGTCTGGATGGACCTCAACGACTGGCAGCGCGTCGGCAACCCCGGCACCTCCATCGACACCATGGCCACCGTCGTCGCCCTGGACGGGACGGGCGCCGTCGACTGGGCGGCCGGGAACAAGGCCACCGGCACGGATGCCCAGACCGTCGACGAGGCGCTGAGCGCGATCGGCTCCTACACCTCCGAGAACGGCTCGCTCCAGCTGATGCGCGGTTTCCTCTTCGCCATCTCCGCCCTGGTCATCGGGGCCTTCTTCACGGTGTGGACGATCCAGCGCAGCGGGGACATCGCCGTGCTGAAGGCACTGGGTGCCTCCACCCCGTACCTCCTCAAGGACGCGCTCGGGCAGGCCGTGGTGATGCTGGCGATCGGTACGGGGGCGGGAACCGCCCTCGCCGCCGGGTTCGGCGCCCTGATCAGCGGAGGCGCCGTGCCCTTCGTGCTCGACGCCGCCACCGTGCTGGTCCCGGCCGCCGTCATGATCGCGCTCGGCGCGCTGGGCGCCGCACTGTCCATCCGGCGGATCACCGCCGTAGACCCCCTGACCGCTCTCGGGAGCGCCCGATGACCCTGCTCGTCCACGACGTCACCCTCACCTACGCGGACGGCGACACCCGGCTCACCGCCCTCGACGCGGTCCGCCTGGAGGTGCCCGCGGGCACCCTGACGGCCGTGATAGGCCCCTCCGGGTCCGGCAAGTCCAGCCTGCTCGCGGTCGCCGCCACCCTGGTCACCCCCGATTCGGGGCGGATCGTCGTCGCGGGGCAGGACACCGCGGAGCTCACCGCGGCCGAGAAGTCGGTGCTGCGCCGGGAGAAGATCGGCATCGTCTTCCAGCAGCCGAACCTGCTGGCCTCGCTCACCGCCGTCGAGCAGCTCCAGGTCATGGCCCACCTCTCCGGACGACCCCCGCGCACCCTGCGGCAGCGGGCGCTTGAGCTGCTGGACTCGGTGGGGCTGGCGGACAAGGCCGACAAGCGGCCCCACCAGCTCTCCGGCGGGCAGCGCCAGCGCATAAACATCGCCCGCGCGCTGATGAACGAGCCCTCCGTCCTCCTGGTGGACGAGCCGACCAGCGCCCTGGACCACGAGCGCGGCGCCGCGGTCCTCGACCTGCTGATCACCCTCACCCGGGACCGCTCCACGGCGACCGTGCTCGTCACGCACGACCACGCGCACCTGGAGCGCATGGACCGCACGGCGACGATGACGGACGGCCGCCTGACGCAGTCCGTCCCGGCCGCGTAGGACCGCGTAAGGGCCCGTACGCATCGCACGAAGGCCCCGGCGGCCCCTTGGAGGGGCGGCCGGGGCCTTCGTGTGCGTCGGGTGCCTGCGCGGGGTCCTACGCGGTCCTACGGGTCCTGCGCGGTCCTACGGGCCCTAGGGCCTGTGTGATGTCGTGATCAACTGCTGGGTTCTGGCCTGTTTGAGGGGTGGAATCAGGTAGGACTGGGGTTGTGACGCGTAGGCAACTCACCCATGCCCAGTGGAAGTTCATCGAGCCGTATCTGCCGATCGGTAGGTACGGGCCGTATCCGGAGCGGTTGCGGGAGCAGTTCGAGGGTGTGATCTGGCGGTTCCGTTCCAGTGGGCAGTGGCGGGAGATGCCTGCCGAGTTCGGCCCCTGGGCCACTGTCTACGGGCGCTTTCGCGTGTGGCGGGACGCCGGGGTGTTCACGGCCCTGCTGGAAGGCCTGATCGCCGAGGGTGCCCGGGTGGGCAGGACGGACTTGTCGCTGGTCAGCGTGGACTCCACTACGGTCCGCGCCCACCACGACGCCGCAGGGCTCCGCGTCAGCAAGCACCTCATGTCGGCCCTGGAAGACGCCGTGCAGGAGCAGGAGACGGCCCGGCAAAAGGGGGCGGCACGGAGGAACAGAACGGACAGGACGGACGCCGGCGGATCCGGCGCAGACACAGGCTCCGACTGAAGGAAGCCCTGCTCGGCAGGTCCCGCGGCGGCCTCACCAGCAAGATTCATCTCGCCGCGGACCGCAGGTGCCGTCCGCTCGCGCTGGTCCTGACCGCCGGGCAGGCCGGGGACAGTCCGCAGTTCGTCCCCGTACTCGCGAAGGTCAGAGTCCGCCTGCCGGTCGGCCGCCCCCGCACGACACCTGGTGCGGTCGCCGCGGATAAGGCGTACTCGTCCCGTGGCAATCGCGCCTACCTGCGCAAACGCGGAATCAAGGCCGTCATCCCGGAGAAACGAGACCAGGCCGCCAACCGCAAGAAGAAGGGCTGCCGGGGCGGCCGGCCCATCGTCCACGACGCCGACCTCTACAAGGAACGGAACACCGTCGAACGCCTGATCAACAAGCTGAAAGCCTGGCGAGGGATCGCCACCCGCTACGACAAAACCCCAGACAGCTACCTCGCCGGCCTCCACCTCCGCGCCGCCATGATCTGGATCGACGACCTCCTCAAAGCCGCCAACTGATCACGACATCACACAGGCCCTAGGAGTCCTACGGGTCCTACGCCGGGTTCTGGCTCTGCAGGGCCACCGACAGCTCGGCGGCGATGCCCTGCAGGATCGGGACGATCGAGTCCGTCAGGGCCTCGGTCACCCGGCCGGCCGGGCCCGAGATGGAGATCGCGGCGGCGGTCGGCGAGTTCGGAACGGAGACCGCGAGGCAGCGGACTCCTATTTCCTGCTCGTTGTCGTCGACGGCGTAGCCCACCTGGCGGACCTGCTCCAGGGCCTCCAGGAAGCCCTCGGGCGTGGTGATGGTCTTCTCGGTCGCGGCCGGCATCCCGGTGCGCGCGAGCAGGGCCCGGACCTCGTCGGCGGGGGTGTAGGCGAGCAGCGCCTTGCCCACGCCGGTGGAGTGCGGCAGTACGCGGCGGCCGACCTCGGTGAACATCCGCATGGAGTGCTTGGACGGCACCTGGGCGACGTAGACGATCTCGTCCCCGTCGAGCAGGGCCATGTTCGCCGTCTCGCCGGTCTCCTCCACGAGGCGGGCCAGGTAGGGGCGGGCCCAGGTACCCAGCAGCCGCGACGCGGACTCGCCGAGGCGGATCAGCCGGGGGCCGAGGGAGTACCGTCGGTTGGGCTGCTGCCGGACGTAGCCGCACGCCACGAGGGTGCGCATGAGGCGATGGATGGTGGGCAGCGGCAGACCGCTGGCGGCGGAGAGCTCGCTGAGGCCGACTTCGCCTCCTGCGTCGGCCATGCGTTCGAGCAGATCGAAGGCGCGCTCAAGGGACTGGACGCCACCGCTGGCGGCGGTGGGCTTGCTGGAGGCGTCGGTGGTGCTGGCGCTGGACGTCGGCACGGCGCGGTCCTTTCGGTGCTGGCAGGCAAGCAAGCAGCCTACCGGTCGGTCGGCATCGGCCCTAGAGCCGGGTCAAAGCCCGTCGTCGCCGGTCAGAGGCGGTTTGTCCTGGTGGGGGACATCCTCGGGAAGTTACCCGTCCAGCACCCGGTGGTGATAGCTACATTCTGCATAGCGAAATCTTAATTCCATCCTGTGGAAACATCCAATTGCGATGCGGGCTGGTCAGTGGTCCGTCCGGGCGCTCTTGACTGGGTCCGGATCGGGGTGAAGACTCCGTCAACAGAACGTTGAATTTCGCTCTGTGGAAGTAGATGGGGAGGTTCCGGTGTCCGACCTGGCTGTGGAACTGGTACTGCGCTCGACGCGCGTCATCACCCCCGAGGGGACGCGCGCCGCTTCGGTGGCCGTCGCCGGCGGGAAGATCGCGGCCGTGCTGCCGTACGAGGCCGAGGTACCGGCCGGGGCCCGGCTGGAGGACTTCGGCGACGACGTGCTCCTGCCCGGCCTCGTCGACACCCACGTCCACGTGAACGACCCCGGTCGTACGGAGTGGGAAGGCTTCTGGACGGCCACCCGCGCCGCCGCCGCCGGTGGCATCACCACCATCCTCGACATGCCGCTCAACTCCCTGCCGCCGACCACGACCACCGCCAACCTGGTGGTCAAGCAGGACGTGGCACGGACCAAGGCGCACGTGGACGTCGGCTTCTGGGGCGGTGCGCTGCCGGACAACGTCAAGGACCTGCGCCCGCTGCACGAAGCCGGAGTCTTCGGCTTCAAGTGCTTCCTGTCGCCCTCCGGCGTCGACGAGTTCCCCCTCCTCGACCAGGAGCAGCTGGCCTCCTCGCTCGCCGAGATCACCGGCTTCGGCGGCCTGCTGATCGTGCACGCCGAGGACCCGCACCACCTGGAGTCCGCGCCGCAGAACCCGGGCCCCAAGTACGCCGACTTCCTGGCCTCCCGCCCCCAGGACGCCGAGAACACCGCGATCCAGAACCTGATCGACCAGGCGAAGCGCCTGAACGCGCGCGTCCACGTCCTGCACCTGTCCTCCGCCTCCGCGCTGCCGCTGATCGCCGCGGCCAAGGCCGAGGGCGTGCAGATCACCGTCGAGTCCTGCCCGCACTTCCTCACCCTCACGGCCGAGGAAGTCCCGGACGGCGCCACCGAGTTCAAGTGCTGCCCGCCCATCCGCGAGTCCGCCAACCAGGACGTCCTGTGGGACGCGCTCGCCGACGGCACGATCGACTGCATCGTCTCCGACCACTCGCCCTCCACCGCGGACCTGAAGACCGGCGACTTCGCCACCGCGTGGGGCGGCATCTCCTCCCTCCAGCTGGGCCTCCCGGCGATCTGGACCGAGGCGAAGAAGCGCGGCCGCAGCCTGGAGGACGTCGTCCGCTGGATGTCCACCGCCCCGGCCGCCCTCGCCGGCCTGGCGGGCAAGGGCGCGATCGAGGCCGGCCGCGACGCCGACTTCGCCGTCCTGGCCCCCGAAGAGACCTTCACCGTGGACCCGGCACACCTGCACCACCGCAACCAGGTCACGGCGTACGCGGGCAAGACCCTGCACGGCGTCGTGAAGTCCACCTGGCTGCGCGGTACGCAGATCGCCGACCACGGCACCCCGTCCGAGCCCACCGGCCGACTCCTTGAAAGGCAGAACTGACTGTGGCGATTGAATCCTTCACCGGTAACGCGAACCCGTACGGGGGCGGCGACCCGTACGCGGACTACCGCACCGCGGACTTCCCGTTCACCCAGTACGCGAACCTCGCCGCGCGTGCGCTCGGCGCCGGTGTCATCGCCGCCAACGACGAGTTCTTCGCCCAGCGCGAGAACCTGCTCATCGAAGAGGCCGCGCACTTCGACCCCGAGGACTTCGGCCACAAGGGCAAGGTCATGGACGGCTGGGAGACCCGCCGCCGCCGCGGCATCTCCGCCACCCAGCCCTGGCCGACCCCCGAGGACCACGACTGGGCGCTGATCCGCCTCGGCGCCCCCGGCGTCATCCGCGGCATCGTCGTCGACACCGCCCACTTCCGCGGCAACATGCCGCAGGCCGTATCGGTGCAGGGCGCCTCGGTCCAGGGCTCCCCGACCGAGGCGGAGCTGCTCTCCGACGACGTCAAGTGGACGACCCTCGTCGAGCGCACCCCGGTCGGCGGCCACGCGGCCAACGGCTTCGAGGTCAACGTCGAGCAGCGCTTCACGCACCTGCGCCTGAACCAGCACCCGGACGGCGGCGTCGCCCGCCTGCGCGTCTACGGCGAGGTCCGCACCGACCCGAAGTGGCTCGCCGCGCTGGGCACGTTCGACGTGGTCGCGCTGGAGAACGGCGGCTCGGTCCAGGACGCGTCCAACCGCTTCTACTCCCCGCCGACCAACACCATCAACCCGGGCCGCTCCCGCAAGATGGACGACGGCTGGGAGACCGCCCGTCGCCGCGACAACGGCAACGACTGGATCCGCTACGAGCTGGTCGCCGAGTCCGAGATCCGCGCCGTCGAGATCGACACCGCGTACCTCAAGGGCAACTCGGCCGGCTGGGCCTCGCTGTCCGTCAAGACCGGCGAGGAGGGCGAGTGGGCGGAGTTCCTGCCGCGCACCCGCCTGCAGCCCGACACCAACCACCGCTTCGTGCTCGACGCCCCGGCGGTCGGCACGCACGTCCGGATCGACATCTTCCCGGACGGCGGTTTCTCCCGCCTGCGCCTGTACGGCGCCCTGACGGAGGCCGGCGCCGCGGCGCACGCCGCCCGTCACCAGGAGCTGGGCGGCTGACGCCATCCCTCCCGCACCACGCTGACCGCCCCGGGGGCCGACACCCCCGGGCGCGTTCAACAGCCCGCAGGGGCGCACCGCTCGGCGGTGCGCCCCTGCGGCGTTCCCGGTGCGCATGCCCCCGTTAGGGTGCGTCCAGGAAGCCAAGACGCCCCGAGGAGACGGACTTTGACAGCCGAAGAGCCGCGCACCCCGCAGCAGCGCCGTGCGGACACGATCGCCCGATTCGAGAACGACATCGACGTCTGGGTGGCCACCGCGGACGCCCGGGGCGTCCCGTGCATGGTGCCCCTGTCGTTCCGGTGGAACGGCGAAACGTTCCTGGTGTCCACCGGGCGCACCCTGCCCACCGGGCGCAACCTCGCCGAGAACGGCGGCCGCGTCCGGCTGGCATTCGGTTCGACCCGCGACGTGGTCCTCGTGGAGGGCGCCGCGACCGTGCTGGAGGCGGCGGAGCTCGCGCCCGGTGAGATCGAGGCCTTCGCGGCCCATTCCGGGTTCGATCCGAGCAGCCTCAAGACGCCCTACCCGTACTTCCGGATCGAGCCGGTGTGGATCCAGGCCTGGCGCGAGGCGAATGAGATCGCCGGCCGCGACCTGATGAAGGACGGCCGCTGGCTGGTCTGACCGGCGGTTCCCATGGCGTCCGTGCGGGCCCGGCCCGCGCGCCCCGATCTTCCGCGCGCCGCTGCGATGAGTTCCGCGAAGCCCGGGAGTCTGAACGGGTACAGGCGCATGCGGACATGCGCACATGCGGACATGCGGACGGAACCAAGGAGCGCGGAGCCATGGGAAAGCTGACCCTCACCACCTTCCTGACCCTCGACGGCGTGATGCAGGCCCCCGGCGGGCCGGAGGAGGACGCCAGCGGCGGGTTCGTGTACGGCGGCTGGCTGGTGCCCTTCGACGACGAGGGCATGGGGCAGTTCATGACGGAGGTCTTCGACCGGGCCGGGGCCTTCCTCCTGGGCCGCCGCACCTACGAGATCTTCGCGGGCTACTGGCCGAGCCACACCGACCCGGCGGACCCGATCGCGAGCCGGCTCAACGGCCTGCCCAAGTACGTGGCCTCGACCACCCTCAAGGACCCCGAGTGGGCCGGGACCACGGTCATCGACGGTGAGCACCTGCAGTCCGAGATCGTCCGGGTCAAGGACGCCCTGGAGGGGGACGCGGAGCTCCAGGTGCACGGCAGCGGGGCGCTCGCCCAGTGGCTGCTGGCCCGGGACCTGGTCGACGAGCTGAACCTGCTGGTCTTCCCGGTGTTCCTGGGAGCGGGCCGTCGGCTGTTCCCGGCCGGGGCGCTGCCCACGGCGTACGAGCTGCTCGCCTCCCGCACCACCGGACGCGGCACCGCCATCCACACCTACCGCCCGACGGGCCGTGCCGCCTTCGGCACCTTCTGACCAGGGAGAGAAAGAGGGAGGTCAGCGGGGTGCGGAGCCGGGATAAGTACTCGACCGGGGCGATCATGTCCGATACCGTCGACACCCCCGTGCGAGCCGCCGAAGCCTCCACCTCCCTCCTGCCGTTGGAGACCCGGTGTCCACCGTTGCCGCAGCCGTCCCCGTGCCCGTCCCAGCCCCCCGCCGGGCCTGGCTCGCCGATCTTCCGGTCCTGCTCGTCGCCGTGGTCTGGGGCGGCAGCTACCTCGCCGCCAAGGGGATCACCGCCACCCACACCGTGATCGCGGTGCTCGTCCTGCGCTTCGCGCTGGTGCTGCCCGTCCTGGCGGTCGCGGGCCGGCGCCGGCTGCGCGCGCTCACCCCCGCCCAGGCGCGCGGCGCCGGGGTACTGGGACTCGTGCTCGGCGGGATCTTCCTGCTGGAGACCTACGGGGTGGTCCACACCTCCGCCACCAACGCCGGGCTGATCATCAGCCTCACCATGATCTTCACCCCGCTCGCGGAGGCCGCCGTCCGCAGGTCCCGGCCCTCCGCCGGGTTCCTGGGGGCCGCCGCGGTCTCCGTGGCAGGAGTCGTGCTGCTCACCCAGGGCGCCGGGATCACCGCCCCCGGCCTCGGAGACCTCCTCATCCTCGGCGCCGCCCTCGCCCGGACCCTGCACGTCCTGCTGATGGCCCGGATCAAGGCCGTGCAGGAGGCCGACTCACTCTCCCTGACCACCGTTCAGCTCGGCAGCGCGGTCGCCGTGTTCGCCGTACTGGCCGCGGTGCCCGGAACCGGGGCGAGCCCCTGGGCGGCGGCCGCCGGGTTCGGCGCCGCCGAATGGGCCGGGCTCGCCTTCCTGTCCGTCTTCTGCACCCTCTTCGCCTTCTTCGTGCAGATGTGGGCCGTCCGGCGGACCTCGCCCTCCCGCGTCAGCCTGCTCCTCGGCACCGAACCCCTCTGGGCGGCCGCCGCGGGCATCGTCATCGGCGGCGAGCACCTGGGACCGGCCGGCCTCGCGGGCGTGGTCCTGGTGCTCGGCGGCACCGCCTGGGGCCGTCGCACCGCGGCCTGACCGATTGGCCGGAACGGGACCCTCCGCGGACCCGTCGCGCCCCTAGGGTTGCCTCATGCCTCCGACGTCACAGACCGGGGAGTTCCTCCAGGGAGACCCGGCGCCGCTCCCGGCGCGAGCGCTCGCAGGCCTCCGCGACCCGGAAGGCCGCGAGCGCCTCGGGGCCGTCGCAGGGATTGGGGCCCTCGCCGCGCACCAGCCGGACGAAGGCCGCCAGCTCGGCCTCGTAGGCGGGGGCGAACCGTTCCAGGAACCCGGACCACGGTTTGGTCGCCGGGGGCGGGCCGTGCGGCTCGGCCGAGGCGATGGGCGTACGGTCGTCGAGCCCGGTGGAGATCTGGTCCAGCTCCCCGGCCAGTTCCATCCGCACGTCGTACCCGGCGCCGTTGCACCGGGTGCCGGTGCTCGTGACCAGCGTCCCGTCGTCCAGGGTGAGGACGGCCGCGGCGGTGTCGATGTCGCCCGTCTCCCGGAAGAGGGGCGGCCCCGCGTCCGAGCCGGTCGCGTACACCTCGGTCACCTCGCGTCCGGTCACCCAGCGGACCATGTCAAAGTCGTGCACGAGGCAGTCCCGGTACAGCCCGCCCGAGGTCGCCAGGTAGGCGGCGGTCGGTGGCGCCGGATCGGCCGTCGTGGTCCGTACGGTGTGCAGCCGGCCCAGCGCGCCCGAGCGGACCAGCTCGCGCGCCGTGCCGTAGCCCGCGTCGAAGCGGCGCATGAAGCCCAGCTGGAGCATCCCGCGGACCGCCGCCACCTCGCGCAGCACCGCCAGGGTGCGCTCCAGGTCCGGGGCGACCGGCTTCTCGCAGAACACCGGCAGCCCCGCGCGTACCGCCCGCAGGACCAGCTCCGCGTGCCCCTCGGTGGCGCAGGCCACCACCAGGGCGTCCACCCCCCAGGTGAAGACCTGCTCGACGGAGGGCGCGGCCGTGGCGCCGAGCCGGTCGGCCAGCCGGGCCGCCCGCGCGGGGTCGGCGTCGGCGAGCAGGAGCGAGCTCGCGTCCGCCTGGCGGGCAAGTGCCGCCGCGTGGAAGGAGCCGATCCGGCCCGTCCCTATGAGCCCGATGCGCATGCACTCAACGTGGCCCCGTCCGGGGGACCTGTCAATCTGCCCGGCTGCGTCCCGAAGGGTCCGCGATGCCCCCGATGACCTTGCATGGTGCACTGTGACGGATACTGGGCGGCTGCGGCTCGAAAGACATGACCGCTCCAGACGTGACCGCTTCATGGACGACCGCTTCGGCAAGCGCGGCGCGGCAGCGGCGGCAGGACGAGGGAAAGGCACGGCAGACGTGGCTAGGGTTCGGACAGGGGTGCGCGTCGTGGGCGTGGTGCTCGCGGCGGTACTGGGCGCCTCCCTCGTGGGCTGCAGCAGTACGGGCGGCAAGCGCGCTGAGGATCGGGCGAAGGCCGAGGCGGCGGGCAGGCCCGCCGTGTCCACCCCGCGCTGGACCTTCGCGATGGTGACCCACGCGGGCGATGGCGACACCTTCTGGGACATCGTGCAGAAGGGCGCCAAGGAGGCCGCGGCGAAGGACAACATCAACTTCGTCTACGCCCACGACGACCAGGCGCAGCAGCAGGCGCAGTTCGTCCAGAACGCCATCGACCAGAAGGTCGACGGGCTGATCGTCTCCCTGGCCAAGCCCGAGGCCCTCAAGGACGTCCTCGCCAAGGCCGTAAAGGCCGGCATTCCGGTGATCACGGTCAACTCCGGATCCGCCCAGTCGGCCGAGTACGGGGCCCTCACCCACATCGGCCAGGACGAGGAGATCGCCGGAGAGGCGGTCGGCACCGAGCTCACCAAGCGCGGGAAGAAGAAGGCCGTCTGCGTCCTGCACGAGCAGGGCAACGTGGGCCACGAGCAGCGCTGCGCCGGAGCCAAGAAGACCTTCGGCGGGACGATGGAGAACCTGTACGTGGAGGGCACCAACATGCCCTCCGTCCAGTCCTCCCTCCAGGCCAAGCTCCAGGCCGACCCGGACATCGACGCGATCGTCACCCTCGGCGCGCCCTTCGCCCCCACCGCCGTCAAGGCGAAGGAGGCGGCAGGCAGCAAGGCCGAGGTGGACACCTTCGACCTGAACGCCTCCGTGGCCCGCGACCTGAAGTCCGGCGCCCTCGGCTTCGCCGTCGACCAGCAGCCCTACCTCCAGGGCTACGAGGCCGTCGACCTGCTCTGGCTCAACCGCTACAACGCGGACGTGCTCGGCGGCGGCCGCCCGGTCCTGACCGGGCCGCAGATCGTCACCGCGGCCGAGGCCGCCAAGCTGGAGGAGTTCATCAAGCGGGGCAGCCGATGAGCGCGGCCACCACCTCCGCGGACGAGCGCCTCGCCCCGACCTCCCTGGTCCGCAAGCTGCTCGGCCGGCCCGAGCTCGGCGCCGTCGTCGGCGCGGCCGCCGTCTTCGTCTTCTTCTCCTTCGCCGCCGACAGCTTCCTGCGGGCCTCCAGCCTGAGCACGATCCTGTACTCGGCCTCCACCATCGGCATCATGGCCGTCCCGGTGGCCCTGCTCATGATCGGCGGCGAGTTCGACCTGTCCGCCGGCGTCATGGTCACCACCTCGGCGCTGTTCAGCTCGATGTTCAGCTACCAGATGACCGCGAACGTCTGGGTCGGCGTCCTCGTGTCGCTGCTGGTCACCCTGGCCATCGGATTCTTCAACGGGTTCATGCTCACCCGGACGAAACTTCCGAGCTTCATCATCACGCTCGGCACCTTCCTGATGCTGACCGGCTTGAACCTCGGCTTCACCAAGCTGATCAGCGGCTCGGTCTCCACCAAGACCATCGCCGACATGGAGGGCTTCGACTCGGCCCGCGCCCTCTTCGCCTCGCAGTGGAACTTCGGCTCGGTCACCCTGAAGGTCACCATCCTGTGGTGGCTGGTCCTGGTCGCCGTGGCCACCTGGATCCTGCTGCGCACCCGCGCCGGGAACTGGATCTTCGCCGTCGGCGGCGGGGCGGACGCCGCCCGCGCCACCGGCGTCCCGGTCGTGAAGACCCGCATCGGGCTGTACATGGGCGTCGCCCTCTGCGCCTGGATCTCCGGGCAGCACATCCTCTTCTCGTTCGACGTGGTCCAGTCGGGCGAAGGCGTCGGCAACGAGTTCCTGTACATCATCGCGGCCGTCATCGGCGGATGCCTGATGACCGGCGGCTACGGCTCGGCCATCGGCTCCGCCGTGGGTGCCTTCATCTTCGGCATGACCAGCAACGGCATCGTGTACGCGCAGTGGAACCCGGACTGGTTCAAGTTCTTCCTCGGCGCGATGCTGCTGCTGGCCACGCTGCTCAACGCATGGGTCCGCAAGCGGGCGGAGGCGAAATGACGACGACCGAACCGACGCCGACCGAACCGGCCCCGGCCGGTGCGCCCGCGCTGGTGAAGCTGACCGACGTCAGCAAGTACTACGGCAACATCCGAGCCCTCCAGGGCGTCTCCCTGGAGGTCTCGGCGGGCGAGATCACCTGTGTCCTCGGGGACAACGGCGCCGGCAAGTCCACCCTCATCAAGATCATCGCGGGGCTGCACCGGCACGACGCCGGCACCTTCGAGATCGAGGGGGAGGAGACCGTGCTCGCCAACCCGCGCGCGGCCCTCGACCACGGCATCGCCACCGTCTACCAGGACCTCGCCGTCGTCTCGCTGATGCCCGTCTGGCGGAACTTCTTCCTCGGCTCCGAGCCCACCAAGGGGCGCGGTCCCTTCCGCCGCCTCGACGTGGAGCACATGCGCGAGACCACCCGCGCCGAGCTGCTGCGCATGGGCATCGACCTGCGGGACGTGGACCAGCCCATCGGTACCCTGTCCGGCGGCGAACGCCAGTGCGTGGCCATCGCCCGCGCCGTCCACTTCGGCGCGAAGGTCCTCGTACTCGACGAGCCCACCGCGGCCCTCGGCGTCAAACAGTCCGGCGTGGTCCTCAAGTACGTCGCCGCCGCCCGCGACGCGGGCCTCGGCGTGGTCCTGATCACGCACAACCCGCACCACGCCTACCTGGTCGGGAACCGGTTCGTGCTGCTCAAGCGCGGCACCATGGCGGGCAGCCACACCCGCGACTCGATCAGCCTGGACGAGCTCACCCGGCAGATGGCGGGCGGGTCCGAGCTCGACGAACTGAGCCACGAACTGGAGCGAGTGGCAGAATCAGGACCTGACAGCGCATCCGGCCCCACCACGGGCACCACCGCACCCTGAGGGACGACACGAGTCGATGAGCACGTACCGGGACTTCACGCTCGCCCACCGGGGGGCGGCGCGGGGCACCGTCCTGCGGACCATCGGGACCCGTGAGCGCAGGTCGCACCTGACCGCACCGCGCGTTCCGACCGTCGGCATCGACATCGGCGGCACCAAGGTGATGGCCGGCGTGGTCGATGCCGACGGGATCATCCTGGAGAAGATCCGGGCCGAGACCCCCGACAAGTCCAAGAGCGCCAAGGTCGTCGAGGACACCATCGTCGAGCTGGTCCTGGACCTCTCCGACCGGCACGACGTGCACGCGGTGGGCATCGGCGCGGCCGGCTGGGTCGACGCCGACCGCTCCCGCGTGCTCTTCGCCCCGCACCTGGCCTGGCGCGACGAGCCGCTGCGCGACGCCCTCCAGTCCCGGCTCGCGGTCCCGGTCATGGTGGACAACGATGCCAACACCGCCGCCTGGGCCGAATGGCGCTTCGGCGCGGGCCGCGGCGAGGACCACCTGGTCATGATCACGCTGGGCACCGGCATCGGCGGGGCCATCCTCGAAGGCGGCCAGGTCAAGCGCGGCCGCTACGGCGTGGCCGGCGAATTCGGGCACATGCAGGTCGTCCCCGGCGGCCACCGCTGCCCCTGCGGCAACCGCGGCTGCTGGGAGCAGTACAGCTCCGGCAACGCCCTGGTCCGCGAGGCCCGCGAGCTGGCCGCGGCCGACTCCCCGGTCGCGTACAACATCATCGCCAGGGTCGGCGGCAACGTCCACGAGATCACCGGGCCGCTCATCACCGAGCTGGCCCGCGAGGGCGATGCCATGTGCATCGAACTCCTCCAGGACATCGGCCAGTGGCTCGGCGTGGGCATCGCCAACCTCGCCGCCGCCCTCGACCCCTCCTGCTTCGTCATCGGCGGCGGCGTCAGCGCCGCCGACGACCTGCTGATCGGCCCCGCCCGCGACGCCTTCCGCCGCCACCTCACCGGTCGCGGCTACCGTCCCGAGGCCCGCATCGCCAAGGCCCAGCTCGGACCCGAGGCGGGCATGGTCGGCGCGGCAGACCTCGCCCGGCTGGTCGCCCGGCGCTTCCGCCGCGCCACGCGCCGACGCGTGGAGCGCTACGAGCGCTACGCGCAGTTCGGCCGACGCGACACCGCCGCCCCCGAGGAGCAGGAAAAGCCGTGACCCCGCCGACCCTGCCCCATCAGGCCCAGTCCCCGGACGAGGGCCCGGCGCAGCTGCCCGCCGAGGACCGCAAGCATGTGGTGCGCCGCCGCTGGATCACCGCGATCATCATCCTGCTGCTGGTCGGGGTCCCGGCCGGCTACCTCGCCGTGTCCGCGCAGCAGAGCCGCGAGAGCGGCCGCGACAAGGCGGCCAAGGTCGGCGCGGTCAAGGTGCGCACGGCCTGGCCCTCCCAGGTCCAGCGCAGCATCTACGAGGTCCCGATCCCGCCGAAGGCCTGGCGGGTCGGATACCTGGAGACCAACAACTGGCACACCAGCCGCCTGTACGTCCAGTTCGCGGTCACCGCGGACGAGCTCGACGCCTTCCTGGCCGACTGCGGCACCAGCCGCGCGGCGCTGACCCCCGGGCCCTCGATCTCCCCGGAGGACGCCGAGATCGCGGGCTGGGTGTGGAGCCCGGCGAAGACCTGGTCCGGGGTCACCCTCGACGCGGCGGAGCCCCGGCCGACCCGGGACATCACCGTGGACCTCACCGAGCCGAACATCCCCAGGGTGTACGTGGTCTCCACGGCGGTGCCCTAGGTCCGCGAAGCGGGGCCGGCAGCGGTACAGTGCCGCTCGGGGGCGGAGCCGTAGCGCAGAGGTCGTCGCGCGCGGTCTCCAAAATCGCGAGGACGCCGGTTCGAATCCGGCCGGTTCCGCCTTCCTTCCCGTCGTCTCCCGGCGGACACGCCGCTAGCCTTGGATCATGAAGCTCACCAAGCGGCTGCACTCCTGCGTCCAGCTGGAGAAGGACGGGCGCACGCTCGTCATCGACCCGGGCGCCTTCAGCGAACCGGACGCGGGCCTCGGGGCCGACGCCCTGCTCGTCACCCACGAGCACCCCGACCACTTCGAGGAGGGCCGGCTGCGGGCCGCCCTCGACGCGAATCCGGCGGCGCAGCTGTGGACCCTGCGCAGCGTCGCCGAGAAGCTGGCCCCGGCCTACCCGGGACGCGTGCACACCGTGGGCCACGGGGACACCTTCACCGTCGCCGGGTTCGACGTGCAGGTGCACGGCGAACTGCACGCCGTGATCCACCCGGACATCCCGCGCATCACCAATGTCGGCTACCTGGTGGACGGCTCCCTCTTCCACCCGGGGGACGCGCTGACCGTGCCCGGGACCGACATCGAGACGCTCATGCTCCCGGTGCACGCGCCCTGGAACAAGATCGCCGAGGTGATCGACTACGTCCGCGAGGTCAAGCCGCGCCAGACCCTCGCCATCCACGACGCGGGCCTGACCGATCTGGTGCTGCCGATCTACGCCACCCAGATCGGGAACCTCGGCGGCGCCTCGTACGGCCGACTCACCGCCGGGGACGCCACCGAACTGTGACTGTCGGTGCCGGGCGGTAAGTTGTCGGGTATGCGTATCGCCACGTTCAACGTCAACTCGATCACCGCCCGGCTGCCGCGCCTGCTGGCCTGGCTGGAGAGCTCCGGCACCGACGTCCTGTGCATCCAGGAGACCAAGTGCTCCGAGGAGCAGTTCCCGTACGAGGAGCTGCGCGAGCTGGGCTACGAGTCGGCCGTCAACGCCACCGGCAGGTGGAACGGAGTGGCCCTGCTCTCCAAGGTGGGCCTGGAGGACGTGGTCGTCGGCCTGCCCGGAGGGCCCGAGTACGAGGGCGCCCAGGAGCCCCGTGCCATCTCCGCGACCTGCGGCGGGGTGCGGGTCTGGTCGGTGTACGTGCCCAACGGGCGCGAGGTCGAGCACGACCACTACGGCTACAAGCTGGACTGGTTCCGGGCGCTGACCGCCGCCGTCACGGAAGACGCGGCGGGGGAGCGCCCGTTCGCGGTGCTCGGCGACTTCAACGTGGCCCCGACCGACGAGGACGTCTACGACCCGTCGGTCTTCGAGGGCGCCACCCACGTCACCCCGGCC
This sequence comes from Streptomyces sp. GL_140, assembly GCF_057834465.1. Lineage (NCBI taxonomy): Bacteria > Bacillati > Actinomycetota > Actinomycetes > Kitasatosporales > Streptomycetaceae > Streptomyces > Streptomyces sp. GL_140. The sequence goes on from NZ_CM174404.1 coordinate 6,855,270, forward strand.
GAGCGGGCCGCGCTGGAGCAGCTGCGGGCCCTGGGGCTCTCCGACGTCTTCCCGCGACCGCTCAAGTACGACCGGCCGTACACCTTCTGGGACTACCGGATGCTCGCCTTCCCGAAGAACAAGGGCATGCGCATCGACCTGGTCTACGGGAACGCGGCGTTCACCAAGGCCGTCACCGACTCCTACGTGGACCGGGAGGAGCGCAAGGGCAAGGGCGCCTCCGACCACGCGCCGGTCGTCGTGGATCTGGAGGTTTAGCCGCTCCGTCCCGGATCAGGCGCGTCCTGTCGCCCACCGGGAGTCCGGGTGTCAGGCTGGGGTCATGAATATCCCTTTCCTGGACAACTGGCTGAACCGGCATGAAACGGAACGGGGCGCGGGACTTGCGGCCGCCCTCGCGGATGACCCCGAGGGCATCAACGAGTTGTTCGCGGAATGCGAGATGCTGCGCGCCCACGCGCGGTCGGCCTGGCTCGAACTCGACGAGAGCCCGCGTTCGTTGGAGGAGCTCGACCAGCTGATGCCGCGCTGGCGCCGGGATCCGGAGATCACCCCGTGGCTCGGCAACGACGCGGGCTTCTACCTCGGGACCGTGATCATCCGGTCCGTCCCGGGCGCCGCCTGGCAGGTGTGGCCCAACGGCCAGCCGATGATCCGGCTGGCCTCGGGCCGCGAGCTGAACGTGGTCGAGTCGGGGGTCTCCTGGGCGATGACCGGTTCCCCCGAGCTCAGCCAGGCGTACGCCGAGGCCTCGGAAGGCTGAGCTCGCGTCCCTTTATGCGGCTTTTAGGCGTGTCGAGGCGAAGTGCCCTTCCGCGGCTGGATAGTTTGCGCTGACCTCGACACACCGACAAGTGGGCAGGGCAGCGTATGGCCGTCGATCCGTTGATCGAGCTGCGGGACGTCAACAAGTACTACGGGAAGTTGCACGTCCTCCAGGACATCAACCTCACCGTCGGCCGCGGGGAGGTGGTGGTGGTCATCGGCCCCTCCGGCTCCGGGAAGTCGACGCTGTGCCGGACCATCAACCGGCTGGAGACCATCGAGGCCGGCTCGATCGCTCTCGACGGCAAGCCGCTGCCCGCCGAGGGCAAGGAGCTCGCCGCACTGCGCGCGGACGTCGGCATGGTCTTCCAGTCCTTCAACCTCTTCGCGCACAAGACCGTCCTCGCCAACGTCTCCCTCGCCCAGATCAAGGTCAGGAAGCGCAAGCGGGAAGAGGCCGACAAGCGCTCCCGGGAGCTGCTGGACCGGGTGGGCCTCGCGGACCAGGCCGACAAGTTCCCCGCCCAGCTCTCCGGCGGCCAGCAGCAGCGCGTGGCCATCGCCCGCGCACTCGCCATGAACCCCAAGGCCCTGCTCTTCGACGAGCCCACCTCCGCGCTCGACCCGGAGATGATCAACGAGGTGCTGGAGGTCATGCAGCAGCTCGCCGCCGAGGGCATGACCATGGTCGTGGTCACGCACGAGATGGGCTTCGCCCGCTCCGCCGCCAACCGCGTCGTGTTCATGGCCGACGGAAGGATCATCGAGGACCGGACCCCGGAGGCCTTCTTCACCGCCCCCGAGAGCGACCGGGCCAAGGACTTCCTCTCCAAGATCCTCAAGCACTGAGGGCGGCCCGGTGAACCACACGGACGAGCCCCGCGCCTCCGCCCCCGCGCGTACCCGTACCCGTACCCGTACCCGAATCCGCGCCCTGGTGCTGACCCTCGCGCTCCTGGCAGCCGTCGCCGGCTGCGGCAAGTCCGGCAGCCCCCCGGTCAAGGGACCGCAGCCCGAGGACCTGCCCGTCTACCGGGTCGCGGCCGGATTCCAGCTGCCCGACTCACCGACCTGGGAAAAGGCCAGGCGGCGCGGCCACCTCGTGGTCGGAGCCAAGGAGGACCAGCCCTACATGGGGGAGAAGGACCCTTCGAGCGGCCGCTACTCAGGTTTCGACATCGAGATCGCCAAGATGATGTCCGCCTCGCTCGGCTTCGATCCCAAGACCGTCGAGTTCAAGACCATTGCCTCCGCCAACCGCGAGACGGCCCTGCAGAACGGCCAGATCGACTACTACGTCGGCACCTACACGATCAACGACAACCGCAAGAAGCAGGTCGGCTTCGCCGGCCCCTACTTCCTCGCCGGCCAGTCGCTGCTCGTGCGCAAGGGGGAGAAGGAGATCAAGGGCCCCGAGGACCTGGCGGGCAAGAAGGTCTGCTCCGCCGCCGGCTCCACCCCCTACCAGCGGCTCCAACGGGAGTTCCCGCGCGCCGTCCTCGTCGCCTACGACACCTACTCGGTCTGCGTGGACAACCTGCTGACCTACCAGGTCGACGCCGTCTCCACCGACGACTCCATCCTCCTGGGCTACGCGGCCAAGGTCCCCGACGAGCTCAAGGTGGTCGGCAAGCCGTTCTCCGAGGAGCCCTACGGCATCGGCGTCCCGCGCTCCGACAACGCCCTGCGCTTCGCCCTCGACGAGGCCCTCGCCGAGAACGAGAAGAACGGGAACTGGAAGAAGGCCTACGAGGCCACCCTCGGCCTGTCCGGCGAGCCCGCTCCGAAGCCGCCCGCCATCGACCGCTACCCGGCGAGCTGAGGGGAGAGCACACCGCCATGAACGTACTCACCGACAACTTCGCGCTCTACGGGAAGGGTTTCCTCGGCACCGTCGAGCTCACGGTCTACGCCTCGCTCGTCGCCCTGGTCCTCGGCTTCCTGATGGCCTCCTTCCGCGTCGCCCCCGTCGGCTCCTTCCGGGTCTTCGGCACCGTCTGGGTGACCATCCTGCGCAACACCCCGCTCACCCTGCTCTTCTTCGCCGTACTGCTGGGCCTGCCGCGCTTCGGCCTGGTCCTGCCCTTCCAGCTCTTCGCCGTCCTGGCGCTGGGCTGCTACACCTCCGCCTTCATCTGCGAGGTCCTGCGCTCCGGCATCAACACCGTGCCCAAGGGCCAGGGCGAGGCGGCCCGGAGCCTGGGCATGTCCTTCGGGCAGACCCTGGGCACCGTCGTGCTGCCGCAGGCCTTCCGCTCCGTCATCCCGCCCATCGGCTCCACGCTGATCGCGCTCGCCAAGAACTCGGCGATCGCCGGCGCCTTCAGCGTCACCGAGCTGCTGGGCACGTACAAGACCCTCAACGAGCTGGGCTACAGCATCATCTGGACCTTCGTCTGGATCGCCGTGGGGTACCTGATCATCACCCTGTCGATCAGCGCGCTCTTCAACGCGCTGGAGAAGCGCTACGGAGTCGCCCGATGACCGCGCACGCGCTCCACGGGGACCTGGAGTCCACCGCCCTCTACGACCTGCCCGGCCCGCGCGCCCGGCGCCGCCACTTCTTCTACGGGATCGCCTCGACGGTGATCATCCTGGTACTGCTCGGCTGGCTGCTCTACCTGCTCTTCGACACCGAGCAGTTCACGGCCGCCAAGTGGACCCCCTTCGAGTACAAGGGCATCCAGGAACTGCTGCTCAAGGGGCTCTGGAACACCCTCAAGGCCTTCGCCTACGCCTCGGTGTTCTCGCTCGTCCTCGGCGCGGTGCTCGCCACCGGCCGGCTCTCGGTCCACCGGCCGGTGCGCTGGCTCTCCACGCTGTGCGTGGAGTTCTTCCGGGCCATGCCGGTGCTGGTGATGATCTTCTTCATCTTCGTTGCGCTCAAGGTCCAGCCGCTTCCCGCGCTGGTCGCCGGACTGACCCTGTACAACGGCTCGGTGCTGGCCGAGGTCTTCCGCACCGGGATCAACTCGGTGGAGAAGGGCCAGCGCGAGGCCGCGTACGCCCTGGGCATGCGCAAGACCCAGGTGATGACCTACGTGCTGGCCCCGCAGGGGGTACGGGCGATGCTGCCCACGATCATCAGCCAGCTGGTGGTGGCCCTCAAGGACACCTCGCTCGGCTACCTGATCACCTACGAGGAGTTCCTGCACGCGGGCAAGCTGATCGCCTCCAACCTCGACTACGACCTGCCGTTCATCCCCGTGGTGATGATCATCTCGCCGATCTACATCGGCATGTGCATGCTGCTGTCCTGGTTCGCCACCTGGGTGGCCCGGCGCGAGCGGCGCAGCCCGAAGACGCGGGCGGTGGAGGTCGCCCCGGCCGAGCCGGGCGCGGTGCTGCCGGGAGCGCCGCTCCTGTAGGTCCCAAGAGCCGCACCCCGGCCCGGCAGCAGTCGTGGATCACTGCTCGCGCAGCGGCACCGAGACGTAGGAGGGATCGGTGCGCGGCGAGGAGAAGGTCAGCTGCGCGCCGGTCGGGTTGTGCTCGATGTACAGCGGGTCGACGGTGTCGACGACTACCGCGAGCCGGTGCCCGGCCGGCACGTCGTAGGCGGTGGAGAAGAGTTCCAGGTCCACGCCGAAGGGCCAGGCCGGCTTGCCGTGGAAGGTGTACGGAGCGTTGCTGATCAGCTTGCCGATGCCGAGCGGGCCGACGTCGTAGAGGTACGTGACGAAGGTGCCGTCCGGCTTCGTGGGCGTGACGGTGGTGTGCAGCTCGACCGTGCCGCGCACGCGGCGCTCCTCGTCGTAGCGCGGCGACTGCCATACGGCGGCGAACGCGCGGGGGAGCAGCGGGATGGAGGCGGTCGGGGGAGCCTGGAGGAGCTGGTCCAGGAGGCTGGAGAGGAAGACGGTTCCGCCGTCGGCGCCGGAGTCGACATTGGCGAAGAGGTGCTCGCTGTCGTTGAGCATCAGCTTCTCCGTGCCGCCGGAGCCGACCGACTTCCAGTCGGCGTAGCCCTCGTAGGCGTTGTCGCTACGGGACTTGATCTGGACCGGGGCCTCGGTGTCCACTCCGTTGCGCTCGTCCTTGAGGTAACGGTCGAACCAGCGGCGGGCGTTGGTCCAGGTGTCGTTGGGCAGGCCGAGCAGGCCGGTGCCCTCGGCGGTGGCGTGGTCGCCCGGCCGGAACTCCAGGCGCTTGGGGCCGGTCAGCTTCTCGAAGAACTTCGCGTACTGGTTGGGCGTGAAGACGGTGTCGCCCCAGGCGTTGCCGAGCATGACCGCGGTGCCGTTGGCGTTGATCCGGTCCACCTGCTCGGTGGCCGAGCGCTTCTTGCCCCACTCGATCATCTGCGGCTCCCTGTCGAGGTTCGAGCCGAGGAAGTCGCCGAGGATCTGCTGGAGTTCGGGGCCGGGGCGGCCGGTGAGGAAGCCGGCGCCGCCGAGTACGGCGGCGGCCTGGAGGTGCTGGGTGCGGTTCCCGTAGATGGACTCGATGAGGTCGGCCCAGCCGCTGAGCGCGACCACGGCCTTGACGCGCGGATCGTGCGCGGAGGCGAGCAGGCTGATCCCGGCGCCGTAGGAGACTCCGCCCAGGCCGATGTGCGCGACGTCGGCGGGGGTGGTGGCCAGTGCCCAGTCGATGACGGAGGAGACGTCGGCGATGTCCGCCGGGCCCGCGGTCTCGATCTGCCCGCCGGAGAGCCAGAAGCCGCGGGGGGTGTAACTGACCACCACGTAGCCGGAGTCGGCGAGCTTCTTGGCCTGGGCGATGTATTCGATCTGCGGCAGGGCCCAGCTGGCGGGCAGCACGATCAGGGGGTATTTCCGGCCGGTTGGGGCGCCGGCCGGGGTGAAGACGTTGCCCTTGAGGGTGATGCCGCCGGAGCCGGGGATGTCGCAGAAGCGAAGGTCCGAGGAGGCGGTGGAGGCGGCGTCGGAGGCGGCGGTGGTCGTGAGGGCGGGAGCCGCCTGGGCCTGATGGGGGGCCAGGCCCAGGGCGGCTGCGGCCAGGACGGCTGCCAGGGCAGCCGTGGTGCTGGTGGTGCGGACCCTGCGGGCCATCGATCGCTCCTCGCGTGCGCCGGGTGTCAAAGTGACCCGACGGTAACGGGAGGGGCTTACCGAAAGTAACCCATGGGTAAGTTACGTGCTGGTAACAATAGAACGACGGTCGGTTCCGCCGGGCGGCCCGGTAGTGGGGCCGCCCGGTCCGGGCGGTCAGCCGTTCTGCGGGGCTCCGGCCAGGGCGCTCTTGGTCTTCCACTGGTCCCACGACAGGTTCCACTCGCCGTAGCCGTTGCCGAGGTCCGCGTTGCCCTTCGAGCCGTCGCCGACGACCTCGAACGCGTCGCCGGGCTGGACCCTGGCGTAGAAGGCCGCGGCGTTCTCGTCGCTCATGCCCACGCAGCCGGAACTGGTGTTGGCCCGGCCGAAGTTGGCGTTGTTCCACGGCGCGGCGTGCACGTACATGCCCGACCAGGTCAACCGCATCGAGAAGTCGACCAGCTTGTTGTAGGCATCGCCCAGGCCCACCGTCTGGGAGTCCATCCGGATGGTGCCCTCCTTGGCCATCAGCACCATCTTGCCGTCCCAGGAGGCCTTCTTGCCGCCGGGGGTGCCGGCCGAGATCGGGATGGTCTCGACGTTCTGGCCGTCCTCGGAGACCGACATCTTCTTCGTGTCGAGGTCCACCTTCATCCGGCGGTCCTTGCCGATCTTGAACTCGGTGCTGTAGTCCTTGACGAACAACCCGCCGCCGGTGCCGGAGTCCACCCCGTTCAGGTTCATCTGGACCTTCACGTCGGTCCCGGACTTCCAGTACTCCTTGGGCCGCCAGTCCACCCGGTCCTTGCCCGAGTAGTCCTTGATCCAGCCCCAGGAACCCTCGGTGTTGTTCGAGGTGGTGACCTTGAGCTGCTTCTCCACCTCGGCCTTGTTCTTCACCGGGTTGTCGAAGACGATCGAGACCGGCATGGCCACGCCCACGGTGCTGCCCTTGGGCACGTTGATCGAGACCTTGTTCACCTTGTCGGCGGCCGTGGTCTTGAAGGTGGTGGTGGCGCTCTGGCTGTCAGTGTTCTGCGCCTCGACCTTGTACTCGGCGCCGGCCGACGCGTTGCGCTCCGACTTCCAGGACTTGCCGTCGGCGGCGATCTGGCCCGCCAGTTCACCGCCGGCCGCGTCCGTCACCTTCACCGTCGAGAGCTGCCCCTCGGCGACCGTCACGGTCACCGGCTCGCCGGCCTTGACCGCGTCGCCGGTGAGGTTCACCGATACCGCCATATCGGCCTTCTTCTTCATCTCCGATTTGGCTCCGCCGTCCGCGGTTCCGGAACCGCCGCCGCAGGCGGTCAGCGCGGCAGCCAGCAATACGGCGCCGGCCGCCATGGCGTGGCGGCCGCGCAACGAGAAGGCTCGACGGCTCGGCTGTGCGGTACGGCGTATGTGGCTCAACGAAAACCCCTCCGAAGTAATGATCGTCCGTCAATGAAGATGCGGACGAGCCAACTGTAGGTTGCGCGATATTCGAAAAAGATGAAGATTTCAGTTGTGACGTGCACCGCAGCGAAACGGTCATCATATGGTCACAATCGCCGCGCACTTCGGTCATGGACACCTGTGAGAGTCCTGTGCATCCCCCTCCATCCCGGACCCGACCGGATGTACAGGAAGGCCGATCAGCCGTGTGTGCACTGCTCGTGACCCCCGCTCAGCAGCTTCAGCTCCAGGACCGTCACCAGGCCCGTCCCCAGGATCGGCGCCGGGGTCAGGGGCTCACGGTGCGGTCCCTGTCCGTTCCGGAATACCAGGGCTTCCTTTCCCGCCACGGCACGGCCAGTTTTCTCCAGTACCCGTCATGGGCCCGGGTAAAGGACCTTTGGCGCTCGGAAAGGGTCGGATGGCACTGTCCGGACGGTGAAATAGAAGGTGCCGCGCTGGTGCTCTACCGGCAATTCCCCGGCACCCGCAAATACTTCGCCTACCTCCCCGAAGGCCCCGTGGCAGACTGGGCCGACCCGGACCTCGACCGCTGGCTGACCCCCCTCCTGGGTCACCTCAGGTCGGCCGGCGCGTTCGCCGTCCGCATCGGCCCCACCCCCGCCTACCGCCGCTGGGACGCGGCCACCGCCAAGGCCGGCACCGGTCCTGGACGTCAGATATCCGACGTGCTCGCCACCGAGGTCGACCCCGTCGGCGCCGCCCTCGCCGACCGCCTGCGCACCCGCGGCTGGAAGCGCTGCGGAGGCGAGGACGACGGCGACGCCCAGCCGCGCCACGTCTTCCGCGTCCCGCTCGCCGGACGCTCCCTCGACGACCTGTGGTCGGGCCTCAACCAGGAATGGCGGCGCAATGTGCGCAAGGCCACGAAGGCCGGCGTCGAGACGGTCATCGGCACCGCCGACGACCTGCCCGAGTTCTACCGGCTGCTGCGCATCACCGAGGAACGCGACGGCTTCCGGCTCGGCCGCTCGCTCGCGTACTACCAGCAGCAGTACGAGGCCCTGAACGCCGAGGAGCCCGGCCGCATGCGGCTCTACCTGGGCGTCCACCAGGGCGAGATCCTCGCCGCACACACCATGATCGTGGCCGGCCGCCGGGTCTGGTACCAGACCGGCGCCTCCGCCGACCACCGCCGCGAGGTCCGCCCCAGCAACGCCGTGCAGTGGCGCATGATGAGCGACGCACACGCACTCGGAGCGGACGAATACGACATGCGCGGGGTACCCTCCACCCTCGACCCCGACGAACGCTCATTCGGGTTGCTGCGCTGGAAGCTCGGCACCGGCGGGCAGGTCGTCGAAACCCTCGGCGAGTGGGAGACCTCGATGGACGGATGCGCCAACACGGCCCTCTACAAGGCGTTCCAGGCGTACATGGCCCGCCGGTGACCCTCGCAGACCCCAGAGCGGCCGACACCCCGGCCGCGACAGAGAACGACACCGACCGCGCAGCACCGGAGAAGACATCGGTGCTGCGCAGCGGCGCGCTCATGGCGGCCGGCTCGATCGTCTCCCGGGCCACCGGCTTCGTCCGCTCCGCCGTGATCGTCGCCGCGCTCGGCACCGAGCTGCTCGGCGACGGCTACGCGGTCGCCAACACCATTCCGAACATCCTGTACATCCTGCTCATCGGCGGCGCCCTCAACGCGGTCTTCGTCCCCGAGCTGGTCCGCGCCGCCAAGGAGCACAAGGACGGCGGCGCCGCCTACACCGACCGGCTGCTCACCGTCTGCACGACCGCGCTGCTGGTCCTCACCGCCGCCGCCGTGCTCGCCGCCCCGCTGATCGTCTCGGCGTACACCGGCTACAGCGGGAGCCAGGAATCCACCACCGTCGCCCTGGCCCGCTACTGCCTCCCGCAGATCCTCTTCTACGGGCTGTTCACCCTGCTCGGACAGGTGCTGAACGCCCGCGGCCGGTTCGGCGCGATGATGTGGACCCCGGTCCTCAACAACCTCGTCGTCATCGCCGTCTTCGGGCTCTTCCTCACCGTCTCCCACGGCGCCGGCGGCACCCTGACCGCCTCCGAGACCCGGCTGCTGGGCATCGGCACCACCCTCGGCATCGTCGTCCAGGCCCTCGGCCTGATCCCCTCGCTGCGCGCCGCCCGCTTCCGCTGGCGCCCCCGCTTCGACTGGCGCGGAAGCGGCCTCACCCGCCCGCTGCGCAACGCGGGCTGGCTCGTGATGCTCGTCCTGACCAACCAGCTCGCCTACTGGGTCGTGACCCGACTCTCCACCGCCACCGGCCGCCACGCCGTCGAGGCGGGGCTCGCGGGCGGCGCCGGGTACACCGCCTACAGCAACGCCTACCTGCTGTGGATGGTCCCGCAGGGCATCATCACCGTCTCCCTCGTCACCGCCCTCATGCCCCGCATGAGCGCGGCCGCCACCGACGGGGACCCGGGCAGGGTGCGGGCCGACGTCTCCTACGCGCTGCGCTCCAGCGCCGCCCTCGTGGTCCCCGCCGCCGCGGTCTTCGCGGCCCTCGCACCCTGGGTGATCGGCAGCGTCTTCGAATACGGGCGCACCGGCGCCGCCGACGTCACGGTCATGGCGGGGATGCTGGCGGCCTTCGCGCCCGGCCTGATCTCCTACTCCGCGCAGTACGTGCTCTCCCGCGGCTTCTACGCCCTGTCCGACACCCGGACCCCCTTCTTCCTCAACCTGGTGATCGCCGCCCTCAACGCCGGGCTCTCGGCCGCCGCGTACTTCCTGCTGCCCCCGCGCTGGGCCGTCACGGGCATGGCCGCGGCCTGCTCGGTCGCCTTCACCGCGGGCGCCGCCGTCACCGCGTACGTCCTCGCCCGCCGGCTCGGCCCGCGCACGGGGACCCGTACCGAACGCCGCAACACCGCGGCACGGACCCACCTGCGGCTCCTCGCGGCCTGCGCGCCCGCGGGCGCCGCCGGGTACGCCGCGGCGCTCGCCGCCGACCGGTTCGGGAACTTCGCGGGCGTCGGAGCGGGAACCGCGGCGATCGCCCTCGTCGTCGTCCTCCTTGCGGGACCACTGCGCCTGACGGAGATCACCGACCTGCTGGACTCCGTACGCCGTAAGGTCGGCCGCTGACGGGATGACGCCCCGCTTCCTGCCACCGCGTCTCGGCCGGACGGGGGAGGAAAACGATCGACGAGCTTGGAATACTGACCCGATGCCACGTGTACTGCTGATCGAGGACGACCCTTCCATCCGGGAAGGGGTCGGCCTGGGCCTGCGCCGACGCGGCCACGAGGTGAGCGCCGCCGAGACCGGCGAGGCCGGACTCGCCCTCATGACGAGCTTCCGCCCCGAACTCGTCCTGCTCGACCTCATGCTCCCCGGCATCAACGGGGTCCAGGTCTGCCGCCGGATCCGCGAGACCAGCCAGGTCCCGATCATCATGCTCACCGCGCGCGGCGACGACTTCGACATAGTCGTCGGCCTGGAGGCCGGAGCCGACGACTACATCGTCAAACCCGCCCGCACCGAGGTCATCGAAGCCCGCATCAAGGCCGTGCTGCGCCGCCTCGCCGATCCGGCCGGAGGCCGCCCCGACGTGGACGTCCACGGCGGACTGTCCATCGACCGCAGCGGGCTCACCGTCGCCAAGAACGGCGAACGCGTCCCCCTCGCCCCCAGCGAGATCAAGCTCCTGCTGCACCTGTCGGCCTCGCCCGAGCAGGTCTTCTCGCGCCAGCAGCTCCTCGAATACGTCTGGGACCACAGCTACCACGCCGACGCCCGGCTGGTCGACGCCTGTGTACGACGCCTGCGCACCAAGATCGAGGATCCCGACTCCAGCCCCCGCTACATACAGACCGTGCGCGGCTTCGGCTACCGCTTCGGTCCGCTGTAGGCGCGCGCCGTGAGACGCATCGCACCGCTCGGCCTGCGCACCCGGTTGATGGCCGCCTTCCTGCTCGTCGCCGCCATCAGCGCCGTCAGCACGGCGGCCCTGACCTACCAGCAGGCCCGCACCGCCATCCTCAAGCAGAGCCAGGACACCGCCGTCAGCACCCTGCGGGACCTGATGGACCAGCAGTCCATCCAGCTGCCGCTGGACCAGGAGCAGCTCCAGCGGATCGTCCTGGACCTCGGCAAGCGGGGCCAGCCGCACCCCTGGATCATGTTCGCGGAGTACGGGACCCTGCGCGCCTCCACCAACCAGGTCCAGACCACCTCCACGGTCATCACCGACAAGCTCCGCAGCCAGGTGGCCACCAATCCGCACGGAGCCTTCCAGCGGGTGGAGGACCAGAGGGGCAACCCCTACCTCACCATCGGCATGCCGGCCGTCTTCAAGAACAACGGGTCCTACGAGCCCACCGGCGCCGTCTTCTTCGTCGCGATGCCGCTCTCCAACGAGAAGACCACAGTGGACGCCATGGTCGCCGCCGCGAGACAGGGGGCCATCCCCGGCCTCGCCATCGCGGTCATTCCGGCCCTGCTCGCCGCCCGCAGCGTCCTGAGGCCCGTACGGGACATGCGCCGCGCCGCCCAGCGGCTGGGCCGCGGCCGCCTCGACACCCGGATCGAGGTGCGCGGCGCCGACGAACTCGCGGGCCTTGCCCGCACCTTCAACGAGACCGCCCGCGCCCTCGAACAGTCCGTGAGCGAGCTCCAGGACGCCGAGGCCCGGGCCCGCCGCTTCGCCTCCGACGTCTCCCACGAACTGCGCACCCCGCTCGCGGGGATGCTCGCCGTCACCGAGGTCCTCGACGAGGACGCGGGCGGGCTCGATCCCGACACCGCCGCCGCGCTGCGCCTGATCAGCGCCGAGACCGGGAAGCTCGCCGTCCTCGTCGAGGACCTCATGGAGATATCCCGCTTCGACGCCCGCGCGGCCGAGCTCAACGCGGACGACGTGGACATCGCCGAGTTCGTCACCAAGACCCTGGAGCGCCGCCACTGGAGCGACGGCCGGGTCCTCACCGACCTGCAGCCCGGTGTCCGGGCCCGGCTCGACCCGCGCCGCTTCGACGTGGTCCTCGCCAACCTGGTGGGCAACGCCCTCAAACACGGCGAGGCCCCCGTCCACGTCACCGTGCGCACCGAGGTCCGGCCGGAGCAGGGAGCCGGCGCCGGAGCGGGCACCGGCGGGACGCGGCTGGTCGTCGAGGTGGCCGACAGCGGGCCGGGCATCGCCCCCGCCGTGCTGCCGCACATCTTCGACCGGTTCTTCAAGGCCGACGCCGCCCGCACCCGCTCCTCCGGAAGCGGCCTCGGCCTCGCCATCACCCTGGAGAACGTCCGGCTGCACGGCGGCACCCTGCGCGCGGCCAACGGAGCCGAGCGGGGCGCGGTCTTCACCATCGACATCCCCCTGGAGGTGGAGTCGTGACCAGACTCCGGACGGCTGCCGCCGCGGCCGTGCTGCTCGGTCCGCTGCTGCTCGCGACCGGCTGCGGCATCGCGACCACCGGGGTCGTCGAGAGCGGCGGGGCGGGCACCATGAACGTGGGCGGGCCCCAGTCCGCCCTGGTCTACTTCCTCTCGCCCGAAGGCACGCTCATGCCGGTGACCGTCACCGACCTGCCCCAGACCTCGGTCAGCGCCACCCTGTCCACGCTGCTGGCCGGCCCGAACGAAACCGCGCGCGCGGCGGGCCTGAGGACCGAGCTCCCGGCTCCGGAATCCCGGGAGTTCGCGGACGGCGTGATCAAGTTCGGAGTCGGCGACAACGGGCACGACGTCCGAGTGGTCCTGCCCTTCCCGACCACCTCCTTGCCCATCCTGGCCCGCCGCCAGGTGGCCTGCACGGTCGACTCGGCGGTGCGCAGGACCCCGGAGCCCAAGATGGTCCTCGTCGGCTCCGACGGGAAGCAGGTGGAGGTGACCTGCGGGATCCGCGACTGACGCGCCCGCCCGCCCTTCCCTCCCTTCGCGCGCGGCCCTTCGCCCGCTCCTCCGCCCGGCTTCCCGCGCGGCACCCTTGCGGGCCGGGACCGCGCCCCGCCACCGTGTGGGGCATGGACCCAGCCGCAGCCCCCGACCACGTCCCGGACGTCTTCGACCCCCGCGTCTACGCCGAAGGCGTCCCGTACGACCGCTACCGGCTGCTGCGCGACCGCCACCCGGTGGCCTGGCAGCCCGAGCCGGAGGTCCTCGGCTGGCCCGCCGGTCCGGGCTTCTGGGCCGTCACCCGGCACGCCGACGTGGTCCGCGTCCTGCGCGACCACGCCACGTACTCCTCCCACCTGGGCGCCACCCAGATCCGCGACCCCGACCCGGCCGACCTGCCCTTCCTGCGGCGCACCATGCTCAACCAGGATCCCCCCGAACACGGAAGGCTCCGCCGGACCGTGGCCCGCGCCTTCACCCCGGTACGCGTCGACGCCTTCGCCGCCCGGGTCCGCGAGCGCGCCCGTACGCTGCTGCGCGCCGCCCGCGACGGCGCCGAGGACGGGAGCGCCGACCTGGTGCGGGCCGTCACCGACGAGTACGCGCTGCTCAACCTCACCGACCTGCTGGGCGTCCCGGCCGCCGACCGGGGCCTGCTCCTGGAGTGGACGGTGCGGATCATCGGCTACCAGGACCCCGAGGACGCGCCCGCGCCCCTGCTCGGCCCGGACGGCAAACCGCTGAACCCGCGCTCCCCGGCGCTGCTGGGGGAGATGTTCGGCTACGCCCGCGAACTGGCCGCCCACAAGCGCGCCCACCCCGGCGACGACGTGATGACCGCGCTCGCGCTCGCCGGGCTGCAGGACGCGGAGCTGGAGATGTTCTTCTTCCTGCTCACCGTCGCGGGCAACGACACCGTGCGCAGCGCCGCGCCCGGCGGCCTGCTGGCCCTGGCCCGCGACCCGGACGCGTACGCCCGGCTCGCGCGGGGGCGGGTCCCGGTGGACCGCGCCGTCGAGGAACTCCTGCGCGTCCACCCGCCGGTGCTGAGCTTTCGCCGCACGGCGGCCGTGGACACCGAACTGGCCGGGCGGCCGATCCGGGCCGGCGACAAGGTGGTGGTCTTCCACGCCTCCGCCAACCACGACGAGCGGGTCTTCCGCGACCCGGGCCGCCTCGACCTCGCCCGGACGTCCAACCCGCACGTCTCCTTCGGCGACGGCCCGCACGTCTGCCTAGGTGCCCACTTCGCGCGGCTCCAGCTGAGGGTCCTCTACGAGGAGTGGCGCGACGGGATGCCCGCGCCCGAACTGACCGGGGAGCCGCGCCGGCTGGTCTCCAACTTCATCAACGGGATCACACGGCTGCCGCTGCGGGTGTCCGGGCCGGCCCGGTGACGTCGGCGACCAGCTCGGTGACGTCGGGGCCGTAGGCATCGGAGTTGATGACCTTGAGCAGGATGCAGAAGGAGTCGTGGCGGTAGGTGTCGGCCAGCTTCCGGTGGTGCCTCGCCAGGTAACGGGCCGCCGCCTGATTGCTGTTGGCGGTCTGCCCGCACAGCAGGAACACCGGCCGTGACCCCTGCCCGGTCGTCAGCCGCGCCAGCAGCACGTACTCGACGAGACCCTTCTCCCAGCGGTACGTCTCCCCGCCGACGGTGATGGCCCCGCGGTCCGGAAAGGGCTCGCTGGAGACGATGATCCGCACTCCGGGGAGCATGGAGGACAGGTGCGCCGTCGTCCGGGCGTTGGAGGACGGCCCGCCCACGCAGAACTCGGCCCGCTCGCCGAAGCCCTGACGGGCGCCGTCGTGGGTCACGATCTGCACGTTCGCCCCGCAGTCCTTGATCAGGGCGGATATCTCCAGCAGGGCGAAGGCGTCGTTGCGGTGCAGCGACGAATCGGTGCCCCCCATCTGCCGGTTGACCACGAACAGGCAGTCGGAGCCGGTCGGCAGCCCGAAGAAGGCCTGCTTGCGGCGCAGCGCCCGGCGCCACAGATAAGTCCGGGAGAACCACCCGAATCCACCACTGACGGCGGTGGCCACCACCCCCAGCACGATGTTGCGCACGTCGTCGTTCATGCCGCGGATGTTAACGCTCGTCAGGCCGTCCTGACGCGGGGGGTGCGGTGAAGTTAAAGTGCCCAGCCTAGGCCTGGGGCCAGGGGGGCTGACAGGTCGTCGACTGGAGGTACGGATGCGTCGTCCCGCCGCAGCACGTCAGTTAGCGCTCCTCGCACTCGCCGGTGCGCTCGTCTCCACCGGCGCCGCCGCCCCGCCGTCGCAGGCGGCCGGGGGCGGGACTCCGGCGAAGGTGCCGGTGGCCGTCGGGTACGGCGGGGCCGTCGCCAGCGTGGACGCCGATGCCAGCGCCGCCGGGATCGCGGTCCTGCGCTCCGGGGGCAACGCCGTGGACGCGGCCGTCGCGACGGCCGCGGCGCTCGGAGTCACCGAGCCCTACTCCTCCGGGATCGGCGGAGGCGGCTACTTCGTCTACTACGACGCCCGTTCCGGTCGAGTGCGCACCATCGACGGGCGCGAGACCGCCCCGGCGACGGCCACCGCCACGCTGTTCCAGGAGAACGGCCTGCCCATCCCCTTCGCCGAGGGACAGACCAGCGGCCGCGGCGTCGGAGTCCCCGGCACCCCGGCGACCTGGCAGAGCGCGCTGGAGGCCTGGGGCACCCGCTCGCTGGGCCAACTCCTGAAGCCCGCCGAGAAGCTGGCCCGTGACGGGTTCACCGTCGACGCCACCTTCCGGGCGCAGACGGAACTCAACCAGGACCGTTTCAAGGACTTCCCCGACACCAAGAAGCTGTTCCTGCCCGGCGGGGCCCTCCCGGTGGTCGGATCCACCTTCAAGAACCCCGATCTGGCGGCCACTTACTTGGAGATCGGCCGCAAGGGCGCGGGCGCCCTCTACCGCGGACCGCTGGCCGAGGACATCGTGCGCGCCGTCCGGACGCCTCCGGTGGACCCGGCCGCCACCCGTGTGGTGCGCCCCGGCGACCTGACCGCCGCCGACCTGCGCGCGTACGCCACCAAGCGGCAGGACCCGACCCGGGTCGGCTACCGCGGCCTGGACGTCTACAGCATGGCCCCGTCCTCCTCCGGCGGCACCACCGTCGGCGAGGCGCTCAACATCCTGGAGCGCTCCGACCTCGGCTCGCTCTCCGAAGCCCAGTACCTGCACCGCTACATCGAGGCCTCGCGGATCGCCTTCGCCGACCGCGGCCGCTGGGTCGGCGACCCGGCCGCCGAGGACGTGCCCACCAAGGAACTGCTCTCCCAGCGGTACGCGGACACGCGCGGCTGCCTCATCGACCCGGGCAAGGCGCTGACCAGCCCGCTCGCTCCGGGCGATCCCCGGCACCCGGTCGCCTGCGGCGCCGGCGGGCAGGCCGCCCCGACCACCTACGAGGGGGAGAACACGACGCACCTGACCGTCGCCGACCGCTGGGGCAACGTGGTCTCGTACACCCTGACCATCGAGTCGACGGGCGGCAGCGCCATCACGGTCCCGGGCCGCGGCTTCCTGCTCAACAACGAGCTGACCGACTTCTCCTTCGCCCCGGCCGCGCCCGGCGTCCCCGACCCGAACCTGCCCGGCCCCGGCAAGCGGCCGCGCTCCTCGATGTCCCCGACCATCGTGCTGGAGGACGGCCGTCCGGTGCTGGCCGTGGGCTCCCCGGGCGGAGCGACCATCATCACCACCGTGCTCCAGACCCTGATCGGGCACCTGGACCGCGGGCTGCCGCTCGGTGATGCCATCGCCGCACCGCGTGCCAGCCAGCGCAACCAGACCACCACCGAGCTGGAGCCGGGCCTGTGGAACAGCCCGGTCCGCGCCGAGCTGGAGGCGCTCGGCCAGGGCTTCCGGCAGAACCCGGAGATCGGCGCCGCCACCGGCGTCCAGCGGCTGCCCGACGGGCGCTGGCTGGCCGCGGCCGAGCCGACCCGCCGGGGCGGCGGCGCGGCGATGGTGGTGCGCCCGTACGGGAAGCCGTAGCGGGCACCGAGCCGTAGCGGGTCCCTCTAGAGGGCGGTGAGGATCCTCGGGCCCTCGGTGGTGATCGCGACCGTGTGCTCCGCGTGCGCGGCCCGGCTGCCGTCGACGGTCCGCAGGGTCCAGCCGTCCGCGTCGTGGGTGTAGTCGTCGGTGCCGCCCGCGATCAGCATCGGCTCGATCGCGATCACCATGCCGGGGCGCAGCTTCATGCCGCGCCCCGGCGGGCCCTCGTTGGGTACGCCCGGCTCCTCGTGCATCGAGCGCCCGATGCCGTGGCCGCCGAAGCCGTCGGGGATGCCGTATCCGGCGGCGCGGCAGACCGTGCCGATGGCGTGGGCGATGTCCCCGATGCGGTTGCCGGGCAGCGCGGCGGCGATCCCCGCGGCCAGGGCGGCCTCGGCGGTTTCGATGAGCCGCAGGTCGGCGGGGCGGGCCCGGCCGACCGTGAAGCTGACGGCGGCGTCGCCGACCCAGCCGCCGAGCTTGGCCCCGCAGTCGATGCTGACCAGATCGCCGTCGCGCAGCCGGTAGCCGTCGGGGATGCCGTGCACGATCGCGTCGTTGACCGAGGCGCAGACGACGGCGGGGAAGGGCACCGGCGCGAACCGCGGCCGGTAGCCGAGGAACGGCGAGCTCGCGCCGGCTTCCCCGAGCACCTCGCGGGCCACCCGGTCCAGCTCCAGCAGGGAGACTCCGACGTCCGCCCGGTCCCGGACGGCGGCGAGGGTGTGCGCGACGACGCGCCCCGCGGCGCGCATCTCGTCGATCGAACGGTCTGTCTTCAGATTCACCATGCCAATAACTATACCGGTATAAGTTTACCGGGATAGTTATTGGTGTCCGGGGTAGGATGGGGTCATGGTCCGTACCCCTCTCACCCCCGAAGAGCGCGAGCGCGGCGAGCGTCTGGGCGCCCTGTTGCGCGCGGCCCGCGGCGATCGCAGCATGGTCGAGGTCGCGGCCAGCGCCGGGCTCTCCGCCGAGACGCTCCGCAAGATCGAGACCGGCCGGGCCCCGACGCCCGCCTTCTTCACCGTGGCCGCCCTCGCCGAAGCCCTCGGGCTCTCGCTGGACGACGTGCTGCGACGGTGCGCCTTCGTTCCGGTCTGACGGACCCGGCCGGCCCGGCCGCGCCTTCGGGTGAGCCGGCGTCCCCAACACTCTCGACGCCCCCAACACCCTCGGCCGATCGGCCGCCTCAGCCTGCCGTTCGGGCGGGCCCGGCGGCCGATCGGCCCAATCGGCGGTGGGGCGGCCGGGGCGCGGGGCAAGCGTGAAGCGTGCCAGACATGAACGCATCCGCATCCAAGCGACTCGGTCTCGGACTCGTCGGCGCCCTCCTCGCGGGCGGCCTGCTGCTCGCGGCATGCGCCGCCCCCGACGGCCGGGCCCACGCCAAGGCCCCGGACGAGGTGGTCTTCCGCCACCCGGGCGTCGTCGTCAGCCACACCCGGCTCCAGCACGCGAAGCAGATGATCGCGGCCGGCAAGGAGCCGTGGAGCTCGGCGTACCAGGCCCTCCTGAAGAGCCGCTACGCCTCCCTCGACTACACGGCGCACCCCGCCGACATCGTGCCCTGCCCCTTCAACTCCGGGCCGCAGTCCTGCCTCGACGAACGCCAGGACGCGATCGCCGCCTACACCCACGCCCTGCTGTGGTCGGTGAACGGAAGGACCGCCCACGCCCGCAAGGCCGTGGAGATCATGAACGGCTGGTCGGCGGTGATGAAGCGGCACGCCGAGGGCAACGCCGGCCTGCAGGCCGCCTGGTCCGGCTCCACCTGGGCGCGGGCCGCCGAGATCATCCACGCCGACTACCCGAACTGGGAGAACGTCCAGGTCACCCGGTTCAAGGAGATGCTGCGCACCGCCTACCTCCCGGCCGTCCGCGCGCAGGTGCCGACGTACAACGGCAACTGGGAGCTGGCGATGACCGACGCCGCGATGGGCATCGCCGTCTTCCTCGAGGACCAGGCCGTCTTCCGGGAGTCCCTGGAACGGTTCCGTGCGCGCGTCCCGGCGTACTTCTACCTGAAGAAGGACGGCGCGCACCCGCTCGCCCCGCCGCGCACCGGCATCGACTCGCCGGACAAGGTGAAGGCGTACTGGTTCGGCCAGGGGACGTACGTCGACGGCATCGCCCAGGAGACCTGCCGCAACCTCATGCACGTCGGCTACGCCCTCGCCGCGTCCGCGCACATCGCGGAGACGGCGTGGCACCAGGGCGTGGACCTGTACGGGGAGCAGGGTGAGCGGCTCAAGGCGGCGCTCGAGTTCCACTCGAAGTACCAGCTGGGGGCCGAGGCTCCCGAGTGGCTGTGCGGGGGCAAGGTGGAGCGCACCATGGGCCCCGACCTGGAGGTCGCGCTCCAGCACTATGAGCTGCGGACGGGCGCCAGACTTCCCTTTACGCGCGAGCTGGTCGAGAAGACGCGGCCGGCCGGAACGGACGACCTGTTCGTGGCCTGGGAGACGGTCAGCCACGGGGAGGCGACCCCCGCGGCCCAGCCCTCGCCCTAGCCCTCGCCCCGGCCCTCGGCCCGGCGCTCGCCTTGCGCGTAGGGTCGGGCGCATGACGGTTACGGTCGAGGACCTGGGCAGAGCGCGGTACGTCAGTCTCACCACCTTCCGCAAGGACGGCACACCGGTGGCGACGCCGGTGTGGGCGGCGGCGGACGGTGGTGAGCTGTACGTGTGGACGCGGAGCGATTCGTGGAAGGTCAAGCGGATCCGCAACAACGGGCGTGTCACGGTCAGCGCGTGCGACGTGCGCGGCCGAGTGGCGCCGGGGACTCCGGTGGTCGAAGGCCAGGCGCGGCTGCTCGACCAGGCCGGGCTGGACCGGGTGCGCAAGCTGATCTCGCGCAAGTACACGTGGCAGTACTGGGTCCTGGACGTCCCGGCCGCGCTGGCCCGGCGGGGCAAGCGTCCGCACGAGGGGATCGGCATCACGCTTGACGAGACTGCCGTCCAGCTTTGAGATTCCTGTAGCCCGCCCGTAACACGGGTGGGATCCAATGCGGGCATGGAGACCGCGACTTCGCTGGTGATCGGCCAACTCTCCGGCTACATGCGGGGGTTGACGCAGAGGCTCGATCCCGGGACGGGCTGGTACGGGGAATTCCTGCGGCGGGACCCGGAGGGGATGCGGGCCTGCCTGGACGGGGCCGCGATGCCGCCGTGGGACGTACTGGAGTCGCTGCTGGGCGATTTGGCGGGTCTGGCGGGTCAGGGCGGAGCCGCCGGAGCGCCCGGAGCGGTCGACCCGGCTGCGATCGCGCGGGAGACCCGGTACGCGGCCGGACTGCGGGCGGCCGCGGTCGAGGCCTGGGACCGGCTGCCCGGCGGTGTCGAGGAATTGCACACCCTGCTGGCCGCGGCCCTCGCGCAGCGCTCGCAGGCCCAGGCCTCGCTGCGCGCGCTGTCGGCCCGGCTCGACCGGACGGCCGACCCGGCGCTGGCGGACGCCCTGTCCCGGGAGCTCTCGTGGACCCGCGACGACGCGGCCCGCGCGGCGGCCCGGCACGAGGACCTGACGGCCCGGCTGGCGGCACTCGCTCCGTCGACGGGCCGCCCCGGTTGGGCGGCTCCACCGGCCGAGGCGACCCGAACGGGACCCGCAGCCCCCGCGAGCTCCGCTCCACCCGCCGACGACGCCCTGGCAGGGGTCCCGAGGCAGCGCTCCGGCGGGCCTGAGCAGGGCTCGGGCCGGGTCGAGGGGAGTTCGGACGGACCCGGGCAGCGCTCCGGCGGGGACGGCGGGGCCGAGGCTCCGGTCGGTCGCGCCGAGGGGCGCTGGCTGCGCGGAGCCCGGCGGACCGGCGGAGCCCGGTTCGCGGGCGCGGCGGTCCCCGAAGCCCGGGAGTTCACCCCGCCCCCGGGGCACCCGTCGACCGAAGCCCCCCTCCGCGGCGCCCGCTTCGGCCGGCCCGTCCGTCCGTCCGAAGAGGGCGGATCCGGGGCCGGGGCGGAGCCGGACGCCGAAGCCGGCCTCGGCGCCGACCACGGCCGCGGCTCCATCGGCGACCCCGGCCCCGGCCCCGCAGCCGGCCCCGCAGCCGGCTTCGCCGCCGGGGCGGAGCCCGCAGCCGGTTCCGCAGCCCATCCGGCCGCCCATCCCGCCGCCGGGGCGGAGCCCACCGCGCAGCGCCCGACCCGGGATCCCGTCGGCGGGATCGTCTCCGCGCTCATCGCGCTGCGTGCGCAGAGGCGGAGCGGGGAAGCGCACGCGTTGCTCTGCGAGGCCGCCGCCGGGCCCGTGGAGTGGCTGCCGGGGCTGGGGGAGGAGCTGGTCCGGGCCGGGCTGGCGGCCGACTGGGCCACCCTGCTCTGGGAGGCGGCCTCGCTGCCCCCCGCCCGCTTCGCCGCGGCCGCCGGGGTGCTCGGCCCGGCCGACTGCGCGGCGCTGCTGCGCCAGGGCGCCGCCCGGCCCGCCGCGGAGATCGCCGAAGCCGCCCTCGCGCTCGGCGAGGCCGGCCGGACCCACGAGGCCGACGCCCTGCTCGAAGCCTTCGTCAGGGTCCGCACCGCCGAGGAGTCGGCCCGCCTCGCCCGCCGGGATCCGCAGTGGTTCGCGCCCCGCCTGCTGCGCGCGGCCGAAGCGCTCTCGCGGACGCACCACCGGGATCTGCTGCATGCACTGCGCGTCGCGAAGCTGTCCGTCTCCTGACGGATAACGACCGAGTGTTGACGTAGCGGCGACGTCTATTGATCGACTACTCCAACTGTGCGAGGCGGTCTTGCTCCGCGCTGTGCCGAGGCCTACCTTCAACTCCCTACGCGCAGCCGTGCACCCCTCTACGTGCGTAGAACTCGGCGTACCCGTCGCGAGGAGCAGCTCATGGCCCAAGTCGTCCGCGCCGCACTCGTCCAGGCCACCTGGACCGGAGACACCGAGTCGATGATCGCCAAACACGAGGAGCACGCCCGCCGGGCGGCCGCCCAGGGCGCGCAGATCATCGGCTTCCAAGAGGTCTTCAACGCCCCCTACTTCTGCCAGGTCCAGGAACCCGAGCACTACCGCTGGGCCGAGGCCGTCCCCGACGGGCCCACCGTCCAGCGCATGCAGGCACTCGCGCGCGAGACCGGCATGGTGATCGTCGTGCCGGTCTTCGAGCTGGAGTCCGAGGGCTTCTACTACAACACCGCCGCCGTCATCGACGCCGACGGCAGCTACCTCGGCAAGTACCGCAAGCACCACATCCCCCAGGTCAAGGGCTTCTGGGAGAAGTACTACTTCAGGCCGGGCAACCTCGGCTGGCCCGTCTTCGACACCGCCGTGGGGAGGGTCGGCGTCTACATCTGCTACGACCGCCACTTCCCCGAAGGCTGGCGCGAACTCGGGCTCGCCGGAGCTCAGTTGGTGTACAACCCGTCCGCGACCTCCCGGGGCCTGTCCGCGTACCTGTGGCAGCTGGAGCAGCCCGCCTCCGCCGTCGCCAACGAGTACTTCGTCGCCGCGATCAACCGCGTCGGCCAGGAGGAGTACGGCGACAACGACTTCTACGGCACCAGCTACTTCGTCGACCCGCGCGGCCAGTTCGTCGGAGAGGTGGCCAGCGACAAGGAGGAGGAACTCCTCGTCCGGGACCTCGACTTCGATCTGATCAAGGAGGTCCGCGACCAGTGGGCCTTCTACCGCGACCGCCGACCCGACGCCTACGGAGGGCTCGTACAGCCGTGACCAACCCGATCCCCCTGCACAGCCGCCACCGCTCCGTCCTGCCCGACTGGCTCGCGCTCTACTACGACCGGCCCATCGAGCTCACCCACGGCGAAGGCCGCCACGTCTGGGACGCCGACGGCAACCGCTACCTGGACTTCTTCGGCGGCATCCTCACCACGATGACCGCCCACGCCCTGCCCGAGGTCACCAAGGCCGTCTCCGAGCAGGCCGAGCGGATCATCCACTCGTCCACCCTGTACCTGAACCGGCCGATGATCGAACTCGCCGAGCGGGTGTCCGCGTTGTCCGGGATCCCGGACGCCCGGGTCTTCTTCACCACCTCCGGCACCGAGGCCAACGACACCGCCCTGCTGCTCGCGACGACGTACCGCCGCTCCAACCAGATCCTGGCGATGCGCAACAGCTACCACGGCCGGTCCTTCTCCACCGTCTCGATCACCGGCAACCGCGGCTGGTCCCCGACCAGCCTCTCGCCGCTCCAGACGTACTACGTGCACGGCGCCGTCCGCTCCCGGGGCCCCTTCGCGCACCTGAACGACGCCGACTTCACCGCGGCCGCCGTCGCCGACCTCGAAGACGTCCTCGGCCAGGCCCGCGGCGGCCTCGCCGCGCTCATCGCCGAACCGATCCAGGGCGTCGGCGGGTTCACCTCCCCGCCCGACGGGCTCTACGGGGCCTTCCGCGAGGTCCTCGACCGCCACGGGATCCTCTGGATCAGCGACGAGGTGCAGACGGGCTGGGGCCGCACCGGCGACAACTTCTGGGGCTGGCAGGCCCACGCCCAGAACGGCCCGCCGGACATCCTCACCTTCGCCAAGGGCATCGGCAACGGCATGTCCATCGGCGGAGTCGTGGCCCGAGCCGAGGTGATGAACTGCCTCGACTCCAACTCCATCTCCACCTTCGGCGGTTCACCCGTCACCATGGCCGCCGGCAACGCCAACCTCGCGTACCTCCTCGAACACGACCTCCAGGGCAACGCCCGCAGGGTCGGCGGCCTCCTGCTGGAGCGGCTGCGGGCCGTCGCCGCGACGGTGCCGGCCGTACGGGAGGTGCGCGGCCGGGGCCTGATGGCCGGACTGGAGCTCACGAAGCCCGGTACCGACCAGGCCGATCCCGACGCGGCCGCGGCCGTACTGGAGGCCGCCCGCGCCCGCGGCCTCCTCCTCGGCAAGGGCGGGGGGCACAACACCAGCGTGCTGCGCATCGCGCCGCCGCTCTCCCTCACCGTCGCCGAGGCGGAGGAGGGCGCCGGCATCCTCGCCGAGGCCCTCGGCATCCTCAACCAGTAACCGGGGAGACGACGTACATGACCATCCGCACCCTCATCCGAGGCGGCCTCGTCATCACGGCCTCCGACGAGCTCCACGCCGACGTGCTGATCGAGGACGGCCGCGTGGCCGCCCTCGCGGCGCACGGCACGGCCGCCGCCGAGACCTGGACGGCCGACCGGACGATCGACGCGAGCGGGAAGTACGTCATCCCCGGCGGGGTCGACGCGCACACCCACATGGAGCTCCCCTTCGGGGGCACCTCCGCCTCCGACACCTTCGAGACCGGAACCCGGGCCGCCGCCTGGGGCGGCACCACCACCATCGTGGACTTCGCCGTGCAGACCCCCGGCCACGCCCTGCGCGAGGGCCTCGACACCTGGTACGCCAAGGCCGACGGCCAGTGCGCCGTCGACTATGCCTTCCACATGATCCTCTCGGACGTCAACGAGAGCACCCTGAAGGAGATGGACCACCTGGTGGGGGAGGGCGTCACCTCCTTCAAGAGTTTCGTTGGCTCACGTGACCAGGAATTTCCACGGCGGCTCGGCGACCTAGTGGGTGCGGGCGCCTCGTGCTGAACGACGCGAGGGCCAGCGGTGTGGGCTGCCGGCGTCGCAACGGCTTGTACCGCCGACCGGACCACCGCATTCCGTGCGGTGGTCCGGTCGGCGCCCCTCTTGGTTCGGAATTGCAAGGCGAAGGGAATTCTCGGGCATGACTAGAACTCTCATTACCGGCGGCCTTGTGATTACGGCTTCCGACGAGTTGCACGCGGATGTCCTCATCGAGGACGGCCGTGTCGTGGCGATGGCGACAGCGGGCAGCCAGCAGTGGACCGCTGACCGGGTGATCGACGCCTCGCGTAAGTACGTGATTCCGGGCGGGGTCGATGCGCACACACATATGGAGCTGCCATTCGGCGGCACCTTCGCGTCGGACACGTTCGAGACCGGGACCCGAGCCGCAGCCTGGGGCGGCACGACGACGATCGTCGACTTCGCAGTGCAGACACCCGGGCACTCCCTCCGAGAGGGATTGGACACCTGGTACGCGAAGGCCGACGGGCAATGTGCGATCGACTACGCATTCCACATGATCGTGTCCGACGTCAATGAGCACTCCCTCAAGGAAATGGACGGACTCGTCGAAGAAGGCGTAAGTTCGTTCAAATTGTTTATGGCATATCCGGGAGTCTTCTATTCGGATGACGGGCAGATCCTGCGGGCGATGCAGCGGGCGTCGGGCAACGGCGGGCTGATCATGATGCACGCGGAGAACGGCATCGCGATCGACGTCCTCGTGGAACAGGCTCTTGCCCGTGGAGAGACGGACCCGCGCCACCACGGCGAGGTCCGGAAGGCCCTCCTGGAGGCGGAGGCCACGCACCGCGCCATCCAGCTTGCGCGAGTGGCCGGCTCACCTCTCTACGTGGTCCATGTCTCGGCGGAGGAGGCCGTAGCCGAACTGGCCGCTGCCCGAGACAAGGGCCTCCCGGTGTTCGGGGAGACCTGCCCGCAATACCTCTTCCTCTCCACGGACAACCTTGCCGAGCCCGATTTCCAGGGGGCGAAGTACGTCTGCTCCACTCCGCTGCGTCCGCGCGAGCACCAGGCGGCGTTGTGGCGGGGGCTGCGGACCAATGACCTCCAGGTGGTCTCGACAGACCACTGTCCGTTCTGTTTCCGGGGTCAGAAGGAGCTGGGGCGGGGCGACTTCTCGAAGATCCCGAATGGGCTGCCGGGGGTGGAGAACCGCATGGATCTGCTCCACCAGGCGGTCGTGGACGGGCATATCAGCCGCCGTCGCTGGATCGAGATCGCGTGTGCGACCCCGGCCCGGATGTTCGGTCTCTATCCGCAGAAGGGCACGATCGCGCCGGGTTCCGATGCCGACATCGTCCTTTACGATCCGCACGCCGAGCAGGTCATCTCCGCCGAGACGCACCACATGAACGTGGACTACTCGGCGTACGAGGGCAAGCGGATCACCGGACGCGTCGACACCGTGCTCTCGCGCGGCGAGGTGGTCATCGACCGGCGCGAGTACACGGGGCGGGCTGGCCACGGGGCCTTCGTCCATCGCTCCACCTGTCAGTACCTGTAAGGCACACGCACGCCCGCACGCAGCAGCAAGGAGCCATGCATGGACTTCGGCCTCGTCCTGCAAACCGACCCGCCAGCCTCCCAGGTGATCAGCCTCATGAAGCGCGGCGAGCGCAACGGATTCCGCTACGGCTGGACCTTCGACTCCGCCGTGCTGTGGCAGGAACCGTTCGTCATCTACAGCCAGATCCTCGCTAACACCCAGCGCATGCACGTCGGCCCCATGGTGACGAACCCGGGCACTCGCACTTGGGAGGTGACTGCGTCCACGTTCGCCACCCTGAACGACATGTACGGCAACCGGACGGTGTGCGGGATCGGTCGTGGTGACTCGGCGATGCGGGTCGCCGGCCGCGCGCCGAACACCCTGGCCCGGCTGGGCGAGGCCATTGACGTAATCCGTGACCTTGCGGAGGGGCGTGAGGCCCAGGTCGACGGGAAGCCGCTGCAGATCCCGTGGATCCGGGACGGGAAGCTGCCCGTGTGGATGGCGGCGTACGGGCCCAAGGCCCTCGCGCTCGCCGGACAGAAGGCCGACGGGTTCATCCTGCAACTCGCGGATCTCTACCTCACCGAGTGGATGATCAAGGCGGTCCGGCAGGCCGCCGTGGAGGCGGGCCGCGACCCCGACTCAATCACCATCTGCGTGGCCGCCCCCGCGTACGTGACGGCCGATGACTCGGCGGGGGCGCTGGCCCACGCGCGGGACCAGTGCCGCTGGTTCGGCGGGATGGTCGGCAACCACGTCGCCGACCTGGTCTCCCGCTACGGCGAGCACTCCTCGATGGTCCCGGACGAGCTCACCGAGTACGTCAAGTCCCGCCAGGGCTACGACTACAGCCATCACGGCCGGGCCGGGAACCCATCCACCGACTTCGTCCCCGACGAGATCGTCGACCGCTTCTGCCTCCTGGGTCCGGCCGAGGCCCACATCGCGAAGCTGAAAGCGCTGCGCGACCTGGGGGTCGACCAGTTCGCCGTCTACGACATGCACGACGCCCGCGAGGCCACGATCGACGCCTACGGCGCGCAGATCATCCCGGCGCTCACCAGATGACCGTCATGACCGTCCGCATCAGCTGAAAGGCCAGGCAGCATGACCGCGACCGTCCCGCCCGAAGGACCGATATCCGACACGGCGGGGCGCGTCGAACTCCCGCCGGGCACCCGCCTGTCCGACAGCCGCTTCGTCAACGACGACCTGCTGCCCGTACCGGTGGCCCGCCGGCGGTGGACCACGTACAACTTCGTGGCCCTGTGGATCGGCATGGCCCACTGCATCCCGTCCTGGACCCTGGCCTCTGGTCTGGTCGCGCTCGGCATGGACTGGAAACAGGCCGTGCTCACCATCGCGCTCGCCAACGTGATCGTGCTGCTGCCGATGCTGTTGACCGGACATGCCGGACCCAAGTACGGCATCCCGTTCCCGGTTCTGGCCCGCGCCTCGTTCGGGATGCGCGGAGCGAACCTGCCGGCCTTGGTGCGCGCCGCGGTGGCCTGCTGCTGGTTCGGCATCCAGACCTGGATCGGCGGCCAGGGCATCTTCCTGCTCCTCGGGAAGATCTTCGGGGGATGGGCCGGCGCGTCCGAGGTCGGCGGCTACCCGTGGACCCTCTGGCTGTGCTTCGTCATCTTCTGGGCGCTCGAACTCGCCATCATCTACCGGGGCATGGACACCCTGCGCCGCTTCGAGAACTGGGCCGCCCCCTTCGTCCTCGTCGGCGCCGTCGTCCTGCTGATCTGGATCGCGAACAAGGCGGGCGGTTTCGGCCCGCTGCTGCACGAGCCGTCGAAGGTCGGCTGGGGCGCGGACTTCTGGAAGGTCTTCTTCCCGGGCCTGATGGGCATGATCGGCTTCTGGTCCACCCTGTCGCTGAACATCCCGGACTTCACGCGCTTCGGGAAGGGCCAGCGCGCGCAGGTCTGGGGCCAGACCCTCGGCCTGCCCACCACGATGACGGCCTTCGCGCTGATCTCCGTTCTGGTGACGGCCGGTTCGCAGAAGGTCTACGGCGCGGCGATCTGGGACCCCGTCGCACTCGCCGCCAAGACCGACAACGTCTTCGGGCTGCTCTTCGCCCTCGTCACCGTCCTCGTCGCGACGATCTCGGTGAACCTCGCCGCGAACGTCGTCTCACCGGCGTACGACCTCGCGAACCTCGCACCCAAGGTCATCAACTTCCGTACGGGAGCGCTCATCACGGGTGTCCTCGGCGTCCTCGTCATGCCGTGGAAGCTCACCTCCACGCCCGAGCTCTACATCTTCACCTGGCTCGGCACTGTCGGCGGGCTCCTCGGCACGATCGCCGGGATCCTGATCGCCGACTACTGGATCATCCGCCGTACCGTGCTGCACCTCACCGACCTGTACGTGGCCGGCGGCCGCTACTGGTACGCCGCGGGCTGGAACTGGCGGGCGGTCGCGGCCTTCGCGGCGGGCGGGGCGCTCGCCGTGGGCGGCTCGTACTCGACGCTCGACGCGAAGGGCAACAAGGCGGGTCCGTTCCCCACGGACGGGATCATCCCGCTCCTCAAACCCCTCGCGGACTACGGCTGGGCCGTCGGACTCGGCGTGTCACTCACCGTCTACGTGGTCCTGATGGCAGGCAGGCGGCGCCCATGAGCGGCACCGTCTTCGATCAGCAGGGGAGCCGCGCCCCAAAGCACGATGCCCTTCTCGACCGAGGCAATACGGCATGCCCTGCCCGCCGATCCGACAAGCATTGAATTCTGTTCGCGCCTCACTGGCCCTGGATTCTGCGTCATGTCATACGGGTCCTAAGACGTGTAACGAGAGAAGTGCCTGGGCATGAAGTGGATGCAAGTGGTCCCTCACCGGAAACGTACTCAACCGATTCTGCGGGGCCTAATCGATATGGGTAGTGGAATCCCTCCATCTCCTCGTGTGTGATAAATGGGTGGCGAATCGATGCACGTCGAGATGTGTATGGCCGAGGGCTGTTGCAGGGAGCCGGCCGTAAACGTGATCTTGAAAGCGCGCCCGTTCGGCATGGAGGAGCGTCGGCGGTTGGCGGTTATCCTTCTCGGCGATGGCCGGGCAGACACTGATCGAGGCGCCTGCTTGTCTGAAGTTGTACCAGTACCCACCCCGTTGTCTGTGCGTCCAACCGGCGGGTTCTTTCGTGCCGGTGACTCGACTCTGGGTGAGTGAACGGGACTGGTGAACGTCGAATCCACCACCCTCATTCGTGTGGCTGTCTATCTTCGGGTTTCGACAGTCGGGCAGCTATGTGGCTACGGTATCGATATCCAGCTGAGTGAATGTATCGCCTGGCTTGATTTCGCAGTGGGGAAGGGGCGGTATTCCTATGATGTGTATACCGATGGCGCAGTGTCGGGGAAATTGGCCCGTCGGCCGGACTTGACGGAACTGGACGCCGATTTGGCGCGATGCCTTTACGACGTGGTCGTGTTCGGAAAGCTCGACCGCATCGGCCGCACGATGAGGGAGATCCATCGCTGGGTCTACGACACCACGGACATCGAGACCCGCCGGGGGCAGCGGGTCCGTGTGGCGACTGCGGACGGCCGCATCGACAGCGAACATCCCATGTTCGGCATCCAGCTGAGCCTGCTCGCCTACGTGGCAGAGCTGGAGCACGCCCTGCTCCTGGAACGGACCCTGAGAGGCCGAGAGATGAAGCTGGCAGCGGGGGGGCTGGCCCGGGGGCGTCGCACCGTTCTGGCTGATGCTGCCAGCGAGGGGGGACTGTGAGGCGCCGACCCTGCGGGCCCAGGGAGTGGAGCTACTCGATGTCGGAGCCTGGCTGATCGCCGATGAGCAGCTGAGCGCCGCAGAGGCGGCGGGGAACCTCAACGCGCTGGGGTATGTGACGGCACGGGGCTTGCCGTGGACAGGGGGAGAACCTGGCCAGGGTCTTCCAGCAGACGGCCCTGGATGGCTACGTCGCTTTTCGGTTCGCACGGCATCGCGGGGCCGGCCACGATCGCGAAGTGGGCGATGGGACGCCGCTACCGGAGGAGGCGGTCCGGATTGCTGTGCCGATGCCGCTTCCTGCGGGCCGTGTCCGCCAGGTACGGGCCGCGCTTGCGCGCCGGTCTTACGCGAGGGAAGAGCAGAAGACGTACCTGCTGTCGGGCCGGACCACCTCCTTGTGCGGGCATCACTACATCGGGGCACACAGGGAGGACCGCGGCCGCACCACCTACCGGTGTACGGGGCGTCGCTCCGACCCGCCCTGCAGCTGTGGCGAGATCGTGGCCGGCCCGCTGGAGGACGCGGTGTGGCGTGAGGTCGCCAAGCTTCTCGTCGACCACGTCCAGCTCCGGGTAGTGGCTGAAGACTTGCTTGGTGTCGTTCCTGGCCAGGAGAGATCGCTTGACGAACGCCTGGCCGATCTTGATGCGCGCATTGAACGCTGCCGCCACGTGAGGAAGAAGAAGCTCGTTGCCCTCGCGGGGGCCGTTACGGCAGAAGGGAGCGAGAACTCCAGCTTCGTCCAGGAACTGCGGACGGCTCTTGCTGAGGTCGGAGACGACTTTGCTGACAAAGATCGACGGCTAGGACAGTTGCGTGGGGTCGTCGCTGGCCGCTTGGCGGCGGCGCAGCGGCAGGAGATCCGGGCGAGACGCGTACTGGAGGGTGGTGTGGACGTGCAGCGCCGCCTGGATTTGCTCGACGTTGAGCAGCGACTGGAACTGCTTGATCTCCTGGGCGTTGAGGTGCGTACTGTCACGAAGGTTCCGGGCGCGGTACGGGCAGCGGGTTGCCTGTTTGAGGCCTGGTTCAATGAGCGTCAACGTGCCGTGCCTCGGCCGTTGACCGATGACCAGTGGGCCGCGTTGGCCTCGTGCTTTCCTGTGCCGCGGAAGCGGTCACGCGTGGTGCCACCGCGAGTGGCCTTCGAAGCAGCGCTGTACAAGGTGCGCCACGGCATCCGGTGGGATGCTCTCCCGGTGGGGGTACTGCAGGGGCAGCGTCCGCAAGGCGTCTATCAGCGCGCCTTGGGTTACCTGAAGGACGGGTACTGGCAGCGCGCAGTGGACGCGCTGGGGGACTACGGGGGTACGGCGGTGCCGCCGTTGTACGTATTGCCGGACATCGAGATCACCTGCACTTTCGATGCGAGCCTGATGGCGCACTGGGGGCATTCGGGCTCTTCGTGACCCGCGCTGGGGCCTGCTGCTCCGCCGTATCCGGGTTCATGGTTGACGGGGTTGGCGCCGAGCGGTTTGGACGGCTAGGACTTCCGCGGGAACCGCTGGGTGTCGGCCGATCTGTCGCGCCCACCAGGCTGCGGCACGCATGTCTGTCCAGATCGGAATCGTTTTCCCTCCGGACTAGAGGCCTCCTTAAGCCTCTCGGGTCGGCGAGTTCACGTCACGGCGGCGGTCTTGGAAGAGGCCGGCTGGGGCTATATCGAGCCGCCCTCCCCTCGTGCGGGGTCCACGCCTCACGCATGGCGAAGTCGTGTGTACGTGCGCGCTTCGATCGCGCCTACATATCCATGAGTCCGAAATTGAGTCACTTTCAGCCATCAAGAGATCACGCTCCGCTATCGAAATCCAGTCATCCTGCGTGAAGCGCGGGTATGTAAGCAGGTCGCTACCTCATCCTGGAACGTTCGTCACCACACGGAGGGGGAAACGATGAACGCCTTACGCCGTCATGCCGCAGATCCGGATGTCCTGACCAGGACCACGGGGCTGGTGAACTTCCTGCAGGAGATGGTGCGCAGCAGCCATCAGCGCCAGCGAGATGACCGTAGCCGTGGGAAGGACCGGCTGTGGCTGTCAGATCTGCCCGCCCAAATCCGTAAGCCCGGTGTCCGTGACGACGGCGTGCTCCTACAGCTCAAGCACGTTCCGCAGGAGCCGCCGCCGGATCTCCCGGAACTCCTGGAAGGCTGGATCGACCCGCTGGCGTGCTTGGACCCCGACGCAGAAGACCCGCCGCTGGCCGACGAAGGGCCGGCCCACAGCAGGCTGCCGGTCCCGGCGGGAACACTCCGGGATGACGAGCCTGCAGTTATAGCCCGGGATGAGGCGGCCGAGGTCCTGCGCGCATACGGACCGTGGCTGAGCCGCTGGCGGGCGTGGGCGCAGAAGGAACGACGTGAGCAGCCACTGCGCGCCTTGTACGACATGGTCTACGCCTGGCATCAGAGGCTCGCGCTGGAGGACGACCGGGTCGAGTTGGTCTTGGCGGTGGGCCTGCTGACGTGGGACAAGCCGGGGCCGGACGCGGTACACCGGCATCTGCTTGTCCAGCGCGTGGAGACCTCAGTGCACCGCGGGACCGCCGAGGTGACGGTGCGGCTGTCGGCGGAAGGGGCGATGCGCCTGGAAGATCAGGACCTCCTGGACTCCGGAGACGGCTGGGTCCGGGAGCAGTCCGCGGTCCTGGGCGATGACATCGCCGCCAGTGCTGTGCACCCACTGGACCCGGATGCGCTCGAGTTGCTGTCTAAGTGGCAAGACCGCGCATACCAGCACCGGATCGCCTTCAGCGCCCGATGGCAGCCGCCGGGGTCGCCCGAGCCCGTGTCGCGGCTGACGTACGCACCCGCCTTGGTGATGCGGCCTCGGAACTTGAACGCCCTGCTGCGCCTGTACGGGAAGATCGCGGAGACCATCGCAGCGGAGGAGTACGCGCCCCTCGGCCTGGCCCAGATGGTCTTGGACGGTCTGAGCGCCGAGGAGCGCGCGGCCTGGGACGGCCATGGCCTGCGGCAGGCTCCGCTCTTTCAGGGTGATCCGCTCTTTCCAGGCAAGACGAATGAGCAGCAGCGCAGGGTGCTGCGCCGTCTGCAGAGGGACACCGGTGTGGTCGTGCAGGGCCCGCCGGGCACGGGTAAGACGCACACGATCGCCAACCTGGTGTCGGCTCTGCTCGCAGAGGGTCAGCGGGTCCTGGTCACCAGCGCCCGTGACCAGCCGCTCGCCGTACTGCGCGACAAACTTCCCAAGCCAGTCAGGGACCTGTGCGTGTTGCTGCTGAGTTCCACCCGCAGCAACAACGGCACCAGCGAACTGGAACGGACCGTGACAGCGCTGACCAAGCAAGTGGCCAGCACCGATGTCGAGACCCTGCAGGCGGAGATCACCCACTTGACCAGACGGCGCCTGGACATCCAGGGCCGCATCGGCACCCTCACCGACCAGCTGTTGTCGGTACGAGAGCAGGAGTACCGCCACCAAGGGGTGGCACCCGGCTACACCGGCACACTGGCCGAGATCGTGCAGCGAGTCCAGGACCACAAGCCGTCACTGAGTTGGATCGGCGCCCTGGCCGACAATGTGCCCGAAGAGTCGCCGCTGTCGGCTCAGCTGGCCCAGGAACTGCTGGTGCTGCTGCGAGAAGGCGCGGGTGAACCCCGTACCGGCGGTGTACTGCCCCCCGTCGAGGAGCTGCCGGCCTCTGACCTGGTGGATGCGACCTTCGCCGCGAGCCGCGTGACATCGCAAGGCCTGGACGAACAGACCTTGCAGTTACGCGACGTTCTTGCCGGGCTGGACCCCTCGCTGACCGATGACATCGCAGGTCATCTGGACAGCGCGGCGACTGCGCTGCACTACCTCGGTCTTCCCGCGGACCCGTCCCGCTGGGAGGAAGACTGGTGGGAGAGCCAGGCACTCACCGAGCGCTTGGCACACCCTCAGACGCTGCTGTGGAAGCGAGTCGAGGACACCGCTGAATACATCACCCAGGCGCGCAACGCACTCGACTCGGTCGGGGTGCGGCGCGTGCACCTGCCCGACGGTCTCGATGTACAGACAGCTGGAAGCATGGCTAGTTCCGGGCAGGACCTCCTCAAGTATCTGCAGGTCAAGGGTCAGCCACATGTGCGAGAGCGGTTCATGTCGCTCGCCTCACGTGAGCAGAAGAACGCCAATGCCCTTCTGACTCTGTGCACCATCGACGGTCAGAGTCCGCGCACCGTTGATGACTTGAAGCACGTCCTGGCGTACCTGCGGGCCCACATTGCCCTGGACGTCGTTGCGGTGCGTTGGAAGCAGGTGAAGGCATCTCTACCCGAAGGAGACCTCGAAGTTCTCCTTGCGGAACTAGACCATCGTCAGAAGCAGTTGGAGCACATTTCCTGCTTTGCGCAGGCGAGGGAAAGCATCGACCGGATCCTCGTCGGCCAGGGGGTCAGGCTCGCTCTGGCCACGCGATCCGCCTGGCAGGTCCTCACGTACGCGGCAGGCGCCCTTGCCCACAGGCGTGCTGCTGACAAAGCGCTTGCCCAGCTCACCTCCTGGGACCAGTACCTGAGTGCTACCGAGGACGGACAACAGCCAGCCCCAGAGGCACGTGCCCTGTCGGCTGCGCTTCGCGAACAGGACTCAGCCGGCTACATCACAGCCCTCGACGCCCTGTACGCCGCACATCAACGCGATGCACGCCGGAGCCGCTGCCGACACCTACTCGACCGGATTCGCACCGCCCACCCCGTGCTCGCCGCCAGCCTGCTGGAAGAAGCCCATGACCCGCAGTGGGATGAACAACTGGCCCAGATCGAGCGTGCATGGGCATGGGCCAGAGCCGCGCAGTTCGTCGCTATTCGCCGCACGCCCGGCTTGGAACAGAGGCTGGACACGGAACTCGGTCAGCAGGAGAACCTGCTGGAGGAGGTGACCGGTGAACTTGCCGCGACCTGGGGCCGGCTGCACTGCCTGAAGAACATGACCTCCGAACAGCGGTCGGCCCTGCAGATGTACCAAACTCACATGTCCAGCCTAGGTCGTGGTTCGGGCCGCAGCGCCGACCGACTGCGTGCTGCCGCCAAGGAACGCATGCGGGTAGCCCAGGGCGCCGTACCCGCCTGGGTCATGCCCATCGCGGACGTCGCCGAAATGGTGCAGACCAGACACAACAGCTTCGACGTCGTCATCGTCGACGAAGCAAGTCAGGCCAGCATGGACGCCCTCTTCCTGCTGTGGCTCGCGCCGCGCGTCATCGTCGTCGGTGACGACAAGCAGTGCTCACCACCATCCACGGGGTTCGGCCGTCACCAGGCCATCCGCGACAAACTCGCCGCCTATCTCCACGACATGCCCTCCGGCGTCCGTGAGCTGTACATGCCGCACACCAACCTCTACGGCCTACTCAGCTCGTTCTTCCCCGAAGTCATCCGCCTGGATGAACACTTCCGCTGCGTCCCGGAGATCATCAACTGGTCGTCGGCCAACTTCTACGACCACTCTCTTCTGCCGCTCCGCCAGTACGGGGGCGAACGGTTGGACCCCCTACGTGTCACCTACGTCGAGGACGGGGCTACGGTCGGCCGCGAGGTTCGCATCCACAACCCGAGGGAAGCCGAAGCCATCGTCGACACCCTTGAGCGCATGACCGAGGATGCGGCCTACCGTGACAAGACGATCGGTGTGATCGTCCTGCAAGGCCACGGCCAGACCAAATTCATCCAGGCCTTGATCGAGCAGCGCATCGCCCCTGCTGTCCGCCAACGCCATCGCATCCAGGTAGGCAACGCCGCTTCGTTCCAGGGCGATGAGCGCCACGTCATCCTGCTGTCCATGGTGGTCACCGACCCACCGAAGATCGCAGGCGGCGCCCGTAGCGAACAGCAGGCGTACAACGTGGCCGCCAGCCGCGCCCAGGACCAGATGTGGCTGTTCCATTCAGTGCCGGTGGACCGCCTCAAGCCCAACGACATGCGCCTGAACCTGATCACCTACATGCACAACCCGCCGGCTGCCCTCTCCTCCGTGCATGACATCGGCTTCGTATCACCCGATGTCGTGCAGGCACCGTTCCAGTCGATGTTCGAGCAAGAGGTTTATCTGCGACTTAAGAACCGCGGTTACCACGTCCTGCCGCAGTATCCAGCCGGCACCAAGAAGATCGACCTCGTCGTCGTCGGTGCACGCGGACGTCTTGCCGTGGAGTGCGACGGCGCCTACTTCCACGACACCACCCGCGAGCAGATCGAACGCGACCACCAGCGCGACCGAGAACTACGCAGAGTGGGCTGGGAGTTCTACCGCATCCCCGAGAGCGAGTTCCGCTTCGACCCGGACGAGTCGCTCACTGGGCTGTGGTCCGAACTGAAGCGCCTGGACATCCAACCTGCCGAATACACGCTCCCAACAACAGCGCCCGAAGAATCGCCCGCCTGGAGCCCCCTCGACCTATCCGGCCCCGATCGCGAGGAGGAGGACGAGGCACCCAACGGCGACGAAGCCTATGACGCCGACTACGGCGAACAGCTTGCCGTTTCCGGCGGCACCTCATCGCGGGGCGTCCAGACCAGCAACCCCACAGACCTAAGCGACTTCTCCGGCTACGGCGGGGACGACGACCCAGAGGAACTGGAGCAGAGCGCATGACCCATGCACCGGAGAACGGCACCCGCACCCTGGACACCAACACCATCAAGGAGCTGGCGCGCATCATCTGCGGCGACGACCACCTCTACTACCGCGGTACGCGCGACCTCACTCGCTTCTTCGAGAATGCCGGCTGGCTCAACGTCCTCGACTTCGACGGTGAGTCCCGCAGCGAGTGGACCCTGGACCGACTCACCGAACGCCGCGCCGACAGTGTGGCCATCGACCAGGTCCTGCTGCGCCTCGCCGATGCCCGTGAGTACTACGAGGAACCCCACCAACTGGCCAAGGTTCTCCAGGCGGTCAACATTTTCCTCGTCCACGAAGGCCTGCGTCTGGAAAAC
Organism: Streptomyces sp. GL_140; assembly: GCF_057834465.1. Lineage (NCBI taxonomy): Bacteria > Bacillati > Actinomycetota > Actinomycetes > Kitasatosporales > Streptomycetaceae > Streptomyces > Streptomyces sp. GL_140. The sequence continues at coordinate 6,892,060 of NZ_CM174404.1, forward strand.
CCCGGTGGACGTCCCCGTCTGGTCGCCTGCGACCCCGCACTCGGACACCCCGGGGAGCAGGCCCCCGTCGAGCTGAAGGCCACCATGGCCGATGTCATCGCCGATGAGCGTATGGCGCAACTCCTGCAGCACCGCCTCGACGAAGCCCGCACGTGCTTCGCCAACGGAGCCCACATCGCCGCGGTCATCATGCTCGGCTCCCTGCTCGAAGGCGTTCTCCTTACAGTCATTCAGGAGCGCGACGCTTCGCTGCTGACCCGACGGGACCTCAAACGCATCGGCCTGGGGGAGCTGATCGACATCTGCACGCAGGCGCGATGGATCGACGCGGACACCACGAGCTACAGCCACACCTTGCGTGACTACCGCAACTTCGTCCACCCTCACCGTGAGTATCGCGAGGAGCACAAACCTGACCGCGACACCCTCAACGTCTCCTGGTGGGTCGTCAACGGGGCTCTCAACGACCTCGCGGCCACACACCCCCACTAGGTTTCGCCTGTCCGGCTGGGAGCTGGCCTAGTACAGGTGGGCCGTCCGCCGGAAGCCGTTGGCATCGTGCACGGTTGAGCGAGTGCGTCAAGTGGAGGCCGTCACAGTCGGATTGATGCTGCCGACTCCGTCCGAGATCGCGAAAATCTTATAAAAATGGCCCCCCGCTTGCGGTAGGGTCTCCGTAACTCAGCTGCCGCCTACCGGAGGTCTTCTTGCCATTCTCCCTGTCAACGTCCCCTGCGGAGTCCGATGATGTACGGGCTCAACTTGGTGGAATGGGGACCAGGTTGGAGTACCTGCATGAAGTGCTACGTGCGGGCGAAGCGGCACGGCGAACCGCAGTCCCCAATGACCCAACGGGGACCGGGGGCGGCGAGCCTATGAGGCGCACGTGCGCACCGTCCGGGAGCTGCATATCGAGCACGAAGGGTGGGCGCGACTCGTGCACGGCCGGCTGGAGCTGGTTTGCAACGCCGACCGGTCGATAGCGGTGGGCGTCATGGTCGGCGATGCGGCCACCGGTCAGGCGAGCCTGTTTCCGAAGAACGGGCGTCGCCGGGGCGCAGCCACCGGGCAGGTCACTCGCGCCAACGAGGGCGAGGGAGCGGCGCACGTCCAGACCGCTCTGTTCGTGGCTGGTGCGGGGCCTGGGGGTGTGTCGCTCAGCGAAGAGGAAGGCTGTGCGCTGAAGACGTGGTTTCTGTTGTCGTACCGCACGCAGGTCGGAGACGCGGTGCGTATCGACTGCGAGCTGTCGCGGCCTAAGAGGTTCGTGGATGGATTTGTGGTCGAATGGGGAAGTCGGATTCCGCTTCCCGCACTCGCGATGGACGGAATCGAACCCTTGAACGATGATGGGTCTGGGGAGATCGACATCCCTGTCGATTTCCGCTGAGTCCGTTGGTGGGGGCGGCGGAGTCCACCGCCCCCACCAAGTACCACCGATAGCTGAGGCAGCTCCCACATGGTGACCCCGTCCCGTATCGCCCTAGCACGCAAGCGCAGGGGGTTGACCCTGGCCGAGCTGTCGGACCGGGCAGGGGTCTCGATGCAAAGCCTGTCGAACTACGAGACGGGACGAACCGCTCCGCGCGCTGGCACCCTGAACAAGCTGGCCTCTGCCCTGGACTTCCCCGCCGCCTTCTTCCAGGGTCCGGCGCTAGAGGAACTGCCTGCCGACGGGATTTCGTGGCGGGCGCGCAGTAAGACCTCGCCACGGGTGCTGGATGCCGCCCGTGCGGCAGGAACGCTCGGTGCGACGCTCTACGACTGGATCGCCGAAAGCTTCCGCCTTCCAGTTGTGGACGTGCCATCCCTGGGCAAGCCGGACCCGGAAACGGCCGCCGGAATGGTCCGCACCCGCTGGGAGCTGGGCGAGGCGCCGGCTCCGAATATGGTGCACCTTCTGGAGGCCCATGGGGTGCGAGTGTTTTCCCTGGACCCCGACCACGCTGAGGTCGACGCGTTCGCGGTGTGGCGTGCCGGCGTGCCCTTCGTGTTCCTCAACACCCTCAAGTCGGCCGAACGCGGCCGCTTCGACGCCGCGCACGAACTCGGGCACCTAGTGATGCACGGCAGCGAGCATGCCTGCTCGGGGCCCGATGCCGAACGGCAGGCAAACGCCTTCGCATCCGCGTTCCTCATGCCCAGGGCGAGCGTTCTGGGCCACATGCCGTCGGGCGCCCATGTCGACCAGATTATTCGCGGCAAGCGGATCTGGAAGGTTTCCGCGATGGCTCTGACGTACCGCATGCACGATCTTGGCCTGCTTACGGATTGGCAGTACAGGTCAACATGCGCGGAACTGAGTCGGTTGGGATTCCGTTCTGCTGAACCCGAGGGCATGGGGCAGCGGGAGACGTCACAGGTGCTGACCAAGGTCTTTGCGGCACTGCGAACGAAGGGCGTCCGGCCTTCTGCAGTCGCGGCGGAAGTGGGGTTGACCGGCGAGGAGATGAACAGACTTCTGTTCGGTCTCACCCTTACAACCGTTGCTGGCGGTGGACAGCAGACCGCTTCCACTCCCAAGCGGCATCTGTCCACCGTAGGCTCGCCGACTTCCGGGTCTGCTGGTTCAACGACGGCCCCGGCTCGTGTGTCCTCTCCACGTTCCGGCCTACACGGCGCTCCGCTTCGTGGGTGAAGGAGCGCGATCCGGTAGGCGCCATCGAATGCTCCTTGACGCCATGTGCGGCTGGGTATCTGTGCTCGTTGAGGGTGCCGCGGGCTGCTCAACTTGAAGATTTAGGGATCTCGATTGAGTCAAGAGAGCTCCCTCCTTGCGTGAAGGCCTGCTTCCGGGCCTGGTCCGCTTTGGATGTCCTCCAGCGCCTGGAGGAGGCACCGAACTGACATCGGATCCGGCTGGTATCCGGCGGGGCAGGCGATTCATCGCTGGAGGCATGTGTCACTGCTCGCCTCTAAGCTCGCGAGGCAGGGCAAGGGGGGAAGGGAGTGCGCGACCGCATGCTGACAGCCGACGTACCGCTCGGTCCGTTCGAAGGCACCAAGATCACCATCTACTCGGCGAAGGGAAAGAACGCCAGACTGCATGTCCGGAGGGAATGCGGCCTGCTCCGCACGGCCAACGTGACCACGACTGAGGTCCCGTTGAACGCGGACGTGGTGGGCAGATTCTGCTCGGGTTGCGCGGACTGGGGGCCAAGGGCGCGGCCGACGTCCGGGCTGGGCATCTTCATGGGGGCGCTCAGCGGCTTGGGATTGCTTCACCAGCTGCAGTCCTATGTGGAGCCGGACGAGGACGTGTACTGGACTCAGGAGGAGGTGCGGGCCGCAGCCGAGCTCCTGCGCACGAAGCGGGATGTTGAAGACGACGAGGACGACGACGAGCGGTGGGAAGCCCGTAGGGAGGCCAACCAACTGCAGGAGGAGGTTTTGTCTCGTTGGCGTCATGCCGCGGGGAGCCTTGACCGAGCACAGGCAATCATCGCTGACTTCCCTTGGCTGATGGATTGGGCGCGGCCGAAGCTGTTGGCGAAGGAGGACTACCTGGAGACTGTTCGGGCACAGGCGGCCCTCTTCGTGGAACCGGCCGGTCTCGTCGTAGCCGCCGCAGCTGCTGTACTGGAGACACCCCCGCTGCCGGCCGACGATCCTGCTTTCGCGGTTCTCGGCAGCGGCATGCAGGTTTCCGCCGGCCTGAGTGCGCTATGGCGCAGGTGGCAGCGTGATGCCGAAGACGGCTGGGAGGGCGCGGTCTCCCGGGCCTTCAGGCGTTACGACCTCGTGGAGGGCATCAGGTCCAATAAGAAGGGGCGGGCGGAAGCCCTAGAGGGGGCCGCCCGTCTGATCCAGTCCTGGGAGGACGAGGCCGGAGCTGCTGCCGCGATGACGGATGAGACAGCGATGGTGTGGGTCACGGCGCGCTTGCCGGAGGAGGCGGAGGAGGTCGCGTGCGGGGACGTACGTGGTGTCCTTGACGGCCTGGATCGGTGGACTCTCGGAGTGGTGGTGGCCTGGACGGTAACCGCAGACTGGAGCCAGCGCACCATGACGCTGAAGGTTCCCTCCCTCGTCGCCGACAGGCTCCTTGCATCCGCGAGCCCCCTCGCCTGCGTGAGCGGGGCCGAAGCTGCGCTGCTCGAGGCTGCTCCCCAAGGAGGCTCCGTGATTCCCGGTGTCTTCGACGACACCGCTGTCTTCGACCGCCAGCCTGTTTCCCCTGCTCATCTGCGAGCGCTGCGGAACTTCTCTTACGCCGCAGACCAGCTGTACATCGTCTTCTCGACGAGTGGGGGAGCGGAGGTCCTGCCCCTCCAGGCTATCGAGAAGCGCGTCGAGCAGGGCTGGCTCGGCGTCATCGTCGCCGGAGCGTCGGACCTTCCCGAAAGCGTGATCAACCCGTGGATCAGGGAGGTCCATCCCAGCCCTGAGATCGACGAGAGCCTCAGCGCGGACCACGACAACACAGGGCATACTGACCGCCTCGGAGTCGACCTGGGTCTTGCAGCCGGGGCTCAGGCAGCTGTCCGGTGGACGCACGGAGAGCGGGCGAAAGAGCGCAACCTGCGTCTGCTCGCCATCGCACGTGGCGTCCACGACCTGCGCAGCCTCGACATCGGACGTTCCGGCGCGCTGTCGGTCACATTCTGGGAGGGACTGCTCACGCTCGGCCCACTGCGTTTGGCGCCGTTCCGAGCGCCCGGCCCCGACCGCTGGCGCGGCGGTAGCAGCCTGCCGCTGGGCGTTCTGCGAAGGGTGCAGATCTACGCAACGAACGCGGATCCTGCCTTCGAAGGAAAGGGACATTCACCCTTCTGCCGACACACACGGGACCGAGGTCTGGCGCATGACGACGACCTCCTGAGCGTCTCCGAGCTCCTCGCCCGCGACGACTGGGACTGGTGCAGTAAGTGCGGCGGCTACTCGGTGCGCCGACTGACCGACACCCAACTCTCCTATTACCACGCTGCCCACCAACTCCACGACATCGCCGGCCAGCTCGACGGCGGGCATACCTACCGCGCTCCTGTCGAACCAGAGGCTCTGATCAAGCAGCTGGACGAGCTCGCGCAATGGGAGCCCGGCAGCCACGAGAGCTGGAGCTGGGACGACTCGCGGCGTTGGCGTGAGGTCGTTCGCGACTTGCGGCGCCGAGCCGAACAGAAGCGGGACCACACTGCTTCCTGAGCCGCGCACTCCCTGGCGGCCCGTTCACTACAGGCGGGCGGCCCCCAGGGCCCCGGTGGCCTCCATTGGGGCCCAGTTGGGGATCGGCGCACGCTTCGATGGGTGCACGGAGGGCACGAAGGCGTGGGCTCGAATCCTGCCGTCGTGTCCTCCGCGGCTCATTGAGACTCTCGCAACGCTCAACGCGAGCGCTTTTGAGGGTTCTTAGAGTCCTCAAGCTGTTCATGGCCTACCCCGGGGTCTTCTACAGCGACGACGGGCAGATCCTGCGCGCGATGCAGCGGGCGTCCGGCAACGGCGGGCTGATCATGATGCACGCCGAGAACGGCATCGCGATCGACGTCCTCGTCGAACAGGCCCTGGCCCGCGGGGAGACCGACCCCCGCCACCACGGCGAGGTCCGCAAGGTGCTCCTCGAAGCCGAGGCCACCCACCGCGCCATCCAGCTCGCGAGGGTGGCCGGGTCCCCCCTCTACGTCGTCCACGTCTCGGCGGAGGAGGCCGTAGCCGAGCTGGCGGCGGCCCGCGACAAGGGGCTGCCGGTCTTCGGCGAGACCTGTCCGCAGTACCTGTTCCTGTCCACGGACAACCTGGCCGAGCCGGACTTCCAGGGCGCCAAGTACGTCTGCTCCACTCCGCTGCGGCCGCGCGAGCACCAGGCGGCGCTGTGGCGGGGCCTGCGCACGAACGACCTCCAGGTGGTCTCCACCGACCACTGTCCCTTCTGTTTCCGGGGCCAGAAGGAGCTCGGCCGCGGGGACTTCTCCAAAATCCCCAACGGGCTGCCGGGGGTGGAGAACCGTATGGACCTCCTCCACCAGGCGGTCCTGGACGGGCACATCAGCCGTCGCCGCTGGATCGAGATCGCCTGCGCGACCCCGGCCCGGATGTTCGGCCTCTACCCGCAGAAGGGCACCATCGCGCCGGGCTCGGACGCCGACATCGTCCTCTACGATCCGCACGCCGAGCAGACCATCTCCGCCGAGACGCACCACATGAACGTGGACTACTCGGCGTACGAGGGCAAGCGGATCACCGGACGCGTCGACACGGTCCTCTCGCGCGGCGAACTCGTCATCGACCGGCGCGAATTCACCGGCCGCGCCGGCCACGGGGCCTTCATCCACCGCTCCACCTGTCAGTACCTGTAAGCCGCAAGCCCGCACGCAGAAGCAAGGAGCCATGCATGGACTTCGGCCTCGTCCTGCAAACCGACCCGCCGGCCTCCCAGGTCGTGAGCCTCATGAAGCGCGGCGAGCGCAACGGGTTCCGCTACGGCTGGACCTTCGACTCGGCGGTCCTGTGGCAGGAACCGTTCGTCATCTACAGCCAGATCCTGGCCAACACCCAGAAGCTCCACGTCGGACCCATGGTGACGAACCCCGGCACCCGCACCTGGGAGGTCACCGCCTCCACCTTCGCCACCCTCAACGACATGTACGGCAACCGCACCGTCTGCGGGATCGGCCGCGGCGACTCGGCGATGCGGGTCGCCGGCCGGGCGCCGAACACCCTGGCCCGCCTCGGCGAGTCCATGGACGTCATCCGCGACCTCGCCGAAGGCCGCGAGGCGATGGTCGACGGCAACCCGATCCGCATCCCCTGGATCAAGGACGGGAAGCTGCCCGTCTGGATGGCGGCGTACGGACCGAAGGCGCTGGCCCTGGCCGGGCAGAAGGCGGACGGGTTCATCCTCCAGCTCGCGGACCCCTTCCTGACGGAGTGGATGGTCAAGGCGGTCCGGCAGGCCGCGGTCGAGGCCGGCCGGGACCCGGATTCGATCACCATCTGCGTGGCCGCCCCGGCGTACGTCGGCGACGATCTGGCGCACGCCCGCGACCAGTGCCGTTGGTTCGGCGGGATGGTCGGCAACCACGTCGCCGATCTGGTCTCCCGCTACGGCGAGCACTCGGGGATGGTGCCGGAGGAACTGACCGCGTACATCAAGGACCGGCACGGCTACGACTACAGCCACCACGGCCGGACTGGGAACACCTCCACCGACTTCGTCCCGGACGAGATCGTCGAACGCTTCTGCCTGCTGGGCCCGGCGGAGGCCCACATCGAGAAGCTCCGGGCCCTACGCGATCTGGGCGTCGACCAGTTCGCCGTGTACGCCATGCACGACGCGAGGGAAGCGACGATCGACGCGTACGGCTCCGACATCATTCCGTCCTTCGACTGACCACTCCGGGCGAGGACCCACGGAGCGATACCCACCTGAAACACAGCCGCGCGGTGCTCGAAGCGGTGCCCTGACCATTCGGAAGGGCGTCGGTCCGAGGCTGTGGAGGTACCCGATTCCCGGTGTACGTGATGCCGGGAGGCCGTTGCCGTGCAGAGCACTTCGAACCGCGCCGAGCCCACCACCGCCGGGGGCGGGCCCGGCGCCGCGCCACGGGACGCCGTACGGGCTCGCGGGCGCGGTGCCGCCACGGGCCGACGCGGCCGGCTGATCGCCGCCGCCGCTCTGTTCGGGGCCCTGGTCATGGCGCTGCACGACCGGGTCCCGAACGGGTTCGGCAACCTCGGCAGCCTGCTCCAGACGTTCCTGCCCTGGGCCGGACTGGGCGTCCCCGTGCTGCTCGTACTGGCGGCCGTACGACGCTCACGGCTCGCGGCCGTCGCCGTCCTCGCGCCCGCGGTCGTCTGGGGCGCCCTCTTCGGCGGCACGCTCACCGACAAGCGCTCCACCGGCGGGGACCTCACCGTGGTCAGCCACAACGTCGACGAGGAGAACCCCGATCCCGCGGGCACCGCGCGGGCCCTCGCCGCGTCGGGCGCGGACGTGCTCGCGCTGGAGGAGCTGTCCCGCAAGGCGACGCCCGTCTACGAGCGCGAGCTGGCGGCCCGCTACCCGTACCACTCGGTGGACCTCGGCGTCGGACTGTGGAGCAAGTACCCGCTGCACGGCGTGGAGCCGGTGCCGATCATGCCCTGGACGCGCGCGGTGCGGGCCACGGTCGACACCCCCAGCGGGCCCGTCGCCGTGTTCGCCGCCCACCTCGCGTCGGTGCGGGTGACCCCGTGGGCCGGTTTCACCACCGAGTGCCGCAACGAGGCGGCCGGAAATCTGGCCGAGGCCGTACGGGCCGAGCCGCTGCCCCGGGTCGTCGTGATGGGCGACTTCAACGGGACGACCGAGGACTCGGCCCTGGGGCCGGTGACCGAACCGCTCCGCTCGGCGCAGCGGGAAGCCGGGGCCGGCTTCGGGTTCACCTGGCCCGCCTCCCTCCCGTTGGTCCGCATCGACCAGATCCTGGTGAAGGGCGTGACCCCGGTCTCCTCGTGGAATCTGCCGGCCACCGGCAGCGACCACCTACCCGTCGCGGCCTCCCTGAAGCTGTGACCGCACCGCACGGTCCACCCACTGACTACGATGGCCGGAGCATATGTCCGTTTATGAGCAAGTAGGTGGCGTGCCGGAACCCAGGGTCCCCGACCCCGTCAGCGTCCTCGTCGTCGAGGACGACGCCACCATCCGCCGCGCCGTCCAGCTGTCCCTGGAGCGCTACGGCTACCAGGTCTCCGTGGCCGCGGACGGTCTCGACGGCCTGGAAGCCTTCCGGGCCGGTGCGCACGACCTGCTGATCCTGGACGTGATGCTGCCCGAGCTCGACGGCATCGGGCTGTGCCGACGGATCCGCGAGGAGAGCCTGGTCCCGGTCCTGATGATGTCCGCGCGCGGTGACGCCCTCGACGTGGTCGCCGGACTGGAGGCGGGCGCCGACGACTACGTCGTCAAACCCGTCGACACCGCAGTCCTCGTCGCCCGCATCCGTACGCTGCTGCGCCGCGCGACGTTCCGGCGGCCCGAGCCGGAGACGGGTTCGACGGAGCCCACCGAGTCGTCGGCCGGCTCCCCGGACGCCGGCACGGCCCCCGGGCTCCTGGTCTTCGGCGACCTGACCGTGAACACCCTCGGCCTGGAGGTGCACCGGGGCGGCCGGCCCGTCCCGCTGACCCCCACCGAACTGCGCCTGCTGCTGGAGTTCGCCGCGGCTCCCGGCGCCGTGCTGGACCGCCGCCGGCTGCTGCGCGACGTCTGGGACTACGGCTGGGAAGGCGACACCCGGGTCGTGGACCTGTGCGTCCTGCGGCTGCGCAAGAAGATCGGCGCCGACCGGATCGAGACCGTACGCGGCTTCGGCTACAAACTCGTCCGCGACTGAGGAGCCGGTCGGGACATGGCATTCCTCAACCCGCGCGCCCTGCGCTGGAAGATCGCCGCCCTGACCGCGGCCGCCTGCTGCGCGGTGGCCGCGGTGATCGGCGTACTCGTCCACCAGGCGATGGCGGAGCGCAGCGACCGGACCGGACTCGAACGCGTCGGCGCGCGGTTGGAGGCCGCCGAGCGCGAGTACACCCGTACGGGCAGCGCGCCGCTCGACGTCCAGGTCCTCACGCCGCAGCAGCTGGACCCGCCGCTCGCGCGGGCACTGGCCGCCAAGGACACGAACGCCTCCTATGCGACTTGGTACGACCGTAAACCCCCCAACTGGTACTGGCTGTGGGCGGCCATGCCCGTCGCGGGCGACCGGGTGCTCGTCGCGCGGACGGACATGAGCGCCGAGGTGCGCGGCCTGCAGCTCCTGGACCGCAGCATCGTCAAGGCCGTGCTCGCCGCCCTCCTGGTCGTCGTACCGCTCACCGCCCTGGCCACCGAGCCGATGAACCGCAGGCTGCGCCGGGGCTCCCGTACCGCCCAGGCCATCGCCGACGGCGACCTCGACGCCCGGATCGGCCCCGGCGGCCGGGCCCGGGACGAGATCACCGAGATGTCGGCGGCCGTGGACGAGATGGCCGCCGCCCTGCAGCGCAAACTGGAGGGCGAACGGCGATTCACGGCGGACGTCGCCCACGAACTGCGCACCCCGCTGATGGGCCTGTCCACCGCCGCCGGACTGCTCCCGGAGGACGACGAGGCCGCCGGACTCGTACGCGACCGGGCCCGGGCCCTGAACGGGCTGGTCGAGGACCTGCTGGAAATCTCCCGGCTCGACGCCGGGGCCGAACGGGCCCGGACCGACGCGGTGCCGCTCGGCGAGCTGGTCACCGACGTCGTGCGCCGGACCGGGACACCGACCCTCGTCACGGCCGGGGACGCCCAGGTGGTGGAGACCGACCCGCGCCGGGTGGAACGGATCGTGGTCAACCTCGTGACCAACGCGCACCGGCACGGAGCCGCCCCCGTCGAGGTGACCGTCGCGGGCGCGCGGATCACCGTACGGGACCACGGGCCGGGGTTTCCCGCCACGCTGCTCGACGAGGGCCCGCAGCGCTTCCGCACGGGAACCCCCGAGCGGGGGCGCGGGCACGGCCTCGGGCTGACCATCGCGCAGGGGCAGGCACGCGTCCTCGGAGCCCGGCTGACCTTCGCGAACGCTCCGGACGGGGGCGCGGTCGCCACCTTGGACCTGGCTCCCGGCCCAGCCTGAATCGTCAGGCCGGGCAGAGCGTCTTCGGCAGCCCCGGGGGCAGTACGGCGCGCTCGTCCTGGGTCAGGTCGCGGCCGAGGACGCCGCACAGATGGCGCTTCCAGAGCCCGGGGTCGAGTCTCAGCACATCCATGGGGCCGCCGTCCGAGGGGGCGCGCAGTACGGTCGTCCCGCCGTCCGTGCCGTCGAGGAAGCCCTGCTTGCCGCTGAGGTCGTAGGTGTCGTTGTGGGTGGGGTCCTCGCCCCGCAGGAAGAGGACGGAGTTCCCGTTGGCCAGGTAGAACCCGGAGCCCTTCAGGACACCCGCCGTCCACCGGCCGGAATCCAGCGGCCCGAGCGGTCCCTGGATCCGGTGCGGGCGCTGCCCGGACCGCACGGACCACAGTTCCACCATGGAACCCCTGGTCAGCACCAGGGCGTAGCGCCCCTCCGGGTGCAGGGCGACGGTGACGAGATCCTTGCGGCCCAGGTCGATCCGCAGGTCCTCGTCCTCCTTGCCGGTCTCCAGGTCGAAGGCGTGCACGATCGGATCGCCCTCCAGGGTGACCTGCACGTGTCCCGGCCGGGGGTGTCTGCTGACGAAGAATTCCGGCATGTCCTTCGCGTCGCCGGCGAGATCGCGCACGTCGAACGCCGGCGAGAGGCGCTGCCCGGTCTCGGCGTTCCAGTGCTCGACCACCGTGCCCGAGTCGGTCACCAGTTCGCTGTCGTTGAGGAACACGAAGCTCACCAGCTTCTTCTTCCCCCCGTCCTTCGAGGCGGGCGGCGGCGCGGCCGTCTTGAACTCCGTCACCTTGTGCAGGTCCGGAAGGGCCCGGACCACGATGCGGTTCTCGTCGGCCACGTCGGCCACCAGAGTCTCGGCGCGGTTGACCTCCAGGGTCTGGTGCGCGTCAGGAGGGATCGAAGCGTCGGATTTCACCTCGGCGAGGGTCCTTCCCGGAGGGGCCGTCTCCGCGACCCTCAGCCGGTCGCCGTTCCTGCCCACCCGGACCACCATCCTGTCGCCGTGATCGAGCAGCTGCGGAGTGCTGTAGGCGGTCGTTCCGTCCGTCTCCGACAGGCGCAGTCCGCTCACCGAGGTGCTGCCCCGCGACACCACGACGGGTTCGTCCGGGCTCCCCAGCAGGGGCAGGCCGCCGGCCTTGACGCGGGTGGGCCCGTCGAAGAGCTTCGTCTCCTTCCCCGGGCGGGTGTCCAGCAGCGCCCAATCGCCCTGGACGTGGACCGCGACGTGCTCGCCCGTGTCGTCGAGGGCGGGCTGCTCGCAGCTGGTGTAGCTCCCCGCGGGCGTGAACCGGCTCAGTTCCCGCCCGTCCGCGACGCCGACGGCCAGGTAGACCGCCTTGGTCTCGTCGCCCTCCTTCTTCTGCCGGCAGACGCCCAGCACGCTGCCATTGCCCGATACGGCGGCGTTGTCCGAGTAGGCGGACCGGGCCAGCTCACGGACCGCGCCGGTACGGAGGTCGACCGAGACCATCGCGGTGTCCAGACTTCCCGCCCCGTCCTCGCTCCGCGCGCCGATGACCGTGTTCCCGTCCGGGCCGAACCACACCTGTTGGAGATCGGGTATCCGGTCCGGCAACTGCCGAAGCTGTCCCGTCCTCAGGTCCCACAGCCGCAGCCGCTTGTCGAGCGCCACCGCGGCGATCAGGTCACCACCGGGGGAGAAGGCCATGATGCGGTGGTCGCCCATGAGCGCCCCGAGGGTGACCTCCTTCAGCTCGCCGCCGCGCAGGGTCTGCTCCGGCCCGAGGACCTCGGACGCCGTGGGGTCCACGTCGCGCCAGACCACGGCATCGCTCTGACTCTGCACGTAGGCGATCCTGCGCCCGTCCCTGCTGACCGCCGGGGCGTAGACGTTCGAGGGAAGGCCGAGCGGCTTGCGCAGGACCCTGCCCGCCGCCGTCCTGAGGAACAGCGTCGCGCGGCCCTGCTCCGAAGTCGCCAGCGTCACGCGGCCGTCCGAGCTCATTGCTGATGCCTCGATGCCTCCCTCGGCTCCGGACAGCACGAATGCCGTGTCCCTCAGCCCGTCCCAGCGGCGGAGCAGCGCGCTGCGCGCCTCCTGGGTCGGCGAGACCTCGTAGGCCGCGATGGCCGACAGGGCCGCGAGACCCGGATCGGTCTCGCTCGTCCCGTCGGACAGGGTGGCCAGTGTGCGCGAGCGCCCTTCCGCCAGCCGCTTCTCGCTGACGCCCGACTGGTAGACGAGGAATGTCCCGAGCCCCGCGATCAGCGTGAGCACCAGGGCCGAGGCGGTCCAGGCGGCGCGCATCCGGGCGCGCAGCCGCTTGCTGTGGCGCTGCGCCCGACTCAGGAACTCCCGTTCAGTGTCGGTCAGTTCGTTTTCACGGCCGTGGAGCCAGCCCCGGACGACCAGCAGTTGCAGTGTCCCCGGCAGGAGCCGGTTGGGTCTTCCGTCGCGCTCCCAGCGGTCGCGGTCGTGGCCCAGCTCCGCCCGGCCCGCCAGGAACTCGGCGTCCGCCTTCACCTGTTGCCGCAGCGTGGGCCAGGTGGTGATGAGGGACTCGTGGGCCAGTTCGGCGGTCTCCGCTTCGCCCTCGCCGCCGTGCAGGACCAGCAGCCTGCGCTCGGCCAGCGACTGCGCGATCCGCCACCGCTCCTCGCCGGCCTCCTGCCGTGACAGCCTGCGCCGCAGCGGCAGGGTTCCCCCGGGCAGCATCCGCACCAGGCCGGTCAGGAGCGCCAGCGCCTCCCTCTCCACGGCCTCCCGGCCGCCGACACAGGCCTTCCAGGCGGCTTCGGAATGGGATTCGAGCGCGCCGGACACACCGCGCATGGCCTCGTACTCCGCGGTCAGCAGGCGGCCACCGGCCTGGCGCTCCCACAGCTGCCGCAGGACGAACCCGAGCAGGGGGAGGATGCCGGGATCGCCGCCCGTGTCGTCCAGGATCCGCTGGGCGAGCCCCGGATCGTACGTCACGGCCGGGAGCAGCTCCAGGGGTCTGGTGATCGCCGCCCGGAGCTGCTCCCGGGACATCGGGGTGAGCGGCAGCGCCGTGCCGTCGCGCAGCGCGGGCCCCAGGCGCGGGTGCCTCAGTACGGCGTCCATGAAGTCGGCGCGCAGCACGACCAGGACGCGCAGCCCGCTCGTCGGCGGCCGCGAGAACAGCAGGTCGGCACACTCGTCCATCTTGGTTTCGGCGTCGTCCCCCAGGAGGGCTTCGGCCTGGTCGAGTACGACGACCAGCTTGCCGCCGGCCTTGCCGCGGACCCGGTGGAAGGTGTCGGCGAGGCCGATGGACGTGAGCCAGCGCTCCACGTCGTCGGGGTCGGACCGGGTCGCCCGGGACAGTTCGGTGGCGAGCGCGGCGCGCGGCGACGAGATCTGCCCGGCGTTCAGCGTCAGGACCTCGTACCCGCCCCGGCGCATGCGCGGCACCACGCCCGCCAGCGCCAGGGACGACTTGCCGCAGCCCGAGGGTCCGTACACGGTGACGACCCGCCGGTCGCCGTTCAGAGCCGTGACGACCTTCCCGATGTCCTCGGACCGTCCGAAGTAGGCGTCGGCGTCCGTCTCCTGGAAGGCCTCCAGGCCGGGGAAGGGCGAGGGCGGGCGCACCACCCGGGCGAGCTCGGGGATCTCCCGCACGATCGCCCGGGTGCGCAGCACGTAGCCCTGCTGGGCGTCCTGTTCGGGCTGGGCCGCCACCATCAGGCCCACCACCGCGCCCAGTTCGTCGTCCCACACCGGAGTGCCGCTGAAGCCCCGCCTGATGTGCGCCGACATTCCGTCGGCCCGGGACAGCTGGAGCCAGCCCTCGCTCGTGGCCCCGCTGAGCCGGCCCCGGAACCAGGTCTCGCCGGGTTCGCCGCCCGTGAACCCCACCGCGAGCGCCCCGTGCTCCAGGACGCTCTCGGGGTCGGCCATGAGCAGCGGGTGCGCGCCGGGGACCGCTTCCCGCAGCCGCAGCAGGGCGATGTCCCCCGCGCGGTTGGCGTGGATGGGCACCCAGCGTTCGACCACGGCGGGCCACTGGCGGGGTTCGGCGCCGTCGGTCCGGTCGTCGGCGAGCGGGAGGTCCACCGTGATCCCGGACCCGGCCGGATCCTCGTCCCGGGGTCGCTCCAGCGCGTCCGAGACCACATGGGCGCAGGTCAGCACCAGGTCCGGGGCCACCAGGAAGCCCGCGCCCCCCACCATCCCGTCCGCACCCTTGACACGGACGACCGCCGCGGCCAGCGCCGCGTCAGGACTCCGTGCCCCCGTCCACACTTCCCCCGTCACTGTGTGCTCCCCCGTCCTGCCGGTCTCGCCGAGCCGGATCGCCCTGCGAGTTTTCCCCGGTGGCATTGCGGGCGTCACTGCGATTCCAGGTCAAACTGACGGAGAAATTGGCCACCGTGGCGGTGCTGGCGATGACTACGCCGGCTTCGGCCGACAGGGACACCCCGAACTCCAGCGTGATCTCGTCCGGCGCGTGGACGAGCCCCCGGAACCTCCCCACGAAGCTGTCCGCCACGGGGCGTACGGTGTCCAGCATCTCGTCGAGCGACTGCTCGGCCCGCGCTATGGACCGGCCGCCGCGGCCCACCCGGATGAGACTCTCGTCCACCTCGTGGATCTGCACGCGGACGAAATCCTCGCCGCCCTCGCCCACGGGCACCTCGACCGTGCGTACTTGACGGTCACTCATGAGATCCTCCAGCGCTCGAAATTCTCCGACCGGCAGCAGGCTAGACGAGGCCGCGGCGGACCGTGCGGGGGTTGAGGAACCCCCGCCGACGGTTCCTCGACGGCCCGTCCCGCCGGCCGCAGACTCAGTTCGAGGCGTTCTTCACCAGCGCGCCGATCCGCGCCTCGGCCTCGGGGGTCAGCTCCGTCAGGGCGTAGGAGGTCGGCCACATGGGGCCCTCGTCGAGGTGCGCCTGGTCGCTGAAGCCGAGGGTCGCGAAGCGCGCCTTGAACTTCTCCGCGCTCTGGAAGAAACAGACCACCTTCCCGTCCCTGGCGTACGAGGGCATCCCGTACCAGAGCTTCGGCGCGAGCTCCGGTGCGTTCTCCTTGACGATCGCGTGGATCCGCTCCGCCATGACCCGGTCCGAGTCCTGCATCTCGGCGATCTTCGCGACCACTGCGGCCTCCTCCTCCGCCGCCTTCTCGGCGCGGGACCCGCGGCGGGCCGACGCCTTCAGCTCCTTGGCGTGCTCCTTCATCGCGTCGCGCTCGTCGGCCGTGAACCCCTCGAACGATCCGGCGGTCGCGGCTGTCGCGGCGGTGCTCTTGGCGGGCTTCTGGGTGTCGTTCATCGCGGGTTCCTCCAGGAAGGCGGTGGTGCCGGTGATCAGTGACGTGGTCCGGTCGGCAGGTCGGCAGGTCGGCAGGTCGGTCGGGGGCGGGTGCGGTCGGCTCCCCTTATCCCCAGGCGCCGGCGATCTGGCGGGTCGCGGCGTTGAGCCGGTTGAACAGGTTGGTGACGCCGATCATCAGGACGATCGCGGCGAGCTGCTTCTCGTCGAAGTAGGTGGCGGCGGTGTCCCAGACCTCGTCGCTCACCGCGTCGGGGCGGTCGGCCAGCCGGGTCGCGGCCTCGGCCAGGGTGAGGGCCGCGCGCTCCTCCTCGCTGAAGTAAGGGGCCTCGCGCCAGGCGGCGACCGTGGCCAGCCGCTCGTCGCTCACCCCGGCCTTGCGGGCCGTCTTGGCGCCGCCGTCCACGCAGGCGCTGCAGCCGTTGATCTGGCTGACCCGCAGGTGCACCAGTTCCAGGATCTGCCCCTCCACCCCGCCGGAGTGCGCGGCCTTGAAGATCTCCTGGATGGGCTGCATGGCGCCGGACAGGACGACCGCGGGGTTCTGCATGCGGGACTGCATCATGATGTGCTCCTCTTTCGGGTCCGTACCCCGTTCCCTCGGGGTGTGACTCCATGACAGCCGCCGGGCCGCGTCGCGGCCACGGCGGTGGGACACCGTGGGACAGGCGGAACGGCCTTGACCAGCGGAGATCGGGCCCGGGACAATTCCACCGGGGCGGGACAGAGATACGGGGGAACCGTGGATTCGAAACCGGGGACGGCGCAGTCCGGCCCGCAGGAGGAGCTGGCCGCGCGGCTGCGACTGCTCCAGGAGCTGTCCGGACTGGGCGTACGGGCCCTCGCGCGTGACGCCGGCCTCAGTTCCTCCTCGCTGTCGCGCTACCTCAGCGGCCAGACCGTGCCGCCGTGGCCCGCGGTGATCGCCCTCTGCCGCCTGGTCAAACGCGACCCGCGCCCCCTGCGGCCCCTGTGGGAGCGGACCTCCAACCCGTTGCCGGCGCCTCCGAAGGCATCCCGTCAGGTGCATCCCAGGCCCCGCAACGATCTGCCGCGCGACGTAACGGACTTCACGGGGCGCGAGGGCGAACTCGCCGCCCTGCTCGGCGCGGTGGAAGAGCACCAGGTGGTCGCCGTGGACGGCATGGCGGGCGTGGGCAAGACCTGCCTGGCGGTGCACGCCGCGCACCGCCTCGCCGACGCGTACCCGGACGCCCAGCTCTACGTGGACCTGCACGGATTCACCGAGGGCCGGGAACCGCTCGATCCCGACTCCGCGCTTCGGATGCTGCTCGGCGCGCTGGACGTCCCGTCCGAGCGGGTCCCCCAGGAGGGCCTCGAGCAGCTCGCCGCGTGCTGGCGGTCGGAACTGGCCGGGCGGCGGGCCGTCGTGGTCCTCGACAACGCGGCCGACGCCGACCAGGTCCGCCCGCTGCTGCCCGGCGCCGGGCCCTCCGTGGTCCTGATCACGAGCCGCAACCGGCTGCTGGGCCTGGACGAGGTGCCCCCGGTCTCGCTCGACGTGCTGAGCCCGGAGGAGAGCGCGGAGCTGCTGGCCCGCGCCAGCGGTGACCCGGGTGGTCCCGAAGGCCGGCTCGCCCGCGAACCGGAGTCCGCCGCCGAGGTGCTGCGGCTGTGCGGCCATCTGCCGCTGGCCCTGCGACTGGCCGCGGCCCGGCTGCGGCACCGGCCGGGCTGGACCGTGGGCATCCTCGTGGAGCGGATGGCGCGGGGGGCGAGCGAGTTCGACACCGCGTTCGCCATGTCCGTACGGCAGTTGGACCGGCCCCGGGCCCGGCTGTTCCGGCTGCTGGGGCTGTTTCCCGGAGGATCCTTCGACGAGTACGCGGTGGCGGCCCTGGCGAACGTGCCGCTGTACGCCGCCCAGGAGGCGCTGGAGGACCTGGTCGACGCGCACCTGGTCCAGCAGCCGACGGCCGGCCGCTACCGGTTGCACGACCTGGTCCACCAGCACGCCCGGCAGGCCTGTGCGCAGCAGGACTCGCAGGCCGAGCGGGAGGCGGCGCTGGGCCGCTTCCTCGACTACTACGTGCACGCGGCGGCCGCCGCCGACGCCGCGATGCCGGTCCTCTCGCCCGGACGCGCCCCGTCCGCGGGGCGGCCCCCGGCCGAGCTGCCGCGGTTCGCGGACAAGAATGCGGCCCTCGCCTGGCTCACCTCGGAGTACGAGACGATGATCGCCGTCTTCGAGACGGCGGCCGCCGTCGGGGCCGACGCCCACGTGTGCGAACTGCCGCGCTTCCTACGGGCGTACTTCGCGCGACGCTGCGGCACGACGCACCTCAACCACCTCTTCGAGCGCTCGCTGGCCGCCGCGGAGCGCCTGGGCGATCCGCTGCAACTGGCCGAGGCCTGCAGCGACCTGGGCTTCGCGCGCTACAACGCGGGCCGGATGGCGGACGCCGCGGCCGCGTACGAAGCCGCCGGACTCCATGTGGCCCAGGCGGGCGACGTCAGGGCGGAGGCCGAACTGACCCTGCGCCGCGGATACCTGAGCTGGGACCAGGGGGGTGAGGAGGAGCCGCTCGAACTCTTCCGGCTGGCCGGGAAGCTGTACGAGCAGGCCGGATCCCCGGCGGGCGCGGCCCATGCGGCCGCCTCGGAGGCCTGGGCCCTGCTGCAACTGGGACACCGCGAGGAGGCGGCGCGGCGGGCCCGGCAAGTGCTGGACGTTCCCCATGAGGACGCCGCGTGGCCGCCCACCCTGACGGCCCGGATCACTCTCGGCGTGGCCCTCGCGGGGGAGGAGCCCGAGGAGGCGGCGGAGCACCTGCACCGGGCGCTGGCACTGGCCCGCGAGGACGGGCACGTGAACAACGAGGCGTGGTCCCTCAACTGCCTGGGCGTGGCGCTGCGCCGGATGGGCCGGTACGAGGAGGCCCTGGCCAGCCACCGGGAGGCGTTCGCGCTGCTGGACGAGTTGTTCGAGGAGCACTGGAAGATCCGCTTCCTCAACGGCTACGCCGAGACCTGCCGGCTCGCGGGCCGGCCCGAGGAGGCCCTGCGGCTGCACCGGCAGGCGCTGGAACTGGCCCCGAGGCTGGGATACAAGTACGAGGAATCGCTGGCCCAGGAGGGCATCGCGCTGCTGCTCGACGAGGCGGCGGCGGCCCGCTGACGGAAGGACCGTCCCGCGCCGGTTGCACGACGCCGTCCGCGCCTGACAGTTTGGGTCCCGAGCCGGTCCGACCGCGGGCCGGCCGGACCCGGGGGGACCGTCATGAACGTCAGAGCCACCGCCATAGCCGCCGGCGCCGCCTTCGCGCTGGCCGCACTGGGTGCGGGACCGGCCTTCGCCGACAACCACAGCACCGTCGCCCCGCTGAGCCAGGGCCCGCAGTACATCCAGAACGGCCCGCGGTACCTGATGGACGGGAACTTCCAGCACCTGGTTCCGCAGAGCCTGGTCGACGGTCAGTCCGAGCACCTGGCTCCGCGGAGCCAGGTCGACGTCCAGTTCGAGCACATGGACCCGCAGCAATAGGTGGTCGGCGACCTCGCCACCCACTGGGCGTCCTTACGGCGTCCCGGGCCCCGGCGGGGCGGTGCGCGGGAACTGAGGGGGTCGGCCGGTGCGGCACGGCGGGGTGGAGCCCACCAGGAGGTGGCACCGGCTCCGGTCCGTCCCCGGCCGACTGCGCCGGGTGTCCGGGCGGCCCCGGAGCCGTCCGGCACGCGGCCACGGGCGGCCGGCCCGTTCACCCGCGGTCCACTGGGGGGTCCGCCGCCCGTCCCGTTCGCCGGTGGGGATTGTCAGCGGAGCGTGCTTTGCTGGAGACATGATCGAAGAATTCCTCGCCCGTGACCTGTCCGCCGTCGACGAGGCCGTCCGCAAGGCGGCGGCGATCGAGATCATGCCGAGATTCCGCCAGCTCGCCGACCACGAGGTGGACCAGAAGAGCGGCCCGCACGACCTGGTGACCGACGCCGACCGCAAGGCCGAGGAGTACCTCACGGCCGAGCTGACGCGGATCCTGCCCGGCTCCGCCGTGGTCGGCGAGGAGGCGGTCCACGCCGACCCCGCCGTGTACGGGGCGCTGCGCGGCGACGCGCCGGTGTGGATCGTGGACCCGGTCGACGGCACCCGGCAGTTCGTGCACGGCGACCCGGCGTTCTGCACGCTGGTGGCGCTCGCGCACCGGGGCGAGATACTCGCCTCCTGGACCTTCGCCCCGGCGCTGGAGGAGATGTCCACCGCCGTCCGCGGACAGGGCGCCCACGTCAACGGCGTGCGGATCAGCAGCGGTTCGCCGGAGCCGGGTGCCGAACTGCGCGTGGCCACCGCCCACCCGCTGTACACCACCGAGGAGGACCGGCGGATCCTGGCGCGTCTGGAGGTGCCCCGGGTCACCTCGCGGCCGTGCGGTTCCGCGGGGCTGGAGTACCTCCGGGTGGCCCGGGGCGAGATGGACGGACTGGCCTTCAACTGGCCCTCGGCCTGGGACCATGCGGCCGGGCTGCTGCTGGTCGCGGAGGCCGGTGGCGCGCAGAGCACGGTGGACCGGATCCCCTTCCGGGTGGACCGGGACAACGCGCTGCCGTTCGCGGTCGGCCGCGACGAGGCCACGGCGGTACGGATCCGGGAGCTGCTGCGGGGCGAGTGAGCCGACGGCGGCAGGAGCCCGCGGAATTCGCGTCTGGACAGGCGCAATACCCTGGGGGCGGTGACGCCACCGGACGAAGGAGTCGCAAGTGCCGTCGATTCTCGATGCGGTTGTGGTCGGGGCCGGGCCCAATGGGCTGACGGCCGCCGTCGAGCTGGCCCGGCGCGGTTTCTCGGTGGAGGTCTTCGAGGCCGCGGACACCGTGGGCGGCGGCGCCCGGACCGAGGAGCTCACCCTCCCCGGTTTCCGGCACGACCCCTGCTCGGCGGTGCACCCGCTCGGAGCCGGCTCGCCGGTCTTCGCCACCATGCCGCTCAAGCGCTACGGGCTGGAGTGGCTGCACGCCCCGCTGCCCATGGCGCACCCCTTCGACGACGGCACGGCGGCCGTGCTCTCCCGCTCCGTCGCGGAGACGGCCGCCTCCTTCGGGGCGCGCGACGCCGGGACCTACCGGCGGCTGGTGGAGCCCTTCCTCGGGAAATGGGACACCCTCGCCCGGGACTTCATGTCGCTGCCGTCCACCGCGCTGCCCCGCGATCCGCTCACCCTCGCGCGCTTCGGGCTCGCCGGACTGCCGCCGTCCACCTGGCTGCTCGGCCGCTTCCGCGAGGACCGGGCCCGCGCCCTGTTCGCCGGGCTCGTCGCACACGTCATCGCCCCGCTGGGCGGGATCGGCACCAGCGCCGTCGGCCTCGTCTTCGCGCTGGCCGCGCACGCGAACGGCTGGCCGATGCCGCGCGGCGGCTCGCAGTCGATCTCCGACGCCCTCGCCGGGTACCTGCGCGAGCTCGGAGGCACCGTCCACACCGGATTCGAGGTCAAGCGGCTCGACGACCTCCCGCCGGCCCGTGCGTACGTCTTCGACACCTCGCCGACCGCGCTGGCCCGTATCGCGCGCCTGGGCCGGGTCTACGACGGCTACCGGTACGGCGCCTCCGTATTCAAGATCGACTACGCCCTGGACGGGCCCGTGCCCTGGACCGCCGAGGAGCCGCGCCGGGCCGGAACCGTCCAGATCGGCCCGCGCACCCGAGACATCGACGCCGCCCTGCAGCTGGCCTCCGGCGGGCGGGCCCCCCGGACCCCCTTCCTCATCGCCGCGCAGCCCAGCCTGGTCGACCCCGGCCGGGCCCCCGAGGGCAAGCACACCTTCTGGGTCTACGGTCACGTACCGGCGGGCTGGGACGGCGACCTCACGGACGCCGTCGAACGCCAACTGGAGCGCTTCGCCCCGGGCTTCCGCGACCTGGTGCTGGCCCGCGCCACGGCGGGCCCGCCGCAGCTCGCCGCCCGCAACCCCAACTACATCGGCGGGGACATCGCCTGCGGAGCCGCCTCCGGTCTCCAGCTCCTGCTGCGGCCCAAGCTCACCCTGTCCCCGTACTCGACGGCCCACCCGGCGGTCTTCCTCTGCTCCTCGGCGACCCCGCCCGGCCCCGGCGTGCACGGCATGTCCGGCCACAACGCCGCCAAGGCGGTCTGGCGGCACCTGCGCTCGGTCCAGGGCATGTGAGACCGCCCGCACCTCTCCCGAAGGAAGGAATCCCGATGCCGCGCATCACCCTCGTCCGGGGCGACATCACCGCCGAGGAGGCCGACGCCGTGGTCAACGCGGCGAACTCCTCGCTGCTCGGCGGCGGCGGGGTCGACGGAGCCATCCACCGGCGCGGCGGCCCGGAGATCCTCGCCGCCTGTGAGGACCTGCGCCGCTCCCACTACGGGAAGGGCCTGGCCACGGGCAAGGCGGTCGCCACCACGGCCGGTCGGCTGCCGGCCGGGCACGTGATCCACACGGTCGGGCCCGTCTGGTCGAAGGAGGAGGACCGCTCGGCGCTGCTGGCCTCCTGCTACCGGGAGTCGCTGCGGGTCGCCGACGAGCTGGGAGCCCGTAGCGTCGCCTTCCCGGCGATCTCCACCGGGATCTACGGGTGGCCCATGGACGACGGGGCCCGGATCGCGGTGCAGACCGTACGGGCGGCCCGGACGGAGGTCGAGGAGGTGCGCTTCGTGCTCTTCGACGAACGCGCCTACGAATCCTTCGCGGCGGCGCTGGCCGAGCCGTCCCGGGGGACCGGGGAGACGGCCTAGGAGGTCGCGAAGAGGCGGCCGTAGGCGGTGATGGCGGTGGTCGGGGAGCCGGCCGTGCGCAGGGCCGCCCAGAGGAGCACCTGGTTCGCGGTGAGGACCGGGCGGCCCAGGGTGGCCTCCAGGGCCTCGATCGCTCCGACGGCGCGGAAGCCGTTGCCGCCGATGACGACCGCCTCCGCCGTGTCGGGGACCTGAGCCGCCACCCAGTCGTGCAGCGCCCGCGGCCCGATCAGGGTCTGCCCGCTGGGGAGGCCGCAGGGGGCGGCGTACGGGACCTCGAACCCGGAGTCCTCGTAGTAGCCCCGGCCCAGGTCGCTCAGGGTCTCGTCGAACCACGGCGGGTCCACCAGGGCGATCCGGCCGGCCCCCAGGGCGCGCAGCGCCCGGACCACGGCGGCGCAGGTGGCGACCACGGGCAGCCCGCGGGTGAGCTGCTCCAGGCGGGCCACCATGTGGGCCTCGCCGCGCGGGCCGATGACGTAGGCGGAGCTGGTGAACGCGAAGGCGATCACCGCCACGGGCGCGGCGGCCAGCAGTTCGGCGGCCTCGTCCAGGTGCGGGGGCTCCGCGAAGGCCCGTACGGGGGCGAGCGGGATGGTGGGGTCCATCGCTCCGCCGGGCCCCATCGCGCCGAACGGCACCCGGGCGGTGTGCAGGCCGACGTCGGCCGGGGCCATGGCCCGCAGCTCGGACTCGGGGCCGACGTCGGCGTGCGGGGTGAGGACACCGAGGCGGACGCGTACGTCCCACCCGTCGGGCTGCCACATCGCGCGTTCCTCTCGGAGGCTGGCGGAGATGTCCCACTTTGGCACCGCTCGGGCCTCCCCGCGGCCGGGCCGCGCCGCCGCGGGCCCCTCCGGGTTGTCCACAGGGCCGGGGGATCCGGACCGATGTGTTCGAAGAGGTCGCTAGGCTTCTGGGATGACCACTCCGGAAGCAGCAGCCGAGATCCCCGATGCCCTGCAGGTGCTCCACCGCGTCTTCGGGTACGACTCCTTCCGCGGCGAGCAGCAGCAGATCATCGAGCACGTCGTCGGCGGCGGCGACGCGCTCGTGCTGATGCCGACCGGCGGCGGAAAGTCGCTCTGCTACCAGATTCCGGCGCTGGTCAGAGACGGTCCGGGCGTGGTGATCTCGCCGCTGATCGCCCTGATGCAGGACCAGGTGGACGCGCTGAACGCGCTCGGGGTGCGGGCCGGGTTCCTCAACTCCACCCAAGGCGTCGACGAGCGCCGCGAGGTCGAGCGGGCCTTCCTCGGCGGCGAGCTCGACCTCCTCTACCTGGCCCCCGAGCGGCTGCGCACCGAGGGCACGCAGCGGCTCCTCGACCGGGCCACGGTCTCGGTCTTCGCCATCGACGAGGCGCACTGCGTCGCCCAGTGGGGCCACGACTTCCGGCCCGACTACCTCGCGCTGTCCATGCTGCACGAGCGCTGGCCGAAGGTGCCGCGCATCGCGCTGACCGCGACCGCCACCGAGGCCACGCACGCCGAGATCGCCGCCCGGCTGGGCCTGGGGGAGGCCCGCCACTTCGTGGCCGGGTTCGACCGGCCGAACATCCAGTACCGCATCGTCGGGAAGAACAACCCGGTCAAGCAGCTGCTGGAGCTGATCCGGACCGAGCACGCCGGTGACGCCGGGGTCGTCTACTGCCTCTCGCGGGCCTCCGTGGAGAAGACGGCGGCCGCCCTGGTGGAGCAGGGCATCGACGCCGTGGCGTACCACGCGGGGATGGACGCGCGCACGCGTGCGGCGAACCAGTCGCGGTTCCTGCGGGAGGACGGGGTCGTGGTCGTGGCCACGATCGCCTTCGGCATGGGCATCGACAAGCCCGACGTGCGCTTCGTGGCCCACCTGGACCTGCCGAAGTCGGTCGAGGGCTACTACCAGGAGACCGGCCGCGCCGGCCGCGACGGGGAACCGGCCACGGCCTGGCTGGCCTACGGCCTCCAGGACGTGGTCCAGCAGCGCAAGATGATCGAGGGCTCCGAGGGGGACGACGCGCACCGCCGCTCCCTGACCGCGCACCTGGAGGCGATGCTCGCGCTCTGCGAGACGGTCGGCTGCCGCCGGGTGCGGCTGCTGGCGTACTTCGGGCAGTCGGGCGAGCCCTGCGGGAACTGCGACACCTGCCTGGCCCCGGCCGAATCCTGGGACGGGACGGTCGCGGCGCAGAAGCTGCTGTCCACGGTGTGGCGGCTGGCCAAGGAACGGCGGCAGAAGTTCGGCGCCGGCCAGATCATCGACATCCTCCAGGGCAAGAAGACGGCCAAGGTCATCCAGTTCGACCACGACGGGCTCTCGGTCTTCGGCATCGGCGCGGACCTGGGCACGGCGGAATGGCGCGGAGTGGTGCGGCAGTTGCTGGCGCTCGGGCTGCTGGCGGTCGAGGGGGACTACGGGACCCTGGTGCTGACCGAGGCCAGCGGTGAGGTGCTCGGGGGCCGCCGCACCCTGTCCATGCGCAAGGAGACCGCGCCGGCCGCCGGCTCCGCCCGCAAGGAGTCCGGGTCCCGCTCCGGGAAGGGCGCCCGGGTGCCGGTCGATCTGCCGGCGGCCGCGCTGCCGGTCTTCGAAGCGCTCCGCGCCTGGCGTGCGGAGACGGCGCGGGAGCAGGGCGTGCCGGCGTACGTCGTCTTCCACGACGCGACGCTGCGCGAGATCGCGACGCAGCTGCCCGGCACGGTCGCGGAGCTGGGAACGATCAGCGGCGTCGGCGAGGCGAAGCTGGCCAAGTACGCCGAGGGCATCCTGCGGACCCTGGGCGAAGCGGGAGCCGGAGCCGAAGACGGGGCCGGGGCCGACGGGGCGGAGGCGGCCGCGCCCGTGCCAGCGCCCGTGCCCGTGCCCGTGCCCGTGTCCGTACTGGCACCGGCGAGGGCGCCGGAAGCCGTCCCGGCACGGGCGGCGGCGCCCGTACGGTCGGCCGCGCCGGCCCGGGCGGCCGCGGCCGCGCCGAGTGTCGTGGCCGCCCCGGCGGGCAGGGCTCCGGCACCGGAGGAGAGCGAGTCGCTCTTCGGACCGGGGGACGAGGAGATGGACCCGCCGTGGGACGACTGGGAGTGACCCGGGCGCGGGCGCCGCGACCCGGGCGCGGAACCGACACAGCGCCGGTGGCCGGAGCCTCGGATAGGGTGAATCGGTAGGAATCGGGCCCCCTGGGGTGAGGTCGGCGCATTGGACACGTACCAGGAGACGAGCGAGGTACCGGACCGGCCGGTGGCTGCGGTCGGGTACGCGGGCGTGCTGAGCGAGCTGCTGCCGATCGCCCTGTGGCGCGAGGACGCCGACGGGCGCGTCGTCGAGTGGTCCCTGGCCGCCCAGGACCTCCTCGGCCACCGCCCCGAGGACATCCTCGGCCGGCTCGGCTCCGACGTGCTGGTCCCCGACAGCAACCACGAGCTCGCCGCCGACCTCACCCGCCGGGTCCAGGCCGGGGAGACCGTAGGCGGCACCCTGCCCGTGCGCCACCGCGACGGGCACCGCGTCCCGATGGAGATGTGGATCCTGCCCTCCCCCGATCCGCAGGGGCGCACCGGGGCCATGCTCATCGCCGTGGAGACCTCCGAGGTCCTGCGGATGCGCGATTCGCTCGCCGCGCTCCAGAGCCTGTTCACCCAGTCGCCCATCGGCCTCGGAACCCTCGGCACCGACCTGCGCTTCCTGCGGGTCAACGACGCCCTCGCCCGGATGAACGGGGTGTCCGCCGCCGAGCACGTCGGCAAACGGCTCACCGAGGTCGTGCCGGGGGTCAACGCCACCGCGCTCGAACACCTCATGCGCCAGGTGCTGGAGTGCGGCTCCCCGGTCGTCGACGTCCGCCGCACCGGCCGCACCCCGGCCGACCCCGACCACGACCGGACCTGGTCCTGCTCGTACGCCCCGCTGCTGGACGGCTCCGGGCGGCCGCTCGGCCTGATCGCTTCCCTCATCGACATCACCGACGGGCAGCGCGCCCAGGCCGAGGCCGAGCGGGCCCGCAGCCGGTTCGCGCTGCTGTCCGAGGCCGGCGCGCGCATCGGCACCACGCTGGACCTGAGCCAGACCGCCCAGGAGCTCGCGGGGGTGCTGGTGCCCCGGCTCGCCGACTCGGCGGACGTACAGCTGCTGGAAGCGGTCCTGGAACCCGACGAGGCCGCTGCGTCCACCCGGGGCGTGCTCCGGCGCCTCGCCGCCCTGTTCCCGGATCCCGGCGCGCCCACGGCCAGGCTGGTCCCCGGGCAGACCTTCCAGATCCCGGCGGGCACCGCCTACGAGCAGGTCATCAGCGAGGGCGTGCCGATGAACCTCTTCACGGCCGACATCCCGGCCCTGATCAGGGATCCGCGCGCGGCCGCGCTGCGCGCGTACCTGGCCACCCTCGGCTGCGCCCGGATGGTCCCGCTGGTGGCCCGGGGTCAGGTGCTCGGGGTGGTGGTGGTGACCCGGGAGCGCGGGCGCGAGCCCTTCGACCACGAGGACTGCGTGCTCATCGACGAGGTGGTCGCCCGAGCCGCCCTCAACATCGACAACGCCCGGATGTACACCACCCAGCGCGCGGCGGCCCTGACGCTGCAGCGCAGCCTCACCAACAACGCGCTGCCCGAGGTCACCGGCCTGGAGCTGACCGGCCGCTACCTGCCGGCCAGCGACCACGACGTCGGCGGCGACTGGTTCGACGTGATCGAGCTGCCGGGCGGCCGGACCGGCCTGGTCATCGGCGACGTGATGGGCCACGGCATCCACGCCGCCGCCGTCATGGGCCAGCTGCGCACGGCGGTACGGACGCTCGCGCGCCACGACGTGGCCCCGGAGCAGATGCTCCGCTCACTGGACGCGGTGGTGGCCGACCTGGGCGAGGACGAGATGGCCACCTGTGCCTACGCCGTCCACGATCCGGCGACGGGCACGTGCGTCATCGCCCGCGCCGGGCACCCCCCGCCGGCCATGATCACGCCGACCGGGGAGGTGACCTTCCTGGACGGTCCGACCGGCACCCCGCTGGGCACGGGCGGTCGGGAGTTCCGCACGGTGGAGGTCCGGCTGGCTCCCGGGAGCCTGCTCGTGCTGTACACGGACGGCCTGATCGAGTCGCGGGACCGCGACCTGGACGAGGGCATGGCGGGTCTGGCGGAGGCCCTGAAGGGTGCGCAGGAGCCGCTGGAGTCCCTGTGCGACGCCATCCTGGCGCGCCTGCTCCCGGAGGCCCCGCAGGACGACGTGGCGGTCCTGCTGGCCCGGACCAGCTGAACCCGATACTGCACTAGTGCAATAATCCTTTGTGTCTAGCGCAACGGGCGGTTATCTTCTCCTCCATGTCTGCCAAGTCGCCGTCGCCCATCACGCTCACCGGCCGTCACGTCCGCCTGGAGCCCCTGACCCGGAGCCATCTCCCCGACCTGTACGTGGCCGGCGGCCGCGACGAGCAGGTGTGGCAGTGGCAGGGCGGGCCCGCCCCGCAGTCCGAGGAGGAGCTGGGCGCCACGCTCGACTCGGTGCTGGCGGACGCGGAGCGGGGCATCTACCTCCCCTTCGCCGTCATCCACCTCGAAAGCGGCCGGGCCGTCGGCTGGACCACGTACCTCGACATCAGCCCGGAGAACGAGCGCCTGGAGATCGGCTGGACCTGGTACGGGCGCGCGTACTGGCGCAGCGCCGTCAACACCGAGTCGAAGCTGCTGCTGCTCACCCATGCCTTCGAAGACCTCGGAATGGGCCGTGTGCAGCTGAAGACGGACCACCTCAACACCCGCTCCCAGGCCGCCATCGCCCGTCTCGGCGCCCGCCGCGAGGGCGTCCTGCGCCGCCACCGCCGCCGCCCGGACGGCACCTGGCGCGACAGCGTCTACTTCTCCCTCCTGGCCGACGAATGGCCCGAGGCGAAGGCACGGCTGAGCGCGCGGCTCTGAGCACCCGGCTCCGGCTCCGGGCGCCCGGCTCCGGGCGGCGGACACCACCACTGCCGCCGCTACCAGGCCAGGTCCTCCAGGGCGTCCAGGTCCAGTACGGCCGGCGGCATCGGCTCCACCGTGCCCGTCAGCGGGAGTTCGGCCCAGATGACCTTGCCGCGCTCGGTGTAACGGGTGCCCCAGCGCTCCGCGTACTGGGCGACCAGGAACAGGCCGCGGCCGCCCTCGTCGGTCGTGGCCGCGTACCGCAGGTGCGGGGAGGTGCTGCTGCCGTCGGAGACCTCGCAGATCAGGGTGCGGTCGCGCAGCAGCCGGACCCGGATCGGGGCGGTCCCGTAGCGGATGGCATTGGTGATCAGCTCGCTGAGGATGAGCTCGGCGGTGAAGGAGATGTCCTCCAGGTCCCACGCGGCCAGCTGCGCCGCCCCGGCCCGGCGGACCCGCGAGACGTCCACCGGGTCCGCCAGCACCTCCCATTCCGCGATCCGGTCGGCCGCCAGCCGCCGGGTGTCCGCGATGAGCAGGGCGATGTCGTCGCTCGGCGCCGGGAACAGCAGCGCTGCCAGTACGTCGGCGCAGGCCTGGTCGGGGCTGCGGTCCGGCCGGGCCAGGGTCTCGGTCAGCATGGCCAGGCCGGTGTCGAAGTCCCGGTCGCGGTCCTCCAGCAGCCCGTCGGTGAAGAGCACCAGCCGGCTCGGCTCGGGCAGGTGCAGCTCCGCGGCCTCGAAGGGCATCCCGCCGACGCCCAGCGGCAGCCCGATCGGCAGCTCGGGGTACTCGACCCGGCCGTCGGGGCCCACCAGGGCCGGGCCGGGGTGGCCCGCGCTGGCCATGGTGCAGCGGCCGGACACCGGGTCGTAGACCGCGTAGAGGCAGGTGGCCCCCGTGACGCCCGAGGATTCGCCCTCCCCGGATCCGCCGTCCCCCGCGGACTCGTCCTGGTCGATCCGGTCGATCAGCTCGTCGAGGTGGCCCAGCAGCTCGTCGGGCGGCAGGTCGAGGGTGGAGAAGTTGTGCACGGCGGTCCGCAGTCGGCCCATGGTGGCGGCGGCGTGCACCCCGTGCCCCACCACGTCGCCGACGACCAGCGCCACCCGGGCCCCGGCAAGCGGGATCACGTCGAACCAGTCCCCGCCCACCCCCGCCTTCGCGGGCAGGTAGCGGAAGGCCACGTCCACGGCGCTCAGGTCCGGCAGCGCCCGCGGCAGCAGGCTGCGCTGGAGGGTCACGGCCACCGCGTGCTCGCGCGTGAAACGGCGGGCGTTGTCGATGGAGACGGCCGCCCGCGCCGCCAGCTCCTCGGCGAAGGACAGGTCCTCCTCGTCGAAGGCCTCGGGGGTCTCCGACCGCCAGAAGTTCGCCATGCCCAGGACCACCCCGCGGGCCTGGAGCGGTACGGAGATCAGCGAGTGCAAGCCGTAGTCCAGGGCCACCCGGGTCCCGTCCCGGTCCTGGGCCCGCCAGCCGAAGGCGGAGTCCAGATCGGCCGCGAGGACCCCGCGCCCCGCCGTCAGGGCCGCGGCCATCGGCGCGGTCGGCACCACGAACCGGATGATGTCCCCGACGGGTTGCAGCGGCTGGTCGTCGCGGACCCCGCTCATCGCGGCCCGCCGCATCTCGGTGTGCCCGCCCACGGTGGGCTCCTCGCCGCGCAGCACGGGCTCCAGCAGCTCCACGGTGACGAAGTCGGCGAACCGCGGAACCGCGACCTCGGACAGTTCCTCGGCGGTGCGCACCACGTCCAGGGTGGTTCCGATCCGCACGCCCGCGTCGTAGAGCAGCTGGAGGCGGTCGCGGGCCACCGCGGCCCGGCCGGAGAGCGCGGCGAGCTCGGTGGAGTCGCGCAGGGTCATGACGGTGCCCGAGGGGCGGCCCGCGTAGGGCTTGGTCGGCCGTACGTTGACGGCCAGGAGCCGGTCGCCCGCCCGGTGGACCTCGTCGG
Source organism: Streptomyces sp. GL_140 (assembly GCF_057834465.1). Classification (NCBI taxonomy): domain Bacteria; kingdom Bacillati; phylum Actinomycetota; class Actinomycetes; order Kitasatosporales; family Streptomycetaceae; genus Streptomyces; species Streptomyces sp. GL_140. The sequence goes on from NZ_CM174404.1 coordinate 6,922,460, forward strand.
TGGCGACCCGCCCGGAGGCCAGCAGCGAGGCCGTGCGCGGGTCGAGGCCGAGATCGCCGACGTGCCGCTGTTCCGCGTCGGGCGGCAGGGCGAGGAGGCGGCGGGCCTCGTCGTTGGCGAGGACGAGCCGGCCCTCGGCGTCCATGATCAGGACGCCCTCGCGGACGGCGTGCAGGACCGCCTCGTGGTGTTCGTTCATCCGGGTCATCTCGGCCTCGCCGAGCCCCCGGGTCTGGCGCCGCAGGCGCCGGCTGACCAGGGCGGCGCCGCCGGTGCCGAGCAGCAGTGCGCCGGTCGCGGCGCCCAGGAGCAGGGGCAGCTGGCCGCGGACCACCCCGCCGACGTTGGCGACCTCGATGCCCGTGGCGACCAGGCCGACGACGGCGCCCGAGGAGTCCCGTACGGGCACCACGGCGCGGACGGCGTCGCTCGGCTTCCCCTTGAAGGTCTCGGTGAAGGCGTGCCCGGACACGGCCCGGGAGAGGTCGCCGACGGCGCGCTGGCCGATCAGCTCGGGACGGGAGTCGGTGTAGCGGATCCCGTCCTTGGACATGACGGCGATGAAGTCCACGCCGGAGGCCCGGCGGGCCTCCTCGGCCAGGGGCTCGAGCGCGGCGGTGGGGTCGGGGGACTTCAGCGCCGCCGGGAGGCCGGGGCCGCGGGCGAAGGCCTCGGCGGCCGCGAGTGACCGGTTGCGGGCGTCGCGCCGGCCGTCGTAGCGGGCCTGGAAGAACAGGGCCAGGGTGGCGGCGGTGATCAGGACCAGCACGATGACGGCCTGGAGGGCGAAGACCTGGCCGGCGACGCTGCGCGCGCCGAGCGACAGCCGGGCGAAGAGCCGGGAGAAGGGGTGTGTCAGCCGGTGCGTGAACCGGCGTACGAGCCTGCGCGCGGCCCGCCCCGGGCCCGGACCGGAGGCTCCGCCGGAGGAGGCGCCGGGCAGGGTTTCGTGCGCGTCCGGCGGGGGTCCGGGAGCGGGCGCCGGAGGGGGTTCGTGCGTGCCGGACGGGGGCCCCGGGGCGGGCCGGGACGGCGGTCCGTCCCCCGGCCCGCCCTCGGGCGCCCCTTCAGGGCCCCTCGGTGGGCCAAAACGTCCGGTCATGAGCCATTTCTAACACTGTCGGTGGGGTTTGGGGGAGGCTCCGCCGCGGTAGCCGCCGCGCGATAGGCCCGGGGGCTCGTCCCGACGCGTGCCGTGAAGTGCTGGCGGAAGGTGACCTCGCTGGTGAAACCGGCCAGCCGGGCCACCTCGGTGACCGGATGGTCGGTGCGCTCCAGCAGTTTGCGGGCCTCGTCCAGACGGTGGCCGAGGAGCCATTTGTGCGGGGTGGTGCCGGTGGCGGCCGCGAAGTGCCGGGCGAAGGAGCGCGGGGACATTCCGGCCCACCGGGCCAGGGTGGTCACGTCCAGCGGCTCCCGCAGCCGCCCCAGCGCCCGTTCCCGTACGGCGGCCAGTGCCTCGGCCGTGCGGTCGGCGGCCGGGGTCGGGCGGTCCAGGTACTGGGCGTGGTCCCCGGTGCGGAAGGGGCCCGTGACCATCGAGCGGGCGATGGCGGCGGCGGCCTCGGCGCCGTGGGCCCGGCGGACCAGGTGGAGGCAGAGGTCGATCCCGGAGGCGACCCCGGCGGAGGTCCACACCCCGTCGTCCTCCACGTAGAGCGGTGCCTCCTCGACGAGCACGGCGGGGTGCCGGCCGGCCAGCGTCGGGGCCAGCGACCAGTGCGTCACGGCCCGGCGCCCCGCGAGCAGCCCGGCCTCGGCGAGGATGAACGCGCCCGCGCACAGGGCGGCCACCGCGATCCCGCGGGCATGGGCGTCGCGCAGGGCGGCGAGCACCGGCTCGGGCGTCGGATCGCAGGGCTGGGCCAGGGCCGGGACCACGACGAGGTCGGCGCCGACGAGCCAGTCGAGCCCCCGGTCCGGGGTCAGGGACAGCCCGCCCGGGAGGGGGATCGTGCCGGGGGACAGGGCGCACCGGCGCAGCTCGAAGGGCGGGACTCCGAGCCGTCCCCGGTCGGGACCCCAGACCTCGGTGATGACGGCGAGGTCGAAGGCGCGGATACCGGGCTGGACGACGATCGCAACGCGGTGCATGGCGTGAGTCTGCCACGGCCTTTCGGGCCTCTGGGGGTCGAAAGGGGCTCTGACCTGGGCGGGAGGGATTTTTCGGAATTCCGGTGGGTGGCTTCCGGTCGGCTTCGGGTCGACTGCCGGGCGGCTGCCAGGTTGGCAGGATCCCATCGGTTCCGGTCCCGGCTGCCGCTGTTGCGGGACCCGCCGGCGTTCGAGGATTGAGACATGAAGAACGAGATCGAGATCGCCGTGAACAGTGCCCTGCTGGTCATCGACGTCCAGAAGGGCTTCGACGCCCCGGCCTTCTGGGGCCCGCGCAACAACCCGGCCGCCGAGGCCAACATCGCGGCCCTGATGGACCTCTGGCAGGAATCCGGCCGCCCGGTGGTACTGGTCCAGCACGCCTCGCGCGCCGCCGGTTCCGTCCTGGCTCCGGACCAACCCGGCTACGCCTTCAAGGAGTTCGTCGCCGAGCGATCCGGGCAGGCAGCCCTGCACATCACCAAGTCCGTCAACTCCTCCTTCTACGGCACCCCGGACCTGGCGGACTGGCTCACCGGCCAGGACGTCCGGCAGCTCGTCGTGGTGGGAATCCAGACCAACATGTGCGTGGAGACCACCGCCCGGATGGCGGGCAACCTGGGCTACGACGTCCTCGTCCCGCTGGACGCCACCCACACCTTCGACCTCGGGACGGAGCCGGAGGCCGCGGCGGGCGAAGGCGCCGGGGCGCAGGGGGCTTCCGAAACCGGCCCGGTCGCCCTTCGGCTGACGGCCGATCAGCTCAGCACCGCCACCGCCGTCAACCTCCAGGGCGGCGGGTTCGCGCGGATCGTCACCACCGCTCAGCTGCTCTCGGCGGCCCGCACCCAGGTCACCGCGTAGTACCGCAGCCGGTCGTCCTCCCGGACCAGGGCCATCCCGGCGGCCGCCATCACCCGCTGCGAGGCCGTGTTGGCCAGGGCGGTGTCCCCGTCCGCTCCCGCCGCCCCGTGGCTCCGCGCGTGATCCAGCAGCGCGCGCAGGGCCTCCGCCGCGAAGCCCAGACCGCGGACCGCCGGAATCAGGCCATAGCCGATCGCGACCCTGCCGTGGTCGTCGGCCGGGCCGTGGAAGCCGGCGCCGCCGATCGCCAGACCGTCCTCGCGGCGCTCGATCTCGTACGCCCCGTAGGGCCACGGATCCCCGTGGCCGGCCAGTACCTCCAGGAACCGCTCGGCTCCGGTGCGGTCCGCGGGGCCGGGGTAGCCGGGCTCCCAGCGGTCGCACGGACCCGCCACGCCCGCGGCGATCCGTCGGGCGAGAGCGAGATCGAGGGGACGCAGCAGCAGCCGTTCGGTCGGCAGTGGGTCGGCGAAGCCGTCAGCCTGTGGGTCGTCCATGGGGGCACCCTAGTCAGCGCACGTGTCACCCGCACGGCTGACAACTCCACCAGCGGCAGCGGGTTTCGGTCGCGGGGGGTCTCGGGAGCGGCACGCGCGGTCCTACCATCGGCGCATGGTGGTCTCCTGGCCCTTCCACGGGCGCGCCGCGGAGTTGGACCGGGCGCGCCGAGCGCTGACCGGGCGCGTCGTGGCCGGGTCCGCGCCGGCCGGCCCGCGAGGGGTGCTGCTGGTCGGGGCCGCCGGGGCCGGGAAGTCCTGGCTCATCGACGAAGTGCGCCGGACCCTGCCCGAACCGGCCGCACTGCTCGTCGCCGAGGGCTCGGAGGCCGCCCGGAGCACACCGCTCGGCGCACTCGCCCCGCTGCTGCCGCAGCGGATGGCCCCCGAGGGCAACCGCTGGCGGTGGGCCGCGGACGCCCTGGCCGGGGCGGTGATCTGCGTGGACGACGCCCACCTGCTCGACCCCATGTCCGCCGCCCTGCTGCAACGCCTCGTGCGCGACGGCCGGGTGCGGCTGCTCGCAGCCGTCCGCGCCGGGGCCGGGGCTCCGGAGGGGCTGCGCCGGCTCACCGAGGACCGGCTGCTGGACCGGCTCGAACTGCCGCCGTTCACCCCCGCCGAAACGGCTGCCCTGCTCACGGCGGCGCTCGGCGAGGTGGCCGACCGGGCGGCCGCCAGGCTGCACGAACGGTCCCAGGGAAACCCATTGTTATTACGGGAGTTGGTGCTCGCAGCCGTGGACGGCGGCGAACTGTGCCTGGAGGACGGACAGTGGGGGACACCCCCCGGCCTGGTCCCCGGCCCGCCCTCCGCCCGCACGGCGGACCTGGTGGAGAACCGCGTCGGCGGCTACGGCCAGACCCGGCCCGAACTGCGCGAAGTGCTCGAAATCGTGGCCTTCGGACAGCCGTTGGAGATCTCACTGCTGCTCGGCATGGCCGACGCGGCGGTCGTGGAGGAGGCCGAGGCCCGCGGACTGCTCGCCGTCGCCGACGAAGGCCGGCGCACCTACGTCCGTACGGCGCACCCCCTGTACGCCGAAGTGGCCGCCGCGCGCTGCCCCCGCGTACGTAGCCGGCGTCATCACCGGGCACTGGTACGGGCGGTGGAGGCGGCCGGAGCCCGACGGGCCGGCGACACGCTGCGGATCGCCGAGTGGCGACTGGCCGGCGGGATGACCGAGGACCCGGCGCCACTGCTGGCCGGAGCCCGGGACGCCTGGGCCGACTACGACACGGTCGCCGCCATACGGCTGGCCGCCGCGGCCCGCGACTGCGGCGGCGGCACGGAAGCGGCGCTGCTCCTCGCGGAGGCGCTGAGCTGGGCGGAACGCTACGAAGAGGCCGAGCAGGTGCTCTGGGAATGCGCCGGGTCGCCCATGAGCGAACTCCACCGCATCCGGTACGCCGTCCTGCGCGCCCACGGGCTCAGCTGGGGACTGCGCAGCTTCGCCGCGGCCGAACAAGTGCTGCGCGAAGTCGAGTCGCAGGTCACCGACCCGGCGCTGCGGTGGGAGGCCGGAGCCAGGCGCGTGGCGCTGGTCGGCGCCCAGGGGGACTACGGCGCCGCGCTGGAACTGGCCGCCGGACTACTCGTCGAGGGCGCGGGCGACGGGGAGACCCGACGGACCGGGGTGCTGCTGACGACGACGGCCGTGGCCCACGCGTACACCGGCCGCCCCGAGGAGGCCCGGCGCGAGGTCCTGCGGGCCGGGGAACTACTGGGCCGGGAACCGGCCGAGGTGCTGGGGCTGCGGCTGGCGCAGTTCGCCGCCGAGTTCTGGGCGGGCCGGCTCGACGGCGCGGACCGGGCCGCCGACGGCTTCGCGGAACTGCTCCTGCGGCGCGGGGACTGGCCGGTGGCGGAGCGCTCCGTGGACGCCCTGTACGGGGCGGTCCTGCTCTGGCGGGGACGGCCCGGCCCGGCGCTGACCCGCTTCCGGGCAGGCATCGCGGCCCGGGGCTCCGGCTACTACGACACCTCCCACCTCGGCGGCGCGGCCCATGCGGCGGCGCTCACCGGCGACGTGGCCCGGTCCGAGACGTACCTTGCGGCCGCCGACCGGGGAGCGACCGCCGCGCCCGTGGTCTTCGACCGCTGGACGGAGCTGGCCCGGCCGTGGGTGGCGGCGGCCGGGGGCCGGGTGACGCGGGCGGCCGAACTGGCGCGGGGCGCGGCCCAGGGCGCGCGCACCGCCGGGCTCCCGGGCTTCGAACTCCTCGCCCTGCACGACGCGGCCCGCCTCGGCGGGGTGGCCGGGGCGCGGGCGGTCGCCGACCGGATGCGGGAGGTGGCCTCGGCCCACGAGGGCGCGCTGGCGGCGGCCTGCGCGGCGCACGTGGCGGCCCTCGCGGGACGCTCCGGGCCCGGACTGTGGGAGGCGGCAGGAGAGTTCGAGCGCCTCGGCTACGGGCTCTTCGCGGCGGAGGCGGCGGCCGGCGCGGCCGGGGTGGCGACGGGCGGAGCCGCCGCGCGGGCCGCGGCGGCCCGAGCGCACGCGCTGGCCGCGCGGTGCACGGGGCTCTCGCTGTCGGCCGTGCCGGCCCTGGCCGGCCTGGCCGCCCCGGCGCTGACCCCCCGGGAGCGGGAGATCGCGGCACTGGCCGCGCAGGGGCTGGCCTCGCGGGCGATCGCGGGGCGGCTGAGCCTGTCCCCCCGGACCGTGGACAACCACCTGACCAGCATCTACGCGAAGCTGGGCATCCCGGGCCGGACGGACCTGGCGGCGGTACTGGCGCCTTAGGCGCCTTAGCGGTGGCCGGGCCCGGATTCACTCCAGGGTGCCGCTCAGCAGGGCCGAGGAGGAGCAGGTCGTCGGGGCCGGGGCCGCCGGGGGGCGGCCGATGGTGCGGCAGGACAGGGTGATGGTGATCTCCTGCTTCGGACCCGCCAGGAGGGCCGAGGCCCAGTGGAAGTCCTGTTCCCGGAAGTTCTCCAACGCCGGTGCCAGCAGCGGCTTTCCGCCCACCGAGAAGGTCACCGTGCCCGCGTCGCCCTGGGCGTTCTCCAGGACCAGGTCGGTCAGCCGCAGCACCTTGCCGTCCGGGACGGTGTACGTCGCCGACCTGCTCGCGCCCGTCCCGGCCTCGGCGGTGAGCCGGGTCGAGAACAGGTTCGCCTGGGCCTGGGGGGCCGGGCCCGTTCCCGGGGAGGCGCCCGCGGACGGGCCGGGGGACGGTTTCGCGGAGCCCCCGGACCCGGCTGCGCCACCTCCCGCCGCCGCCCGGTCCGCCGCTTCCTTGGCTTCGGCCGCCTTCGACTCGGCCGCCTGGACCGGGCCCTTGACCGCTTCCTTCGCCGCGCTGCGCACCGCCGGGCGCAGCAGGGTGAACCAGAGCACCGCCAGCGCCGCGAGCAGTGCCACGACCGCGAGCAGGGCCCGCAGGGCCGTCGCCGACAGGATCGGCCGGTGCAGCAGGGTGCCGTCCAGGACCGCCGGAGCCACGCCGTCCTCGGCGGGCGCGGCCGTCACCTGGAACGGGTGCGGGGCGGGCATGCCGCGCCACATCCGGCGCCGCGGGCGCACGGGGACCCGTACGAACGCGGCCTGGCCGGGGCCGACCACCGTCGCCGTGGACGGCAGGGTGAAGCGCAGGGCGTCCGACTGGTCCTTCGCGGAGAGCGAGATGGTCAGGGGGTGGTTGCCCCGGTTGTCGAACGCGAGCTGGAAGCGGGCCCCCGTACGGCCCTGGCTCAGCCTCGGGGTGAGTTCGGCGCCGAAGTCCGCGTACGCCCCGATGTCCAGCACGCCCTCCGGCACCGTGCTGTGCTCCGGCTGTTCCCGCGGCAGCACCCGGACCGCGTAGGCGAGTTCGCCCGGCGGGACCGTGGAGTCCCGGGGCGGCCTGACCACCAGGTGGACGGTGCCGGCCGTGTCCGGGTAGAGGGACAGCGTGGCTGGTTCGACCACCGTCCACGGCGCGGCCGGCCCCAGTACCTCGAAACCGTAGGCCTCGACGATGCTGCCGCTGTTGCGCAGCTCCAGCGGGATCCGGATCTCGTCCCCGGGCATGACGGCGGCCGGGGAGGCGTCCAGATGAGCGGAAGTGGTCATGAAGGGACGGTAGGGAGCGGGGCGAAGGCGGGTCCGCACCCGTACGGACACATCCGGGGGCAAGCCGTGTTGCCCGTTGAGTCCGTGTGGAGTGCCTGCTGACTGCGCGGGTGTTCACTGGGTGTACACGCGGGCAGGTGGGGCTCCCGCGGTGAGCTGGGGGGTGTGCGTCATGCGCTATCAAGGGGAGAGCGGGGCCGAACGGATCCCGGTACGGCTGACGGCCCAGGACCCGATCTCGCGGGCCGGACTCGCCGGGCAGTTGCGCAACTGCCCCGAGGTGCGGCTGCTGGGGGACGACGAACCGTACGAGGCCTACGGGGCTTCGTGCGTGGCCGTGGTCGCCGCCGACCGGGTGGGGGAGAGCGAGACGCAGACGCTGCGCCGGGCCCAGCGGGGCGCGCCGGACGGCATCGGCGGGCCCGGCGGGGGGCCGGGCGGTGCGGGCGCGGCGGCGGGCACGGGTTCCGTCGGGGAGGCGCGGATCGTGCTCGTGGTCACCGAGATCGACGACGCCGGGCTGGTGGCCGCCGTGGAATGCGGGGTCGTGGGGGTGGTGCGGCGCTCCGAGGCCTCGGGGGAGCGGCTGGTCCAGGTGATCATGGCGGCCTCGCGGGGCGAGGGCAGCGTCCCGGCGGACCTGCTGGGACGGCTGCTGGACCAGGTCGGCCGGTTGCAGCGGCAGGTGCTCGACCCGCGCGGACTGGCCTTCACCGGGCTCGCGCCCCGGGAGGTGGACGTGCTGCGGCTGGTCGCCGAGGGCAGCGACACGGCGGAGATCGCCCGCACGCTGGCCTTCTCGGAGCGGACGGTGAAGAACATCCTCCACGATGTGACGACCCGGCTGCAGCTGCGCAACCGCTCGCACGCCGTGGCCTACGCGATGCGGCAGGGGTTCATCTGAGGTCCGGGCCCTCGTCCGGGCGAGGGCTCGGGCGAGGGCCGGACGGCGGCCCGGACAAGGGCCATGAATGCCCCTTAGGGCAAGGGGAGTTACCCGCAACGGTGCCCCGCCCTGGGCTACGGCCGGGGCACCCCGCGCGCCACGGTTGCGGTGAGGAGGGCTATCCGGATGCCGTCGGCCCGCCCCGGGGGCGGGCGGGGGACGGGGGGACACGTCGGGGGGACGCAGGTGCGACGAGCTGGGCGACGAGGTGGCTTCAGGTTCGGGCGGTCCATGGTGCTGGTGGCGGCCCTGGGACTGATGGGGGTCGTACCCCCGGTGGCGCCGGCCCGCGCCCCGGCCGCGCCCCTGGCGGCGCCCGCGGACGCCCCGGACCCCGGTCGGCTCGCCTTCGTCGGCGACGGCCCGCACCACACCGTCAACACGGTCGGAGCGAGGGGCGAGTTGGCCCCGCTGCTCCCCGCCGGAACCGCGGGCAACGACTGCCAGCCCGCCGCGCGCGGCGACGACCTCGTATGGGTCAGCGACCGGAGCGGCCTGGGCGAAGGGATCCAGCGCCGCACCGGCAACGGGCCCGCCACCCAGGTCCTTTGGCGTCAGGGCTGGCGGATCGCCGACCCGGTGCTCTCCCCGGACCGGCAGTGGATCGCCTTCGTCTCCTGGGAGAACGACCCCGGCGACGGCAGCTCCGCCACCCGCTACCGCTGCGACGACCGCGGTGGCCGCGGCGACCACCCGATCGGCGTCTGGGTGGTGCGCACCGACGGCAGCGGCCTGCGCCAGGTGGCCGAGGACGCGGACTGGCCGGACTGGTCGCCCGACTCCACCGAACTGGTCTACGCGCACGGCGGCGAGGCCCTGCGACGGCCGCTGGCCGGCGGACCGGCGGTCCGGGTCTCGCCGACGGACGACGACGCGCGGGTGCCCGTATGGGAACCCGGCGGCAGGAACCGCATCGCGTACCTCTCCTCGAACGCCAACGGCGGCTTCGACCTCGAAGCGGTCCCGGCCGACGGCGGCGGCCAGAGCGCGCCCGAGATCCTCGCCCACGGGGAGCGCGGCGAGGGCGGCCGGCTCGACCTGGCCTGGCGGCCCGACGGGGGATCGCTGCTCATGCTGCTCGGGGAGCCGTACTACGTCGACCCCGCCAGGCCCTGCACGGGGTGTCCGGGCACCGCGCTCTTCGAATCCGGCACCGTGGTGCCCCTCGAAGCGCACAACGTCGGCTGGTACACGCCGGCCGGGGCCGCCCGGCCGCAGCCGCTGCTCGCGGGCGAGGACTGGGAGTCGGCCGACATCGAGCGTCAGCGGGCCGCCGTGCCCGTGGACCGCGTGCAACTGCGGGCCGCGCAGGGCTCGGAGTACGACTTCGAGGATCCGGCCTACGCTCCCGACGCGCGCCGGATGGCCTTCGTACGCGTCCTCGGCTCGAACGAGCTGGCGGCGGCACGGTTCGTCCGGCCGACGGAAATCATGATCGGGGAGCCGGACGCGCTCGCGGAGGCACGGCAGCTGACCTACCGGGGGATGAACGCGGGCGAGACGCAGACCCGGCCCTCCTGGTCCCCGGACGGCACCCGGCTCGCCTTCGCCCGCAGGCCCGTACCCACCGAGTCCAACCCCAACCCGCGCACCGAGATCGCGGTCGTCGACGTCTCCTCCGCCAAGCCGGCGGACTGGAATCTGGTGGCGACCGTGCCCCGGCGCGCGGAGGCCGGGTACGACTGCACCTCGGACGACCTGGAGCCGAGCTGGTCGCCCGACGGGGCGCGGCTGGCCTTCTCGCGCTGGAGCCGGTGCGTCCAGAGGCAGAAACCGCACGTCGCACCGTCCGTGGCGCCGCCCGCCGTGCCGCCCGTCGCGGGAGGCGGTGGGGGCACCTCGGACGGAGTCGCCGCGGTTGTGGCCGACGAGGGCGCGCCCAGCGGGTATCCGGACCGGCACGTCTGGACCGCGAAGGCGGCCGACGGCTCGGCCCCGTTCGACGTGACCGGCGCGCAGTGCGGGGCCGACTGCTCGGTGATCGACGGCCGGCCCGTCTACGATCCGAGGGGCGGCGGACTGGCCTTCGTCCGGCGCAATCACTACGTCGACAACACCCTCAACAGGGCCGGCACCGCGAGGAAGACCTCCGTGAAGGCGGCCGCGACACCTGAGCCGCAGCCCGCCGCCGCGAAGCCGGCCGTCACACAGCCCGCCGCCGTCGCCAGCGGGGACCCGGACCCCGAGACGCGCACGGTGGTGCTGGCCTCCCCGGACGGCAAGCAGTGCCGGGGGCTCGTGCCCCGCCAGGCCTCCTGCCCGACGCGGGCACCCGCCCCGCCCGCGAACGCCACCTACCACGAGCCGGACGACCCGGCCTGGTCGCCGGGCGGCGGCCGCCTCGCCATGGACGTGCTGCGGATGTCCGCCTCCGGCCGGTACGACCGCCGCATCCTGGTCATCGACCCCGGCAACGACGGCGGCGCCGACGACTACGCGGAAATGTTCCCGGGGACCACGAGCGTCAGCCAGCGCGGGCCCACCTGGGAGCCGAGCGCCGACCTGTCCGTCCGGTTCACCGGCGCAGACGCCACCGTGCTCCTCGGCGACACGACCGAGCTGGTACTGGAGCTGCACAACCGGGGCATCGCCCCCTCGCCCGGCACCAAGGTGCGCATTACCCTGCCGCCGGGGCTGGAGCCGGCCGGGCCCGCCGAGCCCTCGGGCGGCAGCTGCACCGCTCAACTCGTCTGCGATCTAGGGACACTGGCATCGGACGACCGGGGCAGGGGCACGGTCCGCGTGCCGGTCAAGGGGACCGCGCTCGGCGCGCACGAGGCCCGAGCCACCGTGGAGAGCGGGCTGCCCGACCACCGGCCGGCCGACAACCAGGCGGCGATCGTGGTCACCGTGGTCGTTCCCGACCTCGTCGTGACGGCCACCGCGGTCCCGTCCGTGCTGAAGATCAACGAGCGGACGAAGGTCGAGTTCACGGTCCGCAACGCCGGCACCGCGACCGCTGAGGACGTCCACCTCAAGATGACCCTCCCGCCCGGACTGGCCCTGGTCACCGGAACCGCCTGCCCGGCCGACGGCTGCGCGCTCGGCGCGCTCAAACCGGGCGAGGAGAAGAAGGCCGGCTGGGAGTACACCTCGCCCGAAGGGCTCTCCGGGACCGTCGAAGGCGCCGCCTCCACCACCACCCGGCGCGGCGAGGACGGCAACCCGGACAACGACCGCGCCGCCGTCGACCTGACCTTCGTCGACCCGCGCCGACCCGACGCCGCCGTCACCGTCACGGCCACCCCCGGCCACCTCACGACCGCCGAGCAGTCCACGGTCGTCTACGAGGTCACCAACCTCGGCGACGCGCCCGCCAAGGCGGTCCTGCTGACCCCGGTGCTGCCGGCCGGCATGACCGTGGTCTCCGCCACCCCCGCCTGCCCGCCCGCCGGATGCGCGCTCGGCGACCTGGCCCCCGGAGCCAAGGCCACGGTGACCCGGGTGGTGTCCTCGGCGACCCCCCTCAGCGGCAACGCCACCGGGACGGTCGTCACGGCCGGAGGGGACAGCAACCCCACCAACAACACCGCCTCGGCGCCGATCGTCGTCGAAGCCGCCCCGCCGCCGATCCCCACCCGCTACGCCGACCCGGCCGTCTCGGTGACCGCCACGCCGCGCACCGCCTACACGGGCGGCCGGGTCACCGCCGAGGTGACGCTCTCCAACCTCGGAGCCCGCCCGGCCACCGGCCTGACCCTCGCCCTCACCGTGCCGCCGGGCCTGGGGGTGGACTCCGTGTCCCGGCCGGGGTGCGTGGGCGCGGGCGGCTGCCCGGTCGAGGACCTGGCTCCGGGCGCGCGTCTGACCGTACAGCTGGTGCTGGCGGCGGGGCCGGCGCTGACCGGAGCGATCACGGCCACCGTGACCACCACGGGTACGGACGCCCAGCCCGCCAACGACACCGGATCGGCGCAGGTGACCGTACGGCAGCCCGTGCTGGAGCTCGATCCGGTCCTCGGGCCGCCCGGTTCGGTGACCCAGGCGCACGGGAGCGATTTCCCGCCCGGAGTGACCGTGTCCCTGCGCTGGGACCGGGGGGTGACGGTCGCCTCCGCGCCGGTGGTGGTGGGGGCCGACGGCAGCTTCACGGCCCCGGTGCTGATCCTCGTACAAGACACCCTGGGGGAGCGGAAGTTGACCGCCGCGCACGCGGACGTGACCCCGCCGCTGTTCACGGAGGTGTCGGAGCCGTTCCTGGTGGTGCCCGGGGTGCTCCAGCCCGACAACTTCCAGTGGCGCAGGTGATCCGGGGGTGATCCGCAGGTGATCCACGAGGTGGACGACGCGCTGCGCGAACTCGTTCGGGCCGAGGCGCTCGGCGGCGGCGCGGGCGTGGACGTGGTCTTCGACGCGCCGACCCGCGACTGGGCGGCCCGGCGCAACGCGCCGACCGTCAACCTGTACCTGTACGACATCCGCGAGGACCTCGGCCTGCGCTCGCGCGGGCGGCGCAACGTGTACGACGAGCAGGGCAGGGTGGTGGCGCGCACCCTGCCGCCCCGGTACTTCAAACTGTCCTACCTCATCAGCGCCTGGACCCAGCGTCCCGAGGACGAACACCGGCTGCTGTCCTCGCTGTTGGGATGCTTCCTGCGGTACTCGGCGCTGCCGTCCGACCGGCTCGGAACCGAACTGGGCTTGACCGGACTGCCCGTGCCCCTGTCGATCGCCCTTCCGCCGCCCGAGAACAAGGCCTTCACGGACGTGTGGAGCGCACTGGGAGGGGAGTTGAAGCCCTCGCTCGACGTGGTCGTCAGCGCTCCGGTGGTGGCGGCCCCCTCGTACCCGGCCGGACCTCCGGTGGAGGACGGCCTGGCCCTGGACCTGTCGGACGTGTCGGAGCCCTCGGGCGCCTCGGAGGCATTCGGCGCATCGGACGCATCGGGCCCGGCGTCCTCGGGTGGTCCGCCCGGACCGCCGCCCGGTTCACCGCCGCCCGGCTCACCGCCTTCCGGGTCCGCCGCCGGTCTGCCGCGCCAGCGGCCCGCCCGCTCCCGTACCCGGCCGCACCGTCCGGGCGAGGGCTGATGGACCACCTCCTTTCGCGCCTCGCCGGAGTGGAGGCCCGGGTGCGCGCCGCCGTCGAGGCGCGGCGCGGGAGCGACCCGGACGCCGACGACCCGTTCCGCGGGCTGTACCTGTCCGACGACACGGTCCGCAGGATCCTCGACTCGCCCGACCAGGTGCCCTGGCCCGAGCCCGTCGCTCCGGCCGCACCGGGCGACGGATCCTCCCGACTGGAGGGCCTGGAAAGGGATTTCGGGCTGGAACCGCTGGACGTCGAGCTGCTGCTGATTGCGCTCGCGCCCGACCTCGACCGGCGCTTCGAGCAGCTCTACGGCTACCTCAACGACGACGTCACGCGCCGCCGCCCGACCATCGGGCTGGCGCTCGGCCTCTGCGGGGTCCCGGCCGCCTCGGCGCCCGCCCGGACCCGGCTCTGCGCCGACGGGCCGCTGTCCGTACGGGGCCTCCTGCTCGTGGAGGAAGGCGAACGCCCCTTCCTCGGAAGGTCGTTGCGCGTCCCGGACCGCGTCACGGCGCACCTGCTCGGCGCCGACGCGGTGGCCCCGGAACTCGCGGACCTGCTGCACCCGGTGTCGGTGCCGGGTGACACCGGACTGCCCTGGCAGCCCCTGGCGGGCGCGCTGCGCTCGGGCATCTCGCCGGTCTACCTGCGCGAGCCCGCGGGCGGGGCCGCCGCCGAACTGGCCGCCGAGGCGCTGGCCGGCGCCGGGCGCGGAGCCCTCGTACTCGACCTGGACCGCCTGGCCCGGCACGCGGACCCGGCCGCGCTGGTGCGGTCCGCCGGGCGGGAAGTGGCCATGGCCGGCGCCGGGCTGATCGCGGCGCCCGTGGAGGCCCTGGACCGGCACACCGAACTGCTGCGCGCGCTGGCCGCGTTGCCCGTGCCGGTACTCCTCGCCGGGCAGGCGGGCTGGGACCCGGCATGGTCGGACCGGACCCCGCTGCTGGTGGAGGCCGGGCGGCTGGGGGCGGCAGCGCGGACCGCCCTGTGGACCTCGGTGCTCGGCGCCGCGCCGGGCGCCGCGGTGGCCGCCTTCGTGCTCAGTCCGGGCCAGATGCGCCGGGCGGCCGCCACCGCCCGGCAGCAGGCGGCGCTGGCGGGCGACGGCGCGGCAGGCGCGGGCGCAGCGGGCGACGGAGTACCGGGCGAGGCGGCGCTGCTGCACGGCGTGCGGGCCCAGAACACCTCCGGTCTCGAACGCCTCGCCCGCCGGATCCAGCCGGGCGTGGGCTGGTCCGACCTGGTGCTCCCGAGCGTCGTGCTGGGGCAGTTGGGGGAGCTGGCGGCACGCGCCCGGCACCGGGACCTGGTGCTGGGCGACTGGGCGATGCGGCCCGGCGGCGGGCGGGGGCGGGGGGTGATGGCGCTCTTCGCGGGGGACTCGGGGACGGGGAAGACCATGTCCGCCGAGGTCATCGCGGGCGAACTGGGCCTGGACCTCTACACCGTTGACCTCGCCACCGTCGTGGACAAGTACATCGGCGAGACGGAGAAGAACCTCGAACGGATCTTCACGGAGGCCGCGGGCGTCAACGGCGTACTGCTCTTCGACGAGGCCGACGCGGTGTTCGGCAAGCGCTCGGAGGTCAAGGACGCGCACGACCGGTACGCGAACGTCGAAAGCGCCTACCTGCTCCAGCGTATGGAGACCTTCGACGGCCTGGCGATCCTCGCCACCAACCTGCGGGCCAACCTCGACGAGGCCTTCACCCGCCGCCTCGACCTGGTGGTGGACTTCCCGCTCCCCGACGCGGAGCAGCGGCTCGCACTCTGGGACCGCTGCCTGGGGCCGCAGCTGCCCCGGGGTGACGACCTCGATCTGCCGTTCTGTGCAAAGTCGTTCGAGCTGGC
Source organism: Streptomyces sp. GL_140 (assembly GCF_057834465.1). Lineage (NCBI taxonomy): Bacteria > Bacillati > Actinomycetota > Actinomycetes > Kitasatosporales > Streptomycetaceae > Streptomyces > Streptomyces sp. GL_140. The sequence goes on from NZ_CM174404.1 coordinate 6,937,801, forward strand.
GGGCGGCGACATCCGGTCTGCCGCGGTCACGGCCGCCTACCTGGCCGCGGACGCGGGCCGGCCGGTCCTGATGGCCGACCTGGTCGCGGCGGTGGTCCGCGAGTACCGCAAGCTCGGACGCCTCTGCCTGGAGAGCGAGTTCGGACCGTACCTGCGGCTGGCACGGTGAACGGCTGCCCGAAGGGGCAGGCCGGATGAGGAGGTCGAGGACATGCAGGAGCAGGGGCAGGAGTACGAGCACGACCAGGAATCCGGGGCCGGGGCCGCGCTGCGGCCCGAGGAGGGCCGGGAGCCGCGGCTGCCCGACGGGATGCTGCTGCGGGCGGCCGCGGACGGCCGGGCGGACGTGATGGGGCCGGGCGGACTGCTCCGGCTCCAGCAGACGGTCGGCAACAGCGGGGCGACGGCCGCCGTCCAGCGGGCGGCGGCGCCCGCGGCGCATCCGGTGCACGAGGTGGTCGGCTCCGGCGGGGGCAGGGCACTGGATCCCGAGGTGCGCGCGGACATGGAGTCCCGGCTCGGCCACGACTTCGGGGACGTACGGGTCCACACGGACGCGGCGGCCCACGAGTCGGCGGCGGCGGTGGACGCGCACGCCTACACGGTCGGCTCGGACGTGGTCTTCCAACGGGGCGCGTACGACCCGGAGTCGGCCGCCGGCCGGACCACGCTGGCGCACGAGCTGACGCACGTGGTGCAGCAGCGCTCGGGCCCGGTGGACGGCACGGACACCGGGGACGGCGTACGCGTCAGCGACCCGGGCGACCGCTTCGAACGGGAGGCGGTGGCCACGGCCGCCGAGGCGATGGCGGCTCCGGCGCCCGGCGTCCAGCGCAACACCGAAGCGGCGGAAGCCTCGGAAGCCCTGGAGGAGGAAACGGCCTAGAAGGTTGCTGAAGATCTTGTTGTGGGGCTGTCCGGCCGTGGGCCGGGCGGCCCCTTTCGCTATGTGGTGGCTGGGGCGAGACGCCAGGTGTGGCCGGTCCGGGTGAGTCCGAGGTTGATCAGTCGGCGGAGGTTGAGGACGGCGGCGCGGTGGTGGAGCCAGATGCTGTTGGCGATGACGCCCCGGTGCGGGACTCGTCGGTTGCCTTTGCCGACGAGCCAGGCGATGGCGCGTTCGACCGGTGGCCGCCATCGGCGGTATTCGTTCTGCCAGGCCGGGTCGGTGGCCGCCTGTGCTCGGGCCGCGGCCAGCAGCTCGTGCTGGGGATGGACGTTCACGGTGCGTCCGGTCTTGGAGGCTGTGCAGCGTTCCCGCAGGGGGCAGTCGGTGCAGCCGCGCTTGAACTGGGCGGTGCGGGCGCCGTCCGCTTTGACCCGCCCGAGGTTGGCGGTGTGTCCCGCGGGGCAGGTCGCGGTGCCGGCCGCCTGGTCGATGTGGAAGTCGTCGATGGTGAAGCCGCCGGGGACGGCCCGCCGCATCGGCGGCGGCTTGATCACCAGAGTGTGGCCGGCGGCCTGCAGCTGCTCGCGCAGTTCACCGGTGCCGTAGGCGCAATCGCCGAGCACGGTTAACCCGTCGTTTTCCCCCTCCAGCAGATCGGCGGCGACGGAGGCCTCGTGATTGCCGGGACCATAGCCGCCGGTCAGGGCGACCGCGGTGAACAGCCCGGTCTCCGGCTCGAAGGACACATGCCCTTTGAAGCCGTCCTGGTGGCGGGTGCGGTTCTTGTGGATGTGACGGGCGTCGGGATCGACGGTCGATACGATCCGGTCCGGCGCTGTGCGCTTCGCGATGCGCCAGCGGCCGTCGCGGCCGTCGGAATCCTCGGCAGGCTCGACGTCCTGGCCAGCGACCAGGGCCAGCAGGCCCACCGCGTTCGCTGCCTTCTCGCCCAGTTCCTCCTCGGGCAGGTGCCCGAGGAGGTTGAAGGCGTCGGTCACCAGCGCGTCGACCAGCGCGGCGCGGGCCGCCTCATCGTTCCAGGCGATCTTCGGCTTGCCCGGATCGGTGTAGTCGTGCGCCGAGCACCACGCCGCGGCCGTCTCCTGGCCGCCGGGGACCTCGCGGATCACCCGGCGGATCGCGGAGATGATCTGGGTGACGGTGTCCTGGGTGGCCACCGCGTCATCGAGCACGGTGGAGTCCAGCGCCCGTCGCTGCTTTCCCTTGAGTACGCCGGTCGCGGCCACGACCTCTTTGACCGTGGTGAAGATCCGCATCGGATCGGCCGAAGTACGCAGACGGCGCCGAAAGTACGTCAGCAGCGACGGATCGAAGGCCATGTCATACAGGCCAAGCCCGCAGGCGGCCTTCCACCGCAGGTCACACCGCAGTTCCTGAACGGCCTCAAAGTCCGACAACCCCTGCAGACTCTGCAGCACCACCGTCGCGGCCAGCACCTGCGGCGGCAGACTCGGACGGCCGTTGGACGAGGGATACATGTCGGCGAAGGTCCCCGCCGGGAACGGTGCCTCGCGATGCTCGGCCAAGAATGCGAACACACTCCCCGCCGGGATCAACTCCCGGCAGGTCTCCCACACATCCGGCCCGACCGTCTCCCCGGCCCATTCCCCCTGCATGCCTACAAGACTGGCCCCGACTCGACCGAGCCGGGGCCAGAACCCGAGATTTTCAGCAACCTTCTAGGCCGCCCCTTCGACGGATCCCGGAGGACCCGCGAAGGGACGGCCTAGGTGGTCGCGGTCACCAGAGGACGGGCATCCGCTCGGGGATGCGCTTCATGAACCCGGTGCGCCAGACGAGCTGCTCGATCGGCACGGCCAGGTCCAGGTTGGGCAGCCGGTCGAGGAGGACCTCGATGGCGATCTGCGCGTGGCGCTTGCCCAGCGCGGTGGCGGGGCAGTAGTGGCCGCCGCCGCCGAACGACAGGTGCGCGTTCGGGTTCGGGCGGTCGAGGCGCACCGTGTGCGGGTCCTCGAACTCGGCCGGGTCGTGGTTGGCGGCCTCGACCAGGACGAGGACCAGCTCGCCCTTCTGCACGGTGACGTCACCGAGCTGCATGGTCTCGGTGGCGATGCGCGGCAGCCCGTCGGCGATCGACAGGTTGATGCGCAGCAGCTCGTCGACGGCCGCCGGGATGAGGGACGGGTCCGCGATCAGCTCCGCCTTCAGCTCCGGGTGCTGGATCAGGGACACGAGGGCCATGGTCAGGAAGCCCATGACACTGATGACACCGGCACCGAACATCGTGACTCCGACGGTGGCCAGCATCTCGTCCGTCAGGTGGTCGTAGTCGGAGTCCGTGCGCAGGGCGGCGAGCTCGCCCATCAGCCCGGTGGTCTCCGGGTCGTTGAGACGGTCCACCATGTGGGCCATGTCGCGGTCCCAGTTGATGCCGGCGGCCGGGATGTTCTTCGCGCTGTTCATGAAGGCGACGTGCAGCGACTTGTACAGGGCCGGTGCGTCGGACTGCGGGATGCCGAGGATCTGGCAGTGCAGACCGGTGGAGTACGGGACGGTGAAGTCGCTGCGCAGGTCGGCCGGGATTCCCGTCGCGACGATCTGGTCGACGAGCTCGTTCGCGTGGCGGACGAGCCACTCCTCCAGCCCGGGGGCCTTCGGGTTGAGGGCCTTCATGACGGCCTTGCGCAGGCCGGCTCCGGTGATGTTCCCCATGTTGTTGACCACCTCGGGGGGGATGGTCAACGCGTACTGGCGGGGCGCACCCTCGGCCGAGGTTTCCTTGAGCGAGAAGCGGGCGTCGTCGAGGACCTGACGGCACAGCGCGTACGAGGACACCAGCCAGGCTTCCGCTCCGGCTATGGTGCGGACCTTCTTGACCGGCTCGTTGGTGAGCAGGTGCCCGATCACGTCGGGGAGCCTCGTCCCGTTGGCGTCGAACGGGAAGCTCGTGAGCTCCTCGACCGGGGCCGGGCTGGTCGGGTCGATGGTGGTGGTCATGCGGGGCTGTCCTGTTCTTCGGCGGGGGTGATGACCGCGTGGCCCTGGTTGCGTGAGGCGCGCAAGCCCCAGCCGCGTGCGTACAGCAGCTCTGCCAGCGGCAGGGCTTGGTGATAGCAGTTGAGCGAGGAGTTGACTCCGAGGATGGCCGGGGTGTCCAGGAACAGCGGTACCTCGGCGCACACGTACTTGATGCACACCTCGCGCTGCAGCTCCGTGGGCGGCTGGCCGTTCAGCTTGTCGGCGAGGAACCGGGCCGCGAGCTGGTCGCAGACCTCGCGGAACTCCGGGTCGTCGGTCATGAGGACGTCCAGCTGGGAGCGGATGCGCTGGTAGGCGGGGAGCTCCAGGAGCGAGGACATGGGGCGTCCGCGCAGCCGTTCGCCTTCGGGGTCGAGGGCGGCGACGGCGGCGGTGACCTTGGCGCGCACTCCGCGGAGGTTCTTCACCGCCTTGCGCTGCGCTTCGACCTCGGGGTAGCCGAGTGCCACGAACATCTCGGCTACGTGCATGTCGGTCCAGATGAGGTCGACCTGCTGGAAGTGCTCGAGTCCCCAACGTGCGAGGTCCGTCACGCGGTCATGCGTGAAGTAGGAGTTCCCCGATGAGATCCCGATGACTGCGTGGTCACCCTCGTCGTGGATTACCTGGCAGTGAGGGGTATAGGGACGGACGGCGAAGATGCCTTTGATGGCAGTCGTCAACGTGATTATTTCCCCCGCGCCGCTAGTCCCGACAGGGCCTTGTGCCCTGGGTGTGGCGGCGCCGAAGCAGAAGTTAGCCGAGCGCACGTCCGTGCTCCAGAGCTACTGGCCGGTTACTCAGCGAATCAGCTTGCCAGCGTGGGGTGATATTGCCCGGTTACCCTATGAATTGATGCGCAGGCGCAGGGTCATAACCAGCCAATCGCGCAGGGGGCAATCGACGCGAATCCGGGCTCTGCGGTGTCTGGTTCTGTTCCCCCTCCGCCGCTCGGTGCGGGAGGGCGGGTTGTGCGCTCCGGAGGACCCCGGAGGGTCGCCCCGTGCCGCGCGGCCCCTACGCACGAGTCTGCCGAAAGGTCAACATCCTTGCACCACAAGGATTTTTCGAAGATTGGGCTCCCATGCTGGCTGGTCGGCATCTTGTACGTGCCGAGCCTCATACCAAATGGTCGGTGAGTGACCATCCGGAACCCCGACGTCTGGTGCTGAGGGCTCGATTCACCCTCGCCAAACCCTCCGCAACGGCGAAATCAGGCCACCAGCCGGATGATGCCCAGGAATTGCCCCCTCCATCTCACGATCCGGCCCTCGTCCGGGCCCCATGGCCACCTCGGGCCTCCGGGAAACACCCGCTCACGGGAAGCGCAGCCGCCGCCCGCGCAGGGTCGTCGGCCGCGGTTCCGGCGTGAAGTGCCACGAGCCCGGGCGAACGCGCAGCGGGGTCTGCCCCTCCGGGCACGGCAGGGTTCCCCCGAAGGCGCACGACCGGTCATGACCTTCGAGGGGCCCGGGGCGGGAGGGTGAGATCAACCGTCGTACCCCAGGGGGAGGACCCGGATGCCGTCGTACCTGTCGCCAGGCGTCTACGTCGAAGAGGTCGAGGCCGGCTCGCGCCCGATCGAGGGTGTGGGTACCGCCGTCGCCGCCTTCGTCGGGCTGGCCGCCGCGGGACCGTACAACGCGCCCACCCTGGTGACCAATTGGAGTCAGTTCACCTCCACCTTCGGCGATTTCACGGAAGGGGCCTACCTCGCCCACTCCGTCTACGCGTACTTCCTGAACGGCGGCGGCACCTGCTACGTGGTACGGGTCGGCGGCGGCGACGCGGCGGACGACGCCGCCACGAGCGCGCCCGCCAGCACACCGGCCGCCGTTGCGGGCAAGCGGGCCAAGCCCGGAGCGCTCCCGGCGGGTGCCCGTACGGCACTCGGCGGATTCCGGATCGCCGCGCTGGAGGGGACCGGTGAGGGGCTCGGCGCCGAGGTGGCGGACGCGGCCGGAGAGTCCCCGGCCGAGGACGCGTTCACCCTCAACATCAAGCGCGGGGACCGGACGGAGGAGACCTTTGAGGTCTCCAGCAAGCGCAGCAACCGCAATTACGTGGTCACCGTCGTACGGGACCGCTCGCGGCTGGTGACCGTCGAGGACGCCGGCCCGACCCAGTCGCTGACGCGCCCGGAGAACCAGACGGTGGCGGTGGCCGAGGCGCCCGTACCCGTACCGGCGGTGCCCGCGACGGTCACCCCGGCCTCGTACGTGGGTAGTTCGGACGACCGGACCGGATTCGGCGGCCTGGAGACGGTGGACGAGATCACCATGCTCGCCGTGCCGGACGTGATGAGCGCCTACGAGCAGGGCGCGCTCGACATCGAGGGCGTCAAGGCCGTGCAGCTCGCGATGATCGCGCACTGCGAACTGATGGGGAACCGCGTCGCGATCATCGATCCGCTGCCCGACCTGTCGCCGCAGCGGGTCAAGGACTGGCGGATGACGGGCGCGGGATACGACTCGAAGTACGCGGCCATGTACTACCCCTGGGTCAAGGTGGCCGACCCGTCGAGCGGACAGACCCGGTTCATCCCGCCGAGCGGGGCGATGGCCGGGGTGTGGGCCCGCAACGACGAGAGCCGCGGGGTGCACAAGGCACCCGCGAACGAAGTGGTGCGCGGTGCCGTGGACTTGGCGGTCCACCTGACCAAGGGGGAGCAGGACCTCCTCAACCCGATCGGAGTCAACTGCCTGCGCTCCTTCGCGGGCCGCGGGATCCGGGTGTGGGGCGCGCGGACCCTGTCCTCGGACCCGGCCTGGCGCTACCTGAACGTGCGCCGTCTCTTCAACTACATCGAGGACTCCATCCTCATCGGCACCCAGTGGGTGGTTTTCGAGCCGAACGACGACGCGCTGTGGGCCCGCATCCGGCGGACCATCGCGGCGTTCCTGGTGAACGAGTGGCGGCGCGGCGCGCTCTTCGGGCTGACGCCCGACGAGGCCTTCTACGTGAAGTGCGACCGCGAGACGAATCCGGCCGAGGGGATCGACGCGGGCCAGGTGGTCTGCGAGATCGGGATCGCCCCGGTCAAGCCGGCCGAGTTCGTGATCTTCCGGCTGGCGCAGTTCTCGGGCGGCACCAGTCTCGTCAACGAGTGACAACGGGATACAGGCAGCGGGCAACGGGTTACGGGTTACGGGTTACGGGCAACGAGTCACGGGCTAGGGAGTCAGTGGTATGGCACTTCCCGACATGGACACCTCGGTCGGCCACTCCTTCGGGCTGGAGATCGACGGGGTCGTCATCAAGCAGATCAACGAGGTGACGGGTCTGAAGATGGAACAGGACGTCATCGAGCTGAAGCAGAACACGGCCGACGGCAAGTACGTCATCAAGAAGCTGCCGGGGCGGCCGAAGGCGGGCGAGGTCACGCTCACGCGCGGCCTGACGGCCGACCAGAACTTCGAAAAGTGGATCAAGGACGCGCGGTTCGGGAAGATGGGCTCGGCCCGCAAGGGCGGGGCGATCATCGTCTTCGACTACGAGGGCCAGGCGATCAAGCGCTACACGCTGGTCAACGCGTGGCCGAAGAGCTTGGAGATCAGCTCGCTGAAGGCGGGCGACACGAGCGTCCTGACCGAGAAACTCGTCATCACGTACGAGCAGATGGACGTGGCGTGATCTGCTGATGCGACGACAGATTGCGCCGCGGGGCGCGGCCGAGGAGGCCCCCTTCCCCCTGACCGGACCCGAGCCGGCCGCGATGGGCGGGCCCGCGGCTTCCGCACTCCCGACAGGCGGTTCGATGCGGACGGAGTTCGCGTTCGAGCTGCCGCGCGGATACGTGGACGGCGCGGGCCAAGTGCACCGCACGGGCGTAATGCGGCTGGCCACGGCCCGCGACGAGCTGGTGCCGCTGCGGGACGACCGGGTGCGTGAGAACCCGGCCTACCTGTCGGTGGTGCTGCTGGGGCGGGTGGTGGAGCGGATCGGTGCCGTGACGGACGTCCACGCCGGAGTGATCGAGGACCTGTTCGCCTCCGATCTGGCCTTCCTCCAGGACTTCTACCGCCGGATCAACGCCGAGGGCCACACCCGGGCGCAAGTGACGTGCCCGTCGTGCCGGACCGACTTCGCGGTGGACCTCGCGGGTGGTGGGCGCCTGGGGGAATCATGACGTACGCGACGGACGACCTCTACGGCGAAGTCGCGTACATCGCCTACCACTTCCACTGGCCGATGGACTCCCTCCTCGACCTGGAGCACGCGGACCGGCGGCGGTACGTGGAACAGATCGCGCGGCTGAACCGGTTGGCCGGGGGGAGGTGAGCAGTGGTCTTCGACGCGTTGCGCGCGAGGCTGCGGGGGCGCGGGGCGCCGCCGCCATCCCCGTCCGCGCCGCCGCAGTCCGCACCGGAGCCGTCCGGGTCGGTGGCGCCGCCGGGCGGCCCTGCCGCGGGTGGCGCTGCGCCCGCCTGGACGCAACTTCCGCTCCAGCGGAGCACGTTCGGGCCTGCGCCACTGCTCACGAACCCGAGGGGCTTCGGAGCGGGCCTGGCCGCGTGGCAGCACCACTCCCTGACGGGGAACCTGGGCCACGCGGTGACCCCTGAAGCCCCCTCTGGCACGGTCTACTTGGCTCCGGCGGAGGCCGTGAGTCCGGTCCGGCCTCCGGACTCGCCGTCGGGGGTGGACCGGCCCATGGCCGCCCCGGCCGCACCTCAGGCCGCGGAGCGGGCCGGGGGACCGGCGTCGCTGTCGGCGTTGTCGCCGTCGCCGGTCGCCACAGCCGTGCAGCGCAGCGGGGCGGAGCCGTCGTCGGCGGTCCCGGTGCCTGCCGTGTCGGTCCCCGTCCCCGGCGCCGAATCCGTCTCCGGGTCCGGGTCCCGGTCCGTTTCCGGATCAGGGTCCCTCGCGGTCGTGCGGCCCCATGGGGCGCAGCCCCTGACGGTGGCCCCGCCGTTGGATCTCCCGCCGCGCACTCTTCCGTCGCAGCCCCTGCCCACGGCTCCGGAGCGCGTGGAGCCGGTCGGTGCCGTGCAACGGCTGGAGACCCCTGCCGGGGCCCCGGACCGGGCGCTGCTGCCCGGTGCGGCGGAGCTCCCCGTGGCAGGAGTTCCCGTACCGCGTCCGGAGGCGCAGGAGTCGATCGGTCCGGCCGTGACCGAGCCACCGGCTCTTCCGGTGCAGCGAGCGGAGGCGTCGCAGGCCCCGTCGTCGGGCCGGCCCTCGGTGGGCGCCGAGCCGCCGCCGATGCCGAGGAAGCTGGGGCTGGGTGCCCCTCTTGCCCCCCGCTCCACGGATGCCTCAGCTGCCGCCGCTGAGCCGCCTGCCCGCCGAGTCGGCCTGGGGGCCCCGCTCCCGCCGGTCCAGCGGAGCGGGGCGGTGCCCGAACCGGCGGCGTCGCCCGAGCTGCCCGAGCCGCCCCCCTCGGACGGCCTGCCGGCAGCCACCCATGCGGCCTCCGCCGCTCCGGAGCTGCCCGTCGTGCCGGTCGTCCCGCTCCAGCGGGTTGCCGAACCGGGGCCCGGCACCGGGTTGCTGGGGGAGCGGGGACTCCGGCTCCGTTCCGTGCCGACCCCTGCCGAGGCCGCTCCGCCGGAGCCGCCTCCGGCCGCAGTGGTGCCGCTGACCTGGGTGCCGTCACCCGTGCCGACGCACAGGCCCGGCCCCGCAGCCGCACCCACACTCCAGGCCGCGCCAACGCCCGAGTCATGGCCCGGCAACCCTGACTCGGGCATCGCCTCCGCCACAGCTCCCGGCCAAGGCCAAGGCCTCGGCCTCGGACCGGGCCGAGGCGACCACCTGACCTCCGGCCACGTCTCTGGCTCTGCCCTCGGACCAGGCCCGGGATCAGAGCGTGGCGGCAGCCCGGGGTCCGGTGTCGGCCATGACTCCGGCCTCGGCCCCGGCTCCAGCGCAGGCGGTGGCCCCCGCAACGGACTCGGCCCAGGCCCCGAAACCGGATCCGACTTGAGCTCGGACCCCGGCTCTGGCGTCGGTCTTGACTCGGACGCGGGCTCGGGCTCCAGTGCGGGCTCGGGCTCGGGCTTCGGCAATAGCCCGGGGCCCGGTGCCGGCTTCGGTGCAGACCTCGGCCCAGGCCTTGATCTCGGCTCGGCCTCCGGGTCCGGCTCTGGCCCAGGCGTCGGCGAAGCCTCCGGCCCGGGTTCCGGCTTTGACTCCGGGTCCGGCTCGGGCCCAGGCGTCGGCCAAGTCCCCGGCCCCGGTTCCGGCTCTGCCTTTGCGCCGGTCCCGATCTCCCGCTCCGTCCTGGGCTCCCCGTTGGGCCCCGGCTCAAGTCCGGACTCAGGCCCCGGCTCCAGCTCGAGCTCTGGCTCTGGTTCCGGCCTCGGCTCTGGTTCCGGGCTCGGCCCCAGCCCCAGCCCCAGCCCCAGCTCTGGTTCCGGGCTCGTCTCTGGCTCTGGCTCTGGTCCCAGTTCCGGTCCTAGCTTCGGCTCTGCTGTTGGGCCGATCTCGGTCTCCCGCTCCCCCCTGGGCTCCGGGTGGGACCCCGGCTCGGTTCCGGGTTCTGGCTCTGGCCTCGGCCCCAGCTCCGGTTCAGGTTCCGGCTCGGGCCTCGGCTCTGGGTCTGGGTCTGGTCCCAGTACAGGTCCCAGCTCGGGCTCTGGCTTCGGGCCGGTTTCGGTCTCCCGTTCCGCCCTGGGCTCCGAGTGGGGCCCCGGTTCGGGTTCGGGGTCAGATCCCGTCTCCAGCGAAGGTCCCAGTTCCGGCTCCGGCCTCGGCTTGGGCTCAGGTCCCAGCTCTGACCCTGCCTTTGGGCCGGTTTCGGTCTCCCGTTCCGGCCTGGGCTCCGAGTGGGGCCCCAGCCCGGTTCCAGGCTCAGGTTCCCGCTCCAGCCTTGGCCCAGCCTCCGGCCCCGGTTCCGGGACCAGCATTCGCTTCGGGCCGGGCTCCGGCGACGGCTTGGGGGTGGGCCCCGGCCTTGCCTTCGGGTCGGCCTCCGGCCAAGGCTCCGGCGGCGGCTTCGACCAGGGCTTCGGGTCGGCCTCCGGCCAAGGCTTCGGCTCAGTCGTCCCCGTCGGCGGCCCCGGCCGCCCCCGGCCTTCGCCGCTCCAGCGGGTGCTGTCGCAGGCGGTGGAGGCGGGGCCGGGTTCCTGGGCGGCCGTCCCCGGGGTCCCGGAGTCGCACGGCCCGCAGCCGCCACCGTCAGCCCCGGTCGCCCAGCGGGATGCCGAGCCGCTCCCGGTCGCTGCCGAGGCGCGGGACCCCGTACAGCCGACGCCGTCCCCGACGGCCCAGCCGGAGCCACCGGCCGAGCCCAGTACCGACGAGCTCGTCCGCCGCCTCATCGGCCCCCTCGGCCGCCTGCTCCGCGCCGAACTGCGGCTGGACCGGGAACGAGCCGGTGTACGGCTGGACCCCCGCCACTAGGGCCTGTCGTCAAAGTGCCGTCTGCCTCGCGGCGTCGGGCACGCACTCTCGCCGCACCGGGCGAAAGCCCACGTACGTCCAGTACGCGGGCCTCCGGCTGGCACACCGAGAGCACGGCATCGAACGCCGCCCCTCAAGGGGCAAGCGTTGCCCGACGCGCCACCAGTGGACCCCAGACCTCCAACCCGCCGCCCCAGCGAGGAAGGCCCCGCCGTGAACCAGCAGCAGGACCCCGCCGTCAGCGTGTGCTTCATGGTCGAGATCGACAACATCAGCCTCGGCTCCTTCAACAGCTGCGAGGGCCTCGGCTGCGAAGTCGTCATGGAGCAGCGCGAGGAGGGCGGCAATAACGGCTACGTCTGGCAACTCCCCACCCGCATCAAGTACTCCAACATCAAGCTCACCCGCCCCGTCACCCGGGACACCGAGCTCGTCACCCGCTGGCTCGCCGGCATGCTCGGTGGGATACCCCGCAAGACGGCGCACATCAGCGCCATGACCGTCGACGGGTCCGTCGTCGCCCGCTGGAGCCTGATGGACGTGGTTCCGGTGCGCTGGAGCGGGCCCTCGCTCAATCCGGAGACCGTCAAGGTCGCCACGGAGACCCTGGAGATCGCCCATCACGGTTTCCTCAACGCGGGCCGATAGGGGAGGGCCTCGAACATGTCCCTGCAGCAGCCCGTCGCCTTCATCGCCTCGGCTTCCCCGGCCCCCGCCCCCACCTCCGCCGCCCCCGGAGGATCCGGCGGGCCGCGCCCCAAACTGGAGCGCGCCTGGCTGGAGTTGCGCGAGCCGCCCGCCGACGGCGGGTCCGGGCCGGCCGGGCCGCGGATGGGGCGGATCGACTTCCAGTTCAACCCCAAGGAGCTGACGCTCGCCAAGTCCGCCCAGTGGGAACGCAAACCGGCCAAGGGTGCGGCCACCGCCGGTCCCGCCGAGTTCAAGGGGCCCGGCGCCGCCAAGCTGACCCTGGAGATGTTCTTCGACGCCACCGCCGACCAGGACGGCCGGGTGGTGGCGGCCGTGGAGAAGCTGCTCGCCTGCTGCGTGGCTACCCAGGAGACCCATCAGCAGAAGCAGGGGGTGCCGCCCTGGGTGATCCTGCGCTGGGGCGGCCTCACCGGATTCGTCGGCTACGTCAGCCAAGTGCAGGCGAAGTACACGCTGTTCACCCCCGGCGGGATCCCGATCCGCGCCGTCTGTCAGGTGACGCTGGAGGAACTCAGCGGGCCCATGCCCGGCCAGAACCCCACCTCCGGGGCGCTCGCCGCCCGCCGCGTGCACCGCGTGGTCACCGGGGACACCCTCGCGCTGCTCGCCTGGCGGGAGTACGGGGACGCGGCCGCCTGGCGGCACATCGCCGAGGCCAACGGCATTGACGATCCGATGCGGCTGCGGCCCGGTACCGAACTGCTGCTTCCAGGGGCCGAGGAGTTGGGCTGAGCCATGGCCGGAGAGAGCTTCGTCAACAGCATCGCCGTCGAGGTCGCCGGGCAGGCGCTGCCCGAGCCGGTGGCGCAGACCCTGGTGTCGGCGTACGTGGACGACAGCACCGAACTGCCCGATCTGTTCGTGCTGCGCTTCCGCGATCCGCACCATCTCGCCCTGCGCGCCGCAGGGTTCACCCTCGGAACCTCCGTAAAGCTCTTCGCGCGGGCCGCCGACGACCCGCAGCGGCAGCTGCTCGTCTCGGGGGAGGTCACGGCGGTGGAGATCGACCTCGACGCCACCGGCACCTTCACCGTCGTACGGGGCCTCGACCACGCGCACCGCTTCTTCCGCGGCCGCCGGGTCACCGGCTACCGGCAGATGACCGCCTCCGACGTGGCCGTCCAGGTGGCCCGGCGGGCCGGACTGCCCGTCGGCTCGGTCGATGCGACGACCACCGTCTACGAGCACCTCGCGCAGCCGGGCATCACCGACTGGGAGTTCCTGCACCGGCTCGCGGACCTCGCGGGGGCCGAAGTCGGGGTGCTGGAGGGCCGGTTCTTCTTCCGGGTCCCCGCCAGGGCGCAGGGCGCGCCGGCCGCGTCCACCCGGCCGCAAGCGAGCCCGTACGTCCTGGAGTTCGGCCGCAACCTGCTCAGCTGCCACGCTTCGGTGACCGCCGCCGACCAGGTCCAGCAGGTGGAGGTGCGCGGCTGGGACGTCCGGGCGAAGGCCGCCGTCGTCGGGCGGGCGCCGGCCGGGCACAGCGACCGGCTGGATCTCGGGATGACCCCGCAGCAGGCCGCCGACGCCTTCGGCGACGCGCTGTTCCTGGCCACCGACACCCCCTACCGGACCCAGGCCGAGGCCGACCAGGCGGCCAAGACCCTGGCCGCCGACCTCGCCGGGTCCTTCGCGGAACTGGACGCCGTCGCGATGGGCATGCCGAGGCTGCGCGCGGGCACCGCCGTCACCCTCACCAATGTCGGGGCGCCCTTCGAGGGCAAGTACACGATCTCCGCGAGCCGCCACGTCTTCGACCCGCACACCGGCTACCAGACCTGGCTCACCGTGGGCGGCCGCAACAACCGCTCCCTGTACGGCCTCGCTTCCGGCGGCTCCGGTGGCGGATCCGGCGCGGGCGGCGACCGGGGGCGGATCGGTGGGCTCGTCAACGCGACGGTGACCGACACGAGGGACCCGGAGGACCGGGGCCGGGTCAGGCTGGCCTTCCCCTGGCTGGACGGGGGGTACGTGAGCGACTGGGCCCGTACCGCAGACCTCGGCGGCAAGGGCGGTGGCGGGATCTTCGGCCCGGAGGTCGGGGACGAGGTGCTCGTCGGCTTCGAGCAGGGCCGCGTGGATCATCCGTACGTCATCGGAGGGCTCTACAACGGCCAGGACAAACCCTCCGACCACGAGGCCCCGCTCGTCGACTCCACCAGCGGATCCACCAACCGCCGTTCCCTGGTGTCCCGTTCGGGCAACCGGCTGGAGCTGCTGGACTGCGCGCGCGGGCCCAAGGGGGTCAGGCTGGCCACGGGGGACGGCAAGCTCACCCTCCACCTCGACCAGCAGAACACCTCCGTCACCGTGCACAGCGACGGCACCGTCGAGATCGAGGCCAAGGAAAAGGTGACGGTGAAGGCGCAGCAGGGCATCGCCATGGACGCGGGCACCGGAAAGCTCGAACTCAAGGGCCAGTCGGTGGAGATCACCGCGCAGGCCGGCGTCCAGGCCGACGGCGGGGCGGGCGCCGTCAAGCTCCGGACCAACGGCCAGGTGGACGTCACGGGCACCACGGTCAGCGTCAACGGCCAGGCCAGCACCGAACTCAAGGCCGGCGCCAGCCTGTCGATCTCCGCCGCACTCGTCCGCATCAACTAGCCGCAGAACCCCGGAACCCCGGAACTCCAGAGCCCCAGAACCCAGTAGTCGAGGAGAACAGCGATATGCCGCCAGCCGCACGCGTCGGGGACCCCACCGGCCACCCCGGGGTGATCGGACCGCCCGGAGTGCCCACCGTCCTGATCGGCGGGATGCCGGCGGCCGTGGTCTCCACCCCGCACATCTGCTCCTTCCCACCGCCCGCCGTCCACCCGCCCTCGGCCATCGCCCCGCCGGGCTGCCCGACCGTCCTGATCGGCGGCCTGCCCGCCGCCCGCATGGGGGACATGGCCGTCTGCGGAGCGCCGATCGTCATGGGCTCCCCCACCGTCCTGATCGGCGGGTGAGGAGGCTGTGGGGGAGCAGTTCATCGGCGCCGGCTGGGCCTTCCCGCTGCGGACCGACGCCACCGGAGCCATCGCCCTGGTGCACCGGGAGCAGGAGATCGAGGAGAGCATGCGGCTGATCCTGGGCACCGCGCCAGGGGAGCGCCCCATGCGCCCGCAGTTCGGCTGCGCCATCCACGACCACGTCTTCGCCCCGGCCGACGCGGCCACCGCCGCGCAGATCGGCTACGAGGTCCGTACCTCCCTGGAGCGCTGGGAGCCCAGGATCCGCCTCGTCGACGTGACCGTCAGCTTCGACGCCGTCGAGGCCGGGACCCTCTACATCGACATCGGCTACGCCCTGCGCGGCTCCAACACCCCCCGCAACCTGGTCTTCCCGTTCTACGTCATCCCCGCCCACGAGGCTCCCGGCGACCCGGGCCCCCCGGGCTCCTCGGGCGCCTTCGAAGGGAGTGGTGGCTGATGGCGCTGCCCCGCCCCAACCTCGACGACCGCCGCTTCCAGGACCTCGTGGACGAGGCCAAGCGGATGGTCCAGCAACGCTGCCCGCAGTGGAGCGACCACAACGTCTCCGACCCGGGCGTCACCCTCATCGAGGCCTTCGCCCACATGACGGACCAGCTCATCTACCGGCTCAACCGGGTCCCAGACAAGAACCACGTGGCCTTCCTCGACCTGATCGGCCTCACCCTGAACCCGCCGTCGGCGGCCCGCACCGAGGTTACGTTCTGGCTGTCCGCCCCCCAGTCCGGGACGATCCGCATCCGAGAGGGCAGCGAGGTCGCCACCACCCGTACCGAAACCGACGAGGCGGTGGTGTTCTCGACCGTACGGGACCTCGCGCTGGTCCCGGTCGAGCTGTCGGTCCTGGCCACCGCGACGGGCACCGCGAAGTCACCGGACGCGACGGCCCCGGCCGCCGTGACGGCCCCGACCCCCGGGACCCCCGGCACCCCCGAGCCGGGAACCGTTCCCGTGGACCGCGGCCCCGAACTCGCCACCGGGCGCGGCGTGCCCTGCTTCTCCACCGTGCCCCGCCCCGGCGACGCCCTCTACTTCGGGCTCTCCCGCGCGGCCCCCTCCTGCGTGGTCGCGCTGCGCCTGGACTTCCCCGTCGCCGGCCACGGCATCGACCCGGACCGCCCCCCGCTCGCCTGGGAGGCCTGGACCGGCGAGGGCTGGACCCGCTGCGAGGTGGACCGCGACGGCACCGGCGGGTTCAACCGGCCCGGTGACGTGCTGATCCAGCTCCCCGACCACCACCTGGCCTCCGCCGAGGCCCGCCGCCGCGCGGGATGGCTGCGCTGCGTCGTCGTCCCCCCGGCCGAGGGGCAGCGGACCTACTCGGCGTCCCCCTCCCTGCTGTCCGCCGAGGCGTTCACCATCGGCGGCACCGCCCCCGCCGTCCATGCCGAACGGGTCGGCGAGCAGCTCCTCGGCATCTCCGAAGGCGTCCCCGGCCAGAGCTTCACCCTCGACCGGGCCCCGGTCGTCGCGGGCGGTCGGCCCTTCACCGTGGAGACCCACAGCACCTCCGAAGGCTGGGTGGACTGGACGGAGGTCGCCCACTTCGGCGAATCGGGCCCCCAGGACCGGCACATCGGCGTCGACCGGGCCACCGGTGAGATCACCTTCGGCCCCGCCGTGCGCGAGGCGGACGGTTCGCTGCGCCAGTACGGGGCGGTCCCCGCCAAGGGGGCCCCGGTCCGCGCCCGCCCCTACCTCACCGGCGGCGGCCGGCACGGCAACGTGGCCCGCCGCACCCTGGGCGTGCTGCGCAGCTCCATCCCGTACATCGCCCGCGTGGAGAACCGGCGCGCCGCCGGCGGCGGGGTCGACGGGGAGGACGTGGCCAACGCCCGGCTGCGCGGCGCCATGGAGCTGCGCACCCGAGAACGGGCCGTCACCGCGGAGGACTTCGAGTACCTCACCCGTCAGGCCGCCCCCGAAGTCGCGCGGGTCCGCTGCGTCGAAGCCCCCGAGGCGGGCCCCGGCGGGGTGCGCGTACTCCTCGTTCCTGCCGCCGAGGACGATGGGGAAGGCCGCCTGGAATTCGGTCGGATGGCCTGTGCGCCCGCCCTTCTGGCCTCCGTCGCCGCCCACTTGGGCGCCCGGCGCATGCTCGGCACCCGGCTGGTCGTCGAACCGCCCTACTACCAGGGCGTCACCGTCGTCGCCGTCCTGCACGCCGCCCACGGCATCCCGCCCGCCCGCGTCCAGCGCGCCGCACTCGCCGCCCTCTACCGTCGGCTCAACCCGCTCACCGGCGGACCCGACGGCACCGGCTGGCCGTTCGGCGGCTCCGTGCACACCGGAGCCGTCTGGGCCGTCCTCGAACAGGTGCCGGGGGTCGAGTCGGTGGAGAGCGTCCGGCTCTTCCCCGCCGACCTGGAGACCCACCGGCGCGGGGAACCCGCCGACCGGATCGTGCTCGGCCCCGGCTCCCTCGCCTTCAGCTACGACCATCAGGTCAGGGTGGAGCTCCGGTGACCCGCGGCCTGGTCCCCGACCTGCCCTCCCGCCACCCGCTGGGGGCCCAACTGCCCGCCGTGTACGCCGAGGACGATCTCGCGCAGCGGATCACCGAGAGCCTGGACGAGGTACTCGCACCCGTGCTGGCCGTCCTCGACTGCCTGCCCGCGTACTTCGACCCGGGCCTGGCCCCCGCCGACTTCGTCGCCCTCCTCGGAGCCTGGGTGGGCGCCGACGGGGACGTCCCGGGCGCGGTGGCCGCCCACGCCCTGCGCGGCACGCGGGCCGGGCTCGCCGAGCAGGTCCGCCAGGTCTTCGGCGTCGCCCCGGAGATCGAGGAGAGCGGCGCCACCACCTGGTCCGCGACCCCGGCCACCGCCCTGCCCGGCTCCGACCGGCCGTACCTGCTGGTGCGGCTGCGCGTGCCCGACCCGACCGCCGTGGACACCGCCGCGCTGACGGCGTTCGTGGCGCGCGAGCGGCCGGTGCACCTGCCGTTCCGGGTCGAGGTGGTGCCGATTGGGTAGTGGGTTACTCATGCTGTGCGGAGAGTGAGAGGCCATCCTTGACCTGCCCATGAGCGGTGAAGGGGGCCGAACATGCCCGTCCGCACGTCTTCGTTTCCGTCGTCTCCGTCCCCGTCCTCCCTGTCGTCAGCGTCGTCCCCGGCTTCCCTGGCCTTGCCGCCGCCGGCCGGCGGTCCCGGACCGCTCACCCTGGTCGTCGCGCCCGCCGGATACGGGAAGACCACCCTGCTGGCCGAGGCCGCCGCGGCCTTTCCCGGCCGCGTCGTGCACTGGCGACCCTGCAGGGACACCCCCGACGCCACCTCGCTCCTGGCCAGGCTCACCCGCGAACTGACGCCGGCCGCCCCGCCCGAGCAGGCCGTGGGCACAGCGCCCGTCACCCCGGCGGCCCCGACCGTGGAATCCGTACTCCTCGCCATCGAACGGGCCCCCGCCCCGCTGCTCCTCCTCGCCGACGACATCCACCTGGTCCACGGCCACCCTGCCGAAGCCGTCCTGGAGGAGCTGGCCCTGCTCGCCCCGCCCGGCCGGCTGCGCGTGGCCCTCGCGGGCCGGCGCATGCCCGCCTTCAACCTCACCCGCCGCGAACTCGCCGACACCCGCGTTCTGACCGCCCACGAGCTCCGCCTCGGCGAAGCCGCCGCCGCGGCCGCCTTCCCCGACGCCGACCCGGCCCTCATCCGGCTCAGCCGGGGCTGGCCCGCCCTGATCCGCCTCGGCCGGGCCGCCGCGGCCGCCGGCCGGGACCCTTTCGAGGCCCCCGCGCTGCGCACCTACCTCGACCGCGAAGTGCTCGCCGCCTTCCCCGACCAGGCCGTACGGGCCCTGCGGCGCGGGGCGCCGGACCCAACGGAGCTCGCCGAGGAGTACGGCGCGGCCGACTGCCTGCCGGTGCTGCGCGCCCATCTGGCCCGCCGCCGCCCCGCACCCCGTACGGCGGCCGTCGGCCGCACGGCCTCCGAAGCCCCGCTCACCCTGCGCTGCTTCCGCCGCTTCGAAGCCACCCTGGACGGCCAGCCACTGGACTGGGGCGCGACCAGGCCGCGCGTACGGGCCCTGGCCCGGCTCCTCGCCGTACACGCCGGCCGACCCGTCCACCGGGAACAGCTGATGGCCGCCCTGTGGCCGGAGAGCTCCGCCCGCACCGCAGGCCACGGACTCCAGACGGCCGTGTCCGCCCTGCGCACCGTCCTGGAACCGGGCCAGCACCGGGGGAGGGCACGGGTCCTGGTCCGCACCGGGGAGGCCTACCTGCTGGACCTCGACCCCGGCGGCAGCTGCGACGTCCAGCGCTTCGAGGCCGCCACCGCCCAGGGCCTGTCCGAAGCCGCCCGCGGCCACGCGGACCGGGCCGCCGAAGCCCTCGCCCGCGCGCTGCGCCTCTACACGGGCGAACTGCTGCCCGAGGACGGCCCGGCGGAATGGGTGGTCCCGCTCCGCGAACACTGCCGCGGCGAGGCGGTCCGGGCGGCGCACACCCTCGCCGAGGTGGAGCTGGCCCGCGGCCGCGCCGAGGCGGCGGTCACGGCGGCAGCCCACGCCCTGTCCCTCGACCCCTTCCAGGACGCGGTCTGGCGCCTGCTCATCGAAGCCCACCGCCGAGCCGGCGACCCGGCGGCCGCCCGCCAGGCGGAACGCCGCCACGCCCAGATCCTGGCCGCCCTGAGCTGACGGCCCGAACCGCCCCGGGGCCACCGCGCCGAACTAGTGCCTCTTGAAGAACTCGACCTCCCCGAGCGCGACGACATGCCCGCCCCCGCCCCCGTACGCCCCCTGCACGGTGATCCGCAGCCGCACGACGTTGCTCACCGGGAAGTGGAAGCGCTGCTCCCCGGGCACGTCGGCGAGCCGCACGGTCCTGTTCGTCGTGTGCCCGTCCTTGGCCACGGCCGTGAGCAGGAGGCTGCTGGGCCGCCCCTGCTGCAGGAACTTCTCCGCGACCGGAGAGGCCCCGGGATGCACGACGAGATCCAGTAGCCGCACGCCCCCGCCGAAGGAGACCTCCAGATAGTCCCCCTGCCCCGCCCCCTGGGGAGCCCAGTACCGGTCGGTGGTCCCGTCCACGGCCAGCTCCGCCTCGTGCCCCGGAGCCGAGCTGGAGGCCGTCACACCGGTGGCATGCGTCTGCTCGGGCTTGGACACCCGGTCGCGTACGGACTCCACGGCGCCCAGGGCCTCGACGCGGAAGGCGTACCCGGCGGCGGCCACGGCCAGGAGCACCGCGATCCACACCGCGGACCGGGGCATCCTCCACCGGCGGCGGCTCGCGGGTCTCTCCCCGGCGGCGTGCGGCCGCCGGACCCGGCGGGCGAACAGGCGGCGCCACCAGGGAGGCCGCACCGCGACGGGCGCGTCCGCGAGGGTGGCCCCGCACCGGCGGCAGTACCGCCGCGCGGGCAGGTTCCCGGCCCCGCACTGCCCGCAGATCAGCTCCCCGGGCCGCGGCGCCTCCTCCTCGGGCTCCGCGGTCCGCCGCGGCGCCGCCGCCACCTCGGCTCCGCCCGGCTGGACGGCCCGGTTGGGCGGCCGGGTGGGCATGGGCGGCACGACGGGCCCCGCCTGGGGCTGGGGGGCGCGGTCCGTCGAGGGCTGTGGAGCCGAGGGCTGTGGAGCGGGGTCCGGCCGTGCGGTCCGCGGGTCTCCCCACTCCAGGAACGTCCCGCAGTTCCCGCAGAACTGCTCACCGGGTTCACAGCGCGTCCCGCACACCGTGCAGTTGGTCACCCGTCCATGCTCGCCAGGGGCCGAGGCGCCCCCAACCCCCTCCGGGGCACCCCGGCATCCCCCGGCCCCTGCCCTTTCGGGCAGCGGGACGGGGCGTGCGCCGAAACGCCGGTGGCCCGGACCCCTGTGAGGGTCCGGGCCACCGGCGTTTCAACGCCGCCGTCTCAGAGGACGTCGGCCGCGATGTTCTCCGCCACCCGCTCCAGCAGCGGACCCGCGTTCGGGATGCTGACCGCGGGGTCCGGCTCGAGGTCGGTCAGCGGGTAGGCCCGCTGGATCCCGGCCGCGGCGAGCGCCTCGGGCGTCAGCAGCAGGCGGCCGCAGACCGCGACGACCGGCTTGCCCGCCGCGCGGGCCGCCGCCGCGACACCGGCCGGAGCCTTGCCGTGGAGGGTCTGCTCGTCGAGGGAGCCCTCGCCGGTGATGACGAGCGTCGCCCGCTCCAGCGCCGGCGCGAAGCCGAGCACCTCCAGCATCAGCTCGATGCCGGGACGGAACGAGGCCCCGAGCAGCAGCGCCCCGTAGCCGATGCCGCCGGCACCGCCCGCGCCGGGCGAAACCGCCGCCTCCGCGGCCAGGGAGCCGATCGACTTCTCCAGGACCACCGCGAAGTGGGCCAGCGCCGCGTCCAGCGTGGCAACGTCCTCGGGCGACGCCCCCTTCTGCGGGCCGTAGATCGCCGGAGCGCCCTTCGGACCCGTCAGAGGGTTGTCCACGTCGCTCGCCAGGACGAAGTCGACCTCCTTGATACGGGGGTCGACGCCGGACAGGTCGGCCGAGGCCAGAGCCGCCAGCGCGCCGCCGCCCGGACCGACCGGTTCACCGTTCGCATCCAGGAACACCGCGCCCAGAGCGGCCAGCATGCCCGCGCCGCCGTCGGTGGTGGCGCTGCCGCCCACACCGAAGACGATCGAGCGCGCGCCCGCGTCGAGTGCGGCCTTCAGCAGTTCGCCGGAGCCGTAGGTGGTCGCCGTCAGCGGGGCGAAGACACCCGCCGGCATCAGCTGGAGGCCGGAGGCCTCCGCCATCTCGACCACCGCGGTGCCCTCGCGCAGGGCGAAAGCGGCCGTGACCTGGTCACCGAGGGGTCCGGTGACCCGTACCTCCCGGCGTTCGAAACCGGCCGCCACAGCGGCCGCGACCGTACCGTCGCCGCCGTCCGCGACGGGGAGAGTCTCGATCTCCACGCCGGGTACGGCCTTGCGAAGGCCGGCCGTCACCCGCTCCGCGACCTGAACGGCCGTGAGCGAGCCCTTGAATTTGTCCGCGGCGATGAGCACGCGCGCGGTCTCAGTTACTGCTCCGTCCGTCACCTTGCTAATCCCTTGCTATCGAACAGTGCAGTCGCGCCACCCATGAGCCTATCCGGAGGATCCTCCTATGCCCATGCGTGGCCTGGGCCACACCCGGCGCGCCATGCGTCTAAATAGGTATATAAGCCTGCATAGTGTGGCCGCATGAGCACGGATTCACTGGAACAGGCGCGCCCGAATTCCCCAGGTGGGGGGTCCGAAGGCCCGGACGACGGAACTCCCGACCACACCGTCGTGGCCATCGGAGTGATCTCCGTCCTGGCCGTCGTCGCCTGGGCGGCGCTCGGCGAGAGCTCCTTCGACACGGCGTCGAGCACGGCCCTGGCCTGGGTGCTGAACAACTTCGCGTGGCTGTTCGTGATCGCCGCCGACGTGTTCCTCGTCATGTGCGTGGTCCTCGCGATCAGCCGTTTCGGCAGGATCCGGCTCGGCAAGGACGACTCGGAGCCGGAGTTCACGAACCTCGCGTGGATCGCGATGATGTTCAGCGCGGGCATGGGAATCGGTCTGATGTTCTACGGAGTGGGGGAGCCGCTCACCCACTACCTGAACCCGCCGCCCGCCAGCGGCGCCGCCCCCGGCACCGGGGACTCGGCCCGCGCGGCGCTCGACTACTCCTTCTTCCACTGGACCCTCACGCCCTGGGCGATCTACGGCATCGCCGGTCTCGCCCTGGCCTACGCGACCTTCCGCAAGGGCCGCGGCAACCGCCTCAGCTCCGCCTTCGTCCCCCTCATGGGAGAGGAGCGGGCCAACGGCTGGCCCGGCAAGGCCATCGATCTGCTCGCCGTCTTCGCGACCGTCTTCGGCACCGCCACCAGCCTCGGCCTCGGCGCGCTCCAGGTCGCCAAGGGGCTCAACATCACCACCGGGATCGAGGACTCGACCACCGTCGAGCTGATCATCATCGGATCGCTCTCCGCCGCCTTCGTGCTCTCGGCCTTCTCCGGCCTGCACAAGGGCGTCAAATGGCTCAGCACGATCAACATCGTGCTCGCCGCCGCCCTGATGATCTTCGTCTTCGTCCTCGGCCCGACGGTCTACGTCCTCGACGTGATCCCCGCGAGCATCGGCAGCTACCTCCACGAGCTGCTCCCCATGGCCACCCGTACCGGAGCCTTCACCGACAGCGCCTGGCTCGGCGCGTGGACGATCTTCTACTGGGCGTGGTGGCTCTCCTGGGCCCCGTTCGTCGGCACCTTCATCGCCCGCATCTCGCGCGGCCGCACCATCCGCGAGTTCCTCATCGGCGTGCTGCTGATCCCCAGCGGCGCCACCGTCATCTGGTTCTGCGTCATGGGCGGCACCGCGATCCGCCTCGACTCCACCGGCGTCGCCGACATGGCCTCCAAGCTCAAGGAGGGCACCGAGGCCTCGCTCTTCGCGATGCTCGACGCGCTCCCGCTCGGCGGGCTCACCTCCTGGATCGCGATGGCCCTGGTGATGACCTACTTCGTCACCAGCGCCGACTCCGCCTCCCTGGTCATGGGCTCGCTCACCAGCCGCGGCTCGCTGCACCCGCCGACCTGGCTCGTCGTCACCTGGGGCGTGCTGATGGCCGCGGTGGCCGCCGTACTGCTCGTCGCGGGCGGCCTGAAGTCCCTCCAGACGGCCACCATCCTGGTCGCGCTGCCCTTCGTCATCGTGATGCTGCTGCTCTGCTGGGCCCTGGTGAAGGAGCTGCGGGAGGACCCGGGCGCCGGCCCCGTCCGCCACCACGCCCTCCACGGAATGCGCGACGCGGTCAAGGCCATGGTCGGCGACGCCATCACCGAGCACGGCCCGGCCCGCCACCCCCGCCTGCGCCGCGTGGCCGAGTCCAGGAACCGCGACCGCGAGGACGGCGGCACGGGCGGTCCCGGCGGGAGCACCCCCGAAGCGTGACCCGCAGTCACCCGGGGCGGCCGGGGCCGGTCGTCGAAGTGCCGCGACGGGCAAACGCCGTCCGACGCGGCACTGGGTAGGGTTGTTGCGTGACCACCACGGATGATTACGCCACCTACATCGCGAGCCTGCCCCGGGTGCTGGCCGGCGCGGCCGTGCTCTACCGGGACGACGAGGGCCGGGTGCTCGTCGTCGAGCCCAACTACCGCGAGGGCTGGGTGCTGCCGGGCGGCACCATCGAGTCCGACCGGGGCGAATCCCCGCGTACGGCCGCCCGCCGCGAGAGCGCCGAGGAGCTCGGCCTCGACCTGCCCGTCGGCCGGCTGCTGGCCGTGGACTGGACCCTCGGCCCGGCCCGCCCACCGCTCGTGGCGTACGTCTACGACGGCGGCGTGCTCGACGCGGCGCAGCTCGCCTCCATCAAGCTCCAGGAGGAGGAGCTGATCTCGTGGCGGCTGGTCGACCCGGCCGAGCTGACGGACTATCTGCTCGGAGCGCTGGGCCCGCGCATCGAAGAGGCCCACCGGGTCCTGCAGTCGGGCGAGGGCGCGGCGGAACTGGAGAACGGCCGCAGGCCGCAGGCCTCCTGAGCCGGCCGCCCGCTCGTTATTCCTTGCCTACACCGAGCAGGACAGAATTCAGCAGATGATCACGATGTACGCCTGGCCCAGCACGGCCGACGGGCCCGACGCCCTGCCCATGGTCCACTTCACCACCGATCAGCAGGCCGGTGGCGAGGTCACCCCCGACGGGGTGCCGGTCTGGATGTTCGACACCGCGATCCGCGACGGCGGCTGGGCCCCGTTCGCCGACTTCGAGGCCTGGTCCGTGCCGGCCGCCGGCTGGCAGGCCTTCTACCGCCGCGAGGACGACGTCCTGGCCGTCACCGGCCCCGGCTCCTGCGAGGGCTGGTACCAGGGCGGCCTGGGGGCGGACGCCGACTGGGTGGGCGCGGCCACAGCCCAGCAGAGCGTGGTCCTGCTCGCGGCCCCCGTCCAGCACCCCTCGCTGTACGCCTACGCGGTCGAGGCCGGAGCCGCCTTCGCGCTGCTGGTACCGCTCGTGGTGATCTGACACCCCCGGAGGCACTCCCTAGAGCTGCTGCGCCCCCGACTCGAAGGCGAGCAGGCGCACCTTGCGGTCGATGCCGCCGCCGTAGCCGGTCATGGAGCCGGACGCCCCGATGACGCGGTGGCAGGGCACGACGATGCCGACCGGGTTCTTCCCGTTGGCCAGGCCCACCGCGCGCGAGGCGTTCGGCTTGCCGAGCCGGGTCGCCAGCTCCCCGTACGACCAGGTCTGCCCGTAGGGGATCCGTACGAGCTGCTCCCATACGCTGCGCTGGAACTCGGTGCCCTCCAGCCGGAGCGGGAGGTCGAACTCGGTGAGCTCCCCGGCGAAGTACGCGGTCAGCTGCCGCACCACCTCGGGGAAGGGCTCCTCCGCGGCCGCGACACGCTCGCCGAAGGATTCCTCGGCCGGGCGGTGGCGCTGGCCGACCATGTAGAGGCCGCTGAGGAAGCCGTCGGTGGCGACCAGGGTGAGCTCCCCGTAGGGGCTGTCGACGACGGTGTGCTGCCTGCGGCCGGTGGACGTACCGCGCGTGCTGTTGCTGGACATGGTGCTGGTGCTCCTCGGTTCAGGCGGGCAGGAAGTTGATGGCGTGGTCCTCGGTGGCCCACAGGTACTGGACGGCGTACGCGCGCCAGGGCCGCCAGTGCGCCGCGCGGGCGGTCAGCGCCGAGGGCGTGGACGGCAGCCCGAGCCCCTTCGCGGCCCGCCGGATCCCCAGGTCGGAGGGGATGAACGCATCGGGGTCGCCCAGCGCCCGCATCGCGATGATCTCGGTGGTCCACGGGCCGAAACCGGGCAGCGCGCTCAGACGGGCCCGCGCCGTCTCCCAGTCGCTGTCGATGCCCAGCGGCAGCGAACCGTCGGCGAGCGCCGAGACGAGGGTGGTGAGGGTGGCCCGGCGGCTGCGCGGCAGGGCCAGCGCCTCCGGGTCGAGCCCGGCCAGCGCCTGCGAGGACGGGAAGAGGTGGGTCAGACCGCCCTCGGGATCGGGGTCGGCCACCGGCTCGCCGTGGGCGCTCACCAGCCGGGCCGCATGCGTACGGGCCGCGGCCGTGGACACCTGCTGCCCCAGGACCGCGCGTACGGCGAACTCCTCCGCGTCGACCGTACGCGGCACCCGGCGCCCGGGAGCCTTGTCCACGAGCGGGGCCAGCAGCGGATCGGCGCGCAGCTGCTCGTCCACGGCCTCGGGATCGGCGTCGAGGTCCAGCAGGCGGCGGCAGCGGCTGATGGCGATGGTGAGGTCGCGCAGGTCGGTCAGGGCGAGCTGGCAGCCGATGTGGTCGGGCTGCGGGGTGAGGGCGACGACACCGGTGCCGTACGGGAGCCGCAGCGTGCGGCGGTACGCGCCCGCCCGCCACTCCTCGACTCCGGGGACGGCGGTCGCGGCGAGGTGCCCGAAGAGGTTGTCGGGGTTGAGCGGGGTGCGGAAGGGGAGCCGCAGGCTGATGCTGCCGGGTACCCGGGCGGCCTGGCGGCTGCCGTTCCCGGCCCGTGCGCGCAGCTCGCTCGGGGCGAGGGCGAAGACCTCGCGGACGGTGTCGTTGAAGGTCCGGATCGAGGAGAACCCGGCGGCGAAGGCGATGTCGCCCATCGGCAGCTCGGAGGTCTCGATCAGCAGCCGGGCGGTCTGCGCGCGCTGGGCGCGGGCGAGGGCCAGGGGGCCGGCGCCGAGCTCTGCGTTGAGCTGGCGCTCCACCTGGCGGGCGGAGTACCCCAGCTTGGCGGCGAGCCCCGGGACCCCCTCCCGGTCCACGACCCCGTCCTGGATGAGCCGCATGGCACGGGCGACGGCGTCGGCGCGGGCGTTCCACTCGGGGGAGCCGGGG
This sequence comes from Streptomyces sp. GL_140, assembly GCF_057834465.1. Taxonomy (NCBI): domain Bacteria; kingdom Bacillati; phylum Actinomycetota; class Actinomycetes; order Kitasatosporales; family Streptomycetaceae; genus Streptomyces; species Streptomyces sp. GL_140. Next base: position 6,964,522 of record NZ_CM174404.1, read on the forward strand.
GAGGTGTCGGGCCGGCACCGCTTGCACGCCCGGTACCCGCTCTGCTGGCAGGCGGCTGCGCTGGGCAGGAAGGTCATGTTCTCGACCTTGGGCGGCACCGCCGGGCAGCTCGGGCGGCAGTAGATCCCGGTGGTCCTGACCGCGGTGAAGAACCATCCGTCGAAGCGGGCGTCCTTGGACCGGACGGCCCGGACGCAGCGCTCGGTGTCGGTGTACATGGCTCCATCCTTCCGGGCGGGAGGTCCGGGGGCTGGCGGTTTTCCGACATCAAGATTACGGGGCGGCCGGCCGGCCGCGGCTCCGGACGTCGTCGGCGGCCGGACGGACATCAGGCCGGACGGCCGCGCGGATGGCCGGCGGGTGGGCGCGCGGTGGACGGCCGGGCCGAGACTTCGGGGGAAGGGTCCGAGCGGGCTTCGGCGGGGGTGTGCGGACCCCCGCGGACGCGAAAGGGCCCCCGGGTGCCTCTTCGGCGGCCGGGGGCCCTCTCGTACGCGTACAGCCGTGGCTAGCGGGCCTGGGTGGCCCGCGCCTCGCGGCGGTTGTGGCGGAACGTGTTCGCGCGACGGGTCGTCGCGAACAGCGGGATGGTGGCCGCCAGAGCGATCTGCAGCGCGCAGCCGGTCTGGAGCAGGAGCCCGCCGCCCGGGGCGTCGAACGCCCAGGCCGCCAGCAGCCCCATCGCCCCGACGATCCAGCTCAGCATCGCCACCGCGAGGACGCCCCGCGGCTTGGGGTACTCGACCCGGCTCACCATCAGCCAGGCCACGCCGACGATCGCGAGGAGCGTCGGGACGAACGGCAGCTCCAGCAGCACGATCGAGACGACCGTGAGCGCGCCGAAGGGGCTCGGCATGCCCTGGAACATGCCGTCCTTCATCGTCACGCAGCTGAATCTGGCCAGGCGCAGGACGACCGCCAGCAGTACGACGATCGCCGCCAGCGCCGACATCTTCTGGTGCGCGTCGTCGGCGACCATGCCGTAGACGAGCACGAAGTACGCGGGCGCCAGGCCGAAGCTGATCAGGTCGGACAGGTTGTCCAGCTCCGCACCCATCGGCGAGCTGCGCAGCTTGCGGGCCACGATCCCGTCGAAGAGGTCGAAGACGGCCGCGAGCAGCATCAGTATCACCGCGGTGGCCGCGCTGTGCCGGGCCATGCCCGATTCACCGCTGCCGGTGAGGTGCGGAATGAGGATCCCGGTGGTGGTGAAGTACACCGCCATGAATCCGCACGTCGCGTTGCCGAGGGTGAGGGTGTCCGCTATCGACAGCCGCAGGGAGAGCGGCATGTCGTCCTCGGCGGACTCCTCCTCGGAGGCGGCGCCCTCCGGTACCCAGCCGGCGGACGGGTTGGCCGGGGTTTCAGGATCAGTCACGGTCAATTCGGGTCACCCCCGCGGTGGTGGCCTGTCCGACCTCGACCGCGACCTCGACGCCCTCGGGGAGGTAGATGTCGACGCGGGAGCCGAAGCGGATCAGACCGATGCGTTCGCCCTGCTCCACCTTGGTGCCGGCCGGCAGGTACGGGACGATGCGTCGCGCGACGGCGCCGGCGATCTGCACCATCTCGATGTCGCCGAGCTCGGTGTCGAAGTGCCAGACGACGCGCTCGTTGTTCTCGCTCTCCTTGTTGAACGCGGGAACGAATCCACCGGGGACGTGTTCCACGGACGTCACCGTGCCCGCGAGGGGCGCGCGGTTGACGTGGACGTTCAGCGGGCTCATGAAGATCGCGACCCGGGTCCGTCCGTCCTTCCACGGCATGATGCTCTGCACCACACCGTCGGCGGGGGAGATGACCCGGCCCTGCGTGATCTCACGCTCGGGGTCGCGGAAGAACCACAGCATGCCCGCCGCGAGAGCGGTGGTGGGCACGGCCACTGCCGCCCAGCGTCCGGACTTGCGGGCCCGGGTGAGGCTGAGAGCGGCGGTGGCGACGGTCGGCAGAAGCCACGGCGATGCTCCGCGCGCGAGGCGTCCACCGAGGAGGCCGACGCGAGGTGCAGAGGTTTGGCTGTGGGGCATGGATGACCTTCGTAGCGGGTGATGCCGCGCCGGAAACACGGGGACGTGACGGCGGCTTTACTGGAATGCTATCGGTTGCACGCAACAACTGGGCAAGCCAGAAGCCGAGTCGATGACCGCCGGGCAGTGACTGGTAGTGACTCTTTTGTGGAAAACCACTGGATGATTCGCCGCAAAAGGTACTTTCAGCCCTGCAGTCGATACTCCTCAAGCAGGCGTCGCCCGATGATCATTTTCTGGATCTCGGCGGTGCCTTCACCGATGAGCAGCATCGGGGCCTCACGGTAGAGACGCTCGATCTCGTACTCCTTCGAGAAGCCGTAGCCGCCGTGGATGCGGAACGCGTCTTCCACCACCTCCTTGCAGTACTCGGAGGCGAGGTACTTCGCCATCCCTGCTTCGAGGTCGTTTCGTTCCCCGGAGTCCTTTTTGCGTGCTGCATTGACCATCATCGCATGGGCGGCTTCGACCTTGGTAGCCATCTCGGCCAGCTTGAACTGGATCGCCTGGTGCTCGGCGATGGCCTTGCCGAAAGTGTGACGTTGCTGGGCATATGAGACGCCCAGCTCGAAAGCACGCTGTGCGACGCCGCAGCCACGGGCCGCCACGTTGACGCGGCCGACCTCGACCCCGTCCATCATTTGGTAAAACCCTCGACCGGTCTCGCCGCCCAGGACCCGATTGGCCGGAATGCGCAGTCCGTCCATGATGAGCTCGGTGGTGTCGACACCCTTGTAGCCCATCTTGTCGATCTTGCCCGGGATGGTCAGGCCGGGACGGACCTCACCGAAGCCCGCCTCCTTCTCCACCAGGAAGGTCGTCATTGACTTGTGGGGGGCGGTGCCCTCCGGGTGTCCTTCGTCACTGCGCACCAGGACGGCCACCAGAGTGGACGTGCCGCCGTTCGTCAGCCACATCTTCTGGCCGTTCAGGACGTACTCGTCACCGTCCTTCACCGCCTTGGAGGTGATGGCCGACACATCCGAGCCGAGCCCCGGCTCGGACATCGAGAACGCGCCGCGCACCTCGCCCAGCGCCATCCGCGGGAGGAAGTAATCCTTCTGCTCCTGCGTGCCGTGCTGCTTGAGCATGTACGCCACGATGAAGTGCGTGTTGATGATGCCCGAGACGGACATCCAGCCGCGCGCGATCTCCTCGACGCACAGCGCGTAGGTGAGCAGCGACTCACCCAGACCGCCGTACTCCTCCGGGATCATCAGACCGAACAGGCCGAGTTCCTTGAGGCCGTCCACGATCTGCTGCGGGTATTCGTCCCGGTGCTCCAGCTGGGTCGCGACCGGGATGATCTCCTTGTCGACGAACTCCCGGACGGTCTTGAGGATGTCCCTCTGGTCGTCCGTCAGGCCGGCGGTCTGGGCAAGTCGGCTCATGGTTACTTCCCCTGTTCCTTCAGCGTGGGCCGGCCGGGCTGCTCGCCGCCGCGCTCCTTGATGTACGTCTCGGTCGGGACCATCACCTTGCGCCTGAAGACGCAGACGAGGGTGCCGTCCTGCTTGTAGCCCTTGGTCTCCACGTAGACGATGCCGCGGTCGTTCTTCGACTTCGACGGGGTCTTGTCGAGGACCGTGGTCTCGCCGTAGATCGTGTCCCCGTGGAAGGTCGGCGCCACGTGCCGCAGCGACTCGATCTCGAGGTTGGCGATCGCCTTGCCGGAGACGTCCGGCACGGACATGCCCAGCAGCAGCGAGTAGATGTAGTTGCCCACGACGACGTTCTTGCCGAAGTCGGTCGTGTTCTCCGCGTAGTTGCTGTCCATGTGGAGCGGGTGGTGGTTCATGGTCAGCAGGCAGAAGAGGTGGTCGTCGTACTCCGTGACCGTCTTTCCGGGCCAGTGCTTGTAGACCGCGCCGATCTCGAACTCTTCGTAGGTGCGTCCGAACTGCATGGTCCTAGGCCTCCGGGATCTCGAACTTGGTGGTGCGCTCCATGCCCGCGGCGCGGCCCTTGCCCGCGATGACCAGGGCCATCTTGCGGCTGGCCTCGTCGATCATCTCGTCGCCGAGCATCGCCGAGCCCTTCTTGCCTCCGGCCTCGGAGGTGCACCAGTCGTACGCGTCGAGGATCAGCTCGGAGTGGTCGTAGTCCTCCTGGGAGGGGGAGAAGACCTCGTTGGCCGCGTCGACCTGGCCCGGGTGCAGCACCCACTTGCCGTCGAAGCCCAGCGCCGCCGCGCGCCCGGCGACCTCGCGGTAGCCATCGACGTTCTTGATCTGGAGGAAGGGGCCGTCGATCGCCTGGAGGTTGTGCATGCGGGCCGCCATCAGGATCCGCATCAGGATGTAGTGGTAGGCGTCCGCGCCGTAGCCGGGCGGCTGCATCCCCACGACCAGGGACTTCATGTTGATCGAGGCCATGAAGTCGGCCGGGCCGAAGATGATGGTCTCCAGCCGCGGGGACGCGGCGGCGATCTCGTCGACGTTGACCAGGCCCTTGGCGTTCTCGATCTGCGCCTCGATGCCGATCTTGCCGACCTCGAAGCCCATGGTCTTCTCGATCTGGGTCAGGAGGAGGTCGAGCGCCACGACCTGCTGGGCGTCCTGGACCTTCGGCAGCATGATGCAGTCGAGGTTCTGGCCGGCGCCCTCGACGACGGTGATCACGTCGCGGTACGTCCAGTGCGTGGTCCAGTCGTTGACGCGCACCACGCGGGTCTTGCCGGTCCAGTCGCCCTGGTTCAGCGCCTCCACGATCGTGTGGCGGGCGCCCTCCTTGGCGAGCGGGGCGCAGGCGTCCTCCAGGTCGAGGAAGACCTGGTCGGCCGGCAGACCCTGGGCCTTCTCCAGGAACCGGGGGTTGGAACCCGGCACCGCGAGGCAGGAGCGGCGCGGCCGCAGCCGGTTGACCGGGGAAGAGGGCGTGGTCATGCGGGGACCTCCGTGCTTGCAACTGTGTTGACGGTGTGGTTGGCGTCAGTGGTGTCCGCGCCGACGGAGCCTTCGCCGCCGTCGAGCGGGTGGAGCTTGTTCGCCTTGCGGATCTCGTCGACGATACGGCCGATGATCTCCGTTATGCCGAAGTCCTTCGGGGTGAAGACCGCGGCGACTCCGGCGGCCTTCAGCGCGATGGCATCGGCATTGGGAATGATGCCGCCGAGGACGACGGGGATGTCACCCGCCCCCGCCGCACGCAGGCGTTCCAGTACGTCCGGCACGAGCGCGCTGTGCGAACCGGACAGGATGGACAGTCCCACGCAGTGGACGTCCTCGGCCAGGGCCGCCGTGGAGATCTCCTCGGGGGTCAGCCGGATCCCCTGGTAGACCACCTCGAAACCGGCGTCGCGGGCCCGTACGGCGATCTGCTCGGCGCCGTTGGAGTGACCGTCCAGGCCGGGCTTGCCGACCAGCAGGCGCAGCCGCCCGGTGCCCAGGTCCTGGGCCGTACGGGTCACCTTCGCGCGGACCTCGGCCATCGGGGTGCCCGGCTCGGCGGTGACCGCCACAGGGGCCGAGGAGACGCCGGTCGGAGCCCGGAACTCACCGAACACCTCGCGCAGGGCGCTCGACCACTCGCCGGTGGTGACACCGGCGCGGGCGCACTCCAGGGTGGCCTCCATCAGGTTCTCGGTCCCGGCGGCGGCCTCCTTCAGCCGGTCCAGGGCCTGCATCACCGTCGGGAAGACGAACGGGTCGCCCTCGCCCTGCCGGTCCGAGGACTCCTGGCGCTCGGCGCGCCAGCGGCCGATCCGCTCGACGGTCAGCGCCTCGGTCGCGGGGTCGACCGTCATGATGGCGCCGTCCAGGTCGGCGGTGAGCGGGTTCTCCTCGGTCTGCTGGAAGCAGTTGACGCCGACGATCTTGTCCTCGCCGGCCTCGATCCGGGCCCGCCGTTCGGCGTGCGAGGAGACCAGCTCGCCCTTCAGGTATCCGGACTCCACGGCGGCCATCGCGCCGCCCATCTCCTGGATCCGGTCGATCTCGGCCAGGCACTCGGCCACCAGGGAATCGACCTTGGCCTCGATCACGTGGGAGCCGGCGAAGATGTCCTCGTACTCCAGCAGGTCGCTCTCGTGGGCGAGGACCTGCTGGATGCGCAGCGACCACTGCTGGTCCCAGGGCCGGGGCAGGCCCAGCGCCTCGTTCCAGGCCGGCAGCTGCACGGCGCGGGCGCGGGCGTCCTTGGACAGGGTGACCGCGAGCATCTCCAGCACGATGCGCTGGACGTTGTTCTCCGGCTGCGCCTCGGTCAGGCCCAGGGAGTTGACCTGGACCCCGTACCGGAAGCGGCGCTGCTTCTCGTTCTCGATGCCGTAGCGCTCGCGGGTGACCTTGTCCCAGATGCGGCCGAAGGCGCGCATCTTGCACATCTCCTCGATGAAGCGGACGCCCGCGTTCACGAAGAAGGAGATGCGGGCGACCACTTCGCCGAAGCGCTCGGGCGGGACCTGGCCCGAGTCGCGCACGGAGTCCAGTACGGCGATGGCCGTGGACATCGCGTACGAGATCTCCTGGACCGGCGTGGCTCCGGCCTCCTGGAGGTGGTACGAGCAGATGTTGATCGGGTTCCACTTGGGGATGTGGTTGACCGTGTAGGCGATCATGTCCGTCGTCAGCCGGAGCGAGGGGCCGGGCGGGAAGACGTGCGTCCCGCGCGACAGGTACTCCTTGACGATGTCGTTCTGGGTGGTGCCCTGGAGCTGGGCGATGTCAGCGCCCTGCTCCTCGGCGGCCACCTGGTAGAGCGCCAGCAGCCACATGGCGGTGGCGTTGATCGTCATCGAGGTGTTCATCTGCTCCAGGGGAATGTCCTGGAACAGCCGCCGCATGTCGCCCAGATGGGAGACCGGTACCCCGACCCGGCCCACCTCGCCGCGGGCGAGGATGTGGTCGGGGTCGTAGCCGGTCTGCGTCGGAAGGTCGAACGCGACCGACAGGCCGGTCTGGCCCTTGGCGAGGTTGCGGCGGTACAGCTCGTTGGACGCCTCGGCCGTGGAGTGGCCGGCGTACGTCCGCATGAGCCACGGACGGTCTTTCTGGCGCTCTGTCATCTCAGGCTGTCCCTTTGGCCCTTGAACGATCTCAGACGGATCAGACGGATCAGACGAAGGATCAGATGTCGCGGAAGCGGTTGATCGCTTCGAGGTGCGTCGCGCGCATCTCGTGGTCGCGCACGCCCAGGCCCTCCTCGGGGGCCAGCGCGAGGACACCGACCTTGCCCTGGTGGAGGTTGCGGTGGACGTCGTAGGCGGCCTGGCCGGTGTCCTCCAGCGAGTAGACCTTCGACAGGGTGGGGTGGATCTTGCCCTTGGCGACCAGGCGGTTGGCCTCCCAGGCCTCGCGGTAGTTCGCGAAGTGCGAGCCGATGATCCGCTTGAGCGACATCCACAGGTAGCGGTTGTCGTACTCGTGCATGTAGCCCGAGGTCGAGGCGCAGGTGGTGATGGTGCCGCCCTTGCGGGTGACGTAGACGCTCGCACCGAAGGTCTCGCGGCCCGGGTGCTCGAAGACGATGTCGATGTCCTCGCCGCCGGTCAGCTCGCGGATGCGCTTGCCGAAGCGCTTCCACTCGCGGGGGTCCTGGGTGTGCTCGTCGCTCCAGAACTTGTAGCCCTCGGCGTTGCGGTCGATGATCGAGGTCGCGCCCATCGCCCGGCAGATCTCCGCCTTCTGCTCGCTGGAGACGACGCAGATCGGGTTGGCGCCGCCGGCCAGCGCGAACTGGGTGGCGTACGAGCCGAGCCCGCCGCTCGCGCCCCAGATCAGGACGTTGTCGCCCTGCTTCATGGCGGCGCCGTTGCGGGAGACCAGCTGGCGGTAGGCGGTGGAGTTGACCAGGCCGGGGGAGGCGGCCTCCTCCCAGCTGAGGTGGTCGGGCTTGGGCATCAGCTGGTTGGACTTGACGAGCGCGATCTCCGCCAGGCCGCCGAAGTTGGTCTCGAAGCCCCAGATGCGCTGCTCCGGGTCGAGCATCGTGTCGTTGTGGCCGTCGGAGGACTCCAGCTCGACCGACAGGCAGTGCGCGACGACCTCGTCGCCCGGCTTCCAGGCGTTGACGCCGGGGCCGGTGCGCAGGACGACGCCCGCGAGGTCCGAGCCGATGATGTGGTACGGCAGGTCGTGACGCCTGGTGAGCTCCGAGAGGCGCCCGTAGCGCTCCAGGAAGCTGAAGGTGGACACCGGCTCGAAGATCGAGGTCCACACGGAGTTGTAGTTGACCGAGGAGGCCATGACGGCCACCAGGGCCTCGCCCGGGCCGAGTTCCGGCACGGGGACCTGGTCCAGGTGCAGGGACTTGCGGGGGTCCTTCTCGCGGGTGGTGAGCCCGGCGAACATCTCCACCTCGTCCTTGTGCACGGTGATCGCGCGGTACGAGTCGGGGAGCGGCAGGGCCGCGAAGTCGGCGGCCGTAGCGGCCTGCGACTGGATCGCGTCCAGGATGTCCTTCACGGTGTTGCCTCCGGCCATGCGCTGATGAGGGTGCGCTCAGGGAAACGGGTGGTGTGGAGCGGCGAAGCTGAGGGGTGCCGAGCGGTGTCGAGCGATGTTCTGGGGTGCCGTCGATTCGGCTGGGTGCTGCGGCGCGTTGCCTGTGGTGGGGCTTTGCGGGGGCCTGGTGACGCAGGCATCCGGGGCGCGGTCCGTGCCGAGTGGGCTGGACCGCGGGGACATCCGGACGAGATTCAACGTATGGCACCCCGTGTCACTCAGCAAGGCACCGGGTGCCAAAACTTTCTCTCATTTGCCGATTGACCTGCGCGGATGAGCGATGATCGATCAGAGTTACCTGCGAGTAGGGGCAACCCGGACAAACGAAAGCGGCCGCCCCCGGAATGGGGGCGGCCGCTGTGACGAGCGTTACTGCTGAGTACTGCTACCTCTGCTTGAGCGCCTCTTCGATGGTCCGCATGACCTCGTCGAGCGGAGCGTCGGTCCGGGCCACCGCGACCAGCACCTCGCCCTGTGTACGGACCGAGGCCGCGGCCGGCTCCGCGTCCGCGGCGGAAGCGGAACCGAGCGCCGGCTGCGCCGAGCCCAGCGTGCGCCCGGCGCCGATCCCGGTGCCGAAGGTCTTGCGCACGATCGAGAAGGCGTGGTCCAGCTGCGCTTCCACGTCCCCCTGGCCGCCCGCCCGCAGCCAGCGCCGCAGCACGTGGTTGTGGGCCGTGACCACCGCGGATGCGGCCACCTCGGCCAGCAGCGGGTCGTCGTTGCCGTCGTGGTGGTCGGTCTCGTCGAAGTGGGCCAGCAGGTAGCGGGTGAAGAGCCGCTCGTACCGGGCGACCGAGGCGATCTCCCGCTCCCGCAGCGCCGGCACCTCGCGGGTGAGCCGGTAGCGCTCCACCGACACCGCCGGCGAGGCGGCGTACATCTTCATGACTTCCTTGATCCCCCGGCACACCGTGTCGAGCGGGTGCTCGTGCGCCGGGGCCACGTCCAGGACCGCCTCGGCGCGGGTCAGGGTGTCGTCGTGGTCCGGGAAGATCGCCTCTTCCTTGGACCGGAAGTGCCGGAAGAAGGTCCGGCGCGCCACACCGGCCGTCGCGGCGATCTCGTCGACCGTCGTGGCCTCGTATCCCTTGGTCGCGAAGAGCTCCATCGCGGCCGCCGCCAGCTCGCGGCGCATCTTGAGCCGCTGGGCGGCCGCCTTGGTGCCCGCCGGGCTCTCCGGGGCGTCGGAGGCCGATGAGGCGCGGGGCGAGGTCTTGACGGGCTGGGACATAGAGCGAAAGTACTTCATCCGCGCCGGAGAGCGCTCCCGAGGGGTGTGGGACAGGGGTGGATGCGGGGGAGGGCCCGCACTGGGCTCGGAGGGTACGGCCTGCCGTGAGGGTCCGGCAGACCCGAGCAGCCCTCCCCACGCATCCGGCTCATGGGCCGGCCGCCGGTTACCGGCGGGGGGCGTACTCACGGAATCCGCGGCCGGTCTTCCGGCCCAGGCAGCCCGCCGCCACGAGGTGCTCCAGCAGCGGGGACGGGGCCAGGCCCGGGTCGCGGAACTCCTTGTGCAGGACCTGCTCGATGGCCAGCGACACGTCCAGGCCCACGACGTCGAGGAGCTCGAAGGGCCCCATCGGGTAACCGGCGCCCAGCTTCATCGCCGCGTCGATGTCGTCGATCCCGGCGTAGTGCTGCTCGACCATCTTGATCGCGTTGTTGAGGTACGGGAACAGCAGCGCGTTCACGATGAAACCGGCCCGGTCCCCGCAGTCCACCGGGTGCTTGCGCACCTTGGCGCAGATCCCGCGGACCGTGGCGTGCACGTCGTCGGCGGTCAGGACGGTCCGGACCACCTCGACCAGCTTCATCGCCGGAGCCGGGTTGAAGAAGTGCATGCCGATCACGTCCTGGGGACGCGAGGTGGCGCGGGCGATCGCGATCACCGGCAGCGAGGAGGTCGTGGTGGCCAGGATCGCGCCCGGCTTGCAGACCTTGTCCAGGCTCTGGAACAGCTCCTGCTTCACCGCCAGGTCCTCGGCGACGGCCTCCACGGCCAGATCCACCTCGGCGAAGGCCTCCAGCGAACCCGCCGCCGTGATCCGCCCCACGGTGGCCGCGGCCGCGTCCGCGGTCAGCCGGCCCCGGTCCACGGCACGGCTCAGGGACTTGGCGATGGCGGACTTCGCCGCGTCCGCCTTCTCCTGGCTGCGGGCCGCGAGCACCACGGAGTAGCCGGCCTGCGCGAAGACCTGCGCGATCCCGCTCGCCATGGTGCCCGAACCGGCCACGCCGACCGTGGAGACCGGGCGGCTCGCCCGGACCAGGTCGCCGTCCGGCGGGGTCTGGAGGTCGCGGACGATGACCTGGCTGCCCGCGGCCTCGTACGTGTAGAACCCGCGCCCGGACTTCTGCCCGGTCAGACCCGCCTCGGCGAGGTGGCCCAGGATCGGGGCCGGGGCGTGCAGCCGGTCGCCGGAGGCGGTGTACATGGCCTCCAGGACGGTGCGCGCGGTGTCCACGCCGATCAGGTCGAGCAGGGCGAGCGGGCCCATCGGCAGGCCGCAGCCCAGCCGCATCGCCGCGTCGATGTCCTCGCGGGAGGCGTACTTCGCCTCGTACATCGCGGCGGCCTGGTTGAGGTAGCCGAACAGCAGGCCGTCGGCGACGAAGCCGGGGCGGTCGCCGACCGCGACGGGCTCCTTGCCGAGCTCGCGGGCCAGCGTCGTGACCGCCTCGACGGCCGGCGGGGCCGTCAGCACGCTGGAGACGACCTCGACCAGCTTCATCGCCGGAGCCGGGTTGAAGAAGTGCAGCCCGACCACGCGCTCCGGGCGCTGCGACTCGGCGGCCATCCGCGTCACCGACAGGGCGTTGGTGCCGGTGGCCAGGATCGCCGTCGGCCGCACGATCGCGTCGAGCTCGCGGAAGATCCGCTGCTTGAGCTCGTAGGACTCGGGGACGACTTCGATGACGAGATCGGCTTCGGCGGCGGCGCCCAGCTCGGAGAAGGTGCGGAAACGGGCCAGGACGCCCTCGCGCTCCTGCTCGGTGAGCAGCCCCTTGGTCACGGAGCGGGCGGTGGCGGCTGCGAGGGCCGCGGTGGCGCGGCGGGCCGCGGTGTCGCTGATCTCGATGCCGATGACCTCGCGGCCGGCTCGGGCGAGGACCTCGGCGATGCCGGTGCCCATGGTGCCGAGGCCGACGACGGCGATGGTCTGCAGGGCGGGCCGGGTGGGCTCGGAGGAGGGGGAGGACTGACTGGACGTGGACGGAAGGTCCATCGCGGGACTCCAGTGGAAGAGGGTGACGACTGAGGGGGCGCGCGGCGCGCGGCGCACGCGGATGCCGTACGGAGATCCGTGCGGAGAAGCCCGTGGCGGGAGGTTCCGGAAGGAGGGTGTCCAGGGGGAACGGCCCGAAGGGCGGAAGCGGTGGAGCCCTGTCCCGGGGCTGCGCCGTGAGGTCGTGCGGAGGTCGTGCGGAACCGACTGGTACGAGGTGGCTGCGTCACCAGGCCGCCCTCGTACGTGTTGTAGGGACAGTAACCCGCAGGTAACTGGTCCGCCAGAGTGCGCACATGTGACCTGTGCCGCTCAAATGTACCGATCATCGATCATCGATCAACCGGCCCTCCAGCGGGCCGTGCACCGGGCCGTGCACCCGGCCGCCGTCCAACGTCCCGGAACCGCGCGTGCCGACCGCCCCGGCCCCCTAGGGTGGCCTGGTGAACGACGTGTTGGAGCGCCTGCGGGCGGAATCGGCCGGGGCCGCCGAATACGTGGCGCTGGCCGGGGCCGGCCCCGACGAGCTGGCGGCCTCCCTCTCCGAGGCCGGCCGGCCGCTGTGGGCCCGGGAGCTGGCCGCGTACCGGCTCGGCCTGGCCGGGGACCGGCGGGCCTTCGAAGCGCTGGTCCTGCTGCTCAACCACCGGGACCCGCCGCGCTGCGAGGCCGCGGCGCAGGCGCTGGCCGTCCTGGGGGACCCGCGCACCGCCCGCGCGGCGGCGGCCCTGGCGACCAACGAACTGCGGACGGCCTACGCCCTGCACCCGGTCCGGCTGCTGGCGGCGCTGCGCGCCCCCGAATCCGCCCCGGCGCTCATCCGCACCCTGTCGCGGCTGCTCGCGCCGAACGACCCGTACTGGCGGGTGGCGCTGGCCTGCGTGGAGGGGCTGGGCGCGCTGGCGGACCGGCGCGCCCACGAAGTCCTCGTACGGGCCCAGTCGCACCCGCGGCTGGCGGTGGCGGCGACCGCGGCCCTGCGGGGGCTGGAAGCGGGAATCGGCTAGGGCTGGAACGCGGCTGGGGCTGGAACTCGGCCGGCGCCGGAAAGGGAACTCAGCTGGCGAACCCGGTCTTGAAACCGGTGCCGAAACCGGCGCCGGAGCCGGTCCTGAACCCGGTCCCGGACTCGGCCTCGAACCCGGTCGCGGCCTCCGCCCGGTTCCGCTCCGGGACGATCGCGAAGGCCTCGATCTCGATCAGCAGTTCGGGTCGGAACAGCGCCGACACCTGGACCGCCGAGGAGGCCGGGAGGCGGTCCGGGGCGAACACCTCGTCACGGGCCGCGCGCACCGCGGGGAGGTGGGCGACGTCGGTGACGAAGTAGGTCAGCTTCACCACGTCCTCGAAGTCCGCCCCGGCCGCCGCCAGGCACCGGCGCAGGTTCTCGAACACCTGCCGGGCCTGGGCGTCGGCGTCGCCCTCGCCGACCACCTCGCCCTTCTCGTCGAAGGCGCACTGCCCGGACACGGCGACGAACCGTCCGGTGCCCCAGACGACATGGTTGTACCCGGTGCCGGGGGCGACGCCCTCCGGCGCGGCGATGCGGGTGAGATGGCCGTCCTGTGAAGTGGTCATGGGGACGATCCTGCCCGCTGCGGCCCCGACGGCCAAGCCCCGGCCCGGACGGCCGGGACCCGGACGGGCCGCCTGGCCGGGACCCGGACGGGCCGCTCGGCCCAGGAGTTGACCGCTCAGCCCCGGAAGCCCAGCAGGCCGTGCAGCGCCGCGCCGCCCGCCGACGGCGGGACCGCACGGGTCGCGGGGACCGGCTTGGGGGCCGGCTGGGCGGGGCAGGTGGCGTCCGCGGCCCTGCCGGTCAGCAGGTACGAAGTCAGCTTCTCGTCCAGGCACTTGTTGCCGCTGAGCGCGATCCCGTGGTTGCCGCCGCCCTGTTCGACCACCAGCGCGGAGCCCGCGAGCTTGCGCCGCATGCTCACCGCGCCCTCGTAGGGGGTCGCCGCGTCCTCCGTCGCCTGGAAGAGGAGCGCCTGCGGGAGGGCGGTGTTGGTGACGTCCGGAGCCTGCAGCGGCTCGGTCGGCCAGAACGCGCACGGGGCGTTGTACCAGGCGTTGTTCCAGGTCATGAAGGGCGCCTTGGCGTGCGTGCGCCACATGTCGGCGCGCCACTTGTTCCAGTCCTTGGGCCACGCCGAGTCCCGGCACTGCACGGCCGTGTACACGCTGTAGCTGTTGCCCGCCGAGGGCTCCACCGCGCCGAACTTCTCGTACGCCGCCACCAGCGGCTTCGGGTCGTTGTCCACGGAGTAGGAGGAGAACGCCGCGGCGAGGTGCGGCCAGTAGCCGTTGTAGTAGCCGCCCGGCATGAAGGTGTCCTCCAGCTCGGCCGGACCCACCTTGGCGCCCGCCGGGGCGGTGCGCAGCGCCGAGCGCATCTCGTACCAGCGGGCCTCGACCTCCGCCGGGTCGCTGCCCAGGTGGTAGGTGGAGTCGTACCGGGCCACCCACGCCAGGAAGGACTTGTGGCGGGCGTCGAAGGCCTGGTCCTGGGCGAGGTTGTCCTCGTACCAGACCCCGGCCGGGTCGACGACCGAGTCCAGGACGAGGCGGTGGATGCGGTCGGGGTGCAGCTTGGCGTACACCGCGCCCAGGTAGGTCCCGTAGGAGTAGCCGAAGTAGCTGAGCCTGTCGGCGCGCAGAGCGGCCCGCAGCACCTCCAGGTCCCGCGCCGCCGAGACCGTGCCGATGTACGGGAGCACGTCCGCGTGCTTGGTCTGGCAGGACTCGGCGAAGGACTTCACCCGCTCCAGGTTGGCGCGCTCGGTCTCCTCGTCCAGGGGGACGGAGTCGGGCCGCACGGGGGTGAAGTGCCCGGCGCCGCAGTCCAGGACGGGCTCGCTCTTCCCGACTCCCCGGGGGTCGAAGCCGATCACGTCGAACTGGCCGGCGACGTCCTTGGGCAGCGCGGAGGCGATGTAGCCGGCCAGGGTGCGGCCGCTGCCGCCGGGGCCGCCCGGATTGACCAGCAGCGGGCCCTGGGAGCGGGCGGCGGTGTGCGGGACCCGGGTCAGGGCGAGGGAGATCTGCCGGCCGTCGGGCCGGTCGTGGTCGAGGGGGACCTTCAGGGAGGCGCACTGGAGCGTCGGGTAGCGGGACATGGCGCAGTTGGACCACTTCAGGGGCGCCGGCGCGGATGCGGGCGCGGGCGCGGCGGGGGCGGCGGCCGTCATCGGGCTCGCGAGGGCGGCGGCGACGGTGGTGACCGCCAGCAGGACGGCGGCGCGCTTCTTGAGGGGCGGACGGTTCACGGGGCTCATAGGGCCTCCCAGCCGAGGGTTCTGGGCGGAATCGTCCCGGAACACTCGCCCGGAAAGGGGGATTGGGCGCCCTATTGGCCCGATGTGATGACCCTTCAGTCGGTCGTACGGTCGTACGGGCGGCCGTGCGCGGCCTCAGATCAGGCTCAGCTGGGTGGGCCCGGAGGCCCCGGGTTCGGCGGGCCGCTCCGGCAGGACGGTCCGGCGGCCGCGCCCGCTCCCGCCCGGTCCGATGCCGAATTCGGCGGCGAGCTCGTGGACTTGCCGGGTGATCATGCGCTGGTACCAGGTGGGCGCGTACGAGCCGCCCGCGTACATCCGCTCGTACCGCTCGACCAGGTGGGGGTGGTGCTCGCCCAGCCAGGCCGTGAACCACTCGCGGGCCCCGGGCCGCAGATGGAGTACCAGGGGTGTCACGGAGGTCGCGCCCGATTCCGCGACGGCCCGGACGGTGGCCCGCAGCTGCTCCGGGGAGTCCCCGAGGAAGGGGATGACCGGGGCCATCAGGACCCCGCACTCGATGCCCGCGTCGGTCAGGGTGCGCACGGCGTGCAGCCGGGCGGCGGGGGAGGGGGTGCCGGGTTCGACCGTGCGCCACAGGGCGGTGTCGGTGAAGCCGACGGAGACGGAGATCCCGACGTCGGCCACGGCGGCGGCCTCCTGGAGGAGCGGGAGGTCGCGCAGGATCAGCGTGCCCTTGGTGAGGATGGAGAAGGGGTTGGCGCGGTCGCGCAGCGCCCCGATGATCCCGGGCATCAGCCCGTATCGGCCCTCGGCTCGCTGGTAGCAGTCGACGTTGGTGCCCATCGCGATGTGCGCGCCGGTCCAGCGGCGGGCGGCGAGCTCGCGGCGCAGGAGGTCGGGGGCGTTGGTCTTGACGACGATCTGGGAGTCGAAGCCGATGCCGGTGTCGAGGTCGAGATAGCTGTGGGTCCTGCGCGCGAAGCAGTAGACGCATGCGTGGCTGCAGCCCCGGTAGGGGTTCACCGTCCATTCGAACGGCATCCGCGAGGCCCCGGGGACCCGGTTGAGGATCGAGCGCGCGCGCACCTCGTGGAAGGTGATCCCGCGGAATTCGGGGGTGTCGAAGGTGCGGGTGACGACGGCGGCGGCGCCGAAGAGCGCGGCGGGGCCGGCGGGTCGGCTTCCGCCGTCCTTCGTTTCGTTGCTCAGGCTGTCCCAGCGCATGGTGCGGCTCCTCTTGGGCCTGTCGTCAAAGTGCCGTCTGCCCCGCGACGTCCGGCACGCACTCTCGCCGCACCGGGCGAAAGCCCACGTACGTCCAGTACGCGGACTTCCGCCCGGCACACCGAGAGCACGCACCGGACGTCGCGGGGCCGCCCTCCGGGCGACGACGCCACTTTGACGACAGGCCCAAGATGGCTCGCTCCCGAGAATAGAACAAACGTTCCCATGATCGTGCGGGACGTGTTTGCCAGTGCCTTTCCCGTCCGGTCCGCTGCCGCGTCCGACCCGGATTTGGGCGCCCGCCCCGGAGGTGGTTGGCTTGCCGCGACGAGAGATCACCACTGTTGGAGGAGCACCCATGGCGCAGGTCGAGGCCACCACGGAGCGCATCATCACGGCGGACGCGGAGACCGTGTTCGACGCGCTGGCCGACTACACCGGTACCCGGGGGAAGCTGCTGCCCGAGCACTTCAGCGAGTACGAGGTGCGCGAGGGCGGCGACGGCGAGGGCACCCTCGTCCACTGGAAGCTCCAGGCCACCAGCAAGCGGGTGCGCGACTGCCTGCTCGAGGTCAGCGAGCCCACCGACGGCCAGCTCGTGGAGAAGGACCGCAACTCCTCCATGGTCACCACCTGGACCGTCACCCCGGCCGGCGAGGGGCAGTCCAAGGCCGTCGTCACCACCGTGTGGAACGGCGCCGGCGGCATCGGCGGCTTCTTCGAGCGCACCTTCGCGCCCAAGGGCCTGGCCCGCATCTACGACACCTTCCTCGCCAACCTGGCCGCCGAAGTCCAGGGCTGAGCAACGCCGTTGCGGTGAGGCCGGGGCAGGACCCGAAGGGGGCGACCTGGGCCTCACCGGATCGGGTGAACCGGACGCGGCGGCCCGCCGACGCGCGGTCCGGCGCGCCCACGGGCGTGGCCCCGGGGTCCCGTGGGGTCGGGCGGTTAGGGTGGGGGTCTGAGCGCTACCGACCGCCCGGGGGCCCGATGAAGATCCTCATCTCCGCCGACATGGAAGGCGCCACCGGCGTCACCTGGCCCGCCGACGTGCTGCCCGGGACGCCGCAGTGGGAACGCTGCCGGACGATGTTCACCTCCGACGTGAACGCCGCCGTACTCGGCTTCTACGACGCGGGCGCCGACCAGGTCCTCGTCAACGAGGCCCACTGGACCATGCGCAACCTGCTGCTGGAGCGGCTCGACGCCCGCGTCGAGATGCTCACCGGCCGCCACAAGACCCTCTCCATGGTCGAGGGGGTCCAGCACGGGGACGTCGACGGCATCGCCTTCGTCGGCTACCACACGGGAGCCGGAGCCGAAGGGGTGCTCGCCCACACCTACCTCGCCAACTCCATCACCGGGGTCTGGCTGAACGGGATCCGGGCCAGCGAGGGAGTCCTCAACGCGCACGTCGTAGCCGAGTACGGGGTCCCCGTGGTGCTCGTCACCGGAGACGACCTGACCTGTATGGACGCCGCGGGCTACGCCCCGGACGCGGTGACCGTCGCCGTCAAGGACCACGTCTCGCGCTACGCCGCCGTCTGCCGCACCCCCGCCCGCACGGCCGCCGACATCAGGGCCGCCGCCAAGACGGCCGCGGCCCTGGCGGTCCGTCACGAACCGGTGCGCGGGGGCCCCTTCGCGGTCGAGGTGGAGTTCGACGCGGAGCACCTGGCGATGGCGGCCACGGTGGTACCCGGCGTCGCGCGGTCGGGCGAGCGCAAAGTCGCGTACACCAGCGCGACCATGTACGAGGGGATCCGGACCTTCAAGGCGGTCACGACGATCGTCTCGGCAGCGGTGGAGGAACAGTATGGCTGACATGTCCGACCCCAGCCCCAGCTCGGTCCTGGACGCCCCGGTGGACCGGACGGCCCTCGACGAGGCCGTGGAGTTCACCTCGGGTCTGATCCGCATCGACACCACCAACCGGGGCGGCGGCGACTGCCGCGAGCGGCCGGCCGCCGAGTACGTCGCCGAGCGGCTGGCGGAAGCCGGAATCGAACCGGTGCTGCTGGAGCGCACCCCCGGCCGCACGAACGTGGTGGCCCGGATCGAGGGGGCCGACCGCTCCGCCCCCGCCCTCCTGGTCCACGGCCACCTCGACGTGGTCCCCGCCGAAGCCGCCGACTGGCGCGTGGACCCCTTCTCCGGCGAGGTCCGTGACGGGGTGGTCTGGGGCCGGGGCGCCGTCGACATGAAGAACATGGACGCGATGGTGCTGGCCGTCGTACGGGCCTGGGCGCGGGCCGCCGAGAGAGGGCTGGACTGCAGACCCCGCCGCGACATCGTGATCGCCTACACCGCCGACGAGGAGGACAGCGCGATCGACGGAGCGGGCTTCCTCGCCGACCGGCACCGCGAACTCTTCGAAGGCTGTACCGAGGGCATCGGGGAATCGGGCGCCTTCACCGTGCACCCCGGCCCCGGACGGCCCCCCCTCTACCCGATCGCCGCCGGCGAACGCGGCACCGCCTGGCTGAAGTTGACGGCCACCGGCACCGCCGGACACGGCTCCAAGCCCAACCGGGCCAATGCCGTCAGCCGGCTCGCCGCCGCCGTGGCCCGGATCGGCGAACACCAATGGCCGGTCCGCCTCACCGACACGGTCGTCGCCTGCATCACCGAACTGGCCGCACTCCAGGGGCTGTCGGTGGATCCGCGGGCCCCCGGCTTCGACCTCGACCCCGTCCTGCGCGAGCTCGGCCCGGCCTCGGCCCTCGTCGGGGCGACCGTCCGCAACAGCGCCAACCCCACGATGCTCAGCGCCGGTTACAAGCTCAACGTCATTCCCGGCACGGCCACCGCCTTCGTGGACGGCCGGATGCTGCCCGGCGGCGAGGCCGAGTTCATCGCCACCCTCGACGAGCTCACCGGCCCCGACGTGCGCTGGGACTTCCACCACCGCGAGGTGGCCCTCGAAGCCCCCGTGGACGGACGGACCTACGCGATCCTGCGCGAGTCCGTCGAGCGGTTCGACCCCGAAGGGCACGTGGTCCCCTTCTGCATGGCGGGCGGCACCGACGCCAAGCAGTTCTCCCGCCTGGGCATCACCGGCTACGGCTTCTCCCCGCTGAAGCTGCCGCCCGGCTTCGACTACTGGTCCCTCTTCCACGGAGTGGACGAGCGGGTCCCCGTCGACGCCCTGCACTTCGGCGTGCGCGTCCTGGACCACGCGCTGCGCACCCTGTGATGGAGCCGCGCACCGCTCCCTACGGCAGCTGGCCCTCGCCCATCGACGCCGCGCTCGCCGCCTCCCACGACGGGCGGCCCGAGTACGTCGGCACGGTCGGCCCCGAGGTGTGGTGGACCGAGCCCCGGCCGGCCGAGGGCGGCCGACGCGCGCTGGTCCGGCGGTCCGTGAACGGCGGCCACCCCGTCTCGGTGCTGCCCGCGCCGTGGAACGTGCGCAGCCGGGTCACCGAGTACGGCGGCCGGCCCTGGGTGGGCACCGAACGCCCTTCGGGCGGACCGTTTTTGGTGTTCTCGCACTTCCCCGACCAGCGGCTGTACGCGTACGAGCCCGACGCGCCCGGCAGCCCCGCCCCGCGTCCGCTGACCCCCGTCTCGGCGGTCGGTGGAGGGCTGCGCTGGGCCGACCCGGTGCTGCGTGGCGGCGAAGTCTGGTGCGTGCTGGAGGAGTTCACCGGCCCCGGACCGACCGATGTGCGCCGGGTCCTGGCCGCCGTACCGCTGGACGGATCGGCCGCCGAGGACCGCTCCCGGGTGCGGGAGCTGACCGACGACCGGTACCGGTTCACCACCGGCCCCCGGATCTCACCGGACGGGCGGCAGGCGGCCTGGCTGGTGTGGGACCACCCCCGGATGCCCTGGGACGGCACCGAGCTCAGGCTCGCCGAGGTCACGCCGGACGGGCGGCTCGCGCAGCCGCGTACCGTACTCGGCGGACCCGAGGAGGCCGTCGCGCAGATCGAGTGGGCGGATGACGGGACCCTCCTCGCGGTGAGCGACCGGGGCGGCTGGTGGAACCCGTACCGGGTGGAGCCCGCAGCGGGCGACGCGGTCAACCTGTGCCCCCGGGAAGAGGAGTTCGGCGGCCCGCTGTGGAAGCCCGGACTGCGCTGGATCGCCGCGCTGCCCGGAGGGCTCGTCGCCGTCCTGCACGGACAGGGCTCCTCCGTTCTGGGCGTGCTCGACCCGGAGAGCGGCGACCTGGTCGACGCGGCCGGACCGTGGACGGCCTGGCAGCCCACGCTCGCCGTCAGTGGCAGCCGGGTCTACGGGGTCGCGGCCAGCCCGCGCAGCGCGTACGAGGTGGTGGAGCTGGACACCGCCACCGGGCACGCCAGGGTGGTGGGCGGCGGGCGGGCGGATCCGGTGGACCCGGCCTACTACCCGGAGCCGCAGAGCCGGACCTTCCACGGCCGCGGCGGCCGGCAGATCCACGCCCACGTCTACCCGCCGCACCATCCGGAGCTGCGGGCCCGGGACCGCGAACTGCCCCCGTACGTGGTGTGGGCGCACGGCGGGCCCACCGACCACGTGCCGCCCGTACTCGACCTGAACATCGCCTACTTCACCTCCCGCGGCATCGGCGTCGTCGAGGTCAACTACGGCGGCTCCACCGGCTACGGACGCGCCTACCGGGAGCGGCTGCGCGAACAGTGGGGCGTCGTCGACGTGGAGGACTGCGCGGCCGTGGCCCGCGGTCTGGCCGCGGAGGGCACCGCGGACCCGGACCGCCTCGCGATCCGCGGCGGCAGCGCGGGCGGCTGGACGGCGGCGGCCTCACTGGCCTCCACCGGGCTCTACGCGTGCGCGGCGGTGATCTACCCCGTGCTGGACCTGCGCGGTTTCGCCGAGGAGACGCACGACCTGGAGTCCCGCTACCTCGACGGTCTCGCCGGCCCGCCGCGGACCCTGGAGCGGATCAGCCGCGAACGCTCCCCGGTGGCCCGCGCCGACCGGATCACCGCGCCGTTCGTCCTCCTCCAGGGCCTGGACGACCCGGTGTGCCCGCCCGCCCAGGCCCAGCGGCTGCTCGACGCGATGCGCGGCCGCTCGGTGCCGCACGCGTACGTGGCCTTCGAGGGCGAGGGGCACGGCTTCCGGCGCGCGGACTCGATGGTCCGGGCGCTGGAGTCGGAACTGTCGCTGTACAGCCAGGTGTTCGGCATCGAGCGGACGGACGTGCCCAGGCTGGTCCTGGAGCCGTGAGCACCGGGCCCCGGCACCCGGAGTGCTGCTCGGGCAATCCGGCCGGGGAGGTCTAGCCGGTGCGCAGCCAGACGCGCAGCGGGCCGACCGGGCGGAAGCCGTGCCGGGCCGCGGTGTCGAGGTCGTCGCCGGACTCGTAGCCGACGACGTCACGGCCCGGCCACAGCCCGTCGATCGAGGCGAGGGCGCCGGTCCAGGCGGCGTCGTCCGGGGTCCCGTCGGCGGTGAAGACGTTGGAGATGCCGACGACTTCACCGGTGCGGTTGGCGACGGCTCCGGCGAGGATCCGCCCGTCGGGGTCCCGTCCGGCGAAGAAGGCTATGTCGGCGGTGAGGAGCGCGGGGCGGAACAGGCCGGTGCTCTCCTCCCCGTCCCAGGCGGCCTCCCAGGCCTCCAGCTCGTCGGCCGAGCCGACCCGGGACCAGGCGAGCGAAGGGGCGGGGGCGGGCGCCGCGGCGGCGGCCGGGGCCGGGCGGTGGATCCACTGGGCGTCGAAGAGGACCTCGAAGCCGTCCGGTGCCAGGTCCAGGAGGGCGAAGCTGTCCTTCACCGAACAGCCGGGGGCACCGGTGTCGATCGAGGTCAGGACCGCCTCCGCGGAGGCCTCCGTGCTGAGGGTCACCGCGTCGGGGTAGTAGGGCGGGGTCCGCCGCGCACTGGTCCAGACGTCCTCGCCGAGCGAGCCCTCCAGCCCGTGCGCACGGCACACGGCATCGCACCACTCCGCGTTGTTCAGCGCTGCCAACAGGCGGATTCCGTCGATCTGTCCGTCGTGCTGTCCGTCGTTCTCTCCGTTGATCACGACGGTGATGGTGCCATACACCTACCCTGTGGGTGTGGTCGATTTCCGTTACCTCCTCACGGGCCCCCGCGTGGGGCTGCGCCCCTTCCGGCTCGCGGACGGGCCGGAGTTCACCGCCCGGGTCGGCGAGAGCCGGCGGCTCCACCACCCCTGGCTGTCCCCGCCCGCCACGATCGAGGCGTACGAGCCCTACGCGGCCCCGCTGATCGAGGGCGCGGGCCGGGCCGGTTTCCTCGTCTGCGAGCGGGAGACGGGCGCCATCGCCGGCTTCGTCAACGTCAACAACATCGTCCGGGGCGCCTTCCAGAGCGGGGCCCTGGGCTACGGGGCCTTCGCGCACGCGGCGGGCCGCGGACTGCTCGGCGAAGCCCTCGACCTGGTCCTCGGCCACGCCTTCGCGGCGGACGGCCTCGGCCTGCACCGGCTGGAGGCCAACATCCAGCCGGGGAACACCGCCTCCATCGCCCTCGTGCGCGGCCGCGGCTTCCGGCTGGAAGGCCTCTCCGCGGACTTCCTCCACGTCGACGGCGCCTGGCGGGACCACGAACGCTGGGCGATCACGGCCGAAATGCCTCGTCCCCCGGCCCCCCATCGCACAGGATGAGTCCATGCGAACCCTCGTACTCCTCGACGCACCGTCCAACCTCGGGCTCCGGCCTCCCGCGCCCGGCACGGTACCCGGCGTGTACAAGCTGGCCGGGGCCCTGCGCGAGCAGGGGCTGCTGGCCCGGCTCGGCGCGCGCGAGGGCGGGGTGGTCGTCCCGCCGCGCTACGACCGTGGGGAGTGGAAGGAGGGGGACGGGGTGTTCCACGCCGGGCCCCTCGCCGAGTACACCGTCGCCCTCGCCGACCGGATCGAGGGCCACCTGCGCTCCGGCGAGTTCCCCGTGGTCCTCGGCGGCGACTGCTCCATCCAGCTGGGCGCCTCGCTCGCCATGCGCCGCCTCGGGCGGTACGGGCTGGCCGCCATCGACGGCTCCGCCGATTTCCGCCACCCCGGCAACGCGGCCGTCAACGGGCCCGTCGGAGCCGCGGCCGGCGAGGAACTGGCCCTGGCCACCGGGCGGGGCCAGGCCGGACTCGCGAACCTGGAGGGCCTCGCGCCCTACCTGCGCGACGAGGACCTACGGCTCTTCGGGCTGCGCGACGGCGACCCCGACCTCACCGAGCTGCGCGCCGCCGGGATCTTCGCCGCCACCGTCGGCGCGATCCGCGACCGGGGCGCCGGGCCGGTGGCCCGGACGGCCCTGACCGGGCTGCAGCCACCGGCCACGGCCGGGTTCTGGGTCCACCTGGACGCCGACGTACTGGACCCGTCGGTGATGCCGGCCGTGGACAGCCCGGACCCCGGCGGGCTGATCCCGGACGAACTCGCCGAGCTGCTCGGAGTGTTGATCAGCTCTCCGCGCTGCGTCGGCCTCAACGTCACCATCTACGACCCGGACCTGGACCCGGAGGGCCGCGCGGGCGCACTGCTGGCCGACCTGGTGGCGGGAGCGTTCGCGTAGTTCGCGTAGGAGGTCCGGACCGCCGGGACGGCCGGGCGCCCTGCCGTCCCGGCGGGCGGCCCCCGGCGGTCAGACCCCGATCGCGCCGTCGATGCGCTCGCGCAGCAGGTCCGCGTGGCCGTTGTGGCGCGCGTACTCCTCGATCATGTGGATCAGTACCCAGCGCAGCGAGACCTCGCCCAGCCACCCGTCCTTCCCGGACACCTCCAGATCGGGCGCCCGCGCCGCGAACCCCTCGGCGAACGCCACCTCCGCCCGCCACGCCTCCCAGGCCCCCTCGACCACCGCGGCCTGCGGCGCGGCGCCGTCGAAGTCCCCGTCGGGATCCTCCGGCGAGGAGAACAGGGCCGGGGCGTCCTGTCCGGCCAGCGCCCGCCGGAACCAGCGGCGCTCCACGTCCGCGAGATGGCGCACCAGCCCGAGCAGCGACAGCGTGGACGGCTCCACCGACCGGACGGCCAACTCCGCCTCCAGACCCGCGCATTTGTGCTCCAGCGTCGCGCGCTGCGCCGCCAGCATCGCGGTGAGCATCGCTCGCTCGTCACCGGTCGTGGGGCGTCCCCTGAACTCGCTCTCGGCCTCGGCTCCGCCGAAGAATTCGGCCCTTCTGCTGCGTTCCGTCATGCGCCCATTGTCGATCAACGCTCCGCACCCGGAAGGGCTTTGCGTAATCCTGACCGGTGGTGATGCGCCGAATCCCTGTGCACCGGCCGCCGCGGCGTGTTCCATTTCCCCATGGCCACCACCGTCAGCCGCTCCGTGCTCACCCTCCCCGCAGCACCCCTGGGTCCAGAGAACCCGCTCCCCGCCCTGCGCGCCTTCGACGAGGTCCACGAACTCGACGACCGGGCGCGCGAGGGCCTGCCGCGCGACATGGCCCGCCAGATCGGCTACGAGCCGCTGCGCTCGCTGCTGCCCGTCCGGATCCGGGACGGCTACCAGCGCCGGCGCACCGAGCGGGACATCGAGACGATCGTCATCGAGAACGCGCATCTGCGCGTCACCGTCCTGCCGGGACTCGGCGGCCGGATCCACTCGCTCGTGCACCTGCCGACCGGACGCGAACTGCTCTACCGCAACCCGGTGTTCCAGCCCGCCAACTTCGCGCTCAACGGCGCCTGGTTCTCCGGCGGCATCGAGTGGAACATCGGCGCCACCGGCCACACCACCCTCTCCTGCGCCCCGCTGCACGCGGCCCTGGTCCCGGCGCCCGACGGGGGCGTGATGGTGCGGCTGTGGGAGTGGGAACGGCTGCGCGACCTGCCCTTCCAGGTGGACCTGTGGCTGCCCGAGGACTCGGAGTTCCTCTACGTCGGGGTCCGCGTGCGCAATCCGCACGAGCGGCCCGCACCCGTCTACTGGTGGTCCAACATCGCCGTGCCCGAGGGCCCGGACACCCGCGTCCTGGCCCCGGCCGACCGGGCCTGGCACTTCGGGTACGAGCGCTCCCTGCGGCGCATCCCCGTACCGCGGTGGGAGGACGAGGACCGCACGTACCCGCTGCGCAGCGAGTACCCCGCCGACTTCTTCTACGAGGTCGAGACCGGCGCCCGGCCCTGGATCGCCTCCCTGGAGGCGGACGGGCGGGGCCTCGTACAGACCTCGACGGACCGGCTGCGCGGCCGCAAGCTCTTCGTCTGGGGCGCGGGCGAGGGCGGCCGGCGCTGGCAGGAATGGCTGACCGAACCGGGCACGGCCGGGTACGCGGAGATCCAGGCCGGGCTGGCCCGGACCCAGCTGGAGCACGTACGGCTGGAGGCCGGGGCCGAGTTCAGCTGGCTGGAGGCCTACGGGGCGCTGTCCGCGGACCCGGCCGCCGTGCACGGGGACGACTGGGCGGCGGCGCGGGGCGCGGCCGGGGCGGCACTGGATTCCGCGCTCCCCGGGGCGGCCGTGGACGCGGCCTACGAGGCGTGGCGCGGGTTTGCCGACACCGATCCGGGGGAGCGGCTGGCGACCGGCTCCGGCTGGGGTGCGCTGGAGGTGCGGTGCGGGGGGTACAAGCTGCCCGGCACCCCCTTCCCGCCGGACACGCTCGGCGAGGAGCAGGCGCCTTGGCTGGAGCTCTGGCGCAGCGGGGTGTTCCCCGCACCGCGCCGGGTGGCGCCGCCCGGCCCGAGCCTGGTGGCCCCGCACTGGCGGGACATGCTGGAGACGGCTCGGGCGGACCCGCTGACCGAGTACCACCTCGGGGTCGCGCAGTGGCACGCCGGGGACATCGCCCAGGCGGTGCGCAGCTGGGAGCGCGGGCTGGCGCTGGCCCCCTCGCGGTGGCCGCTGCTGAGGTGCCTGGCGCTGGCCGACGGCCTGGCCGGGGACCGGGCGCGGGCGGCCCACTGGTACGCCGAGGCCTTCGAGGACCTGGCCCAGGAGAGCCGGGGCGGCGACGGCTGGCTGGCCGCCGAATCGGCGCTGGGCCGGGAGGCCCTCACCGCCCTGCTGGCGGCGGGGCTGCTCACGCAGGCCCGCGCGGTGTGGGACCGGCTGCGGCCCGCGCTGCGCGACGAGGGCCGCTTCCGGCTCGCGGCGGCCCGGCTGCTGGCGGCCGAGGGCCATGTGGGCGCGGCCCGGCGGGTCTTCGAGGAGGGGTTCGAACTGCCCGACCTCCGCGAGGGCGACGAGATCCTCTCGGAGGTCTGGGCCACGCTCACGGACCGCCCGCTGCCGCGCCCGTACAACTTCCGGATGCGCCCGCCGGGGCACCGGGACCACAAGGGCCAGGAGGCCGGCTAGGGACCGGCCGGGGACCGGCTAGGGACCGGCTAGGAGACCACCCCGTCGGCGACCAGGCCCGCGAGCACCGCTTCGCCGAGGGTCTGGACCGCCGACTGCGGGCGGACCATCACGGTGATCTCCTTGATCAGGCCCTCGCCCGCGGCGCCGCCCTGCGCGCCCTCCGCGTCCTCGGTGGCGAGGTGGAGCATGTCGATGCCGTTGATCTGCTTGCCGTTCACGGTGGCCCGGAAGGCCAGGACCCCCGCCGGGCCCTCGGCCCCGTCGGCCGCGGCTTCCACGCTGCCCTCGAACCGGCCGATGTAGTGCAGGTCCTCGAAGGTGCGGATGAGGACTCCGAAGAGGGCCATCACCATCGCCCTGCCCTCGAAGGGCGTGAACTTCACGGGGCTGTAGAGCCGGACGTCCTCGGTGAGCAGGGCCTCCAGGGCGGTGAGATCGCGGTGGTCGACGGCGGCGCGGAAACGGTCCACGGTGCTCATGAACTCTCCTGGATAGTCAACGATGTGATTAGTCAGTTTCTTGACTATCATGAGTCGTGCCCCGGTGAACAGGCATCGGTGCACGGACACGAGGACATGAGGAGGCGGACCGTTGGCCCTGCGTCACGCCGTGCTCGCGGCCCTGCTCGACGAGGAGCTCAGCGGCTACCAGCTGGCCAAGTCCTTCGGCATGGGCGTGGCCAACTTCTGGCAGGCGCTGCCCCAGCAGGTCTACGCCGAGCTGACCAAGCTGGAGGGGGAAGGGCTCATCGCGGGCCGGGAGGTCGTCCAGGAGAGCCGCCCCAACAAGCGCCTCTTCCAAGTCACTTCCGCGGGAATGGCCGAGCTGGAACGCTTCGTCGCCGCCGACACCAAGCCCTCCTTCATCCGCGACGACCTGCTCGTGAAGGTCCAGGCCGCCGGCTGCGTCGACACCGACTCGCTGATCGCGCAGCTCACGGAGCGGATCGCCTTCGCCGACACCAAGATCGAGATGTTCGACTCCCTGCTGCGCAAGATGCGGGGCGAGCTCGCCGAGGAGGAGTTCCTGCGCCACGGCGAGCGGATCGGCCCCTACCTCACCTGTCTGCGCGGCCTGGAATTCGAGCGGGCCAACCGCGCCTGGTACGAGCGCACCACCACCATCCTGAGCGAGAGGCGGACACCCCGTGTGGAGCGATGAGCGGAGCCGCCCCTTGCGGTACGTGGCTCTCGGCGACAGCCAGACCGAAGGCGTCGGCGACGGGGACGACGCCACCGGGCTGCGCGGATTCGCCGACCGGCTCGCCGAGTTGATGGCGGACCGGGTCGACCCGGAGATCCAGTACGCCAACCTGGCCGTACGGGGACGCCTCGCGGGCGCGGTCCGCGCGCAGCAGCTCGCCCCGGCCCTCGCGCTCCGCCCCGACCTGGCCACCGTCGTCGCCGGGGTCAACGACATCCTGCGGCCCGGGTTCGACGCCGACGAGGTGGCGGGAGAGCTGGAGGCGATGTTCGTCGCGCTCACCGCGCAGGGGGCCCGGGTGGCGACCGTCACCTTCCCCGACGTCACGCGGCTCATCCCGCTCGCCAAGGGCGTGGCCCCGCGGATCACCGCGCTCAACCACCGCATCCGGCAGGCCGCCGGGCGGCACGGGGTGGCCCTCGCCGACTTCGGCCCCCACCCCGCCACGACCGACCCGCGGATGTGGAGCTTCGACCGGCTGCACGCCTCTGCGCTCGGGCACGCCCGGATCGCCGCCGGGCTCGCCCAGTCGCTGGAGCTGCCCGGCAGCGACGACTCCTGGACCCGTCCGCTGCCCGGCCCGGCGCCGCTCGGGCCGAAGGGCCTGCGCGGGGCCGCCGGGGAGGTGCGGTGGGCCGTCGGGTTCCTCGGACCGTGGATCGGGCGACGGCTGCGCGGGCGCTCCAGCGGAGACGGGCGCTCGGCCAAGCGGCCCGCGCTGCTGCCCGTACGCGGTTCCGTGGACGGCTCGGTGGGCGCGTAGGCGCCTACCTGCCGCGGGCCCTCGGCTCCCGGGGTCAGGCGCGGGCGATGATCTCGCCGTTCAGGACCGAGAACCAGGCGTCCGGGGAGGCGCCCCAGGTGTGCCAGGCGTCCGCGATGGCCGCCAGCTCCGCCTCGGTCGCGTGTCCGCCGCCGGTCGCGATCCCGGCGTAGGCCGAGGCCTTCGTACGGTCCGCCCACAGCGCGGACCACCACGCGGCCTCCTCCTGGGTCGCGTAGCACCAGGACGTCGCCGTGCAGGTCACGTCCGTGAAGCCCGCCGCCCGCGCCCAGGAGCGCAGCCGGCGTCCGGCGTCCGGCTCGCCGCCGTTGGCGCGAGCCACCCGCCGGTACAGGTCCAGCCACTCCTCCAGCCCCGGGGTCCGCGGGTACCAGGTCATCGCCGCGTAGTCCGCGTCCCGGACGGCCACGATCCCGCCCGGGCGGCACACGCGGCGCATCTCGCGCAGGGCCTGGACCGGGTCTCCGACGTGCTGCAGCACCTGGTGGGCATGGACCACGTCGAACGAACCGTCCGGGAAGTCCAGCGCGTGGACATCGGCCGTGGCGAACTCGATGTTGGTCAGCCCGCGCTCCCGCGCGTACGCGGCGGCCTGCTCGATCACGTCCTGCGCGGCGTCCACCGCCGTGACCCGGCCCTGCGGCCCCACCAGCTCCGCCAGGTCCGCCGAGATGGTGCCCGGACCGCAGCCCACGTCCAGGACGGACATGCCCGGACGCACCTCGCCGATCAGGTACGCGGCCGAGTTCTGCGCCGTGCGCCAGCGGTGCGAGCGCAGTACCGACTCGTGGTGTCCGTGGGTGTAGACGGCGGTCTCGTGCGGGGCGTTGGCGGAATGCGCGGCGTTCATGGCCGGGTCTCCTTCGTCGTCGAAGCGATGGTGCCACCGTAAAGGATCAGTTCGAGATATGAGATATGCGTATTGACATGTGGACACCATCCTTGTGTGTCAAGGGGATTGGTCAGGTCGGTGGCAGGGTGTGGTGGGTGCGAGGAGAGTGAACCCGGGGGAGGGGGCGACCCTGGCGAAGGACGGCGAAGGACGGTGAGAGCCATGCCGGAGCAAGTGCCGGACACGCAGGCGCCGGATGCGCGGGCGGGAGGCCCGCAGGCGACGGACCCCCGGATGCCGGACTCGCCGCTCGGCCGTCACGCGCAGGCCCTGCGGTTCTTCGGGGAGCGGGTCCGCGCAGTCGCGGACACCCAGTGGGACGCGCCGACGCCCTGTACCGAGTGGAGCGTGCGCGACCTGGTCAACCACGTCACCTCCGAACAGCTGTGGATCCCGCCGCTGGTGACCGAAGGCCGCACCGTCGAGGAGCTCGCCGACGCCTTCTCCGGCGATGTCCTCGGCACCGACCCGGTCGACGCCTGGGACCGGGCCTCGGTCGCCGCGCACGCCGCGTTCACCGCGCCCGGAGCACTGGACCGCACCGTCCGGCTGTCCTACGGGCCCGCGCTCGGGTCGGCGTACTGCTCCGAACTGACCCTCGACTGCGCCGTGCACGCCTGGGACCTCTCCCGGGCCATCGGCGCCGACGACCGGCTGCCCGACGACCTCGTCGAGTTCGCCATCAAGGAGGTCATGCCCTACGCGGACGGGCTGGCCGCGAGCGGCATGTTCGCCGCGCCGCTGGAGGTGCCGGCCGGGGCGAACGCCCAGACCCGGCTGCTCGGGCTGCTGGGGAGGGACGGCTGACCCCGGTCCCGACCGCCCGCCGGGCCCCGGTGGCCACAACGCGCGAGGCGGGACGAATAACCGTATAAAGGCATCGTTGGCGAGCGCGGGTACGGCAGGAAGAGGTGGCGCGCGGTGTCGGGGATCCAGCGCACGACGGCCGAAGGCCGGGGCCCGGTCCGCTACGGTCCGCCCGCCCCGCAGCCGGGCCTGCCCGTCCTGCCCGAGCTCACCGCCGTCCTCGCGGCAGCCGCCTGGCGGTCAGCCCCCGAGCCTCCGGGCGGGGGAGAGCCCGTACGGTCCGCGGCGGCCCGGCACTGGGGGCGGCGCGGACTGCCGACCGACCCCGACAGCGTGGCCGCCGGGCCCGGCGCCCCCGCCCTGCTGCTCGCGCTGCTCGGCGCGTACGGCGGGGACGTCATGCTGCCCCGCCCCTGTCCCGCCTGGTGGACGCCGCAGGTCCGGCTGCTGGGACGGCGGGCCTACCACGTGCCGACCCCGGCCGAGTGCGGCGGAGTACCGGACCCGTACGCACTGCTGGAGACGGTGCGCCGGGTGCGCGCCGAGGGCGGGGACCCGCGCGTCCTGCTGCTGTCCGTGGCCGACGACCCGACGGCCACCGTGCCCTCGCCGGAGCTGCTGCGCGAGGCCTGTGAGGCCGCCGCGTCGGCCGGGCTGTTCGTCGTCAGCGACGAGACCTGGCGCGACACCGTCCACCGGCCGGTCCACCGGCCGCACGACATGGTGGTGCTCAGCCCCGCCGAGATGCTGCCCGACGAGGTGGCGGTCCTCCTCGACCTCTCCGGCGCACTGCTGCCCGCCGGCTGGCCCGCCGCCGTCGTCCGCTTCCCCGGCACCCCGCGCGGCACCTGGCTGCGGGCCCGCAGCCTGGACGTGCTCACCGCGACCGGCGCCTTCGTGGCCGGCCCCGTCGCCGGGGCCGCCGCGCACGCCCTCGACGAACCCGCCCACGTGGCCGGCCGCGCCGCCGCGGCCTCCGCCCT
The DNA here is from genome assembly GCF_057834465.1 of Streptomyces sp. GL_140. Taxonomy (NCBI): domain Bacteria; kingdom Bacillati; phylum Actinomycetota; class Actinomycetes; order Kitasatosporales; family Streptomycetaceae; genus Streptomyces; species Streptomyces sp. GL_140. The sequence goes on from NZ_CM174404.1 coordinate 6,995,587, forward strand.
GCACGGGGCGGTGGCCGCCGCCGCGCACCGGGAACTGCTGGCCGTCGGGGCGCTGGCCCGGCCCCCGCAGGCCGGCCGACACCTCTACGCCGACCTGACTCCGCTGCGCGCGGGGCTCGCCCGCCAGGGTGTCGGCGACGCGATGGAACTGGAGGACTGGCTGGGCGGCCGGCTCGGCGCGCCGACCCCCGGCGGGCAGCGGTTCGCCGACGAACCGGTCGCCCTGCGGGTCCGGCTGTCGACCGGCCCGCTGCTGGGCGCCACCCCGGAGGAGCGGCTCGCCGCGCTGACCTCGAGCGACCCCCTGGGCCTGGCACACGTGCGGGACTCCCTGGAGCGGCTCCGGTCGGTCCTGGCCGGACTGTCCGACTGAGCCGTCGACCCGGCCATCGGACCGAGCTGCCCGACCGAGCCGTCCGACCGAGCTGTCCGGCTCCCGCCGGTGAACGGAGACTTCTCGATGAGGGATCAGACGGACGCCCCCGGAACCGCGCCCGGGGCCGCCGCCCCGGCTCCGCCGCCGTCGTCCGTCACCCGCAGGTGCGGCCGGCGCCCAGCGCACCGGCGTCGGCAGAACTGGGCGGCGTACGCTTCGACTTCGTCCCCGCGCACCACTGGTCGAAGCGGTCGCTGCTCGACGCGTGCCGCACCCTGTGGGGCGGCTGGATCCTCATCGACCTGCGGGCCCTGTAGTACGAGACGGCCTAGCTGTTGCCCGACCTGAACAGGAGGTCCTCGACCGTCTTGAGGTCCCGGTTCCAGTAGGTGACCCGGGGGTTGGAGCCGACGGTGAGGGAGACGACGTCCTTGGGCACCGCGTGGTCGAGCATCCCCACGTCCCGGTTGCTGTCGAAGGCGCGGTCCTGGTAGCCCATGGACACCGCCGTCACGGTGACCGTGTCCTCGCCCGGCCGGAAGACGAACAGGCCCGCGTACGCCTTCTCCTTCGGCCCGATCGTGGCGATCGCCTGCGGCTTGGGGCCCACCGCGGGGAGCGGACCCTCGATGGTGGCGCCGAAGCCGACGCGCGGATAGTGGTAGAGGGTGCAGGCCTTGTCGGTCATGTTGGTGGCCGTGATCAGGAGGTGCTGCCCCGAGTCCTGGCGGTAGGTCGACAGGGCGATCGAGAGGTCGTTGTCGTTGCACGCCGTGGCGGCGTCCTTGCCGCCGCCGGAGCCACCGGATCCGCCCGTGCCGCTGCTCGGACTCCGCGAGGCGCCGGGCGTTCCGCCGCCGGGCTTGGCGGTGCCGGCCGTGCCGGGGGTCCCGGAAGGGGCGGGGGTGCGGGTCGCGCTCGGACTGCCGGAGGGGGTGGGGCTCTTGCCGTCGCCTCCGCCGTCGGACCGGCAGGCCGTCGACGACAGGAGCGCGGCGACGGCCGTGACCCCGAGTGCGTAGGTCTTCCAATGGGTGCGGACAGTGCGCATGGTGGCCCCCGTGTGCTTCGCATGGCCGGAACGGATTGGTCGATCGCCCCGTTCATGCCCCGGGGCGGTCACCGGAGTCCTTGCCCCGGGCAACCGTTACTGACCCAGGACATGGGGGTGGTCGTTCCGTGTTCCGGTCGGCCGGGTCAGCTGCTCAGGCGCCGCCACAGGGCCGGGGCCGCGCTGATGACCAGGGTGAGGGCCACCGCCAGGACCACGCCCTTCCAGGGGTCCGAGAAGAGGGAGCCGCCCAGGATCCCGATGAGGCCGTAGGTCGCCGCCCAGGCCAGGCAGGCCGGGCCGTCGCCGCGGGCGAAGCGGCGCAGCGGGAGCTCCGCCAGCAGACAGGCCAGCATGACCGGGATCCGGCCGCCCGGGAGCAGCCGGGAGACCACGAGGACCAGTACCCCGTGTTCGTCCAGCTTGCGCTGGGCCTGCGCGAGGCGTTCGGGGGAGGCCCGCCGCCGCAGGGCCTCCAACCACCGCGAGCCGTTGCGGGAGTGGACCCCGCGCCGGCCCAGCCAGTACAGCGCCAGGTCACCGGCGAACGCGGCCAGCGAGGAGGCCCCGAACACCAGCAACAGGCCGAAGGGCAGCGAGTCCTGGTGGAAGGCCACCACCGCCGCGGTGCTCACCAGCGCGCCCGTCGGGATGACCGGCACCAGCGCGCCCAGTGCCACCAGCACGAACAACGTCGGGTAGCCGACGGCCTGCTGGGTGGATTCGCCGGGGACCTGCGCCGTGCTCCCGGCGAGCTGGTGCAGGGCCGAGGACATGGCCACAGCCATGGTCACGGGAGCAGCACCCGCTCACCGTGCGCCGGCACCACCACGTCCACCTTGGGGGCCTCCCGCCCCGCACACCGTACGAACTCCTCGCCCGGCGAGTGGAACTCGTGCGGCCGCACCGCGTCCATCCCGATCGGCCAGTAGGTCCCCCAGTGCACCGGGACGGCGGCCTCCGGCGCCAGCACGGCCAGCGCCCGGGCCGCGCCGGCCGGGTCCAGGTGCCCCGGGCCCAGGTAGGGGCCCCAGCCGCCGACCGGCAGCAGGGCCACGTCCACCGGCCCGACCTCCTCGGCCATGGAGTCGAACAGCCCGGTGTCCCCGGCGAAGTAGGTCCGTGCGGCGCCCTCCACCACGTACCCGAGCGCCGGGGCGAGCCGCGGCCCGAACGGCAGCCGCCGTCCGTCGTGGGACGCGCTGACCACCCGTACCCGTACCTCTCCCGCGGAACCCGCCACCGGGACCTCGTCCCCCGGCGCCACCTCCGTCACCACCAACCCCCGTACGTCCGCGGTCCGCGCCAGCCCCGGCACCGCCCGCCGCGCACCGCGCGGCACCAGCAGCCGGGTCCCGGCCGCCAGTCGCGCCAGCGAGGGCAGATGCAGGTGGTCGGAGTGCAGGTGCGAGACGAGCACCGCGTCCGCGATCGCCGCCCAGGGCGGGGGCACCGCCCCGCGACGGCGCCGCAGATGTGCCAGACGCCGTGTGAACAGCGGGTCCGTCAGCAGCCGGACCCCGGAGTCCTCGACCGTGCAAGTGGCATGACCCCACCAGGTGATCTCCACCGGCATCCGTTCCCCCTCCGCCCTTCCGCGCTCTTCCCGCCCGTACCCGATCCAGCTTCGGTCGAGCCTAAAGGCTGCCCCGCGCAATCGCCCGGAACCGGACTCCCACGCCCCCTCCTCCGCGGCGGCGGATCGGAGTAGGGTCGGGCGACATGGATGAGCTGCGCGTGGCCGCGATCGCCAGCCTGGCCCCGCTCGAGGATCTCGACGTCGATCCCTTCGCCGTCGACACCCGGAGCCAGCACGCCATGTGCGCCCGCTGGGCCGCCGGGCAGGGGTACGTCGTCACCCGTGAACTGCTCGTCTACGGGCTGCGCCCCGACCACTGCGGGCTCTGGACCGATGTGGACGCGGGCCGCGTCGACCTGTTCGTCGTCGCCAACCACCGGGTGCTGGACCGCGCGCTGCGCTCCGTGGACGAGTTCGCCGCCGAGTGCGAGCGCCGCGGCGTACGGCTGGAAACCACCGGGCTCGACGAACCGCGGTACACCTCCGCGATGAAGGCCGAGGTGCACCGCCGGCTCTCCATGCCGACCGCCGGCTACGACGGTACGTAGACGGACGGCGGCGCACGCCGCGCGTCACTTTCCGTACGTACATGCGCCACCCGTGTCATCCGGCCGTGACGGCCCCGCTGTGCGAGCCTGGAACGAGTGGGACGGGGGCTCGGCGGCGCGGTGCGGGCCACGGTGGTGAGGTGGGTGCGGCGTGTTGCGAGGCCGGTGGCTGAGTGCGGGCGGCACCGTGCTGCGGGTGATCATCGTCTGGGCGGTGTCCACCCTCACGATGCTCGCCCTCGCGGGGATCCTCCCCGACTTCAGGCTCCAGCCCGAGGGCGGCGACCGCGACAGCATCACGCGGATAGGCCTGACGGCGGCTCTGGGCGCCGGGGCGTTCGGCCTGCTGAGCGCCCTGGTCTGGCCGGTTCTCGTCCGTGCCCTGCTGCTCGTACCGGCCCTGGTGCTCGGCCTGCTCGTCTTCTTCCTCAACGGCTCCCTGCTGCTGATCGCCCTCAGCCTGATCCCGGCCGGGCGCGGCGAGGTGGCCCCGGAAACGGCCGTGGTGGTCGCCGCCGTCATGTCCGCCGTGGCGTCGGCCACTTCCACGGCCCTCGCCGTACGGGACGACGAGGCCTACCGCCGCCGGCTCTACCGGCTCGCCGACCGGCGCCGCCGCAGGCAGCGGCGCGACGGTGCGCCCGGGGCCGGCGAGCACGCGCCCGGCCTGGTCTTCCTCCAGCTCGACGGGGTCGGGTACGAGGCGCTGCGCAACGCCGCGGGCAGCGGCCTGATGCCCACGGTCGCCGACTGGCTGGAGCGCACCCACCGCATCAGATCCTGGCGGACCGACTGGTCCAGCCAGACCGGCGCCAGCCAGCTCGGCATCCTGCACGGCTCCAACTTCGACGTGCCCGCCTTCCGCTGGTACGAGAAGGACACCGGCGAGGTGATGGTCTGCAACCGGCCCACCAGCGCCGCCGAACTCCAGCGGCGCGCGGTGGAGCGCACCCGGGACGGCGGGCTGCTCACCCTCGACGGAGCCAGCCGCGGCAACCTCTTCAGCGGCGGCGCGGACCAGCTGGCCCTCGTCCTGTCCGTCTCCGCGCGCCGGGGCCCGGAGAACCGCTCCCGCGCCGGCTACTTCGCGTACTTCTCCGACCCGGCCAACTCCGTGCGCACCGCGCTGTCCTTCACCGCCGAGGTGGGCCGGGAGATCACCCAGTCCCTGCGCGGCCGCCTGCGCGGGGAGCGGCCGCGCGTCGGGCGCGGCGGGCTGTACCCGCTGATCCGCGCCTTCGCGACGGTGATCGAGCGGGACGTGGTGGTCGCGGCGGTGATCGGCGACATGCTGGCCGGGCGCGCCGCGGTCTACGCCGACCTCGTCGCCTACGACGAGGTCGCCCACCACTCGGGCCCGCACCACCGGGACACCGACCAGGTGCTCGCCCGCATGGACCGCAGCCTCGCCCTGATCGCCCGGGTCGCCGAGCACGCGCCCCGGGACTACCGGATCGTGCTGCTCTCGGACCACGGCCAGAGCCCGGGGGAGACCTTCCTCGGCCGGTACGGGCTCACCCTGAAGGACCTGGTCCGCGCGGGCTGCGGGCTGCCCGTGTCCCGCAGGGCCGGCCGGACGCACAGCGGGGCCGAGGCACGGGCCGCGGTACGGGCAGCCCTGCACCGGCCGGTCGAGGAGGAGGACGAGGAGGCACGCCCCGGGCGGGGCCCGGACCCCGTGGTGCTGGCCTCCGGCAACCTCGGGCTGATCTCCTTCCCCGACCTGCCCGGCCGGGCGTCGCGGGAGCGGATCGAGCGCGCGTACCCGGCCCTGCTGACGACCTTGGCCTCCCATCCCGGAGTGGGGTTCCTGCTGGTGGACGGGGTGGTGCTGGGGCCGGGCGGGGCCGAGGCGCGCCTGGACGTGCCCGGCGCGGCGGAGGAGCTGCTGGCGGGCTTCGGGCCGGGGGCGGCGCAGGCGGTGCGGCGCACGGACTCCTTCCCGCACGTGGCGGACGTGATGGTGAACTCGGCGTACGACCCGGGGACCGGCTCGGTGCACGCCTTCGAGGAGCAGATCGGCTCGCACGGGGGACTGGGCGGGGAGCAGGGGCACCCGTTCCTGATGTGGCCGGTGGAGCTGGCGGAGCCGCAGACCGGGCCGGGCGGGGAACTGGTGGGCGCGGAGTCGGTGCACGAGGTGCTGCGGGGCTGGCTCCGCGAGGCGGACGGACCCCAGGTCCCGGTCGCGCCCGGTGGCCACGAGGGTGGCGCGGGGTCCGTGCCCGCGGCGTAATTTGTAAGGAGGAGGACCGTCAGGGGGGCTCCCAGGAGTCGCCATGTCCGCGATCAGCAAGAGCATCGACATCGACCGCAGGCCCGAGGACGTCTACGCGTACGTCACGGACCCCACGCACCTGCCGGAGTGGCAGGACAGCGCCGTCTCCGCCGTCCCGATGGGCGATCTTCCCGTCCAGGTCGGTTCGAAGGTGATGGTCACCCGGCAGATCGGCAAGCGGCGCGTGCCCACCACCATGCAGGTCCTGGAGCTCGACCCGCCGAGGAGCTGGCACATGCACGGCCTGGACGGGCCGGTCCGGCCGGACGTGCGGGGCCGCATCGAGTCCCTCGACGGCGGGACCCGCTCGCGCGTGACCCTCGCCATCGACTTCGAGGGCCACGGCCTGGGCAGGGCCCTGGTCCCGCTCGTGGTCAAGCCCATGGTCCGCAAGGAGATGCCCCGGGGCGAGGAGAAGCTCAAGCACCTGCTGGAGCACTCCGCCGCCTGAGAGCGGGGGAAAACCGGGTGCTACGGGACACACGGTGCGTCCACACTGGGCGCACCACACACCCGATCATGAGGAACTCCCCCCGTGCAGGCTGCCGTCACCGTCACCCCCTCCCAGATACCCGAACTGCTCCTCGGACTCGCCACCGTGCGGCCGGTGTTCCTGTGGGGAGCCCCCGGGATCGGCAAGTCCTCGCTCGTGCGGAAGTTCGCCGACTCGCTGGGCCTGGAGTGCGTCAGCCTGCTCGGTACGCAGCTCGCGCCCGAGGACCTGATCGGCGTACCGCAGATCCGTGACGGGCGCTCCGTGTTCTGCCCGCCCGAGGCCATCGCCCGCGACGAGCCGTACTGCCTGTTCCTCGACGAGCTCAACGCCGCGAGCCCGGACGTGCAGAAGGCCTTCTACTCCCTCATCCTCGACCGGCGGATCGGCTCATACGAGCTGCCCGCGGGCTCCATCGTCATCGGCGCGGGCAACCGGGCAACCGACAACGCCCTGGCCCGTCCCATCGCCTCCGCGCTCGTCAACCGGCTGACGCACGTCCACCTCCAGGCCTCCGCGCAGGACTGGCTGGTCTGGGCGGGCGAGAACGGCATCCACCCCTGGGTCGTCGACTACGTCACCGACCGCCCCGACCACCTGTGGTCGCAGCCGCCCAAGAGCGAGGAGCCGTTCTCCACGCCCCGCTCCTGGCACATGCTCTCCGACGCCCTGCACTCCTTCGGGCGGGACCTGGACGAGCAGACCCTCGGGGTGCTCGCGCACGGCACCCTCACCCCCTCGCACGCCGTCTCCTTCCGCGGCTACGCCAAGATCGTCCGCCATACCTTCGGGATCGAGGCGGTCATCAAGGGCGAGGCCTCCTGGCCCGCCCGCCTGGAGGACCGCGACCTGCTGTACTACCTCGCCGAGGCCTTCCGGGGCCGCCTGGTCAAGGAGCTCCCCGCCCGCAAGGAGCACGTCTCGCCCGCCGTCCGGCAGACCGCCTACCGTGCCAAGTCCCTGCTCGTGCAGCTCGCCGAGATCTCCGTCGAGGTCGCCCAGACCGTCATCGCCGACGACGTGGACGGCCTGCCCGTGCTGCCCGCCTGGTTCCTCATCGAAGCCGCCCGCGACATGCCCCGGCTGGTCGAGGCCCGCCAGTGACCACCCGCAAGCCCTCCAAGCAGCAGGGCAAGCAGGCCAAGCCCGATCCGGCGACCCTCGCCTACGAGGCCGGGCGGGCCGCCGTCGGGCAGAACCCCGCCCTGAACGCCGTCTCCGCCACCCACTGCCGCAGCGACCGGTGCGCGCACTGCAACACCGCCGGGCTCGCCGTGGTCACCTCCAATGGCACGATCCACGCGCACCCCACCCGGCGGGCGGACCCCGCCGAGTGGGCCTGGGCCCTGGCGCACTGCCTGCTCCACCTCGGCTTCGGGCACGTGCCCGCCGCCAAGGAGCCCGACCGGCCGCAGCCCGACCGCGCCGACCTGGCCGCCCGCTGCGTGGTGGTCAACCGCTTCCTGCTGACCTTCGCCGTCGGCCGGGCCCCGGACCGGCTGCCCGACGCGTACCCGGGCGGCGACGAGGAGCAGCTCGCCCGCGCCTGGCGCCAGGACGGGGTCCCGCCGCACTACGGGGACTGCGGTACGAGCGCCGCCGGCGCCCCCGACCAGATCCTGGAGTCCTGGACGCACTGGAGCGCGGTCCCCGACTGGCAGACAGGCTTCGCCCACGCCCTCACCCGGTCCGTGTCCGCCACCATGGACCTGGCCGCCGGCCGCGAGGGGCACCGGCCGCAGCCGTGGGAGCGGGCCCTGAACTGGTTCGTCTCCTCGTACCCGCTGCTCGGAGGCCTCGCCGCCGGGCTGCGGCTCGTCGCCGACGCCGAGCTCGCCCGCGCCCAGGGCATCGACATCGCCGCCGTCAGCGCGAGCGCCGGGGAGATCTACGTCAACCCGCTGCGTACCTTCGCCGACGAGGAGTGGCGGTTCGTCCTGGCCCACGAGATGCTGCACGCCGCCCTGCGCCACGGCGAGCGCTGCGGCGCCCGTGACCCGTACCTGCACAACGTGGCCGCGGACTACGTGGTCAACGGCTGGCTCGTGGAGATGGGCGTCGGCGAGATGCCCGAAGGGCTGCTGTACGACCCGGAGCTGAGGGACCTCTCCGTGGAGGAGGTCTACGACCGGATCACCGCCGACCTGCGCCGGATGCGCCGGCTCGCCACCCTGCGCGGCAAGGGCCGCGGGGACATCCTTGGCGAGCCGCTGGTCCACCCGGGCAGCGGATCGTACACGGACCTCGACGAGTTCTACCGGCGCGGCCTGGTCCAGGGCTTCGACCTGCACGAGTACGGGGAGCGCGGACTGCTGCCCGCCGGGCTGATCCAGGAGATCCGGGCCCTGGCCCACCCGCCGGTGCCGTGGGATGCGCGCCTGGCCCGCTGGTTCGACGAGTACGTGCCCCGCCCGGAGCCGGTACGCAGCTTCGCGCGGCCGGCCCGCCGCCAGGCCTCCACCCCGGACATCCCGCGCGCGGGCCGGTACTTCCCGGCCGAGGAGACCGCCCGCTGCACCTTCGGCGTGGTGCTCGACACCTCGGGGTCGATGGACACCGCCCTGCTCGGCAAGGCCCTCGGCGCCATCGCCTCGTACGCCGAAGCCCGCGACGTGCCGGCCGCACGCGTCGTGTTCTGCGATGCGGCGCCGTACGACGCGGGCTATCTGCCCCCGACCGAGATCGCCGGCCGGGTGAAGGTGCGCGGCCGGGGAGGGACCGTCCTGCAGCCGGGCATCGACCTGCTGCTGCGGGCGGAGGACTTCCCGCCCGGGGCCCCGGTGCTGGTGATCACGGACGGGTGGACCGACACCCTGCGGATCCGGCGCGAGCACGCCTTCCTGGTTCCGCAGGGTGCCTCCCTGCCGTTCACACCCCGGGGGCCGGTCTTCCGGCTGACCTGACTTCTAGTCGAGGTAGTCGCGCAGCACCTGCGAACGCGACGGGTGACGGAGCTTGGACATGGTCTTCGACTCGATCTGGCGGATGCGCTCACGGGTGACCCCGTACACGCGGCCGATCTCGTCGAGGGTCTTCGGCTGGCCGTCGTTGAGGCCGTAGCGCATGGAGACCACGCCCGCCTCGCGCTCCGAGAGCGTCCCCAGGATCGACTGGAGCTGCTCCTGGAGGAAGGTGAAGGAGACCGCGTCGGCCGGGACGACCGCCTCGGAGTCCTCGATGAGGTCACCGAACTCGCTGTCGCCCTCCTCACCCAGCGGGGTGTGGAGCGAGATCGGCTCGCGGCCGTACTTCTGGACCTCGATGACCTTCTCGGGGGTCATGTCGAGTTCCTTGCCCAGCTCCTCCGGAGTGGGCTCCCGGCCGAGGTCCTGGAGCATCTGGCGCTGGACGCGGGCCAGCTTGTTGATGATCTCGACCATGTGGACGGGGATACGGATCGTGCGCGACTGGTCGGCCATGGCGCGCGTGATCGCCTGGCGGATCCACCAGGTGGCGTACGTGGAGAACTTGAAGCCCTTGGTGTAGTCGAACTTCTCCACGGCGCGGATCAGGCCGACGTTGCCCTCCTGGATCAGGTCCAGGAAGAGCATGCCGCGGCCGGTGTAGCGCTTGGCCAGCGAGACCACGAGGCGGAGGTTGGCCTCCAGCAGGTGGTTCTTGGCGCGGCGGCCGTCCTCGACCAGGATCTCCAGCTCGCGCTTGAACGCGGGCTTGTGGTCCTCCTCCTCTTCGAGCTTGTACTCGGAGAAGAGACCGGCCTCGATGCGCTTGGCGAGCTCGACCTCCTGCTCGGCGTTGAGCAGCGGCACCTTGCCGATGAGCTTGAGGTAGTCCTTGACGGGGTCGGCGGTGGCGCCGGCGACCATGACCGTCTGCGCCGGGGCGTCGTCCTCGTCGTCGTCGGACAGGACGAAGCCCTGCGTGCCGCCGGCCTTGGGGGTCTTCTCCTCCTCGTCGTCTCCGAGGTCCTCGGCTGCCCAGTCCTCGCCCTCGGCCACGGGGGTCTCGCCCTCGTCGCCGTCCTTGGCGCCCTTCTTCGTGGCAGCCGTCTTCTTCACGGCGGTCTTCTTCACGGCGGCCTTCTTGACCGTCCGCTTCTTCGGTGCGGCGGCGGCTTCCGCCGCCACCTCCTCCTCGGTGCCGGAGGCCGACGGGTCGGATATCGCCGCGGCGGTGGCCGGAGCGGCCGTCTTGCGCGCGCCGATGAGGCGCGGCGGGGCGGCAGCCTTCTTGGCGACGGTGCGGGCCGGAGCGGCGGCCGCCTTGCGCGCCTTCTTGGCGGGAGCCTTCGTCGCGGGCGCCGCACTGACGTGAAGTGCGACACCTTCCTCGTCGAGGACCTGGTTCAGGCTGCGCAGGACCCGCTTCCACTGGTCCACCGGGATGCGGCCGGCCTCGAAGGCCTGGCGCACGTCATCACCGTTGATGTGACCCTGCTCGCGGCCGCGCTCGACAAGAGCGACCAGGGCCTCGGATTCGGCGATCTCCGTGGGGAACGTACGGGACGGGCTGAGCGACACAAGGAGCCTCTCGTTGCGAACAGATAAGGGGTGGCGGGACATCATCGCGCGGACTCGGGAAACAGACCCGAGGGGGGTTTGTATTCCGAGCCGCACGAGGACACCTGTCGGTTCATCGCACGCCCGAGTAGATTCGTTACGCGCTGAATTGAGTGACCTGCGCCACGCTGTGACCGGGCAACCGATCGGCGGTGGCCGCGTCCGCCCTTTTGTCAGCCCGTTTTGCGGGCCTCGATGAGGAATCGGGCGGTGTGCGCGATGAACGGGCCTTCGCGTTCGATCTGTTCGTGCAGCTCGCGCAACCGGTCCCGGTGCCGCCCGACCGTGAAGCCGGGCACCATCCAGATCACCTTCCGTAGAAAGTAGATCACGGCTCCGATGTCGTGGAACTCCGTCCGCAGTCGCTCCGAGCGCAGATCGACCACCTCCAGCCCGGCCTTCGTGGCGTCGGCGACCGCGTCGTCGGGGTGGCGCGAGCGCCGGATCTCCTCGGGCTGCGGGCCCAGGAAGTACTCGACCAGCTCGAAGACGCTTGCCGGACCGACCTGCTGGGAGAAGTACGTGCCGCCGGGCCGCAGCACCCGGGCGATCTCCTCCCACCAGATCGTCACGGGATGCCGGCTGGAGACGAACTCGAACGCCTCGTCGCCGAAGGGCAGCGGGGGCTCGTCGCTGTCCGAGACCACCACCGCGCCGAGCGGGTGCAGCAGCCGGGTCGCTCTGTCGATGTTCGGCGGCCAGGACTCGGTGGCGGCCATCAGCCGGGGCAGCGGTCCGGCTCCGGCGAGCACCTCGCCGCCGCCGGTCTGGATGTCGAGGGCGGAGCGGACGCGGGCCAGGTGCTCCCCGAGGAGACGCTGATAGCCCCAGGAGGGCCTCTGTTCGGTGGCCCTGCCTTCGAGCCAGGAGAAGTCCCAGCCGTCCACGGATACGGACTCGGCTTCCGCGACGAGATGGTCGAATGTGGGCGTCATGTCTAGATCCTCCCAGCCAGGGGCCGGGTCATCCACCGGATTGCACGACCCCGGGGGCCCCGCCGGAACCGCCGGGGGTTCGCCTACACTGGGCGGCGGGCCGTGACTGGCGTTCGGGTGGATCACCACCGGGGAGCGGCCCGGCGTGCTCCCGTACGTCGACTGCCGCGCGCCTGGGCGAACCGCGATTCCGCAGCGACGCTCAGGAGACCCCATGACGACTGCCCAGACCACCGTGGACACGCAGGCCGCAGGCACCCGGACCGCCCGACTGATGGACGGCACCGCGCTGGCCCGCCGCATCTCGGAGCAGACCGCCGAGTACGCCGCGAAGATCACCGAGCGCACCGGCACCGCACCCTGTCTGGCGACCGTGCTGGTCGGCGAGGACCCCGCGTCCGTCACCTACGTCCGCATGAAGCAGAACCGCTGCGCGAAGGCCGGGATCACCTCCCGCCACGTGGAGCTGCCGGCCGCGACCACCACCGAGGAGCTCGTCGCCACCCTGACCGCGCTCTCCGAGGACCCGGAGATCAGCGGCATCCTGCTTCAGCACCCGGTTCCGCACCACATCGACGAGCGCGCCGCCTTTGAGGCCATCGCCCCCGGCAAGGACGTCGACGGGGTCACCATGCACTCCTTCGCCGCCATGGGTTTCGGCCTGCCGGGCTTCGTCTCCTGCACCCCCGGCGGCATCATGCGCCTGCTCGCCGCCTACGACGTGGACCTGACCGGCAAGCACGCCGTGGTCGTCGGCCGCAGCGCCATCCTGGGCAAGCCGGCCGGGATGCTGCTCCTGGAGCAGAACGCCACCGTCACCTACTGCCACTCCCGCACCGTGGACCTGCCGTCCATCGTGCGCCAGGCGGACGTGCTGGTCGCCGCCGTCGGCAAGGCCGAGTTCATCCGGGGCGAGGACATCAAGCCGGGCGCGGTGGTCCTCGACGCCGGGTACAACGAGGGCAACGTCGGCGACGTCCACTTCGAGTCGGCCGCCGCCCGCGCCTCGCTGATCACCCCCGTACCGGGCGGTGTCGGCCCGATGACCATCGCGGTGCTCCTGGAGCAGACCGTCCAGGCGGCCGCCGCGCAGGCCGGTCTGGCGCTCGCCGACCTCTGAGCGACCTTCGCCCCGCCGCGGCGGGACGCCGTGCGACGAACGCCCCGGGCCCTTCGGTCCGGGGCGTTGTGTTCCCGTGGGTAACGGGCCGAAAGGCCGATCCGGGCCGCCCGCCCCGCCGGTGCAATCCATATGTGAACGCATCGATGGATATGCACAAGACGCGGCAGCGCCACCCGCGCGGACTCGCCACCCTGGTCCTCGCCGAGCTGTGGGAGCGCTTCAGCCTCTACGGCATGGTCGCCATCCTCGTGCACTTCCTCGCGGCCTCCCGCGGGCATGGCGGCATGGGCCTCCACGAGGGCACCGCCGAGGCCGTCGAAGGCGTCTACATGGCCATGATCTCGCTGCTGGCACTGCCCGGCGGCTGGATCGCCGACCGCTTCCTCGGCGCCCGCCGCGCCGTCCTGTGGGGTGGCGTGGTCATCATGGCCGGCCACGCCCTGATGGCCGTCCCGAACCCGGTCTTCGTCTGGCCCGGCCTGGTCCTCATCGTCATCGGCACCGGCCTGCTCAAGCCGAACATCTCCGCCCTCGTCGGCCGGCTGTACGCCCCCGAGGACGACCAGCGCCGCGACGCCGGCTATTCGATCTTCTACATGGGCATCAACCTCGGCGCGGTCATCGCCCCGCTCGTCGTCGGCTACCTCGGCGAGGAGGTCAACTGGCACCTCGGCTTCGGCGCCGCCGCCGTCGGCATGGCGCTGGGCCTGGTCCAGTACGTCCTCGGCGGCCGCAGGCTCGCGGGGCAGCTGCGCGAGGAGCCGGTGGTCCGGCTGACCCCCGCCGAGCGGTCCAAGGTGCGCCGGAGCTCCTCGTACGGCCTGGTCTTCACGGCCGTCCTGATCGGCCTGCTGGTTGCCGCGCACGCCCTGAGCATCGACAACATCACCTTCGTGCTCACGATCGTCGCCGTGGTGGTCCCCGCCGGAGTGCTGCTCTCGATGTACCGCAGCCCCAAGGTGGACGCGGTCGAGAGGACCCGGCTGCGCGCCTACGTCTGGCTGTTCCTGGCCGCCACGCTGTTCTGGCTGGTCTACGACCAGATGGGCAACGAGCTGAACCTGTTCGCCGCCCAGAAGACCGACCTGTCCCTGCTGGGGTGGCACATCCCGGCCAGCTGGACCCAGTCGCTGCCCTCGCTGTTCGTGATCGTCCTGGCCCCGGTCTTCGCCGCCTTCTGGGTGCGGCGGGGCAAGCACATGAGCACCCCGTTCAAGTTCGGCCTGGCCCTGCTGCTGACCGGCGCGTCCTTCGTGGTCATGTCGGGCGCCGCCGCCATCGCCTCCAAGGGCGTCAAGGTCTCGCTGATGTGGCTGGTGGGCGTCTACGTCATCCAGGTGATGGGCGAGATGTGCCTGAGCCCGGTGGGCCTGTCGGTCACCACGAAGCTCGCCCCGCGCGCCTTCACCAACCAGATGATGGGCGTCTGGTTCCTCGCGGCCGCCACCGGAGACGCGATCGGCGCGCAGCTGCCCCGGCTCGACGCGGTCGTCGGCCAGAGCTGGAACTTCCTGTGGCAGGGCGCGATGGTGATCGCGGCCGGCGCGGTGATGGTCTGCCTCGCGGCCCGGCGCGGCCCCGCTCCCGCGCACGCCCGCCAGTTCGGCCGCCGCCCGGCGCTGGCAGGCGTCCGCCAGCATGGCCGCGTCCGCCACCAGGGCGGCGTGCCGCTCGGGCCGGCCCTGGGCGCGCGCGGCCTCGTACGCCTCCTCGCGCACGGCGGGGTCGAACCACCACACGAGCGCCAGGATTCCGTCGTCGATCACCGATTCGCGGTGGATCAGCCGGATCCCGACCGGGGACCACCAGGTCAGCGGCACGGGCCGCATCCCGCACGGGGAGAATCCGCGCAGCGCCGCCCAGAGGGGCTGCAGCCGCCGGTAGCGGCTGTAGTCCCGCCAGGGCGCACATCCGCCGACCAGCGGCACCAGGAAACCGGCTCCGACCAGCAGGGCCGCGAAGGCGGCCAGCGGCGGCGCCACGTACGTGGACAGGTAGTCCAGGTCCCCGCCGCGCCACCGTGCCCCCACCGCGGTCCACTTCACGCCGAGGAAGGCCAGGTCGAACGCTCCGCCGAGCATGAGCAGGGCGAGTCCCGTACGCAGCCGCCGCATCGCCGGATCCAGCCGGCGCAGCCACTTCCAGCACAGCACGGTGAGCGCGGTGCTGCCCACGGTGTGTGCGGACAGGTAGCAGATGATCATCTCGCGCAGCCACGGCGTGTTGGCGTAGTACGTGTCCATGGCCCTCAGTTGCTCGACCGGTGCCTCGCCCTTGGCGAACAGGGCGACGATCGCCACGGTCACGGCGCCGTACGCGGCCACGGTCAGCCGCGTGGCCCGGCGCACGGCCGGGGTCGCGGGGCCGCTCCAGTGCAGGATCAGCACGATGCAGGCGCCGGAGAAGGCGGTGAGCAGGCTGTAGACCAGGGGGGCCGAGAAGTTGACGACCCCGGTCAGCCTGTTGACGGCCACGATGGTCGGAGGCGCCGAGAGGAAGACGGCGAGCGTGCCCACGACGAGAAGGGTGAACACGGCGCGCATGAGGGGCTGGTCCCAGCCGCGGCGTAACGTCGGCGCCTTGACGATCAGTGCCGTGGCGGTCACGACCCCCGTCACGTAGAAGACGAGGCTCTCCGTCATCGCGCCCGTCCGACGGGGTCGCCGGGGTCCGCGGTCCGGGTCTCGGCCGGGATCTCGGCCGGGGTCTCGGTCCGGGTCTCGGGTTCGGCGGTCCCGACCGCCTCGGCGGGCACCGCCGGCCCGTCCTGGTCCAGGCCCGCGACCGTCCGCTCCGCGGCCGTCAGCGGAGCCGCCTTCAGGGCGCCGCGCTCGGAGGCCCGCAGCACCTCCCAGACCACGCCGGGGCGGACCCAGTACGTGGGCGGCCGGTTCATGGTGATGACCTGGAGCAGGGCGGCGGTGAGCGATTCCTTGGTGGTCGCGCCGGTCATCAGCCGGTCGACGTACGCGTTGAGCAGTCCGGCCCCGGCGCGCGGCTTCATGCCGGTGGCACCCGGGTACAGGATGTCCTGCGAGGTGGCGAGGTCCCAGGCGACGGCAACCTGCGGGGCGATGGCGCGCTGCGCCTCGATGCCGATGGCGGGGTGTGCCAGGCCCTTGGCGCGCAGCAGCGTACGGACGGCGAGGATGCCCTGGGCCGCGACCGTCATGCCCTGGCCGTAGAGCGGGTTGAAGGTGGCGACCGAGTCGCCGACGGCGAAGAAGCCGTCGGGGAGCGCCGCCTTCTCGAAGAAGATCCGGCGGTTGGCGGTGCCCTGGGTGACGGAGACGCCGGTCAACGGCTTCTTGCCTTCCAGGAGTTCGCCGACGATCGGGTCGCGGACCCCCTTGGCGAAGGGGATGAAGGCCTCCGGGTCGGAGGTGGGCTGGCCGCCGTAGGTGCCGGAGAGGGTGGCCTGCCACTGGCCGTTCTCGATCGGGACGATCGTCGCCGTCTGGCCGGGTACGGGCACCCGCGGGTCGGACTGCACGTTGATGATGGGGAACCCCATGGCGTGGGCGCCTTCGGGGGCCTCGAAGATGCGGGTCGCGTAGACGAGGCCGGAGTCCACCCCGGCCTCCTTGAGGTCGCTCACGCCGAGCGCCTCCAGCCAGGTGCGGGCGCGCGAGCCGCGGCCGCTCGCGTCGACCACGAGATCGGCGGTGACCAGCCGGTTCTCCTCGTCCGGGGTGTCCACCCGGACACCGGTTATCCGGTCGGCGCCGCCTTCCAGGGCGCGCACCCGGCTCCGCTGGAGGGTGCTGACCCCGTCCAGCCCGATGACGCGGGACCGGATCACGGAGTCGAGGAGGTCGCGGCTGCAGGAGATGTTGAACTGCATCTCGCCGTGGCGCGGCAGCCAGCCCTGGGCGGTCTTGCTGACCAGGTCGGTGGGCAGGCTGCGGCGGAAGGCCCCGGCTGCCTGCCAGTCGTCGGTGATCCCGGGCAGGATCTCCTCGATGGCGCGGGCGCCGCCCGACCACAGGAGGTGGGTGTGCCGGGCCTGGGGGAGTCCGCGGCGCGACTCCGGGCCGTCCGGCAGGGCGTCCGCCTCGATGATCGTGACCGTCGCGTGCTCGGCGAGGACGGCTGCCGTGAGCAGGCCGGCCAGGCTGCCGCCGATGACGACGGCGTGGCGGGGCGGGGAAGACTGGGTCATCGTGTGTGGTGCTCTCTGTCAGGGCCGTGCGCAAACGCATCGGCGGAGGAAGTGCGTCGGCGGGTGGGCGGAGGCCGGCCGCCGGGTGCGGACACCTGGGCCGCGCTCAACCTCCCTAGCCGAACGAGGACTTGATGCGCTCGATCGCTTCGGGGACTTGCTCTTCCCGGGGTGGTGGAAGGAACGTCTTGAGGATCAGTCCGAGGTGCAGTCCGAAGGTCTCCGCGCGGATCTCCGCCGGATCCTCCCGGTCGGCGCGGGCCGCGGCCTGCCGGACGACGGAGCTCAGTCCGTCCTCGGAGAGCAGCAGCTCCGCCAGACCGCCGTGGCGTCCCGTCAGCCGGGCCGCGACCGCCATGCCGGTGCCGTGCCGGTCGCAGGTGCCCTCGTCCATGTGCCACAGCTCGTGGCAGGCGATGACGAGTTGGTGTTCGGGCCGGGTGCGCTCCTCGATGACGAGGAGGTCGCGGTCCTCCATCTCGAGCCACAGCCCGCTGGCCGTGTCGGGCGGGAAGGCGGCGAACCGGAACAGCACCGGACGTTCGCGGCCGCGTCCGTAGGCGGTGCACAGCGCCGCGATGATGCCGGCGGCATCGGTGTCCGGGGTCAGGCGGGCGGCCGCCACCAGGTCGGCGCCGAGCTTGCGCATGGCGCGTGTGGTCCTCATGGCGCTTCCCCTCCGGCGGTGCGGTCGTTGCCTGCGCTGCGTGCGTCACCCTGGTCCTCGCCCCGGTCCCCGCCCTCGCCCCGGCGTGGGGGCGGGGCGGCCGGGCGGCCCAGCTGTCCCTCGCGCGCGAGCAGGTCGTCCAGGTGGTCGGCCAGCGACTTCCATCCGCCCGGCGAGAGCCTGCCCGCCCGGGTGACGATGCTGCGTACGTCGTGGGCCCGCATCACGGCGAGCATCGGGTTCTCCGCGGGCCGCTCCGCGGACGCCAGCTCGCGCTCGATCCCCGCCAGGGTGGCGGCGAGGGCCTCGGTGTCGTCGGCCAGCAGGAAACCGGCCTCGACCCCGTAGAAGCGCTGGATCCCGGCGGCCGCCGCGAGGTTGGGCAGCCCCTCGCCCTGCGCGAGACGGGTCAGGGACTGGCCCGAGGCGTCGAAGGAGCCCGCGATGGCGGAGAGGGAGTGGGGCTGGCCGTCCTCGCGGGGACGGGTGCGGCGCAGGTGCTCGAACCTCTGGCGGACCTGCTCCTTCAGCGGGAGCCGCGGCGGGTTGCCGTCGAGGGTGAGCCGGATGGCGTGCGGGGTGATGCCGGTGAGGTACGAGAGGTGTTCGAGGTCGCCCGTGCCGCCGGTGGCGGAGTCGGCCAGTCCGCTTCCGGTGGTGGCCAGGGCCCGTGCCACGGCGCTCTTGCTGTCGGCGAGCAGGAATCCGGCGTAGACCCCGAAGAACCGCTGGACGCCGGCCGCGTGGCCGAGCCGGGGCAGTCCGGTGCCCGCGTTGAGCGGGCCGAGGGAGGCGCCAGGCGCGTCGAAGTCCTCGGCTATGGCGGCCAGCGGCCACTCCCTGCCGTGCTTGTCGCGGCGGGTGGCGCGCAGTCGCAGGAAGCGCTGGTGCACCCGCTCGTACAGGGGCAGTTCGGTGGTGTTTCCGGCCAGGACCCGCGGGATGCGTGCCGGCTCCACCCCGGACAGGTGGCTCAGCCGCTCCACGGCGAGCACGTGCTCCGGATCCTGGCCGCGCTGCTCCGCCAACGCCACGACACGGCCCCAGGCCGCGGTGAGGTCGGGTCGCGCGGTGGCAGGCACCGGGAGTTTCTCCGTCAGTAGAGAGAGGTTTCGAATTGGTTGCTCTGCGTGGAGCGTATCTCCCGGTTCCGTGGCGGAACAGGGTGCCCCCAACCTTTCCTTCCGTCCGGCTCAAAAAATGTGGGGCCGCGCACGCGGTCCCGGCAACCGCATTCCGGCCACGGACGGCAGGCCGGGCATCCGGGGGTCGCTGGGGCCGGGGCCGCGGGGTCAGGGCGCCGTCGAGCGGAGGTACTTCGCCGTCGCCGGGTCGGCCGGGAGGAAGGTCTCGATGGCCAGCTCGGCGACGGTCACGTCCATCGGCGTGTTGAAGGTGGAGACGCAGGACAGGAAGGACAGCACGTGCCCGTCGTGTTCGACGATCAGCGGCAGCGCGACGTGGGGGACCGCCTCGTACGGGGCCGGGTCCGGCGCCGGAGCCGACGCCGACCCGGGGCCCACGGGGTAGGCCGCCACCTCCTCGTACAGCGCGCGCAGCGGCTCCGAGCGGGCCAGGGCGATCTGCCGCTCCATCTGGGCCAGCAGGTGACCGCGCCACTCGGGGAGGTTGCGGATCCGCGGGGCGAGCCCCCGCGGGTGCAGGATGAGCCGCATGGCGTTCAGCGGCGGCTCCAGCAGGTCCTCGGGGACCCCGTCCAGCAGCATCGCGATGCCCCGGTTGGCCGCGATCACCGTGTACGTCCCGTCCACCACCAGGGCCGGATACGGCTCGTAGCCGGTCAGCAGCCGCTCCAGCCCCTCCCGGAGCGCCCCCATCGAGGGGTCGTCCAGCGGGGTGTGGGGGTAGCGCGGCGCGTAGCCGGCCGCCACCAGCAGGGCGTTGCGGTCGCGGACCGGCACGTCGAGGTGGTCCGCGAGCCGCAGGACCATCTCCTCGCTCGGCCGCGACCGGCCGGTCTCCACGAAGCTGATGTGCCGCGACGAGGAGTCGGCGCGGCCCGCCAGCTCCAGCTGGCTGATCCCGCGCCGCTCCCGCCAGGTGCGGAGCAGCGTTCCCACCGTTGCCGTCGTCGTCATGGCCCCGACGGTAACCCGCCGGGGCTCAGCCCAGGTCGAAGGCGTTGCGCAGGCCGAGCCGGTAGCGCCACAGGTCGTGCCGCTTGAAGGGTTCCACCTCCGGAGCCCGGTACAGCGGCCGCACCGTGCACCGCGCCGCCGTCGAACCGTCGCGGTCCAGCAGGGAGTTGACGGCCGCCCGGGCGGAGGCGTTGGCGCCCTCCATCGTCGCGAGGTCGATGTCGACCGCCACGTAGTCCCCGCTGAGGAAGAAGTTGGGGATGCGGGTGCCCGCGCTCGGCCGGTTGTGGAAGGTGCCGGTCGGGTGGATCAGCAGCTGGTCCTGGTTGGTCGGGTTGGGCGTGCCGGTCCCCTCCACCCCGGGGTCCAGGAACCACGAGTGCAGTTTGCCGTCCGAGAGCAGGGTCTTCCCGGTGTCGTTGAGCGAGGCCTTCAGCTGCGCCCACACCTCGCGGGCCACCTCCTCGCGGGTGCACTGCTTGGCCGTCTTCCCGTACAGGATCCCGGGCTTGTCCCATTCGGAGATGTCCACCGACAGGCAGTCCACGGCCGCGCCGTCCCCGTAGTCGGCCGGGAAGTCCCGCGCCGGCCAGTGCTCGGCCTGCTGGATCGCGGTCAACGACCATGGGGAGTCGATGCAGTTGAGGTGTCCGTGGACCAGGGGCGCGCGCTCGGTGAGATAGAACTGGATGCCGGTCATCCAGTCCGTCTGCAGCTTGTCGCAGCGCCCCAGCATCGGGTCGGCCGCCCGCAGCGCCGGGCTCCACGTGCGGCGGGCGTGCTCCACGGGCAGGGCGCTGACGTAGTGGTCCGCGACGACGGTCGAAGCAGCGCCGGACGGGTCCTCCACCACGACCCCGCTCACGCGGCCGTCCGCGCAACGCACCTCGCGGACCGTCCAGCCGATGTTGAACTCCACGCCCAGGGACCGCAGATGGGTCTCCCAGGGGCCGATCCAAGCCTCGTTGGTCGGCAGGTTCAGGATCCGGTCCGGCGGGCCGTCCGCGCCGCGCCCCAGCAGGTTGAAGACGAAGGCCTCGCCGAGCGTGCCGACCGTACGGGTGGAGGCCTCCTCGGCCTTGGTGGCCACGATGTTGCGAGTGATGCCGACCGCGAGAATGCGCTGGTACTCGCTCGACATCTGCGCGGCCCGGGTGAACTCCCACCAAGGGGTGTTCTCCCACTGCTCGTTGCGCCGCTCGTCGCAGCTGGTGAGGAAGACGAGCACGCGGTCGACGAAGTACGCCGTCTCGTGCACCGGGAGCCGGACCAGCGACTGGAGGATGCCGGTGAGGGCCCGGCGCAGCTCGTCGGGGGTCAGGTCGGCGGGGGAGCGGTCGGGCCACGGGATGGGCGCGCGCAGGTCCTCGCGGCCGGCCGCGCGGGCGAACATCATCTCGGGCGGCGCGGTCAGGTTGTCCCAGACCCCGTTGGCGTTGCCGGGGAAGGGGATGCGCCGCATCGTGTCGGGCAGGTTGTGGTAGATCCCGGGGATGAAGCGGAAGCCGTGCTCGGCCGGGAGCGGGCGGCGGCCGCCGCGCGCGCTGCCGGGTACGTCCATGCTGCGGGCCTTGCCGCCGAGCGCCCGGCGCTCGTACACGGTGACGGCATAGCCGCGCTCGGCGAGTTCGTGCGCGGCGGTGAGGCCGGCCACTCCGCCGCCGAGGACGGCGACGCGGCGGGCCCGCCCGGCCGCGGCGGGTCCGGTGGCGACCGCGGTGGCGGCTGCGGCGGGGGCGGCCAGGGCCCCCGCCGCGGATAACGCGCCCGCGGTGGCCGCGGCCCCCGCGATGAACGTGCGCCTGGAGTTTCCTGTGCGCGTCACGATGATGCTCCCTCGATGTCCGGCGGCACCCAGCGGTATTACCGGTGGTAACGGTCACGTCCGGCGCAGGAGCATAGGGGTGGCACGGTGGGCACGGAAGGCGCGGAAGTACCCGCACGCACTATGGCGCGAAACCTTCCCTGTGGCGCCGGCTGTGGGAACCTTGACTCCACATCAGGTCCATCGGGCAGTCGCGTACGCCGGGCGTACGCAGTACGGGGAAGGAGCCTGCGGATGTCGAGAGAGCCGCTTTCGCAGAAGGAGATCGAGGACCGGTTGCGGGAACTCCCCGGCTGGGCCTTCGAGAACGACCGGATCTTCCGCACCTACCGACTGGGCAGCCACTTCGCGGCAAGCGCGCTGGTCAGCCACATCGCCACCGTGCAGGAGGAGTTGAACCACCACTCCGACCTCACCCTGGGATACAACACCGTCCGCGTCTCCGTGAACACGCACGACGCCGGAGACTCCGTCACCGAGGCCGACTTCACCCTCGCCGAGCGCGTCGAATCCCTCGCCCCCGCCCACGGCGCCGCCTGATGGCGGTACCGAGACCCCTGCTCGACTACGACGCCGAAGCCGAGGCCTACGACGCCACGCGCGGCGGGACCCCGCGCGCCGAGGCCGCCGCCGCGGCGGTCCTCGGCCTCCTCCCGCCGGCCACCGCGACGCTGCTCGACCTCGGCTGCGGCACCGGCATCGTCACCACCCGGATCGCCGCGGCCCGCCCCGGGGCGCGGGTGTTCGGCGTGGACGCCTCGCAGGGGATGGCCGCCATGGCCCTCTCCCGGGGCGTCCCGGTGGTCCTCGCCTCCGCGACCCGGCTCCCGGTCCGCTCCGGCTCCCTCGACGCGGTGACCGCGATCTGGCTGCTGCACCTGCTGCGCGAACCGGGCACGGTGGCCGCCGTCGTCGCCGAGGCGGCCCGGGTCCTGCGCCCCGGCGGGGTGTTCGTCGCCACCGTCGACAAGGACTCCGCCCACGACGTCGGCAGCGACATCGACGCGCTGCTCGCGCCGCACCTCACCCGCGACCCCTCCGACTCCACGCCGGAGGTCACCGCCCACGCGGCGGCGGCGGGCCTGCGCCCCGGCGCCGAAGCCCGTTTCACCGGCCACGGCCAGGGCCGCAGCCCGCGCCAGAGCGCGGCCGCGCTGCTGGCCGGCCGCTACGCCTCCCGGGTCAGCCCGCGCGGCACCACCGCGCAGGAGCTGGCGGACCGGCTGGCACGGCTGCCGGCTCCGGACTCCCCGCGCGCGGACCCCGCGTACCGCCTGCGCGGCTTCGTACGGGACTGACGGGAGGGGCCGCCCGGCCGGTCAGGTGTCCACGCGCTCCAGGCGCCACCACTGCGAGGGCGCGTCGGAGTCCTCGGCCTGGCGGGCCCGGCCCTCGGCGTCGGCCTCCAGTGGCAGACCGCTGATGGCGGCGATCAGGGAGACGACACCGGGGTCGTCGAGGTGCTCCTCGACGACCCACTCCTGGGCCCCGAAGGCGTTCGCCTTCCACACCTGGACCCGGGCACCGCTCTCGGTCGAGGCGTTCGCGACGTCGAGCCGCCTGCCGTTGTGGACGCTGACCAGATGGAAGATCCCGCCGCCGCTGTGGACGGGCGTGATCTCCCACTGCCGGGCCGGCTCCGGACCGTCGGCCGGGCCGACGCACACCCGGTTGCCGCTCTCCACCTGGAGCAGCAGCCCGCTCGCGAGGTTGCGGACCAGGAAGACGCCGTCCGGCGCGGTCATCGCGGGGCTCAGAAGTCGAACTCGGCCGGGTCCGGACCGATCCGGCGGCCCGCCGATCCGGCACCCAGAGCGTCCAGCGCGGCCATGTCCTCGGCGTCGAGCTCGAAACCGAAGACGTCCAGGTTCTCCCGGATCCGCGACGGGGTCACGGACTTGGGGATCACGACGTTGCCCAGCTGCAGGTGCCAGCGGAGCACGACCTGCGCGGCCGAGCGGCCGTGCTTGGCGGCGATCGCGGTGACGGCGGGCAGGGTGAGGAGGTCCTTGCCCTGGCCGAGCGGGGACCAGGCCTCGGTGGCGATGCCGTGGCGGGCGTGGAGGGCGCGCAGTTCGCTCTGCGGAAGGAGCGGGTGCAGCTCGATCTGGTTCACGGCCGGGACCAGCGGGCTCTCGGCGCCGAGCCGCTCCAGGTCGGCGGGGCGGAAGTTCGACACGCCGACGGCCTTGGCGCGGCCGCTCGCCGCGATCTCCTCGAAGGTCTTCCAGATGGCGACGAAGTCCTCGCGCATCGGGCGCGGCCAGTGGATCAGGTAGAGGTCGACGTCGTCGAGGCCCAGCTTGGCGAGCGAGGCGTCGAACTCGCGCAGCACGTTCTCCCGGCTCCAGGTCTCGGACTTGCCGTTCCACAGCTTCGTGGTGACGAACAGTTCCTCGCGCGGCACCCCGGACGCGGCGATGGCCTTGCCGGTGCCCACCTCGTTGCCGTAGATGGCCGCCGTGTCGATGCTGCGGTAGCCCGCCTCCAGCGCGGTCCCGACGGCCTGCTCCGCCTCCGCGTCCGGGACCTGCCAGACGCCGTAGCCGAGCTGGGGCATGATCGTGCCGTTGTTGAGCTTGATGCCGGGGACCTGGTTCACGTCGGGTCGTTCCCTCTGGTTGTCGTCGGGTCGTCGGTACGGGCACGCGTGCGAGCACCCGTACGACCGGCGACAACCGGACTCCCGCCTGGCCTATTCCCGCCGAACGGGTGAAGTCCGTACGGCGGGAACAGGCGCGGGCGAGGCTACGCCCCCAGGTACGCCTCCCGGACCCGCGCGTCGCCCCGTACCTCGGCGGCCGTGCCCTCGGCGAGCACGCTCCCCAGGTCCAGGACGACCACGCGCGTGCACAGGTCCATCACGAAGGCGACGTTGTGCTCGACCAGCAGCACCGCGCAGCCCTCCTCCTCGGCGAGCCGGCGCACGACCGCCGCCAGCTGCTCGCGTTCGGGCGCCGACATGCCCGAGGCCGGCTCGTCCAGCAGCAGCACCCGGGGCGGATCGGCCACGGCGCGGGCCAGTTCCACCATCCGGGCCCGGCCCACCGGCAGACCACCGGCGTACGAGGCCGCGAGCGCGCCGATCCCGCAGTCGGCCAGCACCTGCGCGGCCCGCTCCCGGCGCTCGCGCTCGCGGCGGCGCCGGGCCGGGGACCCGACCAGATCGGCGACGAGACCGCCGCCCCCGCCCCGCCACTCCTGTGCGACGAGCACGTTGTCGCCCACGCTGAGCTGCCCGAACAACTGCTGGCGCTGGAAGGTCCGGCGCATCCCGTGCCGGGCCCGCCAGACGGGGGAACGGCGGGTGATGTCCACCCCGTCGAGCAGCATCCGGCCCCGGTCGGGCCGCCGGATCCCGGACAGGACGTCGAACAGGGTGGTCTTCCCGGCCCCGTTCGGCCCGATCAGCCCGCACACCTCACCGGCCCGGATCCCGAGATCGACCCCGGTCAGCGCCTTGACCCCGCCGAACCGGACGCTCACCCCGGCGGCCTCCAGCACGAATCCGCCCGTACCCGTACCCGTACCCGTACCCGTACTCATCCGCCCATCCCCAGGTAGGCCTCGGTCAGCCGGTCCGTCTCCACCTCGGCGCGCGGGCCGCACCAGGAGACCCGGCCCTGGGAGAGGTAGGCGACGGTATCGGCGATCCCGAGGATCTCGGCCGCCTTTTCCTCCACCAGCAGCAGCGCGGTCCCCGCGTCGCGGAGCTCGGTGAGCAGCCCGTACACCTCGTCCACCACGCGCGGAGCGAGCCCCAGCGAGGGCTCGTCCGCGATGAGCACCTCGGGCGGCAGCTGGAGCAGTGGCGCCAGGGCCAGCATCTGCTGCTCCCCGCCGGACAACGCCCCGGCGGCGACGCTCCGCCGCTCCCGCAGCCGGGGGAACCGGGCGTAGACGGCGTCGCGTTCGGCGGGGTCCGCGAGGTACAGGGCCAGATTCTCCTCGATGCTGAGCGCGGGGAAGATCCCCCGCCCCTCGGGCGCGAGCAGTACCCCGGCGCGGGAGCGGCGTACCGCGCCGTCGCGCGTGGCGTCCCGCCCGTTCACGTGGACGGTCCCGCCGGTGAGGGGCAGCGCTCCGGCCGCCACCCGGCAGGCGGTGCTCTTCCCGGCCCCGTTGGGTCCGAGCACGGCGAGGATCTCCCCGCGCCGCACGACGAGGTCGACCCCGTGCAGGACGAGCCCCCCGTCGTACCCGGCCGTTACGCCGCGCAGCTCCAGCGCGTGCACGGTCCCTGCGGGGCCTTCCCCCACCCCGCCCCTTCCCGAAACTGGGCTCTGCCCGGACCCGGCCCTCAAACGCCGGGCGGGCTGGTATTGCCCTCCGGGCAATTCAGCCTCGCCGGCGTTTGAGGCGCGGGGGTCCGGGGGCGGAGCCCCCGAAGGGGTCCGGGGCGGAGCCCCGGTTTCGGGAAGGGGCGGGTTGGGGGACAGCCCCGCAGGGCCCACCCCGACTCCGCCACCGACCCGAGCCGCAGGAACGGCCCCGGCACCGCCTCGTCGACGAGCCATCCGCACAGGAATCGCCGCACAGTACCCGTCCGGATCGTTGGCCAAGGCCAACCCCGCCAGCCCGAACAGAATCACCGGCAGATGCGCCGAAGCCGTCACGTAATCCGCCATCACCCGCGGAGCAAGCGCGAAGACCA
Source organism: Streptomyces sp. GL_140 (assembly GCF_057834465.1). NCBI lineage: Bacteria > Bacillati > Actinomycetota > Actinomycetes > Kitasatosporales > Streptomycetaceae > Streptomyces > Streptomyces sp. GL_140. The sequence goes on from NZ_CM174404.1 coordinate 7,021,897, forward strand.
GCCCCGCAACCACCGCGTACTGGGGCCGCCGGACCCCCGCCGCCACGACCACCGCCAGCCACACCAGCCCGGTCATCGCCGTGAAGTCAGTGGCCGTGATCCGGGTGTTGTAGGAGGCGTACATCACGCCCCCGAACCCGGCCAGCCCCGCCGACAGGGTGAAGAGCAGCAGCTTCGTCCTCAGGACCGACACCCCGGAGGCCATCGCCGCGGCGGGGGCGGACCGTACGGCGAGCATCGCCCGCCCCGACGGGGAGTCGCGCAGCGCGCTGAGCCCGGCGGCGACCACGGCGACCAGGACCACCAGGGCCACCCCCATCGCCCGGTCGTCGGACAGGTCCACGGGACCGAACACCGGCCGGGGGATCGACCAGCCCGAGTCGCCGTTGCGCAGCCACCGCATCTGGAACAGCACCTGGTCGGCCAGGAACGCCAGTGCCAGCGTGGCCAGCGCCAGGGACCGCCCGCCCAGCCGCAGCGCGGGCAGCGCGACGAGCGCCCCCAGTACGGCGGCCACGCACGTCCCGACCGCCAGCGCCGCCACGAACGGCCATCCGTGGCTCATCAGCAGCCCCGCGACCAGCGCGGCCCCGGTCACGAAGGTGCCCTGGGCCAGGGAGACCATCGCGCCGAGCCCGGTCACCACGGTGAAGGACATGAACACCAGGGCCAGCGCGAGCCCTTGGGCCAGGAGTCCGCTCCAGAAGGGGGTGGTCACGGTGTAGAGAGCCACGCACAGCGCGACGCCCCCGCCTGCCCACACCCCCCACCGGCGCCCCCACGGGGCCCCGGCCAGATGGTCCACCGGCGCCGCGTCCACCGCGGCCGTCCCGGCGGTCCGTGCCCGTCGGGCGAGCACCAGCAGCCCGCCGAAGAGGATCAGGAACGGCACGGCCGTCCTGAATCCGGTGATGGAGTCGGCGAAGGACGCGTAGCCGACGACCAGGTTCTGGAGCACCCCCAGTCCCAGTCCGCCCGCGAAGGCGAGCGGTACGGAGGCGAACCGTCCGATGACGGCGGCGGTGGCCGAGACGAAGAGGAACAGGGTGAAGTCGTGCGCCGACAAGCCGAGCAGCGGGGTCGCCAGCACGCCCGCGAGCCCCGCCAGCCCCGAGGCGATCATCCACGCCACCGACGACAGCCGGTCGGCGTCGATCCCGCGGAGCTCGGTGAGCGAGCGGTTGTCCACGGCGGCCCGCAGCCGCAGGCCGAGGCGGGTGTGCCGCAGCAGCACCCACAGGGCGACGGCCACCACGGCCGTCGCCACCCAGGTGATCAGCTGGTCGGAGTCGATGCCCACGTCGGAGGTGAGCTGCCACGCCTTCGCGGGACTGGGCCCCACCCCCGGCAGCCCGAACTGGTTCTCCGCCGGTTTGAGCGGAGCGCCCGCGTCCGTAAGAAGTTCCACCGCCCACAGCCCGGCCGCCGGCAGGGCCACCAGCAGCCCGATGGTGGCCACGATCTGCGCCGTCTCGCCGACCTGCGCGAGGCGTCGGAACATCAGCCGGTCCAGGGACCATCCGAGCCCGGGTGCCAGGACGAACACCACCAGCAGGGCGGCCGGGACGGCCGGCCAGCCCAGCCCGGAGTGCAGTTCGTAGAAGGTGAGCGCGCACAGGTAGGCGGTGGCCCCGTGCGCGAAGTTGAACAGTCCGGACGCCGAGTACGACAGCACCAGCCCGGTGGCCAGCAGTGCGTACAGGGCGCCGGACACCAGACCGCTCAGTACGAAGGCGAGCAGATCTCCCATGCCGGTTCCCGCCGCCCTACTTGAAGGGGATGGGCTCGTAGCACTTGAAGGGGACGGAGACCTCGTAGGCCCCGTTCTTCAGCTGGACGAGGGCCCCGCAGCCGAAGCTGTCCTTCTGCCCCTTGGGCTCCGAGCGGTCGCCGACCAGCGTGGCGGTGTCGGAGAAGCCCTGCGCGGCGGCCTGGAAGGACTCGACCGTCAGGTTCTTGCCGGCCTTCTTCGCGACGGACACGAACAGGTCGGCACTCATGTATCCGGTCATCATGTGCATGTTCAGGGGGACTTCCTGTCCACCGTTGGCGGCCTTGATGTCGGCCTTGAACTGGACCATCTTCGGGTCGGTGGACTCGAAGGGCTCGAACTGCAGCAGCACGTACACGCCGTCCAGGGCCTGCTTGGTGGCGTCCTTGGCGAGCAGACCCGGGTCGTAGTCGGTCGGGTCGGAGAGCAGCCCCTTGTACCCGCTGCGCTTGAGCGCGGTGAACAGGCCGATGTTGTTGGGGGTCTGCATGACGGAGACGATCGCGTCGGGCGCCTTGCCGTCGGTGCCCGCGAGGAGTTCCTTGACGTAGGCGGACCAGTCGCTGGGGACCGCGGTGGCGGGTACCGAGGCCTTGGCGTAGGAGACCTTGAAACCGGCGCTGGTGAAGCCCTGCTGGAAGGTGCGGACGCCGAACTTCCCGGCGTCGCTGTCGTTGGCGATGATCGCGACCGACTTGCCCTGGGCGCCGCCGAGCACCTTGCCGATGCCCTCGGGCCAGGTCTGGTTGAGGGTGCCGCCGGGGGTGGGGACGAGGCAGCCGTTGAATCCGTAGATGTACTTGGGGCCGCAGAAGGAGGGGAGCGTGCCCCAGCCGAAGGTGGGGACCTGCTCCTGTTCGAGGAAGTCGGCGCCGGAGAAGGTCACCGAGCTCATGGGGGAGACCGCGAACACCTTGTCCTGCTGGACGAGTTTGCGGGCCGCGGCCAGGTTCTTGGCGGGGTCCTGGCCGTCGTCCTCGGCGCCGATGTAGTCGATCTTGCGGCCGTTGATCCCGCCCTCGGCGTTGGCTCTCAGGTAGCGGGCCTTGGCGCCGAGGTCGGTGTCCTTCTTGCTGTAGCCGCTGGCGCTGGTCATCGAGACGATGCCGCCGACCTTGATGGAGTCGGCGCTCACCCCGCGGGAGTTGCCGCCGGGGCCGGGCTTGTCGTTCGAGACGTTGGAGGCGGAGTTGCAGGCGGAGACGAGCGCGAGCGTCGCCGCCGCGGCGGCCAGGGTGCGGATCGGTCGCAACATGTGTGGATCCCCTCCGGTCGGAATCCCCGCATTCTGTGCGCGACCTGACGCATCGTCAATATCAATGGCAAGTAAAGTGACGGCCCGTCAAGTAACGATTGGGGCTGGTGGAGTGCGCGTGGGTGGCCGCCCGTCAGGACTGGTAGAGGGCCGCGACCTCCTTCGCGTAGGCCTTCTCTATCGCCCGCCGCTTCAGCTTCAGCGAAGGCGTCAGCAGACCCCGTTCCTCGGTGAACTGCTCGGCCAGCACCCGGAAGGTGCGGATCGACTCGGCCTGGGAGACCAGGGTGTTCGCCGCCACCACCGCCCGTCGGACCTCCGCCGTCAGGTCCGGGTCGAGCACCAGATCGGCCGCGGGCAGCTGCGGGCGGCCCCGCATCGCCATCCAGTGCGCGACCCCCTCCATGTCCAGGGTGAGCAGGGCGGCGATGAACGGCCGGTCGTTGCCCACCAGTACGCACTGGGAGACCAGCGGATGCGAACGGACCCGCTCCTCCAGTGCGGTCGGCGCCACGCTCTTGCCGTTGGAGGTCACCAGGATCTCCTTCTTGCGCCCGGTGATCGTCAGGTACCCGTCCTCGTCCAGGCGCCCCAGGTCCCCGGTCGCCAGCCAGCCGTCCTGCAGGACGGCGTCCGTACCGCGCGGATCGTTGAGGTACCCGGCGAAGATGTGGCGGCCGCTGAGCCACACCTCCCCGTCCTCGGCGATGTGCACCGTGCTGCCGGGGATCGGCCGGCCGACGGTGCCGTACTTCGTGGCCCCGGGCGGATTCGCCGTGGCCGCGGCGCAGGACTCCGTGAGCCCGTACCCCTCGAACACCGTGATCCCGGCGCCGTCGAAGAACAGCCCGAGCCGGCGCGACATCGCCGAGCCGCCGGACATGGCGTGGCGCACCCTGCCGCCCATCGCCTCGCGGACCTTGCCGTAGACCAGCTTCTCGAAGAGCTGGTGCTCCATGCGCAGTTTGGTCGAGGGGCCGCCCCCGATGCCGAAGGCCTTGTGCTCGCGCGCCTCCGCGTACCGCACGGCCACGTCCACCGCGCGGTCGAAGGGCCCGGTCCGGCCCTCCGCCTCGGCCTTGCGGCGGGCGGCGGCGAAGACCTTCTCGAAGACGTACGGGACCCCGAGCACGAAGGTCGGCCGGAACGCGGCGAGGTCCGGCAGCAACTCGGCCGCGGCCAGCACCGGTTGGTGACCGAGCTTCACGCGGGAGCGGACGGCCGCCACCTCCACCATCCGCCCGAAGACGTGCGCGAGCGGAAGGAACAGCAGGGTGGAGGGCTGCTCGCCGGGTCCGGCCCGGAACACGGACTCCCAGCGGCTGACCATGGTGTCGGCCTCGAACATGAAATTGCCGTGGGTCAGCACGCACCCCTTGGGGCGGCCGGTGGTCCCCGAGGTGTAGATGACGGTGGCCGTCGCGTCGGGGGTCACCGCGCCCCGGTGCCGGTGCACGACGTCCTCGGCGACCTGGAGCCCGTCCCGTACGAGATCCTCCACCGCGCCCGCGTCGAGCTGCCAGAGCCGGCGCAGCCGCGGCAGCCGCTCGATCACCGACCCGACCGTCATCGCCTGGTCCTCGTCCTCGACCACGCAGGCCGTGCACTCGGAGTCGTACAGGATCCAATGCACCTGCTCCGCCGAGGAGCTGGGGTAGACGGGCACCGGCTGGGCGCCGATCGCCCACAGCGCGAAGTCGAACAGGGTCCACTCGTACCGGGTGCGGGACATGATCGCGACCCGGTCCCCGAACCGGATTCCCTGGGCCAGCAGCCCCTTCGCGAGCGCCAGCACCTCGTCGGCCAGCTCGCGGGAGGTCACGTCCCCCCAGACCCCGTTCGTCTTGTGCCCGAGCACCACCCGGTCCGGGTCCTGCCGGGCATGCTGGAAGACCACGTCGGCCAGCCCGCCGACCGGCGCGCCCGTGAGCACGGATGGGACGCTGAACTCGCGCAAAGCCCGCTCCTCTCCCCGCGGCTACGCCCCGCGCGGCGCCGTGACGCTACCCCACGCGAGAGTTCCGCGGGGGGTAGTCCGCACATCCGTTGCGAACACATCACCACTGGTCAGGGCGGTGTCCACAGGGGCCGGGGAGGCGGCCGGCCGATCTCCACGAGATCTGCGCGAGCCGCGCACCGGGACTTCATGCGGGGTCCCTGCGGGGGTGGGCGGGCTGGGTGGTCGGGCCGGGTGGTCGGGCCGGGTGGGGGAGCCCGGTGGGGAACCGGTCGGGCCGGGTGGGGCGGTCAGGCCAGTCGGGGCGGGGCGGTCAGGCCCGACCGGGTGGGGAGGTCAGGCCGGGCGGCTGAGGCGGTCGCCGCCCGCGAGGACGGCGGCGGCCAGGGCCTCCGAGGCCGGGGTCGGGCGCCGGCCCTGGAGCAGCGCGAACTCCACCGGCCCCAGCTCCGGCAGCCCGCCGACGCGGACCAGACCCGGCGGGATCAGCCCCCGGGTGTGGGCCATCACGCCCAGGCCCGCCCGCGCCGCCGCGATCAGACCGCTCAGGCTGCCGCTCGTACAGGCGATCCGCCACGGCCGGCCGTCCGCCTGCAACACGTCCAGCGCCCGGGCCCGGGTGATGCCCGGCGGCGGGAAGACGATCAGCGGAACCGGCCGGTCCGGATCGACCCGCAGCCCCTCAGCCCCGATCCACACCATCCGGTCCCGCCACACCAGCCGGCCCCGCTCGTCCCCGTCCCCGCGCCGCTTGGCCAGTACGAGGTCCAGCCGTCCCGCGTCCAGCTGCTCGTGCAGGGTCCCCGACAGCTCCACCGTGAGCTCCAGCTCCACCTCGGGGTGCTCCTGCCGGAACCCCTCCAGGATCTCCGGCAGCCGGGTCAGCACGAAGTCCTCGGAGGCGCCGAAGCGCAGCCGGCCCCGGATCCGGGTGCCCGTGAAGAACGCCGCCGCGCGCTCGTGCGCCTCCAGGATCCTGCGGGCGAAGCCGAGCAGGGCCTCGCCGTCCTCCGTGAGCTCCACGCTGTGGGTGTCGCGGAGGAAGAGCGGCCGGCCGGTGGCCTCCTCCAGCCTCCGTACGTGCTGGCTGACCGTGGACTGCCGGACGCCGAGCCGCGCCGCGGCCTGCGTGAAGCTCAGGGTCTGCGCGACGGTGAGGAAGGTGCGCAGCTGAACGGGGTCGTACATGCCGTCCAGCCTAGGGCTGCGGGCTGCGCTTATCGAGTTTCGTGATGGCAGTCAGTGCAGTGTGCAGGTTTCCCGATCGCCGTCGGCCGCCGAGGATGGGAAGGGCCCGGGCCGTCCGGACCGGCCCCCTCCGTATCCGACCAGAGCAAGTGAGCACCCCATGCCCCGCCGCCCGCACCTTCCCGCCTGGCTCCCCGTGGACCCGTTCATCCTGGGCCTGCTCGCAACGGTCGGGCTCGCGGCCCTGCTCCCGGCCCGCGGCGCGGCCGCCTCCGTGGCCGAGGGCGCCTCCACCGGGGCGGTGGCCCTGCTCTTCTTCCTCTACGGTGCCCGGCTCTCCACCCGCGAGGCCCTCGACGGCCTGCGCCACTGGCGGCTCCACCTCACCGTCCTGGCCTGCACCTTCGTCCTCTTCCCGCTCCTCGGCCTCGCCGCCCACGCCCTGGTCCCCACCCTCCTCGCGCCCCCGCTCTACAGCGGCCTGCTCTTCCTCTGCCTGGTCCCCTCCACCATCCAGTCCTCGATCGCCTTCACCTCGATCGCCCGGGGCAACGTCCCCGCCGCGATCTGCGCCGGTTCCTTCTCCAGCCTCCTGGGCATCTTCCTCACCCCGGTCCTCGCCGCCGTCCTGCTCGGCGGCGGCGCGGGCGGGTTCTCCCTCGACTCCGTGCTGAAGATCGTTCTGCAGCTCCTCCTGCCCTTCGTCGTCGGCCAGGTCCTGCGCCCCTGGGTCGGGGGCTTCCTGGTCCGGAACAAGAAGGTGCTGGGCTACGTGGACCGCGGCTCGATCCTGCTCGTCGTCTACACCGCCTTCAGTGCGGGCATGGTCGCCGGGATCTGGCACCAGGTCAGCGTCCCGCGCCTCGGCGCGCTGATGGTGGTGGAAGCGGTGATCCTCGCCGTCATGCTGCTGGTCACCTGGTACGGGGCGAAGCGCCTCGGATTCGACCGCGGCGACCGGATCGCCATCCAGTTCGCCGGGTCCAAGAAGAGCCTGGCCGCCGGACTCCCCATGGCCAGCGTGCTGTTCGGACCGCAGGCGAGCCTCGCCGTGCTGCCGCTGATGCTCTTCCACCAGATGCAGCTGATGGTCTGCGCGGTCCTGGCCCGCCGCCGCGCGCAGGACCCCCGGGCCGGTGAACCGGCCGAAGCCGCCGAACTCGCGGCCGACCGTGTGGCGGAGGTCTCCCGTACCGCTCAACACCCCGCCCCGCAGGCCCGGTAACGTGCGGCGGTGACCTGGATACGCCCGCTCTCCGCCAACGCCCCGCGACCCTGCACCCTGGTGGTCTGCCGCGGCTGCTGCTGCGGGGACCCCCGCAAGAACCCCGGCACCGACCACGCGGGTCAGCTGGCCCGGCTGCGCGAGGCCGCCGCGGCCTCCGAGGGGCGCCTGGCCGTCCGTACGACCGATTGTCTCGGTCCGTGCGCACAGGCCAACGTGATCGTCGTGCAGCCCACCACGGAAGCCCGCCGCCGGGGCGCCCGCGCGGCCTGGTTCGGCTGGGCCCTGGACGACACCGCCACCGACGAGATCATCGCCTGGGCCGAATCGGGCGGCCCCGGCACCACCCCGGTCCCGGCGACCCTCGACCTCCACCGCATCGATCCCCCGGCCCCGAAGGCCTCGGCTCCGGCCTCGCGGCGGGGCCGCCGGGGGCGCTGACGCGCCCCGATCAAGGCGCGGTAAGGGGGGAAGGGGGTGCGGGGCCGTGGGCGTCAGAGCGAGGAAACAACCGCTTCTTCTAGCTTCGGGGTGTCAGTCGAACCCCCCACGGCAAGGAGCTCCTCCATGAAGATCAGCAAGCGCATCGCCGTCACCTCGGCCGTCCTCCTCCTCGGCACCCTCGTACTCGGCGGCGGGGTCGCCAACGCGGCCGACGGCGGTGGCCACGGCGGTGGCAAGGCCTCGCTGCAGAAGACGGTCCAGGCAGCCCCGGGCACCGACCACGTGGCGGCCGAGAAGATCGAGCCCGCCCCCGCGGCCGCCCCGCCCCCGCGTCGGCCTCACCCCTCCAGGACGATCCGCTCCTCGCCCGCGTAGATGTTCATGTTCCCGCCCCGCAGGAACCCGACCAGCGTCAGTCCCGACTCCCGCGCCAGGTCCACCGCCAGCGAGGACGGCGCCGACACGGCCGCCAGGACGGGGATGCCCGCCATGACCGCCTTCTGCGCGAGCTCGAAGGAGGCCCGGCTGGACACCAGGAGCACCGAGCCCGCCAGCGGCAGCAGACCGGCCTGGAGCGCCCGCCCGACGACCTTGTCCACCGCGTTGTGGCGACCCACGTCCTCCCGGGCGTCGAGCAGCTCGCCCTGCGCCGAGAACAGCCCGGCGCCGTGCAGCCCGCCCGTGCTGTCGAAGACCTTCTGCTCCGCGCGCAGCCGCTGGGGCAGAAGCCCGAGCAGCCGCGCGGGGATCCGTACGGGATCGTCCGCGAGCCCCGGGTACCGGGTCGCCGTGCGCACCGCGTCCAGGCTGGCCTTACCGCACAGGCCGCACGAGGAGGTGGTGTAGACGTTGCGCTCCAGCGTGATGTCGGGCACCGGAACGCCGGCGGCCAGTTGTACGTTCACCACGTTGTAGGTGTTGGTTCCGTCCTCGGCCGCGCCCTCGCAGTAGGTCACGGCCTGGACGTCCGATGCGCGGGCGAGCACGCCCTCGCTCGCCAGGAAGCCCACGGCGAGAGCGAAATCATCGCCCGGGGTGCGCATCGTGATCGCCAGCGGTTTGCCGTTCAGCCTTATTTCCAGGGGCTCCTCGGCCACCAAGGTGTCCGCCCGGGTGCCCGCGACGCCGTTCCGGATCCGGACGACACGACGGCGTTCGGTGACCCGTCCCATGTGATCAGCCCACCTGTTCCGTCTTCGTCCTATGCCTGAGGACCCCATTCTCCCGGATCCGCTTCGGGCCCCGTCCCGGCTGGACGATCCTCGGGAAGCTCCAAATTCAGGGCACTGAATCCTGTCGGGTCACGCGCCCTCGTACCCACCGGTAGCAGGCAAAGCTGGAACATCCTGACTGCCTTACAAGGGGGGACCCCGCCCATGACCGGTTCACGCGTGGTGGCGCTAGGGCACTACCAGCCCGCGAAAGTGCTGACCAACGAGGACCTCGCGGCCATGGTGGACACCAACGACGAGTGGATCCGGTCCCGCGTCGGGATCAAGACCCGCCACATCGCAGGTCCCGAAGAGCCCGTGGACGAGCTGGCCTACCAGGCCGCAGGCAAGGCCCTCGCGAGCGCCGGCATGAGCCCGGACGACATCGACCTCGTCCTCGTCGCCACCTCGACCGCCATCGACCGTTCCCCCAACATGGCCGCGCGCGTCGCGGCCAAGCTGGGCATGGGCGCCAGCCCCGCGGTCATGGACATCAACGTCGTCTGCTCGGGCTTCACGCACGCCCTGGCCACCGCCGACCATGCGATCCGGGCCGGCGCCGCCACCCGTGCCCTGGTCATCGGTGCGGACAAGATGACCGCGATCACCGACTGGACCGACCGCACCACCTGCGTCCTCACGGGCGACGGAGCCGGTGCGGCCGTGGTCGAGGCCAGCGCCGAACCCGGCATCGGCCCGGTCCTGTGGGGCTCGGTCCCCGAGATGGGCCACGCGGTCCGCATCGAGGGCTCGCCGCCGGTCTTCGCACAGGAGGGCCAGTCCGTCTACCGCTGGACCACCAGCCAGCTCCCGCCGCTCGCCCGCAAGGTCTGCGAGAAGGCCGGGGTCACCCCCGAGGAGCTGGCCGCGGTCGTCCTCCACCAGGCGAACCTGCGGATCATCGAGCCGCTCGCGGCCAGGATCGGCGCCGTCAACGCCGTCGTGGCCCGCGATGTAGTCGACTCCGGCAACACCTCGGCCGGCTCCATCCCGATGGCCCTGTCCAAGTTGGTCGAGCGCGGCGAGATCCCCTCCGGGGCCCCGGTCCTGCTCTTCGGCTTCGGCGGCAACCTGTCCTACGCGGGCCAGGTCATCCGCTGCCCGTAGCCCCGGCGCCGGCTCCGGCCGAGCCCCGCGGCTCCTCGGGAGCCACCCCGGCGGGGGTGGCTCCCGAGGGCCTCCGCCCCCAGCTCCGGGCCTCCGCCGTCAGCGAGGCCAGGAGCACCAGCACCAGCCCGGTCAGCTGCCAGGCGCCGCCGAGCCGCATCCCCGCCGCCGCGGTACCCAGTACGGGCACCACCGCGAGCGCGCGGAACCGTACCGGCCGGATCCCCAGCACCAGCCGGAAGGCGACGTCCCCGGCCAGGTAGCAGGCGACCCCGCCCGCGAGGGCGAAGGCGGGCCCGGCGGGCAGCTGCTCGCCCAGGTGCCCGATGCTCTTCTTCACACCCGCCGAGAACCCCGCGATGCCCAGCAGCATCGGGATGAAGGCGTAGTAGTACGCGCGCAGCGCCATCTTGAAACGCCGGTCGGTGGGGGTGTTCGCGAAGACGTGCTCGGCGCGGCCCTCGTCGCGCACGAAGTACATCCACCACAGGGTGGCCCCCACGGTCAGCGCCAGGAAGGCGCCCCCGGCGATCCCGAAGGTCAGCGGCAGCGAGCCCACCCCGATGCCGATCGCGATCACCGACTCGCCGAACACGATGATCAGCAGCAGCCCGTGCCGCTCCACGAAGTGCGCGGCGCCGATCCCGCCGAGCTGGTCGTCCATGGTGGTCCCGGCGGCGGCCTCGGCCCCGCCCGCCGCCGCCCAGCGCGAGATGACGGGGGTGGCGAACTGGAAGACCAGCGCCAGCCCCCACAGGCCCAGGTTCGCGGGCCCGTCGAACAGCCCGGCGGCCGTCACCGTCAGGGCGGACAGCCCGTTGGGCAGCGCGAACCAGAGCACGCTACGCCCGTAGGCCTGGCTGTACAGGACGCTGTGCATCACCACGACCACGAAGTAGCCGAGCCCGAAGGCCACCCCGCCGTCCCCGAAGGCGGTCGGCACGGCCAGCGCGCACACCAGGAAGGCGCCCATCGCGAGCAGGATCAGGATCCGCCGCCCGGGCCGGTCCGGCGGCACCTGGTTGGTCAGGTACGCGTAGGCGCCGTACATCCAGAACAGCACCGTGAAGATCAGCAGCACCCGCCCGGCGCCCCGCAGCGTGAGGTCGTCGGAGAACAGCACCGTCAGCTGGGTGATCGTGAAGACGAAGACGAGGTCGAAGAAGAGCTCCAGCGTGCTGACGCGATGCTCGGTTTCCATGTGTGGTTCCCCCCTGTGATCGAACATGCGGCGCCCATCCGACCGCCTGGGAACCCCGGTGTCCAGCCGGTATCAGAATCCGGGAGCCCTCAGGGGACATCAGGCCGCAGGGGTAAGCGGATCCCGGCCGAAGGCCTGACGGATCCACGGGCACCGGCCCGGAGGATGGAACCACGCAATCGGCGAGCAACCCGAGCAAGCAGACCAATGGGAGCGAACGCCGCATGAGCCGCAAGACCATCGTCCTGGCCACCGCCGGAGTCGTCGTCGCACTCGGGGCCGCCCGGACTGGTTCCCCAAGGACGCCCGGGACCGGGCGACCCTGCGCTGCGGCACGTACTACGGCTACCAGGACGGCGACACGCTCTACGCCTGGCAGCACGGCGACGACCTGCTGAACGGCGTGCGGGCAACGCCGACGCCCAGGCTTTCGAGACGGATCGTCTCGCGGCGCCTGCGGGCCCGCCCCCGGACATGCCCGCAGGTCAGCGCGGCGCGTCGAACTCGGACCCGACGAAATACCTGGTCGGAACCCCGCCGAACCTTTGCTATTGTTGTCCATGTCGCCGCGGGAAACCGGGGCCGACCACCTGGTCCGGGTGGCGGAATGGCAGACGCGCTAGCTTGAGGTGCTAGTGCCCTTTATCGGGCGTGGGGGTTCAAGTCCCCCCTCGGACACAAAAGACCGGAAGGTCGCTCTGGCCCCCTGCGAACAGCAGGGGGCCAGAGCTGTTTCCACGGTCCGGCGGCCTGGCGGTCCGGCGGTCCGTCCATCTGCGCACCCGTGGATCCGTGGTCCGTGGGTGCGCGGATGCGTGGGTGGGGCCCGTGGGGGAGGAGCCGTTACGCGACCGGCTGCTGCTGGGTCACGCAGTGGATGCCGCCGCCGCCACCGCCCAGGCTGTCGATGTTGAGCTGCTCGATGACCCGGCCCGGGAAGACCCGCTGGAGGGTGGCCTTGGCCGCCGCGTCGGCGCTGGTGTCACCGAACTGCGGGGAGATGACCGCGCCGTTGCACACGTAGTAGTTGGCGTACGCGCCGACGAAGTCGGGGTTGGTGGAGCGGATCTTGTTGTAGTCGGGGCCCTGGAGCTTGGTGACCGCGACCGTGTGGCCCTGTGCGTCGACGGTGGTGGACAGGATCTGGTACTGCGCGCGTGCGTCGTTGGACCAGGCGTCGGTGTCGCTCGCGAGCGGCATCTGCACCAGGCCCGCCCCTTCGGCGAGGAAGCGGGACGTGGCGTCGACGTGGTCGTCGGTGATGTCCTTGCCCAGGACGCCCTTGAACCAGACGACCTTGGACGCGCCGAAGGCTGCGCACAGCGCGGCCTCCAACTGCGCCTGCGTCTTACCGGGGTTGCGGTTGGAGTTGATGAGGGAGCTGCGGGTGGCCATGAGCGTGCCGGCGCCGTCCGTCTCCACCGCGCCGCCCTCGCCGACGAACCCGGCGGCACTGAAGGGAACTCCGGCGTAGGCCGCGATGCGGCCGGCGACCAGGGCGTCCTTGGCGTGGGTCTGCTTGTTGCCCCAGCCGTTGAAGTTGGTGCCGATCGCGTCCAGGCCGCCCGCCCCGTCGGTACGGAACACCGGGCCGGTGTCGCGCATCCAGCAGTCGTCGACCGGGATCGTGCTGATGACGGTGACCGCCGACCCGCAGGCGCTCTTCGCCTTGGCGACGCTCGCGGGGTTGGCACACATCACGACCGGCTCGTACTTCGCGATGGTCTTCGCGATGAGGCCTATGTTCGCCTGGACACCCGAGAGCTTGTTGCCCCAGATGGCAGAGCTGTCGGGCCACGCCATCCAGGTCCGGGTGTGCCGGACGGTGTCGATCGGGACGGCGAAGCCCCCCGAGGCGGCGGCCGAGGGGCGGACGGCCGCGAAGGCCTGCCCGCCGATCGACGCCAGCGCGGCGCCGGCGGCCGTGAGGCCCGCCGCCGCGAGGAAACCTCTTCTGTCCAGGGTCCGTACGACGTGCTCGTTCATCTCTGATCTCCGATCAGTCATGCGTGGATGCGCGAATGCGTGCAGTGGTGAACCGATGGGCCGTGGGCGCCGACGCGCCCACGGCCCCCCTCACAGGGCGCGGCGCGCGGCGGCGATGCTCCGCGGGTCCCACCCCGGGCGGGGTACGGACTCCAGGAGCAGGCGCGTGTAAGGGTGCTGGGGGTCGGCGAGTACCTGTGCCGTGGGACCCGCCTCGACGATCCGGCCGTGCCGCATGACGATCACGTCGTCGGTGACACAGCGCACTACGCCGAGGTCGTGGGTGATGAACAGGTAGCCGATGCCGGTCTGTTCGCGGATGTCGAAGAGCAGGTTGAGGATCTGCGCCTGCACCGAGACGTCCAGGGCGGCGACCGCCTCGTCGAGGACGAGGACGGACGGCTCGACCGCCAGCGCGCGGGCGATCGCCACACGCTGGCGCTGTCCGCCCGACAGCTGCCGGGGCAGTGCGTCGGCCTCGCGTGCTCCGAGGCCGACCTGGTCGAGCAGTTCGGTGATCCGGCCGGTGTGGTCGGTGCCGGGGAAGTGCAGCTTGAGGGTTTCGAGGATCGCCCCGCCCACGGTGATGCGGGGATCCAGGGACAGGAAGGGGTCCTGGAAGACCATCTGGATCTCGCGGGCCCGCTCCAGGCGACGCGCCTTGCCGCGCCGGTGTTCCGTCCGGTCACGGCCGTTGATCTCGACCCGGCCGCTGTCGGCGGTCTCCAGACCGACGACGATGCGGGCGGTGGTCGTCTTGCCCGACCCCGATTCGCCGACGATCCCGAGGGAGCCGCCTTCGGACAGCTGGAACGACACGTCGTCCACGGCCCGGACGCTCCCGTAGGAGCGGTGCAGGCCCGAGACCTCCAGAACGGTCTTCGTCGTGGTCGTCATGGGTGGAGTTCCTTCCGTTCCTTCGCCGCGACCTCGTCGCTGTGGTGGCAGGAGACGAGCCGGGCCGGCTCGGTGACCAGGGGGAGCAGCTCGGGCGCCTCCTGCCTGCACACATCGGTCGCGAACACGCAGCGCGCGGCGAACGGGCAGCCCGTGAGCTCCTCGCGCAGGCTCGGCGGCCGGCCCTCGATGGCGGCGAGCCGCCCCCGGGGTCCGTCCAGCCGCGGGGTGGAGTTCAGGAGCGCCACCGTGTACGGGTGGCGCGGCCGGTTGAACAGGTCGTCGGCGGAGCCCGTTTCGACGATCCGGCCCGCGTACATCACGTACACGCGGTCGCTGATCGCGGCGGCCAGACCGAGGTCGTGCGTGACGAACAGCAGCCCGGTGCCGAAGCGTTCGCGCAGATCACCGAGGAGGGCGACCACCTCGGCCTGCGTGGTGACGTCGAGCGCGGTGGTGGGCTCGTCCGCGAGGATCAGGGCGGGATCGCCCATCAACGCGGCCGCGATCATGACCCGTTGCAGCATGCCGCCGGAGAGCTGTCCGGGGTACTTGCGCAGGGACGCACCGGTGAGGCCGACGGCCTCCAGCATCGTCACCGCCCGCTCCTCGGCGGCGTCCTTGGCCATCTTGGCGTTGAGCCGCATGCTCTCGGTGAGGAAGTCGCCGACGCGCCGCATCGGGTTGATGGCCGCCCGGGGATCCTGGAAGATCATGGCCGCGGTGCTGGTGCGCAGTACGCGCAGCTGCGCCGGGGTCATCGTCAGCACGTCGTCGCCGAGGACCCGTACCGCGCCCTCCGTCCGGGCCCCTTCGGGCAGCAGCCGCAGCACGCTGCGCGAGGTCAGGGACTTGCCCGAGCCGGACTCGCCGACCAGGGCCACCGTCTCGCTGGCGCCGACGGCGAGGTCGACCCCGTCGAGGACGGGCCGGACGGCGTTCGGCAGGTGCAGCCGGAGTCCCTGGATGTCCAGGCTCCTGGTGTCGGGTGTGGTCATCGGTCCCTCCTGGCGACCTTGTCGGCCCAGCGCTCGCCGACCACGTTGAAGGCGACCACGGTGAGCACGATGGCCACGCACGGCACGATCGCCGAGAGCGGGTAGCCGGACTGGATGGCGACGTTGCCGTCGAAGACCATGCGGCCCCAGTCGGGGGTCAGGGCGGGTACGCCCAGCCCGAGGAAGGACAGGCCCGCCAGGTCGATCAGGGCGTAGCCGAAGTTGATCGTGGACTGGGCCAGCACGACGGGTGCGATGCCGGGGATGACGTGGCGCAGACAGATCTGCAGCCCCGAGTGGCCCTGTACCCGGTACGCCTCCACGTACGGGCGAGCGCGCTCGGCCAGTACGAGGGAGCGGGTGAGCCGGCTGACGTAGGGGAGGTAGGCGATCGCCAGGGCGATGACGGGGGCCAGCAGCCCTTCGCCGTAGACAGAGACGATCAGGATGGCCAGCAGCATGCCGGGGAAGGCGAAGACCAGCTCGGTGCTGCGGGAGAGCACCGAGTCGAGCCAGCCGCCCCGCCAGGCGGCGGTGGTGCCGATCGCGACACCGGCCAGGGTGGAGAAGACGACCACGCCGAGCGGGCCGAGCAGCGAGGTGCGGGCTCCCAGGACCAGCCGGGACAGGGTGTCCCGGCCGGAGGCGTCGACCCCGAGGAGATGGTCGGCGGAGGGTCCCGCGAGGGCGTTGCCCAGGTCGATGGCGTTGGGATCGTAGGGGGCGATCCAGGGGGCGAACACCGCGACGATCACGAGGACGGCGACGAAGCCCATGCAGAGCAGGGAGAGGGGGGAGCGGGAGGTCCGGATCCGGGACAGGCCCGGCCGGCGCACCAGGACGGAACTCACGCGGCCTTCTTCGCGGGGCCGAGGGCGACCCGGGGGTCGACCAGGGGATGGAGCAGGTCCACGACGAGGTTCACCGTCATGAACAGCGCGACCATGATGAGGGAGATGGCCTGCACGGTGGGGAAGTCCTTGGTCGTGGTGGACAGTTCGAGGAGCTGGCCGATGCCGCCCACACTGAAGGCCGACTCCACCAGGACGGTGCAGACCAGCAGTGTGGAGACGATCAGCCCGCCCGTGGTGAGCACGGTGCCCAGCGCGTTGCGGAACACGTGGCGCCGGATGACCTGGCTCTCGGAGACGCCCCGGCTGCGGGCGACCGTGACGTGCTCCTGGCCCAGGACGTCGAGCATGGCGGCCCGGGTGACCCGGGCGAGCATGCCGATCAGGTAGAGCGCCAGCGCGACGGCCGGCAGGGTCAGGTGCCACAGCATCGAGAGGAACCCGTCACCGGTGCCCCCGGTGGGGAACCAGTGCAGGGTCACCGCGAACAGGCCCTGGAGCATGACCGCGGCGACGAACGAGGGGGTTCCGATGGCGAAGGTGGTGGTCACCAGGATCGCCGAGTCGGTCTTCCCGCCGCGGACGGCGCCGATCCAGCCGAGGATCAGGCCGAACACGAGGACCAGTACCAGCGCCATCGTGATCAGCATCAGGGTGTTGGGCAGCCGGTCGGCCAGCAGCCGCGACACGTCGGTGCGGTAGGTGATCGAGCGGCCGAAGTCGCCGTGCAGCACCTGGCCGAGCCAGCGCCCGTAGCGGACCACGAACGGGTCGTCCAGGTGGTAGTGCTCGTTGATCGCTTGCAGGGCCTCCGGGGAGGCCGACCGGCCGCCCAGGAGGAAGCTCGCCGGGTTGCCCGGGGCCAGGTACAGGGCGCCGAAGATGATGAAGGAGGCCGCGAGCAGGGTGGCTGCCATCTCGGCCAGCCGCCGTACGGCGAAGCGGAGGAAACTCATCGCGCGGCCGCCCCGACGTCCGCGGCCCACGGGTAGTACAGGTAGGAGATGGTGGTCGGTGCGCCGGTGATCCGCTTGTTCAGGAAGACGGCGGTCGGCCACTCGGCGACCGGGATCCACAGCAGCTGGTCGGCCGCCTTCTTCTGCAGCTCGACGGCGGCGGAGAAGCGCTTGGCCGGGTCGTACTCGGCGCGGGCCTTGTCGGCGAGCGAGTCGTAGGCCTCGTCGCTGTAGCCGGCGTAGTTCTGGTAGGCCCCGGTCTGGAAGTTGCTCAGCAGGTCCATCGGGTCGGTGATGGAGTCGTAGTACGTCTCCGGGAACATGTCCAGGCCCTCGCGCGCCTTGGGGTCGGTGAACAGCGAGGTGAAGGCGTTGGGGGCGATGGTCTTCAGCTCGACCTTCAGCCCGATCTTGGTGCCGGCGTCCTGGACCGCGGTGGCCAGCAGGGAGACGTCCTGGCCGATCGAGCTGGTGGCGATGGTGACCGTCTTGCCGGTGGCACCCGCCTCCTCGATCATCTTCTTGGCCGCCTCGATGTTCTGGTCGGCCGAGGGGAGCCCGTCGAAGGCGGCCTTCTTGAGGTTCTCGGGGGCCGTGGCCCAGACGCCCTTGGTGGTGAGCGAGGTGGTGACGGTGCCCGCGCCGCCCAGGCCCGCCTTGACGAAGCCGCGGCGGTCCAGCGCCAGGGACAGGGCCCGGCGGACGCGGACGTCGCCGAGGGCGCCCTTCATGCTGGTGACGTTGACGTTGACCGTGCTGAGGCCCTCGCCGAAGTAGAGCGTGCCCGCACCGCTCTTGCGCAGCCGGTCGTAGCTCTCGGTGGGGATCAGATAGCCGCCGTCGGCCTCGCCGTTGAGCATGGCGTTGGTCCGGGCGGAGGGGTCGGTCAGGAAGGTGAAGAGGGCCTTCTTGGACTTGGCCTTGGTGCCCCAGTAGTCGTCGAAGCGCTGGAGCTCGATCGACTGGCCCTTGTTCCAGGTGCCCAGCTTGAAGGGGCCCGTGCAGTCCAGGCTGCCGGCGGTGCCGTAGTTCTGGCCCGCCTTCTCCACGCCGGCCTTCGAGGCCACCACGCCGGCGGCCGTCGCCATGTACTGCGGGAACTGCGAGTCGGGCTCCTTCAGCTTGACCGTGACCTGGAGCGGTCCGGTCTTCTGGATGGACTCGACGTTGGCGAAGTTGCTGTTCCAGGCGGCCCCGAGGTCGGGGTTCATCTGGCGGCCGAGGCTGAAGACCACGTCGTCGGCGGTCATCGTGCCGCCGTCGTGGAACTTCACGTTCGGGCGCAGATCGTAGACCCAGGTCAGCGGGGTGGAATTGGTGGCCTTCTCGGCCAGCCCCGGAGCCATGGTGAGCTGCGGGGTCCACTTCATCAGGCTTTCGCAGACGTTCGACAGGATCGTGTTCTGCGGGTAGTCGAAGGCCGAGATGTAGTCCAGCGTGGGGGGCTCCGCGTAGAGCGCCCAGGTGAAGGAGTCCAGCTCACCGGCGGCGGCCGGGGTACCGGCGGACAGCTTGAAGGCCGTGTCGTTCGCGGGCGCGCCGCCCTTCGGCGGCCCGGAACAGGCGGCCACCAGGCTGATGGCGGCCAGGGCCGCGACGGGCAGCGCGTACCGGCGCCGGGCGGAGCGGGTACTGGCGGACCCGGTGCCGGCGGACTGGCCGCGCGCGGAGCTGGCGGCGCTGGACCAGGGCAGGGATCTGGGCATCGGTGCTCTCTCTTCCATGCTGGGCGGGGGAGGTACGGGCCGGGCGGCCGACTGGGACGAGGAGGGGAACTCGGGTGCGGGCCGCCGGCCCGTGCGCGGCGAAGGGGGTGAGCCGGTCAGGCGGTGCGGTGGGCGGAGGGTACCTGCTGGGTGATGCAGTGGATGCCGCCGCCGCCCCACGCGACCACGCGCGTGCGGACCCCGACGACCTTGCGGCCCGGCAGCGCGGCCGCGATGACCGCGAGGGCGCCCTCGTCCTCGGGGGTGTCGGCGACCGGTACGACGACCCCGCCGTTGGCGACGTAGAAGTTCATGTAGCTGACCTCCGTCTCCCGGCCGTCGACCTCGACGAGGTTGCTCTGCGGCAGGTCGATGATCTCGAGCGGGCGCCCGGCTGCGTCGGTGGCCGACTCCAGGACGGCGCGGTTCACACGCATGCGCTCGTAGTCGGGGTGGGCGGGGTCGCTCGGTACCGAGATGATCACCTTGCCGGGGGCGACGAAGGCGCAGACGCCGTCCACGTGACCGTCGGTCTCGGTGTCCAGCAGACCGCCGTACGGCAGCCAGATCACCTTGGTGACACCGAGGCGGGCGATCAGCTCGGCCTCGATCTCCTCCTTGGTCATGTCCGGGTTGCGGTTCGGGTGCAGCAGGCACTGCTCGGTGGTGATCAGGGTGCCCTCGCCGTCCACGGTGATCGCCCCGCCCTCGAGGATCATCCGGGAGTCGATGCGGTCCACGCCGAAGTGGTCGAGCAGGGCGCCGGCGATCTTGTCATCGGTGTCGTAGGGGGAGTGCTTGCCGCCCCAGGCGTTGAAGCGGAAGTCCACGCCCGCCCGCTCGCCGTTCTCGTCGAGGACGAAGATCGGGCCGGAGTCGCGGAACCAGGAGTCGTCGATCGGGAGCTCGATCACGGTGACGCCCGCGCCGCACAGCGCGCGGGCCTCGTCGCCACTGCCGGGCACGGCGACCATGGTGACCGGCTCGAATTCGGCGATCGTCGTGGCGACCTGGGCGTACTCGGCCTTGACCTCGTCGAAGACGTCGCCCCACAGCTCCTGCCGTGTCGGCCAGGCCATCAGGCAGCCTTCGTGGTCGGTCCACTCGGCCGGCATCCGGAAGGTAGTCATGATCTCTCCTGTTTGAAAATTTAGTCAGTCTTCGCGCCGAGGACATGCCGTCGCCGCGGCCAAGAGGTGTGATGATGTGCCCGCATCCTCCACCGAACTGAAAATTCAGTCAATGGTTCTGGCCAAGCTGATGCGGAATCGGCCACACCGGGTCTCGTGTGGGCCGATCTCACCCCCTCGTCCCG
This sequence comes from Streptomyces sp. GL_140, assembly GCF_057834465.1. Lineage (NCBI taxonomy): Bacteria > Bacillati > Actinomycetota > Actinomycetes > Kitasatosporales > Streptomycetaceae > Streptomyces > Streptomyces sp. GL_140. Next base: position 7,041,965 of record NZ_CM174404.1, read on the forward strand.
AGGCGGGACGAGGGGGTGGGGGGCTTCCGAATGCGCATGATCGCGACATATTCACCGGAAATATTGCCCCTGATGTTACGGTCAGGAAAAAGCCCCAGGTGGCGGACCCGACGGGTAGAGTGACCCTTCGTGTCAGACCGTCGAACAGAAATACTCAGAGCCGCCACGCGAGTGATCGCGCGACGCGGCGTGCGCGGGCTCCGCGTGGGGGAGCTGGCAGCCGAGGCGGGCGTGTCCACCTCGCTGATCTACTACCACTTCACCGACCGCGCGGGGATCCTGCGCCGGACCCTGGAGTTCATCAGCGACCGCGCCGAGCGCTACACCGCCGAGCGCGAAGCAGGCCTGGACGAGCCCGAGAGCCCCCGCGCAGAGCTGACGCAGGTCCTGCTCCTCGAGCTCCAGGACACCCCGGAGGTCCGCGAGAACAGCACGGCCTGGGGCGAGCTCAGGGCGAGCGCCGTGTTCGACGCCGACCTGCGCGAGGACGTCGCGAAGGCCACGCACAGCTGGGTCCACGAGATCTCCTACCTCCTGGCCCAGGCCCGGCCCACCGGCACCGCCCCGCAGCATGCGGCCGCCGCCGAACGGCTGACCGCCCTGCTCGAAGGCCTCAGCGTGCGCTGGCTCAGCGGCTCCCTGCCCCTGGAGCACGCGCGCAGGCTCCTCGCCGACGCGATCGACACGGAGCTGGACGTCTAGTGTCCGCAAGCGACCGTCCGGTCACAGTGCTGAGCCTGCTCGACGCCCTGGACCCGGCCTGCGACCCCGAGCGGGCGGCCCGGTTCGGCGCGCAGGCGCACCGGATCCTGGCCGAGCTGGTGGCCCAGGGAGCGGCCCTGGGCTGGGTCGAGCCGCCCGGGCCCGAAGAGGTCACGGAGCTGCTCGAACGCCTCGTAGCCGCCGTACGGGCCGGGGACGCGGCCCTGCGCGCCGCCTACCTCGGCCCCCGGCTCGTCGGGCTGGGGTACTGGCAGCGCTACGCCCGCCCCACCCACCGGCCGCACGCGGACCTGGAGAAGATCGCGGTCGCCCCCGGGATCCACGGCCGCGGCATCGGCCGGGCGCTGACGGCCGCACTGATCGAGGACGCCCGGACGGCCGGCATCGAGGTCCTCACCCTGGACGCGCGCGGGGACAACGAGCGCGCCCTGGGGCTCTACGCCTCGCTGGGCTTCACCGAGTACGGGCGGCTGCCCGACTTCGTGGCCGTCGGCGAACGCCGGTACGACAAGGTGCTCTGCATGCTGGACTTCCGCCGGACCCTGTAGGGATTTTGGGCGTGCCGTCGTCCAAGTGGGGCCTCAGCAGCCCCACTCGGACGAACAGGCCTAGAGGAAGTACAGGCGGCTGAGCGAGATGGAATCGGCCGGCTCGGACACCAGCGGTTCGCCGTCGAGCGAGACCAGACCCGTACCGGGGTGCACGTCGACGCTGCCCGTACGGGCGTTGCGGAGCATGTCCTTCGGTCCGATGCCCCGGGTCCCGCGGACCGCGACGCGGCGCCGCCGGGTGGGCATCAGGTCACCGTTCTGGACGGCAGCCTCCGCGACGAACGCCACGGATATGTCGGCCGCGGTGGCCCCGTACGAGCCGAACTGCGGCCCGAGGACCAGCGGTTCGCAGCGGTCCGTGGAGGCGTTCGGATCGCCGGTCACCCCGTAGGCCGGGAAGCCGCCCTTGAGTACCAACTGGGGCTTGGCGCCGAAGTACTGGGGCCACCACATGACGAGGTCCGCGAGCTTGCCGACCTCGATCGAGCCGACCTCGTGCGACAGGCCGTGTGCGATGGCCGGGTTGATGGTCAGCTTGGCCATGTAGCGCAGCACGCGCTCGTTGTCGTCGCCGCTCTGCGCCGTGCCGTACGAACCCTCGCCGTCCAGCGGCCCGAGCTCGGTCTTCATCTTCCCGGCCATGGCGAAGGTGCGGCGTACGGTCTCGCCCGCGCGGCCCATGCCCTGGGCGTCGGAGGAGGTGATCCCGATGACCCCGAGGTCGTGCAGGATGTCCTCCGCGCCCATGGTGCCGGCGCGGATCCGGTCGCGGGCCATGGCCGCGTCGCCGGGCAGGTCGACCTTGAGGTCGTGGGCCGAGAAGATCATGCCGAAGTGCTCGCCCAGCGCGTCCCGGCCGAAGGGCAGGGTCGGGTTGGTGGAGGAGCCGATGACGTTGGGGACGCCGGCCATCTTGAGGACGTTGGGGACGTGTCCGCCGCCGCAGCCCTCGATGTGGAAGGCGTGGATGGTCCGGCCGTCCAGGACGCGCAGGGTGTCCTCGACGGAGAGGCACTCGTTCAACCCGTCGGTGTGCAGCGCGACTTGGACGTCGTGCTCCTCGGCCACGCGCAGGGCGGTGTCCAGGGCGCGGGTGTGCGCGCCCATGTCCTCGTGGACCTTGAAGCCGCTGGCGCCGCCCTCGGCCAGGGCCTCGATCAGCGGGGCCGGGTCCGAGGAGGAGCCGCGGGCGAGGAAGCCGATGTTGACGGGCCAGGCGTCGAAGGCGTTGAAGGCGTGCTTCAGCGCCCAGGGGGAGTTGACGCCGACCGCCCAGACCGGGCCGAACTCCTGGCCGATGATCGTGGTCACACCGGACGCCAGCGAGGCCTCCATGATGCGCGGCGACAGCAGGTGCACGTGGGTGTCGATGGCACCGGCGGTGACGATCATGCCCTCGCCGGAGACGATCGTGGTGCCGGTACCGACGACCACGTCCACCCCGTCGAGGGTGTCGGGGTTGCCGGCCCGGCCGATCGCGTGGATGCGGCCCTCGCGGATGCCGATGCTGGTCTTGCGGATGCCGAGGACGGCGTCGATGACCAGGGCGTTGCTGATGACGATGTCGCAGGTGTCGCGGACGGCGGCGGCCTTGAGGTGCAGGCCGTCGCGGGCGGTCTTGCCGAAGCCGGCCAGGAACTCGTCGCCGGGCTTCTGGGAGTCGGACTCCACGCGCACGATGAGCCCGGAGTCGCCGAGCCGGATCCGGTCCCCGGCCCTGGGGCCGTGGACCGCCATGTAGTCGTGCGGATCGGTGCTGTCGGCCGGGGCGGCGCCCGGACGGCCGTGGCAGCCCGCCGAGTCGAAGACGCTGGCGCTCATGACTGCTGCTCCTCCTGGTATTCGGTGAGGTACCCCGTGGCACGGGCCTTGGCCAGGGCGGCCTCGCGGGCGCCGGGCGCGTCCAGGGGGCCGTCGACCAGCCCCGCGAAACCGATGGCGACGCGTGCCCCGCCGATGGGTACGAGCTCCACCTCCACCGAGGCCCCGACGTCGAAGCGGACCGAGGAGCCCGCCGGTACGGAGAGCCGGGAGCCGTAGGCCGCACCTCGGTCGAAGGCGAGGCGCGGGTTCGTCTCGAAGAAGTGGAAGTGCGAGGTGACGCTGATCGGCACGCTGGAGGTGTTGCGCACGCGCAGCCGGATCGTTGCCCCGGCCGGCTCGTAGCCCGCGCCGTCCCCGGGCAGCCCGGCGCCCGGGGCGTCGGCCCCGAGCGAACCCTCCTGCCGGAAGGGGTCGTCGATGACGCAGAGCCGCGTGCCGTCGTCGAAGACGGCCTCGACCTGGATCGAGGTGACCACGTCGGGCACCCCGGGCAGTACCTCGTCGGCGCTCAGCACGTGGCGCCCCGCGGCGATCGCCTCGGCCAGCCTGCGGCCGTCCCGGGCCGCCTCGCACACGGTGTCGGTGATCAGCGCGGTCGCCTCGGGAACGTTGAGCTTCACGCCCCGGGCGCGTCGGGCCCGAGCCAGCTCGGCCGCCGTGAAGATCAGCAGCCGGTCCCGCTCGGTCGGTGTCAGTCGCATACGGCCTCATCTGTGAAGGGATCGGACGGCCGCGGGACGGCCCGCCGGCCGACCGGGTCCGGACGGGGGTGGCGGTCCTACGGGAGCGGCTCGTGCATCGTGGAGCAGTGGATGCCGCCGCCGCCGGCCATCAGGCGGTCCACGTCGAGCTGCACCACCGAGCGGCCGGGGAAGGCCGCCGCGAGGGCCTGTTTGGCCGCCGCGTCCTTCGCCTGGTCACCGAACTGGGCGGTGATGACAGCCCCGTTGACCACGTGGAAGTTGAGGTACGAGTCGACGAACTGGGGGTTCTTCGACCGTACGGTGTCCGGACCGGCCACCTGGATGACCTTCAGCCGCCGGCCCCGGGCGTCCGTGGCGTTGGAGAGGATCGAGAGCTGTTCGCGGGCATCGCGCGCCCAGACGTCGTCCCGGTCCGCCGGGGGCACCTGCACCATCACGACGCCGGGCCCGATGAAGCGGGAGGTCACGTCGATGTGGTCGTCGGTGATGTCCTTGCCCTTGATGCCGGGCACCCAGATCATCTTGTCCGCGCCGTAGGCGTGCAGGACGGCTTCCTCGACCTGGCTCCGGCTCATGCCCCGGTTGCGGTTCTTGTTGACCAGGCTGCTCTCGGTGGCCATCACGGTGCCGTCGCCGTCGGTCTCGATCGCGCCGCCTTCGCCGACGAAGTCCGTCCGGCTGAAGGCGAGGTAACCGTCGTGCGCGATGAGCTCGGCGACGTCGGCGTCGTAGGAGTGCGTCTGCTTGTTGCCCCAGCCGTTGAAGTTCAGGCCGATCGCGTCGAGCCCGCCGCGGCCGTCCCGGCGGAAGACGGGGGCGGTGTCGCGCATCCAGAGGTCGTCGGTGGGGATCGAGGTGAGCACCGTGACCGCGGGGCCGCACCAGGAACGGGCGGTGGAGGCGGTGTAGGAGTCCGGCGCGCACATGACCACGGGCTCGTAGCGCGCGATGGTCTTGGCGATCAGCGCGATGTCCTCCTGGACGCCGCCGAGCGCGCGGCCGCCCCAGATCGACGAGCGCGAGGGCCAGGACATCCAGGTGCGCGCGTGGGGGACGTCGTCGCGGTCGACCCACCAGCGCGGCAGCGTCGGATTGGCGGGCCGGGGCGCAGCCGAGGCCATCGAGGCGGCCGAACCGCCCAGCACCGCACCGGCCGCGCCGAGGCCGGCGGCCCCCAGCACGCGGCGACGGGAGGGCGTGGCTCCGAAGAGCCGGCTGACGAGGGAGCGGCTGGCGCCGGGGGAGTCGCTCATCGGTATTTCTCCAGATCAGGTGGGCGTGCCGGTTTCGGCCACGGCTCGCACTCTGTCACTGACTGAAAATTCAGTCAAGCTCCATGTCATGGGTGGGCCCGAGGGCTGTCCGGCGGGGTCCGGGAGGGTGCGAGGGGCAGGGGGGCGCGATCGGCGGCCGGCCGCCGGGGCAGGCGGGATCGGCACCTTCGGCCCGCTCGGCGTGTTCGAGGGGGAGCGGTTTCCTGCCGGGCTGCCGCGAGCGGCCCGGCAGGAAACCGTCAGGGGCGGGCGGCCGGATCAGGTCCGGGCGAGGCGGTCCAGCTCGGCGTCGATGGCCGAAGTCATCAGCTCGCGGGCGTGCTGCAGGGGCAGGCTGCCGCTGAGCCAGCGCGAGCTCAGGCCCTCCACCAGGGCCGTCAGCCGCTCGGCGGTGCCGGCGAGCGCCGCCGCCCCGGCCGTGGGGCGGACGCGCCCGAGCAGCTCGCCCACTTCCTGGACCCATACGAGCGTCGCCCGCGCGAGGTCTTCCCGCAGGTCGGGGTCGAACACCGCGCTGGCCCGGAGTTCTCCCCAGGCCGTGCTGTTCTCCCGTACCCCGGGTGTGTCCTGGAGCTCCAGGAGGAGCGTCTGCTCCAGCTCGCCCCGGGCGTCCAGCGGCTCGTCGCCGGGATCGCGCTCCGTGGTGTACCGCGCCGCGCGGTCGTTGATGAACTCCAGGGTCGCGCGCAGGATCCCCGCGCGGTCCTTGAAGTGGTAGTAGATCAAGGCCGTGGACACCCCCGCCTCCGCGGCGAGTTCCTCCACGCGCAGGCCTCGGACGCCGCGCCGGACGATGACCCGCGCGGCCCCTTCCATGATTGCTGTTCGACGGTCAGCCACGATCCGACACCCTACCCGCCGCCCGCCCTCTCGGGTGAGGCCTGGATTGACTGAATATCTAGTCAGTGCAACAGTGGGGCCGGTCGGATCGGCAAATGCCGCATTCCGCATCCTGCTTTCGAGATCCCGCTTTCGAGGCACGGGCCGCGTCGCCGCCCGTCCGCTGCGCGCGCACGCTAGAGCTAGGCCCCGACCGTACGTACACCCACGGACAGCCCGCTCAGCAGCGTCCCCAGCGTCGCCCAGCGCCCCCTGTAGCCCCCAGTCGCATGCCGGAGCTTCCTGTGTTGAATCCCCCCATGTCCCGCCGCACCGCACTGCGCTCCCTCGCCGGTATCGGCGGAGCGATCGCCCTCGGAGCCGCAGCCTGCGCTCCCTCCGAGCCGGGCGAGGCCGAGAACTCCCCCGCCCCCGGAGAGAGCGCCGAGGGCCGCCGCTTCGGCGCCGAGTGGGAGAGCCATGCCCGCACCTTCATGTCCTGGCCGGCCCTGGAGCGGGTCTGGGGCGAGATGCTCCCCGGAGTCCGTGAGGACATCGCCCGGGTGGCGCGCACCGTCGGAGAGTACGAGCCCGTCGTGATGATGGCCCGCCCCGAGCAGGTGGACGCCGCCCAGAAGGCCTGCGGATCGCAGGTCGAGGTCATTCCGCTGGCCGTCGACGACCTCTGGGCGCGGGACACCGTACCGGTCTTCGTGGAGGAGCCGGGCAAGCTGCTCGGCATCGACTTCAACTTCAGCGGCTGGGGCAACAAGCAGGAACACCGCAACGACGGCCAGGTCGGCAAGCTGCTGCTCGCGAAGTACGGCATCCAGCGGGTCCAGGCCCCGCTGGTGGCCGAGGGCGGCTCCTTCGAGACCGACGGCGCGGGCACGCTCCTGGTCACCGAGAGCTCCGTGGTCAACAAGAACCGCAACCCCGGAAAGAGCCGGGACCAGATCGAAGCCGAGCTGAAGAGCACCCTCGGCATCAAGAAGGTCATCTGGCTCGCCGGAGTCCGTGGCCAGGACATCACCGACGCGCACGTCGACAGCCTCGTACGGTTCACCGAGCCCGGAGTGGTCCTGCTGGACCAGGCGCACGCGGACTCCCCGCCGGACGTCTGGTCCCGCGCGGCCGACCAGGCGCGGTCGGTGTTCAAGGACGCGACGGACGCCCGCGGCAAGAAGCTGGAGGTCGTCGACCTCCCGCAGCCCGACCTGGAGAAGATCACCGGCCGCGGCGACGCCTTCGTCTCCACGTACGCGAACTTCTACGTGGCCAACGGCTCCCTCTTCATGCCGCAGTTCGGCGACGCCCAGGCCGACGCCCGCGCGAAGAGCATCCTGCAGGAGCACTTCCCCAAGCGCGAGGTCGTCATGGTGAAGATCGACACCATCGCCTCGGGCGGCGGTGGGATCCACTGCTCCACGCACGACGAGCCGGGGAAGCCGGCGGCGTAGGTCGTCCCTTCCGGATCTTGTCGGACCCGGCAGGATCCGGAAGGAACGGCCTGGTCAGGCCAGGGTCTCGACCCTGACGGAGGGGGGCAGCGTGTCGAGGCCCCGGAGCCGGGCACGCGTCACGCCGAGGGTGATCTCCCGCAGCTCGGGGAGGGCGGCCAGCGCCGTGATGTCGAGGTGGCCGCCCGCCGACAGGTTTCCCCTCAAGGCGAGGGAGCTCAGGCGGGGGGCGAACTCGGGCAAGCGTTCGAGCATCGCCGGATGGGGCGGGTGGTAGCTGTTCAGGACCAGGAAGGCGAGGTTCTCCAGCCTCAGGCGAGCGGGCAGGGTCTCGAAGGACGCCGGGTCCAGGGAGAGATGAGTGAGGTCGGGCAGGCTCTCGACCTCCCGCCAGTCCCCGGCCGAGGCAGGGCTCGACGAGTAGTTGAGCGAGAGGTACCTGAGCTTGGCGAGGCGCCCCAGTCCCCGCAGTCCGCGGCTGGGCCTGATGCCGCCCTTCACGTGCAGGGAAGTGAGGGGGGCGTGCGCGGGCAGCATCTCCGGGGACCAGGGCCTGCCGAGGCTGGGACCGTCGAGCTCGAGTTCCGACAGGTGGGCCAGCCGCGACAGCGGGCTCAGGTCCAATTCCGGAGTGGCGGAGATGTCCAGGAGCTGGATGGGAAGCTCCGCCAGTGCGGAAATATCCATGAGCGCCGGACACTCGTCGACGATGAGGTTCACCAGCTCGGTTTGCCCGGCGAGGAATCCCAGATCGGTCGCCGTCGGGCTGGACAGCGTGAGCTCGACGAGCGATTGCCCGGAGAGGTATTCGGTCAGCGTCTTCTGGGACACCCTCGTCCTGACGTCGAGGGAGCGCGGATCCAGCCCCAGGCGCACCAGCTGGCGGACCTGTTCGTCCGACGTGACGGTGTAGTTGAGGCCTGCCGGGTCCAGCCGCGCGATGATCTCGTCGGCGTACCGGGTGCTGTCGAAGCGGGACCAGGCCCACACGAGCTGGCTCCGGACCGGGAGGGAAGGATGTCCGACGAACCGGGCCAGGTAGGGAAGGGCCGCGTCGGAGGCCACGCGGGACGCGGCCAGCGCCACGCGGTAGGCGGTCATGTGATCGTCGAGGCCCTCCGGTTCGGGCAGCAGGTCGAGGATCAGCGGGCCCACTTCCGCCAGTGCCCTCGCCTCGTCCTCGTCACGCGGCGGGATCAGGGTGGCCGTCCGCTGCTCGACCGCCTCGCGGACCGCCGGCTCCAGGGTGGTGGCGTGTTCGAGGCAGGCGGCGGCGAGCAGGAAGACCCGGGACCGGGTGCGCCGGTCGGTGGTGCGGTCGCCGAGGGAGAGCAGGTCCTGGAAGAGGGTGACGCGCTCGCGGGGCCGGGCCAGGGCGACCGCCATCCGGATGACGTCCTCCCACTGGTCGTCGGCGGCATGGGCGGTGAGCAGGCCGAGGTCGCCCTCTTCGACGGCCGCCCGCGCGCCGAGGAAGTCCTGGAAGGTGCGGTGGACGAAGTGCAGCGATCCGGGGGCGGGTTCGCGGAGCAGTCCGCTGCGCTGGAGGAAGTGCTCCAGCACGGTCGGCGCGTCGCCCAGGGCCGCCACCTCGGCCACGGCGGGCAGGGCCCGCTCGATGATCTCCTCGGCCCGTGAACGGTCCATCTCCGTACGGCCGTTCTTGATCAGCCAGTACGCGAGCCGCTGCAGGAGATCGAGCTGCGGCTCCTCCCGGAGGTCGGGCACGGTCATGTCCCGCTCCCGGTCGCGGCGGCTGACGAGCATGGAGAGCGCGGCCTCGTACAAATCCTTCCGCCCGTGCGGCAGATACCCCCGCCGGTCGCGGTGCAGCGCGCAGATGAGGCCGCACATGAGCGGATTGGTGGCCAGCAGACCCAGGTCGGGCTTGGTGCGGACCGCGGTGAGCAACTGCCCTTCGTAGGCGTCGAGGTCGGCCGAGCCCGCCTCCCCGGCCCGGGCCGCCGCGTGCCAGCGCCTGATGAAGGTGGAGACGTCGGCGGGCCCCATGGGAGAGAGGGTGAGCTCCGTGAACCCGTCCTCGTCCAGCCAGTTCTGGCCGACCGCCGAAGGGCGGGAGGTGACCAGCCAGCGGTTGTCGCCGTCGTACGCGTCGATCAGCTCCCGCAGCCAGCGACGGGTCCGTTCCCGCTCGGGTTCCGGGATCTCGTCGATGCCGTCGACGAGGACCAGTCCCCGGCCGGCCGAGAGCACCCGGTGCTCCCAGCCCGCCGGCTGGGTGCCTTCGAGAGGACAGCCGGTCGAGGCCAGGAACTCCCTTGGCCCGGGCAGTCGTTGGCCGTGACGGGTGAGCGTGCGCAGAGGGAGCACGAAGGGGACCCGGTTGCGCAGGTAGTCCGGCCGCGCGCCGGGTTCGAGCCGGCCGGCGGTGACGGCCAGCCACTGGACGAGCGTGGTCTTGCCCGAACCGGCCTCGCCCCGCAGGAGGACGCGGTGGCGGTGGGCCAGGACCTGGTCCGCGGGCTGCGGCTCGGGAATGCCCTGGCGGGCGATGCTCGCCGCCGCCATGGCGTCGCGCGAGCGCGTACTCGGCTCCGTGAAACCGAGCGGCGCGGCCTCCAGGCTCAGGTACGCCACATCCAGAGGCCATCGCGTCGGCGAGTTGCTCAGGTCGATCCCGTAGATGGTGAGCTTGCCGTGCCGTTTCGCCAAGTACGGGAGGTACGTCGCCTCGAACGCGGCGTCCTGCGCGTCGGGGACCGGAGTGCGGCGGATCAACTCATCCGTTTTGGCCGTTAGTTCGTCCAGACCCCGTGATTGGCGGACCAGCGCGTGGGCCACGAACGTCTTGCGCTGGGTGAAGAACTCCAGGATGTGGCGGGCCGCCAGGACCAGCAAGCCCTCGTAGAAGTACGTGGCATCGGCCGAGAGCCCGCGCTCCGGGTGGTCGCCGGCTCGGCGCAGTGCGCGGGCGAAGGCCTCCGGACCGAGGGCCACCGCGTCGACGTCGGTGATCGTGAGGTCGCCGAGGGCGTACAGGGTCGCGGCGAGGGCGTCGGTGACGGCCACGTGCTCGTCCGCCGGTACGGGGCGTTCGCCCGCCTCCAGGGCCCGTTCGACGAGGGTGGTGGCCAGGCCGCGCACGTCGGACTCGGTGAGGGTGCGCTTCTCGCCCTTGAAGGAGACGTAGCCGCTGAGCCGGATCGGCTTGTCGACGAGGCCCGCCCCCGGGGCGTCGGCGACGAAGAACTTCTTCACGAGCGGTCCGATGACGGACGAGGCCAGCTTCAGTCCGATGGCTGTGGGTTCCACGCGTGCCCCCCCGTAGAGCGTTGACCGGTACCGCCACGATCCTAAAGTGAGGCGGCCCCGCCCCGCGGGGGTACGGGGGCGCTCTCCGGAGGACGGCTGCGGCATCATGGGCCCGGGACCAGGTGAGGGGGGCGCGGTGACTCAGGACGAGGCGCGCGGCAGTGTCGTGGTGGCCGGGCGGTACCGCCTGGAGGAGCGGCTGGGCCGGGGCGGGATGGGTACGGTCTGGCGGGCCGCCGACGAATTGCTCGGGCGGCCGGTCGCCGTAAAGGTGCTCCACGTGGGCGACGGCGACGAGGACGGCGGCGTGGCGGCCGGCGCCCTGCGCGAGGCGCGCGCCGTGGCGCACGTCCGGCACCCCCACGTCGTCGTGGTCCACGACGTCATCGAGCACGACGGGCACCCCTGCATCGTCATGGAACTGGTCGACGGCGGCTCGCTCGCCGGCCTGATCTCCGCCGGGAAGACCCTCACGCCCGTGGAGACCGCCAGGACCGGGCTCGCCCTGCTCGGCGCCCTCACGGCGGCGCACGGCCGGGGCGTGCTCCACCGGGACGTGAAGCCGGCCAACGTCCTCATGGAGGAGGGCACCGGCCGGGTGGTGCTCACCGACTTCGGCATCGCCCGTCTCTCCGGAGCCACCACGATCAGCGAGACGGGTGCGTTCGTCGGCTCGCCCGAGTACACCGCCCCCGAGCGGATGCAGGGCGCCGAGGCCGGTCCGGCCTCCGACCTGTGGTCGCTCGGCACCCTGATGTGTGCCGCCCTGGCCGGGGAGTCGCCCTTCCGCCGCGATTCGCTGGGCGGGATCCTGCACGCCGTGGTGTCCGCCGAGATCCGGCCGCCGTCCCAGGCCGGCCCGCTGCTCCCGGTCATCCGGGGTCTGCTGGAACGCGATCCGGAGCGCCGGATGACCGCGCCCGAGGCCGAGCGGCTGCTGTCGGCGTACCTGGCGGGCGGGAGCGCCGGCCCCGTGTCCGCGGGCGGGATGCCCGAGGACCGGAGCCCCGCGGAGCGGACGCCTGCGGACCGGATGTCTCCGCACCCTGAGCACCCTGCGGACCCTGCGGACCGGAGGCCCTTGGACCGGACGCCGGTGCAGCGGACGCCGGTGGATGGGGAGCTCACCGGCCGTGACACCCCGGAACAGGCCCTGGATTCCGAGCGGTTGACGGCGCGGCAGCGCGCGACCGCCCGCCCGGCCCTGCGCATCGGGCTGATCGCGGCCGCCGTGGTCCTGGCGGCGAGCGGGGCGGTGGCCGCCACCTCGCTGCTCGGCGACGAGGAGCGGGAGCCCGTGGCCGCGCGGGAGGCTCCGACGGCGGCCCCCGGACCGTCCGCACCCCGGTCCCCCTCCGGCAGTCCGGCGGCGAGCGGAAGCCCGGCCGTGAGCGTGCCGCAGCCGAGCGCCGTGCCGGGCGGTGCGCTGCCCGCCGGGTACCGCTCGGTCCAGGACCCGCAGGGCTTCGTCGTCGCCGTGCCCGACGGATACCAGCGGGCCACCGACGATCAGCGGGTCTTCTACCTCTCCCCGGACGGGGCCTTCCGCATCGGGATCCGGGTGAAGATGTCGGTGCCCGGCGGGGCGCTCGGCGTGATGCGGCAGTCCCACACGAACGGTCCGGACACCAACCCCGGCTACCGGGACGGCTCGGTTGTCTCCACGACCCACCAGGGAAGGCCCGCAGCCCTCTGGGAGTTCAACTGGAACGGCTTCACCAAGGCCGAGGGGCCCCGGCACACCTACGACCTCTGCTGGGACCAGAACGGCCGGATGTACGACGTCTGGGTCTCCGGGCCGGTCGGCAAGCCGGCGGAGGTCAAGCGCCAATTCGACACAGTCGTCGCCACATTCGAGCCCGGAGCGGCCGGGTCCGCCGGATCCCAGGGAACGCCGGTTCCGTAACCCGGCGCCTGCTCAGGTACGCAGCACCACCAGACCCTCGGCCGTCCGCAGGCTGCCCGGGACCAGCGGCGCGAAGGTGCGCGGGAGCGCCAGGCCCGGGAAGTCCCCGTCCGGCGGCGCGTCGAAGAGGTACGCCGCCTCCGAGGCGCTGTCGCTGACCAGGTGCGGCCCGTTCGCCTCCTGGGCGGTGGCCCGCGCCAGCGGGGTCCGGAAGAGCCTGCGCAGGTGGCGCAGCGTCTCCGCGGAGACCGGGACCGGATCCGGCGCGGTCGGCGGCGCCGGATCCCGCGGCTCCGTGACGTCCGGGTCCGTGCCCGGGTCGGTGCCCGGCTCCCGGCCCGGTCCGCCCTCCGCGGTGGGGGCCGCGTCGGGATCTGTGCCGGGATCCGCTCCGGGGTCCGCGTCCGGCGGGATCGCCCCCGCCAGCAGCAGCGCCAGCAGGACCGGTACGGCCTTGCGCCGCAGCGCCTCGGTGGCCGGCCGCAGCCGGTGCGCGTGCGCGCCCGGCAGCGACAGCGCGAGGCTGCCGGCCGCGTCGCCGATCGCCAGGGGCACCGCCGCGCAGACCACGCCCGGGGCGTATTCGCGCAGGTCGAAGACGGGCGCGCCCGGGGCCACCGCGTCGAGCGCCGTGAACAGGGCCCGGCTGTCGGTGATGGTCCGCTCGGTGAGCCGGGCGGTCCGGTGCCGGGCCACGTGGTCGGCGCGGCCGTCGTGGTCGAGCTGGCTCAGCAGGCACTTGCCCACCGCGCTGGCGTGCGCGGCGTCCCGGAAGTCGACCCACTCCCGCACGGGCGGGGTGCCCGGCCCGTCGGCCATCTGGGTGATGCGGACCTCCCCCTCCGCGTACCGGCTGAGGTACACGGCCGCGCCCGCACTGTCCCTGGCCAGGGACAGGGTGTGCTGGAGCTGGCCGGTGAGGCCCCGGCCGAGGGCCGGTCCGGGTGCGTACACCCCGACGCCGGGACGGTAGGCGTACCCCTCCTCGCAGAGCATCGACAGCAGGGGCCCGAGCTCCGTCTCCGCCAGGCCGGCCTCCCGCGCCAGCTCGCCGGTCCGCACCCCGAGCGGCCGGCGTTCGAGGACGCGTACGAGGGCCAGGGCGCGGCGCGCCTGCGCCAGGGCCTCGCCGCCGCCGGGCTGGACGACGGTGCCGCGGGCCGCGGCCGTCAGTGACGGGTGGCGCAGCGGGCCCGCACCCGGCCGGGGCGGCCGCACCGGAGCCGCCGACGGGGGCAGGAAGGCTTCCAGCACCCCGGACAGCCCCGGCTTGGGCAGCGGCACCGGGCCCAGGTCGGGGTCGTCGAGCTGGTCGACGTAGCGCAGGACGGCCGCCTGCGCGCACAGCCGCACCTCCCGCAGGTCCCGGGGGCCGCCCGGCCTGAAGCGGCGGCGGCCCAGTTCCCTGGCCCAGATCCGGGCGTCGTGGTGTTCTCCGCGCCGGGAGTGGTCGAGGAAGAGGCAGTACGCGGCGTGCGTGGTGCGGGACCGGCCGGACCCTGCCGCGAACTGCCACCAGAAGCGGGCCCCTTCGCGCAGTCCGGCCAGATGGAGCAGGCAGCCGAAGACCACGGCTCCGGGCAGATCGGCCTGGTTGCCGGCCTGGAACGCGTCGAGCCGCTCCCGGGCCTTGGGCGCGCAGACGGAAGCCAGGCAGGCGGCCTTGAGGTCGTGTCCCGCCCGCTCGGAGTCCAGCGGCACGTCCCGCGCGGGGTCGCACCAGCCCAACGACCTGCGCCGGCCGTGGGTTCCGCGTCGGCGGGGGACCGGCTGCGGCGACGCCGGAGCCAGGGCTAGGTCGCCGCGGCCGCCGCCGTCGCCCCGCAGCAGCCGGGCTTCCGCCGCGCCCAGGTCGTAGTGCGGATAGCGGTCGCGTACGCCCGCCCGCGCCAGGAACTCGTCCAGGGAGCGCGGCAGTCCGCCGTCCTCGCGCCTGGTCCCGTGGCTCGTGCCCCGGCTCATGACTCGGCCGAGGTGTCGAGCAGCCGGGCGAGGCGCCGCTGCGCCTGGCCGAGCTGCGAGCGGACCGTGGCCTCGTCCACACCCATCATGGCGGCGGCTTCGCCCGGGGTGCACTGGAGCCCGTACCTCAACAGCACGGTGTCGCGCTGCCGTTCGGCGAGCCGGGAGACGGCGGAGTAGAACCGGATGGTGTCGGTGAGCACCTCGTACTGGTCGGCTTCCACGGGGGCTTCCTTGAGCGCGGCTTCGAAGGCACTGATGTCCATCGGCTCCGGCCAGGGGGTGCGGCGGTACTGGCGGTCGGCTATCCGCTGTTTGAGCACGGTCCAGGCGTACGCGTCGAGTCGGTCCATGTGCAGCATCCGCAGCCATTCGCTCATGATCGAGTCGAAGGCCGCGTCGACCGCGCCCTCGGCCGCCGCGTCGGTACCCAGCTGCAGGTACGCGAACCTCATGTAGGCCGGGCGCCGGTCGGCGTGGAAGGCCCAGTACGACAGGCGTGCCGTCGAATCCCACTGGGTCATGGGAGTCGGCCGCCTTCGCCGGCTCGGCAGACCCACGGCCCCGCCACCGGACTCCTCCGGTCCGCTGCCATCGCTCACCGCTCCACCCCATCCCGTGTGCGCGGCCCAAGGAAATCAGCGCGGGCGCACTCGGAGGGCGCATAGACGAAAGGTGAGAGAATTACATTCAGTGATGATCGGTCGATGATCGAAGACGACCGCGCATGCGTCCAACCAGCGCAAACGCATATGCCGCGATCCCGTGCGCCCGTTTCGCACCTCCGCCGCGGGGGCACAGCGTGTGACCATCCCAAGATTCACTCGTTTGTCGGAGCGTGGGCACAACACAGCGATTCCGCTCCACCGCCGTGGAGCAGGCCGAGGCCGTTCTCGTCGAGCAGTACCCCCAACTGGTGCGGCTCGCCTACGTGACCCTCCCGGTCTCCCTCGGCCGCCATACCCGGGTCCTCCTGGCGCACAAGGCCGTCCAGCGGGCCCTGCCGCGCGGCGGACGCGGCAGCACCGGGGCCCCCGCCGGTCCCGACAGTCCGGGCAGTCCGCTCGCGGAGGTGCGGGTACGGGTCCTGCGCGCGAGCCTGGCTCCGACCGGCCGGGCCCGCGTCACCGCGGCCGCGCTGGGCTGGCCCCCGGTCCCGCCCTTCGTGTGGGGGCTGCGGCTGTGGCCCCCGGCGGGCGGGATCGACGAGGCCGCCCGGTTGCTGGCGGGGGCGCCGGGACCGGTCCGGGCCGCCTTCGTGCTCCACCGCCTCGACGGCCTGCCCGAGGAGACGGCCGTCCGGCTGCTCGGCGCGGCCGGGGTGCCCGACCCGGCGGACGCCGTGCGCGAGGCGCTGACGGTCCGCGCGGAGGCGCCCGCGGCGGAGGGGCCCGCGCCCGAGGCGGGGTCGGAACCGGCGGCCGGGACCGGTGGCCAGGCCCGGGGCGGGGGCAGGACCGGCGACGAGCCCGGGATCGGGGGATGGGCGGAGGCCGGGAGCGGGGCCGGGGCCGGGGCCGGGTTCGGGGCCGGGACCGGCGCAGGCGTCGGCGCAGGCGTCGGCGCAGGCGTCGGCGCAGGCGGGTGGGCGGCCGGGCGGGCCGTCGGCGGGACCGGGGGAGGCCTCGGTGAAATGCTCCTGCGGGCAGGGCGCGGCCCGGAGTTCGACGCCAGCGTGGTCAGCGCCCGTCCCACCGACCTGCTGCGCCGGCGCCGCCGGACCCGCGCGGCCTGGACCGCCGTGGCCGCGCTGGCCCTGGCCACCGGGATCCTCGCCGCCGACGGATCGCCGCCGCGCCCCGAGGCGATCCCGCTCGCCGGACCGGCCGTCGCCGGGGCGCTGGATCCCGCCCGGCTGGTCCGGGTGCCCGCCGAGGCCTGGGCGGACACCGCCCGGGTCGACTTCACCGCCTGGCCCGCGCGCGGCGGGCGCACCGCCGACCGGCCGCTCCTCGCCCGCGCCCTGGCCGCCTGGGCCGCCCGGCCCCGCGAGGTGGCGGTCACCGTCGCGCCGGGCACCGCGACCGACCCGCCGGGCCACGCGCCGCAGCTCCTGTACGCGGGGGACACCGCGGGGCGGGCCGTGGTCCTGCTGCTCGACGCGGACCGGGTGGTGCGCTACGGCGAAGCCGCCGACGGGCCGCGCGGCCGGGAGCTCGCGTTCGCCCGTACCGACGAGGCCAATGTGACCACCGCCGCCGCGCTGGTGCTGAGCCGGTCCGGCGGCGGCGGGGGCCGGGCCCGGTACCTGCTCGCGCCCTGGATCGCGAAGGCCGCCACCCGCGACCTGCTCCGGGCCGGGGACGAGGCCAGGCCCCTGGCCGTGTCGGCCGACGGGGTCACCGAGGAGACCGCGGTACCCCGTACGGGCGGGGCCTGCGATTCCTGGCCCGCGCTGGAACTGACCTCCTCCGCCCGCATCGTGGAGAAGCACGCCTTCGTCCTCGCCGACCCGGGGGCCGCGCTGACCCCCGTACACCTGACCTACACGCCTCTTCCCGACGGGCCGACGGCCGTGGCAGCGCGGCAGCCGCGCGAGGCCACCGGTCCCGCCGCGCGGGCGGCCTGGGCGGCGGTCGCCTGCCGGCTGCGGGAGTTGCACGGCGCCTCGGTGCGGGCCGTCAACATCTGGGACTTCGCCGACTCCGAGCTCCCCGACGGCGCCGGGCGGGCGGTCTGGTCCTGCACCCGGGCCTCGGGCTGGGCCGGTCCGGGCGACGTCCTGGTCCAGCTGCGGCCGCCCGCCGGGCCCCCGCAGGACGTGGCGCGGGCCCGCTCGACCGCCGCGTGCGGCCGCTTCGGCCAGCACCTCCTCGCGGGCACCCGGTGGCGGTCGCCCGCCGGCCGCTGGTACCTGCTGGCGGCCGGCAGCCGCGAGGTCACCGGGATCACGGCGGACGGCGCAGTCCGGGTGGAGGCGACCGGCCGGACCCTCACGGCGCCCGTCGCCGGTCCGCAGAGCGCCCCGGTCTCCCTGGCGGGCACCCTGGCGAGCGGCGCCCGGATCACCGCGATCGACGGCGGCGCGGGCGGCCGGGACTGAAGCCGGTGCCGGGCGTCGCGACCGGCGAACGTTGCCTGACGCGGCACTGATCAGGGACCGGACGGCGGTCGGGTCCCACCTTCCCCCGCTGTACCATGGCCGCAGCGCGAGGGCCGTGACGCAGAGGTCACCACCCTCGCTTTTGCGTTACGGCCGCAGGCGGCCACCCCTGTCCACGCCCGAAGAAATACGGGACGCGGCGTTTCGGCGGTTGGATACGATGAACCGCACGTCACGTTGTAACCGGCATAAATGAAATGGAGCATCCGAGGATGGCTCGACACCTGATCACCAGCGCGCTTCCCTACATCAACGGGATCAAGCACCTGGGCAACATGGTCGGGTCGATGCTTCCGGCGGATGTGTACTCCCGGTACCTCCGTCAGCGCGGCCACGACGTCCTCTACATCTGCGCCACCGACGAGCACGGCACCCCCGCCGAGCTCGCCGCCAAGGAGGCCGGTCTCTCGGTCGCCGAGTTCTGCGCGCAGGCCCACGACGCCCAGAAGGCGGTCTACGACGGCTTCGAGCTGTCCTTCGACTACTTCGGCCGCAGCTCATCGGAGCAGAACCGCGAGATCACCCAGCACTTCGCGCGCCGGCTCCAGGCCAACGGCTTCATCGAGGAGCGCGCGATCCGGCAGGTCTACTCGCCGGTCGACGGCCGCTTCCTGCCGGACCGCTACGTGGAGGGCACCTGCCCGCACTGCGGCTACGACAAGGCCCGCGGCGACCAGTGCGAGAACTGCACCCGCGTCCTGGACCCCACGGACCTGATCGAGCCCCGCTCGGCCATCTCCGGCTCCACCGAGCTGGAGGTCCGTGAGACCACGCACCTCTTCCTCCTCCAGTCCAAGCTCCAGGGAGAGGTCGAGGCCTGGGTCGCGGAGCACGAGGAGGAGTGGCCGCAGCTGGCTTCCTCCATCGCCCGCAAGTGGCTGACCGAGGGCCTGCACGACCGCGCCATCACGCGCGACCTCGACTGGGGCGTCCCGGTCCCCGCCGACACGTGGCCCGAACTGGCCGCCGACGGCAAGGTGTTCTACGTCTGGTTCGACGCCCCGATCGAGTACATCGCCTCCACCAAGGAGTGGGCCGACGCCGACCCGGCCAACCGGGACTACAAGTCCTGGTGGTACGAGGCCGAGGACGTCCGCTACACCCAGTTCATGGCCAAGGACAACGTCCCGTTCCACACGGTGATGTTCCCCGCCACCGAGCTCGGCACCCGCGAGCCGTGGAAGAAGGTCGACTACGTCAAGGCCTTCAACTGGCTGACGTACTACGGCGGCAAGTTCTCCACCTCGCAGAAGCGCGGCGTCTTCACCGACCAGGCCCTCGAAATCCTGCCGGCCGACTTCTGGCGCTACTTCCTCATCGCCAATGCGCCCGAGTCCGACGACTCCTCCTTCACGTGGGAGCACTTCGCGGCCACGGTCAACAAGGACCTCGGCGGCACGCTGGGCAACTTCGTCAACCGCGTGCTGACCTTCTCCCTCAAGCGCTTCGGCGACGAGGTCCCGTCGGGCAGCCCGGCCGGCGAGGTCGAGGCCAAGCTGGGCGAGCAGATCGCCGAGCTGCTGGCGGAGTACGAGGGCCACATGGAGTCCCTCCAGTACCGCAAAGCGGCGGCCGCGCTGCGCGCCCTGTGGTCGGCCGGAAACTCCTACCTCGACGAGAAGGCCCCCTGGCTGGAGGTCAAGACCGACCTGGACGGCGCCGCGCTCACGCTGCGCACCGCGATGAACCTCATCCACCTCTACTCGGTGGTCTCCGAGCCCTTCATCCCGGCCTCGGCGCGCGCCATGCGCTCCGCGTTCGCCCTCGACGGGGACACGGCGGCCTGGATCACCCCCGAGCAGGCCAAGTCCCTGGACGCGGTACCGGCGGGGACGCCGTTCACCGTGCCGCCGGTCCTCTTCGCGAGGGTCACCGAAGAGGACCTGGAGTCCTACCGCGAGCGCTTCGGCGGCAACCCGGAGGCCTGAGTCCCCGGAGCCGGACGGCACCGATCGAACTGACGCAGGGGCGCGACCCGTTGGGGTCGCGCCCCTGCGGCGTTCCCGCGCGGGGTGGCTACAGCGCTGCGCCCAGGGCCAGGAATCCGCAGATCAGGACGAAGAGGATGCCGAGCAGCGGCCAGACGAAGCGCAGGTACTTGTCGTAGCCGACCTTGGCCAGGGCGACGCCGCCGATGGTCACCGCGGTGGTCGGGACCCAGAGGTTCATCCAGCCGCTCGCCGACTGCCAGGCCGTCACCATCAGCGCGCGGGAGACGCCCGCGAAATCGGCGAGCGGGGCCAGGATCGGCATGGTGAGGGTGGCGTGACCGGAGGTGGAGGGGATCAGGAAGGCGAGCGGGAGGTTCACGAGGAAGACGATGATCGCGAAGACCCCCGAGGAAGTTCCCTTGACCACGCCCTCGATGGAGTGGAGCACGGTGTCGGTGATCTTCGAGTTGTTCATGATGACGGTGACCCCGCGCGCCAGCATGATGACCAGGGCCGGCGAGATGAAGTCGGCGGCGCCCTGGATGATCGTGGAGCTGAGCTTCGCCTCGCCCATCCTGGCCACCAGGCCGATCAGCACGGCCGCGCAGATGAAGAGCGCCGCGAGCTGCGCGAAGGACCAGTCCAGTTCCCAGCCGTACGGGGTCGCGTCCGCCTTGCCCGTGAGCGCGCTCGACCAGGGCACCACCGAGAAGATCATGAAGGTGAAGACGAGGACCAGCAGCACCAGCACCGTCTTGTGCAGGCCGGTCAGCTCGGGCTCCGCCTCCTCGTCGCCGGTGGCCTTCTGCTCCCGGTCGCCGGGCAGGAACCCGCACAGGGACTTGGCCGGATCCTTCTGGACCCGCCGCGCGTACCGGATGACGTAGAGGACGGTCACGGCGGTCAGCACGATCCACATCAGGAACCGCAGCCCGATCCCGTCGCCCAGCGAGATGTCGGCGGCCGAGGAGGCCACACCGGTGGCGAACGGGTTGACGGTGGAGCAGAGCACGCCGACGCCCGCCCCGAGGATGGAGGCGCCGACCGCGACGAGCCGGTCGTAGCCGAGGGCCAGCATCATCGGCACCAGCAGTCCGTAGAAGCCGAGGGTCTCCTCGGCGAAGCCCTCGACGGTGCCGAGGATGGAGAAGACCACCATCACGGCGGCGATCAGCAGCGCGCCGCGGTTGCGCAGCCGGTGGGCGAGGCGGGCGATGCCGCGGTCGAGGGCGCCGGTGGCGAAGACGACGGTGATGAACGCGCCGATGGCCAGCACGAAGAGGAAGACCCCCGCGCTGCCGTACAGGTCGCCGCTGAAGGTGGGTCCGACCTGGTGGGTGGTGGGGTCCTGGATGCCGTAGAGGCCGTTGACGGGGGAGAGGAAGAGGTCGTTCAGGCGGTCCGTGATGCTCTGGGTGTCGTCGACCCGGTGGTAGGTGCCGGAGACGGGGGCGCCGCTGTCGTTGCGGTCGTACTGGCCGGCCGGTACGAGGAAGGCCAGCAGCCAGATCGCGACGGTGACGATGGCCAGCACGGTCAGGGCGCTGGGGAAGGAGTACTTCTTCGCCGGCGGCTCCTCCTGCGGAGTGGGCGCGGCGGGGGCCGGGGCCGAGGTGGTCACCGTGCGCCTCCGGAGGCCGGCGGTTCGAAGTCGGCCGCGTACTCCCGTACGAAGGCGGCCATCGCCACCACCGTGTTCCGCAGCTCCGACAGGAGCACCCGCTCGTTCGGCGCGTGCAGGTTGCACATGCTGTCCTGCGCGCCGAACAGCAGCACTTCCGCGCCCGGAGCCGCCTGCGCGAGGCCGTTCACCAGCGGGATGGAGCCGCCCGTGGCGACGTACGAGGCCTGTGTGCCCCAGGCCTCCTTGAGAGCGGTCAGCGCCGCCCGGTACGCCGGCCCGCCCGTCCTGGCCTCGAAGCCGGGGCCGGTGTCGCCCGGGGTGACGGTGAGCGGGATGCCGAAGGGCGCCTGCGCCCGCAGGTGTGCCACGAGCAGGGCGCGGGCCTCCCTCGGGTCCTGGTGCGGGTGGAAGCGGAGGTTCAGTTTGGCCCGCGCGTACGGGACCACGGCCGAGGCGGCATGGTCCACGCTGGGCGCGTCCAGACCGATGACGGTGATCGCGGGACCGCTCCAGAGCCGCTCGCCGAGCGAGCCGGTGCCGATCAGCGGCAGGTCGTGGAGGACCGAGGCGAGCTCGCGGAACTCCTCCTCGGTGTAGGTCGTTCCGTCCCAGGGATCGCGCCGCAGTCCGGGCACGGCGACGTCGCCGTTCCTGTCGTGCAGGGTGGCGAGCGCGCGGAGCAGGACGAGCAGGGCGTCCGGGGCGGCGCCGCCGAACTCCCCGCTGTGCCGGGGCTCGGCGAGCGTGCGCACCTCCACGGTCACCTCGCAGGCCCCGCGCAGACCGGTGGTCAGGGTCGGGGTGCCGGGCCGCAGATTGCCGAGGTCGGCGATGACCATGGCATCGCAGGCGAACCGTTCCGGATCGGTGGGCGGGTAGTCGTCGAAGGGGCTGCCGTACTCCTCCTGGCCCTCGATCACCAGCTTGATCCCGACCGGCGGGCGGCCGCCGTACACGCGCAGCATGCCCAGGTGTGCGATCACGTTCGACTTGTCGTCGGCGATGCCGCGCGCCCGCAGTCCGCCGGGGACCGGGGTCGGCTCGAAGGGCGGGGAGAGCCACAGGGAGGCGGCGCCGGCAGGCTGGACGTCGTAGTGCCCGTAGAGCAGCACGGTCGGGGCGTCCGGGTGCGGGGGCGGGATCTCGCCGTAGATCACCGGGGCGGTGTCGGGGAGGTCGATCCGCTCGATCGAGGGGACGCCCGCTTGGCGCAGGAGGGAGACGATCAGGTCGTGCGCCTCCTCGACGGGTTCCGGCGGATAGCCGGGGAAGGAGATCGAGGGGATCGCCGCGAGGCGTTCGAGGTCGGCTTGCAGGTCGTCCATCAGGGCGTCCACCTGCTCTTCGAGGTCTCGGGCGCGGCCGGGGCCACCATGCCCGTTCCGGGCATCCCGGCCGCCCCGTTCGCCCCGGTCGCTCCCGCCGCCGTGGCTGCTGCCGTTCCCGCCGCGCCCGCCGTCCGTTTCCACCCGCCACCGTCCCTGTGCTCCCGGGGAGACCCCGCCGAGCTGCGGAATCGGTTCTCCGATCATGGGGCGGGGCCTCGGGGGCCGCGTGGCGGAATGGGCCGGTCGGGTGAGCCGGTTGCCGCGGGCCGGGGCGTGCGACGGGAGGGGCGGGACGGGGTGGGGCGGGGCGTGCGGCGGGGCGTGAGGAGGGGCGCGGACCTGGTGGTGGACGTGGCTCGAACTGAGCCCTCGTGGGGGGATCTTGACCTGTCTGCCGCGTATCGAACCCCTGCGGTGATCGTTTCTTCAGGCGTAACCCTCATCCCTGCTGCGGAATCGGGAGAACGCGCGGTGACCGCTTGGCAGTACTTCGCCGGGGCCGGCCTGGTGGCGGCGCTCTGCCCGCTGCACGGTCACATGGAGGTCGCCGGAGACGGCCGGGGCGGGCACGGAGCCCGGGTCGACCTGTGTGTTCCGGCCGGGTCGAAGCCGGCGCCGCCCGCGCCGGAGCCCTCCGCCCGGCCCCCGCTGCGGGTGACCCTGCCCGGCGCGGTGGGGCCGACCGTGGTCCATCCCGGGCGGAGCCCGCTCCTGGTTCCGGGTCCGCCGCCGGACGTGGCGTCGCAGCCGGGCTCGGTGGCGCAGCCTCACGCGGGGTCGACGGCGGAGGCAGCGGCCGGGGTGGCGGAGCCTGCGGTGGCCGCGGTGGATGCCCCGGGGAGTGCGCATGCGGCGCCGGGCGAAGGGGCGGCTCCGGTCCGGGGCGCAGCCGGGGCCGGGCCCGCGGGCCGGTTCCACGTGCGCCCGTACCACTCCTCGGCGCTGGCCAGGCGCGGCCCGGACGGAATGTCCACCGTGATGCTCATGGTCGTCGTGACCACCCCGGCGGTCCTCGCGGCCGTCGCGCTGCGACCGCGTTCCAAGAGCCGCAGCTGATCGTTTCGCCGTTCATTCAACCCACGGAACCTACGGAGAACCCTCGTGTCCGAATGGCTGGTCCTGGCCATCGCCATGGCGCTCGTCTGCGCCCTCGTCCTCGCCTTCACCGCGATCCGGCACCGCCGGGTCGCGGCCGACGAGGACACCAGCGAAACCCCCGACGTCATCGAGTACATGGTGATGATGGTCGGCGTGGTCTACGCGATCGTGCTCGGCCTGGCCATCGCGGGTGTCTGGGAGGCGCGCGGCGCCGCCGAGGACAGCGTCCGCCGCGAGGCCCAGTCCCTGTACGAGGTCACCCAGCGGGCCGACGTCTACCCGGCCCCGGTCCGCGACCGGATCCGGGGCGAGGTCAACGCGTACGTCTCCCACACCGTCAGCGTGGACTGGCCGCGGCTGACCGCGGGGGCGCCCGCGTCCCCGGAGGGCGGCGAGCTGCTCGGCAAGCTGCGCGGCGACGTGACCCACCAGAGCCCGGGCAACGAGCTCCAGGCCCAGGCCTACCAGCCGCTCCTGGACCACATCGCGGCCGCCGACGACGCCCGGCACGAGCGGACGCAGAGCGACGAGTCGACGCTGCCGGGCGTGGTGTGGTTCGGGCTGGTGGTGGGAGGCCTGGTCACGGTCGGGCTGATCTTCACCCTGCAGATCCGGCGGTCCGGGCGGGAGCTGCTGCTGGCGGGGCTCTTCAGCGCGCTGATCGTGTTCCTGCTGTTCATGGTGTGGAGCTTCGACGCGCCCTTCGGCCGGGACGGCATCGATTCGGCGGCGCCGTTCCAGGACCTCTTCCCGGGGCTGACCCTGGCCGCCGGGAGCTGAGCTCCGGGCGGTCTCAGACCCCCGACAGCGCCGCCTGGCGCCGGAACTCGGCCACCACGGGCGAGTTCCGCAGGGCGTGCGAGATCCGTACGAGGTCGCGCGGCCCGTCGGCGGCCGGCGGGGCCCCCTCCTCGCTGGCTCCGATGACCCGCCCCTCGGGGTCGGCGCGGCGCGCCCGTACGGCCGCCGCGACCATTGCCGCGTCGGCGACGGCGCGCGCGCCCTCCTCGTCGCAGCCGCAGGACAGGGCCCGCGCGAGGGCCTCGTCCCGGTGGTTCGGGTCGAAGTACGGGCCGAGGTGCAGGAATCCGTCGTGGATGTCCGACTCGCGCTGGATGACCCGGATGTCGGCGGCGGACCACCAGGACATCCGGACGCTCACGGGGGCGTCCGCGCCGGAGGTGCGGACCTCGTTCCAGAGCGGGCCCAGGCGCCGGTACGTGGTCCAGTGCCGCAGGCTGTCCGAGGCCCGCTGGCAGACCAGCGGGAGCACGAAGCCGATCGCGCTGATGTTGGCCCCGACGGAGGCGAGGGGCGGCGCCATCGAGGTGCTCAGCCAGTCCAGGTCGTGGCCGCTCCAGCGGGCGATGACGGCGGTCATCTTGGTGGCGTCGTAGCTGAGGTTGAAGACGTACCCCACGACGATGATCACCAGGCCGACCCGGAGCCAGCCGCGCACCTGGAGGGACCACCGCCAGCACATGGCGACCATCACGAAGGCGGCCACGTTGTGCGCCACCAGGTAGAGCGCGATGAGCTCACGGATGAACGGTGTGTTGGCGTAGTACGTGTCGAAGTCGCGCAGCCGCTCGACCGGGGCCTCGCCGAGGGCGAAGAGCAGGGTGAGCGCGACGATCACGACGGAATAGCCGAGGATCCAGCGGCGCGAGAAGCGCCGGGTCTGCTCGGGCGGGCCCCCGCGCCAGTTGACGATCAGCACGAGGCAGGCGGCGCTGAACGCGGTGATCAGGCAGTAGACGAGCGGGGCGGAGAAATTGGGGATGCCCGTCCATCGGTTGACCGCCTCGATGGTGGGCGGAGCGGCGAAGGTGAAGACCGCGGCTGCCAGGGTGAGCAGGGCGCAGACGGACCGCAGGAGCGGGTCGCGCCAGTTGTTGCGCAGGGCCGGCACCTTGAAGGCGAGCGCCGTTCCCATGGCGGCTGCCGGTATGTAGTAATCCTGGCCGTTCAACGGTCGTTCCTGTGCCCCCGGTATCCGAGCGATGCCTCGATGCGGCCCGCCAGCTGATCACGTTGTGCCGGTGCCCGGTGGCTCGCCGATCCGGCCAGCCACGTACGGCACCTGCTGCCCAGTAGTAAACCGAAGGTTTCGGCTTCGGTCTCCTCCTGGACGTCGGCGCGCGTGCGCGCGGCTACGCGCCGCACGGTCTCGCCGATGTCGGCCTCGTCCGACAGCAGCCGGGCGGCGACGGCGGCGCCGTCGACGTGGTGGCTGCAGTGGCCGGCCTTCATGTGCCACAGCTCGTGACCGAGGATCACCAGCTGATGGTCGGGTGCGGTGCGTTCCTCGATGACCACGAGATCGCGGTCCGCCATGTCGAGCCACAGACCGCTGGCCGTTCCCGGCGGGAACGAGGCCATCCGGAATTCAACCCGGCGGCCGCGGTACTTGCTCATGCCCTCGCAGAGGGCGGCGTAGAGGTCCACAGGTTCCACGGGCGCGGTCAGCGTGATGCCGGCCACCAGTTCCCCGCACAACCGCCGCTGCTCTCTGCCTATGCTCACCGTTCTCCCCGTCGGCGCGGATCCGGATCAGGACTCAAGGATCAGACCCAGACTTTCGACTGGGTCAGGATTCATTCGGTTTGACGCTTTCGAGAAGCATGTCCAGCCATTCGGTCACCTTGTCCCGGTGCTTGTCGCTGGGCAGTTGGGCGGCTCGCCAGGCGATGCCGCGTACGCCGTGGTTCTGGAGAAGTCTTGCCAGTGGATCGCCGGTCGAAGCAGCCGCGGCGGGTACGGTTTCCCGGGCTCTTCCCGCGAAGTCCTGGAGCAGCTGTTGCTCGGTCCTCTGGAGCGCGTCGGTCAGGGCGTCCGAGTCGTGAGCGGTGAGGAATCCGGCGTGCACTCCGAAGAACCGCTGGATCGCGTCACAGTGTTCCATGGTCGGCCGACGGTCGCCGTTGATCAGGGCCCCGGCCTGCTGGCGCGACATGGCCGCGCCGTCCGCGATCTCCTGCTGCGTGTAGCGGCGGCCGTTGGGCTTGACGCGGGTGCGCCGCAGCAGGTCGAGCCGCTGGAGGAACCGGGTCTGGAGGTCGGGTTCACCCGCGGGCCGGCCGTCGAGCAGGGTCCGCACCACGTCGGCGGGTACGCCGGAGGCCTCGGAGAGGCGGCGCAGGTCGAAGACCTGGTTCGGGTCGCGGCCCATTTTGCCCGCGAGTTCGGCGACGCGCGTGACGGTGGCTGCCAGGTGCGCGTTGGCCACCGCGACGGGAGCCGGGAAGCCGTCTGTCACCAGTGGTTCTCCTAGATCGCGCGAGGTCGGGGTGCGGGCACGTGGGTCGGCTCCTGGAATCTATCCGCTCTCACTCCGTAGGGCTAGAACTTGCCACAGCTGTGGCGGGAATGAGCTGTCAAGAGGCTGGAATTGCCACAATAGTTGACACTCCAATGAAGTCGGTAGCAGGATCGCAACACAGAAATGAAGATCCAGACCGTATTAATGAGGGGGAGCTCTCGGTGCCACATCTCGCAGCGGTGGGCCTGTCCGATGGCCTCGCCCACGCCGGTGGAGAGCGCCTGGCGGGCGAGGAATCCGCACGCGGCGCCGTGCGCTCGGAGCGGCGCAAGGAGATTTTGCGTCAGCGCCGGGAGGAACTCGGGCTGAGTCAGGAGGACTTGGCGGCGCGTCTGCGCATCAGCGTACGTGCGTACGGAAACTGGGAACGAGGCCTGGTCAAGGAGTGGACCGACCGCAAACTCCTCGCCCTGGCCGAGGCCCTGGAGATGAGCGAGCGGCAGTGCTTCTGGCTCTTCCGGGTCATGGTCGACCGGGACCCGCCGCGCACCTGGCGGGCCGCCGATGACAACCGGCTGCCCGAGGACCCGGCCCAGCGCGACTACCTGTGCGACTACGCCGCCCTGATGGAATCCGTCCCCTACCCGAGCTTCCTGGTGGACCACCGCTGGGACGTGGCCCTCACCAACTCGGCCTTCGACCGGCTCTTCCAGTCGGTGCGCCCCCACCCGACGGCCCTGCCCGACGACAACTTCCTGCGCTTCGTGCTGTTCCACCCGGACGCCGCGGCCGTGCTGGAGGACCACGAACCCGCCTGGTGCGTACCGCTGTTGGCCCGGTTCGCGACCGCGCTGATGGCGTCCCCCGACGACGAGGGGCTGCGCAGCATCCGTCAGGAGGTGGCCCGCGACCCGTTCATGGAGGCCGCCTACCGCTACGGGGTCCCGCACTGGCTGACCACCAACGGGGTCGAGGCCGCCGAGCAGGACGGGGCGGTGCGCTCGGTGCGCCACCCGGACCCGAGCTGGGGCCTGGTGCGCTGCCGGATGGTGGCCGAATCCAGCCGGATGCTCGAGAACATGGGGCTGACCCGGATGACACTGATCCTCTCTGCGCCGCAGGGCCTGCCGATGGGTCCGGTCCGGGGTGGCACGGGTACGACCGCGCACCAGGCGCCGCGGCTGCGGGCCGTGCCGTCGCCGGTGGACTGACCGGCGGGGGACACTGGTGCCACGGAACGTGGCACTGCGAAGGGCGGTAAGGGCGTGCGGCTGACGATTCTCGGCGGGGGCGGCTTCCGGGTACCGCTCGTCTACGGAGCCCTGCTCGGCGACCATGCCGAGGGCAGGGTGTCGCACGTGACCCTGTACGACGAGGACTCCGGACGGCTCGGCGCCATGGCGCGGGTCCTCGCCGACCAGGCGGCCGCCTCCGGAGCCGTCGACCCCCCGGTGGTCACGGCCACCACCGATCTCGACGAGGCCCTGCGCGGAGCCGACTTCGTGTTTTCGGCCATTCGCGTCGGCGGGCTCGAAGGGCGGGCCGCGGACGAGCGGATCGCGCTGGCCGAGGGAGTACTGGGCCAGGAGACGGTGGGCGCGGGCGGGATCGCGTACGGGCTGCGGACCGTACCGGTGGCCCGTGAAATCGCGCGCAGGGTGGCCCGTATCGCCCCCGATGCCTGGGTCATCAACTTCACCAACCCGGCCGGGGTGGTCACCGAGGCCATGGCCGAGGAACTCGGGGACCGGGTGATCGGGATCTGCGATTCGCCGGTCGGGCTCGGGCGGCGGATCGCCCGGCTGCTCGGCGCCCGGCCCGATGAGGCCTGGATCGACTACGTCGGCCTCAACCACCTGGGCTGGGTGCGCGGGCTGCGGATCGGCGGGCGTGACGAGCTGCCGCGGCTGCTCGCCGACACCGGGGCGCTGGAGTCCTTCGAGGAGGGCCGGCTGTTCGGGGCCGAGTGGCTGCGCTCGCTCGGGGCGATCCCCAACGAGTACCTGCACTACTACTACTTCAACCGTGACACGGTACGGGCGTACCAGGAGGTCAAGCAGACGCGCGGGGCGTTCCTGCGCGAACAGCAGCGCGGGTTCTACGCCGAGGCGGGACGGCCGGATCTGGCCGCCGGGGCTGCGCTGAGCGCCTGGGACCTGACCCGGGCCGAGCGCGAAGCCACGTACATGGCCGAAAACCGCGAGGTCGCGGGGGTCGGCGAGCGCGACGAGAGCGACCTGGAGTCGGGCGGCTACGAGAAGGTGGCGCTGGCCCTGATGCGGGCCATCGCCCGGGACGAGCGCGCCACCCTGATCCTCAATGTCCGCAACCGTGGCACGCTCGCGGCGCTCGACGCGGAGGCGGTCATCGAAGTGCCCTGCCTGGTCGACGCCAACGGGGCGCACCCGGTGGCCGTCGATCCGCTGCCGCTGCACGCGGTGGGACTGGTGACCTCGGTCAAGGCCGTGGAGCGGGAGGTCCTGGAGGCCGCCGCGAGCGGATCGAGGGCGGCGGCGGTCAAGGCCTTCGCCCTGCACCCGCTGGTGGACTCGGTCGGGGTGGCCCGACGGCTGCTGGACGGGTACGCGGCGGAGCACCGGGGGCTGGCCTACCTGCGCTGACGGGGCGCCGGTGGGCCCGTACGCCTGGAGCCGCACGTTCGTAGCCGCATGCCCGTTGGCCCTTACACCCGGACGGGCCAGCGCCGCATGCGGCCGGGCGGGCGCGCTGTGAGAGTGCGAGATGTGACCACTGCCTCCGCGATACCCGCCACCGCGCCCCCCGTGCTCGACCGGCGGAGGGGCAACGTCGTCTTCGGCACGATCATGCTGGGAGTGCTGCTGGCCGCGCTCGACCAGACGATCGTGGGAACCGCGTTGCCCACGATCGTGGCAGACCTCGGCGGCGGGGACCACATGTCGTGGGTCGTGACCTCCTACCTGCTCACGGAGACGGTCGCGACCGTCCTCGTCGGCAAGTTCGGCGACCTCTTCGGCCGGAAGCTGATCTTCCAGGTCTCCGCGATCGTCTTCATCACCGGATCGTTCCTGTGCGGCCTGGCGAGCAACATGACCCTGCTCATCGTGTGGCGGGGCATCCAGGGCATCGGCGCCGGCGGACTGATGGTCACCGCCATGGCGCTCATCGCCGACGTGGTCCCCTTGCGCGAACGCGGCAAGTACCAGGGCGCGATCGGCGCCGTCTTCGGCGTCGCCACCGTGATCGGGCCGCTGCTCGGCGGACTCTTCACCGACCACCTGACCTGGCGCTGGGCCTTCTACGTCAACGTCCCGATCGCGATCCTGGTGGTCGTCGCGGCCGCGAGGACGATCCCCTCGGTGCGCGCCGCGGGCAAGCCGGTCATCGACTACCTGGGCATCGCGATGGTCGCGATCGGCGCGAGCGCGCTGATCCTGGCCACCAGCCTGGGTGGGAACGAGTACGCCTGGAGCTCGCCGCTGATCGTCGGCCTCTTCGTGGGCGGCGTCGTGGCACTGGCGCTGTTCTGCCTGGTGGAGAGCCGCGCCGAGCAGCCGATGCTGCCGATGCGGCTCTTCCGCAACCCCGTCTTCGCGGTCTGCTCGGTCCTCAGCTTCGTCGTCGGCTTCGCGATGCTCGGCGCGATGACCTTCCTGCCGACCTACCTGCAGTACGTGGACGGGGATTCAGCCACCGTCTCGGGCGTACGGACCCTCCCGCTGGTCATCGGCCTGCTGATCGCGTCGGTCTTCAGCGGCAACGTCACGAGCAAGACCGGCCACTACCGGATCTTCCCGATCGTGGGCTCCGCCGTCATGGGGATCGGGCTCTACCTGCTGTCCCTGATGGGCCCGCAGACCAACGCCTGGCTGGAATCCCTCTACATGTTCGTGCTCGGCGTGGGCATCGGCCTGTGCATGCAGGTGCTGACCATCGCCGTGCAGAACACCGTGGACTACGTCGACCTCGGCACCGCGACCTCCGGCGTCACCTTCTTCCGCACGCTCGGCAGCGCCTTCGGGACCGCCGTCTTCGGCACGATCTACGCCAACACCCTCAAGCCCGCACTGGCCAAGGCGGTCGCCGAGGCCGCGCGCGCCACCGGGCAGGATCCACAGCTCCTGGGCAAGGCCGCGCAGAGCCCGCAGGGCGTCAAGGGGCTCGATCCGGCGGCGGCCGGACCGGTCGTCGGCGCCTACGCGGACACCCTGCAGACGGTGTTCCTGTGGACCGTGCCGGTCGCGGTGGTCGGCTTCGTCGTCGCGCTGTTCCTCAAGCAGGTCAAGCTGCGCGACAGCGCCCGCGCCGGCTCCACCGACATGGGCGACGGCTTCGGCTCGCCGGCCACCGCCTCCGGGGACTCGGCGAAGCTGCTGGAGCTGGCGGTCGGCAAGCTGGTGCGGAGCATGGGGGCGGAGACGGCGCGCGGGATCGTGGACGCCTCGGACACGCGGCTGGACATGGCCGGGGCGTGGGCGGTCATGCAGGTGGACCTGATGACCCGCACGGTCGGCCACGCGAGCCTCGGATTCATGGCGGCCCGGCGCCACCTGCCCCCGGAGGTGCTGCTCCCGGTCTTCGAACGGATGGTGGAGGAGGGCTACCTGACGCGGCAGAACGGCTTCTACACGCACACCCCGGCGGGGGAGCGGGAGGCGGGAGTGATCTCGGCCGCCTGGGCGCAGTGGCTGGGCGACCAGCTGGAGAAGGACCGCGGGCGGCCGCGCAGCGCGGAACTGCGGGCGGCCGCGGACGCGATCGCCAAGCGGCTGCTGGCGGAGGACCTGGGCGACGGCAACTTCGCGCCGCGGGCGATGGCGGGGCGGCCGTAGGGGGCGGGTGTCCGCGGTCGTTGCCTGGTCGTCGTCTGGTCAGGGCCTCGTGATCGGATAGTCGTACGAAGACTCGTGCGGCAGGGGCTGCGCGAGGTCGGGCCGCCACACCCGCAGCACCGCGCGGGACGGGCCGTAGAGGGCCGTCGGGAGCTCGGCCGGTGCGAACCAGGCCCAGCGGGCGATCTTGTCGGGCTCGGTGACCGAGGGCGACCCCTCGGCGGTGGTGGTGACGGCGGCCGCGGTCAGCCGGGTCGCGTCGGACGGGGCGTCGGTCTGCGCCGGGTCGACCCGTACCGAGTCGATCTGCACCGACAGGATCCGGATCCCCTCGGGTGCGACCCGTAGGCCCGTCTCCTCGGCCAGCTCCCGCGCGGCGGCCTGCTCGAACCCCTCCCCGGGGTCGACCTTGCCGCCGGGCAGCTCCCAGCGGCCGTCGTGCGCCTGGCCGAGCAGCACCCGGCCGTCCGGGGCGACCACGACCAGGCCGACGCCGACGACGGCGTTGGGGCGGGGGACGGAGCGTGCGGCGGGCTGTGTGCTCATGGGTCTCCTTCGGGTGTCCGGGTGGGCGCGGCCTGCGAATGGGACAACTGTGCGGGTTTCGGCCAGGCTCCGCCCGCGCAGGCTTCCGGCGGTCTGATCGTCGTACGTTCATCGGCTCAGGGGGCGCAATGGCACATGTGCTGGTTGTCGGCGGGGGCGTCGGAGGGCTGGCAACCGCTCTGCTCGCGGCACGCCACGGACACACCGCCGAGCTCTTCGAACGCGATACGAGGGCTCCCGGCACCGCGCTCGACCGGGACTTCTTCGGCTGGCGCCGGCCGACCGTACCGCAGGCGAACCAGCCGCACGCGCTGCTCGGTGCCGCGCGCAACGTGCTGCGCGAGGAACTGCCCGATGTGCACGCCGAGATGCTCCGGCTGGGCGCGCGCGAGCGGCACGAGCTGGACTGGTTCGAGGAGCGTCCGCCCGCCCGGCCCGGCGACGAGGACCTCGTGATGCTCCAGGCCCGGCGCATCGTGCTGGAGAGCGCGCTGGCCACGGCCCTGAGAGCGGAACCGGGTGTGGTCTCCCGGTACGGGGAGCCGGTGACCGGACTGATCGCGGCGGGCGACGGAGCCGTCGGGGGAGGGTCCGCTCGGGGCGGCAGGGCTTCCGGAGTGCGTGTGACGGGTGTGGCCACCGAGGAGGGAACGTACGAGGGGGATCTCGTCGTGGACGCGGGCGGGCGACGCGGCGGAGCCGAACGCTGGCTGGCGGCCATCGGCTGCCGGCCCGGCATCGTGGAACGGCACCGCACCGGCCTCGCCTACTTCTGCCGCTGGTACCGGCTGCCCGAGGGCCGCGAGGAGGGGCCGCGGCGGCCCTGGGCGGTGACCGGCGGCAGCTTCGCGGGATGCGCCGTCTTCCCGGCCGACAACCGGGTGTTCGCCGTGACGCTGTTCGTGCACACGGCGGACGCCACCCGCTCCGCGCTGCGCGACCCCGCCGTCTTCGAGGCCGCCGCACGGTCCTTTCCGCCCGGCGCGGCCTGGCTGGGACTGGGCGCCGAACCGCTGTCGGACGTACTGGCCACGGCGGGGCTCGACAACCGCTGGAGTGCCCTCGTCGACGAACGGGGGCCGGTGGTGACCGGGTTCGTGCCCGTCGGCGACGCCGTCACCCACACCAACCCGACGCTCGGGCAGGGCACCTCGCTCACGCTGTGGGCCGCGCACCGGGTGGCCCGTACGGCACACCAGGACCCGGGATCGGAGCGGTTCGCGGCCGAGTACCACGGGTGGGCGGTGCGCACCCTCAAGCCGTGGTTCGACTTCCAGGTCGTCGCGGACGGGGCCATCGGGGAACGGTTCGCGACCCGGGCCGGGCGGACGGGGACGGCCCGGGAGGTGGCGGCCCTGTTCGACTGCGCGCTGGAGGATCCGGAGGTGATGCGGGCGCGGGCCAGGGTCCGCCACCTGGCCGACCCGCCGGCGCGGGCCTACGCGGATCCGGAGATCAGGGCGCGGGTGACGCGCTGGCTGTCGGAGCACCCCGACTACGCCCCGCACGAGGCCGGCCCGAGCCGGGCGGAGTGGGAGAAGCTGACGTCGGGCTGAGCGCCGCCGGGCTTCCCGGCCACATTGCTAGCCGGCGGCGGCGGTGGGCCCGAGCACATCGGCGAGGTCGTAGCCGACGACCTCCTCCAGCTGGTCGTACGTACAGCTCGCGGGCGCCCGGTCGGGCCGCATCCGGCGGAACTGCGCGGTGTGCCGGAAGCGGTCGCCCTCCATGTGGTCGTAGGCCACCTCGCAGACCCACTCGGGGCGCAGCGGTACCCAGGACAGGTCCTTCTTTCCCGTCCAGCGGCTCTGCGCCCCGGGGAGCCGGGCGCTCTCGTGGGCGGCCTCCTCGGCCCAGGCGGCCCACGGGTGGCCCTCGGGATCGGGCATCCGCAGCGGTGCGAGCTCGTCGACGAGTTCGGCGCGGCGCTTCATGGGGAAGGCGGCGCAGACGCCCACGTGCTGGAGGACGCCGTGGGCGTCGTACAGACCCAGGAGCAGCGATCCGACAATCGGACCGCTCTTGTGGAAACGGAATCCCGCGATGACGACGTCGGCCGTACGCTCGTGCTTGATCTTGAACATGAGGCGGGCATCGGGCCGGTAGGGAAGATCGAGGGGTTTGGCGACCACCCCGTCGAGCCCGGCGCCCTCGAATCGCTCGAACCACTCCTGCGCGAGCGCGGGGTCGGTGGTCGCGGGCGCGAGATGCACGGGGGGACGGGCAGTGGAGAGCATCCGGGTCAGGGCGGTACGACGGTCGGCGAGCGGCGTGTCGAGCAGGGCCTCGTCGCCGAGCGCGAGCAGATCGAAGGCGACGAAAGCGGCGGGAGTCTTCTCGGCGAGCGTCTTCACCCGGGAGGCAGCGGGATGGATCCGCTCGCTGAGCCGGTCGAAGTCGAGCCGCCCGCCGTGGATGAGGACGATCTCGCCGTCGACGACGCAGCGGTCGGGCAGATTGTCCCTGAGCGCGACCACCAGCTCGGGAAAGTACCTGGTCAGGCTCTTCCCGGTACGGCTGCCGATCTCGATCTCGTCCCCGTCCCGGTGGACGATCGCGCGGAAGCCGTCCCACTTGGCCTCGTACTGCATGCCTGGTGGGATCTTGGCCACGGACTTGGCGAGCATCGGCTTCACGGGTGGCATCACCGGCAGATCCATGACTCCGATTCTGCGGTGGTACGCCCGGACCCGCTCGGTGTGCGGGCCAGGCCGGGCCCGCCTACCGTGGCGGACATGGGTGCTGCGGGCAGTGCGATCGAGTTGGAAGCGGGTGGCCGGGCGGTCCGGCTGTCCAGCCCGGACAAGGTGTACTTCCCGGAGCGCGGCCTCACCAAGAGGGACGTGGCCTCCTACTACCTGGCCGTCGCGGAGGGCATCACGCGCGCCCTGCGCAACCGGCCCACCACCCTGGAGCGGTATCCGGACGGGGTGGAGGGCGAGTCCTTCTTCCAGAAGCGGGCCCCGAAGAACCTGCCCGACTGGATCCCGACCGCCCACATCGCCTTCCCCAGCGGACGCACAGCCGACGAGATCTGCCCGACCGAGCCGGCCGCCGTCCTGTGGGCCGCCAATCTGGGCTGTCTCACCTTCCACCCCTGGCCGGTGCGCCGGGACGACACCGACCGTCCCGACGAACTGCGCATCGACCTGGACCCGCAGCCGGGCACCGACTACCACCACGCGGTGGCCGTCGCCCACGAACTGCGCACGCTGCTGGAGGAACTGGGGCTGCGCGGCTGGCCCAAGACCTCGGGCGGCCGCGGCCTGCACGTCTTCGTACCGATCGAACCGCGCTGGACCTTCACCGAGGTCCGCAGGTGCGCGATCGCGATCGGCCGTGACCTGGAGCGCCGGATGCCGGGGAAGGTCACCACCGCCTGGTGGAAGGAGGAGCGGGGCGAGCGGATCTTCGTCGACTACAACCAGACGGCGCGCGACCGCACCATTGCCTCGGCCTACTCCATCCGCCCGCACCCGCACGCGCCCGTCTCGGCACCGCTGGGCTGGGACGAAGTGGACGCGGCGGAGCCGCGCGACTTCGACATCGTGACGATGCCGGCGCGCTTCGCGGAACTGGGCGATCTGCACGCGGACATGGACGACCACGCCTTCTCCCTGGAAGCGGCTCTGGAACTGGCCGACCGCCACGAACACGACCACGGCCTGGGCGACATGCCGTACCCCCCGGACTACCCGAAGATGCCGGGCGAGCCCAAACGCGTCCAGCCGAGCCGCGCGAAACACGAGGACTGACCCGCCACCCGCGGGACGTGACCGGACGATCAGGCGGAGAAGCCCGCTTACCGACCTCTGCGTCCTGGGTTGGAGCCTATCGGCCTCCAGGGAGTCCCCGAGCGGCCCGTCTCGCAACGGACGCCGCCGCCAGCGTCGGACGGCATCGACGTAGACACTTCGAAATGCGGCCAGGCGCAACCCAGTCCAACCGGTACGGACGCACGGCGTCCCCAGCGCGCTCACCTCACGCGACTGGGTTGACCGGCAAGGAAGCCGCAACGACTGGGATCGCTGTCAAGCGTCTCGATTGGATGACAACGGGCAGTCCAGGGCGGTGGCCGAGGGAACGACGGGGTCCAAAAAGAACACGAACGATCGTGCTAATATCTGCTCACTGTCTTGACCTGGCCATCTTTGTGGCCACTCTGAGGAGATCCGGAGAACCGGGCATGCATCCCATGGCTTCACTCCTGAGCACCACCCTCAACATCAGCGCCCGGGTGGCCCCGGGCCCGGTCGGGCGGGTGGCGTTCGCGCTGTTCGTGCGGCCGCTCGGACGGCCGCGCGTGCGGGCCGGGGAAGCGGAGGTCATGGCCCGGGCCGTGATCGGGCGGATCGTCGTGGACGGGATACCCGTCACCACGTACCGCTGGGGCGAGGGCGGGCAGCCCGTGCTCGTCGTGCACGGCTGGACCTCGCGCGCCTCGCGTTTCACCGGCTTCGTCGAGGCCCTGCGCGCGCAGGGCCGGACCGTCGTGTCCTTCGACGCCCCCGGCCACGGCGAGTCCGGCGGCCGGGCCACCACGATCCTGCGGCAGCGCGAGATCATCCGGCAACTGCACGCGCAGTACGGGGACTTCTCTGCCGTCGTGGCCCACTCCTTCGGAGTGGTCGCCACGTTCTTCGCCCTGCGCGACGGGATCCGGGTCGACCGGATCGTAGGCATCGGGGGCGTCGCCGACTTCGACTACCTCGCCGCGCAGTTCCGCGCCAACCTGGGCGTGAACCAGGCCGTCGAAGACGCCCTGCGACGCCACGTCCAGCGTCGTCTCTTCCCTGCAGAGCCCGAAGTCTGGCCCCGCTTCGACGCGTGCCGCCGCCCCGAGGAGATCCCCTCGGACATCCTGCTCGTGCACGACCTCGACGACGACACCGTGGCACCCTCCCAGTCCCGCGCCCTCGCGGCCGCCTACGGGGAGCGGGCCCGCCTGATCGAGACCCGTGGGCTCGGCCACCGGAGGATCCTGGCCGACCCGGACGTCATCGCCACCGCCGCCGAATTCCTCGCGGAGGCGGTGGTCCGTGCGCCTGCCCCCGCCGACGCTTCGGCCCCGACCGGGAGTTCGGCCCCGACCGGGAGTTCGGCCCCGACCGGGAGTTCGGCGGGCGTGCGATGAGCGCCATCCGGCCCGAAGCCGATGGCCATGGAGATGTTGATGTCGACATTCGTCTTGGCCTGGGTGTCTCCGGGGAGAGGCCGGGGGCCGGGCGGATTCTGGGGCTCGCCTCCGCCGTCACCTTCCTCGCCTTCCTCGACGCCACCGTCGTCAACGTCGCCTTCCCCGATCTGCGGCGCGCCTTTCCCGAGGTGCCGCTGGCCCGTCTGACCTGGGTCGTCAGCGCCTACGCCGTGCTCTTCGCCGCCCTGCTCGCCGCGGCCGGACGGCTCGCTGACACCCTGGGCCGACGCGTGCTGTTCATCGGCTCCGCCCTCGCCTTCACCCTCACCTCGCTCGCCGCGAGCGCCGCTCCAAACGCCGACCTGCTGATCCTGGCCCGCGCCCTCCAGGGGGCGGCCGCAGCCGGGATGATCCCGGCGGCGCTGGGCCTCGTACTTGCCCACACCCCGCCCGCCCGGCGGGCCGCGGCCCTCGGAGCATGGTCGGCGGCGGGCGGTCTCGCCGCCGCCGTCGGGCCCAGCATCGGCGGACTGCTCGTCGAGTGGTGGGACTGGCGGGCGATCTTCCTCGTCAACGTGCCGCTGGGTCTCGCGCTCTGCTGGGCCGCCGCCCGGGTCGTCCCCCGGGAGCCGCGCACCGGCCACCGCCTCCCCGACCCCGTCGGTACGATCGCCCTCGCCCTCGGCATCGGGGGAGTGGTCGCCGGGCTGTCCCAGGGGGCCGAGTGGGGCTGGACCGACCCGAAGGTGCTCGGCCTCGTCATCGGCGGCGCCCTGGCCGGAGGCCTCGCGCTGCGCCGCTCGCTCAGCCATCCGGCCCCGGCCGTGGACCGCGACCTGTGGCGGGACCCGCTCTTCGCCCGCGCCAACGTCGGCGCCCTGCTCTTCGGGGCCGCCATGTACGCGTGGCTGCTGACCGGCCCGTCCTACCTCATCGGCCGCTGGAACTACTCGGTCCTGCAAGCCGGGTTCGGCGTCACCCCCGGCGCCGTGTTCGCCATGGTCGGCGCGCTCGTCGTCGGGCGCAGGGTCCCCGCCCGCCTCCAGTGGGCGGCCGTCACCGTCGGATCCCTGCTCTTCGCCGCCAACGCCATGCTGCTGTGGGGCTGGGTCGAGGACTCTTCCTCGTACGCCCGGATCTTCCTGCCGGCCGGGCTGCTCGGCGGACTCGGCATCGGAGTCGTCGTGACCGCGCTCTCCACGGCCGCCTCGGCGGGCCTTCCGCCGGGTCGCTTCGCGGCCGGCACCGGCATGCTGATGACGGCCCGGCAGCTGGGCGGCGCGCTCGGCGTCGCCGCCACCGCCGCTCTGCTCACCGGAGCGGGTACGGGTACGGGGGCGGGCGCCGGGGACCACTGGCGCGGGGTCTTCATGCTCATCGCACTGACCGCGCTGGGCGCGGCCCTCGCGGGTTGCTGGATGCGCGTCAGCGGCCGGAATCGGCGGGGAGGCTGACGGCGGGAACGCTGTCGGCCGGTGCGCCGAAGAGCGGGAAATCGATCACGGGCGGCCGTTCCGGGAGTTCCTCCGGGGCGGCCGTCGCCGCGCGCAGCCGGGCGAGGATGCCGCGGCTCGCCCGCCCGTAGCCGACGGAGTCCTCGTGCAGCAGGGAGTGTGCGTTGGCCAGTTCCATCAAGGCGATGATCTCGAAGGCCAGCTGCTGCACGTCCGTGAAGTCGGCCGACTCGCGGAACCCGCCCGCCAGCCGGGCCTCGTCCAGCAAGCCCTCCACGTAACGCGTCCAGTCGTCGCGGTTCTTGGCGACCTCGTCGCGGACGTGCCCGGGGCGCGAATCGAACTCGGCGGCGGCGGAGTAGAAGAAGCAGCCGCCCGGGAAGACCCGGCGCCCGGAGTAGTCCAGCCAGCTCTCGCACAGCCGCCACACCTTGGCGATCCCGGCGGGATCGTCCCGCACCGGCCGCACGACCTGCTCGACGAAGACGGCCCTGGCGGCCCGCACGGTGGCGAGCTGCAGGTCCTCCTTGGAGCCAAAGAGGGCGAAGACCCCGCTCTTGCTGAGCCCCAGATCCGTGGCGATCCTGCCCAGGGAGAGGCCTTCCAGGCCGTCCACCGAGGCGATGCTCATCGTCCGCTCAAGGACGGTTCGCCGCGTCTGGTTTCCGCGCTCCACGCGTCCGTCTGCCATGTCCTCATCGTACCGAACTCATCGAACGCACGGTCGTTCACTCTGTGGTCACGTGGTCACGTGGTCACGTGAACGGGTGTTGATCAGTCGTTGATCGGACGTCCATCGCGGCCGACCAGGCTCAGCGGCATGTCGATGAACACCACCGCCGCCCTCGCCGCCCCCGCCTGGTACGAGCTCGCCCTGTGCGCTCAGACGGGCCCCGGGTTCTTCTTCCCGGAGCCGGGCTCCTCGCTGCGCGACGCGAAGCGGCTCTGCGGGGCGTGTGAGGGCCGCAAGGCCTGCCTCGAGTACGCGCTGTCCAACGACGAGCGCTTCGGCGTCTGGGGCGGCCTCTCGGAATCCGAGCGCCAGGCCCTGCGCCCGCTCCGCCCCTGACCGGACCGCTGTCCGCCGCCCGTCGTCAGGACGCGCGAAACCCCGGCGAGCTTTGCTCTGCCGGGGCTCCGCGTCAGTTGTGGCCGTTGTGCACGGCCGCGGCCGTCAGGCCTTGCGGGCGGCGATGCGCGCCGCGCGGGCGGCCAGGCGCTCGTCGAACTTGCGGGCCTCGGAGTCCAGGCCGTCCATGAAGAGCCCGAGCTCCTCCTGGGCCTTCTGGCCCTCCGGGCCGAGACCGTCGATGTCCATGATCTTCAGGAAGCGGATCACGGGGCTCAGTACGTCGTCGTGGTGGATCCGCAGGTTGTAGACCCCGCCGATCGCCATCTGCGCGGCCATCCGCTCGAAGCCGGGCATCCCGTGTCCGGGCATCCGGAAGTCGACCACGACATCCCGCACGGCCTGCATCGTCAGGTCAGGGGCGATCTCGAAGGCCGCGCCCAGCAGGTTGCGGTAGAAGATCATGTGCAGGTTCTCGTCCTGCGCGATACGGGCCAGCATGCGGTCGCAGACCGGGTCACCGGACTGGTGGCCGGTGTTGCGGTGCGAGATGCGGGTCGCGAGCTCCTGGAAGGCCACGTACGCCACGGAGTGGAGCATCGAGTGGCGGTTGTCGGACTCGAAGCCCTCCGACATGTGCTGCATCCGGAATGCTTCGAGCTTGTCCGGGTCCACGGCGCGCGAGGCCAGCAGGTAGTCGCGCATCACGATGCCGTGGCGGCCTTCTTCGGCGGTCCAGCGGTGCACCCAGGTGCCCCACGCGCCGTTGCGGCCGAAAAGGGACGCGATCTCGTGGTGGTAGCTGGGGAGGTTGTCCTCCGTCAGCAGGTTCACGACGAGCGCGATCTTGCCGATCTCGGTGACCTTGGACTGCTGCGGGTCCCAGGCTTCGCCGTCCTCGAAGAAGCCGGGGAAGTTGCGGCCGTCGCTCCACGGGACGTACTCGTGGGGCATCCAGTCCTTGGTGACCTTCAGATGGCGGTTGAGTTCCTTCTCGACCACCTCTTCCAGCGCGAACAGCAGCTTGGCG
This sequence comes from Streptomyces sp. GL_140, assembly GCF_057834465.1. Taxonomy (NCBI): domain Bacteria; kingdom Bacillati; phylum Actinomycetota; class Actinomycetes; order Kitasatosporales; family Streptomycetaceae; genus Streptomyces; species Streptomyces sp. GL_140. Next base: position 7,082,854 of record NZ_CM174404.1, read on the forward strand.
TCGGTCCACGCCTCCGAGCTGCCGAGGTGGGGAGAGGTGATCGTCACGGGTACTCCTGGGTGCAAAGCGAATTACCTACGGTTCCGTAGCCTACGGAGTCGTAGGTTAAGCGCGACATCAAGGCCAGCCAAGCCCCACCCAGGCATATGCCCGATTACGTCCCGTTATTTATGCAGTTTAAAAGGGCGTGGAGGGGGTTTCGGGAGGACCAAAGTCACGCCAGGAGGTGGTCCGCTGCTCCCGCCTTGACGGCGGAGATGAGTGCGCGGAGGGCTTCGATCGAGTCGGTGACGTATGCGGCGGACTCCGTGGTGCCGATGTAGGCCTGGCCCTCGGCGTCGAGCCCGAAGCGGAAGCAGTTCGCGCCTTCGCTGCAGAAGGCCTCGTCCCACGCGATGCCGGACGCCGCCGGGGTGGCTGCCGGCGGCGCCGCCGCAGTGGTCGTGGGCGTGGTGGTCGCGCTCATGTCGTTCTCTCGTCTCCTCGTCGGATCCGGTCAGGTGGTCGGTCAGCCGGTCAGCCGGTCGGTCGGTCAGAGGGCCTGTGCGATGGCGTGGACGAAGTCGCGGGACTCGGAGGCCGGCAGCGTCAGCGAGCGCAGTCGCTCCAGCAGCCCGCGGTAGCGGAGCAGCTTCATCTGCGAATCCAGCAACATCGAGCCGTGCGAACTGTCCAGCTGCACGGTGTCCAGCTCGCCGATCGTGGCCGCGGCGTAGGTGAAGGACTGGCCGGCGCCCGGGAACCCGCCGGCCGTGAACGGAATCACGCGCACCGTCGTACGCGCCCGCTCCGACTGCTCCAATATGTGCTCGAGCTGCGCCCTGGCCACCTTGGGGCCGCCGAACTGCATGCGCAGCGCGGCCTCGTGCACGACCGCCTCGTAGAGCGGCGGCGCCTCGCGTGCGAACACCCGCTGGCGCTGCATCCGCAGGGCCAGTCGGGCCTGCAGGTGCGGCTCGGGCAGCGGTGGGTCGGCGGTGTCGAAGACGGCCCGCGCGTGCGCCTCGGTCTGCAGCAGCCCGGGTATGTGCGTGGTCACGGCGGTGTGCAACTCGACCGAGTGGTGCTCGAGTTCGCAGATGTCCAGGAGTGCGGGCGGCAGCACCCCCCGGTGCTGTTCCCACCACCCCTTGTCCCGCTCCTGTGCCATCGAGGCCAGCAGGTCGACCAGCCCGGTGTCGGGGCAGTCGTAGTTGAACGCGAGGGTGCGGACGCGCTCGGCGCTGATGCCGATCCGGCCCGATTCGATGTTCGGGATCCGGGTGCGGTCCACGCCCAGGAGCGCGGCGGCCTGCTGCACCGTCGTGCCCGACTGCTCACGGAGTCTGCGCAGCTCCGCGCCCAGGCGCTGCTGTCGCGCGGTCGGCGTACTCCTCGGTGGCACGGGGTCCCCTCTCCTCCGGTCGGGGGCGTGCGGGAGGGCCCCATCAGTCCGGAAATGCCATGAGAAATCATCAAGTCGTCGTACAAGTAGTAGCACTGTGCACCCAGTTGCGCTACGGTCGGTAGCGCAAGTCTCACACGGGGCGACCTCGAGGCCTTGTATGACCACACGGCTGTGACCACACGGCTTTGATCACGGGGCGCATGACCACACGGCTCCTGATCGGGCCGCGGGCCTCAGGCCCCACGCATTCAGATCCTTGGAGCAGCACGATGACGGGAACTCTCCGCGGCCTGCGGCCGGTCCACGAGTTCCGGCAGGTCCCGCCCGAGGCGGAGAATCTGAGTTACTCCATAGGCCTGCCCGGCGGTGCCTACTGCGCGGGCAGCGCCCGGGGAGCCGTACGGTCCCTGCTCGATCGGCACGGGCTGCCCGACCTGTGCGACACCGCGGCCCTCGCCGTCTCCGAACTCGTCACCTGTGCACACCGGTTCACGCCGGACAAGGAGATGATGCTCAAGGTGCGCTGGCAGTTCGACGCGCTCAGGCTCGTCGTCTACGACCAGCACCCGGCGCACTCCTCGCCCGAGGCGAGCGAGGAGTGCAGACGGCGGCGCAGCCGCGGGATGTGGCTGCTCTCGGCGGTCGTCGATGCGTGCGGCGGAGACTGGGGCCTGACCCCCGTCCTCACGGCCATGGGGGGCACCAAGTCCTGGGCCTTACTTCCGCTTCCGCTTCCGCTGCCGCTTCCGCTGTCGATCCCGGGTTAGACCGGCGGCGGGCGCCTTCGGCGCCGCGGGTCCCTGGGGAGGGCCCGACTCACGTGTGCCACAGGGACTCCCGCACCTCCTCGGCCGTGGTCGGCCGCATCCGGCCGCCACCGCCACCGCCGTCCCGGTCGGCCTCGGCCCCGCCCTCTCCGTCGCCCTCGCCCGCTCCGTCTTCCTCTCCGTCTCCGTCGAGGAGCAGCCACCGCGTGATGCCGATCGACTCCAGGAACGGCACGTCGTGGCTGGCCACCAGCAGTGCGCCCTCGTAGGAATCCAGTGCGTCCGTCAGCTGCCTCGCGCTCGCCAGGTCCAGGTTGTTCGTCGGCTCGTCCAGAATCAGCAGCTGCGGGGCCGGCTCCGCGAGCAGCAGCGCCGCCAGGGTGGCCCGGAACCGCTCGCCGCCCGACAGGGTGCCGGCCGCCCGGTCCGCCCGCGCACCCCGGAACAGGAAGTGCGCGAGCCGGGCCCGGATGAGGTTGTTCGTGGCGTGCGGGGCGAAGCGCGCCACGTTCTCCACGACCGTGCGGTCGTCGTCCAGCACGTCGAGCCGCTGCGGCAGGAACCGCGTGGGCACGTGGGTCTTCGACTCGCCGGAGGCCGGGGCCAGTTCTCCGGCGATCGTCCGCAGCAGGGTGGTCTTGCCGGAGCCGTTGCGGCCCACCAGCGCGATCCGTTCCGGACCGCGCAGCTCCCACTCGCCCGCCACCCCGGCTCCGTGGACCGGGCGCAGTTCGCTGAGGGTGAGTACGCGGCGGCCCGGCGGGACCCGGGTGGCGGGGAGTTCGATCCGGATCTCGGCGTCGTCCCGTACGGCCAGGGCCGCGTGGTCGAGCCGCTCCTTGGCCTGGGCCAGCTTCTCGGCGTGCATGATGCGGTGCTTGCCGGCCGACTCCTGGGCCGCACGCTTGCGGGCGCCCATGACGATCTTCGGCTCGCGCTTGTTGTCGTTCATCTTCTGGCCGTACCGCTTGCGCCGGGCCAGTTTGAGCTGTGCGTCGGACAGTTCGCGCTTCTGGCGCTGGACGTCGGCCTCGGCCACCCGGACCAGCCGCTCGGCCGACTCCTGCTCGGCCGCCAGCATCTCCTCGTACTCCGTGAAGTTGCCTCCGTACCAGCGGACTTCGCCGTCCCGCAGGTCGGCGATCTGGTCGACCCGCTCCAGCAGCTCCCGGTCGTGACTGACCAGGACCAGCACTCCGGACCAGGACTCGACCGCGGCGTACAGCCGGCGGCGCGCCCGCAGGTCGAGGTTGTTGGTCGGCTCGTCCAGCAGCAGGACGTCCGGACGGGCCAGCAGCAGGGCGGCCAGGCGCAGCAACACGCCTTCGCCGCCGGACAGTTCACCGACGGTGCGGTCGAGTCCGATGTGTCCGAGCCCGAGCTGGTCGAGCGTGGCCAGGGCCCTTTCCTCCACGTCCCAGTCGTCCGCGACGGCCTCGAAGTTCGCCTCCGTGGCCTCGCCCGCCTCGATGGCGTGCAGGGCGGCCCGGGTGGCGTGGATCCCGAGGGCCTCGTCCACCCGTAGGGCGGTGTCGAGGGTGACGGTCTGCGGGAGGTAGCCGACCGTTCCGGAGGTGGTCAACTGGCCGTCGGAGGCGGCCAGTTCACCGGCGATGAGTTTGAGGAGGGTGGATTTCCCGCAGCCGTTGAGCCCGATCAGGCCGGTGCGGCCGGGGCCGACCGTCAGCTGGAACCCGTCGAAGACGGGGGTTCCGTCGGGCCAGGCGAAGGACAGGGCGGAGCAGGTGATGAATGAGGGAGCAGGACTCATGGAGGCCTCCAGGTTGCGTGAGTGGTGAGTGCAACTCGGGGAGACAGCCGGCCGTGGGCGACGGCCCGACGGTGGTCGGGCCTCGGGTCGGTGTCTCGGACCTCAGACGAGCAATGTCCTGCTCCGTTTCGGCGGCGATGGGGCATCCACGAAGCTACGGGCGGCCGGAACCGCCCGCAAACGAATTAGGCCGTCCCTTTCGGATCTCGACGCGGACGAAGTCGACAAGATCCGAAAGGGACGGCCTGGCGGGAAGGGGATGCGAGGATCAGCAGGAGTCGCGCATCAGCTCGGCCAGGCTCTGGTCCATGTCCAGGTACAGGTGCTCCAGCCCGGGAGGCACGATCGTCGAGACCCGCTCGAGGAACCGGTGCAGGTCCGCCGTCACCATCAGCACGATCGCAACGCCCTCGGGGGCGTGGAACTCCACCGTGGTCCGGTCGGCGTCGTACGGGCGCACGCGGACGTCACCGCAGCCGGCCGGCCGGTCGAGTCCGGACTCCAGCAGCTCGCGCGAGAAGGTCCACGAGACCTCGACGCCCTCCAGGGTGGCGGGCGCGGGGAAGGCCATGCGGACGGCGAAGGGATCGGCCCGGTCATAGCAGAACGTGACCGGTACGGTTTCGACCTTCGGCGCGGTGGCGACCAGTCGGGCCTGCACGGCCTGCTCGATGACAGTGATCAAGGCTCGCTCCCTTGCGGCAGATCTCTTGCCGGGTTGTGGGGTAGGACCCGGCAACGGGATAGACGCCGGAAATGGCGAATCAGTGCACGCGAGGTTGCGTGAGCTGTGTCACCGAATGGCTTGATCCTTTCTGTGTGATCGCACAGGGTGACGGGGGTGCGGGCTCCTCGACCCTGCCCGCACGGCCCGGAGCGGTCGCAGGAAGGCCGGTTCCAGCTCACTCCACAGGCTCAAGCCCGCCCCGGACCACCCGGTGCACCGCTCCGTACGGGGTGGGAGCGTCCGGCTCACCGCCCGGTGCGGTAGCGCCCCGGCGTGGTCCCGAACTCCCTGTTGAAGGCGTGCGAGAAGGCGTACGGGGTGCCGTAGCCGACCCGGTGGGCGATCGTCGCCAGTGAGTCCGGGGTGTCGCGGAGCAGGGCGGCGGCGTGCGTCAGGCGCCACCAGGTGAGGTACGCCATCGGGGACCGGCCCACGAGGGCCGCGAACCGGCGTGCCAGCGTCGGGCGCGAGACGCCCGCCTCGGCGGCCAGGAGGTCATTGGTCCACGGGGCGGCCGGGTCCGAGTGCAGGGCGCGCAGGGCCGCGGCGGTCACCGGGTCGCCGAGCACGGCCGGCCAGACCCCGGCCGGGGCGCCGCCGGCCGCGCCCTCGGTCATCCACGAGCGGATCATGTAGACGAGGAGGAGGTCGAGCAGGCTCGGGACCGCGATGCAGGCGCCGGGTCGCTGCCCGTCCAGCTCGCGCCCCAACAAATCGATGGCGGACCGGAGTTCGAGGTTGACGCCGACCCGGTTCGGCAGGTGGACGACCTGCGGAAGCTCCTCCATGAGCGGGTGCGCGTGGCTCCGGTCGAGCCGGTACTTGCCGCACAGCAGCTCCACCTCGCGGGATGCGACCGGTGCGGCCGGGGCGGCCGGTCGCCGGGGCGGCTGCCCTTCGGCGGCCCAGCGCTCGAAGGGCACCGCCCGCTCCACGGTCTTCGTATCGGCCGGGGAGTCGGCGATGACGTGCCCCGCGCCGTGCGGCAGGAGCACCGCGTCGCCGGTGCCGAGGGTGATCGGCTCGCCGCCGTCGGGCAGCAGCCAGCAGCTGCCCTCCATCACCACGTGGAAGCCCGCGCCCTCGTACGGGGCGAACCTCGCGCACCAGCCTCCGTCGACCCGGACCCGGTTCGAGGAGGGCCGCCCGATGCGTACGGCGGAGATCGCGTCGCTCACCACATCCATGTCCGCAGGATACCCGCACCGTCTCGGTGTTGAGAGCTCTGCGTATTCGAATGATCAGAACAGGTATTGATCCGCTCATCTCGGCCTTCCTAGAGTTGAGGGCATGAGCAGCGAGAGCAAGCAGGGCATCGTCCTGGGTGACGTAGAGGTCAGCAGGGTCGTGGAGTGGCACGGGGCCTTCACCCCCGCCGGTGACCTCGTCCCGGACTCGACGGCCCGGACGTGGAAGGACAACGAGGACTGGCTGGCGCCGGACCACTGGGAACCCGGCACCGGCAGGGCGGTGCTCACGCTCCAGACCTGGGTCCTGCGCAGCGGCGGGCGGACCGTCCTGGTGGACACGGGCGTGGGCAACGGCCGCGAGCGGCCCGGATCGCCGCTGTTCCACCACCGGCAGGGCGACTTCCTCGGCAGCCTGGCGCGCGCCGGTGTCCGGCCCGAGGACGTGGACGTCGTCGTCAACACCCACATCCACGGCGACCACGTCGGCTGGAACACGGTCAGCGAGGGGGGCTCCGCGGGGGAGGGGCAGGAGTGGGTGCCCACGTTCCCCAACGCCCAGTACCTCATCCCGGCCGCGGACGACTTCCACTTCGGTCCCGCCAACGCGTACGGGAACGGCCTTCGCGAGGACGACCGGCTGATCTACGAGGACAGCATCGCCCCCGTCCACCGGGCCGGGCAGGCCGTGGTCTGGGAGGGATCCCACCGGATCGACGAACACCTCACCCTGGAAGCCGCTCCCGGCCACACCCCCGGCTCGTCCGTGCTGCGCCTCGCCTCCGGCGGCGACCGCGCGGTCTTCGTCGGTGACCTCCTGCACAGCCCGGTGCAGATCCTGGATCCCGCCTGCAACAGCTGCTTCTGCATGGACGCGCGGTCGGCGGCATCGAGCCGCCGGCGCATTCTCGAACGCGCCGCGGACGAGGGCGAGCTGCTCGTCCCGGCGCACTTCGGCGGCTCGGGAGCCGTGGAAGTCCGCCGGAACGGCGACGGGCTCGCGCTGGGCCGGTGGGCGGGCGTGTGAGGGCGGCGGTGGCCGACGGCCTCAGACCACCGGGCTCTCCCGCACCGTCGACAGGTCCGCCGAGGTCTTCGTCGCGATGAATTCCGTGATGCGGTAGGAGCAGACGCCCGCCACCGTGAAGGGGTCCTGGGCGGCGATCCTCTCGATCTCCGCGCGGGAGACCCCGCCGGCCAGGATCATTCCGCCGTCGCGCGGGACCTTGCGCCCCGAGGCGAGGAAGATTCCGGCCGCGTAGTAGCCGTCCAGCCAGGCGATGTGCGCGTCCATCTCCTCTTCGACGGCTTCGACGGGCGCGGTGTAGGTGAGCTCCATGACGAACATGATCGCCAGGCTACTCTCGCCCACTATGACGAGTGCGAAGATCCCCGCCGACGAGGCCGAGGCCAAGGCGATACAGGACGAACTGCGCGGACGCGTGGTTCTGACCGAGACCGGGCCGCCGCCTGGCGCCGGGCTGATCGCGGGAGTGGACGTCGCCTACGACGACGAGCGCGACCTGGTCGCCGCCGCGGCCGTGGTGCTGGACGGCGCCACCCTCGAAGTCGTCGAGGAATCCACCTCCGTGGGCCGCGTCAGCTTCCCCTACGTGCCCGGCCTGCTCGCCTTCCGCGAACTGCCGACCGTGCTCGCCGCACTGGAGGCGCTGGCCGTCACGCCCGACCTCGTCGTCTGCGACGGGTACGGGCTGGCCCATCCGCGCCGCTTCGGCCTCGCCTGCCACCTCGGCGTCGTCACGGGACTGCCCGCCATCGGTGTGGCGAAGAACCCGTTCACCTTCACCTACGGGGAACCGGGCGCCGGGCGCGGCGAGTGGGCCCCGCTGCGCGCGGCCGAGGGCGACGTCGTCGGGCGGGCGCTGCGCACCCAGGACGGGATCAAACCCGTCTACGTGTCGGTCGGGCACCGGGTGTCGCTGGACAACGCCTGCGCGCACGCCCTCGCCCTCAGCCCCCGCTTCCGGATCCCCGAGACCACCCGGCACGCCGACTCGCTGTGCCGGCGTGCCCTGCGCGAAGCCACCGCCGCCGCCTAGGGCCTGTCGTCAAAGTGGCGTCGTCGCCCGGAGGGCGGCCTGCCGGGCGTCGCGAGGCAGACGGCACTTTGACGATAGGCCCTGGAGCGGTGGCCGGTGGGCGCCGGCTTCAGCCGGCCGACGCGACCCGGAAGCGGATGCCCGCCTTCTGGAGCCGGTCCAGGAGGGCGTCGCCCATGGCCACCGCGGTGGTCAGCTGGCCCGAGAGCTCGGGCAGGGCGTCGTAGGCCAGGCAGAGCACCGACTCCGCCAGCATCTTCGCGGTCTCCCCGTAGCCCGGGTCGCCGCCCGAGACCTCGGTGAAGACCCGGCGGCCGCCGCCCTCGCCCACGAACCGCACGGTGAACCAGCTGCGCGCCCGCCGCTCCGCGTCCGGGCCCTGGCCGGGCTCCCACCGGTCGGCGAGCCACTGCCGCACCGGGGGGATCTGCGCGAGCGCGACGGTCGCGCCGACCGCTGCCGTACCGCCCACCGCCACGGGCAGGTGGCGGACCGAGGCGTAGTGCCGGTAGCGGAAGTCCGGACCGTAGCGCTCCAGCGAGGCCGCCGACCGGGCCACGACCTGAGGGTCCAGGGTGGGCAGCGGCAGGGCCCACGCCCCGGTCTCCCGGCTGAAGCGCGGTGCGCCCACGGGCCCCCGTACCCGCCGGCCCAGCAGCCGCGGCTCGTGCAGCCGGCGGGCGCGGGCGGCCGCCAGGTTCTGCGGACCCCGGCCCATCGCGGTGAGCAGCGTGGTCAGCGTGCCGCCCGAGAAGAGGGCGTTGGAGCGCAGGAACCCGTCCACGGTCAGCGGGACCCCGGCCGGCAGGTGTCCGACGGTGAAGTACGCCCCGAGGTCGGCCGGGATCGAGTCGAAGCCGCAGGCGTGGACGATGCGGGCGCCGGTCTCGCGGGCCCGGGCGTCGTGCTCGACGTACATCCGGTCCACGAACTCGGGTTCACCGGTGAGGTCGGCGTAGTCGGTGCCCGCGGCGGCGCAGGCGGCCACGAGTTCGGCCCCGTACCAGACGTAAGGTCCCACGGTCGTGGCCAGCACCCTGGTGGAGGCGGCCAGTTCGCGAAGGGCTCCGGAATCCTGGGCGTCCGCGCGCAGCAGCGGCAGGTCCGCGCAGCGGGGATCGAGGGCGGTCAGCCGCTCGCGCAGCCGCTCCAGTTTGGCGAGGTCGCGGCCCGCGAGGGCCCACCGGCAGTCGGCGGGGGCGTGCACGGCGAGGTACTCGGCGGTCAGCGCGCCCACGAACCCGGTCGCGCCGAAGAGCACGATGTCGTACTCCCGTGCCGCGGTGCGCGGTTCGTGTCGAACACTTGCGTTCATCGGGCGTCTCCCGGGCGGTGTCGGTGTCGGTGGTGGCTGAGGCTAGCGCCCGCGACCGCTGCCCGTGCGGGCGGGTGGGCGGGTCGGCGGCCGGATGGGTGGGCGGGCGAGTGGGCGGGTCAGTGGCCGGGCGGGTGGTGCGGGCCGCGGTGAACGGACGGCGGTGCGGGGCGGCTTGGAGCAGGCCCCGGGACGCGGGGCCGGCTGCGGCGCGGCTGTCCGGCCGGGGCCGGCGCGTCGGCGTTAGCGTGAAGGCCGGCTGTCGGTGTCAGTGGTGGATGGAGGCGTCGGTGAAGGCAGCGGTGCGCAAGTGGGAGGCGGTCCGGGAGTTCGCCCGGGGACTGCCGGAGGCCGGGGAGGAGTTTCCCTGGGGCCCCGAGGACTGCGTCGTGAAGGTCAACAAGAAGATCTTCGTCTTCCTCGGGAACGCGGACGGCCCGCAGCCGCCCGGAATCTCCGTGAAGCTCAAGGACGAGGCGCTGCACGGTCACGCCATGACCGCGCCCGGAGCGGAGCCGACCGGGTACGGGCTGGGGAGGGCGGGCTGGGTCAGCGTGCCGCTGGGGGACAGGGCGTCGCCCTCCGTAGAGGTGCTGTGCGAGTGGGTGGAGGAGAGCTACCGGACGGTCGCCCTCAAGCGGCACCTGAAGGAACTCGACGCCCGAAACGAGCCAACCGACTAAGCGCTTGCTCTTGTGCTGAGTGGAACAGGTTCCTAGCATCGCTGGTGTTACATCAGTTGTGTCACACAGTGGCCGCAGTGGTGCCACCGGATGCTGGGGGCTCGATGGCAGTGACAGGGACCGCGCCGGAGAACGTGCCGGGGGGCGAGTCGGCGGGCGTGCCGGGGAGCGGCAACGGCCCGCTCGCGGGCGTGCGCGTCGTCGAGCTGGCGGGCATCGGGCCGGGCCCGTTCGCCGCCATGCTCCTCGCCGACCTGGGGGCGGACGTCGTACGGGTCGACCGCCCCGGCGGCGGCGGACTCGCCGTCAATCCCGCCTACGACATCACCAACCGCAACAAGCGCTCCGTCCTCGTCGACCTGAAGTCCGCCGACGGCCCCGCCCGCGTCCTCGACCTGGTCGAGCGTGCCGACGTGCTCATCGAGGGCTTCCGCCCCGGGGTCGCCGAGCGGCTCGGTGTCGGGCCGGCCGACTGCCACGCCCGCAACCCGAAACTGGTCTACGGCCGGATGACCGGCTGGGGTCAGGACGGCCCGCTCGCCCACACCGCCGGGCACGACATCGCGTACATCGCGGTCACCGGCGCCCTCGGGATGATCGGCAGCCCGGACGAGCCCCCGGTCGTCCCCGCCAACCTGGTCGGGGACTACGCGGGCGGCTCGCTCTACCTCGTCATCGGTGTCCTCGCGGCCCTCCAGCACGCCCGCACCCCGGGCGGCGCGGGCCAGGTCGTGGATGCGGCCATCGTGGACGGGACCGCGCACCTCACCGCCATGATCCACGGCATGCTGGCGGCCGGAGGCTGGCAGGACCGGCGCGGGGCCAACCTCCTCGACGGCGGCTGCCCCTTCTACGGCACCTACGAGACCTCCGACGGCCTCCACATGGCGGTCGGCGCGCTGGAGCAGCAGTTCTACGACACCTTCGTGGACCTGCTCGGCATCGCCGACCAGGCCCCCGCCCGCAAGGACCTGGCCCGCTGGGGCGAGCTCCGCGAGGCCGTGGCCGCGCGCTTCAGGACCCGTACCCGCGAGGAGTGGACGGCGGTCTTCGAGGGCACCGACGCCTGTGTGGCCCCCGTGCTCTCGCTGCGCGAGGCCCCGCACCACCCGCACCTGGCCGCCCGGGCCACCTTCGTCGAGGCCGCCGGGATCGTCCAGCCCGCGCCCGCGCCGCGCTTCTCCGCGACCCCGGCCGCCGTCGTGGGCGGTCCCGCGCAGCCGGGCGCGCACACGGAGTCCGTGGCGGCGGACTGGGACGTACCGGCGCTGCTGGGGAAGGAGGGCTGATGGAACTCTCGATGATGCTCGACCGGGGACCCGCCTTCCGGGCCACCGCAGTGACCATCCTCGACGTCACGCCCGTCGGCCCCGAGCCGGCCAAGTCGATCGAATCCGTCCAGAGCCGGCTTTAGGGGGCCCCGATGCAACGCCGCATCTTCGACGCCGACCACGAGGCGTTCCGCGAGACCGTCCGCACCTTCCTCACCAAGGAGGTGCTGCCGCACTACGAGCAGTGGGAGAAGGACGGGATCGTCAGCCGCGAGGCCTGGCGGGCCGCCGGCCGGCAGGGGCTGCTCGGCCTGGCCGTCCCCGAGGAGTACGGGGGCGGTGGGAACACCGACTTCCGGTACGCGGCGGTGATCGCGGAGGAGTTCACCCGGGCGGGCGCCGCCGGACTGGCGATCGGCCTGCACAACGACATCATCGGGCCGTACCTGACCTCGCTGTCCACGGAGGAGCAGAAGCGCCGCTGGCTGCCCGGCTTCTGCTCGGGCGAGATCATCACCGCGATCGCGATGACCGAACCGGGCGCCGGTTCCGACCTCCAGGGCATCCGGACCACCGCCGAGGACGCGGGCGACCATTGGGTGCTCAACGGCTCCAAGACCTTCATCTCCAACGGGATCCTGGCCGACCTGGTGATCGTGGTCGCCAAGACCACCCCCGAGGGCGGGGCGCACGGCATGTCGCTGCTGGTCGTCGAGCGCGGCACCGAGGGCTTCGAGCGCGGCCGCAACCTCGACAAGATCGGCCAGAAGGCCCAGGACACCGCCGAGCTGTTCTTCAACGACGTGCGCGTCCCGAAGGAGAACCTGCTCGGGGAACTCAACGGGGCCTTCGTCCACCTGATGACCAACCTCGCGCAGGAGCGGATGGGCATCGCGATGGCGGGCATCGCCGCCGCCGAGTACCTGCTGGAGATCACCACGCAGTACGTGAAGGAGCGCGAGGCCTTCGGGCGCCCGCTCTCCAAGCTCCAGCACATCCGGTTCGAGATCGCGGAGATGGCCACCGAGTGCGCGGTCACCCGTACCTTCCTCGACCGGTGCATCACCGACCACTCCAACGGGGAGCTGGACCACGTCCACGCCTCGATGGCCAAGTGGTGGGCCACCGAGCTCCAGAAGCGGGTCGCCGACCGCTGCCTGCAACTGCACGGCGGATACGGATACATGACCGAATACCGGGTCGCACGGGCCTTCACCGACGGCCGCATCCAGACCATCTACGGCGGCACGACCGAGATCATGAAGGAGATCATCGGCCGTTCCCTGCTGGGCTGACCGCCGGCACCGCCGGGCCGGCCGCCGCGCACCACCCCGCCCCTCCCCGACCTCGCCTCCGCACCCCCGAAAGGCTTGACCAGTGAGCACCGAAGCTTACGTATACGACGCGATCCGCACTCCGCGCGGCCGCGGCAAGGCCAATGGCTCCCTGCACGGCACCAAGCCGATCGACCTGGTCGTCGGCCTCATCCACGCCCTGCGCGAGCGCAACCCCGGACTGGACCCCGCCACCATCGACGACATCGTCCTCGGCGTCGTCGGCCCGGTCGGCGACCAGGGCTCCGACATCGCCAGGATCGCGGCCATCGCGGCCGGGCTGCCGGACACCGTGGCCGGTGTGCAGGAGAACCGCTTCTGCGCCTCCGGGCTGGAGGCCGTCAACATGGCCGCCGCCAAGGTCCGCTCCGGCTGGGAGGACCTGGTCCTCGCGGGCGGCGTGGAGTCCATGTCCCGCGTCCCGATGGCCTCGGACGGCGGAGCCTGGTTCAACGACCCGATGACGAACTGGGACGTCAACTTCGTCCCCCAGGGCATCGGCGCCGACCTGATCGCCACGATCGAGGGATTCTCCCGCCGGGACGTGGACGAGTACGCGGCCCTGTCGCAGGAGCGGGCCGCCGCCGCCATCAAGGACGGCCGCTTCGCCAAGTCCGTGGTCCCGGTCACCGACCGCAACGGCCTGGTCGTCCTGGACCACGACGAGTTCGTCCGCCCCGGCACCACCGCCGACACCCTCGCCAGGCTCAAGCCCTCCTTCGCGGACATCGGCGACCTCGGCGGCTTCGACGCCGTGGCCCTGCAGAAGTACCACTGGGTCGAGAAGATCGACCACGTCCACCACGCGGGCAACTCCTCCGGCATCGTCGACGGCGCCTCGCTCGTCGCCATCGGCTCCCGGGAGGCGGGGGAACGGAACGGGCTGACCCCGCGCGCCCGGATCGTCTCGGCCGCCGTCTCCGGCTCCGAGCCCACCATCATGCTCACCGGCCCCGCCCCGGCCACCCGCAAGGCGCTGGCCAAGGCCGGGCTGAGCATCGACGACATCGACCTGATCGAGATCAACGAGGCCTTCGCGGGCGTCGTGCTCCGCTTCGTCAAGGACATGGGCGTCTCCCTCGACAAGGTCAACGTCAACGGCGGCGCCATCGCGCTCGGCCACCCGCTCGGCGCCACCGGCGCGATGATCCTCGGCACGATCGTCGACGAGCTGGAACGCCAGGACAAGCGCTACGGGCTCGTCACCCTCTGCGTCGGCGGCGGCATGGGCGTCGCGACCATCGTCGAACGCCTCTGAATCGTCCCGGTATCCCAGAACACCTCCCTGACACGGCCGACACGGAAGTAGCGAAAATGAGCGAGTCCACCACGATCCGCTGGGAACAGGACGAGACCGGCGTCGTCACCCTCGTCCTCGACGACCCCAACCAGTCCGCCAACACCATGAACCAGGCCTTCAAGGACTCCATCGCGGCCATCGCGGAGCGCGCCGAGGCCGAGAAGGACTCCATCCGAGGCATCATCTTCACCTCCGCCAAGAAGACCTTCTTCGCGGGCGGGGACCTCAAGGACATGATCCGGCTGCGCCCCGAGCACGCGCAGCTCGCCTTCGACACCGGCACCCAGATCAAGAGCTCGCTGCGCCGCATCGAGACCCTCGGCAAGCCCGTGGTCGCCGCCATCAACGGCGCTGCCCTGGGCGGCGGTTACGAGATCTGCCTGGCCTCGCACCACCGCGTGGCCCTCGACGCCCCCGGCTCCAAGATCGGCCTGCCCGAGGTCACCCTCGGCCTGCTCCCGGCCGGCGGCGGCGTCACCCGCACCGTCCGCCTGATGGGCATCGCCGACGCCCTGCTCAAGGTGCTGCTCCAGGGGACCCAGTACAGCCCCCAGCGCGCACTGGACAACGGCCTGGTCCACGAACTGGCCGCTACGCCCGAGGAGATGCTCGCCAAGGCGCACGCCTTCATCGACGCGAATCCGGAGTCGAAGCAGCCCTGGGACGTCCCCGGCCACCGCATCCCGGGCGGCACCCCGTCCAACCCGCGGTTCGCCGCCAACCTCCCTGCCTTCCCGGCCAACTTGAAGAAGCAGCTGAACGGGGCCCCGTACCCGGCGCCGCGCAACATCCTGGCCTGCGCCGTCGAGGGCGCCCAGGTGGACTTCGAGACCGCGCTGACCATCGAGGCCCGCTACTTCACCGAGCTGGTCACCGGACAGACCGCCAAGAACATGATCCAGGCGTTCTTCTTCGACCTCCAGGCCGTCAACGCCGGCCGCAGCCGCCCGCAGGTCGTCGCCCCGCGCAAGGTCACCAAGGTCGCCGTCCTCGGCGCCGGGATGATGGGCGCCGGCATCGCCTACTCCTGCGCCCGCGCGGGCATCGAGGTGGTCCTCAAGGACGTCACCCCCGAGGCCGCCGCGAAGGGCAAGGCCTACTCGGAGAAGCTGCTCGACAAGGCGCTCTCCCGGGGCCGTACGACCGAGGCCAAGCGCGCCGAGCTGCTGGCCCGGATCACCCCGACCGCGGAGCCCGCCGACCTGGCGGGCTGCGACGCCGTCATCGAGGCCGTCTTCGAGGACACCGCCCTCAAGCACAAGGTGTTCCAGGAGATCCAGGAGTTCCTCACCCCCGACGCGCTGCTCTGCTCGAACACCTCCACGCTGCCCATCACGGGCCTCGCGGAAGGGGTTTCGCGCCCGGCCGACTTCATCGGGCTGCACTTCTTCTCGCCCGTGGACAAGATGCCGCTGGTCGAGATCATCAAGGGGGAGCGGACCGGCGACGAGGCCATCGCCCGCGCCTTCGACCTCGTACGGCAGATCAACAAGACCCCGATCGTGGTCAACGACTCGCGGGGCTTCTTCACCTCGCGCGTCATCGGCCAGTTCATCAACGAGGGCGTCGCGATGGTCGGCGAGGGCATCGAGCCCGCCTCGATCGAGCAGGCGGCGGCGCAGGCCGGATACCCGGCCAAGGTGCTCTCCCTGATGGACGAGCTGACGCTCACCCTGCCGCGCAAGATCCGCAACGAGACCCGCAAGGCCTTCGAGGCCGAGGGCCGGTCCTGGGCCGAGCACCCCGCCGACACCGTCATCGACCGGATGGTCGACGAATTCGGGCGCCCCGGGCGCAGCGGCGGGGGCGGTTTCTACGCGTACGACGAGAGCGGCAAGCGCGCCGGGATCTGGCCGGGCCTGCGCGAGCACTTCACCAAGCCCGGGTACGAGATCCCCTTCGTCGACATGAAGGAGCGGATGCTCTTCTCCGAGGCACTGGACACCGTCCGCTGCTTCGACGAGGGCGTCCTGACCTCGTACGCCGACGCCAACATCGGCTCCATCATGGGCATCGGCTTCCCGGCGTGGACCGGCGGCGTGATCCAGTACATCAACGGCTACGAGGGCGGCCTCGCCGGTTTCGTGGCCCGTGCGCAGGAGCTGGCCGCGCAGTACGGGGAGCGGTTCACCCCGCCCGCCTCGCTGGTCGAGAAGGCCGGGCGCGGCGAGACCTACGCCGACTGAGCGGGCGAAGCCCGTACGGCCTGTCGCCCGGCCCCGGACCCCGGGGCCGGGCGACAGCCCGGGTCAGCTCCGGTCAGCTCCGGTCGGCGCCGCCGGTCAGCGCGCGTCGAGTGAGGCGAACACGCCGCGGTGGGCGGCCCCGTCGGGGGTGGTCCAGCCCGCGGTGACCTCGCCGAGGTGTCCGGCCGCGGCGGCGTCCCGCAGCACGCGGACCACCGTGAGCGCGGGCCCGTCCGCGGCGCCCGGGACGCCGGACCCTTCGTACCGCGCGGTGACATCGCGGTCCGGGGTGTCGCTCAGGCTCTGCGCCTGCGGCTCGGCCAGGCCCTGGAACAGCGCGTGCAGTTGCTCCACCCACACCGGGTCGTGCGGGCCGTCGTACACCCAGCGGAGCCCGAGCTCCCCGTGCTCGGACGTGCCGATCAGGCCGGCCTCCGCCCCCTCCAGCGGCGCTCCGCGGTAGGTGACGGGGACGTGGTACGCGGTCGGCAGCCCGCCCGAGGAATCGGTGACCACCATGAATTCGATGCCCACCTCGCCCTGCGGATCGTCGAGCCGGAAGCCGCCCGCGCGGGCCAGATCCGGTGCGCTCCCCGTGGGGAGGTACCAGGACTGGGCCGGCAGCCAGGCGGCAAGGAGCTCCAACTTGCCGGGCTTCATCGTGGTCTTGTAGATCATCGCCATGGCCGAAACCTACTCCTCCGGGGCGAACGCGGCCTTCAACTCCTCCTTCAGTGAACGCTGGAAGGCGGTCACCAGGGCCTGCACCACCATCGGCTGCATGTGCGCGGACAGCGCCTTCATCGCCTCCACCCGCTCCGGATCGCTCTCGCCCTCCGTGAACGGCCCCCACACCTCGTCCCGGAACAGCGTGGTCAGCTGGTGCGCCGCCGTCCGCGCGTGCCCCAGCAGCAGGTCGCGCGCGACCAGGATCGTCTCGTGCGAGATCGGTACGTCGAGCAGCGCGACCCCGAGCCGCAGCAGCCCCACGTCCACCCGGAACCCCTCCGGGGCCGGAGTCAGCACGTTCATGGCCGTCAGCCGCCGGATGTCCGTCTCCGTCAGGGTCCGTCCGGCCCGCTTCTCCAGGTCCGCGAGGGAGGACTCCAGGGCCGCGTCGGGAGCCCAGGTGGCCACCATCGCCCGGTGGATCGCCAGATCGTGCGCGCTCAGGTCGTCGGGCAGGGCGTCGAGGTAGCGCTGACAGGCCGACAGGGTCATTCCCTGGTGCTGCAACTCCTCGATCAGGGCCAGTCGGGAGAGGTGCTCCGGGCCGTACCGGCCCACCCGACGAGGTCCGATCACGGGAGGGGGCAAAAGGCCGCGGGTGCTGTAGAAACGTACGGTGCGGACGGTCACGCCCGCCCTGGCCGCGAGTTCGTCGACGGTGAGCGAAGTCGGCTCGGGCGCCTGGGTGGTCATGCTCTCCGCCTCGCTCTCTGATCAGGACATCTCTGATCGGCACGTCTCTGATCGGCGTCTCTGATCAGCACAACGGTTCGTGTTCAACAGTATTGCTGTCGCACCAACGATGTGAAACGGCCAGGAGCTGCCCATGACCACAGAACTGCGACTGCCCGCACCTCCCGAAGAGCTGACCCTCCCCGTCCTGCTGGCGCGCAACGCCGCCGAGCACGGAGACCTCCCCGCCCTCTCCTGGCGGGACGGCGCCGACTGGTCCACCCTCAGCTGGTCGGACGTCCGCCGCGAGGTCGCCGTCCTCGCCTCCGGCTACGCCGCCCTCGGAGTCGAGCGCGGCGAGCACGTGCTGCTCATGATGGGCAACCGCCCCGAGCACTGGCTGAGCGACCTCGCCCTCGTGCACCTCGGAGCCGTGCCCGTCACCGTCTACGGGACCTCCGCGCCCGAGCAGATAGCCCACATCGCACGCCACAGCCGGGCCCGCCTCGCCGTGGTCGAGGGGGCCCGCGAGCTGGCCCGGTGGGAACCGCTGCTCGCCGACCCCGCGGTCCCGCTGGAGCGGCTCGTCGTGGCCGAGGGCGCGGAGGCCGGAGCACACCGCACCTACGGCTCCCTGCTGGCGGGCGGCGCCGGCGCGCACCGCCCCGAGGCCTTCGAGAAGGCCTGGCAGGAGGCCCGTCCCGAGGACCCGCTGACCGTCGTCTACACCTCGGGCACCACCGGGGACCCCAAGGGCGTCCGCCTGACCCACCGCAACATCATGCTGCAGGCGGTCCGGCTGGACCGGAACGTGGAACTCCCCGAGCACGCCGAGCACATCTGCTACCTCCCCTTCGCGCACATCGCCGAACGGATCCTGGGGATCTACCTGCCGCTGCTGCGGGCCGCCCACGTCCGGCTGTGCTCCGACCCGGCCGCCGTGTCGGTCGCGGTGCGCGAGCTGCACCCGGTGCAGTTCTTCGGCGTGCCCCGGGTGTGGGAGAAGCTGGCCGCCTCCGTACGGGCGGTGCTCGGGCGGCTCCCCGAGGAACAGCGCGGCGCCATCGAAGCCGCGAACGACCTGGCGCGCGCCCGCGCGGGCCACCGGGAGCGCGGCGAGGAGATCCCGGCGGGGCTCGAAGCCTCGTACGCCGCGGCGAAGGAGCGGGTGCTGGATCCGCTGCTGACGATGGCCGGCCTGGACCGGCTGGTGTGGACGGCGAGCGCCACCGCGCCGATGCCGATCGACGTGGTCCGCTTCTGGGCGGGCTGGGGGATCACGATCATGGACGCGTGGGGGCTCACCGAGACCTCGGGGGTGTGCACGGTCAACCGCCCGGACGGCTTCAGGCTGGGCTCGGTGGGCCGGCCGCTCGAAGGGCTGGAGCTGCGGATCGCCGAGGACGGGGAGATCTTCACGCGCGGGGCCACGGTCTTCGGCGGCTACCTGCGGCCGGACGGGTCGGTGGAGAGCGCCTCGGACGGGGAGGGCTGGTTCCCGACGGGGGACATCGGCCGACTGGACGAGGACGGGTTCCTCTGGCTGACCGACCGCAAGAAGGAACTGATCATCACCTCGAACGGCAAGAACGTCTCGCCCGCCCTGGTGGAGAACACCCTCAAGGAGCACCCGCTGATCGGCCAGGCGCTGGCGCACGGCGACGGCCGCTCCTACCTGGTGGCCCTGCTCGTCCTGGATCCGGAACTGGCCCCCGCGTGGGCCGCCGCCCACGGGATCGAAGCCGCCACGCCGGGCGAGCTGGCCGCGCACCCGGCCGTGCGCCAGGAGATCGCCCGCGCCGTCGAGAGCGCCAACTCCCGGCTCAACCGCACCGAACAGATCAAGCGCTACCGGCTGCTCACCGAGGAGTGGGGCCCGGAGTCGGGGGAGCTGACCCCCTCGCTGAAACTGCGCCGACGCGTGATCCGGGAGAAGTACGGGGCCCTGATCGAGGGGCTGTACGCGGAGCCGCGCGAGGGCTCGGACACGTAGGGAAATCCGTACCCCGGATGGCCCTGTCCGGTGGGCAGTGGGTTGCCCACCGGACAAGGGTGGGGGGATGTGGACATCTCTCGCATTCGCCCCCTCATCCTGCAAGGCAGGCTGACCGCCCATGGGTGTGCTGCGTGACCACCCCGAACTCGCACTCTTCCTCTGCCTGGCCCTCGGCTACCTCCTCGGCAAGCTCCGCGTCGGCCCGATCACCCTCGGCGGGATCTGCGGCACGCTGATCGTCTCGCTGCTGCTCGGCGCCTGGGCCAAGATCGAGATCGACGCCGACGTGAAGACGATCTTCTTCGCGCTCTTCATCTTCGCCCTCGGCTACATGGCCGGACCGCAGTTCTTCGCCCACCTCAACCGCAAGAGCCTGCGCTTCTTCGCGCTCTGCCTCATCGAACTCGTGAGCGTGCTCGGCCTCGCCTACCTGCTCGCCAAGGTCTTCGACCTCGACGTTGGCACCGCCTCCGGCATCCTCGCCGGCGCGGCCACCGAATCCGCCGTCGTCGGCACCGCCACCGAGGCCATCGGCAAGCTCCCCGACCTGACCGCGGACCAGATCTCCTCGTACCAGGGCCACGTGGCCACCGCGTACACCGTCTGCTACCTCTTCGGCCTGGTCACCATCGTCATCTACACCAGCCAGATCATGCCGATGCTGCTCCGCATCAACCTGCGGGACGCCTCGCGCGCCCTGTGGGAGAAGATGCGCGGGATCGGTGGCGGCGGTCTGGAGAGCGACGAGCGCGAGGCGCTGCCCGGCCTGGTCGGGCGGACCCACCTGGTCACGCTCGCCGACGGCCGCACCGTGGCCGACCTGGTGTCGGCCGCCGGCGGCCGGGTCACCGTGGAGGCGGTCAAGCGCGGCTCCAAGAGCCTGACCCCCGCCCCGGACCTCGAACTGACCCTCTCCGACCTGGTCCTCGTCGTCGGCCGCCGGGCCGACGCGATCGCGGTGGGCCGCATGATCGGACCCGAGACCCCCGGCATCCCGGGAGTGGACACCCCGCTCGCCACCAGCCAGGTCGCGATGACGGACCCCTCGGTCGCGGGCCGGACGCTGGACTCGATCCGCTCCAGCCACCCGGAGTTCGCCAGCAGCGGCGTGTACGTGACCGACGTGCTCCGCGGCGAACAGCACCTGCCGGCCAACGGGGAGACCGTCGTCGAACGCGGTGACGTCGTCACCCTCGTCGGCGCCCGCTCGGGCCTCGACCGGATCGTCGCGAAGATCGGCACGGTGGCCAAGAACGACGCCACCGACTTCATCTACCTCGGTCTGGGCATCGCGCTCGGCTCGCTCATCGGCCAGATCGTGGTCCGGGCCGGCGGGGCCCCGCTCTCGCTCGGCACCGGCGGCGGCTGCCTGATCTCCGGTCTGGTCTTCGGCTGGTTCCGCTCCCGCCGGCAGACCTTCGGCGCCTTCCCGCCGCAGGCCGCCACCACGATCAAGGACATGGGGCTCGCCGTCTTCATCGCCTGCACCGGTCTGACCTCCGGCCCGCAGGCCTGGCCGCTGCTCAAGGAGTACGGGGCCCTGCTGCCGTTCGCCGGGATCGCCATGGTCCTCGTACCGGCCACGCTCTCGCTGGTCGTCGGACGCAAGCTGCTGAAGATCGAAAAGCCGCTGCTGATCGGTGCCATCGCCGGACAGCAGTGCTCCACGCCGGCCATCACCTCGGTGACCCAGGTCGCCCAGAGCTCGGTGCCGATGCTCGGCTACACGATCACCTACGCCCTGTCCAACTTCCTGCTCCCACTGACCGGGCCGATCCTCGTCGGGGTCCTCGGTGCTTGACCTCCTCTGACCCGGATGGCCCTTTATGAACCTCGATTTCGGGTATCGTGCATTGCGAGCAGTGCGTTACAAGAACCAAGTGCGCACATCCGCTTTGGCGTTGCTGATTTCCGGGCTGGTTTCAACCCGGCTGGCGCTGATCGTGGAAGTCCTTGCGGGCCGCTGGTCCGCCAGGCAGCGTGAGCCAGGAATCCCCTTCCATTAGGCGGGGGAGGATTCAAGATGTTCCTCTTCGCCACCGACTGCAATGTCGGCTCGCAGTTCTTGCGGGGCCCGAATGAAGACGGCCTGCCCCAGGTCCGCAGCACCAGCCGCGCGTGCGGTGCCGGTCTGCTGGTCTCCTGGGGCTTTGCCGCCCTGTCCGGCTACGGCCTGCTCGGCGGCGCGCTCACCCAGTCCGCCGTCATCGGCGTGGCGCAGGACGCGATCGCCAACCTTCCCGGGCTCAGCCCCGACCAGATCACGGAACAGCAGAACCTGGTCGCGGTCGGGTACGCCGTCACCTACCCGCTCGGCACCATCCTCTGCGCGATGCTCCTCGCCAACGTGCTGCCCCGGCTCTACCGCCGCAACCTGGCCGCCGAGAGCGCCAGACTCGCGGAGGAGCTCGACGCGCCCAGCGACGACCCCGACCTGCACGAGGGCTACTACGAGATCGTCCTGCGGGCCTACACCATCCAGCGGCCCGACCTCGTCGGGCGGACCATCGACGACTTCGAGAACCAGCAGAAGGCGCTGGGTCACCGGATCTACCTCACCCGGATCCGCCGGGACGGAGCGATCCTCGACCACGACCAGCAGACCGTGCTGCGCGAGGGCGACGACGTCGCCGTCAGCGCCCTGCGCGGATCGCTCGTGGACTTCGACGCCCGGACGCACATCGGAGCTGAGGCCGACGACGTGGAGCTGCTCGGCTACCAGACCGAGAACCTGCACGTGGTCGCCTCGGAGAAGGCGCAGCTCGGCAAGACCATCGCGGAGCTGAGGGCCGAGCCCTTCATGGTCGGGGTCTACATCGACAAACTCTTCCGCTCCGGCGCGGAGTTCCCCTACCGGCTCTCCACCCCGCTGGAGCGCGGCGACACCCTGATCCTCTCCGGGCCCAAGCGGCTGGTGGACCCCGCGGGCAGGGCCATCGGCAAGCCCGTGCCCACCAGCTTCGCCACCGACATGATCTGGGTGGGCCTCGGCATCTTCCTCGGCGGCTGCCTCGGCATCCCGGCGCTCACCGCGGGCGGGGTCCCGATCTCGCTGTCCACCTCGGGCGGCGCGCTCATCATGGGCCTGGTCTTCGGCTGGATCCGGGGCAGGTACCCGACGTACGGCAACGTCCCGCCCGGAGCCCAGTGGTTCATGGACACCCTCGGGCTCTGCCTCTTCATCGCGGTCGTCGGCCTGAACGCCGGACCGAGCTTCACCAGCGGGCTGGCGACCGCCGGCTGGGGGCTGCTGCTCTGGGGCGCGGTCATCACGCTGATCCCGCTGCTGGTCGGCTTCCTCGTCGGCCACCACATCCAGAAGATCCGCTTCCCGATCCTGATGGGCGTACTGGCCGGCGGTCAGACCACCACGGCCGCGATCGGCGCCGTGAACGAAGAGTCCAAATCGCAGGTGCCGACGCTCGGTTACACCATCCCGTACGCGATCAGCAACGTACTGCTGACCATCTGGGGCGCCGTCATCGTCCTCCTCAACCACTGAAGCGCCCCCACTGAAACGCCTTCACCGAAAGGAACGAACCACCGTGCCGGAGACCAGCTTCAGCCGCGAGGAGATCCAGTCCTTCGCGCAGCTCAGCCCGTTCGAGCTGAAGGACAAGTTCATCCAGCTCGCCACCGCCGCCCAGGCCGACAAGCCCGGCCAGAAGGACACCACCGCGCGCGCCATGCTCAACGCGGGCCGCGGCAACCCGAACTGGATCGCCACCGGGCCGCGCGAGGCCTTTTACGCGCTCGGCTACTTCGCGCTGGAGGAGTCCCGGCGCGTCTGGACCGCCGACAACCTGGGCGGGATGCCGGAGAAGCAGGGCATCGGGGAGCGGTTCGACTCCTGGGCCCGCCGTCACCCGGACCTGCCGGGCGTGGAGATGCTCTCCGCGTGCGTCCAGTACGCCCTGGCGCGCTGGCCGTTCGACAAGGACGCCTTCGTGCACGAGCTGACCGACTCCATCACCGGCGACAACTACCCGGTCCCGGACCGGATGCTGAAGCACGCGGAGCAGATCGTACGCGGCTACGTGGCCGACGAGATGTTCGACAAGCGGCCGCCCGAGGGCAACAACCTGTCGCTGTTCGCGACCGAGGGCGGCACCGCCGCCATGTGCTACATCTTCGACTCCCTGATGAAGAACGGGGTCCTGAAGAAGGGCGACAAGATCGCCCTGATGACCCCGGTGTTCACCCCGTACATCGAGATCCCCGAACTGGACACCTTCGAGTTCGAGGTGGTCAACGTCTCCGCGAGCCTCTTTGCCGAGACCGGGGTACGGCAGTGGCGCTACCCCGAGGAGGAGGTCGCCAAGCTCGCCGACCCCTCGGTGAAGCTCGTCTGCCTGGTCAACCCGAGCAACCCGCCCTCGCTCGCCCTGAGCGACCGGGTGGCGAACCAGATCAAGGACATCGTCGCCACCAGCAACCCCAACCTCCTCATCGTCACGGACGACGTCTACGGCACCTTCGTACCGGGCTTCCGCTCCATCGCCGCCGACCTCCCCCGCAACACCCTCCTGGTGTACTCGTACTCCAAGCACTACGGCTGCACCGGGTGGCGCCTCGGCGTCATCGGCCTGCACGACGACAACGTCATCGACGAGATGATCGCCGCCCTCCCCCGGGAGCAGAAGGACCGACTCGCCAAGCGCTACGGCACCCTCACCCTGGAGCCGGAGAAGATCCGCTTCATCGACCGGCTCGTCGCGGACTCCCGCTCGGTGGCCCTCAACCACACGGCCGGCCTCTCGCTGCCGCAGCAGACGATGATGACGCTCTTCTCGCTCTTCGACATGCTGGACGAGGGCCAGGCCTACAAGGAGCACATCCGCCAGATCGTCCACCGGCGCCTCGACCTCCTCCTCGAAGGCGCCCAAATGAAGATCTCCGAGGACGACAAGCGGGCCGGGTACTACATCGAACTCGACCTGCTGGCCGAGGCCGAGCGGGTCCACGGCAAGGACTTCGCCGACTTCCTGGAGAAGAACTACGAGCCGGTCGACCCGCTGTTCCGCCTGGCGGAGCAGACCTCGGTGGTCCTCCTCAACGGCGGCGGCTTCGACGGCCCCCAGTGGTCCGTCCGCGTCTCACTGGCCAACCTCGACGACCTGGACTACCTGAAGATCGGCCACCACCTGCGGGAGATCTTCCAGGACTACGCGAGCGAGTGGCAGCGCTCCAGGGCCTCAGGCTGAGGGGCCCCGCCCCGTACCGAGGGTGCCCGCCGGACCGCGGCGGGCACTCTCTGGTGTTTCAGAAGGTGTTCCGGGGCGGGCTGGATGGCAGCCGAACGGGACGGGGAAGCCTCATCGGCGTTGACGGACATTCGATTCATACAACCGTCTTGAACAATCGTCATATACGTTTGTATAGTTGCGATCACGTCAACCGGACCGATCGAGGGGAACATCCGATGCCCATCCAGCCCGCCCGCGCCGCCCTGACCATCGACGGCCGCGTCCTGTCCTACCTGGACTTCGGTGGAACCGGCCGCCCGCTCCTCGCTCTGCACGGCCACCTGTCCGAGGGCTCGTCCTTCACGGAGCTTGCCGCGGCCCTCGGCCCCGACTGGCGGGTGATCGCTCCCGACCAGCGCGGCCACGGCGACTCCGACCGCGCCGCGGACTACACCCGCGCCGGCTACCTCGCCGACCTCGTAGCCCTCCTGAGCCACCTCGGCATCGACAGGACCGTTGTCCTGGGCCACTCCCTCGGCGGGATCAATGGCTACCACCTGGCTGCCGAACACCCCGCGCTGGTCGAGGCGTTCATCAACGTCGACGGTCCCGTGGATCTCCCCGACCACGGCGCCAGCCCGCTCGCCTTCGTGCTCAACTTCCCCTACACCGCCGCTACCCGTGAGGACCTCCTCGCCGCCTGCGGCCCCCTGGCCCCTGTCATCGCCCCGGCGCTGCGTCGGCTGCCCGACGGGTCCGGCTGGCGGCTGCCGTTCCACCCGCGGGACACCGTCGACTCCGAGAACCTCGTCCACGGTGACCACTGGAAGCACTGGCTGGCCACCGACTGCCCCGCACTCCTGATCCACGGCCTCCGCAGCCAGGCACTGCCCACCCGGCAGGCCCTCGACATGGCCGACCGCCGCCCCGGAACGACCTACCGCGCCCTGGACGCCGACCACTTCGTCCTCCAGGGCGACCCGGCCGGCAGTGCGAGCGCCATTCGGGAATTCCTCGCCGGCATCTGAACCCGGCCCGTGGACGCGTTCCCCGGCGTCCGTGCGACACGTCCGGGGTTTGAATGGTGCATGGCAAGATGATCATCGCCACTAGCCTGCGGCGGACCACGCGAGATCGCATCATCCCGACCGGCTGCCGTATCGCAGGAAGGCAGACATGCGCATAGCCGGAACGTCCCCCTACCGAATCCTCCTGGCACTGCTCACCGCCGTCGGGATCACCGTCCTGACCCCGCTCGCCTCGGCGTCGGCCTTGGAATCCGCCACCTTCGTCATGACGAACTAGGGCAGCGGCATGTGCCTGGACCACAACCAGGCCAGCAAGAAGTGCATGGAGGTCGCGGACTGCCGCACCGACGCGGGTGCACCGGTGCGGCAGTGGGACTGCCACAGTGGCGCCAACCAGCAGCGGGTGTCCTAGCTGACCGCGCAGGGGGGAAGCGGGGGCGAAGCCCCCGCGGCCTGACCGCGGGCCCGACGCACGAAAACGCCTCCTTCCGACCCCGTGGGGCCGGAAGGAGGCGTCCTGCCGTCAGGCGATGGGTGGCCGTCCGCAACCGGGCGGCCAGGGAGCCTGGTTACGGGGCTCAGTGACCGATCAGCGGGTAGTGGTCGGAGAGGTTGGTGTAGGTGTAGGAGGTGCCCCAGCTGGAGACCGTCCAGGGCGCCGACTGCTCCTTGACCACGTTGTTGTCCCAGTTCGCCGGGCGGGCGTTGCCCTTGCGGTAGAGGACGTAGTCCAGGTCCTCGCGCGGGTCGGTCGGGTAGCGGTAGTTCGCTATCGAGTTCAGCGCGGTGTCGAAGGAGTACGGGTGCCCCGTGCGGGTGTCGGAGGGCGCCAGGTCGGCATTGGCCAGCATGGAGGCGTACTCCGGGCTTCGCGAGTCGACGTTCATGTCGCCCGCCACGATGACCTGTTCGTCCGCCGGGATGTTCTTGGCGTCGAGGAACGCGTCGATGTTGCGGAACTGGCGGGCGCGGTCGTCCGCCGCCTCTCCCGCCTTGCAGCCCGTGTCGGTGGACTGGGCGTGCGTGCCGACCACGTGGACCTTGGTGCCGTTCACGTTCAGCACCACGTAGGCGAAGCCCTTGTTGGAGTACCAGTCGGAGCCGCAGGCGTCCTTGTAGACGACCTGCTCCTTGCGCAGGATCGGCCACTTGCTGAGGATCGTGACCCCGCCGTCCTCCGGGGTGGTGGAGGAGTACGCGCCGCCCGTAGCGTCCCAGCCGCTCTTGCTGCGGCCCACCACGGGGGTCTGGTACGGGTACTGCGGGGAGGCGTTGGACTTCAGCGCGTCGGAGGCGCCGTTGTCGAAGGCCTCCTGGAGCACGACCACGTCGTGGCCCTGGAAGAACGAGGCCCTGGGGATCTCCTTGGCACGGATGCCCTGGCCCCAGTTCGGGTACAAGTTCGTGCTCATCAGGAACGTGTTGTACGTCAGAACACTGAGCCGCGGCGCGGCGGAGCTCTCCGCGGCGGTGGCTGCCGGAGCCGTGGTCACGGCGAGCGCTCCCGCGGCGATCGCGGCGACGACCGCGGCGGCGGCGCGGACCTTGCGGGGGTGTCTGTACGGCATGGAAGTTTCCCTCGTTCCTGTGGGGGAAGATCGGCTCCGCCATCCAAGCAGCCGCGGTTACCTCTGGGTAACACCCGTGACACGACTTTCTGTCGGGCCAGGAACATCGCGGGGGCGCGGGGCCGCGGACCCCTCCCGTACCGGCTCAGTACCCCTCGGATTCACCGCCGTGGTCCTCGTCCTCCGGGTCCGCCCAACTGAAGGCCGCGAGCCGGGTGCGGGTGGCCGCCTCGAGGTGACGGCGGCGGCGCAGCGGGGCGTACGCGAGCAGGTACGCCAGCGCGGCCAGGAACGCGAACACCGCCAGCGTGATGCCCATCGCCCACAGCAGGCTCCGCGCGAAGAGGTCCACCAGGATGAACGGGTCGAGATTCATGGCCGAAGGATGCAGTGCCACCTCCCCGCGCGGGAAGTCCCGGAGAGCGGGTGATTCGATCACCTGACCGGGAGAAGGTGCCGGCTCGCGGGATACTGGACGCACGGAGACCGATATCTGGGGGCATGCCCATGACCACGACCAGGCGTCCGGCGGACGTGAGCCGCAGCGACCCTGAGCCCCCGCCGCCCGGAGGAGTGCTCTGGACCATCGCCGGTGACGTCCGGGCGCTGCTCATGCTCCCCGCCGCCTTCACCATGCAGGTCGCGCACCCCGCGATCGGGGCCGGAGTCGACCAGTACTCCGTCTTCCGCACCGACCCCTGGGGCCGCGGCGAGCGTTCCCTGCGCTCCGTCCAGCTGTGGGTTTACGGTGGAGCGGACGCCGTCGCCGAAGGGCGCCGGGTCCGCCGGCTGCACAAGGAGATCCAGGGCACCGACACCCGGGGGCGGCGCTACCACTCACTGGACCCCGCCTGCTACGCCTGGGTGCACGCCACCGGCTTCCCGATCTACCTCTACGCCGGGCGCTACCTGCTGCGCCGCTTCACCCCCGCGCAGGAGCGCCTCCTCTACCGCGAATGGCTCCAGGTCGGCCGCATCCTCGGCCTCCACGACCGGGACATGCCGCAGACCATCGAGGAGTACTGGCCCTACTACCGCCGGATGCTGGCCGAGGAGATCGAGCCCACCAAGGTCGCCCTCGAACTCGTCGCCACCGACACCCCGCTGCCCCGCCCCGAGGGCGGCACGCTGCCGGTCCGGCTCCTGCTGCGCCTCGCCTGGCCGGTGCTCCGGCCCGCGTTCCTGCACTTCCGGGCCTTCGTCACCGTCGGCTACATGCCGCCCGAGGCCCGCGCCGCCATCGGCCTGAAATGGACCCCGTCGCAGGAGCGCCGGCTGCGCCTGTTCAGCCTGGCCGCGCGCACCCTCGTACCCCTGCTGCCGGAGCGGCTGCGGTACCTGCCGATAGCCCGCGCGGCCCGCGCCGCGCACCGGCGCGCCGACGCCCGCTGAGGGGCGCCGGCGCGCAGCCCCGTAGGGCCCGTCGTCAGTGGGCGTCGTGGGCGTCGTTCGTGTCGTGGACGGAGTTCGTCGCCTCGATCTTCTTCCAGGACTTCGGCTCGGCGGCCGGCTTGGCCGGGGACCGGAAGGACCGGGCGCCGGGGGACTTGGCCTCGGAGGACTTGGCCGCAGGGGCCGTCGGCGGGGCGAAGGCCGGCTTGCCCGGGGTGTAGAGCCAGGTCTCGAAGAGCTGGGCCAGCGGCTTGCCCGAGATCTTCTCGGCGTAGCGGACGAAGTCGCCGACCTTGGCGTTCCCGTAGGCGTGCTCGGTCGGCCAGCCCTTGAGGATCTGGAAGAACTTCTCGTCGCCGATCTGGTTGCGCAGCGCCTGGATGGCGATCGCCCCGCGGTCGTACACCGCCCCGTGGAACTGGTTCTCCGCACCCGGGTCGCCCGGCTTCACCTGCCAGAACGGGTCCTCCGCCGGGCGCAGTTGGTACGCCCAGTCGGCGAGCTCCTGGGCCGTGCCCTCACCCTCCTTCTCCGACCACAGCCACTGGCTGTAGCGGGCGAAGCCCTCGTTGATCCAGATGTCCTTCCAGTTGTCGACGGACACGCTGTCGCCGTACCACTGGTGGGCGAGCTCGTGGACGACCACCGAGACGTTCGCGCCGTTCGCGAACTGCCGGGGGCTGTAGAACGGCCGGGTCTGCGTCTCCAGCGCGAAGCCGGAGGGCACGTTCGGGACGTAGCCGCCGAGGGCGTTGAAGGGGTACGGGCCGAAGATCCCCTCCAGCCACTCCGCGACCTCGCCGGTCCGCTCCACGCTCGCGCGCGCCGCGCCCGCGTTGTCGCCGAGGTCCTTGCTGTACGCGTTGAGGATCGGCAGGCCGCTCGCCGTCTTGTCGGTGGTGATGTCGAACTTGCCGATGGCCAGGGTCGCGAGGTACGTGGCCTGCGGCTTGTTCGAGCGCCAGTTGTACCGGGTCCAGCCGAGCTTCGAACTCTGCGACTGCAGCACGCCGTTGCTGATGGCCTGGGTGCCGTCGGGCACGTTGACCGAGATGTCGAAGGTGGCCTTGTCGAGCGGGTGGTCGTTGCTCGGGAACCACCAGATCGCCGAGTCGGGCTCCTGCGCGGCGATGCCGCCGTCGGGGGTGCGCTGCCAGGCCGACCAGCCGTCGACCTTGAACTCCGAGGGCTTGCCCGCGTACTTGACGACCACGGTCGCCTGGCGGCCCTGCTGGAGCGCGACGGCCGGGGTGACTTCCAGCTCCTGGGTACCGGACTTGGTGAACTTCGCCTTGACCCCGTTGACCCGGATCTCGCTGACGTCGAGGCCGAAGTCGAGGTTGAAGCGGGACAGGTCCTGCTTGGCGGTGGTCAGGAGGGTCGCGGTGCCCTCCAGCAGGTCGGTCTTGGGCTGGTACTGCAGGCGCAGGTCGTAGTGGGAGACGTCGTAACCGCCGTTGCCGCTGGCCGGGTAGTAGGGATCACCGATACCCGGGGCGCCCGGACCGGAACTCGCAGCCGACGCCGGGATCACCAGCAGAAGGGAAGCGGCGAGCACGCTCGGAGCGATGACTTTGCGGTGCACCTGGGACTCCAATGGGTAGGGGAGTGGCTTCCGTTCGACCGTATTCACGCCCGCGGCCCTGCGTCATGTCCATGGCCCCTGCTGTCACACGATCGCCATTCGGCCGTCACAGCGCGTGCGGCGGACCGTACCCGTTCCGGGCGTGGGCCCGGTTCTACGTCAGGCGGGCGGTTTGGCCGGGCGCCGCTCTTTTCCGGCGTACTAAGCAGTCGGTAACCTGCGGAGCATGACTCTTCCCCCGCGCGCCGCCCGTCACGCCTGGCACGGAGCTATCAACCCGCTGCACGCCACCGTCTACTTCTCGCCGGACCTCGGCAAGGAGTTCGAGGCCCTCGGAATCACCGACCGCGTCGCCGTCAACCTCGCCTCCCGCTCCGCCGCGATGGGCGCCGTGGCCGCCGGGACGGTGACCTCCACCTTCTACAACTACCGCCACGACCTGATCGCCCGGCACCTGCCCGCCGTCTGGGACACCGCCACCCCCGAGGAGGTCCTGGCCGCCCGGCTGCGGGCCGTCGACGCCACGCTGCGCCGGCTCCTCGGCGACGAGGCCGTGGGCTCCGCCGAGCTCGCCGAGGCCGCCGAGCTGGCGATGCGCGCGACCGAGGGCTGTACGAGGCACGCACGCACCCTCTACTCCGCCCACGCAGACCTCCCCGTACCGGAAGAGCCGCACCTCAAGCTGTGGCACGCCACCACCCTCCTGCGCGAGCACCGCGGCGACGGCCACCTCGTCGCCCTGCTCGTCGCGGACCTGGACCCGGTCGAGGCCCTGATCAGCCACACCGCCACCGGCCGCGGCATGACCCCCAAGTACCTCAAGTCCATCCGAGGCTGGGACCAGTCCGACCTGGACGCCGCCACCGACCGGCTGCGCGAGCGCGGCATCCTCGACGCGGGCGGGGAGCTCACCGCCCGGGGCCAGGAGGTGCGCGAAGCGCTGGAGCTGGAGACCGACCGCCTCGACGCGGCCCCGTACGAGCACCTCGGCGCGGCCGGACTCGCCCGGCTCGCCGAGATCGGCGGCGGCTTCACCAAGAAGGCCGTAGCCGCCGGAGCCTTCCCCGGGGACCTCTTCGGCAAGGCCTGAGACAGCGCAGCGCCCGGGACGGACCCGGATCCCGGCGTCCGCCCCCGCCACCTGCCACAATTGGCAGCCTTCCGACGCAGCACGCAACAGACAGCGCGCACCACGCACACGTACGAAGGCAGGCGGGACCGCACAGTGACCATGTCCATCGAAGGCAGGATCGCCGAGGAGCTCGGCGTACGGGAGCGGCAGGTCAAGTCCGCCGTCGAGCTGCTCGACGGCGGCTCCACCGTGCCGTTCATCGCGCGCTACCGCAAGGAAGCGACCGAGATGCTCGACGACGCCCAGCTGCGCACCCTCGAGGAGCGGCTGCGCTACCTGCGCGACCTGGAGGACCGGCGCGCCGCGATCCTCGACTCCGTACGGGAGCAGGGTAAGCTCGACGCCGATCTGGAGGCCCGGATCAACGCGGCCGACACCAAGGCCCGGCTGGAGGACATCTACCTCCCCTTCAAGCCCAAGCGGCGCACCAAGGCGCAGATCGCCCGCGAGGCCGGCCTGGAGCCGCTCGCCGAGGGCCTGCTCGCGGACCCCTCGGTGGATCCGCTCGCCGCGGCGGCCGCGTTCGTGGACGCGGACAAGGGCGTCGCCGACCCGGCGGCCGCCCTGGAAGGCGCCCGCTCCCTGCTCACCGAGAAGTTCGGCGAGGACGCCGACCTCATCGGCGAACTGCGCGAGCGCATGTGGGGCCGCGGCCGGCTCGCCGCGAAGGTCCGCGAGGGCAAGGAGGAGGCCGGCGCCAAGTTCGCCGACTACTTCGACTTCACCGAGCCCTTCACGGCGCTGCCCTCACACCGCGTGCTGGCCATGCTGCGCGGCGAGAAGGAGGACGTCCTCGACCTCACGCTGGAGCCGGAGGAGCCGAGCGAGGTCCCCGGCCCGTCCACCTACGAGGGGATGGTCGCGCGCCGCTTCGGGATCAACGACCGCGGCCGGCCCGGCGACAAGTGGCTCGCCGACACCGTCCGCTGGGCCTGGCGCACGAAGATCCAGGTGCACCTCGGCATCGACCTGCGGACGCGGCTGCGCGCCGCCGCCGAGGACGAGGCCGTACGGGTCTTCGCGTCCAACCTGCGCGACCTGCTGCTCGCCGCCCCCGCCGGCACCCGTGCCACGCTCGGCCTCGACCCGGGCTTCAGGACCGGCGTGAAGGTCGCCGTGGTGGACGCCACCGGCAAGGTCGTCGCCACGGAGGTGATCTACCCGCACGTACCGGCCAACAAGTGGGACGACGCGCTCGCCAAACTGGCCCGTCTCGCCAAGGCGCACGCGGTCGAGCTGATCGCCATCGGCAACGGCACGGCCTCCCGCGAGACCGACAAGCTCGCCGGTGAACTGATCACCCTTCACCCCGAGTTGAAGCTCACCAAGGTGATGGTCTCGGAGGCCGGCGCCTCCGTGTACTCGGCTTCCGCCTTCGCCTCGCAGGAACTCCCCGGCATGGACGTGTCCTTGCGCGGCGCGGTCTCCATCGCCCGACGCCTCCAGGACCCGCTCGCCGAACTGGTCAAGATCGACCCGAAGTCGATCGGCGTCGGCCAGTACCAGCACGACCTGTCCGAGGTGAAGCTCTCGCGCTCGCTCGACGCGGTCGTCGAAGACTGTGTGAACGGCGTCGGCGTGGACGTCAACACCGCCTCCGCACCGCTGCTTTCGCGGGTGTCGGGGATCAGCGGCGGACTCGCCGAGAACATCGTGGCGCACCGCGACGCCAACGGCCCCTTCCGCAACCGCAAGGGGCTCAAGGGCGTGGCCCGGCTCGGCCCCAAGGCGTACGAGCAGTGCGCGGGCTTCCTGCGGATCCGCGACGGGGACGACCCGCTGGACGCCTCCAGCGTGCACCCGGAGGCGTACCCGGTGGTCCGCTCCATGGGCAAGACGGCGGGCAGCGAGGTGGCGGCCCTGATCGGCAACAGCGGGGTGCTGCGCTCGCTGCGGCCGGAGCAGTTCGTCACCGAGGCCTTCGGCCTGCCGACGGTCAACGACATCCTGCGCGAGCTGGAGAAGCCGGGCCGGGACCCGCGACCCGCGTTCAAGACGGCCACCTTCAAGGACGGCGTCGAGAAGATCGGCGACCTGGCCCCCGGGATGATCCTGGAGGGCGTCGTCACCAACGTGGCCGCCTTCGGGGCCTTCATCGACATCGGCGTCCACCAGGACGGCCTGGCGCACGTCTCGGCGCTGTCGAAGAACTTCGTCAAGGACCCGCGGGACGTGGTCAAGCCGGGCGACATCGTCCGCGTGAAAGTCATGGACGTGGACATCCCGCGCAAGCGGATCTCGCTGACGCTGAGGCTGGAGGACGAGTCCGAGCGCGGCGCCCCCGGGGCGCCGAAGCAGCGCGAGGAGCGCGGCGAACGCGGCGAACGGCGCGGCGGCGGCCGACCGCCGCAGCAGCGCGGCGCGGCGGGCGGCCAGGGCGGCGGCCAGAGCGGTCAGGGCGGCCAGGGCGGTGGCCAGGGCGGCTCCCGCGACGGCGGCCGGGGCCAGCGCCAGGGCGGCGGTCAGCGTCAGGCAGGCCAGGGCGGCGGCGCCCCGGCCCCCTCCAACAGCGCCATGGCCGACGCGCTGCGCCGCGCCGGTCTCACCGGCCCCGACGGCAAGGGCGGCGGCCGCAAGCGCTAGGAGGCGTCAGGTGTGTTCGTGGCAGTGGGTGACGTACTGGCCGAATAGGCGCGTCACATACGGACATACCTTGCCAACTTCCTTGCAAGATCTGTAGGCATGACGGAACGCCCGTTCGTCTTTTGGCGGACGGGCTACCGTGTTTCCCCTCAGGGCCGCACTCCCGAGGGCGATTGAAGGCAAAGGACGTCATGCCCCTGCCCACGCACGCCTACCGACGCTGCCCGAGAAAGGGTCCGAAGAGGGAACACATGCGCCACCCGCAACCGAGTCTGCGTAAACGGTGCGAGGCGATTCTCGGCCGTCTTGAGCTGACGCACCCCTTCTCCCTCGACGCGTTGTGCGACCGGATAGCAGAGCAGCGGGGCCGGCCCATCCGGCTCCACCCGCTGCCCAGGGAAGCGGCCGAGTCGGGGGTGTGCGGACTGTGGGTCGGCACCGCCAGCGTCGACTACGTCTTCTACGAGGCCCAGACCACCCCGCTGCACCAGGAGCACATCGTGCTCCACGAGATCGGCCACATCCTCTTCGGGCACAACTCGCTGGACGCGGGGGAGAGCGGAGGGACCGCCGGGGCCGACGAGGAAGAAGTGCGCGGCCCCGTCCTGCTCGGGCGCACCAACTACACCACCCGCCAGGAGCGGGAGGCGGAGATGCTCGCCAGCATGATCCGCATCCGCACGGCGAACCCCGGACCGCACCACGGCCACGCCGACGAGGCCCGGTCCACCCTGGCCAGGCTGGAGTCCGCGATGGGTTACGAGCGCCAGAGGCGGGGGCGCGGCCGCCATGGCATCTGATCTCACCGCCTTCGGCGACGCGCTCGCCGTCCCCAGCGTCGTCTGCCTCTGGGCGGCGGTCCTGCTGCGCGCCCCCGGAGCGTTGCGCGCACCGCACCAGCGCGGCCTGTGGCTCGCCGTCGCCACCGCCGCCGCGGCGATGACACTGAACCTCCCCGACGTAGTGGCCTACGCCATGAGCCGCGACCCGGGCTACGCCCACACCATCGGGCTGGTCCGCAACCTCATCGGCGTTCTGTCGGCGGGCGCCGTGCTCTACTTCGTGGCCGCCGCGACCCGGGGCCGCCGGCTCCAGATCGCCTCCGGCGTCGGCACCGTGGTCTGGCTGGCCGCACTCGTCGTCCTCGACGGGGCCGCACCGCCGCACGGCACCCACACCATCCCTCCGGTCGGCGCCCCGGTGCCCTCCCTCGCCTACTGGCTGGTGCTGATGTCCGCGCACCTGCTCGCCAACACCGTCTGCGTATCGGTCTGCTTGCGCTACAGCCGCCGCGCCGAGAGCCGCGGACTGGCCGTCGGGCTGCGGCTTTTCGGTCTGGGCACCGCGCTCGCCGGGGTGTTCTGGTTCGTGTACCTCCTCAAGGCACTGTTCGGCGCCACCTGGGCGATGCCCGCCAACCCGCTGCTGATGAACGTGCACGGCCTGCTGCGCGCCGCCGCGATCCTGGTGCCCACGCTGTTCACCCTCCGCGGCACCGCCGCCGACATCGCCACCGCCTGGCGGCTCTGGCCGCTCTGGCGCGACCTGGTCCACGCCGTCCCGCACGTCGCCCTGAACAAGCCGCGTGCCGGGCGGGTACTGGAACTGCTGTGGCCCCCGGTCCCGCGCAACCTGCTCGTCTACCGCAAGGTCATCGAGACCCGCGACGCCATCCTGATCCTGGGGGAGTACGTGGCTCCGGGCGTGCCGGAGCTCGCCCGCGGCCACGTGGCCGGGAACGGTGTCCCCGAACCGGGTCGCCCCGCGGCCGCGCTGGCCTGCGTACTCAAGGAGGCGCGGCAGGCGAAGCTGGCCGGGATCCCGCAACAGCGCGGCGAGGCCGACCTGCTGGAACTCCCCGAGGCCCTCCAGACCTCCGAGGACGGGGACCGCCTGGACGACGAGGCCCGCTTCCTCGTGGACGTCGCGCGGGCCTACGCCTCACCCGCCACGGCCTCCTTCGCCCCCTGAGGCGCCGCAGGACGGCCAACGGCCTCTCAACGGAACACCGCACCCGCCCCGCAAGCACAACCGCCAGGAAGTGAAAGTCTCTTGAGCACCGTACTGATCACAGGGGCCAGCGCCGGACTCGGCGCGGCCTTCGCCCGCGGCTTCGCCGCCAAGGGCTGCGACCTCGTCCTCGTGGCCCGTGACAAGGTCCGTCTCGAAGTCGTCGCCGCCGAGCTGGGCCGCGAATTCGGCGTCGTATGCCAGGTGTTGCCCGCAGACCTGCTCGACCCCGAGGAGCTGGCCGCCGTGGCCGACCGGCTCGCCGACCGGGCCCGGCCCGTCGACATCCTGGTCAACAACGCGGGCTTCGGCCTCCCCGCGCCCTTCCCGTACAACCCGGTCGAGGACGAGGAGCGGATGCTCGACCTGCTGGTCAAGGTCCCGCTCCGGCTCACCCACGCCCTCCTCCCGGGCCTGCGCGAACGCCGCCGCGGCGCGGTCCTCAACGTCTCCTCGGTCGCCGGACTCCTGCCGACCGGGACCTACGGAGCCGCGAAGGCCTGGGTCACCGCCTTCAGCGAGTCGCTGCGCGTGGACATGGAGCCCTACGGGGTGCGCGTGCTCGCGGTGGTCCCCGGCTTCACCCGGACCGAGTTCCAGCAGCGCGCCGGGGCCGACGTCAGCGCCCTGCGCGACGCGGTCTGGCTGGAGCCGGGCGACGTGGTGGCCCGCGCCCTGAAGGACCTGGCCCTGCGCCGCCCGGTGAGCATCACCGGCCTGCGCTACCAGGCCTACGCCCTGGCCGTGCGTCACCTCCCGCGCACCTTCGTGGCCCGCAAAATGGCCCGCAAGCGCCGCCCGCCGGCGGACGCGACGGAGACGTCCTAGTCCCGAGGGGGCACCGGCCGCGGTGCGGGGCGCGTCACTCGGGCCCCGGGCGTCCCGGGAGAACGGAATGGGTCGAACCGGGTGACGGCGGGCATGTCGCGTGGGAGGTTGGACCCCGCCGGAAAAACGACCGAGGGGGACGTATGCCCGGGTACGCGG
This sequence comes from Streptomyces sp. GL_140, assembly GCF_057834465.1. Classification (NCBI taxonomy): domain Bacteria; kingdom Bacillati; phylum Actinomycetota; class Actinomycetes; order Kitasatosporales; family Streptomycetaceae; genus Streptomyces; species Streptomyces sp. GL_140. Next base: position 7,119,710 of record NZ_CM174404.1, read on the forward strand.
AGAACGCCGAGGACGCCAAGACCGAACTGAAGGCGTACTGCAAGACGATCAACTTCGATCACGAGTGGATCAGCCCGTCCCAGTGGGCGGCCACGATCCGGATCGCCCAGGACAAGAAGCTGGGCTACAAGGAGGCCTTCAAGACGATCGACACCGACCTCGACGACATGCGCAAGGCGGTGGCGCTGGCGCGGCGCAAGGCCACGCTCGCGGGGGACGCGAGCAATCTGCTCACGGCCGTGAAGTACGACGGCAGCCTCAAGGACAGCCTCGTCGTGAACATCCTGGTGCAGTGCGCCAAGGCGTACGAGGGCGGCGAGCGCGTGAACCTCGGGCTGGGCGGCAGTCCCATGGACGAGGACGTGTTCGGGGAACTGCGGGGCGAGTGGGACGAGGCCGCGGCCCTCGCGGTCGGGGGGATCTTCACGGACTTCGTGAGCCACGACCCCGAGGACAAGGCCGCGCTGGGCAAGGGGTCGGTGGGCGGGACCCTCGCCAAGCGCAAGGTGCAGGGCAACCTGCTGGTGCGGATCGACGGAGTGCGCTTCAACATGCACATCGACATCAAGTAGCGGGCCCCGGCCGCTGTCAGAGCTCGGTGACCTTGCCGCCCACGACTTCGAGGCGCCGGGTCACGTGGACCGCGTCGAGCATCCGGCGGTCGTGGGTGACCAGCAGCAGGGTGCCCTCGTAGGCCTCCAGAGCGGACTCAAGCTGCTCGATCGCCGGAAGGTCGAGGTGGTTCGTGGGCTCGTCCAGCACCAGCAGGTTCACCCCGCGGCCCTGCAGCAGGGCCAGGGCGGCGCGGGTGCGCTCGCCGGGGGAGAGGGTGGCCGCCGGACGGGTCACGTGCGCGGCCTTCAGGCCGAACTTGGCCAGCAGGGTGCGCACTTCGGCCGGTTCGGTGTCGGGCACGGCCGCGCAGAAGGCGTCCAGCAGCGATTCCTCGCCGAGGAACAGGCCGCGGGCCTGGTCGACTTCGCCGACCAGTACGCCCGAGCCGAGCGTGGCGGAGCCGGAGTCCGGGGCCAGGCGCCCGAGGAGCACGGCCAGCAGCGTCGACTTCCCGGCCCCGTTGGCGCCCGTGATCGCGACCCGGTCCGCCCAGTCGATCTGGAGGCTTGCCGGTCCGAACGTGAAGTCCCCGCGCTGGACGGCCGCTTCGCGCAGGGTGGCCACCACCGAGCCGGAGCGCGGCGCCGCCGCGATCTCCATGCGCAGCTCCCACTCCTTGCGCGGCTCGTCGACCACCTCGAGGCGCTCGATCGCGCGCTGCGTCTGGCGGGCCTTGGAGGCCTGCTTCTCGCTCGCGTCGGCGCTGAACTTCCTGGCGGACTTGTCGTTGTCGGTGGACTTGCGCTTGGCGTTCTTGACGCCCTTGTCCATCCAGCCGCGCTGCATCGTGGCCCGGTCCTCCAGGGCGGAGCGCTTGTCGGAGTACTCGTCGTACTCCTCGCGGGCGTGGTTGCGGGCCCGCTCGCGCTCCTCCAGGTAGGCGTCGTAGCCGCCGCCGTAGAGGTTGATCTGCTGCTGCGCCAGGTCCAGTTCGAGGACCTTGGTGACGGTGCGCGTGAGGAACTCGCGGTCGTGGCTGATGACGACGGTGCCGGCGCGCAGCCCCTTCACGAACTGCTCGAGGCGCTCCAGGCCGTCGAGGTCGAGGTCGTTGGTGGGCTCGTCGAGCAGGAAGACGTCGTAGCGGGACAGCAGGAGCGAGGCGAGCCCGGCGCGGGCGGCCTGGCCGCCGGACAGCGCGGCCATCGGCAGGTCGAGGCCGACGGACAGCCCGAGCTCGTCGGCCACCTGCAGGGCCCGCTCGTCGAGGTCGGCGCCGCCGAGGTTCAGCCACCGGTCGAGGGCGTCCGCGTACGCGTCGTCCGAGCCCGGCGTCCCGTCCACGAGGCCCTGCGTCGCCGCGTCGAGCTCGGCCTGGGCGGAGGCCACGCCGGTCCGCCGGGCCAGGAACTCGCGCACCGACTCGCCGGAGCGCCGCTCGGGCTCCTGGGGCAGGTGCCCCACGGCGGCGCCCGGCGGGGAGAGCCGCAGCTCACCGGTCTCGGGAGCGTCCAGACCCGCCAGCATCCGCAGCAGGGTCGACTTCCCGGCGCCGTTGACGCCGACGAGGCCGATGACGTCGCCGGGGGCGACGACGAGGTCGAGATCGGCGAAGAGCGTGCGCTCACCGTGCGCGGCGGTGAGCTTCTTGGCGACGAGGGTTGCAGTCATGATCTGCCGATTCTATCCGCGGCTCCGCCCCAGCGGTCCCGGCCCCGGGCCGGAGGCGGTCAGGTGCCGAGGAGCCGCAGGGCCGCCCACAGCGCCGCCACCGCCGCCGCGAGCGCCGGGACGGTGGTCAGCAGCCCGAGCCGGGTGAAGTCCCGGAGCGTGACCGAGTCCGCGCCGCCGGAGTCCGCCTGCAGGATCCGCCGCCACAGCAGCGTCGCCAGCGATCCGGCATAGGTCAGGTTCGGCCCGATGTTCACCCCGATCAGCACCGCCAGCACCGGCCCCGCACCACCCACCGCCGCCACCGGCAGGAGCGCCAGCACCGCGGGCAGGTTGTTGATCAGGTTGGCCAGTACGGCGGCCACGGCCGCCACCGCGAGCAGCGCCGGCAGCGAATCCCCCGTCGGCACCACCCGGTCCAGGGCGTCCCCGAGCCCGTGGTCCACCACCGCCCGCACCACCACCCCCAGCGCCAGCACGAACAGGCAGAAGGCCGGGGCCGCCGACGCCAGGATCCGCACCGGTGTGGTCTCCCGGCGCCGCAGTGCCCGTACGGCCAGGACGAGCGCGCCCGCGAGGGCCGCCCAGGCGGGGCTCGCCCCGGCGAAGGAGGCGAGGGCGAAGCCGGCCAGGGTCAGCGCGAGCACGCCCGCCGCGAACCGGGGCAGCGGCGCGGGTTCCCCGGCCTCGGGCACGTGCTCCGGGGCTGCGGCCAGATCGGCCCGGAAATAACGGCGGAAGACCGCGTACTCCACCCCGATCGCCGCCAGCCACGGCAGGGCCATCAGCGCCGCGAACCGGGTGAAGGACAGCCCGCTCGCGGCGAAGGCGAGCAGATTGGTGAGGTTGGAGACCGGCAGGAGCAGCGAAGCCGAGTTCGCGAGGTGCGCGGTGGCGTAGACGTGCGGCCGCGGCCGGGCCCCCAGCCGGGCGGCCGTCGCCAGCACCACCGGGGTCAGCAGCACCACCGTCGCGTCCAGGCTGAGCGTGGCCGTGACGACCGAAGCCACGCCGAACACCCCGCCGAGCAGCGCCACCGGTCCGCGCCCCGCCGCGTGCCGGGCCACGGCGGCGCCCGCGGCCCGGAACAGCCCCTCGTCGGCGCAGAGCTGGGCCAGCGCCAGGATCACCGCGAGGAAACCGACCACCGGCAGCAGATCGCGCAGCTGCGCCCAGGCATCGGCGGGCGGCACGACACCGAGTACGACGAGCAGCGCGGCCGCGGGCACGGCGGCGGCGGCCTCCGGCAGGCCGCGCGGGCGCACGACGGCGAAGGCCAGTACGCCGAAGAGCAGGGCGACGGACAGGCAGGTGGCGGCGACGGCGTTCAGGAGGGGCTCCGGAGCGGGGAGGGCGGGGAGGGCGGTGGACGGCGGCACGGCTCGGGCTCGGGTGACCGGGGCGGCGCGTCGGCGGGACCAGGACAGGATCGCACCATGGCCGGATAGGTGGGATGCGCGTCATTGCGGCCATCGGGTGCGGTGTCACACGATGAGGTCATGTCGTTGCGAAATGTGCTCGTCCTGCTCTACGACGGGGTGCAGAGCCTGGACGTCACGGGGCCGGTGGAGGTGTTCTCCGGCGCCGAGCGCCACCCGGGACCGGCGCGGTACGCGATCCGGACGGTCTCCCTGGACGGCGCGCCGGTCCGCACGAACAGCGGGCTGACGCTGGCACCCGACGGGGACCTGGAACGCGAGCGGCCGGGCGCCGGGATGACGCCGCTGGTGCCGGGCGGACAGGACCGGGGGGACTTCGAGCCGAGGCTCACCGATTGGCTGCGCGCGTACGGGGGGCACGCGGAGCGCCTGGTGTCGGTGTGCACGGGCGGGCTGCTGCTGGCCGAGGCCGGCCTGCTGGACGGGCGGCGCGCGACGACGCACTGGTACGTGTGCGAGCGGATGGCCCGGGACTACCCGGCCGTCACCGTCGAACCGGACCCGATCTACGTCCGCGACGGGCCGGTGGCCACCTCGGCCGGGGTCACCGCGGGGATAGACCTCGCGCTCGCTCTGGTGGAGGAGGACCACGGGCGGGAACTGGCGCTGTCGGTCGCCCGGCACCTGGTGGTCTTCCTGCGAAGGCCGGGCAACCAGGCGCAGTTCAGCGCGCAGCTGGCCGCCCAGACGGCTCGGCGGGAGCCGCTGCGGGACGTGCAGCACTGGATCACGGAGCACCCGGGGGAGGACCTGACCGTGGAGGCGCTGGCGGAACGGGCCGCGCTGTCGCCCCGGCACTTCGCGCGGGCCTTCCAGGCGGAGACGGGGGTCACGCCGGGGCGGTACGTGGAGCGGGTGCGGGTCGAGCACGCGCGGCGCTTGCTGGAGGAGGGGGCGGCGGGGGTGGCGCAGATCTCCCGGGCCTGCGGCTACGGCACCCCGGAGGCCCTCCGGCGGGCCTTCGTCAAAACCCTGGGCCAGTCCCCGGCCGAGTACCGCAGACGGTTCGGCGCCCCGCGCTGAGGCGGACCCGACGACCGACGCCCCGACGGCCGGCGCCCCGACGACCGATGCGCCGGCGACCGACGGATGGCAACCGACCACCGACACCCGACCACCGACACCCGACCACCGCTCCGGAGGAGCCATGCAGATCGCCGTACTGCTCTACGACCGCTTCACCGCCCTGGACGCCATCGGCCCCTTCGACACCCTCGGCCGCCTGCCGGGCGCCGAGACCGTCTTCGTCTCCGAGCGGCCCGGTCCCGTCCGCACCGACAACGGGAGCCTCGCCCTCGTCGCCGACAAGGGGCTGGGAGAGGTGACGCGGCCGGACATCGTCGTCGTGCCCGGCGGTCCGCACCCCGAGCTGGAGATGAAGAACCCCGCCGTCCTCGACTGGCTGCGGGCCGTCGACGCCACCACCACCTGGACCACGTCCGTGTGCACCGGCTCGCTGCTGCTCGCCGCCGCGGGCCTGCTCGACGGGCGGCGGGCGACCAGCCACTGGCTGTACCTGGACAAGCTGGCGCCCTTCGGCGTGGAGTCCACCGGCGAACGGGTGGTCTTCGACGGGAAGTACGTGACGGCCGCGGGGGTCTCGTCCGGGATCGACATGGGGCTCACGCTCCTCGGCCGCATCGCCGGGGACGAGGTGGCGCAGACCGTGCAGCTGATGACCGAGTACGACCCGCAGCCGCCCTACGACGCCGGTTCCCCGGACAAGGCTCCGGCCGAACTCGTCGCGAGGCTCCGCGCGTTCACTCCGCCGACGGGGTCCCGGTAGAGGTCGGAGCCGTAGCAGGAGCCGACGTCGGCTCCGCGCTCCAGGTGAAGGAGGGCGCGCGCCGCCCGAGGAAGGCGGCGACGCCCTCCGCCATCTCGCCGCTCCGCGCGGCCTGCTCCGCCCAGTGCGCGTCCCGGTCCGTGCGACCGTCCGCGAACTCCTTCGCCGCAGCCTGGGTGAGCTGCGAGCGGGTGGTCAGGATCCGGGCGAACTCCGCCACCCGCTTGGCCAGTTCGCCGGCCGGGAGCAGCTCGTCCAGGAAGCCGGTGCGCAGCGCCCGGTCGGCGTCGATCAACTCCGCCGAGAAGAGCAGGTACTTGGCGGCAGCCGGTCCCACCAGCGCCGCCAGCCGCCGGGTCGAGGAGGCCGGGTACACGATGCCCAGCTTCGCGGGGGTCACTCCGAAGGAGGCGCCCTCCTCCGCGAAGCGCAGATCGCACGCGGCAGCCAGCTGGCTGCCGCCGCCCACGCAGAAGCCGCGGATCGCGGCGAGCGTGGGCTTGGGGAAGGCGGCCAGGGCCTCCTCCGCCGCGACGGCCAGGGCCTGCGGATCGTCGTCCCCGGTCAGCGAGGAGATGTCCGCCCCCGCGCAGAAGGTCTCACCGGCTCCGGTCAGGACCAGTACCCGTACGGCCGGGTCGGCCGCCAGCCCGGCCAGCAGCTCCGGCAGCCCGCTCCACATCGCCGCCGTCATGGCGTTGCGCTTGGCGGGGTGGGAGATCACGACCGTGGCGACACCGTCGGAGACCGAGGAGAGGAGGGCTGCGCCCGGGGCTGCGTCCATGCGCCGGATGCTATCCCGGACGGTCAAACCTATGATCAAGAGGTCCGGGGTAGCAGGGGAGTCCGTTCGGGGGTGCGAGGAGGTGGCATGTCCATGGGCGCAGACCGTACCGGTGGCCCCCGGGAGAACCAGGCCGGCAAGAAGGCCGACAAGAAGCAGGTCAGCCGCAGCTTCGGAGTGATGGCCCTGCTCGGGGTGCTGTTGGTGCTGGCCGGGCTGGTGGGCCTCGTCTACACCGGCGTCGCCACCCTGACCACCATGTTCCTCTTCGGCTGGCTGCTGCTCGCCGGTGGAGTGGTGGGGCTGCTCCAGGCCTTCCAGTCGCGCAAGAGCAACTACTTCTGGCTCGCCGTCATCGTTGCCGCCATCAACATGGCGGCCGGTTTCGTGATCCTGCGCCGCCCGGAGGCGAGCGCCGAGGCGCTGACGATGTTCGCCGCGCTGCTGTTCCTCACCGGAGGTGTCTTCCGGCTGGCCGGCGCCCTCGTGGTGCGCGGCGCGCACTTCGGGCTGACCCTGGTCCAGGGCGCCTTCGGGATCTTGCTGGGCCTCCTGATCCTCTCCAACTGGCCCGGCAGCAGTCTGTACGTGATCGGAACCTTCTTCTCCCTCGCGCTGCTCTTCGACGGCCTCAGCCTGGTCGCGCTGGGCATGGGGGCGCGCCGGATCCTGGGTCTGGTCAAGGACGGGGACGAGCCCGCGACGAGGGACGGGGCGACGGCCGGGGCGACCGCGGCGGTCGCCAATGCAGGCGAGCCGGACAAGGTGCGCGAGGCGGCCGAGAAGCGTCGTTCGGAAGATCAGGAACAGTCGAACAACTGACTCTGTCATACGCCAACGGTCAGAAAGTGTCCGAATCACGCTGACTTCTGGTCAGCGGTCCGGTCCGGACCGGTCTGGTCCCCACTCTTGACCTGTGGAGACGATCGAGCGTGAAGACGGGGGCCGGGAGATGGATGTCAGCGGGAACGTCCCGCCAGTCAGGGGGGGTGAGCCGGAGGCTCCGGCCGCCCCCCTCGCGTACGAGGGAGTGTGGCGATTCACCGCTCCCGCTCTAGAAGAATCCGTTCCGCAGGCTCGCCGGGCGGTCCGTGACCTGCTCGGACGTCAGGGGGTGCCGGCCGATCAGGACCTGGTCTACTCCCTGCTGCTGATCATCTCCGAGCTGGTGACGAACTCGGTCCGGCACGCGGCCCTGCTCTCGCCGGAGGTGGCGGTCGAAGTCGCCATCGGCCGCGAGTGGGTACGAGTGGCCGTCGAGGACAACCACCCGTACCGGCCCAAGGCGCTGGAGGCAGCGGATTTCGGCCAGACCGGCGGCCGGGGGCTCCTGCTCGTCAGGGAGATCACCCTGGGGGCCGGCGGGGTCTGCGACGTCGAGCACACCTCGACGGGCGGCAAGGTGATCTGGGCGGCCCTGCCGCTCACCGGGCCCGCCGTCCCGGCACCCGCCGCACAGCCGGTCCCGGCGAGCTGAACGGGGCCGGCGAACCGGGGCCGCCGACCCGGGGCCGAGGCCGCCGACCCGAGGCCGCAGGCCCACAGGCTAGGGGTCGGTCAGGTGCTACCAGCCCGCCGCGTCGCCCGTCAGCTCGCGGATCGCCGGCCGGGCCGCGTCCAGCACCGTCATGAACCAGGCCGAGAACGGCTCCGCGGCGTTGCGGTCCACCAGCTCCTCGGCGGTCACGTACGCGGTGTCCGCGATCTCGTCCGGGTCCGGCCGCAAGGTCGACTGCGCGAGTCCCACGAACAGGTGGTTGTACTCCTGCTCGACCAGCCCCGACGCCGGGTCCGGATGGTTGTAGCGCACGGTCCCCGCCTCCGCGAGCAGGGAGGGCGACAGCCCCAGCTCCTCGTGGGTCCGACGGGCCGCCGCCGCGAACGGCGACTCCCCGGGGTAGGGGTGACCGCAACACGTGTTCGACCAGACTCCGGGGGAGTGGTACTTCCCGAGGGCGCGCTGCTGGAGCAGCAGACGGCCCTTCTCGTCGAAGAGGAACACCGAGAACGCCCGGTGCAACAGACCGGGCGCCTGATGGGCGGAGAGCTTCTCCGCCGTGCCGATGGTGTTGCCGGACTCGTCGACCAGCTCGAGCATGATCGGTTCTTGAGCGCCGGTGCCGGTGGACGCGCTGTTCGCGGCGGTGGCTGGTGTGGTCGGCATACCCATCCTTCGCTTCGGACTTCGACCTTCAGTCTGCCGTACAAAAGAGGTTTGTCCCCACTTCGGCGATCCGCGCATGTCCGCCCCCCGTCGCGTGATAAGCGGCGGGGGCCGGATCATTCGCGCGGATCAGGCTCGGACCCGTGCGCCGATCCGGCCGGGCGTCAGATTCCGAACGGGGCCGGGTACGCGATGGTCCCCGCCGGGACCGGCACGGAATCGTCCAGCACCAGCGCCATCATCGCCTCGTCGGGCACCTCGAAGGGCGCCCGGATTCCGAAGTGCGAAGCCGGTGCGAAACCGAAGCGCGCGTAGTACGCGGGATGCCCGAGGACCAGTACGAGCGACTCCCCTCGCTCCCCGGCCGCCGCGAGCAGCGCCCGTACGACCGCGCTGCCGGCGCCCGAGCGCTGGAGCGCGGGGGCGGCGGCCACCGGAGCGAGCGCGAGCGCGGGGACCCCGTCCACCTCGCACCGGGTCAGCAGGGCGTGCGCCGCGACCGACCCGTCGGGGCCCTCGGCCACGTAGGAGAGGCCGGGCAGCCAGGAGTCGTCCGCCCGCAGCGCGTCCACGAGGTCCGCCTCGGCGGGGGTACCGAAGGCGGCCGAGTTCAGCGCGTGCACGGCGGCCCTGTCCGCCGCGGTCTCCGGCCGGGTGGGCCAGGAACCGTCGTCCTCGGCCGTGGCCGGGCGCAGGACGTAGGCCGTGTACCCGTACTCGTGCCCGTGCCGCTCCCGTACGCCGAGCTCCCCGCGGACGAAGGCCAGCGCGGCCGCGGCCTGCGGCCCGGAGGGCTCCGGGGCCGCGGCCACCCGCTCGCCGAGGGGACCGTAGTACTCGGCCCAGTCGGAGTCGGGCTGCCGGTGGACGCCGAGCACCTGGTACCCGGCGGCCTGGACGGCGGCGAGGTTGCGGGCCGTGGAGCGCAGCGCGTAGTGCGGGTCCCAGAAGGCGCGGGCCCCGGCGGAGGGCTCCGGGACGGTCCATTCGCATTCGCTCAGCACGAGGGTGCCGCCGGGCGCGAGGAGCCGCTTCCAGCGCGCGAGCGCGCCCGCGAAGCCGATGTTGTAGGCCGAGCCCTCGGCCCAGAGGAGGTCGAAGGAACCATCCGGATAGGGGAGGTCGCCCATGTCCGCCTTGACGGCGTGCACGCGCTCCGCGAGCCCGCGGGCCGCGGCTGCGGTGCGGAGCTCGTCGAGGAATCCGTCGTTCAGGTCGACGGCGGTGACGTCGGCCCCCCGCTCGCCCGCTTCCGCGGCGAGCAGCAGGGCGCTCGCGCCCGGACCGCAGCCGAGATCGAGGACGCGCGGCCGCTCGGGCAGCGGTCCGCACAGGGACAGCAGGTGGCGGGTGGTCGCCTCGGAGCCGGGGGACTGCCGGGGCAGTCCGCGGTGCAGCTCGATGAACGCCTCGAAGAAGAGGTCGTCGTCGAAGAGGTCGTCGATGTGGGTGGTGCTGGTGGGGGTGGTGCTGATGTTGTCGGTCAACGTGAACCCTTGAACGAGGGCCCCGGCCGACGAGCCGATCGGTGTGATCAGGCCCGGCCGGATGCCCGGAAGGAAGTGGGGATGCACCGGAGTTCGTCGCTGCCCATGGCCGCGACCTCTACGACGGTCATCAACCCACCTCTTCCTCGTTCGTTGTCCCACATGGGGCGCATATTGCACGGATGGACGCATTTGCGGGATTCGCATACGTCTGCGATCAGGCTAACACCCGGACGGTTTGAGTCCCCCGGAGTTCTCGTCAATGATGATCAGGCCGGGGCCCGTGGCCCCGGGATATTCGGCTTATCGGGGCGTAAACAGGCGGTGAACCCCTGCTTCCGTTCATCCGATAGCCTCTGCCGACGTGCGGCCGCCCCACCTGGTGCGTCCTGGCGCACGTCCCGTTTCGTGTGTTCGCGCAAGGAGTGAGTTCGTCTGCCGACCGTCATCCTTACCGGCCTGCCGGTCCCCGGATCGCCGCTCGCCGACGAGTTGCGCTCCCTCGGCTTCGACGTCCGGCCCGCGGCCACCCCGCAGGACACCGCTGCCGCGCTGGCCCTCGTACCCGCCGACCAGCGGGTGGCCCTCGTGGACGCCGGGTTCGTCGGGCACGCGCACACGCTGCGGCTCGCGCTGACCGATCCGCGGTTCGACGCCTGCGCCGTCACCGGGGCCTTCGCGGTCCAGCCGGGTGCCCGCGCGGCGCTCGACCGGGCGGCGGCCCTCGCCGCGAGCCCGACCCCGAGCCCGACCTCGACTCCGACCCCGCCCACGGCCGGCCCGTACCCCGACCGGCTCGCCGCCGAGGTCGAGGCCGACGGCACCGCCGTCCAGCGCCCCGAGCTCGGCACCCTCGTCGCAGCCGTCCCCGCGAGCGCCGCCGAGCGCGACGCGGCGACCGCGGCAGTGGCCGCCGTGGACGGCGAGGCCGTCCGGCTGCGCACCGCCGTGAAGTCCCGCGACGGGTTCTTCACCACCTTCTTCATCAGCCCGTACTCGCGCTACATCGCCCGCTGGTGCGCGCGCCGGGGGCTGACCCCGAACCAGATCACCACCGCCTCCCTGATCACCGCCCTGATCGCGGCCGGCTGCGCCGCGACCGGCGAGCGCGGGGGCTACGTCGCCGCCGGTGTGCTGCTCCTCGTCTCCTTCGTACTGGACTGCGTCGACGGGCAGGTCGCCCGCTACGCGCTCCAGTACTCGACGATGGGCGCCTGGCTCGACGCCACCTTCGACCGCGCGAAGGAGTACTCCTTCTACGCGGGCCTCGCGCTCGGCGCGGCCAGGAACGGCGACGACGTCTGGGCCCTGGCCCTCGGCGCCATGATCCTCATGACCTGCCGCCACGTCGTGGACTTCGCCTTCAACGAGGCCAACCACGACGCCACGGCCAATACGAGCCCCACCGCGGCCCTCTCCGGCAGGCTCGACAGCGTCGGCTGGACGGTCTGGGTCCGTCGGATGATCATCCTGCCGATTGGTGAGCGCTGGGCCATGATCGCCGTGCTGACCGCCGCGACCAGCCCCCGGATCGTCTTCTACGCCCTCCTCGTCGGCTGTGCCTTCGGCGCGCTCTACACCACCGCCGGCCGGGTCCTGCGCTCGCTGACCCGCAAGGCTCGGCGGACCGACCGGGCCGCCCAGGCGCTGGCCGACCTCGCCGACTCGGGTCCCGTCGCCGAGCTCGCGAGCCGCGTCGTGGGCCGGATGGCCCCCGGCGCCGGGATCGCCGCGGCCGTGATCGGCTCGGGGGCCCTGCTGTGGGCGGCCTGGGCGTACGAGTTCGGCGCCCGCCAGGTGGTCGTCGCAGCCGTCTTCTACGCCGTCCTCGCCGGCGCGGCCGTGGCCCGCCCCCTCAAGGGCGCCCTCGACTGGCTCGTCCCGCCCGTCTTCCGGGCGGCCGAATACACCACGGTGCTGATCCTCGCCTCGAAGGCGGACGTACCCGGGGCCCTTCCGGCGGCATTCGGACTGGTCGCGGCGGTCGCCTACCATCACTACGACACGGTGTACCGCATCCGCGGTGGCACCGGCGCGCCCCCGCACTGGCTGGTGCGGACGACCGGCGGGCACGAGGGCCGGGTCCTGCTGACCACGGTCCTGGCCTCGGTCCTGGCATCGCGCGCCACCGACTTCCCCGTCGCGCTCACGGCCCTGGCCGTGTTCGTGGCACTCGTGGTGCTCGTGGAGAGCATCCGCTTCTGGGTTTCCTCCGGGGCACCCGCCGTACATGATGAAGGAGAACCAGCATGATCGGCCTCGTCCTCGCTGCCGGTGCCGGACGCCGTCTGCGTCCCTACACCGACACCCTGCCCAAGGCCCTCGTACCCGTCGGCCCCGAAGGCGACGAGGAGAGCCTCACGGTCCTCGACCTGACCCTCGGCAACTTCGCCGAGGTGGGCCTCACCGAGGTCGCCATCGTCGTCGGCTACCGCAAGGAAGCCGTGTACGAGCGCCGGGAGGCCCTGGAGGCCAAGTACGGGGTCAAGATCACGCTGATCGACAACGACAAGGCCGAGGAGTGGAACAACGCCTACTCCCTGTGGTGCGCGCGTGACGTCCTCAAGCAGGGTGTGATCCTCGCCAACGGCGACACCGTCCACCCGGTCTCCGTGGAGAAGACCCTGCTTGCCGCCCGCGGCCAGGGCCAGAAGATCATCCTCGCCCTCGACACGGTCAAGCACCTCGACGAGGAGGAGATGAAGGTCATCACCGCCGAGGGCAAGGGCGTCCAGCGGATCACCAAGCTGATGGACCCCGCCACCGCAACCGGCGAGTACATCGGCGTCACCCTCATCGAGCCGGAGGCCGCCGAGGCGCTGGCCGAGGCCCTGAAGACCACCTTCGAGCGCGACCCCGACCTCTACTACGAGGACGGCTACCAGCAGCTCGTCAACGACGGCTTCACGATCGACGTGGCCCCCATCGGCGACGTCAAGTGGGTCGAGATCGACAACCACGACGACCTCGCCAAGGGCCGGACGATCGCATGCCTGTACTGACGCGGCTGATCCCCTCGCCTGTTGTCGTCGACATCAGCCGGGGGGCGATGGACGATCTGGCCGGCCTCCTGGCCGACCAGCGCGTCTCCGCGTCCGGAAAGCTCGCCATCGCGATCAGCGGAGGCTCCGGCGCGGTGCTGCGCGCCAAGCTGGAGCCCGTGCTGCCGCACGCCGACTGGTACGCCGTCGTCGACGGGACCATCGACTCCGCGGTCAAGCTCGCCGACGACATAAAGGGCCGCCGCTACGACGCCGTCGTGGGCCTGGGCGGGGGCAAGATCATCGACGTGGCGAAGTACGCCGCGGCGCGGGTCGGGCTGCCCATGGTGGCCGTCGCCACCAACCTCTCCCACGACGGCATCTGCTCCCCGGTGTCCATCCTGGACAACGACAACGGCCGCGGCTCCTACGGAGTCCCCATGCCGATCGCGATGGTCGTCGACCTCGACGTCATCCGGGAGGCCCCGGTCCGGTTCATCCGCGCCGGCGTCGGCGACGCGATCTCCAACATCTCGGCCATCGCCGACTGGGAGCTCTCGCACAAGGTCACCGGCGAGCCCGTCGACGGCCTGGCCGCCGCCATGGCCCGTACCGCGGGCGAGTCCGTACTGCGCCACCCCGGCGGATGCGGCGACGACGAGTTCCTCACCGTGCTCTCCGAGGCGCTCGTGCTCTCCGGCATCGCGATGGCGATCAGCGGGGACACCCGCCCGTCGTCCGGCGCCTGCCACGAGATCAGCCACGCCTTCGACCTGCTCTACCCGGGGCGCTCCGCGCTCCACGGCGAGCAGGTCGGCATCGGAGCGGCCTTCGCGATGCACCTGCGGGGAGCCGCCCAGCAGTCCGGGCTCTTCGTCGAGGTGCTGCGGCGCCACGGCCTGCCCGTGCGGCCCGAGGAGATCGGGTTCAGCGTCGACGAGTTCGTCACGGCCGTGGAGTACGCACCCCAGACCCGTCCGGGACGCTTCACGATCCTGGAGCACCTCAACCTGTCCGCAGCCGAGATCAGGGACGCATACGCCGACTATGCCCAGACCATCCGTAGCTGAACTCCGGCCCGTCGTTCACCCGCCGGGCGTCAAGGACCGGCGCAGTGGCGAGCACTGGGGCGGACGCCTCTACATGCGCGAGATCTCCCTGCGCATCACCCGGGTCATGGTGGGCACCAAGGTCACGCCCAACCAGCTGACCTACCTGATGACCCTCGCCGGTGTCCTCGCCGCGCCGGCCCTGCTGGTGCCCGGCGTCTGGGGCGCCGTGCTCGGCCTGGTCATGGTCCAGCTCTACCTGCTGCTCGACTGCGTCGACGGCGAAGTGGCCCGCTGGAAGAAGCAGTACTCGCTCTCCGGCGTGTACATGGACCGGGTCGGCGCCTACCTGTGCGACGCCGCGGTCCTGGTCGGCTTCGGCCTGCGCGCCAGCGACCTGTGGGGCACCGGGCGGATCGACTGGCTGTGGGCCTTCCTCGGCACCCTGGCCGCGCTCGGCGCGATCCTGATCAAGGCCGAGACCGACCTGGTCGGCGTCGCCCGCCACCAGACCGGCAAGCCCCCGGTCCAGGAGTCGGCCGCCGAGCCGCGCTCCTCCGGCATGGCGCTCGCCCGCCGGGCCGCCGCCGCGCTCAAGTTCCACCGCCTCGTCCTCGGCATCGAGGCGTCGATGCTCATCGTGCTCCTGGCCGTCCTGGACCAGGTCCGCGGCGACCTGTACTTCTCGCGACTGGGCGTCGCCGTGCTGGCGGGCATCGCGCTGCTCCAGACCGTGCTGCACCTGGTGTCGATCATGGCCTCCAGCAGGCTCAAGTGACGACGCCGATGCGGCTGGGCGCCGTCATCATCACCATGGGCAACCGGCCCGACGAGCTCAAGGCGCTCCTCGACTCGGTGGCCCGCCAGGACGGGCCCCCGGTCGAGGTGGCCGTCGTGGGCCAGGGCGTCAAGCTCACCGGGCTGCCCGAGGGCGTGCGCGCCGTCGAGCTGCCCGAGAACCTGGGCATCCCGGGCGGCCGCAACGTGGGCATCGAGGCCTTCGGGCCCGGCGGTCGCGAGGTGGACGCCCTGCTCTTCCTCGACGACGACGGGCTGCTGGAGCGCACCGACACCGCCGAGCTGTGCCGGCAGGCCTTCACGGAGGACCCGGAGCTCGGGATCGTCAGCTTCCGGATCGCGGATCCGGACACCGGCGAGACCCAGCGCCGGCACGTGCCCCGGCTGCGTGCCGCCGACCCGATGCGCTCCTCGCGCGTGACCACCTTCCTGGGCGGCGCCAATGCCGTCCGCACGAAGGTGTTCGAGCAGGTCGGGGGCCTGCCGGGAGAGTTCTTCTACGCGCACGAGGAGACCGACCTGGCCTGGCGGGCGCTCGACGCCGGCTGGCAGATCGACTACCGCGCGGACATGGTGCTGCTGCACCCCACGACGGCCCCCTCCCGGCACGCGGTCTACCACCGTATGGTGGCCCGCAACCGGGTGTGGCTCGCCCGCCGCAACCTTCCCGCCCCGCTGGTCCCGGTCTACGTGGGCGTCTGGCTCCTCCTGACGCTCCTGCGCAGGCCTTCGGCGCCGGCGCTCAAGGCCTGGTTCGGCGGGTTCAAGGAGGGGTGGACCACTCCCTGCGGACCCCGGCGCCCCATGAGATGGCGTACGGTCTGGCGGCTGACCCGGCTGGGCCGACCGCCTGTCATCTGATCCCCCCGCGTCTGAGAACATGGCGCGATCGCGACCCATCGCCTCAGGCCCGATGCCACCTTCTGCCGCATCATGAAGACGGAAAGTTTCATCTTGTGAGTGACACAACTCAGGATGGCGCCCTCGCCACGAGCAAGCCGCCGTCCGCAGACGCCGGGCTGAGCCCCGCGGAGCTCGCCAGGAAGTACGGGCTGACCGTGAGCGGGGCCCGACCCACGCTGCCGCAGTACATCAGGGAGCTGGTGGACCGGCGCCACTTCATCCTGGCGTTCTCCAGGGCGAAGCTGGTCGCCCAGTACAGCGAGGCGAAGCTCGGCCAGATCTGGCAGGTGGCGACCCCACTGCTGAACGCCCTGGTCTACTACTTGATCTTCGGCCTGATCCTGAACGCCGGCAAGGGCATCCACAAGAACGACTACATCCCCTTCCTGGTGATCGGCGTCTTCGTCTTCACCTTCAGCCAGAGCTCGCTCATGGCGGGGGTCCGGGCCATCCCGGCGAACATCGGCCTGGTCCGCGCCCTGCACTTCCCGCGGGCCTCCCTGCCGATCTCCTTCTCGCTCCAGCAGCTCCAGCAGCTGCTGTTCTCGATGATCGTCGTCTTCGTCGTCGTGATGAGCTTCGGCAACATGCCGCAGCTGTCGTGGCTGCTGGTGATCCCGGCGCTGGCGCTCCAGTTCGGCTTCAACACCGGCCTCGCCCTGATCTTCGCGCGGATGGGTTCCAAGACCCCCGACCTCGCGCAGCTCATGCCGTTCGTCACGCGTACGTGGATGTACGCGTCCGGCGTCATGTTCTCGATCGGCACGATGCTCAAGGGCAAGCCCGAATGGATCGCCGAGGTCCTTCAGTGGAACCCGGCGGCGATCTACATGGACCTGATCCGCTTCGCGCTCATCGACGGGTACGGCCAGGGGAACCTGCCGCCGCACGTCTGGGCCTTCGCCGTCGGCTGGGCCGTCGTGATCGGCTTCGGCGGCTTCGTGTACTTCTGGAAGGCTGAGGAGCGTTACGGCCGTGGCTGAGAGCAACCGGGGGCACGTCCCCACCGTCATCGCCGACGACGTGCACATCGTCTACCGGGTCAACACCGGCAGCTCCGGCAAGGGCAGCGCCACGGCGGCGCTCAGCAAGATAGTCCGACGCCGCAAGGGGGACTCGCCGGGCGTCCGCCGCGTCCACGCCGTGCGCGGAGTCTCCTTCACCGCCTACCAGGGCGAGGCCATCGGGATCATCGGATCCAACGGCTCGGGCAAGTCGACGCTGCTGCGCGCCATCGCCGGGCTGCTGCCCTGCGAGGCCGGCAAGGTCTACACCGACGGCCAGCCCTCGCTGCTGGGCGTCAATGCCGCGCTGATGAACGACCTCACCGGCGAGCGCAACGTCGTCCTCGGCGGTCTCGCGATGGGTATGAGTCGCGAGCAGATCCGGGAGCGTTACCAGAGCATCGTCGACTTCTCGGGCATCAACGAGAAGGGGGACTTCATTTCCCTGCCGATGCGCACCTACTCCTCCGGTATGGCCGCGCGCCTGCGTTTCTCCATCGCGGCCGCGAAGGACCACGACGTTCTGATGATCGACGAGGCGCTGGCCACCGGTGACCGGAAGTTCCAGGTGCGTTCCGAGGAACGCATCCGCGAACTGCGCAAGACCGCCGGAACCGTTTTCCTTGTGAGTCACAACAACAAGTCCATCCGCGACACCTGTGACCGGGTGCTGTGGCTGGAGCGGGGCGAACTCCTGATGGACGGTCCCACCGAGGAAGTCGTCGCGGCATACGAGAAGGCGACCAGCTGACGGATCGCGGCCACCGGCCCCCACCGCTTCGCGCGGCGGGGGCCGTGGCATGCCGTGGCGTTTATTCCGGCGACATCAGGTGGCGAGCGAATACCCGTCGAGCCGTCGCGGCGTTGTACAGCGTAAGCTGGCCCAGTCCTCAATCGCGGGCAAGAGGGGACGATTCCCCACAGGTGAATAGCCTGAGGCACTCCGGGGAAAGTCCGGCGGCGTGTCCGAAATAGGATGTATTGGGTTGGCAGTGTAGAACGGGAGATATGACGGCAATGGCTACGGGAATTCTCCGGCCCCCAGGCACGACGGCCGTCCCCGCCACGGGCGGCGGGCGGTGATCCCGGAGCACGGCATCAGCCCCGAGCCGCACGCGGCCCCCGGCACCTCCGGCGTCCCCGGCACCCGGACCCCGGTCACCGCTGCCCCGACCCGGGGCACCGCGGGCACCTCCGTCCTCACCGGCGGCCCCGACGCCCACACGGGCCTGACCCTCGACAAGGCCCGCACCGAGAACTTCCCCGTCGCCCCCGCCTTCCTTCCCCGCGCCTGGCGCCGGGGCCTGATGGCGGTCTACGGGTACGCCCGCCTGGTCGACGACATCGGCGACGGCGACCTCGCCCCGGGCGGCCGCGACGCCGTGCTGCTCGGCCTGGATCCCGCCGCCGTGGACGACCGGCTCGCCATGCTCGACGCCTTCGAGGCCGACCTGAAACGGGTCTTCGGCCCCGCCGACGGCCCCCCGCGCCACCCCCTGATGCTGGCCCTGCAACCCGTCGTACGGGACCACGGGCTCACCCCCGAGCCGTTCCTCGGGCTCATCGAAGCCAACCGGCAGGACCAGCGGGTCGCGCGCTACGAGACGTACGGCGACCTGGTCCGCTACTGCGAGCTCTCCGCCAACCCGGTCGGCCGCCTCGTCCTCGGCCTCACCGGCACCAGCACCCCCGAGCGGATCCGCCGCTCCGATGCCGTCTGCACCGCCCTGCAGATTGCCGAACACCTCCAGGACGTGGCCGAGGACCTCGCCCGCGACCGCATCTACCTCCCGGGTGAGGACATGCGCCGTTTCCGCGTGGCCGAATCCGACCTGGGAGCCCCCAGCGCCGGAGCATCCGTACGCGCGCTCGTCGCCTTCGAAACCGAGCGCGCGCGGGACCTCCTGAACGAGGGCACACCGCTCGTGGGCAGCGTCCACGGAAGGCTCCGGCTGCTGCTCGCCGGCTTCGTGGGAGGAGGGCGCGCCGCCCTGCGAGCCGTCACCGACGCCGGCTTCGACGTACTCCCCGGCCCGCCCAAGCCCACCAAGAGCGGCCTGCTCCGCGAGGTGGCCGCCGTCCTGCGCACAGCGCCGAGAAAGGGGTGAGCCCGACCGTGGAGGGCCCCACACACGCGTCCGCACCCGGCGCGCCGTCCGCGCCCGTGCTGGCGGCCTACAGCTACTGCGAGACCGTCACCGGCTCGCAGGCGCGCAACTTCGCCTACGGCATCCGGCTGCTGCCCGCCGACAAACGGCAGGCGATGTCGGCGCTCTACGCCTTCTCCCGGCGGGTCGACGACATCGGCGACGGCACGCTCGCACCCGAGGTCAAACTGGCCCGGCTGGAGGAGACCCGCGCCCTGCTCGGCCGGATCCGCGAAGAGAAGATCGACGAGGACGACACCGACCCGGTCGCCGTCGCCCTCGCCCACGCCTCGCGCCGCTTCCCCATCCCCCTGGAAGGGCTCGACGAACTCATCGACGGCGTCCTCATGGACGTGCGCGGCGAGACCTACGAGACCTGGGACGACCTCAAGGTCTACTGCCGCTGCGTGGCCGGAGCCATCGGCCGGCTCTCGCTCGGCGTGTTCGGCACCACCCCCGGCGCGCCCGACGCGGCCCGGGCCGGCGAATACGCCGACACCCTCGGCCTCGCGCTGCAACTCACCAACATCCTCCGGGACGTGTCCGAGGACGCGGGCAACGGGCGCACCTACCTGCCCGCCGAGGACCTCGCCAAGTTCGGCTGCTCCGACGGCTTCCACAGCGAGCGGATGCCCGCCGGCGCGGACTTCGTAGGGCTCGTCCACCACGAAGTCCGGCGCGCCCGAGCCCTGTTCGTCGAGGGCTACCGGCTGCTCCCCCTGCTCGACCGGCGCAGCGGCGCCTGCGTCGCCGCGATGGCCGGGATCTACCGGCGCCTGCTCGACCGCATCGAGCGCGAGCCCGAGGCCGTGCTCCGGGGCCGGGTCTCGCTGCCGCCGCACGAGAAGGCGTACGTGGCCGTCCGCGGGCTCTCCGGGCTCGACGCGCGGACCATCTCGCGCCAGAGCAACCGGAGGCGGCTCTGATGGCGCCCTCCGTGCTTGTCCGGCCGGACGCGCCCGCGGAGCGGGCCGGGGCAACCCGCCGCGCCCCGGCCGCGTCTGTCGCAGTGACAGAGGAGGACGTATGACAGCGAACCACGCCGTCGTGGTCGGCGGCGGGCTCGCCGGGGTCACCGCCGCGCTGGAGCTCGCCGACGCGGGCCTGCGCGTCACCCTGCTGGAAGGCCGGCCCCGGCTCGGCGGCCTCGCCTTCTCCTTCAAGCGCGGCGACCTCACCGTCGACAATGGCCAGCACGTCTACCTGCGCTGCTGCACCGCCTACCGGTGGTTCCTCGACCGCATCGAAGGCGCGGACCTGGCCCCCCTCCAGGACCGGCTCGACGTACCCGTGCTCGACGTGGCGCACCCCGGCGGCCCCCGCCTGGGCCGGCTGCGCCGCAGCGCCCTGCCCGTGCCCCTGCACCTGGCAGGCTCCCTCGCCCGCTACCCGCACCTCTCGCTCGCCGAACGGGCGAGCGTCGGGCGCGCGGCCCTCGCCCTGCGCCGCCTCGACCCCGCCGACCCGGCGCTCGACGGCCTGGACTTCGCGACCTGGCTCGGCCGCTACGGCCAGTCCCCGCGCACCATCGAGGCCCTGTGGGACCTCGTCGGCATCGCCACCCTCAACGCCACCGCCGAACAGTCCTCGCTGGGCCTGGCCGCCATGGTCTTCAAGACCGGGCTGCTCTCGCAGAACGGCGCGGCCGACATCGGCTGGGCCCGCGTACCGCTCGGCGACCTCCACGACGTCCTCGCCCGCCGCGCCCTCGACGCGGCCGGGGTGCGGACCGAGCTGCGCACCCGGGTCACCGCCATCTCCCGTACCGAAGACGGCGGTTGGCTGGTCGACACCGAGGGCGAGTCCCTGGACGCCGACGCCGTGGTCCTCGCCGTCCCGCAGCGCGAGGCGCACGGGCTGCTCCCGGCCGGCGCGCTCGCCGACCCCGACAAGCTCCTCGACATCGGCACCGCGCCGATCCTCAACGTCCACGTCGTCTACGACCGAAAGGTGGTCAAGCAGCCGTTCTTCGCGGCCCTCGGCTCCCCGGTCCAGTGGGTCTTCGACCGCACCGAGTCCTCCGGACTCCCCGACGGCGGCCAGTACCTGGCCCTGTCCCAGTCGGTGGCCCACGAGGACATCGACGAGCCCGTCTCCGTGCTGCGCGCCAAGTACCTGCCCGAGCTGGAACGGCTGCTGCCGGCGGCGCGCGGCGCCAAGGTACGGGACTTCTTCGTCACCCGGGAGCGCACCGCCACCTTCGCCCCCACCCCCGGCGTCGGGCGGCTGCGGCCCGGCCCGCGGACCGACACGCCGGGGCTCTACCTCGCAGGTGCGTGGACCGCGACCGGTTGGCCCGCGACCATGGAGAGCGCCGTCCGCAGCGGACTGAGCGCGGCCCAGGCCGCACTCGCCACGCTGGGCCGCCACCGCGAACACCCCCTGCAGGAGGCGGCATGACCACCACCGGCACCACCGTTACCGGCACCACGGGTACCGGCACCGCAGCACCAAGCACCGCAGTACGTACAGGAACCAGAGGAGAGCCAGTGAACCCGGGGAATCCGGCCGTCGAGAACACGGACGCCAGTGCGGGCCCGGTCGGCGGGGAGAAGGCGGACACGCTCGCCCTCCTCGAACGCGGCCGTACGCTCTCGACGCCCGTGCTCCGCGCCGCCGTGGACCGGCTCGCCGCGCCCATGGACACCGTCGCCGCCTACCACTTCGGCTGGATCGACGCCCACGGAAACCCGGCGGACGGCGACGGCGGCAAAGCCGTCCGCCCCGCCCTCGCCCTGCTCTCCGCCGAGGCCGCGGGGGCCGCGGCCGAGGTGGGCATCCCGGGAGCCGTCGCGGTCGAGCTCGTACACAACTTCTCGCTGCTCCACGACGACCTGATGGACGGCGACGAGCAGCGCCGCCACCGCGACACCGTGTGGAAGGTCCACGGACCGGCCCTCGCGATCCTGGTCGGCGACGCGCTGTTCGCCCTGGCCAACGAGGTGCTCCTGGAGCTCGGCACGGTCGAGGCCGGGCGCGCCGCGCGCCGCCTGACCACCGCCAGCCGCAAGCTCATCGACGGCCAGGCCCAGGACATCTCCTACGAGCACCGCGAGAGCGTCAGCGTCGAGGAATGCCTGGAGATGGAGGGCAACAAGACCGGCGCCCTGCTCGCCTGCGCGGTCTCCATCGGCGCCGTGCTCGGCGGCGCGGACGACCGTACGGCCGACAAGCTGGAGGAGTACGGCTACCACCTCGGCCTGGCCTTCCAGGCCGTCGACGACCTCCTCGGCATCTGGGGCGACCCGGAGTCCACCGGCAAGCAGACCTGGAGCGACCTGCGCCAGCGCAAGAAGTCCCTGCCCGTCGTCGCCGCCCTCGCGGCCGGCGGACCGGCCTGCGAAGAGCTCGCCGAACTGCTCGCCGCCGACGCCAAGAGCAACGACTTCGAGAACTTCTCGGAAGAGGAGTTCGCCGCCCGCGCGGCGCTCATCGAGGCGGCCGGCGGCCGCCAGTGGACCGCCGACGAGGCGCGCCGCCAGCACGCGGTCGCGATCAAGGCGCTCGACGACGTGGACATGGACCAGAAGGTGCGCGACCAGCTCGTCGCACTCGCCGACTTCGTCGTCGTGCGCAAGAGGTGATCGCCACCCGTACGCGCATATGACTCGCCAGTCGCCGGCCGGTACTGCCTGCCCGTAGTACCGGCCGACGGCAACCCCCAGTACAGCGGAGGACAGCAGAGGACACTGCACACAAAGGGGAAGCCATGACAGCGACGACCGACGGCGGCGGCCCCACCGCAGCCGCATCGCAGAGTGCCACACAGGCGGAGGCCCCGCCGGGCCCGTTGCGCGACGCGCACGAGGCGACGGCGAGGGCGGTGCGCAACCTGCTCGACCGGCAGGACGAGGCAGGCTGGTGGAAGGGCGACCTGGAGACCAACGTCACCATGGACGCGGAGGACCTGCTGCTGCGGCAGTTCCTCGGAATCCGGGACGAGGCCACCACGCACGCCGCCGGACTGTTCATCCGCGGCGAGCAGCAGAGCGACGGAACCTGGGCCACCTTCCACGGCGGCCCCGCCGACCTCTCCGCCACCATCGAGGCCTACGTGGCCCTGCGCCTCGCCGGGGACGCCCCCGACGCCCCGCACATGGCCCGCGCCTCCGCGTGGATCCGGGCCCACGGGGGAATCGCCGGCGCCCGGGTCTTCACCCGCATCTGGCTCGCGCTGTTCGGCTGGTGGAACTGGGACCACCTGCCCGAACTCCCGCCCGAACTGGTCTTCCTGCCGCCCTGGGTGCCGCTGAACATCTACGACTTCGGCTGCTGGGCCCGGCAGACCATCGTCCCGCTCACCGTGGTCTCCGCGCTGCGCCCGGTCCGCCCGGCCCCCTTCGCGCTGGACGAGCTGCACACCGATGCGCGGAACCCGAACCCGGTCAAGAGGCTGGCCCCGCTGGCGAGTTGGGGTGGCGCATTCCAGCGGATGGACAAGGCCCTGCACGTCTACCGCCGGTTCGCCCCGCGCCGCCTGCGCAAGGCGGCCATGGTCAGTGCCGGCCGCTGGATCGTGGAGCGCCAGGAGAACGACGGCTGCTGGGGAGGGATCCAGCCGCCCGCCGTGTACTCCGTCATCGCCCTGCACCTGCTCGGCTACGACATGCGCCATCCGGTGATGCGGGCCGGGCTGGAGTCCCTGGACCGGTTTGCGGTCTGGCGCGCCGACGGGGCCCGGATGATCGAGGCCTGCCAGTCCCCGGTGTGGGACACCTGTCTGGCCGCCATCGCGCTGGCCGACGCCGGACTGAGCCCCGACCACCCGGCGCTGGTCAAGGCCGCCGACTGGATGCTCGGCGAGGAGATCGTGCGCAGCGGGGACTGGGCCGTGCGCCGCCCCGGACTGGCCCCGGGAGGCTGGGCGTTCGAGTTCCACAACGACAACTACCCCGACATCGACGACACGGCCGAGGTGGTCCTCGCGCTGCGCCGCGTCAAACACCCCGACCCGGCGCGCCTCGAAGCCGCCATCGCCCGCGGGGTGTCCTGGAACCTCGGCATGCAGTCGAAGAACGGCGCCTGGGGAGCCTTCGACGCCGACAACACCAGCTCCCTGCCCAACAAGCTGCCCTTCTGCGACTTCGGCGAGGTGATCGACCCGCCCTCGGCGGACGTCACCGCCCACGTCGTCGAGATGCTCGCCGTCGAGGGCAAGGCGGGCGATGCCCGCACCCGGCGCGGGATCGCCTGGCTGCTCGCGGAACAGGAGCCGGACGGCGGCTGGTTCGGCCGCTGGGGCACCAACTACGTCTACGGGACCGGCTCGGTGGTCCCGGCCCTGACCGCCGCCGGGTTCGCCCCCTCGCACCCCGCGATCCGGCGGGCCGTGCGCTGGCTGGAATCCGTACAGAACGAGGACGGTGGGTGGGGCGAGGACCAGCGTTCCTACAAGGACCCGTCCTGGGCCGGGAAGGGCCCCTCGACGGCCTCGCAGACGGCGTGGGCCCTGATGGCACTCCTGTCGGCGGGGGAGCGCGAGGGGGACGCGGTCCGGCGGGGGATCGCGTACCTGGTCGGGACCCAGCTCGCGGACGGCACCTGGGACGAGCCGTACTTCACCGGGACCGGATTCCCCTGGGACTTCTCCATCAACTACCACCTCTACCGCCAGGTGTTCCCGCTGACGGCGCTCGGCCGCTACCTTTACGGGGAGCCCTTCGGCCCGGACGGCCGGTACGCGGACCCGGGCGTGTTCCCGGCCGGCGAGGGGGCCTGATGCGCCCGGACCGCGAAGCCGCCACCGGCCCGCCCCCGCTGCTCGTCGCCTGTGCGCTGCGCATCGAGCGGGCGGCCCTGCGCAGCGGTAGCGTGGTGGGCGCGCCCGAGCTCTACGAGGTCCTGCGCACCGGCATGGGCCCCCGCGCGGCCGAACGCGCCGTCGGCCGCGCCCTGGCCGAGCCGGCGCTGCGCGGGGCCGCGGTGCTCGCCACCGGATTCTGCGCCGGGCTGCTGCCCGGCATGAGCCCCGGCGACCTGATCGTCGCCGAGGAGACCCGGGACCCGCGCGGCACGGTCGCCTGCGCCGGTACCGCCCTGCTCGCCGAGGCGCTGGCCCGGGCCGTACCCGGCCGGACCGTACACCTCGGTGCACTGACCGGATCCGACCACGTCGTCCGGGGCCGGGAGCGCGCGGAACTGCGCGCCACCGGCGCCATCGGGGTCGACATGGAATCGGCGGCCACCCTGTGGACCGCGGCCCGGCAAGGACCCGCCGGGCCCGACGGCCCAGACGGACCCGCCGGACCCGGCGCGGACCGTCCGGTTGCGGCCGTACGGGTGATCGTGGACGCTCCGGAGCATGAGCTCATCCGTATTGGCACTGTTCGCGGAGGAATATCAGCCTTTCGCGTACTGCGTGCCGTACTGCCTGCGTTTTATGACTGGCACCGTTCTTTGCTGCTCCCCAGGAGGTGAGCCAGATGGCCATGCCACTGCGACAGACCATCAGGGTCGGGACGTACCTGCTCGAACAGAAGCTCCGCAAGCGTGAGAAGTTCCCGCTGATCGTCGAGCTGGAACCGCTCTACGCCTGCAATCTGGCCTGCGAGGGATGTGGAAAGATCCAGCACCCGGCCGGGGTGCTCAAGCAGCGCATGCCCGTGGCCCAGGCCGTCGGCGCCGTGCTGGAGTCCGGCGCGCCGATGGTGTCCATCGCCGGCGGCGAACCGTTGATGCACCCGCAGATCGACGAGATCGTGCGCCAGCTCGTGGCGAAGCGGAAGTATGTCTTCCTTTGCACCAACGCGATGCTGCTCCGCAAGAAGATCGAGAAGTTCACCCCGTCCCCCTACTTCGCCTTCGCCGTGCACATCGACGGACTGCGCGAGCGCCACGACGAGTCCGTGGCCAAGGAAGGCGTCTTCGACGAGGCGGTCGCGGCCATCAAGGAGGCGAAGAAGCGCGGGTTCCGGGTGACCACCAACTCCACCTTCTTCAACACCGATACCCCGCAGACCATCATCGAGGTCCTCAACTACCTCAATGACGACCTCCAGGTCGACGAAATGATGATCTCGCCCGCCTATGCCTACGAGAAGGCCCCCGACCAAGAGCACTTCCTGGGCGTCGAACAGACCCGCGAACTCTTCAAGAAGGCCTTCGCGGGCGGAAACCGGCGCCGCTGGCGGCTCAACCACTCCCCGCTCTTCCTGGACTTCCTGGAAGGCAAGGCCGATTTCCCCTGCACCGCATGGGCCATTCCGAATTACTCCCTCTTCGGCTGGCAGCGCCCCTGCTATCTGATGAGCGACGGATACGTACCCACGTACCGGGAACTCATCGAGGACACGGACTGGAGCAAGTACGGCCGCGGAAAGGACCCGCGCTGCGCGAACTGCATGGCGCACTGCGGGTACGAGCCCACGGCGGTCCTCGCCACCATGGGCTCTCTGAAGGAGTCGCTGCGCGCGGCGCGGGAGACGGTGGGCGGCCGGGGCACCTCGGCATGAGCGGGGACCGGGCGGGGGAGGGCGGCCGGGTGGACCGGGCCGGGGGCTTCGACCTCGGCGCGCTGCTGGCCGAGCGCGGCGGGGAACGGTACGAACTGCACGCCCGTCACCTCAATCACCAACTGCCCCGGATGCTGCACACCATCGGCTTCGACAAGGTCTACGAGCGTGCCGAGGGAGCCCACTTCTGGGACGCCGAGGGCAACGACTACCTCGACATGCTCGCCGGGTTCGGGGTGATGGGCCTGGGCCGCCACCACCCGGTGGTCAGACAGGCCCTGCACGACGTCCTGGACGCCCAGCTCGCCGACCTCACCCGCTTCGACTGCCAGCCGCTCCCCGGGCTGCTGGCGGAGAAGCTGCTCTCGTACAGCCCGCACCTGGACCGGGTGTTCTTCGGCAACAGCGGCACCGAGGCGGTGGAGACCGCCCTGAAGTTCGCCCGGTACGCCACCGGGCGGCCCAGGATCCTCTACTGCGACCACGCCTTCCACGGGCTCACCGCCGGCGCGCTGTCGGTGAACGGCGAGGGCGGCTTCCGGGAGGGCTTCGCCCCGCTGCTGCCCGACACCAGGATCGCCCTCGGTGACCTGGCAGCCCTGGAGCGGGAACTGGGCAAGGGGGACGTGGCGGCCTTCGTGGTCGAGCCGATCCAGGGCAAGGGGGTGCTCGCCGCCCCGCCCGGGTTCCTGCTCGCCGCACAGGAGCTGCTGCGCCGGCACAAGGCCCTGCTGATCGCGGACGAGGTCCAGACGGGCCTCGGACGCACCGGGGAGTTCTACGCCTACCAGCACGAGGCCGGAGTGGAACCGGACCTGGTGTGCGTGGCCAAGGCGCTCAGCGGAGGCTACGTACCGGTCGGCGCCACCCTGGGCAAGGACTGGATCTTCAAGCGCGTCTACTCCTCCATGGACCGGGTGCTCGTGCACTCCGCGAGCTTCGGTTCCAACGCGCAGGCGATGGCGGCCGGGCTCGCGGTGCTCTCGGTCATGGAGGACGAGGGGGTGGTGGCCAACGCCCGCGCCATGGGCGACCTGCTGCGCGGCCGCCTCGCCGCGCTCGTGGACGAGTACGAACTGCTCCACGAGGTACGGGGGCGCGGGCTGATGATCGGCATCGAGTTCGGCCGGCCCTCCTCGCTGGGGCTGCGGAGCCGGTGGACCATGCTGCAGGCGGCCCGCAAGGGGCTGTTCGCGCAGATGGTCGTGGTGCCGCTGCTGCAGAAGCACCGGATCCTCACGCAGGTGTCCGGGGACCACCTGGAAGTGATCAAGCTCATTCCGCCGCTGGTCGTGGACGAGGCGGACGTGGAGCGGTTCGTCGGGGCCTTCCGGGAGGTCATGGACGAGGCGCACGGCGGCGGCGCGCTGATGTGGGACTTCGGCCGGACGCTGGTGAAGCAGGCCGTCGCGAACCGGTGAGCCGGCTTACCGGTGATCCGGTGACCTGGTGAACCGGCTGACGGGGCGGCGGCCTGCCTCGCGGGGCGTCAGTCCAGCAGCCGGTCGCGGAGCCGTTCGAGGGTCTCGGGCGTGAGCCCGAGGCCCTCGGCGAGGTAGCGCTCCACCCCGCCCCACTGCTCGTCGATGGTCTCGAAGGCCGCGGTCAGGTACTGGGCGCGGGCGTCGAAGAGCGGGGCGAGCAGCTCCATCACCTCGGGGGTGCGGGCCTGGGCCGCGTCACTGCTCCGGCGGACCCGGTAGCGGTTGTGCGGGGCGTTCGACTCCAGGTAGTCGGCGACGATCGCCTCCCGCTCGACGCCCAGCGCGAGCAGGGTGACGGCGATCGACAGGCCGGCCCGGTCCTTGCCGGCCGCGCAGTGCATGAGGGCCGGGACGCTGTCCTCGGCGAGGGCGTGCAGCACCCGGCTGTGCTCGGCGGTGCGGGTCCTGATGATCCCGCGGTAGGAATTGGTCATCCGCTCGGCGGCCCTGCCGTCCCCCAGGACCTCGTGGAGCTGGCCGACCTCCCCGTCGCGCACCATCTTCCAGAACTCCCGCCCGTCGGCCGGGTCCGACAGCGGGATGTTCACGTTGCGCACGCCGGACAGCTCGACGTCCGCGCCCTCCAGCGCGTGGTCGGCGCCGTTGCGGAAGTCGAAGACGGTGTGCAGACCGAGCGATTCGAGGAACTCCGCGTCAGTTTCAGTGGCATGTGCGAGATGTCCGCTTCGGAACAGTCGTCCCGACTTGACCTTCCGGCCGTCGGTGGTCGGCAGCCCGCCCACGTCACGGAAGTTGCGCACGCCGGTCAGTTCCGGCTCCGTCTGCGGGCTCTGGGGTATCCGCTGGGTCACAGGGGGCTCCTCTGTGTGGTCGTCGAGAGTGTCCGAATTACGCTACTTGGGAACAACTTGCCATAGCGACAGGCGAGATCGGACACCTCCCCGTGAGCCAGATCATACGGTGACCGTGAGTGCCTGATCATCAATGTCGAATTGCCTTGTCGGGGCGGCCGTTGAAGGCCGGGAATGGACACAGGGTGACCGGAATTCCGGCTGGCAGGCATTCCTGAGAATCATTCAGGGAATTCGTGACTTGTTCTGTGCGGCCGGACTCGATTACGTTCGCGATCGATCCGGACGGACCGCCTAATCCTGCCGCCGTCCGGCAACCGCACCCGACTATTCAGCGCGTGGCAGGAGCGGGGGAACCAGGTAAGCCGCTGTTCCCGATCCGTATCGGATCTTTACAACGGGACAGCTCGGGGTGAAGTCGTACATGCGCCGTTCGCCGGCGCGGATATGGCCGGACATCTCCCGTCCGAACCCGACAGCTCACCTCGCAGGCGTCGGAGAGGAATTCGCCATGACCGCAACGGGTAAGCACCGCCGCCCGAAGTCCCGCTCGATATCCCGCGGTTTCGCCGTTGCGGGCACCGGTGGCGCGGCCCTCGCGCTCCCGCTGCTCGGTGCCGCCGGCGCCCACGCGGCCGGCGTCCCGGCCGCGGCGCCCGCCGCCGTGCCGGTCCAGGCGGCACGGGTCGCCCAGGTTCCGGCCGCCCTCCAGGCCGCGCCGACCGCGGCGCAGGCCGCCCCCACCGTCTACACGGTCGTGCCGGGGGACTACCTCTCCAAGATCGCCGAGCGTGAGCACCTCACCGGTGGCTGGGAGCGGCTCTACGCGGACAACCGCGAGGCCGTGGGCTCCAACCCCTCGCTGATCCACCCGGGCCTGAAGCTGACGCTCGGTGCCACGGGCGCGGCGCAGCCGGCCGAGAAGCCCTCCCAGGCCTCGGCTGACGCCTCGTCGGACGACACCTCGGACTCCCCGTCGGGTGACTCCTCCGACGAAGGCTCCGCCGACGGGTCGGCGGCCGAGGCCCCGGCCGCGCCCGCCCCCAAGGCGGCCCCCGTCAAGCAGCAGGCCGCTCCGGCCTCCGCCGGGTTCGTCGCCCCGGTCGGCGGCGGCACCTCCACCCCGTACAAGGCCGCCGGCTCCATGTGGTCCAGCGGCTACCACACGGGTGTGGACTTCATCGCGAGCACCGGCACCACCGTCAAGGCCGTCGGCGCGGGCACGGTCGTCTCGGCCGGCTGGGGCGGTGCGTACGGCAACGAGGTGGTCATCCGCCACGCGGACGGCAAGTACAGCCAGTACGGCCACCTCTCCCAGCTGTCCGTCTCGGTCGGCCAGAGCGTCACCGCCGGGCAGCGCATCGGTCTCTCCGGCGCCACCGGCAACGTGACCGGCCCGCACCTCCACTTCGAGATCCGCACGGGGCCCTCGTACGGCTCGGACATCGACCCGCTGGCCTACCTGCGGTCGAAGGGCGTCAGCATCTGAGTCCGACCGTCGGCTCCGGCGGCGGGCGAGCGGTTGCGAGCGGTTGAGAGCAGCTGCCGGCCGGTGCGGACCGGGAACGTGCGTGCGGCCGGGACCCGAGGGGGGCCCGGCCGTATGTGCGTCCCGGTCGGTTCGTCGCCCCTCCCGCCTATTCCTCGTGCGACGGGTGGCAAAGATCACGGTCCGTCAAACCTTGGCTACGGTCGCGTAGGTCGTGCGCAGGGGTGAAGGATGTGGTCCCGTGGCAGCGACGACGACGACACTCAAGACCATCGGCTCGTACGCGGCGATCGGGGACAGCTTCACCGAAGGCGTCGGGGACCCGGGACCCGGGGAAACGTTTCTCGGCTGGGCGGACCGGCTGGCCGTACTCCTGGCCGATCAGCGCGAAGAGCACGACTTCCGGTACGCGAACCTGGCCGTCCGGGGCCGCCTCCTGGACCAGATCGTGGCCGAGCAGGTCCCCCGGGCCAAGGAGCTCGCGCCGGACCTGGTGACCTTCTGCGCGGGCGGCAACGACATCATCCGGCCCGGCAGCGACCCGGACGACGTGGCCCAGCGGTTCGAGGCGGCGGTCGCCGACCTCACCGGATCGGTCGGCCAGGTCATGATCACCACCGGGTTCGACACGCGGGACGTGCCGGTCCTCAAGCACATGCGGGGCAAGATCGCGACGTACAGCGCGCACGTGCGCTCCATCGCCGACCGGTACGAGTGCCCCGTGCTCGACCTCTGGTCCCTGAAGTCCGTACAGGACCGGCGGGCCTGGGACGAGGACCGGCTGCACCTCTCGCCCGAGGGGCACACGCGGGTCGCCCTGCGCGCCGCCCAGGTGCTGGGCCTGGACACCCCGGCCGACCCGGACCAGCCGTGGCCGCCGATGCGGCCGCGCGGCTCGGTGGACGTGACCCGCGACAACATCCAGTGGGCGCGCGAGTACCTGGTCCCGTGGATCGGGCGACGGCTGCGCGGGGAGTCCTCCGGGGACCACGTGGAGCCGAAGCGACCGGACCTGCTGCCGTTGTAGGTACGGCACGGGTACGGGCGCGGGTGCGCGGGCGGGTGGGGGGCGTTCGGGAGCGCCAAATGGAATCCTTCGGCAGTGCCGTGCGTTGGGATGGTGGTAAGCCATGAGAACGTCTTGTCCCCACCCCTCCCAGGAGGCGCCTTGACCGGCTCCCGTCCCTTGCGTCCGCGGTTGCGCGCCCTGCGACCCGAAGCCTTCGGCGCCGACCCGTCCGGTGCCCGGCTGGACCGGATCCGGAGCTCGCCGAACTTCGCCGACGGCGTGTTCCAGAATCCCGTCGGCGCCCGGACCAGGCCCTCCGGCTCGATGTCGGAGTTCGCCAAGATCTACTTCCACAAGGAGCAGCGGCTCCGGCGGAACCCCGGCGCGCCCATCCCGGTCTACCCGACGACGCTCGCCGAGCTGGCGAAGCCGCCGGTCAGCGGCTTGCGGCTGACCTGGATGGGGCACTCCAGCGTGCTCGCCGAGATCGACGGGCGCCGGGTGCTGTTCGACCCGGTCTGGGGCGACCGGTGCTCACCCTTCCCTTTCGCCGGCCCCAAGCGGCTGCACCCGGTTCCGGTCCCGCTGGCCTCGCTGGGCGAGGTCGACGTCGTGGTGATCTCGCACGACCACTACGACCACCTCGACCTGCCGACGATCAAGGAACTGGCCGACACGAACACGGTCTTCGCGGTCCCGCTCGGCGTCGGAGCCCACCTGGAGCGCTGGGGCGTCCCGGCCGACCGGGTGCGCGAGCTCGACTGGAACGAGACCACCAAGGTCGCCGGGCTCTCGCTGACGGCCACCCCGGCCCGGCACTTCTGCGGGCGCGGCCTGCGCAACCAGCAGTTCACCCTGTGGGCCTCCTGGGTCGTCGCGGGCGACGAGCACCGGGTCTTCCACAGCGGGGACACGGGGTACTTCCCCGGCTTCAAGGAGATCGGCGCCGCTCACGGCCCGTTCGACGCCACGATGATCCAGATCGGGGCCTACTCGGAGTACTGGCCCGACATCCACATGACCCCCGAGGAGGGCATGCGCGCCCACCTCGACCTCCAGGGCGGGGTGCCGCACGGCACGATGCTGCCGATCCACTGGGGCACCTTCAACCTGGCCCCGCATCCGTGGGACGAGCCGGGCGAGGGCACGGTGGCCGCGGCCGAAGGGGTCGGGGCGGCGATCGCCCTGCCGGTGCCGGGGCAGCCGTTCGAGCCGGGCGCGGCGGATGCGCCGGCCGGGGCCTGGTGGCGGCCGTTCGTGGCGGTCGGGCCGGCGTCTGCGATTGAGCCCGTTTCCGTTCCTGCGGCGGAGCCCCCGAAGACGGTCGCCCCGTCGGCGGGCCGCGAGGAGCCGGAGGCGGTGGGTTCGTAGGGGGTGCGGGGGCGGGCCGGGGCCGCCGTCTGGTTGGGGCGGCCGGGTCCGGTTCCCGGTCCGGAGCCGGGGCCGCTGCGCGGAGCTTTCCCCCACCCCGCCCCTTCCCGAAACCGGGCTGCGCCCGGGCCTGCTTCGGGCTTCGTCCGGGCCCGCCCTCGGGCTGCGCCCGGGCCTGCTTGGGGCTGCGCCCGGGCCTGCTTGGGGCTGCGCCCCGGCCCCGACCCGTTCTTGGACCCGGGCTGTGCCCGGACCCGCCCTCGGGCTGTGCGCCCACCGGGGCTGTGCGCCGGGACTCGCTTCGGGGCTGTGCCCCCGTTCCGGGCTGTGCTCAGGATGCCGGGCTGGGGCTGAGCTGGACCCGTTCCGGGCTGCGCCCGTGCCTCCGTGCCGTCCGCCGGACTTCGGTCTCGGCCAGGCCGTGGCTCCGGTCAAGGGTGTGCCCCCGGGGCGCGAGCGACCGGATCGACCCCGTTGTCGGCCGGAGGCCGTGGTTGTGGCTTTCGGGGTGGGTGGGGTGGGTGAGGGGCCTGGCTTTGTGGGGGTTGGGTGGGGAGATATGCGCCCCTTTGGGGGACTGGCGTGTGCGCCCACGGCGCATTCGGGCTTGCGTACGAGCGCTCCATCGGGAGCGGGAAGCACCCGGGGCAAGTTCCCCAACTGGGCGTCAGGGGCGGGATCGTGCGGTCTAGCGTGGGTATCCGGTGATCAACACCGGATCCCGGGACGCCCGGGGCCGGGCCCCACTGACCGAGGACGCAGATGTCCGGACTCCGCGCCGCCCGCCACGCCCCGTCGAGACACGCCGTCACCGGTCCCGGTCGGCAGATACGCCCTCAGCTGGTCCGCTCCGCCGTGCTGCCCACGCTCGCCGCCGGGCTCAGCGGTGCGGCCGCGGTGATCTTCACGCTCCAGCTCGGCGGTGGCGCGGGTGCCCGCGACGACAGGCTCTGGCCGGTGCTCACCGGCTGCGCCCTGCTCGTCGTCGGTGCACTCGCCGCCGCCCTGCTCGGCGCGCAGCGCGCGGCCAACTCCGTCCGCGACCGCTGCGAGGCCCTGCGCCGCTCCAGCGTCCGCGGGCGCCAGGAGCTGCGTACGGCCGCCGAGCGGCTGGAGCGCGGAGAGCTGCCCGCCCGCCCGGTGCGCGGTGGGCCTGGCGGCTCGGGGCTGGGCGGCGACACGGCGCGCGTGGACGAGTTCTGGCTGCTCGCCCAGGAGCTGCGCGGAGCCCGCGAACAGGCCCACGCGACCCTGGTCCGCCTCGGCGGCCCGGTCGCCCCGTCGGACAGCGACCGCAAGGTCGAGGTCTTCGTCAACCTCGCGCGCCGCCTCCAGTCCCTCGTCCACCGCGAGATCTCGCTGCTGGACGACCTGGAGGACACGGTCGAGGACCCGGACCTGCTCAAGGAGCTCTTCCACGTCGACCACCTCGCCACCCGGATCCGACGGCACGCCGAGAACCTCGCCGTGCTCGGCGGCGCAGCCTCGCGCCGCCAGTGGACCCGGCCCATCGACCTGAGCGAGGTACTGCGCTCTTCGGTCGCGGAGGTCGAGCAGTACACCCGGGTCAAGGTGGTGCCCCCGGCGGGCGGCACCGTACGCGGCCACGCCGTCGCCGACGTCGTGCACCTGCTCGCCGAACTCGTCGAGAACGCCACCGTGTTCTCCGCCCCGGACACCGACGTCGTGGTGCGCGCGGAGCGGGTCACCGCCGGCATCGCGGTCGAGGTGGAGGACCGGGGCCTCGGCATGCCCCCCGAGGAAGCCCACCGGATGAACGCGCTGCTCGGCGACCCCGACCAGATCAGCGTCCGGCACCTGCTGGCGGACGGCCGGATCGGCCTGTTCGTCGTATCGGCGCTGGCGCGGCGGCACGGGATCGCCGTGGAGCTCAAGTCCAACATCTACGGCGGGGTGCTGGCCGTCCTGGTCCTGCCGCAGGAGCTCCTGGGGGCGGAGGTCCCGAGCGCCGCCGACGCGCTGGGCGGCTCGCGGGCCACCTCGTGGGGATCCGGTGAGGGGGCGGACGGGCCGCCGCCGCTGGAGCCGGTACGGGTGGGCCTGCCCAGGCCGGAGCCGTCCCCCGTCTCCGCGCCCCAGCCCGTCTCCGCGTCCCAGCCCGTTTCCGGGCCCCGGACGGGCCCGGCGCCCCAGCCCGTCTCCGCGTCCCGGCCCGTCCCGTCGGCCGCACCCGGATGGGCCGTTGACGTGGTCGGCGCGAAGCCCCGTACGGTGCCCCGGGCGACCGGCGGGCCCGCGGAACCGGCCGAGGAGACCCTCGCCGAGCGGGCCCCGGCCGTGTTCCCGGCGGCCTCGGTCGCCCCTGAGCCGAGCGCCCCCGAGGTCACCGCGCCCGCCCCCGCGCAGCCCTCCGTGCCGGCCGCCCGGGTCGGCGGGGAGCGGCCGCCGTTGCCGCGGCGGCGGGCCCAGCACCACGTCGCGCCCCAGCTGCGCGAGGCGCCCGTAGCCAGACCGTCCGAGGGGTCCGGAGTGGAACAGCCCGTGCACGACCCCGGTTTGATGGCCGCCTTCCAACGGGGCTTCGGTCTCGCCCAGTCGGAGAACCGGACGTGACCCCGGCATCCGACTCGACTCGCTCAATCCACCCGACTCACACGTCAGTTAAGGAGCGCATCCCCATGGGCGGCGAAGTGGCGACCAAGACCAGTCGGCTCTCGGACCTCGACTGGCTGCTCAGCGGCCTGGTCCAACGGGTTCCGTACACGCGCAGCGCGGTGCTGCTGACCGCGGACGGGCTCGTCACCTGTGTGCACGGGCTCGACGCGGACAGCGCCGACCACCTGGCGGCGCTCGCCTCCGGGCTGTACTCGCTGGGCCGCAGCGCCGGATCCCGGTTCGCGGACGGCGCCGAGGTCCGGCAGGTGGTGGTGGAGCTCGACACCGCCCTCGTCTTCGTCTCGGCGGCGGGATCCGGCACCTGCCTGGCGGTACTGGCGGCCCGGGAGGCCGACGCCGGAGTGCTCGGCTACGAAATGGCCATGCTGGTCAAGAGCGTGCGCCCGTACCTGGCGGCGCCGCCGAGGCGGCTCACCGCCGACGCGGAGTGATGAGGACCGGGACGAGGGGGACCGGGACGAAGGAGGCCACGGCATCGGGGGCGCCGCGTGACAGTCCGTGGCTGGACGATTCGGCGGGACGGGTGATGCGCCCCTACACGGCGAGCGGCGGGCGGACGCGGGCGGCGATCGCCCTCGACCTCCTCTCGCTGGTGACGGCGACGGGCGTACGCCCGCGCGCACCGCTCGGCGCCGAACACGCGCTCGCGCTCCGACTGTGCGCCGGCGCGGCCGCCGTCACCGTCGCAGAAGTGGCGGGGCACCTGCGACTGCCCGCCGTGGTGGTCAAGGTGCTCCTGTCCGACCTGATGGAACACGGGGCCGTGACGGTGCGGGCGCCGCGCTTCCCGACCGGCGGCTCGTTCGCCGCCGATGACCAGTCCCTGCTCCGGGCGGTGCTCGATGGCCTGCGCAAAAGGCTTTGAGCCGGCCGCCCACGGGCTCCCCGCGACCTTGAAGATCCTGGTCGCGGGCGGGTTCGGGGCGGGCAAGACCACCTTTGTGGGCGCGGTGAGCGAGATCGAGCCGCTGAGCACGGAGGAGCTGCTGAGCGGGCTGAGCGAGGCCGCCGATCCGCTGGACGGGATCGAGGCGAAGACGTCGACGACCGTGGCCCTGGACTTCGGCCGGATCACCCTGGACGAACGGCACGTCCTGTACCTCTTCGGCACGCCCGGCCAGCAGCGCTTCTGGTTCCTGTGGGAGGAGCTGTGCGCGGGCGCACTGGGCGCGGTGGTGCTCGCCGATACGCGCCGCCTCGCCGACTGCTTCCCCGCCGTGGACTTCTTCGAGCGGCGCGGGATCGGCTTCATCGTCGCCGTGAACGAGTTCGACGGCGGCCACCGCTACGCCGCCGACGAGGTACGGGAAGCGGTGGGGCTCGGGCCGGACGTGCCCGTCGTACGGTGCGACGCGCGGCTGCCGGGCTCCGGCACGGGGGCGCTGGCCGCGCTGGTCCACCACCTGCTGTCCAGCGATTCGAACCTTTCAAGCGATTCGAAGCATTTGAAATATTCGGAGTAACGGGATTCGGGGGAGACACCATGACCTACTACGAATCGACCGGGCACCTGCTGCTCACACCGGTGGACCGGGAGGCACCCGCGCGCGTGGTCCGGCTGCGCGAACTGGGGCTGGGGGAGCGGCCGGACGGCGAACTGGACGCCTTCGCCCGGCGGGTCACGGACGCGCTGGCGGCCCCGTACGCCGGGATCAACTTCATCGACGAGGAACGGCAGTTCTTTGCCGGACTGCACCACGCGGCGGACGCCCCGGCGAGCGGCTACCCGGCGCGGGTGCTCACCCGCGACCGCGGCTACTGCCCGCACGTGGTGGTGCGGCGCCGGGGCCTCGTGCTGGAGGACGTACGGGACTTCGCGCGCTTCGCGGGCAACGCGGTCGTGGACGAGAGCGGGATCCGCTCCTACGTGGGTGCGCCGCTGATCGACCGGCGCGGGATCGTCCTGGGCACGGTGTGCGCGGTGGACGTGGTGCCGAGGCGGTGGGGGCTGGCGGGGCTGGCGACGGTGAAGGCGCTGGCCGCGGAGCTGGTGGAGCTCGTGCAGGCGCGGGAGGACGGCCGGGCGGGGGAGGAGGGGCGCCGGGGGGACCGGTGCGGGTGAGGGCGGCGCGGGCAAGAGCGGCGCGGACGAGCGCGGCGCCGCGCGGGCGCCGGGCCGTTGTCAGTGGCGGGGGCTACCGTCGAAGGCGAGGGATCACCAGGGGCTGGAGAGGACTGGAGAGGAGTCGCGGGGATGGCCACGACGGCGCACGATGTCCGGACGATCGCACTGTCGCTTCCGGGCAGCAGTGAGAAGCTCGCCTGGGGCATGCCGACCTTCCGGGTCGGGGGCAAGGAGGGGAAGAGCGGGAAGATCTTCGTCTCGCTGGCCGACGACGACACTTCGATCGGGGTGAAGTGCCCCAAGGAGGACCGGGCCGAACTGATCGAGGCGGAGCCGGAGAAGTTCTTCATACGGCCGGGCCACGATGACAATTATGCCTGGGTCCGGGTCCGCCTCGCAGCCGTGGAGAACGTCCGGGAGCTCCGCTCGATCCTCACGGATTCCTGGCTCCAGGCAGCCCCGAAGCGCCTCGCCGCGTCCCACCCCGAACTGGTCTCGGGCGCGGTCGCGGCGGAAGGCGGCCCGGTAGGGGAGTAGGCGGGCGGGCGGCGACGCGGGGCCCTTCGCCGCCTGCCGCCCCTGCCTCCTCACGCACGGGTGAAGGCGGAGATCCGTGCGCGCAGTGAGGCCGGATCGAGGCCGTGGGCGGCCGTGTGCTCGTCCATCGTGCCGTAGCGGCGCAGCTCGGCGCGGGCGACGCCCAGGCCGAGAACCCGGTGGGGGACCTCCGCCAGCGCCTCGTTGGCGGCCGCCGTCGAGGTGCCCGCCAGGTACGGCTCGACCAGGACCACGTCGGTCCCGGCGCGCCCGACGGCGACGCGGAGCGCCGCGTCGTCGAAGGGCCGTACGGTCGGCGCGTACAGGACGGTCGCGTCCGTGCCCTCGGTCGCGGCGAGGACGTTGTCGAGTAGCGGCCCGACGGCGACCACGACACCCGTGCGTCCCTCCCGTACGGTCTGGAAGCCCAGGCCCGTGACGGGGCGGGCCGAGGCGTTCGATTGCGCGGAGAGCCGGACGTACACCTTGTCGTCCCCGGCCGCGTACGCGTGGCGCAGCAGCGCCTCGGCCTCGTCGGGGTGGCCAGGGATGTGGACGGTCCAGCCGTCCAGGGTGTCCAGCAGGGCCACGTCGCCCGGTGCCATGTGGGTGAAGCCGCCGGCCGGCCAGTCGTGGCTGGCGTTCGCGCTGACCAGGACCCCGCCCGTGCCCTGGTGTCCGAAGTCGAGTTTGAGCTGTTCGAACGGACGTTCCACGAGGAAGCTTGCGAAGGTGTGCACCACGGGCCGCAGGCCCGTGAGCGCGAGTCCACCGCCGACGCCGATCAGCAGCTGTTCGCGGATCCCTACGTTGATCACCCGGTCGGGGTGCCGGTCCCGGGCCGGTCGGAAGGCGTCCATGGTGATCTCGGCGAGCACGAGTGCCAGTCGGGGGTCTTCGTCGAGTGCGTGCGATGTGACCGAGATGAACCGTTCGCGCATGGTGTCCATTGCTTCCCCTCCTACTGCTTCTTCTCGACGCGGGCGACCACGGCGTGCGGCCTGCCCGGGTGCGGTGCGGTGAAGGCGGCGTGCAGCGCCGCGTGGTCCCGGCCGTCCACGGTGACGGCCGACCAGCCGGCCGCCTCGAAACGGGAGGCGATGCCGCCGGGCCAGCCGTGGGTCGCGGAGTCGTTGTCGATCACGATCGTGTGCAGCCGCTCCAGCCCGGCCGGGCCGGCGTAGGCGATGGCCTCGTGATTGCTTCCCTCGTCCAGCTCGGCGTCGCCGATCAGCACCCAGACCGCCGGGCCGGTCAGGCCCTGCGCCCGCAGTCCGAGCGCGCTGCCGACGGCGAGCGGCAGACCGTGCCCGAGCGAGCCGCTGCCGATCTCCACCCCGGGGATCAGCGTGCGGTCCGGGTGGTGCCCGAGCGGGGAGTCGTAGCCACCGAAGCCGCTCAGCCAATCGACGGGGATGAACCCCTTGGCGGCGAGGACGGCGTAGTAGGCCATCGGCCCGTGCCCCTTGGAGAGCAGGAACCGGTCCCGCCCGGGGTCCTCGACGCTCGCGGGCCCCACCCGGAGCACCCGGTCGTAGAGCACCCACAGTGCGTCGAGGGTGGACGAGGCGGCGGGACCGTGCTTCTCGGCGCCGGTCATGAGCGTGATGAGCGGTCGGAGGTCCTCGTAGCGGAACCCGGTGTCCGCGGTTGCCTGTGTCATGGACCGATCGTTCTACCTCAAGCATGCTTGAGGTCAAGCCCCCGCTCACGGCCTCCGGCGCGGCGGCGAAACGTGCGCGCGACCACCCCGCGAAGTGCGGTATCGTTCTCCTGCGCGTTCAACTAGGGGAAACCCCAGGTCAGCGGGCATCGGGACGTGGCGCAGCTTGGTAGCGCACTTGACTGGGGGTCAAGGGGTCGCAGGTTCAAATCCTGTCGTCCCGACCATGCTTTTAGCAGGTCGGAGGCCGTTCTCTCGCTTATGAGAGGGCGGCCTTTCGTGTGTCCGGGGCCATGGTGGTCGCAGTGTGGTCGCACGTCCGGTCTGTGGCCGGTCGGCCGCAGCGCTGAAGGCCGGCGGCGCGGGGGAGCGGAGCCGGCGGACAGCCTCGCGGAGCCGGTGGATGTGGTCGCGTGGTGGTCGCAGCCATGTCGTACGGCCCGTTTGGTGGCTGGCCTTCTCGGCTCCCGTGAGCGTGTGGTCGATGGTGTCGACGGCTTCTCGTGCTGCCTGTTGGGTGAGGTGGCTGTAGATGTTGGCGGTGGTCGACAGGGTGGAGTGCCGCAGGGTCTTGGAGACCACGGTGAGCGGCACGCCGGCGGTGATGGTGATGGTGGCTGCCAGGTGGCGCAGGTCGTGGACCGTGATCCTTGGAACGCCGGCTTCGACGGAGAGCTGGCGAAGCCGGTCGAGAACGTGGTGTGGTCCGAGCGGTCTGCCGTCGGGTTGGCAGAAGACGAGTCCGGCGAACGGGTCGTCAGGATCGCTGTGTGTGCAGGGCGTTGTTTGTGCACGGTGCCGGAGGGCGGTGGCGACGCGGGGTGAGATGGCGACCCAGCCGCAGCTGGATCGGGTCTTCGGCGTGGTGATGACGAGGTGGTTGTTGTCGATGGCGGAGAGGGTGCAGCGGACGTAGAGGACGCCTTCCGTCAGGTGGACGTCGTCCCAGTGGAGGCCCAGGGCTTCCCTCTTGCGTAGGCCGGTGCCGATGAGGAACTCGAACAGGTCGGCCATCTCGGGGTCGGCCTGGTGGCAGTACAGGAGGAAGCAGCCGGCTTCCTCCGCCGTCCAGATCCTCCGTTCCGGCGACGGTGGTCGCCGTAGGGCTGGGGGACTGGCGGGGTTGCGTGGGAGGCGGTGCTGGCGGACCGCGTCGCCGAGGGCGCTGGAGAGGGTGGCCAGGCACCGGTAGAGGGTGGTCTTGCCGCGGCCGGCAGCGAGCTGACCGGTGACGAAGGCCGAGACGTGCCGGTGGGCGAGGTGGTCGAGCTTGAGGGTGCCGAACGCGGGGATGAGGTCGTTGCGGACGTAGTCGCGGTA
This sequence comes from Streptomyces sp. GL_140, assembly GCF_057834465.1. Classification (NCBI taxonomy): domain Bacteria; kingdom Bacillati; phylum Actinomycetota; class Actinomycetes; order Kitasatosporales; family Streptomycetaceae; genus Streptomyces; species Streptomyces sp. GL_140. The sequence goes on from NZ_CM174404.1 coordinate 7,160,316, forward strand.
CCGGGCCATCGTGGTCGGCTTCAGCACGAGGGCCTTTGCCGCCAGCCATGAGCCGAGGTAGTCGGCGACGGTCTGGTTGGGGTCCGCGTCGAACCCGCCGGCCTCCCCTTCGAGGAACTGGTGGAGCGCAGTCTCAGCGGCATCGTGGTCGACGAAGCCGCCCCGGCGGATCGTCGTCCGCCGACGGGCTGGGCTGGGGACGTCGACGGCGAAGGTCCAGGTGCCGTGCTCACTGTCGGTGAGCAGGCAAGGGCAGCGTGCGCCGAGCTGGTGGCGGTGGGGGTCCCTGCAGCCGCAGCGGCGGTAGACACGTCCGCGGCCGACGGTGGTAGGCATAGAGATCGCCTCCAAGAGGCGGAGGTCGTGCTGACCCTCTCAGCATGCGACCACGGGCGATCACCCCGCCCACGACGTCGGCGTGACCTGCAGGTTTCCCTTGTCAGCGCGCCAAGGGCGGCGGCTCGGGCAACGCTGCTACCAGCGATGGGCACCCAGCAGATTCTTCGTCTGCTGGCGGTACAGCAGCTGCACCTCCACTGAACTGGGGAAACGTCGTTCAGTAGGGTTCCTTGGAGGGAGTTGGTCCGGGAATGGTCCGGATCTTGGTGTGTGCGGTGCCCGGGGCGGTGGGGATCGGGTGGGTTCTGGGAGTGATAGGGAGCAGCGAGGGTCAAGGGGGCCAGCGCTGGTGGCCCCGGCTTGCCGCCGGGGCCATGTGGGCCGGGGTGGAGCGGGAGTACGCTGCCCAAGCGGCGGCAGCCGCTCGGGCAGTCGGGCAGAGAGGGCATGGCCCCCCATCCGCTCCAGGCGGGTGTGTTCCCCCAAGACGGCGCGACCTGACGTCATCCGCAGGATGCGGCCTCCCCTCAGGCCGGCGCTTCATCCCAGCAGGCCGAGTTCCCGGGGTGTCCTATTGAGTCGCTCCGCGCCTGTTCCTTCGCTGCACACCACGATGTCCTCGATCCTTGCGCCGTACCGTCCCGGTACATAGATCCCCGGCTCGATCGAGAACGCCATGCCAGGCTCCAGCACTTGCGCCGACCCCGCGACGATGTACGGCTCCTCGTGAGTCTCCAGCCCGATCCCGTGTCCGGTCCGGTGCACGAAGTACTCGCCGTAGCCGGCGTCGGTGATGACCTTTCGCCCCACGGCATCGAGTCGCTCGGAGGTGATCCCGGGGCCCACGGCCTCGCACTGCGCCCGTTGCGCTGCCAGCAGCACTTCGAACAGTTCCTGGTAGCCCGTTTCCGGCTCGCCGCCCACGCAGTAGTTGCGAGTGGAGTCCGAACAGTAGCCGTCCTCCGTGGTCCCGCCGATGTCGACGACCACCGGTTCGCCCGCCCCGATCACGCGGTCGGAGGTCTCATGGTGCGGGCTGGCGCCGTTGGGTCCCGCGGCCACGATCACGAAGTCGACGGTCGCGTGCTCGGCGAGGATCGCGTCCGCGATGTCCCGCGCGACCTCACGCTCGGTGCGGCCCACCCGCAGCCACTCGCCCATCGAGGAGTGGACCTTGTCTATCGCCGCCCCCGCCCTCCGCAGCGCCTCCACCTCGGCCGTGGACTTCCGCATGCGCAGCTCGCCCAGCACACCCCCGGCGAGGGCGAGTTCGGCTCCACCCGGCAGCGACCTCTGGAAGGCGAGCACCTGCTCGGCCCACATCTGCTTGTCCAGGCCGACGCGGCGCAGGTTGCCGCCCAGCCGCTTGGCGATCAGCGCATAGGGGTCCTCGGTCTCGGCCCAGCCGACGATCTCGATTCCGAGCCCGGCGGCCGGCGAGGTCTCGGCCAGCGGCTTCTCCAGCAGCGGTACCACCAAGAACGGATCCCCCTGCGCCGGGACGACCAGGCAGGTGAGCCGTTCCAGCGGGTGCGCGGCATAGCCGGTCAGATAGCGGAGATCCGCTCCGGGCGAGATCAGCAGCGCGTCCAAACCCGCCTGGACCGCGCCCCGCCGGGCTCGCTCGACGCGGTCCGCGGGGTACAAGTTCGGATTGTGTGACATCCGCCCGGACATCTAGCGGACCCCAGCGGTGGGCAGGATGGTCTCGTGCTCCAAGCTCGGAAAGGGCAGGTCCGGGCTCATCAGGGCCTCAACGCGGGTGGTCGGGCGCACTGACTCGGCAAGCACCGCCGTGAGCTCCCTGACAGGAGTGTCGTAGGCAGGACCAGTCCATAGAATGCGGATATTTCCACTTGTAGAGCTCATGTGGGTGAGAATTCCCTTCTGCCGCGGTCGACGCTGCACGGGACAGCTGTCGCTGGGGCGCATCGCGGTGAGGCCGGGCCGAACATGCAGGTCGGCCGGGCATTGTGCGAGGTGTGACTCGGGACCGAGGCCTCGACGCCGGCGTCTCCTTAGGGGCCGTTACAGCTGGGGCCGTTACAGCGCTGCCGCCGGCGCGATCCGGATGGCAAGAACGCTACGCGCGCGCCGGTGGACGGGGCTGTGCACGGTGCACTGGCCGGGCGGTCGGACAAGGCGCAGCGCATGCGCTCGGGGCGTTTGCAGCAGCGGCGCGTCCGAGCCGTCCGTGCGGCTGAGGGCGGGCGCAGGGGGCGGGTGGGCGCAAGAGTGGCGGCAGGGGCGTCTGTGCGCGGGGCACACCTGCCGCCCGGACGACTGTGCTCGCAGCATGGTTCCGGCCGTGGTGGCCTGTTTATGGTGCCTCGCATTCACACCGAACCCGATGGTGTGCGTCTCGGTACCAGTGCCAGGAGGGCAGCCGATGAGCGCAGTCTCAGTACAGTCCGGAACCGCCGGAGTCCCGGACGGGGCCGGCGGTCCGCAGCCTGTGGGTGCCTACTTCGAACGCATGCCGTTCGGCAGGGCCCACGTGTTGATCGCCCTCGCGCTGTTCATGGCCTTCGTCATCGAATCGTGGGAGCAGCTCGCCCTCGTTTACGTCTCCGGCGACCTGGGCGACGCCTTCGCCCTGGACGCCGGACGGATCGGGTGGGTGCTGTCGGCCGTGGCCCTCGGCATGATCCCCGGCGCGCTCGTCTGGGGGCCCGTGGCCGACCGGATCGGGCGCCGCGCCGTGTGCCTGTGGAGCCTCGGTTCCTACGGTGCCGTGGCGCTGGGCAGCGCTTTCTCGCCGAACTTCACCACGCTGATGGCCACCCGAGTGCTCTCGGGGATGGCCCTGGCCGGCATCTACACGGTCACCTTCCCCTACTTCCTCGAACTGCTCCCGGTCGGGCTGCGCGGCAGGGCAGCCGTCTACCTGTCGATCGGCTGGCCCATCGGCGTGCTCGCCGCCGTGGGAGTGACCCAGGTGCTGTCCGGAATGGGCTGGCACGTCGTGGCCGTGGCCAGTGCGCTGGCGGCCCTGTGGGTCTTCGCGATCCGGGCCTGGGTGCCCGAGTCCCCGTACTGGCTGGCCGCCCGTGGCCGGCACGCCGAAGCCCGGGCGGTGCTCGTGAAGCTCGGCGTCGAAGTCCCCGAGGGCGTCCGCTTCGCCGTGGTCGAGGCCGAGCGAACCGGCAACCCCCTCGCCCTGCTGCGGGGGCGGCTGCTGCGCATCACCCTGCTCATGCTGATCGTGAACTTCGCCTTCAACTGGGGCTACTGGGGCCTGCAGACCTGGCTGCCCACGCTGCTGATGGAGAAGGGGCTGAGCATGTCCAGCAGCCTCGGCTTCGTGGCACTGAGCGCCCTCTTCATGATCCCCGGCTACGTCTCGGCCTCGTACCTGACCGGGCGCTTCGGCCGCAAGAAGGTTTTCCTGCCGTACGTGGCGGCCGCCGCGGTCAGCGGCGTGCTGTTCGCCTACTCCGGCAGCCTCACCCAGCTGTACGCCGCCAACTTCGCCCTGTCGTTCTTCAGCCTCGGCGCTTGGGGCGTCTGGAACACCTGGAACGGTGAGTTCTACCCGACCGCGCTGCGCGCCACCGGGTACTCCTGGGCCACCGCGGCCCAGCTGATCTCCACCTCGGTCGCGCCCTCGGCCGTCGGATACCTGCTGGCGCGTGCCACCGGGTTCTCCTCCACCGTGCTGTTCATCACCGCGTTCCTGGTCGTGGCGCTGGTCGTGGCCGTGCCGCTGCCGGAGACCGAGGGGCGCGATCTGGAGTGATGCAAGTGATATATAGGGGCAGATGGTGACAGGGTGATGCGGGTGAGGCTGGGCGTGGACGTGGGGCGCGTCACCACCGTCGCCTTGCTGGTCGGGCCGGATGGTCAGACGGTGGCGCGCGTGGTGGTGGACAGTGTTCCCGGCCTCGGCGAGTGTCTGCGCGCGGTGCTCGCCGCGCTGCCCCCGGCTGAGACCGGTGAGGTGGACGCGGTCGGCCTCACCACGGACCTGGAGCGCCGTCCGTCGAGGCTGCGACCAGTAGCCGCATTGCGGATCGCCCCGCCCAGCCATCCGTCCCTCGGGCCGCTCGCGGGCTGGCCTCCTCAGGCCGCCCGCGAGGTGGGGCCGCTCCACGCGGTCGTCCCCGGCGGATCCGCGCTCACCGGGAGGCAACTGGCCCCGCTCGACCGGGCAGCGGTCGCGGACTTCGCGCGGCGGGCCGCCGACGACGGCATCACCGCGTTCTCGATCGCGGCGGCCGGTGCGCTGACCCGCCCCGACCCGGAGCTCGCCGCCGCCGAGGTCATCGCGGAGACCGTTCCCGGCGCGGAGATCACCTTGTCGCACGAGCTCGGGCGGTCGGGGCTGCGGGAGCGCGAGAACACCGCCGTCCTCAACGCCGCCCTACGGCCGTGGGCGGCACGAGTGAGCGATACGGCTGAACGCGCGCTGCGCGTCGGCGGTCTCCGGGCGCCGCTGTTCCTGGCCCGCAACACCGGCGGACTGATTTCCGCCGCGTACTTCCGCCACTACCCGGTCCTCGCCATCGCCTCCACCACGGCGAGCGCCGTACGGGGCGCCGCGCTCGCGGCCGGGGCGGACCGCGCCGTGGTCGTCGACGCCGGGGCCGCGGAATTCCGGTGCGCGAGCGTCACCGACGGCGAAGTCGAAAGCTCCGACGTCGGCCCCGGGCTCGGCGGCGTCGACTTGGACCTGGCCCGGATCCGCACCGACGTCCTGCCCCGCGCCGACCTCGTCCGGACCGGCGCCGAGCAGGTCGCCGACCTGGTGGACAGGGTCCGTCGACGGACCCCCGGCGGGGTGCTCCTCGCGGCGGGCGGAGACTGCGCGCTGGTGCCCGTCCGCGCCCAGGATCCAGCGGCCTCCATCGCCGCCGCGGCCTACGGAGCCGCCCGCTCCGAAATCGTCGCCGAAATCGATCAGGTCGCCGTGGCCGGGGTCCGCGGCGAACTCGACAAGCTCCTCGGGCTCGCCCGTGACCAGGCCCTGGCCCGGGTCGTCGCCGCCGGCGCCGCCCCGGCCACCGCCCGCGTCGCGTTCGCCGCCCACACCCCCGTGTCGTACCTGCCCGAGGGCGTCCACCGCCTCCGCGTCCGCGCCGTCGGATCCCCCTCGGGGATCCCGTCATGACCCGTAGCCGCCGCACATGACGCCCGGGGAGGAGACCGTGCTGGACGCCGCACGGCTGGAGGAGCTCGCCAAGGGGGCGCTGCTGCTCGCGGCGGGCTCCGAGCACTCCTCGTACCGGGCGAGCCTCGACTGGGCACGAGCGGTCGTCGCGGAGCACGGGCCCGTGCCGCTGATCCGCCCCGGCGACCTGGGATCCGGGCGGATGTGCGTCACGGTCAGCCTGCTCGGCTCCTCGGCCGCGCTCGCCGAGCAGCTGCCCACGGGCGAGGAGCCGCGCCTGGCGGTCCGGGCCCTGGAGCGCCGCCTGGGCAGGGCGGCGGACGCCGTGGTGCCGCTCAACACCGCGGCCGAGAACGCCCTGCTCGCAGTCGTCACGGCGGCCTCCTGCGGGCTGCCGCTGGTGGACGGAGACGGCTGCGGACGAGTGCTCCCCCTGCTGGAACAGACCACGTTCACCATCGCCGGGATCGATGTCGCCCCGGTCGCCCTGGCCACGCCCGCCGGGGACGTGGTCGTCGTGGACGCGGCCGGCAGCGGCGTGGAGGAGCTCGTACGGCCGCTGGTCCTCGCGGCCGGGGGCTGGGCGGTCGCCGCTTGCTACGCCGTGGACGGCGAACGGCTGGCGGCAGCCGTGGTTCCCGGCACCGTGAGCCGGGCCCTGGCGGCGGGGCGCCCGACGCACGGCGACCCCTTCGCGCTGTGGGAGCCGCGTCCCCGTCGACTGGGCATCGGGCGGATCAGCGCCGTGGAGCATTCCGCGAGCCCGGGACCGGACGCGGCCGGTGGCGCGGCGCTGCCGTCGCGGCCGACCAGTGTGGTCGTCTCCGAGACCGAGGGCCTGCACAGACGGTTCCGCCTGGAAGCACACAACGAGGTGCTGCTGGTCCTCGCCGACGGCGCGCCGGCTGCGGCAGCGCCGGACCAGATCCTGATGCTGTCGGCAGCCGACCAGCGGGTGCTCGACGTCGAACGTGCCATGCCCGGCATCGAGGTGGAGATCGTCGTGATCCCCGCCGCACCCGCCTGGCACACCCCGCAAGGCCGCCGCTTGGCGGCCGCCGGCGGGCTCATCCTGCTGGACCCGGACCCGGACCTGGACCCGGATGCGCGGCAGGCGAGACACCCGGACGCGGAACGACCCGAGGAGACCCGGTGGTGAGACGTCCCGACCTGCCCGCACCCATGACCGTCGCGGAGCTGGTGCAGTACGGCCCGCTGCCCGGAGTGCGGATACTCGGCACAGCGGGGCGCGACGCCCAGGTCCTGGACGTGCGCATCGTGGACCGGCGCGAAGCCCTCGACGACCTGCGTCCGCACACCGCCGTCGTCCTCACCGAGGCGCTCGCCCGGTCGGGATGGATCGTGGAGATGGCCCTGCGCAAGGCCTGGGAGCAGGCGGCCGCCTGCGTGGTCGTACCCGAGACGGCGGTGGCCGCGCATCTGCCGGGCGCGCTCGCGGACCGCCTCGGCGTCCCGCTGCTGTTGATCGGCGGGGACGCCCTGGAGGGCGCCGTACGGATCGCTTCCGCCGTGTCCAGGCCGGACGCCGGCCGGACCGCGCTGCTGGCCGACGCCGCCCAGCGCCTCGCCGCCGCGGGGCCGCACGTCGAGCGCGTACTGGCGGCGCTGCACGCGGCGCTGCCCTCGACAGCCCTGGCCCTCACCGATCCGGTGGGCGGAATGCTGGCCGGGCGGCGGGCCGCACTCGACTCCGCGCACCCCGTGCGGCTGGACGTGCCGGGGCCCGACGGGCACCCGCTGGCGGCTCTCGTGGCCGACTCCCGCTCCAAGGAGGCGGGTTGGGCGACGACGGTCGAAGCGGTGCTGCGGCTGGCGGTACCCCCGCTGACGGCATGGGCCGCCACCCGCCGCCTCGCGGAGGAACAGCTGGACCGCCGCAGCGAGTTGCTGTTGCACCAGCTGACGCATCCCTCCGAGGAGGAGGACGAACCGGCCCGTGTCCACGTCCGGGCCGAGGCCGCGGCGCTCGGCTGGCCGCTGGCCGGGCCGCTGATCGCTTTCGCCCTGCGACCGGACGCCGTCGCGGAGGCCGACTCCGGGCCGGCACCCGGACCCGCGCTGCGCGCGCTCTGGGCCAGGTACGGCATCGGCGGACCGCTCATCGCGTACGAGGACTGCTGGGTGTCGTGGCGTTCCGCGGTGGCTGGCAGTCCGGCAGCCACCGACCCGGAAGTGTGGCTGCGGCAGGGCGAGGCACAACTGCGTACGGCAGTCCGAGCGATCGGGGACCATCTGCCGGTCGCCGGGGGAGTGGCCGGTCCGGCCGAGGGCACCGGCACACTGGGAGTGGCGCTCGCCGACGCCAGGGCCGCCGCGGCGGTTGCCGCGGTACCCGGGTCGGTGGTCCGCGCCGACCGGATGGGTCCCGCCCAACTGCTGTCGGCGTTGCCCACGGAGGCGCTTCGGCGTCCGGCCGAGGTCGTGCTGGCCCCGCTGCTCGCCGCGGACCGGGACGGAACGCTGCTGCGCACGCTGGCGGTCGTCCTGGACCAGGGCGCCGCCCCCTCGGCGGCGGCGGAGATCCTCGGCGTCCACCGGAACACGGTCGCGGCACGCATGGAGCGCATCCGCTCGCTGGGCTTCGACCCCGAGGACCCTGCTCAGCGCCTTCCCCTTCACCTGGCCTGCCGGGTCCTGCTGGCCGAGTCCTGAGCGGGAAGCGGTGATGGACGCGCCGCCACGTGAGAAGGGCCCGGTCGCCGAGGGGGATTCGGCAACCGGGCCCGGTTCGAGGTGGAGCTGGAGCGGTGGGCGTCAGGCCTCGACGCCGTAGGCGGACGCCGCCCGCCCACGGCTCAGCAGGCCTTGGCGGAGGTCTTCCCGTACCGCCTCGGCGGGGCGCTCCGCGACGGGACCGAAGCCGCCGCCACCACCGCTCTCGCAGCGCAGTACGTCGCCCCGGCGAACGGCCAGCGCGTTCACCTTGAGCAGTTCGCGCTCGCCGTCCCGGCCGGGGTTGAGGACCACGCGGGGCGCCGCGCCGGTGCCGCCGCCGAAGACGCCCCACGCGGGGGTCACGGAACGCTCCCACCACAGGGACAGATCCTGGTCGGCCTCGAACGTGTACTGGCGTACCACGCCGTTGCCGCCGCGGGTGCGGCCCGCTCCGCCGGAGTCGGTACGGATCGCGTACTCGGTGACCTGTACGGGGAACAGCGTTTCCAGCACCTCGACGGGCATGTCCCGCAGGGAGCCGTTGACGTTGTTGATCAGGCAGGACTCGCCGTCGTCGGTCTGCCAGGCGCCCCAGCCGCCGACCGTCGCCTCCTGGGAGACGAAAAGCCTGCCGTTGCGCGGGTCGGTCCCGGTGAACTGCACGATCATCGAGTCGCCGTAGCTTGCGGCAGCCGCTCGCGCGGGCACCGCGGGCGCCAGTGCCTTGACCACCAGGTCGATGACCAGCCCGAGGTGGGAGTAGTAGTACTGGCACGCCGCCGGCTCGACGGCGGCGAGCATGGTGCCCGGCCGGGTGACCACCTTCAGCGGCCGGAAGGAACCGCCGTTGAGCGGGACGTCGCCGCTGACCAGCAGCTTGTATCCGACCCGGCAGGCGGCGACGGTCTGCGCCGCACCGCAGTTGACGGGGCCGGTGGCCTGGTCGGCGCAGTCCGTGACGTCCATGGTCATCCGGTCGCCGTCGATCGCGACGCGCACGGTGACGTGGAGCGGCGTACGCAGGTCGATGCCGTCGTTGTCCAGGTAGCCCGTCGCCTCGTAGACGCCGTCGGGAATGGCGGCGATCTGCTCCCGCTCCAGCCGTTCGGTCTGCGCGAAGATGGCGTCCCGCGCGGCGAGGACGGTCGGCAGGCCCCAGCGGCGGACGATCTCGGCGAACCGCCTCGCACCGGTACGGGCGCAGGCCACCTGGGCGCGCATGTCCCCGAGGGTGGGCTGCGGGAAGCGGACGTTGCGGGCGATCAACGAGTGCGCCTGCTCACAGGGCTCGCCGCCCTCGTAGATCTTCAACGGGCCCATCCGCAGGCCCTCCTGGTAGATCGAGGTGGAGTCCATCGAACCGCCGGGGTCCTTGGAGCCCATGTCGATCCAGTGCGCACGGGAGGCGGCGAAGCCGATCAGCTCGCCGTCGGCGGTGTCCTCGGTGAAGATCGGCGCATAGACGGTGACGTCGTTGAGGTGGGTGCCGCCGATGTAGGAGTCGTTGAGGACCCATACGTCGCCGGGCTGCCAGACGTCCGAGCCGTACGTCTCCTCGGTCGCCCGGGTGCACACCTCCAGGTTGCCCAGGAAGATCGGCAGCCCCGAGGACTGGCCGAGCACGTTGTGGTCCCGGTCGAGGAGGGCGACCGCGCAGTCCTTCGCCTCGTAGATGGTGGGCGTGTAGGACGACCGGATGAGGGTGGTGTTCATGTCCTCCGCGGCCTGCATGAGCGCGCAGCGGATGATCTCTGTGGTTACCGGGTCGACGACCCGGTTGCCGGTGTCGGTCATGCCGTGGCTCCAACCTTGATGACGAGGAAGCCGTTCTCGTCGACGGTGACCGACGAGTCCGGGGGGACGACGGTGGTGGAGGTGGCCTCCACGATGACCGCGGGACCGTCGATGCGCTGCCCGGGCGCGAGCCGCTCGCGGCGCAGAACGGTGGTGTCGTACGAGCGGTCGCCGAATACGACCGGCCTCTGCCGGACGGTGTCGGAGGCGGACTCGTCGGCGGCGTACGGCACCGGTACGGTCTCGGGCAGCGCGCCGAGGGCGGTGCTGCGCAGGGTGACGAACTCGACGGGTGCCTCGGGCGTGGCGTGCCCGTAGCGGCGTTCGTGGAGGCCGGCGAAGCGCTGGGCGGCCGCGGCGAGGAAGCCCTCGTCGGCCGGTTCGGTGGCGGAGAGCAGCGGCACGGCGAGGGTGTAGTCCTGGCCCTCGTACCGCATTTCGACGACGTGTTCGACCCGCTGTCGCTCTGCGGGGACGCCCTGGTGGGCGAGTTCGGCCAGGGCTTCGGCCTCCTGGCCGACCAGCGCCCGCGCCATGGCCGCCCCGTCCAAGTCGGCGGCCAGGGTGAAGAACTGGCGGGAGAGGTCGCGGCGGACCTCGGTGCCGAGCATGCCCCAGGCGGAGAACGCGCCGGGGAAACGCGGTACGACGACCTCGCCGATGCCGAGCTCGCGGGCAATCTCCACCGCGTGCATCGGGCCCGCGCCGCCGAACGCCAGCAGGACGAACTCGCGGGGCTCCAGGCCATGTTCGACGGTGAGTGTACGGATCGCCTGGGCCATCTTGGCGTTGGCAACGTCGCAGATCCCGCTCGCCAGCTCCAGCGGCTCCAGACCGAGCTCATCGGCGAGTGCGGCGACGGCCTGCTGTGCCGCGGCCACGTCGAGCGTCATGTGGCCGCCGGCGAACCAGTCCGGGTCGACGCGTCCGAGCGCCGCGTTGGCGTCGGTGACGGTGGCCTGCGTACCGCCGCGGCCGTAGCAGGCCGGGCCGGGGACGGCTCCGGCGGATTCCGGGCCCACGCGCAGGCCACCGGCCTCGGCATAGGCGAGGGAGCCGCCGCCGGCGCCGATGGTCTGCAGGTTGACCAGTGGCATCAGGACCGGGAAGCCGTCAGCCGAGCCCTCGTTGGAGACGTCGGGGCGGCCGTCGAGGACCAGCGACACATCGAAGGAGGTGCCGCCCATGTCCACGCAGATCGCGTTGCGCCGACCCAGCAGGTCCACGGCCGCCGCGCCGCCCATGGTGCCGCCGACCGGCCCGGACAGCAGGGTCTGCAGGGGGTGGCGGCGGGCGTAGGCGGCGTTCACGATGCCGCCGGAGGACTGCATCACCTGGACCGGGACGGTCAGGCCGTGCTCCGCGAACCGCTCCTCGATCCGGCCCAGATAGCGGCGTACCACGGGGCCCGTGTACGCCTCCAGGACGGCCGAGGACGTCCGCTCGTACTCGCGCCACTCGCCTGCCACCTGGTGCGAGAGCACCACGACGACGTCCTCGCCGAGCTCCTGCTCCAGGATTTTCCCGGCCAGCAGCTCGTGGTCCGGGTTCACGTACGAGAAGAGGAACGAGACGGCGACGGCGTCGAAGCCCTCGTCCTTCGCGCGTCGGGCGGCGGCCCGTACGGCGTCCTCGTCGAGGGGCGCGAGCTCGGTGCCGCGCCAGTCGAAGCGGCCGGCGGCCTCCATCGTGTCGAGGCGCTCGACCAGTGGCTTCGGCTTGCGGTAGTGCAGGTCGAACATCCGGTCCCGGTTGCCGCGGGCGATGTGGTAAATGTCCCGCATCCCGGCTGACGTGAGCAGCAGGACGCGAGCGCCCTTGCGCTCCAGCAGGGCGTTCAGGCCCTGCGTGGTGCCGTGCACGAAGAAGGAGATGTCGCCGGGCGAGTCCACCGCCCGGCCCAGCGAGGCGAAGACTCCCTCGGCCAGGTCGCCCGGCGTCGTGGGCGCCTTGGCCGCGAAGTAGGTACCGCTGTGTTCGTCATAGGCGACGACGTCGGTGAAGGTTCCACCGATGTCCATGGCCACCCGGTATGTCATTGCGCCTCCCGGCTTCCTCAGGGGATCGCCGAGGACGCTAGCCGGGGGCTCCCCGGGAGGGCTGTGCGCGGCGCACGGGTGGCGGGCCGCCACAGTGCGCCGTGCCCGGTTCAGTGGTCGGCGACGGGGACTCCGCCCGCTTGCTGCACGTCCTCGTGCAGGTGGACGATGCGCCACCCCGCGTCGAGGCCCTGCCGCAGGACCGCGGTGTTGCGGACCAGCTCGGGGCGCACCTCACCGGCCGAGGGGTCGGGCGCGAAGTCCACCCGCAGCCAGAAACGCAGCACCGCGATGTCACCGAAGACGTCGACGACCTGCCCGTACGGCTCCAGCCCGGTCTCCACCGGCCCCTCGCCACCGGCCGGGCGCTCCTCGCGCACCCGGTCCAGGTCCGGCTTCCCGAAGAGCAGCCCGGCAGTCGCGGAATCCCACACGGTCGCCTCCGGGTCCAGACAGGCGTCGATCCGCGCTCGGTCCCCGGCCGAGTAGGCCTCGTACATGGTGGTGATCACCTGCCAGACAGCGGCTGCCGTCTCAGGGGCCGCGCCGGGGCGGGCGCCGGCGGGGGAAGAAGGGAATGCGGGCATGGCGGGGCCTCCTGTGGCGGTGGGGGAGAGAGTTCGCGCCTCCGAGCGGGACGGCGACGGGCAGCCAACCTACACACCCGGGCCGGGTTGCTCGGTCCGTGCCGGGTCCGGATCTGTCTCCCCTCATGGGGCGACGTCGGTTCTCGCGAGGAGCGGCAGGAGGCGTGCCACCTCGGCCGTGACGGCGTCCCGCGCACGGCCGAGGTACTTGCGGGGATCCACGGCCTCGGGATGCGTGTGCAGGTGCTCTCGGACGGACCGGGTGAAGATCGAGTTGAGGTGGGTGGAGATGTTCACCTTGGTCATGCCGGCCTCGACCGCCCTGGCGAGGTCCGCGTCCCCGACACCGGAGGAGCCGTGCAGGACGAGCGGTACGTCGACCGCATTGCGCAGGCGGCGGATGAGGGCGAAGTCGAGGTCCGCGTCGCGGGTGCGCATGGCGTGCGAACTGCCCACCGCCACGGCCAGGCCGTCGACGGTCGTGGCCTCGACGAAGGCCCGGGCCTCGTACGGGTCGGTGCGGACGCCGGGGGCGTGGGCCCCGTCCTTGCCGCCCACCTCGCCCAGCTCGGCCTCCACCCACACGCCCGCGTGGCGGCAATGGTCCGTGATGTCACGGGTCGCCGCCAGGTTCTCCTCGTACGGGGTGGTGGAGGCGTCGAACATCACGGAGGTGAAGCCGAGTTCGACTGCTTCGTGGACCAGGGAGGCGGACTCGGCGTGGTCCAGGTGGACGGCTACGGGGACCCGGGCCGCTCGGGCGACCGCGAGAGCCGCACTGCCGATGACGGCGAGGGAGCCGTGGTAGCGAGCGGTGTTCTCACTGATCTGAAGGATGACGGGCAGTCCGGCGGTCTCCGCTCCGGCGACGATGGCCTCGGCGTGCTCGATCTGGACGACGTTGAACGCGCCGACGCCCGTGCCCGCCGCGCGGGCGGGGCGGACGATGGCGTCAGTGGCCGTGAGGGGCATGGATTTCCTCCACCGTTGATGTGGTGCGGATGCGGCGGTAGAGGTCTGCGTCGACCTCACCGGCTACGGGACAGGGCACGGCCGAGGCCGAGAGGGCGACGGCCTCGCGCAGTAGCTGAGGCCAAGGAAGGCCGTCGGCGAGACCGGCGGCGATCGCGGCCACGCAGGCGTCGCCGGCACCGGTGGGGTTGCCGGACAGCCGTTGCGGGGGAGTGGCGCGCCAGACTCCCCGGGGGGCTACGGCGTACAGACCGTCGGGCCCGGCGGACGCCACGACGGCTCCGGCCCCGTACGCCCGCAGCCTGGAGGCAGCGACGAGGACGTCGTCGTGGCCGGTGACCTCGGCCAGTTCTGCCGCGTTGGGCTTGATGACGTCCGGTCCGGCGGCCAGGGCGTCCAGGAGGGCCGGGCCGCTGGTATCGAGGACCGTGGGTACGCCCGACTGCGCGGACGTCCGGATGAGATGCGCGTACGCGTCGGACGGGAGCCCGGGCGGCAGGCTGCCGGAGAGCACGACCACCTGCGCGGAACGGACGAGTTGGGCGAACCGCTCGGTGAAGTCGGTCCACGTGGGGGCGGCAACCTGCGGGCCGGACTCGTTGAACACCGTTGCGTCGCCGTCCTCTTGGCTGACGACAGTGAGGGTGCGACGCGAGTCACCGGCCGTTTCGACGAGTTCGTCGCGGAGCCCGGCGGTGTGCAGGTCCTCGCGCACGAGTGCGCCCGTCGGACCGCCGACGAGGCCGGTCACTTGTGAGTCCCGGCCCAGCGCGGACAGGACCCGGGCGACATTGATTCCCTTGCCTCCGGCGCGTGCGTGGGAGGCGATGACGCGGTGCGAGCCGTGCGGCTCCAAGGCGGCGACCTCGTACGTGACGTCGAGGGCGGCATTCAGGGTGACGGTGAGGATCACAGTGTCCGAGCCTCGTCGTCCTCGGGTTCTGACGGATGGCCGGTCGCGGCCCCCCAGGCGGACAGCCCCGCACCCAGGCATCCGGACCTGTCGCCCAGGGCCGCCCGAACCACCAGCGGGCGCCGCTGGAAGGTGAGTGCCTCGTCGAGACGGGCGCGGAGCGGCTGGAGCAGCAGCTCGCCGGCTTCGGCGAGGCCGCCGCCGAGGACGATGATCTCGGGGGCGAGCATCGTGGTCGACATGGCCAATGCGAAGCCCAGTGCCGCGACCGCGCGGTCCCAGACCACGCGCGCATCGTCGTCGCCCTGCGCCAGCCGTGCGGCGACCTCGGCCGCGCCGTGGACGGATCGGCCGCACCGTGCGGCGTAGGAGTCCTGAATGGCCACGGCGGACGCCACGGTCTCCAGACACCCGCGACTGCCACAGGCGCACTGCCTGCCGCCCGGCTCGACGACGACGTGTCCCAGTTCCCCGGCGTACCCGTCGGCGCGTACGAGCCGCCCGTCGCAGACCATGGCCGCGGAGATGCCCGTACCGATGGGAACGAACAGGGTGTTCCGTGCACCACGGGCCGCGCCGAGCCGGCTTTCCGCGAGAGCGCCCGCGCGTACGTCGTGTCCGAGGGTGACGGGCACCCCGCACGCATCCTCGAGCCGGGATGCGAGCGGAAGGTCGCGCCAGCCTATGTTGACGGAGTGGACCGTCCGCTGCCTCTGCTCGTCCACGATGCCGGGTACGACCACCCCCGCTCCGCGGACCGGCAGGCCGCGGACGGCGGCATCCTCGGCGAGGTCCCGCAGCGCCGCGGTGATCGATGAGACCACCGCGTCCGGTCCCGCATGCCGTGGAGTCGGGCGGCGGAGCGTGGTCACGGACTGAAGGCGCCGGTCCAGCACGGCCCCCTTCATGCCGGTGCCGCCGACGTCGAGCGCGAGCACACAAGCACCGTCGTCGTCAGGGAACTCAGGCATGGCTGCCCTCGAGGATCACGGAGCGGGTGAGGTTGCGGGGCCGGTCGGGGTCGTACCCGCGGCCCTGGGCGAAGCGCACGGCCAGCCGCTGCGCGAGGACGAGGTCGGCCATGGGGTCGAGCCCGGTGGAGGGTTCGGAGGAACCGGCGAGGAACGTGCCGCCGACGCGCGCGACATCCTCCGCCAGCCCCTGTGGAGCCGGACCGAAGAGCCAGGCCACCCGTCCCGGGGCGGTGATGCTGATGGGCCCGTGCCGGTACTCCATGGCCGGGTACGCCTCCGTCCAGGCACCGGCAGCCTCCCGCATCTTGAGCGCCGCCTCCAGCGCCAGACCGTAGGTCCAGCCGGTGCCGAGGAAGGTGATCTGCTCGGCGGCGCAGGCCGCGTCATGGAGCGGCGCGGTGACCGCCCGCTCGGCGTCCTCGATAGCCCGGGAGAGTGTGAGCATGCCGGCGGGGAGGGCGCCTTCCGCCTCCAGATGGGCGCGGAGGAGGGCCAGTACCGTGGTGGCGAACCGGGTCTGGACGACCGACTGCTCGTCCGCGAAGTCCAGTACGGCGACCGCGTCGGCCGCTTCCATGACGGGTGTGGCCGGATCGGCGGTGATGGCGCAGGTCGGAACCGTGCCCCGGATGCCGTCCAGGACCTGCAGCACCTCGGTCGTCGTGCCGGACCGCGTGATGGCCAGGACCCGGTCGTAGTCACGGCCGAGAGGGAACTCCGAGGCGGCGAAGGCGTCCGTCAGCCCGTGGCCGCCGGACTCGCGCATCTGCGCGTAGGCCAGTGCCATGAACCAGGAGGTGCCGCAACCGATCACCGCGACGCGCTCGCCCCGGCGGGGCAGTGCGTGCGACAGGCGGGGAACGGACTCGGCGGCCAGCCGCCATGTGTCCGGCTGTGAAGCGATCTCGGCTGAGGTCCGGGACGTGTCGCGAAGGGACATGTGAACTCCTTGGGGCAGGGATGCAGGAATGTGTGACGGGCAGGATGTTCAGAGGCCGTAGGAGCGGGCGGCCGTGCCACCGAAGACGGACTGCCGTTCTGCCGGAGAGAGTTCGGCGAGCAACTCGTATGCAGTCAAGGCCAGCTGCTGGTAGTCGGTTGCGAGCGTGCACACGGGCCAATCGGAGCCGAACATCAGCCGATCGGGGCCGAACGCATCGAGGGCCGCCTCGACGCACGGCCTGAGGTCGTCGGCGCTCCAGGTGTGCCAGTCGGCCTCGGTGACCAGGCCGGAGAGCTTGGCCACCGTGTTGGGCAGCCCGGCCAGCAGGCGTAGCTCGGTCCGCCAGCGGTCCAGCCCCCGCGAGGCGATGGGAGGCTTGCCCAGGTGGTCGAGGACGAAGGTGACCCCGGGAACGGCTGCCGCCGCCTCGAACGCCACCGGCAGCTGGTCCGGCCGCACGACCAGGTCGTACGCCTGCCCGGCCGCGCCGACGGCGGTCAGGCCGCGGAGGACGTCACTGCGTACCAGCCAGGTGGGGTCGGGTTCGCTCTGCACCTGGTGGCGGATGCCCACGAGGTGTCCGCCACCGGGTAGTTCACATAGGGCGGCCAGTGTGTCGGCGATGTCGGGGGCGGTCAGATCGGTCCAGCCGACGACGCCGGCCACCAGAGGGTCGGCCTCGGCGAGCGCGAGGAGTTCGGGGGTTTCCTCCGGGACGCAGACCGTCTGCACCAGCACGGTGGCGTCGACTCCGGCGGCCGCGGCCTGGGGGTGCAGTTCATCGAGTGTGAAGTTGCGCCGGAGCGATGCGAGTTCGGGTCCGATGAGCCACTCCTGATAGCGGACGGACAGGTCCCAGACATGGTGATGGGCGTCGATGACGCGGTCGGGCCGAACGGGGACGGGGGTGGCTGTCATGGTCGTGTTTCCGGCCGTTCGGCGTGGGTGATGATCAAGATGTCGAGGGTGCGTGGTCCGTGGACTCCCTCGACGCGGTCGAGTTCGATGTCGCTGGTGGCGGACGGGCCCGAGACGAAGGTCAGCGGACGCCGGGGATCGAGCAGCTCGAGGGCCTCCGGGACGCCGCTGACGATCCGGTCGGCACGCACGAGGCACAGGTGGTAGTCGGGGAGCAGCGTCAGCACGCGCCGCCCCTGGCCGGGTCCGGCGTCCAGCACGACGGTGCCCGTCTCCGCGATCGCGACCGCGGAGGTGGTCAGTACCGCGTCCGCGCCGTCCAGGTCGGCATCCGCAAGCGGCTCGTCGTCGAGACGTTTCCAGGGCCCCGGTGACAGCAGTGCCTCGGGGAATCCGGGCGGTACGACGAGGCGGTCGACGTGGCGTCGGCGCAGGCGGTCCGCGACCGCCGACGCGGCCTCGGTCTCGGGCACCACCGTCACGGTTGCCCGGTAGTCGGCGGCCCTCTCGGCGAAGAGCCCGACCGGGTCGTCGCCGTGGTGGTCGCGCCGGTAGGTGCGCGGGACCTCGACATCGTCGGGCGTCTCGGCGGCGGGCACGTCGGCGAGTGCGGCGCGGATACGGGCCAGCATGGCGGTGCGGGCGCTCATCGGCCTTCTCCTGAGCGCTCGTCGGTACGTTTCCACCAGGCACGGAAGGACTCCGCCGCCGGTACGGGGGTGTCCCGGGAGGCACTCCACCCCCGGAGGGGGCCGGGCAGTGGTCCGATGACGCCGTCGCGGGCCAGAAGGCGGCCTCCGAACGAGGCGGCCCGCTGGGCCGCGGCAAGACGCCCGGGCTTGGCCAGTACGGCGCCGGCGGCCTTCATGGCGAGGGACTCGGCACTGGGCGTGAGTCGGCCGAGCCGCTTCGCCTCCACGGCCCGGGCACGCAGGTGGGTCAGCACCTGGGGGATGTCGATCTTCACGGGGCAGGCGTCGTAGCAGGCTCCGCACAGGGTGGAGGCGAAGGGGAGGGTGCTCGCCTGCTCGATGCCGACCAGCTGAGGTGTCAGCACGGCGCCGATCGGACCGGGGTACACGGAGCCGTAGGCGTGCCCGCCGGTGCGCTCGTAGACCGGGCAGACGTTCAGGCAGGCGGAGCAGCGGATGCAGGCGAGGGCCTGCCGGCCGACGGGGTCGGCCAGGGTCGCGGTGCGTCCGTTGTCGAGCAGGACGAGGTGGAAGGCCTGGGGGCCGTCGCCGGGGGTGGTGCCGGTCCAGGTGGAGGTGTAGGGGTTCATTCGCTCGCCGGTGGAGGAACGCGGCAGCAGCTGCAGGAAGACCTCCAGGTCCGACCAGGCGGGCAGGACCTTCTCGATGCCCATCACCGTGATCAGGGTCTCCGGCAGGGTCAGGCACATCCGGCCGTTGCCCTCGGACTCCACGACCCCGACGGTGCCGGTTTCGGCGATCGCGAAGTTCGCTCCGGACACGGCGACCTTGGCCTTGAGGAAGGTCTCGCGCAGGTGCAGCCGGGCCGCCTCGGCGAGCGCGTGCGGCTCGTCGCTCAAGTCCGTGGGTGCGGGTCGGCCCCAGGCGGCCATGGTGCGGACGAAGACGTCCCGGATCTCGGCGCGGCCCAGGTGGATCGCGGGGACCAGGATGTGGGAGGGACGGTCGTCGGCCAGCTGCACGATCAGCTCGGCCAGATCGGTCTCCCGGGCACGAATCCCCGCCCCGGCCAGCGCCTCGTTCAGGCCGATCTCCTGGGTGGCCATGGACTTGACCTTGACGACTTCCCGCTCCCCGGTGGCCGTGACCAGCTCGGTGACGATCCGGTTGGCCTCGGCCGCGTCCGCGGCCCAGTGCACCGTGCCGCCGGCCGCCGTGACGGACTCCTCCAGCCGCACCAGATGGCGGTCCAGGTGGCGCAGCGTACGTCGCTTGAGTGCCGCCCCGGCGTCGCGGAGCTGTTCCCAGTCGTCGAGTTCGCCGGTGGCGGCGAGGCGCTTGTCGCGGATGGTGGCGGTGGCGCGGCGCAGGTTGCCGCGCAGCCGGGGATTCGCGAGCGCCTCGCGCGCGGCGTCGGGGAAGGCGGGGCTGCCCAGCCAGACGACGTTGTCGGGGCTCATGCCGGGCCTTCTTCGGTGGCGGCGAGGATCTCGGCCAGGTGGACGGTGCGCACGCCGGTACGCAACCGGGACAGGCCTCCGCCGATGTGCATGAGGCAGGAGTTGTCGGCCGCGCACAGCACCTCGGTGCCGGTGTCCAGGACGGCGCGGATCTTGTCGGTGAGCATGGCGGTCGAGGTGTCGGCGTTCTTCAGCGCGAAGGTGCCGCCGAAGCCGCAGCAGGACTCGGCCGAGGGAAGTTCGACCAGGTCGATGGCGCGCACGGCGCGCAACAGTTGCAGCGGACGGTCACCCAGGCGCAGGGCGCGCAGGGAGTGGCAGGTGGGGTGGTAGGCGACGCGGTGCGGGTAGTACGCGCCGACGTCGGTGACCCCCAGCCGGTCGACCAGCAGTTCCGTCAGGTCGAGGACCCGAGGGGTGACTTGGCGGACGGCGGCGCGGAGCGCGATGTCGCCGTACTGGTCGGCGATGACCGCGTGGTTGTCGCGGACCATGCCGGCGCACGACGCGGACGGGGTGACGATGGCGTCGAATCCGGCGAAGGAGTCGGCGAAGCCGCGTACGAGCGGCAGCGCCTCGGGCCGGTAGCCGGTGTTGAAGTGCATCTGGCCGCAGCAGGTCTGCGCCGCGGGGAAGTCGACGCGGTGGCCCAGGCGTTCGAGCAGGCGCACGACCGCCTTGCCCGTCCCGGGGAAGAGCGTGTCGTTGAAGCAGGTGATGAACAGGGCGATCCGCATCAGAGTCCTTCCTCGCGGTCGGCGGCGGGCAGCGGCGCGTCCTGGGGGATCAGCTGCAGGGACCGCAAGGCCCGCCAAAGCTCCGGGGGAATCGGGTGGCGCGTCATGGCGGCGGCGTCGGCGACCTCGGCGGCGTTGCGCGCGCCGACGAGCACGCCGGCCACGGCCGGGTGCGCGAGCGGGAACTGCAGGGCCGCCGCCCGCAGAGGGACGCCGTACGCCTCGCACAGAGCCTTCAGGCGCAGCGCCCGTCGCAGAAGGTCCTGCGGGGCGGGGGCGTAGTCGAACGTCGCCCCCGGCGCGGGGTCGGCGAGCAGCCCGGAGTTGAATGCCCCGCCGACGACCACGGACACGTCGCGACGCGCGGCCTCCGGAAGCAGGGAGGCCAGGGCGCCGTGGTCCAGCAGGGTGTACCGGCCGGCGAGCAGGACCACGTCGACATCTGTCTCGCGGACGAACCGCTCCAGCATGCGGGTCTGGTTCATACCGGCGCCGATCGCACCGACCGTCCCTTCCGCGCGCATCCGCTCCAGCTCCGGGTAGGCCGAGTCGAATGCCTGGTCCTCGTGGTCGTCCGGGTCGTGCAGGTAGACGATGTCGACCCGGTCCAGGCCGAGCCGGGTCAGGCTCTCCTCGATGCCGGTGCGTACGCCGCGGGCGCTGAAGTCCCATACCCGCTCATGGGTCGACGGTGTGGCGAAGCCGTTGGGCAGGTCGTCCGCGTACGGGCCCGGGAGGGGCCTGAGCAGCCGGCCGACCTTGGTCGAGAGCGTGTACTGCTCGCGCGGCCTGCGGCGCAGTGCCTTGCCCAGGCGGAGTTCGGACAGGCCCAGCCCGTAGTGCGGGGCGGTGTCGAAGCTGCGGATCCCGTGGGCCCAGGCGGTGTCGACCGCCGCGGCGGCGTCATCGTCGCTGACCGCGTGGAAGAGGTTGCCGAGCGGGGCGGCGCCGAGGGAGAGCTCGGTGACCGGGGTGGCGCTGCGCCCGAGTCGTGTGGTGCGCAAGGGTGTTGCCTCTCGCTGGTACTGCCGGTCAGGGGTGGGCAGGCGGATGGGCTGGCGATGCCCCGGCCCGGCCGGGTGTTCGGGGGTCAGCCTGCTTCGGGGCGCAGGCGGAGGCCGGCCATGCCGCCGTCGACGGCGAGGGCCGTTCCGGTCGTAGATCCCGCGTGCGGGCTCGCGAGGAAGGCGACGGCGGCGGCGACCTCGTCCGCGCCGACCAGCCGGCCGTGGGGCTGGCGGGCGCCCAGCGCGGCGAGCTCGGCGGCGGGGTCGTCGGCGTTCTCGAGCAGCCGGGCGACCCAGGGGGTGTCCACGGTGCCGGGGTTCACGCAGTTGACCCGGATGCCCTCGCGGAGGTGGTCGGCGGCCATGGCCAGCGTCAGGGAGAGGACGGCTCCCTTGCTGGCGGAGTAGAGGGCGCGCTGGGGCAGGCCGGCGGTGGCCGCGATGGAGCAGGTGTTCACGATGGCCGCGTGCCGGGAGGCCCGCAGATGGGGGAGCGCGGCGCGGGTGGTGCGCACGATGCCGAGCACATTGACGTCGAGAACGCGGTGCCACTGCTCGTCGGGGTTGTCTTCGACGGTTCCCGCGGCGCCGATGCCGGCGTTGTTGACGAGGACGTCCAGGCCGCCGAGCTCGCGGGTCGCGGCTCCGACGGCGGTCCGTACGGAGGTGTCGTCGGCCACGTCGGCCGCGAAGCCGATCAACGGTCCGTCGAGGCCGTCAGGGGCCAGGTCGAGCACGGCGACCTGCGCGCCGCGCTCGGACAGCAGCCGGGCGGTGGCGAGACCGATACCGGAGGCGCCGCCGGTCACGATGGCCCGCAGGCCGTGGAGATCCGTCATGCCTGGGCCTCCTGGGCCCAGAAGCTGCCCTGGGGGTAGGTATAGGCGCCGATGGAGGCCTCGTGCATCTGCGCGGAGAAACCGGGGGCCAACGGTGCGCGGTAGCGGCCCCCGGAGACAGTGGCGGGGTCGATGAAGTGCTCGTGCAGGTGGTCGGCGAATTCGACCGTGCGGTTCTCGGTGGTGGAGGAGAGCGCGACGAAGTCGAACATGGAGAGATGCTGCACCAGTTCGCACAGTCCGACGCCGCCGGCGTGCGGGCAGACCGGGACGCCGAACTTGGCGGCGAGCAGGAGGATCGCCAGGTTCTCGTTGACACCGCCGACACGGGTGGAGTCGAGCTGGAGGATGTCGATGGCACCGGCCTGCAGGAGTTGCTTGAAGACGACCCGGTTCTGCACGTGCTCACCGGTGGCGACCTTGGTCGGCGCGACGCCGCTACGGATCTCGGCGTGACCGAGGATGTCGTCCGGGCTGGTCGGTTCCTCGATCCAGTACGGGTCGAACTCGGCCAGCGCGGACGTCCATTCGACGGCCTCGGCCACGTCCCAGCGCTGGTTGGCGTCGATCGCCATCCGTATGTCCGGTCCGATCACGGCGCGGGCGGTTCGGCAGCGGCGGATG
This sequence comes from Streptomyces sp. GL_140, assembly GCF_057834465.1. Taxonomy (NCBI): domain Bacteria; kingdom Bacillati; phylum Actinomycetota; class Actinomycetes; order Kitasatosporales; family Streptomycetaceae; genus Streptomyces; species Streptomyces sp. GL_140. Next base: position 7,182,901 of record NZ_CM174404.1, read on the forward strand.
TCGTCGGCGAGGTCGGCGCCGACCTTCAGCTTGATCTGGGTGAAGCCGTCCGCGACGGCCTTCTTCGCCAGCCGGGTGAGCTTCTCATCGGAGTAGCCCAGCCAGCCCGGTTGGGTGGTGTAGGCGGGATAGCCGCGGTCCAGCAGCTCCTTGGTGCGCTCTTCGCGGCCGGGGCGGGCGTCGCGCAGCAGGCCAAGGGCTTCGGCCGGGGTGAGTGCGTCGGTCAGGTAGCGGAAGTCGACCTGGGCGACCAGCCACTCGGGTTCGGCCTCCGCGAGGAGGCGCCACAGCGGCAGACCGGCGCGCTTGGCGGCGAGGTCCCACACCGCGTTGACCACCGCGCCGATGGCCATGTGCATCACGCCCTTCTCCGGTCCCAGCCAGCGGAGTTGGCTGTCACCGACGAGATCGCGGCTGAGCGATCCCGGGTCCGCGCACAGTTCGTCGAGCGAGCGGCCGACGACATGGCCGCGCAGTGCGGTGATCGCGGCGACCTGGACGTCGTTGCCGCGTCCGATGGTGAAGGTGAAGCCGTGGCCTTCCAGGCCGTCAGGGCTGTCCGTGCGGAGCACGACGTAGGCGGCGGAGTAGTCGGGGTCGGGGTTCATCGCGTCCGACCCGTCGAGTTCGCGCGAGGTGGGGAACCGGATGTCGTAGGTGTCAAGGGCGGTGACACGAGCCGTGGTTACGGGCATGGGGGTCTCTCTCAGGCTTGTGCGAAGGTCTGGCGCTGGCTGCCGAGCCCGGCGATGGCGAGCTCGACGGTGTCGCCGGCGCGCAGGTAGGGGGTGTCGGGCAGGCCCAGGGCCACTCCGGCGGGCGTCCCGGTGTTGATCACGTCTCCGGGCTCCAGGACCATGTACTGGCTCAGGTACCGGACGATGTGCGCGACGCCGAAGATCATGTTCTTGGTGCTTCCGTCCTGGCGAGGTACGCCGTTGACGGACGCGCTCAACCGGAGGTCCTGCGGGTCGCCGACTTCGTCGGGGGTGACCAGCCAGGGGCCGAGGGGGTTGAAGGTCTCGCAGGACTTGCCGAGGTCCCACTGGCCGGAGTACTCCAGCTGGAACTCCCGCTCGGACACGTCGTGGCTGATCGCATAGCCCGCGACGCAGTCCAGGGCCTCCTCGGCGGAGTCGAGGTAGTGGGCGCGGCGGCCGATGACCACCGCGAGCTCCACCTCCCAGTCCGTCTTGACCGAGCCGCGCGGGATCAGCACGTCGTCGTAGGGCCCGACCACGGTGGCGGAGTCCTTGAGGAAGACCACCGGCCGGGCGGGGATCGCGGCGCCCGTCTCCTCCGCGTGGTCGCGGTAGTTGAGCCCGACGCACACGACCTTGCCCGGGCGAGCCACGGGGGCTCCGATCCGCAGCGCGGAGGCGTCGAGCTCCGTGAGTCCGCCGCCTGCGAGCGCCTCGCGGACCCGCTCCACGCCGCCGGAGGCGAGGAAGCGGCCGTCGATGTCCCGGGCGACGGAAGAAAGGTCGAGCAGCTTGCCGTCGTCCGCGAGGAGTGCCGGCGTCTCTTGCCCGGCGGGTCCGACCCGCAGGAGTTTCATGGTGGAAGGGCCTTCCGGAGCTTGGTCGAAGGGGCCGCCGCCCGGCTCCGGAGGAGAGCCTGAGCGGCAGCCGGTTTCGTTGGGGCGTCGGGTCCCCGGGGACCGTCCCGGGGACCCGGTGGTCAGGGCCGCGTCCTCATGCGGGTGTGGGTCAGTTGATCGACCACTGCTGCAGCGGCGAGTTGGTGTCCGGCTGCTGCGTCACGGCGGCGCCCTTGGACGTCGAGGCGGTGGTGAGCAGCAGTCCACTGCGGACCGAGGTGACGGTGTAGGAGCCGTTGGCCAGCAGCTTTACGTTCCAGCGCTGGTTGGGGGACCCGCTGCACGGCCACTGGACCACCGTGGCACCGGCGGCGGTGGAGCCGCCGCTGACGTCGGCGCACATGCCCGACCTACCGTTGACCAGCTCGTACGAGCCGTCGGACTGCAGGAGGAACTCCCACTGCTGATTGCTGCTGCCGGTCGCGGTCCAGGTGATCAGCCGGTTGCCGGCGGAGGTGCTGCCGTTGGCGCTGTCGAGCGCCTTTCCACCGGTGGTCAGCGTGTGGCTGCCGGTGAAGAGCGGGTTGACGGTCCAGGTGAAGGCGGCCTGGGCGCTCGCCGTGCCGGAGGAGGCGGTGAGGGTGACGCTGGAGGACCCGGTGGTGGTCGGCGTGCCGGAGATCAGGCCCGAGGAACTGATCGACAGCCCGGCGGGCAGGCCGGTCGCCGAGAAGGTGAGCGGCTTGCCCAGGTTGTCGGTGGCGGTCAGTTGCAGCGACACCGCTGTACCGGCCGTCCCGGACTGGTTGCCGGGTGCGTTGAGTACGACCGACTCGGGGGCGGTACCGGTCTGGGTGAAGGTGAGGGTCTGCTCAGTGGAAGTGCGTCCGCCGCCGACCGTGCTCCCGCTGGTGTCCGTCCAGGCGCGGCCGGGAGTGGTCTCGGCGAGACGCCCGGAGGTGGCGGACATGCCGATCACCAGACCGCTGTAGCGGTTGACCAGCCGGAACGTGCCCGAGGCGGAGGTACTGGGGACGATGAACCACTGCTGTCCGACGGCTCCGGGTCCGCTGGCGGCGGAGGCGACCGTCGGGCGTGTACCCCAGGCGCGGTTGGCGGTGGCGGTGGAGTCGACGCCCAGCAGATTCCCGGTGGAGGCGTTGGCGATCCGGTAGGAGCCGTCGCCGTTGGCGAGGAAGGTCCACGACTCCAGGGCGGAGCCGGTGGCGGACGCCAGCGAGGTGGTCGCCGGGCTTCCGGAGACCTGGGCCAGGACCCGGCCGTTTCCGCTGCCGATCCGGTAGGCCTTCGAGAGATCGACCGGTGGAGCCGCCGGGGTGCTGGAATCAACGGTGATGTCGGCGTACTCGCCGCTTGAGGTCGCGCACGCGATCGAGCAGTACGACCGGAAGGTCTTCCCGATGATCGTGGAGTCGGTGCGGTTCACGCCGTCCACGAACCAGCGGTACCAGGAGCCCGAGGTGTAGCTGCCCGAGTCGCCGATCAGGGTCCACTTCTGCGTGGAGAGGTCGTTGGTGACGTAGAAGCGCTGAGGGGCGGTGCCGGAGACGACCTCCGGCTCACCTATGTACAGGCCCAGGTGTGCGTCGTAGGCGATGTTCATGATGAACAGGTCCGACTTGGCGGGCAGCTTGCCGGCCGCGACCTGCTGGTCGACGGTGCCCGTGTTCGACGGAGAGTAGTCGCTCCCGACCGGCGTATAGCCGCTGGGGTTCGAGGAGGTGGCCGGCACCATGTTGCTCTCCCGGCCGCCCACACCGGGCTGTGACCAGGCGCCGTCGTACCACTTCTGCCATGACCCGGCCGCCATCTTGGAGGAGATCGGGGCACGCGCGACGTGGGCCAAGCCGCCGTTGCTGCCGCCCACTCCGCCCTTCGGGACGATTCGGGAGCCGTAATAGACGTAGAAGTAGCCCGACGCGGTGTCGACGAACAGGCGCGGGTCACCGTCGCCGTAGTCGTACGTCTGGTTCGGGAACGCCGTGGTGTCGCCCCGCGTGGTGCTGTACGGCGAGGTGAGGGCGTGGTCCTTGATGGTCCAGGTCTTGCCCTGGTCGGTGGAGACCGCGTAGTCGATCGAGTCGTAGTGCAGCCCGTCGCCGAAGGGCTGGGGGGTGAACTCGTTGTGCACCAGGCCGTACCAGTTTCCGGTGTCCGGGTCGACCCACACCCCGACCAGGTCGCAGTAGTTCTTCTGCGAGTAGCCCGATGTGCCGCCCGCGGCCGTCGCCTGCAGGCCGGTCGGGCTGTTGTTGCACCGCCAGGTCGTGTCGTTGTTCTTGTCGGCGGTGTTGGCGGGGTTCACCGCGTCGCTGATCGCATTCGACCGCGTGGCGGTGTCGAAGTTGGTGCCGGAGTAGAACTCCCAGTAGCGCGGGTCGTTCTTGCCGTACAGGGCGGCCGACTGCTGGAAGTAGAACGTGCCGTCCTTGTCGATGTAGGAAGCGGCCGGGGTGTCGGTCGGGTACGCGTACGAATGCGTCGACCCGACGGCGATCGTGTACGTGGTGTCGGACTGGGCTGCCGACGCCGGCTCGGTCACCAGCGCGGTGCTGCCGGCCGCGGCAAGCACCGTGGCGACAACCGCGCTGACGAGCCTTCTTCGAGGAGCTGACACAGGTACTCCTTCTGTAGGGCGGGGAGCGCCGACCGGCGCACCCTTTGGTGGATTGGTGCCGCACTCGGCACCAGCGGGGCCGGGGCCGGTGCCCCGAGCCCTTGTGTGACCCGCATGAGCCCCGGCTCTCCCACCACCGGAGAGGGCCGGCTCTCAGCCTTCCGACATGCGGAAGTCGTAGGACGGCGGCACCGGTTGCCCCGGATGGACCGCGAGCCAGAGCGTGTCGAGCGAGACCTCGCCCTCGCGCATGTTGTCGACGCGGATCCCCTCGGCCAGCAGGCGTCGGACCCGGTCGTCGTCACCGGAGGCGTGCGCGGCCTTCGCCTCGGCCAGTCGGATGCGGCCGTGCTCGCGGGTGGCCTTGGGCAGTGCCTCGATGGCGGTGAGGGCTTCCTCCGGGCGGTCGGCCCGCAGCAGGGCGTCGAGCACCTCGACGGTCAGTTCCCGCAGGTCCGGGCGGAGTCGGTGTGCCTCGGCCATGAGGTCCGCCGCCTCCTGCGGCGAGGTGGTCAGGAAGGCCAGCGCGCGCAGCGCCCACGGTGACGCCTGCTCACCGAGTGAGCGCTTCCACGCCTCACGCGCGGCGTCATGCTCACCGTCGGCCAGGCGCATCAGGCCCAGGTGGTAGAGGGCGTGCCAGTCCTGGGCGTTCTCCTCCAGCAGCTCGCGCCAGCGTGGTCCCGTAACCGGGGCGGCGGGCGGATCGCTGACCGGGAGCGTGCCCGTCGTCAGCAATTGCTGCCAGGGCTCCTGCTCGGTGCCGGGCGCCGCGAAGGGCAGCAGCGGCGACGAGGGAAGCGATCCGCTCTCGATCTCCAGGGCGGCCCAGCCGGAGCCCTCCGCCAGCACCTCCTCGGGCTCGCCGAACCCGACGGCCAGGGCTTGGGAGTGGTCCAGCTCTTCGGGTGTGACCAGCTGTGCGAGGGCGCCGGCAGCGGCCGACCGCGCCTCGTCCCAGCTCCCGTGCACGGCCTGCGGATCGGCCTGGAGCATTCCGTACGCCTCGGTCCAGGACCAGGTCGCGCCGGCGGGCATCGGGAGGTGCTCCAGCTGGGTCCGGGCCAGTCCGGCCTGGATCTCCAGGTAGGCGGCGTCGGGACCGGACAGCCATTCCTGCCAGTGCTTCCCACCGGCCGCCGTTCCCCAGCAGAACAGCTTGCGGCCGCGCAGCAGGTCGGTGGACGTCTGCACGAGGCCCGCGCCGGTCCGGTCCAGCGCCGCGATCCAGCGGCGCTCGGCTGCCGGTACGTCGAGAAAGTAGTCGGCGGCGCGGGCTACCCGGCCCGGATAGCTGCGGTCGGCGCCGTCGAGGTACGGGAACTCCACCCGTTTCAGTTCGCTGACGTAGTCGCAGTGGAAGGCGTGTTCGGCCGGGCCGACGACCCGGACGTCCTTGTTCTCCGGCACGGCGATGTTCGACCACCAGTAGACCGGGGTCTCCTCCGGCGAGGGGTTGTGGATCGAGACGTGCACGTACAGAACGGGCGAGCTCGCGGGCAGCCAGACGTCCATCCGCAGGACGAGACGGCGCAGACGCTCGAAGGCGAACATCCGCAGCACTGGGGTGCCGTCAGGGGCGGTGACCCGGACGGCGTGCAGCGGTTCGCAGGTCAGGGGCCAGTGCCCGGTCGTGCCGAGGTTCCACTCCACGCCTCCGGCCAGCCATGCGTCGCGCAGCGCGAGGTTGGCCGGTTGCAGGATCCGGTTGCGGTGCAACAGCTCCCGGCCCGTCGGCCGGTGGGTCAGCGACCACAGCCGTCCGCCGAGTCCGGGCAGGAACGTGGCGGTGAGCGTGTCGTTCTCCAGGACCAGAGCCGGCAGCTCGCGTGCGGTGCGGGCGCGGTCGTAGCCGTCCTGGCGGGTGTAGGGGAGCAGTGAGTGCGGGGCTCCGTAGGTCAGGTTGCGGCGCATCTCGGCGTCGATCCCGACGCCTTCGGCGGTGTAGGAGGAGACGCCGTGCAGGATCGGCAGTGTGCCGGCCGGATCGGCGGCCCCCTCGATCCGCAGGACGTCCTTGCGCAGTGTCGAGGTCATTTCCCGATTCCCACGGTCATGCCCTGGATGATCCGCGTCCCCATCCAGGAGAACAGCGCCACCATCGGGGCGAGGATGATGCAGACTCCGGCGAACATCGTTCCGTAGTCCATGCCTTTGAACTGCTGGGCGGCGACGAACGAGGCCAGCGCCACGGGCAGGGTGGTCTTGCCCTGGCTGTGCGTCAGGACGATGGCGAAGAGGGTCTCGTTCCAGGCGCTGATGAACTGCAGCAGGAACGCGGTGATGAGCCCGCCACGGGCGACCGGCAGCACCACCTGGACGAAGGTGCGCACCGGTCCGGCGCCGTCCAGCACCGCGGCCTCCTCCAGTACGGCCGGGATCCCGGAGAAGAAGCCCGTCAGGACGAACACGGTGAACGGCATGGCCAGGCCGACGTAGACCACGGTCAGTCCGAGCAGACTGTCCGTCAGTTCCACTTGTGCCAGGCCGAAGAACAGCGGCACCACCAGCACCTGGCCGGGTACGCCGAGGCCCATCGCGAAGGTCATGGTCAGTGCCGAGGAGACGCGCGAGCGTCGACGGGCCAGCGCATAGGCGCACGGCGCGGCGAGGGCGACGGCGAAGACCGACGAGCCCACCGCGACGACGACGCTGTTGAGAGCCGCCTGCGCGAATCCGCCCTCGTTCAGGGCCGCGACGTAGTTCCCGATTTCCGGAGGCGCCGGAAGCCCGAAGGCGCGCTGGAGGATGTCCGAGCTGCCGCGCAACGACGTCAGGAAGATCCAGAGGATCAGCAGGAGGTTCGCGGCCACCACGCACCAGACGAGTGCCCTGCCGATCCGTGTCACCGGCCCGGCCGACCCGGTTTTGCTTCGCACGTGTGTGACCTTTCTCAGTACTCGAGGGGCTCGCGGCGCATCAGCCGGCGCAGGATCAGCGTCACCACGGTGACCATCAGCAGGCTGGTGACCGCGGCGGCCGTGGCGACCCCCAGCCTCGGCGTGGTGGCCTGGGGGAACGCCTGTACGTACACGTAGAGGGCGGTGTTCCAGCTGCTCGCCGGCGGATAGGAGCTGCTGCTCCCGCCGAACAGCAGGATCAGCTCGAAGACCTTCACGGAGCTGACCGTCCAGAGGACCGCGCAGACCGAGATGACGTCCCAGGCCAGCGGCAGGGTGACGTGGCGGAACCGCTGGAAGGCATTGGCCCCGTCGAGCTCCGCCGCCTCGTAGAGGTAAGCGGGGATCTGGTCGACGGAGGCCATGATGATCGACGTGTAGTAGCCGGTCGCCGTCCACACCAGCGTCCCGAGGACCATCGGGAGGAGGTTGTCCGTCGACAGCCACTTCGGTGGAGCGGTGACCCCGAGGAATTGCAGCGCCTTGTTGACCGGCCCGGTCGGCGAGAAGAGGAAACCGGCGGCGATGCCGAAGACCATCCCGTTGACCAGGCAGGGGAAGAAGAGCGCGGACCTTGCGAACAGCCGGGCCCGCATCTCCCGCAGGACGAGGGTCAGCGCGAAGCTGATCGCGAAGGTGACCGACCCGCCGACGAACATCAGCTCCAGGGTGTTGACCAGCGACGTCCGGAAGAACGGATCCTGGAACAGCAGCTCGTAGTTGCGCAGGCCGCGCCACTGCATCGGCCCCATGCCGTCCCACTTGAAGAGGCTGGTCCACATCGCGTACCCGACCGGAGCGAGGAAGAGCACGGCGTACACGATGAGCGCGGGGGCGGTGAACGGCCAGAACAGCCGCCGCTGCTGACGCTCGTGCGGGCCTGGGCCGCGACGGGTGGCGCCGGGGACGGGCCCCCGGACGGGGCTCGTCCGGGGACTCTCCTGGATCGTGGTGGACAAGGCTCAGCCCTGGGTCTTCCAGTACGAGACCTGGTCGGCCTTGCACTTCGCGACGAACGCGGCGGCGGTGGTCTTGCCGTGCCACAGGTCCAGGTAGTTCTCGTTCAGGACCTTCGGCAACCACTCGCCGGCGACACCGTCGAAGGCCAGTCGGACGGTCGGGCTGCTCAGCGCCTTCTGCGCGTCGGCCAGCTCGGCGGGGGCCGGGATGTCCTCGCGCGGGGTGATGTTCCCTGCGGTGGTTGCGATCCCGGACATGTGCTTCTTCTGCATGAAGAAGGCGATGAACTTCTGCGCCGAGTCCGCCTGCTTGGCCCGCTTCGGGACGGAGAAGCCGAACAGCGCGGCGTCCGGGCTCTTCGCCCCGGGCGGCAGCATCGACGCGAACTTCCAGGTCGGCGGGATCTGCTTGGCGACCTCGGAGGTGACCCAGCTGCCGTTCATGTAGAACGCGGCCTTGCCGCCCGCCCAGTTGGTCTCCTGCGCCGGGTACTTCGTCGCGTCGTAACCGGGGGTGATGTAGCCGCCCTTGACCAGCTGCTCCACCTGCTGGGCCGCCGCCAGCACGGCCGGGGCGTCCCATGCGGCACCCGACTTGTCCGCGGCGAGCTTGCTCACGTCGACGCCGCCCGCGCTGAGCAGGTAGTCGAGGTACAGACCGTTGGTCCAGGGGTCCTCGCCCTCGGAGGCGATGCACGGCTTGGCCTTGGCCTTCAGCGCGTCGCAGACCTTGAGCAGGCCCGCCCAGTCGGCGGGGGCGCTCGGCATGGCTGCGGCGAGGTCCGGGTCGGCCGCGTTGTAGTACAGGCCCGTGGAGGCGACCTCGTAGGGGATGACGTAGTGGTTCGAGCCCGACGGGTCCTTCGGCAGCATGTCGAAGTACTTGGCCGGGACGACCTTGGAGACCGGCACGTTCTCGCCCGGGACCTGCATGTCGAGCACGGGGGAGAGGTCCAGGGCCTGGCCGGCCGAGGCCGTGGCGCCGAAGATCGCGTCGTTGGCCTGGTCCCACAGGTCCGGCGCCTGGTTCGCGGCGATCGCCGGGCCGATCTTCTTCGAGACGTCGCGCCCGGCCCAGTCGACGGTGACCTTGATACCGGTGGAGGCGGTGAAGTCGTCGATCGCGGCCTTGAGGACCTTGGCCTGCGGTTCGTCGGCGCGCCACATCGACCAGTAGGTGAAGCTTCCCGACGCCTTCGAATCGCCGTCCGAGCCGCTGCCGCACGCGGTCATGCCGAAGACGAGGGCGACCGCCGTGGCGGCTCCCACGATGCGGGCGGCGGACATGGTGGGTCTACCCATGGAAGTTCCTCTCGATGGCGCGAGACCGCGCAGACGTGTCATCAGCGAAGGTCCGTACGACGGACCCCGCTGGCATGGTTGGGACGGTACGGGTCTCTTGACCGGTAAAACAAGACGGTGGCGCAAACATTTCTTCAGGAAAGTTGGATAACAGGTGCCGTCTATGAGCGGGACTTGATGGAAACGGGGGTTCTACAGGGAGTGACTGATCCTTGACGGGGCTCCGCGCCGGGGTTAGTTTTCAAGGGTTCTGGTTGACCGGTAAAACGCAAGGGATCCCCCATGGTGACGATGCAGGACGTGGCCGAACGCGCCGGCGTCACGAAGCAGACCGTCTCCAACGTCGTCAGCGGCCGGGTGGCCGTACGCCCGGCGACCGCGGCCCGGGTACGCGCCGCTATCGAGGAACTGGGCTACACGCCCAACTTGGTCGCGCGCTCCCTGGCCACCGGCGCCACCAAGACGGTGGGCCTCTTCGTTCCGACCGTGTCGGGATCCTTCTACTCCGAGATCGTCGAGGAGGCCGAGGACGTCCTGGAGGAGCACGGCTACCACCTGCTGCTGTGCACCACCCGCCTCGACGGCGAGCGTGCCCGGCGGCATCTGGCCAGTCTGACCAGCCGCTCGGTGGACGCGCTGCTGATCGCGGGGGACCGCGACCTGATCGACCACCTGCCGCTGCTGGCCGATGCCCGCTTCCCGGTGGTGCTCTGCGCATGGGAGACCGAGGTTCCGGACGCGCTCCCCGTAGTGACCATCGACTACGAGGGTGCCGGCTACCTCGCCGGGCGCCACCTGTACGAACTCGGCCACGAGCGCGTCGCCGTGCTGGCCAGTCCCGCCCATGCCGCCCGCGTGGCGGGATTCCGGCGAGCGTTCGCCGCACACGGTCTGACCGTCCCCGACGGTGCCGTCCACATGGCATCGGAGCCGACGTTCGCGGGCGGTTTCGCGGCGGCGAACATGGCGCTCACGGCCGACGCCCGTCCGACCGCGATCTTCGCCACCCATGACATCCTCGCCCTCGGCGCCCTGGAGGCTGCCCGGGAGGCCGGCCTCTCCGTCCCCCAGGACCTGTCGGTCGTCGGCCACGACGACAACCCGGAAGTCAAGCTCGCGCGACCGGCACTCACCACCGTGGCCATCCCCAAGCGGGAGATGGCCCGGCAGGCGATGGAGCTGCTGCTGCGCGCCGTCACCAAGTCGGGCACCCAGACCAACTCGCTGCAACTGCTGCGGCCCCAGCTGGTCGTACGGGACAGCACCGGTCCGGTCGGCGGTACGCCGACCGTCGACCGCGACGTCTGATCCGCCGCGCACCCGCGGGCGCTCGCACTCTCAATTCCTCGAAAGGAAACCTCAGTTGTCGATGGACCGCGCCCTGACGCCGGACCGCCTGTGGTACCGCCGGCCGGCCTCCTCCTTCCTCGAGGCCCTGCCCTTGGGCAACGGGCGCCTCGGCGCTATGTTCCACGGCGGCGCGGGCCGGGACGGTGCAGGGGAGACCGTCGATCTCAATGCCGACACGTTGTGGTCCGGCGGCCCCGGCCCGCATGACCGGGCCGGATCGGCCGAGCACCTGCCGTCCCTGCGCGCCGCGGTCCTCGACGACCGTGACTACGCCCGCGCGGAGAAGATTGCCGCCGCACACATGCAAGGCCCGTACTCGCAGGCGTACCAGCCCCTCGCCACGCTCCACCTGGCTTTCGGAGGCAGCAGGCCGGAGGACTACGTACGCTCGCTGGACCTGGACACGTCCGTCCATCGCGTCTCCTACCGGATCGGCGAGGCAGACATCCTGCGCGAGTCCTTCGTCTCGGCTCCCGCCGGAGTGCTCGTCACCCGGATCTCCTCGTCGCAGCCCGGGCGGATCGACCTCACCGCACGCTTCGGCACACCGCACCCCGGCGCCACGCACGACGGCGGCGACCGGGACGACTCCCTGCTCGTCTCGGGACGGGCGCCCGCGCACGTCGCCTTCGGCGAGGAGGACGCCGCGCGCTACGCCCCCGATGAGGGCATGGGCTTCGCGGCGGGGCTCCGCGTGGTGACGAGCGGCGGACGGGTTGAGCGGGCACAGGACGCGGTGACGGTCACCGGTGCGGACGAGGTGATCCTCCTGGTCGCCGCCGAGACCGGATACCGCGGGCACACCGAACGCCCCGCCGGCCCCGACGACGGACCGCTCGACGAGGTCGGGAAGCTCCTGGCAGTGGCCGCCACCCAGCCGTACGAGCGGCTGCTCGACGACCATGTCACCGACCACCAGCGCCTGTTCCGCACCGCGACGCTCCGCCTCGGCCGCGACCTGTCGACCGCCGACCTCCCCACCGACGAACGGCTGGCCGCGGTCCGCGCCGGCGGCGATGACCCCGGGCTGACGGCCCTTCTGTTCGCCTACGGCCGCTACCTGTTGATCGCCTCGTCGCGCCCGGGCACCCAACCCGCGAACCTGCAGGGCATCTGGAACACGGAGGTCGCCCCGCCCTGGAACTCCAACTGGACCACCAACATCAACCTGCAGATGAACTACTGGCCAGCCGAGACCACCGGTCTCGCCGCCTGCCACGAGCCCCTCTTCGACCTGACCGCGGACCTCGCGGAGACGGATGCGCACACGGCCGCCACCTACTACGGAACCGGCGGATGGGCCGTCCACCACAACGTCGACGTGTGGCGCTCGGCCAACCCGGTCTCCGGCTCCCCGGTCTGGGCCAACTGGCCGATGGCCGGAGTCTGGCTCTGCGCACATCTCTGGGACCGCTACCTTTTCGACGGCGACCTCGCCTTCCTGGCCGCACGGGCCTACCCGCTGATGCGCGGAGCCGCCCTGTTCCTGCTGGACTTCCTCACCGAGGACCAGGACGGCCACCTGGTAACTTGCCCCTCGACCTCCCCGGAGCACCACTTCCGGCTGCCGGACGGCACCCTCGCCGCCGTATCCGCAGCGACCACCATGGACCACTGGCTGGCCGCCGAACTGCTCGCGAACACTTCCGAGGCGGCCCGCCGGCTCGGAGTCGACCACGATCTCGCCGAAGCCCTCGAAGCGGCCCGCTCCCGGCTGCGTCCCCCGCGGACCGACGAGGCGGGACGGCTGCTGGAATGGTGGGAGGACCTCCCCGAGGAGGACCCCGGCCACCGGCACCTGTCCCACCTCTACGGGCTGTACCCCGGCAACGCGATCGACCCGCTCTCCGACCCGGCCCTCACCGAGGCGGCACGGCTGGCCCTGGCCCGCCGCCTTGAACACGGCGGCGGATCAACCGGCTGGAGTCGCGCCTGGGTCGCCGCCCTCGCGGCACGCCTGGGCGACGCCGACCTGGCCCACCACAGCGTCCGCGGGACGCTGGCCGACTTCACCGCCCCCAACCTGTTCGGCCTGCACCCGCCGGACCTGTTCCAGATCGACGGGAACTTCGGCACCACCGCGGCGATCGCCGAAATGCTGCTGCAGAGCCACAACGGCATCCTGCGCCTCCTGCCCGCCCTGCCTCAGGCCTGGCCCACCGGCCACGTCAAGGGCCTTCGCGCCCGCGGCGGTGTCACAGTCGACCTCCGCTGGGACGAGGGCCACCTCACCGAGGCAACCGTGCACGCCACCCATGCCCAGCCCCTCAGCGTCCTGCTGCCACCAGGCACCCCCGACCTCACGGTGACCGACCACAACGGCCGAGCCCTCGCCACCGAGTCGATACGAACGCCCACCGCCCTGCGCCTCGCCTTCACGATGGACCCGGGCGAGACCTATCGGCTGTCCACGACTCCCTGAGAACCCGCAGCTGCCCCGCTCCTCCCCAGCAGACACATCGTGATGTGGGTGGTGGCCTCGCACGCCACAATGCCGAGGCAGAGGGCAATGCCGACGGTTCGCTGACCGTCGACGATCCGGAATGAGTTGAGGCAGGCCTACACGGGAAGTACCCAGAGTGTTCGGCGAATTATCAGCACTCGCGGCTCGTGGCGGGTGGAGCGGAGGGGGCGCGGTGTTCTGGTTACGCGACGGGAGGCTGCGGGAGGCCCTCTCCGGGCGCTCGGTGTTTCCCAGGTATGACCGGCTGGGTTCAGCTTTGCCAGGACCAATGCTGACTTTGGTGGCAGCTCGTCAGCTCTGGTGGCGTCCTGCTTACTGGGTCGCAGGGGCGATTGGAGCCTGACGCTGCTCGGTACAACGCGTTGTACCGAGCAGTGGGTCGCGCTGTGCCGCAGAGCTCAGGCAGCGTCGCTTGTCGCGCTGGCCACGGTATCGATGCCCTGTTGCGATGCGATGCGATGCGAGTGCCGTGCGGCCACTTCAGCGAGTGCGCTCGGTTTGCCTGGGGTGAGGACAGGCTCTTCAGGCGTCTGCATCGTGGACGAGGCGCCCCTCGATGTAGGTCCGGCGTACCCGGGTCGCGCTGATCTCTTGGACGGGTTGTGCGAAGGGGTTGGTGTCAAGGACGACGAGGTCTGCGTACTTGCCTGGCTCGATCGTGCCGGTGACGTCGTCGAGGTGGTTCGCCCAGGCGCTGCCGGCGGTGTAGGCGGTGAGGGCCTGGGCGAGGGTCAGTGCCTGCTCCGGGTGGAACGGTTCAAGCGGTACGTGGTCGGTCGGCGCGTTGGGGGCGTCGCGGGGCACGGTGCGGTTGACGGCGACGTGGATGCCCCACAGGGGGTTGGGACTGGTGACCGGCCAGTCGCTCCCCGCGACCAGTCGGGTTCCGACGCGGTGCAGATCGCCGAACGGGTACAGCAGTGCGGAGCGTTCGGGTCCGAGGTAGGGGATCGTGAGGTCGTCCAGAGCGGGTTCGTGCGCGGCCCACAGCGCCTGGATGTTGGCGGCCACGCCCAGGTTCGCGAAGCGGCTGACGTCGTCGGGGTGGACGATCTGCAGGTGCGCCATGTGGTGGCGATTGTCGTTGGTGCCGTTGGCCTCGCGGGCGGCGGCCAGCGCGTCGAGGACTTCGCGGACGGCGCGGTCGCCGAGCGAGTGGAAGTGGATCTGGAAGCCGGACCCGTCGAGTGCGCGCACTGCCTCGGTCAGCGCCTTGGGATCGATCATGCTGAGCCCGGTGTTCGCGGTGGGGCAGCCACAGTGGTCGAGGTAGGGCTCCAGTAGGCCGGCGGTGAAATTCTCGGCGATGCCGTCCTGCATGATCTTCACGGTGGTGGCGTTGAAGCGGCCCACCTGTCCGGTGTGGCGGCGCTCCTCCAAGCCGGGGATCTGTTCGAGGCCGCGCTCACGGTCCCACCACAGGGCGCCGACGACCCTCGCCTGCAGTGAACCCTCCCGGGCCGCGCGCACGTAGATGTCGAAGTTGTCGGGGTTGCCTGGGAAGGCTCCGATCATGGCGTCCTGCCAGCTGGTCACGCCGAGGGAGAGCAGGTGATGCTGGGCCGCGAGCAGTCCGTTGTATGCCTCGTCGGTCGTGGCGGCCGGGGCATGGTCGCCGACCAGGTTCATCGCGCCCTCCACGAGGGTGCCGGACGGGCTGCCGTCGGGTTCGCGGTCGATGCGGCCATCGGCAGGCTCGGGGGTGTCGCGGTCGATGCCCGCGATGCGCAGCGCCAGGGAGTTGACCCATGAGCTGTGGCAGTCGCTTGCGGTCAGCAGTACAGGTCGGTCCGGCACCAGCGCGTCGAGCATGGCGCGGGTCGGCCTTCCGTTGGGGAAGACGTCCATGGACCAGCCGCCGCCGATGATCCAGTCCGCGTGGGGGTGGGTCTTGGCGTAGTCGGCGATGGTTGCCAGGCAGCCGTCCACGGAGCGCTGTGCGGACAGGTCGCAGCGCAGCATCTGGGTGCCGGCGAAGACCGCGTGGATGTGGGCGTCGTGGAAGCCGGGTACGAGCAGGCCGTCAGCGAGGTCGACGATCTCGGTGTCCGGCCCCACTAGGGCTCGCGCGGACGCCTCGTCGGACACCTGGAGAATGCGGCCGTCCCGGACCGCGACCGCGGCATCGATCGGGGCCTCGGAGGTACTGGTGAAGACCTGTCCCCCCAGGAAGACGGTGTCAGCGAACGAACTGGTGCTCGGCATCGGACGTTCCTTCAACGTAGCGGTGTGAACGGCAGGGTGGGCTGCCGAGGCGGATGAAGCGCTGGCGACTCACGGTCCTCGGCGCTCTGCTCGAGGGGGATTTTCAGGGTGGTGAGGTCACTTCAGGGCTGCGGCCTGGTCGTGGAACCCGCGCCCCGCTTTGGTGCCGAGGAACCCCGCGTCCACCATGCGCAGCAGGAGGGGTGGCGCGGAGTAGAGCGGCTCCTTGAACTCCTGGTACATGGAGTCGGCGATGGCCTTGAGAGTGTCCAGGCCGATCAGGTCGGCCAGGCGCAGTGGGCCCATGGGGTGGGCGCAGCCCAGGACCATGGCGGTGTCGATGTCGTCGGCGGAGGCGAAGCCCGACTCCAGTATCCGGATCGCGGCGAGCAGGTAGGGGACCAGCAGTGCGTTGACGACGAAGCCGGCCCGGTCCTGCGAGGCCACCACCTGCTTGCCGAGAGTCCGGGTGACGAAGTCCACCGTGCGCGTGTGGGTGTCGGCGCTGGTGAGCAGGGACGGGACCAGTTCCACCAGTTTGAGTACCGGCACCGGGTTGAAGAAGTGGATGCCGATGACCTGCTTGGGCCGTTGGGTGGCCATGGCGAGTTTCATGATGGGAATGGAGGAGGTGTTGGAGGCGAGGATCGCGTCCGGCCGGGTGAGGATCCTGTCCAGCGCGGTGAACACCTCGGTCTTCATCTGTTCGTCCTCGCCCACCGCCTCGATCACCGCGTCGTGTTCGGCAAGGTCGGCCAGGTCCGTGGTGAAGCGCAGCCGAGCGAGGGTGTCGTCGCGGTCCTGCTCCGAGAGCTTGCCCTTGCGGACAGCACGGTCCAGGGAGGCGGTGATCCTGTGGCGGCCCGAATCGACGGCCTGCGGCCCGACCTCCCGGATGAGTACGTCGAGTCCCGCTCGGGCGCAGACCTCGGCGATACCGCTCCCCATGAGTCCTGCCCCGACAATACCGACACGGCGTACGTCCACAGGTGCGCTCCCGTACAGCGGAGCAGCCGAATGGACGCTGGTACTGGACGGGGTCATGGAACATGTCTCCAGATACGGCTCGGGGTCGGTCGGTGCCTGCTCCGGACGCCCCCTGTGGCGCGCCCGGAGCCGGGGCTCGGCGGTGGCGGCGGTTCAGCGGTAGGCGGGGTGGCCGGTGAGGGCATGGCCGATGGCGAGGGTATGGATCTCGCTGGTGCCCTCGTAGGTGAGGACCGATTCGAGGTTGTTGGCGTGGCGCAGTGGTGAGTATTCGAGGGAGATGCCGTTGGCGCCGAGCACGGTGCGGCACTCGCGGGCGATGGCCAGGGCCTCGCGGACGTTGTTGAGTTTGCCGACGCTGACCTGCTCGGGGCGGATCCGGCCCTGGTCCTTGAGCCGGCCCAGGTGCAGGGCGAGCAGGGCGGCGTTGCCCAGGGACAGGGTCATGTCGACGAGCTTCTTCTGGGTGAGCTGGAAGCCGCTGATCGGCTTGCCGAACTGGACCCGTGTGCCGGCGTAGTCGATGGCGGTCTGCAGGGAGTCGCGGGCGGCGCCGACCGCGCCGAAGAGGATCCCGAAGCGGGCTTCGTTGAGGCAGGACAGCGGGCCGCTCAGGCCCTTGGCCTCGGGGAGGCGGGCGGAGTCGGGCAGGCGCACCTGGTCGAAGTGCAGCTCGGAGGTGATCGAGGCGCGCAGGGACATCTTGTGCTTGATGTCCTGGGTCGTGAAGCCAGGAGTGCCACGCGGTACGAGGAAGCCGCGCACGCCCTCTTCGGTCTGGGCCCAGACCGTGGCCACGTCGGCTATACCACCGTTGGTGATCCACATCTTCGAGCCGTTCAGGATCCAGTCGCCGCCGTCGCGGACGGCCTTGGTGCGCATGCCGGCCGGGTCGCTGCCGAAGTCCGGTTCGGTCAGTCCGAAGCAGCCGATCGCCTCGCCGGCGGCGAGTCGGGGCAGCCACTCCTGCTTCTGTGCCTCCGATCCCCACTTCCAGATCGAGTACATGGAAAGTGAGCCCTGGACGGACACGAAGCTGCGGAAACCGGAGTCGGCCGCTTCGAGTTCGAGGCAGGCCAGGCCATAGCCGACGGCACTGACCCCGGCACAGCCGTAGCCCTCCAGATGCATGCCCAGTACGCCGAGCTTGCCGAGTTCGGGGGCGAGTTCACGCGCGAAATGGGCGTTCTCGAACCACTCGCCGATGTGAGGGCGCACCCGGTCCGCGAGGAACTTGGCGACGGTGGCCTGGATCTCGCGCTCCTCGTCGGTGACGACGGAGGAGATGTCCAGCAGGTCGAGGGGGTCCTTGATCGGCTTGGCGCCGTTCATCGTGTGCTCCGGTGAGGTTTTGTCGGTGTCGGGCGGTGTCGGGCGGTGTCGGTCGGGGTCGGTCGGGACGGGCAGGGGCGGGTCAGGGCTCGTGGTTCACGAGTCCAGCCATTCCTGGATCTCCCGGGTGTGTTCGCCCAGTCGGGGCGGGCGCCGCTCATAGCGGGGCGGGGTGCGGGAGAGCCCGATGGGGTTGGCTACGAGGTCCATCGGCGGCCCGCCGTCGGTGATCGTCGCGCGCGGGGCGAGCCCCAGGCCCTCAGCGAGCTCGAAGGCTTCGGCGAGGTCGTTCACCGGCCCACAGGGCACGCTCAGCGGCGTGAGGATGTCGAACCAGTCGCCGGCGGTGCGGAGTTCGAGCCGTCGGGCGAGCTGCTCGGCGAGTTCGTCGACGTGTGCGACCCGGTCGGTGTTGGTGGTGAACCGGGAGTCGGCGGCGAGCCCCGGGGCTTCCAGACCTTCACACAGGGCGGCGAACTGCCGGTCGGTACCGACGGCGACCACGATCGGCCGGTCCGCGGTGGAGAACACCTCGTACGGTGCGATGGAGGGGTGCCGGTTGCCGAGGATGCCCGGCACCACACCGGCCAGGGTGTAGCCCCCCGCCTGGTTGACCAGGCTGGACAGCAGGCAGGACAGCAGGTTGACCTCGACGTGCTGTCCCTCACCGGTCGCGTCGCGGTGACGCAGCGCGGCCAGGACGCCGATCGCGGCGTGCAGGCCGGTGAGCACGTCCACCAGGGCCACGCCCGTCTTGACCGGTGTGCCGGGTTCGGGTCCGGTCACGCTCATCAGCCCGCCCACCGCCTGTACCAGCAGGTCGTACCCGGGAAGCGCGGCGCCCTTGCCGGGGCCGAAGCCGGTCACCGAGCAGTAGACGATGCCGGGATTGAGCGCGCGTGCCTGCTCGTAGGAGAGCGTGTGCCTGGCCATGGTGCCCGGCCGGAAGTTCTCGAACACCACGTCCGCACGGCGGACCAGCTCCACCGCTCGTCGGCGGCTCGTCTCCTCGCGCAGGTCGGCGGCGAAGGAGCGCTTGTTGCGGTTGACGGACAGGAAGTAGGTGGCCTCGCCCTGGGCCCGGGGCGGGCCCCAGGCGCGGGTATCGTCCCCCACGCCGGGCTGCTCGACCTTGACCACGTCCGCGCCCAGGTCGGCGAGGAGCATCGTGGCGTACGGGGCGGCCAGGACGCGGCCGAAGTCGGCGACCAGGACGCCGGACAGCGGCAGCCGGACGGCGTCGTTCACTGGGTGACCACCCGGGAGCTGCGGAGGTAGACGGTCTTGGTGGTGGTGAAGAACTCGCGGGCAGCGCGGCCCTGCTCCTTCGGGCCGTACCCGCTCTGCTTCGAGCCGCCGAATGGGACGTGCGGATCGGCGCCGGCGGTCTCCGAGTTGATGTGCAGGACGCCGACGTCCAGCTGCTCCATGGCGGCGGTCACGGCGCGCAGGTCGTCGGTGAAGACGGCGGCGGACAGTCCGAAGGAGCTGTCGTTGACCAGGTCCAGTGCCTCGCGGTCGTCGCGGGCCCGGCGGACGGCCAGGACGGGGCCGAACAGCTCCTCGCGCCACAGCGGGTCGTCCCCGGTGAGCTCGACCACGGCGGGTGGCATGAAGGCCCCCTTGCTGCGGTCGTCGTCGTAGGGCAGGCCCCCGGTGAGGACGTCGACTCCGGGGCGGGTGGTGGCGGCGTCGACGGCGTGCTGGATCTCGTCCCGGGCCTGGAGCGAGATCACCGGCCCCATCTGCACACCCTCGCGGAGGGGGTCGCCCACCCGCAAGGCTGCGACCCGCTGGACGAGCAGGTCCAAGAACGCGTCGGCGATCGGTTCGGCCACGATGAGCCGGGAGGTGGCGGTGCACTTCTGGCCGGTCGAGGCGAAGGCGCCGGCCAGCACCTCCCTCGCGGCCAGTTCCAGGTCGGCTCCGGCGAGGACCGCCGCCGCGTTCTTGCCGCCCATCTCGGTCTGGACGGGCCGCGCGATGCCACCGCAGGCGGCGATCAGCCTGCGCCCCACCGAGGTCGAACCGGTGAAGGTGACCGCGTCGACTCCCGGGTGCTCCACCAGCCGCCCGCCGAGACCACCGTCCCCGATGAGCAGCGAGAGCACGCCCTCCGGCAGTTCGGCCTCGACCAGTGCCTCGGCCAGGCGGACGGCCAGCAGCGGCACGGCACTTGCGGGCTTCCACACAACAGTGTTGCCGTAGCTGAGAGCCGGTGCGATCTTCCAAGCCGGGATCGCGATGGGGAAGTTGAACGGCGTCACCACGGCCACCACCCCGACCGGCCGGTGGGTCACCTGGATCTGCTCGCCGGGCCGCGGGGAGGCGAAGACCTCACCGACGGGACGGGAGGCCTCGCTCGCGTAGTAGCGGAAGATCTCCGCGGCTCGCCGCACCTCGCCGACGGCCTCGGCCCGGATCTTGCCCTCCTCCCAGGCCAGTTCCTCTCCCCACTGCTCTGCCCGGACCTCGATGAAGTCGGCGGCGCGGGACAGGATCCGGCCACGGGAATGGTGCGGGGTCGCCGCCCAGCGGGGGAAGGCTTCCCGTGCCGCCGTGACGGCCTGGTCCAGGTCGTGGTTGCCGGCCAGCCTTCCGGTCGCCACCGTCTCCTGGGGACGTGCCGGATTGACGTCGACGAGCTCGGCGCCCTCACCGCGGCGCCACTGGCCGGCCACCAGGTGACGCAGTTCCCGTGCCGGCCGGATGCCGCTCGCGGCCGTGGTGCTGCCTGGGTAGTGCTGCATCGGGCTTCCTTTCGGCATGTTCCGCGAGGGGACACGTCGGGTGGGGGAGGCCGACATTGTGGTCACGCCGCACGGGCCCGCGCAGTGGACGAGATGTCCCGCACTTGACGTCGTCGGCACGCCGATCCGTCGATGGTCCCGTTGAACGCGGCGGTGTTGGCTCGGCGTCCCATCTCCCCTACATCCCCGAGGACGTCTCATGTCTGATGCTGTTCGACCGTCCGGCGGACCGGGTATCGCGCAAGTGCGCCGGATCGTCACCGAGATCCCGGGGCCGCGTTCGCGGAAACTGCTGGCCCGTCAGCGCGGCCTGGTCCCGGCCGGTGTCACCGCCGCACTGCCGGTCTTCGTGGAGGTGGCCGGCGGAGGGGTGGTGGTCGACGTGGACGGCAACTCCTTCATCGACTTCGGCAGCGGCATCGCGGTGACGACGGTGGGCAACTCCGCACGTTTCGTGGTCGAGCTCGCGTCCGCGCAGCTGAGCCGCTTCACCCACACCTGCTT
This sequence comes from Streptomyces sp. GL_140, assembly GCF_057834465.1. Lineage (NCBI taxonomy): Bacteria > Bacillati > Actinomycetota > Actinomycetes > Kitasatosporales > Streptomycetaceae > Streptomyces > Streptomyces sp. GL_140. The sequence goes on from NZ_CM174404.1 coordinate 7,203,832, forward strand.
CCTGGTCACCCCGTACGAGTCCTACCTGGACGTGTGCGAGAAGCTCAACCAGCTGGCCCCGGTGCCCGGCGAGAAGCGCACCGTCCTGGTCAACTCCGGTGCCGAGGCGGTGGAGAACGCGGTCAAGATCGCCCGGGCGGCCACCGGCCGCCCCGCCGTCGTGGTCTTCGACCACGCCTTCCACGGCCGCACCCTGCTCACGATGACCCTGACCGCCAAGAGCCGGCCCTACAAGCAGGGCTTCGGACCCTTCGCGCCCGAGGTCTACCGGGCCCCCATGGCCTACCCGTACCGCTGGCCCTCCGGTCCCGAGCACTGCGCCGACGAGGCCGCGGAGGCTCTCGCGGACCTGCTGGACCGGCAGGTCGGGGCGGAGAACGTGGCCGCGGTGGTGGTGGAGCCGATCCAGGGCGAAGGCGGGTTCATCGTGCCCGCTCCCGGATTCCTCGCCCAGGTGGCGGCGATCTGCCGGGCCCGCGGAATCCTGCTGATCGCCGACGAGGTGCAGATCGGCATCGCGCGCACCGGCCGGATGTTCGCCTGCGAGTACGAGGGAATCGAGCCGGACCTCCTGGTCACCGCCAAGGGCCTCGGCGGAGGACTGCCGCTGGGCGCGGTCACCGGGCGTGCCGAGCTGATGGACGCGGTCCCGGCAGGCGGACTCGGCGGCACCTACAGTGGCAACCCGGTGGCCTGCGAGGCGGCGCTCGGCGTGTTCGAGGAGATCGAGGCACACGACCTGCTCGACCGCGCCCTGGAGATCGGCGACGTCATGCTGGAGAGCCTCGACAAGCTCCGCGTCGCCCACCCCGTGATCGGGGAGGTACGCGGCCGGGGCGCGATGACCGCCGTCGAACTCGTCGAGGCCGGCGGCGACCGCGCTCCCGATCCGGAACTGGCGGCCCGGATCGCCAGGCGCTGTCACGCCGCGGGCCTGCTCGTACTGACCGCCGGCAGCTACGGCAACGTGCTCCGCTTCCTGCCGCCGTTGTCGATCCCGGACGACCTCCTGGAAGAAGGCCTGGCCATCCTCGCCTCCGCCATCGCCGAGGAAACGGCCGCGACCGCCTGACGCCGCCCACGCCGTGTCTGAGCCCCACGGTGTGCCCGGCGTTGATCCCCTCAGTCCGGGCGCACCGTTCCCGGCCATACGGCCAGCGTGAGCAGGAGTTCGGCGCGTACGTGTGCGGAGTCGAGATCGGTGCCGAGCAGGGACTGGACCCGCTCCATCCGGCTGCGCAGCGTGTGCCGGTGCACGCCCAGGCCCGCCGAGGCGGCCTCCCACTGGCCGTGATGCTCCAGAAACGCGCGCAGCGAGGCCAGGAGCTCCGTACCGTTCTCCTGGTCGTACGCGGCCAGCGGCCCCAGCCTGGCACCGGAGAGCCGCTCCAGCACGGCTCTGCTCTCGGGTGTCGTCACCAGCACCTGACCTGCCAGCGACTCGAAGGCGACCAGCTCGGACCCACCCCGGGCCCGGGCGACGGCGGCGGCGTTCATCGCCTCGCGTAGCGCTGTCGCGCCCTCGGTCAGCTCGTGTGCGGCGCTCAGTCCGGCCCACGAGTGCACCCGCGCCCCCTCGGACGCAGCGTCCGCCAGCGCCCGGGCCGTCTCCGTACGGCTCCCCGGCAGCAGCAGTACAGCGCACTCCTCGCGGACGGTGGCGAAGACCGGCACGCCGCGGTCGGCCAACTGGCCGCCCGCCGCCTCCAGTACACGGCGCGGGCTGCCGCCGCACAGGACCAGCACGCGTATCCCGTCGCCCACCGGGAATCCGGCCTCGGTCAGATGGTCACGGGCGACCGGCGCGGTGAGCGTCCCGTCCAGGACCATGCGGAGGAACAGGCCGTTGACGCGGTGCTGCTCGTCGCGCAGCCGCAGCGGCTTCTCCGCCTCCAGGGCGACCAGTGAGGCCGCGTGGCCGAGCAGGAGGTGATCGACGGGGGACAGCGGCCGGTCGCTCACCAGCACGAGCCGGCCATGGGCACGGGGGCCCACTCTGACCTGTTGGACGGCCACCACGCCGTCCGGGCTGGTACTGACGGCCGACGCCGCCTGGTCCCCGGGCCGTAGCGCGGCGAGTACGGCCGGATCGGGGCCCGCTGCGCCCGGGGGATGCGCGGCGCGCACCGTACCGCCGTCGTCCAACAGCAGTACGCCGGTCCGTGTGGAGACGGCCAACTCCCTGACCAGGGCCTGCGCGCCGCCGTGCAGTGCGGCGCGGGTCATCCGGGGCTGGATCCGGGACGCCTGGACCACCCCCTCGTACTGGAGCTCGGCCAGGTGCTCCATCACGGCCTTGGTGATCGCCAGGAACGGCGTCGGCAGCGGTACTTCCAGGAGCGGTAGTCCTGCCTCCTCGGCCGCCTCGATCACTGCCGACGGCACCCGCTCGTGCGACAGGCCGGTCCCGAAGCCGACCGCGGCCACACCGGCTCCGGCCAGGAGACGAACGTAGTCCTTGCGGGATCCAGCCGTCGCGGGAAGCCGCAACCCGGTGGTGAGCAGGAGTTCGCCGCCGCTGAGCCAGGGGACGGGATCGGCGAGTTCGATGCTGTGTGCCCACGCCACGTCGCGGTCCAACCCGTCCCGGCCGGCCAGTACGCGCAGGCCGAGTTCACGCCGTCCGACCAACCAGCGCACGGGTACGCCCATTCCGGTCACCCCTCCGGGTGGAGCAGTCCCTGGGGCAGCCCCAGTTCGCGTTCGGCGGTGCCCAGCACGATCTCGCGGACGCCCGTGTAGTCGATCTCCGTGGCCCGTAGCGCGGCCTGCACGCTGAGCCCGTCGATCATCGTCAGGATGCGCGCGGAAGCCACGGCAGCGTCATCCGTGCGGAAGTCCCCGCTGACGACGCCCTCCTGGATCAGCGCAGCCAGACGGCCCCTCCAGGCGGCCATCTGGCGAGCGACCTCCTCGCGCAGACCCGCGCGGCGCCGTCCGGCCTGCCAGGCGTCCAGCCACAGCAGGCTGACCTCGTCGCGATCCTCCCCGGCCAGCAGATCCAGCAGGCCGCGCATCCGGGCCGTCGGGTCGTCGGGGAGTTTCTCGACGGCGGCGAACACCTCCTCGCGTTCGCCTGCTGCGGCATCGGAGAACGCGGTGGCGACCAACTCGTCCACGGCCCGGAAGTAGTGGCTGACCAGGCCGGGTACGACGCCCAGTGCCTCGGCGACGCGGGCGAGCGTGACGCTTTCCAGCCCCTCGTCCAGGGCGATGCGGCTGGCGGCGGCCACGATCTCGGCGCGGCGTTCCCCCGCGGGTTTGCGCTTCGGTGCCGGTCGAGGGATTGACGTCATGCCCCGGAGCGTATTGACTCTGCCGCCAACAAGCAATTGGGAGTACCACCAATAAGCTGTTCAGGAGTCCTCGATGACATCCGCACCCCCCTCAGACGGCAGCGACTCACACAGACCGCGCCCCGAGCACGCCACCGACCAGGCCGGCCGGGTCGAGGTCCACGGCATCGACTTCATCCCCGAGGCGGAGCGCCACGGCCGGGCCCGGGAACTGTTCGCCGTGTGGACGGCCTCCAACATCTCGTACCTGTACATCGTGGTCGGCGGCGCACTGATCCTGATGGGCCTGGACCCATGGCAGGCCATGGCTGTGGTGCTGGCCGGGAACATGTTCTGGGTGCTGGTGGGCCTGCTCGCGGTCAGCGGCCCCAGCTCCGGTACCCCCAGCAGCATCGTGATGCGGGCCATGTTCGGCATCCGCGGCAACCGGGCCAACGCGGCGGTCATCGGCTGGGGGATCGCCGTCGCCTACGAGGCGATCAACCTCTCCGTCGGAGTCCTGGCCGGGTTCGCCCTGGTCGAGGAAGTCGGCGGGCACGTGAACACCGCGGTGAAGCTGGCGATCGTCCTGGTCACCGCCGTGGTCACGCTCACCATCAGCGTGTACGGGCACGCCACGATCGTGCGCCTGAGCACCGGCTTCACCCTCGTGCTGGGCGTGTGCGTCGCGATCCTCGCGGTCTGCGTCGTCGCCCACGCCGACCTGCACTACGTGCCCCCCACGGCGCCCCACGGTACGGCGCTGTGGGCGGCGGCACTGGCGGGGTTCACCATCATCGCCTCGGGTCCGCTGTCCTGGGGCGTCGGCGCCGACTACGCCCGCTATCTGCCGCCCACCACCTCTCCACGCGCTGTCGCCGGCTGGACCGCCCTCGGCGGGTTCCTGCCCTCGGTCCTGCTCAGCGCGATCGGGGTGCTGGCGGGCACGGCCGTCGACATGACGGACCCGCAGGTCTCCCTGAAGGCCATCCTGCCCGGGTGGTTCTACCCGGTTTTCCTGCTCGCCGTCGTCATCGGCTCGATCACCAACAACGTCCTGACCGCCTACAGTTCCGGGCTGGGCCTGCAGGCTGTCGGCATCCCCTGGAAGCGGTCCGCCACCGTCTTCTTCGACGGCGTCACCGCCGTCGCCCTGACCCTCTACGCCCTGTTCATCTCCAACTTCCTGGACACCCTCGGCAACATCCTCACCCTCTCGGTGGCCCTGCTCGGTCCCAGCGTCGCTCTCTACGCAACCGACATCCTGCTGCGCCGCAACCGGTACAACGGTCTGCACCTGCACGACGAGAGGCCGGGCAGCCCGTACTGGTACGCACACGGCATCAACTGGGCCGGCGTCAGCGCACAGCTCCTCGGCACCGCGGCCGCGCTGCTCTGTGTGAACACACCGGTCCTGGTCGGCCCACTGGCCACCGCGCTGAGCGGGGCGGACCTGTCCAGCCTGGCCGGCCCCCTCGTCGCCGCAGCCGTCTACGCCGCCGCCACTCTCGCCCGGCGGAGCCACACCCGCCCGGCTGCCGACGGCCACGAAGGCGCCGAAGCGGCACCGCCCGCAACGGCGGCGGGGTGATGACCTGACCACCGAACCATGGCCCTGCCCCGCCGCAACGGCACGCCCGCCACCGAGCCACTCCACCCCAGTACCCCCTGCACACACCACTCATGATGGAAAGGCACCACCCATGACCCGATACGGCGCGCAGTTCGGCCCCGACATCACCTTCCTCGGCGTCGACAAGTGCGACTGGGCCGACGCGTCCAGCTACGCCGACGCCGACGTGGTGATCCTGGGTGCGCCGTTCGACGGCGGTACCACCCACCGCCCCGGCACCCGCTTCGGCCCCCAGTACATCCGCCAGACCTGCTACCTGCCTCACGACGGCTCCCGGCCCTCCCTCGCCATGCGCGTGGACGCACTGAAAGATCTGCGCGTCTACGACGCCGGGGACGTGGAGATGTACTCCGGGGATGCGGAGCGCTCCGTGCGCGACCTACAGGTGGCCGTCCACGCGGTGGCATCCACCGGCGCCATCCCGCTGATCCTGGGCGGTGATCACACCATCGCCTGGCCCGACGCCGCAGGCGTGGCCCAGCACTTGGGCGCCGGACGGGTATCGATGATCCACTTCGATGCCCACGCCGACACCGGCGACATCGAGTTCGGCTCCCTCGTAGGCCACGGCCAGCCCATGCGCCGGCTGATCGAGTCCGGCGCCCTGCGCGGCGACCGCTTCCTCCAGGTCGGCCTGCGCGGCTACTGGCCCGGGCCCGAGACCCTTGGCTGGATGGCCGAGCAGGGCATGCGCTCCTACGAGATGACCGAGATCACCGCCCGCGGCCTGCCCGAGTGCCTCAGTGAGGCCTTCACCATCGCCACCGACGACTGCGACGGGGTCTTCCTCTCGGTGGACATCGATGTCTGCGACCCCGGCCACGCCCCGGGCACCGGGACGCCGGAGCCCGGCGGGCTGAGTGCCCGTGAACTCCTGGACTCGGTGCGGCGCATCGCCTACGAGCTGCCGGTCGTCGGAATCGACGTCGTCGAGGTCTCACCGCCCCACGACCACGCCGAGATCACCTCCTTCCTGGCCAACCGCGTCGTCCTGGAGGCCCTGTCGGGCATCGCACGCCGCCGCCGCGACCAGGCGGACGGCGCCACCTGGGACCCCCGCCAGCCCCTGCTGGCGGACCGCATCCACCCCGCATAGACCTACTGGGCCGCGTCGGCGGGGCGAGCGGGTGCGCTCGGTGCGTTCCACGGGGCTGCCGACCGGGATGACCAGGCGCTCCCGCCCCCGCCGCCGCGCATCGCACCTGACCGGCCGTGGAGGCTTCCGACCATGCCCGCCAAGCAACCCCTACCCGTCGCCGCCACCTGGTTCCGTGCCACCGAGATCGACGACAGTCTCACCCGCATCACCGAACCCCACGTCGACCCCCTGTTGCAGGCCAACATCTGGCACGTCAGGGGCCGCGACCGAGACCTGCTCGTCGACGCCGGGTTGGGGGTCGCCCCACTGCGCGACGCCTTTCCCGAGCTGTTCGAACGCGACCCGGTCCTGGTGGTGACGCATGCTCACCTCGACCACATGGGGGGCGCCCATGAGTTCCCCGAGGTGTGGGCCCACCCCCTGGAACGGTTGCAGGCGCCGGCGCCCGGAACCCTGAACGGCGAAGTCCTTTCCCGAACGCTTGGCCTGCGCCAGAAGTCCGGCGGGCCGCCCCTGCCCGAACTGCTCATCAGCGCACGCCCGCACGCCGAGTACGACCTCGACCACTACCGGCTCCGCCCGGCGCGGGTCACCCGAGAACTGCACGAGGGCGACACCGTCGACCTGGGGGACCGCAGCTTCACCGTGCTCCACCTACCCGGTCACAGCCCCGGCAGCGTCGCCCTGTTCGACCAGCGTGACGGCACCCTGTTCTCCGGCGACGTCCTGTACGACGACGAACTCCTCGACACCATCAACGGGGCGGACCGGGCCGACTACCGGCGCACCATGCTTCGTCTACGCGACCTGCCCGTGCGCACCGTCCATGCCGGCCACGACGGGTCGTTCCACAGCGAACGCATGCACACGCTCATCGACGCGTACCTCACCACTGAACCCGTTCCTGAGGACGGCTGAACTGAACGCCGCATGCTGTTCCACCGGCTGAGTGCGCGGAGCGGATTCCCGATCTGCCTCGATGCCGTCCGCCGCCTTCCCGCGGGCTCCCGCAGCCCGTCGAGCCGTGCTCATCCGTCGGCTTCCCTCAGTGGGCGCACATCACAGGATCCCGGTAAGGGTCTCCCACCGGACCCTGACCGGGATCTGCGACTGCAGGGCTGCCCTTCGGGCAGGCCCTGGTTTCTACCGCACCGCTCGGATCGGCAGGATGGCGAGGGCCGCGAGGACGAGGATCACCATCGAGCTGATGAACAGGGCCGGGTATCCGCCGAGGTGCGACACCACCAGTGCGGCGTAGAAGGGGGAGACGGCCAGGGCGGCGCTGCCGGAGAGGAGGAAGAGGCCCATGGTCTTGCCGGAGTCGTCCGCGTGGGGGAGTACGAGGGTCATCAGCACACCGTCGGACGCATAGTAGGAGCCGAAGCCGAAGGTCTGCAGGACGAGGAAGACGATGAGCCCCGACCAGGTGGGCCAGATCAGCGGCACGGCCGCGCCGGCGCACATCAGTGCCGTGGAGCCGATGACGTAGGGCTTCCGTCGGCTGGTGCGATCCGTCAGCCATCCCGTCAGGGGCCCGGCCACCAGCGGGGGAACGGCGCTCAGGAGTGCCAGGATCGCTACGCCCTCGGCGGGGTCGCCGGGGTAGTGGACGTAGTCCTGGAGGAGGTAGAGCAGGAAGTAGAGCGGGCCTCCGTACCCGAGGTGGAACAGGGCCCGTGCGGTGAAGGCCCAGGCGAAGTCCGGGTGTTGCCGCGGACTGATCCAATACATGTCGCGCAGGTGGCGCAGGGTGAAGGGGACGCGTGGTTCGTCGAGGCTGGAAGGCTCGGGTGCGACCACCAGGAACAGCAGCGCGGCCACGGTGAGCGCGGCGCCGAACAGCACGTAGCCGGTGAGTACGGACAGGGTGAACTGGCTTGCGATGGCCATGCCGAGGGGGTTGCCCACCAGCCAGGCGACGCCCTGGTACGCGGAGGCCCTGCCGCGTTGTTCGACGGGCACGCGGTCGGCTATGAGCGGAGTGAGTACGGTCTGGAGCAGGCTGAGCACCATGCTGGTCGCGCTCCAGACGATCAGCAGCACGGGCACGGAGCGTGCCGCGCCGGATCCCGCCATGCCGAGCAGGCCGAGGAGCGTCGTCGCCGCGATCCAGGGGGCACGCTTGCCGAACCGGGAGCGGGTTCGGTCGGACAGGGCCCCGCCGATGGGAGTGACGATGGCGCCCGCCAGCGCGGAGACGGCGCTGATCAGTCCGAAGACCTGGACCTTGTCGTTCGGTGCCAGATTGGCGGCCTGGATGGCGATCAGTACCCCGGACGGGGCTCCGAAGCACACGGACAGGCTGGCCATGGTCAGCGCGTAGCTCGACAGTGCTCCACGGCCGAGTCCGGGCTGTCTGAGGCGTTCGACGGTCGTTGTCATGGTGGTGTACGGCTTTCTGTGGGGCCTCGGGTGTGCGGGGAGCTCGTGGTGGTCAAGGGGTGAGGAGGTGCTGGGTGTCCTTGACGATGCGGCCGTCCTTGACGACCAGCACGACGCGGGAGGGGTCGTCGAAGAGGCCGGGATCGGCGAGCGGGTCGCCGTCGATCGCGATGAGGTCGGCGGTCTTGCCCGGCTGGACGGTTCCCAGCAGCTGGTCGATGCCGAGGATGCGGGCATTGACGGAGGTGGCGGAGGTGATGGCCGCCATGGGCCCGATGATGGCCGCCTTGAGCGCCAGTTCCAGTCCGTGGCGTCGCGGGGCGCCGCCGAACAGGTCCGATCCGGAGCCGATCAGGACCCCGGCCGCTGCCGCTCTGCACAGGGATTCCGCCATCGCGGCCTCCATCCCGTCCGCCCGCGCGGCGATGTCCGGGGAGATGCCGATCCTCCCGGCGTCCTCGGCCAGCAGCCGGACCGCGGTCAGCGTCGGTATCAGGGCGGTGCGGTGGCGGGCCATCAGAGAGCAGGTCTCCTCGTCGAGGAAGCTCCCGTGCTCCACGCAGCGCGCCCCTGCCAGGACCGCCGCCCGGACGCCCTCGCTGTTGTGGGCGTGCACGGTGACGTACGTGCCTCGGGCGTCTGCTTCCCGGACGGCCGCCCGGATCTCCTGGTGGGTGAACTGGGTGTCGCTCAGGGAGTCCGACTGGGAGAGGACGCCGCCGGTGACGCACATCTTGAGGAAGTCCGCACCGCGGCGGAAGGCCGTCCTGGCGGCCCGTCTGACCTGATCCGGGCCGTCGCACACCAGGCTGAGCTGTCCGAGCCCCGGCACGGCCCAGGCGTCGTCGCCGCCGAACGGCGAGCCGAAGTGACCGTGGCCGCCGGTCTGAACCAGGACCGGTCCGGCCACGAGCAGGCGCGGCCCCGGTACGAGGCCGGCGCTGACGGCGCGTACGAGGCCCCCATCCGCGCCCCCGCAGTCGCGCAGCGTGGTGAACCCGGAGTGCAGCGCCTGCTCGGCGGCGCGGAACATGCCGGCCGCGACCTCGGCGGTGGAGATCCTGCCCCCGGCGACATCGTCCGGGGAGTGTCCCGCGCCGAAGAGGTGCACGTGGGCGTCGATGAGCCCCGGCAGGAGGGTCAGGCCGGTCAGATCCAGCGTCCGTCCGGACGGAGAACGGTCCTGGATGCGCGTGCCGTCGATCACGACGTGCGCGTTCTCGACCGGATCGCGTCCGGTTCCGTCGATCAGGGTCGCCCCGGCGAGCGTCAGCACGTGCGCTGCCCGAGGTGGCGGTCCATCCACTCCACCAGTGCCTCGTCCTGGGCCTCGCGGATGACGGGGGGCCCGGAGATCGACCCGTTGTGGCCGACGCCGGGGAGAACGAGCATCTCGGTCGGGCACCCGGCCGCGGTGAGGGCGGTGTAGAACTGGCGGGCCTGTTCGGGCGGGCAGCGGTGGTCGTGTTCGGACTGGATGAGCAGCGTGGGAGTGACGCTGCGGTGGGCGTGGGTCAGGGGGGAACACTCGGCGAGGCGCTGCGCACAGTCGCCCATTGCGGAGCCGACCAAGGGGACACCGATGTCCGAAGTCCCGTACAGGCTGTGCAGGTTGGTGGCCGGGTTCTCCGCGACCGCGGCCCGGAAGCGGTCTGTGTGGCCGACGATCCAGCAGGTCATGTAGCCGCCGTAGGACAGGCCGCAGACGCCGAGCCGGTCGGGGTCGGCCAGGCCCTTGTCGACGGCGTGGTCCACCGCCGCCATGAAGTCGGGGAAGTCGCTCTCTCCCCAGGCGCCGCGGGTGGCGGAGGAGAACTCGGGGCCGTACCCCCGCGAGCCGCGCGGGTTGATCATGAGCACGCCGTAGCCGTGGTCCGCGAGGTGCTGCGCATCGGCGTTGTACGTCTGTCCGAAGGCCAGTTTCGGGCCACCGTGGATCATGAGGACGGTCGGGTACGGTGCGGTGGCCCCGGCGGGGCGCAGGAACCAGCCGTCGATCCCCGTCCCGTCGGCCGAGCGCATGGCCAGCTCCTCCACCGCGTGAACGGGCTCGGCGGCCAGGAAGGTGACCCGGGTCTCGGTGAGTGTGGCGAGGTCCGTCACGTACAGGTCCGGCGGGCAGGCGGCGGTGGCGCTCGTGTGGAGAAGGAGTCCGGCGCGCAGCGCGATCGGATGAGCCGTGCGCGGTCCGGTGACGAGGGGCGTGGACCGAGGGGGGCCGTCGAGGGCGAACCGGTGGATCTCCAGGGTGCCGCCACGTTGTACACGAGCCACCGCGTGCGTCGCGTCCGCGAGCACCACAGGGCTCTCGCCCAGCGAGCTCGGCACGTCGGTATGGAATGCTCCGTGCAGGTCGAGGCCCAGGTCTTCGGTCAGGCAGCGTGACCCTTCGGGGCCGGTGATCCACAGGTCGCCCACCGACGCCGGGTGGATCATGGCTGTCGAGCCGTGGACGACACGTCCGTCCGCGAGCGGACGGGCCACTGCCATGTCCGGCACCGGCGGGCCGCAGTCGGTGAGCCGGCCGTCGAGGGTCACCGTCCTCACCTGGTCCGCGAGGTGGGTGGAGGCGGGCGGGAAGCTCGCCACGTAGGTGATGCCGTCGGGGCCCCATTCGGGGTCGCGGTTGAGCCGGTCGTCGTCGGTGAGCCGGTGTACCTCGCCCGTCTCCAGATCGAGCACGTAGATGTCGGTGAGGACGTCGTCGAGCAGGCCGAGGCCGTCCGCCCAGGGCGCGGCGCGCGTGATGCGGTAGGGCGCGTCCGGGTCACGGGGAGGGTGCTGCGGCGGGGCGGTCCAGGCAAGTCGGTGGCCGTCCGGACTCCACACCGGCCCCTGGGCCACGGCGGTCTCGGCGACCCTGACCACGTCACCGGATTCCGGATCCAGCAGGTGGAGTTGAGGCAGGCCGGCACGGTCGGACACGAACGCCACGCGCCGCCCGTCGGGGGACCAGGAGGGATCGGTATCGCGTGAGCCGTGCCCGAAGGCACGGAACCCCGGCTCGCCGACGTTGCTGAGCCGCAGCTCAACCCTGTCGGCTGTTCCCTCGGCCCATTGCGCGGCCCAGATCACCCGCCGCCCGTCCGGGGAGAGGTCGGCGCTGTGGACGAAAGTCGGAGTGCTGGGCAAGGCGGCGTCCCTTCATGTTCCAGTGGTACAAAACGAGAGCGTGTACCATTGGTACATGAGTCGTCAAGAGTCTCGTAACGAGCTGCTCACCAAGGCCGTCGCCCACGTCGGGGAGCGCGGCATGGCAGATGTGTCTCTCAGGGGCCTCGCCGAAGCGATCGGCACCAGCCATCGGATGCTCATCTACCACTTCGGGTCCCGCGAGCGGCTCCTCGCCGACGTGCTCCAGCGACTCGGCGCGGAGGAGCGGCAGAAGTATTTCGCCGACGCGCCGAACTCCACCCGGGCAGAGGTGGCGCGACTGCTGTGGGAGGTCTACTCCTCGCCGGGCTCCGATGCCCGGATCAGGAACTTCTTCTACGTCCTCGGCCTCGCCGCCCAGCAGCCCGATCCCTACCGGGACTTCATCGACTCCCTCGCCAACTGGACCGACGTCCTGCGAGAGCTGGGCATCCGCGAGGGCCTGGACGAAGCGACAGCCGGCAGCCAGGCACACCTCCTCGCGTGTTCCGTCCGGGGCCTGCTGCTCGATCTCGTCACCTCGGGGGACCGGCGGCGGGCCCAGAACGCGTTCGACACCCTTTGCGCATCGTTCAACCTGTGCTGACGACAGGCCGTCCGGAGGCGGTCAGGTCGGCGCGCGGCCGACGGGGCGCATCTCGCTTTCCGATCGACCACCGCAGGCACCCCGCCAGTCGGCAAGCGCACTTCCGGCGCGCTCGCCCCTGTCGGGGCTGCGCTTACGGTGACCAGTACCGCTCACGCTGCCGTCCCCGCCGCGTCGGCCCCGGTGTATGCGCGGCACTGTGCCGGCGGGGCCATGGGCAGCGCGTGCCCCTGACAGCTCAAGACCGTTGGCAGGGAATGAACAACACCACGCGCGCAATTGCCGCTCTCACCCTCGCGGGGGCCGTGATCGGAACCGCCTCTTCGGCGTACGCAGACACAGGCTTCGAACCCAGGTTCAGCCACGCCATCACGGACGTGCTTGTCCCCGAGTTCGGTACGCCCGCACTCATGCTGGTGGGCGGATCCCTCACCGGCGGCCTGGCCGGCATCGCCCCTGTGGCCGCCCCTGATCAGTACTGGCACTGAGTCGATCGGCCGAGCGGCTGCACAGTCCCGACCGTGTTCGCACCTGTGCCGCAATGCCCCCGCTCCCCGCGCGGGCGGCTTTGCGCACGTTGGGCAGGCGCGCGCGACGAACGGGGCGTACTGGCACGGCTCACCACTCCACATCCGGTGGTCAAAGCTCTACAGGCGCATCCCCAGCCCGTGAGGCTGACCAAACCTGGCGACATGAGCCCCTGCCGGGTATGGCCAGATGGAGCGCGGTCCTTGCTGCAGGGGCAGCGCCCGCTCGTGTCCACATTGGGTTCGATCCGGTGGTGTGATCGGGAGGGCCGGCAGCGGATCCCTTCGAGGCCTGGAGGGAGTTGTCTCGCCGTCACGCACGCCGGTGCACGGCGCACTCGTGGACTCGCTGGACCGAGGTCCCGTTGAACGCGGACGTGGTGGACAGGTTCTGCTCCGGTTGTGCGGACTGGGGGCCGAGGGTCAGGCCGTCATCCGGGCTGGGCATCTTCATGAATGCGCTCGGTGGAGCGGGACTGCTCCACCAGCTGCAGGCCTATGCGGAGCCGGACGAGGACGTGTACTGGACCCAGGACGAGGTGCGAGCTGCAGCCGATCTTCTGCACTCGGAAAGGGGCGCTGCGGATGAGGACGATGATGAGGAGGAGGACGGGCGTTGGGAAGCGCGCAGGGAGGCCCAAGAGCTGCAGGAGCAGGTCTTGTCCCGCTGGCGGCACGCAGCCCAGAGCCTTCACAAGGCGCAGGCAGTCATCGCCCATTTTCCTTGGCTGACGGACTCGGCCGCACGTGTCGGGGAAGGAGAGCTACCTCGAGGTTCTGCGGGTACAGGTGGCCCTCTTCGTGGAGCCGGCCGGTCTCGTCGTTGCCGCTGCGGCGGCGACGCTGGAGAAGCCCTCGCTGCCGATCGACGATCCTGCCTTCGCGGTGCTCGGCAACAGCGGCAGGATCTCCACAGGCCTGAACGCGCTCTGGAGCCAGTGGCAGTACTCGGCGGAGCGGGGCTGGGAAGGACCGGGATCACGGTCGGTCAGCCGCTATGACCTCGTGCGCGGCATCAGGTCGAACAAGAAGGGGTACGCGGAAGCTCTGGAAGGAGCCGCCCGCCTGATCCAGTCCTGGGAGGACGAAGCCCGCACCGCCGCTGCGGCCACAGATGCGACACCGGCGGTGTGGGTCACGGCGCGCCTGCCCGAGGCCACGGAGAAGCTTTCGCGCGGCGGTGCGCCCGATGTCCTGGCCGGCCTGGATCGGTGGACCCTTGGCGTGGTGGTGACGTGGACCGTGACCGCCGACTGGGGTCGGCGCACGCTGACGCTGAGAGTCCCTACCCTCGTCGCAGACAGACTCCTGGACCCCTCGGGCAGCCTCGCGTGCGAGCCGGGCGGTTCCGAAGCCGTGGCTACTGAAGCGGGCCCCCAAGAGCAGCCGGACTCCGTCCGGCCCGGGGTCTTCGACGACACCCCTGTCTTCGACCGCCAGCCCGTTACCCCCGCTCACCTCCGGGCGCTTCGGAACTTCTCGTACGCTGCCGACCAGCTCTACATCGTCTTCTCGCCGAGCGGGGGAGCGGAGGCTCTGCCTCTCGAGGTCATTGAGAGGCGACTTGCCCAGGGCTGGCTCGGCGTCATCGTCGCGGGCGCGTCGGACCTCCCCGAGAGCGTGATTAGTCCGTGGACCAAGGGGGTCGCCCCCGCTCCAGACGCTGACGGTGTCCTGTCCGCGGGCCACGACCATGTGCGGCAGGACAGCCACTTCGGCGCTGACCTGGGCCTCGTGGCCGGGGCGCGGGAAGTTGTCCGGCGGACGTATCAGGAGCGCGAGAAGGAACACAACCTGCGCCTGCTCGCCATGGCGCGTGGTGTCCCCGACTTGCGGAGCCTCGATACCGGCCGCTCCGGCACGTTGCCCCTCGCGGTGTGGGAGGGCCTGCTCGCGCCTGCTCCCTTGGACCTCTCGCCGTTTCGGCCGCCCAGCGCGGACCGCTGGCGCAGCGGCAGCAGCCTTCCACTGGGTGTCCTGGGGCATGCGCAGATCTACGCCACGAACGCGGATCCCAGGTTCGAAGGCAAGGGGCACTCACCCCTCTGCAGGCACACACGGGATCGAGGCCTTGCGGCGAGCGACGATCTCCTGACTGTGTCCGACCTGCTGGCCCGTGATGACTGGGACTGGTGCAGCAAGTGCGGCGGCTACGCCGTACGCCGGCTGACCGACATTCAGCTCACTACCGCGCTGCCCACCGCCTACACGACATCGCAGGGCAGCTTGACGACGAACGTACGTACCGCGTCCCCGTCGACCTGGATGCTGTAACCAAGCAGCTGGAGGCGGCGGCGGACTGGGAGCCTGGCGGGCAGGAGGACTGGGGCTCCGACGGCCCGTGGCGTTGGCGTGAGGTCGTCCGGGACCTGCGACGCCGAGCCGAGAAGATGCGGCGCCACAACACTTCCTGAGCTGCTTCCCTTAGGCGACCTGGGCGTGACGGGCCCGGCGGCAAGGGTGGCATCTTGGGGACCAGTTGGGGACCACACGGTCTGCGCGATGGCGCACGATAGCCCTCCCCACGCACAACTTACGCCCGGATTAAGTCTGTTATGTGCAGATAATCCGGGTGAACCGCACTGCTGGGGGTCAAGGGGTCGCAGGTTCAAATCCTGTCGTCCCGACCATGCGGAAAAGCAGGTCGGAGGCCGTTCTCTCATCCGTGAGAGAGCGGCCTTTTCCATGCCGGAATGCCGGAATGCCGGAATGCCGGCGCTCGCGGCGTGGCCGCACGCCCGAGGCGTGAACGAGGCACCGGCGGGGAAGACGCCGGCGAACGCGACCGGCTGCGGGAAGTGAGGCCAGTGACCCGACGCCTCGCAATCGATCTGCCTCGTCGACGCCTACAAGCGGAAACCCGGAGCGACGGTGCGCCTCGACTTCCCCACCGACCGTCACCAGTTCCCGTAGGTCTCCACCAGATTGGAGATCAGCGCGGTCAGGGCATCGGCGCGGTGGCGGTCCTCGGGCTGATCGCGCAGGGCCTCGTCGGCGGCCCGCAGCCGGGCCAGGGCGGCCGGATCCTGGTCCTCCACGTCGTAGATCAGCGGATCGGTGACGAGGTCCAGGCATTCGGTGAGCAGCCGGCGGGTGGCAGGGGCCGGCGGGTTGGGGTCCGGGTCGGTGTACCCGGTGGTCAGGTACTGCGCCGGATCCGTCAGGCTCCAGCCGACCACGGCGTCGTGCTGGATCAGGAGCGCCAGGTCGGGTGCGATGCCGATGCGGGCTGCCAGCGGCTCGTCCAGGACGTCGAGGTCACGCAGACAGGTCAGCACGGTGTCCCCGGGAACACGGCACAGCACCGGGCACATCTCGTGCCGGAAGTCCTGGACCTCGTCCGCGCGGAGCCCGCCGCTGCGTAGCGCGGGCATGGCGGGAACACGGTCGGTGCTCTCGCAGTGAGGGGACGTGTACGGCATCTGGAATTCGGCCCCGACCAGCTGCCGGCTGTTCTTGTCGAACCGGAAGACGTCAGGGAAGTCCCACATGAAGTGCTGGCTGCCAAAGGTGTCCAGGACGAACCGCTCACGCTCCTTCTTGTCCGCGTACTGCACGACGCGCACGGAGTCACCCGTGAAGCGGGGGGTGATGCGCAGCGGTTCGTCCGTCACGGTCGCGCGCCAGCCGCCGTCGAAACCCAGATTCATGGTGTCTGCTGCCTCATCTGATCTGTACTCCTGGAGCCATGTAGCCGTTCTTGGCGGGAATCCTGCCCTTTACGATGTCTTCGTGGGTAATCGGAGGATGCGGGTCCGTCGGGTTGCCTCCGAGCGCCGTCGCCCCCGAGTCGCCCTTGATCCCCGATGGCCCGTACGCCGTGATGGCCTGGCCTTGGCTGCTGCCGGGTCCGTGAACCACGACAATGTCCTCACCCTGGCGGAAGATGAGCTTCGGGGTCGTGCCCGTCGTCTGGTACACCGCGTCCGGGTTCTTCAGGATCTCCACGGCCCGATCTTCGGGGAAGGCGTGCATGTCGTCCCCGTGGTAGTCGCTGTGCTTCTTGAACCCGCCGTTCTGTGCCCTGTCGATGACGTCGTCCACGACCTTGTCGAGTCGCTGCTGGGCCTTCTCCTCCTTCGTGTATTTGGGCATGAGGCCCAGCGGGTCGGACCCGCTGTGCGGGTTTGACACGTACGCGACGGGGTTCGGGGCGGGGGCCAGGCCGAGGGGGTCCGGGGAGGTGTAGCGGCCGGTTTCGGGGTCGTAGTGGCGGAAGAGGTTGTAGTGGAGGCCGGTCTCGGGGTCGTAGTACTGGCCCGGGAAGCGGAGCGGGGTGTAGGTGCTGCTGTCGCGGGCCCAGGCGGTGGTTCCCCACAAGGTGGCCCGGGACCGCCAGGCGATGTCGCCGGACTCGTGGATCAGTTCGGTGGGGGTGCCGATGAGGTCGGTGGCGATCGCGAAGAAGCGGCGGTCGATCTCCTGCTGGCGGTCGTCGGCCGTGAGGATGCGCTCGGTCTGGGCCAGCGGGGCGTCGCCGCGGTGGTCCCAGGTGAGGGCGACCGTGTTCGGCTGGTCCGGCTGGTGGGTGGTCTGTTCGCACAGGGTGAGGCCGTCCCAGGTGAACCGGACCTCCTCCACCACGCTCTCGCTGTCGGCTGCCAGTCGCTGCTTTGCGGTGCGGCGGCCGAGCGGGTCGTAGCGGTACCTCCAGCGGGTCCCGTCGGGGGTGGTGACGCCCGTGAGGCGGTTCTCCGAGTCCCACGTGTAGCGCCAGTTGTCAGGCTTGCGGGAGAGTCGGGTCTTCTGTCGCAAGGTGACCCGGCCGAGGGCGTCGTACTCGAAGCGGACGTCTCCGGCGCGGGTGAGGCTGGTGCCGGCGTAGGCGCGCGGTCCGGTGGCCTCGCCGCCGGGGTGTCCGGAGGGCCAGGACGCCGAGGTCTGGTTGCCCGCTTCGTCGTAGGCATACTGCTCCGTCCAGCCTTGGGCGTGGACGGCGGTGACCCGGCCCGCCCGGTCGAGGTCGAAGGTACGGGTGCCCGACAGCCGGTCCGCGACGGACGTCAGGTGACCGTCGGTGCGGTAGCCGTAGGCGCGGCTGTTGACGGCGCGCCCCGCGGCGATGATGTGCTGCTCGCAGAGCCGTCCTGCCTCGTCCCAGGCGGAAGCCACGGTGATCGCGTCTCCGAAGACCCGGGCCAGCTCGCGACCGGCGGCGTCGTGGGTGAACTCGACCGACTTGCTGCCGGTGGTGAGCCGGTGGGGATGTCCGTCGGCGCCGTAGGTGTAGGAGGTGACGTGCCCGGTGGGTGTCGTACGGCGCGTGCGGCGGCCCACACCGTCGTAGGCGTAGCTGATGGGGCGGCCGTCCACCAGTTCGGTCTTGGTGCGTCCGCGTCGGTCGTACTGGTAGCGCAGCTCCCCGTCCGGTCCGGCTGCCTCCAGCAGACGTCCGGCCCTGTCGTAGACGTAGGCCGTCACCTGGCCGTCGACGTCCTTGCGGACCGCTTGGCCGAGCCGGTCGCGTTCGAACGCGATGGTCCCGCCGAGCGCGTCCACGCGGGCGGCCAGCCGGCCCGCGGCGTCCAGCCGGTAGGTGAGGGTGCGGCCGTCGAAGTCGGTCTCGGAGACGATGTTGCCGGCGGCGTCGTACGTATACGTCCAGGTCAGCCCGTGCGGATTGGTGACTCGGGTGAGGCGCAGGGCGGAGTCGTGCTCGAACTCGTACCGCGCGCCATCGGGGCCGGTGCGGGCGACCGGCAGGTCGCAGTGGGTGTACTCGAAGCGGGTCACCCCACCGGACGCGTCGGTACGGGAGAGCAGGTTTCCCTCGCCGTCATACGTCCACGTCTCCGTGGCGCCGTCGGGGCCGGTGCGTCGGGCGAGCTGCCCGTCGGCATCCCATCCCAGGCGGGTGACCCCGCCCATCGGATCGGTGATGCGGACCGGCCTGCCGAGGGCGTCCCGCTCCGTGCGGGTCACGGCGCCGCTCGGGTCGGTCACCTCCACGGGCAGCCCCGCCACGTCGCACACCACGTAGGTCGTGGCCCCGGCGGCGTCGGTGAGCGAGGTCAGCCGGGCCGCGTCGTCGTAGGTGTAGTGAGTGGTGGCGCCGGCCGGGTCGGTGACCGCCGTGCGGTTGCCGCGTTCGTCGTACTCGTGGAGCATGCGTGCGCCGTCCGGCCCGAAAACTTCCACGGGCAGACCGAACGGGCCGCGCACGTTGTGCAGTTCGCTACCGTCGGGGCGGATCGCGCGGACGATGCGGCCGTCCTCGTCGTACGAGAAGACGGTCGTGAGGCCCAGCTGGTCGGTGCGGGTCAGGAGGTTTCCGCGCGGGTCGTAGGTGAAGCGGGTGCTGTGGCCGAGCGGGTCGGTGACGGCCAGGACCTTGCGGCCGGGCCCGAACAGGTGGCGGGTCGCGTTCCCGTCGGGGGTGGTGACCGTGGTGGTGTGGTGACCTGTCCGCGGGTCCGGCTCGCCGTACGACAGGGCGATCTGGATGTGGCCGGCCTCGCCGCCCTCCGCCACGACGCGATCGAGGTCGTCGTAGACGTAGTCGTAGCGGCTGGCATTGGAGTCGATCCAGGCCGTGACGCGGCGGCGATCGTCGTACACGAAGGCAGTGGTGGCGCCCGAAGGCTTGGTGACCGCTATGAGGTTGCCGTCCTCGTAGCCGTATCCCATCAGGGGCAGGTCTCTGCCGCCCTCGCCGGCACCGGCCAGGGACAGGGCGGTGACCAGGCCGTCGGTGACGGACAGGTTCAGCTGGTGGCCCGCCGAGTGCACCAGGGCCGACGGCAGGCCGTCCTCGTCCCGTTCGACGGTGACGCGGTGGCCGTTGCGTTCGGTGATGCCCGACAGCCAGGCTTCGCCGTCGCCCCCTGGTTCGCCCCTGGCCGGGGCTGCGAAGTGGAGGACCAGGCCGCTGTCCGGCTCGGTGACCGTGTAGTCGCCGTCCGCGTCGCGGGTGAGCAGCGTACGGGCTCCACCGCCTTCGGGCCCGGTGGGTATGCCCGGGGCGGGGTGCGGGTACGCGATGAGCAGCCCTGTGGCGGTGACGTGGAGGACCCCCACCGGGTCGATCTCCAACCGTTCGTCGACGGTGGACGTCCAGGCGGGCCCCATGAAGCGGCCGACCGTGCAGCCGGATTCGGTGCGGCGGGTGAAGACCAGCGGCAGGATGCCGGGCAGGGCGACGTCTGTCTGGGGGAGGAACATCCGGCCCGTGGAGAGGTCCACCGGGTCACCGTCCACGTCGCGGTCGGCGTCCGGGGTCTTGTGGGCGTCGCCCGGGGCAACGGAGAGCGTCCGGCGCCCCGGGCCCTTGAAGTCGTCGAGGTCGTCGAGGTGTTTGGCGGCGGAGCCGATCTTCTTGAGGGAGCCCAGGCCCTTGGATCCGACGAGCTCCGGGATCATCTTGCCGAGGCCCTCGGAGGGGTCCTTCATGAACTCGTCGAGCATCTGCTTGCCCGCGCCCAGCGGGTCGTTGGCCATGGTGACCAGACCCGCGGCCGTCGAGTTCAGGTTCGTCACGTACTCGGCGGGGTGCGTCAGGTTGTAGGGGTCCACCGGGTTCAGCGCGCGGGCGAAGTTCACCAGACCGGCCGTGCCCTTGAGGACACCGCCCGCGAGGTGGGTCTTGGCGAGGTCCATGTAGTCCATGCCGTCGCCGAGTTGCTTCGCGTACGAGGGCTTCGGCGGGGCCGCGTCCCGCGCCGCACGCACCGCCGTACGGACCGTCTCCGCGACGTCGTTGCGCTGCTTGCGGGCCGTGTCCAGCTTGTCCTGCGCCGCCGTCGCCAGCCCGGTCCCCGGGTCGGTGAAGTGCTCCGAGGGACGGGGCGGCAGAGTGTCCTTCTTCGCCTTCAGCGCATCGTTGTAGGCGCTGACCAGCTTGTTGTGCGCGTTGCGGGCGTCGGTGGAGACCTTCTTGGCATTGTTGTACTCCTCCAACGCCTCCTTCGCCTGGTTCTGCGCCCACTCCACCGTCTCCGCGAACCGGCCCATCGCGTCCGCGGCCTTCCCGAACGCCTCGGCCGCCTTGAACCAGAGCGGAGGCTCCTTCGCCACCGCCTCCCGGAACGAGTCCGCCGCCTTGCCCTTCAGCCCGTCCGGCTCCCCCATCCCCTTCAGACCGTTGCCGACCTTGTCGAACGAGGCCTTGAAGTCGTTCAGGTGGGACACCTGCGCACGGATCTTCGACACACTGCCGTAGACCAGCCTGTTCGGATCCTCGGTCTGCCCCAGCTCCAACTCCGCCACGTCCGCGCCGAGCTGGTTGGCGGCAGAACGGCTCTTGTCACGGATCCAGTCGCCCGCATCGTCCAGACCCACGTCCTCGGCGAGGTCGGCCGTCTTGTCACCGGCCCACTCGATCGCGTCGCCGACCTTCTCCGCACCCTTCTCGACGCCGTCCTCGATGACGTCCGGTACGAAATCCCGCCAGCCCATCAGCGACCGCCCCCGTCACGCTTCGCCTGCTCCAGCAGATCCTTCAACGAGCCGATCTTCCCGCTGGACGTCAGCTTCTCCCCCGTGTCCGACCAGGTCTTCCTGATGTCCTCGCCGCTCTTCTCGAAGGACTCCGAGCTGTAATCGGGCATGTAGGTGTCAGCGGAAAAAATGTCCCCCCACGACTTCTGCTCGATCTCGTCCTCACTCGCGTGCGGATTGCCGAACGCGGCAGCGTTCACAACCACCTTGAACGAGCCCTGGAGGTACTGCTCCTCCTCCCACACCGTGCCCGCCGCGATCCCCAACGACTGGGCCAGCGTGCTCGCGTTCTGCACCAGACTGCGCACCCCCCACTCCCAGCGCTCGCAGAAGTCCTCGAAATCGGTCGCCAGACCCGCGTGCCCGGCCTCCATACCCGTCATCGACAGGCTCTCGAACCCCGCACCCATCGAAGCCCCGGCCGCATCCCCCGACTCCCGCAACTCCCCGATCGCCGCCCGCAGACCGTCCTGGATGTTCTTGACCGCCGCCGGCGAAACCTCGAGATCCCCGTCCCCTGCCATCAGGCCGCCTCCCCGTCCGCCGTCAGATCCACGGCACTGCCCTCGGGAACGATCCCCACCACCGGCGGGAAGAACATCGACCCGTCCTCGTCCGCCACGTTCACCGCCACACCCGCCGGACCGCCCGCCATCGGAACCACCGCATCCACCAGGCGCGCACCCAGCACCGACAGGTACTCCCACTCCCGGCCCGACTCCCCGCGCGCCTCCGCGAACCGCGCCAACGCAGCCTCGTCCGTGAACGCGTACACCCACCGGATGCCCCCCGACACCGCCGACATCAGACCGCCCTCGGGGCCGTCCGCGAGCGGAACCAGCAGAACGGCCCGCCGGAACTCCCCCACCAAACGCCCAGGATCCCCCCGGCCCTCCCGGTAAGCGGCTATCTCTGCGGTCAGCCCCATGACGTTGTGCCCCCTCCGCACGATCAACGTCCGAAGAGGAAACGGTAACCCCGATCACCCAAACGCCGGCAGGCTCCCCCGTCGGTCGCGGGCCGCTACGGGTAGGGGACGGCTGGTCGCCCGCCTCTTTCGCCTGGATACCCGGGCCTCGCGGGCGGTCGTCTTCACCGGCGCGAGCCGCAACTCCCGGCACGGCGAATACCGCAGTGCGCGGGTGAGGGGCCGCTACACCGCTCTGAAGAGGATCTTCTGCTTGCCGACAAAGAACGGGTCGGCGCGCTTGAGCTCGGCGCGGACGCTCGCGCCCAGCTCGAGGGGTGTGCCCGACGTGATCTTGCCCATTACGGCGGGCTCCGCCAGGTGCGCCGTGCCATCCTTCGGACTGCCGACTTCCCTTTCGGTGTTGATGATCGTGACGTCGAAGACCTCGCCCACGCGGTTCTGCAACATTGCGGCCTCTGCCAGGTCCACCGAATCACGGTCGGCCACCTTCCCCTTCCCCCGCTCCATGTCGCAGGGCAGGCAGTACAGGGCCTCCAGCACCCAGTCCGGCGGGGCCTTGTCGGCGCACGCGGCCACGCACAGTTCACCGGCGTACCGGTCGACCAGGCGCCGGAGCGGAGCAGTGCAGTGGGCGTAAGGGGCCGCGATGGCCGCGTGGATCTTGTCGTCCGGGATCTGGTGGTCGCGGAAGACGGTGTACTTGGCTCTGAGCAGCATCGCCGTGGCTTCGCTGAGGAAGGCCATGTGTTTCTGGTCGTTCGGATCGAGCTTGCGTACCAGTTGGGCGTACGAGAGGTTGGCCTGCCAATCGATGCCCAGTGACGTGGCGATGTCGTGCACGCGCTGGGCCACGTTCTGATCGGACGTCTCCTTCTGCGTCCGCAGGATCCCGGTACCGCTGTCCAGCATGATCTGGGCCGCAGCCATCCCGGTCATGAGGGAGATCTGCTCGTTCCAGCCCTCCACGGGCAGCGTGGCCACGTAGCTCAGCCGGAACGTTCCGTCCTCGAGGGTGACCTCCTGGTCCGGCAGGTTCACCGAGATCCCGCCGCGGTCGGCCTCGACGGCCTCCCGCAGCTTGCCGATCTCGCGCAGCAGCGCGATGGGCTCCTCGGCCGTTCCGGCGTCGATGGCCTGCTGGACGCCCTGGTAGTGGAGCTTCGCCCGGCTGCGGACCTTTGCCCGGCCCACGGACGAGGCGGTGACCTTGCCGTAGGCGTCGAGGTCGTGCTGCCACAGCAGAGCCGGCACGATCTGGTCGGGCAGCAGGCTCGCCGGTCCCTCGGAGATGCCCGGCGGATACAGGGGGACCTTGAGGTCGGGGAAGTACAGCGTCTCGATCCGGTCGTGGGACTCGGCATCCAGCGGCCTGCCGGCCTCGACGAAGGCGGCCACGTCGGCGATGGCGTAGTACACGCGGTATCCGCCGCCGGCCCGCCGCTCCAGGTGCATGGCCTGGTCGAGGTCCTTGGACGTCGGCGGGTCGATCGTGAACAGCGGCAGGTCGGTGCGGTCCTCGGCGGGCGGCTGCGGTTTGGCCACGGCCTCGTCGGCCGCCGCGAGCACGCGCTTGGGGAACTTCGTGGGGATCTTCAGTTCCGTCCGGAGTTCCTGCAGCGCGGAGAGCAGGGCGGCCTGGGCCTCGTCGGACATGTGCATCTGGCGGCTTCGCATGCCCCGAGCGTAGGTCTGGGGCCACGGGCGGGCACGGTGAGCGTGTCCGGTCGGGGGAGGCCCTGCAACCACGATGCCGTCGGGGGAGGGGCAGTGCGGCCTCGGGCGACGGCGGACGCCCAAAGGTCCGGCATGGGGCGTGGTGGCCTGGTGCTGTCGCCGTTCACCTACGCCGGCGACCTGTGGACCTCGTGCCCCGCCCGCGGAGGCCGTGCGCGCTCAATGGTCGACGGAATCCTGGTCGTGCTGCCCGTCGCCCTCAGGGCTGGTCTTTGGCCCACCACAGGAATGCCGCGGCGTGCTGGCGGTTGGCGAATCCCTCGCCGGCGAGGTCGAGGAGGAGGTCGTTGCTCCACAGGATGAGCCGGCCGCGGGTCCAGTTCACCGACTCGGGGGACGGCAGCTCCAGGCCGTAGACCATCCGCGCGATCTCGCGTTTGCCGCCCGCCTCGGTCGTGTATTTCAGGATCGTCAGGAAGCGGTCGGGGTGCGTCACGCAGAGGACCCTCGTGAGGAGGGCTTCCTTGAAGCCGGTCATGGCGAACGGCTTGGTGCCGGACAGCAGGTGCTCGAGCCGGTCTTCGAGCGGTATGTCGGAAGGTCCGTGCAGGAGGTACTCGATCGTCTGGCGGGTCGCCTTCGCGGCTGCGATGTCGCCCATGTTGTTCCACGCGGAGTTGAAAGTGGCCTGATTGCCGGGGCGGGCCCCGACCTCGGAGTTGGCGAAGTCCTTGAGGG
This sequence comes from Streptomyces sp. GL_140, assembly GCF_057834465.1. NCBI lineage: Bacteria > Bacillati > Actinomycetota > Actinomycetes > Kitasatosporales > Streptomycetaceae > Streptomyces > Streptomyces sp. GL_140. The sequence goes on from NZ_CM174404.1 coordinate 7,228,266, forward strand.
CTCTGGGGTCGCAGGTCCACAGCCCGTCAGGGGAGAAGATCTGCTGGTACTTCGACCAGTAGGCCGCCACGTCGGGGGCGAGGTCCGGTTTGCCGGCGAGGTACTGCTCCTTCAGCCGGGTCACGCGCTCCAGCTGCTCGCGGTCGACGTCCCCGGCGTTCGGGAAACGGGCCTTGAGGTCCTGGAAGGAGCGGAGCGGGTCCCGGTGCGGGACGGTGGGCGCGGGGTCCCTGTGCTCCCATTCGAAACCGCACCGGTGCCGCACGAGCCGATGTGCGCCGTCGAACGTGCGGACCACCGCGATGTCCTCGTCGTCGCTGCACAGTGGACACATGGCCAATGCCACGGCAACCCCCGCTCCGCTTCGCCGGTGCTTTTGCCCCACCCTGAGCCAATGCGCTCCACGGCCAAGAGCCGCATTCTCGCACTCGGGCAGGGTGGGCGGGGTGCGATCTCCAGCATGCTCGCGGATCTCGACCTTCAGTTCTCAGTCGGTCAGCAGGCACACCCGGTCGTCATCCGTCACCTCGTACACATCGATGCGCAGGAGCTGCCGGACCCGGGTCGGGACACGTGCGGCGGCCTTGAGGGAGGAGGACGGCACGACGAGGCCGTAGCGCGTGTGCGGGTCCTGGCGGCCGTTCGCGGTACTCGACCGCCAGCTGATGGCCCGGCCAGTAGGCGTCGACCGGCAGTTGGACCCGTCGGCCGCCTGACCCGGGATCTCCGAGCAGCCAGTCGAACCTGTGCTGCGTCAGGGCGTTCTCCCGGAGGATCCGCTCGCACAACCCGACGACGTACGCCTCGTCGCTGGCATCTCTCGTTGCCATGACAGGGCGTCCTGCCACCAGTCGCGCCGCACGCTCGGGGCCGTGTCCGTCAGGTGACGTCCGCAGCGCACGCCCGAGGGGCCCTGCCGGACAAGGCCCCCTCTCCGCCACCCCTCCATCGGTCGAGCCCGAGGCCGCCTGGCATGATCGCGCCCATGGAAGCGGGAGGGTCGACATGAGCCTTGGCCTGTACGTCTCGGTACCCATCGGTGTGGTGGCGCTGTTGCTCGCCGCGTCCGGTGCGGCGGTGCTCGGCCGTGGCCGGCTGCTGCCCTGGCAGCGCCGGTACATCGTCCGCCCGCGCCTGTTCGGCTGGGCCCAGCTGCTGGTCGCTGCCGCGCTCGGCGTCCAGCTGGTCGGCCTCCTGGCGGTCGACTCCGCCTACCGGTCCGCCGTCAACATGCCCGGCGTCGTGGGTCTCCTCTTCGGCCTGGTCCTGATCACACGGGCCCAGCATCCGCGGCGGGCCGGGCGGGGCGGGCGGGCCGGGCGGGGCGGCTGAGGCCGCTCCTCCACGGGCGAACTCCCTCCGGGCACTGCGACGGTCATGTCGTGGCGTCCGCCGGGAGGTCGGGGCGGGACAGGGGGGTGCCGGCCTTCACGGGCAGGGTGATCACCATGGTCAGGCCGCCACCGGGGGTGTCCTCGGCGGTGAGGGTGCCGCTCATGGCTTCGAGGAAGCCCCTCGCGACGGCCAGGCCGAGGCCCACCCCGGCGCCGGCGGGTGCGTCCCCGTAGCGCTGGAAGGGTTCGAATATCCGGTCCTTGGCCTCGTCGGGGACGCCGGGTCCGCGGTCGACGACGCGCAGTTCGAGGCGCTCGGCGAGGGAGCTGGCGGACACCAGGACGGTCTCACCGCCGGGGTTGTACTTGACCGCGTTCTCGACGATGTTGGCGACGGCCCGTTCCAGGAGGCCGCGGTCGACGGCGACCATGGGCAGGGTCTCGGGGATGTCGAGGACCACGCTGTCACCGGGGACTCCGGCCAGGGCCATCGGGACGACCTCGTCGAGATCGGTCTCGCGGATGATCGGGACGACGGTGCCGGTCTGGAGGCGGGACATGTCGAGGAGGTTGCCGATCAGGTGGTCGAGGCGGTCGGCGCCGTCCTCGATGCCCTCCAGCAGGTCGGCCCGGTCCTCCTCCGACCATTCCACGTCGGTGGAGCGCAGCGAGGTGACGGACACCTTGATGCCGGCGAGCGGGGTGCGCAGGTCGTGGCTGACGGCGGCCAGCAGGGCCGTACGGATCCGGTTGCCCTCGACGAGGCGGCGCGCCTCCTCCGCCTCGCCCACCAGGCGCTGCCGGTCGAGCACGACGGCCGCCTGCGCGGCGAAGGCGCCCAGCACGCGCCGGTCCTCGGCCGGCAGCACCCGGCCGGTGAGGGCCAGCGCCATGTTCTCGCCGATCGGCATGTCGACGTCCGCGTCCTCGGGGCGGGTCACCGGATCGCGCCCGGTGCTGCCCGCGAAGGTCCACGGATCCACGTCGGTACCGCGCTCCAGCAGCGCCACGGATTCCATGGCGAAGGTCTCGCGCACCCGCTCCAGCAGTGCGTCGAGGGCGGTTTCACCGCGCAGGACGCTGCCTGCGAGGAAGGAGAGGATCTCGGACTCGGCGCGCAGCCGGGCGGCCTGGTGGGTGCGGCGGGCGGCCAGGTCGACCACGGACGCGACGGACACCGCGACGCCCACGAAGATCGCGATGGCGACGATGTTCTTGGGGTCGGAGACGGTGAATTCGTGCAGCGGCGGGGTGAAGTAGTAGTTGAGCAGCAGGGAGCCGAAGGCAGCCGAGGCCAGGGCGGGCAGCAGCCCGCCGAGCAGGGCCGCCGCCACGGTGAAGGCGAGGAAGAGCAGCATGTCGTTGGCGAGCCCGAGGTCGGGCACGAGCTCGTTCAGCAGGACGGTGAGCAGGGCGGGGCCCGCCACCCCCGTCAGCCAGCCCCAGACGACCCGGAGCCTTCCGAGCCGCGCGCCGCGCGCGACGGGCAGGCCTCGGCCCTTGGCGGCCTCGTCGTGGGTGACGATGTGGACGTCGAGGTCCGGGCCGGACTCGCGGGCGACGGTGGCGCTGACGCCGGGGCGGAAGACGGACTGCCAGGACCGCCGTCGGCTGACGCCGAGGACGATCTGGGTGGCGTTGCACCCGCGGGCGAACTCCAGCAGTGCGTCGGGGACGTTGTCGCCTATGACGTGGTGGAAGGTGCCGCCGAGGTCCTCGACCAGGGTGCGCTGGACGGCGAGTTCCTTGGGCGAGGCCGCGGTCAGTCCGTCGCTGCGGGCGATGTAGACGGCCAGGACCTCGCCGCCCGAGCCCTTCTCGGCGAGACGGGCCGCCCGGCGGATGAGGGTGCGGCCTTCCGGGCCGCCGGTGAGGCCGACGACGATCCGCTCGCGGGCCTGCCAGGTGGAGCGGATGTTGTGCTCGCCCCGGTACTCCTGGAGGTATTCGTCGACCCGGTCCGCGACCCAGAGCAGGGCGAGTTCGCGCAGGGCGGTCAGGTTGCCGGGCCGGAAGTAGTTGGACAGGGCGGCGTCGACCTTGTCGGCCTTGTAGATGTTGCCGTGGGCCATGCGGCGGCGCAGGGCCTGCGGGGACATGTCGACCAGCTCGATCTGGTCGGCCCGGCGCACCACCTCGTCGGGCACGGTCTCGCGCTGCCGGACGCCCGTGATCGACTCGACCACGTCGCCGAGCGACTCCAGGTGCTGGATGTTGACCGTCGAGACGACGTCGATGCCGGCCTGGAGCAGCTCCTCCACGTCCTGCCAGCGCTTGGTGTTGCGCGAGCCGGGGATGTTGCTGTGGGCCAGCTCGTCGACGAGCGCGACGGCGGGGCGCCGCGCGAGGACCGCGTCCACGTCCATCTCGGTGAAGCCGGCGCCCCGGTACTCCAGTTCGCGCCGCCGGATCTGGTCCAGGCCGTGCAGCATCACTTCGGTGCGGGGGCGGTTGTGGTGCTCCACGAAGGCGACCACGAGGTCGGTGCCGCGCTCCACCCTGCGGTGGCCCTCCGAGAGCATCGCGTACGTCTTGCCGACGCCGGGGGCGGAGCCCAGGTAGATGCGAAACTTGCCGCGTCCCATTGCTACTTCATTCCTCGAAGCGGTAGCCCATGCCGGGCTCGGTGATCAGGTACCTCGGGTGCGAGGGGTCCGCTTCCAGCTTGCGGCGCAGCTGGGCCATGTAGACCCGCAGGTAGTTGGTGTGCTCGGAGTACGTCGGTCCCCAGACGTCGAGCAGGAGCCTGCGCTGGCTGATCAGCCGCCCCGGGTTGGTGATGAGGATCTCCAGGAGGTGCCACTCGGTGGGAGTGAGCCGCACGCTGCGATCGTTGCGCAGGACCTTCTTCCCGACGAGGTCGACGGTGAAGTCCTCGGTGGTGACCACTGCGACCTCGTCCGCGGGAGCCGCGACCTCCCGGCGGCGGACGGCGGCCCGCAGCCGGGCGAGCAGCTCGTCCATGCTGAACGGCTTGGTGACGTAGTCGTCGGCACCCGCGTCCAGGGCGCGGATCTTCTCCTCGGAGGTGTGCCGGGCGGAGAGGACCAGGATCGGCACGCCGCTGGTCTCCCGTACCTCCTTGATCACGTCGATGCCGTCCATGTCCGGCAGGCCGAGGTCGAGCAGGACGACGTCCGGCTTGCGGACGGCCGCGAGCCTCAGAGCGGTGTGTCCGTCGGTAGCCGTCTCCACCCCGAACTTCCGTGCCTCCAGGTTGATCCTGAGCGCGCGGACGAGCTGGGCGTCGTCTTCCACCACCAGCACCTTGATCATCGGTGTGGGGCCTTCCTCTGTCGATGGATACGGGTCGGAGCCGGCGGGACGCGAACATGCCGCGTCCCGCCGGCTCCGGGCCCCTGCTACGGGGAACATCAGCTCTTGGTCAGTGCCTTGAGCGCGATGTTGAGTTCGAGGACGTTGACGCGGGGTTCGCCCATGAAGCCGAGGGTGCGGCCGGTGGTGTGGCCGGCGACGAGCTTCTCGACCTGCTGGACGTCAAGCTTGTTCTGTTCGGCGATCCGGTGGATCTGGAGCTTGGCGTACGCGGGGGAGATGTCCGGGTCGAGTCCGGAGCCGGAGGAGGTGACGGCATCGGCCGGTACGTCCTCCGGCTTGACCTTGTACGTGGCGGTGGAGTTGTCCATGATGACGGCGTCCTTGGCGGCGAGGACCTGGGCGCAGAGGGTGCCCTCCTCCGCCCGGTCGGTGCACTTGCCGTCGACGGCGCCGTTGTCGGCGGAGCGGTTGGTGGCGCCGGAGAGGATCAACGAGTACTGGGTGTTGACGGAGTTGGCGCCGAGGCCGTTGGAGGGGCGCGGCTGGAACCACTTGAGGTCAGGCTTGGCGGCTTCCTTCGCGTCGTTCGGGTCCTGCTCGGGCAGGTTGTAGCTCTGGCCGATGAGGGAGGATCCGACGACCTGGCCGCCCTTGTCCTTGATCTCGGAGCCGTTGGCCTGGTCGTTGAAGACGACCTGGGCGATGCCGGTCACGGCGAGGGGGTAGATCACCCCGCAGACCACGGTCAGAACCAGCAGGGCCCGGAGGCCCGCCCCGATCAACCGAGCGGTGTTTCCTACAGAGTTGTTCATGGTCGTCTCAGCCGATTCCGGGGATGAGGGAAATGAGCAGGTCGATGACCTTGATGCCGATGAACGGGGCGATCAGACCGCCCACGCCGTAGAGGCCAAGGTTGCGGCGGAGCATCTTGTCCGCGCTGGTCGGCTTGTACTGGACGCCCTTGAGGGCGAGGGGGACCAGGGCGATGATGATCAGGGCGTTGAAGATGACGGCCGAGAGGATTGCGGACTGCGGGGAGTGGAGGCCCATGACGTTGAGCTTGTCGAGGCCCGGATAGACCACCGCGAACATGGCCGGGATGATCGCGAAGTACTTCGCGACGTCGTTGGCGATCGAGAAGGTGGTCAGCGCACCGCGGGTGATCAGCAACTGCTTGCCGATCTCGACGATTTCGATGAGCTTGGTGGGGTTGGAGTCCAGGTCCACCATGTTCCCGGCCTCCTTGGCGGCCGAGGTGCCCGTGTTCATGGCCACGCCGACGTCGGCCTGGGCGAGCGCCGGGGCGTCGTTGGTGCCGTCGCCGGTCATGGCGACGAGTTTGCCGCCGGCCTGCTCCCGCTTGATGAGGGCCATCTTGTCCTCGGGGGTGGCTTCCGCGAGGAAGTCGTCGACTCCTGCCTCCTCCGCGATGGCCTTGGCGGTCAGCGGGTTGTCGCCCGTGATCATGATGGTCTTGATGCCCATGCGCCGCAGCTCGTCGAAGCGTTCGCGCATGCCCTCCTTGACCACGTCCTTGAGGTGGATGACACCCAGGATGCGCGCGCCCTTCTCGTCCTCGACGGCGACCAGGAGCGGCGTACCGCCGGCCTCGGAGATCCGGTTGGCGAGGAGGTCGGCATCGTCGGAGACGTGGCCGCCCTGCTCCTTGACCCAGGTGATGACCGAACCGGCCGCGCCCTTACGGGTCTTCCTGCCGTCCACGTCCACACCGGACATCCGGGTCTGCGCGGTGAACTCGATCCAGGTGGCGTGCGACAGCTCGCCCTGGTGGCGTTCGCGCAGTCCGTACTTCTCCTTCGCGAGGACCACGATCGAGCGGCCCTCGGGAGTCTCGTCCGCGAGGGACGAGAGCTGCGCGGCATCGGCGAGATCGGCTTCGGTGGTGCCCTTGACCGGTACGAACTCGGAGGCCTGGCGGTTGCCGAGGGTGATAGTGCCGGTCTTGTCGAGGAGCAGCGTCGAGACGTCGCCGGCGGCTTCCACCGCGCGGCCGGACATGGCCAGGACGTTGCGCTGGACCAGTCGGTCCATGCCCGCGATGCCGATCGCGGAGAGCAGCGCGCCGATGGTGGTGGGAATGAGGCAGACGAGCAGGGCCGTCAGGACGATCATCGACTGCTCGGCGCCCGCGTAGATCGCGAACGGCTGGAGGGTGACGACTGCCAGCAGGAAGACGATCGTGAGGGACGAGAGAAGGATGTTGAGGGCGATCTCGTTGGGGGTCTTCTGGCGGGCCGCGCCTTCGACGAGGGCGATCATGCGGTCGATGAAGGTTTCGCCGGGCTTGGTCGTGATCTTGATGACGATGCGGTCGGAGAGGACCTTGGTGCCGCCGGTGACGGCGGAGCGGTCGCCGCCCGACTCGCGGATGACGGGGGCCGATTCGCCGGTGATGGCGGATTCGTCGACGGAGGCGACGCCTTCTACGACGTCTCCGTCGCCGGGGATGATGTCTCCGGCCTCGCAGACCACGAGGTCGCCGATGCGGAGCTCCGTGCCGGGGACGGTTTCCTCGACGGCGCCGTTCAGGCGGCGCGCGACGGTGTCGGTCTTGGCCTTGCGCAGGGTGTCGGCCTGGGCCTTGCCGCGTCCCTCGGCCACCGCCTCCGCCAGGTTGGCGAAGACCGTGGTCAGCCACAGCCAGCCGGTGATCGCCCAACCGAACCAGTCGGTCGGGTCCTTGACCGCCAGGACGGTGGTGACGACCGAGCCGATCAGGACGACGAACATGACCGGAGACTTGATCATGATCCGCGGGTCCAGTTTGCGGACCGCGTCCGGGAAGGACTTCAGCAGCTGCTTGGGGTCGAAGAGGCCGCCGCCGACGCGGCCGCTGTCCGGCTTGTGGCTGGTGGGCACGTCCTGGTGGGGAGCCCTCGTAGGTGTGGCGGTGCTCATGATGCGAGCCCTTCGGCGAGCGGACCCAGCGCCAGGGCCGGGAAGTAGGTGAGGCCGGTGATGATGACGATCGTGCCGACGAGGAGGCCCGCGTAGAGCGGCTTGTCGGTACGGAGCGTGCCCGCCGTCTCGGGGGCCGGCTTCTGCTCGGCCAGCGAGCCGGCCAGCGCGAGGACGAAGACCATCGGCAGGAAGCGGCCCAGCAGCATCGCGATGCCGATGGTGCTGTTGAACCACTGGGTGTCGGCGTTCAGACCCGCGAAGGCCGAGCCGTTGTTGTTGGCGCCCGAGGTGTAGGCGTAGAGGATCTCGGAGAAGCCGTGCGCGCCGGAGTTCGTCATCGAATTGCCCGGGGTGGGCAGTGCCATGGCGGCGGCGGTGAAGCAGAGGACCAGCGCGGGGGTGATGAGGATGTAGCAGGCGGCGAGCTTGATCTCGCGGGTGCCGATCTTCTTGCCCAGGTACTCGGGGGTCCGGCCGACCATCAGACCGGCGATGAACACCGCGATGATCGCCATGATCAGCATGCCGTAGAGGCCGGAGCCGACGCCGCCGGGTGCGATCTCGCCGAGCTGCATGCCCAGCAGCTGGATGCCGCCGCCCAGTCCCGTGTAGGAGGAGTGGAAGGAGTTGACCGCGCCCGTGGAGGTGAGGGTGGTGGCGACCGAGAAGATCGCGGAGGCGCCGATGCCGAAGCGGGTCTCCTTGCCCTCCATCGCCCCGCCGGCCGCCTGGAGCGCCGGGCCGTGGTGGCTGAACTCCGTCCACATCATCAGCGCGGTGAAACCGACCCAGATGACGCCCATGGTCGCGAGGATCGCGTAGCCCTGGCGCAGGTTTCCGACCAGGCGGCCGAAGGTGCGGGTCATCGAGAAGGGGATGACCAGGATCAGGAAGATCTCGAAGAGGTTCGAGAACGGGGTGGGGTTCTCGAAGGGGTGGGCGGAGTTGGCGTTGAAGTAGCCGCCGCCGTTCGTACCCAGCTCCTTGATGACCTCCTGCGAGGCGACCGCGCCGCCGTTCCACTGCTGGGTGCCGTTCATGCTGTGCCCATTAAGGAACTGGCCGACCTCGTGGATCCCGGAGAAGTTCTGGATGACTCCGCAGGCGACGAGGACGAGCGCGCCGATCCACGAGATCGGCAGCAGGATGCGGACGGTGCCTCGCACCAGGTCCGACCAGAAGTTGCCGAGCTCACCGGTACGGGAGCGCGCGAAGCCCCGTACGAGGGCCACCGCCACGGCCATGCCGACCGCGGCCGAGACGAAGTTCTGCACGGCCAGGCCGCCGGTCTGGACGAGCGGGCCCATGGCCTGCTCGCCGGCGTAGGACTGCCAGTTGGTGTTCGCGACGAAGGAGGCGGCCGTGTTGAAGGCCTGGTCCGGGTCGATCGCGACGAAACCGAGCGAGCCGGGCAGTACGCCCTGGGCGCGCTGGAGGGCGTAGAGGAAGAGGACGCTCACCGCCGAGAAGGCGAGGACGCCGCGCAGGTACGCGGGCCAGCGCATCTCGGCCGAGGGGTTGGCGCCTATGGCCTTGTAGATCCACTTCTCCGGCTTCCAGTGCTTCTCGGAGGAGTAGACGCGGGCCATGTAGTCGCCGAGCGGACGGTAGGCCAGCGCGAGTGCGGCGATCAGTGCGAGGAGCTGGAGCACACCAGCGAGAACGGGGCTCATCGGTGGCTAGAACCTCTCCGGGTACACAAGGGCGAGGACGAGGTAACCCAGTAGGGAGACGGCCACGACGAGGCCGACGATGTTTTCGACGGTCACAGCTTGGCCACCCCTCGGGCGATGAGAGCCACCAGCGCGAACACCGCGACCGTGGTGACGACGAAGGCCAGGTCGGCCATCGTGAGCTCCTGAGTGAAGAAGGGAAGAACTGAATCGGCCAGATGGCCGATGACGAGACAACCGTGTCTTCACCCGGGTGTTAAGACGCCTTGACGGGGTCCATACGGCGGGACCGGAACCCTTGACGCCACCCTTACGCGGCTGGCCGCCCACGGGTGGCCGCGGGCGGTGGGAAGGCAGTCGGAGGGCAGTCGGCGGCGGCCGGAGGGCGGCCGGCCGGTGGTCAGCGCGAGGTGTGCGTGCGGTCTGCGTGCGGTGTTCGCGCGGCGAACGGGCCGTCAGCCCAAGTGGGGCAGGCCCGCTGTGTCCAGCGCGGCACCCGCCTGCGCCGCCAACGCGACGGCCACGAGGCGGGCTTCCTCGGAGGGCAGGGGGCGGCCGGGGAGTGGGTCGAGGAGGAAGCGGCCGTAGTAGTGGCCGCCGCCGACGACACGGAGCTCGGTCTCGCCTTCGGGCCAGCGCGCGTACTCCGTGATCCGGGTCCCGTGGCGCAGCCACAGCCCGCCGCCGTGCTCCAGGCGCGGCAGGCGTCCCATCAGGGTCCCGTACTCGAATCGGCAGCCGCGCAGTCCCAACAGGCCCACGAGCTCCCGGCGCACGTACTCGACCACCGCGTCGGGCGAGCCGCCGTCCTCGGCCAGCCGGGCCGTTCCCCGCAGACTCGACAGGTGCGCGGTGTCGGTGACCACGACCGCCCGGAGGCGGCGGGCGCGTACCGCCAGCTGGGAGACGATCAGGCCGACGACGAGCAGCAGGAAGGCCGTCCCGATGTCGTCGCGGTCATTGATGGCGAACCGCTGGTAGGGCCTGGTCAGGAAGAAGTCGAACCAGCCGGCCGCCGAGAGGGCGGCCAGAGCCCCGGCCGCCCGCGTGCCGAGGGAAGCGACCGCGACCACGGCGACGACCAGGATCAGCGACGCGTTCGTCGCCGAGAGATCCGTACGGAAGGGCACGAGCGCGAGCGCGACCAGGAAGGGGACCACGAGGCCCGCCGCCAGGGCGATGCGGTCGCGGAACCGGAACCAGTAACCGGACATGTGATGCCTCCCGTCCGGACGAGATGTCACCCACATCCAGCGTGCCCCTCCGCGGGGCCGGGGCAACGCGCGGCAGCGCCTCTTGACGGACCTCATACGTCGCCGTCCGTCGCGCGTATGAATCACGTGAAGAGTGTTCGGACCGGCGTAAGGAATTCGCCAAGGGTGCTGGCGGCCGCCCGGAGCGCCTTCGACGCTGTCCTCACTTTGTTCATCCGGAGGGAACGGCCACATGGCCATGCAGACAGGAAATCCGACCGCGGCCGCTCAGGGGTCGGGGCAGGAGGAACCCCCTGATACCGGCGCGCCCCGGGCCGGTGACCGGCACAGGCTGACCGCCCTCCAGGGGCTCTCCGCACTGTCGCTCGACGCCATGGCGTCCGTGGCGTACGGGCCCGAGTCGATCGTGCTCGTCCTGGCGGCGGCCGGTGCGTACGGGATGGGCTTCACCCTCCCGGTCACCCTGGCCATCGCCGGGCTGCTGGCGGTGCTGGTGGCCTCGTACCGGCAGGTCATCGCCGCGTTCCCCGACGGCGGCGGATCGTACGCGGTCGCCAAGCGCCATCTGGGCCGGCGTACGAGCCTGATCGCCGCGGCCTCGCTGATCCTCGACTACTTGCTGAACGTCGCGGTGTCCGTCACCGCCGGCGTCGCCGCCCTGACCTCGGCCTTTCCCGGTCTGCACGGCGAGCGGGTCTGGATCTGCCTCGCGGTCCTGGTCCTGGTGACCGCCGTGAACCTGCGCGGGGTCGTCGACTCCGCCAAGGCCTTCCTCGTACCGACCGCGCTCTTCGTCGGGTCCATCCTCGCGATGATCGCCGTCGGCCTCTTCCGCGACGGCCCGGTCAGCACCGCCTCCGCCGCAGGACACGCCTCCGCGCTGGGGGAGGGGGCCACCAGTGTCGGCGCGCTGCTCCTACTGAAGGCATTCGCGGCCGGCTGCTCGGCCCTGACCGGTGTCGAGGCCGTCGCCAACGCCGTACCGTCCTTCCGCGCCCCGGCCGCTCGTCGGGCCCAGCGCACGGAGGCGGCACTCGGCGCCCTGCTCGGCGTCATGCTGATCGGGCTGTCGATCCTCATCGGCCGCTTCCACCTCCAGCCGGTCGAGGGCGTGACCGTCCTCGCCCAGCTCGCGGACGCCTCCTTCGGGCACAACGCGGCTTTCTACGTGGTCCAGTTCGCCACCATGGTGCTGCTCGCGCTCGCCGCGAACACCTCCTTCGGCGGACTCCCGGTGCTCATGAGCCTGCTGGCCCGCGACAACCACCTGCCGCACTTCTTCGCGCTCAAGGCCGACCGCCAGGTCCACCGCCACGGCGTCCTCGCGCTGGCCCTCGTATCCGCCGCGCTGCTCGTGTTCTCCGGCGGCGACACCAACACCCTCGTCCCGCTCTTCGCCATCGGAGTCTTCGTCGGCTTCACGATCTGCCAGGTCGGCATGGTCCGGCACTGGAACGGCGAACGCCCCCAGGGTTGGCGGGCCAAGGCCGCCCTCAACGGCTTCGGCGCGCTCCTGACCGGCGTCTCGGCAGTGGTCGTCACCGCCACCAAGTTCACCGAGGGCGCCTGGTTGATCGTCCTCGCCCTGCCGCTGATCGTCCTCGGCTTCGAGAAGATCCACCGTGCCTACGCCGAGATCGGCGAACGCCTCGAACTGGGCCGCGTCCCGCAGTCGCCGCACCGCGCCCGGTCGCTCGTCGTGGTCCCCGTCTCGGGGCTGTCCCGCCTGACCTGCCAAGCCCTCACCGCTGCCCGCTCGCTCGGCGACGAGGTCCTCGCCGTCACCGTCACCCACCCCACGGCCGAGGACCGGCTGGGCGCCGAAGCCCTGCGCCGGGACTGGGAGTTGTGGAACCCAGGCGTCGACCTCGTCGAACTCGCTTCAGAGAAGCGTGCGTTGGGTCGACCGGTATCGGCGTACGTACGAAAGCTCGCGCAGGCCCGTCCGGGCACCCAGGTCACCGTGCTCATCCCGGAGACCGAACCCGCCCACCTGTGGCAGCGGATCCTCCAGAACCAGCGCGGCTCCGTCGTCGCCCACGCCGTGCGCCGCGACACCGACGCCGTCATCTGCCGCCTGCGCTTCCGGCTCACCGCGGAGGCCGGGCCGACGGCCCTTGACGCCCCTTCCGCGAAGCCCTGACGGCCTCGCTCCCGCCGCTGACCGGCGGTGCATCACTCGTTCCGGCTCCTCCCGGGGACCACGTGCTGTTGCGCGGTGACCCGGGCGCGCTCACCCCGGATGCTCTCGCGCGGTTCGCGGGCAGCTACATCGAGCCGGCCGACTCCCGAGGACGCCCCGGCCCTCGTCGCCCTCGGGCCCGGAGCGGCCTGGATCCACCAGACCTGGGGCGGCCCCGAGCAGCTCGTCGCCTGCGGACCGTGCCGGGGCGCCTTCCACCGGGGCCGCGCCCTCGCGCCGGCCCGCACCTACTTCCTTGGCAGCCAGTACGAGGACGTCGCGGCCCTGGCCGACCCCGGCCACCGCCGCCAGCGCCTCGCCCTCGCCTGCGTCACCGCCCTCTGCGCCACGTGAGTCCGTACGCGCACGGGCCGTATGGGGGTCGTCAAGGTTGTGGCCGTCGCCGTATGGACGTAGTCAAGGCAGGCCGGGTCGGCCGGGAACCAGCTGTTTGATCGAGAGGCTGTCCCATCCGGACACCGCCCTCATGCCCCCGGTCCGGTGGCGATCGAGTCGGGGCTGGTGGGTGGGGTGGGACGGCCGAGCGTGGGGTCGGTCCCGATCTCCGCATGACGTACGAGAGGGAGGCGGCACGCCGATGACCCGGGTGCTGGTGGTCTCCGCCCGCCACGGCTCCGAGGAGAAGATCCGGGCCCTGGACGCGGGCGCCGACGACTACATCACCAAGCCCTACAGCATGGACGAGCTGCTGGCCCGGCTGGGAGCCGTCACCCGGCGCGTTCTGGGGCGGGACCCGGTCGCCGCGGCCGAAGCGGTCGTCGAGACCGAGGAGTTCACCGTCGACCTGCTCGCCAAGAAGGCCAGGCGCGGAGGGAAGAACATCAGGCTCACGCCGACGGAATGGCACGTCCTAGAGGTCCTCATCCGCAACCGGGGCCGACTGGTGAGCCAGCGGCGCCTGCTCCAGGAGGTGTGGGGTTCCTCGTACGGCACGCAGACCAACTACCTCCGGGTCTACATGGCCCACCTCCGGCGGAAGCTGGAAGCCGACCCGTCGCATCCGCGCCATCTGATCACCGCCCCCGGCATGGGGTACCGCTTCGAGATGTGAGGGCCCGGCGGGCTCTTCCTCAGACTGTCCGGGCAGTGGTCCGGGGTGCCTGCGGGGCAGGGGCAGGGGCAGGGGCCGGGTCGGCGGCAGCGGCAGTGGCCGTGGCCGCTGCCGCGGGGACCGAGGGGGCGGTGAGGGCCGGGTCCACGGTCAGCAGCGAGGCTCCGAGCGGTTCCGCCAGCGCGCGCAGGGCCGCCTCCGAGAGCCGGATCCAGGGCTGGCCCTCACCGAGGGTGGCGGTCAGCCGCTCCGCGGTGGTGAAGCCGACGGCGGTACGGGCACCCAGCGGGGTGCGGAACAGGCGCAGCACCACCTGTGCGGGTCCCGGCCGGGCCGGTACGTACAGGGGCCCGGCCGGGACCCGTTCTTCGGGCTCGGGGTCGTCTTCGTACCGGAACAAACACATGGGGCCCTCCCAGAGGAACCACGAGTGGCAGTGGAGGCCCGGGCGCGGGGAGGCGGTCCGGGGCACGACATCGAAGCTATCCCCGCGTCCCCACCCCTGTGATCGCCCCATGACGGGACCTTGACGACGATCGGCCGAGTCCATACGCATCACTGACAGGCGGCGCCGGGGGCCCCGCGCCGCCTCCGGTCGGACAGGGCCGCAGCCCTTGCCCGTTCACTCCAGCCCGGAGACCTTGAAGACCGTGTGAGCCGTCTCGCGGTCGATGCGCCCCGCCAGTTCGCGCAGGGCGGTCGCGCCGCGCAGCAGGGTGCCGCGCTCGATGGAGGTACGGGTGTCCGCGTCGAGACGCCGCCACATCGCGGGATTGCGGACGAGGACGGCCGGGTCGAGCTCGACCCGGGCTCCTTCCACGTCCCGTAGGACCATCCGCTGGGAAACCCCGTCGAACCACTGGACCGAGACGAGGGCGTCGGTACGGACACGGTGCTCGACGAGAAGTCCGCGGGCGGTCAGCAGACCGGGCCGGGTGGAGATCCGGGGCGGCAGCATGACCACGAAGATCAGGACGGCGAGGCCGGTCCAGAGGGCGCCGCGGATCACGTCGAGCCGGCCGACGCCCGCGTCCAGCGCGAACAGGGCGGTGCAGAACAGGGAAGCGATGCCGATCGCCGATCGTCTGTCGGAGGCCCAGCGGATGTCCTGTGCGAGCGGCCCGGGAGGCCCCGCGTGTCCGGCTCGCGGGCCGGGCGCGGACCGAGTGATACGTCGTCCCATGTCGGCGACGCTATGACCGGTCGGGTCCGGGGCCGCGAACCCTGATGGACTCCTGACGCCGCGGAGACAGCATCTTGACGGGTTGACGGGGTGACGCCGTGGTCCTCCTCGCACCTGGCAGGGAAGTAGTCCAAAAATCTATTCTGGAAAATTGCCTTACCGGCCAGACTCTCCGCATGACCGGTCGTACACCCGGCGAACAGCCGAAACCCGAAGAGCAGTGGCCAGCGGTGCCCGGCGGGTTCGGGCCACCGCCCGAACCCGGCGGCCACGGCACGTTCGGGCCGCCGCCGCAGCCGTGGACGGTCGCACCGGATGCGGGCGCCCCTTCGGGCATCCGTGCGGGCGACCGGTTCAAGGGCCGGCCGGCCGTGGTCGCCGTCGCGGCGCTGGTCGCCCTTCTGCTCGCCATCGGCGGCGCGTACCTCGTCCTCGGCAAGCCCGCGGATCCCGTCGCGCGAGGCGACAAGGAGCAGGCCGTACCGTCCGGTTCGCCCTCGATCGATCAGGGTGACGGCAAAGGCCCTGGTGTCGGCCGTGACGTCTACGATCCCAACTTCGACATCCAGCCGGGTCAGGCCCAGGTGTGGCTGCGTGACAACCAGACCCGGGTAGTGGGCGGTGGCACCCGGCAGTTCGGCCCGTGGCGGGTGGGCGACGTAGTGGTCAAGGCGATGTTCAAGGAGGTCACCGCCTATGCGGTGGCCGACGGCCAGGAGAAGTGGAAGGTCTCGCTGCAGACACCGCTGTGCGGGGCTCCGCCGGCCCCGTCCGCGAACGGCAAGCTGGTCCTCGGCGTCCATGAGAGCGACTCGCTGACCTCCCATTGCACGGATCTCCAGCAGGTCGACCTCACCACGGGCAAGGCGGGGTGGAAGACAACCGTCCCGCAGGAGAACCGCTTTGACACCACGACGGAATTCCAGTTGGCGATCACCGGTGACACCGTCGCCGTCGCCCGGACGGCCAACATGAGCGGCTTCTCGGTCACGGACGGCAGGAAGCTCTTCGGTACGTCGAAGGAGAACGGCTGCTACCCGACCGAGTTCGCCGGGGGCTCGCGCCTGATCGGCGTACGGAACTGCTCCGACCAGATGATGATCCAGGAAGTGGACCCGGCGACGGGCGTCCCCAAGTGGAGCTACACGTACGACAAGGGCTGGAACCTCGGCCGGGTCCTGTCCGTGGACCCGCTGGTGGTCGCGGCCTACCACAAGGACGGGAAGGCCTGGAACATCACTGCGTTCACCGCGGACGGCAAGGTCCGTTCGCAGAGCGACGCGGCGTTCGGGGTCACCGGCCGCTGCAACGGCTGGGGCAACGCGAACGGCCTCCAGGAGTGCTACGCCGCCGTGGCCGACGCGGACACGCTCTACATCGGCGCGGGCAAGACCGGTAAGGAGCTCGGCATCGACGACACCAACCAGGTGGTGGCCGTCGACCTGAACACCGGCAAGGAGAAGTGGCGCACGGCCGAGCAGCCCAAGCGCCGCACCATGTGGCCGCTCGCGATCGAGAACGGCAGGGTCGTCGTGTACATCTCGCCCGGCATCGACGAGGGGGGCTCGGTCGTGTCCCTCGCGCCGGCCGACGGCGCCTCGCAGCCGCTCCTGCAGAGCCCGGCCGCGGCCGCAGGCGCCGAGGACGTCTTCTACGGCTCGGCCGTCCGCATCGCCTGGACGGGCGGACGGCTGTTCCTGCTCAACGGCAGGGTCGAGAGCCCGGAGCCCCGGAAGGCGAGCCGCGCGATCCTCTCCTTCGGTAAGTAACCCGCGTACGACACGTCCGACACGTCCGACAGGTACGAAACCAGTGAGGGGCACCATGCAGGACACCGACAGGCGGAGGAGAGCGTTCGGGATCTACGCTGTGACGGCGGTCGCGGTCACGGCTGCCGTCGCCGGCATCCTGGTGGTCGTCCACAAGAACGAGGACCGCGCCGAGGCCTCCTCGACCGCGGGCTGGAAGACCGTGGTCAACCCCGAGCACGGCACCGCGTTCGACGTCCCGCCGGACTGGGAAGTCCTCAAGCCCGAGGTCTTCGGCGGCTATACGGACCACAAGGACCCTGACAAGGTCCTCATCGGTCACACGGCGCCCGCGTTCTACAAGTCGAAGTGGTGCAGCATCGACGGCGACGGCGACGGCGTGGTCACGGACACCGCCCTCGGCACCACCGGCACCAAGGGCGCCGACGGTGCCAAGGACACCACCGAGGTGGCCGAGAAGACCGCACCGACCTGGGTCTACGCCGCCTACACCCAGCCCGACAAGAGCATCGTGAAGTGGGACAAGCCGGTGGAGTACACCACGAAGTCCGGAGTCAAGGGGACCTACGTCAAGGCCCACTCCGAGGGAGCCAAACAGCCTCACCGCTGCGCCGGCGACGGCAAGGCGATCGTCTTCGGCTTCCAGAACTCCAAGGGCGGCTTCGTCGCCTGGGACTTCTACGGCCGCACGGGGGTCCCCGGCGCCGTCAGCGACGACCTGATCATGCGGATCCTGAGCACGGTCCGCCTGTCGGGAGACCCGAAGGAGCCCACGCCCCTGCCGTGAGCCGGATCGTCTCCTCCGGCGGCCGACGGCGGCCGGCGGCGGGTTACGCGGCCGCGAGCCAGGGCGGGAGCGGTTCGCGGCGGGCGTGCCAGGAGGCGGGGGCGGCGGCGGTGCCGGTGCGGGCGGCGACCGTGCCGCCGGTGATGGCACAGGTGGTGTCCACGTCGCCGAGGCCCTCGGCGGTGGTCCACAGGGCGTCGGTGAGGCTGTCCATGTGGTGGGCGGCGGACCACAGGGCGAAGGGCACCGTGTCGCTCGCGCGGATCCGCATTCCGTTGCCCAGGATCCCGGCGGCCTCGCTCGGGGCCGTGTCGCCCGGGAGGGCCGCGGCCCTGCGGAGCCCCTCGGCCACGGGGCCCGCCGGGGTGCGGTCGGCGACCTCGTGCAGCAGCGCCGACGGCAGGGGCGCGGTTCCGCCGCGGCTGCGGGCCGCCAGGGCGGCGGCCAGGGCCACGGCCACGGCTCCCGCGACGCCCTCGGGGTGGGCGTGCGTGACCTCGGCGGAGAAGGCCGCCTGCTCAGCCACCTCGTCCAGGTCCTCGTGGAACCAGGCGCCCAGGGGGGCCACCCGCATCGCGGCACCGTTGCCGAGGCTGCCTTCGCCGCCGAACAGGGTCCGGGCCCGCGTGCGCCAGCTCGACGGGTCCCGCGCGAGCTCAGGAAGCAGCTGGTGCATGCCGTACCCGTAGCCGCGGTAGGCGTCGTCGAGGTACGCCGCCGCGAAGGCCTCCGCCAACTGGTCCCGGTGCACGGCCCCGTGGATGGTCAGGACCCGGTGGACCGACAGCGCCATCGCGGTGTCGTCCGTCCACTTCCACGGGGACTCCTCGGGCGTGGTGCGCTCCCGGATCTGGTTCAGGGCCGCCCGGCCGTGGCGCAGGCGCGGGAACCAGCGCTCGCCGAAGGCGTCGCCGAGGGCCAGGCCTTCGAGGGAGTCGCGTGCCGCGTCGGGTCCATGGGCTGCATGAGCCGTGTGAGCTGCTTGGGGTGCGTGGGGGTCGTCGGAAAGGGGCATGTGCGCATGGTGGCAGGGGGGTTCGGGCTATGCATCCGGATTCTTGACCGGGCGGCCCGCGTGGAGTTCCAGGGGGCCGGTGGCCGTGGTGCGGGCCTTGAGACAGGCCTTGATCTGGCGGCGCAGGGCCGGTTTCACGAAGGAGCGCAGATCGGCCCGGAGGACCGTGCGCCACTGGAGCAGCTCCGAAGCGGGCAGCCGGATCCGGGCCAGGGCGCGGGCGTCCAGGGTTCCGCCGTCGTAGAGGAAGCGGATGCGGGCCGGATAGCCGGGCCGATGGGACCAGTTGACGGCCAGCAGCCGTCCCGGCGGGACGTCGAGGCCGAGTTCCTCGCGGACCTCGCGGTGCGCGGCGGCCCGCGGGATCTCGCCGAGGTCGCTGTCGATGCCGCCGCCCGGCAGGTGCCAGCGGTCCGGATTCCCGTACGCGGGCTGCACCAGGAGCACCGCGCCCGCGGAGTCGGTGAACAGCACGCTCGCCGCCGTCAGGGCCTTGGGGCGGGCGGCCCGGTGACCGGCGGTGTCGAAGGCACCCGCGTGTTCCAGGGCCGCCCGGCGCTGCGGATCCAGGCCGGCCGGGGAGCCGGGCTGGGGGACGCCGTCGATCAGGTGCGCCAGCGAGCCCGTGCGCAGGGCGGCCAGGCCGGCCCGGAGCCGGGGCGCGATCCGGTCGGGCAGGGCCTCGTAGGCCTCGTCCGGGGTGAGCCAGCGGGCCTCGGTTACCTCGCCGTCCGGGAAGGAGATCGCGGAGGCCTCCTCCGGGGTCAGTGGTCCGACGAGGTGGGCGTGGACGACGAGGGAGCGCCCGAGGGGGCCCGGCGGGCGGGAGTCCACGGCCAGCAGTCGGCCCACCGGCACGCTCAGGTCCAGTTCCTCCTTCAGCTCCCGGGCCAGCCCTTCCTCGGGGGTCTCGGTGTCCTCGACGCTCCCGCCGGGCAGTTCCCGATCCGTCTTGTACGAGGTGGTCAGTACGAGGACCCGCCCGCGGGAGTCCAGCACGATCCCGGTGGCGGCCATCAGGGGAGCGGACCGGGCTGCGTAGTAGGCGCGGACCGGGTCGGGGTAGGAGGGGTCGTCCGGCACGGGGGCTCCTGGAGTGCGGGGGGTGCGGGGGTGCGGGAGGTGCGTCGGGGCCGGCTGGCCGGCTGGTCGGCCGGGGCGCGGGCACGGTGATCCGTACCCACTCGGCGAGTGTCCATGGTGTGGACCCGGGGGAGCGGCGGCAGGCCAGATGTGCGGGATTGGCTCTGCTGGGCAGGCCAATTCTGCTCCAGGCTGGAGCCGGCGCCGGAGATTGGTCTGGTGTCCGATGGAAGGAGACCGTCATGTCCAACGAGTTCACCACCCTCAGCGACCGTGCCGAGCGCGCCCTCCAGCAGCGCCACGAGCGGCGCCTCCCCGCCGCGATCCCGGCCCTTCCCGTGCTCCGCGAGTGGGTCCATGGGCTGGTCAGGGCCGTACGGGAGCCGGGGCGATGAGCCGGGTGGTGGTCGGGGTGAGCGGTTCGCTCGGCAGCCTCGCCGCCCTGCGGGCGGGCGCCCGCGAGGCGCGGCTGCGCGGCCTGGAACTGGTGGCGGTAATGGCCTGGTCCCCGCCCGAGGGAGAAGGTCTCTTCGCCCGGTTCCCGGACCGGGGCTGGGCCGCCATGTGGGAGGCCGAGGCCGCCGAGACCCTCGACCGGGCCTTCGCGGAGGCGTTCGGCGGGGACCCGGCGGGTGTTCCGGCGGTACGCAGGCACGTGCTGCGGGGTGACCCGGGCCGGACCCTGTGCGCCGTGGCCGGGAGGCCGGACGACCTGCTGGTCATCGGCGGCCGCCCGGGGCGCCGCCATGGCGGGCGGGTGGGCCGCCGACTGCGCGGGAACGCGGTGTGCCCGGTGCTGACGGTGCCGGCGCCGGTGCTGCCCGGGGCGTGGCTGCGGCGGCTCCGGCGGGCCACCGCGGCGGACTTCGAGGTCGGCCGCGGCGGTGACGGGAGCAGCGGCGGGAGCAGTGGCAGCAGTGGAGCCGGAGCTGGCGGAGCCGGCGGCGCGGGTTTCAGGCGCGGGCGAGGAGCAGGCCGCCCATCGTGACCATGGTCGCCGCCACGAGCCCGTCGAGGACCCGCCAGGACGAGGGCCGGGCGAACAGGCCGCTGAGCAGCCGGGCGCCGTAGCCCAGCGCGCCGAACCAGATCAGGCTCGCCAGACCCGCCCCGATGCCGAACGCCCAGCGCAGGTCGCCGCGGTCGGCGGCGAGGGAGCCGAGCAGCAACACGGTGTCGAGGTACACGTGGGGGTTGAGCCAGGTCATGGCCAGGCAGGTCAGCACGGCGGCCCGGGTGGTGCCGGAAGCGGGTCCGGCCGCGGGGACCGCCGAGGTGGCGGAACCGGAGCCCGCCTCCTCGGCCTTGAGGGATGCGCCGGGCACGGGGCGCAGCATCCGGCGGGCGGCGAGGACCCCGTAGCAGATCAGGAAGGCGCCGCCGACGAGTCCGACCAGGGTGAGCGCGGGCGGCCAGGCGGTGACGAAGGCGCCGACGCCGGCCACGCCGAGGGCGATGAGGGCGGCGTCGGAGAGGGCGCAGATGGCGACCACGGCGAGGACCGAGTGGCGGCGTACGCCCTGGCGCAGGACGAATGCGTTCTGGGCGCCGATGGCCACGATGAGGGAAAGTCCGGTTCCGAAGCCCGCGAGGCCCGCCGCGATGATGCCGTGTGTCATGTCTTCGACCGTAGGCGTGCGTGGCGTGCGTAGTACAGCTAAAGATTCTTACGTAGCATTAGCCGCTGTGATGGATGAACTGCCTGTGGACCAGGTGCGGACCCTGCTCGCGGTGATCGACGAGGGCACTTTCGACGCCGCGGCCGCCGCCCTGCACGTGACCCCCTCGGCCGTCAGCCAGCGGGTCAAGGCGCTGGAGCAGCGCACCGGTCGGGTGCTGCTGATGCGGACCAAACCGGTGCGCGCGACCGAGTCGGGTGAGGTCGTCGTGCGCTTCGCCCGGCAGCTGGTCAGGCTGGAGCGCGACGCGCGGGCCGAGCTCGGGATGGTGCGGGGCCTGGGGCCGGTGCGGCTGCCGATCGCGGTCAACGCGGACTCGCTGGCCACCTGGTTCCTGCCCGCGCTGACCCGGGTGCCGCAGGATCCGCCCGTCTGCTTCGAACTGCACCGCGAGGACGAGGGGCACGCGACCGCGCTGCTGCGGGACGGTCGCGTGATGGCGGCCGTGACCTCGCAAGCGGAGGCGGTGGCGGGGTGCACGGTGCGCAAGCTGGGGCTCGCGCGGTACCTGCCGGTGGCCAGCCCGGGGTTCGCGGCCCGGCACCTGAAGGGGAGGGTGGACCGGGACCTGCGGGTGGCCCCGGTGGTCGTCTTCGACCGGCTGGACCTGATCCAGGACCGCTTCGTGCGGATGCTGACGGGGGACGAGGGGGCCGGGGCCTCGGAGGTACGGCACTACGTGCCCACGTCGGAGGGGTTCTGCGATGCCGCGGTCGCCGGGCTGGGCTGGGCGATGGTGCCACAGGCGCAGGCGGGGCCGCTGTTGAAGGAGGGGCGGCTCGTGATCGTCGCGCCGGGACGCAAGCTCGACGTTCCGCTGTACTGGCAGCAGTGGAAGCTCGAGTCGCCCGCGCTGTCGACGGTGGCGTCGGTGATCGCCCGGGCGGCGGCGGAGGCACTCCACTAGCGGAGGCACTTCACTGGGCGGGTTCCCGTGGAGCCCCGGGCCGGGCACGGGGAACGCGGTGGCGCCCGGATACGGCGGCAGGGCCCGGACCGCGTGTCGCGATCCGGGCCCTGCCCCCTGCGGTGCCGCCCTGCGGCGCGCCGGTGTGTCAGCTCTGTGCGGTGTCTCCGCCCGCCTGCCCGGCGCCCTCGGCCGCGTCCGCCTTCTCGCGCATCTTGCGCAGCAGCTCCGCCTTCTGGTCCGCCGCACCCTGGCGGTCGAGGTTGCGGTGCGGACCGTTGTTCTGCCGTTCGGCGCGGGACTGCCTCTTGCGCTGGCCGCCGCCCTGGCCCACGGGGTTGTTGATGTTCTTGCTCACGGTCATGACAAAGACGGTACCCGGTTCCGTCGGCCCGGCACACCAACCTCAGGCGCCGACGTAGGCCGCGAGGTGCTCGCCGGTCAGCGTGGAGCGGGCGGCGACCAGGTCGGCGGGGGTGCCCTCGAAGACGATCCGGCCGCCGTCGTGACCGGCGCCGGGGCCGAGGTCGATGATCCAGTCGGCGTGCGCCATCACCGCCTGGTGGTGTTCGACGACGATGACCGACTTCCCGGAGTCGACGAGCCGGTCGAGCAGGCCCAGCAGCTGCTCGACATCGGCGAGGTGGAGACCGGCGGTCGGCTCGTCGAGGACGTACACCCCGCCCTTCTCGGACATGTGCGTGGCCAGCTTGAGCCGCTGCCGCTCGCCGCCGGACAGCGTGGTGAGCGGCTGGCCGAGGGTGAGGTAGCCGAGGCCCACGTCGGCGAGCCGGACCAGGATGCGGTGCGCGGCGGGGGTGGCCGCCTCGCCCGCTCCGAAGAACTCCTCGGCCTCGGCCACCGACATCGCCAGCACCTCGCTGATGTCGCGGCCGCCGAGGTGGTGCTCCAGGACCGAGGCGTCGAAGCGCCTGCCCTCGCACTCCTCGCAGGGGGTGGCCACGCCCGCCATCATCGCCAGGTCGGTGTAGACGACCCCGATGCCGTTGCAGTTGGGGCAGGCGCCCTCGGAGTTGGCGCTGAACAGGGCGGGCTTGACCCCGTTGGCCTTGGCGAAGGCCTTGCGGATCGGGTCGAGCAGTCCCGTGTACGTGGCCGGGTTGCTCCGCCGCGAACCGCGGATCGCGCCCTGGTCCACCGAGATCACCTCCGTGCCGAGCGGCCCCGACAGGCCGGGCAGCGAGCCGTGCACCAGCGAGCTCTTGCCGGAGCCGGCCACGCCCGTGACGACGGCGAGCACACCGAGCGGGATGTCCACGTCGATGTTCCGGAGGTTGTGCGCCGTGGCGCCCCGGATCTCGAGCGCGCCGGTCGGTTTGCGCACCGTCTCCTTGACGGCGGCCCGGTCGTCGAAATGGCGGCCGGTGATGGTGCCGCCGGTCCGCAGCCCCTCGACGGTGCCCTCGAAGCAGACGGTGCCGCCCGCCGATCCGGCGCCGGGGCCGAGGTCGACGACGTGGTCGGCGATCACGATCGTCTCCGGCTTGTGCTCCACCACGAGCACCGTGTTGCCCTTGTCCCGCAGCCGCAGCAGCAGGCCGTTCATCCGCTGGATGTCGTGGGGGTGCAGCCCGATGGTGGGCTCGTCGAAGACGTAGGTCACGTCGGTGAGCGAGGAGCCGAGGTGGCGGATCATCTTGACGCGCTGGGACTCGCCGCCGGACAGCGTGCCCGAAGGCCGGTCGAGCGAGAGGTAGCCGAGGCCGATCTCCACGAACGAGTCGAGGGTCCGCCGCAGCGCGTCGAGCAGCGGTGCGACCGAAGGCTCGTCGAGGCCCCGTACCCAGGCGGCCAGGTCGTTGATCTGCATCGCGCAGGCGTCGGCGATGCTGATCTTCTTGATCTTCGAGGACCGGGCTACCTCGCTGAGCCGGGTGCCGTCGCAGTCGGGGCAGGTGGTGAAGGTGACCGCCCGCTCCACGAACGCCCGGATGTGCGGCTGCATCGCCTCCTTGTCCTTGGACAGGAAGGACTTCTGGATCTTCGGGATCAGCCCCTCGAAGGTGAGGTTCACGCCCTCGACCTTCACCTTGGTCGGCTCCCGGTAGAGGAAGTCCTGCATTTCCCTCTTGGTGTACTTGCGGATCGGCTTGTCCGGATCGAGGAGGCCCGACTCGGCGTAGACCCGCACGGTGAAGAAGCTGTCGGACTTCCAGCCGGGGATGGTGAACGCACCCTCGGCGAGCGACTTGGAGTCGTCGTAGAGCTGTGTGAGGTCGATGTCGGAGACCGCGCCCCGGCCCTCGCAGCGCGTGCACATGCCGCCGGTGCGGCTGAAGGTCCGCGTGACGGTCTTCGTCCTGTCGGCGCCGCGGTCCACCTTGAACGCACCGCTCGCCTGGACCGAGGCGACATTGAAGGAGAAGGCCTGAGGCGATCCGATGTGCGGCTTCCCGAGCCGGCTGAAGAGGATGCGCAGCATCGCGTTGGCGTCGGTGGCGGTGCCGACCGTGGAGCGGGGGTCGCCGCCGAGGCGCTGCTGGTCGACGGAGATGGCCGTCGTCAGCCCTTCCAGCACGTCGACCTCGGGGCGCGCGAGCGTGGGCATGAACCCCTGCACGAAGGCGCTGTAGGTCTCGTTGATCAGCCGCTGCGACTCCGCGGCGATCGTGCCGAAGACCAGGGAGCTCTTGCCCGAGCCGGAGACCCCGGTGAACACCGTCAGCTTGCGCTTGGGGATCTCGACGCTGACGTCCTTGAGGTTGTTCACGCGCGCGCCGTGCACACGGATCAGGTCGTGGCTGCCGTCGGCGCCGTGCGGCGCCGCAGACGGGGCGCCCGTCGGGACGTCCGACCGGCTGTCCGTCTTCCTGGCCTTGCTCATCGTCTCTCCATCAGCTCGACGGGGCCGCGTGCGCGGCGGCATTCCTCTGTTTACCCGATCGGCGGTGTCGGCCGGGGCGGCGCAACGCCCATACGACCGACACCGCCGGGCTCACTGTGCGAGGGGCCGACTGAAGCGGATCATGTTCCCGGCCGGGTCGCGGAAGGCGCAGTCGCGGACGCCGTACGGCTGGTCGACCGGCTCCTGGAGCACCTCGGCGCCGGTGGCGCGGATGTGGTCGAAGGTGGCGTCGACGTCGTCGGTCGAGAAGATCACGCCGCGCAGGAGGCCCTTGGCGAGGAGTTCCGCCACGGCCTCCCTGTCGGCGGCCGAGGCGTTGGGGTCGGCGAGCGGGGGTTCGAGGACGATCTCCACTCCGGGCTGTGCGGGGGAGCCCACGGTCACCCAGCGCATCCCGGCGAACCCGACGTCCTTGAGCACCTCCAGGCCGAGGGCGTCACGGTAGAAGCCGAGCGCCTTGTCGTGATCGTCGACGGCGATGAAGCACTGCGAAAGGTTGATTTCCATGTGCTTCACGCTACGAGCGGCCTGTCCGGTCCTGCTTCTCCATTCCTGACCGCTTGGTCCGGCCTGCCGGACGAAGATCTCGGCGGCGGCCGCCGCGCGCCCCTGGCCTGCGATGAGGCAGCGGGCAGGGCATAGGCTGCGGGCATGGAGTCCTACACGATCGGTCAGGCGGCACGGCTGCTCGGCGTCAGCGTTGACACGGCCCGGCGATGGGCGGACGCGGACCGGTTCCCGACGCGCCGCGAGGGCACGCGGCGCATGGTGGACGGCCCGGACCTGGCCGCGTTCTGCGTGGAGGCCGCGCAGGAGGCTTCCGACGGCGACGAAGCCCCGTACACCTCGGCGCGCAACGCCTTCCCCGGCATCGTGACCGGGGTCAAGCTCGGCACGGTCGACGCGCAGGTGGAGATCCAGGCCGGGCCGCACCGCATCGTGTCGCTGCTGACGCGGGAAGCGGTGGAAGAGCTCGGGCTGGAGGTCGGGGCGCGGGCGACGGCCCGGGTGAAGTCGACGAGCGTGTTCATCGACAAGGCCTAGGCCGAAAAGAGACGACCCATGGAGCCGCCGCGCGTCGCAGGGGCGGCGGCGTCGGCTCAGTGCGCGGAGGCCCTGAGCCACTTGGCGGCCTCCCGCGCCGCGTCCACGGCTCCGGCGCGGGCGGCCTCGCGGTCGGAGTCGGTCCGGGTGTAGGTCAGGGTGACCAGCAGGTTGCTCAGGCGGAAGCAGACCTGCGCGGTCGCGGGGCGCGCGGGGTCGGGCGTACGGAAGCGGATGAAGGCCTCGTCGGCCACGTCCGGGACGACCGCCGGGGTGGTCTGCTCCCAGCCCGTCAGGTCCTCGCGCTCCTCGCGCAGGTTCTTGACGGCGAGGCTCTCGGTGACGCGGAAGGGCTGGAGGAAGATCCCGGCCCGGTTCGCGCGCTCCTCGCGCGGGGCGGCCCAACTGCACGAACCGTTCTCGGCGCGACCGCCGTAGGAGGTGGGCACCAGCCGGTGCACGGTCTCCGGGGACAGCAGTTCGCACGGCCGGGGGTCGGCGGTGAAATCGCCCGGGTGGTTCAGCTGCCAGTACTTCCACCCGAGGAATCCGCAGGCGGGCACGACGAACAGGACCATGAGCAGGAGGCTCGTCAGCGTGGAGGCGCGAAGGCGTGCGGGTCTGCCGGGTGGTGTGGTCACCGCGGCAGCATAGGGGGCCGTGTCCGAGAGCCGCACAAACGTTTCCGCATGTGCCCGGGCGCAGGGCGCCGCGGAGCCGGTGGCAGACTGGCCGGTGATCCGCCGAAGGGGAGTACGACGTTGTCCATGTTCAGCAACCTGCGCCGGGCCGTGCGCCGCGGCTACCACCGCGCCGTCGACCTCAGCCACCCGGCCCGCTCCCCGCTCGGCAGCGCCGTGGTCAACTGCATCGTCTACCGGGACGGTGAGCGCCAGGACGGCACCGCCGACGCCGGCGAGGCGCTGCGCCGGGTCCGCAAGACGGGCGAGGGGTTCGTCTGGATCGGCCTGCACGAGCCCGCGCAGGCCGAACTCGCGGGGCTCGCCGAGCTGTTCGGCCTGCACCCGCTCGCCGTCGAGGACGCGGTCCACGCACACCAGCGCCCCAAGATCGAGCGCTACGACGACACCCTCTTCGCCGTCTTCAAGACCGTGAGCTACGTGGAGCACGAGGAGCTGACCGCGACCAGCGAGGTCGTGGAGACCGGCGAGCTCATGGCCTTCGCCGGCCAGGACTTCGTGATCACCATCCGGCACGGCGGCCGCGGCACCCTCGGCTCGGTCCGCGAGGAGCTGGAGGCGGCTCCCGAGCAGCTGGCGAAGGGGCCCGTCGCCGTCCTGCACGCCATCGCCGACCACGTGGTCGACGAGTACATGGCCGTGACGGACGCGGTGCAGAGCGACATCGAGGCCGTCGAGGCCATGGTCTTCAGCGAGTACGACGGCCGCGGCGACGCGGGCCGGATCTACCAGCTCAAGCGCGAACTCCTGGAACTGCGCCGCGCGGTGGCCCCGTTGAGCCGGCCGCTCCATCAGCTGAGCACGCAGCCGATAACGGTCATCCCGCCGGAGATGCGCACGTACTTCCGCGACGTCGCCGACCACTTGACCCGCGCCACGGATCAGATCAGCGCCTACGACGCCCTCCTCGACTCCATCCTCCAGGCGCACCTGGCGCAGGTGACCGTCGCCCAGAACGAGGACATGCGCAAGATCACCGCCTGGGCGGCGATCGTGGCCGTCCCCACGATGGTCTGCGGGGTCTACGGCATGAACTTCGACAACATGCCCGAACTGCACTGGACCTACGGGTACCCGATCGTGCTCGGTGTGATGGCCGTCGCCTGCTTCGTCATCCACCGCGGCTTCCGGCGCAACGGCTGGCTCTGAGCGCGGGCTTGGGGTCGCGGGGGAGTCCCGACGGGGTCGTCGCCTGGCCGAATCCGGCCGCCGGGTAAGGTCCGCTTGAACAGGGGATCACGGGGAACGGTCAGGTGGGGACGGACATGGATCAGCAGGCAGTGGCGAACGCGGTGTTGGCCGGGCGGCGAGTGCGGCTGGAGCCGCTGGAGCCCCTGCACCACGACGGGCTGTGCGAGGCGATCCACGACGGCAGGCTCTGGGAGCTCGCGGTGACGATCGTCCCGCACCCGGACGAGGTGCGGGAGTTCATCGACAACGCCGTGGCGGCGCGCGCGGAGGGCACGCAGATTCCGTACGCGACGGTGGACGCGCAGAGCGGCCGGATCCTCGGCTCGACCCGGCTGATGGTGATCAACACGAAGTTCCGGCGGCTGGAGATCGGCTGGACCTTCCTCGCCGAGTCCCGGCAGCGGACCGGTGTGAACACCGAGGCGAAGCTGCTGATGCTGACCCATGCCTTCGAGGCAATGGAGATGAACCGGGTCGAGCTGCTGACGGACGTGCGCAACGCCAAGTCCCGCGCCGCGATCGCTGGTCTGGGCGCCACGCACGAAGGGGTGCTGCGCCACCACATGCTCATGCCCGACGGCTGGATCCGCGATACCGCGGTGTACAGCATCACGCGCCCGGAATGGCCGGACGTCAAGAGTGCGCTGCAGGGTCGCGTGGCGGCGGGACGCACCTCCGCCTGACCCGACTCGCAGTCGCGCCCTGGCCCCCTACCGCTCCGCGCGGGCCAGGAAGTGGTTGGCGGCGTCCTCGTACGTGGCCAGGTGCCAGCCCGCCGCTTCGAGGGCCGGCCGCAGGTTCGGCTCGGCCAGCGGGTCGTCGGGGCTGACGGCGCGGCCGTGGCGGGCGGCGCGTTCCGCGCGGCCGGAGGGGTGGAAGAGCAGCAGCTCCCCGCCGGGCGCGGTGACGCGGGCCCATTCGCGCAGGGCGGTGTCCGGATGCGGCAGGTGGTCCAGGAGCCCGGCGGCGAAGATGCCGTGCACGGCGCCGTCGGGCAGCGGGAGCCGCCCGCAGTCGGCCAGCAGCAGCCCCGCGGCCGGCCCGCCGCGGCCCGCGTCGGAGGCCGCCGTGAGCATGGCGTGCGTGAGGTCGACCCCGATCACGGTGCCGGCGGCTCCGACCAGGGCCCGTAGCGCGGGCAGGGCGCGGCCGCTGCCACAGCCCAGATCGAGCGCGCTCTGGCCGGGCCGCAGCCGCATCCGGGCGACGGCGGCCTCGTAGGCGGGGGTCTGGTAGGCGAAGCGCTCCTCCCAGGCGGCGGCCCGGGGTGTGAAGAAGGTCCGGGTGGCGGTGGTCTGGGCCCGTCCGGCGACCAGCTCGGCGAACCGGCGCAGTACCCCGTGGTCCGCCTCGTCCGGGACCGGGAGCCCCCACGCGCTGGCGCCGACGCGGAATCCGTGCGCCGCGGCGGCGCCGCCGAGCAGCGGGTCGGTGGCCCCGCACCCGGTGCCGCCCGAGCCCGCGGCCTCCGCGAGGAGCCGGGCGCCTTCTCCGAGCGCGAGTACGGGGACTTCTGCGGCCAGCGCCGGGCCGACGAGGGGCAGCGCGTCGGGGGTGGCGGTGGGGGAGAGGATCAGTGCGTCGATGCCGGTGAGGGTGTCGGGGAGCGGGTCGTCGGCGCCGGGACGGAACGGGTGGATCCGCAGGCCGGCCGCCTCGATGGCAGCCGTGGGCGCTTCTCCGATCACGAGGACGGCCATCGGCCACTCCATCCCTTGAACACGCGCCGGCGTGCTGTTGCCGCACATGTGGTTCCAGCAGCCGAAACCGACCGCATATGCGTAAGGATGCCTCGTCTTGACTCTCATATGCCAGGGGCCCGCGCGCCGAACACCGCTGATCGGCGCGCGGGAGCTCCCCCCTCACGTCACGGTCGCCGGCGAGAGAGCCGCAAGCGCCAGGCCGGTGGCCGTGGGTGTCAGGCCAGTCAACCAAGGGTCGGGGTTTCCCGGGAATTGGTTCCGAATACGGAAATCCCGCCCTTCACGGGCGTCGAACTGGTTGATGCTCCAAGAGCAGAACGGCCCGTTCCGAGGGGTTGAGTCGGCGCGACGTCTGGTAGTAAAGTTTCCTAACGAAGTCGCCCGAGCATCAACTCCCTCATGGAGGTACCGTGTTCACCCCCCACCGCAAGCGACTGGCCGTCAGCGCCCTGTTGGGTACTGCCCTCCTCGCCGTACCCGTCACCGCCCACGCGACCGCCGCCGCCCCCACAGCGGCCCCGGCCGCCGTGCAGGGTTCGGTGGCCGCCGCCGTCGGGCTCGACGATCCGGTGAAGAAGGACATCGCCATGCAGATCGTCTCCAGCGCCGAGAACTCCTCGCTCGACTGGAAGGCGCAGTACAAGTACATCGAGGACATAGACGACGGCCGCGGCTACACGGGCGGAATCATCGGGTTCTGTTCCGGCACGCACGACATGCTGGAGCTCGTCCAGTACTACACGAGCATCAAGCCGGGCAATGTCCTCGCCAAGTACCTCCCCGCCCTGAAGAAGGTGGACGGCAGCGACTCGCACGCCGGCCTCGACCCCAACTTCACCAAGGACTGGGCGAAGGCGGCCGCCGACTCCGACTTCAAGAAGGCCCAGGACCACGAGCGCGACCGGGTCTACTTCAACCCGGCCGTCAGCCAGGGCAAGGCCGACGGGGTGGGCGCGCTCGGCCAGTTCACCTACTACGACGCCATCGTCATGCACGGTGACGGAACCGACTCCACCAGCTTCCGCAACATCCGCAAGCGCGCCCTCTCCAAGGCCAAGCCCCCGTCCCAGGGCGGCAACGAGACCACCTGGCTCAACGCCTTCCTCGACGCCCGCGTCTGGGCGATGAAGCAGGAGGAGGCGCACAGCGACACCAGCCGCGTGGACACGGCGCAGCGGGTGTGGGTCAAGAAGGGCAACTTCAACCTCAACACCCCGCTGGACTGGAAGGTTTACGGGGACTCGTACCACATCGGCTGACGGTTCCGGCCGATCCGGGCGGCGCCCCGGGGTGGACCCCCTCCCCTCCCCGGGCCGTCGCCCGCCGCCGCTCCGCCCGCCGCCGCAGCGCCCAGCCCGCCAGTACCGCCGCGCCCGCGAGCCCGTACGCCACCGGGGTGGTCTGCCCGCCGAGCGTGCGCACCGAGACGTACGCCGCCAGGCCCGCGACCGCCACCCCGAGCCACTCCGCGCGCCCGTCCAGCGCCACCAGCGCGATGAGCAGCAGCGCGTACCACGAGTACCCCGGAGTCATCAGCAGGAACGCCGTGCCCGTCACCAGCAGCGCCCCGCTCCAGGGCTGCCGGGGATCGCCGCGCCGCCACACGTACGCCACGACGGCCAGGATCCCGACCACCACCGCGGGCACCGCCCAGGAATCCGGAAGCACGAGGCGCAGCAGCGCGTACCGGCCGCCCGCGCCCGGATCCTCGTACCCCTCCTCCTGCGCGTAGCCGCCCAGGTAGCCGAAGACCGACGAGCGCGAGACGAGCACGTACGGCAGGTACGTCAGCGCCACCACCGCGGCCGCCGGAACCAGCAGCGCCGCGGCGTCCCGCCACCGCCGTACGCCGGCCAGCGCGCCCGGCAGCAGCACCGCGGGCAGCAGCTTCGCCGCGATCGCCAGCCCGAAAAGCGCCCCGCCGAGGACCCGCCTGCGGACGACCACCCCCAGCGCCGCCACCGAGAGCAGTACGGCGAGCACGTCCACGTGCGCGTTGTTCACCGCCTCCACCGCCACCGCCGGACACCAGGCCCAGTACGCGACGTTGCGCAGCCGCGCGCCCCGGCGGCGCTGGATCAGCAGCAGCGCCCCGGTGACGGCTAGCGCCAGCAGGGCCCCGCCCACCTGGAAGGCCTTGTGGCGCACGCCCGGTGGGGAGAGGACGTGCACGAGCCCGAACCAGCCCTCGGCGACGGGCGGATAGATCGTGTGCACGGTGGGCCGGTTGATCCGGGTGCACACCCCCGGCTCGACGGGCACCAGGTCCGGATTGTCGGCGCAGGCGGCCTTGCCCCGGGGGAACAGCCAGTCGTCGCGCAGCGCGCGCAGCGCCGGATCGGCGGGGGCGTGGTCGTACGGGGAGATCCCCGCGGCCTGCACCCGCCCGTCCCAGACGTAGCGGAAGGAATCGGTGCTGGTCAGCGGTGGGCCGGCCAGCCCCGCGGCGCAGACGGCCACCGCACCCGCCAGCACGAGCGGGACCAGGAACCGGTCCGGCACCCGGCGCAGTGACCACACGGCCGCGGCGAACAGTGTCCACGCGGCCGCGTACCAGCAGGTGAGCCCGGCCGGGTCGGAGGAGTAGCCCTCCTCGCGGACGGCCGGCACGAGCGCGGCCGTCAGGGCGGCGAGCAGCAGCACGGTGAGGGCGACGCGGGCCCGGGGGAGGTTCGCGCGGGGGCGGTTCATACGGGTCAGCCTGGCAGCGCGGACCGCCACCGGCCGTGCGACCCGGCCCGGTGTCCGCGTTTCGTAAGGTGTCGAATCGCCCGCGCGGGGCCCGGCAGCGCTCTGATGGAGGGCATGACGCCCCCCGCTCCCGAGCCGCCCGAAACGCCCGTGCCGCCCCCCGCTTCCGGTCCGCCCGCCAACGCCGGGGCGCGCGGAAGGCTCGCTCTCCCGAGGCTCGCGCTCCCGCCGGTGCGGCCGCCCGCCTTCTCCGGCCGCCTCCACGACGCCCGTACCGCGACCTCCATCGGCCGCTGGCTGGGCGCGGCTTTTTTCGTCTGCTTCGTGACCGGCCTGATCAGCCACTACCTCCAGCACCCGCCCGGCTGGGCCGCCGATCTACTGCCCAGCCGGCCGGTCTGGGGCTACCGGCTCAGCCAGGGCCTGCACATCGCGAGCGGGCTCGCCGCGATCGTGCTGCTGCTGGTGAAACTGTGGACGGTCTACCCGCGGCTGTTCGCGTGGCCGCCGGTGCGCGGCGTGCTGCACGCGCTGGAACGGCTGTCTGTGGCCGTCCTGGTGGCCTCCGCCGTGCTGGAGGTGTTCACCGGTCTCCTCAACATCGCCGAGTGGTACCCGTGGCCCTTCGGCTTCATCCAGACCCACTTCGCCCTGGCCTGGGTGGTGACGGGCTCGTTGCTCCTGCACATCGCCGTCAAAGCCCCCGAGATCAAAGCGCATTGGAGCCGCCGCTCGCCCGGCACGCTCGAACTGCCCGCCCAGGACGGCCCCGACCGCCGCTCCCTGATGCTCGGCGTCGGCGCGGCCGTCGGCGCCGTCACCCTCACCACCGTCGGACAGGCCTTCACCCCGCTGAAGAGCCTGGACCTGCTCGCGCCCCGGCACCCCGACCACGGACCGCAGGGACTCCCGGTCAACCGGACGGCGGCGGCCGCCGGGATCACGGAGCGGGCGGTACGGGACTGGCGGCTGGAGGTGCGCGGACCGGCCCCGTACAGCCTGACGCTCGATCAACTCCGGGCCCTGCCCAGGGTGCGGTCGCGGCTGCCGATCGCCTGCGTGGAGGGCTGGAGCGTCGAGGCCGCCTGGAGCGGGGTCCGGATCAGCGACCTCCTGGCCCGCGCCGGGGCCCGCCCCGGAGCGGGGCTGCGCGTCACTTCGCTGGAGAGGTCCGGCTCGTACCGGGTGATGGAGATGGGCCGCGACTACGCCGAGGACCCGCTGACCCTGCTCGCGCTGGAACTGAACGGGCAGGTCCTGACCGTCGACCACGGCTACCCGGCGCGCATCATCGCGCCGAACCGCCCCGGTGTCCTGCAGACCAAGTGGGTCACCCTGCTGGAGGTGCTTTGAACACCATGCGATGGCTGCGCTGGATCCTGGGCGGGTGCGGCCTCCTGCTGATCGCGATCGGCGGCCGGCTGCTTTCGGTGCTGCCCGACCCCCTCGACGTCATGGTGTGGCTGGGCGGCGCGCTCGTCCTGCACGACGGGATCATCGCGCCGCTGGTCCTGGTGGCCGGACTGGCGGTCGCCGCGGTGCCCGCGCGGGGCGTCGTACGGGGGGCCCTGCTGACGGCGGGCGTGCTCGTACTGGTCACCCTGCCCCTGCTGCTGCGGCCGGGAACGCCGCCGAACCCGTCGGCGCTGCCGCTGCCGTACGGGCGGAACCTGCTGATCGTGCTCGCCGTGGTGGCGGCGGCCGCCGTGGTGGTGGCGCTGGTGGGGCGGCGCGGGCGGGCGCGGGCCGGGGAGCGCAGGCCGTCCCGCTGACGGCCTAGGGGTGCAGGTGGGTGCGCTGCCCGTCGTGGTCGAGGATGCACAGGATCTCGGCGGGCCCGCCGATCGCCCCGAAGGCGTGCGGGACCATCGTGGAGAACTCCGCCGCCTCGCCCGCCTCGACCCGGATGTTCCGGTCGCCCAGCAGCAGTTCGACGGTGCCCGACAGCACGGTGAACCAGTCCTTGCCCGGATGGACGCGCAGCGGTTCGGTGTCCCGCGGCGGGGCCGGCTTGGTGAGCCGCATCTTGGCCACGGTCGTGCCGTGCGGACCGGCCTCGCGGGACAGCAGCCAGCTGGTCACCCCCCGGGTCTCGTCGCGGTGCGGCCTGATCACCACGTCCTCGTCGGTGGCGGACTCCACCAGCTGATCGAGGGTGGCGCCCAGGGCCCGGGCGATCGGGCTCAGCTGGTCGAGGCTGATCCGGCGGTGGCCGGTCTCGATGCGGCTGAGGGTGGACGGGCTGAGGTAGCAGCGGGCGGCCAGGTCGTCGAGCGACCATCCCTTGGCCAGCCGCAGGCTCCGGATCCGCTTGCGGACGAGGGTGTCGATTTCGCTGTCTTGCGTCATACGCAAGATGGTATGCGATTGGCGCAAACCGCTCGTAGGGTTGAAGGCATGAACACGGACCAGCACCAGCTCCGGCAGCACCAGCACGGGGACCACCACCAGGGCCACGACCACGACCACGACCACGGAAAGGGCCACGGCCCCGCCGCGGAGGCGGCCCTCGCCGAGATGCTCGACCTCGACGCCGAGGTCCTGCACGACTACCTCACCGGAGCCGTCGGCCTGGTCCACGAGCTCACCGCGGGGGACCCGCCCGTCCGCCGGATCCTCGACGTGGGCAGCGGCACCGGTACGGGCACCTTCGCCCTCCTCCGGCAGTTCGAAGGGGCCGAGGCGACCACCCTCGACATCTCCGCCGGAATGCTGGAGCACCTGGGGAACAAGGCCCGCGCCCTCGGCCTCGCCGACCGCGTCCACCCGGTACGCGCCGACCTGGACGCGGCCTGGCCGGCCGTCGGCCCCGCCGACCTGGTGTGGGCTTCCACCTCCCTGCACCACATGGCCGACCCCGGCCGGGCCCTCGCCGAGATCCACGCCGCGCTGCGCCCCGGCGGCCTCCTCGCGGTGGCCGAGTTCGACACCCTCCCGCGCTTCCTCCCCGAGGACCTCGGCACAGGGCGACCCGGACTGGAGGAGCGCGCCCATGCCGTCCTGGACGCGGCCAAGTCCGAGGACGTGCCGCACCTCGGCTCCGACTGGGCGGCCCTGCTGACCGCGGCCGGATTCACCATCGAGGCCGAGCGGCTGTTCACCGTGGAGCTGACGGACCCGCTGCCCGCAGCCGCCGGCCGCTACGCGCAGAGCACCCTGCGCCGCGTCCGCGACCACGCCGTCGGCGGCCTCGACGCCCAGGACCGGGCCGTCTTCGCCGCGCTCCTCGACGGCGAGGGCCCCGAAGCCCTGCCGCACCGCACCGATCTCCGCATCAGCGCACAGCGCACCGTGTGGGTGGCCCGCAGGCCTTGAACGGACGCGGGGTTCCCCCCGACCGTCGGGGCCCCGCAAGGCCTGCAAGCCCTGCAATCCCCACCGGGCCTACGCGGCCCCGCCAGACCGGGTGAGCACCGTGAAGGCCCGGCCCGCCGCCGTCCAGTGCCCGCCGGGGATCCAGCCTGCGGCCGCGGCGTGCCGGGCCAGGGCCGCGGCGTCGACCCGGGCCCAGCGGAACGGGGCGCCGAGGCCGCCGCGGCCGTCGGCCACGCGGACTTCGCAGCGCTCGTCCACCTCGACCTCGGCCTCCGCCTCGGCGCACTCCACGATCAGGGACCCCGTCACCGCCAGCACCTCGGCCATCCGCCGCAGCAGCGCCGTCGGGTCGCCGCCGATGCCGATGTTGCCGTCGATCAGCAGGCCCGTGTCCCAACGCCCTTCGCCCGGCAGGGAGTCGAAGACCGACCGGTGCAGTGCCGTGCCGCCCGAGCGGGCGGTACGGGCCACCGCCTCCGGGCTGACGTCGATGCCCAGCGCCCGGTGTCCCCGGGCCGCCAGTGCCGACACCAGCCTTCCGGGGCCGCAGCCGATGTCGATGGCGGCGCCCCGGCAGCGCCGCAGCACCGTGAGGTCCGCCCGGTCGGGTGCCTCGCACCAGCGCTCCACGTCCAGCGGGAGCAGCCAGCCGTCGCCCCGCCGCAGGTAGAGCGGGCCGCGGCCGCTGCGCAAGGCCGCGGTGTAGGGGTCGGCGGACCAGGCCTTGGCGGCGGTGGCCCCGGCCGGGGTGACCGGGGTGGCCGCGCCCGGCTCCGTAGCGGGGGCGAGCGTGCTCATCGGCGTACCGTCAGCCGCGCCGCGAACGAGCCGTGCGGCGCTTCGCCGGCGACCAGCCGGGCGTCCTCGGCGGTGTCCACGTCCCGCAGCACCGGCAGCCGCCCGATCCGCAGCCCGGCCGCGCGCAGCCGCTCGTACTGGACTGCGCCCGTCTCGGGCACCGACATCGGTACCCCGAGCAGCAGCGCCGGATCGGGAACGGCCAGTCCGAGCGCCCAGAACCCGCCGTCGACGGCCGGGCCGAACCACGCGTCGTACGCCGACCAGTCCACCTCCAGCAGCTCCGGCGTGACCTGCGGGGTGTCCATGCCGATCAGCAGGGCCGGTCCGGTGCACGCCTCGAAGGCGGCGGCGAGCCGCAGGTCCAGGGTTCCGGGCCGCTGCGCGATCACCTCGAAGCCGGGCGGCAGCCACGGTCCGGGCCGGCCTTCGAGGACCAGTACCCGGCGGGCCGCGGGGGTGCGGGCCACGGCGGCGAGGGTGTCGGCGAGGGCGGCCTCGGCCAGCTCCGCCGCCTCGGCGGGGGTGAACGGCGGGGTGAGCCGGGTCTTGACCCGGCCGGGCACGGGCTCCTTCGCGATCACCAGCAGCGTGGTCCGCGCGGAGTCGGCGGCGGCGTTCACCGGGCGCCTCCGGCAGTGGATCCGGCAGCGGGTGATTCGGCTGCAGGGCATCCGGCAGTGGAACCGGCGGGGGATCCGCCCGCCGGCCGGGCCGGGGGTTCCGCCAGTACGCGGCTCATGTCACGCACCGCCTGCCAGGTGCCCCGCCAGGTGCCGGTCACCTTCGACTTCCCCGACCTCGGCAGGTACGGCACGTCCACCTCCCGGATCCGCCAGCCCGCGTCGGCCGCCCGGACCACCATCTGGAGGGGGTAGCCGGAGCGCCGGTCCGACAGGTCCAGCCCCAGCAGCCGTTCCCGGCGCGCGGCCCGCATCGGGCCGAGGTCGCGCAGCCGCAACCCGGTCCGCCGCCGCAGCAGCCGGGCCAGCGCCAGGTTCCCGGCCCGTGCGTGCGCGGGCCAGGCGCCGCGCCCCTGCGGGCGGCGCCGGCCGAGCACCAGATCGCTCTCGCCGGCGGCGACGGCCGCCACGAAACCGGCCAGCAGCCCGGGATCCAGGGAGGCGTCGCAGTCGCAGAAGCAGACGATGTCGGCCTCCGCGGCGAGCAGTCCGGCGTGGCAGGCGGCGCCGAAACCGCGCCGGGACTCCTCCACCACGGTCGCGCCGAGCGACCGGGCGAGGTCGGCCGAGCCGTCCGTGGATCCGTTGTCCACGACCAGGGCCCGCCAGCCCGCCGGGATGCGGGCCAGGACCCAGGGCAGGGCCTCGGCCTCGTTCAGACAGGGAAGTACGACGTCTACCGTCATGGTTTCGCTCACGGTTTCACCGTATGAACCAGGGCCCCGCGAAAGGGCCGTGGAGTCCTTACGAAACGCGGACGTCCCCCCTGCGGCCCCGTCCGCGGCGCCGCGCCGGGCCGCCGGGTGGGAGGCTGGACGGTATGAACGGCAGTGGTGTGGAATCAGCCTCCGGCTCCTCCGGTCGGATCCTGGTCGTCGACGACGACCCGACGGTGGCCGAGGTGGTCATGGGCTACCTCCGGCGCGCCGGCTTCGAGGTGGAGACCGCAGCGGACGGCCCGGCCGCCCTGGCCTGCGCCGGCCGGGTCTGGCCGGACCTGGTCGTACTGGACCTCATGCTGCCGGGGCTCGACGGGCTGGAGGTGTGCCGAAGGCTGCGCGCGACCGGCCCGGTGCCGGTGATCATGCTGACCGCCCGCGGCGACGAGGACGACCGCATCGCCGGGCTGGAGCTGGGCGCCGACGACTACGTCACGAAGCCGTTCAGTCCGCGCGAACTGGTCCTGCGGGTCTCGTCCGTGCTGCGGCGAGGCGCGGCGGCCGCGGGGACTTCCGGTGCGGGCGGGGCTTCCGGGTCCGGATCGACGGCGGGCGCGGCGGGCGCGGCGGGCGCGGTGGGCGGCGTACGGGAGGACCGGCTGACGGGCGCCGGGATCACCCTGGACCCGGCCACTCACCGGGCGGCCAAGGACGGCCGCGAACTCGCGCTCACCGTCCGCGAGTTCGATCTGCTGGCGCACTTCCTGCGGCATCCCGGGCAGGCGCACGGGCGCGAGGAGCTGATGCGGGACGTGTGGGGGTGGGACTTCGGGGACCTGTCGACGGTGACCGTGCACGTACGCCGCCTGCGCGCCAAGATCGAGGACGACCCCGGGCAGCCCCGGCTGATCCAGACCGTGTGGGGCGTCGGCTACCGCTTCGAACCGGAGGGGGAGCCGGCATGAAGGACATACTGCTCATCGCCCTCTTCGCGTTCGGCGGCGCCGTCTGCGCGGGGGCGCTCGGCGCGCTCGTGCTGCGGCTGGTGCGGCACCGGTCGGTGGCGGTGTCCCTGACGGTGATCGCCGCGGTGACGGTGACGGCCATGCTGGCCGGGACGCTCGCCGTGGCCCAGGCGATGTTCCTCTCCGGGCACGACCTCGGGGTGGTCACCCTGGTACTGGCGATGGCGGCGGTGGTCTCGCTGGCGGTGGCGCTGCTGCTCGGCCGGTGGGTGGTGGCCCGCAGCCGGGAACTGTCGCTGGCCGCGCGGGACTTCGGCGAGGACGGCAGCTTCGCGGCGCCGCCGGGCCTGGCCACCGCCGAGCTGGCCGCACTCTCCCGGGAGCTGGCGGCCACCAGCGGGAAACTGGCCGCGTCCCGGGAGCGGGAGCGGGCCCTGGAGAAGTCGCGGCGGGAGCTGGTGGCCTGGATCTCCCACGACCTGCGGACGCCGCTGGCCGGACTGCGGGCCATGTCGGAGGCTCTGGAGGACGGCATGGCCGAGGACCCGGCGCGCTACCACCGGCAGATCCGGACCGAGGTGGACCGGCTGAACTCCATGGTCGGGGACCTGTTCGAACTCTCCCGCATCCACGCGGGTGCGCTGGCGCTGAGCCCGAGCCGGATGTCCGTGTACGACCTGGTGGGCGACGCGCTGTCCGGGGTGGACCCGCTGGCGCGGGAGCACGGGGTGCGGCTGGTGGGCGAAGCGGTGGACCGGGTGCCGGTGGAGGTGGACGGCAAGGAGATGACGAGGGTCCTGGCCAACCTGCTGATCAACGCGATCCGGCATACGCCGGCGGACGGAACGGTGGCCATCGCGGCCTCCCGGCGGGCGGGTTCGGTGGTCGTGTCCGTCACGGACGGCTGCGGCGGCATCCCTGCGGAGGACCTGCCGCGGGTCTTCGACACGGGGTGGCGGGGCACCTCGGCGCGGACGCCCGTGCCTTCGGCGGGGGCGGGGCTCGGGCTGGCGATCGTGCGGGGGATCGTGGAGGCGCATGCGGGGTTCGCGGAGGTACGGAACGTACCCGGGGGCTGCCGGTTCGAGGTGACGTTGCCGGCGCCGGGCTGAGGCCGAGGGGCCGGGTGCCAGGGGCCGTGGGCCCGTGCGGGCCGGCTGCCGGGGGCGCTGCCCCCGGACCCCCGCGCCTCAATCGCCGGCGAGGCTCGAATTGCGCTGCTCGGCGTGGGCGAATTCCGTCATGCCCGTCGTGAAGTCGATCCGGGGGCGCCAGCCCAGGTCCGTGCGCAGGCGC
The DNA here is from genome assembly GCF_057834465.1 of Streptomyces sp. GL_140. Classification (NCBI taxonomy): domain Bacteria; kingdom Bacillati; phylum Actinomycetota; class Actinomycetes; order Kitasatosporales; family Streptomycetaceae; genus Streptomyces; species Streptomyces sp. GL_140. The sequence continues at coordinate 7,268,277 of NZ_CM174404.1, forward strand.
CGGGAGTCGGCCGTGATGTGGCGGACGTCGCCGAGGCGGAACTCGCCGGTGACCACCGGGAGCGGGCCGCCGTGGGCCAGGGCGAGGGCGGTGGCCATCTCGCCGACCGTGTGCGGGGTGCCGCTGCCCGCGTTGTACGGGGTGCAGGCGCCGAGCGGGGTCGGGGCCTCCAGGGCGAGGGCGTTGGCCTCGGCGATGTCCCCTACGTGCACGAAGTCCCGCCGCTGGCCGCCGTCCTCGTACACCTGCGGCGCCTCGCCCCGGGCCAGCGAGGAGCGGAAGAAGGAGGCCACCCCCGCGTACGGGGTGTCGCGCGGCATCCCCGGGCCGTACACGTTGTGGTAGCGCAGCGACACCGCCCGGCCGTCCACGCACCGGGCCCACGAGGCCGCCAGGTGTTCCTGCGTCAGTTTCGTCGTCGCGTACACGTTGCGGGGGTCGGTCGGGGCGTCCTCGGCCACCAGACCGGGCGTCAGCTCCGAGTCGCAGACGGGGCAGTGGGGTTCGAAGCGTCCGGCGGCCAGGTCCGCCGTGCGGCGCGGGCCCGGTCGCACGACACCGTGGCGGGGGCACTCGTAGCGGCCTTCCCCGTAGACCACCATCGAGCCGGCGAGGACCAGGTCCCGTACCCCCGTGTCGGCCATCGCGGCCAGGAGGACGGCCGTGCCGAGGTCGTTGTGGGAGACGTACTCGGGGGCGTCCGCGAAGTCCTTGCCGAGGCCGACCATCGCGGCCTGGTGGCAGACGGCGTCCACTCCGCGCAGGGCAGCCCGGACCGCCTCCGGGTCGCGGACGTCCGCCCGTACGAACTCGGCGTCGGCCGCCGGGGGTACGAGGTCCAGCACGACCGGATGGTGGCCGCGAAGACGCAGTGCGGTAACGATGTGCGAGCCGATGAACCCGGCTCCTCCTGTGACGAGTAGGCGCATGACTAGGACGCTACGGAGTCGCGGGGCGGGGCGGTGGCTCCCACGCGCTGACGTAAGACTTCCGTCAGCCCATTTCGTCACTTTCGGTGACATCAGGGAACGGTGGGTCGAGAGGTGTGGGTGTTTCAGGCGGGTTCGTTCCTGGTCCCTGTGAAGTGGCTTGACCGCGCCGTAAGCGGGGCATAAGTTCTGCCCCGGCTTGCTTCATCAGGACGGGCCGCGAACAGGTCTCTTGGGGGGACTCATGCACTACTACACCGATGTTCTGAAGAAGTACGTCGACTTCGCCGGCCGTGCGCGCCGCCAGGAGTACTGGATGTTCTTCCTCTTCAACCTGGCCGCGCTGATCATCGTCGCCATCATCGACAACGTCATCGGCACGTACCCGCTGCTCTACGGCATCTACGCGCTGGCCGTGTTCCTGCCGGGTCTGGGTGTCGGTGTCCGCCGCCTGCACGACACGGGCAAGTCGGGCTGGTGGATGCTCATCGCCCTGGTCCCGCTGATCGGTGGCATCTGGCTGATCGTCCTCATGGCGACCGAGGGTCAGCCGACCCCGAACCAGTACGGCCCGAGCCCCAAGGCCGTCCACGCCTGAGCAGGTCCGTGACCAGTAGTACCGAAGCGCCGTCCCTGGCTGGAAACAGCCGGTGGCGGCGCTTTCGCCGGTCCGGGGGCCCGGGGGCCGTCCCGCGGCGCCCCTCCCGCGCTCCTGTCACCGAACGTGACACGTGTCTCCTTCCGCCTTGAGCAGGGGGCTGTCCAGACCGGCCCGATCACGAGATATCTTGATGTCGAGCAATGTTGCAGACGAGAGACGCAGACTGTGGAGCGGAGCATCCGGTGACTGACTCGACCATCATCTACACGCACACTGACGAGGCCCCGGCCCTCGCGACGTATTCGTTCCTGCCTGTGATCCAGGCATACGCGTCGACGGCCGGTGTGAATGTCGAGACCCGTGACATCTCCCTGGCAGGTCGGATCATCGCCAGCTTCCCCGAGTACCTGGAAGAGGGCCAGCGCATCGCGGACGCCCTCGCCGAGCTCGGCGAACTGGCGAAGACCCCGGGCGCCAACATCATCAAGCTGCCCAACGTCTCGGCCTCGATCCCGCAGCTCAAGGCCGCGGTCGCCGAGCTCCAGGGCCAGGGCTACGCGCTCCCGGACTACCCGGACGACCCGAAGAGCGACGAGGAGCGCGAGAACCGCGCCCGCTACGACAAGATCAAGGGCAGCGCCGTCAACCCGGTCCTGCGCGAGGGCAACTCCGACCGCCGCGCCCCCGCCTCGGTCAAGAACTACGCCAAGGCGCACCCGCACCGCATGGGCGCCTGGACCTCCGAGTCGAAGACGAACGTCGCCACCATGGGCGCCGACGACTTCCGCTCCACCGAGAAGTCCGCCGTGATCGCCGAGGCCGGCACGCTCCGCATCGAGCACGTCGCCGCCGACGGCGCCGTCACCGTGCTGCGCGACTCCGTACCGGTACTCGCCGGTGAGGTCGTGGACGCGTCCGTCCTGCACGTCGACGAGCTGCGCACCTTCCTCAACAACCAGATCGAGCGCGCCAAGGCCGAGGGCGTCCTGTTCTCCGTGCACCTCAAGGCCACGATGATGAAGGTCTCCGACCCGATCATCTTCGGCCACGTGGTCCGCGCCTTCTTCCCGAAGACCTTCGCCCGCTACGGCGAGACCCTGGCCGCCGCCGGCCTCTCCCCGAACGACGGTCTCGGCACCATCCTGAACGGCCTGGGTGCGCTGCCCGACGCCGACGCGATCAAGGCCTCCTTCGAGGCCGAGATCGCCGAGGGCCCGGCCCTCGCGATGGTCGACTCCGACAAGGGCATCACCAACCTGCACGTGCCGTCCGACGTCATCGTCGACGCCTCGATGCCGGCCATGATCCGCACCTCCGGCCACATGTGGGGCCCGGACGGCGCCGAGGCCGACACGCTCGCCGTCCTCCCGGACAGCAGCTACGCCGGTGTCTACCAGGTCGTCATCGACGACTGCCGCGCGCACGGCGCGTACGACCCGTCCACGATGGGCTCGGTGCCGAACGTCGGCCTCATGGCCCAGAAGGCCGAGGAGTACGGCAGCCACGACAAGACCTTCGAGCTGGCCGCCGCGGGCACCGTCCGCGTCGTCGACGCCTCGGGTGCCACGGTCCTGGAGCAGGAGGTCGCCGCCGGTGACATCTTCCGCGCCTGCCAGACCAAGGACGCGCCGATCCAGGACTGGGTCAAGCTCGCCGTCACCCGCGCCCGCGCCACCGGCGTCCCGGCCGTCTTCTGGCTCGACGAGGGCCGCGCGCACGACGCGCAGCTGATCGCCAAGGTCAAGACGTACCTCGCCGAGCACGACACCGAGGGTCTGACCATCAAGATCCTGTCCCCGGTCGAGGCCACGGCCTACTCCCTGGAGCGGATCCGCCGCGGCGAGGACACCATCTCGGTGACCGGCAACGTGCTGCGCGACTACCTGACCGACCTCTTCCCGATCCTGGAGCTGGGCACCAGCGCCAAGATGCTGTCGGTCGTCCCGCTGATGAACGGCGGCGGCCTCTTCGAGACGGGCGCCGGCGGCTCCGCCCCGAAGCACGTGCAGCAGCTCGTCAAGGAGAACTACCTCCGCTGGGACTCGCTCGGCGAGTTCCTCGCGCTGGCCGTCTCCTTCGAGCACCTGGCCACCACCACCGGCAACGCCCGCGCCCAGGTCCTCGCGGACACCCTGGACCGTGCGACCGGCACCTTCCTCAACGAGGACAAGTCGCCGAGCCGCAAGCTGGGCGGCATCGACAACCGCGGCAGCCACTTCTACCTGGCGCTGTACTGGGCCCAGGAGCTGTCGCGCCAGACCGACGACCCGAAGCTGGCCGCCGCGTTCGACCCGCTCGCCAAGACCCTGGCCGAGTCGGAGGAGAAGATCGTCGCCGAGCTCATCGCGGTGCAGGGCTCCCCGGCCGACATCGGCGGCTACTACCAGCCCGACGCCGCCAAGGCCTCTGCGATCATGCGGCCGTCCGCGACGCTGAACCAGGCGCTCGCGATCCTCGGCTAGTCCCACTGCCGCGTCACGCGGCACCAGTCGAGGAACACCGCTCCAGCGGGTCCGCCCCGGCCGGCAGTCGCCGACCGGGGCGGAGTCGCGTCCGGGGCCGGCCCGGGGCGGGGCCAAGGGGCCGAGGGGCGGAAACCCGGTTGTGGCAGCGGCCCGGCACGGGCTAGTAAGGCCCAATGATCCAAGGCGAACTGGTCGGACTGCGCGCCCGGCACACCGACGACGTGGCCGTGCTCCACGCCGAGCTCTACGAGGACGTGGCCACGCGCTCGCGCGCCGACACGCGGCCCTGGCGGCCGGTGGGGGCGGTGAGCGGGCACTCCCCGTACGAGCCCCGCGAGCCCTCCGACGAGGTCGCCGTCTTCTCCGTCGTGGAGCGGGCCACAGGCGAACTGGCGGGCGAGGCCCTGCTCTGGTCCATCGACCCGCACAACCGCACCGCCCACCTCGGCATCTCGCTGCGCCCCGGCTGTCGCGGCCGGGGCCTGGGCGAGGACGTGGTGCGACTGCTGTGCCGCTACGGGTTCTCCGTGCGCGGGCTGCACCGGCTCCAGGTGGACACCCTGGCCGAGAACATCCCGGTGATCCGGGCTGCGACCGCGAACGGATTCGCCCTGGAGGGGACCCTGCGCGGGGCGGCCTGGGTGTGCGGGGAGTTCCTGGACGAGGTGGTGATGGGGCTGCTGGCCGAGGACTGGCGGGCCGGGCAGGGCGCGGAGCCCGGGCGGTAGGCCGCAGGCTCCGGGCGAGCCGCGGGCCGCGGGTTTCAGGCGGGCCGCAGACGTCGGGCGGGCCCAGGTCTCAGAGGCGGTGCACGCACTCGTGCGGGAAGCCCAGCGGATGGCGTCCGGCCGCCAGGATCCGCAGGCCCGGGGCCGCGCGCAGGAGGTCGTGCAGCCAGGCCAGCGTCTCGGACGCCAGGTGGTCGGAGCCGTCGAGGACGAGCAGCATGTCGCGCTCCGCCAGCCACGACGCCGCGTTCGCCGTGCCGCAAGGCAGGAACGGCATGCCCGGTACGCAACCCAGCGCGGCCGTCAGGTCGCGGACCCCGAAGCGGTGGTCCACGACGACCAGAGCCACCCCGTCGTAGAAGTTGGACGCGAGCCGTTCCCCGATCTCCCGCACCAGCAGGCCCCGGGGCTCCCGGAACCGTCCGGTGATGGTGACCACCCGGCCCCGCCGTACGGCGGTGAGCAGGCGGGAAAGCTCTGCGGATGTGGCCGGAACGGTGCCGGCGCCCGTAGAGTTGTTCATCGGCACGATGCCCCCCATGCATGCGTGACCATACGCGGCAAGAGGGTTGTTTCAGGCCGCATGGAGACGATTATGCGCCACATTCCCCGGAAGGCCAGGGGAATTCCCTATTCCGGTGAAAGGCCCGTGGCACCCGGTGATCGCAGCAGTTGTACAGGCGATGCGTCTTTGTACAGCGCGAGCTCATCGGGCCGCCGTCGGTGGGCAGTTGGCCGTGTGGTCGAATTTCCGTATTTCCCGTACTTCCCACACTTCCCGTGATGTACGCGCCAGGTGTCGGGCCCCTGGAGAATAGTTGTCCGGGGACCGGGAATCGGCTGTACTGCTGTGCGGCCCGATGTGCGGGCATATGCGGGGAGGACGTCACCATGGATGCGGACCAGCGACGGGCACGGCGCAGGCAGAGACCCGCGTCGCACCGGCGCCGTCCGGGCTTCAGGGGCCGCAGGCCCCTGCTGACCCTCTTCCTGTCCGCCTTCCTCCTCGTCGGCGTGTGCGCCGCCACCGGCATCGCCTGGGACCCGCTCACGGCCGCCGACCGGCTGGAGGGCTCCGGGGCGGCGAACCCGGTCGACATCCGGCCCGACGGCCCCGAGGGCGACGCCCCCTCCGGGGCCGCCGACCAGGGCGCACCCGCACCCGCGCAGTCCAGCCCCGCCGCCGGCGCGACGGACAAGCAAGACCCGACGGCCGGGGCGGGCACCGGAGCGCGCCCCGCCGGAGCTCTGCCCTTCGACCTGCCGCAACCGGCCGCACTGCGCTCGGGCTCCGCCGGCAAGAAGCTGGTCTTCGCCCACTACTTCACGCCGTACCCGCTCTCCCTCGACAACGCGAGCGCCGACGCCGACTACTACACCCGCAACTACCTGAACCCGGACGGAGAGGGCGGCAAGCACGAACGGTACGGCGGCCTGCTGCGCGACCGGCCGCTCCCGGTCCTGCCCAAGGACGGCAACTGGGAGCTCGCCAACCTCCAGCAGGAGGTGCGCACCGCGCGCGCCGCGGGCATCGACGGATTCACCCTCGACCTGCTCTCCCTCTCCGGGAAGAACTGGGAGCGCTGCGAGCTCCTGATGGAAGCGGCCCGTTCGGTGGACCCGGGCTTCAAGATCATGCTGATGCCGGACATGACCTCCCTGAAGGACGACGACCCCGGCGTGCTCGCGAACGCCCTCGCGGATCTGGGCAAGGCGCCCTCCGCGCACCGGCTCCCCGACGGACGCCTCGTGGTCTCGCCCTTCAAGGCGGAGGCGCGCAGCGCCGCCTGGTGGAGCCAGGTCATGGACCTCCTGAAGTCCCGGCACGGGATCCGCACCGCCCTGGTCCCGCTCTTCCTCGACTTCGACGGCAGCAACACCCAGTTCGCGCCCATCAGTTACGGGTTCTCCGAGTGGGGCAGCCGAAGCTACGTCGGCCAGCAGAGCTCCACGGGCGACGTCCGGCAGGCGCACGCCCTGGGCAAGGTCTGGATGCAGCCCGTGTCGGTCCAGGACGCCCGCCCCAACCAGGGGATCTACGACGAGGCGGGCAACACGGCAACCCTGCGCGCCACATGGACCCGCGCCATCGAGGACGGCGCCGACTGGGTCCAGCTCACCACCTGGAACGACTACAGCGAGGGCAGCCAGTTCGCCCCGTCCCTGCACAACGGATACGCCTACCTCGACCTGTGCTCGTACTACCTCACCAAGTTCAAGACGGACAGCTGGCCCGAGATCGTCCGCGACACCCTCTACCTGACCTCCCGCACCCAGTACGCCGCCGCCGGGCCGACCGGGGGCCAGTCTCTCGTGATGTCACTGCGCAAGGGCAGCGCCGCACCCCGGGACACGGTGGAGGTGCTGAGCTTCCTGTCGGAGCCCGCGAGCGTCCGTACGGCCGTCGGATCCGCCAAGGGCGCGTACGAGGCCCGGTCCGGGGTCCACTCCGAGCTGCTGGCGCTGAACCCGGGCACCAGCTCGGCGACGGTGGTGCGGGACGGGAAGGCCGGGGCGCGGGTGGAGCTGCTCTACCCCGTGGACCGCAAGGTGGACGTGCAGGACCTCCAGTACTACGCGGCCACCAGCGGCCGAAGCTAGGCCGGGCCGGAAGGCCCATGCCCCGGGACCTTCGTCACCCAATATGTAGTGGTTGTCGGTGCAGCCCACATCCATATGTAGTGTTGGCTCTGCCGGTTCGGCGGGATTCGGATGCTGCTCGCGCACATCCGCCCCGACCGAGTCACCAGGGAATCCGGTGTGAATCCGGGACTGCCCCGCAACGGTTGTGTCCACCCCGCGTGGACGAGTCCGACCCCTGCCGGCATGTGATCCGTACTTCCGTGCCAAGCCTCGTGGGAGGGCTGCCGTGACTGCTGTCGTCGATGCCGTAGAGACCGTGACCGAGTACCTGGACCGCCGGGACTGGCGGGTGAACGCCAACGCCAACCAGGGCTACTCGCTCGGCGGCCTCATCCTCAACACGGCGGGCAAGATCACCGCGAACTACTGGCTGGAGCAGGTCTACCCGGCGGACGTGGCCCGCGCCCACCGCGAGGGCGACTTCCACATCCACGACCTGGACATGCTCTCCGGCTACTGCGCCGGCTGGTCCCTGCGCACCCTGCTGACCGAGGGCTTCAACGGGGTCCCCGGCCAGATCGACTCCGCTCCGCCCCGGCACCTCTCCTCGGCCGTGGGCCAGATCGTGAACTTCCTGGGCACCCTGCAGAACGAATGGGCGGGCGCCCAGGCCTTCTCCTCCTTCGACACCTACCTCGCCCCCTACGTCCGCCTCGACGCGATGACGTACCCGCAGGTCAGGCAGTGCATCCAGGAGCTGGTCCACAACCTCAACGTGCCCTCGCGCTGGGGCACCCAGACCCCCTTCACCAACCTCACCTTCGACTGGACCTGCCCCGAGGACCTGCGCGAGCAGATCCCGGTCGTGGCGGGCGAGGAAACCGGCTTCACCTACGGCGAGCTCCAGGCCGAGATGGACCTGATCAACCGGGCGTACATCAAGGTGATGACCGAAGGGGACGCCACCGGCCGGGTGTTCACCTTCCCCATCCCGACCTACAACATCACCCGGGACTTCCCCTGGGAGAGCGAGAACGCCGAGCGGCTCTTCGCGATGACGGCCAAGTACGGGCTCCCGTACTTCCAGAACTTCATCAACTCCGAGCTCGAACCGAACATGGTCCGCTCCATGTGTTGCCGCCTCCAGCTCGACCTGAAGGAACTGCTCAAGCGCGGCAACGGCCTCTTCGGAAGCGCCGAGCAGACCGGTTCGCTCGGGGTCGTGACCCTCAACTGCGCCCGGCTCGGGCACACCTGCGCGGGCGACGAAGCGGGGCTGCTGGCCGAGGTGGACCGGCTGTGCGAACTCGCCAGGGACAGCCTCGAACTCAAGCGGACCACCGTCCAGAACCTGATCGACGGCGGCCTCTTCCCCTACACCAAGCGGTACTTGGGCACCCTGCGCAACCACTTCTCCACCATCGGGGTCAACGGGATCAACGAGATGATCCGCAACTTCAGCGCGGACGCCCACGACATCACCACGGACGAGGGCCACGCCCTCGCGGTCCGGCTGCTGGACCGGGTCCGGGCCCGGATGGTCGACTTCCAGGAGAGCACCGGCCACCTCTACAACCTGGAGGCCACCCCCGCCGAGGGCACCACGTACCGGTTCGCGAAGGAGGACCGGGCCCGCTTCCCCGGGATCCTCCAGGCCGGCACCGACGCCAACCCGTACTACACCAACTCCTCCCAGCTGCCCGTCGGATGGACCGACGACCCCTTCGAGGCGCTGGAGCGCCAGGACGAACTCCAGGGCAAGTACACGGGCGGCACCGTCCTGCACCTGTACACCCCGGAGCGGATTCCGACGGCCGAGGCCTGCCGCAAGCTGGTCCGGCGTTCGCTGGAGACCTTCCGGCTCCCGTACCTGACGGTCACCCCGACCTTCTCCATCTGCGCCGACCACGGCTACCTGGCGGGGGAGCAGCCCGAGTGCCCCGGCTGCGGCGCGGTGTGCGAGGTGTGGACCCGGGTCATGGGCTACCACCGCCCGGTGTCCTCCTTCAACATCGGCAAGAAGGGCGAGCACGCCGAACGCGTCCACTTCAAGGCGGCGGTGTGAGCGCCGCCGCGACGGCGGGCCCGGTGGCTTCCGCCGAGGTCGTCCGGATCGGCGGCTGGTCCCGCCTGTCCACCTGCGACTGGCCGGGCCGGCTCGTGACCACCGTCTTCTGCCAGGGCTGCCCCTGGCGCTGCGGCTACTGCCACAACCCCGCCCTGCTGCCCGCCCGCGCCCCGGCCGCCGTCTCCTGGGACGAGGTGCTCGGCCACCTCGCCCGCCGTACGGGGCTCCTCGACGGGATCGTCTTCTCCGGCGGGGAGCCGCTGCTCCAGCGCGGTCTCGCGCAGGCGGTACGGGAGGCACGCGCCCTGGGCCTCCAGGTCGGCCTGCACACCGGCGGAGCCTTCCCCCGGCGCCTCGCCCGGCTGCTGGACGAGGGCCTGCTGGACTGGGTCGGCTTCGACGTCAAGGCCCCGCCCGGCCGCTACGAGCGGGTCACCGGAATCGGCCACGCGGCCGCCTCGGCGGAGCGCAGCCTGCGGCTTCTCCTGGGCTCCGGCGTGCCCCACCAGCTCCGCACCACGGTGGACCCGGCCCACCTGGACCCGCCCGCGATGGCAGACCTGGACGACTGGCTTGCCGCGATGGGCGCGCGGGCCACGCTCCGCCAGGAGATGCGCCCGCCCGGGCGCTGACCGCCCGATCCGCCCGCGCGCCGCCGTGCGCCCTGGCGTCCGCGGACCGGCATGCGTCACGCTGGCGGCGGACGTGTCCGTCAAGACCGGGGGGTCATCGGAGATGGAGAGTCGGGCAAGGCCGTTCACACACGACATGGTCGTGGTCCACCGGATGTTCCGGCGGGAGTTCCACGAGGCGGCGGACCGGGTGCGCAGCGCGCCCGAGGGGGGCCGGGGGCAGGTCAAACGGGTCGCGGAGCGGCTGATGCTGCTGCTGGAGACCCTGCACCACCACCACGCGGGCGAGGACGTACTGCTGTGGCCGAAGCTGACCGAGCGGCTTCCCGGCCAGGGGGACCTGTGGCGCCGGATGGAGGGCCAGCACGAAGGCCTGGCGGAGCGCCTCGCGCTGGCCGCCGCGCTCCTGGACCGGTGGTCGGCCGTGGTGAACGAGCGGGACGGCGGCGAACTGGTCGCCGTGCTCGAAGAGGTGTCGCGGTCGGTCGACGCGCATTTCGACGAGGAGGAGCGCGAGGCGCTGCCGCTGGTCCCCGGGGTGGTCTCGCCCGAGGAATGGGCGATGGTCGGTGAGGCGGCCAGGACGGCGGTGCCCAAGAGCAAGCTGTTCACCGTCCTCGGGATGATCCTCAAGGACGCGGACGCACAGGAGCGGGAGATGATCATCGGCGAGATGCCGCTCCCGCCCCGCCTGATCTGGCGCGCGGTCGGCGAGCGGAACTTCCGCCGGAGGGAGCTGAGGCTCGGCCGGCCTTCCCGGCCACAGCACTAGCGATCCGCCCAAGGGGCGGGGTTACGGGGCGGGCCGCGCCGGGGGATGATCCACTGGAACATCAGCGCCCCACCTCTCACGGAGGTCCACGTGACCGCGCCCCACGCGTCGATACGCCCCGCGGAGTTCGCCGGCGGCCGGGCCCTGTTCGGGCTCGACCCCGCCGTCGCCCACCTCAACCACGGCTCCTTCGGCGCGGTGCCCCACCCCGTGCGGGAGCTCCAGGCCGCCCTGACGGCCGAAGCGCACGCCGACCCCGACGCCTTCTTCATCGGAGCCGCCGACCGCCTCGCCGCCGCCCGCACCCGGATCGCCGCACACCTCGGCGGAGCGGACCCGGACGGGCTCGCCTTCATCTCCAACGCCACCGAAGGCGCCAACCTCGCCCTCGACGCCATCGCGCTCGCCGAAGGCGACGAGATCCTGGTGACCGACCACGGCTACGGCACCGTGGTCGATGCCGCCGCCCGCCGCGCCCCCGTCACCACCGTCACCCTGGACCCGCTCCTCCCCGACGAGGACGCCGTACGGGAAACCGTGCTGGCCGGGCTCACGCCCCGCACCAAGGTGGCCCTGCTCGACCACATCAGCTCGCCCACCGCCCGGGTCATCGCCTCGCCCCGGCTGCTCGCCGACCTCCGGGCCCGGGGCATCACCACCGTCGTGGACGGCGCGCACGCGCCCGGCGCGCTCGCCGACCCGCTCGGCGGCGGCGCCGACTTCTGGTTCGGCAACCTCCACAAGTGGGGCTACGCCCCGTCGGGCACCGCGATCCTCGCCGTCGCCCCCGGCCACCGCGACCGGGTCCGCGCCCTCGTACCGTCCTGGGAGGACCACCACGGCTTCCCGCGCTCGGTCGAGTACCGCGCCACCGTCGACTACACCGGCTGGCTCGCCGCCCCGGAGGGCCTGGACCTCCTGGAACGGCTCGACGCCGCCAAGGTGCGGGCCCACAACAGCGCGCTGGCCGCCCACGGGGCCGCGCTGCTCGCCGCCATCCCCGGACTCACCGCGCTCCCGCACACCGAGGGCCTGCCCATGCGCGCCCTGCGGCTGCCCGCCGGCACGGCCGAGACCCGCGAGGACGCCACCGTCCTGCGCGAGCGGATCGCGGCGGAGGCCGGAATCCGGGTGCTGATCTGGCCGTGGCCGGGCGGCGGCGGCATCCGGGTGTGCGGGCAGGTCTACAACCGGGCCGAGGAGTACGAGCGGCTCGCCGAGGTCCTGCCCGCCTACCTGGGGTAGGGGACCGCTCAGCCGCGCCGGAGCAGGTACGTGTCCATGATCCAGCCCTTGCGGGCACGGGCCTCGGCGCGCAGCTCCTCGATCCGGCCGGCCACCTCCGCCAGCTTCCCCGAGACCAGGATCTCGTCGGGGGTGCCCACGTAGGCGCCCCAGTAGATGTACAGGTCCTGGTCGAGGTGGGCCGTGAAGGCGTGCCGGGCGTCCAGCATCACCACCACGTCGTCCACATCGGCCGGCCAGCCCTCGGCGAGCCGCCGCCCGGTGGTGATCTGGACCGGCCGGCCGACCCGGTTGAGGTTCGTGCGGTGCCGGGCCAGCAGCGAGGAGATGCTGCTGATGCCGGGCACCACCTCGTGCTCGAAGGCGACCCGGCCCTTCTCCAGCACCTCGTCGAGGATCGCGAGGGTGGAGTCGTAGAGCGAGGGATCGCCCCACACCAGGAACGCCCCGGTCTCGCCCTCCGCCAGGTCCTCGGCGATGAACCGCTCGAAGATCTCGGCCCGGGCGCTGCGCCAGCCGTCCACGGTGGGGGTGTAGTCGGCGGGGGTCCGGTCGCGGTCGGGGTCGCGGCCCTCCACCAGCCGGTGGCCTGGGCGGGCGTGCTCGTCGAGCATCGCGCGCCGCAGCCCGGTCAGATCCGCCTTCTCCTCGCCCTTCTCCAGGATGAGGAATGCGTCCGCCGCGCCGATCGCCCTGACCGCCTGGAGGGTCAGGTGGTCCGGGTCGCCCGCGCCTATGCCGATCACTGAGAACTTCTTCACCGGGCTATTCTGCCCGTCATGCGCGTCGCCCTGTTCGTCACCTGCGTCAACGACGCCCTGTACCCGCGCACCGGCATCGCCGTGGTCCGTCTCCTGGAGCGTCTCGGGGTGGGCGTGGACTTCCCGGCGGCGCAGAGCTGCTGCGGGCAGCCGCAGTACAACACCGGCTACCGGCGCGAGGCCGAACCCCTGCTGCGGCGCACCGCCGAGGCCTTCGCGGGGTACCAGTACGTCGTCACCCCGTCGGGCTCCTGCGCCGCCATGATCCGCTCCCACTACCCCCGGATCGGGCGCGCCGCCGAGGTGGAGGGGCGGGGTCCCGGGCTGTCCGAGCTGGCCGAGGACCTGGCGCCCCGGGTGTACGAGCTCACCGAGTTCCTGGTGGACGTCCTCGGGGTGACGGACGTGGGCGCGTACTTCCCGTACCCGGTCACCTACCACCCGTCCTGCCACGGCCTACGGGGCCTCGGGCTGGGGGAGCGGCCCCGGCGGCTGCTGGAGGCGGTGCGCGGGCTCGAACTGCGCGAACTTCCCGGCGCCGAGGAGTGCTGCGGCTTCGGCGGGACCTTCGCCGTCAAGAACCCGGACGTATCGGCCGCCATGGGCACCGACAAGATCGGCAGCGCGGTGGCCACCGGCGCCGACGTGCTGTGCGGGGCCGACAACTCCTGCCTCGCCCACCTGGACGGCATCCTGCGTCGGGCCGGCGCCCCGCTGCGGGCCCTGCACCTCGCCGAGATCCTGGCCGCGACCGAGGAGGACACCCCGCGATGACGCGCACGCACCTTGGCATGCCGGCCTTTCCAGCGGCCCCGCCCTTTCCCGCGGCCCCGCCCTTTCCCGCTTTCGCCGCGGCGGCGCACGAGGCGGTGGGGGACCCGGTCCTGCGCGCCAACCTCCGGCACGCCACCCACACCATCCGCGACAAGCGGGCCCGCGCCGTCGCCGAGCTGGCGGACTGGGACGCGCTGCGCACCGCCGGCAAGGAGATCAAGGACCACACGCTCCGTCACCTCGACCGCTACCTCCTGGAGTTGGAGGCCGCCGTCACCGCCGCGGGCGGCACCGTCCACTGGGCGGTCGACGCGGCGGAGGCCAACCGGATCGTCACGGAACTGGTCCTGGCGACCGGCGAGCGCGAGGTGGTCAAGGTCAAGTCCATGGCCACCCAGGAGATCGGCCTCAACGAGGCCCTTGAGGCGGCCGGGATCGCCGCGTACGAGACCGACCTCGCCGAGCTCATCGTGCAGCTGGGCCACGACCGGCCCTCCCACATCCTGGTCCCGGCCATCCACCGCAACCGGGCCGAGATCCGCGACATCTTCACCTCGGAGATGGGCAGTTGGGGACGGCCCGCGCCGGACGGCCTGGGCGACGACCCGCGCGAGCTCGCCGAAGCGGCTCGCCTCCACCTGCGCGAGAAGTTCCTGCGCGCCAAAGTCGCCGTCTCCGGCGCCAACTTCATGGTCGCCGAGACCGGCACCATGGTCGTCCTGGAGTCCGAGGGCAACGGCCGGATGTGCCTGACCCTGCCCGAGACCCTGATCTCGGTGGTCGGCATCGAGAAGGTCGTCCCTTCCTTCCGGGACCTCGAAGTCTTCCTCCAGACGCTGCCGCGGTCGTCGACTTCGGAGCGGATGAACCCGTACACGACCATGTGGACCGGCACCGAGGAAGGCGACGGACCCGCCGCCTTCCACCTCGTCCTCCTCGACAACGGCCGCACCGACACCCTCGCCGACGAGGTGGGCCGCCAGGCCCTGCGCTGCATCCGCTGCTCCGCCTGCCTCAACGTCTGCCCGGTCTACGAGCGCGCCGGCGGCCACGCCTACGGCTCCGTCTACCCCGGCCCCATCGGCGCCATCCTCAGCCCCCAACTCCGCGGCACCGGAAGCGAGATCGACGCCTCCCTGCCCTACGCCTCCACCCTGTGCGGGGCCTGCTACGAGGTCTGCCCGGTCGCCATCGACATTCCCGAGGTGCTCGTCCACCTCCGCGAACGCGTGGCCCAGGGCGGCCCGGTGACCCGCGAGGGCGTCCGCGTACGCATCCGTCCGGCCCACGGCCACGCCGCCGAACGGGCCGCCATGCGCGCCGCCCGGCTGCTGCTGGACCGGCCGGGCGCGCTGCGCGCGGGGGAGCGGCTGCTGAGCCGGGCCCGGCGGCTGCGCCCGCGCCGGCTCCCGGGGCCCGGCCGTGCCTGGACCGACAGCCGGGAGCTTCCGGAGCTCCCGGCGCAGCCGTTCCGCGACTGGTGGGCGGCCCGGGAACAGGCCCGGGAGCATTCCGGGGAGCGGGAACAGGAGCAGGGACGGGAACAGGGAGGACGATCGTGAGCAGCAAGGACCGGATCCTGGCCCGCATCCGCCGGGCCGTGCCCGAGCCCGCCCCAGGGTCGGCCCCGGAGCCGGAGATTCCCCGGGACTACCTCCGGGTCCACGGGACGCGCACCCCGGCCGAAACCGTGGACCTGCTCGCCGCGAACCTGACCGAGTACCGGGCGAAGGTGCACCGGGTCGACGAGGACGGCCTCGCGATGCTCCTGATGCGGCTGCTGGCCGAGCGGGGAGCGCGTACCGTGCTCGTCCCGCCACAGCTGCCCCCGTACTGGCTCTCGGCGGCGGACCCGACCCGGATCCACGACCGGGCCGCGTCCACCGCACGCGAACTGGAGGGCGTGGACAGCGTGGTGACCGGCTGCGCCCTGGCCATCGCCGAGACCGGCACGATCGTCCTCGACGGCGGCCCCGACCAGGGACGGCGCCGGATCACGCTGATCCCCGACCACCACATCTGCGTGGTCAGGGTCCCCGGCCAGGTGGTGGACTCGGTCCCGCAGGCGCTGCCCCGACTCGACCCGACCCGACCGCTGACCTGGATCTCCGGCCCCTCGGCCACCAGCGACATCGAACTGGACCGGGTGGAAGGAGTGCACGGCCCCCGCACCCTGGAGGTCGTCCTCCTCGGCGCACAATAGGCGTCATGTCCGCACACATCGCCCTCACGGCTCTCGTGGTCCACGACTACGACGAGGCCATCGACTTCTACACCCGCGCCCTCGGCTTCGAGCTGGCCGAGGACACCGCCCGGCCGGACGGCTCGCGATGGGTCGTGGTCCGCCCGCCGGGGGCCAAGGAGTCCGCCCTCCTGCTGGCCCGCGCCAAGGACGACGCCCAGCGCTCCCGGGTCGGCGACCAGACGGGCGGCCGCGTCGGCTTCTTCCTCTACACCGACGACTTCGCCGCCGACCACGCCCGCATGACGGCCGAAGGCGTCCGCTTCCTGGAAGAGCCGCGCCACGAGCCGTACGGCTCCGTCGTGGTCTTCCAGGACCTCTACGGCAACCGCTGGGACCTCCTCCAGCCGGCGTAGCCGAAGGCCGGACGCCGGGGCCCCTTCCTCAGACGGGGTCCCCGCGACCGGCGAGCCGGGGCGCCTCGGCCGCCGCGTCGACGGCCGCACCCGCCTCCACCCGCCGCGCCAGCGCCCGGGCCCACTGCACGAGCCCGACCAGGTCCGTCCCGTAGGGCGACCGCGTCCCGGCAGCCCCGTCCGTCCCGCCCCCTCCGGCCGTCCCGCCCCCTCCGGCCAGGACCTCCGCTCCGCGCCGCAGCAGCCGCGCCCCGCCCACCGCGTTCCCCCGCGCCGAGTGCGTCAGCCCCACCGCCAGCTGCGCGAGCCCCCGCCACAGCCACGCCTCGGCCCCGGGCCCCGACTTCCAGGCGTCCTCGAAGACCTCGTGCGCGTGGAAGGGCATTCCGGAGTCCAGCAGCCGCTGCGCCTCCGCGAGGGTCTCGCCGGGCGTCCGGACCACCCCCTCGGGCTGCCGCTCCACTCCTTGGGCCCCGTAGGGCAGCGGACGTCCCAGCCCGTCCCTGGGCCGCGCACTGCGCGCCCGCCCCTCACCGTCCCGATCCCGTGCGTTCACCCCCTCATCCTCCCCCCACCGATTACCGGTGCATGCACACCCCTCGTCGTGGGGTAATGTTCTGCATGTGCCGCCGGGACGGGGAGAGCCCAAAAGGGAAGCCCAGTCGCAAGCACATCGGGACGTGGCGCAGCTTGGTAGCGCACTTGACTGGGGGTCAAGGGGTCGCAGGTTCAAATCCTGTCGTCCCGACTTTGCTTCATGCAGGTCGGAGGCCGTTCTCTCGCAGATGAGAGGACGGCCTTTTCCATGCCCGGAGTCCTGGTGGTCGCAGTGTGGTCGCACGCCCGCTTAGGGGCTGGTTCGCCTTGGTGCTGAACGCGGGCGGGTGGGGGAGCGGAGCCGGTTGAGGGCTTCGCGGAGGCGTTGGATGTGGTCGCGCGGTGGTCGCAGCCGTTCCAGCCAGGCTCGTCGGTCGTGTTGCTTCTGGGCCCGGGTGAGGGTGTGGTCGATGGTGTCGACGGCTTGGCGGGCGGCTTGCTGGGTGAGGTGGCTGTAGATGTTGGCGGTGGTCGACAGGGTGGAGTGCCGCAGGGTCTTGGAGACGACGGTGAGCGGACGCGGGTCTGTAGAGTTTTCGGCTCTGTCTCACATTCGGTGGTAACGCTGGGTGGTGGAGGTCGTTGCTGTCGGTGTGATGGATGTCAACGAGCTTGTGCAGATGGTGTTTTCGGGTATATCTCCGCTGGTCATTGAGGACGTGGCCGATGAGGGCGGGCGGGTCGTGGTGAGGGCGCGAACTCCGAAGTGGCCCGCGCCCTGCGCGGCGTGCGGGGCGGTGTCGGGACGGGTGCATGGTTTTCACTGGCGGACGCTGGCCGACGTACCGGTCGACGGCCGGCGGGTGGTGCTCCGCGTTCGAGTGCGCCGGCTGCTGTGTCCCACATACGGCTGCCGCCACACCTTCCGCGAGCAAGTGCCAGGAGTGCTGGAGCGATACCAGCGACGCACAACCCGTCTCACCAGGCAGGTTAAGGCGGTGGTCAAGGAGTTAGCGGGCCGGGCTGGGGCTCGTCTGCTGGCGATACTCGCGATGAGGCTGTCGCGCCACACAGCCTTACGCGTCCTGTTGGGCATCCCCCTGCCGACCGGGCGGGTGCCCCGAGTCATCGGGGTGGACGACTTCGCTCTGCGCCGACGGCACCGCTATGCCACCGTGGTGATCGATGCGGAGACACACGAACGGATCGACGTGCTGCCCGACCGCACGGCCGGCACGCTGGAAGCGTGGCTGCATGCCCATCCGGGGGTCGAGGTCGTCTGCCGTGACGGATCGACGACTTACGCGGAAGCCATCCGCCGGGCCCTGCCGGACGCCGTGCAGGTCAGTGACCGCTGGCATGTCTGGCACAACCTGTGCGAAGCCGCTCTGGACGAGGTGAAGGCGCACAGCACCTGCTGGGCCTCGGTGCTCGACGCACCCTTGTATGACGGGCCTCGCGCGCAGACCACACTGGAACGCTGGCAGCAGGTCCACGACCTGCTCGACCAGGGCGTGGGCCTCCTCGATGCGGCCGCCGCCTGCAACTGGCCCTGAACACCGTCAAACGCTATGCCCGAGCCGACCGACCCGAGCGGATGCTCCGGGTCCCAAAGTACCGGTCCAGCCTCGTCGATCCCTATCGCGAGCACCTGCGCGGACGCCGGGCCGAGGACTCCGCTGTCCCCGTCCAGCATCTCTTCGAGGAGATCAAGGCACTCGGGTTCACCAGTTGCCTCAACCTCCTGCACAAGTACATCAACCAAGGCAGGGCGGACACCGGCCGCAGCCACATCTCCCCGCGCAGGCTGGCCCGAATGCTCCTGACCAGGCCCGAGAACCTCAAGACCGGACACCGTGACCTCCTGGACCGGCTGAATGCTGCCTGCCCCGAGATGACACACCTGGCCACCGCCGTCCGGACCTTCGCCCCGCTTCTGAAGCCTCGGCCCGAGAACGAGGACGCCCTCGAACTCTGGATCGCCCAGGTCCGTACTGCCGACCTGCCTCACCTACATGCCTTCACCCGAGGCCTCGAGCGCGACCGCGACGCTGTCATCGCCGCGGTCACACTTCCGTACAGCAACGGCCCGACCGAGGGGATCAACACCAAGAGCAAGCGGATGGCCCGCCAGATGCACGGACGAGCAGCCTTCACGCTGCTCCGCCACCGCATCCTCATCGGATAACACCACCCTCCGTCACCACCGAATGTGAGACAGAGCCGTTCCTTTTACAGGCCCGACTGGGACTGGGAGCGACGCTGGTAGGCGGGGGTCGGCTGCGGCCTCAGGTGTGGAGACGACTGTTCGGGCCCTCCCGGTCGCCTGCGCTCTCGTCGTTGAACCAGTAGTCGCCGGCTGCAAGGTAGCGGAAGGAGTGCGTTGTCTTGGCCGGCAGGGTCACGGTGACCGCCCTCTTGCCGTCCTTGCGCGGCATGAGGGTGTGAGCGCCAGGCTGCCACTCGTTGAAGTCCCCGACCACGCTGACCGGCCCTGGTGGGGTATCGGCGGGAAGGATGAAGGTGACCTCGGTGGTTTCCTTGCGAAGCGTGCGCTCGAGCATGACAGGGCTCCTGTCGGTCGGTGTGAAGGGGCTGTGCGGCCTCATCCTCACGCCGGAGAGGAGTACGCGCCTGCCGACACGACGGGCTGGGGCCGCGACCCACTCATCACGTACGGCGACTCAAATGGTGCGGTTGGTGACGTTTCGTGCCAGCGTGGTCGTGGGAATCCCCCGATCGACCTTCAAGGGAGTCACCGTCATGGGCGGTATGCAGGACAAGCACCAGCAGCCGGGCAAGGGCCGCGAGGAGCAGGAACGCGAGCGCAGCGGTCAGGATCCGCAGCATCGACAGCCTGGCAAGCCCGCGCCGGAACGTAAGGGCAAGGAGTCCGAGCGCAAGGGCAAGGAGTCCGAGTCCAAGGGTCAGAAGTCCTCTGGCCGGCCTGCTGACGACATCGTGCCGGACCGGGACCGAATGCCCGACGAGATCTGACACCATTCCCCACGCAGCAGGGCCCGGCCGGTCCACAGTCACCCCGGCCGGGCCCTGCCATGTCCGGTGACGATCACGGCGCAAGCGCCTTCCGCAGTGAGGCGCGGGAACAAGGACCAACCACGGCCTGTCACTCAGGACCGCCGCCTTCGCGGCACCGCGGGTGGTTCGTGGACTACATGTGGGGTTGGCCGTAGTAGCGGGCGAACTGTTCCAGGTAGCTGGGCTCGCCCGAGCGTTTCGCCTCGTCGAACTCGGGCGCGTCCTTGATCTGCTCTTTGGTCCGGTCGACGTACACCTTCTCTTCGACGGTGTCGATCCGGCGGATGGTGCCCGCGGGAAGCAGTACGTGCTTGCCGAAGATCCAGGCCCCGGTGTCCACGACAAGGTAGGAAGCTGCCACGTCCTCGGAATGCTTGTCGATCTTTCCGATCTGGACGTCCGTCGCCTCGACCTTGTACCCGATCAGGTCGATCCCCGGCTGGTGTCCGACGTCCTCTCCGTAGCCCCAGATCCCTGCCTCACTCATCGCTCTCGCCCCGCTTCTCCTCGCCCTCGCGACTCTTCGGGCCCACCCAGCGCCGATGTCCCGTCACGGGGTTCGGTACGGGTTCGGGCCGGTCGAGGCGGCTTGCCTCGTCCGTGTCGGCCGCAGCCGTACGCTCGTCGCCGCTGCGCTCGGTGGGCGGAGTGATCCTTCGTGAGCCGTGCCCGTCGTGCGGAGGTACGCCTCCGGCGCCGCCTTGCTCGTCCATGACGGCCTCCTCGATTTCATCGGAGTCTCTTTGCGGCGGCTGCCCGTCCTCGGTTGGTCAGGTACTGAGCAGGCGGTCGAAGAAGGACCTGTACTGGCGCAGGGCCAGGCGCAGGTCTTCGGTGGCGACCTCCTCGCCTCGGTGCCATTGGCCTTCGAGTCCCTGCTTGTGGTCGGCGAATGTGGTGGCGAGCAGTTGCATCACCTCGGCAACGAGCCCGTCTGCGGCAAGCACCGACTGCTTCGGGTCATCGACGAACCCCTGTTGGATCTCCTGCCACCGGGTACGCAGGCCCGCTGCCTCCTTCGCCCCGAGGAGCGGCGCAGAATCGGGCTCCTGGGTCGACTCGTCCCGTTCGCCGGGCACGGCGTCCGGCTCGTCTCCGGCCTCGTCCGTGATTCTGGTCCTGGGTTCTGCCCCCTCGGTGTCGGGGACTGCCTGCACTTCATCGTCGGCAGGCTGTCGCGATGCTTCTGTCTGGGGCCGGGCGATGTCCTCGGTGGACAGGGTCTCTCCGGCGGGCTCGGCGTACTCGTCGCTCCCGTATGGTCCTTCTCTCTGCATGTCCTTCGCCTCCAGGGTGGTGAACAGCCGCGCTCGGATGCTCGGCACTCAGCGGGTTCCCTCACCCGGTGAAGCGGTGTCGTCGTGCAGCAGTTCCTCGAACAGCGCGCGATAATGGACCATCGCGCTCCGCAGTTCTTCCGTCGTGGTGTCCCTGCTACCGGCGCGCCCGTTGATCTCATGGGCGATGCGGTAGTGGTCCAATGTCCGGGAGTGTTCGACCGAGAGGTCCCGCTTCTGCTGCTCGTAGCTCTCGGTCGGGTAGCCGCGCTCGCTCATGAGCGTGGTCACGAGCCGGTCCGCCTGGCCTACGGCCTGGTCGGGACTGTCGACGAAGTGCTCCTGCACGCTGGCCCAGTCGCGGGCGTACCGGTCGCGGACCGTGGAGGGAAGAGGCCTGATCTCCAGCGCCTCATGCCGCTCCTCCCTCTCCTTAAGGTCGCGCTCGGCCGCTCCACGGCTCTGCCCCGCCTCGACCGTGCGCTCGTATTCGGGCCCGAACTGCTCCCGCAGGTGCCGGCGCCGGGCCATGGTCCGCACGGTCAGCGCGACGACGGCCAGGACGACCACGGCGGCCACGATGATGACGATGGTCCACATCGCATCCTCCACTCTCTGACCGCTCACACAGTCAGCCGGAACTGGGGCGTACGAGCGTCACCGGCGCGGGTGCCGTCCCTGGGTGTGCCACATTCCAGAATTTCACGTATCACCCAAAAAATACTGTCGAGTAAGCGGTGGCCAGTCCGTCTCTCCGGGGACCGGTCGGGTGCCGGCGGGCGGGTCAGTGGGCTGGACGCCGGCGGTGGACTACCGATCTCACTGCGAGGTAGAGCACGTCGGCGATGAGGAGCAGTACGCCGGCGGAGACCAGGTACAGCATCCCTTCGGTGGTCGCGCCGATGATGACCAGCACGATCGCGGCGGTCAGCAGGAGGTAGAAGAGGGTCATGGCGTGAACGCCTCGGTTCGCAGGTTCGCGGGTTCGCGTGCCCGAGGCTCGGTACGGACGTGACGGCCGTCGTGTACGCGTCCTCGGCGCCGGTCGTGCGGGACGGGCTGTTCCCGTGCGGGGTCAGGGGCGGCTACCAGTAATGCCGTCGTCCGCCGACCTTGTGTCCGACGGATCCCAGGATCCACAGGATGATGCCGACGACGACCAGGATGATCCCGATGGTCGACAGGATGGCGAAGCCGACCAGGTAGCCGATGACCAGCAGGATGATGCCAAGGACGATCATGATGTCCGCCGATCTCACGGGGCGATGCAAGCCCCCTGCTTCCAGGGTAGATCCGCCCTCTGGCTGTGGCTTCCCGGGCAGGACAGTCCTACCGTGGAGAGACAGCGGGCAGACCTCTGGAGCGCGCCATGCTCGTCATCCTCGGACTCGTCCTCCTTATCGCCGCGCTGGTCGTCGGTGTGGCCGGCGTCGTTGGCAACGACGGCGGCGCCCACGAGCTGACCAGCGGATTCTCCGTGTTCGGCTACGAGATCACCGGCTCCACCGGCACGCTGTTCTTCTACGGAATCGTCGTCGGAGCCGTGGCCCTGCTCGGGCTGAGCCTTCTCCTGGGCGGTGCCCGCCGCACCTCTCGCCGCGGCCACGACGCACGCCCCGGATCCACGGCGCGCCGCGAGACAGCCGCTGCCGGCCAGGGGCGCGAGGACGTCGTCGACCAGCGCGGCATCGCCCGCCCGCGGACGACAGGGGCGCGCGGGCCCAACCCGGATGGCGAGCGCCGGAGGGGGCTGAACCCGTTCAAGCACCGATCGGAACCCCGGTAGCCCGCCACATACGGCGCACGACTTACGAAGGGCGGCGAGCCATGAGCATCGGCAAGAAGATCGCGCACAAGGCGGAGGCGGTCAAGGGCGGGGCCAAGAAGACCGTCGGCCGCATCACCGGCAACTGGCACCTGCAAGCCGAAGGTCGCGGCGACCAGGTAAAGGGCAACACCAAGCAGGCCGGGGCGAAGATCAAGGACGCCTTCAAGCACTGACCACTGCGCCCGCCCTGTCGACCTCACCGCAGGGCACACGGAGGTGCCAGGTATGGCCATCAAGAAGGGTGCCGCCCAGGCCAAGGCCCAAGGGCGGCGCGTGGCCGACAGTCGCGCGATGGAGGCCATGTCCAGGGTCGGGCTCTCCGCCCGGGGCGTGATCTACGTGCTGGTCGGGCTCCTGGCCGTGCAGATGGGTTTCGGCGGCGACAGCGGTGGCAAGGAGGCCGACCGGTCGGGTGCGGTGAGGACCATCGGCGAGCAGCCGTTCGGCCGGGTGCTGCTGTGGGCGCTGGTGGTGGGGCTGGCGGCTATGGCGCTGTGGCGGCTGTCCGAAGCCGCCTTCGGACCGGCAGGGGCAGGCGGCGATCAGTGGACCCGCCGCCTGGGTTCGCTGGGGCTGGCGGTCTTCTACACCGTGATCAGTATCGGCGTGGTCCAGACCGCGCTGGTCGGCGGGTCCTCCGGAAGCCGTGGTGGGAACGAAACGTCGAAGGAATACACCGCGCGGGTGCTGAACTGGCCCCTCGGGCGGGTGCTCGTCGGCGTGTTCGGAGCAGTCCTGGTCATCGTGGGCGTGGTGATCGTGGTGCGCAGCGTGATGCGGAAGTTCGAGGAGAATCTCCGGACGGGTGAGATGAGTCCGCCGACGCGGCGGGTTGTCGCAGGGCTGGGCATTGTCGGCGGTGTGGCGTGCGGTGTGCTCGCGGCGGTGGCCGGACTGTTCATCCTGCTGGCCGCAGTGCAGTTCGACGCCGGCCGGGCCAAGGGCTTGGACGAGACGCTGCGTTCGTTCGCCGCCACACCTGCCGGGCCGGTGCTGCTGATCGCCGCCGCGGTGGGCCTCGTAGTGTTCGGCCTCTACTCGTTCTGCGAAGCCCGCTGGCGCAAAGCTCCCGAGCACGGCATTCCAGCCGAGCAGCCGAGGGCGGCCGGGGATCCTGGATCGGGGACCCGTAAAAGTGTGCCCTGACAACGGGATCTCCTCCGACGCCCCACGCCGCCCGTCCCCGTTGGGGCGCTTGCGCAGCATGGTCCGCCGCACCCGGGCCGGGCGCCGGTGGGGGCGCATCAGTGAAATCGACCTGTGGCAGCTTTCGTTGGGATTCGCGGCGCTCGGGTTCCTGACACTGGTGCCGCTGCTGATCGTGGTCTCCGCGGCGGATACGGCGGGCGGACGGGGATTCGCGCAGTGGCTCGGGGACGGGCTTGGCGTATCGGCCGCCGCCAGGACGGAGATCGAGCACCTGTTCGCCCTGCCGGGTGAGGCCTGGCGGACCACGACGGCGTTCGGTCTCGCCGTGCTCGCCGTGTTCGGTCTGTCCTTCGGCGCGGTGGTGCAGAGCGGCTACGAGAAGATCTGGGATCTGCCCCCGGCCCGCTGGTGGGCCCGGTGGCGCCACGTCCTGTGGCTCACCGTCCTCATCGGAATCCTCTTCCTGTCGGCGATCACACCGCTGTGGCGCGAGTCACCGGCCCGCGGTGTCATCACGGTACTCAGCGGCACCCTGTTCTTCTGGTGGTCCCAGCGACTACTGCTCGGCGGCCGCGTCGCCTGGACGGCCCTGCTGCCCGGGGCGGTGGCCACCATGCTCGGGCTCCTCGGACTCAGGATCTTCTCCCGGCTCGTGTTCTCACCACTGATCGCATCCAGCGCCGTCACCTACGGCCCCTTCGGAACCGTCCTCGTCATCCAGACCTGGCTCGTCGGTGTAGGCGTCGTCGTCTTCGGCGGCGCGCTCGCCGGCCGACTGCTTCACGAAGAGCTCCCCCAAATGGCGCGCGCGCTGAAACGGCGAGACTGAGGCCAGGGGCTCCCCCGACCTCGCTCCGATTGCGCCTCTTCCGGGATCCACAGGCGTAGCCTCGGATAGGGGCAAATTGCCTTATTGCGGATGATCGCCCCGATATCCTAGGCAACGCTGTCAGACACGCCTCATTCCATCTGATCCTCCGAAGATCGGCGGCATGGGGAGTGGGGGGCCCGGAACGGGGCAGCCGCCCTGAGTCGCGCAACTGTCGCGATCGCGATCCGCGCCTGCGGACCGCATTGGATCCGGAGGTATGCGGGTGCCGAGTACGGCTCTGACCTTGGAAACACTTCCCGAGCGGCTGATCGCGCTACCTGGTGTCTACCGTCCGCAGGCCGATACCCGTCTTCTCGCCGAGGCGCTCTCGCACGAGCAGCTGGGGCCGGGTACCGAGGTGATGGAGATCGGGACGGGTACGGGCGCGCTGGCACTTCACGCAGCGGGCAGGGGAGCCCGTGTCACGGCTGTGGACGTCTCCTGGCCCGCGGTGGCCGCAGCCCGCCTCAACGCCCTCCGGCAGCGGCTGCCGCTGCGGGTTCTGCACGGGGACTTCGCCGTAAGGACGGCAGGGCGCCGCTTCGACGTCGTCCTGAGCAACCCCCCGTACGTGCCCTCCCCGCGCGCCCGGCTGCCGTCGCACGGGGCGAGGCGGGCCTGGGACGCCGGACCCGGGGGACGCGACATCATCGACCGGATCTGTGCGAGTGCCCCGGCCTTGCTGCGCCCCGGCGGCGTCCTGCTGATGGTGCAGTCGCAGATGTGCGGGGCCGACGCCACGGTGGACCACCTGGAACGCGCCGGGCTGTCCGCGCAGGTGACGGCGCGGGCCTCCGTACCGTGGGGGCCGGTCCTGCGCTCCAGGCGGGCCTGGCTGGAGGACCAAGGACTGGCTGACGGCGGCGAGGAATGGGAAGAGCTGGTGATCATCCGTGCCCAGAACCTCTGAAAGCGCCGCCCGCGCTCGCTGCGGCCCGGCACGCCGCGTAGCCCTGGATCCCCACGGCCCCGTCCTGGTCGAAGGCCCCGTGGAGATCGTCCTCGACGACGGGACAGTCGCCCGGTCCGACCGGTTCATGGTCGCGCTGTGCACCTGCCTGCGCAGCCGCACGTATCCCTGGTGCGACACCAGCCACCGCCCCCGCGAGCGAACCGACGCACCCCCCGAGGACGGGAACTCCCCATGACCCCTGCCGGCAGCAGCACAGCCACCGCCGGCCCCGCCCTCGTCCAGGGGAGGGGCGAACTGTCGGACGCCGTCAGGGAGGCCCTGCGCACCGGCCTGCCACCGGAGTACGCGACCGGGTCGGTCCTGAAGGCCGATCCCTGGGGCGAAGACCTCCAGCTCGCCCTCTACTTCCTCTACGAGCTGCACTACCGCGGCTTCGAAGGCGTCAAAGACGAACGTGAATGGGACCCGGACCTCCTGCGCCTGCGTCAAGCCCTGGAGACCCGGTTCCTCCACGCACTGCGCACCGAGCTCCGCGACGCGCCCCGCTCCGTCGAGGAGGCCTTCGCCCCGCTCCTCGTCGAACCCGTGGACCTGACCGAAAGCGTCAGCCATCACCTCGAAACCGAAGGCGAACTGTGGCAGTTGCGCGAGTACGCGGCGCTGCGCTCCCTCTATCACCTCAAGGAGGCCGACCCGCACGTCTGGGTCATCCCGCGGCTGACCGGACGGGCCAAGGCCGCGATGGTGGCCATCGAGTACGACGAGTTCGGCGCGGGCCACCCCGACCGCATCCACGCCCGGCTCTTCGCCGACCTCATGACCGACCTCGGCCTGGACCCCACGTACGGCCGCTACCTGGACCAGGCCCCCGCGCCACTTCTCGCGACTGTCAACCTGATGTCCCTCTTCGGCTTGCACCGGGCCCTGCGCGGCGCCCTCGTTGGGCACTTCGCCTGCGTGGAGGTCACTTCCTCACCCGGCTCCCGCCGCCTCGCCAAAGCGATGCGACGCTGCGACGCGGGACCGGCCGCCGAACACTTCTACACCGAACACGTCGAAGCCGACGCCGTCCACGAACAGGTCGTACGCCACGAGGTCATCGGCGGGCTCCTCGCCGACGAGCCCGCCCTGGAACCCGACATCGCCTTCGGCTGCGCGGCGACCGTCCTGCTGGAAGACCGCCTGGCCGCCCACATCCGCGACGCCTGGGATCAGGGGCGCACCACACTGCGCACCCCCTTGCCGCTGCGGTGACGTGCCCGGCCCGCTACGGCCCCGCAGAACTCGGGACATGCCTAGTGCAGGATGCTCACCGCGCGGGCGATGACCAGGAGAGAGGTCATCAGGGCGGCGACGCTCTGCACGCTCATCAGGAGCTTGGCGCGGGTGGACAGGGGCATGGTGTCGGTCGGGCTGAAGGCGGTTGAGTTGGTGACGGAGACGTACAGGTAGTCCATCAAGGTGGGGACCCAGTCGGACTTGACGCTGGAGCCGTCCGCGACCTCCTGGACGGCGTCGTCGTTCTCGTCCTGGGAGAAGCGGAAGTCCGCCAACGGCAAGTCGGCGCGCGGAGCTTGGGTTCGGCTGACGGGGCCGCCCCGGTCCAGTTCCCAGTAGGCCAGGCCGAAGACGATGATGTTGGTCAGCCATACCTGGAACGCGGCCGTCAGCAAGGAACCCCCTTCCTTCACCCCGGTCGAGACCAGAGCGTGGATCAGGATGCCCAAGGAGACCAGATTGCTTGCCGCGATGACCAGGACGAGTGTGAGGGACAGGGCACGGGAGAGCTTGGTCTGGCGCGTGAGCCGGCGGGGATTGATCGCGATCAACGGCACAAGGAGCAGCAGTTCCAGGGCGAGCAGCACATAGCGGGGTCCGAGCAGAAGCTGCTGCGGCAGGATCTGGTAGAGCCCGATCGCCACGACGGTCGCGATCACGGCAGGCAGCCGGGCCTCCCCACGCCTCTCGTGCCGGGGATGTCTGATCCGGGCATCGGTGCGACTGCGCGTCATTGTGTCCGTCCTCTTCGTAGGGTCAGGTTTCCTGCCGTGTGACCCCCTCGGGCCGTCGTTCCCGCGGACTCGCGCTGCGTGTTGCGCGCCCGGGCGTCAAGCCGGATGCCCGGGCTCCAGGTCCCGGACATCGCTGTAGCGGAGCAGTGCGGGCGGGGTGCCCCGGGTGGGCTTGCACTGGCCGGCGGGGGCCAGCAGGAAGCCCACGTGGTCGCCACCCTCGATCCGCCCCTCGACGCGGCCCGTGAACCAGGTGCGGACCTCCGTCAGGACTGGGCTTCCGGCCTCTCCCTGTCGCCAGGCGGCCCGCGCGAACTTGTCCACCCGGTCGCCCGTCTCGCCGCCGAAGAGCTCCGCGAGCGCCCGCTGCTCACGGAGCAGTGCGTGCACGGTGAGGTACGAGGCCTCGCAGGCGACCCGGTAGGTGTGGTTGGCGGTGGACAGCCAGACGACGAACCGCGGCGGGTGGATCGAGCACTGCGAGGCGAACCCCACCAGGCAGCCCGCCCGCACGCCCCCGGCCGCGGCCGTGACCACGTACATGGGGCCGTCGAGGACATCGGTGAAGGGGTCCATCCTCGTCACGGCGGCTCCTCGTGATCCGTTCGGTCCAGCGGACGACTACCCCGCACATCGGCGTCGGCCCGGCAGTTCTTGAGCGGCCACGGCGGGGTGTGGCCCGATTGGAGCGCAAGGGCTCTGGCGACAAGGGCATGCACGACCTCGGCCCGCGAGGCCGCTCACAACGCCCCAGCGGAACCAAGGACGCCTCTGCCTCCACCGGTGTGGACCCCCAGGACCCGCCCGGTACACGCAGCGCCGGATAGCGCGCCCACAGGCATCGGTCGTTTCTCGACGGCGGCCCGGACATACACAGGTGGCCGCGGCGCTCGATGAGCCCGGCGGTGTTGTCCATGCGGCCGATCGGAAAGGCGGACGCCGCCTGGTGACTGGGCGGGATGTCCCGGGGCAGGAGCGGGGGCTATGCTGCGATGGACGTCCCGGTCCCTGACGTGGATAGCGCGCTTGTCGTGCAGGTGCCTGCGGGGTACAGAGGGTCCCCCGGTCCACCTCAGGCGCTGTCCTTTTGAGGCGAAACATGTCGATTTGGCGGTCCTCGAGTCCAGGGTCGCCAGGCCGATCGCTCGCCTGACCTGTCCGGGTATCCGACCACAGGAGATACGCGTAAGACGGGGCCGAGAAGACCGGCCCGCCCGGCGCCGCACCATGTGGTCCCAAGAACCGAGGCGCTATGCCTGTTCTGCAGAGATTGAACCTCCACCGGTACGACCGAGGCGATGAAACGACGATCACCCTTGCGGGTGAGCTTGATCTGGATACCGCAGCTCCGCTGCGGGCGATGGTCGATGACTGCCTGCGCGAGGGAGTGCGGACCATCGACATCGACCTGAGCGCGCTTGCCTTCTGCGATGTCAGCGGCCTCAACGCCTTCCTGACCGTCGCCGCGCGCACCGCTACGGCCACAGGGTCGCTGTGCCTGCATCACCCGCGCCCGATGCTGATCCGGCTCCTGGCACTGACCGGCACCGGTTTCCTCCTCCACCGGCTACCCCGCGCGCCCGAAGTCGGCACCTGGGTCCCGGCTGTGGTGTACCCCAGGCTGTTGGCCTCATGACCAGGACCGGCCACAGCGGGCCCGCCCGGCTCTGTCGCAGGGCGAGCGGTGATGACGGATGATCAGTGACCGCATGGCCTCGGTCCTGCGCACGCTGCAACTCGACGACCGGTCACAGGGGGTCGACGACGCCTCCCTGGCCGGAGCCCAGGCCTTGGGCGTGGACGGTCTCGCGGTCTCCCTGGTCACCGCAGCCGGCCTGACCGAGCTCATGTGGTGCTCGGACCTCACCACGCGCCGCTTCGAGGACCTGCAACTGACCCTCGGCGAGGGGCCGGGACCAGAGGCGGTCCGTACCGGCGCGATGGTGTGGGTACCAGACCTGGCCCGGGTCCGACACGCCCGCTGGCCGGCACTGTCCATGGAGGCCCCCGACCTGGACGCCCGGGCGGTGTTCTGCTTCCCGATGGGCATCGGCGCGATCCGCGTCGGCGTCCTGACAGCGGTTCGCCGAACGCCGGGTCCGCTGACCGGCCAGCAGACCGACGATGCGCTGACGCTGGCCGCCGCGCTGACTGCCCGCTGCCTGGGCAGCGGCGAACCACCTCTGAGCACCCACGCGCCGGTGGACTCTCCGCACGCCTTGCAGCACGCGGTGGTCCACCAGGCCACCGGCATGCTCAGCGTCCAACTCGCCATGTCCCTGCCTCAAGCTCTCCTACGACTGCGTGCGCACGCTTACAGCAGCGGACGTTCCATCACCGACATCTCCAAGGACGTGGTGGATCGGCGGCTTCGCCTGGACCACAACGGCACTGGCAACGGCATGCCCCCGACCGCCGTAGACAAGGACTGATCACCGTGACCCGAGAACAACGCGTGTCCGAGGTCTTCGTGGAAGTCGCAGACTCCCTGATCGACGACTTCGACCTCATCGACTTCCTCCAGCAGCTCTCCGTGCGCTGCATGGAACTGCTGGACGTGGCCGCCGTCGGCATCATGCTGGCCGACCAGCACGAGGTCCTGCAGACCATGGCAGCCTCCGACGAACACACCCGGCTGCTGGAACTCTTCGCCACCCAGCACGACCAGGGCCCCTGCGTGGACTGCTACAAGAGCGGCGAGCCACGCACCAACATCAACCTGACCGACCCTCAGATCACCTCGGGCTGGCCACAGTTCGCTCCACGCGCCGCCGAGACCGGGTTCGTCACCGCCAACGCGATCCCGCTCCGGCTGCGCGGCCGGGTCATCGGAGTGATGGGCCTGTTCCAGACCGACCCCGACCCGCTCAGCGCCCAGGACATCGCCCTCGCCCAAGCGCTGGCGGATGTGGCGACCATCGCCATCCTGCAGCAGCGCACCGTCGCCCACAGCGAGGTCGAGCGCGCCCAACTCCAGCACGCCCTGACCAGCCGCATCGTGCTGGAACAGGTCAAGGGCATCCTGGCGGAACGCTGGCAGGTCACTGTCGACGAGGCATTCGCCGCGTTCCGCTCCTACGCACGCGCCCATCACCACCAGCTCGCGCAACTGGCCCGCCAGATCGCCGACGGCACCTTCGAGACCACCCAGATCCCCCACCCGGACCGATCCCGGCCCCAGGCCTGACACACCGTCCTGCGGGGCTGGATCTCACAAGCTCATTACGCGCCACGTCGCAGTACCCGCCCCCACATGCGGGACCCGGCCGACTGCCCGTCCCCGCCTGCGGGCGCGGCCGACCTGCACACCCTGGACACCGCCGCCCGCCAGGCCCACCACCGGCCCGAAGCGGAGTTTGCGCGTGAGGAGGACCGCTCAGCGGTTACGTGTGGGGCTGATCCACATGCTCGTGCCGGTGGAGCCGTAGTGGACTCAGATGTCCTGGTCAGGATCGGTGCCGGGGGCGGGAATGCCGCGCCCTGGCGGGCACTTGCATCTGGCACCTTCCGGGCTGTCACGCCGTTCACCAAAGGGTGTGAGGGTTGGTCCACCGCTCTGCTTCGCCGAGCCCCTGATGGCGGAACAGGGTCGGCCCGATGGAGACCAGTTGGGGACCACACGGTGTGCGCGATGGCGCACGATGGACCCTCTTGCGCACAACTTGCGTCCCAATTAAGTCTGTTATATCCAGAAAATACCCCCGGACCGCACTCCTGGGGGTCAAGGGGTCGCAGGTTCAAATCCTGTCGTCCCGACTTTTCGAAGTCGCAGATCAGGGGCCGTTTCAGAGAAATCTGAAACGGCCCCTCGGTCGTTTGCGGGGTCGGGCGGGTACCAGTCCTCCTACGTATTTCGTCGCGGGATGAAACCTGTGCCGTGGGGTCGGGCGTCATGTGGGGGACGGGGTGCCGCGCCCCGAGTCTGGAGAATGCGACATGGCTGTCGTCGTTCGAGCCCGATCGTTGTTGGTGGGTGCCGCGTCCGTGCTCGTCCTCGGTGGCGGGCTGTCCACGACCGCTGTCGCGGACCCCGTGCCGGAGGCGGCCGCGCCGCGCTGGAACGAGGCCAAGGTGCCGGGCGTCGACACGGTTCTGAGCGGTTCGGTCAGACCCGACGCGCACACCACCTGGACGGCCGGCTTCCGGATCTCCCAGGACGGCGGGGGCGACTCGTTGACGCCCGCGCTCTTCACGCACGACGACCGGGGCGACGGGCCGTGGAAGGAGATCCCGACGGCCCCCGGGGGCACCGGCCGGATCAATGCCCTCGCGGCGTCCTCGGCCCGGGACGCGTGGCTGGTCGGTGACGCCGACTGGGAGGGCGCACCCGTCATGACGCAGCACTGGAACGGGCGTTCGTGGCGGGTCGAGTCGGCGCCGATGCCGGAGAAGTCGCTCGGCGGCGGCCTGCTGGGCGTTGCCGCGGTCGCGCCCAACAACGTGTGGGCGGCGGGCTGGGCGCAGATCCTCGACGAGCGGATACCCGACCCGGACGGCGGTTCGACCCAGGTCGACCACATGGAGGGCCTCGTACAGCACTGGGACGGGCACGCCTGGAAGCCCGTCAAGCTGCCCAAGCAGTACGCGAACTGGGGGCTCAACGCGATCTCGGCGTCCGGCCCGAAGGACGTCTGGGCGGTCGGCAGCGGCTACGGCGACGACGACCGGCCGCTGGTCCTGCACTTCGACGGGCGGTCCTGGACCGCGTTGCCGCCGCCGCCGTACGGCGGTCTGTACGGCGAGTTCAATGATGTGGTCGCCAACGGGCCGCGCGACGTGTGGGTGGCGGGCCGCACGCTCCTGGACGACAAGGACCGCGGCCACGCGCTGATCATGCACTGGGACGGGCGGACGTGGACGCGCATGGACGCCCCGGCCGACGCCGGCGCCCTGACGGGGCTGGCCGCGACGCGCGACGGCGTGGTCGCGGTCGGTCGGGTGGCCAAGGGCTACGGCGGCTACGCGCTGCGGGTGTCCGGGACGCGCGTGACCTCGCTGGGGTTCCCGGCGGATGCGGACGGGATGTCGTACTCGCCGTGGAAGATCTCCGTCACCGGACGTGAGGTGACCGTCAGCGGCTCGGCCAACTACGTGGACCAGCAACTGCCGCAGCCACTGCTGCTGACCACTCGGCTCTGAACCGGCAGGGCCGGTCACGGTCTCCTCGTCGCCGCCCGTTCGGTCGGGGCGGCGACGAGGAGACCCGGGTCAGACGGCCGGGGGCGGTGCCTGGGTGAGGGCGCGGGCCGCCGCGTAGTCCTCGCGGGACGCCTGTTCGGCGAGGTCCAAGTAGCCGTAGGCGTCGTGGCCGATCGGGATCCGCAGGGGTGTCGGCGTGTCCGAGGCGACGATGTCGAGGACCTGGGCCGCGAAGTCCTCGGGGCGGCCGGTCTCGGGGTTCTCGGCGATGCCGCGGGTGCCTACGAGCGTGTCGAGGTTGGTGCCGTCGTAGGCGGGGATGCGGTGGCTCGCCTCGGCCAGGGCGGTTCCGTAGCGCGTGGCGAACATGCCCGGTTCGAGCACGGTGACCCGGATGTTGTGCGGGGCGGCTTCGGCGGCCAGCGCCTGGCTCATGCCTTCGAGGGCGTGCTTGCCGGCGACGTAGGCGCCCAGACCGGGGAAGGCCATACGGCCGACGATGGAGGACACGTTGAGGATGTGGCCCTGTCCCTGGGCCCGCATCAGGGGCAGTACGAGGCGGGCGAGTCGCCAGGGCCCCACGACGAGGATCTCCAGCTGGTCCCGCACCTCGGTGTCCGAGAGCTCCTCGACCGCGCCGAACAGTCCGACGCCGGCGTTGTTGACGAGGACGTCGATGCCGCCGAGCCGGTCGGCCGCGGTGCGGACGGCTTCCTCGCAGGAAGCGGCGTCGCGCAGTTCGAGCGGCACCGGAATGATCCGGCCGGGCCAGGCGGCGGCCAGCTCCGCCAGATCGGCGGTCTTGCGGGCGGTGACCGCCACCTCGTCACCGGCCCCGGCCGCGGCACTTGCCAGAGCGTGCCCGAGCCCGGAGGAGCATCCTGTGATCAGCCAGCGTCGTCCCATCGTTCCCCCCGCGATGACGAAGTCGTTCCGGATGGTCGTGGTGCCTGCCTGCGCCCGATTGTGCCCGACCACCCCCGAGCTGTCGCCGCCACCGACAGCCTTGACCCGCCCCCGACGGGAACTGCGTGACCCGCTTCCGCTTCCGCTTCCGGTTCCGGTGACGCCTCGGCGCGGGGCCGCGGCTCGCGGTCAGGAGTCCAGGGCTTCGAGGATGTCCGTGGTCGTGGAGACCTTGCCGATGCGGGGGAAGATCTTGGTGAAGGTGTGGGCGTGGGAGTCGGCGTCCGTGTCGGTGGTGGCGTCCTCGGCGAAGACCAGCTCGTAGCTGTTCTCCCAGGCGGTGCGGGCGGTGGACTCGACGCCGATGCTCGTGGAGATGCCGGCCAGGACGATCCGGTGGATGCCCCGGCGGCGGAGCTGGAGGTCGAGTTCCGTGCCGGTGAAGGCGCCCCAGTGGCGCTTGGTGACGACCACGTCGCCGAGCTCGGCGAGCTCCTGGGGGATCTCGGAGAACGCGGCCGGGGGTGCGGCGGCGGGGCCGGGACGGTCGACGTCGGTGGTGGGCAGGTCGCCGCCGTCGGGGGACCAGGCGACCTTGACCAGCACCACGGGGAGCTTGCGGGCCCGGAAGGCCTCGGCGAGCGCGATGGCGCTCTTCAGGATTTCGGGGGTCGGCCGGGCGGTCGGGAGGCCCAGGATCCCCTTCTGGAGGTCGATGAGGACCAGGGCGGTGCCGCCGTCGAGATTCAGGTTGGTGGTCATGGGGCTCCTTCGGTGGGGTGGTCAGTCCTCGGCGAGTCTGCGCAGCAACGGGACGGCCGCCGACAGTAGTTCCTGCTCGGAGGGGGTCAGCCGCTCGGAGATGAGTTCCGCGACGCGGTCGTGGCCGGCCTTGCGGCGCTCCTGTACGAGGT
Organism: Streptomyces sp. GL_140; assembly: GCF_057834465.1. Taxonomy (NCBI): domain Bacteria; kingdom Bacillati; phylum Actinomycetota; class Actinomycetes; order Kitasatosporales; family Streptomycetaceae; genus Streptomyces; species Streptomyces sp. GL_140. The sequence continues at coordinate 7,303,018 of NZ_CM174404.1, forward strand.
CCCGTCCCCGGGGGGTGAGTGCGATGAGCAGCTGGCGGCCGTCGGTGGGGTGGGGGGTGCGGGCGACGAGCCCCTCGGCCTGGAGGGCGTTGACGGTGGCGATGACCGACTGCGGGCGGATCTTCTCGGCTCGGGCCAGATCCGCGGCCGTGGACGCGCCGAGGCGGTCGAGTCGCTTCAGTACGGACATCTGAGACAGGCTCACCCCGCCGCCGACGGCGTTGCGGACCTGCCGGAGCAGCATGCCGAGGGCGAGCTGGAGTTCCTCGGCGGTCTGTTCTGCTGGCATGCTCCGACCTTAGGGGAAAGGCAGGCAAACTTGCAAGTTTGGCTTACTTGTTTTGCTTGGTTGCCGGGGCCGGGGCCGGGGCCGGGGCCGGCGTGGTGGTCGTGGGGGTGTTCCAGCCCGAGATCCTCAGGTGCGGAGCGGATCCGCGCAGGTCGGCGGTGCGGTAGGTGGCGGTCAGGGTGATGGACTCGCCCGGCCAGAGGCTGACCTGGTTGTCGGACCAGCGGACGGGCAGGACGGGCCGGCCCTTGTCGTCGACCAGGTGGACGTCCGTGAGGAGGGCCGGCGTGCTGCCCGTACCCGCATGGCGCAGGGTGACGGCCGTGGTGGACGTGGTCGGGGTGGCCTGGTCGTCGGAGGCGTCCCGGGTCGTTGTCGCTGTCGCGGACACGCGGGTCGCCGGCATCGAGCGCAGGCCCGTGAGGTCCGCGTAGGAGGTGGTCGGGGTGTAGTACCAGTCGGTGGCCGCGTAGTTGAGGACATCGGGCCGGGTCGAGAGCCAGTACACGTTGCGGCTCAGAACCCGGCCGTCGTCGCCGCTCAGGACCAGGCGCGCCAAGTAGGTCGAGGGCAGTCCGTCCACCGAGGCGGGCAGGGTCAGCGCCGTCGTCTTCGCGCCGTCGCCGCCGACCGCGAGGCCGCGCGCGGTGCGGTCGTACTTCACGACCCCGCCCGGGGTGAACAGCGTCACCCGCGCCGTCAGTTTCGACGCGGGCTCGTGGCGGCGGTTGACCACGGCCACCGTGCGGTCGTCGTAGGAGTACTGGACGTGCAGCGGCTCGTTCGCCTTCTTCGCCCCGAAGTAGGCGCCGCCCTGGTCGAGATGGCGGTCCAGGAGCTGCCAGTGGAGGGAGGTCCAGCCGCTGTTGAACATCCAGTAGACCACCCCGGTCGAGGGCTCCTCGGAGTCCTTGGCGTTGCGGGCGTAGGCCTCGAACTGGGCCCGTACGTTCTCGTACTGGGCGAGCTGCGCCTTGCGGACGTAGTCCTCCAGCGAGCTCGCGGCCCCGTAACGGGCGGTCAGGGCCTCGTCGTACAGCTTCAGCGTGCCGAAGGTCTTCGACGGGGAGCGGTGGTACTGCCGTGCCGAGGGGTCGCGCCATAGCGTCTCCAGCTCGGCGGGGGACATCATGCGCCGCAGGGTGTCGAGCGTGGGAACGGAAGGCCCGGCACTGGTCTCGGAGTTGAAGCCGGTGGCCCCGCCCTCGCGCTTGTCGTACCAGTAGCCGGGCGGCACCCAGTCGTAGGGCCCGGTCATCCGCATCCCCGAACTGCCGGTCAGCGGCGCCGAAGCGGCGGTGGCCGCCGACACCACCGGCGTGGGCCAGTCGGCGGCGCGCAGCGCGTCCACGTACCCCCGCTCGATCTCGGCGTCGGGCGCGAAATCGCTGCCGATGAGGAAGGAGGCGACGCTGGGATGGCGGCGCAGGCGGGCGGCCTCGGCGGCCATGGAGGCGGCGGCGACGCGGTAGTCGTCCTCCTCCCACAGCTCCCCGGCCTCCGTGCCGTTGACCTGCCCCTCCCACTTCCCGCAGCACTGCCAGCCCGGCAGCGTGAGGATCCCGTAGCGGTCGGTCAGGTCGAAGAACTCGTCCGGCTCGAGATGCCCTTCCAGGCGCAGCGTGTTCAGCCCCAGGTCGAGGGCGTACTTGAGCCGGTCCTCCACGTAGGTTCGGTCCCAGCGCAGGAACTCGTCCGGCGACCAGCCGCCGCCCCTGATGAGCAGGGGACGGCCGTTGACCTGGTATTGGCGGGCGCCGTCGGAGTTGAGCGGGGCCCGCACCTCGCGGATGCCGAAGGTCTCGTCGGCCGCGTCGGAGAGGGCGCCGGCCGCCGTCGCCGTCAGGCGCAGGCCGTACAGCTCCTGCGCGCCCATGCCGGCCGGCCACCACACGCGGGGCGATTTCAGGTGGAGTTGGGGGTAGCTCGCAGGGGTGAAGGTGACCGTCCTCGTCTCGTGCGCGCGCAGCGTGACGTCCTGACTGAAGGGGGCGTACGCCGGTTCCGGGGCGCCGGCCGCGGCGCCTGCGGCGGGACCGGTCAGTGTCCCGGTCACCGTGGCGGTGACCGGGGCGGCCGAGTCGTTGCGCAGCTTCGCCTTGACGGTCAGGTCGGCGGAATCGAGGGCCGGCAGGGCCAGGCCGGTCACCACGTGGGCATCGCGCAGGGCGACGGGGCCGTCCCGGCGTACGAGTACGTCGCGGACGATCCCCATGTTCGCGTCGGCCGGGGGCTGCAGCCAGTCGAGCCAGCCCGTGGTGAGGTGCTTGTGCGGGTTGTTGGGCTGGATCCGGAAGGCGACCGTGTTGGTGCCCGCCCGGACCAGGGCGGTGACGTCCAGCTCGTGGTGGGTGTACGCGCCTGTCACCGTGGACGCGGCGGCGACCTGCCGGCCGTTGACGAACACGTCGGCGGCCGAGATCACCCCGCTGAAGTCCAGATGCGTACGGGCACTGGTGTCGGCCACGGTGAAATCGGACCGGAACCACCACGGCACGGCGAACTCGGAAGCGGGGATCCGCTGTTGGTTGGTGGAGTAGAAGGGATCGGGGTACGTGCCGTGCGCGAGGAGAGCCGCGAGCACGGTCGAACGCGGCCCGGCCGGGTACCAGCCGCTCGCCCGGTAGCCGGGCGTGGAGACGGCCGCCGCGGTCTCGGAGACCCGGGCCGTCGACTGCACCGCGTAGCCCGCCAGCGCGGTCGTGCTCCCCGGCGTCGCGGAGACGGCCGTGACCGGTGGCGGTCCGGGAGCGGCGCCCGGACCGGGGTCAGGGGCGCCGCCCGGGGCCGGACCGGCGGCGGTGAGCGCGCACAGCAGGCCGGTCACGGCCAGTGCGCGGACGCGGGTACGGACGTGGACGAGGGTACGGACTCGGGCGCGGATGCGGCCGCTGACTGGGCGGTGGGACACGGCGCCCTCCGAGGAGGCTGGGTCACGGAACGCCCCGACGTTAGCCCTGCCCCGCGGGCCGCGGCACCGCGGCGCGCACGCGCGGGCCGGGTCTTAGGCCAGGTCGCCCATCCTGGGGCCGGTCGCCGGTCGCCGGTCGCCGGTCGCCGGTCGCCGGACCCCGGAGCCGCCCGCCGCCGCCCGACCCCGGCCGCCCGCCGGGGGAGGTGGGGCAGACCTCAGGCCGGGAGCTCCTTCGCGGCGGCCGGCTCCGGGAGGCCGCGGGCCAGCAGCCAGGCCAGGAGCGGGAGGGCCGCCAGCGGGAGGAGCGCGGTGCCCAGGGAGGTGGCGTCGGCCGCGGCGCCGATGAGGGGGCTGGCCAGACCGCCGATGCTGACGGTCAGGCCCAGGGTGACCCCGCTCGCCGTGCCCATCCGCGTCGGGAGGTAGTCCTGGCCCAGGGTGACCTGGAGGGAGAAGGGCACGTACAGCGCGGCGGCGGCCAGCGCGGAGCACACGTACACCAGGGGCAGCGGGAGGAAGAGGATGCCCGCGATGGCGGGCACGGCCGCCGCGTAGGAGCGGTGGACGGTGGTGACCCGGCCCCAGCGGGTGGCCAGCCGGCCGCCGAGCAGGGTGCCGCCGGCGCTGCCCGCGAAGAGCGCGAACAGGGCCACGGCGCCCGCGGTTCCGCTGCCGCCGCGCTCGCAGACGTAGAGGGCGATGAAGGTGCTCAGGCCCATGAAGACCACCGAGCGGACGACCACGACCAGGGAGAGCCGCAGGAACGCCCGCCAGTCGTCCGACGGCCGGTCGGCGGGCGCCGGGCCGGGCATCGGAGCGGACCGCGAACGAGCGGCGGCGGGCGGCCAGTTGAGGAACATGCCGAGCGATGCGGGGAGCGCCAGCAGCCACCATCCCGCCGGTCCGGGCAGCGCCAGGGCGGCGACCACCAGCAGCGGGGCGCAGGCGAATCCGATGTTGCCGCCGAGCGCGAACCAGCTCATGGCGCCGTGCCCGGAGCCGCCCGTCACGCGGACCATCCGGGCCGCCGCCGGGTGGTAGGCGGCGACGCCCAGCCCCGACAGGGCGACGGCGGCCAGGGTGGCCGCGTACCCGGCGTCGAGCCCGACCAGCGCCACGCCCAGCCCGGCGGCCGCGGTGGCCAGCGGGATCAGCCAGGGCATCGGCCACCGGTCGGTCAGCGCCCCGAACAGCGGCTGGACCACCGAGGAGAGCAGGGAGGCGGCCAGCACGATGCCGGAGGCGGCGGCGTATCCGTACGAGCGCTCGGAGACGAGGAAGGGGACGAGCGCGGCCACGGCGCCCTGGTAGACGTCCACGCAGGAGTGTCCGGCGGAGAAGGCGGCCGTGCGCAGCCGGGCGGGGGAGCGGGGCACGGGTCGGGCGGGGGACCGGGCAGGGGGCGGGGGCGGAGCTGTCGTCGAGGTCACCGACTGAGAATCGCTCTCGCCGGGGTCGGCCCGCTTCCGATAAATTGCCGGGTGATGCAGAAAATCCGCCACACCCCCCGCGCCGCGACGAGCATCCGCGAACTCGACACCCACCAGGGCATCGATCCGCACCGCCACGACGACCACCAGATCTGCTACGCCGGTTCCGGGGTGCTGTCCGTCACCACCGACGCCGGTACCTGGGTGGCCCCCACCACCCGCGCTCTGTGGATCCCGGCCGGGACGGTGCACGAGCACCGGGCCTTCGGGCGCGCCGACTTGCACTGCATCGGCCTGCCGACCCACCTCAACCCGCTCGCCCTCACCGCCCCCGCAGTGCTCGCCGTGGGCCCGCTGCTGCGCGAGCTGATCCTGGCGTACACGCGGGCCCCCGAGGACGGCAGCCCGCAGCGCCGCCGGATGCTCGGGGTGCTGCTGGACCAGCTCCAGGCCTCGCCGCTCCAGCCGCTGCACCTGCCCGCCCCCGCCGATCCCCGGCTGGCCGCCGTGTGCGCGCTGCTGCACGCCGATCCGGCGGATCCGCGCGGGCTGGCGGAGCTCGCCGCGCACGCCGGGGCCGGGGCGGGGGAGCGGACGCTGAGTCGGCTGTTCCGCGCCGAGCTGGGCATGACCTTCCCCCAGTGGCGGACCCAGCTGCGGCTGCACCACGCCCTGCGGCTGCTGGCCGTCGACACCCCGGTGACCGCGGTCGCGCACCGCTGCGGCTGGTCCTCGGCGAGCGCCTTCATCGACGTCTTCCGCCGGGCCTTCGGACACACGCCGGGAGCCCATGCCAAGGCGGGCGGCGCCGGGTAGCCGGCGGTCCGGCTCGCATTCGGGCCACCGCCGGGTGACGATGGTGGAGGAGACCGTTCCGGGTCCAGGCGCTGGGAGGCACCCGTGGCTCGAACCCGCACACCCGAAGTACTGATCACGGGCGCCGGTCCGGTCGGACTGAGCGCGGCCGCAGAGCTCCGCCGCCACGGTGTGGGCTGTCGCCTGATCGACCGGCTGCCGGCCAGGCTCCCGTACGCGAAGGCCATCGGCATCCAGCCGCGCACCCTGGAGGTCTGGGACCGGATGGGCCTGGCGCGCACGGTCGTAGAGGCCTCGGTTCCGCTGTTCGGACAGCTGCTCTACGCCAATGGCCGGGAAGTGGCTCGGATCGAGCTGGAGTTGCCGCCCGAGGTGCCCTACGGATTCGCCGCGCTGCCGCAGTACGAGACCGAGCGGCTCATCGAGGAGTACGTGGCCGGTCTGGGCACGGTCATCGAACGCGGCACGGAACTGCTGTCGTTCACCCAGGACGAGCACGGGGTCACCGCCCGGCTGCGTACGGCCTCCGGCGCCGAGGAGGAGGTGCGCACCCCCTACCTCATCGGCTGCGACGGAGCGCACAGCACCGTGCGCAAGGGGCTGGGGCTGAGCTTCGAGGGCGGGGGCCTTCCAGGAGGAGTACATGCTGGCCGACGTGGTGGCCGACTGGGACCTGCCCCACGAGTACGGCGTGCGGTCCACGCACTTCGCCTCCGACGGGTCCCCCGACGACGTGCTGATCTGCGTCCCGTTGCCGGGCGAGGGCCGCTACCGCATGTCGATGATGGTCCCGCCCGAGCTCTCCGAGCAGGCGGCCCGCGACGAGGGCGGAACCCGCGACGAGGGCGGAACCCGCGACGAGGGCGGGACCCGCGACGAGCGTGCGGCCGCGGACGACGGCGTGGCGCACGGCCTGCAGGCCGACGGCGGGCGGGTTCCCCAACTGTCCGACATCCAGGCCGTCGTGGACCGGCTCTCCCCGCGCCCGGCCACCCTCTCCAAGATGCGCTGGTCGTCGGTCTTCCGCATCAGCCACCGCATCGTCGACCGCTACGGGGACGGCCGGGTCTTCGTGGCGGGCGACGCCGCACACATCCACCCGCCCACCGGCGCGCAGGGGATGAACACCGGGATCCAGGACGCCTGCAACCTGGCCTGGAAGCTCGCGCTCGTCCTGCGGGGCGCCGCCGGGCCCGCCCTGCTCGCCGGCTACGACGCCGAACGCCGCCCGGTCGGCGAGGAGGTCGTCGGCCGGACCCTGCGGCACAGCAAGCAGGGCATCGACAGCGACCCGGACGACCCCCGCACGGTGATGCTCCGCGAGGCCCAGCTCCTGATCTCCTACCGGGACGGCCCGCTCGCCGGTGCCCCGTCCGGCCCGGCCGGCGCGCCCCAGCCCGGTGACCGGGCCCCGGACTGCGCCGGGCTGACCCTGCCGCTCGCCACCTACCCCATGCGCCTGTTCGACGTCCTGCGCGACCGCACGGCGCACGTGGTGCTCCTGTACGGGGCCGACTCCACCGACCTGGCCGCGGCCGCGGAGGCCTCCCGGGCCGCGGACCGGGCGTCCGCCGGGCTCGGGCTGCAGACCGTCGGCGTCCTCGACCGCGAGGCCCCGGAGGGCGTGACCGACCCCGCGGAGCTGCCCGGATACCGGGATGCCGCCGGGGAGTTTGCCCGGCTCTACCGCCCCGACGGCCCGACCGGATTCCTCGTGCGCCCGGACGGGTACCTCGGGGCCCGCTTCCCGCTCGCCGACACCGCGGCGGCCCTGTCCGGCTACCTCCGGGCCCTGTCGGCGCCGGACGGGCAGGGCGCCTCGGCGCCGCCCGCACCGGCGGTCCGCCGGATGCGCCCTCCATACTGGCCGGTGTGAACATCGAAGACGAAACCCGCGCCGGCACCCGTGACGACACCGTCCTGTGCGCCGTCCGGGGCCGGACCGGGGTGATCACCCTCAACCGCCCCAAGGCCCTCAACGCCCTCACCCACCCCATGGTGCTGCGCATCGCCGAGGCCCTGACCGGCTGGGAGCGGGACCCGGGCGTCGACCGGGTGCTCATCCGGGGTGCCGGGGAGCGCGGGCTGTGCGCCGGAGGGGACATCCGGGCCATCCACGACGACGCCAAGGCCGGGACGCGGGCCTCGGCGGAGTTCTGGCGCGACGAGTACCGGCTCAACGCGTACATCGCCCGCTACCCCAAGCCCTACGTGGCCCTGATGGACGGCATCGTGATGGGCGGCGGGGTCGGAGTCTCCGCCCACGGCAGCGTCCGCGTGGTCACCGAACGCTCCCGCGTCGCCATGCCCGAAACCGGCATCGGCTTCGTGCCGGATGTGGGCGGCACCCACCTGCTCGCCCGTGCTCCCGGCCTCCTCGGCACCCACCTCGCGCTCACCGGCTCCGCCGTGGGCGCCGCCGACGCGGTGCTGTGCGGGCTGGCCGACCACTTCGTCCCCGCCGACCGGCTGCCCGCGCTGACCGCCGAGCTCGCGGACGCCCCCGCCCACGAGGTGCTGGCGCGCCACGCCGCCACCCCCGAGCCGGGCCCGCTCGCCGAATGGCGCGGCTGGATCGACCACTGCTACGCGGCCGGCAGCGTCGAGGAGATCGTGGACCGGCTGCACGCGCAGGGCGACCCGGCGGCCAAGGAAGCCGCCGAGACGATCCTCGCGAAGTCCCCGACCGCCCTCAAGGTGACCCTGGAGGCGGTCCGCAGGGCCGCCGCCCTCGGGGAGCTGGAGGCGGTGCTGGACCAGGAGTTCCGGGTCTCCTGCCATGCGCTGACCTCCCCCGACCTGGTGGAGGGCATCCGGGCGCAGGTCGTGGACAAGGACCGCACTCCGCGCTGGTCCCCGGCCACTCTCGGCGAGGTCACCGAGCAGGACGTGGCCCGGTTCTTCGCCCCGCTCGGCTGAGCCCGGCGGTCGGGGCGGGAGCGGTCGGGGCGGGAGCGGCCGGGGCCGCTGCGCGGGTGCTCCTACGAGGCCACGTACTCCCGCAGATGACGGGCGGTCAGGGTGTCCGCCTCGGCGACCAGCTTCGCCGGGGTCCCCTCGAAGACCACCTGTCCGCCCGAGTGGCCGCCGCCCGGACCGATGTCGATCAGCCAGTCGGCGTGCGCCATGACCGCCTGGTGGTGCTCGATGACGATGACCGAGTTCCCGTCGTCGACCAGCCGGTCCAGCAGCGCGAGCAGCTTGTCCACATCGGCCATGTGCAGCCCGGTCGTCGGCTCGTCCAGGATGTAGGTGGAGGACTTCTCCGCCATGCTGATAGCGAGCTTGAGCCGCTGACGCTCCCCGCCCGAAAGGGTGTTGAGCGGCTGTCCGAGCCGCAGGTACCCCAGCCCCACGTCGGCGAGCCGTCCCAGGATCGCCCGTGACTGGCCGGTGGCGAAGAACTCGTGGGCCTCCGCGACCGGCATGTCCAGCACCTCGCTGATGTTCTTGCCGCGCAGGAGGTAGGTGAGCACCTCGGGCGTGAACCGCTTGCCCTCGCACTGCTCGCAGACCGAAGCCACGCCCGCCATCATCGCCAGGTCCGTGTAGACCAGCCCGAGGCCGTTGCAGTGCTGGCAGGCGCCTTCCGAATTCGCGCTGAACAGCGCCGCCTTGACCCCGTTGGCCTTGGCGAAGGCGGTCCGGATCGGGTTCAGCAGGCCGGTGTACGTGGCCGGGTTGGAGCGGCGCGAACCGCGGATGGGGGACTGGTCGGCCACCACCACCCCGTCCCGGCCCGCCAGGTAGCCGTGGATCAGCGAGCTCTTGCCGGAGCCCGCGACCCCGGTGACCACCGCCAGTACGCCCAGCGGGACGTCCACGCAGACGTCCTTGAGGTTGTGCAGGTCGGCGCCCTTGACGGACAGCTGTCCCCGCGCGACGCGCACCGACTCCTTGAGTCCCGCCCGGTGTTCGAGGTGGCGCCCGGTGAGGGTGTCCGAGGCGCGCAGCCCGGCCACGTCCCCGCTGTAGCAGAGCCGGCCGCCGGCCGTTCCGGCGCCCGGTCCGAGGTCCACGACGTGGTCGGCGATCGCGATGACCTCGGGCTTGTGCTCCACGACCAGCACGGTGTTGCCCTTGTCGCGCAGCCGCAGCAGCAGGTCGTTCATGCGTCGGATGTCGTGCGGGTGCAGACCGGTGGTCGGCTCGTCGAAGACGTACGTGATGTCGGTGAGCGAGGATCCGAGGTGCCGGACCATCTTGACCCGCTGGGCCTCCCCGCCCGACAGGGTGCCGGAGGGGCGGTCCAGGCTGAGGTAGCCGAGCCCGATCTCGACGAGGGAGTCGAGCAGCCCGCGCAGGCCCGCGACCACCGGAGCGACGCCGGGGTCGTCGATTCCGGCGGCGAAGGCGGCGAGGTCGCTGATCTGCATCGCCGAACAGTCGGCGATGTTCGACCCGTTGATGCGGGAGGTGAGTGCGGCGGCGGCCAGCCGGGTGCCCCGGCAGTCCGGGCAGTCGGCGAAGACCACGGCGCGGTCCACGAAGGCCCGGATGTGGGACTGCATGGACTCGCGGTCCTTGGCGAGGTAGGTCCGGCTGATCTTGGCGATCAGCCCCTCGTAGGTGAAGTTGTTGGAGCCGACCTTGACCTTCACCGGGGCCTTGTGGAGGAAGTCGGCCCACTCGCCCTCGGTGAAGTCCTTGAGCTTGGTGTCGGGGGAGTAGAAGCCGGAGTTGGCCATGATCTGCCAGTACCAGGAGTCCACGGCGAAACCGGGGACGGTGATCGCGCCCTCGTTGATGGAGAGTTCGCGGTCGACGAGCTGGTCCACGTCGATGTCGGAGACCTGTCCGATGCCCTCGCAGCGGGGGCACATGCCTTCGGGGGTGTTGAAGCTGAAGGCGCTGGAGGTGCCGATGTGCGGGGTGCCGAGCCGGGAGAAGACGATCCGCAGCATCGTGTAGGCGTCGGTGGCCGTGCCCACGGTGGAGCGGGAGCCCGCGCCCATCCGCTCCTGGTCGACGACGATGGCCGCGCTCAGGTTGTGCAGGCCGTCCACGTCCGGCCGGCCCAGGCTCGGCATGAACGACTGGATGAAGGCCGTGTACGTCTCGTTGATCATGCGCTGCGATTCGGCGGCGATGGTGCCGAAGACGAGCGAGGACTTCCCGGAGCCGGAGACGCCCGTGAAGACGGTCAGGCGGCGCTTGGGGATGTCGAGCGAGAGGTCCGCGAGGTTGTTCTCCCGGGCGCCCCGGATCCGGATGACCTGATGACTGTCGGCGGGGTGCGAGGCGGGGTTCGGGGCGGGGTTCGAAGCGCGGTTCAACGGGGCCGTCCTCACTTGTCGTCGGCGGTGGTCGCGGCGGCCGGGGCGTCGACCCAGTCGACCAGTTCGATGATCACGCCGTTCGGGTCGGCGACCAGGAACACGCGCTCGCCCCAGGGCTCCACGCGCGGCTCCATCGCGATGGTGACGCCCTCCGCGCGCAGCCGTTCGTACTCGGCGGGCAGGTCGGCGACGGTGAACGCGAGGATCGCCCCGGCCGCGCACTGCTCGCGGAGCCCTTCGGGCAGGACCTCCAGGCCGCGCCGAACGAAGACGACGTGCGGGCCGTCGGGGTGGGTGAGGGAGGCGAAGCCTTCGGCCGCCATCGTCTCCTCGAAGCCGAAGTGCCTGTTCAGGAAGGTGGCGGAGGCCGTGACCTCCTCGACGGTCAGGCATATGGCGGTGCTGGTGATCCGCATGGGCTCCTCCTGTTACCGTGTCTCGAAGTTATATTGTACATAGTATTCTGTACGGCGTAGAGAGTTAATGCGCGAGCCTGCGGAAGGGGCCCGGAATGGCGAAGGACCGCAGTGGGGCGGGCGACCCCGTCCGCACCCTTGAACTGCTGTGGCGCGAACCGGGACAGGGGGCCCCGAGCGGCCGCCGCGGCCCCCGGCAGGGGCTGACGGTCGATGCCGTCGTCGGCGCCGCGATCGCCCTCGCCGACGAGGAGGGGCTGGCCGCACTGACCATGCGGGCGCTCGCCCAGCGGCTCGGCGTCACGCCCATGACCGTCTACACCTACGTCCCCGGCAAGGCCGAACTCCTCGACCTGATGCTCGACGAGGCCTACGGGGCCATGGAGCGCGGCGCGCCCTCCCCGACGGCCGGATCCTGGCGCGAGAAGGTCACCCGCGTCGCCGACGAGAACCGTGCGCTGTTCCTGCGGCATCCGTGGATCGCCGACCTGTCCGTCACCCGCCCCCCGCTGGGCCCGGGGGTGATCGGCAAGTACGAACACGAGCTCGCCGCCTTCGAGGGCATCGGGCTCACCGACGTGGAGATGGACGCCGCCCTCACCCACCTCCTCGGCTTCGTCCACGCCAACGCCCTGGCCGCCGCCGACACCGCGGACCACAACGCCCGCCAGAGCGACGAGGACTGGTGGGCCGCCAGCGCGCCCCTGCTGGAACGGGCCATGGACCCCGAGCGCTACCCCCTCGCCGGCCGGGTCGGCAGCGCGGTGGGCGGGTACAGCCCCGGGACCGTGTGGGACTTCGGTCTGCGCTGCCTCCTCGACGGGCTGGCCCGGATCGTGGAGCGGGCGGAGCAGGGGGAGCGGGCGGGGTAGCCGGGCCGGGCCGGGTTCGGCGGCAGCCGGACCGCTCTCAGCGGTAGCCGGAGGCGTCCGCCGGGTGGTCCGGGTCCTGGACCTCGACCATGTAACGCCAGGCGTCCGGCCGACTGCCGTCGAGATCCGTGAAGCCGTAGACCCCGGCGAGCTGCCCGCTGGAGAGCGACTGCCCGTTCCAGCGGGACACCTCCGGGTCGCCGGCCAGCGCCGCGACCGCGCGGCCGACGTAGGACGGGGTCTCCGAGATGCAGAAGTGCGGGACCTTCTCCAGGGCGTCCCGCCAATTGGCCTCGGAGACGCCGAAGGTGTCGAGCATGATCTCCGAGCGCATCCAGCCCGGGGTCAGGGCCACCGCCGTCGCCCCGCGCGGGCCCACCTCGTGGCCGAGGGTGAACGCCATGCGCAGCACCGACGATTTGGCGATGTCGTAGAAGAAGGAGTTCCGGTAGCGGCTCGCGTTGTACTCCGCCGTGCCGTCCGTCATCTCCACGACCAGTCCGCCCGGTCGGCGCAGCAGCAGCGGCAGCGCGTAGTGGCTGGTGACGGCGTGGGTCTCCACCGCCAGCCGCAACAGCCGCAGCCCGTTGTCCAGATCGTGCTCCCAGACCGTGCTCTCCCACTCGAAGAGCCGCTCGCCGCCCCAGATGTCGTTGACCAGTACGTCGAGGCGGCCCTGCTCGGCGTCGATCCGCCCGACCAGCGCCTCCACCTGCGCGGGCACCAGGTGGTCCGCGACCACCGCGATGCCCCGTCCGCCCGCCGCCGTGACCAGCTCGGCCGTCTCCTCGATCGTCTCGGGCCGGTCGTACTCCGAGCGCCGGCCCCGCGTGCTGCGCCCGCTCACGTACACGGTCGCGCCCCGGGCCCCCAGTTCCACCGCGATGCCCCGGCCCGCGCCCCGGGTGGCTCCGGCCACCAGGGCGACCCTGCCTTCGAGGGTTCCTTGTGCTTGAGTCATGGCCTCGACCCTACGGGGCGTGCGCGCGACGGCCGGGGCGACACGGCGCGGCCGGGCCGCCCCGGACCCGATTGTGAGACGGGACGCGAGCGGGCTTGAACAACCCGCCCCCCAACCCGCACTGTTGGCCGAGGTTCGTCCACATCGTCAGGAGATCAGGCTTGTCCCCCGATCACGCAAGCGCGTACGTCATCGACCCCGCCGGCGGCTGCCCGCACGCCCTCAACGCCCGGCTGCGCGCCCAGGGCGCCGTAGCCGAAGTGGTCCTGCCCGGCGGAGTGCCCGGGGCGGTCGTCCTCGGCCACGAGGCGCTCAAGGAGTTCCTCGGTCACCCCGATGTGGCCAAGGACGCCCGGCACTTCCCGGCCCTGCACGACGGCACCATCGCCAAGGACTGGCCGCTGCGCGTCTTCGCCAATGCCCAGGGCATGCACACCGCCGACGACGCGGACCACCGCAGGCTGCGCTCGCTCGTCGGCAATGCCTTCACGGTCCGCCAGGTGGAGCGGCTGCGGCCCCGCGTCGAGGAGCTGACGGCCGAGCTGTTGGACGATCTGCATCGGGCGGCGGCCGAATCCCCGGACGGGACGGCCGACTTGCGCACGCACTTCGCGCTGCCGCTCCCGATGAGCGTGATCTGCGAGCTCCTCGGAGTGGACCCCGAGCACCGGGGGCGACTGCACACGCTGTCCAACACCGTCATCATCGCGACCGACACCACCCCGGCCGAGGTAATGGCGGCCGTACGGGAACTCGTCGAGCTGCTCGGCACGATCGCCGCCGCCCGCCGGGCGGATCCGGGCGAGGACCTGACGAGCGCGCTGATAGCCGCCCGCGAGGGGGACGGCGACCGGCTCAGCGAGGCCGAACTCATCGGCACCATGCGGCTGATGCTCGTCGCGGGCCACGAGACCACGCTCAACCTCATCAGCAACGCGGTCCGGGCGCTGTGCACCCACCGCGACCAGCTCGCGCTGGTGCTGGGGGGGAAGGCGAGCTGGTCGGACGTGGTCGACGAGACCCTGCGCTTCGACGGCCCCGTCAGCTGGTTCCCGTTCCGCTACCCGACCCGCGACGTGACCGTGGACGGGACCGTGATCCCGCAGGGCACCCCGGTCCTCGCCGGGTACACGGCGGCCGGCCGCGACGAGGCCTTCCACGGCCCGGACGCCGACCGCTTCGACGTCACCCGCCCCACCGCGGCCCGCAGCCTCTCCTTCGGCCACGGCGCCCACTACTGCGTCGGAGCCCCGCTCGCCCGGCTGGAGGCCACGATCGCCCTCGAAGCCCTCTTCACCCGATTCCCGGACCTCGACCTGGCAGTCCCCGAGGCCGAACTCCCGCACCAGCGCAGCTTCATCGGCAACAGCGTCGAGAAGCTGCCGGTCCGCCTGGTACGGGAGTGAGCGCGTAGGACGACCCGGGCGCCGGCCCCGCGGGGCGATGAGGGCCGGCGCCCCGGCCTCCCGTCAGGTCGCGGGGACGGCGGCCGTGGCCGCGAGGCGGGTGACGGCCAGTTCGGTCAGCAACGCCGCCTGCCGGTGCAGCACGGAGTCGGTGAACCGGGACTGCGGCGCGTGGTTCATCGGAGCCGTCAGCGGGTCCACGCCCTCGGGAGTCGCGCCGAGGAACAGCATGGCCCCGGGCACGTTCTGCAGTACGAGGGAGAAGTCCTCGGAACCGGACAGCGGCTGCGGCAGGATCAGAGCCTCCTCGCCGAACAGCTCCGTGGCGGTGCGCAGGGCGAAGCCGGCCTCCTCCGGGTCGTTGACGGTGACGGGGTAGTGCACCTGGTAGTCGGCCTCCACCTCCAGGCCGTGCGCGAACGCTATGCCCTCGACCAGGCGCGGGAGCCCGGTGCGGAGCCGGTCCTGGCTGGCGGCGGAGTACGAGCGGACGGTCGCGCGGAATTCGGCGCTCTCCGGGATCACGTTCTCCTGGGTGCCGGCGTGCAGGCTGCCCACGGTCACCACGACCGGGTCGAAGATGTCGAAGCGCCGGGTGACGTACGTCTGCAGGGCGGTCACCATCTCGCAGACAGCCGGGACCGGGTCCTTGGCCGAGTGCGGGGCGGAACCGTGGCCGCCGAGTCCGGTGACCTTGACGACGAACGTGTCGGAGGCGGCGAGCGTGGGTCCCGGGCGGCCGGCGAACTGGCCGGGGAGCAGCATGCTGGCGGTGACGTGCAGGGCGTAGGCCGCGTCCAGGGGCTTGCCGGCCGCGCCGAGGACGCCCTCGTCGATCATCAACCCGGCGCCGTTGAAGCCCTCTTCGCCCGGCTGGAACATGAAGACGACGTCCCCGTCGAGGGATTCGCGGCGCTCCGCCAGCAGCCGGGCCGCGCCGACCAGCCCTGCCGTGTGCAGATCGTGGCCGCAGCCGTGCATCCGGCCGTCGATCCGGGAGGTGAACTCCTCGCCGCTGGCCTCCTGGACCGGCAGCGCGTCCATGTCCCCGCGCAGCAGGACGGCCCCGCCGGGGCGGCCGCCCCGCAGGACGGCGGTGACCGAGGTCAGGCCCTTGCCGAGGCTGATCTCCAGCGGCAGCCCGTCCAGGGCCTGCAGCACCTTCTCCTGGGTACGGGGCAGATCCAGTCCGAGCTCGGGCTCCTGGTGCAGGGACCGGCGCAGCCGGACCAGCTCGTCCTGGAGTTCAAGGGCACGTTCCGCGGTGGTCATGACGGCGGACACCTCCTGTGCGTCGCGAGAGACGGTGGGGACCGGATCGCCGAACCGGCCGATCCGGCTGCCACACTGGTGGCCGGTGAGGTGATCCGGCCCGGATCGCAGGAAAACCGCAAGGAATCACCAGCGATGCAGGAAAACGGCAGCCCGTCGCGGACGACCGGTCGAGCGGACCCGGTGAACACCCTCGACGCCCTCGACCAGGCCCTCGTCCATGCTCTGCAGATCGCCCCGCGCGCGAGCTGGAGCGTCCTGGCCCCCGTCCTCGGGGTGGACGCGGTCACCCTCGCCCGCCGCTGGCAGCGTCTCCACGACGCGGGCGCCGCCTGGGTCGCCTGCTACGCCGGCCCGCCCATGCTGGAAGGCACGTCCGGCTGCGTCGCCTTCATCGAGGTCGACTGCGTCAACGGCGGTCTCCTGCGCGCCGCCGAGGCGCTCTCGGCGGAGCCACTGGTTTTCACGGTAGAGCACGTCACCGGAGCCCGCGACCTGCTGCTGACCGTGCATGCGGCTGACCTCGCGGCGCTCTCCCACTGGGTGACCGACGTACTCGGTTCCCTGCCCGACATCACCGCGAGCCGCACGCACCTGGCCGGCGCCATCCACACCGAGGGCAGCCGCTGGCGGCTGCGCTCGCTGGACCCCGAACAGATCCGACGGCTCACCGCGCGCACCGAGCCCCGGGCCCGCCCGTCGGCCCCCGGCGCCGTCACCGAACTGGACCGCCGGATCTGCGTGGCGCTGTCGGTGGACGGCCGGGCCTCCTACACGGCGCTCGCCGAGCGGCTCGGCGCCGCCCCCGACACGATCCGCCGCCGCACGACCCGGCTGATCGCCACCGGACGCCTCCATGCCCGCTGCGAAGTCGCCCGCCCGCTCTCGCAATGGCCCGTCGCGGCCCTGCTCTGGGCCCAGGCCCCGCCCCTCGAACTCGCCCGCGCCGCCCGCGCGGTCACCGGCATGCGCGAGGTCAGGCTGTGCGCGGCCGTCACCGGCCGGGACAACCTCCTGGTCGTCGGCTGGGTCCGCTCGGTCGAGGACGCCCACCGCTTCGAGGCCCGGGTGGCCGAGCGTGCCCCGGGCATCGCCATCACCGACCGCGCGATCACCCTCTGGACGGTCAAACTCGGCGGACAGCTCCTGGACCAGCGGGGTTTCCGTACGGCTTCGGTCCCGCTCGACCCGTGGGCCTGACCGCCCGAGGACCGAGCGGTGCGGGGCCCCGGTCATACGGGGGGCGGCGCGGGCGGGGAGATCTCCGAGCTCAGCCAGCCCAGTGCGTCCGGGTACATCCCGATCCAGGTCTGGAAGTTGTGCCCGCCCTGGGGCCGGATCAGGGTCTTGACCCGGACCCCGGAGCCCTCGGCGGCCTTGGCGAAGGCGCTCAGCTGGCGTACGGGGCTGTCCTTGTCCTGCGCGGAGGTGGCCAGGAACAGGCCGACGTCCGAGTTCTTCGCGTGCTCGACCAGCCACATCGGACTGTTGCGCTCCCGCAGCAGCGGATCAGCCAGCACGTCGGGGTCCCCGGTCAGCGGATCCGGGTCCAGGGCCGCGCCGGCCCGGAACACCTTCGGGTACTGCAGCGGCAGCTTGGCCGCGCAGAAGGCCCCGGTCGAGATGCCCATCAGCCCCCAGCCCTTGGGCTCGGGGAGGGTGCGGAAGTTCTTGGAGACGAGGTCCGGCACGTCCTGCGCGAGCCAGCTGGCCACCTTGCGCTGCGGGGTGTCGGTGCAGTCGGTGTTCACCCCACCGGGGTACAGCTCCGGGATCACCAGGATGAAGGGGTGCGCCGCGCCCAGCTGGACGAGCTGTTGCAGAGCTGCGGGCATGTTGCCGAGGTCCATCCAGCTGCGCGGTGAGCCCGGGTAGCCGTGCAGCAGCACCAGTACGGGGAACCGGGTCTTCGCGGCGCCCGGTGCGTCGTACTCCGGGGGAGTCCACACGATGACCTGGCCCGCGAGCTTGGAGTGGGAGCCGCGGAAGTAGGTGGTGCGCGTGCCGTCGTCGCCCTGGGTGAACTTGGCCCGGCCCAGCGGCGGGCCGGTCATGGCGGAATCGTTCTGCCCGGTGTCGGTGCCCAGCAGGTCGTCCCAGGAGGAGTAGAGCCCGTAGCTGCCGTTGATCCAGGTGGCCACGACGCAGATGGCGGTGAGCTGGCACACGGCGATCATCAGCAGCCGGACCGGCCAGCGCACGAAGCCCGGCCCCGGGATCCGGTTCCACAGGAGCAGCGCGGCGAGCATGGCCAGCACGGTGACGACGATCAGCGTGACGAGGAACGACGTACTGGTCAGCTCCACTGCGCCGGCTCCTGACGTACGGGACGACTGGGACAGAGAATTCCAGACAATACGTCAGATCCGGGGTACGCGCCGCCCCGGGAAGGGGCGGCGCGTGCCGTGTCGAGCGGGTGGTGCGGGGCCCGGCGGCCGGGCCCGGAGTCAGACGTCGGTGAGGGGGGTTGGTCGCCGGCAGCATCGTGACGAGCCACATGAAGCCCATCATCATCGCGCACGAGACGGGAAGGTCCAGGCGACCAGGACGCGGAGTGCGGAGAGGGCGGTGCGGGCCGCCAGGGCGGGTGTGGTGTCGGTCGCACTGTTGTTCGCGCCCTTGGTCGGGCTGTTGCCCGCACCGGCTGTGGTGATCTTGTCGGGAGGGGTGAGGAGAGTGGTCATGACGTGCGCCTTTGTCCGTTGCCGGGATCTTGTGAATGCATTCACAATCCATGATCTTCATTCGGTGTGAACGTGCGGCGAAGATCCCTACTGCACGGGTCGGACGACCTTGCAGGTCAGGACCTTGGGCCTGCGGTAGATTCACCGCCTGTTCACCACCGCGGTTCCGGAGGTTTCGTACGCGCTGGTGTCGTATGAGGCATGATCGACGGGGATATGCGGAAAACGCCGAAAGCAACGAATCGCCGGATCCACTCCGGACCGCGGGCCAGGGTGTCCTCCCTGTCCTCGGCGCGCGCCGTCTACCAGGTCAAGCTCCTGCTCGACCCGGACCAGGTGCTCGACGCCGACGGCCTGCCCACCGAGGCCGCCTCCGCCGGGCTCTGTCTCGGTGCGCCCGGCCGGGTCGAGGTGGCCCAGTACATGGACGATGCCGGGCAGAGCCTCAACGGCCAGGGCTGGATCGTCCGCATCCGGCGCCACGACGACGAGAACCGGATCCGCCTCGCCTACAAGGCCCGCTTCGACATCGAAGGCGACGGCGCCGAACCGGCCGCCGTGCGACGGGTGATGGACCTGGCCGGCGGACACAACCTCGGTGTCGGCGACTGCAGTTACGGCGTCCAGGTGAATCTCAGCCACACCCGCGCCACCGTCGACTTCACCAACAAGAAGTGCCGACCGGTCCCGGGCCTGGCCCCCGGCGAGCTCCCCGGCCTCGAAGCATCCCGCGCCCTCGTTCTGGACCGGCTTCCCGGAAAGCTCGCCAAGTGGGGTGCGAAACCGGTCGGTTGGGCGGAGTCCGTCACCGCTTCATCCCGTCTCCACGGTCCGGTCAGGCAGGCCAACTATCCTGGTCGCATGCTCGATCATGCGATGGAGACACAAGTCAGCCGACTGCGGACCGCGTCCGGGGAACTGACCTGGTTCACCGAGATCACGGCCAAGGCGCGCACCCTGAAGGAAGCCGTCCAGCTGCGCTCCGACCTGATGGGCAAGCTCCGGGCCGAGGGCTGGCTCCTGGAGCGGGACGCCTTCAAGACCGACCTCATCCTGGGCCGGTGAAGGTGTCCGCGCCCGGTCCGATACGCCTGGCACACCTGGCCGACCTGCACATAGGGTCCACCCTGCGCGGGCTGGTGCACTACCCGGGGGCGCCCGCGATAGACCCGCACGAGGCCCCGTACGAGGCCCTGCGCGCGGCCGTGCTCCGGATCACCGGGGGCGGCTACCACGGGGTGCTCGTCGCCGGGGACGTCTTCGACCGGCGCCACACCGACGCCCGGGCGCTGGCCGCCTGCCAGGACGCGCTCGGCGCCTTCCACGAGGCGGGCCTGCGCACGGTGGTGGTCTCGGGCAACCACGACGCGGAGACCCCGCTGCCGCACAAGCTCCACCTCCCGCCGTCCGTGTGCTGGCTCGGCTCCGACGCCCCCGAGTCCGTGTCCTGGACCGGCCTCGGCATCACCGTCCACGGCCAGTCCGTGGCCGACCCCGACGAGCGGCGCGACCTGGCCGCCGGATATCCGCGCCGGGTCCCCGGCACCGTGAACATAGGGCTGCTGCACACCAGCCTGGACGGGTCCTGGAGCCGCCGGATCTGCGCACCGACCGACCCGCGGACCCTGGAGCGGGCCGGCTACGACTACTGGGCGCTCGGCCACGTCCACCACCGGGTGGTCCCGGACAACACGGCCGCGCTCGCGGTCTACCCGGGCAACTCCCACTCCCGGGGCCCCGGCGAGCCGGGCGGCCGCGGATTCACCGAGCTGCTGATCGGGGCCGCCGACGGCGCCGGGGACACCGCCGGCACCGGCCGCACCGGGATCCGGATCCGGCAGGTGGACACCGCCCCGGTGCGCTACGAGACCCTGCACCTCCCGGATCCGGGCCCGGACCCCGCGACCGTCGAGGCCGAGCTGCGGGCCAGGTTCGCGGCCGTCCCGGAGCCGCCCGCAGGCGGCGCCGTCGTCTGGACCCTCAGCGCCGCCACGCCCGCGGACCTGCTGCGCACGGCCCGCGCACTGGCGGGACCGGCCGCCATGGTCTGCCCCGCGCAGGACGCCCCGGCGCACTGACCGCTACCGCTACCGCCCCGACACCGACACGGACACCGAGTGCCACCCGGTCGCCCCGTCGGGGACGGATCCCGCGCGTTCCCCGGTCTGCACGGCGCCCGTGCGGTCCGTGGCCCGGACCTCCAGGGTGTGCCGGCCGGGCGACGCCTCCCACGGCCACACCCACTGGCGCCACGTGTCGTCCCCGTCCGCTTCGCCGAGCCGGGCCTCGTGCCAGGGGCCCGCGTCCACCCGTACCTCCACCCGCGCGATGCCCCGGTGCTGCGCCCACGCCACCCCGGCGACCGCGACGCGGCCCGCGGCGAGCTCGGCGAAGGCGCGCGGGGTGTCGATGCGCGACTGGGTCTTGACCGGCGCCCGCGCGGCCCACGACCGGCGCACCCAGTACGCGTCGTACGCTGCGAAGGTGGTCAGCCGCAGCTCGCGCAGCCACTTGCACGCGGAGACGTACCCGTACAGGCCCGGCACGACCATGCGTACGGGGAAACCGTGCTGGAAGGGGAGCGGCTCGCCGTTCATCCCGACGGCCAGCAGCGCGTCCCGGCCGTCCATCACGGCCTCGACAGGGGTGCCGAGAGTCATCCCGTCCACCGAACGCGCCACCAGCTGGTCGGCCGGACCGCCCTGAGAAGGCGGCCGGACCGCGGCCTCGCGCAACAGATCGGCGAGGCGTACGCCGAGCCAGCGGGCGTTGCCCGCGTACGGGCCGCCGACCTCGTTGGACACGCACGTGAGGGTGATGTCGTGCTCGACCAGCGGACGGGCGAGCAGCTCCCGAAGACCGAGGGTGAGGGGCCTGGCGACTCCGTCCCCATGGATGCGCAGCCGCCAGGTGTCTGCGTCCACACGCGGGACGACCAGGGCGGTGTCCACGCGGTAGAAGTCCTTGTTCGGAGTGACGAAGCGGGAGATCCCGGGGATCCGCAGATCCGCCCCGGCCGGCACCGGCGGCGCCGGGACGGCGGGAGGGGGCAGGGCGAAGTCGGCCCGGGAGGCCGTGGCCCCCGCCGAGCCGTAGGCACCGAGTCGGCGCCCGGCGTAGCCGACTCCGGCCGAGAGGACCACGGTGGCCACCACGAGGCGGCCGAAGCCCCGCCGGTCCAGTCCGCCCGCAGCCGGACCGGGAGCCGGCCTCCGCAAGGCGGTGACCAGCAGGTACAGCACTCCGGCGGCGGCGAGTCCGCCCGCCAGGGAGGGCAGCGCGTCCTTCCAGGCCGACTCCGGCCGACCGAGCGCGGCGGCCGCCCCGACCACGCCGAAGGAGGCCGCGAGCGCGATGCCCGCGGGCAGGTGTCGTACGGCCAGCAGCCCGGCCGCCACCGCGATCGCGGCAAGCACGACGACGGTCCCGAGGGTCAGGACCAGCTTGTCGTCGGTCCCGAACTGGCGGACCGCCCACTCCTTGAGGGCGGCGGGGGTACGGTCCACCACGGCCCCGCCGACCGCGGTGAGCGGGGCCGCCTCGGGCCGGACGACCGCCGCGGCCAGTTCCGCCAGAGCCAGTCCGGCGAACGCGGCGAGCAGTCCACTGACGGCGCCGAGCCAGTACCGCCTCGGACGCCCCGGGTCGGTCTTCACATCAACCATTCGGAATCACCGCCTGACCGGTTTGGTCTGATTCCTCGCGTGAGGGTGGGGTCCGGGTGGGATCCGGGCGCGCTACGAGGCCCCGCGCGCCGGAAGCGCCAGCAGCATCAGCGGCCGCGTCGTCGGCGCCGCCGATCCGCCCGCCGGTTCCAGGGTGACCCCGACCCCGGTGGCCGCGCCGACGGCTCCGGCCAGCAGCGCCGGAGCGCCCGGCCGGGCCGGATCCAGCAGCCCCGCCGGGCGCATGGAACCCGCCGGGTCGGCGAACCACATCTGGTAGACCCGCCCGGCCGGCGGCGACGGCATCCCGGAGGCCACGAACACCGCCCGGTCCCGGTCCCGGGAGACCACCACCGTGCCCGTCGCGCCGTCGGCCGCCCGGCCGCTGACCAGCCGGGCATCGGGGGCGGTGAGCACCGCGGCCAGCGCCTCGGCCCCGGCCTGTGCCCGGTGCGCGGACTGCTGGGCTTCGTCGGCCCGCTGGTACTGCCAGGCCGCGACCCCGCCGAGCCCGGCCGCGGCCGCGAGGCAGGCCGCCAGGGCCCAGCGCAGCCAGGGGCGGCGTGCGGGGGGCCGTACGGCTGCCGGGGCCCGGTGCCGGGCGGTCGGGCTCCCGGTGGTCGGGTGCTGGGTGCTCGGGTGCTGCGCTGTCGGGTGCTGGGCCGTCCCGGGCTCCGCGGTGCCTTCCGCGCGGATGCGGCGCAGCACCGCCTCGCGGAGCTCCGGCGGGGGCTCCACGGCGACGGCCCGGGCCAGGAGGGCCGCCGTGGCCGCGAAGTCCCGCACCTCGCGGGCACACTCCGGACAGGACTCCAGATGGGCCTCGAAGGCGGCCCGCTCGGCCGGGGCCAGCGCGTCCAGGACGTACGCCCCGGTCTCCTCGTGCACGCTCATCCGCCGCTCACCCCGCTCTGCCAGCTCAAGCCCCTCTGCCTGATCATGTCGAAACGCCGAGACAGGCGCGCAGCCGCAACAGGCCGTCCCGGAGCCTCGTCTTCACGGTACCGAGCGGCACCGACAACGTCTGCGCCACCTCGCTGCACGTCAGGCCCCGGTAGTAGGCCAGGCTCACCGACTGGCGCTGGATCTCGGTCAGCGAGGACAGGCAGCGCCGGACCCGTTCGCGCTCCTCCTGGTCGATCGCCGCCTCGCTGACCTCGTCGAACTCCGGCAGCGCGGCCTCCAGCCGGGCCGCCCGGCGCTCCCGGTCGGTCGAGGCCTGGACGGACCGGACCCGGTCCACCGCACGGCGGTGGGCCATCGTCAGCACCCAGGTGCGCACCGAGCCGCGGTCGGCGCGGTAGCGTCCGGCGGTGCGCCACACCTCGACGAGCACCTCCTGGGCCACCTCCTCGGCCTGGGCGCGGTCCCGCAGTACGGCGTGCGCCACCCCCAGTACGGACCCGCTCACCGCCTCGTACACGGAGACGAACGCCGCCTCGTCCCCCTCGGCGACCCGGCCGAGCAGGACGGACAGGCGCTCGCTCTCCTCGGCCCGGGTCAGTTCGTCCACGGCACCGATCCTCCGCGATCCACCGGCATTCCTCCGTAGCCGCACGCCTTGTCATCGATTCGTAGCCCTCGGGCCACCGGATTGGCCGTAGTCCGCGCCGCGGCTCAGTGGACGGGCGTCGGCGGGACCCACCGGCCCGGCCGGGGCGCCTTCACCCCGAAGTGGGGCTTGAGGTCCTCGGGGATCGCGTGGTGCATCACCCGGCCCCGGGTCAGCGCGGGCAGTTCGAACCCGGCGAGCAGCGAGCCCGCCTTGTCCAGGGCCCACTCGGCGAGCGGACCGCCGTCCTCGATGGTCTCCAGCAGCCCGATGAACACCGGGACCGCCCGCGCCGCGGTGTCCCAGGGTCCGCGCGGGACCTCCAGCCAGCCGGCGAGGGTATCGCCGACGAGGTAGCGGATGGTCGCGGGCACCAGTGGGTCGAGGAGGGTGCCGGGGACCACGTCCTCGTACAGCTGCATCAGCTGGGCGTTGAGGTGGACTCCTTCGGGGGAGGGGCCGAGGTGGCGCGTCAGGTAGAGGTCGAGGTAGGCGCGGCATTCGGTGAGGGTCGCGGGGACGGCGGACATGTCGCAGCCCAGGACGGCGGCCACGACCCGCCACGCGTAGAAGTACGCCTCGGCGCCCTCCTCGCTCATGTGCAAGCCGAGCCGGTGCATCGCGTCCAGCACCAGGAGCGAGAACATGCCGAATCCGGCGATCATGTCCTCCTGGCAGATGGGCAGCCCGTGCCGCTCCACGTCCCAGTGGCCGCCCTCGCTCAGGTGGTGGCGGACCGCCGCGTGCAGCAGGCGCACCTTCTGGGCGGCCGGGATGAACCGGCTGTCCTGCGCGAAGGCGTCGCCGCGCATCAAGTACGCCACGAACTGGCCGGTGTTGGCCATCCGGCGCGAGGGGTACGCGAGCGAGTGCGTCGAGGAGAGCAGCCGGGCCATCCGCGGTACGGCGTAGGTCACGGGCATCGCTGCGAAGGACAGGCCGGTGTTGATGTGGGCCGCGTTGTCCATGAAGAACAGCCGGGCCTGCTCCATGACGTCCCAGTCGACCCAGCCCGGCGGCAGGGCCGGTCGTGGGATACGGCATTGGCACTGGTATCGGGTGCGGCCGGGGGCGGCGTGGTCAGGCGCGGGGATGGCCGGCCCTCTCGGCGGCCCGGCGGGCCATGGTTTCGAGGTAGTTCTCCAGGCCCGGTGCGCCCGCCCGGCGGGTGTCGATCTCCCCGCGCTTGCGCAGCTCCACCACCCCGTCGGTGATCAGCTCCCGCAGGTCGGAGCGGCGCAGGGTGTCCTGGGCCCGGTCCGCGGACTGGCGTAACTGGTCGGTGGCGAGATCGGCGGCTCCGGCGGCGAGGAGCGTCAGCAGCTCCAGGGTTACGGAGGGCCGGTCCGGGTCGGCTTCGGGCAAGGCTGGCGTCCTTCCGGCGGGGCGGCATCGCAAGGGGCGGCCGCCGGATCCCTCCGGCGGCCGCCCCTGATCAACTTCCCTGCGAGTCAACCCAGTACCCGGCCAACCGGGTGGGCCGTCGGCGGAACATTCCCTCGCGAGGGTGGGAAGGTTCCCACGGGAGGGTGAGGTTCACGATGTCCGCGGTTCACCGCCGGGCACCGTCCGGTAGGTCATTTGACGGCGGGCAGGGTGTCCGCGATCCGGGCGGCCAGGGTGTACGGATCGCCGCTGGGCCGGTCCGCATGGCGGGTGGTGAGCCGCGCCCACCGCTCCTCGAAGGAGTGCCAGTCGATGGCCCTCGGCGCCGCCCGCCGCACCAGGGCTTCCTCCAGCGAAGCGAAGTAGGAGGACCATCGGCGCGCGTACAACTCCGATACCAAGCCGCTCCATTCGCGGTTCGCGTAGTCGTGCAGGAAGCCGCCCTCGCTGCTGCTCTGCCGGCCCCACACGCTCAGGATCGAGCGGGCGTCGTACTCGTACCGGTCCTGCTCGGCCCGGTCCGCCCCGTGCGCGCGTGCCGCCGACAGCCAGGGGCCGAGCAGGAAGTTCGGATCCGATCCGATGAGCTCGTCCAACTGCTGCTCACGGTGAGCCCATTCGGCGGTCAGCTCGCGGAACAGGGTCAGGTCTCGGGCCTCGTAGGCCGCCTTGATGCGCGGCAGCAGCACCCGCGAGTGGTTGGCGAGGGCCTGCCGGGCGGTGTCGACCAGGTCGAACCGGTACGCGCTGGAGCCGCGCAGTCGCGGATCCACCTTGAGCAGCTGGTCCAGCGCCCGGCGCACCGAACCCGCCGGATAGCGCATGGACTTGGGACTCCAGTGGGCCGCCCCTGTCACCGTCAGGCTCGGGCGGGCCGAGAACAGGCTGTCCTGGGACTCCGACCACAGCCCCGAAGAGGTGCTGTACGGGCCCTTGCGCAGCTCCTCCCACGCCGCCGAGGCCGCCGCGTCCGGGCGGCCGTAGCGCCGCCCGGCGAAGTCGGCGAACCACTTCTTCTGGTCGACGGGGTTCTGCTCCCACGCCAGGTCCGTGAAGAGGTCGAAGGCCGCCGGGTTGGTTCCGGTGGCCTCCGGGAGGTAGGCGATGCCGGTCAGCGCACTGTCGCTCTTCGCGCGCCAGGCCTTGAACCGGTCGGTCCAGACCGAGGTGTTCGCGCCGGTCGTCGTGTGCCCGCCGAAGTTGTAGATCGTGCCCATCGCGTACGGGGCGCCGCCCCAAGTGGCTTCCCGGTCGAGGCGGTTGTACCGGTCGGACAGCCCGTCCAGGATGAGCAGCTTCGAGGTGTCCACCCCGGCGAGGAGCTCCTTGGTCGGATCGTCCTGCCAGCCCAGCACCGCCCACAGAGCGCCCGGATGGGCCGCCCACAGGGCCTGCTGGACCGCCCCGGCGGCCGCCTTCACATCGACCGAGCCGGTCTGCCCGCCCTCGTGCAGCGGGCTCATCCGGTACATCGCGCTGTCCCCGAACACCGCACGCTGCTCGGCGTAGTAGTCGGCGGCCAGCTTCGCGAAGGCCGGGGAGGAGGGGTCCAGCCAGTCCGGCCGGCCGAAGCCCGCCCAGACGCCCTGCGGCACCGTCACCGCGCCCGCGTTGCGCTCGGCGAAGCCCGGCGGCACGGTGCCGAAGTAGCCGGGCAGCACCGGCGTCATGCCCAGGTCGCGCAGCTGCTCGGCGATCCTGCCGCCCAGCTCGGCCCGCCCGCGCATCAGCTGCTCGGTGACCGGTCCGCCGAAGCCGCTGAGGTTCTGCAGCAGCCACCAGCTCTGGTGGCCGGGACCCGGGATCCACTCCCGCAGCTCTTCGGCGGTGTAGCCGAAGCGCTGGAGCGCCCGGTAGTAGGGGTATTCGGCGCCGGCCTGGACGAACACCTCGTTGATGCCGTGCAGGGCGAGCAGGTCGATCTGGCGCTGGTGCTGCTCGAAGGTGCGGTACGGGCCCGAGTAGCCGTCGTCGGTGTCGTTGAGCGCGTACCGGTGCGGTACCTGTGCGCTGCGGGTGACGGGGGCGGGCACCGCGGGCAGTTCGTCGGGCAGCATGCCGATGCTGTCGCCGGGCCAGCCGATGTCCGCGCCGGCGATGTGCTGGAGGTACCAGCCGACACCGGTCAGCAGGGTGGCGCCGGTGGACCCCCGGACGGTGATCGCGCCGGCGGTTCCGGAGACGGTGAAGGTGTCGGCCCCGGCCCCGGCGCGGCCGTTCCCGGGGGACGCGGCGGGGTCGGGCACCAGCGTGAACTGCCGGGCGTGGTGCGGCAGCAGCCGCTCCAGGGCGGCCCGTGCCGGGGCGGCGTCGAAGGCCCGCGGCCGGGGTGTCCCCGGCGCGTGGTCCCGTACGGCATGCGGCGCCGCGGCCGGTACGGGGGCCACCGGGGCCGTCGCTCCGGGGGCGGCCCCGGCGACCGTGAGGGTGAGCAGGGCTGCGGGCAGCGCGGCCAGGGTGACCCGGCGGCGTGCCCGCCCGGCCGGGCGGGGCCGGGGGATCGGGCGGGACATGTGCGTCGTCCTCGTCTGGGTGGTGGTGGCGGGAGGTTCGGGGTGCGCGGTCTGCTCGCTCAAGTGCGCGGCCGTCAGACCGGCAGGGCCCAGGCCTGGTCGACCCTGTGGTCGCCGCAGGCGGCCAGCCGCAGCCGCTCGGCGGGGGCGCCGGGGTCGGCCGGGGTGGCCGCGGGGGCGGGCGCGGTCAGGCAGAGCCCGCTCGCGTCCTCGACGAGGGCTCCGTCGCGCCGCGGCGTCCAGCTCTGCCCCGGCTCGCGCCGCCGGTCGGTGGAGGCGCAGCGGGCCAGCTCCACGAGGCCGTCGGCGCCCGCGGACAGGCATGTGCCGGCCAGGCCCAGGCTGCCGTCCCGGCCCACGGTCCAGCGCTGGTCGGGAGCGCCGGTGCAGGCGCCCATCACCACGGCGCCGACGCCGGTGGTGTTCGCCCCGTCGGCGCAGGCGGCTCCCTGGCCCGAACCCTGGCCGGCGATCTGGCCGGTGGGCACGGCCGGGGCGCAGTCGGCCCCCGGGGTCAGCCTCCAGACGGCGGTGTCGTGTGCGGCCAGCTTCCCGGTCAGCGCGTCCGAGACCTCCTGGCGCTTCCCGTTCCACAGGTTCTTCGCGGTGACGGTGCAGGACGCCAGCCCGATCTCGTCGAGCGGGACGCGGATGTCGCGGGCCGCGGCGGACCGGTTGAGGACGGCCACGGCACGGTCCCCGTCGGCGAGCGGGCGCACCAGGATGTCGAAGGTGGCGTTCGAGGAGACCACCGAGCCCTGACGGCCCATCGGGTCCTGGTCCAGCGCGATCATGTCGGTGTTGCCGAGGGCGGCGAGCCCGTCCGCGCCGATCTCGGAGACCTGCGAGGACAGGATGAACGGCGCGGCCATCATGGCCCACAGGCCGACCTGGCTGCGGCTCTCCGCGGCGGTGAGCCCGGGGGCGCCGGCGATCAGGAAGTCGGGGTCGTTCCAGTTGCCGGGGCCCGCGTACCGGCCGAGCCAGCGGTTGTACCCGTAGTTGCCCATGACCGAGCTCCACCGGGAGGTGTCCGGTGCGGAGGGCTTGTAGACCTTGATGTCGCGGCCCTCGCGCCACAGCTGACCGGTCTCGCCGACCCAGTCGATGACCTTGTGCCAGTCGGAGCCGCCCCATTCGCCCTGCTGGAAGTAGGCGGGCGCGGAGGCGGACAGCACCATGTTCCGGCCGCTGTCGCGCATCGCCCCGGCGACGGAGTTGTAGGCGTCCCGGTAGGCCTGCTCCTTGGTCATGCCCGGGGGCACCCACAGATTGCAGCCGTCCATCTTGACGTAATCGACCTCCCAGGAGGCGAACTGCCGGACGTCGCGGGCGTAGTGGTCCGGCCCGCCGCCCTCCGGGGAGCCGCTGCCGGGGTAGCGCTCGCAGGTGAGGTGGCCGACGTCCTGGTAGATGCCGAACTTCAGCTTCCTGGCGTGCAGGTAGTCGCCCAGCCAGGCCATGCCGTGCGGGAACTTCTCCGTGTCGACGACGAGGTCGCCGTTCGCGTTCCGGCTCCTGGTCATCCAGCAGTCGTCGATGGTGACCGTGTCGTAGCCCTTGGCGGCGAGGCCGGTGGAGACGAGCGCGTTCGCGTTCGCCACGACCTTGGCCTCGTCGATGTCGCACATGTAGTGCGCCCAGTTGTTCCATCCCATGGGCGGGGTGAGCGCGAGCGGGGCGTCCGAGGTCGCGGTCGGCTCCGCCGTCGCGGGCGCGGGGGAGAGCGCGAGGGCGAGCAGGGCGGCCGCGGTCAGACAGGGGAGCGACGCACGCAGACGAGGCGGCACGGAGTCTCCTTGACGTGGGGGACGTGGGGCTGTGGCGCGCTCAGTGCAGCGGTGTGACTACCCGCTGTCAACATAAGTCGAGGGTTATCGCTCAATGACCAGCAATATGGGTGTAGTCGGCGTCACGCCATGGGGTTGATACGTCGTACGTGACGCTGACAGTGACACTGTATGTGTCGATGGCTGATACGATGTATCTCATGCCGAGAAGATCAGCCGCCCTGGACCGTGCGACGCCTGGGGCAATCGCCGCCGCCGCCCTGCGGATCCTCGACGAGCAGGGCCCCGCCGCGCTCAGTTTCCGCGCCCTCGCCGACCGGCTGGAGGTCTCGCACGCCACCGTCCAGCGTCGCTGCACCGACCTCGCCGGGCTGCTCGACCTCTGCACCGAGCACCTCGCCGCGCAGCTGCCCGAGATCCCCGCGGGCACCGGCTGGGCGGAGGCCACCGAGCAGCGGTTCGGCGCCCTCTACCGGCTGCTCGCGGCCCACCCCGGGCTGCTGATCCTGCGCGGCGGCCGGCCCTGGCTCGGGCGGCAGCTGCTGGCACGGCTCGTCGAGCCCGCACTCGCCGACAGCGTCGCCGCCGGGATGAGTCCCGGCGAAGCGATGACCGTCTACCGCCGGATGTACCTGCTGACGCTCGGCAGCGCCGCCTTCGTCGACCACCGGGACCCGGCCGCGGCCACCGCCGCCTCGCGCGGGGCGCTGGCCGCCCTGGACCCCGCCGAGTTCCCCGTGCTCTCGGGCGGACTGGCCGACGTACTGCCCGCGCTGACCGACCACGAGGTGTACTACGGCGCCCTGCGCCAGCTGATCGAGGCGGCCCGGCCCGCCACCGGCTGAGGGGGCCGCCCCGGGTTTCCCCGGTCCGCCCGTTCCGCCCGATACGAGGAGTGAGTTCATGGAACAGCAGCTCGAAGCGGTGTCCCTCGACTACGGCGCCGTCCGCGTGGCCGCCGAGCGGATCGCCGGGGCGGTACGGCCCGTCACGGTGATACCGGCGGGCGACGGGATCTCGTACGCCCTGGAGTACCTCCAGCACACCGGCTCCTTCAAGGCCCGCGGCGCCCGCAACTTCCTCGCCGCCCACCGCGCCGCCGGGACCCTCCCCGACGCCGGGGTCACCATCGCCTCCGGCGGCAACGCCGGACTCGCCTGCGCCTGGGCGGCCCGCGCCGAGTCCGTGCCCGCCACCGTGTTCCTGCCGGTCGGCGCCCCGCGCGTGAAGGTGGAGCGGCTGCGGGCCTACGGGGCCGACGTACGGCTCGTGGGCGAGCGGTACGCCGAAGCCCTCGACGCCTGCCGGGAGTTCGCCGCCGCGGGCGGGGCCCTGAGCAGCCACGCGTACGACCACCCGCTCATCGCGGCGGGCGCCGGAACCCTGCTCGACGAGATCCGCGCCGCCCTGCCCGGCCTGGACACGGTGGTCGTCGCGGTCGGCGGCGGCGGGCTGTTCGCCGGGATCGCCACCGCCGCGCGGGAACACGGCGTACGGGTGATCGCTGCCGAGCCGGAGAACTGCCGGGCCCTGAACGCGGCGCTCGAAGCGGGCCGGCTCGTCGACGTCCCCGTCGACTCGGTGGCCGCCGACTCGCTGGGGGCGACCCGGGTCTCCGCCGACGCGCTGGCCGCCGTGCAGCAGAAGAACGCGGAGTCCGTCCTGGTCCCGGACTCGGCGATCGTCGAAGCCCGGCGTGCGCTGTGGGAGGAGCACCGCATCGTGGTCGAGGCGGCAGCGGCCACCGCGCTGGCGGCGGTGCGAGTGGCTCCGCGGCGGCCGGGGGAACGCGTCGCGGTGGTGCTGTGCGGCGCGAACACCGATCCGGGGGACCTGGGGCGCGCGGCTTCCTGAGGCGCCTGGGCGGCCTGGCCCCGGCCATGGCCGATCCGGGGCCGATCCGGGGCCGGACCGCGGGTCGCGCGGGTCCGCGCAGGTCAACGGAGGTCTTCAGGGGCCCCGCGTTGCTCAGGCGGAGGCGTCCTCGCGGACCACGACGACCGTGCTCGCCGCGTACTGGACCACCTGCTGGCTCACCGAACCCAGCAGCGCGCCCTTGATGCCGCCGTAGCCGCGGGTGCCGACTACCGTCAGTGCCGCTTCCTTCGAGGCCTCGACGAGCACCTGCGCGGGCGAGCCCTGCTCCACGCGGCGGAAGACCGGAACGCCCGGGGACGTGCCGACCGCCTCGGCCACGGTGTCGGCGAGCTTCTGCCGGGCGGCGTCCTCGGCGTGGACCAGCTCGTCCTGCTCGGTGGCGCTGATGCCGAAGGGATTGGTGTTCCATTCCCAGCTCATGACGGCGTGCACCCGGCCGCCGATGGCCTTGGCCTGGCCGACCGCCCAGCGCAGGGCCTGCTTGGAATGGTTCGAACCGTCCACGCCGACGACGATCAGGGGCTCGATGTTCTGGCTCACGATGGTTCCTCACAATTCGTCCGAATGATCGTTCTTATCCTGTATACACGCCTCACCCCCACTGACCTCGAACGACGATCGTTGCGCGCATCCGAGACTTTGGAGAACAGCGTCCGTTGCCCCGCCTTGCGAGAGTCGTGGGGACAGTTCGCAACAGTGCGGTGGAATTACGGAGGACCAGGACGTGGCGCGACGCAATGGATGCCTGATCGGCTGCCTGGTGGCGGTGCTCCTGGGAGCAGGCCTGCTCGTCCTGCTGTTCTTCGGCATCGGCACGGTCGTCGACGTGGCGGACAAGACCCTGGTCGACCCCAAGGTGTACGAGGCCGTGAAGGCCGGCGACACCGAGAGCGAGGTCCGGGCGAAGCTGCCCTCCGGCGAGACCTTCGTCAAGAAGGCCCTCAAGGACGGCGGGCCCGCCGTGCCCGCGGGAGCCGAGTGCTCCTGGTACCTGTCGACCGCCGGTGACAGCGACACGGTGTTCCGCTTCTGCTTCAAGGACGGCAAGCTCGCGGAGAAGGCCGACTACCGCCTCAAGTAGGGCCTTCGGTCCCTGCCCGGCGGCCCCCGGCCGCTGGAGGGTGGAGGCATGCAGACGCACTCGGCCGATCCCGCCACCGCCCGCCCCGTCCTGGCCGCCGTGGACGGCTCGGAGCACAGCCTGAGGACCCTGGACTGGGCCGTGGAAGCGGCCCGCGCCCGCGGAGCGGAGCTCCACATCGCGCACGTACGGCCGGACCACCCCCGGGTGGCGGCCCCGGGCGAAGCCCTGGTGCGGCCTCCCGCCTGGGACACCGATCCGGTGCTGGCCCTGGTACGGGCCCACTTGGCCGGCCGGGAGGACCTCCCGCCGCTCCACTACGTCTCCCGCGAGGGGAACCCGGCCGTCACCCTGACCGAACTCGCCGCGGGCGCCCAGCTGCTGGTCATGGGATCACGCGGACTCGGCGGCTTCGCCAGCCTGTTGCTCGGCTCCAACAGCCGGGTGTGCGCGGCCCAGGCACCCTGCCCGGTGATGGTCGTCCCGCACGCGGCGCGGCTCGCGGCGGAGCAGGACGAGGGCTCCGCCGACTCCGGCGAGCGCCGGGTGGTCCTGGGGCTCGCCCCCGACGAAACCACCGACGACGTGGTCGACTTCGCCTTCGCCGAGGCTCGTCGCCGGGGCGCGGTGCTCCAGGTGGTCTCCACCCACCTGGTGCCGCTCTCCTCGCTAACCCTGGTCGGCTCCCTCGTCGCCGAGCGCGGCGGCGGCTGCCCGCCGGCCACCCCCGGCGACGCGCCGGAGGCGGCCCGGCAACTCGCCGAGGACCAGAGCACCCGGCTCCAGCCGTTCCGCACCCGGCACTACCCCGACGTCACGGTCGACGCCGTGGTCGCCCCGGGGGACCCGGCGGGCCGCCTGGTCACCGCCTCCCAGCAGGCGGACCTGATCGTGGTGGGCCGCCACCGGCGCCGCCTGAGGGCGGGCTCCCTCCTGATGGGGTCGGTGTCCAACGCGGTCCTGCTGCACGCCCTGTGCCCGGTGGCGGTGGTCCCCGTACGCGCCGACGACCCGGCCGGCCCCACCCCCGGGAGCGAGCGGGATCAGGCCGCCGGATAACCTCGGTCGCATGTCGCAGCCCATCCAACTCGTCATCCTGATCAGCACCCTTCCGGGGCGGGGCCCGGAACAGGTCGCCATGTTTGAGCGGATCGCGCCGCTCGTGCGGGCCGAAGAGGGGTGCCTGCGCTACGACATGCACCAAGTGAGCGGCGACCCCGACCGGTTCGTCCTCATCGAGCGGTGGTCCTCGAAGGAGGCGCTCGCCGCGCACGATGCCACCCCGCACATGATCGAGGCCGACGCCGCGAGCCCGGCGTTCCGGTCCGGCCCCGCCGAGGTCATCGAGCTCGCCGCCGCCCCACTGGCCTGACCGACCGCTCAGCCCCCCGCCCTCCAGCCCCGCACGGCCCGCCGGGCCCGCGCCGCCATCGGCGCGAGCCGGGCGGCGGTGGCGGCCCGCGGGGGTGGCCGCCCGCAGGGCGGGTCGCCGGCGTCAGTCGGGGAGGCGCTCGCCCGTGGCCTCGTGGAAGAGGTGCAGGTCGTCCTGGCGCGGGATGACACGGATGGTCTTGCCGCGCAGGCCTTCTTCGCGGCCGTACGTCCGTACCGTCAGCGGTCGGCTCTCGCCGTTGCCCAGGTCGAGGTTGCCGTACGCGAAGCCGTCCGAGCCGAGTTCCTCCACCGAGTAGAAGGTGACGGCCAGTCCCTTGTCGCTGTGCGCGGCGTGGAAGTCCAGGTGCTCGGGGCGGATGCCCAGGGTGACGCTGTCGCCGCCGGCCGCCTCACGGGCCGCGCGGCTGATCCTGAGGGTGGAGCCGCCGAAGCGGATGCCGTCCTCGTACACCGGCAGGGTCAGCAGGTTCATCGCGGGGGAGCCGATGAACCCGGCCACGAACTTGTTCGCGGGGCGGTCGTACATGGTGCGCGGGGCGTCGCACTGCTGGAGGATGCCGTCCGCGAGGACCGCGACGCGGTCGCCCATCGTCATGGCCTCCACCTGGTCGTGGGTGACGTAGACCGTGGTGGTGCCCAGCCGCCGCTGGAGGTTGGCGATCTCGGCCCGGGTCTGCACGCGGAGCTTGGCGTCCAGGTTCGAGAGCGGCTCGTCCATCAGGAAGGCCTGCGGCTCGCGGACGATCGCGCGGCCCATGGCCACGCGCTGGCGCTGACCGCCGGAGAGGGCCTTGGGCTTGCGGTCGAGGTAGTCGGTGAGGTCGAGGATCTTCGCCGCCTCCTCGACCTTCTTGCGGATCGTCTCCTTGTCCACCTTGGCGATCTTCAGGGCGAAGCCCATGTTCTGAGCGACCGACATGTGGGGGTAGAGCGCGTAGTTCTGGAACACCATCGAGATGTCGCGGTCCTTGGGCGGCAGGTGCGTGACGTCGCGGCCGCCGATGGAGATGGAGCCGGAGGTGACCTCTTCGAGCCCGGCCAGCATCCGCAGGGTGGTGGACTTTCCGCAGCCCGACGGGCCGACCAGGACGAGGAACTCCCCGTTCGCGATGTCGAGGTCCAGCGATTCGACCGTGGGTCGGTCGGCGCCGGGGTAGGTGAGGCTCGTCTGCCGGAACCTGATCTCAGCCATGACTGTCAATCCCTCTTTCACCGGCGGTACGTGCCGGACGATCCGTGTGGGCGGGGTTGGCAGGACGGTTAATGCGATTTCGCTCGCTGCGGGCGGGATAAAGCGCATTAGTTCAAGTTTTCGTGAACCGGCGATAAGAAGTCAACCTCTGACGGCCCGACATGTTCGTTACCGAATCGATATCACGCGTGAGGGCTTTGGGACTAAAGCGCATCAGTGCAGGTCAAGGCCTTCTTGACGGAGTGACTTTCGGGCTGTTGGTCGAGCGCCTGTCGTAATTCGGGACGTACGGGTACCCGCCGCCAGGGACTTTGGTCACATTGACGGAATCTTCATTTCGGGTGAGTTTGGGCGCAGCGTTCCGGCGGCGAGGCCGGAACTCCCCCTGAAGGCGGCGACGATGACCCGTAGGAACGTGACCCGTATTGCCATCGCCACGCTCGTGGCCTGTACTTTCTTCGCGACCTCCGCATGCGGCATGAGTGGTGGCGCCGGGGACGTGAAGGAGGGGGAGAAGACCGGCAAGGTGGCTGGTCAGATCACGTTCCGCACCCTCCAGTTGAAGCCCATGTTCATCTCGTACGTCCAGGGCGTCATCGACGCGTTCGAGAAGCAGTACCCGGACGCGAAGGTCAAGTGGGAGGACGTCCCGGGGGACGGCTACAACGAGAAGATCGTCGCCGACGCGCAGGCCGGGGCCCTGCCCGACGTGGTCAACCTCTCCACGGACTCCTTCCAGCTCCTCGGTGACCGCGGCATGCTGGCCGACGTCGCCAAACTCGATCCCGAGGTCGCCAAGGACTACGTCCCGGGCGCCTGGGAGCAGTTCAAGCTGCCCGGCAAGGGCGACGGCGTGTACGCGTACCCCTGGTACGTGACCCCGGAGATCCTCACGTACAACAAGGAGCTCTTCGAGAAGGTCGGTCTCGACCCGGCGAAACCGCCGACCAGCGTCGAGGAGTTCTTCGACTGTGCCGAGCAGATCGCCGCCAAGTCCGGCGGGCAGTTCTCCGCCTTCATGGCCGACCCCAAGGGCCGGCTGCCCGGAGACTGGCAGAAGATGGGCGTGCCGATCCTGAACGAGAAGCAGGACCGGTTCACCTTCGACAGCGACAAGGCCGTCGCATGGGTCGAGCGGATGAAGGACCTGTACGACAAGGGCGCCATGCCCAAGGAGTCCCTGCTCAAGTCGGACGACATCAACCAGCTCTACGGCGGCGGCAAGATCGTCTTCGGTCCCGGTTCCCCGGGCTTCGTCAGGGACATCAAGCAGAACGCCCCGCAGATCTACGGGAACACGCAGGTCGCGAACGCCGTCACCGGGCAGCTCGGCCACATCGGCATCTACGCCCAGTCGCTCGGCATCAAGAAGGACAGCAAGCACCTGGACGCGGCGACCGAGTTCGCCAAGTGGATCACCAACGGGCCCAACCAGGTGGAGTTCTCCAAGAAGGCCACCATCTACCCGTCGAACGCCGTAGGCCTGGCCGACCCGTACTTCTCCGACAAGGGCGACGGCAAGGACGCCGAGACGCTGGCCCGCGCGGTCGGCGCCGAGCAGCTCAAGAGCGCCGCACTCGACGCCAACACCCCCGTCCAGTGGACCAACCAGGTCGGAGACGCGGTCGTGCGCGAGATGCAGAAGGCCATCAAGGGCGAGCAGGACGCCGGGACCGCGGTGAAGAAGGCCCAGGAGGAGGCCAACAAGCTGCTCGCGAAGTCGGCGCAGAAGTGACGGGCGCACCGGAGAATGAGCCCCGTCGCAGCAGAGCCGAGGGGGCGGAGCAGGGCAAGCAGGCCGAGCCGAGCAACCGGAGCAAGCCGAGCAAGCAGGCGAAGCTGGCCAAGAAGGCAATGGAGGCCATGGAGGCCGAGACGGGACTGCGCCACCGCAAGTGGTGGACCCCGTACCTCTTCCTCGCCCCGGGCCTGGTGATGGTGACGATGTTCAGCCTCTGGCCGTTCGTCAACACCGTGATCCTGTCCTTCACCGACGCCCAGATCCTGCGCGGCGGCGGGTTCGTAGGCTTCGACAACTACACCCGCGCGTTCGCCGATTCCGACTTCTGGGTCGCCACCGGCAACAGCGTGCTGTACCTCCTGGTCGTCGTCCCCTGTCTGGTCTTCCTGCCGCTGGCCCTCGCCGTCCTCGTACAGAGAGAGGTCCCCGGGATCGGCCTCTTCCGCTCGGCGTTCTACACCCCGGTCATCGCCTCGGCCGTGGTCGTCGGCCTCATCTGGCAGTGGGTGCTGCGCAGTGACGGCCTGGTCAACACGCTGTTCCAGAAGCTCAGCATCATCTCCGAGCCGATCCCGTTCCTGACCGACAGCACCATGCTGCTGGTCTCCGCGATGATCGTGACCGTGTGGAAGGGCCTCGGCTACTACATGGTCTTCTACCTGGCGGCCCTCGGGAACGTCTCCACCTCGCTCTACGAGGCCGCGGCGCTCGACGGCGCGGGCCCGGTCCGGCGCTTCTTCAGCATCACGGTCCCCCAGGTGAAGCCGATGATGCTGCTGGTCGGCACGCTGTCGGCCATATCCGCGCTCCGCGTCTTCACCGAGATCTACATCCTCGGCGGCGAGAGCGGCGGTCCCGGCGGCGGCGCCCGTACGCTGCCCTTCCTCATCCGGCAGGTCGGCCTCGGATTCTCCGGCGAGACCGGTTACGCGGCCGCCATCTCCATCCTGTTGTTCCTCCTGACGCTGGTCTTCAGCCTGCTGGGCCGCCGTCTGTCGAAGGGAGAGCTAAGTTGAGCACCCTCTCCTCCTTCGGGAGCAGGGCGGGCAAGCGCGTCGGAGCCGACGCCCGGCGGTACTGGATCGGCCTCGCCGGCCGGTACGCCACACTCCTCCTGGTGCTCGTGATCATGCTCGGGCCGATCGTCTGGCAGTTCTTGACCTCGATCCGAGGCCGCACCGAGAACGTGTACGACGGCGTGCTGCCCTCGCAGCCCACCCTCGACAACTACTTCCGGGTCGCGGAATCGTTCCCGCTCTTCCAGTACGTCGGCAACACCCTGACGGTGGCCCTCCTCGCCATCACCTCGAACATGCTGTTCGCGGCCATGGGCGGTTACGCCCTCTCCCGGGCCGCCTGGAAGGGCCGCAAGACCGTCTTCACCGTGCTGGTGGCGACGCTGATGTTCCCCTTCGAGTCCGTGATGATCTCGATGTTCCTCACGATCCGCGAGATGGGCCTGGTCGACTCCCTCATCGGCGTCTGGCTGCCCGGCGCGGTCTCGGTCCTCAACATCATGATCATGCGTTCGGCCTTCCTCTCCGTACCCAAGGAGGTCGAGGAGGCCGCGGTCCTCGACGGCGCGAACGAGTGGACCCGCTTCACCCGGGTCTTCCTCCCCGCCGCGAAGGGCGCCCTTGCCGTCGTCTGCATCACCAGCTTCATGGGCGCCTGGGACGACTTCCTCTGGCCCCTGCTGGTCCTGACCAACAGCGACAACTACACCCTTCAGCTCGGCCTGAAGACCCTGGCCGGCGCCACCACCGTCAGCGACCAGCGGATCATCGCCGCCGGGGCGATGGCGGCACTGATCCCGATGATGCTCCTCTTCTTCGCCCTCCAGCGTTTCTTCTTCAAGGGCGTCGGCGAGGGAGCCGTCAAGACCTGAGCGAGCCGGTCCCAGCCCTCCGCTCGGTGCACGCCCACCACCACCTCTCCTGGAGGAGCCGTCATGCACGACGACCGCAGCATCACCGAACACCGCCTCCGCCGTGTCCTCAAGGAGCGCATCAAGCCTGCCGTCCACTCCCGCTCGGTCCCGCTGACCGTCGAGCGCTGGGAAGCCCCCGGCGAACCGGTCCCCGTGGCCGAGGGCCTGGCGGCCGCCTACGAGCCCTGCGCCGTCGGCGACCCGTGGGGCCCGGCCTGGGGCACCACCTGGTTCAAGATCACCGGCGCCGTGCCCGCCGACTGGGCCGGACGCACCGTCGAGGCCGTCCTGGACCTGGGCTTCGACCGGATGATGCCCGGCTTCCAGTGCGAGGGCCTGGTCCACCGCGCCGACGGCGGGGAGATCAAGGCGCTCAACCCGTACAACGACTGGGTGCGCGTCGCGGACTCCGCGGCCGGCGGCGAGCACATCGAGTGGTACGTCGAGGGTGCGTCCAACCCGATCCTGGTCGACCACTCCGTCACCTACGAGGGCGACAGGCGCACCAGCGGCGACCAGCCCCTCTACCGGCTCGCCCGGATGGACCTCACCGTCTTCGAGACCGAGGTCTGGGAACTCGTGCAGGACCTCGAAGTCCTCTACGACCTGATGATGCAGCTCGACGAGGGCAGCGCCCGGCGCTACGAGATCCTGCGCGCCATCGACTCCGCCCTCGACGCGGTGGACCTGTGCGACGTCGCCGGCACGGCCGCCACCGCCCGCGCCGCGCTCGCCGGGGCGCTCGCCGCCCCCGCCAACGCCTCCGCACACCGGATCAGCGCGATCGGCCACGCCCACATCGACTCCGCCTGGCTGTGGCCGCTGCGGGAGACCGTCCGCAAGGTCTCGCGCACCGCGTCCAACGTGGTGGGCCTGATGGACGAGCACCCCGAGTTCGTCTTCGCCATGTCGCAGGCGCAGCAGCTCGACTGGATCAAGACCTACCGGCCCGAGCTCTTCGAGCGGGTCAAGAAGAAGATCGCGGACGGGCAGTTCGTGCCGGTCGGCGGCATGTGGGTGGAGTCCGACACGAACATGGTCGGCGGCGAGGCCATGGTTCGCCAGTTCCTGTACGGCAAGAAGTTCTTCATCGACGAGTTCGGCATCGAGACCAACAACGTCTGGCTGCCCGACTCCTTCGGCTACACCGCCGCGATGCCGCAGATCGTCAAGCTCTCCGGCTCCAAGTGGTTCCTCACCCAGAAGATCTCCTGGTCCCAGGTCAACAAGTTCCCCCACCACACCTTCTGGTGGGAGGGCATCGACGGCACCCGCGTCTTCACGCACTTCCCGCCCGTCGACACCTACAACTCCGACCTCGGCGGAACCCAGCTGGCGCACGCCGCCCGCAACTACCAGGAGAAGGGCCGGGGTTCGCGGTCGCTGGCCCCCTTCGGCTGGGGCGACGGCGGTGGCGGCCCCACGCGCGAGCAACTGGCCCGCGCCAAGCGGCAGAAGGACCTCGAAGGCTCCCCGCGGGTGGAGATCGAGCGGCCCGACGCGTTCTTCGAGAAGGCGCACGCCGAGTACGAGGACGCGCCCGTCTGGGCCGGGGAGCTCTACCTTGAACTGCACCGCGGTACCTACACCTCCCAGGCCAAGACCAAGCAGGGCAACCGGCACAGCGAATCACTGCTGCGCGAGGCCGAGTTGTGGGCGTCCACGGCCGCGGTGAAGGTTCCCGGGTACGCGTACCCGTACGAGGACCTGGAGCGGATCTGGAAGGTCGTCCTGCTCCACCAGTTCCACGACATCCTCCCCGGTTCCTCCATCGCCTGGGTGCACCGCGAGGCGCGCGAGACGTACGCCGCGGTACGGGAGGAGCTGCTCGCGATCACCCTCGCGGCGCAGACCGCACTGGCGGGACGGGGCGAGGAGCGGCTGGTCTTCAACTGCGCCCCGCACACCCGGCGCGGGATCCCGGCCGGCGGGGCGGGCCTGCCGGCCCGGGTCGTCCGGCCCGTCACGATCGAGGAGCGGCGGGGCGGCGGACACGTGCTCGCCAACGGGCGCCTCCGTGTGGAGATCGACGACCGCGGCCTGATCGTGTCGGCGTACGACCTGGAGGCCGACCGGGAGTCGGTCGCGCCGGGCCGGGCGGCGAACCTGCTCCAGATCCATCCCGATTTCCCGAACATGTGGGACGCGTGGGACATCGACGAGTTCTACCGCAACAAGGTCACCGACCTGGTGGACCTGGACGCCCTGGAGGTCGCCGAATCCGCCTCCGACCGCGCGACGGTACGGGTCACCCGCTCGTTCGGCTCCTCCACGGCCGTCCAGTCCGTCACCCTGAGGGCGGACGCCAAGACCGTGGACATCGTCACGGACGTGGACTGGCGCGAGACGGAGAAGTTCCTCAAGGCGGCCTTCCCGCTGGACGTGAAGGCCGAACGCTCCGCCTCCGAAACGCAGTTCGGGCACGTCTACCGTGCCACCCACACCAACACCTCCTGGGAGGCGGCCAAGTTCGAGATCTGCGCCCACCGCTGGATCCACGCGGAGGAACCGGGCTGGGGCGTCGCCGTCCTCAACGACTCCACCTACGGCCACGACGTGACCCGCGACATGCGCCCCGACGGCGGCCAGACCACCACCGTCCGCCTCTCGCTGCTGCGGGCCCCGCGCTACCCCGACCCGGAGACCGACCAGGGCGCGCACACCCTGCGCTTCTCGCTCGCCCCGGGCGCGGCCATCGGCGACGCGGTCCGCGAGGGCCACGGGCTGAACCTGCCCGAGCGGGTGGTCACCGGCGGCGCTCCGGTCGCTCCGCTCGTCGCGGTGGACAACGACGCCGTAGTCGTCGAGTCGCTCAAGCTGGCCGAGGACCGCAGCGGCGACGTCGTCGTCCGCCTCTACGAATCCCGCGGCGGCCGCGCGCAGGCCACGTTGGCGGCGGGCTTCCCGCTGTCGGCGGCGGTCGAGAGCGACCTGCTGGAGCGCCCCTTGGAAGGAACCGCCGTCGGCGGCCCGTCCCCGGACGGCACGGTGGCCCTGACCCTGCGCCCGTTCCAGATCCTCACGCTCCGCCTGCACCGCGCCTGACCCGGCCTCAGCCGCCCCCGGCCCGTCCGTCCGGGCCAGGGGCGGCCTGCGGGGCGCGCGGGCCGCGGCGCGGATCGTGATGTCCGGCGGCCAGCGCCCGGCGCAGCTCGGCCAGCCGTTCGG
This sequence comes from Streptomyces sp. GL_140, assembly GCF_057834465.1. Lineage (NCBI taxonomy): Bacteria > Bacillati > Actinomycetota > Actinomycetes > Kitasatosporales > Streptomycetaceae > Streptomyces > Streptomyces sp. GL_140. Next base: position 7,344,648 of record NZ_CM174404.1, read on the forward strand.
TCTGCGGCGGTACGTCCAGTGAGCCGAGGATGTCGAGCGCCTCCACCGGGTCGATCCGCCCGAAGAAGTCGTGGTGGCTGCGAAGTACGGCCCGGAACACCGCGTGGTGCAGGGCGGGGGTGCGGGCGGCGGCTCGGTAGGTGGCGACCTTGCTCGACCACGGCACCGGACCCGAATGTTCGAGCACCCGTCGCGCCCTGCGCAGCAACGGCTCCGGGGCGCCGGGGAGCAGCCGTTCGCGGTCGTTGCCGAGGACCTCAGCGAAGGCCTCGTCGGCGGTCCGCGGGGTCTCGAACCAGTCGAACCAGAGCGAGGACGTGATCGCGTCGTGCTCGCGCACGGCCTCCAGTCGGTGCCGATAGCCGTCCCACAGCGGTTCCCGCGGGAGCGGCCCGTGCGGCCCCAGGTGGGCCGTGTGGATCTGGTCGGTCACCAGGGGGTGCCAGCCGAGCAGGTCCTGCAGTCCCAGTGCGACCCGCAACCGGCCCGCCAGGTCGAGGCGTTCGTCGGTGAAGGCCATCGAGCCGAGCCCTTCGCACAGCTCGTCCCGGGTGAAGGTCCCGGCGGGCGGCTCCGCGTCGTACCAGGTGTCGGGGCCGGTCTGGGTGATTCCGTCTTCGGCGAGCCACCGCCGGGCGACCTCGACGTCGGGGAGCTCCGCTAGGAAAGCCGAGACGGCCGCCGTGAACTCGGCGGGGGAGCAGGCGTGCACCAAGTGGCCCACGGGGATTGTGGTCAGCCGGGCATCCGGTACGCGGCGGACCAGCTCGGCGACGGCCTCCTCGGGGACGTGGCTGGTGGGGCCGCCCGCGACTACCAGGGTCGGAGCCGTGATCCGGTCCAGGCCGGCCGCCCAGGGCGGGTCGGGCCGGTCGAGCTGGGGTCTGACGGCGAGCACCATCGCCCAGTCGAAGCGCAGCTCGCCCTCGGGACGGACCAGGGCGGCCGGCTCACGGGGGAGCGGCGCAGGGGAGTCCTCCAGCACCAGGCGTACCACCCGCCACGGGCTGTGCTGCGCGACCAGCTGGGCGACGATTCCGCCCAGCGAGTGGCCGACCAGGTCCACCCGGTCCAGGCCGAGGGCGTCCATGAACCCCAGCACGTCGTCCCGCATGAGAGTGAGGGAGTACGCGGACGGCCACGTACTGGCGCCGTGGCCGCGCAGATCGAGCGCGAACACCCGCCGCTCCCGGCTGAGTTCCTCCCGGACCCGGGACCAGTCCGCCGAGGTCTCTCCCAGAGCGGGCAACAGGAGCACTGGCGGGATGCCGTCGGCCCTCCCCGAGACCTCGTACGCGATCCGCACCCCGTCGCCGCCCACCGCCACCGCGTCCCGTCCAGTCACCGGAGCGACGGTACCGGCGGCGGGGTCAGGCCTTGAAGGCGCCCAGGGCGCTGCCCCGCAGCCAGTCGTCCCAGCTCAGGTTCCAGTCGCCGTAGCCGTTGCCGAATTCGTCCATCGGCTTGCCCGTCGTGCCCGTCACCTCGATGACGTCTCCGACGCTGCTCTGCTCGTACAGCCACTTCGCGTCGGCGGCCGACATGCCGATGCAGCCGTGGCTGACGTTGGCCTTGCCGAAGGACTCGGCGTTGTCGGGCGCCGCGTGGACGTACTCGCCGCTGATCGTCTCGCGCATGCTCCATTCGTACCGGCCGTAGAACCCGTCCGGGCTCGTGCGCGGGATCCCGATGGTGAGGGAGTCCATCAGCACCGTGCCGTCCTTGCTGAGGATCGTCTTCACGCCCTCGCGGGTCTTGAACCGGTCCTCGCCGCCGCTGACCGGGATCGTCCGCACCGGCTTGCCGTCCTTGACCAGCGTGAGGGTGTGCGCGGCGAGGTCCACCCGGCTGACCAGGGCGGAGCCGATCGTGAAGGTCAGTTTCCGGTCCCCGGTCGCGGCGGTGCGCGCGTCCAGCTTCACCCCCGTGAGACGGGCGTCGAGGGAGACCTCGGTCCCCGCCGGCCAGTACTCCTTCGGGCGGAAGTGGAGGTGGGTGTCTCCGTTGCTCTCCGCCCAGTGCCAGGCGCCGACGACCCCGGAGGAGGTCCTGATCTCCACCCGGCCCTCGATGCCGGCCCGCAACTCCGGGTCCACCTTCTGGTTCTTGAAGACGATCGAGACGGGCTGGCCGATGCCCACGGTCGAACCGTCCGCCGGGGCCACCACCGGCCGGACCCGCTTGGCCGGGTTCTCGAGCAGCAGGGCCTCGGGAGCCGGGGAGCGGGTCGGGTCCGGGGCGGCGGTCGGGGTCGGGGTGCTGGAGAGGGGCCGGGAAGGCGGCTCGGACACGTCCGCGGCCCCGGCGGCGCGCGCGGCGCCCTTGCGTCCGATGCGGTCGGTGTCCGACTCGGCGGCGCCGCAGGAGGTGATCAGCGCGGCCGTGGTGGTGACGGCGGTCAGGACGAGGGCAGCACGGAGCGCGGCGGCGGGAAAAGCGGGCATTCCCCAATCCTTTGCCATCTCTTGGGTGGTGAGCTCCGCCACAAGTCCCGGCGGGCAGGGCCTTTGGTCCCGGGAGTGGCGGGCGGATGCGGGCGGATACGGCCGCCGGAGCCCCTCGACCCGTTTTGCACCTAGTTGCAAAATAAGCGCCCGCTCAGCTAGAACAGCTTCAACACCCCCGCGCGAGGAGGCGCCCCCTCATGAGTTCCCAGAGCCGGTACCCGCACCTGCTGAGCCCCCTGGACCTCGGCTTCACCACCCTGCCGAACCGCGTGATCATGGGCTCCATGCACACCGGCCTCGAAGAGCACGAGCGCGGCTTCGAGCGCCTCGCCGCCTTCTACGCCGAGCGCGCCCGCGGGGGAGCCGGTCTGATCGTCACCGGCGGCATAGCCCCGAACGACGCCGGCCGCCCCTTCGAGGGCGGCGCCCGCCTCACCACCGAGGAGGAGGCCGCCGAGCACCGGGTGATCACCGAGGCCGTGCACGCCGAGGGCGGGAAGATCGCGATGCAGATCCTCCACTTCGGCCGCTACGCCTACCACAAGGACCTGGTCGCACCCAGCGCGCTCCAGGCCCCGATCAGCCCCTTCGTCCCGAACGCCCTGACCGACGCCGACGTCGAGCGCACCGTCGAGGACTTCGTCCGCGCCGCCCGCCTCGCCAAGCTCGCCGGATATGACGGCGTCGAGATCATGGGCTCCGAGGGCTACCTGGTCAACGAGTTCATCGCCGCCGCCACCAACAAGCGCACCGACCGCTGGGGCGGCGCGTACGAGAACCGGGTCCGCTTCCCGCTGGAGATCGTCCGGCGCACCCGCGCGGCCGTGGGCGAGGACTTCATCCTCATCTACCGGCTCTCCATGCTGGACCTGATCCCCGGCGGCTCCACCCTCGACGAGGTGGTCCACCTCGCCAAGGAGGTCGAGGCCGCGGGCGCCACCATCATCAACACCGGCATCGGCTGGCACGAGGCCCGCATCCCCACCATCGCCACCTCCGTCCCGCGCGGCGCCTACACCTGGGTCACCAAGCGCTTGATGGGCGCGGTGTCCGTCCCCCTCGTCACGAGCAACCGCATCAACACCCCGGAGATCGCCGAGGAGTTGCTCGCCGACGGGCGCGCGGACCTGGTCTCGCTGGCCCGCCCCTTCCTCGCCGACGCCGATTTCGTCGCCAAGGCCGCCGCGGGCCGCTCCGAGACCATCAATACCTGCATCGGCTGCAACCAGGCCTGCCTCGACCACACCTTCAGCGGGAAGATCACCAGCTGCCTGGTCAACCCGCGCGCCTGCCACGAGACCGAACTGACCCTCTCCGCGACCCAGTTGAAGAAGCGCGTCGCCGTCGTCGGAGCCGGTCCGGCCGGTCTGGCCTGCGCGGTCTCCGCCGCCGAGCGCGGCCACGCCGTCACCCTCTACGAGGCCTCCGCCCACATCGGCGGCCAGCTCGACATCGCCCGACGCGTCCCGGGCAAGGAGGAGTTCGAGGAGACCATCCGCTACTTCGGCACCCAGCTCGCCGAGCGCGCGGTCGAGGTCAAGCTCAACACCCGCGCCGACGTGGAGATCCTGCGCGGCTACGACGAGGTCGTCGTCGCCACCGGAGTCACCCCCCGCATCCCCGACATCGAGGGCGTCGACGGACCCAACGTCGTCAGCTACCTCGACGTCCTGCGCGACGGAGCCCCCGTCGGCGAGCGCGTGGCCGTCCTCGGCGCCGGCGGCATCGGCTTCGACGTGGCCGAGTACCTCACCGACAGCGGCGAAGGCGCCTCCCAGGACCCCGAGGTCTACTTCCGCCACTGGGGCGTGGACACCGCGTACACCGGCCCCGGCGGTCTCGCCGCCCCCGAACGCCCGGCCCCGCCGCGCCGGGTGCACCTGCTCCAGCGCAAGACCACCAAGGTCGGGGCGGGCCTCGGCACCACCACCGGCTGGATCCACCGCGCGGAGCTCAAGCACCGCGGTGTCGTCTCGGTCGCGGGGGCCACGTACGACCGCATCGACGCCGAGGGCCTGCACATCACGGTCGACGGCGAGCAGCGCCTCGTACCCGCCGACACGGTGGTCCTGTGCACCGGCCAGGAGCCGCGCCGCGACCTGTACGAGGCCCTGCGCGCGGCCGGGGTCGAGGCGCACCTGATCGGCGGCGCCGACGTGGCCGCCGAACTCGACGCCAAGCGGGCCATCCGCCAGGGTACGGAACTGGCCGCCTCGCTCTGACCGACGGGGTGTTGTGGCGGCCCGGACCGGGCCGCCACAATCAGTCGGTGACGTTGACACCGGCAGACGCGGACAAGATCCTCTCCGACAATTTCGCCCCCTGGGTACTGGCTCTGGGCCTCACCGTCCAGGAGACCGGGGACCGGCACGCCGTGCTGCGGCTGCCCTGGTCCGACACCCTGGCCCGGGACGGCGGGGGCCTCTCCGGGCAGGCCCTGATGGCCGCCGCCGACACCGCCACGGTCATCGCGATCTCGGCCGCGCGCGGGGCGTACGGCCCGATGACCACCGTCCAGCAGTCCACCAGCTTCCAGCGGCCGGTGGTCGGCGCCGACGTACTGATCGACGTACGGATCACCAAACTCGGCAAGCGGATGGCCTTCGCCGACATCACCATGACCCCCGAGGGCGCTTCGGAGCCCGCCGCGAAGGCTTCCACGGTCTACGCCCTGCTCGGATGAGCTCCCTGCGGGGGAACAGGGACTTCACCGTCTTCTGGCTCGGCCAGGGCCTGTCGGTGCTCGGCGGTTCGGTCTCCTACGTCGCGCTGCCGCTGTTCGTCCTCCATGTCACCGGCTCGGGCTTCCAGATGGGCCTGGTGACCGGGCTCGGCGGAGCCGTCGCCATCGCGGCGGGCGCCTTCGCGGGCCATGTGGTGGACCGGGTGGACCGCCGCCGGCTGATGATCGGCTGCGATCTCGCGCGGGGGGTGCTGCTGTGCTCCGTACCGCTGCTGTGGGCGCTGGGCGGGTCCGGGGTCTGGCTGCTGTACGGGCTGACCGCGCTGGTCGCCGTACTCAAAGCGCTCTTCGACGTGGCGTACGTGACCGCCGTGCCCGCCCTGGTGGACCCCGCCGACCTGGCCGCCGCCAACGGGCGGATGATGGGAAGCTTCGCCGTCGGGACCATGGCCGGGCCGCTGGTCGCCGGAGCCCTGGTCGCCGGTGTGGGCGCCGACTGGGCGCTGGCCCTGGACGGGGCCACCTTCCTGGTCTCGGCGGCGAGCCTGGGGTGGGTCCGGTTCGCCGCACGCGGGGCGGAGCCCGTCGAGGAGCCGAAGGGCACGAAGCTGCGCGAGGGGTTCGTCGTCGGCTTCCGCTTCCTGTGGGCCGACGCCCTGCTGCGTCCGCTGACCGTCCTGCTCACCCTCCTGACCTTCGTCACCCTGGGCTCCACCGACCTGCTGATCTTCCGGATCACGGAGGAACTGGGGCGCGGGGAGGAGTCGGTGGGCTACGTGATCGCCGTGAGCGGCATCGGAGTCGTCGCGGCCGCCCTCGCCGCCGGGCCGCTGCGCCGGGCGCTCGGGTTCGGAGCGTGCTGGCTGGGCTCGACCGCCCTGATCGGGGTGGCCCTGGCGGTGATCGGGACCGGACGCAGCCTGCCGGTGATCGCGGTGGCGGCCGTCCTCTTCATGTTCGGGCTGACCGTGGGCGCGGTCTGCTCCATGACCCTGCGCCAGGAAGTGACCCCCGGCCACCTCCTGGGCCGGGTCACCTCCGCGTTCTGGACGGTGCACAACGCCTCGGGGCCGGTGGGGGCCGCGCTGCTCATGTGGCTGGCCGTCCGCCACGGGGTGCCGGCGGTGAGCCTGGCCGCCGGGACGCTGTGCCTGCTGATCGCCGGCTCCGGGCTGCTGACACCGCTGCGGGGGAGCGGGCCCGGCGCCGCGAGGGGGCCGGTCGCCGGGTCGGGGGCCTCCTCCGTCAGCGCGCCGCGCCGACGGCCGCGGCCGGGCCGACGCCCGTGAGGGACTCCGCCACGGCCCAGAGGCGGGCGTTGGCCGCCGGGTCCAGGGCCCGACGGGTGATACGGGCCTGCGTGCTGGGGCCGACCAGGCCGAAGCGGCCACCCGGGCCGTAGTAGCCGCCGGCGGTCGCCTCCGGGCTGGTGGCGGCGTCGAGCAGCGGCTCGGTGCCCGGCCCGACCTCCTGCTTCGGTAGGAAGTCGACCCGGCCCAGCATCCGGTGCGTCCGGGAGGGCCGGCCGGTGAGCAGGCTCGCTCCGGCGGTCTGCAGGTTGGTCTTCGTGTACCCGGGGTGCGCGGCCGTGCTGCGCAGCGGCCAGTCCTGCTCGGCGGCCAGGGCGGCCAGGTGGCGGGCCATCATCAGGTCGGCCAGCTTCGACTGCGCGTAGGAGAGCATCGGGCTGTAGCGCCGCCGCTCCCACTGGAGGTCGGCGAAGTCGATCCGGCCGAAGTTGGCCGTGCCGCTGCTCATCGTGGTCACGCGCGGGGCGGGGGCCGCGAGCAGCGCGGGCAGCAGCCGAACGGTCAGGGCCAGCGGGCCGAGGAAGTTGCTGCCGAACTGGAGCTCGAACCCGTCGGAGGTGGTCATCCGGGCCGGCGGGGCCATCACTCCCGCGTTGTTGACGAGGAGGTCGAGCGGGGTGCCGTCGGCGATGATCCCGTCGGCGAACGCCTCGACCGAGGCGAGGTCGGCCAGGTCGATCCGGCGCACCTCCACCCGGGCCCCGGGGTGGCGGGCCAGGATCTCGGCGCGGGCCAGGTCTCCCTTGGCGGGCGTACGGACGGCGAGCACGACGTGGGCGCCGGCCTCGGCGAGGCGGCGGGCGGCCTCCTTGCCGGTGCCGCTGTTGGCGCCGGTGACGACGGCGAACTTTCCGGACTGGTCGGGGACGGCGTACATGGCGTGCTCCTCGGAGGAAGACGTGGTGACTGGCGTGGTGACTGGTCGGACGGCTGTCCGGACGGCTGTCCGGTCGACCGGCCGGCGGATAAGAGACCGGCGGTCTGTCCGCTTCTTCCGAAGCTAGCAGACCGGCGGTCTGATAACAACAGACCGCCGGTCTGTGCACTCTGTAAGCTGTCCGTGTGCCCACGACCACGAACTTCCAGCGCGCCCGCAGCGAGGAGCAGCGCGCCGCCCGCCGCCGGGCGATCCTCGACGAGGCCGCCGCGATGCTCGCGGAAATGCCGGTCGCCCAGGTCACCCTGAACGAGCTCAGCCGCCGCGTCGGCCTGGCCAAGTCGAACGTGCTGCGCTACTTCGAATCCCGCGAGGACGTCCTGCTCGAACTCCTCGGCAGCGCGTCGCGCGAACTCGTCGACCACCTCGACGGCGCCCTTGCCGAGGCCGTGGACACCGCCCCGCCCTCCGAGCGCCCCGACCGCCTCGCGGCGTGTCTGGCCCAGGCGCTCGTGGACCGCCCGGTCCTGTGCGACCTGATCAGCGCCCAGGCCGCCGTGCTGGAGCGCAACGTCTCCCCGCAGGTGGCCGCCCAGTACAAGCGGGCCGCCATCGCGAGCGCCGGAGCCCTGGCCGAACGGGTCGCCGCGCACCTGCCGGAGCTGGGCACCGCGGACGCGTTCCGGTTCGTCGCCGGCACGATCATGGTCACCGGGGCCGTGTGGGCCCACGCCCACCCCTCGGCCGCCATGCTCGCCGCCTACGAGGCCGACCCCGCGCTCGCGGTCCTGCGCCTCGACTTCGGCGTCACGCTCCGCGAAACGCTGGAAGTCCTGCTCTCCGGGCTGCTGGCGCGCGCGTAGGGACCGGCTCTTCGGTCCTTGGGCCACGGAACCCGCGAAAAAACCCGCCGACGGCACGAAGGTGCCGTCGGCGGGTGTGGTGCGCGGGTGCGGCTCTCAGCGGCTGCCCGAGCCGCTGCCCGAGGGGCTGCCCGGGCTCAGAAGCGGCCGGGCCCGCCCGACGGGAACGGCAGCGGCTTGGCCGGCGCCGAACCGGGGCCCGAACCCGATCCCGACCCCGGTCCGAGTTCTGCCGGGCTCCCCGCGGCCCGGCAGGTCAGGTCCTTGGCCGGGAGCCGGCCCGTGACGAGGTACTCGCTGACCGGGGCATTGACGCACGAGGTCGGATCGGCCAGGTAGGCGCCGTGGCCCTCCCCGCCCAGGGCCAGGATCATCCGCGAGCCCTTCAGCGCCCGGTGCATGCCCAGGCCGCTGGCCAGCGGGGTCTGCGAATCCCACTCGTTCTGCACGGCCACCACCGAGGCCCTCGTCCTCATCGGGGTCGCCGCCTCCAGGGGCCGCTGCCAGAAGGCGCAGGGCTTGATGTTCGAGGCGAAGTCCCCGTAGAGCGGGTACGCGGCCTTGTCCTTGACCGCGTCGCGCCGGTACCGCTCGGGATCGCGCGGCCAGTCGGCCGTGTCCCCGCAGACCACGCTCCAGAACACGGCGGTCCCGTTGTCCGAAGCGGGCTCGGCGCCCCCGGCGGCGGTCGCGGAACCGGTCGCGGATCCGCCCGCCAGGGCCTTCTTCATGTCGAAGGCCGCGGGGCCGCCCGGCTTCCCGTCGGCGGCGTCCTTCAGTGCCGCCACCAGCGGAGTGACCTGCGCCGGGTAGAAGAACAGGCCGCGCGCGCGGCGGATCTCGTCACCGGTGATCTTCTGCCCCTGGAAGACGATCGGATCCCGGTCGGCCCTCGCCACCAGCTGCCAGAATGTCTCGGACACCTTGGCCGGGCTGTCGCCGAGGTGGTACTCGCCCGAGCGCTCCGCCGCCCAGCGCGTCCAGCGCGCGAAGGCGGGCTCGGCCTCCGTGGCCCAGACCTGGATCATTCCGCGCCAGATCCGGTCGGGGTCGACCCCGCTGTCGAGGACGAAGCGGTCGGTGCGGTTCGGGAACATCTGCGTGTACACCGCGCCGAGGTAGGTCCCGTACGAGTACCCCAGGTACGAGATCTTCCGCTCGCCCAGCACCGCACGGATGGTGTCCATGTCGCGCGCGGTGTTGCGAGTGGTGATGTACGGGAGTACCGATCCGGCCTTTTCCCGGCACTTGTCGGCGACCGTACGGGCCCACGCGACATCGGAGGGGAAGGTCTCGGGCCGGTAGGCCCGGTCGAACTCCTGCTCCGCGTCGGTCAGTCCGCAGGTCACCGGGGTGCTGGCCCCGACCCCGCGCGGATCGAAGCCGATCATGTCGTACTGCTCGCGGACCTCCTTGGGCATCGACTCCCCGATGTACAGGGGGAGATCGAGCCCGCTGCCACCGGGCCCGCCCGGGTTGAGCAGCATGATCCCGTGCCGCTTCGCGGGGTTCTCGCTCCTGACCCGGGATATGGCGAGGTCGATCAGCTTCCCCCGGGGCCGCCGGTAGTCGAGCGGCACCTTGATCGTGGCGCACTCGTACGAGGCCGTCTGATCGGGGCTGCAGCGGTGCCACGCGGGCTGCTGGCGCTGGTACGCGTCGGAGGTCGAAGGCTCGTCGGCAACGGGAGCGGCGATTGCCTGAGCGGCGGCCATCAGGGGCACGGAACTCGCCAGGAGCGCGGCGGTGGCCAGTAAGGATGCCAGTCGTTTCTTTCGCACGAAGAGCCTTTCCTTCCAAGGGGGTTGGTCCCGCGATCCACCCTCCTGCACCCGCCGCCCGTCCGAATCATCCCGTGGTGCCAGCCGCCATGGGCCTCACGAACGAGCCGTAATCCGGACAACTGGCCGACACGCGCACTGCGGTGGCACGGCCGGTCCCATAGCAGCCCTTCGGGGCGTTGCCCGGATGTTTGTCCATTCGTGATGGGGCTTGGGAAGGGGCGCCGCAACGGGCGCTAGCGTCCCGGGAGACCAGGGACCGGGACCGCTCCCGGTCCGCGCAGCAAGGAGGCACAGTGCCGTCTATCCGTCGGTCGGCCGTCGGCAGCATGTCGGTCGCTTCGCGACACGTGATGGGTACGGGCATCGTCATCGGAGCCCTGGCCCTCACCCTGATCGCGCTGTTGATTCCGGTGCGGAGCTTCGGCGGCAGGGTCGCCGAGGCGGCCGCGGCTCCCGTCGCCGCCCCCGACGACGACGGCGCCGGGATCACGAGCACGGCCTTCGGGCCGCTCACCCCCCAGGACCGCGACTTCGTCCGCAAGGTCCGGCTCGCAGGGCTGTGGGAGCTGCCCGCGGGGCGGCAGGCCGAACAGCGCGGCACCAGCCCGGCGGTTCGCATGGCGGGGGACCACCTGGTGGAGGGGCACACCGAGCTGGACCGCCGGGTCCGGGAGGTCGGCCAGGCGCTCGGCCTGCCGCTGCCGGACCGCCCGTCCGATCAGCAGCAGGCCTGGCTCGACCAGTTGGACCGCGCCCAGGGGTCCGCGTACGAGCGGCTGTTCATCCAGCTGCTGCGCCGGGCGCACGGCAAGGTGTTCACGCTCGTCGCCCAAGTGCGGGCGCAGACACGGAACTCCATGGTCCGTGAGCTGGCCACGGACGCCAACGCCACGGTCCTGGACCACATCTCGATCCTGGAGGCCAGTGGGCTGGTCGACTTCGACGGCCTCGCGGACGCCGTGCCCGCCGCCCCGACCTCCGCTCCCGCTCCGGCCTCCTCCGCCGACTCCCGTTCGAGGAAGTGAAGTGATCGCATGAGTCGAATGAACCGAATGAACCGAATGAACCGAGCGAGCCGCACCGGTGGTGAAGGCGGTGCGGGCGATGCGGGCCCAGCGGGCCGCGCCGGGCACAAACGCCGCCTGAAGCCCTCGTACAAGGCCCTCGCCCTCGTCTGCGCCCTCACCCTGGGCGGGGGCGGAGTGGTGATCGCCGCTCAAGCCGCCTCCGCCGGCCAGGGCAAGGCGCGTACGGCGCCGGTCATGGCCACCATCGACTGCCCCGACGTGGGCGAGCAGCTGAACGAGGTGCCCGAGCAGGCCCGGCCCGAGGTCGACAAGGAGCTCGCGGGGCTCGACACCCAGATCGCCGACGCCTACCAGCGGCTCGCCACCGGCAAGGCGCAGGGCGGGGCGCTGCTCGGGGAGCTGAAGGGACAGCGGGACGCGACGATCGGCCGGATGTCCGATGCCATCGGACGCACCGCCGCCCGCCCCGACGGGCTGGCGGAACTGAGCGCCTGCACGATGCGGGAGGCTCCGACCGGGAACGACGACGAGGGCCTGGACGGTACGAACGCGCTCGCGGGCCCGGCGGCCCGCTCGGGCTCCGGCTCGCCCGCGAAGGGCGGCCCGGCGCGCGGCGACTTCGTCGCCATCCGCTCCGTGAAGCCGAACGTGCGCACCCCCAAGCCCAAGTCCACCGCTTCCACCGGGTCGTTCGCCGTCCAGTGCGGGCGCAACGAGAACCGGCACCTCAACCCCGACAACGTTATCGTCGCCCCCGGAGTCGGCAACGGCGCCCACCACATGCACGACTACGTGGGAAACAAGACCACGGACGCCTTCTCCACGAACAACAGCCTGGCCGCGTCGGGGACCACTTGCACCAACGGCGACCAGTCCACGTACTACTGGCCCGTGCTGCGGCTGCGCGACGGCAAGGCGGAGAAGGACGCGGGCGCCCCCGGCGGCGGAAAGGACGCCAATGTGGGCACGATCCTGCAGCCCAAGCAGGTGACGATCGCCTTCAAGGGGAGCCCTGCCTCCCGCGTCACGGCCATGCCGCGCTTCCTGCGGATCATCACGGGTGACGCGAAGGCGTTCACCAACGGGCCGGCCAACGCCAACGCCTCGTGGAGCTGCACCGGCTTCGAGGACCGGCAGCTGAAGGACAAGTACCCGATCTGTCCCAAGGGCACCGACGTGGTGCGCACGTTCACCTTCCAGAGCTGCTGGGACGGCAAGAACATCGACAGCGCCAACCACCGCACCCACGTGGCCTTCGCGGCCGCCGACGGCTCCTGCGGATCCGGCTTCAAGGCGGTCCCGCAGCTGGTGCAGCGCATCGTCTACGCGGTGCCCCCGGGCGCGCGCTTCGCGGTGGACAGCTTCCCCGAGCAGCTGCACAAGCCGGTGACCGACCACGGGGACTTCATCAACGTGATGTCGGACGCACTGATGGCGAACGCGGTGCGCTGCATCAACGGCGGGCGTGCCTGCCAGTAGAAGGCCCCCGGGGCGGCGGCCCGCCTCCCCCTTGGCCCCCCGCCGCCCGGGAAACGGTGCCGGTCCGAAGCCCGCTTCGGACCGGCACCGCCTCGTGCGGGGCCGGCGTCGGTATCAGAGGCCGTTGACGCGGGCGATGCGCCCGGCGCCCAGCGGCGGGCGGAAGTCGGCGGCGACCACCCGGGCCCGGCGGCTGCCGCGGGAGGGCCGCAGCCGCACCTGGGCCATCAGCCGGCGGCTGCGCAGGGCCAGCTCCAGTTCGAAACGGGTGCGCGGGTCCCGCAGGCCGGGACCGAAGAGCTTCTCCAGCTGGCGCATGCGGTAGCGGACCGTCTGGGGGTGAACGCTCAAGGCCTTGGCCGCCTCGGGCGCGCCGCCGCCCTCCAGCCAGGCCAGCAGGGTCACTTCGAGCCGCTCGCTCTGGCGCGGGGTCAGGTCCGCCAGAGGCCGCAGCCAGCGTGCGGCGAGCGCGTGTGCCAGCGGCTCGTCCTGGAGCAGCAGCAGGGTGGAGAGGTGGTCGTCCACGTAGACGGCCCGGACGTCCAGACCGGCCCGCGTCGGGGTCAGCGACAGCAGCCGTACCGCCCAGCGCAGGGAGGAGGCGCTGTCGCGCGGCGCGACGGGGTGGCCCACGGCGGCGAACCGGCCGCGCAGCGCGCAGTCCAGCGCGGTGCGCGCCTCCGGGTCCTCGGTCGGTACGAGCAGGCACGGCTGCCCGCCGGCCATGCCGCCGAGGCAGTCGTCGAGGAGGGCGGCGAGTTGCTGGGTCTCGCCGGGGGAGGCGGGCACGATGGCCCGTACGGCCGCGGGCAGCGGCCAGCCGGCCGCGCTCGCCAGGTCGGCGAGCGCCAGATCCGACAGGGGCATGTCACCCGTGAGCACGGCGAAGAGCTCGCGCCGGGCATGCTCGCGGACCGAGCCCGTCCGCTGCGAGGGCACGGCCTTCAGGGGTGGCAACGGCACTGCGGGGTAGGGCTCGTGGGGCGGAGCGGTTGCGGGAGCGCGGGCGGCTCCGGCGTCGGGGCCGTGGCCGCGCTTGCGCGCGGACCGCTCCCGTACCGGCTCCGCCTGTTCCCGCTCAGGATGCTCGTGGTCCGGATGCTCGTCGTCCGCCGGGTGCCGGTCGCCCGGCTCCTCCCTGGCGGCCTCGCGGTAACCGAGGGCGGTGAGCAGGGCCGCCTCCAGCCGCTGTCTGACCAGTTCGGCGTCGGCGTCCTCGACGAGCGCCGAGAATCCCGGGAGGGTTTCCCGCAGCTCCTCCACCATCCCCGCGGCCAGCGTGGGCAGTTCCTTGCGCAGGACCCGGGTCCATTCGCCCCGTGGTCGGGACCAGATGCGGTTCAGAAGTTCGCACATTGTTACCTCGTTCAAGCCGGGGTGTGACGTGCCCCGTGGGAGGGTGGCAAACCTGCCGGGGTCTCCTCCCGCCCCGCCGACGCCATGTCGGCAGGGGAGCCGAGCGCCCCGTACTCCCTCCAGGACCATGCCAACCGCTTGCAGTCCCGCGGCCTCGGCCCAAGCGCCGTCGGGGAGGTACGGCGGCGAACCAGGCGTCAACCCCGTCGCAACCGCACCACTGGAAGGGAATCTTCCGGGGATGTTCGATGCGATGGCTGTGCGAGGGCCAGAAATTATCACGTTTCGATAAATCCCGTGGAGGGGTTGCGAAGCTCCAGGATGCTTCTGCACTCCGGCCCCCGCTCCCGGCCGGCCCGGTGGGCAAGGCCCATCTCCCGCCCGCCGAGGAGCGGTTGCGACGTCCACCCCGGGCGCCGAGCGTGCGGCGGAAGTGCTCGGGCCCGGGCTGTTTGGGAGACCACATGCCCTTGCTCCAGACTCGAACACCACGCTCCCACCGGGCCCGCCGCGCCAGACGCCAACCGGGCGCGGCCCCGGCCGGAGGCCGCCGGGCGGTCCGGCGCCCGCCCCTGCTGTCCGCGGCCGGAGGGCCGCACCCCGCCGCCATGGGCGCCGCGGTCCTGGCAGCCCTCTCCGCACTCGTCGTGTCCGCGCGCGCGGGAGCCCTGACCCACCTGTGGGACTTCCTCGACTACGGGGCGGGCGTCCTCTCGCTCGTCTCGCTCACCGGCACCGTCCTGTGGGGCCTGGCGGCCACCGACCGCAAGTTCCTCGGCTCCCCCCACCGGCTGGCCGCCCAGGGGGCGCACCGCGGCCTCGCCGTCGCCGGACTCGCCTTCCTGGGCCTGCACGTGTGGATCAAGGTCGCCCGGTCCCGGGTCGACACCGCGGCCGTGGTCCTGCCGTTCGCGGACGGGAACCGGCCGCTGCTCATCGGGCTCGGTACCCTGGCCGGATACCTCTTCGTGGCGGTGGCCGTCTCCGGAGCCGTCCGCAGCGCCTTCGCCACCCGGGGCCGCTCGCTGTGGTGGCGGGCCCTGCACGCGGGTGCGTACCCGGCCTGGGGATCCTCGCTCGTCCACGGTCTCAAGTCCGGCCGTCCCGCCAGTGGTTGGGTGACGGTGGCGTACGCCCTGTGCCTGGTCGCCATCGCCGGGGTGCTGGTGATCCGCTTGCGCGCGAAGCTGCGTACACAATCGCGTACGCAGCTTCGCGCCTCGCCCGTCCGGCCGCCCGCCCCGGCACCCGGGGCGCCCCGGGTGCCGGGGCAGGCTCCGCCGCGCAACCCGGCACCTTTCGTGCGCAGGCCCGCGGAATGGGCCGCGGAGCTGCTGACCGCGCGCCTCACCCGCCAGTCGCGCCCCAAGGTGTTCGCCTCCGGCGTGCCCGGACAGCGACAGGCCCCCGGCCCCGGCCCCGACCTTCCCGGTGAGCCGGTCGACGGCGTGCGGGGGCGGCGATGAGCCCGGTGACGCGCCCGGTCCTCGGCTGCGTCGGGCAGCCCAGACTGCTCGCGGGGCTCGACGCCGCGGACCGGATCGACCGCGCCGGCCACCTGGACGTGCACGGCGCGCTGCCTCCGTACCCGCCGGACGGCCTGGTCGGGCTCGCCGAGGACATCGGCCTGGCCGGGCGCGGGGGAGCGGGCTTCCCGTTCGCCCGCAAGCTCCGGGCGGTCATGCGGTCCGCACGCGGACGCGAAGGGCGCGCCGCCGTGGTGGTCAACGCCTCGGAGGGGGAGCCGAGTTGTCTGAAGGACGCCGCCCTGCTGCTGCACGTGCCGCACCTGGTGCTCGACGGGGCCCTGCTGGCCGCCGCGGCCCTCGGAGCCGAGGACGTGGTCGTCGGCGTGACCCGGGAGGACGTGGAACAGTCCCTCGGAGCGGCCGTGGCCGAACGCGGTCCGGTCGGCCGCCGGGTCCGCGTCGTCAGGCTGCCCGAACGCTTCGTCACGGGCGAGGGGACGGCCCTCGTGAAGGGTCTGGACGGCGGGCCCGCCCTGCCGTCGGGACAGAAGGTGCGCACCGCGGAGCGGGGGCTCGGAGGCCTGCCCACCCTGCTGTCCAACGCCGAGACCTACGCGCACCTCGCCGTCGCCGCACGGATCGGCGCCCAGGAGTACCGGACGGCCGGCCTGCCCGCGGAACCCGGAACGACCCTGCTCACCGTCGCAGGCTCGACCGTCGTAGAGGTGCCGCTCGGGACCTCCCTGGCGTACGTCCTGGACCTGTGCGGGACCGCTCCCGGGCAGGGCGTGCTCGTCGGCGGCTACCACGGTCGATGGCTGGCCCCGGCGGCCGCGCGGGAGGCCGCCCTGTCCCGGCGGTCCCTGGCCGCGTACGACGCGGTGCTGGGAGCCGGTGCGGTGCTGCCGCTGCCCGAGGACACCTGTCCGGCCGGCGAGGTGGCCCGGGTCACCCGCTGGATGGCGGACGAATCGGCGGGCCAGTGCGGCCCGTGCGTCCGGGGGCTCCCGTCGCTCGCCGACGCGGTGGAAGAGCTCGTGCGCGGCGGGGGCGGAGCGGCCCTCGAAGCGGTACAGGCGCGGATGCGCGGCGTGCTGGGACGCGGCGCGTGCTCCCACCCGGACGGTACGTCCGCCTTCGTGGCCTCGGCCCTGGCGGTCTTCCCCGACGAGTTCCGCGACCACGCGCTGGGCAGCGGCTGCGGGCGCCGGGTACTGGGAGCGCTGCCGCTCCCGGCCGACGAGAACCCCGAACGCCTCGTCGTGGACTGGACGTTGTGCAAGGGCCACGGGCTGTGCGTGGACCTGCTGCCCGATGTGGTCCGGCTGGACGCGGACGGCTACCCCGCACAGGGGGTCATGCCGGTCCCGGGACGCCTGCGGCCCAAAGCGCTGCGCGCGGTGCGCCGTTGCCCGGCGCTCGCCCTGCGCATTCAGGAATGAACGGGCTGTGCACGGTTTCCTGCGGCCCGAGTTCACGCTTTGGCGCGATCTGATAAATTCCCCGGATTTCGAATGAGGGCGGTCCTTGTGGCCCTATGAATGGCCATGGGAAAACAAGCCGGACGAATCCTGAGGAGAGATCATGGGCAACAGGCTTCATGTGGCCACCGCGACGGGATCAATGGTGGCGGTGCTTCTGCTGACGGCGGGATGCGGCAGCGGCGGGAGCTCCGGCACCCTGCGTACCGTGGATTCCGTACGGCCTGCCGCGGCGGACAAGGCCGCCGGCGACGGCTACGGAAGCGGATACGGCTCCGGCGCCGACCCGGCGGCCGCCTCGGCCCCCGCGGCCTCGGCCCAGGCCGGCGAGCTGGCGGTCCGGGAGGTCGCGGACATCGGATCCGTGGTCACCGACGAGGCGGGAGCGACCCTCTACCGCTTCGACAAGGACACGGCCGAGCCGTCCCGTTCGGCCTGCGAGGGAGCCTGCGCCACGACCTGGCCGCCCGTCCCGGCGCAGGACGCGAAGGCCGCCGCGGGCATCGACGCGAACCTGCTCGGTGCGGTCGAACGCCCCGACGGCATCCGGCAGCTCACGATCGCCGGCTGGCCCGTGTACCGGTACGCGAAGGACGCCAAGGCGGGCGACGCGAAGGGCGAAGGGGTGGGCGGCACCTGGCACGCACTGGCCCCGAACGGCAAGAAATCCATCGACAACAAGGCGGCGGCCGACAAGACGACCGAAGGAAAGGCGCCGGACGGAAAAGCGTCGGACGGAAAAGCACCGGAAAAGAAGGGATCCGACCTCTCCGTGAACGCCGACGCGAAACTCGGAAAACTACTGGTCGATTCCCAGGGCCGCACCCTCTACCGATTCAACAAGGACAGCGCCTGGCCGATGAAATTCGGCTGCCTGGACGCCTGCCTGAACACCTGGAAACCCGCCGCGCCCGTGGACAAGGCGAAGGTTTCCGATATCCCCGCCGGACTCGTCGGATCGGTCAAACGCCCCGACGGAACGGAACAACTGACCATCGACTGCTGGCCCGTCTACCTGTTCACGGGCGACACCGCGCCCGGCCAGACCAACGGCCATGGCAAGCAGGGACTCTGGTTCGCGGTCGACGACGCGGGCAAGAAGATCCCGGCGGCTTCCTGAGGGGGCCGCCGTGCTGCCCGACCCGCCCCACATCGGCGCCCGCCACGTGCTGCCCTGCGCCGTCGTACTGCTCGCCTCCCTGCTCTGCGCGGGGTGCGGAGGATCGGGACCCTCCTCCCCGGCCCCGGCCCCGGCCCCCGCCCGCGTCGCGGGCCCGGCCCCCGCCCCGCTGGACCTGATCGCCGACGCCCTGGGCTGCCGGGCCGAGGTCGTGGTCGAGGCGGAGGAGCTGCGCGAAGGCGCCTGCGAGGTGGGCCCGCAGGCCTACCGGATGGCCACCTTCAGCACCGGCGCCGGCCGTGAGACCTGGCTCGCCGAGTCCCGTGCCTACGGGGGCACCTACCTGGTCGGAGACCTCTGGGTCGTCACCGCCGCCACCCCGGAAGCCCTGACACCCCTCCACGACCACCTGGGCGGCACCCTGGAATCAGGCACCGCCCACACCCCGCACGACCCGGCCGAGTCCCACGAGGCGGGCCACTCCATGTAGTCCCACCGACACCCGGGGCGCATTCCGGCGCCCCGGGTGTCGGTGGTGCACACGTCTTTCCGGGAGGCTGCCCAATGCGGACCGGATCTGTCCGCAAGTCTGCCTACCGTCGTAGTCGTAAGCCGGACGGAACGCCGGATTCCCCATTTGGGGGCCGCCGCACGGCACCGGGGCGCGAAGCGCCCGAGGGTGACGTCGACCGCATGTCCGGACCCCCACGTACGACCCGCAGGAGAGATCCCCATGTCGAAGAAGAGCCCCACCGACGAGCCGACCCGCCGCGAGCCCGCCCACCGCACCGTCGAAAGCCCGGCCGGCCGGATCCACCTGGTCGAGCAGGGTTCCGGCCCGCTGGTGCTGCTCCTGCACGGCTTCCCGGAGTCCTGGTACTCCTGGCGCCACCAGCTGCCGGTCCTGGCCGACGCGGGCTACCGTGCGGTCGCCATTGACATCCGCGGCTACGGCCGCTCCTCCAGGCCCGCCGCGATCGACGCGTACCGGATGACCGAACTCGTCGCCGACAACCTCGCCGTCGTCGAGGCGCTCGGGGAGAAGTCCGCGATCGTGGTCGGGCACGACTGGGGATCGGCCATCGCCGCGAACTCCGCGATCCTGCACCCGGAGGTGTTCCGCGCGGCCGCGATCCTCTCCATCCCCTTCGTCCCGGCGGGAGGTCCGCGGCCGAGCGAGATGTTCGCGCACATGGCGCCCCCGGAGCTCGGCGAACACTACATGTCCTACTTCCAGCAGCCCGGCCGCGCCGAGGCCGAGATCGAGCCGGACGTACGGGGCTGGCTGGCCGGCTTCTTCGCCGCCCTGGCAGCGGACACCCAGCCCGGCCCCGACCAGGCACCGCCCCAGTTCGTCGCCCCCGGCACCGCGATGCGCGACCGCTTCCCCGCGGCCCGGCCCGAGTTCCTCACCGACGAGGTACTGGACCGCTACGCGGGCGAGTTCGAGCGCACCGGCCTGACCGGCGCCCTCAACCGCTACCGCAACATGGACCGCGACTGGGAAGACCTCGCCGAGATCCACGGCGCCCCGCTGACCGTGCCCTCACTGTTCATCGGCGGCGGCCTGGACGCCGTCGTGCAGATGCTCGGCCGGGCCATCGACGCCTACCCCCACACCATGCCCAACCTGCACGGCACCCACATCCTCGACGGCGCCGGCCACTGGATCCAGCAGGAACGCCCCGACGAGGTCAACAAGGTCCTCCTCGAATGGCTCGGCGCCCTGAACGCCTGAGCCGGCCGCCGACCCCATCATGAGCACAATGCGACAGAAGATCACCGACGAGCAGCGGCGCACCCGAGTCGCCTCCGGCCACCTGCTGACCCCGGCGGCCCGCGCGGACACCCCCGAGCAGGTCGCCGAGGCGCTGCTCGCCCTGCACGCCACGGACCCGGCCACCGTCTACCTGGCGGTGGCCGCCCGCACGGCCGCCCCGACCCCGGCGCGACTGGAGCGGGCCCTGTACGAGGAACGGAGCCTGGTGCGGATGCTGTGCATGCGCCGCACCATGTTCGTCGTCCCCCATGACCTGGCCCCCGTCGTCGACGCCTCCACCGCCCGGACCGTCGCGGCCCGCGAACGCAAGAACCTCCTCAAGGTCCTGGGCGAGCAGCACGGGCACGGCGAGCCCTGGCTGGCCGCCACCGAGAAGGCCGTGCTCGCGGCCCTGGCCGACCTCGGCGAGGCCACCGCCGCCCAGCTCGCGGACGCCGTACCCGACCTCAAGACCAAGATCTCCGTCTTCCCGGGCAAGCCCTACGCGGCCACACCCCGCATCACCAGCCGCGTGCTCGGCGTGATGGCCGCCGAGAGCCGGATCCGGCGCGGCCGCCCGCTGGGCACCTGGGCCTCGTCCCAGTTCCGCTGGACCGCGGCCGAGCCCCATCCGCAACTCCCCGCCGACGACGCCAGGGCCGAGCTCGCCACCCACTACCTACGGGTCTTCGGCCCCTCCAGCACCGCCGACGTCACATGGTGGACCGGCTGGACCCTCACCGACACCCGCAAGGCCGTCGCCCGCACCGGCGCCGTCGAGGTCGACCTCTCGCACGGCCCCGGCCACGCCCTGCCCGAGCACCTGGAGCCGCCCGCCGAAAGCGCACCCGGGGCCGCCCTCCTGCCGTCCCTCGATCCCACCGCCATGGGCTGGCGGGACCGTGACTGGTACCTCGACCCCGCCTTCGTACCCGAGCTCTTCGACACCAACGGCAACATCGGCCCCACCGTCTGGTGGGACGGCCGCATCGTCGGGGGCTGGGCCCAGCGCCCCGACGGCGACATCGCGACCCACGTCCTGGCACCCGCCGGACTCACCCGCGAAGCCCGGGCGGCCGTCACCGCCGAGGCCGCACGCACGGCCGCCTTCCTCGGCGACATCCGGATCCGCCCCAGCCTGCGCACGCCCCTCGAACGGCGCCTCGCGGCCTGAGGACTCAGCAGGCGCGCCGCCCGGCGGCCCGGGTGGGCGAGGGCGGTGCGGTGTGGTGATCGGGGACGCCCGTCAGCGGGGTGCGGCCGTCGAGGGGCGGCGGGGTGTGGTGCGCCGGCACCGGTGCCCGGTCCGGAGCCGGCGCCGACGGGGCGAACAGGGCGCGCCCCAGGGCCCGGACGCGGTCCTCGCGCATCCGCTGCGTCACCCCCGTGCCGGGGATGGCCGTGCAGCCGTGGAACGTGCCGGGGTAGTGGTGCAGTTCGCATCCGACCCCGGACTGGAGCAGCCGCTGGACGTAGGCGATGCCTTCGTCCCTGGCCGGGTCGAACTCGCACACCGACAGGTGGGTCGGGGGAAGCCCGCGCAGGTTCGCGGCCCGGGCCGGAGCGGCGTAGGCGGAGACGTCGGGGCCGCCCGCGTCGCTGCCCGTGTAGTGGAAAGCTGTAGGCCGTCTGCATGCGGTTGCGCACGGGCGTGTCCACGTACGTGTGGGCGGAGACGGTCTCCAGCCGGTCGTCGATACCGAGGAGCTCCGCCTCTGTCGAGGCCCAGTACAGGGCGGCGTGCGCATCCATGACGGCGTGCGGATAGGGATGCTGCGGGGACAGTCGGTAGTTGACGTTCACGACCACGCAGCCGAGGGCCGAGGCGGTCCACATGCATTCGTCGTGACCCGTTTCGAGGTCGCCCGTGACGAACCCGCCGCCGTGGAAGTAGAGCACCGCCGGCAGTGCCCGCCGCGCCTGGTCGCGGTGGGCGGGCGCGTACACGCGTACCGGTACGGGCGGTGCCTCCTGGGGTCCGGGCACCTCGAACTCACGGATCGACAGGCCTTCCGGCACGATGTGCAGCGGTTGCCTGAACTGCGACTGCCGTATGTGCTCCTGGGCCGCGGCGGGGTCGGCGAAGTGGAGCGCTGTCCAAGGGGCTGCTGCCCGGCTCCCTCCGGGAATAGATCGCACTCGTCTCGGCGGCCGAGAACTCCTGCGAGTACTGCTACGCGGCCCACCACGTGCTCGGTGCCCGCGCAGGAGTCTCCTCCGAGGACCTCACCGCCGGCGGCCACGCCCACGCGTCGGACCCCAAGGCCGCGGCCGCCCTGCTCTTCGCCCACCGTGCTGCGCGCCAGGGGCTTCGTCGAGGACTCCGACATCGAGGCGGTGCGTGCCGCGGGCTACGGGGACGGGGAGATAGGCGAGATCATCGGCGCCGTGGCCCTGAACATTTTCACGAACTACTTCAACTCGGTGGCCCGCACTGAAGTCGACTTCCCGGCCGTCGACCTGCCGGTCACGGCCTGAAACGGCAGCACCGGCTCCGCGGCGGGCGATGCCGCTGCGGAGCCGGTGCCGTGCGTTGTTCGTTCAGCTCTTGACGAGGAGGCCGCGGGTGCGCAGCACCCACCGCTCGACGGGGCTGAAGATCAGCAGGTCGATGGCGATGCCGACGACGAGGATCAGGATGATGGCGAGGAACACGCCCGGCAGGTCGATGTTGTTGCGGGCGTTCTCCAGCAGCAGGCCCAGGCCGAGGCCCAGGTCCGGGGAGGACGCGATGAGTTCCGCGGCCATGAGTGAGCGCCAGGAGAAGGCCCAGCCCTGTTTGAGGCCGGCGACGTAGCCGGGGAGTGCGGCGGGCAGGACGATGTGCCAGGCGCCGCGGAGTCCGGTGGCGCCGAGGGTGCGGCCGGCGCGGAGGTGGAGCGGGGGGATCTGGTCGACGCCGGAGACGAGTCCGTTGGCGATGGAGGGGACGGCGCCGAGCAGGATGACGGTGTACATCATGGTGTCGTTGAGGCCGAACCAGAGGACGGCCGGGGGGACCCAGGCGACCGAGGGCAGGGATTGCAGGCCCTGGAGGATGGGGCCGATCGCGGCGCGGACGAACTTGACGCGGGAGACGAGCAGTCCGAGGGGCGTGCCGATGGCCAGGGCCAGGAGGAAGCCGAGCAGACCGCGCGAGACGCTGGTCCAGACGACCTCGAGCAGGGTGCCCTTGAGCCACATCGCGGTCAGGCTGTCCCACACCGCGGACAGCGCGGGCAGTTTGGTCTCCTCGACGACCTTCGCGGTGACGAGGATCTGCCAGACCACCAGGACGAGTCCGACGGAGAGGACCGGCGGGAGGACCTTCTTGACGAGGACTTCGCGGACCGGGGTGCGGTGGGTCTGGACGGCGTCGAGGGCGTCGAGGCCGGCTTCCAGGCCGGCGAGATCGTCCGTCTTGCCCCTGCCCTTGGTGTCAGCCCTGGTCTGGGGCGTGGTGTCAGTGCTGGCCATGGCGGCGGATCTCCCCACGCAGGTGTTCAGTGATCTCGAGGGACAGTTCCGCGACGTCGGCGTCTTCGATGCGGCGGGGCTGGGGGATGCCGACGGTCCATTCCTTGGCGATCCGGCCGGGCCGGGAGGAGAGGAGGACGACGCGCTGGGCGAGGCGGACGGCTTCGCGGACGTTGTGGGTGACGAAGAGGACGGAGAGACCGGTCTCGGCCCAGATGCGGGTGAGTTCGCCGTGCAGGACGTCGCGGGTGATGGCGTCGAGTGCCGCGAACGGCTCGTCCATGAGGAGGAGTCGGCTGTCCTGGGCGAGGGCGCGGGCGAGGGCGACGCGCTGGCGCATGCCGCCGGACAGTTCGTGGACGCGTTTGCCGTGGGAGCCGGTGAGGCGGACGAGTTCCAGGAGGCGTTCGGCTTCGGGCTTGCGGTCGGCTTTGGCGACTCCGCGCAGGCGCAGGGCGAGTTCGATGTTCTTGCCGGCGGTGAGCCAGGGGAACAGGGCGTGTTCCTGGAACATCAGGGCGGGGCGGCCGCCGGGGGTCTCGATCGATCCGGTGGTGGGTTTGTCGAGTCCGGCGACGAGGTTGAGGAGGGTGGACTTTCCGCAGCCGGAGGCGCCCAGGATGGTGACGAACTCGCCGGGAGCGACATCGAGGCTGATGTCGTCCAGGACGAGCTGCGATCCGGCCGGGCCGGAGAAGGACTTCGAGACGTGCTCGATGCGGGCGGCGTGGTGGTGCTGCTCCGCGACGGCGCTTTCGGCAGCCTTGGCGAATGTGGTGGCCATGGTCGTCACCTCCTGGGATTCGAGACGGTTACGGGGCTGCGGGGTTACTTGGTGCCGAGGCCGGCGTCGGAGACTTCGGGCTTGCCTGCGGCCTTGAGGACCTTGTTCAGGAGCGTGAGGTCGTAGATCCCGGCGAGTTGGGGCTGCTCGATGAGCTTGGCCTTGACCGCCCAGTCCGACTCGGTCTTCAGGGTCGAGGCGAGCGGGTCGTCGGTGACCAGGATGGAGGTCCAGGCGGGGTCGATGACCTTCGCGTCGAGGGCCTTGCCGCTGTCGGCGGCGAGCTTGGCGTTGGCGGAGGCCTTGGCCTTGTCGGGGTTGGCGTTGATCCACTCGTTGGTCTTCACGGTGCCCTTGAGCACGGCCTCGACGACGTCCGCGTGTTCCTTGAGGAACTTCTGCGACACGATGATGTTCGTGATCACGAACTTCTTGTCGGGCCACAGCGAGGTCTCGTCGAGGAGGACGGAACCGCCGTCGGAGACGAGCTTGGAGGCCGTGGGCTCCGGCACCCAGGCGCCGTCGATGGAGCCCTGCTTGAACGCGTCGGGGGTGACCTTGTTGTCGGTGCGCACGACGGAGACGTCGCCCTTGCCGGACTCCGGGTCGACGTTCCAGCCCTTCTCCGCGATCCAGTTGAGGAACGCGACGTCCTGCGTGTTGCCCTTCTGGGGGGTGGCGATCTTCTTGCCCTTGAGGTCGTCCAGGGTCTTGATCCTGTCCGGGTTGACGACGAGCTTGACGCCGCCGGAGGCGGATCCGGAGATGATCCGCAGGTTGGAGCCCTTGGACTTGACGTAGCCGTTGATCGACGGGGAGGGGCCGATGAACCCGATGTCGAGAGAACCGCCGTTGAGGGCTTCGATCTCGGAGGGTCCGGCGTTGAAGGTCTGCGGCTTGACCGTGGTGCCGCCCAGCTCCTTCTGGATCAGCCCCTCCTGCAGACCCACCAGCGCGGTGGCGTGGGTCAGGTTCGGGAAGTAACCGATACGGACCTCCGAAGCCGACAGTGCCTTGTCGCTGGCGACGCTCGGCTTCGCGGCGTCTTCCTTCTTGGCCTCGGAGCCGTAGCCGCAAGCGGTGAGCAGCAGGGGAAGGGCGGCGGTGACGGCGACGGCACGAAGGATGGTGAGCGGTCTTGCGGCAGACACGGAGGTGTCCTTTCACGAGATGGTCTTCGGGGACGTGCGGAGATGGGTGGTGCTGCGGCGCCATCGGGACACCCGGTGCCTGCTCCCGGAGGTCGGCGGCCGGATCGCGGTCGCAGGCTGGGAAGCGGATGGGTGGTCGATGACCCGTGGTGGAAGTCGAGCCCGTACATCGGACGGCGGCATTCGACGGCGCCTGGGTGACGAGGTCGGCCGAGGGGCCGGTCTGCCCGATGGGGAAAGGGGCCGGCGCCGCGCACGGTGGTACTCAGTGCGTGGAGCCAGGCCCTCTGAAGGTGTCAGGCCGGCTGACAGATGGCGCTGGACGTACGGACCAGGTCGATGTGCCGGCGGGAGGTCAGGGGCAGCATCCGGCCCGCACGCTGCAGTGTTCGCACGGCCGCCTCACCCCATTCCTAGTTTTCCCACCTGGTTGGTAGGCATATTGGCAGACAGCGATATCCGGCCCAAGGGGCTGACCATATTTTGGACGCCGTGATCTCGCGATGTGAGAAAGTGCAGGTGGGGGAGGAGGTCCGGAGACCAGAAGATCAGGGGTTGGTCCAGGCGCCCGGAGCATGCGCCAGCGCCGACACCTCGGCGGGCAGGGCGGACGACGCGACGTCGGCGAGCGATACGCCGTCGAGGATCTCGCGCACATTGGCCCGCAGTGCGATCCACAGGGGGAGCAGCGACTCGGCGGGGCCGGTGTAGGAGAGGTCCGGCGGGCGGACCCCGCGCACCGAGACGAGCGGTCCGTCCACTATGCGGATGACGTCCGCGATGCTGATCGACTGGGCCGGCTTGGCCAGCCGGTAGCCGCCGTTGCCGCCGCGCTGGCTGAGTACGAGACCGCCCCGGCGCATGTCGTTGAGGATGCCCTCGAGGAACTTGTGCGGGATGTCCTGGGCGTCGGCGATGGCTTCGGCCTTCAGTGGCCCGTCATCCTGTGACGCGGCAAGCTGCAGTGCGGCACGTACCGCGTAGTCCGCCCTGGCTGAGATCCGCATATGACCATTATCCCGTACGGCCCCGGTCGGCGTTCGCCGCGGGTGCGCCGCCAGGTGCCGGACCGGCCTCCCGCTGCCCGGCGGCCGAGGGGCGGACCCTGCCCGAGGTGGCCCGGGGCCGCGGATCCGCGGCCCCGGGCCACCTCGCGTCAGTGGAAGGCCGCCGCCACCGCGCGGTGGGAGCCGTTGAGGTAGTGCTCGCCGATGGAGCGCAGGCGGTGCGCCAGCGGGCGGTGGGCCGTCAGTACGCGGGCGTTGCGCCAGAACCGGTCCAGGCCGGGGGCGTCGGCCAGCTCCAGCACCCGGGCGGTGATGTGCAGGGCGGCCTTCGAGGTCACGGTCTCGGCCGTGGCGACCAGGGCGGCGACGCCCGCGGGTTCCTCGGCGTCCAGCTGCGCACCCGAGTCGAGGGCCTGCGCCATCACCTCGGTCGCCCGGTCGACCACGGCGGTGGCCGTCTGGGCGGCGGAGGCGAGTTCCCCGTACGTCAGGAAGAGATCCGGGTCCGCACCGGCCAGTCGGTACGCGCGGCCGCCCCTGCTGAGGTCGCGCGCTTCGGTGAGGGCGCCCTCGGCGATGCCGAGGCCGACGTGGCACAGGGCGAGCCGGAGCGCCGGCTCGGCGAGGGCGGTGAAGGGCGCGGTCGACTCCTCGTCGTGCGGTCCGCGGCCCAGCACCTGGTCGGGCGTGACGGCGACCCCGTCGAGGACGAGCTCGCCCGCGCCGGCGACGCGCTGCCCGAGGCGGTCGAGGGCGGGTTCGACGGACACGCCCCGCGCACCGGGTGGGATCCGCACGACCAGGACGTCACCGGTCGCGGCGCAGACGGCGTCCACCACGATCTGGTCGGCTACGGCCACTGCCGTGTCCACGGCCCGGTACCCGTTCAGCAAGTAGCCGGTACCGCGCGGGCTCAGTGTGAGGTCCGGTCCGTCGGAGCCGGCGTCGGAGCCGTCGCCGGGTGCGGGAGCGCGGACCACGCCGGTCCACAGCCACTGCTCGCGCACCGACTCCTCTTCGAGGGCGGTCGCCTGATGGCGGGCCGCGTAGAAGCGTCCGCTCCAGGTGTGTACGTAGTGCCGGGCGAGTACGGCGCCGATGGAACTGTCGGCCGCGGCGATCTCCCGGATGACGGCGCATCCGGTGCGCCAGTCCGCCCCGCGTCCCGACGAGGGCGGGGTGAGGGCTGCCAGCAGGCCGGCCTCGCGCAGCCGGGCCGTCTCGTCGACCGGCGGCCTGCCCGCCTGGTCGCGGGTGATGGCGTCCGCGGCGAGGTCGTCCGCCACGTCGCGGGCGGTACGCAGGAGCGCGCGGCGCTGCGCGTCGGCGGATCGGCGGACCGCGGTGCTCGGGGTCGTCGTCATCGGCGTCACTGACAGGCCCGGATGCCGGTGAACGGCGCGAGGGATGGTGGGACAGCGGTGCCATGGGGGATGGCGGCGGTCATGTCGACTACTCCGGAACGTAGTTGGGCGGCGTCGGCCGATTGCTGAAGGCTGTGGGTGCGCACGAGGGGTGCGAGACCGGTGCGAAGGGGATGCGCGCGGGTCGTGTCCGCGAGGGCATCGGGAGCCGGGCACCGCGCGGGGCCGGGGTGGGCGGCGTCAGCGTCTTGATGGGCCGCACTTCACCAAATCCCCACCTTTCCCATCGGATTGATAGGAATACTTGCCCGGAAGTGCCCATCCGGCAAGAGTGTGACCGCATCGTGGACCGGGCGGTCTCAAAATGAGAGACGGTGCAGGCCTGAGGGGGCCTGCCGGTCCGACTCGAGACCTCGCGCGGCGGCAGGATCCTCCGTCAAGGGGTCCTTGCGCTCGGCGAGTTCCCCGAGAATCTTTTCCTATGTAATTAGTAGGGAACTGTTGACGCGTGCCCGCCGCGCACCTCACGATGTGCCCATGTCCCCGTCGCAGCCGTTGCTCGTACGCCGCAGGCACGTTGACTTCCGTCGCGTTGCCAGCGCCGTCTGCCGACCCCTTTAGGTCTCGGGCAGGGCATTTCCTCGTCGCGTGCCGGTGTTCCGGCCGCCGTTCCCCTCCGTACCCCACGCTCTCCTCGTGCCCCCGGCCCCTGGGCCGCCCGGGTCCGTTCGGCGTGCGGCGCACCGGCCTTCGCGGTCGTGTCCGTCACGGAGCCCCCCGCCCCGTCGTGGCCGAACACCCGGCATCCGCACCTCACTCCGAGAAGCCGAAGGGGCCCATCATGACCACCGCAGTTCCCGCAGCCGCCAACCGCCGCGACCCCGGCCCCCGCCTGCAGCTCGTCGGCGACCACCCGCAGGGCGTCCCCGTCGGTGGGATCGGCGGCGGCCGCGTCGGATACCTGGTGTTCCTGCCGGCCGACGTGGACCCGGTGGCGTTGATGAAGGCGCACGGCGTGCTCCCGGAGCCCGGGGCGCTTCCGGCTCCCGGGCCGGCACCGGCCACCCGGCCCGACCCGCACCCCCACCCCGATCCCGTCCGGTCCGACGACGGCATCCGGGTCGATCCGGCGCGACGGCTGGTCGTGGTCGACGGGCGCGAACTGGAGCTCACCTACATGGAGTTCGACCTCCTGGCCCACCTCGTGTCCCACCCGTACACGGTTCACTCGCGCGATGCCCTCATCTCGGACATCTGGGGCTACGGGCGCATTGGCGACGGCCGCACCGTCGACGTCCACGTGGCCCGGCTGCGCCGCAAGCTCGGCCCCGCCTATCGGGACCGCATCTCCACCGTGCGCCGCGTCGGCTACCGGTACGTGCCCGACCACCGGTGAGCAGCGCTACGCGTTCGAGATGACCAGCAGGGTGCGGGCGGCGGCCGGACCCGTCAGGCGGCAGCGGTGCGGGACTTCGCCCCGGTGGTGGGCGCTCTGGCCGGCGCGCAGGGTCAGTGGTTCCTCGCCCTGGAGCTCGAGGAGGATCTCGCCCTCCAGTACGTAGAGGAAGTCCTCGCCGGGGTGCTCGAACCAGCCGCGCTCGCCCTGGCCGGGCTCGAAGTGGTGCTCGTAGGCCTCCATCAGCGCGCTGCGACCGCCGGGGATGAGCACCTGGGCGGTCTGCCCCGTGGCCTCGGTCACGCGGATCACCTGCGGGTCGCTCTCGTGGCTGACCGCGCCCGGTCGCTCCGGCGGGCGCAGGAAGGTGCCCGGGGTGACGTCCAGTGCTTCCGCGATCCGGTAGATCGAGCTGAGGCTGGGCGTGGCGAGGCCGCGTTCGAGCTGGCTGAGGAAGGGCTGGGAGAGGCCTGAGCGGGCGGCGAGGACGGCCATGGAGACGCCGCGCTGTTTTCGGCAGCTCCGGATCACCCGTCCGACCTCGACCGCCTCGGGCGTGGGTTCGGGTCGAGACACGCAGGCGAACGTACCTCATCACCGATCAAGGGCCGGGGGCCCCGGCGAGGTTTCGCACTGCTGCAACACAGCCGTCATAAGCGTGGTCAATTATTGACCTCACTTATCACCGACTGTGGAACCGAACGAGGAGCCGCCCCGTGCACGCCACCCCCTCACCGCCCGGCCGGGCCCTGCGCCGGCTCGGCCCGGCAACGGGCGCGGCAGGTGCCGTGCTCGCGCTCTGGTACCTGCTCGCCCGGTCCGGCGCGGTGGCCCCGGGGCTCCTGCCCACGCCCGCCGAAACCCTGGCAGCGCTCGCGGACAGCGCCCGCAGCGGCATCCTGGCCGCCGACCTCGGCGCCAGCCTGACCCGCGCGGGGCAGGGCTTCGCGCTGGGCGCCCTCGTCGGCAGCGCGCTGGGCTTCGCCACCGGCTACCTGCCGAGGCTCTCCGCCGCCGTCACCCCGGTCGTCTCCTTCCTGCGCCCGATCCCGGCCATCGCGCTGGTGCCGCTGGCGACAGCCTGGTTCGGCATCGGGGAGACCGCCAAGCGCCTGCTCATCGCCTACGCCGTGCTGCTCGCCGTCTGGCTGTACGTGCACGACGGGGTGTCCCGGGTGCCCGTGTCCCACCTGCGGGCGGCCCGCTCGCTGGGGGCTCCGCTGCACCGCCGGTTCACCGAGGTGCTGCTGCCCGCCGCCGCACCCGCCCTGCTCGCCGCACTGCGCTACGGGGCCTCGGTCGCCCTGCTCGCCCTGGTGGCGGCGGAACTGGGCGGGGCGGACAGCGGGCTGGCGTACCGGCTCCAGGTGGACGGCCAGTTCCTGCGGGTGGACCGGATGTTCGCGGGGCTGCTCGTCCTCGGGCTGCTCGGCGTCGCCGTCGACCTCGTACTGGCCGCGATCGGCCGCCGGTTCGTGCACTGGAGCGCCTCATGAGCCTCGGGGTACGACTGGAGGGCCTGTCGGTCCGCTACGGGACCGCCCCCGTGCTGGAGCACACGGACCTGGAGCTCCCGGCGGGGTCCTTCACGGCGCTGCTCGGGCCCAGCGGCTGCGGCAAGTCCACGATCCTCAACCTGGTGGCCGGGTTCGTGCGGCCCACCGAAGGGCGGGTCACGGCCGGTTCCGCTCCGGTGCGCGGACCGGGCCCGGAGCGGGGCGTGGTCTTCCAGCACTACGCGCTCTTCCCCTGGCGCACCGCACGGGGCAACGTCGAATTCGCCCTGAAGCGGCTCGGCCTGCCGCGTCCGGAGCGCCGGCGCCGCGCCCTCGCGGCACTGGCCGAGGTGGGGCTCGCGGACGGCGCCGAGAAGTACCCGGCGCAGTTGTCCGGCGGCATGCAGCAGCGCGTGGCCCTGGCCCGCGCACTGGCCGCCGAGCCCGAAGTGCTCCTGATGGACGAGCCGTTCGGAG
Organism: Streptomyces sp. GL_140; assembly: GCF_057834465.1. Taxonomy (NCBI): domain Bacteria; kingdom Bacillati; phylum Actinomycetota; class Actinomycetes; order Kitasatosporales; family Streptomycetaceae; genus Streptomyces; species Streptomyces sp. GL_140. The sequence goes on from NZ_CM174404.1 coordinate 7,375,435, forward strand.
CGCTGGACGCACTGACCCGGACTCGCATGCAGACCTTGCTGCGGGAGCTGTGGCAGCGCCGCGGCACCACCGTCCTGTTCGTCACGCACGACATCGACGAGGCGCTGGGCCTCGCCGAACGGGTCGTCGTCCTCGGCGGAACTCCCGGGCGGGTGCTGGCCGACCACGCCGTCCCCACCGGGCCGCCCGACCCGGGCCGGCGCGCACTGATCGCACGCCACCTCGGCACCGACTGAAGCCGGGACCTCCTGTCCCCAGCTCTCCCTCCCCCCGACTTCCTTCCCGTCCCGAAAGGACTCCTCGATGCCCGGACCCCGCGCCAAGGCCGCCGCCCTGCTGATGGCGGCCCTGCTCTGCGCGCTCACCTCGGCCTGCGGCTCAGGCTCAGCCTCGGGCTCCGGCCACGCGGGCGGCAGCCTCCCCGCCGTCTCCGTCAGTGCCAGCGACCACCTCGGCGGGGCACCCGTCTACGTGGCGCAGGAACGCGGGCTGTGGTCCGCCGAGGGAGTCGACGTCACCCTGACCACCCAGCCCACCGGCCGGGACGCGCTCAACGCCGTGCTCGGAGGTCAGGCGCAGCTCGGCGTCGTGGGCGACCTGCCCGCGGTCACGGCCGCACTGGGCGGGTGCGAGCTGCGGATCGTCGCCGACCTCTCCCGGTTCGACGACTGGCGCCTGCTGACCCGTACCGACCGGCAGATCACCGGCTTCGCCGCGCTCAAGGGCCGTAAGGTCGGCGTCCCGCAGGGCACGAACGTCGAGTACGCCCTCTCGCGGATGCTCGACTCGGCGCATCTGACGGCGGCGGACGTCACCGTGGTCAACCTCGCCCCGAACCAGGTCACTCCGGCACTGGCCCGTGGCGACATCGACGCCGGGGTCACCTTCCCGAGCTTCTACGACTCCGCCCGCACCACCCTGGGTGAGCGCTACGCCGAGCTCCCCTTCACCGGTTACACGGCCCGGACCCTGCTCGTCGCGGGTTCCAAGGCGACCGAGAAGACCACCTCCGCCGTGCTCCGGGCACTGCTGAACGCCCAGCGCGAGATCGCCGCCGACCCGCCCGGTGCGCGCAAGGCCGTACTCGCCCAGTCCAAGGGCGCGCTCCAGGCCGGCTACGTGGACGCCTTCCAGCCCCGCTACGGCTACGGCGCTACCCTCTCGCCCGAACTGCTGACCCAGCTGGAGCAGGAGGCCGCCTGGGCGAAGGCCGCCCAGGGCCTGCCGGGCTCCGCCGACCGGGCCGCGCTGCTGCGGTACCTGAACCCCGAGCCCCTGACGGCCGTGGACCCGGCCGCGGTCACCGTCCGCTGAACGACACCGCTGAACAACGCGGCTGAACCACACCCCTGAACCACATCCCACACAGGAGACCCTCATGACCGTCGACCAGAACACCCTGCGCCGCCGCGGCGTCGGCCTGATCGCCCACGACCCCGACCGCAGTTACGGCGGCCTCACCCTCTACACGCCCATCACCAGCGCCGGCGAGATCCACCTCGTCGACATCGAGGGCCGGCCCGTCCACACCTGGAACTCCCCGCACCCGCCCGGCCGTCAGGCCCAGCTGCTCCCGAACGGGAACCTCTTCTACGCGGCCAAGGACACCAGCAGCCCGACCCTCTTCCCCATCTGGGACGTCTACCACGGCGGCATCTTCCAGGAACTGGCCCCCGACTCCACGGTCCTGCGCGAGGTCCGGCACCCCTTCCACCACCACGACGCCTCGGTGCTGCGCAACGGCAACCTCGTCATCACCGTCGTCGAACCCCTGAACCCGGCCGACGCCGCCCGCATCCGGGGCGGCATACCCGGCTCCGAAGCCCCGGGCGGGGTCATCTACGGGGACGTGGTCTACGAACTGACCTGGGACGGGGAGGAGGTGTGGCGCTGGGCCGCCATCGAGCACCTCGACCCCGAGGAGTTCCCGCTCAACCCGCACTTCGCCCGCGAGCACTGGCCGATGGCGAACACCGTCAACGAGACCGCCGACGGCTCGATCGTGATCGGCTTCCGCAGCGCGTCCACCGCAGTGGCCGTGGACCGCGCCGACGGGTCGGTCCTCTGGCGCTTCGGCCCCGACGTGCTGGCCCAGCAGCACCATCCGCACGAGCTGGCCGGCGGCAACATCCTGGTCTTCGACAACGGCACCTACCGCGACACGACCTCAGTGCCGTACTCGCGGGTGCTGGAGCTGGACCCGCGCACCGGCAAGGAGGTGTGGTCCTACGAGGACAATCCGCCGCAGAACTTCTACAGCCCGTACATGTCCAGCGCCCAGCGCCTGCCGAACGGGAACACCTTCGTAGCCGAGGGCTCCTTCGGCCGCCTCTTCGAGGTGACCTCCGGCGGGGACGTGGTCTGGGAGTTCGTGGTCCCGCAGTTCCGGTCCTTCGGAGACGGGGTCGGCCTGGAGTCCTCGGCCGGCGCCCAGAACTCCGTCTTCCGTGCCTACCGCTACTCCGCCGACCGGTTCCCCTGGCTGTGAGAGCTGACCGGAACATGCGAATCGCTGTAGGCTGCCGCGACCGCCCTTGACCTGGAACTGATGCTGATCTGCGGGCGCGCGACAGCTGCGGACTCGGCCTGCTGCATAGCGGCGGCCCAACGGACGGTGTCGGCAGCGACGTTGTCGGGGTGTCGGCGCCGCCGAGCGCAACGGGGGTGACATGGTCGACGCGCAGCGGGACGTCGGGCGCGGTGGCGCCGCAGTATCGGCAGGTGTGGTTGTCCCGGCGGAGGACTCCGTATCGGAGGCGCCCGCGGATGAGGGTCTTCACGGGGCTCACCACCAGGCCCCTGCGGACAGCGGGCCGACCGGTTGCCTGGCAGGGACCCCCATGGGAGACATGCACGCTCCGCCTTCACTTTCCCAGGCGTCCTCTCGGTTCCGGACATCCGGCCGTCTGCCGATAACGGCTTCGGCGGCGATCAGCGCGCCGGCGGTCAGGACGCTGCCGGGGACAGAGGCGGCCGCCATGAGGCGGGCGGCGGCGGCCGGCGCGGTGTGGGGTGGCACGACGAGGAGGTCCCAGCGGCCGACGGTGTAGGAGAGCAGGATCAGCTTGTCGGGGTCCTGTTCGGTGAACCAGCCGACGTGCAGGGTGCGCCCGTCCACGGGAACCGTGTGCGGGATGACGGGCCACCGGTCGGGGTTCACGGTGACGCGGGTGATGCGCCCCCACGTCCCGTTCAAGGCGGCGACAAGAAGCGGGAGTTCGGCTTCCAGGTCACGGGAACGGGGCCACCAGGCGCCGTCCAGCTGGCCGCCGAGGGGAGTCTTCGGCGTGAGCACGAGACGAGGGGGGCGAAGAGGTGCGGGGAGCGTGGTGCGTTCCAGGGTGGCGGTCATGGTGGGAGACCTGTCCCCGGGCCGCCTGCAGTCCGACGGCCCGGCGTATTGATCGCCGGAAATGACACCTGAGTTGCATCCGGTGCGCGAAATACTCCCGGTACCTCCACCGTACTCCGGTGCGGAGATCAAGAGGGGTTCTGACCAGGTATTTCGGCTGAGGAGGAGGTTCATGCTCCGACTGTCTGCGTGGCCGACGCGGTCAGGGCGCGGTTGACGTCGACCACGCCTTCCACGGCGCGTGCGAGCCGTGATGCCATGGGAATGCGCGAGGCGTCGAGGATGCCGCCGGTAAGGGTGACCACACCGTGGCGGACATCGACCCGCACTCTGTGTTGTGCGAGCGGGAACAGCCGGCCGACACCTCGCGCCGGACCTCGTCCGCCAGTTCACTGTCCGGCCGGAGGAACACCTTGAGGAGGTCGGTGCGGCTGACGATGCCCTGGAGGGTGCCGGCCGGGTTGACGACCAGCAGTCGTTTGATGTGCCGTTCCGCCATGAGCCGGGCCGCCTGGGGGAGGGTGGTGTCGGGCGGAACGGTGACGGCGGGGGTCTCCGGGCCGGCCTGGAGGGTGGCGGCCGTCCTCCAGGCGGAGGAGGCACCGCTTTCCCACCATCACACCTCCAAGGCAAGGGCCGGACAGGCCTGTCAGGCCCCGGTGCGGGCCCGTCCGGCCCTGTCCGGAACGCGAGAGGCGGCGACAGCATGAGGTGACCTTTGCAGAAGCACGGAAGACACAGAGAGAGGTGGCGTCATGAAGGCACTCGTCTTCCAGGAGCCGGGGCGCACCGCTTGGCAGGACGTGCCGGACCCGAGCATCAAGGACCCGGGCGATGTGATCGTGCGCGTCGACGTCGTGAGCATCTGCGGTACGGACCTGCACATCGTCAAGGGTGACCTGCCGGAGGTGGTTCCGGGGCGCGTGCTCGGGCACGAGGCCGTGGGCACGGTGGTGGAGAGCGGCGGTGACGTCCGCTCGGTGCGGCCCGGTGACCGGGTGCTGGTCTCCTGCATTTCCTCGTGTGGCCGGTGCCGGTTCTGCCGTGAGAGCCGCTACGGACAGTGCCGCGGGGGCGGCGGCTGGGTGCTCGGCCACACCATCGACGGCACCCAGGCCGAATACGTCCGTGTACCGTTCGCCGACCTTTCCGTGCACCCGCTGCCGAGCGCGGTCGACAGCGCCGACGCCGTCCTGCTTGCGGACATCTTCCCCACCTCCTACGAGGTGGGAGTGCTGAACGGCAACGTGCGGCCCGGGGACACCGTCGTCGTGGTCGGCGCCGGACCCGTCGGACTCGCGGCCATCGCCACGGCGCGGCTCTACTCGCCGGCCCGTGTCATCGCCGTGGACCTCGCGCCGTCCCGGCTGGCGAGGGCACACGAGCTGGGGGCGGACGCGGTCGTGAACGCCGCCGAGGAACCGGAAATGCTCGTGGGCGACCTGACCGACGGTCTGGGCGCGGACGTCGTCATGGAGGCCGTCGGCATGCCGGAGGCCTTCGAGATGTGCACCCGCATGGTCCGCCCGGGCGGCCGGATCGCGAACATCGGCGTCCACGGCAAGCCCGCGACCCTGCACCTCGAAGACCTGTGGATCAAGGACGTCACCATCACCACCGGGCTCGTGGACAGCTCCTCCACGCCGATGCTGCTGCGCATGCTGGCGGCCGGCCGGCTGCCGACCTCGTCGCTGATCACCCATCGTTTCGAGCTGGGACGGATGGAAGAGGCGTACGAGGTGTTCTCCCGCGCCGGCGAGACCGGCGCCCTGAAGGTCGTACTGGGTGGCACGCGCCACGACGACCTGGTCGTATCGAACCCGTCGCGGGTCCGGCGGGCCTAGGGGGTGTCTGATGGATCTCTGCGGCGTCACGTCGTCGGGGTCGGTGGGTGGGGCCGGTCGGCCCCCGGGCCTGTCCGCTTTGGCCCTCCCCCGCGGACACTCCACGGGGGGACTGTGAAGTGCGGAGCCCTTCCGGCCCTGCTCTCGAAGAGGTGATCCACCATGCCTCGGATCCAGATCTCGGCACCCCGGCACCCACGGCCGCGCCGTCCCACGCCCCTCGACCTGCGCACACCGTCGGGACGGGTCCTGCCGTACTGAGGGAGAAGGAAGGAACGCGCCCTTCCACAGTCCCGAGCCCGCCTGGACTTGGGCCCGGCGGATCGGTATCGGACTCGCCGTGGCTCAATGAAGGTCCTGCGGAAAGTCGGCACCGCTGTACGGAGGCAACATCCTCCGTACAGCGGTGCCGACTGTCGGCTACACGCTCTTCGCAGCTCCGTTGGGCTGGGGCGGGGCGGGGATCTTGGCGGCGAGGTCCGCGATCGGCGGTGCCTGGACGCCGGCGGCCGCGGTGGCGGCGGAGGTTTCGCGGGCGAGGAAGGCGCCGAGTTCGCCGATGGTGCTCATGAGCGGTGCGGGGAAGACCACGGTGGTGTTCTTGTCGACGCCGATCTCCACGAGGCTCTGCAGGTTGCGCAGTTGCAGGGCGAGGGGGTGGGCCATCATGGTGTCGGAGGCGTCGCCGAGTGCGGCGGCGGCCATCGATTCGCCCTCCGCGTTGATGATCTTGGCCCTCTTCTCCCGTTCGGCTTCGGCCTGTCGGGCCATCGCGCGCTTCATGCTGTCGGGCAGTTGGATGTCCTTGAGTTCGACCAGGGTGACCTGGACGCCCCATTCTGCGGTGGTGACGTCGAGGATCTCGCGGATGTCGAGGTTGATGCGGTCGGTCTCCGACAGGGTTTCGTCGAGGGTGTGCTGCCCGACGACCTTGCGCAGGGTGGTCTGTGCGATCTGGTTGATGGCCGCGCCCACGTTCTCGATGGCGATGACCGACTTCACGGCGTCGACGACGCGGAAGTAGGCGACCGCGGAGACGTCGACGCTGACGTTGTCGCGGGTGATGATGCCCTGGGACTGGATGGGCATCGTGACGATCCGCAGGGACACCCGGTGCAGGACGTCCGCGAACGGCACGATCACCCGCAGGCCCGGCGGACGGGTGCCGGTGAGCCGGCCGAAGCGGAACAGCACGCCCTGCTCGTACTGTTTGACGATCTTCAGGGCCATCGGCAGCCCTATCAGGGCAACCACGGCCACGGCGATCAGCGCGAAGATCAGGACTTCCATGAACGTGCTCCTCACGAAGTGCGGTGGCGGAGCAAGGGGATGACCCGGGTCCGTCCGCAGGACTCGGCGCCTCTGCGATCGGGGGCGGCGAGCCTGCCTCCTTCCATGCTCGCGCGTCGCGGGTGGGGCGGGCAGGGGCCGAACGGTCCACACCCTGGATCAGGGGGGTGCGTCCTCGGTACCGCGGCCGAGTGGAGCGGTGCGGATGTCGTCTGAGTGGGCCGTGAGCCGGTCGATGACCGCGACCACTCCGTCCAGCTGTCCGGCGAGCCGGAGCGCGACGGGGATCTGGCTGCTCTTGGGCAGCCGGCCGGTCAGGGTGACGACCCCGTCCACGACGCGCACGATCACGGAGTCGGCGCCGATGCCCATGGTGTCCGCCAGCACGTCCTCGACCAGCACGCGGCGTATCTCGTGGTCCGGGCGGAGGAACACGCGCAGCAGGTCCCGGCGGGTCACGATGCCGACCAGACGGTCCTCGTCGTCGATCACCGGAAGCCGCGTCACGCCCCGTCGGGTGATGAGGCGGGCGGCCTCGGTGACGGTCTGTTCGGCGTGGATCGTGACGGCCGGCGCGGTCATCAAGTCCTGAGCGGTGAAGTGGTCTTGGGTGAGCAGATCGGTCCGCGAAACGACTCCGAGGACGCGCTCGTCCTCGTCCACGACCGGCACTCCGCTGATGTCGTGCTCGACGAGCAGCGCGGCCACGTCCGCGGACGGGGTCCGCCCGGAGACCGAGACCACCTCGTCGGTCATGAGGAAGCCGACTTTGGCGTGCTTCATCTGTGGCCCTCCTGTCGGCTTCGGTCAGCGAGAGCATCGTGCGCAGCGCCCTCACCAGCCACCATCCGCCCCGTACGCCCGCGGTGCGAGGGGCCGAACGGTCCTCGCTCAGGCCTGACCGGTCCCCTGCGGTGCACGACCGGTGGGGCGGTGCGGCGGGCAAGGGACCTTCGGTCCCTTGACTGACCCTTGCGGCCCATTCCTCGCGCAGGTCGGGGTGGCAGTGTGAAGGCATCCCCGACGCTGTTCGACAGAGGAGAAGCCATGGAAGGCTCCACCCGACACCGTCCGGACCTCGCCTCGGTCGTCGTCGGTGTCGACGGATCGAGCACCGCACTGACAGCGGCCTTCTGGGCCGCCGCCGAGGCGTCCCGACGCAGCAGCACCCTTCACATCTTCTACGCGGCCGACACTGCCGACCGGGTCTTCTACCTCTCGGCTCAGATCATCGAACGCGTCCACGCGGAGGGTCGCGATCTGTTGGAGGTCACGGCCGCCGCGGTCTCGGAGCGGTTCCCCGGCCTCCACGTCACCACGGAGTACAGCCGCAGGGACCCCGTCTTCGGTCTGCACCGAGTGGGGGCGAAGTACGGCACCACCGTGGTCGGTCACCGAGGTCTGGGCGGGTTCGAGGCCCTGCGGCTCGGTTCGGTCGGTCTGAGGGTCGTGGCAGCCGCGACGACCCCCGTCATCGTGGTGCGCGGCGGCGAGGACCTTGCCGAGAGCGGGGTGGTGCTGGCCGGGGTCCGGGACGAGTACGACCTCGAATGCGCGCGACGCGCCGCCCGCGAAGCGGAGCTGCGCAAGGCAACGCTGCGGCTGCTGACCGTGTGGAACGTACTCCAGTACGCCGGAACCGCCGTCAGCATGCTCGATGACGTCGACGAGTTCGCCGGCCGCCACGTCCGAAGTCTGAAGTCCGTCGCCGACCGCGTACGCGAGGAGTTCCCCGCGTTGACGGTGAACACCGACGCGGAGAAGAGCGTGTCGGTGGCTTCGGTCCTGGTCGAGGCGTCACGTCACGCGGACATGCTCGTCATGGGAGGTAGGCGATCACCCGGGTACTTCGGACCCACCCTGGGACGCACCACGCACAGTCTCCTGCACCACTCGCACTGCCCCGTGGAGCTCATTCCGCGGCACGACGAGGAGCAGGGGAGCGACGCGTCATGACGGACATCGCGGAAGGACGGGACATCGCGGTGGGGATCGACCCCACCGGAAGGTGGCTCCTGCCCCTCGCCTGGGCTGCCGACGAGGCACACCGCCGCAATGTACGCCTCCGTCTCGTCCTGGCAGTCCCCTCGCCCCACGACACCGAGCACATGGTCGACGACACCGCGCAGCACAATGCCGTACGCCAGGCCAGCTCGGAGGCCCTGGAAGAGGCCGCGGTCTGGGCGCGTGAGCGCCACCCCGGTACGGAACTGGCGACCGTTCTGCGCGACGGACATCCAGCACCAGTGCTCTGCGGAACGTCCAGACATGCGCGCATGGTCGTCCTCGGTTCGCGGCACCTGACCCGGCCCGAGGAGATCTTCAGTGGCTGCTCCGTCGTGCTGCCCGTCACCGCGCAGGCACGCTGCCCGGTCGTCGTGGTGGGAGGCTCCGAGGGCGTCCCCCAGGGCCCGCCCCACCTTGTCGTCGCAGTCGACGGCAGCGAGGCGTCGAAGACGGCCATGGCCCTGGCCTTCCAGGAGGCCAGCCTCCGGGGCTGCGAGCTGCACGCGATCTCGGTATGGCAGCCACCCGTCTTCTCCTTCCAGAACGCGACGGCGGCCATCGGCGCCCAGCGCCGCATGCTGACCGAGACGGCCGCAGGTTGGGCGCATGAGTATCCGGACGTGAAGCTCAGCCACGAGGTACTGACCGGGCACCCGGTGGAGTGCCTCGCCGAGGCAGCTGAGCATGCCTTGGCACTGGTCGTGGGCCGGCGGGGCAGGGGCGGCTACACGGGCATCCGGCTCGGGTCGGTCGTCCACGGGCTGCTGCACCGTGCGCACTGCCCACTCGTCACTGTCCCGGGCAAGTGAACGGGCTCCAAGCCCTCGCTCGTGGGCAACAGCCTGACCGGATTCCGCCACGGCTCGCCCCCCAGGCCCGTCACCCAGGGCGTCGGCCCTGACCGGTCGGCGGGCAGTGGGGACTACGCTGAAGGCCGGGCTGGTGCGCAGGGCCCCTCGATGCCGGCGGAGGTGTCCATGGTCGGGGACGATCGCGATACGCCGACGAGCCGGATTCCGCAGCCGCGACTGGACGCGCTCCAGGCGGAGATCATTGACGCGCGGGATACCCGAGATCGGCTGACGGGCCTGCTGGAGGCGGTCATGTCGCTGGGGCAGGAGCTGGACCTGGCCCAGGTGCTGCGCGGCATCGTGGAGGCTGCGGTCGTCCTGGTGGACGCGGAGTACGGCGCGCTGGGCGTGGTGGGGGATGGCGAGAAGCTCGCGGAGTTCCTCCCGGTGGGCATCAGCGACCAGGCCCGCGCGCGGATCGGGGCCCTGCCGACTGGCCACGGGCTGCTGGGCGAGCTGATCAGGCATCCGCGGCCCCTGCGCCTGGGAGACCTCTCGGAGCACGCGGCCTCCGTCGGGTTTCCGGAGCACCATCCGCCGATGCGTTCCTTCCTCGGTGTACCGATACGGGTCCGGGGTGAAGTGTTCGGCAATCTCTACCTGACGGAGAAGCGGGGCGGGAAGGGCTTCGACGCGGAGGACGAGGGAGTCCTGTCCACCCTCGCGGTCGCTGCCGGTGTCGCCGTGGACAACGCCCGCTTGTACGAGGAGGTCCGGCTCCGGGAGCGCTGGCTGGAGGCCGGCTCGGACTTCACCAGCGAGCTGCTGTCGGGCTCCTCCGAGATCGAGGTGCTGGAAGGCATGCTCGAGCGGGCCCGGGACATCATCTCGGCCGAGATGTGCGTCTTCTACCAGGTGGGGCCCAGCGGTGAGCTGCGCGGTTCGCTGGCCCTGGGGGAGGGCGCCGAAGCACACCGCGGGATCGTCCTGCCCGGGGGCGAGGGGATCCTGGCCGCACTCGACCAAGCCCAGGACGGACTGATCACCGTGGGTGACGTGGCCACCGACGCCCGGATCATGGCCCAGCCGGATGCCTGGACGGGCTTTGGGCCGGCTGTGGCGGTCACGGTGGGCACCAGGGCGAAGCTGCGCGGCGTGCTGATGCTGGCGAGGCGTTCCGGCCGGCGGGCGTTCGCCGGGGCCGAGGTGGCGCCCCTACCAGGCTTCGCGGGCCAGATAGCCCTGGCGCTCGAGCTGGCCGACCGGCGCCGCGACGGCGAGCAGGTGAGCTTGTTGGAAGACCGTGACCGGATCGCCCGCGACCTGCACGATCTCGCGATCCAGCGGCTCTTCGCGACCGGGATGACCCTGCAGAGCGCCCGGCGCTTCGTGGAGCACCCCGAGGCGTCGGAGCGGCTGAGCCGGTCGATCGACGACCTGGACGAGACGATCAAGATCATCCGTACGACCATCTTCGGACTACGTGACCACGAGGCGGCGGGCAGCACCCCGAGGCTCCGAGCCCGCGCGGTGCGGGCCGTGGGCGAGGCGGCGACGGTACTGGGCTTCGCACCCGCCCTGCGTATGGAGGGCCTGATTGACACGGATGTGCCGGCCCCGGTCGCGGACGACGTGATGGCCGTGCTCGGGGAAGCCTTGACCAACGTGGCCCGGCACGCGCGGGCGGCGCGGGTGGAGGTCGGGATCGTACTGTCGGACGGCACGCTGGACGTGACGGTGAGTGACGACGGGGTGGGTTTCACGGACGGCGGCCGTCGGAGTGGTCTGCGCAATCTCGCGGAGCGCGCTGAAGCCCGCGGGGGCCGATTGTCCGTCTCACCGCGCCACGAGGGTGGCGGAACCCGTCTGGACTGGCGGATCCCGCTCGGTCCTCCCCCCTGAGCGCGGGCTTCAGCGGCCGGTCTCGTCGTGCTCGCGGACCTCGGCGGCGATGACGGCGGCCTGTACGCGGCGTTCGACGCCCAGTTTGGCGAGGAGCCGGGAGATGTGGTTCTTGACCGTCTTCTCGGAGAGGAAGAGGCGTTTGCCGATCTGCCGGTTGGTGAGGCCCTCGCCGATGAGCTCGAGTACGGCGCGCTCGCGTTCGGAGAGGACCGTCAGCCGATCGTCTCCGGGCGGATTCCCCGAGGTCGGGTTCCGAAGCGAACTCATCAGGCGCGCGGTGGTCGCCGGGTCGAGCATCGACTGGCCCGTGGCCACCGTGCGGATGGCGGAGACCAGGTCGGATCCTTTGATCTGCTTCAGCACGTACCCGGCGGCGCCGGCCATGATCGCGTCGAGGAGGGCGTCCTCGTCGTCGAAGGACGTCAGCATGAGGCAGGCGAGGTCCGGCATGCGCGAGCGCAGCTCGCGGCAGACGGTGATCCCGTCGCTGTCGGGCAGCCGTACGTCGAGCACCGCGACATCGGGCCGCAGCGCGGGCCCCCGGGCCAGCGCTTGGGCGGCCGTGCCCGCCTCGCCGACCACCTCGATGTCGGGCTCGGCGTCCAGGAGGTCGTGCAGGCCCCGGCGGACGACCTCGTGGTCGTCGAGGAGGAACACCCGGATGGGCACCGGGGCAGATGGTGCATCGGACATCCACGCCACACCCTCGGGTCGGGATACGTCTCGGGCCAATTGTCTCAGATGCGGCTTCCGCTGCCGTGGGGCGCGTAGAGGTCGAGGAGCCGGATGTGGGCGGAGACGAGCCGGTGGGCGAGCACCTGGCCCACCCACTGCCACATCGCGGAGGCGAGCGCGGGGTCGGTGTCCATCAGCATGCGCACGGCGGCGGCGTCGAATTCGTCGGTGCGCACGGGCGTCGTGGCCTCGGCGCCGAAGTGCCAGGTGTAGGGGTGGAACAGCCAGGACCAGCCGACGAGCTCGCCGGGACCGACCGTCTCGACCACCGCGGCCTGCCGGCCGGGTACGTGTACGTCCATGCCGACGTTCCCCGACCGGATGACCCAGAAGTGGCTGGTGTGCCCGCCCTGGTTGTACAGGCGCGCGCCGGCGGGGAAGTCCGCCTCGTGGGCGAGGGTCAGCAGCCTGCCGCGTTGCTCCGGGGAGAAGGCGTGGTCGAAGCGGTTGGGGGAGGAGGTGAGCCGGTGTGGGGAAGAGGTGCTCATGGCGGTTCTCCGTTCGGGTCCGTTTCCACTCTCCGCCGGTGGCGGTCGGCCCGGGAAGGGCCGTTCGGTACCCTCCCGGACCCGGGCGGCCCCCGTGTCCCGCCCCGGGCGGGCGATCAGTAGGGCCAGGACCAGTCGGCGACCTCCGGCAGGTCGGTTCCGTGGAGGCGGATCCAGTCGTGGTGGCGGATCCGCTGGGCATCCATGCTCTGGCGCAGGGCCCCCACACGGCCGACGAGGCCGGGGACACGGTCTATGACGTCCATGACGAGCCGGTAGCGGTCGAGGTCGTTGCGCACGACCATGTCGAAGGGGGTGGTCGTGGTCCCGGACTCCTTGTAGCCGCGGACGTGCAGGTTCGGGTGGCCGGTCCGGCGGTAGGCGAGGCGGTGGATCAGCCACGGATAGCCGTGATAGGCGAAGACGACCGGCCTGTCGGTGGTGAAGAGCGCGTCGTAGTCCGTGTCCGTCATCCCGTGGGGGTGTTCTTCCCGTGGCATCAGGCGGGCGATGTCGACGACGTTGACCACGCGCACGGCCAGCGAGGGGAGGTGCTCGCGCAGCAGGGCGGAGGCGGCCAGGACCTCCAGGGTGGGTACGTCGCCGGCGCAGGCCAGCACGACATCAGGCTCGCGGGTCCCGTCGTCCGTGCCGGCCCACGCCCAGATTCCGGCGCCCCGGGCGACGTGCGTTCGCGCCTCGTCCATGTTCAGCCAGTCGTGGCAGGGCTGTTTGCCGGCGACGATCACGTTCACCTGGTCGCGGCTGCGTAGCGCGTGATCGGCCACCACGAGCAGGGTGTTGGCATCCGGCGGCAGGTAGACCCGTACGACCTCGGGGCTCTTGGTGAGGACATGGTCGACGAAGCCGGGGTCCTGGTGGGAGAAGCCGTTGCTGTCCTGACGCCAGACGTGCGAGGTGAGCAGGTAGTTCAGGGACGCGATGGGCGCGCGCCAGCTCAGCCCGCGGGCGCTCTTCAGCCATTTGATGTGCTGGCCGACCATGGAGTCCACGATGTGGGCGAAGGCCTCGTACGTGGAGAACAGGCCGTGGCGGCCGGTGAGGAGGTAGCCCTCCAGCCAGCCCTGGCAGACGTGCTCGGAGAGGATCTCCATGACCCGGCCGTCCCGGGACAGGTTCCGGTCGGTGGGCTCGGTCAGGCCCTCCCAGGCCTTGCCCGTCACGTCGTACAGGTCGTCGAGATGGTTGCTCGCCGTCTCGTCCGGCCCGACGACCCGGAAGTCCCGCCGTCCGGCGGTGTCCCGCATGACCTGCGCGAGGTAGCGGCCCAGGACGCGCGTCGGCTCGTGCAGAGTGCTTCCCGGCTTGTCCACGTGGACGGCCCACGCGTCCAGCCCGGGCAGTGGCAACGAGCGCAGCAGCCGCCCGCCATTCGCGTACGGGCTCGCTCCCAGGCGGCGCTCGCCCTCCGGGACGCAGGCCAGGACCTGCGTCGTCGGGCGGCCGTCGGCGTCGAAGAGTTCCTCCGGCCGGTAGGAGCGCATCCAGCTTTCGAGCTGCCTGAGGTGTGCGGGGTTCTCGCGGACCCCGGCGAGCGGCACCTGGTGAGCGCGCCAGGTGCCCTCGACGGGTTGGCCGTCGACGGTCGCGGGGCCCGTCCAGCCCTTGGGGGTCCGCAGGACGATCACCGGCCAGCGGACGCGCCCGGCGCCCGGATCCGTACCTGCGGCCCGGGCTTCCCGCTGGATGGTGTGAATGCGGTCGAGTGCCTGGTCCATCGCTCCGGCCATGGCCGGGTGGACGAGGGCGGGGTCGTGGCCGGAGACGTAGAGGGGATCGTGTCCGTAGCCGCGCAGCAGCGCGTCGAGCTCGGCCTCCGGGATCCGTGACAGCACGGTCGGGTTGGCGATCTTGTATCCGTTGAGGTGCAGGATGGGCAGGACGGCGCCGTCGTGGACCGGGTCCAGGAATTTGTTGGAGTGCCAGGAGGCGGCCAGCGGTCCCGTCTCCGCCTCGCCGTCGCCGATGACGCAGGCCACCAGCAGGCCGGGATGGTCGAAGGCGGCCCCGTACGCGTGGGCCAGTGAGTAGCCGAGCTCGCCGCCCTCGTGGACGGAGCCCGGTGTTTCCGGCGCCACGTGACTCGGCACGCCGCCGGGGAAGGAGAACTGGCGGAACAGCCTGCGCATCCCGTCCTCGTCCCGGCCGATGTCCGGGTAGGTCTCGCTGTACGTGCCCTCCAGCCAGGAGTTGGCGAGGACGGCCGCCCCGCCGTGGCCGGGTCCCCAGACGCACAGGGCTTCCAGCGAACGCTCCTTGATCACCCGGTTCAGGTGGGTGTGGACGAAGTTCAGGCCGGGTGCGGTGCCCCAGTGGCCGAGCAGCCGGGGTTTGATGTGCTCCGGCCGCAGGGGTTCCGCGAGCAGCGGGTTGCCCAGGAGGTAGATCTGGCCGGCGGCCAGATAGTTCGCGGCACGCCAGTGCGCGTCCAGCTCCGCGATCCGGTACGTGGTCGTCATGAGTGCTCCTTCGAACCGCAGTCCGGGGCATGCGCCGGTTGAGCCGATGCCCGAACCGTGCTCCTGCGGGGTCGGAGGCGGGAAGGGCAGAGCTGGCCCGTGTAGGGGGGCCGGTCGGCCCCTTCTGCGACGACGGCCGGACATGGAGTGTGGGCAGTCAGGCCGTTACCGGGTCATGTGGCCGCCGTCAGGGCGGGCCCCGGCGGTAGGCCGGGAACGGCGGCCGGTTTGAGACGATGCGGGGCACAGGACCGTGTCAGGGTGCTCGTCCGAGGAGGCAGGCAGGTGAAGGGAACTCAGGCCGAGGCCGAAGCCGAGGCTCGGCATCATCCGGTTGTCGTCGCACACCGCACGAGCCGGGCGGCCGATGTCCAGCTGCGGGTCGCCGACGCGATCACGAAGTTCGCCGGCTCCATGCCGTTCGTCTATCTCCACGCGATCGGCTTCGCCTTCTGGATGGTGTTCGTGGAGGCCAATCCCTGGCCGATGCTGACGCTCGTCGTCTCCCTGGAGGCGATCTTCCTGTCGACCTTCGTGATGATCGGCCAGAACCGGCAGGCGGCGTTCCAGCAGGAGAAGGCCGACCACGACTTCGTCGAGCAGGAGCTGGAACTCAAGACCAATACGGAACTGACCCGTGCCATCCACGCGATGACCACGGAACTCCACAGCCGGCTGGTTCCCGAAGCGGACGGTGACGGCGGGTCCTCGGCAGGCTGAGGGGGGCCACAGTGCGCATGATGCCCCCGGTCAGAGTTTGAGCAGCCTCGGTCAGCAGTGTGTCGGCCCGGGGCGTGAGCGCCGGCCTTCACCGCCAGTCACGCCCCGAGGAGAGGGCCGCATGGGTCCGACCGGCCCCGGTAGGGGACCGTCCGGCCCTGTGCGTGCACCAGTGGCGGGTACAGCCTGGGGTTGACGACCAGTGCGTCGCCAAAGTTCTCGTACCTGCTACGAACCGCAAGGGTGTGACGATCATGGGAGAGACCACGGCAGACGCGTCCCCGATCAAGGTTCCGGCTGCCCGCGGTGACCTCGGGCGACGCGTGACGGCCCGCCGCGAAGAGCTGGGAATCACGCGTGAGGAACTCGGAGAGCGCTGTGGGGCCGCGGCGTCGTACATCGCCTACGTGGAGGAGCGGGCGGCGGCGCCGAGCATGGGCATGCTCGTGGGTCTCGCGGACGGTCTGGGGACCACCGTTGGTGAGCTGACCGGGAGAACAACGGACAGTCCTCCCGGCATGGGGACCTCGACGCGCGGTTCCGCGTCGACGGTGCTGAGCGAGGCCGAGTGCCACCGGCTGCTCTCCACCCACGGCATCGGCCGGGTCGGCTTCTCCGGGATGGAAGGGCTTGCCGTCTTTCCCGTCAACTACGTCGTTGTCGGGAACGAGATCGCCTTCCGCACAGCGGTCGACTCCCGGCTCGCCGGGGCGTCCGGTACCGAGGTCGCCTTCGAGGTGGACCACATCGACGACGCGATGCGAGCGGGCTGGAGCATCATGGCCGTCGGCGAGTTGTCCGGTATCACGGACGGGGAGCGCGTCAGCCACCTGTACTCCGTCGCCCGCTCGCTGCCCTGGGCCGGCGGACCCCGTACGCACTGGATGACCGTGGCCCCGACCCGGGTCTCCGGCCGGCGCGTGGGATCCGGGTGAGCGCCCCGCGTGCTGTCGTCTTCGACACCGATGGAGTACTGCTCGACTCGGCCCGGCTGCACGCCGCGGCCTGGAAGACCGCCTTCGACAGCTGTCTGGACTTCTGGGCCGCGTCCGGGCACGGGAGGCAGCCGCCCTTCGACGCGGACCGTGAGTACCGCCGGTGGGTCGACGGCAAGCCCCGGCTGGACGGGGCGGAGTCCTTCCTGACCTCCCGTGGCATCGACCTGCCGACCGGCAGTCCCGACAGCGCACCGGGCGACGACACGGTCTGGGCGGTCGCGGCGCGCAAGGAGGCGGCGTTCGTACGCACGCTGGAGGCGGGGGCCGTGGAGGCCTTCGCCGACGTCGCTCCGGCACTCGCCCGGCTGCGGGCTCACGGCGTGTACTGCGCCGCCGTATCGGCCTCCCGCCACGCCCGGCCCCTTCTCGGAGCAGCCTCCCTCCTGGACTGCTTCGACGCGGTGGTGGACGGTACGGACGCTGCCGAACTGGGACTGGCGGGCAAGCCGGACCCCGCTCTGTTCCTCGAAGCGACCGTACGGCTCGGGGTGGGCCCCTCCAGCTGCGCGGTGGTGGAAGACGCCCTTGCGGGTGTCGAAGCGGGCCGGCGGGGCCACTTCGGCCTCGTCGTCGGCCTCGACCGGACGACGAGCCCCGCCACCGCGCGGGCACTCCGGGAACGCGGGGCGGACCTGGTCGCCGCCGGCCTCCACGCCGTCGCCGACACCGTCTGCGGGGCCGGATCGTGACCGCTTCGTGGAAGTGGGAGTACGGCGCCTACGACCCCAAGAAGGAGCGACTCGTCGAAGCCCTGTGCACGCTGGGCAACGGCAGGTTCGCCACGCGCGGTGCGGCCCCCGAGACCGCGGCGGGCCCCGTGCACTATCCCGCCACCTACGCCGCCGGCTGCTACAACCGGCTCACCTCGCACGTGGCCGGACAGCAGGTCGACAACGAGGACATGGTCAACCTGCCCAACTGGACGGCACTGCGGTACCGCTGCATTGCCGCCGACGGACTCCCGGGCGACTGGCTGACTCCCGACGACCCCGGCATGGTGCATTACAAGGTGGTGCTCGACATGCGCCGGGGTGTGCTCACACGGCACATGCTCTTTGAGGACGGCCACGGCCGCCGCCTCGGCGTCACCCACGTCCGCATCGTGCACATGGGGGACCCCTACGTCGCAGCCCAGCGGACCACCTTCCGCGCGTACGGCTGGCGCGGCCTGGTCGAAGTGGAGTCAGTGCTCGACGGAGACGTGGCCAACGCGGGAGTGGAACGGTACAGCGGGCTCGACGGCCACCACCTCACCGACCACCGGACGGGCTTCGCGCCGCACGGCGTCGGATGGATCGCTTGCCGTACCACCTCCTCGCGCACCGAAGTCGCCCTTGCTGTCAGGACGGCCACTCGACCTCGCGTACCCACCATGACGAGCCACACCGCGGCCGGGACGGTACAGACGTTCAGACTGCCCGTGGCACCCCGGCGATCCGCGACGGTGGTGAAGACCGCAGCCCTGTACACCTCCCTCGACCGACCGGAGACCTCCTGTCACGCGCGATCGAACATGCTTCGCGGGCCCCCGGATTCCCGGATCTGCTGACGTCACAGCACGCTGCCTGGGAACGGTTGTGGGAGCAAGGCGAATTGACCGTCTCGGGGGAGACGGGCCGGATCCTGCGCCTCCATGTCTTCCACGTGCTGCAGACGCTCTCCCCGCACACCGCCGAGCTGGACGTGGGTGTCCCCGCGCGTGGGCTGCACGGTGAGGCCTACCGTGGCCACGTCTTCTGGGATGAACTCTTCGTCCTGCCCTACATCACGCTGCACTTTCCCGAAGTCGCGCGAGCCCTGCTCATGTACCGCCACCGAAGGCTGCCGGCCGCCCGCGATGCTGCCCGGCGAGCCGGCCGGAGCGGGGCCATGTTCCCCTGGCAGAGCGGAAGCTCGGGACAGGAGGAGAGCCAGGCGCTGCACCTCAACCCCCGCTCGGGCCGCTGGCTGCCCGACCACTCGCACCTGCAGCGCCATGTTGGCTCCGCCATAGCCCTGAACGTCGTCCGGTACGGGAGGGCCACCGGGGACACAGGCTTCCTGCACGGCCCCGGCGCGGAACTCCTGCTGGAGATCGCGAGCTTCTGGGTGGGAGCCGCGGTCTACGACTCGGAGCGAGGGCGGTTCCGCATCCGCGGGGTGCTGGGCCCGGACGAGTACCACGACGCCTATCCCGAGGCGGCGGACCCCGGGATTGACGACAACGCGTATACCAACGTGATGGCCGCCTGGGTGATCCAGCAGGGGCTCGAACTGCTCGACGAGCTGCCGACCGCCCGTCGAATGGAGCTGACCGACCGGCTGGAGCTGGACCGCGACGCGCTGGAGCGCTGGGACGACGTGTCCCGCCGCCTGTACGTCCCGTTTCATCGGGGCGTCATCAGCCAGTTCGAGGGGTACGGGGACCTGGCCGAGCTGGACTGGGCTGCCTACCGCGCCCGGTTCGGCGACATCCGCCGGCTCGACCGGATCCTGGAAGCCGAAGGCGATACCGTCAACCGCTACCAGGCATCGAAACAGGCCGATGTGGTCATGCTCGGGCACCTCTTCCGGCCCGCCGAGCTGTACGGCCTCTTCGCCCGGCTCGGCTACCGACTCGACGACACGGTGTGGCGGGCGACCGTCGCCTACTACCTGCCGCGCACCAGCCACGGATCGACGCTCAGCAGCCTCGTACACGGCTGGGTACTGGCCCGCCAGCAGGACCCGGACGCCTGGAAGTACTGCCAGGAGGCACTCCTCGGCGATGTCACGGACATCCAGGGCGGCACCACCGGCGAGGGAATCCACCTCGGCGCCATGGCCGGCACCCTCGACCTTGCCGAGCGCGGCGTCACGGGCTTGGAGACCGGCCCCGACGGCCTGTACGTCGATCCCGTCCCCCTACGGGAGATCGAGCCCGTCTCCTTCACGCTCTGCCACCGGGGACACCGCGGTGTCCGCGTCCGACTGCTCCCCGGCAGGTTCGGCATCACCGTGCCGGAATCCCGCCAAGGTCCCCTGGCCCTCATGCTGCCCAGGGAACGGGCGGTCGTGGTGACGGCCGGAGACGAGCACCTGTTCCGCCTCCCACCGGACTGACCCCTGCTTCAAAAGAGATCCCCCTCAAAGGGTCCGGCAGCCCGAGAGGGCCGAACGGCCCCTACCCGGGCCCCGGTGGACCCCTACGGGCCGCGCGTTCCCGAGTGGACAGTGGAAGAAGCGCCAAGACACATCACGCACGGGCTCGCAGGAACGACCGAAGGAGGAAGCGCATGAGTGCGAAGCAGGTTCTGATCGCCTACGGAAGCAAGCAAGGTGCGACCGCCGGGATCGCGGATCAGATCGGAACGGCGCTGCGCGAGGACGGCATCGACGTCTGGGTGGTCCCGGCCGACGAGGTCACCGACGTTCGCGGCTACGACGGGGTGGTGCTGGGCGGCTCCCTGTACGCCGGGCGTTGGAACGGCCGCGCACGGCGCTGCGCGAAGCGCAACGCCCGGTATCTGAAGCAACGTCCCGTCTGGCTGTTCAGCAGCGGACCGGTCGACTCCTCCGCCGAACGCAACGACATCCCGCCGGTACGGGCCGTCGCCCGGCAGATGCGACAACTCGGCGCCCGCGACCACATCACCTTCGGCGGCAGCCTCACGGAGGGCACGCCCGGCCTGCTCGCCCGCACCCTCGTACGCCAGGGCAAGGGCGGAGACTTCCGCAACCCCGAGCGCATCCAGGCCTGGGCGCACCACATCGGCGCCGAACTCGCCGCAGCCCCCTCACCCGCCCAATAGAAGACGCCTGGTGCCGGAGGCCCGCCATGCTCCACGGAACACCGCCCAATCCGCTGTGGCGGACGGCTGACCGCACGCGCACGAGGTGGCTCGTCGCCTTCGCCCTGTCGAGTCTCGTCGCAGCCTTCTGCGGAGTGGCCCTCGGGCTGGCCGTGTGGAACGTCGACAGCCGCACCGCGCGGGAAGAGGCCGAGCACGCACACCGGATCACGGCCACCACGCTCGGGGCTGCCGAACACGCACCCGACTCCTGGAGCGGCGGTGCCGCCGCGTCCGTAGCACAGGCTGCCTGGCAGTTCCCTTCGGCCACCCGACACACAGGCCTCGTAACGGTCCAGCCCAAAACCCCCGCGGGCAGTCCCGTCGTGATCTGGGTGGACGACTCGGGCCGTACGGTCCAGGGGACCCCACCCGCGGGCGAGCGGGCCTTCGCCGCGATGACCGTCGGCGCCACTGCCGCTGCCCTGATCGCGCTGACAGCCGCAGGCGCCGTCCACCGGAGGCTTCGGGCCATAGAGGCGCGCAGCCTGTCCATGTGGGGACGGGACTGGCAGCGCGTGGAACCCGGCTGGTCGGGCCGACTGCCCACTCAATCAGGAGTCGACGATGACTGAGGCGCTCACCGGCCATCTCCCTTTCCAGGGAGGAGCGCCGCCCACACCACGTGATCCGAGCGAACCGCTGCCGTTGCTGCGCCGGGAGCTCGATACCGGAGCGGATGGGCTGTCCACGCGGGAGGCCGAACGCAGGCTGGCCGTCTACGGACCCAACGAGGTCCGGCGCAAAGGCCACACCTCCTTGGGACGCGAGCTGGTGCGTCAACTGGTGCACCCGCTGGCCCTGTTGCTGTGGGCTGCGGCGGCCATGGCGTTCGTCGCCGATATCCGCGTCCTCGGGATCGCGATCGTTGCCATCGTCCTCGTCAATGCCGCCTTCGCCTTGCTCCAGGAGCGCCAGGCCGAGCAGGCGGTGGAAACCCTCGCCAAGTACCTTCCCGAACACGCGATGGTGATCCGAGACGGCAAATCCCAGCAGGCGGAAGCTCGCACCTTGGTCCCGGGCGACATCATCACCCTCGACGAGGGCGACAAAGTGCCCGCCGACGTCCGACTCGTCGACGGAGGCCTCGAAGTCGACCTGTCCATGCTGACGGGGGAGTCCACCCCGGCCCAGCGCATCGCCGGTCCGGGGACCGCAGGTTCCACACTCCTGCAGGAACCCAACCTCGTCTTCAGCGGTACGACCTGCACCGCCGGTCAGGCCAGGGCGATGGTCTTCGCCACCGGCGACCGCACCGAACTCGGGCGCATCGCCGCGCTCAGTCAGCGCACGCGACGGGACCCGAGCCCGTTGGAGCAACAGGTCAAGAAGGTCGCCTGGCTCATCGCCGCCGTCGCGGTCGCGATGGGCGCGCTGTTCCTGGTCCTGGGCGTCGCCGTGGGACTGCCGCTGACCGACGCGCTGATGTTCGCCATCGGACTCCTCGTCGCCAACGTGCCCGAAGGACTGCTGCCGACCATCACGCTCGCACTCGCCGTCGGAGTGCGCCTCCTGGCACGCCAGGGCGCGGTCATCAAGCGACTCAGCGCCGTGGAGACGCTGGGATCCACCAACGTCATCTGCACCGACAAGACCGGCACCCTCACCCAGAACAGGATGCGGCTCCAGAGCACCTGGACGCCCGCCGCCGGCAAAAATCCCGGCCCCGAGGCCGTACGACTCACCGCTACCGCTGCCCTGTGCACCACCGTCACCAGGGACGCAGACGCTGAACTGCACGGCGACCCCACGGAGATCGCCCTGGTGAACGGCGCCGCCGAGCGAGGCGCCCCGCTCGACATCGACGCGCGCGACACGGACTGCCACACCGTATTCCGCTTCGACCCCCGACTGCGCCTGATGTCCGTCGCCCAGCGGGATCCGGCGGACGGCGGCATTCGGCTGATCGTCAAAGGAGCCCCGGAATCGGTCCTGGCCCGCACCCTGGACGCCGCCCAGAACCTCACGGCGCGTGCCGCGGCGGAAGAACTCTCCGGCCGGGGAATGCGCGTACTCGCCGTCGCCACCCGCGAACTGGGCGGCGACGCGACCGTGACCCGCCGCGAGGACGCGGAGACGGGACTGACGCTGCTGGGCCTCGTGGGCCTCTACGATCCCCCGCGCCCCGAGGTCGCCGCCGCGGTACGGCGCTGCCACGAAGCAGGGCTCCTCGTGCACATCGTGACCGGCGACAACGGAGCGACCGCCGCCGCCGTGGCCCGCGAGGTCGGCATCGGGGCGCCCCGGCTCGTCGTGGTCGCGGAGTCCGAGTCGATCGGCGACGACGACCTCGACCGGCTCCTCGTGGACGGCGACGCCGAGGTCGTCTTCGCCCGCTCCTCACCGGAGACGAAACTGAAGGTGGCAGACGCCCTACGGGCCCACGGGCTGATCGTCGCGATGACCGGCGACGGCGTCAACGACGCCCCCGCACTGCACCGCGCCCACATCGGCGTGGCGATGGGGCTCTCCGGCACCGACGTCGCCCGCGAGGCGTCCACGATGGTGCTGACCGACGACAACTTCGCCACCATCGTCACCGCGATCGAATCCGGCCGCCAAGTCTATGACAACGTCCGGAAGTTCATCGTCTACATCTTCGCCCACCTCACCCCCGAGGTGGTCCCCTTCCTGGTCTTCGCCCTCTCGGGCGGCTCCATCCCGCTTCCCCTCACCGTCCTGCAGATCCTGGCGATCGACCTCGGAACCGAGACCCTCCCGGCGCTCGCCCTGGGCCGCGAACGCGCGGAGCCGGGCAGCATGACCCGGCCGCCCAGGCCGAGTTCCCAGGGCGTCATCTCCAAGGACATGCTCATCCGCAGCTGGGGATACCTCGGCACCGTGTCCGCCGTCCTGGTCATGACCGCGTTCTTCTACGTGCTGTGGCGGGCCGGCTGGCACCCCGGAGACCCCACCGGCCCGGGAGCCCCACTGCACCACGCCTACGTCACTGCGACGACCGCCACCTTCGCCGGCATCGTCACCTGCCAGGTCGGCACGGCGGTGGCCGCCCGCACCGACCACGCGTCACTGCGCGCCATCGGGTTCTTCACCAACCCGCTGCTCCTGGCCGGCATCGCCTTCGAACTCGTCTTCACGGCGGCCCTGGTCTACGTGCCGCTCCTGCAAGGCCTCTTCGGCACCGCCGCCCTGCCCCTCGACGTGGTCGCCCTCATCGCGGTCTTCCCCGTCCTGGTCTGGGGCACCGACGAACTGCGCCGCCTAAGGCGGCGCACCCGTAAGCCCGCGCGGACCTGACACGAGAGAGAGGAAGGCGTGGTCGGATCCTGCTTACACGGGTCCGGGTAGGGTCGGCCACCGACAACGCCTCTTACTCCGACGTCGTGTTGGGGATCTCCGAGATCCTGGCTCCAACTTCAGCCCCCGTTTCGAGGACCTGGACGACCAGCGGTTCTGGCGGGCCACGATGCCCGGAGTTGAGACAGGGACGTAGGGCGTCCCGGAGCCGCTCGCGCGCGATCGGGTCAACCTGAAGAAGATCGAGAGGTGATGACCGGACTGCTCGGTGTCGCCGACTCCCTGGTCACCAACCAGGTCCGCTAGTACGACCTGCTGCGGATGCTCGGCCGCGAGGGTCACCCCACTCCGCTGGAGCAGGCGATCGCCGAGTACGGGCGGATCGGCGAGCCCGAGCACCTGCTGCGGATGATCGACCTGGTCGACGACACCTACCACCGGCAGATGAACGGTCGCTCACCGTCCAGGAGTCCCGCCACGAACTGGCCCGGGACGTGTGCCACGGCAAGCGCGGCACCATCCACCAGGCGTAGCGCGACGGTATGGAGGATCAGCTTGCCGCACTCGGCCTCGTCCTCAACGCCATCGTGCTGTGGACGACGAAGTACATCGACGCCGCCTTCGCCCAGCTCCGCGCCGAGTGCCACGAGATTCGCGCCGAGGACATCGCCCGGCTCTCCCCACTCACACGCGAACCTCAACGTGCTCGGCCGCTACGGTTTCACCGCCTCCACCCCGGCGGTCGGCGCTTTGCGCCCGCTGCGCGACCTGGGCCGGCGAGGATGGGACGGGGACTCTGCAGGAAGAGGCCGTCGAGGGGGCCCGCCGTCGGCGAGATCAGGGGTGACGCCGACGGGTCGTGCGCCTGTCCGTCGGATCACTGCTCCAGACAGGCCAAGTGGAGGGGCCCGTCACCCCCGTCGCCGGCCGCACCGGAACCGGCGTCACCGTCAACCAGCTGCTGCGTCCGGCTCTTCTGACCCGGGCCCGGCTGTTGCAGCGGCGTGGGGTGGCTGTTCCAGGTCTCTGGAACAGCCACCCCAGCTGGGAACTGGTGCGGTGGGCACCGTCGCAGCGGGGTTCTGGCAACGAAGGCCGACGGCCTCGCGGTCGGGCGCGTCACGCTCGACCACGAGGAGTCGACCGCCTGCCCGCCGAGCTCCTCGGTCGGGAACCCCGGACCGTCGCCGACCAGCTCGCGGTAGCGCGGAGGCTTCGGGACGGAGGCGCCTTCACTCGTGGGCGATGACGGCGACCGGCGCGGCCGCGTGGTGCAGGACCGCGTGTGCGATCCCGCCGATGTGGGTGCCGTAGGCGGAGCGCCGGATGCGCCTGCCGACCACGACCAGCGCGGCACCCTTGGAGGCGTCCAAGAGCCGGATCGCGGACTGGCCTATGAACACCTCGGGGGTGACGGTCACCAAGGGGTACTTCTCGCACCAGGGGCGGATCATCTCGTCCACGGCCGTGGCGATCCCCCGACCGATCTCCTCCTGAACGCCGAGATCGAGACCGTAGCTGTAGCCGGAGCCGACGACGGGCGGCGGTGCCCAGGCGTGGAGGACCCGCAGGGCGCACCCGCGGCGTGCGGCCTCGTCGAAGGCGAAGGAGAGCAGCGCGTCACAGGGGCGCCCGATGTCCACGCCTGTCACGATCGGGCCGTCGGGACCGCGCCCCTCGGCGGGCGTTGCCTCATCGTGCGGTGCCCGGACGAGAACGACCGGCTGATCGGATGCGGCGATGGTCCCGGCGCTGATGGACCCGAGGATGAATCCGGCGATGCCGCCGAGCCCTCGCGAGCCGAGCACCAGCATGTCCGACGAGGCGGCCGCGTGGGCCAGGGCCGTAGCCGGGATCCCCGACAGCCGGCGGGAGGTGATCTCCAGGTTCGGGTACAGCCCCTTGATCTCCTCGGAGGCCTCGCGGAGCAGTCCCTGCGCCCACTCGCGCCGGACTTCGGTGGTCGTGACGGCGAGAGGGGGGCGCTCCAGCCACTCCTCCACGTGGACCAGGGCCAGAGGTACCCCTCGAAGGTTTGCTTCGTGCGCGACCCATCGGGCCGCCGCGACGCTTTCGCGCGAGCCGTCGAGGCCGGCGGTCACAAGGTTTGCCATGCTGTCCATCTCCCTCAGTTGACGTGTGGGTTCCAGATTCCGCCCCGACCACCGCTTCCAGGAGGGGGCCGAGGAGTCCGTTGTTGAGCCGACCGGCCCTTACCGGGCGGTGTTCGGAGTGCGCTGTGGCTCGGCACCGCCCAGGTCGAGCCGGAAGGGCGGGTACCCGTCCGTCATGAGCGCGGCGTACGCGATGGCGCGCAGCACCCAGCGGTTGAGGCCCACGACCAGGTCGAACAGGTCGCGCGGGTACGTTCCGGTGAAGGCGAGGGCGACGACCGCGATGAGCGTGAGTACGCCGATCAGGCCGATGCTTGACCAGCCCTCGCCGCCCTGCGCAGTGGAGCGGTACCCGTCGGCTCTGGCCGGTGGTCAGTCGTGGGCGAGTACGGCCACCGGTGCGGCCGTGTGGTGGAGCACGGCGTGGGCGATCGGGCCGAGGTGCGTGCCCATGGCCGAGCGGCGGATGCGTCGCCCGATGACGACGAGGTCCGCGCCCGCGGTGGCGTGGACGAGCTCCCGTCCCGCCGATCCGATGAACGTCTTCTCCTCGAGTCGCACGTCCGGGAACTTCAGCCGCCAGGGCATGAGCATGTCGTCGAGCATCTCGGCCACGGTGTGGTCGACCTCGCGTGCGACCGAGGCCTTGAGGACGGGCGAGTAGCCGGACGCGGGAGGGAGCTTCCAGCCGTGCACCGCCCGCAACGCGCAGTCGCGGCGCGAGGCTTCCTCGAAGGCGAAGGCCAGGACCCTGTCGCAGGCCTGGTGTATGTCGACGCCCACGACGATCTCGCCGTACGGGGTGCGGGCCGCGTTCTCCCCGCCGTCCTCCTCCGCCCGTACGAGGACGACTGGGGTCTCGGTGGCGGTGAGGGTGGACAGGCCCACGGAGCCGACGATGAAGCCGACCACACTGCCCAGCCCGCGGGAGCCGAGGACCAGGAGGCCGGCGCTCTCGGCCTCTGCCGCCAGAGCCGTGGAAGGCCTGCCCGAGAGGCGGCGGGTGGAGATCTCCAGGCGGGGATAAGCCTGCTTGAGCTCGTCGGTGGCGGAGGTCAGGACCTCGTCGGCCCAGCGGTCGCGCGTCCCGGGATCCAGTTCGGGTATCAGCGTGCCGGAGGACCAGTCCTCGGCGTGGACGATCCGCAGGGGGGCCTGGCGGAGGCTGGCCTCGCGGGCTGCCCAGCGAGCTGCGGAGAGGCTCTGGGGGGTGCCGTCGACGCCGACGGTTACGTGGTGGTTCATGACGGTGGCCTCCTCAGGCTGCGCGGAGTGTTCCGCGGTCACCAGGTGATGGGTTGTGCTCCGCGCTCCGGCGGGATCAGACGGGAGTCGTCCGTGCGGGCGGTGAGCTCGTCGACCACGGCGACGACGCCGTCCAGTCGTGCGGTGAGTCGCAGGGCGAGGGGGATCTGGCTCTGCCGTTCCAGTCGGCCCGCGAGGGTTACGACACCGTCCAGGACGTGGATGTCCACCGCCCCGGTGGGCGCCCCGACGCTTTCCGACAGCACGTCCTCGCTCACGTGCCGCCGTATCTCGGCATCGGGGCGCAGGAAGACGCGCAGGAGGTCGCGCCGGGTGACGATGCCGACGAGGCGTTCTTCCTCGTCGGTGACCGGAAGGCGTTGCAGACCCAGGCGCGTCATGAGCTGCCCGGCCTCCGAGACGTCTTCTTGCGCGCGGACGGTGACAGCGGGGGCCGTCATGATCTCTGCGGCTGTCAGGGCCCTGCGGGCGAGCAGATCGCTCTCGGAGACGACGCCGACCACCCGGTCGTCCTCGTCCACGACGGGCAGTCCGGTGATGTCGTGGTCGGCGAGGAGCTTGGCGATCTCCCTGAACGTCGTCGAACGGTCCACCGAGACGACATCTGCCGTCATCACCTCGCCGACCTGGGTGTGCTTCACGACCGGACCTCCTGTACGTCGTCATGCAGGGGCGCAGAGGGCTGGTGTGCACCACCCGTACCAGCCACCATCCGCGCCGCCGGCATCCGTATCGAGGGCCGAACGGTCCTCTACGAGGGCCGACCGGGTCAGTCCACGGGGGTGTAGGCCGGTTCCGGGAGCCGGGCAGGGGAACCAGGTCGGGGAGCCGGGGAGGGACCAGTCGGCCCTTGCCCTGGCCCCTATGGCCCTCGCCGGCCACGCGCCCGCGATGCCAGCGTGAGAGGGCAAGCACGATGGCCCTCGATCAGGAGAAAACATGGAAGGCATCACTGCCGGTCCGGAACTCGGGACGGTCATCGTCGGCGTTGACGGGTCGGACCCCGCACGCGGGGCAGCCCTGTGGGCCGCGGCCGAAGCCGCACGGCGGGGCACCACCCTGCACATCGTCCACGCCGCCGATACGGACAGCAGAGCCGTCTACGCATCGGTGGAAACCATCGAACGGGTCCGCACGGCGGGCCGCGAACTACTTGATGACACCGCCGCGGCCGTAGCGGAACTCCATCCCGATCTGTACGTCACCATGGAGTTCAGCCGCAACGCACCCGTACTCAGCCTCCACCGGGCCGCCGGTGTCCACGGCACGATCGTCGTCGGCAACCGCGGTCTCGGCGGGTTCGCCTCGCTGATGCTCGGGTCCGTCGGACTCAAGGCCGCCGCGAGCGCCACCACCCCCCTCGTGGTGTTGCGCGGTACGGACCCGCGTGTCGAGACGGGCAGCGTGCTGGCCGGTGTCCACGACGAACACGACCTCGACTGCATCCGGTACGCGGCGCGCGAAGCCGGGCTGCGCAAGGCGTCGCTGCGGCTGCTGCACGTATGGAACCTGCTGCACTCCATCGGCAACGTCGTGAGCATGCTCGACGACGTCGAGGAGATCAGCGGCCGGCACGCGGAGCGCCTGACAGCCACGGCCGGCCTGATCAGCGAGGAGTTCCCGGATCTGACCGTGCACGCCGACCTGGAGAAGAGCTTCTCGGTGGCCGGTGTACTGGCCGAGGCCTCGCAGGACGCGGACCTGCTGGTCGTCGGCGGGAAGCGCTCGCCGGGCTACATCGGCCGCACGCTGGGACACGTGAGCCACAGCCTCCTGCACCACGCGCGGTGTCCCGTGCTGCTCATCCCGCGGCACGCCAACGACCAGGGGAGCAAGTCGTGATGAAGAACATGACAGACCGTGAGATCGTCGTCGGCATCGACCCGGTCAGGGATTGGCACATGGCCCTGGCCTGGGCGGCCGACGAGGCGCACCGCCGGGCGCTCGGACTGGGTCTCGCACTGGTGGTGCCACCGCAGCACGACACCCAGCACGCCGACGGGAGCACGCACCGCATCGACCTGCGCCGAACAGGAGCGGAAACCCTCGAAGCGGCCGCCGTGTGGGCGCGCTCGCGGCACCCGGATCTCGAACCGTCCACCCACCTGCTCGACGGGCTTCCTGCCCACACCCTCGGGCGGCTTTCCCTCAAGGCCCCCATGCTGGTGCTCGGTTCGCGACACCTCAGCCGCACCGAGGAGTTCCTCAGTGCCGGTTCGCTGGTGGTGCCCGTCGTCGCGCAGGCGCACTGTCCGGTCGTGGTCGTCGGCGATGCGGAGCACGTCAGCCAGCTGTCGCCGTACATGGTCGTCGCGGTCGACGGCAGTGAGTCGTCGAAGGCGGGGCTGGCCGTGGCCTTCGAGGAAGCGAGCGTACGCGGGTGCATGCTGCGGGCCATCTCGGTGTGGCATCAGCCCCTGCTCTCGTTCCAGAACAGGAACGAAGGTCTCCAGGAGCAGCGCCGCATGCTGTACGAGACCGTCGCCGGCTGGTCGGAGAAGTACCCGGACGTCGCGCTCACCCACGAAGTGCTGGCAGGCCACCCGGTCGAGGAGCTGGCGAAGGCGGCCGAACACGCCCTGGCCCTGATCCTGGGCCGCCGCGGAACCGGGGGCTACACCGGAATGCGGCTCGGCTCCGTCGTCCACGGACTGCTGCACCGGGCATACTGCCCGGTCATCACGGTTCCCCTCGTGCAAGGGACCTGATGTCCGCGCCGGGACCCGCTGGTCAATCCGCAGTATCTCCGGCGCCGAGGAGGCCCGCGGTGTCTCGTCGGGACGGTAGAGGTCCGGACCGTACGGGGCCGTGCTCCGACGGGGCGCGCGGTTCGACAGGGGGCATTCGAATGCACTGGACATGCCATAGGCATGTCCGACTGTCTCGCACACCGGGACGCGGGCGCTCCGGTCTCGGACGCGCTGCCTTGGCGGCCGCGCCCTGCGGCCGGCACCGTACGCACGGGCCCTGGCGCTGGTCAGACCTGCACGGGCCGCTACGTTCCAGGCCGGCGCAGAATCGCGCCACGTCAGCGATTTCCCACGACTGAAGCGAGATGACCCCGGTCGGGGTGACGGGCATGTGGGGAGCACCGTCGTGCCCGGAGCGGCCCACTCCGACGTCGCGTTCACGGGCGACCGCCCCGCTGTCGGCATTTCACCCCGCCCGAACCAGTGCCGGCCCGTCGCTCTCCAGGTGACTGTCGTTGATGGGGTGGTCGGGCCCGCCGGGGGAAGCGAGGCGGCGGGCCACCCGCCCTCACCGGACGGTGACCGCCGACCCGCACCGTAGAAGTGCAGGCCGGAAAGGTCTCGACCGGCGGCGGCACCCCTGCCCGCCGCTTGGGACTGCGAGCGCTCATCTACGTCTCAGCCTCCACGGGGGAATGACGGTGTGATTCTTTGGCCCAAGTGGCACGGAAAGCAGGGCCGTTCGGCCCTGCGGCTGTCGGTGCATCCCGGGCACGCTGTCGGTACGAGCAGGCCGATGCGGTGCTCTTCCGGGGCACCCGAGGTGCCTGCTTCAAGGAGACAACATGACCGACACCATTACCCGGGTCCCCGTCGAGAGCGTGCCCAGCAGCACGGGCAAGGACCTGCGCCACCGGACCACTGCCGCACTGCCCGCACCGGAGTCTCGGGGCCGGACGACGATCGCGAACAGTGTGGTGGCTCAGATCGCCGGCATGGCCGCCCGCGAAGTTCCCGGCATCCACAGCCTGGGCGCCGGGATGAGCCGGGCCATTGGCGCGATGCGCGACCATGTCCCCGGCGGAGGCTCGAACCTCTCCCGCGGAGTCAAGGTCGAGGTCGGCGAGCGCCAGGCTGCCGTGGATCTGGACGTGGTGGTCGAGTACGGCGTCGCGATCCTCGATATCACCGCTGCCACCCGCGCCCACGTCATCTCCGAGGTGGAGCGGACGACCGGCCTGGAGATCGTGGAGGTCAACATCGCGGTCGTCGACGTCCACCTGCCCCAGGAGGAGGACGAGTCCGCACCCATCGAGAGCCGGGTGCAGTGACCCGTCCCCCGCTGGAGCGCACCACCTGGCGTGAGGTCGCGTCGGACGCGGAATCCGGGCGGTGTCTCGGCGGGCACATCGCCGGCATCGGCCTGCTGGCCGGGATGGCCCTGGGGTTCGCCGGCTGCTTCGGCGGATTCTTCGCCTTCCTACTGGTGGCCGTCATGGGAACGGCCGGGTTGGTGACGGGGCTTGTCCTGGAGGGGCGCCTGGACCTGGGCGCCGTTCTGGGGGCACGCGGCGGTAGACGATGAGCACCGCCCCGGTGCCGCCCGAGCCCCACCGACGGGCGGCCGTGGCGGCTCCGGGGCGCGGGACCACACATATCGAGGGCAGGGTCGTGGCCCGTATCGCCGCCCGCCTGGCGGCCGACGCGCTCGATGCGCACGCCGAGCCCGCACAGCGCAGCCAGGCCCCGCACGCCCGGATCACCACTGCCGGGGGAGAAGTGCGGGTTGCTTTGCAGATCCACCTGCCCTACCCGGCCGACCTCTCAGGAGTCTGCACCCGACTGCAGGACCACGTCGCACTGTCCCTGGCCGGCATGACGGGCCTTCATGTCCGCGAAGTGCGCGTCGGAATCCAGCACTTCATCTTCGCCCCCGCCGGCACAGTACGGGGCCCGGCGGTGGACCTCACCAAGCCGCCGACGCACCCTGGGCCCCGCGTTCCGGCCCTTGTCGGGGGCAACGGCGCGACCGCGAACCATGGAACGCCCGAGCCGTGCCGGTGGTGGGCAGCACGCCGGATCCCCGCCGTGCTGACAGCCGTGCTGGTGATGGCCGGGTCCGGGCTGCTCATCTACGACATCGTGGCCGTGGGACAGGGCCACCTGTCCCGCTGGGCCCAGGGCTCGCTGGTCCGCCAGCTGACCGATCGTCCGCTGGGCAGCGCCTGGCCGATGTTCGCAGCGGTCCTGTGCGTCACGCTGGGTCTGTGGCTCGTCGTCCTGGCACTTACACCTGGTCGGCGCCGTCTGCTGCCTCTACGCCTGGAGGGCCAGGACCAGGACCAGGTGCGGGCCGCCCTGGACCGCGCCGGTGCCGCCTTCGCGATGCGCGATGCGGCGCTGAGTGTGCCGGGCGTAACCTCCGCGCGGGTACGCCTACGTCGCCGGATCTCCGTGCGAGCCGTCAGTAGCTTCGGCGACCCACAGCAGATCGACACAGATCTGAGCCAAGCCATGAATCATGCGCTGGACGGGCTCTGCCTGGCCCACCCGCCTGCCCTGACGGTCCGCATCCGACGGCGCACGTCCTAGCCTGCGGAGCCCCCGCCCTTCCAACTGACCAACCTTCGTCCCTGGAACCTGTCATGCGAACGCAACTTGTCGTCAACCGCGCCCTCTTGGCCTCAATCGGGGCGACCCTGCTCGGCGTCGGATCCCTGGCCCTGGCCGGCGGGCTTGACCTGTACCGCCGTTGGGACTTGCCAAGGCCACCCCGGTGGATCCCCACTGGCCCGCACGAGGCCCTACGCTCCACAGCACGCGATGGCATCGCCACGTGGCCGTGGGCCTGGCCGGTGGCGGTGACCGCACTGACGCTGCTCGTCTTGTTCGGGCTTGCCTGGCTGCTGAGGCAACTTCCCGGCGTTATGCCTCGCAATGCTCCCGTGGGCGGACCCGCGCAACGGGGGCCTGTCACCGTACGCGGCTCGGCCCTTGCGCGGGCCGTCCGGGACCAGGTTCTGGCCGCCCCCGGAGTCCAGCACGCCCACGTATGCCTGAACGGCCCGAGCACCAACCTCCGACTGGACCTCAGAGTAGCCATGACCCCGAGAGGTGACCTGAGCGAAGTCCTGAACAGCCTGCAGACAGGGCCGATCCAGCATGCCCGGATTTCGACCGGCTGGCCGCACCTGCCGGTCGAGATCCGGTTGACCATTCCTCCCCACAAGGCGCGTCGCACCCGCTGATCGGCACGCTGCCCTCATTGGCCGGGGTCCAATACGGCTCCGACCGGAGAGCAGCCCGCTCGAGCGGGGTGGTTCAGGCGCTGATCCCGCCGAACCGGATGCTCATTCGGCGTCTGTGTGGGCTTGATCCGCGTTGACGGACATCGGAGATCAGGGATTTCGAGCTGACCGGGACGGCGGTGCGAAGCGGGGTGAGGCAGGCCGAGGTCGACGCCGGCGAACGGGAGGGCATGACCAGCAGTGAACGTGACGAACCGGCTTCACTGCGGCGGCAGATCCGCAGGCTGCGCGAGGACGTCGACATTCTCAAGCGTGCGGCTTTCTTCGCGACGGAGACCCGGTGAACGCGGACCGTTCATCGAGAGTGGAGAAATCCGCAGGTCAAACCAGACCCTCCAGGCCGGCCGGGAAGCGTTTTCGACCTTCCCTGACCCGGTACTGGCCCAGCCGCCGCAAGTTCCCTTCCTCAGCAAGGACTGCGCCGCCTGGAACTTCCCTGCGGACCCCCGTTCGATCCGGGACGTCACTCGCAGCGACATCCCCACCCTTGTCATGTCGGGCGGCTTCGACTCCCAGACCGGCGCCGACAACGGCCCGTACGTGGCCGGCACCCTGAGCCGCTTCACTTGGGCGCAGGGCAAGGATGGCGCAGCCTTCTGCCGCCTCTTCACCGATCCGGGCCAGGAGGCGCGAACTCGCCTCGCTGGCAGGACTACGTCAACGGCCTGCGCACCCCACCCCGTGGCGGGTGGAGCGTTCAGAGCCCGTGCTGGTCGAGGATGGCCATCAGCTTCCGCTTGCGCTTCTGGTCAGCGCGCAGTGCGGCCAGATGGGTGGCGAACTCGGCTTCCGAACCCAGCGCGCGATGGCAGGCACGGGCGCTGAGCAGGAGTTCCGCGAGACGTTCGTACATGCTGTCACCGGTCTGCTCGCGCAGCGGCTCGATGCAGCGGAGGTAGACGGCCAGCGCGTCGGCCGGTTGTCGGTCGCGGATCCGGTCGGCCAGGGCGAGCCACTGCCGTTCGTCGGCATGGCCGTCGGTGGCGGCCTGCCAGGCGGCCTGGAAGTCGTTGTCGTCGATGAGGGCGTCGACCAGCACGGAGCCGTCGTACCAGCGGCCCTTCTTGGGTTGGGTGACAGCCCTCAGCATCTCCAGGGCGCCCGCGCGTTCGGCGCTCTCCCAGGTTCCGGCAGCGCTGGCTGCCGTACGCAGCTGCTGATAGGCGGCCAGCGACGGTCGGGCGCGCAGCAGGTCCCGACGGACCGAGACTACGTCGGCCAGGCGGTCGGCATGCTCGTAGCGCTCGCAGATGAAGGCGACCAGATCGTCGTCCGGTCCCCATTCGGAGACGGTCTCGCGCAGGCCGCGTTCCGCCCACTCCAGGGCCTCGTCCGAGCGGCCCGCCGTCTCCAGCTCTCTGGCGATCACCAGGTGGGTGTGGCCGTTCGGAGCGAGGTCCGCCGCGTGGACCTCGACCAGCGCGTCCACGCTCTCGCCGTCGGCCTTCAGGAGGCGCTCCATGAGGTACTTCTCCGCCCATCCCTTCGGGTTGGCCCGCCAGGAGGCCACGACCAATGCGCGTGCCCGGGCCAGGCCCGGGTCACCGAGCACCTCCCGGTAGTCGAAGAGGTCGATGTCGGTGGCGTCGTTCGCCTCGTCCAGCAGGCAACGCACCAGCCACTCGGCGGTCTCCAGCGGGTCGGGCCGGGCAGTCCGGCAGGCCTCCAGATGGGCTTCGGCCAGCCCGGTGGCCACGTCCCCGATCAGACCGTCCGAGTCGTCGATCTCGCCGTACGTGCGCCCCAGAGCCTGGATTGCCTCGCGGGCCACCTCCACAGCGTCCGCTGCCCGGCCGGTCGCCGTCAGCGCTCGCAGTGCGGTGACGGCCTCTGCTGCCTGCCGGCCGTAGGCGTGGGCGTCGGCGTACTCGATGTAGCCGTAGCGGGCGAAGGGTCGGGTGTCGAGGAGGCTCAGGACGCGCTCGCGGACGATGCCGGTGTCCTCGCCGTCGGCGGCCGCGCGCAGCTCCAGGCGGCGCCGCAGGTCACGGTCGTCGGCGAGCTGTTCCCGTACCAGGGCAAGCAGGTCCTCGCGGCTGCGGGACTCCAGCCAGCCGTCCAGCGTCCGGGTGCGCGAGGCTGCGGCCGACCGCTGCCGCGGTACCGACTCGGCCTGCCCCAGGACGGCCAATCCGACCGCCACACAGTGCTTGCAGAAGTTGCCCTCCTGACCGTACGGGCAGTCGCACCACCCACTGAGCCCGCCGTCCTCGTCCTCGGTCAGCTCCACCTCGTAGGCGTCGCTTCCGTCGACGGTGGCGGTGATCGCCTCGTCCCCGATCTCCAGCCGTGAGACCGCGGACAGATAGCCGAGCCCCCGCTCGAAGGAGCGAGCCCCCGCTAGCCGGCACAGGTCCTTCTCGGTGAAACCCAGAGCATGTGTCACGGCATCGATTCAATCGGATGGGAACCGCGCGTCGGTACGCCTTGCGGATGATTCATGCCTTGGCAGCCCAGGCATGTCCGCGCACCGTGCCCACGGTGCATCAGAAGAGTCAGCAGCGGGTCAGCATGAGTCCTGGAAAACCTGGGGAAAGCTGACCGAAAATGCGAACCGTTGTAGGCTCCGAACACCGCCCTTGACCTGCAAAATGCGGGCAGGGAGCAGACAAAACGGGAGTTACCTCGTGTTTCGCACCATGTTCAAGTCCAAGATCCACCGGGCCACCGTCACCCAGGCCGACCTGCACTACGTCGGCTCCGTGACCATCGATGCCGATCTCCTCGACGCGGCGGACCTGCTGCCCGGGGAGCTGGTGCACATCGTGGACATCACCAACGGGGCGCGGCTCGAGACGTACGTCATCGAGGGTGAGCGGGGCTCCGGGGTGATCGGGATCAACGGCGCCGCCGCGCATCTCGTGCACCCCGGGGACCTCGTCATCCTCATCAGTTACGCGCAGGTGGAGGACGCCGAGGCGCGGGTGCTGAAGCCGCGCGTCGTGCACGTCGACGCGGACAACCGCATCGTAGAACTGGGCGCGGACCCGTCCGCCCCGGTTCCGGGAACGGATCAGGAGCGCAGCCCCCACGCGGTGGCTGTCTGAGGGAAGTCGGGGACCCATGTCGCAGGCCGTGCCGATCGAGTTCGTGGACGACCGCAAGTCCGGGCGGCTGCTGGCCGTCGAGGGTGAGGCGGTGGTCGGGTTCATCGCCTACTTCGTGCTCGCCGAGGAGCCCCACGCGCTCGTGGCGGTCCACACCGTCGTCGAGCCGGGCCACGAGGGGCGCGGGATCGCCGGGAACCTGGTGAGGACCTTCTACGGGATCGCCGCCGACGAGGGCGTTCCCGTGGTCCCGCTGTGCCCGTACGCCGCGAGCTGGGCCGCCAAACACCCCGAGCAGGCGCCCGAGGCCCCGGCCGGGGTCGTGGCCGCGGCGAAGGCGCAGCTCGACTCGGACTCCGACCTCTGGTGACCGGGTCCCCGAAGGCCCTGACGCTGCTGCACACCTCCGCGGCGCACGTCCCCGTCTTCGACGCGCTGCGCGACCGGCACCACCCCGGCGCCGTCCTACGGCACCTCGTGGTCCCGGAGCTGCTGGAGCGGGCCCGTGCCCACGGGCCCGAATCGGTGGCTCCGGACGTCCGCGAGCTACTGGAGGGCTCCGCCGGGCCCGTCCTGGTGACCTGCTCGTCCATCGGGGCGGTCGGGGAGTCGCTGGCCGAGGCCCTGGGCGTCGCGGTGCTCCGCGTCGACCGCCCGATGGCGGCCGCGGCGGTGCGCACCGGGTCGCGGATCCTCGTCCTGGCCACGGTGGAATCCACCCTGGCCCCGACGGTGGCGATGCTGGAGGAGGAGGCCGACGGGCCGGTGGACATCCGTACCCAGGTGGTCACCGGGGCCTGGGACCGCTTCGCGGCGGGCGACGAGGCGGGCTGCCGGGCCCTGGTCGCGGCAGCGGCCGACGCGGCCACGGACGCGGACGTCATCGTGCTGGCCCAGGCGTCCATGGCGGGTGCCGAGGACCTCACCGCGACCGCCACCCCGGTCTTCTCCAGCCCGCGGACCGGGCTGGCCGCAGCCCTCGGGTGAAGGTGGTCGGGTGAAGGCGATCGGGTGAACGTGGAACGGCGCCCCGTGCGGGGCGCCGTTCTCGTCGTGCGGGCCGGGCCATGACGGTGGAAGCTGGGAATCATGGTGCGTATCGATGAGCACGAGGACCGCACGCCGACGCGGCGGGCGGAGCAGACGCAGCCGCCCGTTCCCGATCCGCCGCCCCTGCCGGGGCCCGGACCGTTCCCGGACCCCGAGCCGATCCCCCCGCGACCCGTACCGCCTCCCGATCCGGGTCCGCCGCCGCCCGAGCCCGCGCCGATGCCGGAGCCGCTGAGTTGAGCTGAGCCGGGGCTCGGCCCGGGGAGCCGACCGGCCGCGCGTCAGGCCGTACGGACCTCGGACCGGTCGCCGCTCCACAGGGTGTGGTAGGAGCCCTCGCGGTCGGTGCGGCGGTAGGTGTGGGCTCCGAAGAAGTCGCGCTGGCCCTGGGTCAGGGCCGCCGGAAGCCGCTCCGCGCGCAGGGCGTCGTAGTAGGCCAGCGAGGCCGCGAAGGCCGGTACCGGGATGCCCTGGCGGACCGCGGCCACCAGCACCTCGCGCCAGTCCTCCTGCGCGGCGCCGATCTCCTCGGCGAACCCGGCGTCGGCGAGGAGGCTCGGCAGCTCCGGCCGGGCGTCGTACGCGGCGCGGATCCGGTCCAGGAACGCGGCCCGGATGATGCAGCCGCCGCGCCACAGCGAGGCCACGGCGCCGAGGTCGATGCCCCAGCCGTACTCCTCGCTGCCGGCCTGGATCTGGTGGAACCCCTGCGTGTACGAGACGATCTTCGAGGCGTAGAGCGCCTGCTCCACCTGGGCGGCGAAGGCGTCCGCGGCCTCGGGGGAGAGCGGCGCGGCCTTCGGGCCGGCCAGGCCCCGGGCGGCGCCGCGCAGGTCGCCGTGGCCCGAAACCGCGCGGGCGAAGACCGCCTCGGCGATGCCCGACACCGGCACGCCCAGGTCGAGGGCGATCTGCACGGTCCAGCGGCCGGTGCCCTTCTGCTCGGCGGCGTCGGCGATCACGTCCACGTAGGGGAGACCGGTCGCGGCGTCCGTGTGCGCGAGCACCTCGGCGGTGATCTCGATCAGGTAGGAGTCCAGCCGGCCCTTGTTCCAGGAGCGGAAGGTCTCGGCGATCTTCGCGGGGGAGTAGCCGGCCACCTCCCGGAGCAGGTGGTAGGCCTCGGCGATGAGCTGCATGTCGGCGTACTCGATGCCGTTGTGCACCATCTTGACGAAGTGGCCGGCGCCGTCGGGTCCCACGTGCGAGGTGCAGGGGGTGCCGTCGGCGGCCTTGGCGGAGATCTTCTCCAGCAGCGGGCCGAGGGAGGCGTAGGACTCCTCCGAGCCGCCGGGCATGATGCTCGGGCCGAGCAGCGCGCCCTCCTCGCCGCCGGAGATGCCGACGCCCACGAAGTGCAGGCCCTGCTCGCGCAGTTCCTTCTCCCGGCGCCGGGTGTCCTCGAAGTGGGCGTTGCCGCCGTCGATGATGACGTCGCCGGGCTCCAGCAGCGGAGCGAACTCCTGGATCACGGCATCGGTGGGCTCGCCGGCCTTCACCATGATGATCAGACGGCGCGGGCGCTCCAGCGCGTCGACGAACTCCTTGGCGGTCTCGGCGGCCACGAAGGTGCCCTCGTGTCCGAACTCCTGTACCAGCGCGGTGGTCTTGGCGGCGGTGCGGTTGTGGACGGCCACGGTGAACCCGTTGCGCGCGAAATTGCGGGCGAGGTTGCTGCCCATCACCGCGAGGCCGGTGACGCCGATCTGCGCCGTGCTGCTGCTCATGGGGTGCACTCCTGAGTGCTTCGACAGTGCATTCGATATGCGGGGGAATGCGGGAACACCGACGCTACATCGGGAGAGATCCTTATCGACCCCCTACTTTTCGAGCGCGCTCAACTTCCCCTCGAACGTGTCTGGTTGTCGACCTTGTCATGTTCCGGCCCCGGCGTTACGGTGTGCGGTTCCTGCTGTCTTCGATGGGGGCTCCCATGGGTGTACGGGGCCGGCACCGCCGGTATCAGCCGAGCAGCATCAACCGGGCCTCGCTCGTCGTCACCGCCGGTGGCGCCGGGATCGCGCTCCCTCTCATCGGCGCCGGGGCCGCGCACGCCGCCTCCGTGGACACCTGGAACAAGGTCGCCGCCTGCGAGTCCACCAACAACTGGCACATCAACACCGGCAACGGCTACTACGGCGGGCTCCAGTTCAGCCAGAGCACCTGGCGGGCCTTCGGAGGCACCGCCTATGCCGCCCGCGCCGACCTCGCGACCAAGGACCAGCAGATCGCCGTCGCGGAGAAGGTGCTCAAGGGGCAGGGTCCGCAGGCCTGGCCGGCCTGCGGAAAACAGGCCGGACTCAGCCGCAGCGGCCCGGCCCCGGCCCCGGGCACGCAGTCCAAGGCCGCGACCCCGGCGCCGCAGGCCCAGCAGGTGAAGGCCCAGCTCCAGGAGACCGGGGCGCTCGCTCCGCAGAGCACCGCGCCCCGCCCGACCGGGACCTCGGTCCTGCCCAACCCGTACGTCGTCGCGCCCGGCGACTCGCTCTCGGCGATCGCCACCGACCAGCACGTCGAGGGCGGCTGGCAGGCCCTGTACGAGACCAACCGGGCCACCGTGGGCGCGAATCCGAACCTCATCTTCCCCGGACAGCGGCTCACCCTGCGCATCACGGCCGCGCCCCCCGCCCAGAACCCCGAGAAGCCGCCGCGCACGGCCGAGCCCGTCAAGCCCGTGGAACCGACGGCGGAGAAGCCCGCCGAAAAGCCGGCCGAGAAGCCCGCGGAGAAACCGGCAGAGAAGCCGGCGGCCGAACCCGTCGCTGCGAAGCCGCAGGCGCCTTCGGACGGCTTCTTCGCGCCCGTGGACGCGGGCCTCGGCACCGCCTACCACGTGGCGGGCTCCTCCTGGTCCAGCGGCTACCACACGGGGGTCGACTTCCCGGTGGCGACCGGCACCTCCATCAAGGCCGCCGGCCCCGGCGAGGTGGTCTCGGCGGGCTGGGCGGGTGCGTACGGCTACCAGGTCGTCATCCGGCACACCGACGGCCGGTACTCCCAGTACGCGCACCTCTCGGCGCTCGGCGTCAAAGCCGGACAGCAGGTCTCCGGCGGGCAGCGCATCGGCCGCTCCGGCTCCACCGGAAATACGACCGGACCGCACCTGCACTTCGAGATCCGCACGGGGCCGGGCTACGGGAGCGACATCGACCCGCTGAAGTACCTGCGCGCCCACGGCGTCGACATCTGAGCGGAGCCCGTACCGCGACCGGAGCCCTGATCGAAGCCGGACCGGCCGTGCCCCCCCAGGGGCGTGCGGCCGGTCCTCGTACCGCGCGTGACCTGGGGCGGAGTACGAGTTTGTCCTGTGCCGGGCCGGATCCGTACACTAGCCCTTTTGGGGACTTCCGCAGCAGGCGGACGCGGACGAGTGATCAAGGAACGGCAGCGGGTATGACGGTGACCGAAGACAGCCAGGAGCAGGGCCACGCCTTCGGGCCCGGCATCGACCCCGACCGCCTGGCCCTCTGCCTCAGCGTGCTCGACGAGCTGGACAAGCTCGATGTCGACCACCCGGACGCCATCACCGTACGCCGCGCCACCGCGGGCCTCTACCGGACGGTCAAGCAGCGCCGCCGCCAGGACCGCCGCGCCGCCAAGACCGCCAACGACAAGGCCGTCACCGAGGCGACCGCGACCGGCTCCGCCGAGCGCATCGACGACGAGACCGAGGGTCTGCTGCCCTCCTCGGTCACGGAAGCCGGACGGATCGCCGGAATACTCCAGCGCCCGCGCTCCTGCTACATCTGCAAGACGCGCTACGTCGAGGTCGACTACTTCTACCACCAGCTCTGTCCGGTCTGCGCCGCCGAGAACCGGAGCAAGCGGGAGGCCCGCGCCGACCTCACCGGCAAGCGTGCGCTGCTCACCGGCGGCCGCGCCAAGATCGGCATGTACATCGCGCTGCGGCTCCTGCGGGACGGCGCCCACACCACGATCACCACCCGTTTCCCCAAGGACGCCATCCGCCGCTTCAAGGCGATGGAGGATTCGGCGGACTGGATGCACCGGTTGGAGGTCGTGGGCATCGACCTGCGCGACCCGGCCCAGTCGGTGGCGCTCGCCGAGCAGGTGGCCGAGGCCGGTCCGCTGGACATCCTGATCAACAACGCGACGCAGACCGTACGCCGCCTGCCGTCCGCCTACGCGGCGCTGGTCGAGGGGGAGAGCGCCCCGCTGCCGGCCGGTGAGCTCCCCGCCCACCACGTCATCGGCGCCTTCAACTCTGGTGCGGTCGACGGCCTGGCGGCCCTGCCCATCGGCGTGAGCGGGCTCGAGGCGCAGAAGGTCGCCGACCTCGCGCTGGTCGCGGGCAACGCCAGCCTGGAGCGGCACCTCGCCGGAACCGCCATCGACGCCGGCGGCCTGCTGCCCGACGTCGTCGACAGCAACACCTGGGTGCAGACCATCGACCAGATTTCCCCGGTGGAGCTGCTCGAGACCCAGCTGTGCAACTACACCTCGCCGTTCATCCTGATCAGTGCGCTCCGGCCGGCCATGGCCGAGGCGGCCCGCAAGACCGACGGCGGCCGGGCCTACATCGTGAACGTCTCGGCGATGGAGGGCGTTTTCAGTCGCGGCTACAAGGGCGCGGGACACCCGAACACCAACGCGGCCAAGGCGGCGATGAACATGGTGACGCGGACCAGCGGCCAGGAGATGTTCCAGACGGACCGGATCCTGATGACCTCGGTCGACACGGGCTGGATCACCGACGAGCGCCCGCACTTCGACAAGCTCCGCCTCGCCGAGGAGGGCTTCCACGCTCCGCTCGACCTGGTCGACGGCGCGGCCCGGGTCTACGACCCGATCGTTCGAGGCGAGGCCGGCGAGGACCTGTACGGCGTCTTCCTCAAGGACTACGCGCCCGCCAACTGGTAGGCAGCCCGGCCCGTTCCGCGGCGCCCCCGGCCACTCATATGAGCGGCCGGGGGCGTTTCTCATTTGAGCGGGGGTGGAGGGGGCTTCGAATTCACCTCGTGCGGCCGTAGGCCCCCGCCGCGACCAGTTCCAGTACCGGCCGCCAGTCCTCCAGGACCCCCGCGTCCGGGCCCCCGGCCCGGCCCGCTTCGGCCGCACGGCACAGGGCGTCCAGGTCG
Source organism: Streptomyces sp. GL_140 (assembly GCF_057834465.1). Classification (NCBI taxonomy): domain Bacteria; kingdom Bacillati; phylum Actinomycetota; class Actinomycetes; order Kitasatosporales; family Streptomycetaceae; genus Streptomyces; species Streptomyces sp. GL_140. The sequence goes on from NZ_CM174404.1 coordinate 7,417,686, forward strand.
AGGTCGTCCTCGGGATCCGGCGTGCCCGGCGCGTGGAGCCGTACGAGCCGGGCCACCCGCGCGCCGAGCAGAGGCGCGATCGCATCCGCGGAGTGGGCGATCAACAGCCCTGCGACCTGCAGTTCCTTGTCGAAGGGGTGCGAGCGGCGCAGCAGGGCGGCGGCCCGCAGCCCGTGTCCGTCACCGGGCCCGTCCCGCAGCAGCTCCATCAGTTCCTCGACGCTTCCGACAACCGCCGGCACCTCGGATTTCGCCACTGTCGTTCCCTCCGTCGCCCGACCGGGCGTCACCCGTTTGGCGCCGCCGAGCAGATCAGTCGCGTGTGGCGTGTCACCGTACGAGTGACTGAACTGGTGGCGAAAACAAGTGGTCCAGAGTGGATTTTACCTTTCCATCGAGCAGGGGTCCGCTCATATGTGTACTCTGATGCACATGAGAGCCCCACCCGGGCACTCGCTCCACCAAGGCGCCACCGCGTCCGGAAACCCTTGACACCTGCCCCCGGTGCGCGGCTCGCCCGCCGGGTTACGCGACACAAAGGAGTGCGCGGTGACACCAGAACTGACGAAGACCGACCAGGCGCTGCTGGAACGTACGGGGCCGCGGAGCAAGAAGCACCCCGAGACGCTCGGCAACCTGGAGGTCTGGGCCCGGTCCGCCCCGATCCGTCTCGCGGGCTACGAGGAAGACCTCGCGGAGCCGCACATCCTGCCCGGCATCGACTGACCGCGGCCCCGGAGCCCAGAGCCCGGGATCTGCTCCGAGCCCCCGCGCCGACGATCGGCGCGGGGGCTCGTCGGGTTCCCGTGAGGCGTACGCCTTCAGCGTCATCGCTCTGGGCGATCAAGGGTTACGCGGGACACCGGGCGCGGGCACGCTGACCTGCATGAGACTGCTGATGCTGGGTGGCACCGAATTCGTCGGGCGCGCGATCACCGAAGACGCCCTGGACCGCGGCTGGGAGGTCACCGTCTTCCACCGCGGCCACCACGCACCCCCGCCCGGGACCACGGCCCTGCACGGGGACCGCACCGCCCCCGGCGGCCTGGACTCCCTCGCCGAGGGGGAGTGGGACCTCGTCGTCGACACCTGGGGCGGCGCCCCCACCGCCGTGCGCGACAGCGCCCGGCTCCTCGCCGACCGGGTCGGCCGGTACGCGTACATATCCAGCCGTTCCGTGTACTCCTACCCCGCGCCGGCCGGACTGGCCGAGGACGGCCCCCTCGTCGACGGCTCGCCCGACGCCGGCCCCGTCGCCTACGCCGAGGACAAGCGCGGCGGCGAGCTCGCCGCGCTGGCCGCCTTCGGCGACCGGGCCCTGCTGGTGCGCGCCGGGCTGATCCTCGGCCCGTACGAGAACGTCGGCCGGCTGCCCTGGTGGCTGAACCGCACCGCCCGCGGTGGCCCAGTACCGGCCCCCGGACCGCGCGGGCTCCCGCTCCAGTACGTGGACGTACGCGATCTCGCGCGCTGGACCCTCGACGCGGCCGAAGCCGGGCACGCGGGCCCGTACAACCTGGTCTCCCCGCCCGGCCACGCCACGATGGGCGGCCTCCTGGAGGCCTGCGCGGCCGTGACCGGCGGCGGCGCGCAGCTCCGCTGGACGGACCCGGCCCGCATCGAGGAAGCCGGGGTGCAGCCCTGGACCGAGCTGCCGGTCTGGCTGCCCGAGGGGGAGCAGCACGACTACATGTTCGGCGGCGACGTGACCAAGGCGCTGGCCGCGGGGCTGGTGTGCCGGCCGGTCGAGGAGACGGTCGCCGATACCTGGGCCTGGCTCCGGAGCCTGGGCGGGGTGGCCCCGCAGCGCGCCGACCGCCCCGTCCCGGGCATGGACGCGGAGCAGGAGGCGGCACTACTCGGGCTCTGAGGGCTCCGAGGGCCCCGGCCGGGCGGCTCCCGCGAGCCGGGTCGGCGGCAGGTACTCGCGCACCAGCGTGCGGTGCCACCAGGCCCCCGTTTCGCGGAGCTCGCGCCAGGTCGTGAACCGGTAGCGGTACAGCCGCGCCCGGACGTAGCGCGGCGGTGCGTCCGGGAAGGGGTTGTACCGGATCAGCCGAAGGGTGTCCCGGTCTCCGGCCAGGAGCCGCTCCACGAACGGCCCGAACCAGTCCTGCGCATAGCCGGGGGAGAGCGCCGCGAACCACATCAGCCAGTCGAGCCGCAGATGGTACGGGGCGAACTGGCGCGGGATCCGCCGCACTTCACCCGGCTTGCCCTTGAACCCGTACTCCCGCCACTCGCCGTCCACCCGGGGCAGCGGGTCGGCGGTGCCCTCCACGACGACCTCCTCGCGGATCCGGCCGACCGTGCCGAAGGCTCCGTAGGTGTTGACCAGGTGGAGGGAGTCGAAGGACCGGTTCATCACCTGGCGGCGCGAGACCATGTTGGCCACCGGATGCCGGCTCAGCACCAGCACCAGCGCGGTCGCCGCGCACACGAGGACCACGTACCAGAGCGGCCCGGTCCGGGAGGCGGCCGCGGGCGGTGGGCCTGCGGACCCGGTGAACCGCGTGAACTCGACGGCGGGGAGGGCGAGCGTGATCGTCAGCCAGTTCAGCCAGGCGAAGTTCCCCGACAGCACCAGCCACAGCTGCGTGGCCACGATGACGGCGGCCGCGTACGAGGCCACCGGCTGCGGAGCGAACAGCAGTACCGGCACCACCAGTTGGGTGACGTGATTGGCCGCGCACTCCACCCGGTGCAGGGGTTTGGGCAGGTGGTGGAAGAACCAGCTGAGCGGCCCCGGCATCGGCTGCGTCTCGTGGTGGAAGTACAGGCAGGTGAGCCGGCGCCAGCAAGGGTCTCCCCGCATCTTGATCAGTCCGGCCCCGAATTCGACCCGGAAGACCACCCAGCGCAGCAGCCACAGCACCAGCACGGGCGGACCGGCCCGCGCGTTGCCGAGGAGGACGGCTAGGAATCCGGTCTCCAGCAGCAGCGATTCCCAGCCGAAGGAGTACCAGGTCTGCCCCACGTTCACGATGGACAGGTACAGCAGCCACAGCAGCGCCCACATCGCCATCGCCGCGCCCAGCGGCACGGCGTCCCCGGCCCCGGCGGCGAGGGCCGCGGCGAGCGCCGCCCCGGTCCAGGCGCAGGCGGCGAAGAGGCGGTCGGAGTAGCGCAGTTGGAACAGGCTCGGGGCGCGCCGGAAGGGCACGTACCGCACGTACCGCGGCACGGGCAGCATGCCGTGCGCCCCGATCAGTGCCCGGAACTGCAGGGCGGCCCCGGCGAAGGCGAGGAGGTAGACACCGGCCAGGGCCCGCTGGAAGATCAGCCGCCCCAGCCAGTATCCGGGCGCCGTGAACCAGTCCATCCCCCCAAGTATCCGGCCGGGGCGGCGGCCGTGGCGACCGCAGCGGTCCCGGTGGTCCCGGTGGCGGCGCCGGCCCGGTCGGCGGCCAGCCGGCTCCGGGCCGCCGCCAGGCACAGCAGCATTCCGAAGACGGCGGCCGCGCCCGCGAGGATCAGGCCGAGCACCACGATTCCGGTGGGTTCGCCGGTCGAGACGGACTCGGAGGAGCCGGAGGACATCCACCCCAGGGTGATCAGTGAGGTGCAGGCCAGGGCCGTGCCCGCGATGAAACCGCCGCCCGGCTGCCGGAGCTCGCGCATCGTGAGGAGGGCCGCCGCCCACAGCCCGCCGGCCAGCACCAGCAGGCCCGCCAGCCAGGCCCAGGGGCCGGCGAAGTAGCCGAGGAGGGCGAGCGGGAGGCCGAGCGGGACGCTGTACGCCGCGCAGCGGGCGAGGGCTCCGGGGGAGGCGGCCCGGTGCGCCAGCCCGGCGACCAGGACGGCCGCGCACGCGATGAACTGAAAGTGCCACAGGACGGCCTGCAGGTCGGACGGATCCACGCCGAAGAGCCGGTGCCCGGAGCGCTCGACGACCAGGGCGATCGCGACGACGACGAGCGCGATCGGGGCGGTGAGGACCGCGACCCGTGTGGACAGGGGCCCGGGGCCCTTCCCGGCGACGAGCCGGGGAAGGATCCGCGGCAGCGGTGCCAGGGCCCGCACCGCGAGGACCAGGGCGGCCGCCGCCGAGGTCGCGGCGAGGGCCGCGGCGGGGGCGCCGTGAGGCAGGAAGAGGCTCAGCGCCCCGGGCGCGGCGATCAGGAGCCGGAGCCGGGGCCGGACCCTGCGATGCGGGCCGGCCGGGTCGACGGGGTCGGCTGGGCCGGCCGGGTCGGTCAGGCGCAGGCTCAGCGGGATCACGTACAGCATGCCAGTGGCGGGCCCCGCGACGAGGGGCAGCCAGATGAGTATGAAGACTGCACCGAACGAAGTCACTTCCGGTTCCCCCGCGGTGCCGCGTCGGTGGCGAGCCGCCGGACGAACTGTCCGAGGCGCCGGGCGTAGGCCTGCTGGAGGAAGGGGACGACCGGCCCCGCGAGCCGGGTGTACCAGCTTCCCGGGCGGCTGAAGGCGTTGACCTCGAACCACACCGAGCCGTCCGCCTCCATGTCGACGACGAAGGACTCCTCGCCGCTCTCGGGGTGACCGGCCAGGCTCCCGTAGGCGAATCCGATCCGCCGGGGCTCGTACGCCGTCCAGATCACCTCGCACGGGGCGTCCACCCGCAGCGGGCCGATCCCGATCCCGACCACGACCCGGTCGCCGGGGCGGACGGGCTGCGGGGCGGCCTCGACGAGCATGCCCGAGGTGCGGTGCGCGGCGAAGGTGGTGACGGCGGCCCCGGCCGCCGCGAGGACGGCCGACCCGTATCCGATCCGGGTGCGGTGGTGGGTGAGGTTGTATCCGGCGGGCAGCGGCCGCCGGGCCGTGGCTCCCCTGTCGGGGTAGTTGAAGGTGCTGCGGCCTTCGCCGATGAGGCGCGTCATGGTGTCACGGTCTCCGTTCGAGCGGTGTGATCGGGCCGAGTGGCTTGGTCGTGTGCGGTTGCCCGGTGGTGTGCGGTGGCCTCGGCGGCGGTCAGCCGGCGCCAGGCGAGCAGCGAGCACAGGGCGAATCCGAGGGCGTTCCCGAGGCCGTGGGTCGCGGCCATCCAGGTCAAGGTGGGGTGCGCGATCCCGGTGGCTTCGCCGAGCGCCCACCACAGGGCGAGCAGCATGGTGGCCACCAGGACCGCGGCCGAGGTCGCGAGCAGTCCGCCGGTGATTCGGTCGCGGCGGCCGGGTTCGCGGGCCGCCGGGCGGATGTCGCGCCAGGTCAGCAGGGCCACCGCCCACATCCCGGCGGTCAGCGTCACGGCGCCCACCAGCTCGGCCCAGTCGTCGACGAAGTAGCCGAGCAGGACGAGCAGGGTGCCGGCCGGGACGCTGTACCCGGCCCAGCGCGCGAGGGCTTCGGTCGAGGGACCTCCCCGTGCGGCGGCCCCGTCCCCGACGGCCCCGCCTCCCCTCGCCCCGTTTCCGACGGCCCGGCACACCAGCCCGGCGACCAGGGCCGCGGTGAAGCCGGCGAAGTGGAAGTGCGGCACGGTCAGCGCCAGGATGTCGAGGTCGAAGCCGAAGAGCCGGTATCCGGCGCGTTCGCTGACCAGGGCGAGCCCGGCGACCGAGGGCGCGGCCAGTGCGGTGAGCACGGCCACCTCGGCGGGGGCCGGCCGGATCCGCCCGGACGGGGTCCGGGCGAGGGCCCGCAGCAGCCGGGCCGGGACCCGGGCCGTGAGCGTCAGGGTGGCCGCCGCGTAGAGTGCGGCGAGCGCCGTGGCGGGGGCGCCGCGCGGAAGCCAGAGGCACACCGCCCCCGGGGCCGCGAGCAGTGGCCAGAGCCGGGCCGTGCGGCCCAGCCGGGCCGGATCGATCAGGCGCAGGCCGGCCGGAACCACGTAGAACATGCCCAGGGTGACGATCAGATTCACCAGTACCGTCACCGTGGACTCCCCTCCGACGCCGAACGCTTTGAACGCGTTCAACTCACGGTCGTGAGCTTAGGGGGTTGCTTGAACATGTTCAAGACCGGGTCGGGCTCTTGATCCTCGGGTTGCGGAGACCCCGTACATACGTCAGACAAGAGGGAGTAACCGGGGCAAACAGGGAGATGCAACGTGTACGCACCGACACCTCGTCAGGCGCCGCGTCGTCACGCACCGGCCCGCGCGGCCCTCTTCGCGGTCCTCGGGCTCCTCGCCGCGGCCTGCGGCGCCTCCGGAGACGAAGGGCAGACCAAGGGCCCCGCCCCCGAGAGCAGGGACGTGCACCTCCAGCCCGTCGCCTCGGCCGGCCCCGACCCCTTCACCTCCTCCTCCGCCACCGGCGAGTCCGCTCCCGTCCAGCCCCCGCTCCCCAACCCGACCGGCCAGGGCATCCGCACCGTCAACGCGGCCACCCCCGGCCTGTACGGCGGAACCCAGCGGCTCGGCAGCTGCGACGTGGAAGCGCAGGTCCAGTCGCTCACCGCCGACGACGCCAAGGCACGCGCCTTCGCCGCCGCCTCCCAGGTGGACCAGGCGAAGATCCCCGAGTTCCTGCGCGGCCTCACCCCGGTCGTGCTGCGCGCCGACACCCGGGTCACCAACCACGGCTTCACCGACGGCAACCCGAACGCCTTCCAGTCCGTCCTCCAGGCCGGCACCGCCGTCCTCGTGGACGACCACGGAATGCCCCGGGTCCGCTGCGCCTGCGGAAACCCGCTCCTCGCGCCGCGCACCGCCAAGGGCGCCCCGGTGCTCAAGGGCGACCCCTGGACCGGCTACCAGCCCAACCAGGTCGTCGTCATCGAGCCGACCGCGCAGGTGATCAACAACCTGGTGATCGTCAACATCACCGACAACACCTGGATCGAGCGCAGGACCGGCGACGACGGCGCCCAGGACCACGCCCCCCAGAGCCCGCCCCCGTACGACCCGGCCGAAGGGATCCCGGTCGGTCCCGCGACCCCGCCCGGCAGCTCTTCGGCCGATCCGTGCGCGACCCCGGACAACAACAGCCTCGCCCGTACCACCCCGCCCACGTCCGGCGCGCCGACGCCGAGCCCGAGCGCGAGCCCCGGCACGAACCCCAGCGGGCAGCCGACCGAATGCCCGCCGAGCTCCCCGCAGACCGCGCCGAACACCCCGCAGACCCCCACCGGGCCGAAGACCTCCCCGCCGCCCGCCTCCGACCTCCCCTCCAACGTCCCCACGGACATCCCGTCCGACCTGCCCGGCCAGACGCCGAGCGACCCCGGGATCCTGGTGGGCCCGGACGGGGCGTTGCCGACGCCGAGCGACCCGTACGCGCCCTACGACCCGTACGCGGACCCGTACGCCGTCCCCGACCAGCAGCAGCCCACGCCCGCGAGCGAAGCCCCGTACCTGGAGAGCGCCTGACCGGCCCGTGTGTCATGGTGGACCGGTGCCGACCGCCGTATCGCTGCCGGACGACTGGCCCGCACATGCGGACCGGTCGCTCGCACTGAATCGCATGGGCAGTTTCGACTGGGACCTGGTCACCGGTCTCATGCACATGGACTCCGCCGGCCTGGACGTCTTCGACACCACCCCCGAGGAGTACGACGGCCGGCCCGAGTCGCTCGGGCCGCGCGTCCCGGCCGCCGAGGCCACCCGGCTCGACGCCCTCGTCTCCGCCGCCCTCAAGAGCGGGGTCGACAGCTACGGCGCCTACTTCCGCATCCGCTGCCACGACGGCCGGCTGCGCTGGACGCACACCCAGGGCCGGGTCATGCGCGGCCCCGAAGGTCGCCCCTACCGGATCATCGGCATCGTCCGCGACGCCACCGAGGAGCTCAGCCACTCGGCCGAACGCCTCGGACTCGACGAAGAGCGCCGCCGCCAGACCTCGGTGGTCGAGAGCACCACCGCCGCACTCGCGCACGCCCGTACCGTCCAGGACGTCATCGACGCGCTCGGCGACGCCCACGGCCTGGAGCGGCTCGGCTCGATGGGCATGGTGATGGGCCTGGTCGAAGCGGGCCGGATCCACCTCGTCGCCGAGGGCCCGGAGGGCAGCTTCGTGCCCGGCACCCGGTACACCCGCATCGACGAGCAGTACCCGATGAGCGAGGTCGTCCGCTCGCTCCAGCCGCGGTTCCTCGACTCCGCGGCCGAGTTCGCCAGCGGCTACCCGGGGCTCTGGGCGAAGATCTCGTACATGGACATCTCGGCGGCCGCGTACCTGCCGCTGATCGCCCAGGCCCGCCCGATCGGCGCGATCGGGCTGCTCTACCGGGACAAGGACGGCTTCACCCAGGACGAGCGAAACCTCCTCGTCGCACTCGGCAGCAGCATCGCGCAGAGCCTCCAGAGGGCGATGCTGCTGGAGCAGGAGCACGATCTCGCCGAAGGCCTCCAGCAGGCGATGCTGCCGCGCAGGATCCCGTCCGTACCCGGCGCCGAGATCGCCGTACGGTACCGCTCGGCCCGGATGGGCCAGGACATCGGCGGCGACTGGTACGACGTCATCCCGCTGCCCGGAGGCCGGGTCGGAGCCGTCATCGGCGACGTCCAGGGCCACGACACGCACGCGGCGGCGGTCATGGGGCAACTGCGCATCGTGCTGCGCGCCTACGCGGCCGAAGGGCACTCGCCGGCCACGGTCATGGCGCGGGCCTCGGTCTTCCTGCACGAGCTGGACACCGACCGCTTCGCCACCTGCACCTACGTCGAGGCCGACCTCACGACCGGGGTGCTGCAACTGGTCCGGGCAGGCCATCTCGACCCCCTGCTGCGCACCCGCGACGGGGACTGCAGGCGGGTCACGCTGGAGGGCGGCATGCCGCTCGGGCTCTCCGCCGAGTTCGGGCGGCTGGAATACCCGGTCACGACGGTGGAGATGGAGCCCGGGGAAACGCTCCTGCTGTGCACGGACGGCCTGGTGGAGCAGCCCGGCGCCGACCTCGACGACGGCATCGAGCTCCTCGCCTCCCTCATCCGCACCGGACCGGCGGACCTCGCACGGCTGGCGGACCGGCTGTGCGAGGTGGTCGACGACCGGGGCGGCGACGACGACATGGCGCTGCTGCTCCTGCGCCGCGAGGTCGAGGACGTCCCGCAGGGCGGCGGCCGCCTCCAGCAGCACGTGGCCCCCGGCGACCCCGAAGCCCTGGTCTCGGCCCGCCACATGATCGGCGCGGCGGTCCGCGCCTGGGGCGCGCGGGACCGTGCCGACGAGATCGAGCTCGTCGCGGACGAGCTCATCGTCAACGCCCTGATGCACACGGACGGTCCCGCCATCGTGACGTTGCGGGTGCTCACCGGCCCCGAGCGCAGGCTCCGGGTGGAGGTCGAGGACCGGTCCTCCGCCCTGCCGAGGCGGCGCGAGGCGGGCGACTCCGGGGTCTCGGGCCGCGGGCTCATGCTGGTGGACCGGCTGGCGGACGTATGGGGCGTGGAGTCGCGGGGGAGCGGCAAGTGCGTGTGGTGCGAGTTCGTGATGGCCTGACCCGACCGGCCGGCGGCACACGGACCCTCCTCCACGGCTCGCGCTCCGCCCGAGGTCGAGGCAGGCTGGGGGCATGCCCGAACTGCCCGAGGTCGAGGCCCTGAGGGAGTTCCTCGACGAACACCTCGCCGGGCGGGTGGTCGAGCGCGTCCTCCCGCTCGCCGTGAGCGTGCTCAAGACCTACGACCCGCCCCTGAGCGCCCTCGAAGGGCAGAGCGCCGGGGCCACGGCACGCCACGGCAAGTTCCTGGCGCTGCGGATCGGCGAGCTGTACCTCGTCACCCACCTCGCCCGGGCCGGCTGGCTGCGCTGGATCGACCACGTTCCGGACCGGCCGCCGGGCCCCGGGAAGGGGCCGCTCGCGCTGCGCCTCGTACTGGAGGGCGGCGGCGGCTTCGACCTCACCGAGGCGGGCACCCAGAAACGGCTCGCCGTGTACGTGGTGCGCGACCCCCAGGAGGTCCCCGGGATCGCGCGGCTGGGCCCCGACCCGCTGGCGGGGGACTTCGACCGGGAGGCCTTCGGCGCGCTGCTCGCCGGTGAACGGCGCCAGATCAAGGGCGTGTTGCGCGACCAGAGCGTCATCGCGGGGATCGGGAACGCGTACAGCGACGAGATCCTCCACCATGCGAAGGTGTCCCCCTTCAAGCTGGCCGCCTCCTTCGACGAGGTCCAGGTGGACCACCTGTACGCGGCCGTCCAGGAGACCCTGCGCTCGGCCGTCGAGCGGGCCCACGGGGTGGCCGCCGGGAGGCTCAAGGCCGAGAAGAAGAGTGGACTGCGGGTGCACGGCCGGGCGGGGGAGCCGTGCCCGGTGTGCGGGGACACCGTCAGGTCGGTGTCCTTCGCGGACTCCTCGCTCCAGTACTGCCCCACCTGCCAGACCGGCGGCAAGCCCCTCGCGGACCGGCGCCTGTCGAAGCTCCTGAAGTAGCGGCGGCCTAGACTCCACCCCATGGTCGAGCCGCAGCAGCCGCCCCGGCGGGAGGTCGTCACGGGGGTCCCGCGCGGTACCCGCCGCCCGCACGCGCACACCCCGGCCCGCTCCGAGATCTCCGAGCAGACCACCCTGGGCGCCACCTACGTACGGGCCCTCATGCGCAGCCAGCTCCGCGCCGGACTCTGTGCGCTGGCCGTGCTCTCGCTCCTGGTGGGCACGCTGCCGCTGCTGTTCCTGGTCCCGAGCGTCGCGTCGGGTCCGCTGGTCTGGGTCGCGCTCGGGGTGCTGGTGTACCCGGTGCTGTGGTTCATCGCCCGCACCTATGTGATCCGGGCCGAGCGCAACGAGGCCGATTTCACCGGGCTGGTCACCGATCCGGCCGAGGCTCCGGGGCCGCGCGGCCCCGACTGACCGCCGAGAGACCGGAATCCGGTGGCGGCTCGGAAACCGACCGACCGCTCAGAAGAGGTGCATCGCCAGATGGCCGAGCGGTAGCCCCAGCTGCCAGGCCGGGGTCCACACCCTGGCGTTCTCGTCCAGCCCCGGCGGGGTGTCGGCGTGGCCGTGGCGGCCCGGGTCGAGGTTGGTGGCGAACAGCTCCGTGTGGTCCAGCCAGCGCCAGGCCGCCCGGGCCAGTTCCAGGTCCGGGTCCTCTTCCGGTTCCTCGCCGCGTTCGCGGGCCCGTTCGCGGGCTTCCTCGCCCAGGGCCAGGAACCGGGTGTGGACCCAGTCGCGCCACGGGTGACCGTACGCCGTCAGCGACATCCACTCGTCGAGCTGGGAGACGACCCGGATCCCGGAGAGCTCACCGGCCGCGTCCGAGAGGTAGATGGTCAACGCGAGCGTGTCGCGCCCGGCGCGGAACTCCAGGGTGCTGACCGGGATCAGCCGGCCCGTGCGCAGCAGTTCGTCGGCGATGTACTCCGCGTAGAGCCACGCCATGGGCACCGCGAGCCCGCCGTCACTGGTGCCGTTCATACCCTCGGGCTGCACCGTTCCACCTTCTCCCGCACGCTGTCGAGCAATCCCGCCGTCAGTCCAGAGCCTTCCTTGAGCGGCTCGCGGAACGGGGGATGTTTACTCAACTTGAACGGTCTGGTGCCGATTTCGATGCGGTTGATGTCCGCTCCGTGCGCGTTCGGGCCATTCTTTGACGCGTTTCATGGAGGTCCTCCCTCACGCGCCGAGTCCGTACCCGTACCCCTGGAGGCCCTTGCGCAGGGCGCGCAGTGCGTAGTAGGTGCGGGACTTGACCGTACCCGCCGGAATGCCCAGCTCCGCCGCGGCCTCGGCCACCGAGCGGTCCCGGAAGTAGACCTGCATCAGCACCTCCCGGTGCTCCGGCCCCAGGGAGCCCACGGCCCGCCGGACGTCGATGGCCGTCACCGAGCCCGCCACCGCGTCCCCCGGCGCCACCGCGTGCTCCAGCCCCTCCGGGTCCACCTCCAGCGGGCGCGACAGCCGCGCCCGCCGGGCGTCGATGGCGAGCCGCCGGGCCACCGTGAACAGCCAGGGCCGCAGGGACTCGTGCCCGCTCGCCAGCACCTCCGGGTGCTGCCAGAGCCGTAGGAGCGTCTCCTGTACGAGGTCCTCCGCGCGCTGCGCGTCGCCGGCGGTGAGGCCCAGAAGGAATCCGAACAGGGCCCGCCCGTGTTCGCGCTGGAGTTCGGCCAACGCCTCGGGTTCGGTGCGCCGCAGGGTGGGGGCGAGGGGCACGGGAGGCTCCTTCCGGGGGTGCGTGCAGGGTCGTGTGGGTGGTTGCGTCCGGGCTCGACGGATCCACCCTGACCTGCACGGAGCCGCCCGGGAACGGTCCGGCGCGGACGGTGCGCCCAAGCACCCCGGTGATCCGGCGGGCGGCAGCGCGGGGCGGTGAACGGTCGAACGGCGCGCCGAACGGCCGTTGGAGTGAGCGCGTGCCCTGCCGTCGGAGCCGTTCCTTGACTTCGGGTCGACTCCTCGATGAATTGACTGATGATCAGGTAGTCATATTTATCTAAGGAGAGCCGGGACAGATGACCGCGCGCACCCGCCACGCCCTCGCACTCCTCGCCCTCGTCGTCCTGTCGGCCGTGTCCGGCTGCTCCGCGGGCGGGGACCCCGCCCCGGCCCGCCTCGCCGGCTCCCCGGCGCAGGCCCCGTCCGGCGCCCCCGGCTCCACCACGGCCCCCGTCGCGCGGGGCTTCACCCTCGTCGCGAGCGGCGACGTACTGCCCCACGAGTCGGTCATCCGGCGGGCGGCCTCGGACGCGGACGGCGACGGATACGACTTCCGGCCCATGTTCTCCGGGGTCAAACCGGTGGTGTCCGCCGCCGACCTGGCCATCTGCCACATGGAGACCGTCTACGGGCAGGACGGCGGGCCGTTCACCGGCTATCCCGCCTTCCAGTCGCCGCCCGAGGTCGCCGACGGCCTCAAGGACGCCGGGTACGACGGCTGCTCCACCGCCTCGAACCACACCCTCGACGGCGGCGCCGCCGGCCTCAAGCGGACGCTGGACAAGTTCGACAAGGCCGGCCTGAAGCACGCGGGCTCGGCCCGCACGGCCGCCGAGGCGGGCACCGTGACGATGTACACGGCCGGCTCCGCGAAGGTCGCACACCTGGCGTACACCTACGACACCAACGGCTACCCGATGCCCGACGGCCAGCCCTGGGCGGTCAACCTGATGGAGGAGGAGAAGATCGTCGGGGACGCGCGGGCCGCCCGGAAGGCGGGCGCGGACGTGGTCCTCGTCAGCCTCCACTGGGGCACCGAATGGGAGACCGAACCGGACGAGAAGCAGCTCTCGCTGGGCAAGGCGCTGACCGCCTCGCAGACCGGCGGGCGCCCCGACGTGGACCTGATCATGGGCACGCACGCCCACATCCCGCAGGCGTACGAGAAGGTCAACGGGACCTGGATCATCTACGGCATGGGCGACCAGGTCGCGGGCGAGATGTTCAACCACACCGGCGCCCGGGACATGCGGGGCAACTACGGCTCCATCGGCCGCTTCACCTTCGCCCCGCCGGCCGCCCCCGGGCAGCGCTGGCAGGTCACCAAGGCCGAGTTCGTCCCGCAGATGATGGACCTCGCAGCGGGCCGGGTGGTCAACCTCCCCGCCGCCCTCGCACAGCACCCCGGCCGCGAGGACTACGAGACCGCCCGGGACGCCATCACCGAGGCCGTACTCGGCCGCGGTGCGGCCAAGGACGGCCTGACGGCCGCGAAGTAGGCGAGCCCGGGTTACGGCACCACTGTCACGGGCCAGCGGCCCGCCTTCACCAGGCGGACCGCCACCGAGCCCACGATCCGGTGCCCGGCCTGCTCCGAGGCGCCGACCACCACGGCGTCCGCCGTCAGCTCATCCGCCGCGCTCACCAGGCCCGCGTAAGGGTCGCCGCGGAATGTGTGGAACTGCCAGCGGACGTCGTAAATCCCCTTGAGGCGCTCCGCGTACTCCCGGATCTCGGCCACCAGGCCCTCCGCGATCTCCGCGGTGGCATCGCCCACGGGCGCACCGAGCGAGGCCCCGGCAGCCATCACCGGCTGTACGTACACCAGCGCCAGCAGCGCGTTCTGCCGCCGGGCCAGCCCGGCCGCGTACGCCGCCGCGCGCAGCGAGGACTCCGACCCGTCCACCCCGGCGAGAATCACCTTGGGGCCGTCGGTACCACGCTCGAATCCCGTATTCACGTGCTCCGTCACCTGACCGAGGCTAACCGGTTCGGCGCGCGGAGATCCGCAGGCCTCCCTACAGTGCGAACCATGAGTGCCACCGTGGAGGAGACGCGCGGGACGCGGAACCGCTTCCTGAACCGGGTGCCCGACGCCTTCGGCGCGTTCTTCGGAACGCTCGGGCTGGTCTGCGCCCTACTGTCGCTCTCACCAACGCTACGTCGGCTCCTGCGGCACCTCGTGCGCTTCCTCGACGACGTCGTGGTGCCGGTCAGCGCCAACCTCGCCTACGCCGTCTTCCTCTTCCTGCTCGCCGCCGCACTCGGCATGCGCAAGAAGATCGCCTGGTGGATCGTCGTCACCTATCTGGCGCTGTTGCTCCTGACCGACGTGCTGATCATCGCCGACGAGGACTACTGGATCGGCTTCTCCTCCATGGCCATCACGGTCGCGGCCCTCGTGATCCTGATCGCCGCCCGCAAGGAGTTCTACGCGGCCTCCCGCCCCGGTGCCCTCTGGCGGGCCATGCTCGTGCTCGGCCTCGGACTGCTCGCCGCCGTCTTCCTCGGCTGGGGCCTGGTCGCACTGTTCCCAGGGACCCTGCCCAAGGGGCAGTGGCTCGACTGGGCCGCCAAGCAGGTCTTCGGCGGGCTCTTCTCGGCCCGCCAGTTCGACGGCCACCCGGCCAGGATCCTGTACTTCCTGCTCGGCCTCTTCGGCGCCCTCGCCCTGCTGAACGCCGCCGCCACCCTCTTCCGTTCCCAGCGGCTGACCGCCGCCCTCCACGGGGACGAGGAGCCCCGCATCCGGGCCCTGCTCGGCGCGTACGGGCGGGGCGACTCGCTCGGCTACTTCGCCACCCGCCGCGACAAGGCCGTGGTCTTCGCCCCCAACGGCAAGGCCGCCGTCACCTACCGAGTGGAGGCCGGGGTCTGCCTCGGCAGCGGCGACCCCGTCGGCGACCCGGCGGCCTGGACCCCCGCCATCGACGCCTGGCTGGCCGTCGCCCGCCGCTACGGCTGGCAGCCCGCCGTCATGGGCGCCTCCGAGGCGGGCGCGACCGCGTACGCCCGCTCCGGACTCGGCGCGCTCCAGCTCGGCGACGAGGCGATCCTGCACATCGCCCATTTCGACCTCGACGGCCGCGACATGCGCGTCACCCGCCAGGCCGTGAACCGGGTCAAGCGCACCGGAGCCACCACCGTCATCCGCCGCCACTCCGCCCTCTCCGAGGACGAGATGCAGATGATCGTGGACCGGGCCGACAAATGGCGCGACACCGAGACCGAACGCGGCTTCTCCATGGCCCTGGACCGGCTCGGCGACTCCGCCGACGGGGACTGCCTGCTCGTGGAGGCCTTCGACGACAAGGGCGAGCTGATCGCCCTGCTGTCCTTCGTGCCCTGGGGCAAGGACGGCATCTCCCTCGACCTGATGCGCCGCGACCGCGCGGCCCCCAACGGGGTCATGGAGTTCATGGTCGCCGAGCTCTGCGCCGCCGCTCCCGGCCTGGGCGTGCGCCGGATCTCCCTCAACTTCGCCGTCTTCCGCTCCGCCTTCGAGGAGGGCGGCCGGATCGGCGCCGGCCCCGTCCTCAAGCTGTGGCGCAAACTCCTGCTGTTCTTCTCCAAGTGGTGGCAGCTGGAAGCCCTGTACCGCTCGAACGTCAAGTACGGCCCCGAGTGGTACCCGCGGTTCCTCTGCTACCAGGACGCCGGCTCGCTCGCCCGGGTCAGCCTCGCCTCCGGCATCGCCGAGGGGTTCGTGTCCGTGCCGAGCATGCGCACCCTGTGGGGCAACGGCCACGCGCGCGGCCTCACCGCCCCCGCCACCACCGCCGGCCTGCCGCCCATCGAATCCCTCGGCCTGGAACTCGTGGGGGAGGACGGGGACGCGGCCCCGGTCGAGCGGATGCCCGAACAGGTCCGGGTCCGGCACGACAAGCTCGCGCGGATCCGGGCGTCCGGCACCGACCCGTACCCCGTCGGCATCCGGCAGCGCACCCACACGGTCGCCGAGATGAAGGCCGCCCACCCCGGCTACCCGCCCGGCACCCGCACCGGCTCGCCGGTCACCCTCGCCGGACGCGTGATGGTCGTGCGCGACCTCGGCGGAGTGGTCTTCGCCGTCCTGCGGGACTGGTCCGGCGACGTCCAGCTGATGTTCACCCGCGACGAGGCCGGCGCCGAGGTGCTCGACACCTTCACCGACCAGGTCGACTTCGGCGACCACGTCGTCGCGAGCGGAGAGGCCGGCGCCAGCAGGAGCGGCGAACTGTCCGTCGTGGTCGACTCCTGGCAGCTCACCGGCAAGTGCCTGCGCCCGCTGCCCGACAAGCGCAAGGGCCTGGCCGACCCCGAGGCCCGGGTCCGGCGCCGCTACCTCGACCTGGTCGCCAGCCCCGAGGCGCGAGACGTCGTACGGGCCCGCTCCAGCGCGGTCCAGGCCCTGCGGCAGGGGCTGCTGGACCGGGGCTACCTGGAGGTCGAGACCCCGATGCTCCAGCAGATCCACGGCGGCGCCAACGCCAGGCCGTTCCGCACCCACATCAACGCCTACGACCTCGACCTGTACCTGCGCATCGCCCCCGAGCTCTACCTGAAGCGGCTGTGCGTCGGCGGCATGGAGAAGGTCTTCGAGATGGGCCGCACCTTCCGCAACGAGGGCGTCTCCTACAAGCACAACCCCGAGTTCACGATGCTGGAGGCCTACCAGGCCTTCGCCGACTACGACGTGATGCTCGACCTGACGCGCGAGCTGATCCAGAGCGCCGCCACCGCCGCCTTCGGCTCGCCCATCGCCCACAAGGCCGGCCCCGACGGGAAGCTCGTCGTCCACGACATCTCCGGGCCCTGGCCGGTCAAGACGATGTACGGGGCGATCAGCGAGGCGCTCGGCGAGGAGGTCGACGCCGACACGGAGGAGGCCGTCCTGCGAAGGCACTGCGACCGGGCCGGCGTCCCGCACGCGCCCGAGAACACGCGCGGTGACGTGGTGCTGGAGATGTACGAGCGGCTGGTGGAGGAGAGGACCAAGCTGCCCACCTTCTACAAGGACTTCCCGACCGACGTCTCTCCGCTCACCCGCCAGCACCGCAAGGACCCGCGGCTCGCCGAGCGCTGGGACCTGGTGGCCTTCGGCACCGAACTGGGCACCGCCTACTCGGAGCTGACCGACCCCGTCGAGCAGCGGCGCCGGCTCACCGCGCAGTCACTGCTGGCGGCGGGCGGCGACCCGGAGGCGATGGAGATCGACAACGACTTCCTGGACGCGCTGGAGTACGCCATGCCGCCGACCGGCGGGCTGGGCATCGGCGTGGACCGGCTGGTCATGTTCCTCACGGGTCTGACGATCCGCGAGACGCTGCCGTTCCCGTTGGTGCGGCGCGGTTGACCGACGGGACTGTGCGCTGAGCGGGTGAGCGCCGCCTGGCGCGATCGCGCCTCTCGACATCTGCGGCGATGTCGTTGATACGTAGTAGTAATGAAAAATGACGAGCCGACAGTAGGGCGACGCGTGCTCCTGCGCTCCGCCGTCTTCCTCGGAGTCGCCGCAGCCGCCGGACTGCTCACCGGTGGCGAGCCCGGCGCCGGCCCCGGAGCTCCCGGGGTCACGGGGGCCGGGGGGCCCGGGGCCCTTGGTGAAGCCGGGTTCGGGCCGGGACCCGGCGGAGCCGCCGGGCCGGGGCCCATGGCCGGAGCCCCAGGGGTCGCCGCGCGGCCGCAGAGCCCGCGCGGGGCCCCGTACCGGCTCCAGCCGATGACCTCCGAAGGAACTCCGGAGCGGCCGCCCGCGGCGAAGCCCGCCGTACGGACCCGGCCCATCCTGGAACTCCCGGAGGAGGCCCGGACGGGCGGCGCCATGACGCTCACCTTCGACGACGGGCCCGACCCGCGCTACACCCCGGGCATCCTCGACACCCTGGCGCGGTACGGGGTGCGGGCCATGTTCTTCGTCTGTGGGGAGATGGCGACCGACAACCGCGACCTGCTGCGCCGGATGGTCGCCGAAGGCCACGTCATCGGCAACCACACCTGGACGCACCCGCTCATTCCCAAGCTCAGCCGGCCCGCCCTCGCCGACGAGATCGGCCGCACGAGCGAGGTCGTGCAGCAGGCGGTGGGCGAGGCGCCGGTGTGGTTCCGGGCGCCCTACGGGGCGTGGAACCGGGCCGCCTTCGAAATCGGCGCGGAGCTCGGCATGGAGCCGCTCGCCTGGACCGTGGACACCCTGGACTGGAAGGAGCCGGGCACGGCCACGATCGTCTCGCGGGTCCTTAAGGGGGCCGCGCCCGGGGTGATCGTGCTGAACCACGACGCGGGCGGCAACCGTTCGCAGAGCGTCCAGGCGCTGGCGAGCTACCTGCCGCAACTGCTCGGGCGGGGCCACCGGATGACGCTGCCGACGTGGCCGCCGCGCTGAGGATTCGTTCCTGCCGCGCGGCGGCGGCCTCCGGCGGCCCTGCCCGGCGCCGGTATTCGACAGCGGTGCGGGTGGCGGGGTCCCTTCGTCCGGGCGGTCAGCGGACTTCCACCATCCGTGCGAAGACCACGACGTTGCCGTCGTACCCCTTCGCCTTCGAGTAGCCGCCGCCGCAGGTGATCACCCTGAGCTCGGGGTGCCCGGTGTCCCCGTACACCCGGGCGCCGGGGAAGGTCTCCTTGGAGAAGACCTCCACGCCGTACACCTCGAACACCGCGGTGCGCCCGTCGTAGCGCGCCACCTCGATGTGGCTGCCTTTGCGGACCGAGCCCAGGCCGTAGAAGACGGCCGGGCCCTGTGCGTTGTCCACGTGGCCCACGATCACCGCCGACCCCTGCTGGCCCGGAGAGATGCCGTTGAGGTACCAGCCGGCCAGGTTCTTGTCCTGCGGGGGCGGCGCGTCGATCCAGCCCTGGGCGTCCAGCCCCACCGTCATCACCGGAGCGTCCACGCTGATCGACGGGATCCGGATGCGCTGCACGGACGAGTGTTCCAGCACCTCCAGGTCCGGCGACGGCGTGGGCGCCTGAGCGGCCGACTGGTCGTTCTGCGGCGTCCCGACCGCGGCCCCGGACGTGGCCGAGACGGCCGCCGCGGCGGCGGGCTGCGGCGGTCCGGCCGTGACATCGGCCCCGTTGCGCATCATGGCGAGGCCGCTGAGCATGACCAGCGCGATCGCACCCCACGGGGAGCGTCTTCTCGGCGGCCTCTCACTCTCGTCCTCGGTCATGGTTCTCCCTTCCCGACGCGGGGGTCCCGACCCGCGTTCTTGTCCCACCCCTGTACGCCCTACTTCACGCACGCTAAGGCGGTGTGCGCGGGACGGCGATCGGGGAGGGGCGAACGGGTGGTGGGGCCGGAAGGGGTGCGCCCATCCAGGTAATCGTCACATAAATGCCTGACGGGTCGTGACCTGCGGATCCGTCAGCGAACGCGTCCGCTCCTCGGCGTGTCGCTCAACCTTGCGGCCCAAAGCCGGAAATGCGCTGCTTGCGGACCGCCCCGAGGGTTCGAGATGGGAGGCGTTCTCGTCGATCTTCCCGGGCCACCGCTCGGGGGCGCTTCCCGCTGGAGGTTCCACCATGCGTGTTCTCCGCGCTCTCACCGTGACCGCGGCCGCCTGCGCCGCGATCGGGCTCAGTATCCCGTTCGCCTCCGCGAACCCTGCGGGCGGTCCGCCGGGTCCGGGCGGAAGCGGCGGGCCGAGCAACGTCACCGTCAACCCGTACTCCGTGCACCAGGGTTCCACGATGCAGGTCAGCGCGGCCGGCTGCGGCAACAACGGCGGAGTCGTCTTCTCCCGGGACAACTTCGACGAGGCGAGGCTGTCGGGCGGCCACATCGGCTTCGCCCACATCCGGATCTTCAACCACGCCTCGCCGGGCCACCACACGCTGTCGGTCAAGTGCCACGACAACAGCCTGGTCGCCACCCAGCGCTTCACCATCCTGCCCGGCAACGGCGCCCAGGGCGGCATCGGTGGCTCCTTCGGCCCGTCCACCACCGAGACCGCCATCGGCGCGGGCCTCGTCGGCGCCGCGGCCCTGGGTGCCGGTGCTCACGTGATGCGCCGTCGCCGGCCGATCCGTGGCCGGGTCTGACCGGCCGACCTCCCCGGTCAGCCCGGACAACCGCCGGTCGCCCCGAGTCCTGGCCAGGACTCGGGGCGACCGGCGGTTCGGGCGGCGGTTCGGGCGGCGCGCACACCGGGCTCCGGTCGCCGCGTCTTCAGTGGACGCGTCGGATGTCGCGGCGGCGCAGGGCGTAGCCGAGGCCGACCAGGCCGCCGAGCAGGAGCCCTCCGCCGGCGGCGAGTTCCAGGGGCTTCATCCGGGCCACGCTGCCGCCGAGGCCGCCGCGCACACCGAGGGTGGCGCGGCGCGAAGCGCCCGTAACCGTGCCCGTCCCCGCGCTCGTACCCGAACGCGTACCGGTGCCCGCGCTGGAGCCCGTACGGGTCCCGGCGGTGGAGCTGGTGGTGGGTTTCGCGGTGCCGCCGGCGATCGTGAGGTCGGCCGAGCCGGTCTCGCCGCTGCAGGTGAAGGAGACGGAGTACTGGGCTCCGCGCCGGGCGTCCCGGTCGACGGTGACCCGTACGGTCTTGCCGCGCTCGATGCTCACGGTGTCGAAGATCCCGGAGGAGACGGTGGCGTAGGCGGCGTTGCAGCCGGTGACGGACAGCACCACCTGGCCGCCGGGGGCGACCGTCGAGGGGGTGATGGCGAAGCCGAACGAGGTGATGGGCGCAGCTTCCGAACCGGATCCGGCCCCGGCCGCCGCGCTCGCGGCGGGGGCGACGGCCCCACCGAGTATCAGGACGGCGCCCGCGGCGGCGGCGCCCAACAGGGAGGAGGGGGAGGTGCGTATCGCGCCCATGGTTGATTCTCCGGATCCCCGAGGAGCAGCCGCGGAACGGTTTCCGCACGTGGGGGGTCGTGCGCCTCGATGTCCGCCACGCTAGGTCCGGGCGCGGTGACCCGCGATCAGGAACGGGCGAATGGGGCATGGGCGTGGGCCGAACCGGGGACGGGGGGCCCGTCCCCGGTTTGCCGGGCGCTCACCCGGTCTGCGGGCGCCGCCGGGGTGTCCGCGGCGGCGCCGGCAGGTCAGTCGCGCAGGCCCAGATGCGGGAACTGGGCGAAGAACGGCTCGGCGGTGGCGGCGACGCCCCGGCCGAAGGGGGCGTCGAAGTCCCAGATGAGGAAGAGCAGGAAGGCGATCAGCGCGCTGAACAGGCCCGCGAGCAGCAGCTCCCGGAACGAGCGCCTGATCTGCAGGGTGAAGATCAGCCCCACCGTCACCAGGGCTCCGGCGGTCAGCCCGAACCACACCACCCCCGGCATGGTGGCCGCCGCGCTCTGGCCGCGCGCGTTGCGCGCGTCGTCGACCACGGCGACCTGGTCCACGAGCGGCTGGTAGGCCTGGCCCTCGTGGTCGGTCTGCGGTTCGTAGTCCGTCACATCGCGGCGGATGCGTTCCAGCAGCTCCCCGCTCCGGTCGGTGAGTTTGCCGTTCTCGGCCATTTCCTTCCATTCGGTGTCCACGACGTAGGTCACGTACGCGTCCACATCGGCGCGGATCTTCTTGCGCACGTCGGGCGGGTAGACCTCGGAGCGGACGCTGACCTCGTGCAGGGCCTGTGACTCCTGGCGCACGTACTCCTGGGCGGCTCCCCGGCCTTCCCAGACTCCGGCGATCGCCAGGCCCAGCACGATCGCGTAGATCACCCCGATCATCATCGTCATGTACTCGATGACGTCCGGGGTCTCGCTCGGGTCGTCGTCGTCGCCGATGCGGCGCTGGTTGAAGAAGGCGATGGACAGGACCACGGCACACGCGGCCGCCATCGCGATGGACAGGACGAGCCATTCCGACAAGATGACTCCAAAAATACGGTCGGGCGGTGGTTCCTAGCGCGGGCGCAGCGCGATGATCGCGAGCACCGCGGGGGCCGCGGTCATCAAGGTGAAGGTCACCGGAGAGATGTGGTGTTCGATCGGCTTGAGGGCCGCCGTGTGGTAGCTGGGGCGCGCGACCGGCTTCTTGGGCGCGGCCGCCGGGACCACCACGGGAGGCGGTGGCGGTGGCGGGGCCGGCTTCGCGGGCGCGGGCTCGGGCGCCTTGCGCACGGGGGGCGGTGGCGGTGGCTTCGGTGCGGGCTTGGGCGGCGGTGGCGGTGGGGGCGGCGGCGGGGTCGGCGCCGGCTTGGGCGGGGGTGCGGGGGGCGGCGGGGTGGGCTCGGGGGTCGGAGTGGGCTTCGGGGTGGGGGTCGGGGTCGGGGTGGGCTTGGGCGGGCACGGTGGTGGAGGGGGCGGCGGCGGGCAGGGCGGGTCGTGGTGATGGCCCCCGCCGTGGTGGTCGCCCGGGTCGTGACCGCGGCCCTTGCCGTGGCTGTTTCCGTGGCCGGGATCGTCGCGATTTCCGTGATCTCGGCCACCCCGGTTGCCCCCGGCCGCGCCGTGGGCGGCGGACGCGACCAGGCTGAAGACACTTGCCCCGTCACCGGCGTCGTACGTCGCGTAGGCGCTGCTATCGGCCATGGCCGGTGTGGTCGACAGCGCGGCCCACAGCAGGACCGGGACCGCCAGCAGGCGCCTGGAAGAGGCTCTTTTCACCCGGGGAGCATGGGGTCGCGCGCGCACGCACACGCGTCGGTTGGCTTTGGTTCGCCTGAACGGGTGGTCCGTTGGCTACGGAGGTTTAGGCCAGCTTCGGAGTGTGTTCGATCCGTCACCGGTCTTTTCTCAAAAGGTATTTGTCGGTTTCGATCAATCGCCGGACGTCATCCCGTGCACATGTTTGTCGTGTGACGAAGAACGGATCGCCAATTTCCGCTTTCGCTCGCTCCGTTGGCCAATGATCAGTACATTCGGCTCGGACAGGAGTCCGACCTCGTCCGGACCTCGGCAGGACTACGGCTTGGAGACCCCGATGGAGCGCCCCGCCTGGGCCCCGCCAGGCATCGACATCTCGGTGCCCAGCGTGTCCCGCATCTACGATTACTACCTGGGCGGTTCGCACAATTTCGAGGTCGACCGACAGGCCGCCCGCCGCGCCATGGAATTCCTGCCGGGCCTGCCCAAGATCATGCAGGCCAACCGGGCATTCATGCGCCGGGCCGTCCGGTACGCCGTCGGCCAAGGCGTCACGCAGTTCCTCGACATCGGCTCCGGCATCCCCACCTTCGGCAATGTCCACGAGATCGCCCAGGCCGCCAGCCCCGAAGCACGCGTGGTCTACGTCGACCACGACCCGGTGGCCGTGGCCCACAGCCAGGCCGTCCTCGAAGGCACCGAGCGGACCGGGGTCGTCGCAGCCGACCTGCGCAAGCCGCAGGAGATCCTGACCGCTCCCGAAGCCGGCCGGGTGCTCGACCTGAACCGTCCCGTGGCCCTGCTGCTGGTCGCCGTCCTGCACTTCCTGGAGGACTCGGACGAGCCCTACGCCGCCGTCGCCGAGCTGCGCGACGCGCTGGCTCCCGGCAGCCTCCTGATCCTCACGCACGCCTCGTACGAGGGGATCCCGCTCCCGGAGGAGGTCGCGGGCGGGGCCGTCGGCGTCTACCGCGACATCCGCAACCCCCTGGTCATGCGGGGACGCGAACAGGTCGAGCGCTTCTTCGACGGCTTCGAGCCCGTGGAACCTGGTCTGGTGGCCATGCCCAACTGGCGGCCCGACGCGCCCGAGGAGTCGGAGGGCGGGGCCGTGGACGAGGACCCGTTCGCCTTCTCGGGCTTCGCAGGTGTGGGACGCAAGGCGTGAGACTGCCCGCACAGACGGCGGGTGGCGCGAGCACGCCGCAGGGTGGGCTGGAGGACCGGATCGGCCGGTTCGCGACCATCTGGGGGCGGGCGATCTTCCCCGTCACGGCGACCTCGCTCACCCGCACCGAGTTCGAGCAGCACCTCCTGCCGCTCACCCGCACGCTCGTCGAGGCCCTGCACGCCCGCCCCTTCGACGCCTCCGCGGGCCAGCAGGTCGGGGCCGAGCTCGTCGCCGTCCACTGCACGGACCCGGAGGCGCTGGCCGGCACCCTCGGCGTGGTCGAGTCGTACCTGGTGCTCTACTGCGGGCCGGACGGTCCGGGTGTGGAGGGCGTCGAGGAGTACCGCTCCCGGTGCGCCCGCCTCCAGCACGCCATAGCGGCCGGATTCGCCCGCGCGCTGCGCGAGCGCACCCTCAGGGAGCAGGAGGCCATCGCCCGCTCCGCGCTCACCGCGCGCATCGACGCCCAGCAGGCCCTGCACGCGAGCGAGGCCCGCTTCCGGGCCGTCTTCGAGGGCGCGGCCATCGGGATCGGCATCGCGGACCTCGAGGGCAACGTCCTGGAGGTCAACGACGCGCTGCTGCAGATGTTCGGCGGCATGGACGGGCACGTCCGGGGCCGCAACGTCAGTGAGTGGAGCCACCCCGAGGACACCCCGCACGTCTGGCGGATGTACGGGGAACTCGTGCGCGGAGAGCGCGAGAGCTACCGCGTGGAGAAGCCGTACTACCGGCACGACGGGACCGTCCTGTGGACCAACCTGACGGTCTCGCTGCTGCGCGACGCCGAGGGTGTGCCGCAGTACCAGCTCGCCCTGATGGAGGACACCACCGAACGCCGGCTGCTGAACCTGCGGCTGCGCTACGAGGCCACCCACGACGCCCTGACCGGGCTGCCCAACCGCACGCTGTTCTTCGAGCGCCTGGAGAAGGCGCTGAGCGGGGCCGGCGACACCCGCTTCGGTCTCTGCTACCTCGATCTCGACGGCTTCAAAGCGGTCAACGACAGCCTCGGCCACTCGGCGGGGGACCGGCTGCTGGTGGAGGTCGCCGACCGGCTGCAGAGCTGCGCGACCGGGCCCGGTGAAGTGGTCGCACGCCTCGGCGGAGACGAGTTCGTGGCGCTGACCACCGGCCCCGACACCGAGGAGACGGCCACCGAGCTCGCGGTCCGGATCCTCTCCGCCCTCTCGGTCCCGATCCGGCTGGAGGGCCGGGAACTGACCGTCCGGGGAAGCATCGGCATCGTCGAGGGCCCGGCGCGCGAGCGCACCCCGGCCGAGGTGCTGCGCAGCGCCGACATCACCATGTACCGGGCCAAGGCGGCCGGCGGCAACCGCTTCGAGTTCGCCGACGCCGAGGCCGACGCGCGGGCCATCACCCGCCACGGGCTGACCAACGCCCTGCCGGCGGCGCTGGAACGCGGCGAGTTCTTCATCGAGTACCAGCCGCTGGTGCACATGCACGACGGCAGCGTGCACGGTGCGGAGGCGCTGGTCCGTTGGTCCCACCCGCAGCACGGGGTACTGGGCCCGGACCGCTTCATACCGCTCGCCGAACGGACCGGGCTGATCGTGCCGCTCGGCCGCTGGGTCCTGGAAGAATCGGTCCGTCAGGCCCGCAACTGGCAGCACCAGCAGGGCGGCGCCACCCTGCGGATCAACGTCAACCTGTCCCCGACCCAGCTGCACCACCCCGGCCTGGTCGCCGACACGGTCCGGGTCCTGGAGTCCTCCGGCCTGGCTCCGGGCACGCTGTGCCTGGAGGTCACCGAGTCGGCGCTGATCGGTGCCGATGACGAGCTCCTCGAACCGCTGCGCCGCCTCGCCGCCCTGGGCGTGGACATCGCCCTCGACGACTTCGGCACGGGCTACTCGAACCTGGCCAACCTCCGCCGCCTGCCCGTCAGCGTCCTGAAACTGGACCGGTCCTTCACCAAGGGGATGCAGCAGCACCCGGCCAACCCGATCGACGTCAAGATCGTGGAGGGCATCGTCGCCCTGGCCCACAGCCTCGAACTCGCCGTCACGGTCGAAGGCGTGGAGACCGGCGCCCAGGCCGCCCAGCTCCGAGCCCTCGGCTGCGACACGGCGCAAGGGTGGTACTACGCCCGCCCCGGCGCGCCGGACCGGATCCACGCCCTGTCGCTCTCCGACGCCGCCCCGAGCGTCTTCTGACTTACCCCCGGCCCGCCTCCGTCCCGCGGCCGGGGGTCCGCACGGCCGCCAGTACGCGCTCGTGCCGCTCCGCGGTGTCAGCCAGTACCGCGGCGGCGGCCGGCAGCCGCTCGGCCTCGTAGCCGTCGAGCAAGTCGGGGGCGCCGGTCCCGGCCGGCCCGCCCAGGGCGGCGGCCAACGTCCGGGCGAGGGCTGCCGCGTCCTCGACCCCGGTGGTGATCCCCAGTCCGCCGGCTATCGGATGGACGTGCGCGGCGTCTCCGGCGAGGAAGACCCGGCCTTCGCGGAGCCGGGCCGCCATGCGGACGTTGACCCGCCAGACCGAGAGCCAGCCGGCCTCCTCGAGCCGGATCCCCGGCATCCGCGCATGGCGGTCGAAGAGCCGCTGGAAGCTGTCCACCGACGGCGGCAGGGGCTCGCCCCGCTCGTCCCGCTCGGGGGAGGACTGGAGCTGGAAGGTGTCCGTCCCCGGCATTGGGCAGAGCAGTATCCCGCCGCCCTCCGAGGTGAACCACTGATGCCAGAAGTCCCGGCTCAGCCCCGGCGCCCGGACGTCCCCGATCACCATCGACTCCTCCGGAGCGCTGTACCCCTCGAAGGGGATGCCCACCAGTCCGCGGGTGGTGCTGCGGCCGCCGTCGCACCCGGCGAGATAGCGGGACCGGACGACGCCGCCGTCCGACAGCTTCGCGTCGACCCCCTCCCCGTCCTGTGCGATCGAGGCGAGCCGGGCCCCGTACTCGACCCGAACGCCCAGCTCGGCGAGGCGTTCGCGCAACGCCGCCTCGACCTGCCACTGACCGATGAGCAGCCCGTCGCCCACGACGGTGTCGCTGATGTGCGCCCCGTCGAAGTACTTGCGCAGCACGGTCTCCCGGCGCCCGACGGGCGTCAGGCGCTCGGCCACCCCCAGTTCTCCGAAGACCGCCAGGCTGCCCGGGGTGAGCCCTTTGCCACGGGACTCGCGGTGCGGCGCCGGCCGCTCCTCGACGACCCGCACGCCGATGCCGCGGCGGGCCAGGTCGCAGGCGAGCGTCAGCCCGGTGGGGCCGGAGCCCGCGATCAGTACGTCGGTCATCGGAGGTCCTCTCGTTGGCGATCCGTTGTCGATCGATCCGTTGTCGATGACTCAAGGAAAGCGGCTCCCGAACAAAAATGCAACCGGGTAACGAAAATTACTTGGTCACTCGTTCGTGTTATCCTGGACCCATGGAGAGCGAACCCAACGAGAGCGTGACGGGCCTGCGCGAGAGCAAGAAGCTCCGTACGCGCCGCCAGCTGGCGGCCACGGCACTGGAGCTCTTCCTGGAGCGGGGCTTCGATGCCGTCTCGGTGGCCGATGTCGCGGCCGCCGCCGAGGTCTCCAAGCCCACGCTGTTCCGGTACTTCCCCAGCAAGGAGGACCTGCTCCTGGACCGGTTCGCCGACCACCAGGACGAGGCGGCCCGCATCGTGCGCGACAGGCCCGCCGGCCAGACTCCGGTGGCGGCGGTGCGCGCCCACTTCCTGGCGGCCCTCGCCGAGCGGGATCCGATCACCGGGCTCTGCGACCACCCGAACGCCCTCGCCTTCCAGCGGCTGCTCTACTCCACCGCCAGCCTGGAATCGCGGATGGCCCACTACACGGGCCGCGAGGTGGAGCTGCTCGCCGCCGTGCTCGAAGCCGAAGCGGCCGACCCGCTCACCGCCCGGCTGGCGGCCATGCACCTGGTGGCGACCCGCCACGAACTGGGCCGGGAGAACTGGCGCCGCCTCGACGCCGGCCGGACCGCGGACGAGGCGCACCCGATCGCGGCGGCCGAGGCCGACCGCGCCTTCGCGATGCTGGCCGACGGCCTCGACGGGGCCCTGGCGCCCGCGCCCGGGAGCGGCGCCCAATGAGGGACAAGAAGTGGCGGCCGCCCTTCGGCCTGCCCCGGTCGCTCACCTTGCTCGCGGGGTCCGGTGAATGGCGGACGAGCATCGTGACCGAGCGGCAGGCGATCATGTGCGGGCGACTTCGATCGGTGCCCGCCGACGCCGATCCCGAGGAGGCGCGGCAGGCCGCCGCCGAGATGGTGCGGGGCCTGTGCCTGGAGTTCCATGACGTCGACGTCACGGTGACCTGGGAGGAGCCCGGCGAGTCGGACGCATGGACGGCCCGTGTCGCGGTGACGGGCGGCACGGAGGCCCGCAGCCGCGCAGCCTCGTAAGCCCGCAGGGCACCCCGCTGCACGCCCCGTCTCAGCCCAGCAGGATGCGCTTCAGCTCGCGGGCCGCGCGCGGCGGTGCCACGTCCGTGCGGTGGGCCAGGGCGACCGTGCGGCGCAGCGGGGAGCCCGCCAGGGCGGTGGCGCGCAGTCCGGGGCCCGCATGGTCCACCACCATCGCCGGAACCACCGCGATGCCCAGTCCCGCGCGGACGAAGCCCAGTACCGCGTCCATCTCGCCGCCCTCCACGGTGAAGACCGGCTCGAACCCCGCCGCGCGGCAGGCCGCCACCGTCAGGTCCCGCAGGTCGTAGCCGTGGCGAAACATCACCATCGGCTCGTCGCGCAGCGCGGACACCGTGAGCGGGCCGCCGCCCGCCGGGGGCGGGAGGGCCGCCGAGGAGACCACCACCAGGTCCTCCGTCAGCAGCTCCACCGTGGTCAGCGCCGGAGCCGAGGGCGGCAGTGGCAGGGCGATCAGTGCGAGGTCCAGGGACCCGCGCGCGAGTTCCCGTACGAGATCCAGCGAGCCGCTCTCCTCGATCAGCAGCTCGATCCCCGGATGCGCGGTGTGGAATGCCCGCAGTACGTCGGGCAGCAAGCCGGTGCACACGCTCGGGGTGGCCCCCAGCCGGACCCGGCCCCGCCGCAACTGCACCAGCTCCTGCACCTCCAGCCTCGCCGTGTCGGCGTCCGCAAGGATCCGCCGGGCCAGCGGCAGCAGGGTCTCGCCGGCGTCCGTGAGTGCGATATTCCCGCGCGCCCGGCTGAACAGTTCGGCGCCCAGTTCCCGTTCGAGCGCCTTGATCTGTTGGGACAGGGAGGGCTGGGCCACGTGTTCGCGCTCCGCAGCCCGCGTGAAGTGCCGGGTCTCGGCGACGGCGACGAAGTAGACGAGCTGCTGGAACTGCATCGTCCCAGCGTAACGCCGTACATAGGCATTCTCTATCGACTTGAGCTCCACCATGTCTTGGACCTTTCGGGACCTTGGTCCCTACGGTCGATGTCATGGCATTGGCAACGCGGACGGATCGACGGCCGTCCACCACGCGCACGCTCTGGGACTCATCCGTCGGCAAGAAGTCCGTGATGGCCGTCTCCGGCCTGATCATGCTCGGCTACCTCGTCGTGCACATGCTCGGAAACCTCAAGATCTTCTTCGGGGCGGACGAGTTCAACGGCTACGCCCACTGGCTGCGTACCCTCGGCTCGCCCTTCCTCCACCACGAATGGGCCCTGTGGAT
Organism: Streptomyces sp. GL_140; assembly: GCF_057834465.1. NCBI lineage: Bacteria > Bacillati > Actinomycetota > Actinomycetes > Kitasatosporales > Streptomycetaceae > Streptomyces > Streptomyces sp. GL_140. The sequence continues at coordinate 7,446,994 of NZ_CM174404.1, forward strand.
CGTCCGCGTCGCCCTCGTCGCCGCCGTCGTCGCGCACGCGGTCTGCGCCTACCAGCTCAGCCGCCGCGACATCAAGGCGCGCCCGGTGAAGTACGTCCACAAGCGCCGCCGCGCGAGCTACGCCACCCGCACCATGCGCTGGGGCGGCATCATCCTGGCCCTCTTCATCGTCTGGCACCTGCTCGACCTCACCACGCTCACCGTCAACGAGCGCGCCTGGGCGGGGCATCCGTACGAGAACGTACTCGCCACCTTCTCCACCTGGTACGGCAACACGATCTACATCGTGGCGATGGCCGCCCTCGGCCTGCACGTCCGCCACGGCTTCTGGAGCGCCGCCCAGACCCTCGGCGCGGGCAGCGCCCGACGCGAGCGGGCGCTCAAGTTCCTGGCCAACGCCCTCGCCCTCGTCCTGTTCGCGGGCTTCGTGTCCGTACCCGTCGCCGTCATGACCGGAGTGGTGAGCTGACCATGAGCGCGAACGAGAACACCAACGCCCACGCCAACACCGGCACCAACGCCCACGCCCGTGCCTGTGCCCACGCGAACGATGACGAGAGCATGAGCGCGACCTACGCCGACTACACCACCGGCGAGCCGATCGCCGACGCCAAGGCCCCCGAAGGCCCCATCGCCGAACGCTGGGACCGCCGCCGCTTCGAGGCCAAGCTCGTCAACCCGGCCAACCGGCGCAAGCACAAGGTGATCGTCGTCGGAACCGGCCTGGCCGGCGGCGCGGCCGGTGCCACCCTCGCCGAACAGGGCTACCACGTCGTCCAGTTCTGCTTCTCCGACTCCCCGCGCCGGGCCCACTCCATCGCCGCGCAGGGCGGCATCAACGCCGCCAAGAACTACCGCAACGACGGCGACTCCGTGCACCGCCTCTTCTACGACACGGTCAAGGGCGGCGACTTCCGGGCCCGCGAGTCCAACGTCCACCGCCTCGCGCAGATTTCCGTCGAGATCATCGACCAGTGCGTGGCCCAGGGGGTCCCCTTCGCCCGCGAGTACGGCGGCCTCCTCGACACCCGCTCCTTCGGCGGAGTCCAGGTCTCGCGCACCTTCTACGCCCGCGGCCAGACCGGACAGCAGCTGCTGCTCGGCGCCTATCAGGCGCTCTCGCGGCAGATCGCGGCGGGCAACGTCGAGATGCACGCCCGGACCGAGATGCTCGACCTGATCACCGTCGACGGCGTGGCGCGCGGCATCGTCGCCCGCGACCTGGTCACCGGCAGGATCGACACGCACTACGCGGACGCCGTGGTGCTCGCGAGCGGCGGATACGGCAACGTCTTCTACCTCTCCACCAACGCCATGAACTCCAACGCGACCGCCGTCTGGCGGGCGCACCGGCGCGGCGCCTACTTCGCCAACCCCTGCTTCACCCAGATCCACCCCACCTGCATCCCGCGCACCGGCGACCACCAGTCCAAGCTCACCCTGATGAGCGAGTCGCTGCGCAACGACGGCCGGATCTGGGTCCCCAAGGCCAAGGGCGACACCCGCCCCGCCGCCGACATCCCCGAGGTGGAACGCGACTACTACCTGGAGCGGATCTACCCCTCCTTCGGAAACCTCGTCCCCCGCGACATCGCCTCCCGCGCCGCCAAGAACGTCTGCGACGAGGGTCGCGGGGTGGGCCCCGGTGGGCAGGGCGTCTACCTCGACTTCGCCGACGCCATCCGCCGGATGGGCAAGGACAGCGTCGCGGAGAAGTACGGCAACCTCTTCGACATGTACGAGCGGATCACGGCGGAGAACCCGTACGAGGTCCCCATGCGGATCTACCCCGCCGTGCACTACACGATGGGCGGACTGTGGGTCGACTACGACCTGCAGACCACCGTCCCCGGCCTGTTCGCGATCGGCGAGGCCAACTTCTCCGACCACGGTGCCAACCGGCTCGGCGCCTCCGCGCTCATGCAGGGGCTCGGCGACGGCTACTTCGTGCTCCCGTCCACCATCAACGACTACCTGGCCCGCCACCCGCACCTGGAAGCCGTGGACGACACGCACCCCGAGGCCGCTGCCGCCGTCCGCGAGACCCGCGACTGCCTCGCGAAGCTGCTCGCGGTGGACGGGGACCGCACTCCCGATTCCTTCCACCGCGAGATCGGTGAACTGATGTGGGAGTACTGCGGGATGGCCCGCACCGACGCGGGACTGCGCAAGGCGCTCGCCCGGATCCCCGAGATCCGGGAGGAGTTCTGGCGGCGCGTCAAGGTCCCCGGCAGCGGCGAGGAGTTCAACCAGTCGCTGGAGAAGGCCAATCGCATCATCGACTACCTGGAACTCGCCGAGCTGATGTGCCTCGACGCCCTCCACCGCGCCGAGTCCTGCGGCGGACACTTCCGCGAGGAGTCCCAGACCCCGGACGGCGAAGCCGCCCGCCGCGACGAGGAGTTCGGGTACGCCGCCGCCTGGCAGTACACCGGGACCGGCGTCGCCCCCGTCCTGCACAAGGAAGACCTCGTCTTCGAGTACGTCCACCCCACCCAGCGGAGCTACGCATGAAGCTCACCCTGCGCGTCTGGCGCCAGCGCAACGCCGACGCCACCGGCGCGATGGCCTCGTACGAGGTCGACGGCATCTCGAAGGACATGTCCTTCCTGGAGATGCTCGACACCCTCAACGAGGACCTCACCCTGCGCGGCGAGGACCCGGTCGCCTTTGACCACGACTGCCGCGAAGGCATCTGCGGCGCCTGCAGCCTCGTCATCAACGGCGACGCCCACGGCCCGGAGCGCACCACCACCTGCCAGCTCCACATGCGCGCCTTCGCCGACGGCGACACCATCGACGTCGAACCCTGGCGGGCCTCGGCCTTCCCCGTGGTCAAGGACCTCGTCGTCGACCGGGGCGCCTTCGACCGGATCATCCAGTCGGGCGGCTACATCACCGCCCCGACCGGAGCCGCCCCCGAGGCGCACGCCACGGCCGTTCCCAAGCCGGACGCCGACTACGCCTTCGAGCACGCCGAGTGCATCGGCTGCGGGGCGTGCGTGGCGGCCTGTCCCAACGGCTCCGCGATGCTCTTCACCTCCGCCAAGATCAACCACCTGAACGTGCTCCCGCAGGGCTCCCCGGAGCGCGAGACCCGCGTACTGGACATGGTGGCCACGATGGACGCGGAAGGGTTCGGCGGCTGCACGCTGACCGGAGAGTGCGCGACGGCCTGCCCCAAGGGGATACCGCTGCCCTCCATCACGGCCATGAACAAGGAGTGGCTGCGGGCGGTCCGCAAGGGCCCGCGCTGACCCGGGCACCGCGAAGCGCAGGTCATCCGCCGATCGGATGATCTGTGCGGTGGCCGCTGTGCCGCGAGCGGCCGGCCTCCCGGGCATGGGCGACAGTGGCCCCATGCCCCTGGGTCGTGTTCGAGAACTGGAGCCGGACGCCGCGGGCCGGGCGGGCGTCTCCCGCTCCGGCCCGCGCCGCCGCACCGTGCTGGCCGCCGCCCTCGCCCCGCTGGCGGTGGCCGGCTGCGCCGGGGAGGAGCGGCCGCGCACCCCGCGCCCCGGACCCGAGGCCGCCAAGGACGCCCTGGTCATGGTCATCCGGCACGCCGAGAAACCGTACGCCGGGGACACCGGCGAGGACGAGGAGGGCAACGAGGACCCCGGTTTCCTCGCGGTCCGCGGATGGCGCCGGGCCCAGGAACTGCCCGCCCTCTTCGGACCCACCCGCGGCGCGGCCCTGCCCCGACCCGAGGCGGTCTTCGCGGCCGGCGGCCAGGCGGGAGCGCCCGCGCGGTGCCGCCAGACCGTGGAGGCGCTGGCCGCCGGGCTCCACACGGGCGTGCGCACCGAGTTCGCCGTCGGAGCCGAGCCGGCCCTGGCCCGAGCGGTGCTCGCGGCACGGATGCCCGTACTCGTCTGCTGGGAGCACACCGGCATGCCGCGCCTGATCCGGGGCCTCGGGGCTCAGGGGGTGCTGGGACTGCCCGCCGCCTGGCCAGACCGCTACGACCTGGTGTGGATGTTCACGCGCAGGCAGGGCGTCTGGAGCTTCCGGGAACTGCCGCAGCACCTGCTCTCCGGGGACGCGTAGGTACTGCCGGGTAAGGCCGGGTACCACGGAGTACGGGCGTAGTCTGAGAAGAGGACTCGGGGCAGTCGTGCGCCTGGAGGTAGCCGGTCATGTCTGGAATCGTGCACCGCGGCTTCGATTCCGCGGACGAGACGCGTCAGTTCGAAGACGGCAAGGGCAGGCTCGATCTGCTCCACACCAGCCACGGACCGGTGGGGCGCGCCGTGTTCGAGCCCGGATGGCAGTGGTCTCAGCACATCAAGCCGATCGCGGGAACCGACAGTTGCGAGGCCGCCCACGTCGGGTACGTCGTCAGCGGACGCATGAAGATCGTCATGGACGACGGGGACAGCGTCGAGGCGGGATCCGGGGACTTCATCCAGATCGACCCCGGCCACGACGCCTGGGTGCTCGGCGACGAGCCGTGCGTGGTCCTCGACTGGCAGGGCTACGGGGACTTCGCCAAGCCTGCCGGTTCCTAGGTCTGCTTCCTAGGTCTGGTTCCCGGCTCCGGTTCCTGGGTCCGGTGCCCGGCCGGCGAGGGCCCGCGCCAGGTAGGCCGCTGTCCGGCTGCCGGCGGCGCGGGCCACCTCGGCCGGTGTGCCCGCGGCCACCACCAGGCCGCCGTCCGCGCCGCCGCCCGGTCCCAGGTCGATGACCCAGTCCGCGCCGGCCACCACCGCCATGTCGTGCTCCACCACGACCACCGAATGCCCGGCGTGCACCAGCCCGTGCAACTGCCGCAGCAGCACCTCCACATCGGCCGGATGGAGCCCGGTCGTCGGCTCGTCCAGCAGGTACAGCGTGTGATCGCGGCGCTGCCTTTGCAGCTCGGTGGCCAGCTTGATCCGCTGGGCCTCGCCGCCCGACAACTCCGTGGCAGGCTGCCCGAGTCGCAGATATCCCAGGCCGATGTCCGACAGCGCACCCAGGCTCCGCGCCGCCGCCGGGACCTCCGCGAAGAAGGCGGCCGCAGCATCCACCGTCAGGGCGAGCACCTCGGCGATGTTCAGCCCCGAGTAACGGACCTCGAGGGTCTCGGAGTTGTACCGGGCCCCCGCGCATTCGGGGCAGGGGGCGTACGTACTCGGCAGGAACAGCAGCTCCACCGAGACGAAGCCCTCGCCCTGGCAGGCCTCGCACCTGCCGCCCGGCACGTTGAAGGAGAACCGGCCCGCCTTCCAGCCCCGCGCCTTCGACTCCGGAGCCGCCGTGAAGAGCCGCCGCACCACGTCGAACAGCCCCGTGTACGTGGCCAGGTTGGAGCGCGGGGTGCGCCCGATCGGCTTCTGGTCCACCTCCACCAGCCGGCGCACCGGGAAGCCGGGCTCCGTCAGCCGCTCGCCGACCTCCCGCGCGAGCGCCTGCCCGACCAGCGTGGACTTCCCGGACCCCGAGACCCCGGTCACGGCCGTGAACACCCCGAGCGGGAACTCGGCCGTCACGTCACGGAGGTTGTGCCGGTCCACCCCGCTGAGGCGGACGGTCCCGGTGGCCTTCCGCACGGGCCGCTCATCGCGCCCGCCGCGAGTCGGGGCCCCGGCCGGGGCGGCCGCGTCCGGGAACAGGTACCGGGCCGTCGCGGATTCCGCCACCGCGGCCAGCCCCTCCGGCGGCCCGCTGTGCAGCACCCGCCCGCCGTGCTCCCCGGCCAGCGGACCGACGTCCACCAGCCAGTCCGCGTGCCGGACCACGTCCAGGTGGTGCTCCACCACGAACACCGTGTTCCCGGCCTCCTTGAGCCGGTCCAGTACGCCGAGCAGCGCCTCGGTGTCGGCCGGATGCAGTCCCGCCGAAGGCTCGTCCAGGACGTACACCACCCCGAACAGTCCGGACCGCAGCTGCGTCGCCAGCCGCAGCCGCTGGAGCTCGCCCGCCGACAGGGTCGCGGCGCCCCGGTCCAGGCTCAGGTAGCCCAGCCCGAGCTCGGTGACCGGGCCGATCCGGGAGCACAGGTCCTCGGCCAGTACCCGCGCCGCTTCGCCTTCGCCGCCCCCGAGCGCGGTGGCCAGTACGCCGTCCAGCTCGGTGAGCGGCAGGGCCGCCAGTTCCGCGATGGTGCGGCCCGCGAAGGTGACGGCCAGCGCCTCCGGCCGCAGCCGCCGGCCCTCGCACACCGGGCACGGGGAATAGGTCAGGAACTTCTCGGCGCGGGCCCGCAGGGTGGTGCTCCTGCTGTCGGAGAAGGTCCGCATGACGTACCGGTGGGCGCTCATGTACGTCCCCTGGTAGGGCCGTTGCATCCGGTCCGCTTCGCGCACCGGATGCACCGTCACCACCGGCTGCTCTTCGGTGAACAGGATCCACTCGCGGTCCTTCGCCGCCAATGACCGCCACGGCGCGTCCACGTCGTGGCCCAGCGCATCGAGGACGTCGCGCAGGTTCTTGCCCTGCCAGGCCCCGGGCCAGGCGGCGATGGCTCCCTGACGGATCGACAGAGAGTCGTCAGGGACGAGGAGTTCCTCGCTGGTGCGGTGGATCCGGCCGAGGCCGTGGCAGGAAGGGCATGCGCCCGCTGCGGTGTTGGGGGAGAAGGCGTCGGAGTCGAGCCGTTCGGCGCCCGGCGGGTAGGCCCCGGCTCGCGAGTAGAGCATCCGCAGGGAGTTGGACAGCATGGTCACCGTCCCGACGGAGGAACGCGACCCGGGGGAGGAGCGCCGCTGCTCCAGCGAGACGGCGGGCGGCAGCCCGGTGACGGAGTCGACCTTCGGCGCGCCGATCTGGTGGATCAGGCGGCGGGCGTACGGGGCCACGGACTCGAAGTACCGGCGCTGGGCCTCGGCGAAGAGGGTGCCGAAGGCGAGCGAGCTCTTGCCCGAGCCGGAGACCCCGGTGAAGACGGTCAGGGCGTCGCGCGGGATGTCCACGTCGACCCCGCGCAGATTGTGTTCCCGGGCGCCGCGGACGCGGACGTAGGGGTCGTGCGGGCCGGGGAGGCGAGGGGCGGCGGGCTGGTGCATTCGTCCTAGTTTAGTGTCTGGGTTCAGCGGCTATTCAGCGATGCCTGTGAGGCGGGCGAGTCCGGTGAACGAGTCCAGCAGCGCGGTCCGGTCGTACGTGGACGTGGTGACGAGCAGTTCGTCGGCCCCGGTCAGCTCCGCGAGGGCGGCGAGCTCGGCCGCGACCTGGGCCTCGGTGCCGTGGACGTGCCCGGTGAGGGCCCCCTCGTAGAGCTCCCGCTCCTTGGGGGTCATGGCCAGGGCCTCGATCTCCTCGGCCGGGCGCAGGGGCGGGAAGCTGCCACGGGTGCGCGATTGCGCCAGCGCCCACGCCTCCGGGATCAGGATCCGCCGGGCGGCCTCGGCGGTGGCGGCGACCGCGACCGTCCCGGAGGCGATCACGTACGGCTCCGCACCCCAGGGCGAGGGCCGGAACTCCGAGCGGTACCCCTCGATGATCTCCACGACCCGGGCGCGGGCCCGTAGGTCGCCGACCACCAGCGGGAGCCCCGCGCGGGCAGCGATACCGGCCCCCTCGCCCGTGGCCAGCACGAAGGGCGGGATCCGAAGCCCCTCCGCCGGGCGGGCGTGCACCTCGGGGTGCGCCCGCTGGGTGCCGTCCAGCCAGCCCAGCAGTTCCGCGAGCTGCTCCTCGAACCGGTCGGCGTCCCCGGTGTCGCGGCCCAGCGCCCGCCGGATCCCGCCCGTGAAGCCGACCGAGCGGCCGAGGCCCATGTCGATCCGGCCGGGGAAGAGGGATTCGAGGACCCCGAACTGCTCCGCCACGATCAGCGGCTGGTGGTTGGGCAGCATCACCCCGCCGGTGCCGACCCGGATCCGGCCGGTCGCCCCGGCGACGGCGGCGGCGAGCACGGTGGGGGCGGAACCGGCGACTCCGGGCACGCTGTGGTGTTCGGAGACCCAGAACCGGTGGTAGCCGAGCCGTTCGGCGGCGCGCGCCAGCTCCACGGTGTCCCGCAGGGCCTCGGGGGCGGGGTGCCCTTCGCGGGTGCGGGACCGGTCGAGTATCGAGAGTTTCCGGATCACACAAGGGTCAACGCACGGGGCGCTCCAGGATTCCCCGGGTGGCGCCGGACCGGAGGCGGCCGCTGCTTAGGCTGGCGGGGTGACCGAGACTCAGAACCGCAGGCCCCTGGCCGTCTTCGACATCGACAACACCCTCGCCGACACCGGCCACCGCCAGCACTGGCTGGAGCGCCGGCCCCGCGACTGGGACGGCTTCTTCGGCGCGGCCCCGGCCGATCCGCCGCTGGCCCGGGGGATCGAGCTCGCGGTGCAGAGCGCGGCCGACTGTGAGGTCGTCTACCTGACCGGCCGGCCGGAGCGCTGCCGTGCGGACACCGCCGAATGGCTGACCCGGCACGGGCTGCCCGAGGGGCGGCTGTGGATGCGCGGGAACCAGGACCGGCGGCCCGCCCGGACGACGAAGCTGGAGGTGCTCCGGCGGATCTCGCGGGGCCGTGAGGTGCGGATGCTCGTGGACGACGACGAGCTGGTCTGCCGGGCGGCGCGCGCGGAGGGGTTCCGCGTGGTCCTGGCGGACTGGGCGGCCCCGGCGCCGGAGCTCAAGGACGCGCAGGAGGGCGAGGGCCGCACCTGAGCGCCCGGCCGGGCGGGGGCGGCGCGGTTTCCGGCCGCGCGAGGCTGCGTACGGCCGCACGAGGTCGCGTAGGGCCGCGCAGGGCCATGTATGGGCTGCGTGCGGCCCCGTACGGCTGCGTACGGGGCCTCAGTCCTCGCCGTCGAGCCGGAAGCCGAGCTTCAGCCCCACCTGGTAGTGCGCGATCTCGCCGTTCTCGATGTGACCCCTGATCTGTGTCACTTCGAGCCAGTCCAGCCCGCGCAGTGTCTCGCCCGCGCGCGCGACCCCGTTGCGGATCGCCTGGTCGATGCCTTCGTGGGACGTGCCGACGATCTCGGTCACCCGGTACGTGTGATTGGACATGGACGTCTCCCGACACTGGGTGGCTGTTGCCTTGTTCTACGGTGCCCCAGTAAGTCCGGGTCCGCGAACTTTGTGTGAAGAATCCACAGCCCAACCCTCTTGACCCACCCATTGGTCTATGCCAATTTCAAGCCATCTGAGATCCATCCCCAGAAGGTGACCTTCGTGAAGATGCGCTTCCTTGCCGTGTCCACCGCTCTCGCGGCGGCGACCGCACTCACCGGCTGCAGTCTGGCCGGATCGGCGGGAGGTCCGCAGAAGGTGACGCTCTGGCTGATGAAGGGGAGCGCGTCGGACGAGTTCATCACCCAGTTCACCAGCTCCTTCGAGAGGGACAACCCGGGGATCGACCTCGACGTCCAGATCCAGGAGTGGACGGGCATCGGCGCGAAGGTCAACGCCGTCCTGGCAGGCAAGAGCAAGGAGAGCGCCGACGTCATCGAGGTCGGCAACACCCAGGTCGCCCAGTACGTGGAGAGCGGTGGAGTCTCCGAACTCACCCTGGAAGCACTGCGCGAGTGGGACGGCAAGGACTGGCTGAAGGGCCTCTCCGACCCCGGCAGCGTCAACGGCGCCCAGTTCGGCGTCCCTTGGTACGCGGCCAACCGCGTGGTGATCTACAACAAGGACCTGTTCGCCAACGCCGGGATCAAGGCGCCGATCAGAACGCGCCAGGAGTGGATCCAGGCGACCCAGAAGCTCGACAAGGGCAGCCAGCAGGGCATCTACCTCGCCGGTCAGAACTGGTACGTGCTCTCCGGCTTCATCTGGGACGAGGGCGGCGAGCTCGCGGTCGAGACGAGCGGCCAGTGGCTCGGCACCCTGGACGACGAGAAGGCGCTCGCCGGCATGGAGTTCTACAAGCAGCTCCAGGCCCTCGGCCAAGGCCCCAAGGACGCCGACGAGGAGACGCCCCCGCAGTCCGAGGTCTTCGCCCGCGGCGGGATCGCGCAGATCATCGCCCCGCCCGGCCAGGCCGCCGCGATCGAGGCCGCAAACCCGGCGCTCAAGGGCAAGCTCGGCTTCTTCCCGATACCCGGCAAGACCGCCGAGAAGCCGGGCGCGGTCTTCACCGGCGGCTCCGACCTGATCATCCCGGAGCGGACGAAGCAGCGGAAGAACGCCGTCAACGTCATCACGGCCCTGGTCAGCGAGAAGTGGCAGACCGAACTGGCGACCACGATGAGCTACGTGCCCAACAAGACCACCCTCGCGCACGTGGTCGAGAGCAACGAGGGCGCCGCCGCGATGGCCCCCGGCGCCGCCCAGGGCCGCGCCACCCCGAAGTCCCCCCGCTGGGCCGAGGTCGAGGCCAAGAACCCGCTCAAGCCGTTCATGACGGCGGTCCTCACCGGCCAGGACCCCAAGGAGGCCGCCAAGACGGCCTCCGCGACCATCAGCAAGGTCCTCAGCGCCGACCGCTGATCCGGTGTGCGGCCCTCGCGGCTCTCGTGGCCGGGCCTGCGGCCCGGTGTGCTGCAGGTCCCTGGACCGCCGAGTTCAGCGTTCGCACATCCAAGTGCCGCGAAGCGGTCATGTCGAATCCAGTCCTGCACGGAAGAAGTAAAGAAGCCAGGCCACGCGACCTGTCGGCCTGGCTCTCCGTGTCCGGATCAGGAGCCGCCATGACCATCGCACCCCTGTCCCCGTCCGCCCTTCCCCTCACCCCCGCCCCGGCCGTCCCCCGGGCGGCCTCGCCGACCGCCCCGACCGTCCCGACGGTCGCGAGCGCCCCGAGCGCCCCGACAACACCCCGCTACGCCGTCCGCGTCGCCCGCAACGAGGACGAGGTCCGCGCCGCCCAGCGGCTGCGCCACCAGGTCTTCGCGGGCGAGCTCGGCGCCCGCCTCGACGGCCCCGAGCCGGGCCTCGACGTCGATGCCTTCGACGCCTACTGCGATCACCTGCTCGTCCTCGACGAGGAGACCGAGCAGGTCGTCGGCACCTACCGGCTGCTGCCCCCCGAGCGCGCCGCCGTCGCCGGACGCCTCTACTCCGAGGGGGAGTTCGACCTCTCCGCCCTCGCGCCCATCCGCCCCGACCTGGTCGAGGTCGGCCGTTCCTGCGTCCACCCCGACCACCGCAACGGCGCCGTCATCGCCCTGATCTGGGCCGGCCTCGCCCGCTACATGGACCGCTCCGGACACAACTGGCTGGCCGGCTGCTGCTCGGTCCCGCTGTCCGACGGCGGGGTCCTCGCAGCGGCCACCCGCGAGAACGTGCTCACCCGCAGCCTCGCCCCCGCCGAGTACCGGGTGGCCCCGCACCTCCCCTGGAACCCGGGGGGCATCGCCTTCCCCGACCGGATGGAACTGCCACCGCTGCTGCGCGGCTACCTGCGCCTCGGCGCCTGGGTATGCGGCGAGCCCGCCTTCGACGCCGAGTTCGGCTGCGCGGACCTCTACGTCCTGCTCTCGCTGCGCCGCACCAACCCGCGCTACCTCAAGCACTTCCTCTCGCTCGCCCCGGGCGCATGAGCGTCTGGCTCCCCACCTCGCCCTGCACGCCCGAGGCCTGCGCCGGCCACGAGGGCCGCACCGCGAGCGTGCCCCGCGCGGTGCTGCGGCTCGGCGCCGCCGTCGCCCTGATCCTGCTCGGCATCCTGGGCGCCCCGCCACTGCGTCTGCTGCCGGAGCGGCCCCGGCACGTGGTGGTCCGGGCCTGGGCGGCCGCGCTGCTGGGCGCCTTCGGCCTACGGATCACCGTGCACGGGAGCCCCGGCGCGGGCGGTGGCCGGCTGATCGTCGCCAACCACATCTCGTGGCTGGACATTCCCCTCGTCGCGGCCGTCCTGCCCTCCCGGATGCTGGCCAAGAGCGACATCCGCACCTGGCCCGTGCTCGGCCCGCTCTCCCGGCAGGCCGGGACCCTGTTCATCGAACGCGACCGGATCCGCGCGCTGCCCGCCACCGTCGACGCCATGGCGCGCGCCCTGCTCGCGGGCGACCGCGTCGCCGTCTACCCCGAGGGCTCCACGTGGTGCGGGCGTGCCCAGGGGACCTTCCGGCGCGCCGCGTTCCAGGCCGCGCTGGACGCACGGGTGCCCGTACAGCCCGTACGGATCGCCTACGTGCTCGACGACGGCGACCACGGCAGCGACCAGGGCGGCGACCACGGCGGGGAGCATGCCGGGGCTCTGGCCGGGGCGCCCGCCTTCGTCGGGGACGATCCGCTGACCGCCTCCCTGTGGCGGATCGCGCGGGCCCGCGGGGTACGGGCCGAGGTGTGGCTGCTGCCGCGGATCCCGCCGGGCCGGTACGCGGACCGGCGGGACCTCGCGGCCGCGGCTCAGGCCGCCGTACTGGGGCGGCCGGACCCGGAACCGCGACCGGAGCCGCCCGCGCCCGCGGGACCGCCGCTGTCGCCGGAGCCGCCCGCCTCGCCGGCTCGGCCACTGCTGCCGGGCGTACCCTCCCAGCCGTCCGCGCCGATGCCGTCGGCCACCGCCAGGGACAGGGCGAAGCGGCCCGCCGCGTCCGTCCACCAGTGCGTCAGTTCCAGTCCGGCGGACGCGAGTTCCTTCCGGACGCCCTCCTGACGGAACTTCGCGGAGATCTCCGTCAGGATCTCCTCACCCACATCGAACGACACCTCCAGATCCAGGGCCCGGACCTTCACCAACGCCTGCGCCCGAGCCCGCAGCCGCATCTCGATCCACTCGTGCTCACGGTTCCACACCGCCACGTGCGCGAAGTCGGCGGTGTGGAAATCCGCACCCAACTCCCGGTCTATGACGGTCAGTACGTTCTTGTTGAACTCGGCCGTCACCCCCTGGGCGTCGTCGTACGCCGACACCAGCACGGCCTCGTCCTTCACGAGGTCCGTCCCCATCAGCAGCGCGTCGCCGGGCGAGAGCATCGCCCGTACGTCCGCCAGGAACACCGCCCGCTCCGGAGGCAGGAGATTGCCGATCGTGCCGCCCAGGAACACCACCAGCCGCGGTCCCGGGACTTCGGGCAGCTGGAGCGGCTTCGTGAAGTCGGCCACCAGGGCGTGCACCCGCAGGCCCGGATGCTCGGCCAGCAGCGCCTCGGCCGCCCCGGTCAGCGCGCTCTCGCTCACGTCCACCGGTACGTACGTGTCCAGCGCGGGCATGGCCTCGATCAGGTGCCGGGTCTTCTCCGAAGAGCCGGAGCCCAGCTCCACCAGGGTGCGGGCACCGCTCACCGAAGCGATCTCCTGAGCCCTTTCCAGGAGGATCTCCCGCTCGGCGCGGGTCGGGTAGTACTCGGGCAACCGGGTGATCTCCTCGAAGAGTTCACTGCCCCGGGCATCGTAGAACCACTTGGGCGGCAGAGTCTTCGGGGACTGGCTCAGCCCGTGCAGCACGTCCGTGCGCAACGCCGCGTCGGCGGCGTCCTCGTCGAGCGTGCGGGTCAGCCGGAAGTCGTTCACTGGCCTTCGTCTCCTTGGTGCGTGGCGCTCGCAGAGGTCTCCTCCAGGGGGCCCTTCAGGGGTTCCTTCAAGGAGAAGAGGTCGATTCGGGTACGGGTGGCGGTCAGCAGGGTCCGGTCGGGCACCTCGGTCCACCGCGGGTCGTCGTCGTAGGGCTCGGAGGCCACCACCGTGCGCTGCGCCGCCGCGTCGGCCAGGTACCAGAGGGAATCCCCCCAGGCCGTCGCCGCGATCGTCCGGCCGTCCGTCAGCAGCAGGTTCATCCGGGAGCCGGGCGCGGCCTCGGCCAGCTCCCGGACCGGTGCTGCGAGCGCCGCGCCGAGGGTGTCCCCCTTGCGCAGTCGGTGCAGGACCAGCGCCCAGAGCAGCGCCGAATCCGTGCGGGCGGCCAGCGACAGCAGTTCCTGGGGCGGCAGCGAGGCCGCGACGGGGGCAGCCGCGTCGGGCCAGTCCCGTACGGACCCGTTGTGGCTGAACAGCCAGTGCCCTTCGGCGAACGGCGAGGCCGCCGCCTCGCCGTCCGCCCCGGCGCGCGTGGCATCCCGTACGGCGGCCAGCACGGCGCCGCTGCGGATCACGCGCGCGAGATCGGCGAAGGACAGGTCGCCCCAGATGGGCCCGGCCCGCCGGTAGCGGGCCGGCACCGGATCGCCCTCCGCGTACCAGCCGATGCCGAACCCGTCGGCGTTGACCGTGCCGTGGCGCTGGTGGCGCGGCGCCCAGGACTGGCGCACCAGTGAGTGCTCGGGTTCGCTCAGCAGCCGCCCGAGCGTCACCGGCGGTCCCAGATAAGCGAGGTGACGGCACATCAGGCACCACCTGCCGACCGTATGTCCGGCTCCGGATCGGCGCCCGCAGTGGGCCCCGCGCTCCGGGCGGTCCGGAAGCCCGAGAAGATCTGCCGGCGTACCGGCAGGTCCCAGTTGCGGAAGGTGCCGCGGCAGGCCACCGGGTCCACGGCGAACGACCCGCCGCGCAGGACCTTGTGCTCGGGGCCGAAGAAGACTTCCGAGTACTCGCGGTACGGGAATGCCCGGAACCCGGGATAGGGCAGGAAATCGGAGGAGGTCCACTCCCAGACGTCGCCGATGAGCTGGCGCACCCCGAGCGGGGAGGCCCCGGCCGGATAGCTGCCCGCGCGGGCCGGCCGCAGATGACGCTGGCCGAGGTTGGCGCGGTCCGGGGTCGGGTCCTCGTCGCCCCACGGATAGCGGGTGGAGCGGCCCGTCACCGGATCGTGGCGGGCGGCCTTCTCCCACTCCGCCTCGGTGGGCAGCCTCCGCCCGGCCCAGCGGGCGTACGCGTCGGCCTCGTACCAGCTGACGTGCAGCACCGGCTCGTCCCCGGGTACCGGCTCGGTCACCCCGAAGCGCCGGCGCAGCCAGGTGCCGCCCTCGCGGCGCCAGAAGAGCGGGGCCTCGATGCCGTGCCTGCGGATCTGCTCCCAGCCCTCGGCGGCCCACCACTGCCGGTTGTGGTAGCCGCCGTCCGCGATGAAGACCTGGTACGCGGCGTTGGTCACCGGCACAGTGTCGATCCAGAACTCCTCGGTGTCCCGGACGTGGGCCGGCCGTTCGTTGTCCAGCGACCACGGTTCGGCGGAGGTTCCCATCGTGAACGGGCCGCCGAGCACGAGGACTTCGGCCGCGTACGGCGGATCTCCCCGGGGCGGATCCGGGTCGGGCGCGGTCAGTACCGGGCCGCCCTGTCTGAGCTGATGGGTGATCAGCATCGTTTCGTCGTGCTGCTGTTCGTGCTGCGCGATCATCCCGAAGACGTAGCCGCCGTCCAGCAGGGCCGTGCCTTCCAGGGGTGTGCGCTCCAGCAGGTCGAAGACGCGGCCGCGCACCTCGGCCGCGTACCGGCGGGCCTCGTCGGGGCCGAGCAGCGGCAACTTCGGGCGCTCCGAACGGGGATGCTCGAAGGCGTCGTAGAGCGGGTCTATCTCGGGGTGCATGGATTCGCGTCCGGCCACGTTGCGCAGCAGCCAGAGCTCCTCCATGTTGCCGATGTGTGCCAGGTCCCAGACCAGCGGGGACATCAGGGGGGAGTGCTGGGCGGTCAGGTCCTCGTCGCTGACGGCGCTCGCGTCGGTGAGCCCGGCCGTACGGACCCGCGCGGCGGTCAGCGCGGCGGCGGCCCGCTCGCGCAGGAGCTCCGGTTCGGTGGTCATGAGCGTGCCTCCTCGCCGGTCGGCTGTGGGTGGGGGTGCTGACGGGCCTGCGGCCGTCGCGGGGACCGGCGCTGCGGCGACCCGTCGTCGGCCGGACACCGGCCCCGTTTGACGTAGCGGTCCGTGAACTCGGCCACGGAGTCCGCCACTCGAGTGCTCGCCCCCAGCCGGGGCAGCGCCTCGGAGGCGACCCGGAAGCACGCGCGGGCGGCGGACCGCAGCTCCGGATCGGCGAGCCCGTGCTGCGCGGCGCCGCGCCACAGCGGATTGCGCGGGGCGGGCTGGGCGCCGTAGCCGTCGGCGAGCGCCTTCACCGCCCGGTACGCGGTCTCGGTGGCCTCCGGGTCGTCGAACAGCGCGTGCACGACGGCCACCGGGACCATCCAGCCGTCGTCGCCGGGCTGCGCGTCGATCATCCGCAGCTCCAGGTGGCCGCGGGGCCGCACCGGTGGGAACAGGGTGGTCAGGTGGTACTCCAGGTCCTCGGCCGTGGGCGGCCGCAGCCCGTCGTCGGAGCGCAGCCAGCCGCGGAAGGTGAGCCCGCGCGGCACGGTCCAGGGTGACCCGTCGGCGGCTTCGGCGCCGTCGCCGGACGGCCGCACGCACATCACGTCGGTGTCCAGCGCCTGCCGGGTCCAGGCCTCGCGAGGCTCGGCCTCCAGCGCCGGGGCGAGCGCGCGACGGATGTCGATGTCGCTCCAGACGCCCTGGCGGGCGCAGCGCCAGCCGGCGTACGGGCCTTCGTGCGCGGGGGAGTTGGCGAAGGCGGCGACCAGTACCGCGCCGAGCAGGTGGGACAGCCGCCAGCGACGGCCGTGCCCGAGGGGCCCCGGCTCCTCCTGCCCGGCGTCCACGCACACCTGCACCGAGGCGGAGGCGCACATCATGGCGCGGCCGGCGGGGCCGGTGCGGTCGAAGTAGCTCTCCATCGCCTCGTACCGGGGGCTGGTCAGCATCCGGCGGTACGGGCGGCGCGGGTCCTGGCCGAGGCCGCGCAGCACCAGGCCCTGCTCGCGCAGGACTCCCCGTACCGCGGTCAGATCGGACTGGAGGCCGTCCACGCACCCGGTGAGGGAGGAGGCGGGGGCCGAGCTCAGCTCCAGTTGGCCGCCGGGCTCGACGGTGACGCGGGAACCGAGGGGCAGGGCGCGGGCCGAGTCGTGCGCGGCGGCCAGCCGCTCGGGGGATACGCGCAGGTCGGGGCGTTCGGCGTCGAACACCAGCCATTCGAGCTCGGCCCCGAGGAAGCGGGGCGGGCCGGTCTTGAAGCAGATGCCGTGGATCAGGTCCTCGGCGGAGGACTCGGTGAGGCTGGTGGGACGGGACGGCTGTTCGGGTGGGCGCTCGGGTGTTTCCTGGACGGAGTCCTGGGGCATGACGGGGCCCTCGTCTCGTGTCGTCGGATGTGACATCACCCGTGCCTACCCGTCCTTAGGGGCGCAAACTCCCTTGCTACCGCACGCCGGGAGCGTCAAAGATCACAGCATGAGTGGCAGGTTGCGTGAGATCGCGCGAGAAAACGCGGAGATCGTGGCGTCCGGTGGGTACCGGGCGCGGTCGGGGCGGCAGGTGGCGCTCGCCGCCGCCCTGGCGGAGGCCAGGGCAGGAACCAGAATATATGGCCCAAACCGGGTTATTCCAGGTGAACCGACCCTCGGCGGGACCGGCAGGACCGTCGTCGAGGTCACGGGGGAGAGCAGCACGGCGGCGGCCCGCAGGCTCGCGGCGGACCGCCCGGAAGCGGCCGCGGTCGCGGTCCTGAACTTCGCTTCGGCCCGCAATCCCGGGGGCGGCTACGTCCGCGGGGCCAAGGCTCAGGAGGAGGCGCTCTGCCGCGCTTCGGCCCTGTACGAGACCCTCCTGGAGGCCCCCGAGTACTACGAGATCCACCGGGCCGAGGTCAGCACCTTCTACACCGACCGGGTGATTCACTCACCCGGGGTCCCCGTCTTCCGCGACGACCGGGGCGACCTGATGGAGACCCCCTTCCGGGCCGGCTTCCTCACCTCCCCGGCCCCGAACGCGGGAACGATCCGCCGCCAGGAGCCGGAGCGGGAGCCCGAGATTCCCGCCGCCCTGGTGCGCCGGGCCGAGCTGGTGCTGGAGGTGGCCGCGCTGCACGGGTACCGGGACCTGGTGCTGGGAGCGTGGGGGTGCGGGGTCTTCCAGAACGATCCGGCCCAGGTGGCGGAGGCCTTCCGGGGGCTGCTGGCGGGGCGGTTCGCGGGGGTGTTCGAGCGGGTCGTGTTCGGGATCCTGGACCGGAAACCGGAGACGCGGGAGGCGTTCGAGAGGGTGCTGGCAGGGCTCGTGTGATCACTGGGGCACGCAGCCCGGCGGTACGTCGGTACGGCGGGGCGTGACGGGGGCGCGGTCGGGGGAGCGGGAAGCGCCGGTCCTGCACGGTTCTGCCCCTCACTACCCGCATTCGGGTGACGGCCGCAGCGAGGCCTGTGCCGCGCCACCGGTGGACTCGACACTGGTTGTGACCGGATCTGACCGTCGGTGACATCGAGGGAGTCCCATGCGGGCGATGAAGCACGCGGCAAGGAACGCGGTAAGGACGGCCGTGGCGATCGGAGCGGCCCTGACCCTGTTCACGGGGGTGTCGACCAGCGCCCACGCGGCGGGGGGTGAATTCCGGTACGTCAATGTGGAGGGGGACGATTTCACCCTCGAAAGCCCGGTGAACGGCGAGTGCTACCTCCTGCTGAGCGGCGCGCGCCGGGCGGAGAACGCGACCGACACCCGGGCCTCCCTGTTCACGGACCGTGGCTGCGAGGGCGGGGCCGCGCTGGTGATGCGCCCCGGGGGCTCGGCGAACTTCGGAACCGTCGTTCCGCACAGCGTGCGGCTCGGCTGAAGGGCGGCGGCCGGGGCAGGGCCCTCGCGGGCCTGCCCCGGCCCGGCCGGCTACCGCCAGCCGTACCGCTCGCGCAGCCGGTCGACCACCAGCTGGAAGCGCCCCCGGTCCAGCGCGCACGCCTCGCGCCGCATGCCGTCCTCGTGCACGCGCAGCACCCGGTCCACGTCCACCCAGGACTCCCGGCCGGCGCCGTCCCAGGGCCCGGTCCCGATCGGGACCCATTCCCGGTCGTGGTCGTGCCGCTTGCTGGACAACTGAACGGCCAGCAGCGTTCCGGCCGCCTCCCGCGCCACGACCAGCACCGGCCGGTCCTTCCCGCGCCCGTCGTTCTCCTCGAAGGGAACCCAGGTCCACACGATCTCACCGGGGTCCGGATCCCCGTCGTGAACGGGCGCGTACGAGGTCTGCACCGGCCCGATGGCATGCGGATCGGCCTCGGCGGTCGCGGTCTGCCCATCGCGACCGGGCTGCTCGATGGAACCGTTGCTGTGATGCGAAAGTGCCGTCATTTAGGGGAGATTACTGGGCTTTGAGTCCCCTGTCGCACCGCTGGGTACTGGTTTTGCGTCCGCCCCGCGGTGCTTGATGTTGACGGCCGAGGCCTTGGCCAGTGCCGCGGGGTTCAGGAAGCGCAGCGGACCGATCAGGCGGGATGCGAAGAGGTGCATGTGCCGCGCTACCGATTCGTCGCGTGCCGCCGCCGCGAACATCAGCTGCTCTCCGGGATTGAACGGACGGGACTTGGCGAAGTCGGCGGCCATGCGCTGGTGGCCGTTCAGTCGCCACTGGTGCCTGCGTGAATACGTCTTGAGCGCCTTTTCGAGGTCGCCCCGGCCGGCTGCGGCCGGGGCGACCGCTTCTGCCAGCCACTGGGCGGACTGCAGGGCCCATCCGCACCCCACTCCCCACAGGGGGTCGCTGGTCAGGGCGGCGTCGCCGACGAGGGCGAGGCCCGGTGCGGTCGGCTTGCGGCTGTGCAGCGGGTAGTTGACGGTGCCGGTGATCTTCGTGACGCGCTCCGCGGAGTCGATGGGCGGCGCCTCGGGCAGGGCGCGCACGAAATCGAGGAAGCTGCCCTCCAGGTCTTCCCGGAAGGCCGGCAGCCGCTTCTTGTCCGGGAGCACCGCGACGACCGTCACCCCGTCGTCGTTCGGAAACGCGTACGCCATGTCGGGATCGAGGAACCAGGCGTGACTGACCCCGCCGTGCAGCGGAAGGTTGCGGAAGTGTGCGAGATAGCCGAACCGGCCGTTCTCGACCTGCCGGTCGACCACCCCGGCGAACTTCGCCACGGCCGAATCCTTGCCGTCGGCGCCCACGACCAGGCGGGCCCGGAACTCGCGCTCGCCCTGAGGCGTCGACGCGCGCACCCCCGAGATCCGCCCGGCGTTCCTCATCAGCCCGGTCACCTGGTGGCCGAGGAGCAGATCGACGCCGGGGGTCTGCGCCGCCCGGGACCTGATCAACGGGTCGAGGGTGCTGCGCCGGATGTTGTACCCGTAGGGCAGTTCGGGCCCGCCGGGCGCGGGGCGGGGCTCTATCCATCCCCAACGGGTGTACCAGCGGGCCAGGTTGCGCACGGCTCCCGCCTCTTCGAGCACAGGAATGAGGCCGAGTTCGTCCAGCACCGGGTAGGCGTTGGCCGTGAGGGAGTGGGTGCACAGCACCTTGTACGCCGCCGGGTCCGAGTGGCGTTCCATCAGTGCGACGCGGACACCGCGTCGGGCGAGCAGGATCGCCGCGGCGCTGCCGGCGAGGCTGGCTCCGCTGATGACGACGTCGTACTCGTGTCCCGCGCTCTCAGGCCTGGTCATGTGCCGATCGCTCCCTTCGGGGTGTGGTGCCGTTCGTGTGAGTGGCGCGCGCAGTGCCACTGCTGTCAGGAACATGACCAACTATAGGGAGAAGGTGATCGGGTGATGCGAGATCAAGCCGTGCGGCTCCGCACGCCGTTGACGAGGAAGCGGCCGGCCGGGGTCCGTCAGGAGCACCCGGCCGACCGCCGCATCCCCCCGGTCTAGACCCACCCGTCGAGGGAAGCCATGAAGCCGTCGAAGTCGTCGCGGTGGATGGTGTGTCCGGCCCCCGCCACCGAACGGACCTCGAAGCCGCGCTCCCGGAGGGCCGCCGCCCGCTCGTCGTTGATCAGGAAGCTGGGGTCCGCCAGCTGTACGAGCGAGGGGACCACGGGCGCGGTCGGCAGCAGGTCGGAGCCCATCAGCGGAGCGAGGCTCAGCGCGGTCGCCTCGTCCCACACGGCCAGGGTCTCCCGCTCGATGTCCACGTCCGCCTCGTCCCAGCGCGGGTTCATCGCCTGGATCTGCTCCTTGGGCGCGGTCTTGAACTGGGCGAACATCTCCGGGGTGAAGCCCGGTTCGGGGGCGGCCAGGTGCCAGGCCGGGTCGGAGAACACGGCACGCTTCGGCTTCAGACGGTCGACGGCGAGCGAGAGCGTGAGGCCGCCCAGGGAGTGCCCGATGGCGAGCTCGGCGCCCGCCGGCAGCGTCTCCACCACGTCGTCGGCGAACGCCTCCGGGCTGTACTCGCCCCGGCCGCTGGCCCCGTGGCCGCGCAGGTCCACGGCGATGGCACGGTAGCCGCGCTCGGCGAGGGCGGGTCCGACCCGGCGCCAGGTCCGGTGGTCGGCCATGATCCCGTGGATCAGGAGTGCGATGCGATCGCCTTCGCCCCAGGTGTGGGTGTGAAGCTGCACGGTGGTGCCTTTCATCGACAACGGTGTTGTGCACGAGGTGGGTGGGGTGGAACGAGGTGTGCGAGGCCGGTTCGGGGGCCGGGGCCGGGGGCGCAGGTCCTACCGGACGCTGCGGATCGGCTTGACCGCCAGCGCGCCCGCGACCGCGAGTACGGCGGCCACGATGAACAGGGCGGTGTAGCCCCCGCTGACCGACACGATCACCGAGGCGATGAACGGCGCGACGATCTGCGGGCCGGCGTTGGCGATGTTGAGCACGCCCATGTCGCGGGCGGCGTCCTCGGCCTTCGGGAGGACCATCGTCACCAGCGCGGTGTCCACGGCCATGTAGCAGCCGAAGGCGAGGCCGTTGATCACCGCGAAGGCCAGCATGGCCGTCCAGCTGGTCGACAGGGCGGGGATCACCAGCGCGATCGCGGACAGCAGCGCGGAGGCGCCGACGAAGAGCTTGCGGCGGTCGTACTTGTCCGAGAGCCAGCCGCCGAGGACGGTGGAGACCACCATCGCCACGCTGGTCAGCGGCATCATGATGGCCACGGCCGACTCGGGCTTCATGCCCTCGGGCAGGACGGTGTGGTCCTGGAGGATGTACAGCTGGTAGCCGCTCACCGCGAAGTAGCCGAGGACGAGCAGCGCCCGCCCGATGAACGCCCAGCGGAAGTCGTGGTCCTTGAGGGCGCTGGTGAAGGCCGCGAGCTGCTGCTTGACCGGCATCGGGGCCCGGGCCGGCAGTCGCTGCTCACGGGTGCAGGTGGTGAACAGGACGGCGGCGCCGGCGACGATCGCGCCGAAGATCAGGTAGCCGGTGCGGTAGTCGTCCGAGAAGGCCGCGCCGACCAGGGCGCCGATGGTGGAGCCGAACGGCAGGCCGAGGCCGACGGCCGCGGAGGCCTTGCCTCGGGCGCTCATCGGGACCCGGTCGGGGACCACGGAGGTGATGGCGGCCTGGTAGATGTTCATGACGGCCTGGCCGAGGCACCAGGCGATGGTGATCAGCAGGATCGTGTCCGCAGCGCCGAGCAGCAGCATCGCCGGGATGGCGGCGAGCCCGCCGCCCAGGATCCAGGGATTGCGCCGTCCGCTGCGGTCGGACAGGGCGCCCGCGACCGGGTTGAAGACCGTCGCGAAGATCGCGGAGACCCCCGCGATCAGGCCGAAGTTGGCGACCTTGTTCGCCGGGTCGATGTCTTCGACCTGGAGCGCGAGCAGTACGCCGGCCACGCCGATGTACAGCGAGTACATGGCGCTGTTGCCGAGGAGCAGCAAGGGGAGCAGGCCGCGTCCAGGGGTGGACTCGGCGGGGGCTTCGGTGGTGGCGGCGGTGCCGGTGCCGGGGGAGGAAAGGGCCACGGTGCCCTCCTGGGCAGTTTTTGGGGGCTGAGGGGTACGGGAGGAGTGCCTGAAGGTGTTGGAGGGGTGCGGGAAGCGGTACGGGGAGGAGTGCTCGCCGCCCCGTCACGACGGCGGGGGTGCGACGGAACGCGACGGGACGGCGGGCACGACTGGACACGCCACGGCACGTGCGGAGACACCTCCGGTGAAGCTGGGGTGACGCCCTGGTTACACGTGTCAGTGAATCGTGTAACCACTGTGTAGCATTCGTTTCCGGCCATCCGCTAGCCCCTGGGCGCAACCGGTCTGGAAAGATGCGACGGCAATGTCTCAGTCATCGAAGCCCCCGAAGTCCCAGAAGCCACCCGAGTCGCCGTCACCGGCCGCGCAGGATTCCGTCGTGCCGGACCAGTCCGCTCCGACTCCGCCCGTGCCGACCAGCGCGGACGTGGCCCGGCTCGCCGGGGTGTCGCGCGCGACGGTCTCGTACGTCCTGAACAACGCGGAGGCCGTCCGCATCAGCGAGCCGACCCGCCTCAAGGTGCGCCGAGCCGCCGAGGAGCTCGGCTACGTCCCCCACGCCGCCGCCCGCAGCCTGCGCGCCGGG
This sequence comes from Streptomyces sp. GL_140, assembly GCF_057834465.1. Lineage (NCBI taxonomy): Bacteria > Bacillati > Actinomycetota > Actinomycetes > Kitasatosporales > Streptomycetaceae > Streptomyces > Streptomyces sp. GL_140. The sequence continues at coordinate 7,470,014 of NZ_CM174404.1, forward strand.
CACACGCGCATCGTGCTGCTGCCCACCTCGCACGTGCCGATCGGCCCGCTCTACAGCACCTTCCTGAACGAGTTGCAGTGGGCGCTGCGCCGCCTCGACTACACGGTGGTCCAGTACGGCAGCCTCGGGCTGAACGGTGACGAGGCGGCGCGCGCCTGGGCGGAGTTGAGGCCGGTCGCGGTGATTTCCCTCGGCGAGATCGTGCTGTCCGCGCACAACGTCGCCACCCTCAAACGGGCCGGGGCGCGCGCGGTGATAACGATGGGACCGGTGAGCGTCCCCGGAGCGCACGCGCTGGTCATGGACCAGGCGGAGGTCGGCGTCCGGGCGGCGGAGCACCTGGTGGACCGCGGCCGGCGCCGGATCGGCGTGATCGTGCCGGAAGAGGAAGGGCTGGAGCTCTTCTCCGCGCCCCGGCTGGCCGGCGCCCGGTCGGTGGCCGGAGCCGAGGTCGTGGCCGTGCCGTTGGCCTACTCGGAGGAGTCCGCGGCGGCCCTCGCGGAGCGGTGGGCCGGGCTCGGCCTGGACGCGGCGTTCGCGTACAACGACGAGTACGCGATGTTGCTGATGCGGGCGTTCCAGGACGCGGGGCTGCGGGTGCCGCAGGACGTGGCCGTCATCGGGGCGGACGATCTGCTGATCGGGCGGCTGCTGCGGCCGAGGCTGAGCACGGTCCGGATCGAGATGCCGACGGGCGAGCGGCTGGCCGGGCTGGTGGACCAGGCGGTACGGGAGCCTTCGGCCGTGGTGCGGCGGCACGACCTGATGGCGGCGGTGGCGCTGCCGCGCGATTCGACCTGACGGGGGCGCTGCGACCGGCCGCACACCGGACGGTCCGCCCGGCCGGCCGGGCCGGAGGGGCGTTGACATGGGGGGACGGGCGGACGGAGACTTCGGGCGCGCCCCACCGGGTGCAGGCGGGGCGTGCGCCGGGCCGGACAACGGCGTCGGTGAGGACGCACCGCCGCTCGCTCGCCCAGGAGGGACTCCATGAGCATCCGTACCGTCCGCGACGTCTACGTCGTCGACGCCGTCCGCACCCCGATCGGCAAGTTCGGCGGTGCCCTCGCCGGGGTCCGGCCCGATGATCTGGCCGCCCACGTGGTGCGCGCGCTCGTGGACCGTACGCCCGAGCTCGACCCGGCCCGCATCGACGACGTCGTGTTCGGGGACGCCAACGGCGCGGGCGAGGACAACCGGGACGTGGCCCGGATGGCGGTGCTGCTCGCGGGCCTGCCGGTCAGCGTGCCCGGGGTCACCGTCAACCGGCTCTGCGGGTCCGGGCTCGAAGCCGTCATCCAGGCGGCCCGTGCGATCGCGCTGGGCGATGCCTCCGTCGCCATCGCGGGCGGGGTCGAGTCCATGAGCCGGGCTCCGTGGGTGGTGCAGAAGCCGGAGCGCGGCTATCCGGCCGGACACCAGCAGATGTGGTCCACCACCCTCGGCTGGCGGATGACCAACCCCCGGATGCCCGCCGAGTGGACCGGTTCCCTCGGTGAGGGCGCCGAGCTCGTGGCCGACAAGCTCGGCATCACCCGCGAGGCGCAGGACGCCTTCGCGCTGGAGAGCCACCGCAAGGCGGCGGCCGCCTGGGCCGCCGGGCAGTACGACGCCGAGGTCGTGCCGTGGGCCGGGGTGGACCTCGTACGGGACGAGTGCATCCGGGAGGGGTCCACGCCCGAAGCACTGGCGCGGCTGAAGCCCGCCTTCCGCAAGGACGGCACGGGCACGGTCACCGCCGGGAACGCCTCCCCGCTCAACGACGGCGCCGCCGCGCTGCTGCTGACCGACGAGGCCGGGCTCGCCGCCACCGGGCGGGAGCCGCTGGCGCGGATCAGCGCCTCCGCGGTCACCGGGATCGAGCCCCAGCTCTTCGGTCTGGGGCCGGTGGACGCCGTCGAGCGCGCGCTCGCCAAGGCGGGCCGGGGCTTCGGGGACCTGGCCGCCTTCGAGCTCAACGAGGCTTTCGCGGCGCAGGCGTTGGGCTGCCTCGCCAACTGGCCTGACCTGGACCCCGCGTTGGTCAATCCGCGCGGCGGGGCCATCGCGATCGGCCATCCGCTGGGTGCCTCGGGGGCCCGGCTGGCGGGCTCGATCGCGCATCAGCTCGCGGCGGCCGGTTCGGGTACGGGCGTGGCGGCGCTCTGCATCGGCGTCGGGCAGGGCATCGCTCTCGTTCTGGAGCGCTGATCCGTCGGGGAAGCGGTGAAGCAGGGAAGCAGGGAAGCGGGGAAATGCTCTCCTGACGATCATTTTCGGCCATAGGTCGGCGGCAACCATTCGCTGGGTGAAGGGAATTGGTGCCTCGGGCGCGGGGTGGTGGCACGATGGCGCGAGCTGCCGCCCCCCGCCCCGCCCACCCGCACCCGGAGGCCCCGCGCCATGCCGCTTCTCGATCCGACGCTCTGGCAGGACGGACCCACGCTCACCGGCGGTACCGCCCCCGTGGTCGAACCCGCCACCGGGCAGACCCTCGCCACCATCGACCTGGCGGCCCCGGCCGACGTGGCGGAGGCCGCCGTACGGGCCCACGCGGCGCAGCACGACTGGGCACGGGCAACCCACCTGGAGCGGGCGGCCGTGCTGCGCCGCGCCGGAGACCTGTTCGCCACCCACCCCGACGAGCTGCGGGACTGGCTGGTGCGGGAGTCCGGGTCGATACCCGGAAAGGCCGACTTCGAGCTGCACGTCGCCGCGCAGGAGTGCTACGAAGCCGCGGCACTGGCCTCGCGCCCGGCCGGCCAGGTGCTGCCGAGCGAGGCGCCGCGGCTGTCCTTCACCCGCCGCGAAGCGGTCGGCGTGGTCGGGGTGGTGGCCCCCTTCAACGCCCCGCTGATCCTCGCGATCCGCTCGGTGGCGCCCGCGCTGGCACTGGGCAACGCGGTGCTCCTCAAGCCGGACCCGCGCACCGCCGTGTGCGGCGGCCTGCTGCTCGCCGCGGTCCTCGCGGAGGCGGGCCTGCCGGCCGGGCTGCTGCACGTCCTGCCCGGCGGCGCCGACACGGGTGCGGCGGTGGTCGCCGACCCCCTGGTGCGGGTGGTGTCGTTCACCGGATCCACCGCGAGCGGCCGGGCCGTAGCTGAACTGGCAGGTCGTCACCTCACCCGCGCCCACCTGGAGTTGGGCGGGAACTCGGCGCTCGTCGTGCTCCGCGACGCCGACGTGGAAGCAGCCGTCGCGCAGGCTTCTTGGGGTTCCTTCTTCCACCAGGGCCAGATCTGCATGACGGCGGGCCGTCACCTCGTGCACGCCTCGCTCCACGACGAGTACGTCGAGCGGCTCGCCGCACGGGCGCAGGAGCTCGCGGTCGGGGACCCGTACCGCGAACAGGTGCACTTGGGGCCGCTGATCGACCGGTCACAACTCGACCGGGTCCACGGTCTGGTGGAGGCCAGCACCGCGCAGGGCGCCAAGCTCGTCGCCGGAGGCACCCACCAGGACCTCTTCTACCGGCCCACCGTGCTTGCCGCCGTCGACGACGACACCCCCGCCTACGCCGAGGAGGTCTTCGGCCCGGTGGCGCCCGTACGGTCCTTCGCGACGGAGGAGGAGGCCGTACGGCTGGCATCGGCCGGCCCCTACGGACTCGCCCTCGGGATCGTGACCGCCGATGCGGCGCGCGGCCTGGACCTGGCGGGCCGGATCCCGACCGGGATCGCGCACATCAACGACCAGACGGTGAATGACGAGGCGGTGGCCCCCTTCGGCGGCGTCGGCGCCTCGGGCACCGGCGCGCGCTTCGGCGGCGAGGCGAACCTGGACGCGTTCACCGAGCTCCGCTGGACCACGGTCCGCGCCACGCCCGGGGCGCACGGGTTCTGATGTCCCGCGGGATGCACTCCACAAAACGCACCCGCGAAACGCACCCCGAGGAATGCTTGGGGCCCTCCGTTCGTTCACGCAGGACAAGAAGTGCAGCAATCAGGAGGTCTGGACAATCGTGGCTACTGTCGAACTCACCAAGGAGAACTTCGACCAGACGGTGAGCGAGAACTCATTCGTCCTGATCGACTTCTGGGCGGGCTGGTGCCGTCCCTGCCTGCAGTTCGCCCCGGTCTACGAGAAGGCAGCCGAGGCCAACCCCGACCTGCTCTTCGCCAAGGTGGACACCGAGGCCCAGCAGGAGCTCGCCGCGGCCTTCCAGATCAGCTCGATCCCGACCCTGATGATCGTCCGCGATCAGGTGGCGATCTTCTCCCAGCCCGGCGCGCTGCCGGAAGCGGCCCTGACGGACCTCATCGGGCAGGCCCGCGCCCTGGACATGGACGAGGTGCGCGCCAAGATCGCCGCGGAGAAGAAGAGCGAGGCCGACGGAGAAGCAGGCACCGGGACCCCGGAGGCCGCCGCGCCGGACGCCTGAGTACGTGACGGGCCCTCGCCCTGCGGTGAGACTGGCCCGTATGACTGAAGCGGTGGAGTACGACGTAGTGGTGCTCGGCGGGGGCCCGGCCGGCGAGAACATCGTCGACCGGACCCGCGCCGCCGGGCTGAGCACGGCCCTGGTGGAGAGCGAGCTGGTGGGCGGGGAGTGCTCGTACTGGGCCTGTGTGCCCAGCAAGGCACTGCTGCGCCCGGCGCTCGCCCGGGCGGACGCGCGCCGGGTGCCGGGTCTCGCGGGAGCCGCGGCCGGCCCGCTCGACGCCCAGGCGGTGTTCGCGCACCGGGACTACTGGACCGGCAACTGGAAGGACGACGGCCAGATCGACTGGCTGGAGTCGGTCGGCGCCCATGTGTACCGGGGGCACGGGCGGCTCTACGGAGTCCGGAAGGTCGCCGTCACCAGCCCCGAGGGGGAGCACCACGTGCTCGCCGCCCGGCACGCCGTGGTCGTGGCGACCGGCACCCGGGCCGTGATCCCCGATCTGCCCGGCCTGGTGGACGCCAGGCCGTGGACCAGCCGCGAGGCGACCTCCGCCCAGGCGGCGCCGGGCCGGCTGCTGATCGTCGGGGGCTCGGTCGTGGCCACCGAGATGGCCACCGCCTGGCAGGCGCTCGGCTCCGAGGTGACCCTGCTCGTACGGGGCTCCGGGCTGCTGCCGCGCATGGAGCCGTTCGCCGGGGAGCTCGTCGCCGAGGCACTGCGCGAGGCGGGCGCGAAGGTTCGTACGGGAGTCGCGGTCGAGTCCGTCGTACGCGACGGCCCGACGGGGCCCGTCACCGTGGTGCTCGAAGGCGGCGAGACGCTGGAGGGCGACGAGCTGCTGATGGCGACCGGCCGCTCGCCGCGCACCGAGGACATCGGCCTGGACACCGTCGGCCTCACGCCGGGCGGGTGGATCGCGGTGGACGACAGCTGCCGGGTGCCGGGGATCGACTGGCTGTACGCGGTCGGCGACGTCAACCACCGGGCGCTCCTGACCCACCAGGGCAAGTACCAGGCCCGGATCACGGGAGCCGTCATCGCCGCCCGGGCGGCGGGCGACGTGCCGCTGGACACCGGCCGTTGGGGCGCCCACGCGGCGACCGCCGATACCGAAGCCCTCCCGCAGGCCGTCTTCACCGACCCGGAGGCCGCGGCGGTCGGGCTGACCTTCGCGGAGGCGCAGCGGGCGGGCCACCGGGTCCGGGCCGTCGACTACGACCTCGGCAGGGTCTCCGGCGCGGGCCTGTACGCCGACGGCTACCGGGGCCGGGCCCGCATGGTGGTGGACCTGGACCGCGAGATCCTGCTCGGGGTGACCTTCGTGGGGCCGGGCGCGGCCGAGCTGCTGCACGCGGCGACGATCGCGGTCGCGGCGCAGGTCCCGATCGACCGGCTGTGGCACGCGGTCCCGGCCTTCCCGACGATCAGCGAGATCTGGCTACGGCTGCTGGAGACGTACCGGGGGTAGCTACCGCCGCTAAAGGCGAATGTTCACACCCTGTCCGTCCTACTGCGGGGTGACGTCAGAATGCCTTCAGGTAGACCCGTGCACGGCCGTCGCCGACGTCTTGGACGAAGATGGTGATGGACTGGACGGTGGACCTGCGCTCGTCCTTGATGCAGGGCGGGCACACCGAGGTGGCTCGGACCTTCTGCTGGGTTTCCGGTTCCGGCAGTCCGAGGTGGGACCACGGGGTGACGGTTGTGTACGTCTTGGGGTCGCGCGGGGTGTTGGCGCGCAGGGGTTCCTCCGGGCGCAGGTCGGCGATGAACGTCTCGGCGTCGGCCGTCGGTGCGGTGAAGGCGATCAGGTAGGTGGTGTCCTGGAAGCCGACGGGCCCCCCGCTACGGGCCTTCGGTGAGCCGCTGCCGTTCCCTGTGCAGGCGGTGGCCGACAGAGCGAGCAGCGCCGTCACTGCCGCGGAGGCGATGCGGATGGCGAGGAAACTCGTACGCTTCACCGGTTTTCCTCCTCACCCCGGGTGGGGTCCTTGCGCGTGCCGCCCCGGCCGGAGTCCCCCACCGGCACCTCCGGGGTCCACCGGGCGGTCAGAAGATCATGCAGGTGGTGGTGGCGTGGGCGATCAGCTTGCCCTGCTCGTCCAGCACCTTGCCCTCGGCTGTGGCCGTGCGGCGGCCGGCGTGGATGACGCTGCCCTCGGCGGTCAGCACCTGTCCGTCGGTGCGGGCGGCGCGGATGTAGTTGACCTTGAGTTCGAGGGTGGTGTAGCCGGTCCCGGCGGGGAGCGTGGTGTGGACGGCGCAGCCCATGGCGGAGTCGAGGAGGGTGGCGGCGATGCCGCCGTGGACGGTGCCCAGCGGGTTGGCGAAGTCGGGGCGGGTGTCGAGCGAGACGACGATGCGGCCGTGCTCGACCTCGTCGAAGCGCATGCCGAGCAGTCGGCCGATCGAGGGGATGTCGGTGGGGCGTTCCTTCTGCACCCAGCGCATCAGTTCCAGGCCGGTCATGGAGGTGAGGTCGGCGGTGGTCACGGTCGTTCTCCTTGTACGGGGTGGGGTGGTACTGGCGGCGCGGATGCGGGCCGGGGGCGGAGCAGGGGTCAGGACTCGCCGCGCTCGCGCAGGGCGTGCAGGAGCAGGTCGTGGATCTCGGCGGCGGCCGCCTCGATCGGGGCGGTGCTCTGCTCGGCCCGGCACATGATCACCGCGCCTTCGACCGCGGCGATGATGAAGGAGCCCAGCCTCCGGCTGCGTTCCTCGGTCAAGCCGTGTCGGGCGAGCAGGGCCGCGAGGGCATCCTGCCAGCGGGCGAAGACCACGGCGGCGGAGCGGGCGAGTTGGGGCGCTTCGTCGTTGGTTTCCACGGCCACTGCCACGATCGGACAGCCGGCCCGGAAGTCGCTCTCCACGAGCCGGTCGCGCCACAGGAAGAAGAACGCGTCGATGGCGGCCACCGGATCATCGGCCTGCGCCATGGTGTCGATCAGACCCGCGACGAAGTCCCCGGCCAGCGCCACGGCCTCGTCGATGAGCTGGGTCCGCCCGCCGGGGAAGTGGTGATACACCGAGCCCCGGGGCGCTCCGCTGTGGGCGAGCACCCGGTCGATGCTCGTCCCGCTCGCCCCGTACTCGGGCAGAAGGGCGGCAGCACTGTGGATCATCCGGTCGCGGCTGTCACTCCTGCGCGGACTCACTCGCTGCACCACCTTCCCGGCGACGGTGTGGCCCGCCAGGCCGGGCTACCGGTCAGTAATCTATGGTGTATGGCATAGAACATGCAAGAGGGGTCGCGGAGTAGCTGGGGCAGGGCGCGGGGCGGGCCGGGCCGGTTGGGGCTACCGCAGCGTGCGGTAGAAGGCGCGGATGGACGTATCGGTGGTGAACGCGGCAGCGCCGGTGGGGACGGTGCCGCGGGAATGCGGTTCTGGACGGTCCGACGGCGTGCGCCCGCGAAGCGTGAGGTGGCCCGATAGGAGTACAAGGACCGCCGGAGCGTGACGTTTCGTAGTCGCTCGCTTACCCTTGGTGGATGATCGGGATGTGTCGCGGTCTTCTGGAGGCGATGCGGCGGGGCCGCTGCGTCCTCCTGCCCGTGCTCGTCGTGCTGATCGCCGTGCATCCGGCCGGAGCCTCGCACAGCGCCGCCTTCGGCGGACCGCATGCTGTGGTGGCATTCGCGTCCCCCCAGCACCAGGCTCTCCAGGCCTCTTCCGGCCCGGTGTTCGCACCGCAGCCCGCGCACCGGCACGACGCGGACGACCACATCGACCACGCGGTGGACAGGCCGCGGCCGGAGGGGCTCGCCGCCGTCCCGGAGCCCACCGGGACCGCCGTCGTGTCCCTGCTTCCGGTCGGTGACCCGTGGTGCGGCTCCGGCTTCTCCCGGCGCCGGGCCGACGGCGACGAGGGCCCGTCGTGGAGCGCCGACCTCGCGATGAACTGCGTCCGGCGGCAGTAGGAGCGTCCAGGCATCCCTCGCCCCCTCCGGCCGGTTCGCCGCCGAGGGAGGCCGGGGCCTGCCCGCGCACCCTCCGTCCGTCTTCCCGTCCGGTGCCCCCGCATGCCCGGGGCGCGTAGGAGTTGCACGCACATGCATCGCCGTTCCCTGCTCGACGACTTCGGTCCGCTCTCCCCGGCAGCTCATGCGCCGGTGCCCGTCATTGCCCGCCGGCCCGCGCAGTTGGTCGGAAACACTCCGGTCCTGTGGATCGACCAGCCCTTCGCCCCGCCCGGTCGCGGCTTCTTCGCGAAGTTGGAGGGCGCCAATCCCGGCGGCATCAAGGACCGTCCCGGCCTGTACATGATCCGCAGGGCACGGCAGCGCGGTGACCTCCTGCCGGGGGCGCCCGTCATCGAGTCCTCCAGCGGAACCCTGGGCCTCGGACTGGCCCTGGCGGGACTGACCTACGGGCATCCGGTCACCGTCGTCTCCGACCCCGGCATGGGGCCGGTCGTCGTACGACTGCTCACGGCCCTCGGTGCCTACGTCGACCAGGTGCGGGTGCCGCATCCGACGGGGGGCTGGCAGGAAGCCCGCCGTGAGCGGGTCGCCGAACTGCTGGCGGCCGCTCCCGGTGGGTATTGCCCGGACCAGTACGGCAATCCTGACAACGTCGGCGCCTACCGGCCCCTGGCCGCCGAGCTGATCGCGCAACTGGGCCGGATCGACGTCCTGGTCGCGGCGGTCGGGACCGGCGGGCACTCCGCCGGGATCGCGGCGGGACTGCGCGAGCACTGTCCGGGGCTGCGGCTCATCGGAGTGGACTCCGTCAACTCCGCGATCTTCGGCCAGCCCGTCGGTCCGCGGCTCATGCGCGGGCTCGGTTCCAGCATCCACCCCGCCAACGTCGACTACGGGGCCTTCTCCGAAGTGCACTGGGTGGCACCGGGAGAAGCCGCCTGGTCCTGTCGCCGCCTGGCCCACCGCCACTACGCCTCGGGCGGCTGGAGCGTGGGCGCGGTCGCGCTGGTCGCGGGATGGGCGGCCCGGACCATGCCGCCCGGCACCCGCATCGCCGCGGTCTTCCCCGACGGCCCGCACCGGTACCTGGAGACGGTCTACAACGACGACTGGTGCGCCGAGCAGGGTCTTCTGGCGGCCGAGCCGCCGTGCGAGCCCGCCGAGATCGCGGCCCCGGACGAGTGCGCCGTGACGGCGTGGACGCGGTGCGGCCGGGTGCGCGACCCGCTCGCGCGTGCGGCCGTGTCCGACGCCGGTGGCGCGACGGGTCCGCGGTGAGGCGCCTGCGGGCGCAGGTCGCCTCCTTCGACGCGAGTGTGCGGCTGCTGATGGTGAACCAGTTCGCCATCAACCTCGGCTTCTACATGCTGATGCCCTACCTCGCCGACCATCTGGCCCACGGGCTCGGACTGGCGGGCTGGGCCGTCGGGCTGGTGCTGGGCGTACGGAACCTGTCCCAGCAGGGCATGTTCCTCGTGGGCGGGACGCTGGCCGACCGCTACGGCTGCAAGCCGATGATCCTCTCCGGGTGCGCGCTGCGCACGGTCGCCTTCGCCCTGCTGGGGACCGTGCAGTCGCTGCCCGCGCTGATCGTCGCCTCGGCGCTCACCGGACTGGCGGGCGCCTTGTTCAACCCGGCGGTGCGGGCGTACCTCGCGGCGGAGGCGGGCGAGGAGCGCAGGGTGGAGGCCTTCGCCGCGTTCAACGTCTTCTACCAGGCCGGCATCCTCGTCGGCCCCCTCGCCGGGCTCGCCCTGCTGGCCTGGGACTTCCGGGCGGTCTGCGCGGCATCCGCCGCCGTCTTCGGCGCCCTCGCGCTGCTGCAGGCACGGGCCCTGCCCGCGCGGCCGCCGATGGACCGCGGCGCGGAGCCGGCCTGGCGGGCGGTGCTCACGGACTGGCGGTCCATCGTCGGGAACCGGCCCTTCCTGCTGTTCGCCGCGGCCATGTCCGGTGCGTACCTCCTGGCCTTCCAGGTGTACCTGGCACTGCCGCTGCGGGCCGGGCAGCTCTTCGGGGCTCGGACCGGCGTGGTCACGGGGGCCGTGTTCGCCGTATCCGCGCTGGCCGCCCTGTCCGGACAGCTGAAGCTGACGGCGTGGGCGAAGCGGACCTTGTCCGGGCCTCGCGCCATCGTCTGCGGCTTGGCCGTGATGGGAGCCGCGTTCCTGCCGCTGCTGCCCGGACCGTACGAAGGCATGCGCGGCCAGGCGCTGGGTGCGGCGGCGCTCGCGCTGTGCGCGGCACTGCTGGCGTGGGGAGGGGCGCTCCTCTATCCGTTCGAGATGGACACGGTCGTCCGCCTGGCCGGAGACCGACTCGTCGCGACCTACTACGGCGCCTACAGCACGGTCTCCGGCATCGCGATCGCCGTCGGGAACCTGGCGGTGGGGGCGCTCTTCGACGTCGGTGCGGCCTGGCTGCCCTGGGCGGCGCTCGCCGTGACGGGTCTGGGCTGCGCCGGTGCGGTGGCGGCCCTCGACCGGGGCGGACACCTGCGGTCCGCACCGCGGGAGGAGGCGGCGGTCCGCTGAGGATCCGGGTCCCGGGGCCGGTGCTCCGGCCGGACGCCGCCCGTCCGGCCGTCGGCCCCGCCCGTCCGGCCGTCGGCCCCGCCCGTCCGGCCGTCGGCCCCGGGTGCCCGAGGCCTTGACAGCCCAGATGGTTAGCCACCATATTACTTACATGAAGAGGGACGGCATCGACGGTGAGAGCCCTACGCTGGATCAGGCCAGGACGCAGGTCGAGCACTACGGCCTGGAGGTCGATCCACAGGCGGTGCTGGTCGCGGTGCGGCTGATCTCGGCGGGCGCGAGGGTCGGCCGGGCGGCCGAGGCGCACTTCGCCAGGTTCGGCCTGTCGACGGGACGCTATCGGCTGCTCGCCGACCTCGAAGCCCACGGCGGGGAGAAGTCCCCCTCGCACCTCGCCGACGACCTCGATGTCTCCAGGGCCACGGTCACCGGCCTGCTGGACGGCCTCGAACGCGAAGGCCTGATCGCCCGACGCCCGTCCACGGAGGACGGTCGGGGCACGGTGGCCGTCCTGACCGCGCGCGGAGCGCAGCGCCTGCGCGACATGGCGCCCGAGCATTTCGGGCGGCTCGAGGCGATGGTGGGCGGGCTCTCCGTCGAGGAGCGCGCGGTGTTCCTCGACCTGCTCGCCCGCGTCGTGCGCGGCAGTGCGGCCCTGGCCGCCGACTGACCGGCTCGCGACCGGACCGGCCCCGCCCTCCGGGAGGGGCCCCTTTCTTCGGAGTAATAGTTAGCTGCCTAATTTTATCGGCGGAGTCGGCACTGGGCAGTGCGCCCGATGCCCTCCGCCGCACCCCTTCGCTTTCCTCGCACGAACGAGAAAGAGGCCGGCATGCCCGCAACGAAGGACAGAAGGACCAGCCGGAACCAGGCAGCCTCCCGGCCCTCCCGGAGGTCGCCCGGGAGGCCCTCGCGGCCGTTCATCCTGTGGCGCGAGGTGCTGACCGCCTACCTCGCCCCCGCACTGATGGCCGGCACCGCCGGAATCGTCACGGGGCAGCAGGACCTGGCCGTGGCCGCCTGCACCTCCATCGCCGGCACCTCCGCCGGGGTGGCGTTCCTGGTCGGCGCCTGGCTGCGGCACGGTGGCCGGCCCCGACGGTGGACCGCCACCATGCCGCGCGTCGCCCTGACCGGCGTACTCGTCCTCATCACCGCCGGCGCGGCGGCCCTGCTGGGATGGTTCGCCGCCCAGTGGCTACCCGCCCACACCCCGGTCCCCGCGGCCGCGTGGCTGGAGCGCCTGCGCATCGACCTGCCCGTCTCCGCGGTCCTCGCCACCACCATCGTCACCCTGCGCTGGCGCAGCACCGTCGCGGCATCCCGGTCGTAACCGGCCCTGCCGCCGACGCACCCACCCTACGAGCCCGACCGAACCCACCCCGACGGCGCCCGCCGCCGGGGGAGTCACCAACGAACGAAGGAATGAGCGCACGATGATCGTTGTCATGGGAGCGACCGGAGCAACCGGGAACGCCCTGCTCCGCAGCCTCCTCACGCTCGGAACACCCGTCCGCGCGTTGACACGTACCCCGGACAGGCCGATACCCGGCGTGGCCGGCGCACACGGAGCGCCCGTCGAGGTCCAGTACGCCGACGCCACCGACCCCCACTCGCTGCGCGCCGCCTTCGAGGGCGCCGACCAGCTCTTCCTCGCCATGGCCAACAGCCCCGTACAGGGCGAACTCGAAACCCGCGTCATCGACATCGCCGCCGACTCCGGCATCGACCACGTCGTCAAGATCTCCGCACCCGCCGCCGAGGCCGACTCCCCGGTCGCCGTCTCCCGCGGACACCACGCCGTCGAGGAACACCTGCGCGCCAGCGGCCTCACCCACACGATCCTGCGCCCCTACGCCTTCATGCAGAACCTCCTGCGCCTGGCGCCCGCCGTCGCCCAGGGCGTCATCCTGGGCACGATGGGCGCCGCGCCCTGCAACCACATCGACTGCCGCGACATCGGCGAAGTCGCCGCCGCCGCCCTCACCAGGCCCGACATCGCAGGCGGCACCTACACCCTGACCGGACCCGAAGCCGTCTCCTACCCCGAGCTCGCCTCCCGGCTGAGCGTCCTGACCGGCCGGCCGATCCGCTACGTCGACCTCACCCCGGACGAGCTGCGCGACAACCTCATCCACCAGGCGCACATGCCCGACTGGCTCGCCGACCACGTGACGGAGATCCAGCAACTCGCCATCAGCCGACCCGAAACCCCCACCACCGCCGTCGGTGACATCCTCGGCCGCCCGCCCCGCACCCTCGACGCCTTCCTGCGAGAACACCACGGACTCTTCTCCGCTGGTGCCGCGGCACGTCCGTGAACCGTTCGGCGTAGTCCTGCGCGACCCGCCGGTCCGTGACATCTTGACTGGCGGGATGGACGCCACGTCGACGTCGCGGCCCTCGGGCGCCGCGTACCGCAATCTGGTTCTGGCGACGCTCGGGTTCACGCTGACCTTCTGGGCGTGGGACCTGATCGCGCCGCTGGCCGGTGACTACAAGGACCGGCTCCACCTCTCCTCGTTCCAGCAGTCGCTGCTCGTCGCGGTGCCGGTGCTGGTCGGGTCGCTGGGGCGGATTCCGGTGGGTGCGCTGACCGACCGCTACGGGGCGAGGCTGATGTTTCCGGTGGTGTCCGCGCTCACCATCGTGCCGGTGCTGCTGCTGATCCCCGCGCGCGAGAGCTACGGTCTGACCCTCGCGGTCGGCTTCCTGCTGGGTCTGGGCGGCACGACGTTCGCGATCGGCATCCCGCTGGTGAACTCCTGGTTCCCGCCCGACCGGAGGGGCTTCGCACTGGGGGTCTTCGGGATGGGCATGGGCGGTGTCGCCCTGTCCGGGTACGTCACGCCGCGCATCGCCGCACACAGCCCGAAACTGCCGTTCCTCGTGGTGGCGCTGGCGCTCGCCGCGTATGCAGTCCTGGCGGTCCTGCTGCTCAGGGACCGCCCGGACCGGCCCGTGCCGACGGCCTCGCTCACCTCCCGACTGCGCGCGGCGGGGCGCCTGCGGGTGACGTGGGAGCTGGCCGCGCTCTACGCGATCGGGTTCGGCGGGATCGTCGCGTTCGGGGTGTACCTGCCGACGTACCTGAAGACCTGGTACGGGCTCTCGGCGACCGACGCGGGCACCAAGGCGGCCGGCTTCGCCCTGGTCATGGTGGTCTTCCGGCCGATCGGCGGCTGGCTGTCGGACCGGATCCACCCGGCGCTGGTCACGGCCTGGGCCCTGAGCCTGGTGGCCCTCCTCGGCGGCTTCGTGCCCCCGCTGGTGATGGGTGCGATCTACAGCGCGAAGGACTCGTACTCGATCGGCTTCATGCTGCTGTCGGACCTGGCGCTCGCCGGATGCGTCTATGCCTACGGGCGGATGCGGACCGTGCGGCCGACCTCCTGAGGGGGAGCGGTCCGGGGTCGCCGGTCGGTAGGTTGGTGGCCCCTGGACCGAAGGAGCCACCACCCGTGATCGTGATAGCCCACCTCAGCGACGTCCACCTCGACGGCGGCGGAGGCCGGGCCGCCGAGCGGACCCGGGCGGTCATGGAGTACCTCAAGGAACTCCCCTACGAGCTCGACGCGGTGCTGGTCAGCGGGGACATCGCCGATCATGCGACCGCCGCGGAGTACGAGGAGGCGCGCGAACTGCTCGGCTCGCGGCATCCGTTGGTCGTCTGCCCCGGCAACCACGACGACCGGGCCGCCTTCCGCGACGGGCTCCTGGGCGGGCTCGGCGACGGGCTCCTGGGCGAGGCTGGCGGAGCCGGGGACGAGCGGCCGTCCGCGGCGCCCGTCGATCAAGTACTGCGCGGCGAGGGCTTCGTGCTCGCGGTGTGCGATTCCTCGGTACCCGGCGAACACCGGGGATTCCTGGAGGACACGACGATCGACTGGCTGGACGGAGTGCTCGCGGCCACCCCGCGCGAGGTGCCCGTACTCGTGGCCTTCCACCACCCGCCCGTACCGCTGCACATCCCGTACGTGGACGGGATCCGGCAGTTCGGCGAGGAACGGCTCGCGGCGCTCGCCGATCGGCACCCGCACCTGACCGCCTTCCTGTGCGGGCACGCGCACACGGGCGCGGCCACCACCTTCGCGGGGCGTCCGCTGCTGGTGGCGCCCGGCGTGGTGTCCACGACCAGGCTTCCGTGGGAGGCGGCGTCCGGGGAGAGCGACTACGTCCACCTCGACGAGCCGCCCGCCCTCGCCTTCCACGTCATCGGCGACGACGGACGGCTGACCACCCACTACAGGGTGGTCGTGGCCCGCCGGTAGCCCGAGCCGTCGCGGGTCCGGGCGAGGTGCCCGGCGATGACCAGGTAGCGCCGCAGCGCGGCGCAGTCCTCGTGGACGGTGCGCAGTGCTCCGTTGACCTCGGACTCCGTGTAGTCGCGGTCCGTCGCGAACAGGGTCTCGGCGAGGTGGGTGAGCAGCTGCTCGCGGCGGGCCGGCTTGCGCGGGATGACCGAGAGGCGGCCGGCGGCGTTGAAGAGGTCGGATACGCCTCGCGGGGTGCGCGCGGCGGGTTCTTCCGTGTTCTGGGACATATGGCCGAGCATCACCCGGCGGCCGGTCGCGGGGCAACGCATTTTCCTCCGGCGGGGCGAGCGCGGACGCCGGGCTGAGGTGCTCCCACCAGGGCGAGCACCTGCGCCGCGGGCAACCAGTGGTGCGCCGACTCGATCGTTCAGCGGCCGGTGGGCGGTCTGGCCCATCCGCGGATCAACTGGCAGAACCGGCCCGCCTATCAGCAGGTGGTGGAGTTCCCGGCCCACCGCTCAGATCCGCCCGCACGAACGGGCCCGCCCGCCCCGGAGCGCTCCGGGGCCGGCGGGCCTCTTCATGCGGTGGTGCTCCGGTCAGGGACCGACGGTGATCTGCTGCGCCGGGTCGGTGGTGTCGGCCACCTTGTACACGGCGTTGAAGGTGGACGAGGTCGCGCTCGTCGGGCAGCCGAAGCCGCCGGTGACGGTGACGGGCACCGAGGCGTTGGTGAAGGTCAGGCTCGGCGGGGCGCCGTTGGTCCAGCTTCCGGCGACGCCCGCGGGACCGGAGGGCGCGGCGGTGACCGTACAGACCGCCAGCCCCGTGGTGTGCACGACGAGCCCGCCCGTCGGCACGGTCATGGTGGCGGTGATGGGGGAGCCGTTCTGCATCGACACCGACCAGGCACCGCTCGTGGTGACCGTGGGGGTCACGCCCGGGATGCTGGAGGTGCAGGAGCTGTACGTGGGCGGCGAGATCGGGGAGGAGACGGGCCCCGAGGCGTTCTGGTTGCCGGGGGCGGCCGGCACCGCGCCGGTGGAGGCGGAGACGGTACAAGTCACCGTGACCGAACCGGCCTTGAGGGTGGCCTTGCCGCTGAGGGTGGCCTTGAAAGCATGTCCGGCCGGAGTGACGGTGGTCGACCCGGCCAGGGGTAACGGCGCGGCGGTGGCGGAGACCGACGCCAGCGACAGGGCTGCGGCCGCGGCGGCCGCGGCGAGCGTGAGGGTGGTGCGCGTACGGCTCATGGCTGTGCTCCTTGGGGATCGTGGTGCCGTGGAGGAGCGGGGGTGGGGGTGGCGGTGGGCGGAGCGGGATTGGCGGCGTACGGCTGCCAGGCGAACATCAGGCCGCCGCCGATGATGCCGAGCACCGTGCCGAACAGGAACCCGCCGAGGTTCGACAGGACCAGCGCGGCGGTGGCGATGAGCGTGGTCAGGACGCCGGCCAGGGTGCGCTGCGCCGGCGAGAACCAGGCGGTGAGGCCGAGCACGATCATGACGATGCCCATCAGAACGGACGGGATCCCCGCCACTCCCTGCTGGAGCATGATCTTCAACGGTGCGAGCGGGAGGGCGCAGATCTCGGCCCCGGCGATGATGGCGAAGACCCCGCCCCAGAACGGCCGGCTGCGCCGCCATCGCCGCCATCGCTTCAGAAGCATTCCTTCTTGCCCTTGCTGATGTTCATGTTCAGCCCGGAGAGCTTGAAGGTGCCCGCGTTGGTGGCCCAGGCCGTCTGGTGGAGGTCGGAGATGGCCACGGTGTCCGCCTGCTGGGCGAAGAGGTCCTGCATGCCGACCGCCTCCGCCGGACCCTTGTCGAGGGTGGAGGCGTCCCGCCCGATCTCGATGTTGGTGAAGACCGCGTCGCCGGAGAGCTGGGTGGCGTCCACGAAGAGGTTGCTCGCCTCGACGGGGGCCTTCTGGCCGGCGGTGAGGTTGAGCGAGATGTCGCCGATGAGCGGCAGGGTGGTGACCACCGACTGGCAGAGGCTGTGGAGCTTGGCCTCCTTGATGGCGGTGATCGCCACGGGGATGAGCTCCTGGCGGGCGTTGACGTCCACGCTGCCGTACTGCGCGAAGCCCTCGCCCTCCAGGCTCGTAGCCGAGACCTTGAACTGCTGCCCCGATACGGCGAAGGAGGCGGCGAGCGCGCCCTGCGCGAGGGCGATTCCGAGGCCCGCGGTCACGGCGATGGCGGGGACCGTCAGTACGGCGAACCGGCGCCAGCGGACCCGGCCCTCGTCGTCGGCTCTGCCTTCGCTCCCGTCGCCGGGGGGATCGGATAAGTTCGGGGAATCTGCCATGAGATCGACCCTTATCTTCGGCTGTGCACCGTTGTTACCGACGAGTCGAATGTAAGAGTGCCAATGGGGGTTGGCAAGGTTGCTCGGGCGTACCTTTTCGGCCGACTCCTGCCGTCCGGCCGAGCTGCCTACGGCTCCGTGCGCAGCAGTTCGGAGACCTCCGCGTCCACCCGCCGGGCCATCGCCCGCGCGAACTCGGCGGCCACGACCTCGCCCGCCAGCGGACGCAGGGCGGCGACCGCCTCCGTGATCTGACGCAGCCGCGTGGCCGAAAGCTGCTCCAGCCCCTCCGCGCCGATCACGTGCGTCCGGAACAGGGCGACGAACCGGTCCGCCACCGCGGCCGCCTGCGTCTGTACGAAGCCACCCGCGTTCAGGACCTCCCCGAGCGGCACCCCCGCGCGCACCAGCGTCAGCGTCGCGTGCAGCAGGCGCGCGCTGCGGTGCGTGACCAGGTCCCCGGAGACCGTCACGTAGCCCAGCTCGGCCGCCCGCCGGGTGTCCTCGGCGGAGGCGGTCGGGCCGAACAGCTCGCGCAGTTCGGCCCGGGACATCGCGACCGGCTCCTCCTGCTCCCAGTCGCGCGTCATCTCCCGCTCCAGGCCCAGCAGTTGTGAGATCCCGCCGCCCTGCTCCCAGGCGGCCAGCAGCTCCGCGATGCCGTTGACGGTGTAGCCGCGCCCCAACAGGTCGCTGATCAGCCGCAGTCGGGTGAGGTGGTCGTCGGAGTACCAGGCGATCCGGCCCTCGCGGCGCGGCGGCGGGAGCAGCCCGCGCTCCTGGTAGTAGCGCAGGTTGCGCACCTTGACGCCGGCCGCGCGGGCCACGTCCTCCCGGCGGTAGCGCCCGCCGGAGCTCCCGTCCTGATCCACCTGACTGCTCACGCGGCCGAGTGTAGGACGAAGCGGCGGGCCTACCGGCGGGTTACCGGAGGGGCGTTTCGGCGGTGGGCCGGGCGGGCCTCCCGGAGGAGCGCCGGGAGGCGTTCCGGCAGGTCACGCCGGGCGGGGCTGCTCGCGCCGCTTGACCGCCCGCAGGACCACGAACTTCGGCTCGCTCGCGGTGACTTCGCTGTTGCCGAAGAGACGGCGCAGGTGGGTGTGGTAGCCCATGTGGCGGTTGGCGACCACCCACAGCTCGCCGCCCGGCCGCAGCGCCTTGCGGGACTGCGCGAACATGCGCAGCGCCGTCGCGTCGGTCGTCGCCTGATGGGAGTGGAACGGCGGATTGCAGAGGATCAGGTCCACCGACCCGGGCGGCAGCATCGCGACACCGTCGCCGACGAGGAACTCGGCCCGGTCCAGGCGGCCTTGGATGTTGGCGCGGTACGTCGCCTGCGCCGAGGCGACGGCCTGGTAGGACTCGTCGGTGAAGACCACCTCGGCGTCGGGGTCGGCCACCGCGACCGCCGTGCCGACGATGCCGTTGCCGCAGCCCAGGTCGACGACCCGGGCCCCGTCCGTGTTGGTCGGGATGTTCTGGAGGAAGAACCGGGTGCCGATGTCGAGGCGGTCGGCACAGAAGATCCCGGCGTGGTTGACGACGGTCAGACCGGAGCCCGACCCCGCCTCCTGGTCCACCGTGTACGTCACCGGCCACGGCCCGGGGGTCGTGGGGTGCGTCGCTCCGGGGTTGCCGGGCGTGCAGAAGATCAGGCGGGCCTTCTTCTCGGCCAGGGAGGTCTTGGTCGGGCCCAGGATCTTCTCGAAGAGCCGCAGGGTGGAGGTGTGGATCTCCTTCACCATGCCGGTGCCCACGACGACAGTGCCGGCGTGCACGTGCGGGGCCAGCCGGTACAGCTGGTCCTCCAGCAGCGCCAGACTCTTGGGGACCCTCACCAGGAGCACGTCGATCCGCTCGGGCGGCGGGTCCTGGACGGTCAGCAGGGTCACCGTGCTCTTGGCGGTGCCGATGCCGTTGCGGTCCAGGTTCGCCGCGGTCGCGGAGCGGGTCAGCGAGGAGTCGGTGATCTGGGTGGGGTGGTGCGCGGCCAGCGCCGTCGTCAGCGCCCCCCAGCGGTCCCCGATCACGGTGATCTGCCCGGCGCCGGCCAGATCCACCGGGCCGCGTTCGCCCGTACCGGATTCGAGGTGGCGCAGCAGGTACTCGTCGGCGGCGTCCCATGCGAAGAGCCGGTCGCGCGGGTCCTCGGGGAAGCGGGCGAGCTCGTAGGAGCCGAAGGGCGTGGTCAGACGGTTCATATTGCCCCCAGGCTAACCGAGGGGCGGCCCCGGTCCCGCATGGGCGGGGCCGGGGGAGCCCCGGGGGAGTACCCGCGGGGTCCGGCGGAGTGCCCGCGGGCCCGTCTACGCCGGGAAGTCTCCGGCCATCGCCGCCGCGATCCGCAGGTACGGCGCCGCCTCGGCGGCCCGGCCCTGGCGCTCCAGGGTCCGCCCCAGCATCAGCTGCGCGTAGTCCTCCACGGGCCAGCGCTCCAGGATGGCCCGCAGCTCGCGCTCGGCCGGGGACAGCTGGGCGGAGTGGTAGTAGGCGCGGGCGAGCAGCAGCCGGGGCGCCAGCTGCTCGGGAGCCTCGGCGGTGACGGTGCCCAGGACCCGGGCGGCCGTCGCGTACTCCTTGGCGCCGAAGAAGAGCCGGGCACGATCCCAGCGCTCCGCCGTGGTCCCGTGCTCCAGGTAGCCGGTCGACGCGTCCATTCGGATCCCTTCCGCCGTTCAGGTGCTACGCCGGGCCGTGGGCCGCCCGGCGTCCGGTGCCGTGCTTCCGCGCCCGGCTCCGGCCTTCCGGCGGGGCTCCGGCACGTGCTCCGGCACCCCCTCCAACACGGGCATCGCGTTCGACATTCCAAGGACCGCGGGGACGGCGCCGGTACTAAGTTGTGCCCCATGAGCAATCTCGATCGCCAGCCCGCTCTCTCCGCCTGCGGCGGCCGCGGCTTCGTCGTGGCCGAGCCCGTGCGCGAGCTCCTGAGCCCGCGCACCGTCAAGCTCGGTGGATCCACCGAGGTCCGCCGGCTCCTGCCGAACCTGGGCCGCCGCATGGTGGGCGCCTGGTGCTTCGTCGACCACTACGGGCCGGACGACATCGCCGAAGAGCCCGGCATGGCGGTGGCCCCCCACCCCCACTCGGGCCTGCAGACCGTCAGCTGGCTCCACGAGGGCGAGGTCCTGCACCGCGACAGCGTCGGCAGCCTGGCGACGATCCGCCCCCGCGAACTCGGCCTGATGACCTCGGGCCACGGAATCAGCCACTCCGAGGAGAGCCCGCGCCGCCACGCCCGCTTCCTGCACGGCGCGCAGCTGTGGGTGGCCCTCCCGGACGCCCACCGCGACGTGGCCCCGCACTTCCAGCACCACGCGGACCTCCCGCAGGTCACCGCCCCCGGCCTGACGGCGACCGTCATCCTGGGCACCCTGGACACGGCCACCTCGCCCGGATCCACGTACTCCCCGATCGTCGGCGCGGACCTGGCCCTGGCCGCGGGCACCGAAACCCGCCTCCCGCTGGACCCGGACTTCGAGTACGCGGTCCTGTCGATGTCGGGCGAAGCCCACGTCGACGGAGTCCCGCTCCTCCCCGGCTCGATGCTCTACCTGGGCTGCGGCCGCACGGACCTCCCCCTGCGCGCGGTCTCGGACGCCGGCCTGATGCTGCTGGGCGGCGAGCCCTTCGAGGAGGAGCTGGTGATGTTCTGGAACTGGATCGGGCGCAGCCAGGCCGACATCGAGCAGTTCCGGGCGGACTGGATGGAGGGCACCCGCTACGGCGAGGTCAAGGGCTACGACGGCCCTCCGATCCCCGCTCCGCAACTCCCACCGGGGCCGCTGAAGGCACGTGGTCGGGTGCGCTGAACTGCACGTTTTTAGATCGGGCTGATCGGCCCGAGAGCAGCCGGAACGAAGGTGGCGCCCCGCGGAGATCGTTCCGGAGGGGCTCGCGGCAGGGGTTCCCGGAAGCTGATTCCGCGGCTCCGTGCTTTCCCAGGTGTGACCAGCTGGGGTCAGCTTTGGCAGGACCAATGCTGACCCAATGCTGACTTTGGTGACAGTTCGTCAGGTCTGCTGGCGTCCCGCCATGAGGCTCTCGGTGGCGTTCGAGGTCCGACGCTGCTCGGTACAACGCGTTGTACCGAGCAGCGGTCTGGCGGGGCGCTGGGCTCAGGCGGCGTCGCTCGCGACGGACGGCTGCCTCCGCGACCCGAACGTCGAGTCGAAGGTGCGACAGCGCGTCGTAGGTACGAGCAGGTACGGGGCCCCTGAACCTGCGACCGAGTGGGGGCCGGTCTGCCCCGCCGCGAGGGCGTCGTACGGGGTGAGGACGTCGAGGTTGTCGAACACGTAGTAGAGGGGCAGCACGGTCCACGCGACGAGCTGGAGGTGTGCGCGGACCGCGGCGCTCTCGAGCGCGTGGCGGTGCGTCGCCCGACTGGTCATGCTGCTCTTGCAGTCGATCATTGCGACGTGGCCCTCCTTGGCGGCAAGGAGATCGGGAGTCCACCGAAGGGAGCTGTCCGTCCCTCGGAGCGCGGCTTGAACAGGGTGGTTGAGGACTCCCTGCCCCCACGGGTTGACCGCCCATCCACGCGCGGTCAGTTTGCCTTATCTAGCTCTACGGGTCGTGGCTCGACCTCGGCTCGACCGGTCCGGATGCGCGGAAGGGAACACCGGGTCCTGCGCGCGCCAAGGCTCGGAATCGGGCCCGAGTCGGCCTTCGCGAACCCGTGCGACTGCTGCGCTGGGGGACGCATGTGCGTGAGGGGTGGCAATGGCGGCCGCCGGATCACATTTGGGGCCGCGTCTCGTCAGAGCCTCTTTCCCTCCGGCGCTGCGCGTCAACGGGTTTCGCCTTGGGCCACCTCGATGCCGTCGTGCAGGTTGTCGGCTGCTTGGAGGGACGCGCCGGCGGAGAGCGTCAGGCATGCCACCAACACCAGCACCGCGGCTCGCCGGGCGAGGGGCCGGGCCATCCGGTCCTCGGTGCCGTGGCCGAGGAGGGCAGCGACGCGGCGGGGAACGGGCCCGGCGGTCGCCGAGAGGGCCAAGCCGGGACGCGTACGGCCGGCCGCGGTGGAAGCGCGGGTGGCGAGAGCGGCCCGGCCGATGGCCCGGGCGGCCAGGCGTCGGCTGCCCACCGCGCTGGCCGCGGCTTCGTCGGCGCTGCGTTCCAGCGCGTAAGCCAGCGGCTCGCGCAGGGTCCGCAGCGCGGGGTGGCACAGGCCGGCCAGGTCGACCACGGCGGTGAAGAGGTGGTGGCGCTCCCTGAGGTGCGCGCGCTCGTGGGCGATCAGGACCTCGCGCTCGGACGCCGAGAGCGCGCGGAGCATGCCGGTCGTGACGACGATGCGGCCTGGGCTGCCGGGGAGTGCGTAGGCGTCGGGGTGCTCGTCGGGCAGGACGACGAGTTCGCCGGCCGCCTCGGCGGCGAGCCTTCCGGCATGGCGGAGCTGGGTCCAGCGCCGACGCAGACCGCGCACCAGCCGGGTTGTGCACCAGGTGAGCAGGGCCCCGGCGGCGACGGTGGTCGCGATGACGGAGCCGGGTGATCCGCTGCTCAGCGGAGTGAGCAGGTGGCCCAGCGCGGCGACGACGTGGAGGTGGGTGGCGCCGGGGACGATCAGCAGGGTCAGCGCGCAGGTGCTCGCGGTGGCGAGACCGGCCGCGGTCGCCGTCAGCAGCCACATGGCCTGCCGCGGCGGCAGGTTCGAGGCCAGCTGCCTGCCCACCGGTGCGACCAGGAACGGAACGAGGAGGGGGATCCAGGCGGTGTGGATCACGTCAATCACGTCGCGTCTCCTTCCCCGTCGAGCAGGGCGCGCAGCAGGCGCTCATCCTCGGTACTCAGCTGTGAGACGAAGCGGCTCAGTACGGCCTCGCGGTCTTCGTCCTTCGCGAGTTCGGCATGCATGCGCCGGGCGGTGAGCCCGGAGGCGTCCTCGGTGGGGGTGTAGGCGAACCCGCGGCCGGACCGCGATCGGCTCACGGTCCCCTTCTCGTACAAGCGGGACAGGATCGTCGTTACGGTCGTGCGGGCGAGCGACCCGCCCACTATCTCCTGGACCTGGCCCGGGGACAGCGGGCCGTCCGCAGCCCAGAGCGCCGTCAGCACGCCGGCCTCGAGCTCGCCGGCAGGGCGTCGCTCCGCATTCCTGTCGCCCATGAGTGCGTTCCTCCACACGTCAATCGTCTACAGTGCTGTAGACCGTCTACGGAACTGTAGACGCCAGCGGGGCGGGGCGCCGTCCCGGACCCTGCACCTCTCACCCTAGGGGAGCCGTCCGTCATGACCTGGCCCGATCTCGCCGCAGCATCGCAGGCGCTCAGTCCGCAGGCCGTCAATCTGCTGGACGCCGGTTCTCTCCTGTCGGCCTTCGGCGCTCTCGGAGTCGCGGTCGTGCTGTTCGCCGAGACGGGCCTGCTCGTCGGCTTCTTCCTGCCCGGAGACTCGCTCCTCTTCACCGCCGGCCTGCTCTGCGTGCCGGGCAACCATGGACCGGTCCACCTCTCGCTCCCGCAGGTCCTGTGCGCGGCCGTGGCCGGCGCCCTGCTCGGAGCCCAGACCGGCTACCTCCTCGGGCGGCGCGGCGGACGCACCCTGCTGGCCCGCAGCCGTAGCCGCAAACTCCACGAGGGCGCCGCGAAGGCCGACGAACTCCTCCACCGGTACGGACATGCCAAGGCCATCGTCCTGGCCCGCTTCGTGCCGATCGTGCGCACCGTCCTGAACCCGATGGCCGGGGCTCTGAACGTTCCGGCCGGCGTCTTCACGCTCTGGCAGGTGATCGGCGGGCTCGTGTGGACGGTGGGACTGGTGCTGGCCGGATACGCGCTCGGCTCCTCCGTGCCCAATGTCGACCGATATCTTCTGCCGATCGTCGCCCTCGTCGTACTCATCTCCCTCGCCCCGCTTGCCGTGGAATTCTTCCGCCGGCGGGGTGGCCGCACTTCGAACGGAACGCCGCATTGAGCCTGCTCGCCCTGGACGGCCCCGCCGTCGACGGAAACTTGTACACCTGGCTCACCGGCCTGGCCCAGCAGGCCCCCGGCTGGCTCGATGGCCTGGTCACCGCCTGGTCCGACTACGGCCTCGCCCTCTTCGCCCTGCTGATGCTGGCTGCCTGGTGGCGCGCCCGAGCGGCCGCTGATCCGGCCAGGACCGCCATGGCGCTGGCGGCACCCCTGGTCGTGGTCGTCGCCTTCCTCGCCGACACCGGCATCAAATCGGTCTTCCGGGAGCAGCGCCCCTGTCAGACCCTGCACACGGTCACGCTGGAGGCCTGCCCGCCGCTCGGCGACTGGTCCTTCCCCAGCAACCACGCCGCCATCGCCGCCGCGGCCGCCGCGGCCCTCTGGGTCACCGACCGCCGACTTGCGGCGATCGCGGTGCCGGCCGCACTACTGATGGCCTTCTCGCGGGTCTGGGTGGGTGCCCACTACCCCCGCGACGTCGTACTCGGCTTGGCCGTCGGGGCGGTCATCGCCTGGCTGCTGACCCGTGCCGCACGCCGCGCGGCCCCCCTCGTGCAACGGATGGGCGGCACGTCGCTGCGACCCCTGGTCGCACCCCGATGAGGTCCCGGCCGCACCGCGAGCCACCCGCTGGGGCTTGGTTGCGGCGCTGTGCGCAGCCCTGTTCGCCCTACTGACCGCACTCGTCGCGGCCCGCCACGACAGCCCGTACGCATTCGACGAGAGTGTGCACCAGTGGTCGGTGCGGCACCGTCCCGCCGTTGCGGTCGCCCTCGCGCGCGGCGTCACCGCAACCGGAACCGGCCCCGTCCCGTACCTGTGCGCCGTGACCGCCGGACTCGTCTCCGGATGGGGCCGGGGCAGCCGGGGTCGGCTGCTGATGACCGCGGGTGCGCTCGGATTCCTCAACCTCGGCGCTCGTGGCCGGTCTGTTCGCCCGGGCGGTATGGCGTGCGGTCTCACCGGCCGCTGCCCGGCTCTGGTGGGCCCTGTTCGCCTGCTGGGCCGTCACGGTCGGCCTTACCCGCGTCTACCTCGGCGTGCACTGGCCCACCGATGTCCTCGGAGGCTGGTTCTACGCCCTCACCTGGCTCACCGCAGCCATGGCCGTGGTGGCCAGGGTCGGGCGGGATCGGAAGCTCCGAGCGGGAGTCGGGTGATGGGTGGTGCGTGCCGACGTGAGGTGGAGGTCGCGCCTGCGCCCCGGTGACAGACGTATCGCACAGCATCGTCTACAGTGCCGTAGACGAAAGGGCAGCCTTGCCTAACCAGAGGCCTGCCGCGGCTTTGCCGTCCCGCCATGCCTGGGAGTACCCATGTCTTCATCCGCCCGCTCGGCGCTTCTTGCAGCCGCCGGTCTCGCGATAGTCACCGCCACCGCCACGGGGTGTGCCCAGAAGAGCGACAGCGGGTCGGCCGGCGCCCTTCAGGTGACCGCGTCCGACAGCGCCTGCGAAGTCTCCAAGACCGCATTTCCGGCGGGCAAGGTGACCATCCAGGTGGAGAACAAGGGATCCAAGGTCACGGAGCTGTACGTGCTCTTCCCCGATGACCGCATCGTCGCCGAGCGCGAGAACATCGGCCCGGGTACCAAGGCCACCATCACCGCCGAGATCAAGGCGGGCGACTACGAGTTCGCCTGCAAGCCCGGCATGAAGGGCGACGGCATCCGCACCATGGTCAAGGCCACGGGCGGCGGCGGTGAAAAGCGCAGCCCCGAACTGGACGCTGCTGTCGCGGCCTACCGCAGCTACGTGCTCGCGCAGGCCGAGGAGTCGCTCCCCGCGGTCAAGACGTTCACCGACGCCGTCCGTGCCGGGGACGTGGAAGCCGCGAAGAAGGCGTTCGCCTCCTCCCGGCGTGGCTGGGAGCGTACCGAGCCGGTCGCCGAGTCCTTCGGTGACATCGACCCGAAGACCGACGTCCGCGAGGACGGCCTGGAGCCCGGTCAGAACTGGACCGGCTGGCACCGGCTGGAGAAGTCCCTGTGGGCCGACAACAAGATCGGCGACGAGGAGAAGGCCCTCGCCTCCCAGTTGGACACCGACATCGCGGAGTGGCACAAGCGCGTCGGCACGGCGGAGATCACCCCCACCTCCATGGCCAACGGCGCCAAAGAACTTCTTGACGAGGTCTCCCGCAACAAGGTGACCGGCGAGGAAGACCGCTACAGCCACACCGACCTGGCCGACTTCAAGGCCAACGTCGAGGGCGCCGAGAAGGTCTACGAGTTGCTGAAGCCCGTCACCGTGAAGAACGACGCGGAGCTGGCCAAGAACCTCGACGCCCAGTTCACCGCGATCAACACGCTGCTGGACAAGTACCGGGCGGACAAGACCGGCTACGAGTTCACCTCGTACGAGAAGGTCGGCGAGCCGGAGCGCAAGGAGCTCTCGGACGGCGTCAACGCGCTCGCGGAGCCGCTCTCCAAGCTCGCGGCGGCCGTCGCCAAGTAGCCCGGGCACAGCAAGCAGACCACAAGCAAGCAGGGAGCAGTGATGTCCGAAGCGGACCCGGAATCCGGCCAGAGCGGTAGCGGCGCGACCGCGGACGTGTCCGGCGGCGGCACCCCGAGGCGGGCGCTGCTCGCCTGGGGCGGGGCCGGGCTTGCGCTCGGCGCCGCCGCAGCCGGCGGGACCGTGGCGATTCTGCGCCAGAACTCCGAGCCTGCAGCCCCTGGCACCGTGGGGATGGTCGTGCCCTTCCACGGTGAGCACCAGTCCGGCATAGCCAGCGCCGTCCAGGACCGGTTGCACTTCGCGGCCTTCGACGTGAAGACGAAGAGCCGCGACGAGCTGGTCAAGCTCCTCAAGGACTGGACCGAGGCGGCCCGGCTGATGACGGCCGGCCACCCGGTCGGCGAGGGCGGCTACGGCGGCCTCCCCGAGGCCCCGCCGGACGACACGGGCGAGGCCCTGGGCCTGAAGGCCTCGCGCCTGACCCTGACCATAGGCTTCGGCCCCGGCCTGTTCGCCAAGGACCGCTTCGGCCTGGAGGGCAAGCGCCCCGAGGCGCTGGTGGACCTGGAGGCGTTCCCCAAGGACAACCTCGACCCGGCGCGCAGCGGCGGCGACATCTGTGTCCAGGCCTGCGCCGACGACCCGCAGGTCGCGGTGCACGCCATCCGCCAGCTCGCCCGCATCGGCTTCGGCAAGACCGCGGTGCGCTGGTCGCAGCTCGGCTTCGGCAAGACCTCGTCCACCACCCCGGACGCGCAGACCCCGCGCAACATGATGGGCTTCAAGGACGGCACCCGGAACATCTCGGGCACCGACAACGCGGCGCTGGACAAGCACGTGTGGGTCGGCGCGGGCGACGGCAGCGACTGGCTGACCGGCGGCTCGTACCTGGTCGCCCGGCGCATCCGGATGCACATCGAGACCTGGGACCGGACCTCGCTCGGTGAGCAGGAGGACATCATCGGCCGCGACAAGGGCGAGGGTGCTCCCGCGGGCAAGTCCAAGGAGCGCGACGAGCCGTTCCTGAAGGCGATGAAGCCGGACGCGCACGTCCGCCTCGCGCACCCGGACACCAACGACGGCGCGACGATCCTGCGCCGCGGCTACTCCTTCACCGACGGCACGGACGGACTGGGCCGCCTCGACGCGGGTCTGTTCTTCCTCGCCTACCAGCGCGACGTCCGCAAGGGCTTCGTGCAGATCCAGCGGCGCCTGTCGAAGAACGACTCGCTCAACGAATACATCCAGCACGTGGGTTCGGCCGTCTTCGCCGTCCCGCCGGGCGTCCGTGACAAGGACGACTGGTGGGGCCGGACGCTGTTCACGTGACGACCGGAAGGAACCCCACGCCGTGTTCGGCAACTACCTGATCGGACTCCGCGAAGGGCTGGAAGCCAGCCTCGTCGTCTGCATCCTCATCGCCTACCTGGTCAAGACCGACCACAAGGACAGACTCGCACCCGTATGGCTGGGCATCGGCCTGGCCGTCACCCTCTCCCTGGGCTTCGGCGCCGCCCTCCAGTTCGGCTCCTCCACCCTTACCTTCCAGGCCCAGGAACTGCTCGGCGGTAGCCTGTCCATCATCTCGGTCGGCCTGGTGACGTGGATGGTCTTCTGGATGAAGCGCACGGCCCGGAACCTGAAATCGGAGCTTCAGGGCCAGCTCGACGCGGCGCTCGCCGTGGGCACCGGCGCGCTGGTCTTCACCGCCTTCATGGCCGTCGGCCGGGAAGGACTGGAGACCTCGCTGTTCATCTGGACGGCCGTCCAGGCCACGGGTGACGGAGTTCGGCCCCTGGTCGGTGCGGTGCTCGGTCTGCTGACCTCGGTGGTGCTGGGCTGGTTGTTCTACCGGGGCGCGCTGAAGATCAACCTGTCGAAGTTCTTCACCTGGACCGGTGCCATGCTGGTCGTCGTCGCCGCAGGAGTCCTCGCGTACGGCTTCCACGACCTCCAGGAAGGCGACTTCCTGCCCGGCCTGCACACCCTCGCCTTCGACATCAGCACGACCATTCCCTCGGACAGCTGGTACGGGACCCTGCTCAAGGGCGTGTTCAACTTCCAGCCCAACCCGACCGCCCTCCAGGTCACCGTGTGGTGCCTCTACCTCGTTCCGGTGATGGCCCTCTTCCTCGCACCTGCGCGCAGTACCGCCCCCGCCGCCGGTGCGGAGGCGAAGACGGCGAAGACCGGCTGACTTCCGGCGTCCGCGTCCGCGTCCGCACAGAACAGGGGCCCGCATGAGCCGACACGTCCTGGTCGTCGAGGACGACCACCGACTGCGCAACGTGCTGCTGCGCGGCCTGCGTGAGGAGGGCTACGAGACCACCCCCGCGCAGGACGGCGCAGCGGCACTGAGACTGGCCGTGGCCGGCGTCGACGCCGTCGTCCTGGACATCGGCCTGCCCGATGCGGACGGCCGCGACGTGTGCCAGGCGCTGCGCGCCAACGGGTTCGACCGCCCGGTGATCTTCCTGACCGCCCGTCATCACCTCACCGACCGGCTGAGCGGGTTCTCTGCGGGAGGCGATGACTATCTCGTCAAACCCTTTCACCTCGCCGAACTGGCCGCCCGACTCCGGGCCGCCGTCAAACGCAGCCGTCCGACCGCCCCCGTCGCCGGGGGAGAGGTGGTGCTGGACGCCGTCCGCCACACCTGCACCGTACGAGGCGTCCCCCTGAGCCTGACCCCGACCGAATTCCGGATCCTGGCCGCCCTGCTCGCCGCCGCGGGGGACCTGGTCACCCGGCGGGATCTGGTGCGCGCCGGCTGGCCGGAAGGAGCCCAGGTCAGCGACAACACCCTCGACCAGTACCTGACCCGGCTCCGTCGCAAGCTTCGGGAGGCCGGCAGCATCCTCACCCTGGGCACCTCCCGCGGCGTAGGGCACCGGCTGTCATGAGACCACTCCGAGCCGGAGCGCGGCCGACGACCCTGCGCGGACGGCTCTCCCTGCTCGCGGTCGTGACCGCGGCCTTCATCATGGCGGTGTTCACCATCGTCTTCAACGCGTTCGTGCAGCAGCACCTGGCCCGCCAGGCGGACGACCAGCTGCGGGCCCGGGCCTCTGCCATCGCCGCGACCGTCGACACCAGCGGTCCCGTGCTGCGTGTCCTGGAGACCCCGCAGGAGGACCTCCTTGACACCAACGCCTGGATCTACCAAGGGGCCAGCCTGGTCGAGCAGCCCCCGGCCGCCCGGGCGGACAGCCCCGCCACCCGCGCGGCCGCCCGTCTTGCAGCGCAGGGCGGCGCCCAGTGCACCACCACCTCGCACGATGCGGCGGACATCCGGCTCTGTGCCCGGCCAGTGCCCGCCCCAGGCGGCCGCGAGAGGGCCGCGACCGTGGTCACCGCGCTCGACCTCGCTCCGTACCGCGCATCGGGCGACACCCTGCTGACGGCATCCCTGGCGCTGGACGCCGTCATGCTCCTCTGCACGTACGCGGTCACCCGACTCGCCGTCGGCCGGGCCCTGCGACCCGTCCGCACGATGACCGACCAGGCCGCCCAGTGGAGTGCGACCGCCTCCGAAGAACGCTTCAGCGGTGTGCCCCGGCCTGTCGAACTCGCCCGGCTGGGCGCGTCGCTGGATGCCTTCCTCGACCGGATCCGGGCAGCCCTGCGTCACGAACAGCAGCTCACCAGCGAGTTGTCGCACGAACTGCGCAACCCGCTGGCCACCATCGTCGCCGAGCTCGACTGGTGGCAGTCCCGCCCCCGCAGCGAGAGCGAGACGGCCACTGTGCAGCGGGCCATCGACGATGCGGCCCGGACCATGCAGACCATCTGCGACACCCTTCTCGCAGAAGCCCGCGAGGACGCCGGCAGGGCGCCTGGCACCACCGCCGTGCTCCCTGTCCTGAATGCCCTGGCTGACCGCACCGACCCAGAGGTCGTCCCGGTCCGTGTCGTGATCGCCGACGAGGGTGGGGAGCTGACCGCGGGAGTGCCCGCTGCCGTCCTGGAGCGGATCGTCAGCCCCTTGCTGGACAACGCGCTGCGCTATGCGGCGACAGCGGTCGACCTCCGCGCCTTCCGGGAGCCGGGCCGTGTCCGGATCGAAGTGGGTGACGACGGCCCCGGCGTTCCCGAATGCTTCCGTGCCCATCTGTTCCAGCCCGGTCGCCGGGCCGATCCGGGCGACGGCCACGACGGGGCGGGTCTGGGGCTGCCGCTCGCCCGGCGCCTGGCCCGCTCCGCGGGCGGGGAGGCAGAGCTCGGGGAACAGGGCGGCGGGGGAGCGGTGTTCGTGGTCAGGCTGCCGGCCGGCTGAAGCCCTCCCGGTCGGCGGCGTCCTTGCGGGTGAGCGTGAGGAAGACGACCAGCGCGAGGATCACCACCAGGAAGAGAGCACTGGTGACGACGGTTCCCAGCCCGAGGCCGCCGTCGTCGGCCGGCTGGGAGAGGTAGTCGCCCAGGGAGGCGCCGAGCGGTCGGGTGAGGACGTACGCGATCCAAAAGCTCCACACCGCATCCAGGCCGAGGGCGTGCGCGAGCCACACGGCGCCGATCGCCAGCGCGAATACGGCCGCCGAAACCGAGTAGCCGAGGGAGAGCTGCTCCGCGACCAGGTCTCCTGCAGCTGTGCCCAGGGCGAAGGTGAACAGCACGGCCGCCCAGTAGAAGGACTCCCGGCGCTTGGCGTCGATGCTGTGGATCGACAGGGTCCGCTCGGTCCGGTACCAGGCGAGGAAGACGAGTGCCAGGGCCACGGCGAATACCGTGGTGGTGGCCTCCAGCGGCACGCCCAGATTGTCCGTCAGGTTGTCGCTGATCAGGGTTCCCACCACGCTGACCAGTACGACAACCAGCCAGTAGACGCTCGGCCGGTAGGTGGCGGCCCGGAACTGGATGACCAGCGCCAGAACCAGGAGCGCGCTCATCACGATCGAAGTGCCGGTCAGGCCCAACCCCATGTGCGCGTTGAGGAAATCCGCGGCCGTCTCTCCCACGGTCGTGCACAGGATCTTGATGACCCAGAAGTAGAGCGTGACCTCGGGCACCTTGTTCCGGCGCAGTGCCCGGTCGCGGGTGGCGTCGTGCCGACTGTATGTCTCGGATGTCATGGCACCAGGCCGTGTCACTGGAAACCTGAACACATCCTGAGCACGCCGAACGACATGCCCCGAGCCCTGCGTCGCAGTCAGGGCCGGACCCCTAGTGTCCTCCCGATCGCGCCCGTGCGGTCCCAGCTCCTGCCATGAACGGTGGCCACGGTCTTGTCTCCTGCCACGCAGCCCTCTGCCCCACGCGGTCTTGCCGGTTGGCTGAGGGAACGGTTGGGCTGGGCCGTCGCTGCCGCCTACCTCACCGCCGCTGTCTGCCCCGCTCCCGGGATGTGGCTGCGCAGGCCCCGTGAACTTCGCGCGGGGGACGTGGCGCTGAGTCTGGACCTCGCACCGGCGTTGCTGGCCCTCGTGCTGTTCTGCGCCGGGCTCCAGGTGTCACCGCAGGCCCTCGTCCGGGTGGTCCGTCGGCCCGTGACCCTGCTGGCGGGACTCGCGGCGCACCTCCTGGCCCCGCTGCTGATCATCCCGGGCTTGGCGGCGATGCTGTCCTGGACGCCCGACACCGACGGGGGCTCGGGGATGACCACCGCGATGATCTTCCTTACGGCGATGCCCGTGGCGGCGGGGGCGACCGTCTGGACCGCGCGCGCCGACGGTGACCAGCCCACCATGCTCGGTCTCGTCCTCGCTTCCACCTTCCTCAGCCCGCTCACCCTGCCCCTGACCCTCGGAGCACTGGCGCCGCTCGTGGGTGGCGACCATCCGGGCACGCCCGCTGCTGCGGGGCGCGCGGCAGGACAGGGCTTCGCCCTCACCGGTGTGCTGCTGCCGTGCGCTGCCGGGCTGCTGTGCCATATCGCCGTGCCCGCCGGGGCCCTGGCAGGCTTGCGGCGCACCGCACCGCCCACTGCGGTCCTCGCCTCGCTGGCCCTGACGTACCTCAATGCAGCGGGTGCCCTTGGCCGGTTCTTGGCGCACCCGGCAGCCCTGCTGCCGATCGCGGCCGTGGCCGTGGCCCTCTTCGTGTGCTCGCTGTCGTTCCTGTTCGGCCGCGTCGCCGGGTCCCTGCTGCGACTGGACACAGGGGGACGAGCCTGCGTGACGCTGGCCTGCGGGATGAACAACAGCAGCGCGGGCGCGGTCCTCATCGGTGCGGTGCTGCCTGATCGGCCCCACGTCCTGCTGCCCGTGCTGGCCTACGGCTTGCTGCAGAAGCTGGCCGCTC
This sequence comes from Streptomyces sp. GL_140, assembly GCF_057834465.1. Classification (NCBI taxonomy): domain Bacteria; kingdom Bacillati; phylum Actinomycetota; class Actinomycetes; order Kitasatosporales; family Streptomycetaceae; genus Streptomyces; species Streptomyces sp. GL_140. Next base: position 7,503,024 of record NZ_CM174404.1, read on the forward strand.
AGCGCGCCGTACGCCCGCCCCGCTGGAGGGTGCAGATCGGGCGGCGGGGCCCCCGCAGGTATCGTCTACTGTTCTGTAGACATTGGTTCGGGTGGCGGGCCCGCCCGGGGATTCCCGGAGGCTGACGCCTGCCCGAATGTCGGCATCAGCGGCACGGCGCTGCAGCCGTTGCCGGAAGGGTGGACGTAGATGGTCGGGACAGACAGCAGGACAACGGCACGGCGGAGCTCGGGCGTACCGCAGCAGGGGGTGACACGCCGTACGCGGCCGGGGGCGGCCCTCTCCAAGGTGCCTGAAGTCACCGCGTGGTTCTGGACGGTGAAGATCCTCACGACCGGCATGGGGGAGACCGCGTCCGACTTCCTGGCGCGGACGCTGGGCCCGGTGCCGGCCGGCTGCCTCGGATTTGCCGGACTGGCATCGTTGCTGATCCTGCAGTTCTGGTCTGCGCGCTACCGCCCCTGGCTCTACTGGTCGGCGATTGTCATGGTCAGCGTCTTCGGCACGATGGCCGCCGACGTCGTCCACGTCATCGCCGGCATTCCCTACACGGTGTCGGCCTTGGGCTTCACCCTCGCCCTCGCCGCCGTCCTGACCCTCTGGTACGCCACCGAGCGGACCCTCTCCATCCACAGCATCCACACCACCCGCAGGGAGTTGTTCTACTGGGCGACGGTGCTCACCACCTTCGCCCTGGGCACCGCGGTGGGTGACCTTACGGCCGGGACCCTGCACCTGGGCTATCTGCCCTCCGGCCTCCTCTTCGCAGCCCTGATCGCCCTGCCTGTGCTGTGCCGCCGCCTCCTCGGGCTGAACGCGGTGGCCGCGTTCTGGGCCGCCTACATCCTCACCCGGCCGCTCGGCGCCTCGTTCGCGGACTGGATGGGCGTCCCCGCCACGCGCGACGGCCTCGGCTGGGGAACCGGGCTGGTCAGCCTCGCTTTGCTGGTCCCGATCGCCGCGCTCGTCGGATACCTCCAGGTCAGCCGGGCCGATTCGCCCGTGGCGTCGGATCCGTCCGGACAGCCCGGCTGAGCCACGCCGGGCCGGGCGCGGCGGCACGTCAATCCGGCGCGCCCGGCAGGAGCAGGGTGAACGTGGTCGGCTCGGTGCCGCGCAGGCTGAGCCTTCCCCCTGCAGCTTCCGCGAGCTCCCGGGCCACCGCCAGGCCGATCCCGCTTCCGGAGCCGCCGGTGCCGCCGCGCACGAAGACCGTCCCGGAGTCGAGCGTGAGTGTCCCCTCGTCGGACACGTCGACCGCGACCGCCCCGGCCGCCTCACGTGCGGTTACGGAGGTTGCACCCCGGCCGTGGCGCAGGGCGTTGTCGATGAGGACATCGAGAATCTGTGCCGTCGTGCGGCCGGGGACCTCGAACGACCCGGCCCCCGGCTGCGAGTGAACCTCCAGCCGTCGGCCGGCGGCGGCGAGCGCACCGTGCCAGCGCGACTCCGCCCTTTCCAGCACCCGGACGAGAACCTCACGGGGGAGTGGGGGCTCGCCTTCGGTGCCGGCCCGGGCCAGCCGCAGCACCTCCTCGACGGTTTCCTCCAGATGGCGTGCCGTCTCCAGAGCCTCGCGCAGTGCGGGGCGCAGGTCCGAGCCCGGCGGCAGCTGCCGGGCGGCCTCCAGGCCGAGCTGCAGCCCGGTCAAGGGAGTGCGCAGCTGGTGCGAGGCGTTGGCGCTGAAGTCCCGCTCCCGGCGCAGGAGCTGGGTCAGTCGCTCGACCATGGAGTTCTGGCTGCTCGCCAGCTGGTCCAGTTCGGCAATCCCGCAGGGTGCTGCCCGGGCGGCCAAGTCGCCGTCGGCGATCGCACGGGCCGTACGGGAGAGTGCCTCCACCGGAGTGCTCAGCGCGCGGGCCTGTCGGCGTGCGACCAGGACCGCCGTGGCCAGCGCTGCAAGGGTCACTCCGAGGAGCAATGCCCAGGCCCACAGCACTCGCGTCCAGACCGATCGCGCGGGGACCGTGGCCCGTACCACCGCGATCACCTTCTCGGCGGAGACCACCGGGACGGCGACGACCAGATCAGCCCCGCTGCTGCCGCTGACGGCTCTGCCTCCGGCAGCCTCACGGGTCACCCGGTCGGCGACCGGTCCACCGCTGCCCGCGCGCAGCCGCGACGAGAGGTCGTACACCCCCAGCTTCCCGCCCGGCCTGGGCGGTGTCAGCTCGAGTGCGTCGCCGGAGACGAACTCCGGCCCCACCGTGACCGTCGCGGCCAGAGCCGTACGCTCCAGGGCGCCGAGTTCGTCCGCGAAGAAGGACCGGTGGATGACCCAGGCGAGCGGTCCGGCCAGCAGGACGAGGGCCACCAGTGCGGCGGACACCGCGACACGCACCACACGCTGCCTCATGCGCCCATCATGGCGCCCGGCATCCGGTTTTGCCGTCGTCTAACCACCGCCGCCCCGTCCCTTCACCTCCCGCTGCCTAGCGTGGAAGACACCTCGTCCTGCGGAGGCCCTCATGAACGTACGCGGCACACTCGCCCCCTGTGCGGGAGTCCTCCTCCTCACCGCGGTCCTCGCCGGATGCGGCGCCTCCGGCTCCGCCACGGCCGCCGGCCCGAATCCACCGCCTCCCGCCCCTGCCGAGTCCAACCCGCCCGGCGACATCCCGGACAACCAGGCCTATGTGGCCTTCGAGCCGCCCGGCGCGGGCTTCACCGTCAGCGTGCCCGAGGGCTGGGCGCGCACCATTGCGGGCCCCGTCACGACCTTCACCGACAAGCTGAACCGGATCGAAGTGTCCGAGCACCCTGCCGCACACGCCCCGACCCCAGCATCGGTGACCGCGGCGGATGTACCGTCTCTGGCCAAGAGCGTCCCCGCCTTCGCACCGGGCAAGGCCTCCGAGGTCAGCCGCAAGGCCGGCACCGCCGTCCTGTACACCTACCAGGGCAATTCCGCGGCGGACCCGGTCACGGGCAAGGCCGTCCGCGACGCCTTCGAGCGCTACGTCTTCCACCACCAGGGCCGTGACGTCGTCGTCACGCTCTCGGGTCCGGTCCACGCCGACAACGTTGACCCCTGGCGGACCGTCACCGACTCGCTGAGGTGGCGGTGATGGACGTGGGCACGGTCATTGCGGACACCGCTCCGGCTCTCGACGCTCGCGAGCTGTACCGCTTCTACCGTGCCGGGGAAGAGGAGACCCTCGCCCTGCGAGGAGTGTCCCTCACGGTGGCCCCCGGAGAGCTCGTAGCCGTGGTCGGTCCCTCGGGCTCGGGGAAGTCCACGCTGCTGGCCTGCCTCGCGGGCCTTGATGAACCCGCCGGCGGGTCCGTACGGATAGCGGGGGAGAGGATCAGCCACCGGCCGGAGGCAGAGAGGGCCGGGATCCGGGCCCGCCGGATCGGCATCCTCCTCCAGACGGAGAACCTGATCGCCCACCTCGACGTGGCACGCAACATCCGCCTCGCACGCACGGCCGCCGGCCGCCACGGCTCCCCAGCACAGGAAATTGACGTACTCCTCGACCAGGTGGGCCTTCTCGGCCGGGCCCACGCCTTGCCCCGTGAATTGGCGGGCGGAGAACTGGCCCGCGCCGCACTGGCCGTGGCCCTGGCCAACGACCCGGATCTGCTGCTCGCCGACGAGCCCACGGGAGAGCTCGACGGGAACACCGAACAACGCGTCCTGGAACTGCTGAGGGCCCGACGGAGCGATGGGCGGCGGGGCGTACTGCTCGTCACCCACAGCACGGCCGTCATCGGGGGCGCCGACCGGGTCCTGACCCTCCGCGACGGCAGGCTCCGGCCATGACCGGCCGGGCGCTCGTCATCTGCCGGGAGGCCGGGCGGACGTACGGGCGAGGCCCTGCGGCGGTGGTGGCCGTACACGGCACGAACTGCCAGGTGCACGCCCACGACCGGATCGCCGTCATGGGGCCCTCGGGGTCGGGCAAGTCCACGCTGCTCCACCTGATGGCCGGCCTGGAGCAGCCGACCAGCGGCGAGGTGGTGTGGCCCTGGTACGCGGATGCCGCCGACCCGCGGGCTTGGGTACGGGCGAGGGCGACGGCCATCGGGGTCGTCTTCCAGAGCCCCAGCCTCATCGCCACCCTGGACGTAGCCGAGAACACCGGACTTCCGCTGGTGCTGGCCGGCGAGACCGCCGACCTCGCTCGGGCGCGGGCGCTCGCAGCCCTGGACCGCGTCGGCGTCGCCGACCTCGCAGACAGGCTGCCCGACGACATCTCGGGAGGCCAGGCACAGCGTGTCGCGGTCGCCCGGGTCCTGGCCTCCCGGCCCCGACTCGTCCTGGCGGACGAACCGACAGGCCGCCTCGACCGCACCACGGGCCGCCACGTCGTGGACGTCCTGCTGGCGGCGGTGGACGAGATCGGCGCGGCCCTGGTGGTGAGCACCCACGACCCAGCCGTCGGGGAACGCCTGCGCACTCACTGGACCATGCGCGACGGACGACTCCACCCGCATCCGGACGGAGGCACACCGTGATCACCGTCTGGCTGGCCGGTCTGCTCCGGCACCGCGGCGGCAGGCTCTTCGTGTCCGGACTGACCGTGGCGCTGGCCGTCGCACTCATGGCCGCACTCGGCACGTTCCTGACCGCCTCCCGCTCGACGATGACTGCGCGGGCCGCCCGGTCCGTCGCCGTCGACTGGCAGGTGCAGCTCCAGCCCACCGCGGAGCCCGCCACGGTGCTCGACACGATCCGCCACACCCCAGGGATCCGCACCGCACTGCCCGTCACCTACACCCGCAGCACAGGCTTGCAGACGAAGGCCGCAGGTTCCGTACAGACCACCGGCGACGGCGTGGTGCTCGGCATCCCCGACGGCTATCGCACCGCTTTCCCGGGCGAGATACGGCCGCTGACCGGCGCCCGGGACGGAGTCCTCCTCGCTCAGCAGACCGCCGCCAACCTGCACGCCGCACCCGGTGACACCGTACGCATCGCGCTGCCGGGTACGGCCGACGCCACCGTGACGGTCACCGGAGTGGTCGACCTGCCCCAGGCCGATTCCCTGTTCCAGAAGGTCGGTGCCCCGCCGCAGTCACAACCCGCCGCTCCGCCCGACAACGTCGTACTTCTGCCCGCCGGCCTGTTCGAGTCCCTCACCACGCGCGCCCGGGTACAGGATCCCGCTGCCGTCACCACACAGGTGCACGTGGCCCGGGGCGCCACCCTGCCCGGCGACCCCGCCGTCGCCTTCGCAGCCGTCACAGGAGCCGCCCGCCATCTCGAAGCGCGACTCTCCGGAGCCGTCCAGGTCGGCGACAATCTCGGCGCGGCCCTGGACGCCGCACGCCAGGACGCCTCGTACGCGCAGCTGCTCTTCCTGTTCCTCGGAGCCCCCGGTGTGGCCCTCGCAGCCCTTCTCACCTCCGCCCTGGTCAGCGCCGGAGCGGACCGCCGCCGCCGGGAGCAGGCCCTGCTGCGCACCCGCGGCCTCGACCGGCGCCGGGTCACCGTGCTCGCCGCGGTGGAGGCCGGCGCAATCGGTCTGGGCGGCGGCCTGCTCGGCATCGCCCTTGCCGCGCTGGCCGGCCGGATCGCCTTCGGCCAAGCGTCGTTCGGGGCCGCCGGCCTCGTGCCGTTGCGATGGTCTCTCATCGCGTTCGCCGTCGGTGTGGCCGTCGCCGCCGTGACAGTCCTGCTGCCCACCATCCACGACCAGCGCACCACCACGGTCACCGCCGCACGCCGCAGTCACCGCTCAACCGGCACCCCACTCTGGCAGCGCATCGGACTCGACTTCATCCTGCTCGTGGTCGCACTCCTCGTCTTCCGTGCCGCCGCAGGCAACCAGTACGCCCTGGTGCTCGCTCCCGAGGGAGTGGCGAGCATCTCGGTGTCCTACTGGGCGTTCCTCGGCCCCGCGCTGCTCTGGCTGGGCTCCGCGCTGCTCCTGTGGCGGCTGATGACGTACGCCTTCGCCCACGGACGCCGTCCGCTTACGCTCATGGTCCGGCCCCTGACGGGCACCCTCGCCGCCGCGACGGCATCCGGCATGACCCGTCAACGCAGGGTCCTGGCCCGCTCCGCAATCCTCCTCGCCCTCGCCGTATCGTTCGCACTCTCCACCGCAGCCTTCAACGACACCTACCGCCACCAGGCGGAGGTGGACGCCCAGCTCACCAACGGCGCAGACGTCACCGTCACCCAGCCACCCGGCGCGGCAACCGGCCCCGACGCCGGGCACGTGCTGGCGTCCGTCCCCGGAGTGCGCCACGTAGAACCCCTCCAACACCGCTTCGCCTACGTCGGATCCGACCTCCAGGACCTGTACGGCGTCAACCCCGCCACGATCACCTCCGCAACCGCGCTCCAGGACACCTACTTCGCGGGCGGCAGCGCCAAGACCCTCCTGGACAAGCTCGCGACCCGCCCCGACTCGGTCCTCGTCAGCGAGGAGACGGTGAAGGACTTCCAGCTCACGCCCGGCGACCGCCTCAACCTGCGCCTCCAGGACAGCCGGACCAAGCAGCTGAGCACCGTGCAGTTCCACTACGCGGGTGTAGTCAAGGAGTTCCCGACAGCCCCCAAGGACAGCTTCTTCGTCGCCAACGCCGCATACGTCGCTCGCGAGACCGGCAGCGATGCCGTCGGTGCGTTCCTCGTCGACACCGGCGGCGTACACCAGCAGGCGGTCGCCGCCCGGCTGCGCGAGCGACTGGGCGCCACGGCCACGGTCACCGACCTCACCGAGACCCGATCCGCCGTCGGCTCCAGCCTCACGTCGGTCGACCTCGCCGGACTGACCCGGATCGAACTCGGGTTCGCCGTGGCTCTGGCAGCGGGCGCCGGAGGAGTGGTACTCGCCCTCGGTCTGACCGAGCGTCGCCGTACCCTCGCCTTGGCGAGCGTTCTCGGTGCCACCCGGGGCCAGCTGCGCGGCATGGTCCTGGCCGAGGCGGCCACTGTCGCACTCTTCGGCCTCACTGGGGGCGCTCTCATCGGCTGGGCCCTCGCACAGATGCTCACGAAGGTCCTCACCGGGGTCTTCGACCCGCCTCCCTCGTCGCTGTCCCTCCCTTGGCCGTACATGGCCCTCACCCTGCTCGCGACGCTCGCAGCCCTTACTGCCGCCGCCCTGCACGCCGCCCGCGGTTCCGGGCGCCCTGCCGTCGAAGAACTCCGCGAACCGTAACCAGCCCATAACCTCAAGCCATGAGCACCGGTACTGCAGGGCGCCCGCCCACCGCCCTGGTCATCGAGGACGACGACACCATCGGCCGCCACCTGGAGAGCGGGCTGCGCGGCAATGGCTACAGCACCACCTGGTGCCGTACCGGTTCGGCAGGCCTGACTGCCGCCCACCACGAACTGCCCGACCTCGTCCTCCTCGATCTGGGTCTGCCCGACCTCGACGGGATCGACCTCGCCCGCCGGCTGCGCGAGGACCTGCCGGAGCTCCTGATCGTCATCCTCACCGCCCGTACCGACGAGATCGACGTGATCGCCGGACTGGACGCGGGGGCCGACGACTACCTGGTCAAGCCCTTCAGCATGACCGTCCTGCTCGCCCGCCTACGGGCCCACCTACGCCGCAGACCTCCCTCCGAGGCACAGCAGGAGAGCGAGCCCATCCAGCTGGGCGACCTCACGGTCGACACGGCCGCCCGGCGCGTGCTGGTCGCCGAGCAGGAAGTCTCCTTGCGGACGAAGGAGTTCGAACTCCTCGCCGAACTCGCCCGCCATCAGGGGAGCGCAGTCTCCCGGGAGGCGTTGATGGCGCGGGTATGGGACGAGAACTGGTTCGGCCCGACCAAGACCCTCGACGTCACCATGGCCTCCCTCCGTCGCCGCCTTCACACGGCGGAGGCCACGGCATCGCGCACCGTCCACCTCCCGCAGATCACGACACTCCGCGGCCACGGCTACCGACTCGACCCGGTGCCTTCCCGGTAACCCGTCACATGAGGTGTGTCGCGCTCCTCGGACCGATGCGTGAAGGGGTTCTGCCTAGGTCTTCGGGATGGCTGAGTTCCTTCGCAAGGTCTTGGGCGATGCGGCCTTCCGGCAGGGGAAGATCAGCGTGGCCTTGGATGAGGCGTCCTTCGTCAACTGGCGGAACGAATAGGCCGCGCCTTTCAGGTCACCTTGCTGACCAGATGAAGATGGCGTCCGAAACGATCAGGCCCATGATCGCCACGGCCGCCGACCCCGGATTGAGGAGATCTTGAACGTGTCGGCGGAATTCCTCATCGACACCTGATTTTCCGAGCTTCCCCAGCAGTCCGCCGGCCGCCGCGCCGGCAACGATCCCGACCCCGGGCAGAATGAACAGCACGCCGAAGACGGAATGCCTCCCGGTGTGGCGACAGGACCTCAACGCACGCTATGCCCCCGTGGGGGCTTCAGTATCCCGCCACCGCCGCGTGCGCCGGGCGTCGAGCTCAGCCCCGGCTCGTCGGCTCTCCGGCACTCGGAACTGCGGGAACGCGGGGGGAGACGTCGTGGTCCGGAATGCCGATGGATGGCCGCCGTGACACGCTGAAACAGGGGATCACGCCGATCCCGGCATAGGAGGTCGGCCGACTCTGCAACCCATGGAGATCGAAATGGCCAGTGACGCCAGCAGACCCCGAGCAGGTAACTCACACCCGAGTCCCTGGCATGCGCCCGTATCCGGTACCACCGTCCTGGCAGCAGCCTTGATGATCTTCGGTGGAGCCATGGCGATTTTCGAAGGGATCGCGGCCATCACCAAGGACACCGTGTTCCTTGCGACGCGGCACTACATCTTCGAGTTCAGCTTGGCGGGCTGGGGCTGGATCCACCTCATCCTGGGCATCGTCCTCGTCTTCGCCGGATGCGCCGTCATCAGCGGAGCCCTGTGGGCGCGCTTTTTCGGTGTCGCCATCGCCGGGCTGGGCGCGATCGCCAACTTCCTGTGGCTGCCGTATTACCCCATGTGGGCCCTGGTGCTCATCGCCATCAACATTCTCGTCATCTGGGCGCTGTGCACGGGTATGCACCGAGAAGCAGACGCGGGCCTGACTGCCTGACCCGGCCGTACACGACGTCCAGCCCCCCCCGCACCCCACCGCCGGGCGGCCCGGCGGATCCGACGGGCCGCCCGGCGACGGCGCCCGGCCCGTCAGAAGGAGACGGCGTCGCGGATGAGAGGGCACGTCATGCAGTGTCCGCCACCGCGCCCGCGCCCGAGTTCGGCACCGACGATGGTGATGACCTCGACACCGGCCTTGCGCAGCAGCGTGTTCGTCTGCGTGTTGCGGTCGTACGTGAAGACCACGCCGGGCTCCAGGGCGACCGCGTTGTTGCCGCTGTCCCACTGCTGGCGCTCGGAGGCGTACACGTCCCCACCGGTCTCGATGACCGTCAGCCGGGGCAGCCCGAGGCCCTTGGCCACGACGTCGACGAACGGGCTCGATCCCTCGTCCGTGATCTCGACGCCCACGGGCTTGTCGCTCGGCCGCAGGGAGAAGGTGTGCACCGCGTCCATGATCTTGGGATAGAGGGTGACGATGTCGCGGTCGGCAAACGTGAAGACGGTGTCGAGGTGCATGGCGGCGCGCAGCTTGGGCATGCCCGCGACGATGACGTGCTGGGCGGCGCCGTTCTTGAAGAGAGAGGCGGCGACTTGAGTGATGGCCTGGCGGGAGGTGCGTTCGCTCATGCCCATCAGCACGACGCCGTTGCCGACCGGCATGATGTCGCCACCCTCGAACGTGGCCTGTCCCCAGTTCTGTTCGGGATCGCCCCACCACACCGTGGAGGCCTTGAAGTCGGGGTGGAAGGTGTAGATCGCCTTCATCAGGAGGGTTTCGTCGTGCCGGGCGGGCCAGTACAGCGGGTTCAGCGTGACGCCGCCGTAGAGCCAGCAGGTGGTGTCGCGGGTGTAGAGGGTGTTGGGGAGGGGCGGCATCAGGTACTCCCGCGCACCGGTCCCCTCGCGGGCGAGCGCCACGTAGCCGGACCGGAAGTCGTCCGGCAGGTCGGCGGTCGACAGCCCACCGATCAGGAAGTCGGCCAGCTCGCGCGGGGTGAGGGTCTCCAGGAAGGCCCTGGTGCCGTCGAGGAGGCCGAGTCCGACCTCGTTGGCGGTGATCTTCCGGTCGAGGAGCCAGGTCCTGGCCTCGGCGATGGTCATGGTCTCGGCGAGCAGGTCGTGCAGCTCGACGACCTCGACTCCGCGCTGGGTGAGCTTGTTGACGAAGTCCGCGTGATCGCGCTGGGCGTTCTCCACCCACATGACGTCGTCGAAGAGCAGGTCGTCCGCATTGGTGGGGGTCAGACGGCGGTGCGCGAGCCCGGGGGCGCAGACCAGGACCTTGCGGAGCCTGCCGACCTCGGAGTGGACGCCGAAGGCGGGCCGGGGGGTGCTGTCAGTGCTCAACGCGTTGCGCCTTTCGTTTGATGGACCGGGGGGATCGGACGACCCGATGGGGGATCGGGGGTCAGGTACGGATCACAGCTCGATCCAGCCCACGGCCAGAGCGAGCACTCCCACGAGGGCGCCGGCGATGGAGATGGCACAGATGACGGCCTCGCCGGGGGAGAACGGGCGCCGGTCCTGCTCCCGCCGCGCCTTGACGAACAGGAACGTCGCAGGGGCGTAGAGGATGAAGGAGACCAGGACCAACTTGAGCCCGGCGGCAAAGAGCAGGAACGCCGTGTACAGCGTGGCGACCACCGCGATCGCCAGCTCCCCGCGCGTGCTCCGCCCGACGGTCTCCTCGCGGCCCGGCCCGGAGGCGACCTTCACGGCGAAGGCCGCCGCGAGCAGGAAGGGGATCAGGCTCAGTGCGCTGGTCAGGTCGAGCGCGAAGTTGAACGCGTCCTCGGAGAACATCGTGACGACCAGGACGATCTGGCTCAGGGACGTGGTCATCAACAGCGCGGGAACCGGCACGTCCTCAGAGGTGGCCCGCCCCAGGAAACGAGGCATGTCCTTGTCCTTCGCGGCGACGAAGAGCACTTCCGCGGCCATGAGCGTCCAGGCCAGATAGGCGCCGAGGACAGAGACGATCAGGCCGACGCTGACGAAGACCTTCCCCCAGGTGCCGACCGCGTGCTCCAGGACACCGGCCATGGAGGGCTGGCGCAGCTCGGCGATCTCGGCCATCGGCATGATCCCGTAGGACACGATGGTGACCGAGGCGAAGACGGCGAAGACGCTGAGGAATCCCAGGACGGTGGCGCGCCCGACGTCCTCGCGCCGCTTGGCGTGCCGGGAGTAGACGCTCGCCCCCTCGACACCGAGGAAGACGAAGACGGTGGCCAGCATCGTCCCGCGCACCTGATTGAACAGTGAGCCGGCGTAGTCGGCGCCGCCCCAGTTGGCTGCGAAGACGTCCGTGTCGAGGCAGAACAGTGCGAGGACGACGAAGACGAGGATGGGCACGACCTTCGCCACGGTCACGATTTTGTTGATCGCGGCCGCCTCTTTGACTCCGCGGCGGATCAGCAGGAAGAACGCCCACAAGCCAACCGAGGAGAGGATGACAGCGAGGAGGGTGTCCCCGTCGCCGAGCGCGGGCCAGATCGCGCCGATCGTCGACATGATGAGCACCCAGTAGGTGACGTTGCCGACGCACGCGCTCGCCCAGTAGCCGAAGGCGGAGAAGAACCCGAGGTACTCCCCGAATCCGGCCTTGGCGTACGCGTACACGCCCGCGTCGAGGTCGGGCCTGCGCACCGCGAGGGTCTGGAACACGAACGCGAGCATCAGCATGCCCGTACCGGCGATCGCCCAGGCGATCAGGGCGCCCGCGACCCCCGTCTCCTGGGCGAAGCGCCGCGGTAGGGAGAACACCCCGGCGCCGACCATCGAGCCGACCACCATCGCGGTCAGTGTCAGCAGCGTCAGCTTGACGGCCGGCCGGCCCGCGGTGGTCGCCGCCGCGTCGTTGGTCTCGGCGTTGCTCATGGCTTCCTTCGTCTACGACTCTCGGTGGTGGGGGCTGCCGGCTACGGGCCGACGGAGGCTCCGGACCCGGACCCGTCCTCGGAGCCGGTCGCTGACCCGGCCTCGGGCGGTGCGACTTTCTCGATCTTGAATCCGGTGATGCCGTAGAGGACGCTCAGGGCCGGGCTGGCGTAGTTGAAGATCGCGAACGGGGCGTAGGTCAGGGTGGGGACGCCGAGCACCGCTCCCATGAACGCGCCGCAGGAGTTCCACGGGACGAGCGCGGAGGTGACCGTGCCGCTGTCGGCGCAGAGACGGGACAGGTTCGTCGCTGCGAGCCCACGCTTCTCGAACTCCAGACGGAACACCCGCGAGGGCAGAACGAGGGCGATGTACTGGTCACCGGCGACGACGTTCAGGCCGAAGGCGCAGGCGAACACGGTGAGGAACAGTCGGCCGGTGCTCTTCGCCGAGCGGATCAGCGGGTCCACGAGCCGCGCGATGAGGCCGAACTCCTCAAGCACGGCACCGAAGGTGACCGCACCGATGATCAGCCATAGGGTGAGGAGCATGCTGTCCATGCCGCCGCGTGAGAGCAGTTGGTCGATCAGCGGGACACCGGACTGGATGGAGAATCCGTTCGCCATGGCGAGCCAGATGCCCTTCAGCGACTCCAGCACGACGCCTTCGGACCCGGCGACGAAGTCCCGCATCACGGAGGGCTGCAGGAAGGCGCCGAGCACGCCCGCGAAGATCGCCGCGCCGATGAGGGCGAGCGAGGCCGGCACCTTCTTGACCGACAGGAAGGCCAGGAGGACGAGGGGCAGAAGGTTCAAGGGAGTGATGTGGTAGATGTCGCCGAGGCGGGCGAGCTCGATGTCCTCTCCCACCGGGTTGACCACGTTGCCGCTCTTGACCAGGCCGATCACCAGGAAGACCGCGAAGGCGATGGCGAACGCGGGCAGTGATGTCCACGCCTGGCGTTTGATGTGCTCGTGGACGTCGACCTTCACCATCTGGGCGGTCAGCACCGTCGTCTCCGACAGTGGGGAGAGTTTGTCTCCGAGGTACGCGCCCGAGATCACCGCGCCGGCTGTGATCGCTGTGGACACGCCGAGCATGTCCGCGACCCCGACCAACCCCACACCGATCGTGCCCGCGGTCGTCCAGGAACTTCCGATGCTCATGGCGATGACGCCGCAGATGACGGCCGTGGCCGCGTAGTACCAACTCGGTGACAGCACCTGGATGCCGTAGTACACCAAGGTCGGGATCGTCCCGGAAAGGTTCCACACGCCGATCAGGGCGCCCACGGCCAGCAGGATGAACACCGCACTGGTGATCGACGAAAGGGCGCGCTGGCCTGCCTGCTGCACCGCACTCCACGGGTGGCCGTTCTTCATCGCCACCAGCGCCGCAGCCATCGCACACAGCACCAGGGCCACCTGGATCGGCCCGTCCAGCGCGTCGAGCCCGAACAGGGCCAGCGACCCGGCGACCAGTACGGCCAGCACCACCAGGGGCACGATCGAGTCGAGGAGGGACGGCTCGCGCACCGGAGGGCCCGGCGCTTCGCCTTCTTCCTCGTCCCGCATCTCAGCCCCGTTCACGCATGGGCCGCGACGGCTTAGCCCTCCGAGAAGTGGAATATAGCCCAATATCGGTGGATATCTCGTATCTGAGTGAGTGTCGCGACCTGACGGCGTCCGTGCTGAGGAGCGCACCTGGCCGCGGCGACCACTTCTTCTCCTGGCGGACCGTCGTGACGAGCGGCGACTTCGTTGCCATGCGGTGCGGGACTCCGGAACTGGATCGGGCGCAGTGAGCTGCGCGAACCGGCTGCTCGCGGTTATTTGCTCCAGATGTCCAGGAGCTGGTTCGCAGCACGGAAGTGATCGGGCGGATCCACGTTGCAGACGACGGTGACGGCGGTGGCGCGGTCCGGGCTCACCTCGAAGGTGCTGTGGAATCCCTCCCAGTCGCCGCGGTGCACCAGGGTCTTGTCGGGGAGGACGAGGATCCCGGCCCCGTACCGCCCTTCCTCGATTCCCCGCGCGCGCAGGACGTCGCCCACGCTCACCGCGCCCTCCGTGACCCCGGCGAGCAGTTGCGGTCCGCCGATGCGGCCGGTGCGGTAGTTGTCGGCCCAGCGGACCATTTCTCCGGGGGTGGTCTGGACGGACCCGTCTCCGTACTGCTTCCAGGGGGAGGAGTTCGCGGCGAAGGAGCCGTTCTTCTCGTCGTACGACTTCGCCTTGCCGGGGACGTCCACCGCCGGGGACAGGGTCATGCGCAGGTGGAGCGGGGTGAAGAACTCCTCCTGGACGAAGGCCGGGAACGGCTTGCCGGTGGCCCTCTCGACGACGTGTGCCAGGAGGACGTAGTTGGAGTTGGAGTAGGAGAAGCGCTTGCCCGGCGGGTCTTCCGGCTGTGAGGCGAGGATGGCGGCGATCGCCTCCTGCTGCCCGGCCGGATCGGTCACCTTGACGCCCTTGGCTTCCAGCAGGCCCTGGTAGTCGGGAATTCCGCTGGTGTGGCGCATCAGGTCGCCCAGGGTGACGTGCCGCGTCCAGGCGGGCGGGTTGTCGAGGAAGTCGGACAGGGGGTCGCTCAGCGCGAGTTCATGCCGGCCGGCCAGCAAAAGGACGGCGTCCGCGGTGAATTGCTTGGAGTTGGACGCCATGTCGAAGACCGTCCCGGAGGTGATGGCGCGCCCGGTCGTCAGATCGGCCTTGCCCCTTCCCGCCTCCCAGACGACGTCGCCCCGCACGCCGACGGCTGCCGCGCACCCCGGGCCGTCAGGAGAGGGCACCAGTTGCTGGAGGACCTCCGCGCTGCGCTTCTCGCGGTCATCGCCGCTCGCGTGTGCCTGTGGCCCCGCGGCTCCGGCCAGTACGGCCAGTACAGCCACGACCGTGGCGCCCCCGGCGGCGCACAACGACGTCTTCCGATTCACGGACACCACCCTCCTTCTCTCCTTGGAACGAGGCGAAGTGGTGGCGCGGGCGGAGCGCACGTAATCCACGCTACTCGGCGGCCTGCGGACGCGCTCCCCGGCCACGGGGTCCCCGGCCACTCCGGGTGCGCGCGCAGCAGCCACCCGGTAGCGTCGAGAAGGTGCGTTCCGCCCAAACCGCTGTGGCATCGACCCGGCAGGGCCGCCGCCGATGTCGGCAGAGGAACGAGATCCCATGCCAAAGCACAGCATCCACGCGGTGACCGCCTCGGCCGCCGCGGCCGCTCTGGTCTGCCTGGCAGCAGTCGGCACCACACCCAGCAGCGCGGCGTCGGCACCTGCCCGGTCCATTGGGCAGCCGAGCCCGGTGGCACCCCGGTTCGTGCCGGGCACCTGTCCGAAGACGCCCGAGCCCATCGAAGCGCTGAGCGACGCGAAATGCGGCGTCCTGGAGGTTCCCGAGAACCGCTCGCGCCCCGACAGCCGCACCATCGAGCTGGCCGTGGCGAGGATCCCGGCGGCCTCGGACAAGCCCGCCGCGGACCCCGTGGTGTTCATGGCGGGCGGCCCGGGCGAGGACACCTTCGACGCACTCCCGTTCCTGATCGACTCCGGCCTGAACAAGGACCGCGATCTGATCGTCATGGCCCAGCGCGGCAACCTCTACGACCGGCCGAACCTCGCCTGCCCGGAGGTCGACCGGTTCAACGAGAAGGCCGTGGGCCTGGGTTACGACGCACCGCAGGCGCAGCAGATCCTGCTGAAGGCGGTGACGGACTGCCGGGCCCGCCTCGTGGCCGACGGAGTCGACCTGAACGCCTACAACAGCACCGAGAACGCCGCGGACTTCGCCGACCTGCGCAAGGCCCTGGACATCCCCCAGTGGAACGTCTACGGGTACTCCTACGGCAGCAACCTGGCGCTGACGTACCTGCGGCTGCACCCCGAGGGAATCCGCGCGGTGACGATCGACTCGATCACGCCTCCCCAGTACGTGACCCTGCCGTGGGCCTGGGGCAGCACCGCCGAGGGGATCCACAACATCTTCGAGGCGTGCGCGGCGCAGCCCGCCTGCAAGGACCGCTACCCGGACCTGCCCCAACTGCTGACGGAGCAGGTCCGCAAGCTGGAGGCACACCCCCTGACGCTGAACGTCCCCCAGCCGGGCGGCGGGAAGCCCGTCAAGACCGTTCTCGACGGGGGCGCGCTGCTCAATCTGATCGTGGCCTTCACCCCGCGGCCCAAGGACATGCCCGCAGCGCTGGAGGAACTCGGCAAGGGGAACCCGCAGCGCTTCGCTCAGGCCCGCGCGGGCGGTGCGGTCCAGAAGACCGGCGAGTTCGCGCACGGACTGACGAATTCGATCGTGTGCAGTGAATGGGCGCCGGGGTACTCGGAGTCCGACGTGCTGAAGGCGGGGCAGAAGGTCTACCCCACATGGCCGGACACGGTCCTGGCCCAGCCCCCGCAGCTGCCCTTCCAGTACCCGGTGTGCGGGATCTGGAACGTCGCGGACCGCGCCTCCGTCCAGCGGGTGCCCACGGTCAGCTCCGTACCGGCGCTCGTCCTCTCCGGCACGTTCGACGTGAAGACCGGGGCGAGTTGGGCGAAGGGCGTGGCCCGCAACCTGTCCCGCTCGACCTCCGTGCTGGTTCCGGGCATCGGCCACTGGGTGGTCCCGCAGTCGCCTTGCGCGCAGAGCGTCCTGGCCTCGTTCCTCAGGAACCCGGCTGCGCCCGACACGAGTTGCGTGGACGATCTCAAGCCCCAGCCGTTCACGATCATCCCGAAGTGACCGGGAGGACAGATGACTCTCCACCGAGCACCCCGTCGTCGGCGCGCCGCACGACGGCTCCTGGCCACCTCGGCCGGCATGGCGACCGGCCTCCTCGTCACCGGGCTGCTCACCGCTCCCGCCCAGGCGCAGTCCCGTAGCGACGCGAGCCCCGGAGCGCCGATCGGCACGGTCGCCCGGACGGTGGGCGACGCCACCTTCAAGCCCGGCGCCTGCCCGAAGACGGCGGATCCCATCGAGGAGTTGAACGGGGCCCGCTGCGGCACGCTCACCGTGCCCGAGAACCGTGCCAAGTCGAGCGGTAGGACGATCGAGCTCGGTGTCGCGATCGTGCCCGCCCTGGCCGCCACACCGAAACCCGACCCCATCGTGTGGCTCGCGGGCGGCCCCGGCGACGACGCGGTGGGCGAGGCGAAGATGGCGATCGACGGCGGCCTGAACCACGACCGCGACGTGATCTTCATGTCCCAGCGGGGCACCTACTCGGCCGACCCCGCGCTCCTGTGCCCCGACCTCGACGCGTTCTTCGTACGCGTGGTCGGCCTCGGCTTCGACGCCCCGTCCACCGGGCGCATGCAGGTCGAGGCCACGAAGGCCTGCCACGACAAACTGGCGGCCACGGGGGCCGACCTCAGCGCCTACAACGACACCGAGAGCGCCGCGGACTACGCGGACCTGCGCACCGCGCTGGGCGTCGACCAGTGGAACCTGTACGGCATCTCCTACGGCACCGACCTGGCGCTGATCTCCATGCGCCTGCACCCCGAGGGTCTGCGGTCGGTGGGCATCGACGGCATTCTGCCGCCGTCCACGTCAGGATCCGTCGTGGCCTGGACCGGCGCCCGACAGGGCTTCGAGGGCCTGTTCAAGGCCTGCGCGGACCAACCGGCCTGCAACGAGCGCTACCCGAACCTGCCGGCCACCTTCGAGAAGCTCGTCCGCGACCTCGAAGCCAAACCGGTCACCACCACCGTCAAGGTCCCCGGCAACGACAAGCCGGTGAAGGTCGTACTGGACGGCGGAGCCCTGGTGACCTGGCTGGCCACCGCGACCCACGCGGCGGAGGGCGTACCCCGCTCCCTGTACGAGCTGGCCAACGGCAACCCGCAGCGGATCGCCCAGCAGTGGGCGGGCTGGAGGACCAACCCCAAGGGCATCGGCGTGGCTTCGCACGGGCTCACCAACGGCATCTTCTGCAGCGAGTGGACTCCGTACGAGAGCAAGGACGCGGCGATCCGGGGCGGACAGCAGACGTATCCGTCGTTCCCCCGCTCGGTGCAGGCCCAGGCACCGCAACTCCCCTTCCTCCATGAGAGCTGCGACGTCTGGAAGGTCCCCCCGGCCGCGCCCTCGATCCGGTCCGTCACGACCAGCGACATCCCCACCCTCGTCCTGTCGGGCGGGTTCGACGCCCAGACCGGGGCGGACAACGGAACGTACGTCGCCAAAACGCTGAGCAAGGCCGAGGTCCTCACGATCCCCTACGAGCCGCACGTGGTGTTCGCCACGTCGAAGTGCGCCCAGGAGATCGCCGTCTCGTTCTTCGAGAACCCGACCGCACCGAAGACCGGATGCCTGAAGAGCCTTCAGCCGCCCGAGTTCGAGACCGCGCCCTGAATCCGCTCGTGCCCCGTCGCCGGAGTCACCATGGCCCCAACCTGGGAATCACGTCGCACCCGCCGCTCGGGGGCCTCGCTGCTGCCGGTGCTGCTTCCCCTCGCGATCCTGATCGTGGTGGCGGTGGCCGTGGGGTCGTGGCTGCAGTTCTCCGAACGGCAGGCGCTCGATACGGTCCACACGGTCGGATCCGGGGCCGCCGACCGGGTGGACGTGGAAGCCGACGTCCAGCAGGTCGACGCCAAGGCCAGAGAGCTGGTGCTACGGGTCCGGGTCACCCCGCGCGGGACCCTCGGCGAGGAGGACGGGACCGCCCCGGCGGCCGATCTCGTCCTCCAGACCTCCGCGCAGACCCTGGGCGACCTGGAGTTCAAGGCGCACGAGCGGCTCACGACCAGGGACGTGCAGGTGGCGATCACGGGTGGGTCGATCAGCGATTACCCCTTCGACACCTACCGGACCGACATCGGGTTCTGGGCGGAGCTGGACGGCAAGCAGGTGCCGGTGCGCATGCTGTTCTCCAACAACGACACGCTCTTCTCGGTCTCCGCGACACCCGTCCCGTCCGAGCAGCAGGCCGCCGGCGCGGGGCTGGGAGTGGAGCTGGCCCGATCGGGCAGCCTGCTGGTCTTCGCGGTCTTCATGATGCTCGTGATGTGGGCGCTGGCGGCATCCGTGCTCATCGGGTCCTGGTACCTGATCACCCGCCGCGAGGGACTCGTCTGGGCCGCCCTCTCCTGGATGGCCGCCACCCTGTTCGCCCTCTCGGCGTTCCGCAACAACGCCCCCGGCTCACCTCCGATCGGCTGCGTGCTGGACTGGTTCGCCTTCCTGTGGGCCGAGACCCTCATCGCCCTCTGCCTGATCGCCGTGGTCGTCACCGGCGTCCGCGCCGCTCTCCGGCACGACGACGACAGTGAAGACCCAGGTGTCACCGGCGTCACCGATGTCCCCGACGACGCCCGTCCCGCATGAAGGCCGCCCGGCGCGGGCCCGTGCCGCGGGTCGCCGGGTCCGGCCTCCGGGCAGATACTGAAGGTCACGGTGCGTGGAGGCGACATGGGTGAAGCGGAGCATCGTGGCCCGAGGCCGCACTCGGTGCCCGTCAGCGAAACGGCAGCGGTGGTGCTGGACGACACCGGCACGGTCCTCGCCCGGTCCCGGGCGGCCGCGACGCTGCTGGAATGCTCGCCGGGCCAGATCTGCGAGCCCCTGCTGGGGCTGCTGCCGCGGACCGGTACGGATGCGGAACCGGCCGGGAACCCGGTACCGGCTCCGACCGTTCTGGGCGGCGACCACGCGGGGCCAGGGGCAGGGATCCCACTGGTCTGTACGGTGGTCCGGCTGGCGGCCCGCGCTCGGAGCGATCGCGGCGCCGCCGCGCAGTGGCTCGTCCTGGTCACCCCGGCCGAAACCGCGGTGGAGGCCGCCGAGCGCGACGCCTTGCGACGCCGGGCGGGCCTGTCCCAAGCTGCCGCCGCGGGCATCGGCGCCTCCCTGGACGTCACGGAGATGGCCGAGACCCTCGTGAACCTGCTCGTCCCCGATTTCGCCGACCTGGCGACCGTGGACATCGCCGAACAGGTACTGGCGGGCGACGAGCCACCGCACCTCGACACCAGCGGCGACGTCCGCCTGCGCCGGACCGCCGCCGCGCAGAGCCCGGAGATATCCGCCGAGGACCTCCTGGCGGTGGGGGAGGCGCTTCCGCCCGTCACGGACAGCACGTTGATGCGCCCCCTCATGAAGGGGCTGCCCGTGCTGGTGCCGGACGTCGCCGTCCTGCACGCGCAACTGGGCGTGGATCCGCAGAGCCTGCCGTTGTTCGTCCCGAGAGGGGCCCACTCCTCCGTGGCGGTGCCGCTCTACGCCCGCGGTCTGGTCCTCGGCTGCGTCACGGTCTGGCGCAGTCAGCTGCCTTCCGCGTTCGGCGAGGAGGACGCGGCCCTGCTTCAGGACGTCGTCTCCCGGGCCGCGCTCGGCGTGGACAACGCCCGCCGCTACACCAAGGAGCACCGTTCGGCGGTGGCCCTCCAGCGCAGCCTGCTGCCGCGATCCGCCCTGGACTGCGCCGCCGCCGAGACGGTGGGGGTCTACCAGCCCGCGGGCGGCGGCCTGGGAGTCGGCGGGGACTGGTTCGACGTGATTCCCCTGCCGTCGTTGCGCGTCGCGTTCGTCGTCGGGGACGTCGTCGGCCACGGCCTCGACGCCACCGCCGCCATGGCGCGACTGCGGACCGCGGTGCAGACCCTCGCGGACCTCGATCTGGATCCGGGCGAGCTCCTCACGCACCTGGACGACCTGGTGCTCGATCTCTCCGGCGAGGTGGGCGAGGTGACGGCCGGAGATTCCCGCTCCGAGACGGCGGTGCTCGGAGCGACGTGCCTGTACGCCGTCTACGACCCGGTGACGAGGACGTGCGCCGCCGCCACGGCGGGCCATCCACCGCCGGCCGTGCTGTCTCCCGGCGGGGAGCCGTCCTTCGTCGACATGGTGCCCGGACCGCCGCTGGGAGTCGGCGGAATGCCTTTCGAGGTGACGGAGTTCGGCGTACGGCCCGGCAGCATGCTCGCCTTCTTCACGGACGGACTCGTGGAGAGCCGCAGCGGCGACATCGAGGAAGGAATGGAAAGGCTGAGGAGCGTGCTCACCGGCGTGGACTCGGGACGGCCCCTCGGCGAGATCAGCCAGGGCGTCTTCGACAAGGTGCTGCCCGAAGGGCCCACCGACGACGTCGCCCTGCTGCTCGCCCGCACCCGCGTCCTGTCGTCGGACCAGGTCGCGGAGTGGGAACTCGAAGGCGACCTGTCCCTCGTCGCGCACGCACGCGAGCTGGTGACGGGACGGCTGTCCGACTGGGATCTGGACGAACTGGGCTTCGTGACGGAGCTCGTCGCCAGCGAACTCGTCACGAACGCCATCCGCTACGTCGGGGGACCGGTCGGGCTGCGACTGATCCGCGACCGGGTGCTCGTCTGCGAGGTGTCCGACCGCAGTGGCACCCAGCCGCGGCTGCGCCGTGCCCGTGAGACGGACGAGGGCGGGCGCGGCCTGTTCCTCGTCGCCCAGCTCACCGACCGCTGGGGCTGCCGGTTCACCAGTACCGGGAAGACCATCTGGACGGAGCAGCCCATCGGCGGGCCCCTCGGCTAGATCCGGAAGGCACATGCCTGGCGTTGTGGGACCGCCTCGGTGACGGTGTCGAAGCGCATGGTGGTGCGGGACCGCTCGTCGTACGGGTCCCAGCGCGGCACGGCCGGGTGGTTGGGGTCGCCGGTGCGTACGAACGCGATCCACGCCCCGTGCACGGTCCTGGCGAGGCCGTCCCTGATCCGGGTGTCCATCCCGGCCAGGAACGGGGCGTGCGACCACTGGTCGAAGTTGTCGAAGACGAACGGCAGTTCCAGGCAGTGCGGGGCGCCCAGTCGGCCGTCGTGCGCGGGGGTGGGGAAGGCGAACTCGTACGCCCAGACCGGGCGGCCCAGTGCCGCCCGCGCTCGCGCGAACGCCAGGGTCGGCTTCCTGAACAGCTCGTCGGTGGAGAGGTCGACGAGGACGTCGACCGGCCGTGCGCCCGGGCGGGCGGCCTCGTACGCCGCGTACGCCTCGGCCGCGCCGTCACCGAAGCTGTCCCGTGCCCGGCGGAGCACCTGTTCCCTGGTCGCCGACGCGTAGGTCTCGCCCAGGGCGAAGCTGAAGGCGGACTCCTCCCTGGTCCAGCCGATGAGGACGTCGATGTCCGCGCCCGGACCTTCGAGCAGGTTCTGGGCGGGTTCCCGCGCCGCCGTCCGGCCGTCCCGCACCGGCATGTACGGCGCGGTCCAGTGCCCCCATTGCGCGGTGGCGGCCAGGAGTCCGGTGGTGGCCTCGACCAGTCGCGGCCACGGCACCGTGCGCAGTTCTTCCTCGTCCTTCGCGCCGACGATCTCCAGGTACGCGGCGGTGCGGGCCAGGGACTCGGCGGGCGTGGCGAGGGGCATGGCGAGCGGGACGCTCTGCAGGATGGCCCGCCGGAAGAGGCGGCCGTCGCCTCCGGGGCCCGCGAGTGCCGCGGTGGACAGGGCGCCGGCGGACTGGCCGGCGACGGTGACGTTGGCAGGGTCACCGCCGAAGGCGGCGATGTTCTCCTGGACCCAACGCAGCGCGGCGAGTTGGTCCGTGAGCCAGAGGTTGCGGCATTCGGCGCCGTCGTCCGACGCGAAGGACAGCAGGCCGAGCGGTCCGAGCCGGTAGTTGAGGTTCACGACCACCAGGTCGCCGTGGCGCGCGAAGGTCTCGCCGGAGTAGTTCGGCATGGCCCCGGACCCGGAGATGAAGGCGCCGCCGTGGATCCAGACCAGCACGGGACGGTGGGCGTCGTCGGTGGCGGGGGTCCACACGTTGAGCGTCAGGCAGTCCTCGTCGAAGGGCGGGAAGCCGTGGCCGCCGAGGATGGGGTCGCCCTCGCGGACGGCCTGCGGGGAGCCGGGGCCGTACGCCGTCGCGTCGAGGGTGGTGCTCCATCCCGGGTGCGGCTGGGCGGGGCGCCACCGCAGGGGCCCTACGGGCGGCGCCGCGTAGGGCACGCCCTTGAACACGGCCAGGCCGTTCTCGGCGAGGCCGCGGACCGGGCCCGAGCGCGTGTTCACGACGGGTGCGGTGCTGTCCTGAGCGAAACCCATGAGGTGCGTCCTTCCAGACCGTGATCCAGAGCCTTCGGCTTCGGCGCGCTCAAGTTATTGCGCATTTATGGCGACCGTCAATATTATTCGATCCCCGGATCAGGTGGAGGCGCGAATGACGACGTGGCACATCGGTACGACGGTGATCCACAAAGTGCTGGAGGCGGAGGTCCCCGTTCCCTTCATCGGGGCCCTGCGGACGGACGACACCGCGCTCCTGAAGAGGTACCCGTGGCCCGCTCCCGACTTCAGCAGGGCCGACGGCACCTTCCTGCTCTCGGTCCACGGACTGGTCGTGGACACGGGTGCGCGCAGGATCCTCGTGGACACCTGCGTGGGCAACGCGCGGGCGTCGGTGCCCTTCCTGCGCATGCTGGACACCACGTGGCTCGAAGACCTCACCGCCCTCGGCTACCCTCCCGAGTCGATCGACACCGTGGTCTGCACCCACCTGCACTTCGACCACATCGGATGGAACACGCGGCTCGTGGACGGGATGTGGGTGCCGACCTTCCCCCGCGCGCGCCACCTGGTCACCCGCGCGGAATGGGACCACTGGGCGGACGAGGCGGACACGAACCTCCCCGACACGATGCAGCCGCTGATCGACGAGGGCCTCGTCGACTTCGTCGCGGCCGATCACCGGGTCTGCGACAGCGTGCGCCTGGAAGCCGCTCCGGGGCACACCCCGGGCCAGGTCGCCGTCGTGGTCGAATCGGGCGGGGAACGCGCAGTGATCACCGGCGACCTCGTGCACCACCCGGTGCAGTTCATCGAACCCGATGTGGCCGGCCTCTCCGACGCCGACCCGGCGCGCGCCGCAGCCACCCGGCGGGAATTCGTCGAGCGGTACGCCGACACGGGAACCCTCGTGATCGGCACGCACTTCCCGCCCCCCACGGCCGGCCTGCTCCGGCGCGGCGGCGACGGGGCCGTACGGTTCGTGGCGGACGGCACGCGCTGAACCGTGGACTTTCGACAGCTGACGTACTTCCTTGCCATCGTGGACCACGGCGGCTTCAACCGCGCGGCCGCGGCACTCTACGTATCGCAGCCGTCCCTGTCCCAGGCCGTTCAGACCCTGGAACGCGACCTGGGCAGCGACCTGTTCCACCGGATCGGCAGGAGGGTGGTCCTGACAGGGGCGGGCACCGCGCTGGTGCCACGGGCACGGGAAGCCCTGCACGCGCTGGAACTCGCCAGGGCCGGCGTCGGAGCCGTCCGTGAACTGCGCGGCGGGCGCCTGGAGATCGCCGCGATGGCCTCACCCACGATCGAACCCCTCAGCACGCTGGTCCAGCGCTTCACCGAGCGCTTTCCGGACGTGTCGATCAGCCTGCGCACAGCCCTCACCCGCGAGCACGTGGTCGAGACCGTGCGCACGGGAGGCTGTGAACTCGGACTGCTGACCACCACGTCGCCGCTGCCGGGCCGGGACGTCGTCGCGCACCACCTCGGAGACGACAGGCTCGTCCTGGTCACCCCGCCGGACGGACCCTTCCCGCCCGGCCGGCCCGTGCGGGCGGAACAGCTCGACGGGCACCGGCTGATCGTCGGGCAGCGGGGGACCGGGATCCGGGCCTACGTCGACGACCTGAAGGCCGAGGGCATCGGCATCCGCATCGCCGTGGAGAGCGAACACCGGATGGCCTTCCTGCCCCTTGTGCTCGGAGGCGTCGGACTGGCGGTGGTCACCGCATCCTGGGCCGACCTGTCCGAACGGGCCGGAGCCCTCGTCCTCGACCTGGAACCGGCCGCCCTCCAGCACAACGTCCTCGTGAGCCGCAAGGCGCAGCTGACGCCCGCCGCCCGCGCCTTCCTGGAGATCGCCGTCCCGCCGGCCGCCGGCCCATAGGACCGGCCTATGAGCCTCATCGGGGATACGTGTTGGACCCGGAGGGCGCCCGGTTGCTGGAATTCGAGGCATGACCCACCACAGCATCGCCCTCATCCCCGGTGACGGCATCGGCACCGAAGTCCTTCCGGCGGCACGCGAGGTCCTCGACACCGTGGGCGAGCGGCACGGCATCGCCTTCGGCTACGAGCAGTTCGACTGGTCCTGCGAGCGTTACCTGCGCGACGGATCGATGATGCCCGAGGACGGACTGGAGCAGCTCCGCCGTCACGACGCGATCCTGCTCGGCGCCGTCGGCTACCCGGGCGTCCCGGACCACATCTCCCTGTGGGGGCTGCTCATCCCGATCCGCCGGGCCTTCGACCAGTACGTCAACCTCCGCCCGATCCGGGTGTTCGAGGGCCTTCCCGGACCCGTGCGCGGTGCCGCGCCCGGCGAGGTGGACTTCGTGGTCGTCCGGGAGAACACCGAAGGCGAGTACAGCGAGATCGGCGGCCGGATGAACCGCGGGCGCCCGGACGAAATGGCCGTGCAGCAAGCGGTGTTCACACGGGCGGGAGTGACCCGGGTCCTCGACTTCGCCTTCGCTCTCGCCGAGCGGCGCGGCGGCCCCCTCACGTCGGCGACGAAGTCCAACGGCATCGTGCACACCATGCCGTTCTGGGACGAGCTGGTGGCCGAGCGTGCCGCCGAGCACCCCGCGGTCGAGTGGAACCAGGAGCACATAGACGCGCTGGCCGCCAAGTTCGTCCTGGACCCCGCGCGCTTCGACGTCGTCGTCGCGTCCAACCTCTTCGGGGACATCCTCAGCGACCTGGCCGCGGCGGTGGCCGGCGGCATCGGCATCGCTCCGTCCGCCAACCTCAACCCGCGGGGCGATTACCCGTCGATGTTCGAGCCGGTCCACGGATCGGCCCCCGACATCGCCGGTCAGGGCATCGCCAATCCCATCGGCGCGATCTGGTCCGCCGCCATGATGCTCGACCACCTCGGCCACCCCGGGGCCGCGGCCGACATCACGGACGCCATCGCCCGCGTCCTGGCCACCACTTCGGTCCGCACGCGCGACCTCGGCGGCCGCGCCTCCACCGCCGAATTCACCTCCACCCTCCTCCAGCACCTCTGACGGGACCCCACCCCGTCAGAGGTGCCGCCCGTCCGCGACGGGGCTGCTACGCCGCGTCCGGACGGCGCAGGCGGCGCCAGTATCCGGCGATGTCCTCGGTGGCGGTGGTGACCGAGTCGAGGGTCATCGTCGTACGGGTGTCCCGGCCGTAGCGGTCCCACCGCGGCATGGGGTGGTGGTTGGGATCGCCGGTGCGGATGAAGGAGATCCACGACGCGTGCACGGTCGCGGCCAGACCGTCCCGGACCCTGGGGGTCAGCCCCGCGAGGAAGGGAGCCTGCGACCACTTGTCGAAGTTGTTGAACACGAACGGCAGCTCCAGACAGTGCGCGGCGGCCAGTTGACCGTTGTGCGCGGGCGTCGGGAGGCTGAACTGGTACGCCCAGACCGGACGTCCACGGGCCGCCCGCCCTTCGGCCAGCGCCACACAGGGCATGCGGAACAGGTCATCGGTGATCAGATCCATGAGCACGTCCAGCGGGCGGGCGCCGGGCCGGGCCTCTTCGTAGGCGGTGTAGGCCTGGGCGGCCCGGCTGCCGAAGGTGTCCCGGGCCCTGGCGAGCACCTGCTCCTTGGTCGCCGTGGCGTACGGCTCGCTCAGGGCGAAGGCGAAGTTCGCCTCCTCCCTCGTCCAGCCGAGGAGGACCTCGATGTCCGCCCCGGCGCCGCCTGTCAGCAGTTCGGCCGGGTCGCGGTCCAGGGTGACCCCGTCCAGCACCGGCAGGAACGGGGTCGACCAGTACCCCCACTGTCCGGTGCGCCCGAACATCTCGAAGGTGGCGGCGATCAGGCGCGGCCAGGGCACGGCGCGCAGCTCCGTGACGTTCTTGGCTCCGACGATGTCCAGGAAGGTCGCGGTGCGCTGCAGCGACTCGGCCCGGATGGGGATCTTCAGGCCGAGCGGCGGGCTCTGCAGGATCGCGCGCCGGAACAGCGGGCGGCCCCTGGTGCGGGCGCCGGCCAGCGCCGCGACCGACAGCGCGCCGCCCGACTGTCCGGCGACGGTGATGTTGTCCGGGTCGCCGCCGAACGCGGCGATGTTGTCCCGTACCCAGTTCAGCGCGGCGATCTGGTCGGTGAGCCAGAAGTTCCCGCCGGCTCCGTCCTCACCGAAGTAGAGGTAACCCAGTGGCCCGAGACGGTAGTTGATGGTCACGACGACGAGGTCGCCGTTGCGCGCGAAGGTCTCGCCGGAGTAGTTCGGCAGCGAGCCCGATCCGGAGATGAAGCCGCCGCCGTGGATCCACACCAGCACCGGCCGCTTGGCGTCACCTGCTCCGGGGGTCCAGACGTTGAGGGTGAGGCAGTCCTCGTCGAAGGGGGGCGAGCCGTGCGTTCCGAGGACTTGGTCGCCGCCTTCCCGGTAGGGCTGCGGTGCGCTCGGCCCGAAAGCGGTCGCATCGCGCGTGCCCTGCCATCCGGGGTGGGGCTGAGCCGGTCGCCAGCGAAGGGCGCCGACCGGCGGCGCCGCGTAGGGCACGCCCTTGAAGACGTCGAGGCCGCCTTCCGCGCTTCCGAGCAGCCGGCCCGCGGGCGCCTCGACCACGGGCGGGGACCCGGCCGTACGCGGGGCCGCCTGGGCCGTGCCCGCGCCCGGTATGCCGGAGAGCAGTGCGGCGCCGGCCAACACCCCGGTCTTCTTGAGGACTTTGCGCCGCGATGGATCGTCGGTCATGGTGCTTCACTCCCTGACTGATCAAGAGCCCGCCGCTAACCGAATCGGCATAGCGTCTTTTTGACGAGGGTCAGTGTTACGACATGCCCTGGGTTGGGGTCAAGGGGTAGGGCTCCCGTGGATCGTTGATATCGAGAAGTCTTGACGTGCGTCAGTATTACGCGATAGACACGTGTCACTTCCGGTGCGCTGCCGGGCGGAGAGCTCGCCCAGGCCATCAGCAACATCCGGCCCTCCAGCGCCGGTTGACAACGTTCGGAGTTTCCATGGCAGGTCGAATCCGTCCCATTGGTCTGATCGCCGCGACGACGGCAACCCTCTTCCTGGCCACGGCGTGTGGCGGCGCCAGCCTGGGGTCGGACGATGGAGGCAAGCAGAACGGGCCCGTGAAGATCGGGCTCCTCGTCCCGCAGTCGGGGACCTACAAGGCGTTGGGCGACGACATGAAGCAGGGCTTCGAGCTCTACGTCCAACGGCACGGCGGCAAGCTCGGCGGGCGCGCGGCGGAGGTCGTGGTCGCCGACGAGGGGGAGACGGCCGACTCCGGCAAGGCGGCGGCGGAGAAGCTGGTCAAGCAGGACCACGTACTGGCGGTGAGCGGCGTGGTCAGCTCGGCCACCATCAACGGCGTCAAGGACCTGTTCGAGAGCAACAAGGTCCCGCTCGTCGGCTCGAACGCCTCGCCCACGACCCTGACCGGGACCAAGTACATCTGGCGTACCTCGTACGTCAACGACGAACCCGGCAAGGCGCTCGGCAAGTACGTGGCCGAGAAGGCCGGCGGCCCGGTCTTCCTGATCGCCGCCGGCTACCAGGCCGGCAAGGACGAGGTCGAGGGCTTCAAGTCCACCTTCCTCCCGGCGGGCGGAAAGATCGCGGGGGAGGAGGTCTACACGCCGTTCCCGGCGACCAAGAACTTCCAGCCCTACCTCGCGCAGATCGAGCGCTCCGGGGCCAAGGCCGTCTTCTGCTTCTACGCCGGCGGCGCGGCCGTCGACTTCGTCAAGCAGTACCGGGACTTCGGCCTGGCCGGCAGGATCCCGCTCTACGCACCCGGCTTCCTCACCGAGGGTGGCGTGCTCAAGGGCCAGGGCGAGGCCGCCGACGGCATCCTCACCGCCCTCAACTACGGAGCCGACCTGGACAACGCGGCCAACAAGCAGTTCGCACCGGCCTACACGGCCGCCTACGGATCGGCCCCGACCACGTACGCGATGGCGTCATGGGACGCGGCGCAGGTGCTCGACAGGGCGATCAAGGCCGCCGGTGACACGGTGACCCCGGAAACGGTCAACGCCGCCATCGCCGCAGTGGGGGACATCGACAGCCCGCGGGGCACCTGGCACTTCAACGGCGGCGGCACGCCCGTCCAGCCCTGGTACCTGCGCGAGGTCAAGCAGGGCGCCAACAGCGTCGGTTCCGAGCTCGTCCGGCTGGGCGGCTGACATGTACGGATGGTTGGACGGCAACTTCGTCAGCGTCGTCGACGGGGTCGCCTTCGGTCTGCTCCTGTTCACGATCGCGGTCGGCCTCTCCCTGGTCTTCGGCATGATGGACGTGCTCAACCTGGCCCACGGCACGCTCTACCTCGCCGGGGCCTACGTCGCCTACGCCCTGTCCGACGGAACCCTGTGGGGCCTGCTCCTCGCCCTGGCGGCCGGCGTCCTCGTGGGCACCCTGGGCGGAGCGGTGCTGACGTTCCTCACCCAGCCACTGGCCCGGCGGGGCCACCTGGACCAGGCCGTGCTGACGCTCGGCATCACCTTCATCGTCGCCGACCTCCTCGCCGCCGCCTTCGGAGGCGAGGTGCTGCCCACCGACCCGCCGACCGCGCTGCGCGGGACGGTGGGCCTCCTCGGCCACGCCTATCCGGTCTACCGGCTCGTGTTCATCGGCGTCGCGACCGGCCTCGCCGCCGTCGTGTACCTCGTGTTCGAGCGCAGCTCGCTCGGAGCACTGGTACGGGCGACCGTCGCCGACCGGGACATGGTCCGCGCGCTGGGCGTGGACATCCGCAAGGTGCTCTACGGGGTCTTCGGGCTCGGCGCGGCCCTGGCCGTGGTCGGCGGTGTCCTCGGGGCGCCGATCCTGGGCCCCGGCCCCGGCGTCGACGAGACCGTCCTCGTCCTCTCGCTCGTCGTCGTGGTCGTCGGCGGCCTCGGATCCGTGCGCGGCGCGCTCGTCGGCGCGCTCCTCATCGGCCAGGTGCAGACGCTGGGGGTGGCGCTGCTCCCGCAGTACGCCCCCTTCCTGCTCTTCGGCACCATGCTGGCCGTGCTCGTCGTCCGCCCGCACGGCCTGGTCCCGGCGGGGGTGCGCGCATGAGCGCGTCCGGATCCGGCGGATCCGCCGCACGGCCGCTGAGGCGGCGGCTGTCCGTGGGCGCCGTTGCCCTCGGGCTCGCGGCGGCCCCCTTCCTCCTCGGCTCGTACGCCATCGGCACCCTGTCGCGGGTCCTGGTGTTCGCCCTCCTGGCGATCAGCGTGAACCTGCTCACCGGCCTGACCGGGCTGCCCACCCTCGGCCAGTCGGCCTACTTCGGCGTCGGCGCCTACACGGCGGCCGTCGTCGCGACGCGGCTCACCGACGTCGGGGTGTTCCAACTGCTCATCGCCGCCGTGGTGTCCGCCCTGGT
The DNA here is from genome assembly GCF_057834465.1 of Streptomyces sp. GL_140. Classification (NCBI taxonomy): domain Bacteria; kingdom Bacillati; phylum Actinomycetota; class Actinomycetes; order Kitasatosporales; family Streptomycetaceae; genus Streptomyces; species Streptomyces sp. GL_140. The sequence goes on from NZ_CM174404.1 coordinate 7,533,187, forward strand.
GGCCGTGGTCACGGGGTGGCTGGCGGTGCGGGCGAGGGGCGTGGTGTTCCTGATGCTGACGCTGGCCATCGGCGAGATCGCCTACAGCGCCGCCGTCAACTGGAAGTCGATGACGAACGGCACCGACGGCGTGTCCGGCATCCCGCCCGTCGTACCACTGCCGGGCATGTCCCCGCTGGAGCTGGACGGGCTGGTGTACTTCTACGTCCTGGCCGTGTTCCTGGCGCTCTTCGCGGCCGTCTCCCGCCTCGGCTCGACGCCGTTCGCCCTCGCCCTGCGCGGAATCCGCGACAACGAGCGCCGCATGAGCGCGATCGGCTACCCGACCCGGCGGTACGCCCTGGCCGCCTACTGCGGCGCCGGCGCGCTGGCCGGCGTCGCCGGTGGCCTGTGGGTGTCGGTGCAGCGGTTCGTCTCGCCCGGCGACGCGGGATTCGAGATCGCCGCCCTGGCCCTGCTCGCCGTCGTCATCGGCGGCTCCGGCTCGATGTGGGGGACTTGCGTCGGAGCCGCGCTCGTCTGGCTCACCCGCGACTACCTCGGAAACCTCGAAGCCGTCGCGGGCCGCGGGCCGCTGCTCCTCGGAGTGTTCTTCGTCATCGCCGTCTACGCGCTGCCCCAAGGGCTGGCAGGCGTACGGCTCCCGCCCCAGCTGACCCGGAAGAGAACGGCGTGACGACACACGAGCTACTGCAACTGCACGGGGTGTCGCGGCACTTCGGCTCCTTCCGGGCCCTGGACGAGGTCGACCTCACCGTCCGCCGGGGTGCCCGGCACGCGGTCATCGGCCCGAACGGCGCCGGAAAGTCGACGCTGTTCGGACTGATCTCGGGAACCCTGGCGACGACCGCCGGCACCATCCGCGTCGACGGGCAGGACGTGACCCGGCTGCCCGTGGACCGCCGGGTCGGACTCGGCGTCGCGGCGACCTTCCAGCACTCCAGTCTCTTCCTGCGCGAGACCGTGCTGGAGAACGTCCTGCTCGCCGTCGTGCGCCGGGCCGGTTCCGCATTCGGCGGCTGGCGCAGGGTGAGCGCCCGGACGGCGGCGATCGCGCAGGCGCGGACGCTGCTGGAGCGGGTGGGACTGCCCACCCGGCACGAGATCCCGGCGGCCGCCCTCTCGCACGGCGAACGGCGGCAGCTGGAGGTCGCCGTGGCCCTGGCCACCGAACCCCGGCTGCTGCTGCTGGACGAACCGGCCGCCGGGATGTCTCCGGCCGAGACGGCGCGGCTCACCGAACTCGTCGTCGCCCTGCCCGCCGAAGTGACGGTGCTCCTCATCGAACACGACCTCGACATGGTCTTCGAGCTCGCCGACACGGTGACGGTCATGCACCTCGGCAGACACTTGAAAACCGGCTCCCCGGACGAGGTGCGGGCCTCCAACGAGGTCCAGAACGCCTACCTCGGCACGACGGGGGCCGCCTCGTGAAGCCGTTCTTCAGCATCCGGGGCCTGAGCTCCGGGTACGCCGGGGGCGTGGTCCTGGGCGGTGTCGATCTCGACCTCGACGAAGGCGGGACCGTCGCGGTCCTCGGCCGCAACGGGGTCGGGAAGACCACTCTCGTCTCGACCGTCATGGGTCTCGTCCGGCCGTACGAGGGCAGCGTCACCCTCGGCGGCCGGGAGATTGCCGGATCCCGTGTCGACGTGATCGCCCGGGCCGGGGTGGGCGTCGTACCGCAGGGGCGCCGGGTCTTCGCGCCGCTGACCGTGGCGGAGCACCTGACGATCGCCTCGAGGCGATCGGGCCGGGGCCCGTGGAGCAGGGCCCGCGTCCTCGATCTGCTTCCGCGGCTGGGGGAGCGGCTGGGGCACCGCGGTGACCAGCTCTCCGGAGGCGAACAGCAGATGCTCGCGATCGCCCGGTCCCTGCTGGGGAACCCGCGTCTCCTTCTTCTGGACGAGCCGTCCGACGGCTTGGCTCCCGCGATCGTCGCCCAAGTGGGAGAGGTCATCCGCGAGGTGAGCGCGCAGGGCATGTCGGTGGTCCTCGTGGAACAGAACCTGGGACTCGCCTTCTCCGCGGCCAGGGACGTGGCGGTCATGCAGAAGGGCCGCATCGTGCACCGGGCGTCCTGCGCGGAGTTCCGGGACAGCCCCGAGGACAGGCGGCGTCTACTGGGCGTCGACTGACCACCGGCTGTTGGAGCCCGCGCGTGTGAACTGGGTCACTCCCGAGGTCCTCCGGGGAGCGGGGCCGCCCGGTCGCGCCGGCGCCGGCGTGAGACTGGTCACCGGGATCCTGTGCGCCCGCGTCGGCGGCCGGCCGGGCACCGACGCGGGCGGAGCGTTTCGCCGCCGGGTGGCGCCGGTGCCCGGGTGGTCGGCGGAGGGATGCGTTCCGTCGCCCCCGAACCGGAGCCGCCCGGCTGTGGACGTGTCCCCGCCTGGTCCGACTCGCCGCCGGTTGGCTTGATTTCGGCTGCGGCCGCGCTCTGCGCGCGAAACCTGCCGAGGAGGTGTCGCCCCCCGTGCGGTTCCGCCGAAATGTGTCGCAGGCCACGCCGGAGCCGCTGGCGGGACCTGGATGACCTTGGTCCCAAAAGAGGCAAAAGCCGCAATCTGCAGATATTGCCCATTCAACTCTCTTTATTTGATATGGCTCTTGAAAGTACGTCATCGGCAAGCGAACAAGGCATAATTGGGACCGGTCGTTTCCCGGCAGCTTCGGACCATCGAGCACCGGCGGACCTGCAGGCGGGATTCCGCGCCGGACCGATACTCCGAGGTGTTCTAGATGTCCGTGGTCAGTCGCACCCGCCTCGCGGCCCTGGTCGCCGCGGTCTGCGTCGGCGCCGCCGGTGTGACGGCGTGGGCCTACGACGACGGCAGGAACGGCACCGGGCGGCAGGACGGCAAAGCGCCCGAGGCGGCCGACCAGGCCAGCGTGACCGAGGGCTCCACCCTCCAGATCGTTGCGCACCCCGACGACGACCTCTTCTTCATGAACCCCGATGTGAGCCGTTCCATAGCCGCCGGCATAAAGGTGACCACCGTCTACCTGACCTCCGGCGAGTCCGACGGCAGGAACGAGGCGCACGGCGGGCCGCTGCAGGACCCCGTCAAGCCCGCCGACCACGCCTCCTACTCGGAGGCCAGGCAGAACGGCGTACGCGGCGCCTACGCGCAGATGGCCACCGGTGACCGGACCAGCCCCTGGGAGCGCAAGTCCATACGCACCGCCGGTGGAGGCAGCGCCGAGGTCGACGTCCTCATCGCCCGCCCCGAGGTCAACCTGGTGTGGATGGAGCTCCGCGAGGCCCGCAGCATCTCGGGTGACAACCCGGAGAGCCTGCGCGGGCTGTGGGACGGCAAGATAGCCTCCCTCGGAGCCCTGCTGTCCTCCGGATCGCCGGTCAAGCAGACGTTCTCGTACACCAAGGACCAGGCGATAGCCGCGATCGCGGGCGTGCTGTCGACGTACAAGCCGACCACGATACGGACGCAGGACCCGACCCCGGGCAAGGTGCAGGCCACCGGCGTCCTCCTCGACCACCAGGACCACATATACGGCGCCCGCTTCGTCCAGGCCGCCGCCGACCGCTACGCGCAGTCCGCGGACCGGCCGCACTTCTCCATCCAGAACTACGTGAGCTACCCCAACACCGGCCTGCCCCCGACGCTCGACCCGCGTGCGGCCGAGGAGAAGCTCGGCTACCTCAAGACCTACGCCTGGACGGATCACGAGGACTGGTGCCGCAGCCCCGCCGGCTGCGGTGACCGCAAGACCGCCACCCGCCCCACCGGCGCCGGCTGGAACCAGACCATCCGCTACAGCCGGGGCGACGCCACTTCCTGGATGGCGGAGGGCGCCCCCGGCCGGCTGTGGGCCTTCGCCGTGCTGGACGGTCGCATGGCGTACTGGACCCGCGGTGGGGCGAAGGACACTTGGAAGGGCCCCGAGTTCCTCCCCAACCCCGGCACGGGTCCCGGTAGCGGACTCGACACCGGGGCGACCGCGGTCCGCCTCTCCGGCGGCAGGATCGCGGTGTTCGCCACCCGCACCACCCTGGGCACGAAGCACCAGGACTACAGCCGCGATCTCGTGTACGCCGAGCAGTCCGCGGCCGACGGCGCGTTCGGCCCGTGGAGGTCACTGGGCTCCCCGGACCCCGGGGACCGGTCCGGCACCTCGGCGATCAGCGGACCGGCCGTGGCCGTGGATCCCGCGGGCCGGATGACGGCGTACGTGCGCGATTCCCGGCGCACCCTGCGTGCCGCGGCCCAGTCGGCCCCGGGCGGGGCCTTCGGCGATTGGAAGGCCCTGGGCGGCGCCGAACTCCAGGGCGACCCGGTCACCCGGACCGACGCGTCGGGGCGGCGCCACGTGTACGCGGCGACCAAGGGGTCCGTACTGGCCTGGGTCCAGCCGACGTCGGGCGCCCCTCTCGGCGGCCCCTTCCCGACCTATCTGCCCCCGACGACGGGTGTGCTCTCGGCGACCGCCGAGGGCGATGGCGTCCGCCTGTTCTTCCGCCGGCCCGGCAAGGGCACCGTCGCCACGACCCTGGCCACCGCGGGCGGGCAGCCCGCGCCGAAGTTCTCCCCGGTCACCGAGACCGGCGGTCCGGGCGGCTACGGCGCGGTGGGCGTCGTGGGCAACATGCTGGTGGGCCGCGCGAGCACGGGCGCGGTCGGCCTGGTGGGCATGGCGGGCATGGGCGGTCCGCAGGACTGGCAGGAGTCCAGGATGCTGTACACGGGCGCCCCGGCCGGCGTGGCCGACGGAGCCCGTACGGACGTCGCGGCGGCCCTCGGCCTGGACGCCGATCTGCACGTCATCACGCCGCCCCCGCCGCCCGGAGGCAAGCCGCCGGCCGGCCCGCCCTCCCCGTGGCACCGCGCGGTCAGGCCTTAGGCCGTCCCTTTCGGGTCTTGCCGGGTCCGGGCCGCACCTCACCCCTCAGGACCGCAGGGGCGGCGTCGGGAGCGTCCTCCCCGTGCCGGCCCAGGCGAGGGCGAAGAGCGAGGTGCTCGGTGTCCAGGCGTTCCCGCCCCACGGCGCCTTCGGGTCGTTCCCCGGCGTGATGCCGCCGTTGGGCAGCAGCAGGGCCTCGTACGTGGTGTCGAGTGCTCGGGACAGGCCGGCCCGGGCCGCGTTGAACGGGGGCGCCATGAAGGTCACCGCGCTGTCGTGGCCGTGCCGCCCGTTGGCCGTGCGCCGGTATCCCAGGGGCGCGAAGCTCTTGGCCGGCGCGGAGGACAGACGCCCGGCGGCGGCGCTCCAACGGGCTGCGTCCTGCGGCCTGTTCAGCTCGACGGCGAGGTCCGCGGGGCGCTGTGGCGGAGGATCCGGTAGGCCTCGGACTCGTGGCCGCTGTGTGCGAACGCTGCGGCGGCGAAGCTGGAGTCGCGCGGCCAGGAGTGCATCCAGCCGGGGGCCCATCCCGCCGCCATGGCCCCGTCGGGCCGGAGCAGGGCGCGCCCGGATCCCCCGTCGTGGCCGCGACGGGCGGAGCCCGCCAAGACAGGGCCGCCGTACGGGTGGCGTCCGGGTCCGCGGGGCGCCACTTGAGTGCGGCTTTTGCCAGGTTTTCCTACCATTCGCCGCTAGTTTGATCCGGTGAGCGACCTCGTGAAGCCCGCCGTGCACCCGCCGGCCCCCACCCCCGCACGGGCCCTGCTGCCCCTGGTCCTGCCCGCCCTTCTGATCGGAGTGGGTTCGAGCCTGCTCCTCACCGGCGTGAGCGATGCGGCCGAGCTGCTGAAGGACGTGCTGTGGGAGACCCTCCCCGACGCCCTCGGGATCGGCCGCTGGTCCGTGGCCTGGACCATGGTCGTCCTGACCACGACCGGCATCGCCGTCGGCCTCGTGGTGTGGAAGGTCCACGGCCACGCCGGGCCGGATCCCGCGACCACCGGACTCGTGGACGCCCCGCTGCCTGCCGGGGTGGTCCCGGGGCTGCTGGTGGCCACCGGGCTGGCCCTGGCCGGCGGGGTGAGCCTGGGCCCGGAAAACCCCATCACCGCCGTGAACATCGCCCTCGCCTACTGGCTGGGCCGACGCCTGCTGCCCGGCAGCCCGGCACAGGTGTGGGCGGCCCTGGGCGCGGCGGGAACGGTCGGAGCGCTCTTCGGCACCCCGGTCGCGGCCGCGCTGATCCTCACGGAGTCACTGGTGTCGGCGCCCCGGCCGCAGACCCCGGACGGGCGCTCGCCCAGCCTTTGGGACCAGCTCTTCGCCCCGCTGGTCGCGGCGGGTGCGGGTGGGGTGACGGCCAAGCTGCTCGGTGCGCCGGCCTTCGGGATCCCCCTGCCGCCGTTCGAGGGCCCGCACTGGGGCGACCTGCTCTCGGCGCTCCTGATCGCCCCGCTGGCCGCGCTGCTGGGCATGGCCGCCGTCTACGCCTTCCCCCACGTCCACCGGGTCTTCCACCTGCTGCCACATCCGGTGCTGGCACTGACCCTGGGCGGAGTGGTACTGGGTCTGCTCGGGGCGCTGGGCGGCAGGCTCACCCTCTTCAAGGGGCTGGAGGAGGTCGGTGAACTGGCCGCCGATCCCGCGGCGCACTCCGCGGGATCCCTCATCCTGATGAGCGTGGTGAAGCTGGTCGCCGTGATGGTGGCCTGCGGGTCCGGATTCCGGGGCGGGCGGATCTTCCCGTCCGTCTTCGCGGGAGTGGCCTTCGGCCTGGCCGCGTGCGCCCTCGTACCGGCGGTGCAGCTGCCGGTCGGGGTGACGTGCGGGGTCCTCGGCGTCCTGCTGGCCGTCACCCGGCAGGGCTGGGTGAGCCTGTTCACCGCGGTGGTCCTCGCCCCGGACCCGGGCCTGCTGCCGCTGCTGTGCATCGCCCTGCTGCCGGCCTGGCTCCTGGTCACCAGCCGTCCCCAGATGCAGCTGGACGACTCCGGGGTTCCCCTGCGCTGATCACGACGGGGCGCCCACCCGGGGGCGGAGGGCAGGGCGGCGCCCCTTTCCTCACAGGTTCACGCGCAGTCGGGACACAGCCCGCGGTACGTGACCTCGACCCCGGTCACCGTGAAGCCGAACCGCTCCTCGGCCGGAAGGCCGGCCAGCGGGCTGCCCTCCGGATGGACGTCGCGGATCAGGCCGCAGCCGGAGCAGACCAGGTGCTGGTGCGGGTGGTGCGCGTTGGGGTCGTAGCGCTTCGCCCGGCCGTCGGTGGTGATCTCCACGACCTCGCCGAGGGAGACGAGTTCGCCCAGGGCGTTGTAGACGGTGGCCCGGGAGATCTCGGGCAGCAGCCGCACCGCGCGGGCGTGCACCTCGTCGGCCGTGAGGTGCGTGTGGTCGCCGTCGAGGACCTCCGCGACCACGCGCCGCTGGGAGGTCATCCGCCAGGCGCGCCCTCGTAGCCGTTCCAGCAGGTCACTCATATCGGCTCACCTTTTCAGGTTCGACGGGTACTCCGGAACCCGCCGGCGCATGTCCGGGAACCGACGGGATATGGGCTCGGTGTCTTTCTTGACTTGGATTCCGTCGATCGTAGGATCGGTTCCGTCGATAGCCAAGGGACAGACAGACTCCGAAGCAGCGGGAGACTGGACGTGAGCGACAACCTCGGCGTCAGGACGATCCACGGAGTCGGGCCCGATTCCGGGGTCCTGAGCCATCAATGTTCCACCGCATGCAGTTCCTGATCACCGTGACCGCCTGGTCCGGTCCGGAAGGATTCCCATGTCTGAGAACCATGACGCAATCGTCACCGACGCGAAGGCGGAGGGCGCGACGGGCTGTCCGGTCGCGCACGAACGCGCTGCGCACCCGACCCAAGGCGGCGGAAACCGCCAGTGGTGGCCGGATCGCCTCAACCTGAAGATCCTCGCGAAGAACCCCGCCGTGGCCAACCCGCTGGGCGAGGAGTTCGACTACGCCGCAGCGTTCAACACCCTCGACCTCCCGGCGGTGAAGCGGGACATCGCCGAGGTCCTGACCAGCTCGCAGGACTGGTGGCCCGCCGACTTCGGCCACTACGGCCCGTTCATGATCAGAATGGCCTGGCACAGCGCGGGCACCTACCGGATCAGGGACGGCCGCGGTGGCGCAGGAGCGGGTCAGCAGCGCTTCGCGCCCCTCAACAGCTGGCCGGACAACGGCAACCTGGACAAGGCCCGCCGACTCCTGTGGCCGGTCAAGAAGAAGTACGGCCAGAGCCTCTCGTGGGCCGACCTCATGATCCTCACCGGCAACGTGGCCCTGGAGTCGATGGGCTTCGACACCTTCGGCTTCGGCGGCGGCCGCGCCGACGTCTGGGAGCCCGACGAGGACGTCTACTGGGGTCCCGAGACCACCTGGCTCGACGACGAGCGCTACACCGGGGACCGTGAGCTCGAAAACCCCCTCGGCGCCGTCCAGATGGGCCTCATCTACGTCAACCCCGAGGGCCCCAACGGCACTCCGGACCCGATCGCCGCGGCGCGCGACATCCGTGAGACGTTCCGCCGGATGGCGATGAACGACGAGGAGACGGTCGCCCTGATCGCGGGCGGCCACACCTTCGGCAAGACCCACGGCGCCGGCCCGGCGGAGAGCGTCGGTGCCGACCCCGAGGCCGCCCCGATCGAGGCACAGGGCCTGGGCTGGGCCAACTCGTTCGGTACCGGCAAGGGCGGCGACGCCATCACTAGCGGACTCGAGGGGATCTGGACCAACACCCCGATCGCCTGGGACAACACCTTCTTCGACATCCTCTTCGGCTACGAGTGGGAGCTGTTCAAGAGTCCGGCCGGCGCCCACCAGTGGCGGCCGAAGGCGGGCGCCGGGGCCGGCACCGTGCCCGACGCCCACGACCCGTCCAAGACCCACGCGCCGACGATGCTCACGACCGACCTCTCGCTGCGGATCGACCCCGCCTACGAGCAGATCTCGCGCCGCTTCCACCAGAACCCGGCCGAGTTCGCGGACGCCTTCGCGCGCGCCTGGTTCAAGCTGACCCACCGCGACATGGGCCCGGTGGTGCGCTACCTCGGCCCCGAGGTCCCCTCCGAGACGCTGCTGTGGCAGGACCCGCTCCCCGCGGTGACGCACCCGCTCGTGGACGCCGCGGACATCGCCTCGCTCAAGAGCCGGGTGCTCGCCTCGGACCTGTCGGTGTCCCAGCTGGTCTCCACCGCCTGGGCCTCGGCCTCCTCCTTCCGCGGCAGCGACAAGCGCGGCGGCGCCAACGGCGCGCGCATCCGCCTCCAGCCGCAGAGCGGCTGGGAGGTCAACAACCCCGACGAGCTGGCCACGGTGCTGCGCACGCTGGAGGGCATCCGCGAGTCCTTCAACTCGGAGCAGAGCGGCGGCAAGCAGATCTCGCTGGCCGACCTGATCGTCCTCGCCGGTGGCGCGGCCGTCGAACAGGCCGCCAAGGACGCCGGTGTCCAGGTCCAGGTCCCCTTCACCCCGGGCCGCGCGGACGCCTCGCAGGAGCAGACGGACGTGGAGTCCTTCGCGGCGCTCGAACCGGCCGCCGACGGGTTCCGCAACTACCTCGGCAAGGGCAACCGCCTGCTGGCCGAGTACCTGCTGCTCGACAAGGCGAACCTGCTGAACCTGAGCGCCCCCGAGATGACGGTCCTGGTCGGCGGTCTGCGCGTCCTCGGCGCGAACCACCAGCAGTCCAAGCTCGGCGTCCTCACCACGGCTCCCGGGACGCTGACCAACGACTTCTTCGTCAACCTGCTCGACCTGGGCACGACGTGGAAGACGGCGGCCGGGGACGAGAACACCTTCGAGGGCCGTGACGCCGCGGGCGCGGTCAAGTGGACCGGCTCCCGCGTCGACCTCGTCTTCGGCTCGAACTCCGAGCTGCGCGCCCTCGCCGAGGTCTACGCGAGCGACGACGCGAAGGCGAAGTTCGTCAAGGACTTCGTCGCCGCCTGGGACAAGGTCATGAAGCTGGACCGCTTCGACCTGGTCCAGTAACGGAGCCGGGGCCGGCCGTCATCATCCGTCGATGACGGCCGGCCGCCGCGCCGCCCGGGCCACGAGGAAGAGGAACAGCCCGCAGGCGGCGACCAGGATCCAGCCCGGCCGCGAGGCCCGCGCCAGCCCGGCCGGGTCCGTACCGGCGACCAGCCCGCCGGCGACGGCGATGCCGATCGCGGCGCCGAACTGCCGTGCCGTGGACGTGATCGCGCCGGCCACCGCGGCCCTGGCCGGCGGCAGTCCGCTCACCGCCGTGTTGGTGATCGGCGCGTTGGCGAACCCGAACCCGGTGCCGATGCGCAGGTAGGCGAGCAGGAGCAGCGGCACGCCGGTGTCCGCATCGAGCCGGACCAGGCAGAGCCCGCCCGCCGTCATGAACCCGCCGGCCAGGAGCAGCGGCAGCCGGGGTCCGCCGCGGCCGGTCATCCGGCCGGACAGCGGTGCGCAGAAGACCGCTCCGAGCGCCATCGGCAAGGTGGCCGTACCGGCGGCCAGCGGGGACCATCCACGGGTGTGCTGCAGGTAGAGGGTGTTGAGCAGCAGGGTCAGGTTGAGGGCGACGAAGGCCGCGACGGCGCCCAGGAACGCACTCCTGAAGGCCGGGACGCGAAAGAGCCGAGGATCCATCAGCGGCTCGCTCCGGCGGGACTCGACCCGTACGAACGCGGCCGCCGCCGCGGCGGTGAACACGTACGCCCACAGTGCCCGGGGCGAGGTCCAGCCGATGTGCGGACCCTCGATGAGGACGGCGACCGAGATCCCGATGACCGCCGTCAGCAGGAGCTGGCCCGGCAGGTCGAGGCGCCGCACCCGCTGCGCCCGGGATTCCGGGACGAACACCGAGCTGAGCACCAGGGCGACGACGATGACCGGCGCGTTGATCCAGAACACCGACCGCCAGCCGAAGGCCGCGACGAGGGCGCCGCCCGTGACCGGGCCGACGGCCATGCTCAGCCCGAAGACCGCTGCCCAGACCCCGATCGCCTGCGCCCGCTCCTTCGGGTCGGGCATCGCGTTCACCACGATCGCCAGTGCCACGGGGCTGAGCATCGAGGCGCCGATCCCCTGAACCGCGCGGGCCGCGATGAGGGCCTCCACCGAGGGAGCGATCGCGCAGAGCAGCGAGGCGACGGCGAAGACGGCCAGCCCGAGCCGGAACACCCTGCGGCGCCCGAAGCGGTCCGCCATCGCGCCGGAGGTGATCAGGAGACTGGCCAGGACCAGGGTGTAGGCGTCCACGGTCCATTCGAGCGGGCGGGTCCCGGCGTGGAGGCCGCGTCCGATGGCGGGCAGGCCCACGTTGACGATGGTGGTGTCCAGGCCCACCAGGAACATGCTCAGACAGCAGACGGCCAGCACCGTCCAGCGTCTGCGTGCGCTCAGCACGGGGGGAACTGCGTGAATCGTCGTGGTCACGGTCTGCCTCACAGTGTCGTCAATCCGTGCGGCCATGCTCCGGCCGGACGGCCGCGAGGACCCAGAAGATTTGCGAAGACCGCAAAATGGAGCCATGGACAAGCGACGGGGACAGGAACAGGCCGCTGCCGCCAACGGCACGGGCGGGGAAGTGGAGCGGATCCTCGACGCGATCGGGCCCCGGCTGCGCGCGCTGCGCCGGGAGCGCGGGCTCACGCTGGAGGCGCTCGCCGCCACGACCGGGTTCTCGGTGAGCACGCTGTCCCGCCTCGAATCGGGCAAACGGCGCCCGACCCTGGAGCTGCTGATCCCGCTCGCCCGTGCGCACCGCATCGCCCTCGACCAGCTGGTGGCCGCGCCGGCCAGCGGCGACCCACGGGTGCACCTCGCGCCGCTGCACAAGGGGCACGGCAGCACCCTCGTACCCCTGACGCAGTATCCGGGCCGGGTGCAGGTGTTCAAGCAGGTACTGGCGCCGAGGGAGCCGAAGCTGGTCACCCACGAGGGCTACGAGTGGCTGTACGTCCTGGCGGGCGAGCTGCGCCTGGTCATCGGGGAGCACGAGTCCACCCTCGGCCCCGGCGAAGTGGCCGAGTTCGACACCAGGGAACCGCACTGGTTCGGTCCGGCGGGCACGACTGCCGTGGAGATCCTGCACCTGTTCGGACCGCGCGGCGACCGTGCGGTCGTACACCCGAGACCGTCCGGCTGAGGGCCGGGCCGGCTGGGCCGGGCGGCCGGGGGCGGGGGCGGGCCCTGCCTGGTCGAACAGGCATGGCCCTGGCCGGTGCGCCCGTGGGGAACTCGACGACCCGGAGCGCACCGGGGTCCGGTGGGGCCGGTCAGATCTTGCTCCACGCCTCGGTGAGGCAGTGGCGCATGATCTGCTCGATCTCGTCGAAGGTGCCCTGGTCCGCGATCAGCGGCGGCGCGAACTGGACGACCGGGTCGCCCCGGTCGTCGGCCCGGCAGTACAGGCCGTTCTCGTAGAGGGCCTTGGACAGGTACCCGTAGAGCACCCGCTCGCACTGCTCGTCGGTGAAGGTCGTCTTGCGCGCCTTGTCCGTGACGAGCTCGACGCCGAAGAAGTAGCCGTTGCCGCGGATGTCGCCGACGATCGGCAGGTCGTGCAGCTTCTCCAGCGTCTTGCGGAAGTTCGCCTCGTTGTCCAGGACGTGCTGGTTGAGGCCCTCGCGCTCGAAGATGTCGAGGTTGGTCAGCGCGACCGCGGCCGAGACCGGGTGGCCGCCGAAGGTGTAGCCGTGCGGGAAGACGGCGTCGCCCTTGTAGAACGGCTCGGCGATCCGGTCGGAGATGATCGTCGCGCCGATGGGGGAGTAGCCCGAGGACATGCCCTTGGCGCAGGTGATCATGTCCGGGACGTAGCCGAACTTGTCGGCGCCGAACATGGTCCCGAGGCGGCCGAAGGAGCAGATGACCTCGTCGGAGACCAGCAGCACGTCGTGGCGGTCGCAGATTTCGCGGACCCGCTGGAAGTAGCCGGGCGGCGGGGTGAAGCAGCCGCCCGCGTTCTGCACCGGCTCGACGAACACGGCGGCGACCGTGTCGGCGCCCTCGTTGAGGATCGCGGTCTCGATCTCGTCCGCGGCCCAGCGGCCGAAGACCTCCGGGTCCACGTGGCCGTCGGCGTCCTCCAGGAAGGACGGGGCGCGGTAGATGTTGGTGTTGGGGGCCTTGAAGGTGCCCGGAACCAGTGGCTCGAACGGGATCCGGTAGGCCGGCAGGCCGGTGATCGACAGGGCGCCCTGCGGGGTGCCGTGGTAGGCGATCGCGCGGGATATGACCTTGTGCTTGGCCGGCTTGCCGGTCAGCTTGAAGTACTGCTTGGCCAGCTTCCAGGCGGTCTCGACGGCCTCGCCGCCGCCGGTCGAGAAGAACACCTTGTTCAGGTCGCCCGGCGCGTAGTGGGCGAGGCGCTCGGCCAGTTCGACGGCCTTGGGGTGGGCGTAGCTCCACACCGGGAAGAAGGCCAGCTCCTTGGCCTGCTTGGCGGCGGCCTCGGCCAGCTCCTCCCGGCCGTGGCCGGCCTGGACGGTGAAGAGTCCGGCCAGCCCGTCCAGGTACTTCTTGCCGTTGCTGTCGTAGATGTACGTGCCTTCACCGCGCACGATGGTCGGCACGGGGTTGTTCTCGTACGTGGACATCCGGGTGAAATGCATCCACAGATGGTCGTAGGCGGTCTTTGAATAGTCCGCAGTCATCGATACCTCAGCAGTAGGTCTTGGTCCGGGGCTCCGGGGGAGGAGCCCGCGGTGTTCGCGCACCGGAATCGTGCGCCATTCCGTTGAACGGATCGGCCTTTGAACGGATCGGCCTTCGGGCGGATCGGCGGGTCGATAACCGTTCCTCGTACGGAATCTGGAGAAAACCCTGGGGCAGCCGCTATTCCTGCGGACATCACAAGGAGCGGTGCCGACCGATGCCGCCCACGATCTCGTTCAGCAGACGTCGAGACCCCTCGACGACTTGAAAGCGGTAATCGACCGCAGCCTTCAGCCGGAGGGAATATCCGACCGTCCGCTGCACCTCGCGGGCCCCCCGGGAATCATGTCGGCGCGGGTGCTTCCGGCGCTGGCGGACCTGATGTGCGGCGGCCTGCGGCTCAGGGTCGGGCTCGGCCTTGCGGAAGACCTGTTCAGAGGCCTGGAAGCCGGCGAGTACGACCTGGTCATCTCCACCCTGAGGCCCCTCGCGATCCTGCGCCTGTATTGGACGAGCGTCTTCCATCAGCCGCCGAACTTCCGCCCGCAGGCCGTGATTCCGGACCTGCGGGCGGTGCTGGCCGCAGTGCAGGCCGGAGCGGGTGTCTCCGTACTGCCGACGTACCTGTGCACCGAGGAGCTCGACCGCGGTGAGATCTCGATCATTCACGAACAGGGCGTCGGTGAGCAGCAGCGCGGAGGGCAGTTTGTAGCGCGCCAGCCGCTGCTCCGCGTGGTCCCGTACCTCCTGGAGGCCGGGTGCGGCCCCGTCCTCGGGGACCACGACGGCCACGACCGTCTCGCCCCAGCGCGGGTGCGGGGTTCCCACGACCGCGAGGTCCGCGATCCCGGGGCAGCCGGTCAGGGCCCGCTCCACCTCGGCCGGATAGACGTTCTCGCCGCCGGTGATGATCATGTCCTTGGCGCGGTCGACGACGTAGAGGTATCCGTCCGCGTCCAGCTGCCCGATGTCCCCCGTGTGCAGCCAGCCGCCGTCGCGCAGGGCCTCGCGCGTGGCGGCCGGATCGTTCCAGTAGCCGGGCGTCACGTTCGGCCCGCGCACGCGAGTTGACGCGGGAAGGCGCAGCCGTGGTGCTCCTGACCGTCACCTCGGGCGGCAAGGAACTGATCTCGGGACTCCGGGCCACCGTACGGCTGCCGGACTGATCGGGCGGATCCCCGGCCGGCGCGACGCTCTGTTGCGCGAGTGCTGCGGGAGCATGAACATGCTGTGCGGTGTGCCCCGGAGCCGACTGGCGGCAGTGATCACCGGCTAGCGTCTTCGTCAGAGCCGTGCCGGTGCGCCACCGCGATCGGAGCACGGCCCGGGGCCACCACAACAGGCCACAGCACGAGCCGTACGCCGATTCGCGCGTCTCCCAGCCGTTCCCTGCCGTTCCCTGCCGTTCCCCGCCGTCACTTCCTGTCCGAGGACACCTCCATGCCGTTTTCCCTGCCTGCGGGCGGGCGCTTCGCCGCGCTCTCCTTCGCCCTGGTCGTTGCCCTGGGCGCCTTCGGTGCCACCGCCACGGCCTCCGCCGACACCTCGGCCTACGGTCCGCTGCCGCCGCGCAATCCGGCCAGCGGCCCCAACGGCACCGCCGGAATGCACGGCGACAGTGCCTCCAGCGACACCACGCCCTACCCGGGCCCCGGAACCGGGAAGATCGCGTACTCCCGTACCGCGCTGGCCTCCGCCTGCCCGACCGTGGTCATCGGATCGGACGGCTACGTGGTCACCCTGTGCACCACCATCTTCGGCCGGACCCCGACCGTGCACCTGCTCGACCCCGCCAGTGGAGCCGACCTCGCCTCCCTCTCCCTGCCCAAGGGCAGCCTGTTCGGGGGTGTTTACTCCTACCTCGACAACGACGACCGCCTGGTAGCCGTGGACGGCAACAACAACCTCGTCCGCATCGGCCACCACCGCAGCGGCTCCGGCTGGACTCTGACGGTCGATCAGTCCACCCCGCTCACGGGCGCCGTCCCCGCAGGCGACAACATCGTCGGTCTCGCCCCCGCGTGGAACGGAAAGGTCTGGTTCGCCACCACCGGCGGCGTGATCGGCACCGTGGACACCGGTACCGGAGCGGTACGCGCCATCGGCACCGGCGAAGGCGTACAGAACAGCATCTCCACCGTTCCGGGGCACACGGCGGTCGCCACCGACCACGCCCTCTACCTGCTGTCCGAGTCGCCCGACGGCACCCCCGTCATCGATTGGCGGGCCCCGTACGACCGCGGTCCCGGCCGCAAGCCCGGCCAGCTCAGCTGGGGCACCGGGGCCACCCCGAGCTTCTTCGGACCGGGTGACGGGACGGAGTACGTCACCATCACCGACAACGCCGCCCCGCACGAGAACCTGCTCGTCTACCGGGTGGACGGGGGACCGGCGCCGATCTGCTCCACCCCGGTGCTCACCCAGTTCGCCAACAGCGGGACCGAGGACGCCGTCATCGCCTCCGGACGCAGCGTCTTCGTCACCAACACCTACGGATACCCCTACCCGGCCCTGCCCGAAGGGGCCCCGGAGAGCAAGCCTTCCTCCGCGAACTTCGACGGCGGCCTCAGCCGGGTCGACGTCAACGCCGAGGGGACGGGCTGCAACCTGGTGTGGAACAGCAACGTGAAGTCGGCCGCCCTGCCCCGGCTCTCGGTGGCCGACGGCAAGATCTACACCGTCTCCGTCACCGGACCGACGGGCAGCGCGGGCCTCAACACCTTCGCCTCGTACCGCCACTCCGTGCTCGACCCGGCCACCGGGGCGCAGCTCACCAGCTCCTTCCTGGGCATCGGCCTGGTCTACAACCCGCTCCAGATGACCGGAACCACCGGCCCCGACGGCACCCTCTACCAGGGCACGGAGACCGGGGTGGTCAGGATCACCAAGGGCTGAGTCGGCGAGCCCCTGGACCGGCGTGGGCCGTTGGGGCAGGCTCAGCGTCCTCGCCTGCCCCGCCGATCCCGGACACCCGCACCGCAGGAGCATCAAGTGACAGCCGTGACGATCACCGCACGAGCACTCAACCGTGCCACCCTCGCCCGGCAGCTGCTGCTGGAGCGGGCGCCCCTGGGCGTCGAGGACGGGATCCGGCGCGTGGTCGCGCTGCAGGCGCAGCAGGCGGCTTCGCCCTACCTCGCGCTGTGGAACCGGCTCAGCGCATTCGACCCGGACGGTCTCGACGCCGCCTTCGCCCGCCACACCGTCGTCAAGGCGACCCTGATGCGGATCACCCTGCACGCCGTCCACCGCGAGGACTTCCCCGCCTTCCGCGAGGCCGTGCAGCCGGGGGTACGGGCAGCCCGGCTGGGGGACCGGTTCACGGCGTCCGGGCTGACCGCCGAGGACGCCGACGCGCTGGTCCCGGAGCTGCTGGCCTTCGCCGACCGGCCACGGACCAACGCCGAGTGCGAGGCCTGGCTGGGGGAGCGGCTCGGTGCGCCGGCGCAGCCGGGCGCGTGGTGGGGGCTGCGGCAGTACGCGCCGCTGCTGCACGCACCGACCGCGCCGCCGTGGTCCTTCGGCGAGCGACCGTCGTACATCGCGCCCCCGACCGTCCCGAGGGCCGTGCCGGCCGACCCGGAGGCGGCCGAGGACTCCCTGCGCAAGCTGGTGCTGCGCTACCTCGAAGGGTTCGGACCGGCGTCGGTGGCGGACGTGGCACAGTTCGCGATGGTCCAGCGGGCCAGGGTCAGGAAGGCGCTGCAGGAACTGCGGGCGCAGACCGCGCCCGAAGGCGACGGGCCGCGCGTGGAACGCCTGGAAGGACCGAAGGGCGAAGAGCTGTTCGACGTCCCGGGCGCACCACGACCGGACGAGGACACACCGGCGCCGCCGCGGCTGATGGCCATGTGGGACAGCACCCTGCTGGCCTACTCCGACCGCGACCGCGTCATCCCGCCGCAGTACCGCAAGCTCGTCACCCGGGTGAACGGCGACACCCTGCCGACCCTGCTGGTCGACGGGTACGTCGCCGGAGTGTGGCGCCCGGCCGGGGGAGGGATCGAGGCGACCGCCTTCCACCCGCTGCCGGACGGGGCCTGGGAGGAACTCGCCGAGGAGGCCCGGGCGCTGACGGCCTTCCTCGCGGCCCGGGACCCGGCGGTCTACAGCCGGTACGGCCACTGGTGGAAGAAGCTGCCGGTCGCCGAGACCCGGCTGCTCCCGGGGAGCTGAGCCGGGCATCGGGGGCCCGGGGTTCGAGCGCGGCCTCAGTCCGGGAGGAGCAGGTGGGTGCCGCGGCCGGCGGCGTCGACGTGGACGACGTGGCTTCCGACCCGGACGGTCTGCGCACCCGCGGTGGTCCAGGAGCCTTCGGGGCCTTCGACGTGGGGCAGCGGCGTCCAGATCTCCATGAAGGTGCTGCCGTCGAGGTTGGTGCCGGTTTCGATCATGAGGGTGCCCTCGGCGCGCAGGGTCCCGACGTCGTGGCCCGGGGTGCCGGCGTCGTGGTGGAAGGTGACCCGGCCGCCGTCGTAGGAGGTGGTTCCGGCGAAACCGCGGCTGTCCGCGTAGAAGGTGCCGGTCTGGAGCCACACGACGTGCCCGGTTTCCCGCAGCGGGCCGTCGTCACGGCTGATTCCGGCGCGCAGCCATGCGCCGCGCAGAGGTGCGTCCATGGCTCCAGGGTGGCAGAGCCGCCCCGGTCCGCGAGACGGCCGGGCGGCTGTCGTAGCATCGCGGCCATGCACATCATCCGGGCCCCGCGACGCACGGCGGCCATCGCCGCAGGCGTCCTGGCCGTGGTGCTGCTCGTCTGCGGGGGGCTGTTCACGCATCCCGTGCCGTCCATGGCCACGATGACGATGCCCGCCGTGTCCGCGATGGACATGGCCGTTTCCGCGGCCGCGGCCGCGGCTGTGCACACGGACACCGACACGGGACCGGGCCCCGCCATGGGGAAGAGCCCGTACGGCGGCTGCTCGGTCTCCGGGGAGGACTGCCCGCTGGCCTCGGCGTGGGCCCCGGCCGGGCCCGCCGCCCCGGCGACGAACAACCTTGCCGTCTCCGCCGCGTGGAGCCCGCCTCCCGTGGCCGCGGGCCCCGCCGGACCCGTGCCGCACCGGGCGTGCGCGCAGCCGCGCGCACCCGATCCCGACTCCCTCTGCGTCAGCCGGTCCTGACCGGCCCCGCACCCGTACCCGCCCGCACGCCGGGCGGGCGGGGTGCCGCGCCGTGTCCTGATCCGCACAGACGCACAGAGAGTCCGTTCCTCCATGGCTTCGACCACCACGTTGTTCGTCACCGGTGTCTCCACCGGTCTGTTCGCCGGCGGCGCGTCCTGCGCCGCCGTCCAGGGAGGCCTGCTCGCCGGGGCGGTCGGCCGCCGCTCCGCCGAGTGGTCCAAGGAGAGGTGGGAGCGCAGCGGCCTGTTCGCTCCCGTCGGCGCGTTCCTCGGCGCCAAGCTCGTGTCCCACGCCCTGCTCGGCGCCGCCCTCGGCCTGCTCGGCGCCGCGATCCAGCCGGGCCCGCGCACCCAGGCCGCGCTGATGCTGCTCGCCGGTGTGCTGATGGTGCTCTTCGCGCTGGACATGTTCGGGGTGCGGGCCGTACGCCGCTTCGTGCCCCGGACGCCCGCCTCCTGGGGCAGGCGGGTCCGCCGGTCCGCGAAGTCCGCCGCCGTCACCACGCCGGCCGTGCTCGGGTTCCTGACCGTGCTCATCCCCTGCGGGGTGACGCTGAGCGTGGAACTCCTCGCCGTCACCTCCGGCACGCCGCTGGCCGGAGCGGCGGTGATGGCCGGCTTCGTCCTGGGGACCGGTCCGCTCTTCGCCGTCCTGGGCTTCTTCCTGCGCTCCGCCGCCCGCCTGTGGCAGGGGCGGCTGACCCTGGTGACCGCCGTCGTGGTGCTGCTGGTCGCGGTGTGGACGCTCACGTCCGGGCTGCGCCTCGGAGGCTGGTGGCCGGTCGCCGGACCTTCGGCGGCCGCGGCCGCGCCGGTGGGCGCGGGCTCGCCGGAAGCCGGGGCGGACCGGACCGTCGTGATCAACGCGGACGGCAGCCAGACGGTCACCATCCGGGCCCGCACGACCTCGTACAGCCCGGCCGTGGTCACCGTGAAGGCCGGGGTGCCCACCACGCTGGTGGTGGCCACGCAGGGCACGGGCGGCTGCGTCCGCTCCTTCGTCATCCCCGACCTGGGCATCCAGAAGGTCCTCCCCACGACCGGGAGGACCGACATCGACCTGGGCACCCGAAAGCCCGGCACCCTGTCGTACAGCTGCGGCATGGGCATGTACGGCGGCCTGATCACCTTCGAGACTCCGGGAGCCACCCAGTGAACACGCGGATGGAATTCACCGTGACCGGCATGCACTGCGCGAGCTGCGGCCTGCTGATCGACGACGAGGTCGAGGAACTGGCGGGGGTGGTCGCCAGCGCGACCAGCATCCGCACCGGCCGCACCGTCGTGGACACCGACCGGCCCGTGGATCCGGCCGAGGTCCTCGCGGCGATCGCCGCGGCGGGATACGGAGCCGAGCGGACCGTCTAACCGGCCGCTTCGGGCCTGCCGGGAAGCCCGAGCGCGTCGAGCAGCTCGCGTTCGCGGCGGGCACCGAGGCCGGCCCGGCGGTCCCGGCTCAGGCCCTGCTCGCGTTCCCATCGCAGGGTGTCGGCCAGCAGTTCCGCCCGGGGTCGGTGGCGCAGGCCCGTGGAGCCCGCCGCCGAGCCGTTGCGGGCGGACCATCCCTCCCAGCCCGGCTCGACCATCCACATCGGGAGCGACTCGGGCCCCATGTACTGGGCCACGCCCTGGGCGATCAGCCAATCCGACCCGGCGGTGACCACCGGGCCGGTGTGGCCGCCGACGGCGCGGGACAGCTCGATCCACTCGGCGAACGGGACGACGGGGCCGACGGCGTTGTAGGCACCGGTGGTGCCCCTCTCCGCGGAGTCGAGGATCCAGGCGGCGAGGTCCCGGGCGTCGACCACCTGGGTGGGGATGCCCGGTTCGTCGGGGACCAGCAGCGGGCCGCGCGGATCGAGTGCGGCGCGGGCGGCCCAGTAGCCGGAGCGGCCGCTGTGATCGCCGGGGCCGCCGATCAGCCCGGCGCGGGCGATGAGGAGGCGCTCGCCCACGGCGGCTGTGGACGCGAGCTCGCAGGCGGCCTTCGCCTCGCCGTAGGCCTCGCGGTCGGCCTCGTCCAGGTCGGTCGGGGAGAGGAGCGGCGCGGATTCGTCCGCGTCCGGGGTGCCGTGGGAGGCGTAGGCGCTGACGGAGGAGACGTAGGTCCAGTGACGGGCCCGGTCGCCCAGCGCGTCGAGCGCCGCGCGGACGAAGCCCGGCTGCCAGGAGACCTCGACGACCGCGTCCCAGTCGCGGCCGCGCAGGGCCTCGTACGCCGAAGGGCCGCGCCGGTCGGCGGCCACCAGCGTCGCCCCGTCGGCGACTTCCCCGCTTTCGCCGCGCGCCAGGCACGTCACCGGGTGACCGCGCTCGATCGCCTGCCGGGACACTTCCCGGCCCAGCCATGCCGTTCCACCCAGAACCAAGATCTCCATCCCGACAGCCAAGCACGCGGAGCCCGGCAGGGCGGGGCGGGTTCGCGGACAGCGGACCCGACGGGCGCCTCCGAGGAAGGGCCGCGGGACGGCGAGCAGGGTGCGAAGGCGCCCCCGTACTGTCGGGCTCGGACCGCGGAACCACCTGCGACCAGCACTTTCACAGTACGGAGGACGACCGGCATGGACGACGCATTCAAGGATGTTCCCCCAACAACCGAGGAGTCCCTCGACGCCTGGGAGGAGCAGCACCGCTCGCGGATCGAGCAGGCGCTGCGCGAGCGGGGCTTCACCGGCTGAGCCGGTTGGGCCCCCGCGCGGCAAGGTCCGTCAGGGGTCCGTCAGGGGTCCGTCAGGGTTTGCCGTCCGGGCGTCATGAGGCCGTCAGGAAGTCTGTCCCGGTGCCCGCCGCCGTCGTTCCATGGAGGTGACGAAGGCGGCGAAGCGCGCGAAGCGGTTCGTCCGCCCGACCCGGTGGACGCGGCCGAGGGGCCGCGCGGAGGGAGGACGGCGCGGTGCGAGGACGAGTCGTGGTGGGGGCGCGGGGATCCCTCGGGAGCGTGACGGCACTGCACGTGGCGCACGCCGAGGCGCGGGCGCGGGACGCGGAGCTGTGGGTCGTCCTGGCCTGGCAGCCGCCGCTCGGCGGACCGGGCGCCCGGCGCGGCGGGGGCGGCACGCCGCTGCTCGCCGCCTCCCGGGAAGCGGCGGGCGAGCGGCTGCGTGAGGTCCTGATGACCGCCTTCGGCGGCGCCCCGTCCGGCGTGACACTGGCCGGGCTGACGGTCAGGGGCACACCGGGCGCCGCGCTGGTCGACACCGTCCGTGACCCGGACGACCTGCTGGTCGTCGGTACGGGCTCGCGCGGCCCGCTGCTGCGCGCGCTGCGCCCCTCGGTCTCCCGGTACTGCCTGGCGCATGCCCCCTGCCCGGTGCTGGCGGTGCCGCCCGGTCCGCTGCGGGCCGACCTGGACGCCGTGCACCGCCGCATCGTGTGGCGGCGGCCGCTGGACGTCGGGGACCTGGTCGGGCCACAGCACTGAGCCGGGTCAGGCCATCCAGAAGAACACCGCCGTCATCCGTTTGTCCTCCAGGGTGTGGCCCCAGTAGGCGGTGGCGGTGTGGATCAGGTTGGCGGAGTAGAGCAGCAGCCTGTTGGCCCGGTGGGGGACCCGTATGTCCTCGACGAAGGAGTCGGGTGCGACGAAGCGGGTGCCCAGTGCGTCGACCAGGTTGTTGTGGGGGGCGGCCACTTGGTTGCCGCCGAGGGCGCCGCCCGGCAGGCTCTGGCGGTAGAAGCTGGTGCCGCAGCCCTTCGGGACCTTGGGGTTGAGGTACAGCACCGCCGCGTACCGGCACAGCGTGCGCGAATCGGTGTGGGGCCGCGGCTCGCACTCGCCCTCGCCGACGACCTGGACGCAGTTGTGGTTGAACGTGCCGCCGCCGGCGGGCTGTTGCGCCCAGATCCGCGGCGCTCCGGTCGCCTTGCGCACCAGCCGTTCCACGTGCGCGAGTTCGTCCGGTTCGAGCGCGGGCATGGAGCGCAGGCCCGGCCAGGCCTCGGGCTTGTGGGGGTATCCCTCGGTCCAGTCGTTCCGGGCGAGCAGGCGCTCCCGTACGGCGGCCGGATCCGGCAGTACGTTGTCCAGTTCCCAGTAGTCGCGCCCGCGGGTGGGCTTCCGGTACGGGAGGACCGGCAGGGGTGGGGGGTGTAGGGGCATGCCAGGGAAGGTAGTTGACCTTGGCCGCGGGCTCTCCTCCGAAGCGGTCAACCTTGCGTCAAGTGTTCGCCATGCGGGGGAGGCGGCCCGCTCAGCGGGTCGCCGCGGTCAGCCCGCGTGGACGTGGGGGCGGCGGGCGCGGTCCGGTTCGGCTTCGCGGATGACCTCGCGGGTGACGGGGGCGACTTCGCCCTGGCCGAAGAGGAAGAAGCGCAGGAAGTTGGCCATCGGGTTGCCCTCGGTCCACTCGAAGTAGATGTGGGGGCGCTGGCCGGTCGCGTCGCGCACGTGGAGCAGGAGGGCCGCGAGGGCGTTGGGCACGGTGGAGCTCTCCAGCGTCAGGACGCGGTAGCGGTCGTGGAGCACCTCGCCCCGCACCTTCAGACCCGATTCGAATTCGGACGGGTCCAGGACGGTGACCTCGACGAACAGCACGTCGTCGCCGGCCGGGATGTCGTTGTCGGTCCGGATCTGGTCGACCTTGTCGCGGTACTCGGCCTTGTCCCGGTTGCCGGGGTCGTTGGCTATGAAGCGGATGGTGCGGTTGGCGGTGTCGCGGACGAACAGCTCCGCCATGTCGTCCAGTTCCACGTGGGTGACGCGCAGCTCGAAGACCCGGGCGAGGCGCGAGAGCAGGGACAGGGCCATGATGCCGGCGATGAAGCAGGCGCCGATCTTCACGCCGTCGGGCCGCTCCACGACGTTGACCGCGGTGGTGTAGAGCAGCACCACGGAGATCACGCCGAAGCCGATGGTCCAGCCGCGCTGCCCCGCCCGGCGGGCGGCGATGGTCACGGCCACACCGGCGGAGGTGAAGAGGACGAGCACGCCGGTGGCGTACGCGCCGCCCTGGGCGTCGACGTCGGCGTCGAAGATCCAGGTGACGAGGAAGGCCACGAGGGTGAAGACGATGACCATCGGGCGCAGGGCGCGGGCCCAGTGCGGGGCCATGCCGTAGCGGGGCAGGTAGCGCGGCATCAGGTTGAGCAGACCCGCCATCGCGGAGGAGCCGGCGAACCACAGGATGAGGATGGTCGAGACGTCGTAGACCGTGCCGAAGGCGGAGCCCAGGTTCTCGTGGGCGAGGTAGGCCAGGGCGCGGCCGTTGGCATCGCCGCCCGGCTTGAACTGATCGGCCGGGATGAGCAGGGTGGTGACGAAGCTGCTCGTGATGAGGAAGACGCTCATGATCACGGCGGCCGTGGTCAGCATCCGCTTCGTGTCGCGGATCCGTCCGGCGGGCTTGGCCGGGGTGTCGCCCGCGTCGCCCTGGACGTGCGGCATGACGGCCACACCCGTCTCGAAGCCGGACATGCCGAGGGCGAGTTTGGGGAAGACGAGGAGCGCGATGGCGACCATCATGACCGGGTTGCCGTGCTGGGTGGTGAGCGCCTCGGTCCAGTCCCCGATGACGTGCGGCTTGCTGAGCACCTGCCACAGGCCGACCCCGATGACCACGACGTTCAGCGAGAGGTAGGCGATGACCAGGACGACGGCGACGCCGATGGCCTCGCTGAACCCCTTGAGGAACACCGCGCCCAGCAGGGCGATCATGATCAGGGTGATGACCATCTGGTGACCGCTGAGCACGCTCGTCAGGTGCGGGTTCTCCACCAGGTGCGCGGTGGCGTCGGCCGCCGACAGCGTGATGGTGATGAGGAAGTCGGTCGCCGCGAACCCGAGCAGGGTCAGGACGAACAGCTTGCCCTTCCAGAACGACAGGAGCCGCTCCAGCATCGCTATCGAGCCTTCGCCGTGCGGGCTCTCCTCGGCCACCCGCCGGTACACCGGCAGCGCGCCGAACAGGGTCAGGACGACGAGCACGATGGTCGCCAGGGGTGACAGCAGTCCGGCGGCCAGCGCCGCGATGCCCGGCTGGTAGCCGAGGGTGGAGAAGTAGTCGAGACCCGTCAGGCACATCACCCGCCACCACGGCCGGCCCTCGGGCTCGGTTCCCGTCGCCTGAGGGCCGTCCCCGCCGGTGTGGTGCTTGGGACGTTCGGTGAGACCGTCCAGCAGCCAGGCACGCAGTCGCGTGGTCGGGGTGGCGGTGGCGGAAGCCATCGTGGTGCTCCTGTCGTACAACTCGATTTTCGGCCATCAGTACGACCGAGCACTGAGCGTACGGAACCTGACAGGGATTTCACGCGCGGGTCCCGATCCTGACGCGCTCTTAACGCCGCTGGTCCCCGCCGTTCTTTTGGGCCGTCAGCAGGACCTCGCGCAGCCGGGCGACCAGGGCGGAGGCGCTCTCCGGCTCCTCGCTCGTCCCGGAGACGCGGCTGTCGTCGGCCGAGAGCTGCTTGAGGTGGTCGGAGAGGACCTCGGCGTAGGCCTGCTCCTTCTCGACCAGCCCGCCGGGCTGGCGCAGGCCGATGGTGGCCTCGATGACCTTGCCGATCAGCGCGGTCATCGCGAAGGAGAACAGGCCCAGCACCACGGTGGCGGTGAGCTGCTTGCCGAGCAGGTCCCAGGAGCCGCCGTAGAACAGGCCCTTGCGGCCCGTGAGCGTGCCGGTCGCGCACAGCCCCGCCATGACCATGCCCACGATGCCGCCCCAGCCGTGGATGCCCACGACGTCCAGGGTGTCGTCCACGCCGAGCCGGTACTTCCAGCTGATCGCGAAAGCGCAGGTCAGGCCGGCGAGGAAGCCGATGACGGTGGCCCACACCGGGCTTACCCCGCCCGCCAGCGGAGTCGTGGCGACCAGGCCCGTGACGGCGCCCATGCACATGTCGAGCAGGCCGACCCGCCGGGTGCGCCACCAGCTGGTGACCGCCCAGCCGGCCATCGCGGCGCCCGCCGCGAGCTGGCTGTTGAGGAAGGCCATCGCGGCCCCGCCCGGGGTCCCCAGCGAGGAGCCGGTGTTGAACCCGAACCAGCCGAACCACATCAGCGACAGACCGATGACGACCAGCGGCAGGTTGTGCGGCCGGATGCCCTGGCGCTCGAAGTCCGCCCGCTTGCCCGCGACGATCGCGAGGGCGAGCCCGGCCGCTCCCGAGCCGATCTCCACGACCGTGCCGCCCGAGAAGTCCACGGCGCCGAGCTGCTTGGCCGCCCAGCCCTCCGGGTCGAAGACCCAGTGCGCCATGGGGATGTAGACCAGCAGGGTCCACGCGATCACGAAGGCGATCCAGCCGCCCATGCTCGCGCGGCCCGCGATGGAGCCGGCGATCAGGGCCACGGTGACGATCGCGAAGGACATGTGGAAGACCACGTAGGTGACGGTGGGCACGGTGCCGGTCACCGAGGAGGCGTCGATCCCACGCAGGAAGGCGTGGTCCAGGGTGCCGATTACGCCGAGCCCGCCGGCGTCGGGGCCGAAGGCCAGCGAGTAGCCGATCGCGTACCAGAGCACGGTGACGATCACGACGCAGAAGAAGATCATCTTCAGCATGGCGATGATCTGACCGGTGCGGACCATGCCGCCGTAGAAGAAGGCCACGCCGGGGGCCATCAGCAGTACCAGGGCCGAGGCCATCATCAGCCACGAGGCATTGCCCGAGTCCGCGACGGCGGCAGCCGTCAGGGTGTTCACTTGTCACGCTCCCGTCGGTCCAGTACGGAGACGATCTCGGCCAGCAGCGCGGCGTCCTGACGCTCGTCGGCGCCCACCGTCGCGTGCTCCTTGGACGGGCCACCGGACTCGTCCATCCGGTCGCGGATCTGCTCCAGGGTCTCGTTGTCGTAGGCGACCTCCTCCTCGCGGCCGGGTACGTTCTCGTACTCCTCGGAGGTGCGGAAGCCGACGGCCTTGTCGATCGCCCGGGCGATGAGCCAGGTCATGACGAAGGAGAAGGTGCCGACCGCCAGGATGCCGACCGCCTGGCGCCACAGCTGGTCGAGGCCGCCCCCGTAGAAGAGGCCCTTCTTGCCGCTCATCGCGGCCGTCGCGAAGAAGCCGATGGACAGGACGCCGA
This sequence comes from Streptomyces sp. GL_140, assembly GCF_057834465.1. Classification (NCBI taxonomy): domain Bacteria; kingdom Bacillati; phylum Actinomycetota; class Actinomycetes; order Kitasatosporales; family Streptomycetaceae; genus Streptomyces; species Streptomyces sp. GL_140. The sequence continues at coordinate 7,559,852 of NZ_CM174404.1, forward strand.
CGATGCCGCCCCAGCCGTGCACGCCGACCACGTCGAGGGTGTCGTCCACGCCGATCTTGTACTTCAGGTTGATGGCGAAGCAGCAGACCACGCCGGCGATGAAACCGATGATCAGCGCGCCCAGCGGGGAGACCTCGCCGCAGGACGGGGTGATCGCCACCATGCCCGCGACCGCCGCCGATGCCACGCCGAGCATCTCGACGTGTCCCAGGCGCCACTTCTCGATGATCGGCCAGCCGATCATCGCGCCCGCCGCCGCGAGCTGGGTGTTGAAGAAGGTGGTCGGGGCGCTGCCCTCGACCTGGAGCGCGGAGCCCGCATTGAAGCCGAACCAGCCGAACCACAGCAGCGCCAGACCGATGACCACCAGCGGCAGGTTGTGCGGGCGGATCGGCTCGCGCTCGAAGTCCCTGCGCTTGCGCAGCACGATGGCGACCGCGAGTCCCGAGGCTCCCGAGCTGAGCTCGACGGGCAGGCCGCCGGCGTAGTCGAGCGCGCCCAGGGACTTCTGGATCCAGCCGTCGGGGGCGAACACCCAGTGCGCGGTGGGCACGTAGACCAGCATCGTCCACGCGATGACGAAGACCAGCCAGCCCTTCATGGTGGCCCGGCCCGCGATCGAGCCGCTGATCAGCGCCACCGTGATGATGGCGAACGACATCTGGAAGCAGGCGAAGATCACCGTCGGGATGGAGCCGTGCAGCGAGTCCATCCCGATGCCCTGGAAGAAGGCGTGGTCGAGATTGCCGATGAGGCCGCCCCAGGAGTCCTTGCCGAACGCGAGGGTGTAGCCGACCGCGAGCCACAGGATCGTCACCAGCGACAGACAGGCGAAGCTCATCTTGAGCATCACCAGTACGTGCTTGGTCTTGACCATGCCTCCGTAGAAGAAGGCGAGGCCGGGAGTCATCAGCAGCACCATCGCGGTGCTCGCCATCATCCAGGCGGTATTACCAGTGTCGTAGCCACTGGGCATGGGCGGAGCTCTCTCTGATCGTGAACGTGCGGGAGGCGGGGCGGGGTTCAGGTCTTGCGTATGGCCGGAGCCGGTACGCCGATCAGGCGCCGGCGCACCGCGTCCCAGACGGCGGTGAGCGCCTGGGTCACGGCCTCGGTGTGCTCGCCCAGCACCCGCACCCAGGCTCCGCACTCCTGCGGCAACACGCTGACCCCGTAGGGCAGTCCGCGGCCGGCCAGCGTCGCGTGCAGCAGATCGGCGAGCTCCCGGGCGGGGGCGAGCGGGCTGACGGCGAAGAAGCAGGCCATCACGGAGTGACCGGCCAGCACGGCGGGACCGTCCACCCCGGACCCGCCGGGCTCCAGGCGTACGGTGTCCAGCGCGACCAACTCGCCGCCCGGCCTGCGCAGTTCGAAGTCCGAGGCGAAGACCTCGTAGGCGTTGCGCTCGCCGCGCGCGAGCCGGCCCGAGAGTACGGTCTCGCTCGCCAGGACGGTGGCCGTGGGGTGGGCGGTGACGATGGTGCGCTGGTAGAAGCGCGAGTCGACGTAGGGGATGACCGGATCCGGCAGGTACTCGACGTATGCGTCCGGGCCGGCGGTCAGGAAGGTCTGCGCGACGGCGTAGTCGTGCTCCATCCGGTAGACCTTGGTCGCCGCCTGGGTGGTGATGTGCCCCGAGGTGCCGGGGCCGAAGACCAGGTCGGTGCGCAGCCTGTCGGCCTGGATGATCCCGCCGCCGGTGGACATCAGGAAGGTGATGGGCAGGTCGGGGCGGTGCGGGTCGAAGTAGAGCGGCCGCATGATCTGCAGCGGGGACTTCTGGTAGTGCCGCACCAGCTCGGTCCGCCCGCCGGCCTGCTCGAAGCCCAGCTCCAGCAGTCCGACCTTGCCCGGTCGCCCGACGCCCAGGGTGTCCGGCACCGAAGAGTGCCGGAGCACCTCCAGCGGGACGCGCGGGGGCTCGTAGTGCGCCGGGTCCAGCCGCGCGGGCGGGATCAGTGTCTCGGGCGGGACCGGTGTCTCGGGCGGAACCGGTGCGTCGGGCGGAACCGGTGCCTCGGGCTCGGCGGCCACGATGCTCACGCCGGTACCCGGCGGAAGGACTCGATGAAGTTCGCGATCTCCTCCAGGCCCTGGCCGGTCAGGCAGTTGGTCAGGGCGACGGGGCGCCCTTCGCGCACGTGGTGCGCGTCGCGCTCCATCACGCCGAGGTCGGCGCGCACGTACTGGGCGATGTCGATCTTGTTGATCACCAGCATGTCGGACTCGGTGATGCCCGGCCCGCGCTTGCGGGGCATCTTCTCGCCCTCCGCGGTGTCCAGGACGAAGAGGAACATGTCGACGAGGACCGGGCTGAAGGTCAGGGTGAGGTTGTCTCCGCCCGACTCGTAGAGCAGGGTGTCGACGTCGGGGAAGCGTTCGAGCATCTCGGCGCCGGCGGCGAGGTTCATCGTCGGGTCGTCGCGCACGGCGGTGTGCGGGCAGGCCCCGGTCTCGACGCCCACGACCCGCTCGGGGTCGAGCACCCCGGCGAGGGTGCGGCGCACGTGATGGGCGTCCTCCTGCGTGTAGATGTCGTTCGTGATCACGGCGGGCCGGTGGCCGCGCTCGATGAGGATCGGCACCAGGGCCTCGATCAGCGCCGTCTTCCCGGAGCCGACGGGGCCGCCGACGCCGACGCGCAGGACGTTGTCCACGTTCATCGCAAGTCACATACCTTCTGGATTTCGGATATCCGGACAACAAGGTTCGAGCGGCAACTGGTTGGCTCGGTCAGGTCGCGAACAGCCGCGCCTCGGCCCGCTCGTGACGGCCCGACATCACATCGGCCATCGGAACGCACCCGCCGAGGTCGGCGAGTTCGCGCCGCAGGGCGGCGCCCGCCACCTCCTCGATGACGGGTGCGATGCCCCGCAGGACCACCTGGGCCTTGCGGTGGTCCGTGAGCCGCAGCCGCAGTGCGGCCCCGGTGAAACTGGCCGCGTACGCGAACAGGTCGCTCACCACCGCCTGTTCGGCCGGGACGCCGGCGGCCGCGTAGGCGACCCCGGCGGCCACGGCCTGTGTGCCGATGGCCCGCTTGGCGGCGACGAGCTCCGCGTACCGCTCCAGCGGCTCGCCGCCGACGCACTCGCGGGCCAGATCCAGCAGCTGGCGGCCGGTACGGGTGGCCGCGCGGCGCAGCCCCTCGTTGAGCTTGGTCGCGTTCAGCCGCTGGTCCGTCTCGGCGAGTGCGTCCCAGTCGCCGGCCAGTGCGGCCCGGTGGGCCAGCGCCAGCGCGGTGGCGTCGGAGGGGCCCACCGAATGCCGCAGCAGGTCGGCCAGCAGCCCCGGAACGCCCTCGGGGGCCACGGCCTTGGCCTGGGCGTAGCCCTCCAGGCCGTGCGAGAGGGTGTAGAAGCCGCTGGGGAAGGCAGAGTCGGTCAGCTGGAGGCTGACCAACAGGGCCTGTACCGGCGTGGTGCCGGGCAAGTCCACGGCGCTGCTCATGCCAGGTAGAAGAGGTGGTTCAGGGGCAGTTCGCGGGCCGGCTCGATGGTGGCAGGCACCCCGTCCAGGCTGACCTTGTACGTCTCGGGGTCCACCTTGATCACGGGCAGCGCGTCGTTGCGGACCATGTGCTGCTTGCCGACCGTCCGGCAGTGCCGCACCGGCAGGACCTTGCTGTCCAGGCCCAGCTTCTGCGGGACGCCCAGGTCGATCGCGGCCTGGGACATGAAGGAGACGCGGGTGGCCTGACGGGCCTTGCCGTACGCGCCGAACATGGGCCGGTAGTACACGGGCTGCGGGGTCGGCAGCGAGGCGTTCGGGTCGCCCATCAGCGCCCAGTTGATCAGGCCGCCCTTGATGACCATCTTCGGCTTGGCGGCGAAGGAGTTGATCGGCCACAGCACGACGTCGGCGAGCTTGCCCGCCTCCAGGGAGCCGATGTAGTCGGCCGTGCCCGAGGCGAGCGCCGGGTTGATGGTCATCTTGGCCAGGTAGCGCAGCACGCGGAAGTTGTCGTTGCGCTCGGTGTCGCCGTCGAGCTTGCCGCGCTGGTCCTTGCAGTGGTGGGCGGTCTGGAAGGCGCGGGTCCAGGACTCCCCGACGCGGCCCATGGCCTGCGAGTCGGAGGAGAAGATCGAGATGACGCCCTCGTCGTGCAGCACCGTCTCGGCGGCGATCGTCTCGGCGCGCACGCGGGAGTCCGCGAAGGACACGTCCTCCGGGATGTCGTGCGACAGGTGGTGGCAGACCATCACCATGTCGAGGAGCTCGTCCACCGAGTTCACGGTGTACGGGAGCGTCGGATTGGTGGAGGACGGCAGGACGTTGGGCTCTCCGGCCACCCGCATGATGTCGGGGGCGTGGCCGCCGCCCGCGCCCTCGGTGTGGAAGGTGTGGATGGTGCGCCCGTCGATGGCCGAGCGGGTGTCCTCGAAGAATCCGGACTCGTTGAGGGTGTCGGTGTGCACGGCGACCTGGACGTCGTAGTCGTCGGCGACGTCCAGGGCCTTGCTCAGCGCGGCCGGGGTCGTGCCCCAGTCCTCGTGCACCTTCAGGCCGCAGACGCCCGCCTCGACCTGCTCGATCAGGGCGTCCGGCAGCGAGCCGTTGCCCTTGCCCAGCAGACCGACGTTGACCGGCATGTCCTCGACCGCCTGGTACATGCGGCCGATGTTCCACGGACCCGGGGTGCAGGTCGTGCCGTTGGTGCCGTCGGAGGGGCCGGTGCCGCCGCCGATGAGGGTGGTGATGCCGTTGGACAGGCCGTGCTCGGCCTGCTGCGGGGAGATGAAGTGGATGTGGGTGTCGATGCCCCCGGCCGTGGCGATCAGGTGCTCGCCCGAGATCACCTCGGTGCCGGGGCCGATGACCAGCTTGGGGTGGACCCCGGACTGGGTGTGCGGGTTCCCGGCCTTGCCGAGACCCGCGATGAACCCGTCCTTGATCCCCAGGTCGCCCTTGACCACGCCCAGGATCGCGTCCATGACGACGACGTTGGTGATGACCAGGTCGAGGGCGCCCTGGGCGTTGGTGGCCTGCGGGTCCTGGGCCATGCCGTCGCGGATGCTCTTGCCGCCGCCGTACACGGCCTCGTCGCCGTAGTGGCCCTCGTTGTGGTCCTTCTCGACCTCGACGACCAGATTGGTGTCCGCCAGGTGGAAGCGGTCGCCGACGGTCGGCCCGAACAGGTCGGTGTACTGCTTGCGGCTCAAGACGGCCATCAGTTCTCGCCCTTCTTGTGGGTTTTGTTCTTCTTGCCGTCCTCGCCCTTGGACCCTTGGCCCTGGCCCGCGGCGGAGTCACCGGCACCGGCGGCGCGGGGCGCCGTCTCGGTGTGTACGTCCTCGATCCGGGCGCCCTTGAAGCCCAGTTCGACCGCCCGGCGCAGGGCGCGGATCCGGGTGTCGGTGGAGCCGAGACCGCCGTCGACGAGGGAGCTGAAGCCGATCAGCCGCCCGTGTCCGCTGTACGCGGTGAGCTCGACCTCGCGGGTGTCGCCCGGCTCGAAGCGGACGCCGGTACCGGCCGGGAGGTCGAGGTGCATGCCGTAGGCGGCGTTGCGGTCGAAGTCCAGGGCCCGATTGGCCTCGAAGAAGTGGTAGTGCGAGCCGACCTGGACCGCGCGGTCGCCCGTGTTGGACACGGTGACCTTGGCCTTGCGGCGGCCGGCGTTGATCTCTACGGAGCCTTCTCCGTAGAGGTATTTGGCGCCACCGGACATGGTGGTACTTCCTTCCTTCGGATCAGTGGTGGGAATGGCCGTGCGTGTGACCGTGACCGTGCGACGGCTCGTGCCCGTGCGCGTGACCGTGCTCGTGCGTGTGACCGTGGTCGCCGTCCGGGCCGTGCGAGTGCGCGTACCCGTGGCCGTGCTCGGCGTCCAGCCCCTCGGTGATGCCGTCCTGCCCGTGCGCCAGCCGGTGCAGGGCCTCCTGAACCCGGGCCCGTACCACCTGGGCGAGCGCCGCTTCCGACAGCAGGGGACCGGTGTCCAGGACCCCGGCCGGCATCTCGGCGGGAGCGGCGAACGCGGCGCGGACCAGAGCGACTTGTTCGGCGCCCAGGCGACGGCACCGCTCCACCCCCTCAGCGAGGTCCGGGTCGCCGCCGTCGAAGGCGACCTCGACCCAGCGGTGGTGCCCGTACTGGCGCACGAGCCGGGCCACCCGGAAGAGGTCGGCGTCCTCGAAGGGCCCGGAGGCGGGCGCCGTGACCAGGACGGCCGAGGTCTCGGGCGCCTCGCGCACCGCCTTGAGGGCGGCGGTACGGAGCCACGCGGTCAGATGGTCCACGGTGGCGAACGGCGGGGCCAGCGCGAGCCGCCCGCGGCCCTCGTCACGGCCCAGCCAGCGCAGCGCGCGGGCGCAGTCGGCGATCAGCCCGGGGTCGCGCCCCAGCGTCATCGGGACCACGCAGACCGGGTCGGGCGAATCGGCGAGCGCACGGCGCACGGCTTCGGCGAGCGGTCGGCCCGCGCTCAAGGCCCCGGCCGCGGCTCCGCCCTCGTGGCCGCCGGCCAGGATGACCGTGGCCGCCGACTCCGGGACCGTGCCCGGCCGTTCGGGTGCGACTGCGGCGGCCATGGATCAGGCGCCCACGGGGTCGTGGCAGGAGACGAGCTTGGTGCCGTCGAGGAAGGCGGCCTCGACCTGGAGCAGCGGCAGCATCTCCCGTACGCCGGGCATGACATCGGCGCCGGAGACGATCTGCTTGCCGAGCTCCATGCATTCGGCGACGGTCCTGCCGTCGCGGGCGCCTTCGAGGATGCCCTCGCTGATCAGGGCGCAGGCCTCGCTGTAGTTGAGCTTGACGCCCCGGTCGCGCCGCTTGCGGGCCAGATCGGCCACGACGTAGATCCAGAGCTTGTCCATCTCACGGGGGGCCAGATTCATCGGTCACTCACTTTCGGCTCTCAAGGTGGTTCGGACGCACGACTCGGGTTCAGGACGGAGCGGGGCGCGGCGGGGGCGGACGGAGTGGGGCGGCGGGATCGGGCAGGGCAGGGTCGGGCAGGGCGGGACTCCGGGAGGTTCCGGACGGACCTCTCAGGTCCGTCGCAGCCGGGGGATCTGCGGGACGGCCGCGACGAAGACGAGCGCGGTCAGGACGAACGGCCAGGTGAAGGTGTGGCCGCCGAACGGGGCGAAGAAGGCGGTCATCGCCGCGGTCAGCCCGGTCGCCGCCCCGGCGCCGAGGACGGCGAAGGCGAAGCTCCAGTTCGAACGGACGATGAAGACCCCGCACAGGGCCATCGCGACGAGCACGCTGCTGTAGCCCATCAGGCCCTGGGACACGCCCTCGGCGGGCGAACCCATCGCCCACGCGACGAAGATGGCGCTGAGACTGCCGACGCAGGCCATGACCCCGGCGAGCCGGTCGGCCACGAAGATCCCCGCCAGGAAGATCAGGCCGACGTACCACTGCGGCATGAAGAAGATCTGGCCGATGTTGGAGAAGAACCCGTGCCAGAGCTGCTCCCAGCCCAGCGTCGTGGTTCCCGCGGCGGGCTCGGGGAGCGCCGCCAGACCGGGGCCCGCGTGCCACACCCGGGAGAAGCTGGGCGCCGCGATGGTCATCACGCTCGCGATGATGCAGAAGGGCGCCGTGAACGTGGGGATGTTCCAGGTGCCGAGGATCGTGGCGAGCGCCGAGGTGACGACCACGACGGTGATGCTGCCGCCGATCGCGAGCAGCAGGGTGGACAGGTGCTCCGCGCCGAGGAAGACGGCGAAGCCGAGCGAGACCAGGGTGCCGTTGAAGCCGCGCAGTCCGACCGAGACGATCTCGCGGTCGATGCCGAAGGCGTAGGCGGTGGCGGTGCCGACGACGGCGCCGAGGAGTCCGTAGAGGGCGTACTGCCAGCCGGCGGCGGCGAGGGCGGCGAGGAAGAAGATGCCCGTGATCGCATTCGGCATGAAATCGACCTGAGCGACGCCCCGCAGGACTTCCTGGACAAAGCTTGCGGGTTGAGCGGGAGCCTGAGGTAAGGGCTCCGTTGCCACGGCCTGCATTTCCTTCTCCAATGCGCAGGAAGAGAGGGCCCGGAAGGGCCTGGATTTGTCCTTCGCCGCGACTGGGCAACCGGAACCGGATGGGGCGGGGTGTGACCGACCACGCACCGACAGTACCGGTAAATCGTGACAATCCCACCTGGAGGCGAGGGTGTCACGGGTCCGTTCGCGGTCGTGCGCGGACCGGGTCCGGAGGTTCGTGGAGGTGTCGGGCGGTCGAAAGTCCGCGCGGTTGCGGAGTTCCGCCCCTCGTGTTATTTGCCTTATTGCGCAAATCTTGCAATAGGACCTCGAATTTCCTGTTCCATGAGGCCGGAATTGTGGTCCGGGTATCGGAACATCGGAATACCGGAGTGCCGATCCGGCGCTCTCCGGCGCTCTTCGGAGTCCGGGCCGGAGTCCGGGCCGGGGCCCGGAAGAGTCAACGCCAGGGCCTGCGTGGCGCGCCTCACCGGCGGAGCGCGGCCGGGCGGTGTCCGCTGGGCAGGTGCGAGTTTGCGTGGGCGCCCGCTGGTGGGACGAGCTGACACCGGCCGCCGGGGCCGCCGTCATGGCCGCCGGGATCATTTCGGCCGGTCTGCGCCTCATCGGCCAAGGCGCGCTGTCGCTCGCCGCGCTGGCCGTCTCCGTGGCACTGTGGCTCGTACTCGCGGCCGACTTCGGCGCCCGGCTGCTCGGTGACCGGCGGCGCTTTCGCGCCGAGGCCGACACCCCGGCGGCCCTCACCGCCGTCGCCGCCACGACCGTGCTCGGGGCCCGGCTCTCCGTCCTCGGATGGCAGCCGGTGGCCGTCGCGATGCTGGCGCTGGCGGCAGCTCTCTGGCCGGGGCTGCTGCTCGCCGTCCTGCGGCACTGGGGGCGGCGGATGCCCGGTGCGGCGTTCCTCGTCTGCGTGGCCACCCAGGGGCTCGCCGTCCTCGCGGGCACCCTGGCCGGAGCCACCGGCCAGGACTGGCTCGGCCGGGCGGCGCTGGCCGCCTTCTGCCTGGGGCTGCTGCTGTACGTGGAGGCGCTGGTGCGCTTCGACTTCCGGGAAGTGGTGTCCGGCGCGGGCGACCACTGGGTGGCCGGCGGGGCCCTGTCCATCACCGCGCTGGCCGGAGCCGGTCTCGTCTCCTCACCCCTGTGGACGGGCTGGGTGCACGAGGGACTGCGTACCGCGACCCTGGTGACGCTCGGAATCTCCCTCGCCTGGTACGCCGTACTCCTCGGCGCCGAGATCTTCCGGCCGCGCCCGTGCTACGACGTCCGCCGCTGGTCGAGCGTCTTCCCGCTCGGCATGACCGCGACGGCCTGCCTCTCCGCGGCCGGCCCCACGGGCGTGGAGTGGCTGCGCCCCCTCGGCACGGTGCTGCTCTGGGTCGCCGTCGGCGCATGGGCGCTGACCTTCGTGGGCTTCCTCGCGGCGCGCGCCGACGCCTGACCGTCCGGGGGCCTTTCGCGAACGAGCCGGGGGTGCTCCGCGAAGGTGGGACGGTCCAACCGTCAGGGCCGCCACCCGTGACCGTCCAGTCGCGGCGAGAGGGCCACGCACACCAGCAGGCCCACGGCCAAGGCCAGTGCCCACAGCGCACCATGGCGCAACGTCAGGAGGCCGCCGGCGAGGGCGCCGAGCAGCAGGGCCACCACCGTGACGAGGCGACGCAGCGGCGCCGGTCCCCACGGATCGGCCGCGAGCCCGGTCAGGGCCCTGGTCACGACGGTGGTGGTCAGATCGGGAACGGCGAGCCGGTGCACCACGGCGTTCTGCAGGCCCATGCCGAGCGCGAGCAGGGCGACGACGCCCGACGGCGGGCCGCCGACCGCGGTCAGCGCCAGGGCGCCGCCCACCAGTACGGTCTGCACCGCGACCAGCGGCACGAACATCCGGGCGGCCCCCGTGCCCCGCCGCAGTCGGCCGACGGCCGCGGCCCCGGCCAGGAAGGCGCCCAGGGCCAGCAGGGAGTCCGGAGCGGACAGGGAGCGGTCCCCGGCGATCGCGAAGCCGAGGAAGACCACATTGCCCGTCATATTGGCCACGAAGACATGGTCGAGGCCCAGGTAGCTCACCGCGTCGACCACACCGCTGACGAAGGTCAGGACGATCAGCAGGGGCGGCAGCACCCCGTGCGGAGGCGGTGCGCCGCCCGGCTCCAGCGGGAACAGCAGCGCGGCAAGCGGCCTCAGGATCCCGTGCCGTGCGGTGGAGGTCATGTGGCCCGCCCCTCTGAAGCTGGTGCGCTGGTGCTGTGACCGGAAGGGTTTGCCGGGTCGCGGCGCGCCACACGATAGCGAGCGCGGGCGCGATCGGGAGATACCGACTCAAAGCGGTGCCCGCCCGGTGGGTTCCCGACGGGCACGCCCCCGGGCGGGCGGCGCGCGGCGGCCCGGTGGCGCCGTCGTGGGCCGCTCAGTAGGGTCCCGGCATGGCCTACACGTTTCAGGTGACCGTCGACTCCGCCACTCCGCACGCCCTCGCCGACTGGTGGGCCGAGGCCCTCGGATGGGAAGTCGAGCCCAGTGACGAGGAGTTCATCCGGGGGCTGATCGCCGCCGGGCACGCGAGCGAGGAGGACACCACCACCCACCGGGGCGTCCTCGTCTGGAAGGCGGGCCAGGGGATCCGCCACCCCGAGGGCCTCGAACGGGCGCCCCGCGTCCTCTTCCAGCTGATCGAGGAGCCCAAGACCGTCAAGAACCGGATCCACCTCGATGTCCGCACGGGCGAGGACGACCCCAAGGCCGTGGTCGAACGGCTCATCGCCAAGGGGGCCGAGCACCTGCACGACGGCCGCCAGGGCCCCTTCGCCTGGACCACCCTCCTCGACCCCGAGGGCAACGAGCTCTGCGTCTCCCACTGACCCGCACGGCCCCCGCATAGGGTGGGGCCGTGAACGTCATCCTCTTCGGCGCGACCGGAATGATCGGCCGGGGCGTGCTGCGCGAGTGCCTGCGCGACGACTCCGTGGAAAGCGTCCTGGCCGTCGGCCGCACCCCACTCGCCGTCACCCATCCCAAACTGCGCGAGCTCGTCCGGCCGGACCCGACCGACCTGTCGGACAGCGGCCTGCCGGACGCCGGCGTCGACCTGGCCTCGTACGACGCGTGCTTCTTCTGCCTCGGGATCTCCTCCTTCCGCATGAAGGAGGACGAGTACCGGCGGATCACCCACGATCTGACGCTCGCGGCCGCCCGCCCCCTCGCCGCCGCCAATCCCCGGCTGACCTTCGCCTACGTCTCCGGCGAGGGCACCGACAGCACCGAGAGCGGCCGTTCCATGTGGGCCCGGGTCAAGGGGAAGACCGAGAACGACCTGCTGAAGCTGGACTTCGAGGCCTACATGTTCCGCCCCGGGATCGTGCAGCCCGACCGCGGGACGCCCTCCAAGACCCCGCTCTACCGGGCCGCGTACGCGGTCACCGCGCCCCTCTTCCCCGTCCTGCGGCGCTTCGCGCCCAACCTGGTCACCACCACCCGGGCGCTGGGCCGCGCCATGATCACGGTCGCGGCGGCCGGCCCCGCGGACGCCGGTACCCAGCGCATCCTGCGGCCCCAGGACATCAACCGGCTCGGCGGCGAGGGCCCGGACCAGCGGTAATTCGGTTCCGGTCGGACCCTTCCGCCCCTGAGAATGAGGCATCTCGAACCGGGAGGAACCCCATGAGCCAGGACCGCCTGACTCTGCACGACCTGATGCCCGCACAGGCGCTGACCGAAGCCATCGACGCCGGATACGTGCTGCGCAAGACGCACCCCGAGCTGCCGCTGTCGCTCTACACCTACACCCGGACCGCCCAGTACGAGCGGGTCTGGAACGAGGTCACCACGCGCTGTCGCGGTCTCGTCGCCGACGACGTCACCGGCGCGGTCGTCGCGCTGCCGCTGCCCAAGTTCTTCAACGTGGGCGAGCACGAGGCAGGGCAGCCCTACGCGCCCGCCCTGCCCGACGAGCCGTTCGAGGTGTACGACAAGGTCGACGGCAGTCTCGGAGTGGTCTTCCACTACGCGGGGCAGTGGCGGGTCGCGTCCAGGGGTTCCTTCACCAGCACCCAGGCCGTCTGGGCGCAGCGCCGCCTCGACCGGCGCGACACCTCCGGTCTGGTTCCCGGGACCACGTACCTCGCGGAGATCCTGTACCCGCAGAACCGGATCGTCGTGGACTACGGCGACCGCCGCGACCTCGTGCTGCTCGCCGCGTACGGAGCGGCCGGCGCCGAGGTGCCGCTCGCCGAGGCCGCCGCGCACTGGGAGGGGATCGGCTCCGTCGTCACCGTGTGGCCCGCCATGCCGCTCGACGAACTGCTCGCGCTGACCGCCTCCAACACCCTGCCCGACGGCGGCAACGCGACCGGCACCGACGCCGAGGGCTTCGTGCTGCGCTTCGCCTCGGGCGTCCGCGCCAAGGCCAAGATCGCCGAGTACGTACGGCTGCACAAGGTGCTCACCGGCGTGACCGAGCGGGACATCTGGCGGAGCCACGGCATCCAGCGGTTCGCCGGACTGCCCGTCAAGCAGGTGGCCCAGGGGCTGAACTGCACCGTCGCCGACATCGAGGCCTCGGGCGGCAAGCCGCTCGACGCCCTGCTGGAGCAGGTGCCGGACGAGTTCGACCACTGGGTGCGCTCGGTGATCGACCGCCTGGAGGACGAGGCCCGGGGGCGCGAGCGCGCCATCGACGAGGCGTACGCGTCCCTCGCGCACCTGGCCGACGACCGCGGCGCGTTCGCGCGCGCCACCAAGGGGATGCGCGACAGCGGGATCCGCGGCGCGCTGTTCCAGCGCCTGGACGGCAGGACGACCGAGCTGGTCACCTGGCGGCAGGTGCGGCCCGAGACCGCCGACCCCTTCACGAACGACGAGGAGAACTGACCCCCGTGTCCGCAGTACCCGAGACCGAGACCGAGACCGAGACCGAAACCACGCCCCCCGCGCTGCCGGTGGTGCACGTCATGACGGGGCTGCCGGCCTCCGGCAAGACCACCGCCGCGCGTGCCCTCCAGGAGCAGTCCGGCGGACGGATGCGCCGCGTCAACCTCGACGACCTGCGCAGCATGCTGGACGTGCCGGATCCGGGGCGCGAGCGCTCGTACAAGCACGAGCAGACGGTGCTGGACATCCAGGACGCGGCGGTCGACGCGGCCGTCGAGGGCGGCTTCGACGTGGTCGTCGACAACACGCACCTGACCTCCTACATCCCCAAGCGGCTGAAGGCGGCCGTGGCGGGGCGGGCCACCTTCGTCGTGCACGACTTCACCGACGTGCCCGTGGAGGAGTGCCTGCGCCGCGACGCCGCGCGCGAGCGTCAGGTGGGCGAGGAGATCATCCGGATACTCGCCGACAAGCACGCGAAGGCGCGCAGGGGCGGCTGGCGGCTCACCGCGGAGTGGCTCAACGACCAGCCGGATGTGTCCCCGTACGTGGCCGACCCGGCGCTGCCCTCGGCGGTGATGTGCGACATCGACGGCACGCTCGCGCTGACCGGCGACCGCAATCCGTACGACTTCTCGCGCTGCGGCATCGACACGCTGAACGCGCCGGTGCGCGACGCCCTCGACTCCTTCCGGCGCGCCGACGGCGACGTCATCGTGCTGCTGTCCGGCCGGGGCGAGGAGCACCGGGAGCCGACCGAGGCCTGGCTGCGTGAGCACGAAGTCCCGTACGACGAACTGTGGATGCGCCCGGCCGGAGACACGCGGCGCGACGACATCGTCAAGGCGGAACTGTTCAACGAGCACGTGCGCGGCCGGTACGCCGTCAGGGTCTCCCTGGACGACCGCGACCGGGTGGTGGCCATCTGGCGCCGGATGGGCCTGCCGACCTGGCAGGTCAACTACGGCGACTTCTAGGGCGATTGCGTCACTCGGCGCGGGCGGCGAGGTGGACGGAGCGAGGCGGACGGAGCGAGCGGGGGCCTGGACGTTCCGGGTCCCCGCTCGGCAACGGCTCCGGGACTCAGACGATCGACCTGATGGTCTTGTCCGCGTACCGCAGCGTCTCGTCGACGGCCCTGTCCATCTCGCGCAGTTCGTCGGGCCCCGCCGTGAGGAGAGCGGGGACGTTGATGATGCTCGCGGCGAGGAAGCATCCCGCCACGGTGAGGAACTCCTTGTACCGGTCCTGCCCCTCGTGCCCCAGCGATTCCCAGTCCCGGGGCTCCGGCGGCAGACTCGTCCTCCACCTCTCGAGGGCGTGGGTGCCGTGGACTTGGACGTACTCCATGACGGCCGTGGCGCGCGACAGCACGTCGACCATCGTGTCGAAGCCCTTCTGTGACTGGTCCAGAGCGGCCTCCGCGGCCTCGACCTCGGTTCGCAGGCGTTCCTCCTCCTTCTTGGTCCGGCGCTGCTTCAAGACGTAGAAGCCGGCGGCCGCCAGGGCTGCCGCCGGGGCGGCGACCATGCCGGTGAGCAGGAGGATTCCACCCGCCATGCCCGCACCGCCCGCGGCCAGCGTGCCCCCTCCCAAGAGGGCCAGCGTCGCGTTGGTCGCGGCGACCCCGGCCAGCGTAGAAATGGCCGTCCCGGTGGAGGCGGTCCCGAACAACGCGGCGGCGGTGAAGGCGCCGTAGGCCACGGCGCCACCGGCTGCCGCTCCGGCCGCACCTCCGGCGGCGGCGCCGCGGATCGCGTTGGCGATCCCGGCGGACATGGCCTCGATGCGGATCGCCGTAGGGGTCCCGCCCGTGCTCCCGGTCTCCTCCTCGCCCGGCCCCTCCGGCTCGGGAGCTCCGCCGATGCTCCTGGCCAGCTCCACGAACTCCATGAAGAACTTGTCGCGGACGACGTCGTGGACGAGGTTGAAGGCTTCCGCGTGTTCCTGGGTGATCTTCGAGCGCTGGGCCGTCTTCTCGTTGATCTCGGCGTGGCGTCTCTTCGTGTCCGCGACCTGGTCGCGCAGTTTCACCGGTCGCCGGCCCCGCTCATGAGCGAGGGACCTGGTCCGGTCCTCCGCCTCCAGCTCCAGCTGCGCGGGTGTCAGCCGGAGCGCGAGGGCGATGGCGGCCAACCGGTGCTCCCCGGGGCTGATGAGCCCGTGCTCGATCCGGGAGATCGAGACCGCGCCCCCTTTCCCGTAGTCGGCCAGATCGGCCAACTCCTCCTGGGTCATGGGGGGGTTGCAGGCCTGGCGGTGCTCGCGGATCACGAGGCCCATGGCCTCCGCGCTGAAATCACTCATCCGTTCCGGCCCCCTTGGCCAGCGGGCTGTGGCGATCCCAGGAGGACTTGAGCTCGCGCGCCAGCGCGCCGCCCGAGCGCAGGGCCCGGACGCCGTCCTCCTTGAACTGCTTGGCAGCCTTGACGACGGCCGGGTCGCGACGGACGTCGTTGGCGGTCTGGATGTTCTGGGTTGCGGTGAGGGTCAGTTGGGCGATGTTGAGGCGAGACATGGCGGTGGACCTTTCGTCGCTGATGGCGCCTGCGCGTCTGCAACATAGCTTCACTTAGTGCGCGGCGTCCGCACTATGGAGAAACCGGCTGCAACGGCGACACGCTCGGCGTCCGGGGCCCTTCCGGGCCGCAGTGGCTCGGCGCGGCGACCCGACCCGGTCCCACCTGTCCATACTGGGGTGGTGACTGTGCTGATCGTGGATGGTGCGAACGTCGTCGGGTCCGTGCCGGACGGCTGGTGGCGCGACCGGCACGGCGCCGCGGAGCGGCTGCGCGACCTGCTGGCCGGGCGGGACGAGGGGGAGGAGATCATCCTCGTCGTCGAAGGCGCCGCCCGGGGCGTCGAGTCCGTTCCCGGGGTACGGGTGGACCCGGCGCCCGGGAGCGGCGACGACCGGATCGTGGAGCTGGCCGAGGCCTGCGCGGAGCGCGGCGGGTGCGTGGTGGTCACTGCGGACCGGGAACTGCGCGAGCGGGTACGGGCGCACGGCGCGCGATGCGTGGGACCGCGGGCCGTGCGCCCGGAGGCACAGGGGGCACAGGGGGCGTAGAGGGCCGTACGGGCCCCGGGTCAGCGGGCCTGGAGGGCGGCGACGAATCCGTCGCGCAGCAACGGGTAGGCCTGGGCGATGGTCCAGCCGGCCTCCCAGCAGGCGTCGCGCTCCGCCTGGGCCGTTGGGGCGCTCTCGCACGCGTGGGACTTGTAGAACTCGGCCGCCTTGGTGACCTTGTCGGCGTTCGCGCGCAGGGTGGTGAAGGTGCGCGGGTCCTCGTGGTGGATCCACGACAGGGAGGTCTTCGCGGTCTCGGCGGCCTTGGCCGCGTTGCCGGCGCAGAGCGGGGTCAGCGAAGTCGGCCGCTCGGGCCAGCACTTGGAGCCCTTCTCGGAACCGTAGCGGGTCTCGGTGTTGTTGAGCAGAGCGACCGACTTCGAGTGGACCGCCTCCGCGTCGGGGGCGCCGACACCGCGGGGCTGGTCCTTCCACTTCTGGATGACCGTGAAGACGTCCGGCCAGCTCCGGCCCGACTGCGGGCTCTGGCCGCTGGACGGGGCCTGCGAGGAGGGGGAGGGGGCCGAGGAGGACGGGGCGGGCGCCGACGGGGTGGGGGAGCCGCTCGGAGAGGCCGCGGCCCGGTCCGTAGTGGCGCCGCCCGAGGAACACCCGCCGAGAGCGGCCACGGCCGCTGCGGCCGCCACGGCCGTCGCCAGGGTGGCGGGGTGCTTGGGTCGTCCGGTACGGGGCACCGTGTCTGTCCTTCGCTCTGCCCGCAGGCCGTCTGCCTGCGGGGACAGAGCCTGTCTACCTGGCCCGCGGCCCGGATGGCCAATGGAATCCCGTACGTCCGGGTCGGCGGAGGCGCAGGTCACAGCCGGTGCGGCTATGAGCGGCAGTACTTCACCTCGGTGAAGTTCTTGACGTAGCGCGCCGAGACCCAGAGGGCCTTGTGGTCCTTGGCGGCCTTCGGCATCGACATCATGCCGGAGCCGTTCATGCCGTTCATGCCGTCCGTGCCGTCCTTCTTGTCCTTGTCGTCCAGCAGGTACCAGAGGTTGTTGCCGTCGACCCGCTCGCCGCGCTTCTTGCACACGATGGAGAGCTTCTCGTGCGGGTGCACCCGGCCCACCTTGTACGAGTGGGTGGTCGGCTTGCTGCGCACGGTCAGCGGGCCCTTCGAGGTGACGATGCCCCGGGTGTGCTTCTTCTTGTTCTCGTCGTGGTCGGAGAGGTCGTCGGAACCCTGGTCCTCGTCGTCCATGATGTTCTGCTGGCCGGGGTGCTGGGGCCGCGGGTCCTGGTCGGCGACGGCGGTACCCGCCCCTACCAGGCCGAGCACCAGGCTTCCGGCGGCGAGGGCGAGGATGGTCCTGGTGGGCTTCAACATGAGCCGGCTCCTCCGAGAAGACGTCCACCCGGCCGCGGAAGGCGGCACGGGACGGCGACCTGGCGGTCGCCAGGGACGACTATGACGACGGAGGGGCGCACCGCCCCGCTGGCGCACCGGGATTTAGCTCGATATGCCCAATCTGCGGCGATGTGTGGTGATGCGTTGTGGAGTGCGGTGGTGTAAGGGGTGCGCGGAGAGGGAGCGCGGGGCGCTGGGGCTTCCGGATGGCCTTCGGATGGCCTCCGGGCGGGCGCCCGCCCGGTGCCGACGGTGCGAGGGTGGCCGGCGGGGCCGTGCCCGCCCCCGAACGGGCACGGCCGCCTGGCGGGCCCCGGGGGGATCGGGCCACTGCCGGTTGGGGCCGGCCCGATGAATCTACGGGCGCCGGCCCGCCGCCCTCGCCCATCCACGGGTTGAACCCCGGCTACCCCCGAGGGTGGTGACCCTGTACAACCAGGGGTGTACACGAGGGGGTTCGACGTGCAGTTGTCCGCGCTGTCAGCGCACCCGGTGGCGACCCGGCTCCGCGCCGCGCGGTCGGTCATCGGCGAAATCGTGTACGCCTTCGGCTCGTTGTGGATCTCGACCACCATGCTCCGGAACTGGCCGGATCCCGAAGGCTACTGGCGCGACACCGACCCGCTCGCCTACGCGCTGCTCGCCGCCGTCTACCTGCCGCTCGTGCTGCGCCGCCGCTTCCCCGTGGCCGTCCTGGCGAGCACCGCGCTCTGCGTCGACACCTACTTCACCCTCGGGTACTACCACGTGCCCGCCGTCTGCGGGGTGCTCCTCGCCCTCTACACCGTCGCCTCCCTGCGCCCCCGGCCCGTCTCCCTGCGCTGCGCCGCCGTCTCGCTCGTGGTCCTGCTCTGGGGCACCCGGCTGGCCGAACCCGGCATCGGCCCCCTCAGCGTCGGCTTCGTGAGCGTCACCACCACCGTCTGCTGGGTGGCGGGCGACGGCTCCCGGCGGCTGCGCGAGCTGACCCGTCAGCTGCGGCTGGAGCAGGAGGAGAAGGCCCGCCGGGCCGTCGCCCTGGAGCGCATCCAGATCGCCCGCGAACTGCACGACGTCATCGCGCACCACGTCTCGGTGATCTCCGTGCAGACCGGGCTCGCCGGGTACGTGTTCGCCTCCGACCCCGGGACCGCCCGCCGGGCCCTGGACACCATCGGCGCGAGCGCCCGCGAGGCCCTGGCTGAGATGCGCCGGATGCTGGTCGTCCTCCGCGAGGACGGAACGGCCCCGGCCGGGGCCGGGACCCCGGAGGTCGCCGGGCTCGGCCGTCTTGAAGAACTGGTCCGCCGGGTCGGCGAGGCGGGCGTCCCCGTGGACGTCACGATCACGGGGACGGCGTACGCCCTGCCGCCCGGGATCGACCTCTGTGCGTACCGCGTGGTCCAGGAGGCGTTGACGAACGTCCTCAAGCACGCCCCGTCCGCGCGCACCACCGTCCGCGTGGACTACGCCGAGGACGAGGTCCGGGTACGGGTCAAGGACGACGGACACCGGGAAGGACACCAGGACGGTCACCGGGACGGACGCGGCGGTGGGCGGGGGCACGGGTCCGCCGGCGGGCGCGGCGGCGGACAGGGGCTGATCGGCATGCGCGAGCGGGCGATGATCTACCACGGCACGGTGACCGCCGAGCCCGCCCCCGACGGCGGCTTCGAGGTCAGCCTGTGCGTCCCCGTGCCCCGGACGGGCCATGCAGGCTGACCGGGAATCCGAGAGAGAAGGAGAGAGCGTGCTGCGCGTGCTCGTCGTCGACGACCAGTTCCTCATCCGGTCCGGCCTGACCGCGCTGCTCACGGCCGCGCCCGGTTACGAGGTCGTCGGCGAGGCCGAGGACGGCGAAGCGGCGGTGCGGCTCGCCGCCGAGACCCGACCCGACGTGATCCTGATGGACATCCGGATGCCCGGAATCGACGGGATCACCGCCACCGAACGGATCCTGGCGGCCTCCTCCTCCGCCGAGTCCGGCCCGCGCCCGAAGGTGCTCATGCTGACCACCTTCGACTCCGACGAGTACGTCTTCAGGGCCCTGCGCGTCGGGGCCGGGGGCTTCCTCTTCAAGGACACCCCGCCCGACCGGCTGCTCGCCGCCATCAACACCGTGCACGCCGGCGAGATGCTGTTCAGCCCCGGTGCCCTGCGCGGGCTCGTGGACACGTACGCCGCTCCGGTCGCCGCCCGCACCCCGCGTCCCGGCCTGGACACCCTGACCCCGCGCGAGCGCGAGATCCTCGGCCTGGTCGGTGCCGGACTGTCCAACACCGAGATCGCCGCGGGCCTCGTGCTCAGCGCCGCCACCGTCAAGACCCACGTGCACCGCTGCATGAGCAAGCTGGGCCTCTCCAGCCGGGCGCAGGCCGTGGTGGTGGCCTACGAGTTCGGCCTCGCCGCCGGGCTCGGCTGACGTGGTCCGGAGCCCGCCCGGAGCGGACGGGTGAAGCGTCCGGCCGGTTGCGGGCTCCGCCCGGCGCCCGCACATTGGGACCCATGGGTATCGAAGACTACGGCGGCGGCCCCGGCGCACAGCAGACCGGCGTGCTGGTCGTGACGACCAACGACGTCCCCGGCTACCGGGTCGAGCGGGTGATCGGCGAGGTCTTCGGCCTCACCGTGCGCTCCCGTCACCTGGGCAGCCAGATCGGCGCGGGCCTGAAGTCGATGATCGGCGGCGAGCTGAAGGGCCTCACCAAGACCCTGGTGGAGACCCGCAACCAGGCCATGGACCGGCTCATCGAGCAGGCGAAGGCGCGCGGTGCGAACGCCGTGCTGATGATGCGTTTCGACGTGACCGACGCCGCCGACGTCGGCACCGAGGTGTGCGCGTACGGGACGGCCGTCGTACTGGTCCCCGCGGGCACCTGAGCCGTCCCGACCGTGCCGGAAGCTCCACCCATGTGACCCACCGGTCACATAAGTCCAGGACGGCGCTCTGCTTTGTCCATGGGCCTGCAGTGCCGCGATCCGCAAGCTGTCCAGTCAGTGAGCGGACCGCCGGCCTCCACGTCGTGCGGTCTTCCGCCAAGGAAGCGCCGACTCCCGGAGGTCCGATGCGAACCCCAATCTGGCCGGCCGCAGCCGCGGTGGCCGGCCTGGTCGCCACCCTGCTGGTGGCCGTGCCCGCCGCCCCCGCCGCGGCGGCCGCCGCCGTGACGATCACCTCGCCCGAGCTGTCCGTCAGCGTGGACAGCGCCTTCCCGCGCGTCATCAGCTACACCCGTACCGCCACCGGGGACGTGCTGAACGGCAACGAGGACGCCATCGGCGCGATCGTCGTCAACGGGACCACCTACACCCCCGCCGTCACCGCCACCCCCTCCGCCTCCGGCGTCGACTACGCGCTCTCCTTCTCCGGAGTGACCGTCAGGGCCAGGCTGTCGGTGGCCGGTTCGGTGGTCGAGTTCAAGGTCACGGCGATCGAGGACACGGCCGCCCTGCGGGTGCGGACCTTCGCGATCCCCGAGCACAACCTCGTCAGCGTCCGCAGCAACCAGGCGGGCGCCGCGCTCTCCACGGCGAAGATGTACACCGCCACCACCGGGACCGGGGACACCTTCACCCCGATCACGGCGAGCACCCCGGTCGACGCCTCCGCCACGACCGTGATGTACGGGCTGGCCAACACCGGGAAGCTCGCCGCGGCCATCGACTCCAACTCCTACTACGACGCCCCCTCGGGCGGCACCGCCACCGAGAACGGCCGGATCACCAAGCAGGTCACCGACAAGGGCGGCTACCGCCGGGCCGGCCTGTGGAGCGGATCCTGGCTCTACCGGGCCACGGGGGCCGCGGACACCGACACGGAGCCGCTCCCGTACGCCAGGGTCGCGATCACGGCCGACCGCAACGGCGACTCCACCGTCGACTGGCAGGACGCCGCCGTCGCCTACCGCGACATCTGGACCCCGCCCACCGGCTGGGAGCAGACCGCCGACCGCGTCGTGCAGCGCATCCCCTTCAACTTCGCCTCCGAGGCCACCCACCCCTTCGCCGAGACCCTCGACGAGACCAAGCGGGTCAACCTCGCCACCGACGGCCTCGGCCAGTTCGTCCTGCTCAAGGGGTACGCCTCCGAGGGCCACGACTCGGCGCACATGGACTACAAGAACATCGGCTCCAAGCTGGGCGGCGCCACCGACCTGAACACGCTCGTCAACGCCGGGCACGCCTACAACGCCGACTTCGGCGTGCACATCAACGCCACCGAGGAGTACCCGGTCTCGGCCACCTTCGACCCCGCCCACCAGACCGGTGGCCTCGGCTGAGACTGGCTCGACCAGTCGTACTACGTCGACACGCGCAAGGACGGCCAGTCCGGCGGGCGCATCAAGCGCCTCCAGGACCTCAAGACGGCAGCCCCCGGGCTGGACTTCCTCTACGTGGACGTCTGGTACGGCGACGGCTACGTCTCGCGCAAGCTCGAGCGCGAGATCGGCGGCCTCGGCTACCAGCTCGCCACCGAGTTCCCCAACTCCATGACCGAGCAGTCGCTCTGGAACCACTGGGCGAACGACGTCAACTACGGCGGCACGGACCTCAAGGGCATCAACTCCACCATCGCCCGCTTCATCGGCAACCACGCCAAGGACGACTGGATCGCCGGGAACGCGCTGCTCGGCGGCGCGGAGCTCACCGCCTACGAGGGCTGGCAGGGCAAGCGGGACTACACCGCCTTCCTCGCGGGCACCTTCGCCACAAACCTGCCGACCAAGTACCTCCAGGAATCCCCGATCGTGAAGTGGACCAGCGACACGGTCACCCTCGCGAACGGCACCACCGTCACCACCACCGGAAACACCCGCAAGATCACCACCGGCGGCCGGACCGTGCTCAGCGGCTCCACCTACCTGCTCCCGCGCGACGGCAAGCTCTACCACTGGAACGACAAGGGCGGGAACACAACCTGGACCCTGCCCGCCGGATGGGCCTCGCCCAAGCTCTACAAACTGACCGACACCGGGCGCCAGTTGGTCGGCGACCTCGCCGTCACCGGCGGCCAGGTCACCATCAACGCCACCGCCAGGACGGCCTACGTGGTCACCAACGGCGCGGCCCCCGCCCAGGCCGACCCGAACTGGGGCGAGGGCGCCCCCGTCAAGGACCCCTCCTTCTTCGCGGGCAACCTCAACGCCTGGACCGTCACCGGGACCGGCGCGGCCGTCGCCCGCAACGCCCAGGGCCAGAACGAGCTCACCTTCGCCGCGAGCACCGCCCCCGCCGTCTCCCAGCAGCTGACCGGCCTCACCCCCGGCACCTACGCCGCCTCCGTCTGGGTCTCCACCCCGGCCGGCCGCGCCACCACCCTCGCCGTCACCCCGGCCGGAGGGACCGCAGCCTCCGTCCACGCCGACTCCTCGACGCTCACCAACAGCCTCGGGGGCAGCGAGAAGAACACCACCAAGATGCAGCGCATGAAGGTGCTCTTCGACGTACCGGCCGGACAGTCCGCAGCCACCCTCAAACTGTCCGCGGCCTCCGGCTCCGGCACCGTCTACCTGGACGACGTACGGGTGGTGCGCTCCGCCCGCACCCCGCTGAACGGCCACTGGTTCACCGAGGACTTCGAGAACGTGGACGCCGGCTGGGGCCCCTTCGCCTTCGGCGGCGCCGGCGGATCGGCCACCGACCCGCGCACCCACATCGCCCAGCGCAATGCCCCCTACACCCAGGCGGGTTGGAGCGGAAAACTGGTCGACGACGTCATCGGCGGCCAGAACTCCCTGAAGTCGCACGAGGAACGGCAGGGCCTGGTCTACCGGACCCTCCCGCAGACGCTGCGGCTGACGGCGGGCCGCCAGTACAAGGTCACCTTCAGCTACGAGAACGGCTTCAGCGGGGACTACCAGTTCATCACCGGCTCCGGCAGCACCGAGACCGCGACCGCGCTGAACCAGGCCCGCACGGCGACCACCTTCACCAAGACCTTCACCGCCGGAACCGACGCCTGGATCGGCATCCGCAAGGTGACCGCCGAAGGCTCCCACAACGAGGCCGACTTCATCCTCGACGACCTCGCCGTCGACGACCTCGGCACGGGCACCGGCGGCGAACTCCTCGTCCCGCAGAGCCAGATGGGCGTCAAGGCCGTGGACAGCCAGGAGACCGTGGGCGAGAACGGCGCCGCCGCCAACGTCCTGGACGGGGACAGCGCCACCATCTGGCACACCCAGTGGTACCAGGCCACCGCGCCGATGCCGCACGAGATCACCCTCGACCTCGGGGCCTCGTACAACGTCTCCGCCCTGCACTACCTGCCCCGGCAGACGCAGAGCAACGGACGCATCGCCGACTACCAGGTGCTGACCTCCACCGACGGGGTCAACTGGGGTACGGCGGCAGCCTCCGGCACCTTTGCGAACAGCACCGCCCAGCAGGACGTGACCTTCACGGCGCGCACCGCCCGCTACGTCAAGCTCAAGGCCACGAGGGAGGTTTCGGGCAATCCGTGGACGGCGGTCGCCGAGCTCAGCATCGGCTACCTGCCCTAGGGCAGTGACCGCTGCACCGCCTGCGGCTGAAGCGCCTGCTGCTGTACCGACTGCTGCTGTACCGACTGCTGTTGGCGGAACCGTACGGGCGCCATCCCCACCCGGCGGCTGAAGAGCCGGCTGAAGTAGGCGGCGTCCTCGTAGCCGACCCGCCGGGCGATTCCGGCGACCGGCAGGTCGGTCCGGGCCAGCAGTTCCTTGGCCCGGCTCAGCCGGATGCCCAGGAGGTACTCCTTGACCCCCTCGCCGGTACTGCACCGCACCGCCCAGCGCAGCTGCGGCAGCGGCATCCCGAGCCGGGCGGCGTGCTCTGCCACCGATATCGGCAGCAGCGCGTCCCGGGCCAGGGTGTCCATCACGGCGTCCCCGTGGACGGACACCTCGGCCCGGGCGTAGCGCAGGGCGACGAGCAGCCCGTGCACGGCCGCCGCCGCCTCCACCTCCAGCAGCGGCCCACCGCGCCGGGCCGCCCGTACGATCCCGTCGACCACGTGCCGCACCCCGGCCGTCCCGCTCAGAGGCACCAGCGGGCGGTCCGGGGTGACGTAGCCGAGGTCGGTGTACGCCTCCACGCTGTGACCGGCGAAATCCACGAAGCACTCGTCCCAGCCGGTCTCGGGATCGGGGCCGTAGTGGTGCTCCACCCCCGGCACCAGCCACAGCAGCGCCGGGGCCGTCACCGGTTGCGGGGCCCGGCCGCCGTGGCTGAACCAGCCTCGCCCGCCGCAGACCACCACCGCGACGTGGTGGTCGAGCACGCGCGGGCCGACGACCGGCAGCAGGCCCTCCTGCACCCCCACGCCGAGGCACACCAGGCCGAGCCGGCGGTGGTTGGCGGTGGGCGAGAAGTACCGCATCCAGCTGGTGTACGGGGGCGTTGCCATCTGCGGATTGTGATCCACAACGCCCGGCCCGCTCAAGGGGCCGCCGACCCCCGGCTCCGCTCCGGCCGCAGTCCGGCCGCCAGCCCGGCGATCACCACGGCCAGGCCCAGCCACACCGCCGGACCCGGTACCCCGCTGCCGGTGGCGGCGCCCGCGCCGGCCGCGGCGAGCGGGGCGATCCCGGTCAGCAGCCCGGCCCGGCCCGAGCCCACCGCGGCCACCGTGCGGTACCAGAGGAGGAAGGCCACCGCCGTCACCATGACGGCGAGGTACCCGACGGCGGCCCACTGACGCGGGGTCACCGAAACCAGTTCCGCGGGCCCCTCGACGCACACCGTGAGCGCCGCCAGCATCACCGCCCCCATCCACACCGCGTGCAGCGACACCCCCCACGCGCCGTGGCGCCGCAGCACCGGCACCGCGAGCAGGGTGAATCCGGCCTCGCAGCCCAGCGCGAGCGCCGCCCACCCCACTCCGGCCGCGTCGGTCCGGCCCGTCCCCTCCACCAGCACCGCCCCGGCCACGACCACCGGCGCGGCCAGCAGCACCCGGCGGCTCGGCCTGCGGCCCTCCAACAGCGGACCGATCACCCCGAGCAGGATCGGTACGGAGGCCACGGCCACGGCGATCACGGCCGGCTCCGCGTGCGCGACGCCCCGTACGACCGCCACGTTGAACAGCACCAGCCCGGTCGCGGCGATCCCCGCCAGCCACAGCCACTCCCGGCCGCGCGGCAGCAGGATCCGCACCCGGGCGAACCGGGCCAGGGCGAGCAGGAGCAGCGCGGCCGCCGTGTAGCGGACGGCCTGCACGCCGAAGAGCGGGGCGTCGACCAGGGACCGGGAGACGGTGACGCTGCTGCCGACGAGCGCCATGCCGACGACGCCGGGGGCGAGGTCGCGCAGCGAAGTGGACGAAGTGCTGGAGGTGGCGGAGGTGGCCGTGCTGGTCGAGGTGACGGTGGTGGCCGGCGTGGCGGTGGTGGACGAAGTGGCCGAAGCGGCGGAAGTCCTGTTCATGTCTTCGAGCCTGCCGCCACAATGGACTCATGGGCAGGTCCAAAAAGAACACGTCTGACGGGTCCAAAGCTGCGGCGGGCTCGGACTTCCTCCAGCTCGACATCGGCCGCGCCCCTGCGGGCGGCCGCACCGACTGGCTCGCCGACCGGCTGCGCGCCGCCATCGCCGACGGCCGGCTCCCCGTCGGCAGCAGGCTGCCGGCCACCCGGATCCTTGCCGCCGAGCTCCGGGTCTCCCGGGGCCTGGTCACCGAGGCGTACCAGCGGCTGGCGGAGACCGGGCAGGTCGACGGCCGGGGCCGGGCCGGCACCGTGGTCGTCGCCGCCCCGCCACCGGTGGGCCCGCCCGCGCCGCCCCCCGCGCGCGGCGGGCTGGTCGACGCCCTGCGCGCCGTACCGTGCCGCATCGACCTCTCGCCCGGGGTGCCCGACCTGACCGCGTTCCCGCGTACGGCCTGGCTCCAGGCCGAGCGCCGGGTCCTCGACGGACTCACCCCCGCCGACTTCGGCTACGGCAACCCGCAGGGCACGCCCGCGCTGCGCGAGGCGATCGTCGGCTGGCTCGCCCTGAACCGGGGGATCCGCGCCGACCCCGGCGAGGTGGTCGTCGTGGCCGGGGTCGCGCAGGCGCTCGGACTGCTGGCCCAGGTGCTGCACGCCCGGGGCGTACGGCGCGTCGCGGTCGAGGACCCCGGCTCCCTCGGGGCCCGCCAGCAACTGGAACACGGCGGGATGGAGCTCCTGCCGGTACCGGTGGACGAGGGCGGCATCGACACCGCGGCCCTGGCGGCCGGACCGGCGCAGGCGGTGGTACTGACCCCGGCGCACCAGTTCCCGACCGGGGTCGTGCTCGACGGGGAGCGGCGTCGCCGGCTCCTGGACTGGGCGGCCGCCGGCGGCATCGTCATCGAGGACGACTACGACGCGGAGCACCGCTACGACCGCGCCCCCGTCCCCGCGCTGCGCGCCATGCTCCCCGAGGCCGTCTGCTACGCGGGCAGCGTCTCCAAACTCCTGGCCCCCGCCCTGCGGCTGGGCTGGCTGCTGGTCCCCCCGCGCCACCTGGACGCGGTGATCGAAGCCAAACGCTACGCGGACCTCGGCAACCCGGTCCTCGCCCAGCTGGTCCTCGCCCGCCTGATGGAATCGGGGGAGCTGGAACGCCACCTGCGCTTCGTACGCCGCCGCCACCGGGCCCGCCGCGACGCGATGCTGCGGGCGATCGCCGCCGAACTGCCGGGCGCGCGGGTGCACGGAGCCGCCGCCGGGCTGCACCTGATGGTCACCTTCGACGGAGCCGGCTTCGACGACACCGCCCTGGCCGCCGAGGCCCTCGCCCTCGGAGTCAAGGCCCACCCCCTGTCCTGGCACCGGATGACCCCGGGACCGCCGGGGCTGATCCTCGGCTACGCGGCGGGGACGACCGGTGAGATCGAGGAGGGGGTGGCCGCCTTCGGCGCGGCCTTGCGGAGGCTCCGGGGCTGAGCACGGAGCGGTTTTCCCCGGGCGGAAAAGTTTTTCGGGAACCGCGGCAACCTACCGGAGGGTCGCGCGTCGTGTGGGGGTGAAGGGCGTGAACCCGCGTCCTCGACCCGACCGTGGAGAACCACCGTGAAGAACCTGAAGCGCATCCCGCTGGACGTCCGCAGGGCCGGGGCCGTCGCCGTCGCGGCCGCCGGGATGGCCGTCGCGCTGGCCGGGCCGGCCTCCGCCGCGCAGGGGGCGTCCGCGACGCCCAGCGCATCGCCCGCCCCGGCGACGGTCGCGCCGAGCGTTCAGCCGAGCAGTTCCCCCTCCGCCCGGCCGACCGCGCAGCCCTCGGTGAGCCTGCCCCCGGGCACGGCGCCGAGCGTGAGCCCGAGCAGCGGCACCGGCGCCACCCCGAGCGCGGCTCCCAGCGCGGCCCCGGCCGCACCCGGCGCGCCCGAGCTCGCGCATACTGGCTCCTCCGCCACCACCGCCGCGCTCGGTGCGGGGGCCGCCGTGCTGATCGTCGCCGGGGCCGGGACCCTGTACACGCTGCGGCGCCGCACCAACGGCTGAGGACCCCGTGCTCCACCTCGCACCGTCCGTGGGCCCCGCCGCGCCCGGTTTCGACCGGCCGCGGCGGGGCTTGTGGTCGTTCCTGCTGCGCCGCGAGCGATCGGCCCCGGCGGCCCCGCCCGCCCACGCGGAGCCGTACCGGCACGAGTACACGTACGACCGGGCCTGGGAGGACGGCAACCCGCAGCCCACGGTGACCGAGCTCTACCACGCCCACCGGCTGCGCATGGTGCGCCTCGCGGTGCTGCTCGTGGACGACGTGGGGACCGCGGAGGACGTGGTGCAGGACGCCTTCACGGCGCTGTACCGGCGCCACGGCGAGCGGATCACGGAGGTGGACAACGCGCTGGGGTACCTGCGCACCTCCGTGGTCAACACCGCCCGGTCGGTGCTGCGCCGCAGGCGGACCGCCCGCGCGTGGACCCCCGCTCCGCCCGTCGACGTACCGTCGGCCGAGGCCTCGGTGGTCCTCGACGAGGCGCACCGCGAAGTGCTCGCCGCGCTGGGCCGGCTGACGCCGCGGCGGCGCCAGGTCCTGGTGCTGCGCTACTGGGCCGACCTGAGCGAGGCGGAGATCGCCGAGACGCTCGGGATCAGCCGGGGCGCGGTCAAGTCGAACGCGAGCCGCGGGCTGGACGCGCTGGAACGGATTCTGGAGGGTCGGATATGACGCGTGACCAGGGCCCCGAGGCTCCCGGGAGGCCCGTCGAGCGGCGGCTGAGGGAGGCGCTCGACGCCCGCGCCGCCGCGATCACCGTGCGCGAGCTGAGCCCGGCGCGGCCCCCGGGGCCGGGGGTACGGAGGCTGCCGTGGGCGCGGCTGCGCCTGCGCGGGTTCGCGCTGCCGTTGGCGGGGCTGGCCGCGGCGGCGGCCGTGGGGTACGCCGTACTGGCTCCGCCCCCGGGGTCGGTCCACCCGGGCCCGGTTCCGCCGGCCGCGCCGCCGTCGGGCGCGCCGACCGCGACGCCGGATCCGGCGGTCACGGCCCCGTCGTCGTCCCCGGGGTCCTCGCCGTCGGCCCGGCCGTCGTCTTCGCCCGCGGTCTCGGTCCCGCCCGGCGCGACACCGGTTCCGGCGCCCGGTTCGGGGCCCAGCGCGTCTCCCACGCCCATGCCCGGCGCCGGGTCGCCGCGGCCGGGTTCCGGTCCCTCGTCCGGTTCCTCGTCCGTGCCCTCCGCGTCGCCTTCGCGGCCGCCGGCCACCGCGTCCGGCTCCCGATAGCGGGGGCCGCGGCGGACGCCTACTTCGCGTCCGCCGCCGGGGTGTTCTTCACGGCGGCCACCAGCGGCGCCAGTTCCGGCGTGCGCGCGGCCTCGTCCAGCGCCTCGCGCAGGGCGGTGTCGTTCGTGGGCCGGGCCTCGGCGAGCAGGGCCAGGCCGGCCTCGCTGACATCGGTGTAGATGCCCCGCCGGTCGGTCTCGCAGATGTAGCGGGCCAGCAGCCCGCGGTCCTCCAGCCGGCTGACCAGCCGGGTCGTCGCGCTCTGGCTGAGCACCACCGAGTCCGCGACCTGGTGCATCCGCAGGTGGCCGCCGGGGCCGCTGTGCTGGCGGCTGAGGACGTCGAGGAGTGAGTACTCGCGCACGCTCAGCCCGTGTCCCGCCTGGAGCGCGCGCTCGATGTGCGTTTCGATCCGCCCGTGCAGGAGGGAGAGGGCGCACCAGCCCTGGGAGAGGGCGGTGAGTGCGCTGTCCGTGGCCGTCATGGCCCCTCCTTCGAGTCCGGCGAGCAAGTCGCGCAGGGCGTGTACCCACAGGATAGGCCACAGCCGCAATAGCCCGCGCTTGCAATTAACCCGCGTCTGCAATTAATGTGTACGCAGGTAAGCCGCCATGGCAGCGAACCTCCCCCCTCCGCTTCCGGAGCCCCGCTGCCGCCGCGCACGCAACCTCCCCCCTGAAGGGCACCCCCCCTCATGCCTCTCGCACTCCTCGCCCTCGCCATCGGCGCCTTCGGAATCGGCACCACCGAATTCGTGATCATGGGCCTGCTCCCCGAAGTCGCCGGCACCTACGGCGTCTCGATCCCCACCGCCGGATTCCTGGTCACCGGCTACGCCCTCGGCGTGGTCCTCGGCGCTCCGCTGATGACCGTCCTGGGCACCCGCATTCCGCGCAAGCGCATGCTGATGCTGCTCATGGGCCTCTTCATCCTCGGCAACCTCGTCTCCGCGCTCGCCCCCGCCTTCGGCGTCATGCTCGCCGGCCGCGTCGTCGCCTCCCTCGCCCACGGCGCCTTCTTCGGGATCGGCGCGGTCGTCGCCGCCGAGCTGGTCGCGCCCCAGAAGAAGGCCGGCGCCATCGCCATGATGTTCACCGGCCTCACCGTGGCCAACGTCGTCGGCGTCCCGCTCGGCACCCTCGTCGGCCAGCACCTCGGCTGGCGGGTCACCTTCCTGGCCGTGGCCTCGCTCGGCGTCCTCGGGCTGATCGGCATCGCGCGGCTCGTCCCCGACCTGCCCCGCCCCGAAGGCGTACGGATCCGCCACGAACTGGCCGCGTTCCGCAACATCCAGGTCCTGCTCGCCATGGCGATGACCGTCCTCGGCTTCGGCGGGGTGTTCGCCGCCGTCACCTACATCACGCCGATGATGACCAATGTCGCCGGTTTCGCCGACGCCTCCGTGACCTGGCTGCTCGTCCTCTTCGGCCTCGGCATGGTCGCCGGGAACCTCATCGGAGGCCGGTTCGCCGACCGCGCGCTGATGCCGATGCTCTACGTGTCCCTCGGCGCGCTGGCCACCGTCCTCGCGGTGTTCACGCTCACCGCCCACACCAAGGCGGGAGCGGCCGTCACCATCGTCCTCATCGGAGCCCTCGGCTTCGCGACCGTCCCGCCGCTGCAGAAGCGCGTCCTCGACCAGGCCGCCGGAGCTCCCACCCTGGCCTCGGCCGTGAACATCGGCGCCTTCAACCTCGGCAACGCGCTCGCCGCCTGGCTCGGCGGGATCGTCATCGCCGCCGGGTTCGGCTGGACCGCCCCGAACTGGGTCGGCGCAGCCCTCGCCGCCTCCGCCCTCGTCCTCGCCCTGCTCTCCGGAGCACTGGAACGGCGTACGGCGGCCCGAGCGGTCGGCGAAGGCCCCGGCCGGGTCGTCGCGGCCGGCGCCTTCGCGGCCGAGGCCGTCCCCGTCCCCGTCCACCACTGATCCACGGGCCCTCGTACCCGCAAACCGCACCCCGTACCTCGCACCGAACCACAGGCACAGGAGACACCCCGCATGTCCAGCAGCACCGCAGCCGCCACCACCACCGTCACCCGTACGGCCGTCGCCCCGCTGACCACCGCCGATGCCGAGGGGCTCGTCGCCGCCGCCACGGCCGCTGCCGAAGCGGCGGGGGTCGCCGTCAGCGTCTCCGTCCTCGACGCGGGCGGCCACCTGCTGGCCTTCCGGCGCGACGACCGGGCCGTCCTGATCTCCGGCGAGACCAGCACCCGCAAGGCCTTCACCGCACTCCAGCTGAACGCCCCCACCGCCGACCTGGTCGACGCCGTCCAGCCCGGCGGGCCCTTCCACACCCTGCCCACCGCCCTCGACCGGCCGCTGCTGTTCATCGCGGGAGGCCTGCCCGTGCACCGCGACGGCCGGCTCGTGGGAGCCGTCGGAGTCGGCGGCGGGGCTCCCGCCCAGGACCACGGTTTCGCGGCCGCCGCGCTCGCGCTCCTGGCCTGACCCCCTCGGCCCGGCCGACGGGCCGCCCCGGTCGCGGACCGGTGTCCCCCGTGCCACGTTGGTACGGGGGACACGGACGCATGATGAAACAGACGAAGCAGGACAGGCGGAGCCATCTCATCGCGACGGCCACGGTCGCCGCGCTGGTCTCCCTTGTCTCCGTCCAGGGCTGCACGACCGGCTCGGCCGCCCCCGGCGCGACCCGGCCCCCGGCCGCAGCCGGCTCGTCGGACCCGGCGGTATCGGCGTCGGCCGCCAACCCGTCCGGCGTCACCCCGTCGGCCGCCGAACCCTCGCCGACGGGCTCGTACCCGCTGTCCGCCGCTCCGAGCACCATCCCGGCCGTACGGGAACACGTGCCGGCCCGCGGCCCCGGCTGGCGGCCCGCCTCCGGGGCGCGGGTCGTCGTGGCGCCGGCCGACAGCGCGGCCCTGTCCGACGAAGGCAGGCTGCTGGCAGGTGAACTGCACATCGGATTCGCCGAATCGGCCGAGACGCGCCGCGGAGACGTCCAACTGTCCCTCGGCGCCAAGGGCTCCGGAGCGGCCGAGTCCTACACGCTCACCGTGAGCGACGGCCGGGTCCGCATCACCGGGCCCGACGAGGCCGGAGTCTTCTACGGAACCCGCACCCTCAAACAGGAAGTGACCGGCGGCCGTTCGGCCCCCGAAGGGACCGTGCGGGACGCCCCGGCCAAGCCGCAGCGCGGGCTCAACCTGGACATCGCCCGCAAGAACTTCACCCCGGACTGGATCGAGGACCGGCTGCGCGAGATGGCCGACCTGAAGCTGAACCAGCTGGGCCTGCACTTCTCCGACGACCAGGCCTTCCGGATCGAATCCGACACCCACCCCGAGATCGTCTCCACCCCGCACCTCACGAAGGCGCAGGTGCGCGAGATCACGGCGCTCGCCGCCCGGCTGCACATCGCGGTGATCCCCGAGATCGACTCGCCCGGCCACCTCGGCGCGGTGCTGCGCGCGTACCCCGGACTGCAACTGCGCGATGTGCAGGGCCGGGCGGTGAAGGGCGCGGTGGACATAGCCAACCCGGCGGCGGCCAAGCTCGTGGACGAACTCCTGCGGGAGTACCTCCCGTTGTTCCCCGGCGCGATATGGAACCTGGGCGCCGACGAGTACCAGGCGCTGGTCTACAGCGATCCGCAGGCCTCCTTCCCGGGCCTCGCGGCGGCGGCGCACCAGCGGTACGGCTCGGCCGGGCGGGTCTCGGACCTGGCCACGGGATGGCTCAACGACCGTGCGAACGTGGTCCGTTCCGCGGGCCGGGCGCCGGCGGCGTGGAACGACGGATTCTTCGCGGGCGGCGTCGCCCAGCCCGCGAAGGACATCCAGGTCGAGTACTGGACGGGCAAGGAGAACGGGGCCCGGCCGCCGCTGGAGTACCTGCGCGAGGGCCGCAAGGTGGTCAACCTCAACGACGAGTACCTCTACTACGTGCTGGGGGAGCCCAACCAGTTCACGTACCCCACGGGCCGGCGGATATACGAGCAGTGGACCCCCCTGGTACTGCGCGGGACCACGGCCGTCCCCGCGAGCTACGGCGACCGGATCCTGGGCGCGCGCTTCGCCGTCTGGTGCGATCTGGCCGGCGCCCAGACCCAGGCCCAGGTGGCGGCCGGCATCCGCCTCCCGCTCGCGGCCCTGTCCCAGAAGCTCTGGGACCCCCGTACCCCCGGCCTGGACTGGACGTCCTTCAAGACCCTCGCCGACCGCTTCCAGCAATAGGAACCACCCGGCTGCGCCCTGCGTCATGTCCTGTGCAGGACAAGGGAATTGAACCCGAGGGGGAATCATGGGAGAGAACGACTCCACGGAACCGGGCGCCGCCCAGGAGGCGGACAACGTCCAGCACGCCGACTGGCTCGGCCCGACTGCGGCCCCGGCCGATCCCGAGACGGACTGGGTCGGCCTGACCGCTGCCCCGGCCGACGCGGACGCCGAGACGGCCGCGGACCCGGAGACGGACTTCAACGGCCCCAGCTGATCGACCGGCCCGGATCGGCGTGCGGAGCTCGCTGCGCGGGATATTCGCTGGTCCGGGTGGTGCCGTGTTGCTTGGATGCGGGAATGAACAGTGAACGCCTGCCAGAGCCGCCCGAGTGCCCCGACGGCTACCGGATCTCCGTCGACCCCGCCCGGCTCGACCGTGCGCTGGTCCACCGCTGGCTGTCCGAGGACTCCTACTGGGCCCTCGGGCGGAGCCGGGAGAAGCAGGACGCCGCGATCGACGGATCGCTGAACTTCGGCGTCTACGACGGGGTGTCGGGCGCCCAGGTCGGCTACGCGCGCGTTGTCACCGACCGGGCCACCTTCGGGTGGCTCTGCGACGTGTACGTGGACCGGAGCGTGCGGGGCAAGGGGCTCGGCACGGCCCTGGCGGGGGCCGTGCGCGACCACCTCGCCCCGTACGGACTGCGGCGGATCCTGCTGGCGACCGGGGACGCCCACGGGGTCTACGCCAAGGTCGGCTTCGAGCCGCTCGCCGCCCCGGACAAATGGATGACCCTGGGCGAGCAGTAGGCGGGACGCGGCCGACCGGGCGGCTACCAGATGGAGTTGACCCACTCCGGGTGGTCGATGAACGGGTTGCGGTTGTGCTGGTACGTGTCGTATATGACCTGGTTGCGGCGCTGCTCGAAGGCGTCCGGCGGGTCCTGGAGGTTCCACTGCTTCAGGACGCTGATCCGGCCGATCGCGGGCGCGCTGCCGTTGTTGACCTTGTCGTTGACCTCGAGGTCGGCGAAGCCGTCGCCGCCGTCGTAGCGCACCGCCATGTAGAGCAGCATCCGGGCCACGTCGCCCTTGACCGCGTCCCGCGGCTCGAAGGAGTCGGAGTCGGTGAAGCTGCCGGGGGCCTCGGCGACCGGGCTGCCGCCCTTGTCGAAGTCCTTGTTCCCGCGCGTGCTGTTGACCGTGACGTCCTCGGGCTTGAGGTGGTGCAGGTCGGTGCCCGGCCCGGTGGCGGTGCCGAAGTCGCCGTGGCTCTTGGCCCAGACGTGCTCACGGTTCCAGTCGTTGGCCCCGCCGCCGTTGGTGGACTTGGACTGGGAGCGGCCCGAGTAGACCAGGATGACGTTGTTGGGGTTGGCCGGATCCTGGTCGGTGACCTTCAGGGCATTCCAGACGCCGTCGTACGTCACCTTGGACTGGGTCTTGATGATGTTGTGCAGTGCGGTCTTGAGCGCGGCGCCGGTCTTGCCCTCGGCGGAGGCGTAGTACGCGTCCACCGCGGCCGAGGCGGCGGAGTTCGAGGAGGCCGAGGAGATCGAGGGGGCCGCGGACGCGGCGGCCGATCGCTGGCCGGCCGTGGCGGAGGCCGGGACCAGGGCCAGGGCCGCCGCCGCGAGGCCGGCCGCCCAGGGAGCCAGGCGCGAGAATCTCATCACGTGGGGGTTACCTCTCCACACGCACCGCTCCCGCCCGGGGAATTGGCGGGGCATCAGGTGGCAGAGCGAGGCTCACATTGTCATGTGCCCTACAGGTGAAAACCATGTGTCGGGAGCCCGGACTTTCGCCTCCGTCGACCGCCTGCGCCGACGATCTGCGCCGACCGGGTGGGATTGGCGCACGGCCCTCTTGGCAGAACCCGGCGATGCGTGCACCGTAAGCGGAGGCCACACCGTGAACAGCCCCACCAGGAGCAGCCCATGGCAGTGAAGATCCTCATCGTGACCGGCGACGCGGCGGAGTCGCTGGAGGTCCTCTACCCCTACCAGCGTCTGCGCGAGGAGGGGTACGAGGTCCACATCGCGGCGCCGTCGGTGAAGAAACTGCGGTTCGTCGTGCACGACTTCGAGGACGGCTTCGACACCTACACCGAGAAGCCCGGCTACACCTGGCCCGCCGACATCGCCTTCGCGGACGTGGACCCGGGGGAGTACGCAGCCCTCGTCGTACCGGGCGGGCGCGCCCCCGAGTACCTGCGCAACGACCCCGAGGTGCGGCGGATCCTGGCCGCCTTCTCAGGCTCCGACAAGCCGATCGCGCAGATCTGCCACGGCCCCCTGATCACCGCCGCGGCGGGCGCTCTGGACGGCCGCCGGGTCACGGCCTATCCGGCGCTGGAGCTGGACATGAAGGCGGCGGGCGCCGACTTCGAGGACTCCGAAGCCGTGGTGGACGGGACGCTGGTCTCGGCCCGGGCGTGGCCCGACCACTCGGCCTGGATGCGGGAATTCCTGACCGTGCTGCGCGGCAAGGCCCCGCTGGCGTAGGCCGTCCCCTCTCGGACCCTGCCGGGCCGACGGGCCGTGACCCCGTGCGCGGCGGTCACGGCCGGGGAGCGGGAGGTGGCCCGGCCACCTCCCGCCGGCCCGGTGGCCGTCAGTTGCCCGTGACGGCTTCGGGGGCCGGCTCGTACTTGTAGTCGGCGCCGAAGTTCTTCTTCACGGCCGCCTCCCAGGAACCGTCGGCGACCATCTTCCTGATCGCGGCGTTGATCTTGCCCTGGAGCTCGGGGCTGCCCTTCTTCATGCCGATCCCGTAGTTCTCGTTGCTCAGGCTCAGCCCGAGCAGCTTGAACTTGCCCTCGTTGCCCTTGCGGGCCGAGTACCCGGCCAGGATGGAATTGTCCGTGGTCATGGCGTCGACCAGGTGGTCCTGGAGCGCGACGACGCACTCGGAGTAGCCGCCGAGTTCCAGCAGGCTCGCCTTGGGGGCGAGGTTCTTCTTGACGTTCTCCGCCGAGGTCGAGCCGGTCACCGAACACAGCCGCTTGCTGTTGAGGTCCTCGGCCTTGGTGATCGACGGGTCGTCGGCGCGGACCATCAGGTCCTGGTGGGCCAGGAAGTACGGGCCGGCGAAGTCGACCTTCTCCTTGCGCTTGTCGTTGATCGAGTAGCTGGCCGCGACGAACTGGACCTCGTTGTACTGGAGCAGCAGCTCGCGGTCGCTGCTGCGGACCTGCTTGAAGGTGATGTGGTCCGGCTTGTAGCCGAGCGCCTTCCCCACGTATTTCGCCACGTCCACGTCGAAACCGGTGAAGGTGCCGTCCGGCTCCCGCATGCCGACGCCCGGCTGGTCGAACTTGATGCCGATGGAGAGGTCTTCCTGGCCGTCGTCACCGCCGCATCCGGATGCGGTCAGTACGAGACCGATCATTGCGGCGACCGCACCGGCCTGGGAAACCTTCATGCTGCACTCTTTCCTTGGATACGCGATGGGCGATGCGCGGTGCCCGGTGCGCGACAGCGGTACGCGTGAGCGGTACACGGGGTCGCGCGGGCGCGCGGGCGCGCGCCGGAACGGGCCCTGGACGCGGGGAACCGCGGGGGCAGGTGGACGCGTATATGAGGAAGCTAGGAAACCGCCGGGCACAGTGTCACGGCATCTGAGCAAATCTTGAGGGTAACGATCCGGATCGGCTGCAGATCCTGCGGCGGATCCGGTCCTGTGCGGGAGAGGAGCCGGTCGCGTGGCCAAGGGCGGGGCAAGGGTCGAGGGGAACGTGTTGCTGCTGGGGGACGGCGCGGAGGTCCGTTTCATGCGGACGCTGCGCCTTCCGGAGTCGGGTACGCACAACCTTCCTCCGGGGCTCGGAGAGTTTCCGCTGCGCCGGGTGGAGGACCATCCGGACACGGTGCCGGCGGACTGGCTGGCCAAGGGCGGGGTGATGCTGCCGGTGTACCTGCGCGAGGCGATGTGGCTCAGCTTCGCGGGGACCAGCCGGCCCACCGCGCTCCAGGTCGGGGTCGGCAAGGTGTGCGCAGTCTCCGGTGAGCGGTGGAGCGGGGAGCTCGGGCGCGATCCGCAGAACTACCTCGTGCTCCCGCGCCAGCCGTGGCTGGACGGGATCAATTCGGGCAGGGGCACGGTGCGCCAGTTCGTCGCCGTCCCGCTCGGGCTCGGCGCCACCGTCGAGGGCCAGGTCACCGGCGAGGAGACCACGGGCGGGGTCCAGCTCCAGGCGTTCCCGCTGGGTACGGAGGCACTGGCGCGGTGGCAGGAGGCAGAGCGGGCGCGCACGGCCGCGCAGGGCTGGGGCCGGCCCGGCGGCGGTCCGCCCCCGGGCGCGCCGTCCGGCGGTGCGCCGTCCGTGGCGTACGGAGCCGGGCCGATGATGCCGGCGGCGGCTGCGGCGCCGGCTCCCGGAGGTCCCCCCGGCCCGGCCGGGGCGCCGCGGTTCCGGGCCCGCGCGGCGGATGCTCGGACGGCTCCCGCGATGGGGCTCGGTGTCGGCGGGTCCATGCGCCAGGAGGTGTACCGGGACGACCGCGGGCCCGGCGAGTGGGCGCACGAGCCGGCCGCGCGGGTCTTCGTCCACCTGGTGTCCCCGCCCGCATGGCGCCGGATCACCGGGGAGGAGCCGCCTCCCTCGCCGGTGGACCGGGCCGCCTACACCAAGGCCGGGCTGCCGTGGTTCGACTACTACGACGGGAGCGGCACCGACCTGGCCCCCTCCGGCGAGCTGGGGCAGGTGCAGCCGGTGGGCGAATGGCTCGGCGAGGACGCGGGCCCGTGGATCCAGCCGGCCCCCGGCCAGGTCAAGCCCCTGGGGAAGACCCCGAGGCCGGGCCGGCCCGTGCAGGACGGGGACTGGTAGGAACCGCGTACTGGCCTGTTACGTACGGTGGTTCGGGCCGCCCGTACGGACCCGTGACAGCATGGGAGGGCAACGCACGGTAGGCGGAGGGGGAGTTCGGTGAGCGGAGTACGCAAGGGCCTGTCCAAGGTGGAGATCGCGCTGCGCTGGGATCCCAGCCCGGCGGGCGCGCCCGTACACGATCTGGACATACTCGCCGCGGTCTACGGAGCCGCCGACCCGTACGGGCGGCCCGTCCACCTCGTGCACTTCGGGAGCCGCTCGCCCGACGGCACCATCACGCTGGACCGGGACAGCCGGACCGGTCAG
Organism: Streptomyces sp. GL_140; assembly: GCF_057834465.1. NCBI lineage: Bacteria > Bacillati > Actinomycetota > Actinomycetes > Kitasatosporales > Streptomycetaceae > Streptomyces > Streptomyces sp. GL_140. Next base: position 7,598,055 of record NZ_CM174404.1, read on the forward strand.
GGCCTCGGCTTCGACGAGGTAATGACGCTCGAACTGTCGCGGATGGCTTCGGAGTTGACCCGGGTGGTGGTGGGTGTGGTGATCCAGCCGACGGGCTCCGGTCCGGAGCTGACCTTCTCCTCCGTGGCCGGTACCGGACTGCGGATCCGGGAGGGCTACACCGACCTCTCGGTGGAGGGGTTCACGGCCGTCGGTTCCGCCCGCGCCGCCACGATCGCCGAGTTCACCCGCGAGCCCTCGGGCAGCTGGTCGCTGGACCCGGCGGTACGGGGCTTCGACGTCGACCCGGAGGAGTTCGCCCGGGTCATGGGCTCCGCCCGGGGCTGATCCCGCGCGGCTCCACGGCGCCGGGTCGCCGTGCCGGGTCGTAGTGCCGGGGCATCGCGCCGGGTCACCGCGCAGACCGGGCGGCGGGCACTCCGCGAGGGAGTGGCCGCCGTCCGGCCCGGTGGTGCGCTGCCGCCGTCCCCACGAGGCAGCGCGGGCAGGCCGCCGTCCGGTCATCGGGGACGGCGGTCCGCCGGTTCAGGGGGTCCGGTCCGCTTCCGGACCGGTGACGGGCTCCGGGCCCGTGGCTGACGTGGGGCCGGTCGACGCCTCGGGGCCGGTCGCCGGCTCCTGGCCCGCGGGCACGGCCGGCCGCGGGCTCACGCCCAGCGCCGGCAGCAGGCAGGCGTCGACGAACCGTACGAGGTACTCGGCGTCGGCGTAGCGCCCGTCCAGCACCGGCCGGATCCGCACCACACCCATCAGCTGCGCCGGCAGGAACTCCACGGCCGGATGTCCGGCGGGGAGCTCGCCGCGCGCCACGGCCCGGTCCACGATCGCGTCGAAGGCCGCCAGCTCGGGCTCCACGATCGCTTCGCGCAGTGCCGCCTTGAGCTCCTCGTCGCTCAGCACCGCATGCCCGAGGGCCTGCGTCAGCCGGGTGTCGCGCCCCGAGGTGCAGGCCGCGATCATGGCCGCCTCGCGCAGGTCGCCGGCCAGCGTCCCGGTGTCCACCGCCGCCAGGGTGCCCCGCCGGTCCGCGCGCAGGGCTGCCGCGACGAGCTGTGGCTTGGTCTTCCACTGCCGGTAGAGCGTGGATTTTCCGCAGCTGGCCCGGGCGGCGATGCCCTCCATGGTCAGGGCCTCGTAGCCGTCCTCGCGCAGCTGGTCCAGGACGGCTTCGTAGAACTGCCGCTCCCGCTCCGGGGTGATCTTGGAGCGGCGCGCAGGGGCCGGGGCGGCGTCCGGCGTCGGCGACGTCATGGGGCTGCTCTCCTCGGTGGCGCTCGCGTCCGGTATCGCAGTCGGTCCCGCGTGCGGCTCTGGTGGTCGCCTTGCGGTCCTCCGGCGATCTTCTAGTGATCGTCTAGTGACCATCCGGAGACTGTGTCGGGTGAAAGTCTACGGGAACGCAGGCGTATCGGTACACCCGCGTATCGATACGCGAATGTATCGATACACTGGCGTGTCGATGTGTGCCCGTGTACAGGAAGCGAGACCGGGGGATGACCTCCCACACCACACCTGCCGGGGCCGGCGCCGTACAGCGCCGACGCCTCATGCGCGAGCTGCTGCTCGTCGCCGGTCTCTTCGCCGTCTACAAGTGCGGCCGCATGCTGTCCACCGGCCGCACCGAGGAGGCCTTCCGCAACGCCACCCGGGTCTGGGACGCGGAGCGCGCCCTGCACCTGCCCGGCGAGGGCCTGATCCAGCGGCTGCTCCTGCACGGGGACGCCCTCGTGCACACCGCGAACACTTACTACGCGGCCGTGCACTTCCCGGCCACCGTGCTCTTCCTCGTCTGGCTCTACCTGCGTCGCCCCGCGCACTACCTCTGGACCCGCCGGGTCCTGGCCGTCCTCACCGGCGCCGCCCTGGCCATCCACCTGACCTTCCCCCTGGCGCCGCCGCGGATGCTGGCCGCCGCCCACCTGATCGACACCGGCCAGGTCTACGGCCCCACCGTCTACGGGGCCTCGCCCGCCGCCGACAGCATGGCCAACCAGTTCGCCGCAATGCCCTCCCTGCACTTCGGCTGGGCGCTGATGCTGGCCCTCGGCATGATCGCCGCCACCTCCTCACGATGGCGGGTCCTCTGGCTGCTGCACCCCCTGGTGACCCTGCTCGTCGTCGTCGGCACGGCCAACCACTACTGGCTCGACGCGATCGTCGCGGCCCTGCTCCTCGGGGCCGCCCTGCTGCTGGTCCCGCGTCCCGCCGTCCGTTCCCTCGTCGCGGCGCGCAGCGTGCCGGCGCAGCGCCGCGCCGCTCCCGAGCCGGCCACCGTAGGAGGAGTCCGGTGAATGCCACCCTCGTAGCCGTCCTGCTCTGCCTCGCCGCGGCCGCCACCTACGCGGCCGCCGCCGTCGCCCAGGAACGCCTGGCGCGCCGGGCCGTCGCCCGCAGCGCCACCTCGCTGCTCGGCAACGGCGCCTGGTGGTGGTCCGCCGGGCTCAACGCCGCCGCGGCGCTCCTGCACGCCGCGGCCCTGCGGTACGGGCCGCTCACCCTGGTCCAGCCGCTCGGCGCGCTCACCCTCGTCGCCGCCGTCCCCATGGGCGCCCACGGCGCCGGACGGCGGGTCGCGGCCACCGAGTGGCGCGGCACGCTGGCCACCGTGATCGGCCTCGGCCTGCTCCTGCTGCCCGCCTCCGGCCCGGCACCCGACGACACCCTCACCCTGACCGAGGCGCTCGCCGTCTCCGGCGCCACGGCCGCGGTGATCGTGCTGCTGACCGTACGCAGGGACACGCGCTCGGGGCTGCGCCACGCGACGGCCTCCGGGCTGGCCTCGGCGGCCGCCTCCGCCCTGACCCAGACCGTGGCCGTGGCGGGCGGTCGTGGCGGAGCGCTGCTCAGCGTCCGCGTGGTCTCGGTGGCCCTGCTCGTGGTGGTCTTCGCGGTGGGCGGGATGCTGCTGTCGCAGCGGGCCTACCGGGGAGGCCTCGGAGCACCGCTCGCCGTGGTCAACCTGGCCAACCCGCTGGCCGCCGCCGCCATCGGCATGGTGCTGCTCGGCGAACGCCTCCAGGGCGGGGCGTTCGGGCTCCTGCTGGCGGTCGCGGGTGCGCTCGCGGCGGCCCGGGGCGTGCTCCTGCTCACACGGACCTCGGCGCCGGCGCAGGGGCCGACGGCGGCCAAACCGGCACCGGCACCGGCACCGGTACCGGCACCGGCAATGGCGTCGGTTTCGCTGTCCGTTCCGGCCGCGCAGTCGGCCGGTCCGCTCCCGGGGGTTCCCCCGCAGACGGTTTCCCCGCAGTCGGCTCCGTCCCCGGCGGCATCCGCGTCCGCCCCGGCGGCCCGTAAGCACCGGGTCCCGGCATGATCCGGCGGTCGGCGGCGCGGGTCGCCGCCGGCCGCAGCCTTCCGTTTGCCACCCCGTGACGAGAACCGTTTCGCCTCTTCGCGCGTCCTCCTCGGTAAGACGAAGCGCGCACGGGGTGCGCACACCGAAGCGGAGTGAACAGGCATGGGCATCATCAGCTGGATCATCCTCGGACTGCTTGCGGGCGGGATCGCCAAGGTCCTGCTGCCCGGCCGGGACCCCGGCGGCCTGATCGTCACCACCCTCATCGGCGTCGCCGGCTCCTTCATCGGCGGCTGGCTCTCGGCGAAGTTCCTCGACCGGCCGATCCAGACCGAGTTCTTCGATCTCGCCACCTGGGGTTCCGCCATCGCGGGCTCCCTGGTCCTGCTCGTCGCCTACCGGCTCCTGTTCGGCAACTCCCGCCGCTGACCCCGGCTCCGGACGGCACCGGTACCACCCACTCCGGTGGTACCTCCGTCGGTGGCGGCCCTTACGATGACCGGCCATGGACAGCAGTGACTCCGGCAGACGGTTGATCGACGGGCGTTTCGAACTCGCAGGGCCCCTGGGCAGCGGCGGGATGGGGACGGTGTGGCGCGCGCGGGACATCGCCCTGCACCGCGACGTCGCACTCAAGGAGGTCCGGCCCCCGGACCCGGCGACCGCCGCCGCACAGCCTGATCTCGCCGTCCAGCTGCGCGAACGGGCCGTCCGCGAGGCCCGCGCCCTCGCGCGGCTCGCCCACCCCAATGTGGTCACGATCCACCACATCGTGGAGCCCGCCGACGGGGCCGAGGGCCATCCCTGGATCGTGATGGAGCTGGTCAAGGGCGGCTCCCTGCACGACCGGCTGGCCTCCGGGCCGATGCCGGTCGCGGACGTGCTGCGGCTCGGGCTCGACGTGCTCTCCGCGCTGCGGGCCGCGCACGCGGAGGGGGTGCTGCACCGGGACGTGAAGCCGGCCAACGTACTGCTGCGGACCGACGGTTCCGCCGTCCTCACCGACTTCGGCATCGCCGCGCTGCACGGGGCGACCGCGCTGACCTCCACCGGCGTGCTGATCGGCTCGCCGGAGTACATCGCGCCCGAGCGGGCCCGCGGCGAGGAGGGGCTGCCCGCCTCCGACCTGTGGTCGCTCGGCATGCTCCTGTACGTGGCCTCGGAGGGGGTGCACCCGCTGCGCCGGGCCACCAGCCTGGCCACCGTGGTCGCGGTGCTCGACGAGCCGATCCCGGCGCCGGTACGGTCCGGCCCGCTGGGGCCCGTACTGGAGCGGCTGCTGGTACGGGACCTGGCCCTGCGGCCCGGCGCCGAGGAGCTGGAAGCGCTGCTCCGCAGTGCGAGCAGTGCTCTCGGCGGCGCCACCCCGGTGACCCCGCCGGTCGCCCTGGGCCAGTTCGGCCCCGCGGTTCCGGCAGCCCCGCCCGCCCCCGCCCCCACCCCCACGCCCTTCGAACCCGGCGCGGGCAACCCGTACGCACAGACCGTGGCCGTCCCCGGGTCCGGCCGCCCCCACCGCCCCGGACGCCGACCCGCCCTGCTCGGCGGGCTCCTGGTGGCGGTCCTGGCCGCCGGGACGATCGGCATCCTGAACTGGCCGGGCGGCGCGGACGCCGACGGGAGCAAGGACAAGAGCACCGACGCCAAGCCGGCGAGCAGCGCTTCCTCCTCTGCGCAGCCCTCCCCCTCGCCCGCGACCCCGGGCACCTCCGCCACCCCGACGCCGAAGGCGAGCGCCTCCCAGACCTCGGCCCCGCCCAAGGGCAGCCTGATCGGCCCCGCGGGCATCCGTGCCGCCGTCGAAGCCTTCAAGCAGCAGGCCGGCACCACCACCTTCGTCGACATGAGGGTCTACGACGAGTACGTGATCGCCTCGATCCCCACCGCGCCCGGGGCCAAGACGGTCGACTCCTGGCAGTACCGCAACGGCGCAGCCAAGCGCAGCGGCCCGGAAGGCACCGTCAAGGCCGGCGATCCCCTCATGGACATGGCCGCGATCAACTGGGACGCCCTGCCCGCCCTGTTGGCGCAGTCGCAGAAGGAGCTCGCCGTCGAGATCCCGAGCTCGCGCTACCTCAACGTTTCGCCCTGGCTGGGCACCCCCGCGATCCGTCCGTACATCAGCGACCCGTACGGTCAAGGCGGTTACGTCCTCGCGGACACCGACTTCAAGATCAAGAAGGTCTACCGGAGCTGACCACCCGGTACGGACGAACGAAGCGGAGTACCCACCACCATGCCCAGCTGGCGCACCACGCTCACCACCGCCGGGATCTCCGGCGCCCGGCTTCGCGCCGACTACACGCACACGGCCCGCCGGGTACTGCGCCGGGAGCCCGCCCCCTACCTCACCCTGAGGCTGCTGGCCGACCCGGCGCTCCAGCCCTGGCTGGCGGCCGGGCTCGCCTTCATGAACCGGGTCGACGACGTCGCCGAGACCGGCACCCCACAACAGCGGGCCGAGGGATTGGCGGAGTTGGGCGACGAGGTGCGCCGGGCGCTGGAGACCGGCGAGAGCCCCGACCCGCTGCTGCGCGCCTACGCCCACGCCGTCGGCGTCCGCGGCCTGCCCACCGAATGGATATTCCGCTTCCTCGACGGGGCCGCCACCGCGGAGGCGGTGTTCGACGGGTTCGCCGCCGAGGAGCAGTTCCAGGCCTACCTCGACGCCTACGCCTGGCCCGGCGTGCTCGTCTTCACCGGGCTCCAGTACCAGGGCGGGCCCGACGCCGAACAGGCCGCGGGCTGGCGCCGGTTCGTGGACGCCGCCCAGCGGGTGGACTTCCTCGCCGACCTCGCCGGGGACCTGGCGGACGGCCGGCTCTGCATCCCCCGCGACCGGCTCGCCGAGCACTCCGTGACCCGGGCCGACCTCGAACAGGCCCGGGACACCCCGGGCGTACGTGAACTCCTGACCGCCGAGTGCGCCCGCGCCCGTACCGCCCTCGCCGCCGCGGAGGTCCTCCTCGACCTGGCCGACCCGGGGCTGCGGCCCGTCGTGGTGACGATGACCGAGCTCATGGAACACCAGCTCGCGGGGGTGGAGCGGGCCGGCGTCGGCGCCCTGCGCAAGGACGTCGGCTACGGCCTCGTGGCACCGCTGCGCACCCTGGCCCGCGCCAGGGCCCAGCGGCCGCGCACCGCCGTCCGGCGGTGACATCCGAACGGCAGTGACATTTGTACGGCCGGAGTCCGTACATGCGCATCTGCCGGGGCGCCGCCGCGCTCCGTAACGTTCCGTACATGACGCGGACGCGGACCCAGTAGGCGATGCGCGCGGTACGCGATGCGGCATGCGCCGCGGAACGGGGAACGGACATGGGCGTGAGCGCCGGGTCGGTCACCGGGGAGAAGAGGAGCAGACTGCCCGGACCCGCCGGGATCGGAGTCAACAGCGGGCTGGCCCTGCTGCCGTGGCTGCTCATGGGATTGGGCGCCTTCTCCAACATCCTCCAGGGCAGGACCCCCAACCCGCTCGTCGGCGGCGTCGGCCTGCTGATCTTCAACTCCCTCTACATCAGCGTGGTGTTCCGCGCCTTCCACAAGGAAGCGCGGGAGGCCGCGAGCACCCGCTGGAGCCTGGTCGCCATGGGCGTGCTCACCTGCGGGCTGGCCCTCGCCTACGGGGGCAGCTGGCTGGCCTTCTTCCCCCTGCTCGGACTCGCCGTCGGGGCCGTGCTCCGGGGCCGCGCACTGGGCCTGACCGTCCTTGGCCTGTGCGCCGTGGCCGGCGCGATCGGCGTCTACCGCGACGGCTGGGGCGCGGTGGGCGTCGTCTACGGGACCTTCCTGTCCGGCATGGTCACCGCGGCCATCCTCGCCCTCTCCGAGACGGTGCGCGAACTGCGCGAGACCCGCCAGGAGCTGGCGCGCACCGCGGTGGAGCGGGAGCGGCTGCGCTTCTCCCGGGACCTGCACGACCTGCTGGGCCACACCCTGTCGGTGATCGTGGTGAAGTCGGAGGCGGCCCGCCGGATCGCGCCCCGAGACATCGACGCCGCCCTTGCCCAGGTCGCCGACATCGAGTCCGTCGGCCGCCAGGCACTCGTGGAGATCCGCGAGGCCGTCACCGGTTACCGCGAGGCGAGTCTGGCCGGCGAGCTCGACCGGGCCCGCGGGGTCCTGTCCGCCGCCGGGATCGAGCCCGTCGTACGGCAGTCGGGGCCGCCGCTGCCCCCGCAGACCGCGGCGCTGCTGGGCTGGGTGGTCCGGGAGTCCGTCACCAACGTGATCCGGCACGGGTCTGCGGCGACCACGTGCGAGATCGAGGTGCGGGGATCCGCCGAGCGGGTCCGCCTGCTGATCACGGACGACGGGGGCGGCGTAGGCTCGACCCCGCCGGGCAGTGGTCTGACCGGGCTGGCCGAACGGCTCGCGGTGGCCGGCGGCACGCTGGTCGGCGGTCCGCTCCCGGGCCGGGGCGGCTTCCGGGTCACCGCCGAGCTCCCGGTGGACCAGGACGCGTACGGGACCGCGGGCGAGATCGGGTACGAGACCGGGTACGAGACCGCGGGTGAGGGCGAGGGTCGATGATCAGGCTGCTGCTGGCCGAGGACCAGGGCATGATGCGCGGGGCCCTGGCCCTGCTGCTCGGACTGGAAGAGGACATCGAGGTGGTGGCGCAGGTCGGCGCCGGTGACGAGATCGTGCCCGCCGCCCTGGAGACCCGGCCCGACGTGGCCCTGCTCGACATCGAACTGCCCGGCCGCAGTGGCCTCGACGCGGCGGTGGACCTGCGCCGCCGGTGCCCGGACTGCCGGGTGCTGATCCTGACCACCTTCGGCCGGCCCGGCTACCTGCGCCGGGCCATGGAGGCGGGGGCGGCCGGGTTCCTCGTGAAGGACGGCCCGGTGGAGGAACTGGCCGCGGCCGTACGGCGGGTGCTCGCGGGGGAGACCGTGATCGACCCCGCGCTCGCGGCCGCAGCCCTCAGCGCCGGCCCGAACCCGCTGACCCCGCGCGAGGTCGGCGTCCTGAGTGCGGCGGCGGACGGAGCCACCGTCGCCGACATCGCGGCGAAGGTCCACCTGTCGGAGTCGACCGTACGGAACTACCTGTCCGCGGCGATCGGCAAGACCGGTACCCGCAACCGCATGGAGGCCGTCCGTGCGGCCCGCCGTCAGGGCTGGCTGTGACCGGCGGGCCCTGAAACCGGGTCAGTAGGCGCCGTTGACGTTGTCGATCGAGCCGTAGCGGGCGGCCGCGTAATTGCAGGCGGCCGTGATGTTGGCGACCGGGTCGTACGAGTCCAGGGCGGTGCCGGGGACGTGATAGGCGCGGAAGGTCGGGTCGATCACCTGGAGCAGGCCCTTGGAGGGTATGCCGGCCGCGGCGTTGGAGTCCCAGTTGTTGATTGCCATCGGATTCCCGGAGGATTCGCGCATCACGTTGCGGTGAATTCCTTCGTAGCTGCCGGGAATTCCGTGCTTGGCCATGACGTCGAGGGACTGGCGGATCCATCCGTCGAGGTTGTTGGCGTAGCCGGTGGCCGCGGGGACGGCGGCGGGGGCCGCGGCCGGTGCCACGGTGCCGAGCTTCAGTTTCAGGCCGGGACGGATCACCGAGGGGTTGGCTCCGACCGCGCTGCGGTTGGCCGCGTAGAGCTGCTGCCAGCCGCCGCCGATGGAGTGCTCCGCCGCGATCTTCGCCAGGGTGTCGCCGCTGACCACGGAGTACGTGGTCGGGACGGCGGTGACGGCGGCGGTCACCGTGCCGGTCACCGCGGTGGTCACTGTGCCGGTCACCGCGGTGGGCGCCTGGGCTGCTCCGGCCGTGGTCGCGCTGATCAGCGGGAGGGCCAGGACCGCGCCGCCGGTGCCGGCGAGGGCCAGCTTGCGGGTGAGCGGGTTGTGCTTCGGCCGACGGTGCTTTCCCTGTGCGGGCATGGCGGAATTCCTCACGTGGGGGTACGGGAGAGCCCTGGCGGCGGCCGGATTCGGCAGCGAACCACCGGGAACGAGGCGAACGTAGGCGAGTCCGCGGGGCCGGAACAAGACACGAATTGGACCGCGAGATCAACTTCCCGCTATCGGCCCGGTGGATGACCTTGAAAAGGGATCCGGGAATTGCGGAAATTCCCTCCGGGAAAAGGGAATCGACCCTTCCGGAGAAATGATGTTGATCCGGCGGGCGTGACCCACATCACGGGACCCGGACCGGATCCTCAAAACGGGCAAGTCGCCCGTCGCCGCACCTGATTCGGGCGACCCGCCCGTTGGTGGCGAATCGCCCACCAGGGGTCAATCGGTCCCGTCGGCGACCGTGCCGTCCTCGTCCATCGAGGGGTGCAGCCGGCAGGGCCCGCCGGAGCCCTCCTCCTCGTCCGACGGGCGGGCCGTCTCCGGCCCGTCGGGCCCGATCCGGACCACCCGCCGCATCCGTACGACCAGCAGCTCACGGCCGTCGTCCAGGCGCACCGAGTCCGCGTCGCCGGCCTCCCGGAACTCCGCCGCCACCCTGGCGTACCCGACCCGCTCCCGCTCCGGGAGCTCGTACACGGCAGGCCAGAGCCGCGTCAGCAGGTGGAACAGCGCCCGCCGGGCCGCGTGCGGGCTCGCCAGCACCGTGCTCGCCGGCTCCCAGCCCGCCCCGGTGCGCTCCAGCACCCGGAACGCGGCCGGCAGCAGCACGATCCCGGCATGGGTGCGCACCGCCCTGCGCGAGTCCGCCCGCACCCCGGCCGGGTAGCGGGGGCTGCGGTAGTGCAGGCCCATCAGCGCGAGCCGCTCCGTGGCCTCCATGACGCTCGTCGCGGCGATGTGGTCGATCACGAAGCCCGCGTCGAGCGCGGGATCCCGGGCCCCGGGGTCCCAGCCGCGCTCGGGCGGCTGCGGATCGGTGGGCCGGGGCGGCTCGGGCCCCTCGCTGTTGCCGTAGAGGAGCTCCTCGCACCGCACCACCCGGTAGCGGGTGCCGGCCGCCGTGATCTCGTTGAGGGGCTCCGCCTCCAGCCGCGCCACGGCCGCCAGCAGCTCCCGGCGGACCTCCCGGTCGGCGGTGCCGTCCTTGGCCCGGAACCACAGGGAGGAGTTCAGGCCGTCCCGGGCGTCCTGCGGGAACCCGCGGGCGACCGGGTTCAGCACCTGCCACCGATGCCCGCCGCCCACCGGCCGGCAGGCGATCCCGAAGAGCGGCCCCCGGATGATGTAGTGGTCGTACTTCCGCGCCGCGTCGGAGGCGTCGGCCTCCTGCGCCGCGGCCACCGGATGCCGCGCGTGCTCGACGTTCATGTAGAGGTGCTCGCGCCCGGGAGGTACCTCACTGCTCATCCCGCATTCTCGGCACACCTCGGACCGGGGGGCCGGGAGCATCCACAACTCGCCCACGAATCAGTGAGGTTGTGCTAAGCGATCCCTTTCGGATTTCGCCGGGTCCGCCCGCCGGATCCCTTCCGGGCACTGGCCCGGCGGGGTGCCGAAGGAGACGGCCTAGGGTGGACGGATGGACGAGATGGAGATCGTGGCGGACCGGCGTGACTGGCGGGCCGGGTTCCAGGAGCGGGTGCTGGCCGGATACCGGGCCGCGGGCTGCTCGGAGCCGCTGGCGCGGGCCCTGCTGGAACGGGCCGTGAAGGGGATCGACGGCTGGACGGTGGCCACGGACGGCGCCGGATGGATCGCCGTCGAGGTCACCGAGGAGAACGGGTCGACCGTGGGCCGGATACACGACCTGACGGTGCCGCGGGCGCGCTCGTGGGCCGAGCGGTGGTGCGCCGAGCACGGCGCGCAGCGGGTGGAGGTCCGGCTCACCGGCGGAGCGGGAGCCTTCGCCGACTACCCCGTACGGGGGCAGAACCGGCTGCGAGCCGTGGCCGAACGGCCCGAGCTGCCAACCGGCCTGACGGTTCGTCGGCTCACGGAGGAGGAGTACCCGGGCTGGTACGCCGCGGAGGAGGCCGCGTACATCGCGGACATCGTCCGGGCCGGAGCCCTGACCGCGGCCCAGGCCAAGGAGAAGTCCGACGAGGACTTCGTGAAGTACCTTCCGCAGGGGTTCCTGACCCCGGGTCACGCCTTCTACGCGCTGGAGGCCGAGGGCACGGTGATCGGCACCGGCTGGGTGAACCACGGCTTCTTGCCCGGAGTGACCTTCGGCTTCTCGCTGGACGTCTACGAGGAGCACCGCGGCAAGGGCTACGGCCGGGCCGCCATGGCCGCCGGCGAGTGGGCCACCCGGCAGGGCGGCGACGAGGCGATGATGTTCAACGTCTTCGGCGGCAACGAGGTGGCCATGAGCCTCTACGACAGCACCGGCTTCGCAGTGCTGGACGAGTTCCGCTCGATCGAGCTCTAGAGACCGGCGAGCTCCCGCTGCGCCGCCGCCACCGCGGTGGCGCTCGCCGGAAGCAGGGGGAGGCGTACGTCCGGGGTCGGGATCCGGCCCTGTGCGTAGAGCAGGCCCTTGATCACCGCCGGGTTGGGCTCGGCGAAGAGCGTGGCGGAGAGACGGGCCAGCGCGTGGCCCAGGGTGCGGGCCCGGTCCGCATCGCCCGCCCCGCCCGCGCTCCAGGCCGCCGCCAGTGCGGCGAAGGAGGCCGTCGCCAGGTGCGCCGAGGCGAGGATCCCGCCCGCCGCACCGAGCGCGAGCAGCGCGGAGAGGTACGCGTCGTCGCCCACCAGGAACTCGAAGTCCTCGGGCAGGTCGCCGACCAGCTCCACCGCGTCCTGGTCGACGGCGCCGACCGCGTACTTCACGCCGGCCACCCCGGGCAGCGCTCCGATCGCCCGCAGCGCGGCCGCGTCCAGGGACTGCCCGGTCCGGTACGGGACGTGGTAGACGATCAGCGGCACCGGGCTCACCGCCGCGAGCCGGGTGAAGTGCGCGAGCACCCCGGCGGCCGAGGGCCGGACGAACGGGGGCACGCTCACCAGCGCCGCGTGCGCCTCGGGCCACCGCTTCAGCCGGAGGAGCGAGGCCTCGGCGGCCACGGTCGCGCTCGCCCCGGCTCCCACGGTGAGCAGCGCTCCGCGCTCCCGGCAGACCCGGGCGCAGACGTCGGTGACCAGGTCGCGCTCCCGCTCGTCGAGGGCGGCCGCCTCCGAGGTGGTGCCCAGGGCCACGATCCCGGTGGCGCCCGCGCCGAGCACCTCGTGGGCCAGTGCTTCCAACGCGTCGGCGGCAATCTCGCCGGTGGGGGTGAAGGGGGTGACGAGCGGTACGTGGATCCCGCGCAGGCTCCGCGTGGAGTGGTTCGGTGTCATGCGTCGAGCTTTGCGCGCTCCGAGCGTCGAATCCAGTTCGCATTTCTTACCAGAACCGTAAGCTGATCCGATGCTCGATGTACGACGCCTGCGCCTGCTGCGCGAACTCGCCCGCCGGGGGACCATCGCCGCCGTCGCCGAAGCTCTGTCCTTCAGCCCTTCGGCGGTGTCCCAGCAGCTCGGCGTCCTCGAGCGCGAGGCGGGCCTGGCCCTGCTGGAGCGCACCGGCCGACGGGTCCGGCTCACCCCCGCCGGGCAGAACCTGGTCCGCTGTGCCGAAGCCGTCCTCGAACTCCTCGAACAGGCCGAAGCGGATCTCGCCGAGGCCCGCAACGGCCTGGCCGGAGCGCTGCGGATCGGGTCCTTCCCCACCGCCACCCGGGCCATCGTCCCGGCGGCCCTGGTGGCGCTGGGCCGCCGCCACCCGGGGCTGGAGCCGATGGTGTCCGAGACCGACCCGGCGGCCGTCGCCCACGCGCTGCGGGCCGGGGACCTGGACGTGGCCCTGATCCACGAGTACGACTTCGTCCCCGCCGTGCAGGAGCCCGGACTGGCCACCGAGCCGCTCTACCGGGAGGCGATGTACCTGGCGGCCCCGGCGGAGGCGGCGACCCGGGCCGACGGGGCCGCCGCCGTGCCCGATCAGGGCGAGGTGCTCCGCAGGCACGCCGACGCGCCCTGGATCATGGCCACGCACGGCACGCTCTGCCACGCCATGACCGTACGGGCCTGCCAGGCCGCCGGGTTCGCCCCCAGGATCCGCCACCGGGTCGACGAGTTCGCCACCGTCCTCGCGCTGGTCGCGGCCGGCCAGGGCGTGGCGGTGGTGCCGCAGCTGGGGATCACCGGGCACGCGGATCCGGCCGTCGGCCTCACCCGCCTCCTCATGGAACGCCGAACCAAGCTGGCCTTCCGCAGCGGGGCCGGCGCCCACCCGGCCGTAGCCGCCTTCGGCGCCGCCCTGCGCTCGGCGGTACCGCCGGAACTGGCCACCCGGCGCGCGGGGGAGTGAGGCAACTCCCGCAGGTGTGAACGCGCGTGTACGTTGGCCGGACCGGGGGGATCCGTCGGAGCAGCCGGACCGGACCCGACCGGAACGTGGAACGAGATCGGGGTAGCACGTGACGCATCGCGTACGAGGGGTCATCGCCCGGAGCAAGGGCGCACCGGTGGAGACGACGACGATCCTCGTGCCCGATCCCGGGCCGGGCGAGGCCCTCGTACGGGTCCAGGCCTGCGGGGTCTGTCACACCGATCTGCACTACCGCGAGGGCGGGATCAACGACGAGTTCCCCTTCCTGCTCGGCCACGAGGCCGCCGGGGTCGTCGAATCGGTCGGCCCGGACGTCACCTCCGTGGCGCCCGGCGACTTCGTGATCCTCAACTGGCGTGCGGTGTGCGGAAGTTGTCGGGCCTGTAAGCGCGGCAAGCCCTGGTACTGCTTCGCCACGCACAACGCCACCCAGCCGATGACACTGGAGGACGGCACCCCGCTCTCGCCGGCCCTGGGCATCGGCGCCTTCGCCGAGAAGACCCTGGTCGCGGCGGGCCAGTGCACCAAGGTGGACCCGGCCGCGTCGCCCGCGGCCGCCGGACTGCTCGGCTGCGGGGTGATGGCCGGCATCGGCGCCGCCCTGAACACCGGCAACGTCGGGCGCGGGGACTCCGTCGCCGTCATCGGCTGCGGGGGAGTGGGCAACGCGGCCGTCGCGGGGGCCCGGCTGGCCGGTGCCTCGCGGATCATCGCGGTCGACCTGGACGACCGGAAGCTGGAGTGGGCGCGCGGACTCGGCGCCACCCACACCGTCAACGGCGGTACGCAGGACGTGGTCAAGGCCATCCAGGAGCTGACCGGCGGGAACGGCGCGGACGTGGTCATCGAGGCCGTCGGCCGCCCCGAGACGTACCGGCAGGCGTTCTACGCGCGCGACCTGGCCGGCACCGTGGTCCTGGTCGGTGTCCCGACGCCGCAGATGCAGCTCGAACTCCCGCTCCTGGACGTCTTCGGGCGCGGCGGAGCCCTGAAGTCCTCCTGGTACGGGGACTGCCTGCCCGAGCGGGACTTCCCGCTGCTCATCGACCTCTACCTGCAGGGGCGCCTGGACCTCGACGCGTTCGTCTCCGAGCGGATCGCACTGGACGGGGTCGAGGCGGCCTTCGAGCGGATGGAACGCGGCGAGGTGCTCCGCTCGGTGGTCGAGTTCTGACGCGATGGCCCGGGGCTTGCGGGTGACCCGTCCGGGATCCTCGGGGTAAGGGGCGGGGTGTAGCGGAGAGTCGTACTAGACTCGGCCGCACCGCCATTCCGCACCCCGGCCGCGACCCGGCCGGGGCATCGCCGTCCAAGGGGCCGTCCGTGACCTCCAGCGCCAGCTACCGCCAGCCCGGTGTCGTCATCACCGACCACAGCTTCACGGTCCCGCTCGACCACGCCCGGCCGGACGGCGGCGAGCGGATCGAGCTGTACGCGCGCGAGCTGGTGGCCACCGGCAAGGACCCGGAGTCCCTGCCGTGGCTGCTCTACCTGGAGGGCGGTCCCGGCTTCGGCGCCCGCCGGTTCGTCGGCCGCCAGGCCTGGCTGGAGCGGGCCCTGGCCGAGTACCGGGTCCTGCTCCTGGACCAGCGCGGAACCGGCCGGTCCACCCCGGTCAATCGGCAGACCCTGCCCCTGCGCGGCACCCCCGCGCAGCAGGCCGAGTACCTCGCGCACTTCCGCGCCGACTCCATCGTCCGCGACGCCGAGGCCATTCGCCCCCTGCTCACCGGCGGCGCGCCCTGGACCGTCCTCGGCCAGAGCTTCGGCGGGTTCTGCGTCACCCACTACCTCGGCGCCGCCCCCGAGGGGCTGGCCGCGGCCCTGATCACCGGCGGGCTGCCGTCCCTCGGTGCGACCGCCGCCGAGGTCTACGAGGCCGCGTACCCCCGTATGGAGCGCAAGAACCGGGAGCACTACGCCCGCTACCCCATGGACGTCGAGCGGGCCCGCCGCATCGCCGCCCACCTCCAGGACCACCCCACCGAACTTCCCGGCGGCTACCGGCTGACGGTCGAGGCCTTCCAGTCCCTGGGCCTGCTGCTCGGCGTGTCGGACGGCAGCCACCAGCTGCACTACCTGCTGGAGGACGCCTTCGTCCCCACCGCGGCCGGACCCGCGCTCTCGGACGCCTTCCTGGAGGCCGTGCACGCCCAGCTCTCCTTCGCCGGACACCCCCTCTACGCGCTGATCCACGAGGCGATCTACGCCCAGGACCCGGCCGAGCCCCTCGGCTGGGCTGCCGACCGGGTGCGCGCCGACCAGCCGCGCTTCGACGCCGCCCGCACCCTCAAGGGCGACGAGCCGCTGTACTTCACCGGCGAGACCATCCACCCCTGGCACTTCGACTGCGACCCGGCGCTCGCCCCGCTGCGCGAGACCGCCGTGCTGCTGGCCGCCCGTACCGGCTGGACTGCCCTGTACGACCCGGCGCGGCTCGCCGCCAACGAGGTCCCGGTGGCCGCCGCGGTCTACCACGACGACATGTACGTGGACACCGCGCACTCCCTGGCCACCGCCGAGGCGGTACGGGGCCTGCGGACCTGGGTGACGGACGAGTTCGACCACGACGGCGTCCGGGCAGGCGGCCCGCGGGTCCTGGACCGGCTGCTGGCGCTTGTGCGCGACGAGGTCTGATCCGGGGAATCCGGGGAGGCTGGTCCGGGGAATCCGGGCAAGTTACGGGACCGGTATGCCTGTTCGCAGGAAGTACAGACCCGTGAGGTGCCCGGTCTCGTTGAAGGTGACCCGGAACTCTCCGGGCTGCTTCGTCATGCGCAGCGGCACGTTGACGACAATTCCCTGGACGGACGGGACCTGTTGGGGCTCCCCGTGTGACAGGTAGGGCCCGAACCGCTCCTGGTAGTCCTGCCAGGAGCGCGCGAGGAGCTCGGGAGACACCATGACGCGGAGGGTCTCGTCGAAGCGGCCCGCTACGGCGTTGAAGTCGCCCCGCACCACTTCGTCGAGCGCGTCGAGAGCGAGCTGCTTGTCGTCCTGCTGGCCATCGGCCCGCGCCGCGACCTTCATCGCGGCAGGAACCATGGCCGGGACCGCGGCCGTGGCGGAGGGAACGTTCGTCAGGAGCACGGCACTGGAAGCGAGTGCGACCGCGGGCACGATCCGGAGGAACCGCCGCTTACCGCCGTGCGCCGTGGGCTTGCCGGACATCAGAGTCATGGCTCTCCCCTTCTCCCGTTCATGCTAGGACGCCCGGACGGCGGTCGCACGTCGGCCACGGCGGGCGCCCGGGGTCACCAGTCGCCCGGTACGGACGGCTCCACGAAGGCGCGGGTCAGGTGAGCGGTGGCCAGCAGGGCGCCCCGGCGCACCGCCAGGGCCAGGATCTCCTCCCGCGATGCGCGGGCGGTGGCCCGGTCGCGTTCGTGGGAGTACGGGACCGCCGGATCGGCCAGCTGCACGGCGTGCACCAGCACGTCCCCGGTGACCAGGACGTCCCTGGCACCGCCGCCCGGGGCCGACTGCTCCACCAGCACCGACTGGTGGCCCGGCGTGTGACCGGGCGTCGGCAGCAGGGTCAGACCGGGGGCGAGCCGGTGCACCCCGGTCACCTCTTGCAGCTGCCCGGCGGCCCGGAGCGGCGCGACCAGCCACTCCCACACGGGATCCGCCCGGTCCAGGGCGGCCACCTCAGCGCTCTGTACGAGGTGACGCGCGGCCGGGAAGAACGGTTGGCCGGTGGTGTCCTGGATCCAGCCCGTGTGGTCCTCGTGCAGATGGGTCAGGACCACCGCCTCCACATCGGCCGGAGCGATCCCGACCTCGGCGAGTGCCGCCGGCAGCCGGCCCGGCACCGGGGCCCAGCCCGCCGCCGGCCCGTGCGCCGGACCGGCCCCCGCGTCGATCAGGACCCACCGGCCGCCCGGCCGGGCCACGGCGAAGCACCGGAAGTCCAGCCGCCAGGCGCCTTCCGGCCCGGCCGCGCCCGGATCCAGCAGGGCGGCCCGCGCCCAGGCGGCGGCGCTCGCCCCGG
This sequence comes from Streptomyces sp. GL_140, assembly GCF_057834465.1. Taxonomy (NCBI): domain Bacteria; kingdom Bacillati; phylum Actinomycetota; class Actinomycetes; order Kitasatosporales; family Streptomycetaceae; genus Streptomyces; species Streptomyces sp. GL_140. Next base: position 7,615,580 of record NZ_CM174404.1, read on the forward strand.
GGAACGCCGTGCGGGCCGGCTCGAAGAACGTCCCCGAGGCGTCGAGCAGCGCCACTACCAGACCCTGTCCATCCATTCGCCTATTGTGCGACGCATGACTGAACAACTGGACGGACCGGCCCCCTTGGAGCCCATGCCCACCGATTGGCAGCGTGCGCTCGCCGTGGTGGCCCACCCCGACGACCTGGAGTACGGGTGCTCGGCGGCCATCGCCGACTGGACCGACGGTGGCCGCGAAGTGGTCTACCTGCTGGCCACGCGCGGCGAGGCGGGCATCGACACGATCGACCCCGCCGCCTGCGCCCCGCTGCGCGAAGCCGAACAGCGCGCCAGCGCCGCGGTGGTCGGAGTGTCCAAGGTGGAGTTCCTCGACTACAGCGACGGCGTGATCGAGTACAACCTCGCGCTGCGCCGGGACATCGCGGCCGCCATCCGCCGGCACCGGCCCGAGCTGGTCATCACCATGAACCACCGCGACACGTGGGGCGGGGCCGACGGCGGCGGCTGGTGGAACACCCCCGACCACAAGGCGGTCGGCCGGGCCACCCTGGACGCGGCGGGCGACGCGGGCAACCGCTGGATCTTCCCCGAACTCATCTCGGAGCAGGGGCTGGAGCCCTGGGACGGGGTGCGCTGGGTCGCGGTGTCCGGCACCACGACGCCCACGCACGCGGCCGACGCCGGTCCGGGGCTGGAGCGGTCGGTGAAATCGCTGCTGGAGCACAAGGCGTACATCGAGGTCCTGACGGACGAGGACCCGCAGACGTACGTACGCAACTTCCTGACGGGCAACGCCCGCCAGGCGGCGGCCCGGTTCGGCGGGCGGCCCGCGGTGGCGTTCGAGGTCTTCCCGCGTTGAGCGGTCCGCCCTAGGGTGTCCGCGTGATCGACACCATCGGCACGGAGATCGCGGAGGGTGAGGAACGGATCCGTCTGGAGGTCGCGGACGGGATCGCGGAACTCACCCTCTGCCGCCCGGACAAACTCAACGGCTGGAGCTGGGAGTCCACCCGCCAGCTGGGCCTGCTGGCGGACCGGATCCGCTTCGACCCGGACGTCCGGGCGGTCCTGCTGCGGGCCGAGGGACGGGCCTTCTGTGCGGGCATCGACGTGACGGCCCCGGGCGGGGCGATCACGGGTGCCTCGGCCGCCGAGCGGAACCGGAACTACTACGAGGGCATCCGCTGGGTCCACGAACGCTTCGCGGTCCTCGCGCGGCTGCCGCAGCCGGTGGTGGCCGCGGCGCAGGGCTACTGTCTCGGCTTCGGCTTCGAGCTGGCCTTGATGGCCGACATCCGGATCGCGGCGGACGACGCCGTCTTCGCCCTGCCGGAAGCCCAGTTGGGCGTCGCGGTCGACGCCGGCGGGGACCTGCGCATCGCCCGCGAGGCGGGCGCGGGCTGGGCCAAGTTCCTGGCCCTGACGGGCCGTCGCATCGACGCGCAGACGGCGCTGCGACTGAACCTGGTCCAACAGGTCGTCCCAGAAGCGGAGTTGAAATCAACGGCCCGTTCCCTCGCGGCGGAGATCGCGGCCAACGCCCCCCTCGCGGTCCAGGGCATCAAGCGGGCCGTCGACTCCTACGCGGACGCCGCCCTGCCCGCGGCCCTCGATCGCGTCGCGATGACGGCGGCCCTCACCCTCACGTCGGAGGACTCCCGCGAGGGCTACACGGCCAAGGCGTCGCGCCGCCCGCCGCGCTTCACTGGGGGCTGAGGGGGCTGAGGGGGCTGAGGGGGCGGTCGAGGGGGGCGGTTGAAGTGCCGGGCGGCCGAGTCGTGGGCGTCGCCGACGCCGAGCACCGGGACGGGCGGGAGCGCCGCTGGCGGGCGGTGCACTCCGTGACCTCCTGGAGCAACAGAGCGATGGAGGCCTCGCCGGACAGCCGCGCCTGGGTCGGGCTGTCGCGCCGGGCCCAGATCGAGCACCTGGAGGTCTCCCTCGTCCGGCACGAGGCCGACATGGCCGACGGCCGGCTGGGGCGTGAGTGGGCGGAACCCTCCAGGAACGACGACCTGATGCCCCGCCTGACCCCCGAGTCGCTCACCGAACTGTGGGAGGTGCTCGGCCGCAAGCTGGAGGAGCTGACCGGCCGCGACGCCCAGGACCCCCGCGCGGCCCGGGTCGTGCTCGTCACCGCCGGGCTGCCCCTGGCACCGTCCGAACCGGGTGGATCGCCGGACGCCCCCGCCCCGGCCGCCGGGACCGCCCCGGCCTCCGCCCCCGAGCCCGCCTCCGCGGCGGAGCCCGAGGTCACGGACACGGGGGAGGCGTCGTGACCGGGCCGCTGGACATACCCGTCGCGCGCCGCCGCTACGTCACGGTCTGCGTGCTCTTCTGGCTGCCGCTGGGGCTGACCGTCGCCCCGCTGATCCTGCTGCTCACCGAGCGGGGCATGACCATGGCGGCCGTCGCCGGGTTCTTCGCCGCGCACTCCCTCGTCGCCGCTGCCCTCGAACTGCCCACCGGGGGACTGTCCGACGTCCTGGGACGCCGATCCGTCCTGGCCGCCGCCGGGCTGCTCAACCTGGCCGCCCTGACCCTCCTCGGCCTGGGCTCCGCCCCCTGGCTCCTGGGCCTCGGCATGGTGCTGATGGGCGCGGGCCGTGCCCTTTCCAGCGGACCGGCCGAAGCCTGGTACGTCGACACCCTCCAGGCGCACTCCGGCCCCGACGCCGAGCTGCGCACCGGCCTGGCCCGCGGTTCCTCGGCCACTTCCGCCGCGCTGGCCGCGGGCACCCTGGTCGGCGGAACCCTTCCCTGGCTGCTCGGCGCCGGATCCGACCTCGGCGCCCGGCTGGGCGGAGCCACCTCCGGGCTGGTGCTGCCGCTCTCCGTTCCGCTGCTGCTGGGCGCGGCGGTCGAAATCACCTTCGTGGTGTACGTCCTGGCAGCCCTGCCCGAACCGCCCCGGCCCGCGGCCACCCTGCGTGAGGTGCTCCGGGGCATCCCGGTCACCGTCGTGGACGGACTGCGTCTGGGTGGCCGCGACGCACTGGTCCGCCGGGTGCTCCTGAGCGCCGGGGCCGCCGGCAGCGCCCTGGCCGCGCTCGAACTGCTCACTCCGGGGCGCGCCGCGGCCTTCACGGGCGCATCGGATTCGGGCGCCGTGCTCTTCGCAGCGCTCGCCTGCGCCGGATTCGTCTGCTCCGGCGTCGGCAGCCACCTCGCACCGCTGGCCGCCCGGCTCGCGGGCAGCGGTGAGCGTGCCGTCATGGTGGGCCTCGGCCTCGGCGCGACGGGCCTGCTCCTGCTCGGCGCCACTGCCCTGTCCACGGGGGCGGGCTCCATGGTCCTCGCGGCCACCGGCTACGGCTTGGTCCATCTCGGCATCGGCGCCGCCGGGCCGAGCGAGAACGACCTCCTGCATCGTCGGGTCTCCAGCGCCGGCCGGGCCACCGCGCTCTCGGTCCAGTCCCTCGCCCTGCAACTGACCGGGGCCCTCACCGGTCTGGCCGTCGGTGTCCTGCCGCTGGGGCCGCTGCCCTGGCTGCTGGGAGGCGCCGCGCTGCTGGCGGGAGCCCTCCTTTGGGTCCGCCGCGGTGCGCCCGCGCCGTCGTCCACGAGCACGTGCTCGAACTGACCGGCCGCTACTCCTCCAGCCGCAGCAGTGCGAGGGCGCGGGCCGACACGGCGGGGAGCGGGTCGCGGCCGTCCTCGGCGGCCCAGTGCTCGAGGGCGACCGTGACGGCGTCGATGAGCACGGCCGACAGGAGGCGGGTCTCCAGGGCGGATTCGGAGCGGCCTGTGCGGAGCGCGAGGACCGGGATCAGACGGTCCTGCATCGCGCGGGCGGCCGCGAGCCAGCGCAGGCGGATCGCCGGGACGCGGCTCATCACCTGGATCAGGCGGACCGTCTGGCCCGGTTCCTCGTAGCGCGCACCCGCCGTCGCGGTGGTGAAGGCGGCCTGGACGGCCTCGGTGAGCGGTTCGCCCGCGGGGCGCAGGGCCAGCTCCTCCACCAGGGTGGCGACCCCCGCCGTGAGCACGGGGGTCAGCGCGTCCTCCTTGGCCGGGCAGTAGCGGTAGAAGGTGCGCAGCGAGATTCCGGCGGCCCGCGCGATGTCGTCCACCGTCGTGGCCTCGTACCCCCGCTCGGAGAACAGCGCGGCCGAGGCCTCCGCGATCTCGAACCGCGTGGCCTCCCTGCGCCGCTCCGTCAACGACGGGCGGCCCGTGCTCACCGTGTTCACCGCAACACCTCCGGGGGGTCGATGGGATCAAGAGGTCAATGTGCCACACCATCGCATCCCGGCGTGTCGTGCCGAAGCGGCGTAACGCGCCAGGTGCGCCCCGCAGCCCCGGGGCTGGTTCAGCGGGTGAACGGGCCCCGGCCCAACTGCTCCCGTACGGGCACCACCTCGGGGTTGACGACGGACCGGCGCTGCCAGTTCGCGCCGTCCACCACCAGGGTGTGGCCGGTGATGAAACGGGCGTAGGGGGAGGCCAGGAAGGTGGCGGCCCAGCCCAGTTCGCGCGGCGCGCCGACCCGCAGGGCGGGCTGCCGGTTGTCCTTGGCCTCCGGGGCGGCCCGGTCCAGGCCGCCCCGGATGCCCTCGGTCATGTCCGTGTGCGGGAACAGACCGGGGACCAGGCCGTTGATCTGGATGCCGTACGGGCCCCACTCGACGGCCAGGGTCTCCACGAGGTTCTTCACCCCGGCCTTGGCGGCGGAACTGTGCGCGAATCCGGGTCCGCCCGTCCAGGCGTACGAGGCGCCGATGTTCACGATGGATCCGCGGCTGCCGGCGGCCAGGTGGCGGCGGCCGAACTCGCGGGTGGTGAACCAGGTCCCTGTGAGGGTGATGTCGACCACCGCCCGCCAGGCGTTGGGGGACAAGTCCTCCGCCGGGCAGGGGAAGTTGGCCGCCGCGTTGTTGATCAGCACGTCCGGAAGCCGGTCGAGGGCGGCCTCGGCGGCGTCGAACACCCCGGCGACCCGTTCCGGATCCCGGATGTCGCAGACGGCGGCCGTCACCCGGCCCGCACCGGGGACGGCCGCCAACTCCTCCTGGGCCGACTTCAGCTGCTCGATCCGGCGGCCGGCTATCACCAAGTCGGCACCGAGCCGTGCGAATTCGGTGGCGATGGCCTTGCCCAGCCCGGTGCCGCCGCCGGTCACGAGCACCACCTGCCCCGCGTACGTACCGGGAGGCAGGGCGGCGGAGCCGAGCGGCGGCGGCGCGGGCAGGCCGCGCAAGGGGTTCTCCATGCGGCCCATCGATAGCGTGCGGGCGCCGAGATCGCCATGCCCGTGCCGGGGGCGGTTTCCCGCGCTACTTCTTCGGGGCGTACGCCTGCTTGCTCGCGCACGTCCAGACCACCGCGCTGCTCGTCCCGGCGGTCAGGTCGCGGAAGGAGCCGCCCACCCGGTCGTCGTCCGAGACGGCGTGGGCCTCGGTGTTGACGTCGGAGCTCGCGCCCGCCGGGTCCGGCAGCAGCAGCGGGGTGCCCGTGCCCGGCCAGTAGGCGGCCCGCACGTAGCGCGCGTAACCCTCGACGAAGGTGACGGCCGAGCCGACCGTCACGTTCGTGGTCGGGCTGATCGCGTCGAGGGTCAGGTTCTCGTAGCCCGGGACCAGCGCGGGGCTGGAGGGCAGGGCGTCGTACGGCTTCTTCCAGACGGCCGGGGTCCGGCGGCGCAGTTCCCGGTAGTTCTCCTGCTCGAAGCCGACGACGCGGCCCTTGTCGTCGATGCCGGTCGCCTCGGTGCCGGTCGTCCAGTACGTCTCGGTCCAGACGGGCAGGCTGTACGGCGGGTAGCCGCCGCCGGCCGGCCACACGACCGGGAAGGTGGTGCTGACGACCTGGTCGTTCTCCACGTCCACGTACTCGGTGTGCGCGGTTCCGAGCACGTCTCCGCGCTTGTTGATGCCGTTCAGCGAAACGATCCTGGTGCCGGAGTGCGCGTCCGCGGGGACCGGCAGCTCGCGCACGGCGATGCCGTTCACCCACTCCTTGGGCGTTCCGGCGTCCATGCCGACGACGTGACCGGCGTCGTTGACGTCCGTCGCGTCGGTGCCCGCGGCGGCGCCGGTCAGCAGCCGGACCGCCGCGTCGCCCGCACGGTAGGTGAAGGCGGCCCGCGCGTGGTCCGAGGCGCGTTCCACGGTGCCGGTCATCAGACCCTTGGCGTTGACGTCCGCGACCACACCGCTCTGGAATCCGTCGGGCAGCGGGACGGCGTGCACCGCGCGGTCGGCGGTCCAGTACGCGGGCAGGCCCCTGCTCCGGCCGACCGCGAGGCCGGCCGCTCCGAGGCCTTCGACGCCGCCCGCGTCGCTCCAGGGACCGTCGGGCAGGCTCGGAAGGGTGACGACCTCCGGCGCGCACGCGGCGGCCGGAACGGCGGCCGGAACCGCGTTCGCGACCGCGTTCGCGACGGCTTTGGTGCCGGCGGCGCCCGTCGCGGGCGCGGCCTGCGCGGCCGAGGCCGGACCCGCGGCCGTGATGAGGCCGGCGAGGACGACGGCGGCGACTCCGGCCGCGGACATGCTTCTCGTCATGTGGTGCTTCCCCCAAGGAAGTTCGCCCCGCCCGGAAGGCGGGGCCCCCGTGGCACGTCATATCCGATCATGATGTGCGCCTGCCGTATGTTGCCCGAGCGGGGAGGGGGCGGGCACCGGCCCGGCGCGTGTTGTTGCGGAGGGGTTCGTTCCCGGGGGCTCCAGCTGGTTCCCAGAGCTGCAAGCGACCGCTTAGTATGCCCGCGAGGCGTGATTCCCGTCGGCGGCTGGAGGCCCCGGATGCAGGCATGGCGAGTACACACCCCCGGCGAGCCCCGCGAGGCCATGCGCCTCGAAGAGGTGCCCGAACCGGTGCCCGGCGACGGCGAGGTGAGGCTCAAGGTACTCGCCGCCAACGTCAACTTCCCCGATGCGCTGCTCGTGCGCGGCCAGTACCAGATCCGCCCGCCGCTGCCCTTCACCCCCGGCGTGGAGATCTGCGGGGAGACCGAGGACGGCCGCCGCGTCATCGCCAACCCGAGCCTGCCGCACGGCGGTTTCGCCGAGTACGTCACCGCCTCCGCGCGGTCCCTGCTCCCCGCCCCGGACACCCTCGACGACGCCGAGGCCGCGGCCCTGCACATCGGCTACCAGACCGGCTGGTTCGGCCTGCACCGCCGGGCCCGGCTCCAGGCCGGCGAGACCCTCCTGGTGCACGCCGCCGCCGGCGGGGTCGGCAGCGCCGCCGTCCAGCTCGGCAGGGCCGCCGGGGCCACCGTCATCGGAGTGGTCGGAGGCAAGGCCAAGGTCCGCACCGCCGAGGAGCTCGGCTGCGACCTCGTCATCGACCGCACGAGCGAGGACACGGCCGGGATCGCGGCCCGGGTCAAGGAGTTCACCGGCGGCCGCGGAGCCGACGTCGTCTACGACCCGGTCGGCGGCGACGCCTATGCCGCCTCGGCCAAGTGCGTGGCCTTCGAGGGCCGCATCGTCGTCGTCGGATTCGCGAGCGGCACCATCCCCGCCCCGGCGCTCAACCACGCCCTGGTGAAGAACTACGCCGTCCTCGGCCTCCATTGGGGCCTCTACGCCGCCAAGGACCCGGCCGCCATCGCCGCCTGCCACGCCGAACTCACCCGCCTCGCCGCCGAAGGCGCCATCAGACCGCTGGTCAGCGAACGGGTCCCCCTCGCCGAAGCCGCCGACGCCGTGCAGCGCCTCGCCGACGGGACCACCACCGGCCGACTGGTCGTCGTACCCGCCCTGGACGGGGGCGCCCGATGACCGCCGCGGACCCGGCTGCCGCCGCGGTCACCGCCGACCAACTGCTCCTGCGGGTGAGGGAGCTGCTGGCCGCGCACCCGCCCGCCCGGACCGCCCGCGAAGACTTCCTGCGGGCCCGCTTCGACGCCGGACTCGCCTGGGTCCACTATCCCCGGGGCCTCGGCGGACTCGCCGCGCCCCGCTCCCTCCAGGCGGTCGTGGACGCCGAGCTGGAGGCCGCCGGAGCACCCGACAACGACCCGCGGCGGATCGGCATCGGCCTCGGCATGGCCGCGCCCACGATCCTCGCGTACGGCACCGAGGAGCAGAAGCGGCGGTTCCTGCGCCCCCTGTGGATCGGCGAGGAAGTCTGGTGCCAGCTCTTCAGCGAGCCCGGCGCCGGCTCCGACCTGGCCGCGCTCGGCACCCGCGCGGTCCTCGACGAGGCCGCGGGGGAGTGGGTCGTGGACGGCCAGAAGGTGTGGACCTCCAGCGCCCACACCGCCCGCTGGGCCATCCTGATCGCCCGAACCGACCCCGCACTGCCCAAACACCAGGGCATCACCTACTTCCTCTGCGACATGCACGCCCCGGGCGTGGAGGTGCGTCCGCTGCGCCAGATCACCGGCGAGGCGGAGTTCAACGAGGTCTTCCTCACCGGAGTCCGGATCCCCGACGCCCACCGCCTCGGCGAGGTGGGCCAGGGCTGGGCCGTCGCCCGTACCACCCTGATGAACGAGCGGGTCTCCATCGGCGGCATGCGGATCCCGCGCGAGGGCGGCATGATCGCCCCGGTCGCCGCCGCCTGGCGCGAGCGCCCGCAGCTCCGTACGCACGCCCTCCACCAGCGGATGCTCGAACTGTGGGTCGAGGCGGAGGTCGCCCGGCTCACAGGGGAGCGGCTGCGCCAGCAGCTCGTCGCCGGACAGCCCGGTCCCGAGGGCTCGGGGATGAAGCTCACCTTCGCCCGCCTCAACCAGGAGATCAGCGGACTGGAGGTGGAACTCCTCGGCGAGGGAGGGTTGTTGTACGAGGACTGGACCATGCGCCGCCCCGAGATCGTCGACTTCACCGGCCGCGACGCCGGATACCGCTACCTGCGCGCCAAGGGCAACAGCATCGAGGGCGGCACCAGCGAAATCCTCCTCAACATCGTCGCCGAACGCGTACTCGGCCTGCCCGCCGAACCGCGCGACGACAAGGACCTCGCATGGAAGGACCTGGCTCGATGACGCCGCCGACCCCTCCGGACTTCCCGACCCCCCCGAGCGCCACCCCCCTCGACCTGCTCTACTCCGAGACGGAGGAGGAACTGCGCACGGCGGTACGTTCCTTGCTCGCCGCCCGCTGCGACGCCCCGGCCGTCCTCGGCCGGATCGAGAGCGGACGGCCGCACGACCCGGAGCTGTGGCGGACCCTCGCCGCCGACATCGGCACGGCGGGACTCCTCGTACCGGAGAAGCTGGGCGGACAGGGCGCGAGCCACCGCGAGGCGGCAGTGGTCCTGGAGGAGCTTGGCCGGGCCGCGGCGCCGGTTCCGTACCTCACCGGCGCGGTCCTCGCGGCGGAGATCCTGCTCGGCTGCGACGGCGCGCAGGCCGCGGAGCTCCTACGGGAACTCGCGGCGGGCCGGCGGATCTGCGTACCCGCGCTGCCGCTGACCCTGGCCCCCGGTGCGCCGCTGCCGCCCGCGGCGCGGGACACCGGCGCGGGGGTGCTGAGCGGCACCGCGCTGAGCGGCACCGTCACGGCCGTGGCCGACGCGGTGGCCGCCGACGTACTGCTCGTCCTCGCCGACACCGGCCTCTACGCCGTCCCGGCCGACGCGGCCGGGGTCTCGCTCACCCCGCTCACCGTGCTGGACCTGACCCGGCCGCTGGCCACCGTCACCCTCGACGGGGCCGCCGGAACCCGGCTGGCCGACCCGGCCACCGCCCGTGCGGCCATCGCCGGAGCGCTGCTCTCGGGGGCCGGACTGCTCGCGTCGGAACAGCTCGGGATCGCCGAGTGGTGCCTGACGGAAACCGTGGCCCACGTGCGCGGCCGCCACCAGTTCAACCGGCCCGTCGGCTCCTTCCAGGCGCTCAAGCACCGCCTTGCGCGGCTCTGGCTCGACGTGGCCTCCGCCCGCGCGGCGGCCCGCGCCGCGGCCGACGCCCTCGCGACGGGGGCCCCCGACGCACCGCTGACGGTGGCCGTGGCCCAGGCCTACTGCTCGGGCGTCGCGGTCCGCGCGGCGGAGGAGTGCGTACAGCTCCACGGTGGCATCGGCATGACCTGGGAACACCCGGCCCACCTCTACCTCAAGCGGGCCAAGGCCGACTCCCTGGCCCTCGGCACGGCCGGCCACCACCGCGGCCTGGTGGCGGACTTCGCGGAGCTCCCGGCGCCCCGGTAGCCGGGCCCCTGCCGGATCGCTCCGGTCCCGGCCGCCCTCCGGCGACCGGGACCGGAAGTCCGAGCTCCTGGCGACGCCAAGCCCCGCCCCCCGCCGCACCACCACACCGCCGCACTACCACCACAGCGCCGCACCACCACCCTGGCCGTTCCGGAAGGAAAGCCGCCGTTTATGCTCTCGGCTCCGTGCGGTCGGCGATGGCCGACCCGTTTACCGAGGAGTCGGGATGGATCGTCGTCGGGTCAAGTGGGCAGTCGGCATCGGCGGGGGAGTCGTGCTGGCCGGAGCCCTGGTCCTCGCCCTGCTGCCGGGGGACGACGCCGACGAACTGCCCGTCCGGGCCCGCCAGTACACCGACGTCCGGGCCTGTCTGCTGGCCGGCGGGCAGGGCATCACCGGCAAGCCGGAGGCTCCCGTGTGGGCCGGGATGCAGGAGGCCTCGGGGGTGACGCGCGCCCAGGTGTCCTGGATGCAGGTGACCGACCCGGTGACGGCCGCCCACGCGCAGATCTTCGCGAACACCCTGCTCCAGCAGAAGTGCTCGATGGTGCTCGCCGGGGGTGAGGTGCCCGGCGAGGCGCTGCGCGCCGTGGCTTCGGCCCACCCGAAGGTGCGTTTCGTCGTGGTCGGCCAGGGCGAATCGGCTGGAAACGTGACGGTGGTTCAGGAATCCGACGATGTACAGAGCGCGGTCGCACACCTGGTGAAGGAGGCGACGCAGAGGTAAGCGGAATGATCCGTGGCTTTTATGTCGCTTTTATTTACGCAGGTCAGGGTGGGTGCGGCAAGGAGTGGACATGTCGAGGCAAAGGTTCCCCCATGCCTCTTGTCGGCCTGTGCGGTGATCGGATGAGATGCCCCGGCCATCTCTTTGATCTTGACTGGGGTTCGCCGTGCCCGTTCGTCCCACCCGTCCATCCCGCCGCCAACGGGCGATCCGCAAACGCCTCCTGAGAGCGCTGTCGCTCCTGGCGGTCACCGCGCTCGCGCTGGTGCTGACGACGGAGCAGGCGGTGGCGCAGGGCGCCACCCTGCCTCCGCTGACCCTCGCCCCGCTGAAGGGGCTGGTGGCCTGGGCCACCGGCGGCGACCCCTCGTGGAACGGCCTGCCGAAGCAGAAGTCCGGTTCCGCGGCGGGCCGGGGTCACAGCGTTCCGGCGAGCGACACCCGGGCCGGCGGCGGCTCGGGGCACCCGGCGGGCAAGGGCAAGGGCGAGCTGGACGCGTCCAAGCCGCTCACCCGCAACGTCAAGACCGGCCCGAGCGCCTCCGGTCACGAGGGCTTCAACCCCCGGACCAGCAAGCGCGATGCCGCGAAGTCGACCGCCAACTCCGACTACTACGAGAACGCGGACGGCAGCTTCAGCCGGAAGGTCTCCCAGTCCAAGACCAACTACCGTGACCGTTCCGGTGCCTGGCAGCCCGTGGACACCGGGGTGGACAAGGGCGGCGACGGCCGCTGGCACCAGAAGGCCAACTCGCTCACCGTGGACTTCGCGGCCCAGGCCGCCGACGGGGCGCTGGCCTCGCTCGGCGTGGACGAGGGCCACAGCCTCTCGTACGCCCTCAAGGGCGCCGCTCCCGTCCAGGGCACGGCCGCCGGCTCCGCGGTCACATACGCCGGGGTGCTGCCGGACACCGACCTCCAGCTCGCGCCGATGGCCTCCGGGGTCAAGGAGTCGGTGATCCTGCACTCGGCGAAGGCCGGGAACTCCTGGGTCTTCCCGCTGGACCTCAAGGGCCTGACGCCCAAGATCAACGCCGCGGGCGGAGTGGACCTCCAGGACGCCTCGGGCAAGCCGATGGAGACGATCCCGGCCGCCTACGCCTTCGACTCGAAGATCTCCCCGGTCTCCGGTGAGCGCGGCACCACCCACGCGGTGAAGTACGAGCTCACCACCGACGGCGGCAAGCCCGCCCTGCGGATGACCCTGGACGAGGCCTGGCTGCACGACGCGGCCCGCGTCTTCCCGGTGACCGTCGACCCGTCGGTATGGGACCGGCCGAACACCACCTACGTGGAGACCGGCTCGGACATCCCGCAGGTCGACCACTCGATGGAGCAGACCCTCAAGATCGGCTCCTGGGACTCCGGCCCGCACTCCGCCCGCGCCTTCGAGCAGGACTGGTACCGCGCCTTCGACGGCTCCGGCGTCTCGCTGGTCTCGGCCAACCTGCACCTGTACGACATCTGGGCCGCGACCTGCACCCCGCAGTCGATCTCGGTCGCCCAGGTCACCCAGGCCTGGTCCCCGACCACGACCGTCAGCTACCCGGGCCCGTCCATCGGCGGCCAGATCGGCACCGTGACGCCCAGCGTTCCGCACGCCTGCGCCAACACCACGGGCAGCCCCACCGGGGGCGACTGGGTGACCGTACCGCTGGACAAGAACGCCATCCAGAACTGGGCCAACGGCTCGATGACGGACAACGGCCTGGCGATCTACGCGTCGACCACCGACAACCTGCACTGGAAGCAGTTCGGTTCGATGGCCTTCCCCGGCATCGAGCCCTACATCGTCTACGACTACACCGGCAACATCGCGCCGCAGGTCGAAGCGGTGTTCCCGCAGAGCGGCGGGGCGACGGACACCCTGACCCCCGAGCTGCAGGCCTTCGCCGACGACGACCACGCGCCCAACGCGTCCGTGCAGTATCGATTCTTCGTCTACGACACCAACAGCACCCAGGTCGTCGACTCCGGGCTGACCGGCAGCGGCTCGTGGACCGTCCCCGCGGGCAAGCTGAAGTGGGGCCAGTCCTACTACTGGACCGCGCAGGCCTACGACGGCGCGCTGTACTCCGAGTCGTACCCGTGGTCCGTGCTGAGCGTCCAGGTGCCCCAGCCGGCCCTCACCTCCTCCCTGTCCCAGAACAGCGACGCCCGCGGCTTCGACCCGGCCATCGGCAACTTCACCAAGTCGGTCACCGACGCCGAGGTCGGCGGGGCCGGCCCGTCCCTGGACGTGGTCCGCAGCTACAACTCCCGTGACTCCCGCACCACCGGCGCCTTCGGCACCGGCTGGTCGAGCGTCTTCGACGCCCGCGCCACCGAGCGCTACAACGCCTCCGGCGCCGTGGCCGCGGTGACCGTCACCTACCCCGACGGCTCCCAGGTCGGCTTCGGCAAGAACGCCGACGGCACCTTCACCCCGCCGTCCGGGCGCTTCGCCACCCTGCGTTCCGTCACCGGCGGCTACACGCTCACCGACAAGAACGCGACCGTCGACACCTTCACCCAGTCCCTGGGCTCCGGTGCCTACGGAGTCACCTCCATAGCCGACGCCAACGCCCGGGCCGTCAACTTCACCTGGGCCTCGGGCCGGATCTCGGCGATGACCTCCGGGGTCTCGGGCCGCGCGCTCCACCTGAACTGGGCCACCCCCTCCGGCGCGGGCGCCGCCCACGTCTCCTCCGTGTACACCGACCCGGCCAAGCCGGGCGACTCGGCCACGGTCCTGACCTGGAACTACACCTACACCGGCGACCAGCTGACCAAGCTCTGCGCGCCCACCGACACCACCAGCTGCAGCCAGTACGACTACACGGCCGGCTCGCAGTTCCAGACCCAGGTCCTGGACGCCGGGGCCTCCTCGCTCTGGCCGTTCTCCGAGACCGCCGGCGCCACCATGGCGGCCAGCGCGGTCAACACCAACGAGGGCGCCGACAAGGCCACGTACAGCAACGTGACCCTGGGCCAGCCCGGCGCGCTGGCGGGCAGCGGCGCCACCGCGGCGGGGTTCAACGGCACCTCCTCGGTCGTCGAGATACCCAAGAGCCTGGCGAGCAGCTCCAGCCAGTACACGATGTCGATGTGGTTCAAGACGACCACGGCGCCCGGCGTCCTGTTCTCCTACTCGACGCAGCCGCTGAGCTCGGGCACCACCCTCGCCCAGTACACCCCGTCCATCTACATCGGCACGGACGGCAAGATCAACGCCGAGTTCTGGAACACCGGCGGGGTCGCCCCCATGGTCAGCCCCACGGCCGTGACCGACGGCCAGTGGCACCAGGTGGTGCTCTCCGGTGCGGGTTCCTCGCAGAAGCTCTACCTCGACGGGGCCCAGGTCGGCTCCGCCTCCGGCATGATCTCGCGCAGCAGCGGCTACACCAGCGCGCTCCAGGGACACACCTACATCGGCGGCGGTTTCCTCGGCGGCACCTGGCCCGACGAGTCCCACTACTCCACCAGCAGCAACACCGGCTACGCGACCTACTTCAACGGCTCCATCGCCCAGGTCGCCGCCTTCCCGAAGGGGCTGGCCGGTGACCAGGTCACCGCGCTCTACAACGCGGGCAAGAAGACCGGCAGCCTGCTGAGCGGCATGACCCGCCCCTCGGGCAAGCAGTTCGCATCGGTGGCCTACGACACCAACGCGGCCCGGGTCACCCAGGTGACCGACGAGAACGGCGGCCTCTGGAAGGTCGGCGCCCCCTCGGTGGCCGGCTCCAGCCAGGTCTACCGGGCGGCCGTCCTGGGCTCCGGCCCGGCCGGATACTGGCGCCTGGGCGACACCGCGGGCGCGTCCTCCGCGTACGACGAGGTCAACTACGGGCTGAGCACGTACAACGCCGTCACCCTCGGATCCGGGGGTCCCTTCTCGGACGCCACCGCGGCGAAGTTCAACGCGAGCTCCTCCTACGTCCAACTCCCGAGCACCGACACCATCGCCACCGGACCCAACTCCGTGGAGATGTGGTTCAACATGCCGGCGGGCAGTACCGCCGGCGGCGTCCTCTTCGACTACGCGGGTGCCTCGCTCACCGGCGGCAGCCCGGCCTCCAACAGCTACGTCCCCGCCCTGTACGTGGGCAGCGACGGGCTGCTGCGCGGCCGGTTCTGGGGATTCGGCTACGTGACGACCGGCTCCAAGGTCAGTGACGGCAAGTGGCACCACGTCGTGCTCTCGGCCGGGGCGACGGCCGAGACGATGTACCTGGACGGGACCCAGGTCGGCACCTCCGCGGGCACCTTCACGGCCAGCAACTCGCAATACGTCTACGTGGGCGCGGGAGAGGCGGCCGGCTGGCCGTCCGCACCCACCAACACCCTCGGCTACTTCCCCGGCTCCATCGCCGAAGTCGCCTTCTACCGCTCGCAGCTGTCCTCCGCCGAGGCCTCCGCGCACTACCAGGCCGGACAGAACTCCTCGGGCCCGACCCCGGTGGAGACGGTGACCATCACCGAGCCCAGCGGAAAGACCCTGACCCACCAGTACGACCCGAACGCGGGCAACCGGCAGATCGCCGAGGTCGACGGAGGCGGCAACAGGACCACCTACGGGTACGACACGGGCGGCTTCATGCGCACCGTGACCGACCCGAACGGCTCGGTCACCACCACCGGCCACGACGTGCGCGGCAACACCGTGTCCGCCACCTCCTGCCAGAACCAGTCCGCGGGCACCTGCTCCACCAAGTACTTCACGTACTACCCGGACGCCACGACCGCCCCGCTGACCACGGCCGACGCGCGCAACGACGTACTCCTGACGGTCCGCGACGGACGTTCCTCCTCGGCCACCGACAACACCTACCTGACCAGCTACGGCTACGACGCCGCCGGCAACCGCACCACCGTCACCAGCCCGGCCGTCGCGGGCTTCCCGGGCGGCCGCACGGCCACCACCACCTACAGCGACGGAACCGCCGCCTACCCGGCGACCGACAGCGGCAACGTACCGGCGGGCCTGCCGGTCAAGGTCACCTCGCCCGGCGGCGCGATCAGCGCGATCGCCTACCTGCACAACGGCGACATCGCCTCGACCACCATGGCCTCCGGGCTCAAGACCACGTACACCTACGACGGTCTCGGCCGCCCCACCGCCAAGACGGTGATCTCGGACAGCTACCCGGCCGGCCTCACCAACACCTACACCTACGACGGCTCCAGCCAGGTGGTCCAGGAGACCAGCCCCGCCATCACCGACCGGGTCACCGGCGCGGTGCACACCGCCGTGTCCTCGACGGTCTTCGACGCCGACGGCAACGTCACCTCCCAGACGGTGGCGGACACCACCGGCGGTGACGCCCCGCGCACCCAGAGCAGCACCTACGACCAGTACGACCACGTCGCCACGCGCACCGACGCCAACGGCAACGCCGGCTACGCCAACGGGGCCACGACCCGCTTCGCCTACGACACCAGCGGCAACGTCGTCCAGGAGACCAACCCCGCCGGGGACGTCACCCAGTTCACCTACGACTCGGACGGCAAGCTGCTCACCCAGAGCCTGCTGAACCACACCGGGGACCCGAACAACCCGTCCTCCCCGAAGACGCTGGTCGAGTCCTCCCGAGCCTACGACCCGGCCGGCCGCCTGGCCTCGGTGACGGACGCGATGGGCAGCACCACCTCGTACACCTACACCGACGACGGTCTCACCGCGACGGTCACCAGGACCGATCCGAACGGGACCCTCTCCTACGTCCTGCAGTCCAACGTCTACGACGCGGCCGCCAACCTCACC
The DNA here is from genome assembly GCF_057834465.1 of Streptomyces sp. GL_140. Lineage (NCBI taxonomy): Bacteria > Bacillati > Actinomycetota > Actinomycetes > Kitasatosporales > Streptomycetaceae > Streptomyces > Streptomyces sp. GL_140. The sequence continues at coordinate 7,632,157 of NZ_CM174404.1, forward strand.
CAGCGCACCACCGACAACGGTGCGACGGTGACGCAGATGCAGGTGGACGCGGCCTCGCGCACCACCGCCACCACCGTCGACCCGTCCGGCGTCAACCGCACCACCAACCTCTCCTTCACCCCCGACGACCTGGTCGCGACCAGCAACCAGCACGACTCCTCGGGCTGGGACCGGACGATCTCGGCCACCTACGACACGGCCGGCCGCGCCCTGACCCGGACCCTGCACGGCGACGCGTCCGGACACCCCAACGCCTGGTGGAAGCTCGACCAGACCTCGGGCTCCACCGTCACCGACAACTCGGGAACCGGCTACACCACGTCCGTCACCGGGCCGGTCGCCTGGTCGGGCGGCGGCGCCACCTTCCACGCCGGCACCGGCGAGCAGATCGCGAGCAACGGTCCGGTGCTCAACACCGGCTCCAGCTTCACCGTCTCCGCCTGGGCGAACGTTCCGGCCGGCGCTCCCACGGGTGTGATCGCCAGCCAGGACTCCACTCAGATGAGCGGTTTCATCCTCTGGTACAACTACGACGGCCACTGGAAGTTCGGCGCGTCCACCTCGGACACCGCCGGCTGGCACGCGGACAGCGTCGGGGCGGCGGGCACGGCGCAGACGGGCACGTGGACCCACCTGGTGGGTGTCTACGACGCATCGGCCGGCACCATCAGCCTGTACGTCAACGGCGTCCTGGCGGGCTCCGCCCCGCACACCGTGGTCGGCGCGAGCAGCGGACCGTTCGTCATCGGCCGGGACCAGGTCTCGGGCGCGGCCAACGCCCCCCTCAGCGGCACCGTCGCCAACGTCCAGGCCTACCAGCGGGCGCTGCCCGCCGCCGAGACGCAGACGCTCTACGGCAACGGACGCACCGGCGGCACCGTCGGCTCCTCCAACGAGCAGACCAGCACCTTCGGGTACGACCAGCGCGGTCTGACCACGAGCGTGCGCGACGCCAACGGCCAGCGGACGGACTTCGTCTACGACGAGGCCGGAAACCGGACCTCGGCCATCGCGCCGACCGTCTCGGTCGAGACCACCGGCGGCAGCGCCGTGCAGGCGGCCCCGACCACCACCTCCGGCTTCAACACCTTCGGTGAGGAGGTGGAGGTCCTCGACCCCAACGGCAACCAGGTCAGGCACACCTACGACGCCAACGGCGAGGAAACCTCCACCACCGACCCGTCCTACACCCCGCCGGGCTCCGGCACCCCGATCACCGCGACCACCTCGCAGACGTACGACGTGCTCGGGAACGTGATCAAGGCGACCCGGCCCGACGGCAAGTTCAGCAGCTACCTCTTCGACCAGCGCGGCGAGCTCGCGCAGGAGACCACCCCGGACGGAAAGAAGACCCGCTACACCTACGACGCGAACGGGGACGTCCTCTCCACCACCGACGCCTCGGGCGGGGTGCGCCAGGCCACGTACGACTGGCTCGGCCGCCGGATCACCAGCAGCGTCCTTGAGCGGTTCCCGACCGCGCAGACCCTGACCAGCACCACCTCGTACGCGGTCACCGCGGGGAACCCGTACGGCGCGTTCGTCTCCTCCGGGACGACGGCCGACGGCCGCACGACCACCTACGCCTACAACCGCGTCGGCGACATGGCCTCCGTCACCGACCCGGTCGGCAACACCACCCGCTACTCCTACGACTTCACTGGCAGGAAGCAGAAGACCACCGCGCCGGACGGCACCTGGTCCCAGGTGGACTACAACGCGATGGGCCTGCCCGCGTACGGCAAGCAGTACGACGCCGGCAACACCCTGCTGGCACAGACCTCGAAGGTCTACGACGCCGTGGGCAACGTCCTGTCCACGACCGACGCCCGCGGAAAGACCTCGACCTTCACCTACGACGCCACCGGCAAGGTGACCGGGGAGGTCCAGCCCGTCGGGGCAGGCACCTCCATCACCACCTCCTTCGGGTACGACGCGGCCGGCCACCGGACCCGCTTCACCGACGGCCGCGGCAACTCCTGGAAGTACACCTACAACGCGTGGGGCTCCCAGGAGACCGCCGTCGCCCCGTCCACGACCGCCTACAGCAGCGCCGCGGACAGCACCACCACGTACGTCTACGACCAGCTCGGCCAGCTCACCCGGGTGAACCAGCCCGGCGGGGTCGTGAACACCATGTCCTACGACGTCTCGGGCAACCTGGTCTCCCAGTCGGGCAGCGGAGCCGAAGTGGCCACCGCCACCCGGTCCTTCACCTACGACGACCTGGGCCAGATCCTGACCGCGCAGACCGCGGCGGCCGGCACCGCGGGACAGGCGGGCTTCCAGAGCGCCACCAGCGAGACCTTCGGGTACGACGACCGGGGCGACCTGCTCTCGGCCGCCGGCTCGGCGGGCAACAGCTCCTTCGCCTACAGCAAGGACGGCCTGCTGACCTCCCGCACGGACGCGGCGGGCACCACCTCCTACGGGTACGACAACGCGGGACGCCTGTCGACCATCGCCGACCCGGCGACCGGCAACACCCTGACGTACGGCTACAACTCGCTCTCCATGCCCGTCTCCATCGGCTACGGGGCGAGCGGCCAGAGCAGGGCCTTCACCTACGACTCCCTGCACCGGCTGACGAAGGACACCCTGACCAAGGGCGCGTCCACCCTGGCCTCCGTCGGCTACGGCTACGACGCCAATGGCAACATGACCTCCAAGACGACCACCGGTGTCACCGGGGCCGCCGCCAACACCTACACCTACGACGACGCCAACCGCCTCACCTCCTGGAACAACGGCACCACCAACACGGCCTACTCCTACGACGCTTCGGGCAACCGCACCCAGGTCGGCTCGAACGTCTTCACCTACGACGAGCGCGACCAGCTGACCTCCGACGGCCAGCACACCTACCGGTACTCGGCGCGCGGCACCATGACGGAGGACCGCCAGGGCGGGACACCGCTGGTCTACGGGTCGGACGCCTACGGGCAGCAGATCCTGGCCGACCAGCAGACGTACAACCTGGACGCGGCGGGTCGCGTGATCACGGCGGCCAACGCGGTGAGCGGCACGCGCACCTTCCAGTACACGGGCGACACCAACCAGGTCGCCTCCGACGGATCCAACACCTACACCTGGGATCCGGGTTCGGGGCTGGTCGGCGTGAACACCCCGGGCGGGGCCACCTCGGCCGGACGCCTGGTGATGACCGACCAGCACGACGACGTCATCGGCCAGTTCGCGACCAACTCCACCACCCTGACGGGTTCGCAGACCTACGACCCGCTCGGCAAGATGACCGCGACCGCCGGTCTGATCGGTCAGCTGGGCTTCCAGTCCGGCTGGACGGACGGGGCGACCAGCAAGGTCAACATGGGCTCGCGCTGGTACAACCCGGGCAACGGCCAGTTCCTCAACAAGGACACCGTCTCCCTCAACGCGGTGCCGACCTCGGTCTCCGCCAACCCGTTCGCCTACGTCAACGACAACCCGCTGGCCGGCACCGACCCGTCCGGTCACTGCTCCTGGTACGACGTGGTCTGCGGCGTCTCGCACGCGGCCAAGACCGTCTCCTCAGCCTGGAACAGCGCCTCCAGCTACGTCTCGCAGAAGGCCGAGCAGGCCTACCACTACGTGGCCCAGGTGGTCACGCAGGTCGTCCAGACGGTCCAGCGCAAGGTCAACAACGCCGTCCACTACGTGGCGGACGTCAGCCGACGGGTCTACCGGACGACGCGACGCGTCTACCGCAACACCGTGAGGACGGTCAGGAACTACGCGAAGGCAACCGTCCACGTGGTCAAAACGGCCTACCACGCGGCCGTGCAGAAGGTGCAGCACGTAGCGCACACGGTGGGCAAGACGGTCAGCCACGCGGCCGCCGCCGTCGGCCATGCGGTCACCGCGACCGCCGCGGCCTCGGCCAGGTACGTGAAGGACCACGCCGCAGCGATCACCTCGTTCGTGGTCTCGGCCGCCGTGTTCGTCGGCTGCGAGGCGGCCATCGGCGTCGCCACCGGCGGTGTCGGAGCCGTCGTGGGCGCCGCTGCCTGCGGAGCCCTCGCGGGTGAGGCGGGCGCCGCGGTCGATCAGGCCTTCAAGTGCCACAAGGGCGAGGCGGGAGCCTGCTCCGTGGGCGCCTTCGGCGCGGCCATCGCGATCGGCGGCATCGGCGGCGCGATCGGCGGCGCCCTGGGCGGCGCCTTCGGCGGCAAGCTGGCCGCCTCCGCCCTCGGCAAGATCCTGCCCTCCTTCGCCACCGGCGCCCTGGAAGGCGCGGCGATGGGCGGAGTCACCGGAGCCATCACCGGCGCGGCCGGCTACGGCCTCACCTGCGGCGACAGCTGCTCATGGTCCGGCGCGGCGAGCGCGGGCGTGAGCGGGGCCGTGGACGGGGCGATCGGTGGTGCGATAGGCGGCGGCATCGGCGGCGCGCTCAAGGGCAGGGGAGGCTGCGGGGTGACCCACAGCTTCACCGGCTCCACCCCGGTCCTGATGGCCGACAACTCGGTCAAGCCGATCGACCAGATCAAGATCGGCGACCAGGTCGCCAACGCCGTCCCGGGCAAGAGCGGGACCGAATCCCACACGGTCACGGACGTCATCGTCACCACGACGGACCACGACTTCGTCAACGTCACCATCGCCCCGGCCACGACGGCCACGACGCCCAAGACCACGGAGGCCGTCACCCCGCAGGCCACGACCACCGAAGCCGCCCCGGCCAAGTCCGGCGGACGCTGGTCCAAGGCCGCCCTCGGCCTGGCCGCGAGCGTCGCGGCCCTCACCCTCTGGGCGGGATCACCGGCCCAGGAGGCCCAGGCGGCGGAAGCGCCGTCCACCACGGCGCAGTCGCAGCCGGCGGCGGCCGACACCGGCTCGGACGCCGAGGTCGACGCCCACGGCTCGACCCTCACCACCACCTTCCACCACCCCTTCTACGACCAGACCCGGCACGCCTTCGTCGACGCCCAGGACCTCCACCCGGGCGACGTCCTCCAGACCCCCTCGGGCACGGCCACCGTCACGGCGGTCCAGCTCTTCCACGCCGACACCACCACGTACGACCTCACCATCGGCGACCTGCACACGTACTTCGTGCTGGCCGGCGAGACCCCCGTGCTCGTGCACAACTGCAAGAACGGGGACACCTACGAGGCCGGCGGCAGCGTCAGGTACAAGGGGTTCGACAGCCTGGGCCGCCCGACCGGAGTCTCGGCTTCCATCAGCCGGGACATGCTCCGCATCAAGGACGAGGGCCAGAAGGGACTCGGCACCGAGGCCGGTAAGATCAAGCCGCCGGGCTGGCGCAACCAGGGGAACTTCTTCAACGAAGCGCGCGGGCACCTGTTCGCGGGGCGCCTCGGAGGCAAGGGAACGGGCTCGAACGGGAAGCGCAACCTGGTCACGCTGACCCAGGACCCCACGAACACGCCCGATATGGCGAATCTGGTCGAGAGCCCGATATTCGAGCGCGTAAAGGCGAATGAGATCGTGCAGTACGACATCACGCCCGTGTACGAGGGATCCAATCCCATTCCCATCGAGATACGCATGGAAGCCGTGGGCAACCAGGGGTTCCAGCTGTCGGCATGGCTGACGAACCCCGCCGCCGCGATCCGCACAGGAGGCAATGGGGTTTACTGAGCCGGGTTTTTCGTACCACTGGTTTTGGTTTGGTGAGATCGGAGTCGAAGTGTCTGCTTTTCTGGAATCGCTCATCCGGATGTGCCCCCCGGGTCCCCGGGCCGGGGACCCGGTCGACTGGGCCGCGCTGGAAGAGAGCCTCGGCTTCGAGCTCCCCGGCGACTACAAGGAACTGACCGCGGCGTATCCCCCCGGGCTGTTCGGAGATTTCCTCTCCGTCATCTGCCCGGTGTACCCGGTCCCCACCGTCGATCTCCGTGCACAGATCGAGGCCGCGCAGCTCACGCTCCGTATCCTGCTGCGCGCCGGCCATGAGCTCCCCTGCGACCGGAGCCTGCTGGTTCCGGTCTGCACCACGGAGAACGGAAACCGGGTCTTCTGGATGCGGGACCCGCTGACGGAGCCCGACCGCTGGCCGCTCGTGGTGAACGAGCCCCGCGGACCCGAGTGGTCCAGGTTCGACGGCGGAATCGTCGAGTTCCTGGTCGGGGTCCTCTCGGGGACGACGCGGATCGACGTCTTCCCCGAGGACTACCCCTGGGACAAGCCGACGTTCGAGTCGATCTTCGGCTGACCGAAAGGCCAAGGCCAAGGCCGAAGCCCGGCCGAACGGCCGATGCGGGGGCGGGGGACGGTGGGGCAACCTCTACAGGTTGTCCCACCGTCCCCCGCCCCCGTTCTCCGTAAGGAGGCGCCGTGCTGCACGCCCTCTATCTCCTCGGCATAGCCGCCTTCGCCGCCTCCGGCGTCCTCGCCGCGCACCGCGCCAACATGGACCCCTTCGGCGGGCTGGTCCTCGCCTTCGCGGCCAGCATCTCGGGCGGGACCCTGCGCGACCTCATCCTCGACCGGCACCCGCTGTACTGGACGCACGACTGGCTGCTGCTCGTCCTCATCGCGTCCGTGGCCGTGGCCACCATGCTCTACCTGCGCCGCTGGGAGCTCCCGCACCGCGCGCTCATGGTGGTAGACGCGGTCGGGCTGGCCGTGGTCACCGTCATCGGGGCCCGCGCCGCCATCGACGCGCACGTCACCCCCGTCGCCGTGCTCATCCTCGCCGTCCTGACGGGAGTCACCGGCGAGGTCGTCCGCGACGTGCTCTGCGGGGAGTTCCCGCCACTGCTGCTGCGCGAGGAGGTGTACGCGACGGCCGCGCTCGCCGGGGCCCTGTGCTACCTCGGCCTGCACTCCGCCGGGACCTCGGACACCGTCGGCACCGTCGTGTCCGCCGTCCTCGTCTTCGGACTCCGGATGGCCGCCGTCTTCCGCGATCTGCACCTGCCCCGCCTGCAGCGCGTATCCGGCTGATCCCTATCCTCGGGGGGTGACCCACGACATCGCCCGGCTCGACGCCATCCAGCTCGCCGCCCACCGGGACGAACTCGCCGATCTCCTCCTGGCCGTCGTGCGATCCGGTTCCTCCATCGGCTTCCTCGCCGACCTCGACCGGGCCGGCGCCGCCGCCTGGTGGGACTCGCTGCTCCCCGCCGTCGAAGAGGGCTCCCTCGCGCTGTGGGTGTCCCGGGGGCCGGACGGCGTGGCCGACGGCACGGTCAGCTGGTACCGCGAGACGAAGGCCAACGGCCGCCACCGCGCCGAGGTACGCAAGCTGATGGTCCACCCCGGGGCCCGCGGCCGCGGCACCGGCCGCGCGCTGCTCGCCGAGGCCGAGGCGGCCGCCGCCCGCGCCGGGGTGCTGCTGCTGTTCCTGGACACCGAGAGCGGCAGCCCCGCCGAGCGCGTCTACCGGGCGGCCGGCTGGACCGTGGCCGGCTCCATCCCCGACTACGCCACCGATCCCGCCGGACGGCTGGTGGCGACCACGCTCTACTACAAGCACACGAAGCAGTAGGGGTCTCCTCGGTGACCTCGCCCGCCGCGCCGCGTTAGACCCGTAGGCACCGGCCACCGAGCGAGGGAGACCGTATGTACGCAGCACCCGCCGCCGCCGAACCACTCACCCGCCGCGCGGTCCTCCGTACGGCATTCACCGCGGCCGTGTTCGCCGGCACCGCCGCGGCGCTGGCCCCCGTACTGCGCGCCCGCCGCCCCCGGCAGACCCTCACGCCGGCCCCGCTCACGCGGTTCACCGAGGAGACCTACCGCGGCCGCCACATCGCCGTGGACCTCGCGGCCGCCGCCGTCCGCATCGACGGCCGGCCCCTGCACGTCATGCGCCGCGCCGACGGCAGCTACCTCAGCGGGATCAACCACTTCCAGTCCTACGACACCCCGTTGCAGCTGGCCCGCGCGGCGGTGGACGAACTGGGTTCCAACCAGCTGGCGTTCGGGGCCCCGCACCACGGCGGACTGGAGTAACGGCCGTGTACACCAGGCAGAACCAGAAGGACCTGACCAGCGCGCAGAAGAAGCGGTTCACGGCGGCCGTGATCGAGCTCAAGCGCAACGGCACCTACGACGCCTTCGTGCGCACCCACGACAAGTACTTCGTCCCGGACCGCGACAGCAAGTTGCGCGTCGGACACATGTCGCCGTCGTTCTTCCCCTGGCACCGCTGCTACCTGCTGGAGTTCGAGCGTCAGCTGCAGACCGTCGACTCCGGTGTCACCATCCCCTACTGGGACTGGACCACCGACAACAGCCCGGCCTCCTCCCTGTGGGCCGACGACTTCCTCGGCGGGACCGGCCGCGAGAGCGACCGTCAGGTGATGACGGGCCCGTTCGCCTACGAACGGGGCAACTGGACGGTCACCGTGGGCATCACGGAAGCCCGCTTCCTCACCCGCAACCTGGGCCGGCCGCAGAACCCGATCAGCCTGCCGACCCCGGCCGAGCTCCAGTGGGCGATCGACGACCCGACGTACGACTCCGCGCCGTGGGACTCGACGGCCGCGGACGGCGGCTTCCGCAACAAGCTGGAGGGCTGGTCCGCGCCCAAGAGCGAGAAGTGGCGCAACCACAACAAGGTGCACCAGTGGATCGGCGGTCACATGACCGGCGGCACCGCGCCCAACGACCCGGTGTTCTGGCTGCACCACGCCTTCGTGGACCTGCTCTGGGACCGCTGGCAGCAGAAGCACCCGGAGGCCGGCTACCTGCCCGCCGCCCCGCTCGAACTGGGCGACCTCCAGCGCGGCCGGGTGATCGCCGCCGACGAGCCGATGCCGCCCTGGGACGTCAGCCCGCGCGAGATGCTCGGCCACCAGGGGCTCTACCGCTACGAATGATCCGGCCCGCACCGCTCCCGGTGAGCCCGGGGGCGGGGCGACGGCACGGGAAAGGGGCCCCCGCCGCACGGCGGGGGCCCCTTCAGGGCCGGTCAGGCGCTTCAGCCGCCGTAGTTGCCCTCGGTGTGGTGGCCGCCACCGGACTGGTTGATGCAGGTGTTGCCGAACGCCGGGTTCAGCAGGCCGATCACGTTGACGGTGTTGCCACAGACGTTGACCGGGACGTGCACCGGAACCTGGAGCAGGTTGCCCGACAGGACACCGGGGGAGCCGACCGCCGCACCGTGCGCTCCGGCATCGGCAGCCGCCAGACCCGCACCGGCGGCCAGGGCGCTACCGGCGGCAGCGGTGATGACGAATGCCTTCGCGATACGCGACATCAAGATCTCCTAGAGAGGAACGTGGGTGCCGCAGAAAGAGAGAACCTGCGGCGTTTGACATGGCATACAACGCGGGGACCGCCCAAGGGTCACGGCCGCTGGGCCGCCTGTGATCCGAACTACTTGGTGGTCCCGAATCGGGCGGAGGCGAAGTACGGCCGCACCGGCTGGACGGCTCCCGGCCGCAGGACCTCCACCGCGGGGCCCGCGCAGCCGGGTTCCCGGTAGAGCGTCACCGTGGCCCCGGTCTTGTTCGTCACCGCCCGCCCGCCGCCGCCCGACGCGGCCAGGCAGCCCTTGGGGGCCGTGAAACCGTGCGGCTTGTCGTCCGTGCCCAGGTACTGGAACCCCGGACCGACGGTCGACGGAGTACCCAGGGCGGCGGTCGGGCCGTCGGCCGCGTACGCGTCGGCGCCCGTCAGCGTCGCGGCCGCGGCCGCGAACAGCAGGACCGGGACCGAGCCGGCCCGGACCAGGCTCCGAATGGTGTGGTGAAGAGGCATGGATCGCATGCCCGCCCAACCCGGCGCGCCCCGGCGGGGGTCACGCCTTGTCACCCGCCGCGCGCCTGTGCGACGGTGCGTCCGGTGGTGCGCGCACCACCGGATCCAGCCGGATTCAGCCCAGGAGGACGGACACGATGAGCACAGCGGCCGACGAAGCCCAGGACCGTACCGGATCCGGTCCACGGCCCAGGGTCCGGACCGCCTACGGCACCGTCGAGGGCCGCGGCGGCCCCGCCGGCACCGCCGTTTTCCGCGGCATCCCCTACGCCGCCCCACCCGTCGGCGCCCTGCGCTTCGCCGCGCCCGCGCCCCCCGAGGCGTGGGAGGGCGTGCGCGATGCCGGTGCGTACGGGCCCACCGCGCCCAAGGTGCCCTACCCCGACGACTTCGCCGCGCTGCTGCCCGACCCGGAGATCCCCGGCGAGGACTGCCTCAACCTCAACGTGTGGACCCCGGCCCCGGAGCCTGGCGCCCGGCTGCCCGTCATGGTGTGGATCCACGGCGGGGCGCTCACCCGCGGCTCCTCGGCCGTCCCCGTCTACGACGGTTCCTCCTTCGCCCGCGACGGAGTCGTCCTCGTCTCCGTCAACTACCGCCTCGGCGTCCTCGGCTACGGACTTTTCCCCGACGCCCCCGCCAACCGCGGCCTGCTCGACCAGATCGCCGCCCTGACCTGGGTCCGCGAGAACATCGAAGCCTTCGGCGGCGACCCCGGCCGGGTCACCGTCTTCGGCGAATCCGCCGGGGCCATCAGCATCGGCGCCCTGCTCGCGGCCCCCCGCGCGGCCGGCCTCTTCCACCAGGCGGTCCTGCAGAGCGGCGCCCCCGAGGCACTGGCGCGCGAGAAGGTCCGCACGATGGTCCGGCGGATGGCCGCGCTGCTCAAGGTGGACGCCACCGCCGGGGTCTTCGCCGCCGTCGCCCTGCCCGACCTGCTCGCCGCCCAGGCGGCCGTACTGCGCCGCTCCTCCCCGCTGCTCGGCGGCCCCGCCTTCGGCCTGGTCGCCGACCCGGACACGCTGCCGGCGGACCCGCTCGAAGCGGCGGCGGAGGCTGCCGGGGAGGTGCCGCTGCTGCTGGGCTGGACCGCCGAGGAGTACCGGCTCTGGCTGGCCCCGACCGGCGCCATGCGGCTCCTGGACCGGCTGGGGCCGCTCGCCGTGGCCCTGGGCCGGATCCGCGGCGGCAAGGACCGGGCCGCCGTACGGGCACTGCGCGCCGAGCGGCCGGAAGCGGGCCCGGCCGACCTCGCCGGCCACCTGCTCACCGACCGGCTGCTGCGCGATCCGCTGCGCCGGCTCGCCGCGGGCGGCGGGGAGCGCGCGCAGCGGCGTACCGCTCCGCGCTTCGTCTACGAGTTCGCGTGGCCCTCCGGAGTCCCGGGACTCGGGTCTTGCCACGCGCTGGAACTGGGCTTCGTCTTCGACACCCTGTCCGTGCCCGAGGCCTCCTGGCTGGCCGGGCCCGACGCCCCGCAGGAGCTGGCGCGGGAGATGCACGCGGCCTGGGTGCGCTTCGCCGTCGAAGGGGACCCGGGCTGGGCGCCCTGGAACGGCGACGGCCCGCCGAAGGTGTTCGGCGGGCCGGAGCGGGAGGAACGGGGGCTGAAGGAAACGGAGCCCGGTGCGGACCGGCCGGTTACTCCACTGGTCCTTCCATGACCTTGCTGATGAACTGGATCGGCCCCTCGCCCATGTTGGGAACATAGGTCTTGGCGTTGTGCTGGCCGCCCTGGATGACCCTCAGGTCGGTGTGGATCGGCCCCTTGCCGTACGTGGCGATGAACTTCTGCACGTTCGGCAAGGTGTTCTTGTTGCTCTCGTTGGTGCCGACCTGGAAGGCCAGGTAGACGTCCGGCCCCTTCTTGTCGATCAGCTCCTTGGCGAGCAGCTCGGGGTTGTTCTCCGCCTTCTCCTTGTCGTGGCCCTTCCACAGGGAGGAGTCGGGGACGATGTCCGGGCCGGAGCAGATCGCGGCCTTGAACTTCTCCGGGTACTTCAGCACGGCCTTCAGGCTCGCGAAGCCGCCGGTGGAGGAGCCCATGTACGACCAGCCGTCCCGGGACTTGATCGTGCGGAAGTTCGCCCGCATCAGGTCCGGGACGTCGTCGGTCAGCCAGGTGCCCATCTTGGGCTGGTCCGGGATGTCCGAGCCGTCCCAGTAGATGCCCTTCTCGTCCCCGGCCGGGTTCAGCACCGGCATGGCCAGGATGAAGGGCTTGCTCTTCCCCTCGCTGTACCACTTGGTGATGCTGGCCTCGAGGCCCAGGTCGGCGCCCATCCAGTAGTTGTTCGGGAAGCCCGCGCCGCCGGGCAGGGCGATCATGACCGGGAACCCGCTCTTGGCGTACTTCGGGTCGTTGTACTCCTTGGGGGCCCAGACCCAGACCTTGCCCTTGAAGCCGGACTTCTTGCCGTCGAAGGTGGTGACGGCGATGTGCGTGCCGTCGGCCAGGGTGTTCGCGTTCTTGAAGTCCGCCGCCGGGCCGGTCGGCATGGACATCTTCGAGTTCGGCGGCGGCTTGGCGGCCGAACCACCGGTATTGCCGGAACCGCCAGGGGCCTTCCCGAAGGAAACGCTCTCGCCCTTGTCGGTGAACGGCGGTATCTCGTAGTAGCTCATCACGGCCGCGCCGACGCCCGCGAGCGCCAGCACGGAGACGCCCGCGATCACCCAGCGCCGGACCCTGGAGCGGCGCCGAGGCGGCTCCCACGGCTCCTGCTGGTCGCCGTGGGGAGGCTGGTCGCCGTAAGGGGGCTGCCCGTCGTAGGGCCGCTGCTCGCGGTACGGCTGCTGCTGCTCACCGTAGCCGGGCTCCTGCCCGTAGCCGGGCTGCCGGCCGTAGCCGGGCTGCTGCCCGTACGGATCCTGGCGGCCGTAGCCCTCCTGCTGTCCGTAAGGAGGCTGCTGCTGACCGTAGCCCTGGCCCTGGCCGTAGCCCCGACCCTGACCGTAGCCCTGGCCCTGCGGAGGGTGAGGGGGGTACTGCTGCTGCCCTTGCGGGTACGGCTGCCCGTAGGGCGGCTGCTGCGACATGTGCGGGTGCTCTCCGGCTTGGTGCTGCCCCATTGGGGCGGGATGAGACTGCTTTCGATCGAAAGGATGAGCGTACGTGCTCCGGGGTTCCTCATTTTTCCGACTCTTGGGGTTCCTTAGAGAAGGACGTTGCCCGTCGCGAAAACGGCCTGTGGAGTTCCCGTTCTGTTCGCCAAGTATCCCTGGCCCATGCACATGCCACTCGGTACGGTACGTCCGCGCCGCCCCAGACTCCCCCTGCCCGGAGGTATTTTCCGTGTTCGGCATGCCCATTTCACGGTCCCGTCGCAAGACCGCCCTCGCCACCGCCTTCGGCCTCACCGCCGCCGCGGCCGCGCTGTGGGCGGGCATCGGCACCGCTCAGCCCGCGCACGCGGCAGGCCTGCCCGCACCCGACCACATCGTCGTCGTGGTCTTCGAGAACCACGCCTACAACCAGGTCATCGGCAGCTCCAGCGCCCCCTACATCAACTCCCTCAAGACCGGGGGAGCCAACCTGACCAACTCCTTCGGCATCACGCACCCGAGCCAGCCCAACTACCTGCAGCTGTTCTCGGGCTCCAACCAGGGCGTGACCGGCGACAGCTGCTACACGCCCGGCTTCAGCTCCGCGCCCAACCTGGCGTCCGAGCTGATCGCCGCCGGCAAGACCTGGGGCAGCTACAACGAGACCCTGCCGAGCCAGGGCTCCACCACCTGCTCCAGCGGCAAGTACGCGCAGAAGCACAACCCCTGGTTCGCCTTCTCCAACGTGCCCACCAGCACCGCGAAGACGATGACCCAGTTCCCGACGGACTTCACCACCCTGCCCAAGACCTCGTTCGTCGTCCCGAACCTCTGCAGCGACATGCACGACTGCTCCGTCGGCACCGGCGACACCTGGCTCAAGAACAACCTCAAGGCCTACGCGGACTGGGCCAAGACCCACAACAGCCTCCTCGTCGTCACCTTCGACGAGGACAACCGGCTCGCCGGCAACAAGATCCCGACCGTGTTCTACGGCCAGTCCGTGACCCCGGGCTCCACCACCTCCACGACCTACAACCACTACGACATGCTGCACACCCTCGAAAGCCTCTCCGGCCTGACCACCCACGCGGGGAACGCTGCGAGCGCCGCCGACATCACGGGGATCTGGACTTCCTGACCATGTACGTTGCGGACAGTCGCGGTACCCCCGCGCCCGCCGTGACCCCCGAGCCGCAGGCCGTCGCCCCGGGCATCCGCCCGGGGCGGCGCGCCGCGCTCGCCCCCACGGTGCTCGCCCTCGGCACGGTCAGCCTCATCACCGACGTCTCCTCGGAGATGGTCACGGCCGTGCTCCCGCTCTACCTCGTCGCCGGACTCGGGCTCACCCCGCTCGGCTTCGGACTGCTCGACGGCCTCTACAACGGGGTCAGCGCCCTCGTCCGGCTCACCGGCGGCCACCTCGGCGACCGCTTCGGCCGCCACAAGGCCCTCGCCGGGATCGGCTACGGACTCTCCGCCCTGTGCAAGCCGCTCCTGCTGCTCGCACACACCCTGCCCGCCATCGGGGCCGTCCTCGCGCTCGACCGCACCGGCAAGGGCCTGCGCACCGCCCCGCGCGACGCGCTGATCTCGCTGTCGGCCGCCCCCGAGGACCGCGGCCGGGCCTTCGGTGTGCACCGCGCCATGGACACCGCCGGAGCGCTGATCGGGCCGATCCTGGCCTTCCTCATCCTGCGCGGCGCCGCCGAGGGCTACGACGCCGTCTTCACGGTCAGTGCCTGCGTGGCCGCGCTCGGCGTCCTGGTGCTGGTGCTCTTCGTACCGGGCCGGCGCACCGCGCCCAAAGCCACCGGAGCCCCCGTCTCGCTGCGGGCCTCCTTCGGGCTGCTGGGCCGCCGCGACCTGCGCCGGATCAGCCTCTGCGCCCTGCTGCTCGGCCTGTGCACCGTCAGCGACGCCTTCGTCTTCCTGCTGCTCCAGCACGCCACGGGCATTGCCGACCGCTGGTTCGCCCTGCTGCCGCTGGGCACCGCCGCCGCGTTCTTCCTGCTCGCGCTGCCGCTCGGGCGGCTCGCCGACCGCGTCGGCCGCTGGCGCGTCTTCCTCGGTGGCCACCTGGCGCTGCTCGCCGCCTACGGGATCCTCCTCGTCGGCGGGGACCAGCCGGCGCTGCCGTACGCGGTCCTCCTGCTGCACGGCGCGTTCTACGCGGCCACCGACGGTGTGCTCATGGCCACGGCCGCCGGAGCCGTCCCCGAGGAGCACCGCGGCGGGGGCCTCGCCCTCGTCCAGACCGGCCAGGCCCTCGCCCGGTTCGCCGCCTCGCTCGGCTTCGGAGCAGCCTGGACGTTCTGGGGCGCCCGCCCCGCGCTGGCCGTCGCCGCCGTGACCCTGGCCGGAGCCGTCGCGCTCTGCGCCCGGCTGCGGCCGGAGGGCGGCGCCGAAGAGGGTGCGGCTCTCGAGGACGGCGCGGCCGACGCGGTCGACTCGGCCGTCCGAAACATCCCGTAGATCCAGAAAGGCCCCCCACGCATGACCCTGCAGCGCCGGATCCTGATCCTCGTCTCGGCCATCGCCCTGCTCGCCGCCGTCGGAGCGCTCGCCGTCGTACGGGCCTCCTCGCGGGCGGACGAGAAGAACCGGGTCCAGGCCGGCGGGCCGCCGATCACCCCGGGCGAGGTCTCCCTCGCCCGGGGCGACGGCGGCCGGCGGATCGTGTTCCGCAACATGGCCTGGGGGCCGCACCGCGACGAGCTCTCCACCGTGCCCGCGGACGCGCCCGAAGGCGCCCGTACCGCTTCGGGGGTCAGCTGCCTGCGCTTCCACTCCGCGGCCGGCACCGGGATCTGCCTCCAGGCGGAGAAGGGCGGGGTGCAGGACAGCTACAAGGCCGTCGTCCTCGACGCGCACCTGAAGGAGGTCTCCAGCCGTCCGCTGGCGGGCATCCCCACTCGGGCGCGCGTCTCGCCCGGCGGCCACCTGGTCGCCTGGACGGTCTTCGTGGGCGGTGATTCCTACGCCGGTACGAACTTCTCCACCCGGACCTCGCTGCTGGACCTGCGGACGGGGCGGTTCGACGCCTCCCTGGAGGACTTCGCGATCCTCAAGGACGGCAAGGCGTACCGCAACGCCGACGTCAACTTCTGGGGGGTCACCTTCGCGGCCGACGAGCAGACCTTCTACGCGACGCTCGCGACCGGCGGCCAGACCTACCTGGTCCGCGGCGACCTCACCGCGCGCACGGTGACCACGCTGCGCGAGAACCTGGAATGCCCGTCCCTGTCGCCCGACGGGACCCGGCTGGTCTTCAAGAAGCGGGTGCCCGGCCTGTCGCCGGACGCGCCGTGGCGGCTGTACGTCCTGGACCTGGGCACGATGACGGAGACCCCGCTCGCGGAGGAGCGCAGCGTCGACGACCAGGTGGTGTGGACCGACGACAGGACGGTCGTCTACTCCCTGCCCGGAGACTTCGGCGCCGATCTGTACTCGCTGCCCGCGGACGGCAGCGGAGCACCGGCCCGGTTCATGACCTCGGCCCTCGCCCCCGCCTTCCTCGGCTGACGCCGGGGAGACGGGGGGAGGGTCGTGCGCGGACCGCCTGCGGCCCGCGTACGGGCCGCTGTCCGTGCAGAAGGACCGTTACGCCGGGATGAGCGTCTTTCGTCGCCGCTTGCGCTGAGCACCCGCCGACATCCGCAGCTCGATGATCGACCGCACGGTGGGCCACTCCTCGTCGAGGATCGAGTAGAACGCCGTACTGCGGACCGCGCCGTCGAGGCCCCGCGAATGGGCCCGGCGGACCCCCTCGCAGGTGAACCCGAGCCGTTCCATCGCGGCGCGCGAGCGGCCGTTGCGGGCGTCCGCGCGCAGCGAGATGCGGCGCACGCCCCAGGTCTCGAAGGCATGGCGGAGCAGGAGCAGCTTCGCCTCGGTGTTGATGCCGGTTCCCTGGGCTGCCGGGGACAGCCAGGTATTGCCGATCTCGGCGGCATCGGGGATCGCCGTCGCCGGATCGCCGAACGGGACCCCCGGCACGGCGGGCCACACCAGTGGCCCCTGCCAGTAGTCGAGTTCCAGGAACCGGGTCGAACCGACCACCCGACCGTCGGCGGCTCTGACCACCGCGAACGGGAGCGATCGACCCGCTGCCTGATCAGCGAGGGCACGGTCGATGTACTCGTGGGACGCCTGCAACCCGTGAGGTACGGGGGTGAAGGCGTAAGTCGTACGATCCTCGGCCCCGGCCAGGGCCAAGGCCTCGGTGTGGTGGGGGGCGAGGGGCTCGAGCCGCACGGAGCGGCCGGCGAGGAGTACGGGTACGGGCACGGAGCCTTCGGTCCTTCTGGGCGGTGGGGTGGTTGCACAGTCTGCGTCCCTGACGTCGCCCCCCGTGCAAAACACGGGTGAAAGGCAACGGGCTGTCAGGTGAACGCGAGTGGCTCAATGTAGCTCCTTAAAGTGCTCTCATGAACCCCCTGATTGGCAATGGCGTGAACGTCTTTTTCGAGGACTTGGGTCCCCGCGACGGAGCCCCCGTAATCCTCATCCACGGACATCCGTTCAACCACTCGATGTGGGCCCCCCAGACGGCGGCCCTGACCACCGCCGGTTACCGCGTGATCACCCCTGACCTGCGCGGATACGGCCAGAGCCCGGTAGTGCCGGGGAAGACCCTGCTCGCCGACTTCGCCGATGATCTGGCCGCCCTGCTCGATTCCCTGGGAATCGAACAGGCGGTCGTCGGGGGTGTGTCCATGGGCGGGCAGATCGCACTCGAAATGCGGCTGCGCCACCCGGGTCTGATACGGGCCCTCCTGCTCAGCGACACCTCCGCACCGCCGGAGACCGAGGACGGCAGGACCTACCGCCGCGAGCTCGCCGAGCGGCTCCTCGCGGAGGGGATGAAGCCCTACACCGACGAGGTCATCGACAAGATGCTCGCGGCGTACAACGTGACCGCGATGCCCGAGGCGGCCGCGAAGGTGACCGCGATGATGTACGCGACGGATCCGCGGGGCGCGGCCGCCGCGCTGCGCGGGCGGGCCGAGCGGCCCGACTACGGGCCCGTCCTCGCCGCACTGCCGGCCTCCGTGGCCTGCCTGATCCTGGTCGGGCGCGACGACGTGTACACCCCGGTCGCCGAAGCCGAGTCCATGCGGTCGCTGGCCCCGCACTCGGTGCTCGCGGTGATCGACGGGGCCGGGCACCTGCCGGGCGTGGAGCAGCCGGAGGCCTTCAACCGGGCGCTGCTGGAGTTCCTCGCGACGCTCTGAGCGAAGGGGCCCAGCGCCCCGGCGGCCCGGCCGAGTGGCCCGGTGGACCGGCTGCGGATTGGACCAGCGGAATGGGCCATTCAGCTGGTCCAATGAGTCCGTGACGAACCGGATCCTGCCCCCGCCCGGAGTGCCGCGCCGCCTGGCCGCCGCCCAGCTGAGCAACGCCGTCGGAGACGGCGCCTACTACGTGTGTTCGGCGCTCTACTTCACCCGGGTGGTGGGTCTCTCGCCCGCCCAGATAGGCCTGGGGCTCACGATCGCCTGGGCGGTCGGCTCGGTCGCGGGCGTGCCGCTGGGGGCGCTCGCCGACCGGCGGGGGCCCCGCGGCACCTCGGTGCTGCTGGCGGTGGCCACGGCCGCCTCCGTCTGCTCCTTCCTGTTCATCCGCTCCTTCTGGGCCTTCCTCGCCGCCGTCCTCGTCTACGCCACCGCCCAGTGCGGACTGGCCGCGGCCCGTCAGGCGCTGCTGGCGGGCCTGGTCGCGCCCGGGGAGCGGACCGGGGTGCTGGCCCACCTCCAGGCCGTGCTGAACGCGGGCCTCGCGGTGGGCGCGGCCGTGGGCGGACTGGCCCTCGCCGCCGGCACCGAGCGCGCCTACTTCGCCGTCTTCGTGCTCGACGCCCTGGCCTTCCTGCTGTGCGCCGCCGTACTGCTGCGGCTGCCGGCGGTGGCGCCCGTACCGGACCGGGCGGCGGGGGAGCCGCGCCTGGCCGTGCTCAGGGACCGCCCGTACGCGCTGGTCACGCTGCTCAACGCGGTCCTGCTGCTGCGGATGCCGCTGCTGAGCCTGGCGATACCGTTGTGGATCGTGGAGCGCACGCACGCCCCCGGCTGGATGGCGTCGGCGCTGTTCGTGCTCAACACCCTCGCCGTGATGCTGTTCCAGGTGCGGGTGGCCCGGCCGGTGACCGACCTGGACGGCGCCCGGCGGGCGGTACGGGTCTCCGGGCTGGTGGTGGCCGCCGCGTGCGGGGTGTTCGCCCTTTCGGCGCTGCCCCGGTCCGGGTGGGCCGCCGCGGTGATCCTGCTCGCGGGGGCGGTGCTCCAGGTGGACGCCGAGATGCGGCAGTCGGCCGGCTCCTGGCAGATCGGCTTCGAGCTGGCCCCCGCCGAGCGGATGGGCCAGTACCAGGGCTTCTTCGGCACCGGGGTACCGGTCGCCCGGACCCTGGGCCCGCTGGTGCTGACCTCGCTGCTGCTGCTCTGGGGGATCCCGGGCTGGCTGCTGCTGGGCGGGCTGCTGCTGGCGGCCTCGTACGCGATGGGCCCGGCCGTGCGCCGGGCGGAGGCCTCCCGCGGCCGGGACCGGGACGGGGACGAGGGCGGGGACGGGGACCAGGGCGGGGACGGGCCCGCGCGGTCCGTCGCACGGTCCCGGTAGCCCCCGGGACTCCGCGCCGGGGGTCACCGCGCCGACAGGGCGGAAGCCCGCCCGGCCGGGGCCGTTCGGCGGCTCCGTGGGAGCCGAACGGTGCTACCGCGCGCCGCGGCGGCGGTGTCAGTCTGTCTGCAGTGTGGTGCGCAGCCGGTAGCGGTCCCCGCTGTACTCCACGGTGGACAGCAGGAGCGGCCGCTGGTCCCGCGTGTAGACGGTCTGGTCGAGGACGAGCACGGGCGCGCCCTCGGCGATGCCCAGGTGCCCGGCGAGCTCCCCGTCGGCGGTGCGCGCCTCGATCGTGGCCTCGGCGCGGTCGGGCTCGACGCCCCAGCGGCGCAGTTCCTCGAAGAGGGAAGCCTCACGGAAGTCGGTGCGGGTGAGGTCGGGCGCGAGTTCGGCGACCACCAGGGTCCGGTCGACGGCGATCCGGACGTCGTTGAGCAGCCGGACCCGCTCCAGGCGCAGCAGCGGGGTGCCGGCGGGCACGTCGAGGCGGTCGGCGTCGTCGAGCGAGGCGGTGACGGTCTCCTGGCTCAGGACGACCGAGCTGGCGCGCATGTGCTTGCGGCGGGCGGTGGCGGTGAAGGACTCCAGGTCCTTGGGCCAGTCACGGGCGGGCGCGGGCGGCACGGGCGCGGCGACGAACCAGCCGCGGCCGTGCGAGGCGGTGACCAGGCCCTGGTCGACGAGGTGGGCCAGCGCACGGCGCAGGGTGACGCGGGAGACGTCCAGCCGGGTGCAGAGCTCGCGCTCGGGCGGCAGCTTGCTGCCCGCGGACAGGCCTCGGCGCGCGATCTCCTCGCGGATCCGGTCCGAGGCCTGGGACCACAGGGGGTCGGAGGCGTTCACGGCGGGGGTGGCGGCGGCGATGGCAGCGTCGTCGGTCATGGTCAAAACATACCACTTGCTACCACTTCGTTTTGGCTTCTGACCTCGTGGCAGCGGGACCTTCGGCCTCATCTTGATATTTTCTGTAAGACCACAAGAGACCACTGTTGACCAATTCAAAACCACTGGCTACGTTCGAGTCGTTCCCACCACCCCCGCTCGACGAGGAGTCCCGAGATGAGTACGGCCACCGTCCCGGCTGCCGCACCAGCCGCCGGAAAGAAGCCGGGCCGCGTCATGCCGGTCCTGCAGCGCATCGGCCGCAGCCTGATGCTGCCCGTCGCCACGCTGCCCGCCGCAGCCCTGCTGACCCGGCTCGGCGGCGCCGACCTGCTGGGCCGCGAGAACTTCCCGATGCTCGTGCGGAAGCTCGCGATGGTGCTGGCGGCGGCGGGCGACACGGTGTTCGCCAACCTGCCGCTGCTCTTCGCGGTGGGCGTGGCCATCGGCTTCGCGAAGAAGTCCGACGGCTCCACCGCCCTGGCGGCCGTGGTCGGCTACCTGGTCTTCAAGGCCGTACTCGCGAGCCCCGCCTTCCCCAAGGGCGTGGACGGCGAACCGCTCGACGCCAAGGTCCTCGGCGGCATCGTGATGGGTCTGATAGCGGCCCTCCTCTACCAGCGCTTCAGCCGCACCAAGCTCCCCGAGTGGCTCGGCTTCTTCGGCGGACGCCGGCTCGTGCCCATCCTGAGCGCCTTCGCCGGCGTCGGCATGGGAGTGGTATTCGGAGTGGTATGGCCGACCGTCGGCGGCTGGTTCTTCCACTTCGGCGAGTGGCTGGTCGGCACCGGCGCCTGGGGCGCGGGTCTCTTCGGCCTCGTCGTCCGGGCCCTCATCCCGATCGGGATGCACCACTTCTTCTCGGTCTTCCCCTGGTTCGAGGCCGGCAGCTTCGTCAACCCCGCCACCGGCACCGAGGTGCACGGAGACATCGCCCGCTTCCTGGCCGGCGACCCGACCGCGGGCCAGTTCATGACCGGCGGTTTCCCGATCTACATGTTCGCGCTCCCGGCCGCCGCCATGGCCATCGCGCACACCGCCCGCCCCGAGAACCGCACCATGGTCAAGGGCATGATGATCTCCGTCGCCCTGACCTCCTTCGTCACCGGCGTGACCGAGCCCATCGAGTTCGCCTTCATGTTCGTGGCCCCGGTCCTCTACGCGATCCACGCCTTCCTCTTCGGCGTCTCGATGGCCGTCTGCTACGCCCTCGGCATCCGCGATGGCTTCGGGTTCTCCTCCGGCGCCATCGACTACATCGTCAACTACGGCATCGCCACGAAGCCCTGGATGCTCATCCCGATCGGCCTGGCCTTCGCCGCCGTCTACTACGTGCTCTTCCGCTGGGCGATCGTCAAGTTCGACCTGCCGACCCCGGGCCGCGAACGGGACGAGGAGAGCGAAACGCGGCGGGACACCAAGGCCGGCTCCTCCGCCTGATCCCGCCCGCTTCCCCCTCGTACCGGCCGCCCAGGCTTCCCCAGACCCGCTAAGGACCCCCACACCATGTCCGGATCCCGCATCACCTTCCTCGAAGGCCAGGCCGACCAGGGCGCAGCCCTCGCCCGGATCGCCGACCGCGTCCGAACCCGCCTCGCCACCCCGGAGCTGGCCCGGCTGCGTGCCGCCGAACGCCCCCTCTTCACCGGCATCGGCGCCTCCTACGCCGCCCTCGCCGTCCCCGTACAGCAGCTGCGCGAGGCCGGGATCGTCACCCAGCGCGTCCTGTCCAGCGAGATCGAGACCGGCACCGCGGGCTTCGACACCGACTGCCTGATCGCCGTCTCCCAGGGCGGCCGCAGCTCGGAGACCATCGCCGCCTTCGAGTGCGCCGCCCCCGGCATCACGAAGACCGCGCTGCTCAACGTGGTCCCGTCCCCGCTCGGCGACCTCGCCGACCTGACCGTGGACCTCGGCAACGAGCCCGACTCGTACGCCTCGACCATCGGCTACACCGGCACCGTCGTCGCCCTCGACCTGATCGCGGGCGCCGTGGCGGGACGCGAAGGCGACCCGTGGGCAGACATCGCCGAGCAGACCACTGCGGTCCACCGGCAGGCCACCGAGATCGTGGCCGGGCTGCGCGAGCGCGGTGCCCGCTGCATCGCCTCCGACGGCGTGGCGGCCGGAGCCTCCCGGGCCTCCGCCGAGGAGGGCGCGCTGCTGCTGCGCGAGGTGGTGCGGATGACGGCGGCCGCCTCGGCGACCCGCAACTACCTGCACGGCGAGATGGAGTCGGCGGGCAACACCCTCCACCTCGTCTACGGCGACGGCCGCGAGATCGAGCTGGCCCGCTCGCTGGCGGGCGCCGGCCACCTCACCCTGCTCATCACCACCGTGGAGACCGCCCCGGCGGACAACCTGTCGGTCGTCCGGCTCCCCGAGGTCGCGGACGCGGTCCGGGTGGTCCTGGAGACGGTGGTCCTCCAGGAGCTGGTCGCCCAGCTCAGCGCCGAGCGCGACGTCCCGATCGAGTCCTTCGTCTTCGCCAACGACGACACCAAGCAGGGCGGGCTCGACATGTCCGACTTCGAGGTCGCGGCCTTCACCCAGGCCTAGGCCGTCCCTCCGTCCGTCCCTTCCTTCCGCTGCGGGCGGTGGCAGCAGCCGCCGCCCGCAGCAGGCTGCCCCCGGGCGGCCGTCCGCCGCCTGAGATCATCCGGGCATGGACTTGGACTTCGCGCCGGTACTGCGGCAGCTGCGCTCCGTCGGGCCGTTCTTCACCGTGGCGTACGGGAAGGAGCCGCCCGAGCGCGGCTTCCGCCCGCTCACCGAGCTCTACGGGCAGCACCTCGGGGCCTACGTCGAGGAGATCGGGCGGCGGCTCGGGAGCGGCCCCGGTCGGGTGGCGGCCTCGAACGCGCAGTTCGGGATCGCCTCCCGACTCTGGTCGATCGCGCTCGGCTGCGCGGCCCTGTCGGGCCGGGCCCCGGACCTGGCTCCCGACCGGCTCTGGTGGCGGCTCCCCGAAGCGGGGTCGCTGGAACTGTGGCTGCCCGATCCCGCCGCACTGCCCGGCGAGGCGCTGGGGGAGTCGCTGGCGGACACCGTGCTCACGGGCAACCTCGCCCCGCTCGACGCCTCGCTGCGCGCACGGTTCGGGGTCTCGCCGCAGGTGCTGCGCGGGAACGCCGCCTCCGGGCTGGTCGGCGCGGTGCGGGTACTGGGCGACCGGGTGCCGGGGGAGACGGCGGCGGTCCTCGCGGCCGAGCTGCTCGCGGACGGCGGGCCGCTCGCCGGCACCGGGACCTTCGTCCACGAGCCCGGCCTCGGGGTGGCCTTCGTACGCCGCAGCTGCTGCCTGTACTACCGGGTGCGCGGTGGCGGCCTGTGCGGGGACTGCGTGCTGCGGACCAAGTAGGGCGCCCAGGGCCGTTCGGAGCAGCGAGGGTGTGGCGGCCGGGGACTTGCCCGGCGCTGCTTCTACCTTCCCTGCCATGACTCAAGCTCAGACTTCGCACGGGGACCCGTTCGGGATCTCCCGCCGGGTGGCCCTGACCGGGCTGGCCGCCGGGGCCGGGACCCTCGCCGTCGGTGCGGGGGCCGCCGGGACGCCGGCCGCCGCCGCTGCGGCCGCTCCCGGCACCGCCGCTCACGCCGCGGCGCCCGACCCCGCGCCCGGAGCCATGCAGCTCTTCGCCGACCCGGGATTCAACTTCGCCGGCCTGTTCGCCCTGGGCGCCGCCGGGATGCGGGCCTCCGAGGTCGGCGAGGTCCTCACCGCCGTCGACGCGGTCAACGCCGCCGGGCTGTCCGAGCAGACCTTCACCGATACCTTCCGCGGCTGGGGCGACCGGCTCGCCACACCCCCGGCCGCCGGCCGGCACGGCCGCGAGACCCCCTCGCAGACCCGCCGCTTCCGCGCGCTGCGGGCCGCGCAGTACTACGCGCAGGCACTGTTCTACGTACTGGGCACCGAGCGGCCCGGTGACGAGAAGGAGGTGTACCTCGCCGGGCGCCGTGCCTGGGACACCTTCACCCAGCTCTGCTCCCCGGCGGCCGTCCGCGCGAAGGTCCCGTACGGCGGGACGCACCTGCCGGTGTGGTTCTTCCGCCCCGGGGGCGCGGACCCGTCCGAGCCGCGACCCACCGTGATCCTCACCAACGGCAGCGACGGCCAGAATGTCGACATGTGGACCTACGGGGTGTCCGCGGCCCTGGACCGGGGCTGGAACGCCCTGGTCTACGACGGACCGGGCCAGGGCCAGTTGCTGTTCCTCGACGAGATCCCCTTCACCGACCGCTGGGAGAAGGTCGTAGGGCCGCTGATCGACTGGCTGGACGGGCGCAAGGACGTGGACAGCGCCCGGATCGCGCTCACCGGCCTCAGCATGGGCGGCAACCTCGTCGCGCGCGCCGCCGCCTTCGAACCCCGGATCGCGGCCCTGGTCTGCCAGCCGGGCTGCCTCAGCCCGTGGCTGGGCTTCCCCAAGGAGCTGCGCGACGTCGTCACCGCGGACAAGGCGGAGACCAACCGGGTGTGGAACGAGGAGGTCGTCCCCGAACTCACCCCGCGACTCGCGTACACGGTCAAGAAGCGGCTCGAGATCTTCTCCGGGGAGGCACTGCGACAGGCGCGCGCGGGCCGGGTCCTCACCGACCTGTGGACCCCTGCCCGGCTCGCCGTCGGCCTCGACGTCACGGCCGTGGTGCCGAAGATCAAGGTGCCCACCCTGGTCCTCGACTACGACTTCGAGCAGTTCTACCCCGGCCAGCCGAAGCAGATGTACGACCTGCTCCGCTCGCGGCGCGAGTACGTGAAAATGACGGAGGCCACCGGGGCGCAGTTGCACTGCTCCCCGATGGCCCCGCAGCAGCACTGCGACGTCGTCTTCGACTGGCTGGCCGACGTACTGCACCGCTGATGGAACGGCCCGACCGACTAGAAGGTCAGGTTCCAGGCGTCGATCTTGCCGGTGTCCGCACTGGCGTTGTCGTTCACGCGCAGCGTCCAGACGCCGTTCGCGACCTCGGAGGAGGCGTTGACGGTGAAGGTCTGGATGATGTTGTCCGTGCTGCCGCCGGCCCGGTTGCTCAGGGTGTAGACCGAGCCGTCCGGAGCCACGAGGTCGACCTTGAGGTCACCGATGTAGGTGTGCTTGATGTCCACGCCCACCTTGAGGGTGGCCGGCGCGTTGCCGGTCACTCCGCTGACGGTGATCGTGCTGTCGACGGTCGCGTTGTCGTTGATCGCGAAGTCGTTGGTGTTCTCGAAGTACTTCCCGGGCGGCGGGGTGGAGCCGACCGCCTTCAGCGCGTCGACCTGGCCCTCGCCGAAGAACGAGTTGTTGGCCGTGGTGCCGGTGCAGCGGTTGTCGGACGGGCAGGCCGTGTCATTGGCCTGGGTGGCCAGCTTGTCGCGGATCTGCGCCGGGGTGATGCCCGGGTTGGCGCTGGCGATCAGCGCCGCGACGCCCACGACGTGCGGGGTGGCCATCGAGGTGCCGCTCTTGGTGCTGTACCCGCCGCCGGGGGCGGTGGAGTACACGTTGCTGCCCGGGGCCGCGACGTCGATGACGCCCTGGCCGAAGTTGGAGAACGAGGCCTTCGTGGTGCCCGTGCCGTTGGCCGCGACCGTGACCACGCCCGGGAGCTCGGTCGGGATGTCGAGGCAGGCGTTGGTGATGGTGCGGGTGGTCGGCGTCGAGTCGTTGGGGCTCGCCGAGTCGGTGGTCTTGTGGGCGAGGTCGTAGTTCTCGTTGCCCGCCGCGGCGACCTGGAGCGAGCCCTTGCCCTCCGCGTACTCCTGGGCGCGCTTGACGCCCTCGATGATGGCGGCCTGGTCGATGTTGTCCGGGCAGTTGAACTGCCACGGATCCGTGTAATAGCTGTTGTTGGTGACCTTGAAGCCGTGGTCGCCGGACCAGACGAAGGCGCAGATGGTGTTTTCGGCGAAGAAGAAGGAGTTGCCGGGCTCGGCCACGCGGACCGAGGAGATCTTCACGCCCGGCGCGACGCCGACGACGCCCTTGCCGTTCTTGGCGGCGGCGACGGTGCCCGCCACGTGGGTGCCGTGGGTGTCCACGTCACGCCAGGCGCCGACCCGGGTGTCCGGCTTGCCGTAGGCGCAGGAGGCGGAGTCGGCGGCGTTGAAGTTCGGCGCCAGGTCCTGGTGCTGGTCGTCCACGCCGGTGTCCAGGATGCCGACCTTGACCGAGGCGGAGCCGGGGTTCACGGCCCAGGCCTGGTCGGCCTTGATCTGGCTCATGTCGGCCCGTACGGGTTCGCCCGCGGGGGTCGTCGACTGCGCCGGGTTGGCCGGAAGCGCCGGGTTGTAGGCGTCGGCGGGGACGTCCGAGGTGCGCGTCGCGCCGACCTGCTGGACCCCGCTGACCCCGCGCATGGTGGCCGCGAAGGTCGCGGAGGTCGAGTGGGCGACGATCACGCCGATGGAGTCGAAGGTGGAGAAGACGGTGCCGCCGTTGGCCGTGATGGCGGAGCGGACCGCCGAGCTGTCACCGGCGGCGGTGATCACCAGGTAGGCGCGGGTGCCGGCAGCCCAGGTCGCACTCTGGGAAGTCGGCGCCGCGGCAAGGGCCTTGGCGGGTGCGGAGGTGACGGGGGCGCCCGAGGGGGATATGGGCTGGGTGCCGGCCAGTGCGGCCGGGGTTCCGAAGGCAAGCGCGGCGCCCAGGGCGGCGGCGAGCACGAGGGTACGGCGAGGTCGGCTGGATATGTGGGGTATCAATGCGTCCTCCGAAGACGGCCCGTGGCGCGGGTGGCACCTACCGGTCCGTACGAAACGAGTGGTGGACGCAAGATGTCAGACGTCTGCACCGATATGGAAGTACCTTTTACCGCAGGACGGTTGGTCTGAACTTGGCTGAATAACGCCGGTGGGCGAGGTGTCGGAACCGGCCGGGCTGGGCACCGTGGGGGCGAGCCCTGCCCGACCGGTCCCTTTCGGGCGTATCCGCTATGCGGGTACGCCGTCCTTGGCGCCGTCCGGCTGGACGGGGACGGCGGCGGGTCCGTGGTCGTCCTCGGTGAGCGTGCTCTCGTCGAACGGCAGGCGGCCTGCGAGGACTTCGGTCGCCCGGGCCCGGTCGAACTCCTTGGTCCAGGTCCCGATCAGCACGGTCGCGACCGCGTTGCCCGCGAAGTTCGTCAACGCCCGCGCCTCGCTCATGAACCGGTCGATGCCCACGATCAGGCCTACGCCGTCGACCAGTTCGGGCCGGTGCGACTGGAGCCCTCCGGCGAGCGTGGCGAGACCGGCTCCCGTCACCCCGGCCGCGCCCTTCGAGGCCACGACCATGAACAGCAGCAGCGAGATCTGCTCGCCCAGGGCGAGCGGCTTGTCCATGGCCTCCGCCACGAAGAGCGAGGACATCGTCAGGTAGATCGCGGTCCCGTCCAGGTTGAAGGAGTAGCCCGTGGGAACCGTGATGCCGACCACCGGCCGCGACACCCCGATGTGCTCCATCTTCGCGATCAGCCGCGGCAGTGCCGACTCCGAGGAGGAGGTGGACAGGATCAGCAGGAGCTCCCGGCCCAGGTAGCGCAGCAGGGCGAAGACGCTGATCCCCGTACACACCCGCAACAGGGTGCCCAGGACCACGAAGACGAAGAGCAGACAGGTCAGGTAGAAGCCGATCATGATGACGGCCAGGGACTTCAGGGCGTCCATCCCGGTGGCTCCGACCACCGCCGCGATCGCGCCGAACGCACCCACCGGCGCCGCCCACATGATCATCGCGAGCACCCGGAACACCAGCTTCTGCACGTGTCCGATCCCGCGCAGCACCGGCTCGCCCGCCGGGCCCATCGCCTGGAGCGCGAACCCGCACAGCAGCGCCACCAGCAGGGTCTGGAGCACCTGGCCGCCGGTGAAGGCCGACACCAGCGTGGTCGGGATCATCCCCAGCAGGAACTCCGGGGTGCTCTGCGCCCCGCCCGCCTTGGCCTGGGCCTCGCCGGCGTGCCGGGCGGCCTCGGTCAGGTGCAGCCCGCTGCCCGGCTCCAGGAGGTTGCCGACCAGGAGTCCGATGGCCAGCGCCACCGTGGACATGACCATGAAGTAGCCGAGCGCCAGTCCGCCCACGGCGCCGACCTTGGCGGCCTTGCGCACCGAGCCGATGCCCAGGACGATCGTGCAGAAGATCACCGGCGAGATCATCATCTTGATGAGGTTGACGAAGCCGGTGCCCAGCGGTTTGAGCTCCACGGCCACGCCGGGCGCGGCGAAGCCGACGGCGATGCCGAGCAGTACGGCGCCGATCACCGCGATGTACAGATAGTGCGTCTTGTCGCGCCTGGCGGCCACGCTGCCTCCTGGTTGTGCCTGGCCTCCTGGTGGTGAAGGCGTCCCGGGAGACCATCGCCCGCCGCTGTGACCCCGGTCACCCTTGCGTTCATAGAGTTCACGGCCGGGTGCACACTGAGCGCCATGTTCCGCTTTCCCCGGCCGCCGCGCAGCCTCGCCGGCCAGCTCTTCGCCATGCAGGTGGTGCTGGTCGCCGTGGTCGTCGCCGGATGCGCCGTCTTCGCCTACGCCACCGCCCGCGGCCAAGCCGAGGAGGCCGCCCGGCGCCAGGCCGGAGCCGTGGCCCGCGCGGTCGCGGACTCGCCGTCGGTGCGCGAAGCGGTCCGTGCGGCGGTACGGGCGGACGTGCCCGGGAACGTCTCCGGAGCCGGACCCTCCGCGGCACTGCAGCCCTACGCGGAGCAGGTCCGTGCCGACGCGGGCGTGGACTTCGTGACGATCATGGCCCCGGACGGGCGGCGCTGGACCCACCCCGACCCGCACCGCATCGGCGAGCCCTTCCTCGGCAACACCGCGCCCGCGCTGCGCGGGGAAACCTTCAGTGAGACCTACACCGGCACCCTCGGCCCCTCCATCCGCGTGGTCACGCCGATCATGGACGGCGGCCGGGTCGTCGGCATGGTCGCCGCCGGGATCACCGTCCGCGCCGTCAGCGCCCGGCTCGCCGCGCAGCTCTCCGCCCTTGCCTGGGTGGCCGGCGGGGCCCTGGCCCTCGGCGCCGTGGGCACGTACGTGGTCAACGCCCGGCTGCGCCGCCACACCCACGGGATGAACGCCGGGGAGCTGAGCCGGATGTACGACTACCACCAGGCCGCCCTGCACGGGGTCCGCGAAGGACTCCTCATGCTCGACGGGCAGCGCAGGATCACCCTCGTCAACGACGCGGGGCGCGAACTCCTCGGCCTGGAGGGCGAGATCAAGGGGACCGCGGTCGCCGACCTCGGGCTGCCCGCCCCGCTCACCGGCGCCCTGCTGGCCGACCGGCCCCGGGTGGACGAGGTGCACCTGAGCGCCGACCGGGTGCTCGTGGTCAACAGCGCGCCGGTGGCCGGAGGCGGCCGCCGCGGCACCGTGGTCACCCTGCGCGACCACACCGAACTCCAGTCCCTGACCGGGGAGCTGGACCACGAACGCGGATTCACCCAGGCGCTGCGGTCCCAGGCCCACGAGGCGGCCAACCGGCTGCACACCGTGGTCTCCCTCATCGAACTCGGCCGGGTCGGGGAGGCGGTGGAGTTCGCCACCGCCGAACTGACCCTGGCGCAGGCCCTCACCGACGAGGTGATGGCGGCGGTGGGCGAGCCGGTGCTCGTGGCACTGCTGCTCGGCAAGGCCGCCCAGGCTCACGAGCGGGGCATCGAACTGGTGGTCACCCCGGACAGCGGGGCCATCGGGTCAGGGCCCGGCGGGCCCTGCGCCCGGGACCTCGTCACCGTCCTCGGCAACCTCGTGGACAATGCCGTCGACGCCCTGACCGGCGTCCCCGGCGGCCGGATCGCCGTCACGGTCCGCCCCGACGGCCCGGCGGCCGCCGCCGGGCAGGGGATCCTGCTCAGCGTGGCCGACAACGGCCCCGGACTCCCCGAAGGGGCCGACGTGTTCCGGCGCGGCTGGTCCGGCAAGGGGGAGGGGCGCGGCCTCGGCCTCGCCCTGGTCCGGCAAGTGGCCCACCGGCACGGCGGCAGCGCCGATGCCGACCGGCTGCCCGAAGGCGGCGCGCGGTTCACCGTAAGACTGCCGGCGCGCGCGGAGGCGAATGGCCAGGCGGGCGCAGAAGCGAGCGCGGAGGCAAGCGCGGAAGCAGGCGCAGAAATGAGCGCAGAGATGAGCGCGGGAGTGAGCGGAGAGGTGAGCGCATGAACATGCCCGAGGTGCGGGTCCTGGTCGTCGAGGACGACCCCGTCGCCGCCGACGCGCACGCGCTGTACGTGGGCCGCGTGCCCGGCTTCACGGCCGTCGCGGCCGTCCACTCGCTGGCCGAGGCCACCCGGGTCCTGGAACGCACCCGGATCGACCTGCTGCTGCTCGACCTCACCCTGCCCGACGGTCACGGGCTGCGCTTCGCGCGCGGGCTGCGGGCCGCCGGTCACCCCGCCGACGTGATCGTGGTGACCTCGGCGCGGGATCTGGGCGTGGTCCGCGAGAGCGTCTCGCTGGGTGTGGTGCAGTACGTACTCAAGCCCTTCGCCTTCCCGACCCTGCGCGAACGGCTTTTGCGCTACGCCGAGTTCCGCGCCAGCGCGGCGGGCGAGGCGGCCGGACAGGACGATGTGGACCGGGCCATGGCGGCCCTGCGCGCACCCCGACCGGCCGAACTGCCCAAGGGGATCGGCGCGCCGACCCTGGACCGGGTCGCCGCGCTGCTGCGGTCGGCCCCCGAGGGGCTGACCGCGGCGGGGGCGGCCGAGGCGGCCGGGATCTCCCGGATCACCGCCCGCCGCTACCTGGAGCACCTGGTGGACACCGGTCGCGCGGACCGCAGCCCCCGGTACGGCCAGGTCGGCCGCCCCGAACTGCACTACCGCTGGCTGGCGGCGGCTCCCGCCGGAACCGTGGCCGGCTCGGTGTCGAAGGCGTAGTACTTGCGGTGGTCCAGCATGTCGGCCGGGGTCACGTTGTTCCACGGCCGCATGGTGTCGTGCAGGTCCACGACGTTCGGCGTACCGGCGGCGGGCAGGTAGGTCGACTGCGGGTGCAGAGCCTGCCATTCGCTCCACAGCTTGTCGATGAAGGCGTGGTGCATCCAGAACACCGGGTCGTTGGGCGAGACGCCGGTGGCCATCTGGCCGCCCACCCACACGTGCACCCGGTTGTGCAGGTTGACCCCGCGCCAGCCCTCCAGGTTGTTGCGGAAACCGTTGGAGGAGCTGTTCCAGGGAGCGGCGTCGTACACCGGCATCGCGAGTACGGAGTCCACCTCGGCCCGGGTCGGGAGCTGGGCCACGCCGGTGCCGAGTGCGCGCCGCAGATAGGAGCGCCCGTCCACCTTTACGGCTACTTCCCACTTGCCCGCCGCGTAGGCGAACGGACCGTCGAGCACCTGTCCGTCGCGATCCCGCCCGGTGCCGCCGAGGAAATCGGCGGCCCAGAGCGAGGAGCGGGCCGTGCGGTCCACGGTCCAGTCCCAGTACGGGAGCGCCACCTTCGGGTTCACCGCCTGCAGAGCCGCTTCGAACTCCAGCAGAAACCGGCGGTGCCAGGGCAGGAAGGAGGGGGAGCGGTGGCCGACCCGGTCGCCCGAATCGGTGTCGCCCATGATGAAGCCGTTGTGGGTGGTGACGAACCGGTCGTAGCGGCCGGAGCGCTTGAGCTCCAGCAGGGCGTTGATGAAGGCCCGCTTCTCCTCGGAGGTGAGCGTGGCCTGGTTCTTGCGGACAGCCATCACATGCCACCCATCGGGACGAGGGCGGCGCCCTGGAGTTCGCGCACGGCGGCGCGGGCCAGGGTGAGGGTGTCGGCGTAGGTCTCGTAGTGGTTGACCACGCTGATCCAGGTGCCGTCGGCATTCTGCATGACGTGCAGTTCGCGGCCGTCTATGAGGACGGTCGGCAGGCCGGGGGAGTGGTGGCCGCCGTGGTGGCCACCACCGCCCGCTGCGGGGGCTATTCGGATGCGACGGCCCTGGTAGACCTCGTCGACCGTTCCCGTGGGGGTGGCGGGTGCGGCGGGACGGGGGGCGGTGACGGCCGCGTGCGCGGTGGCGCCTGCGAGGCCGAGGACGCTGAGCGCGCCGGCGGTGGCGGTTAACGCCTGCCTGCGGGTGATCTTGTTCATGGTTCGAGAGGTATCAGGGCGCGGAGAACCGTAGGGCGCTATCCGGGCACACGCGGATAAGTTGCCTGACGAACCATTTGGGATGATCTTCCCGTCCGAACCGGTTTTGGTGGCCGGAACGGAAAATTTTGTGGAGGAAGGCTTGGATGGCAATAGATCTTACGGTCGCGCCGGGAGGATATGGAGGAGGTCACACGGAGGACTCGGCCGGAAGGTGCAGTATGAACCGACCTCCGGAACCCGTCCCGGCGCCGAAAAAGTCCTGAAGATTCCCGGAGCCGACTTTGGGGTGTTGTCTCCCCTATGGTCCCGCTATGGCTCTGCATGAGACGAAGGACGCGCGTGCCCGCGACGCCGAGACGGACGTGTTCGCTTCCGCCCTCAGCGGCGAGATCCTCCCCAAGTACCGGATGCCCGACGACCACTCGCCCTCCGAGGTGGTCTACCAGCTCCTCCACAACGAGCTGCTCCTCGACGGCAACGCCGCCCAGAACCTGGCCACCTTCTGCACCACGTGGTCGGACGACGAGGTCCACCGGCTGATGAACGAGTGCCTCGACAAGAACATGATCGACAAGGACGAGTACCCGCAGACAGCCGAGATCGAGGCCCGCTGCGTCAACATCCTGGCCGACCTGTGGAACGCCCCGGCCGGCACCACCGGCACCGGCTGCTCCACCACCGGCTCCAGCGAGGCCGCCATGCTCGGCGGCCTCGCCCTCAAGTGGCGCTGGCGCGAACGCCGCCGCGCCGCCGGACTGCCCGCCGACAGGCCCAACCTGGTGTGCGGGCCGGTGCAGATCTGCTGGGAGAAGTTCGCCCGCTACTTCGACGTCGAGCTCCGCCAGGTCCCGCTGGAACCCGGCGCTACCGGCCTGCGCGCGGAGCAGCTCGCCGCCCACGTGGACGAGAACACCATCGGCGTCGTCGCCATCCTCGGCGTCACCTACACCTGCGTCTACGAGCCCGTCGCCGAGATCGCCGCCGAACTCGACCGGATCCAGGCCGAGCACGGCTGGGACGTACCGATCCACGTGGACGGGGCCAGCGGCGGCTTCGTCGCCCCCTTCCTCCACCCCGACGTGGTCTGGGACTTCCGCCTGCCGCGCGTGGCCTCGATCAACACCTCCGGGCACAAGTACGGTCTCGCCCCGCTCGGCGTCGGCTGGATCGTCTGGCGCACGGCCGAACTGCTCCCGGCCGACCTGGTCTTCTCCGTGGACTACCTCGGCGGGGACATGCCGACCTTCGCGCTCAACTTCTCCCGGCCCGGCGGCGAGATCATCGCCCAGTACTACCTCTTCCTGCGCCTGGGCAAGGGCGGCTACCGCCGGGTCCAGCAGGCCTGCGCCGACACGGCCCAGTACCTGGCCCGCGAGATCGAGGCGATGGGCCCCTTCACCCTCCTCTACAACGGCCAGGGCGGGCTCCCCGCCGTCTCCTACCGGCTCACCGATCCGCAGGCCGCGGGCTTCAGCCTCTACGACCTCTCCGACCGGCTGCGGATGCGGGGCTGGCAGGTGCCCTCGTACCCCTTGCCGGCCGACCGCGAGGACACCGTCATCCAACGCGTCCTGATCCGCCACGGGGTGACCCGGGACCAGATCGCCCTGCTCGTCGCCGACCTGCGCCGGTCCGTGGAACACCTGGGCTCGACCCCCCAGCCCGTGCCGTCCGCCGCGCCTCGGTCCGGCTTCCACCACTGACCGGCTGCCCACGGGGCGGACGGCATTCTGACGCCCTAGGAGCCCGACCAGCGCATGCCCAGGTTCGTGAGGGCGGTCGCGCGCTGCGGGGTGAGGGAGGCGGCGCGGGAGCGCTGATTGGCGATCCACGCGCCAAGGCGCAGCTCCCGCTCGCCGACCCGCTCCACGTGCGTACGAGGCACCCGCAGGTGCCGCTCGCGGTCGTGGAACTGCCGGGCGGCCTCCAGGTGCGCCGCCCAGGCCTCGGCGTGGGGGACCCGGGCCCGCGGCCGTTCCGCCCCCACGGCCGGGGTCACTCCGAGGGTGTGCTCCAGCAGCCAGCGCTGGGCCCACGTCAGCCGCTCCCAGGACGTGCGCTGCCTGCGCAGCCACACGCCGAGGTCCTCGCCCTGCACGACGGCCTCGCCCGGCCCCGCCGGGAGCCGGCCGCCCGCGTCCAGGTGGACCCGGGTCAGGTGGAAGGCCCGCTGCCAGGAGACCTCCCAGGCCGGACACCAGGAGGCGTCGATGGCCTCCAGGGCCTCCCGGCGCTCTTCCGTCAGCGCGCCCGGGCCCTCGCGGCGCGCCGCCGCCCGCTGGTTCTTGACCCACACCCCGACCGGGGCGCCGCGCCAGCTGGCCTCGGCCGGGGGCAGCAGGTGCCCGTGCTCGTCCGCCCAGCCGCGGGCCGCCGCGAGCCCCTCCTCGAACGCCACGTCGAAGTGGCTCCACACCATGCCCAGTTCATCGAGCTGCGCCACCCGCTCCCGGCCCAGCGCACCACGGCGGTTGGCGCGGCGCGCGTCCGCGATCCACTGACCCAGCGGGAACCGGGCGAGCCCCGGCGGCCACTCGGAGCCGGCCGCAACCGGTTCGGCCTCCGCACCCTCTTCGGCCGGCCCGGCCGTGGCGGCCACCAGGGGAATTCCCGTCCTGCCGTCACCGGGCACCTTGAACGCGAAGGGGACCTTCAGGTCCCCCGCCGCGGCGGCGTACAGCCGGGCCGCCTCCACGCCCCGCCGCCAGTGCTCGTGCTCCGGGTGCAGGACCCGCAGCCGGATGAAGGCCGCCAGCAGGGCCGGATCGCGCGGGGTGGAGAAGCTCAGCAGGGCCTCCGCGCCGCTGCGCAGGCCGGAGGCGCCCAATTCCGAGACGGTGTTGCCGGACTCGGGGGCGCGGCGGCTCGGAGCCTGGGGCTGGGCCAGGGACTCGACGAGCCGGGTGTCGTGCGCCCGCAGCGCCTCCAGCAGCCGCGCGAGGTCCCCGTACGCCCGTGAGGACAGCATCGTCTCGGGGGACTCGCCCGGTCCCAGCAGCACCGGAACCACCAGGGAGGCGACCTTGCCCTCCCCGGGCCGGATGCGCAGCGCGCGGCCGACGGCCTGGACCAGGTCGGGCATGGAACCCCGTACGTCGGCCCAGAAGACCGAATCGCACTCCTTGGTGTCCACGCCCTCGCCCAGCACCCGGACGCTGCCGAGGAACGCCTTGTCCGCGCGCCGGTCGTCCGCGAAAGCGCTCAGCACCCGGCGGCGCTGCGCCGCCGTGTGCTGCCCGCACAGCCAGTCCGCCCAGACGGTGCGCGGGTACACGGGCCGGGGGGCCCAGCTCGCGGCCCGCAGCCGTGCGGCCACGGCGGGGAGCCCGGCGGCGAAGGCCTCGGCCTCCTTGGTCAGGTGGTGGAAGACCAGGGTGCGCCGGAACCCCTGTTCCACGGCGGCCTTGACCAGCGCCGTCTGGAGCGCCGCGAGGCGCACCCCGCGGACCGCGTCGGAGCGTCCGTCCGGTCCGAGCAGGACGGCCGCCTGGAACTCCGGATCGCTGACGTCCACGCAGACCACCCGGTACGGGGCACAGATGCCCCGGTCGATGGCCTCGGACAGGGTCAGGGTGTGGCAGCGCGCGCCGAACGGGCCGTCCGGATCGTCCTCCATGGAGGCCACCAGGTCACCCCGGCCGCGCGAATTGCCGCCGCCCGTGCCACCGCCGCCGCCCGTGCCGCCGGTGTCCGCGGTCCGCGCGGCCTCCTCCGGGTAGTCCGCTTCCTCGCCGTCCTGCCAGACCCGCGGCGTGGCCGTCATGTACAGCCTGCGGACGGCCGGGATCCGGGTGTTGTCGTGGACCACGGCCCATGGTTTGCCGATCCGGCCGGAGGTCCGGTGCGCCTCGTCGACCACTATCAGGTCCCAGCCCGGCAGCCCTTCCAGGTGCGCGCGCTCGATGGTGCCCAGGCCCAGCGAGGCGTACGTGGCGAACACGGTCACCCGGTCCACCGGGAGGCCCGCCCAGTCGGCCAGTTCGGCCGGATCGGTGGTGGTGGGTACGCCCGCGTCCTCGCCGCGCAGCGAGCACACGGCGAAGGCGCGCCCGGTCCGGCCGCCCGCGCGCCAGGCCGCCGCCGTCTGGACGAGCAGGTCCAGGGAGGGCACCAGGACCAGTACCCGCCCGGCCCGCAGCTCGTCGGCCGCGTGCACCGCGACCAGGGTCTTGCCGGAACCGGTGGCCATGATGACCTGGGTCCGAAGCCCCGCCTGGGGGACCCGGCGTCCGGTGGGCAGCTCCAGGGCCCGCACCACGGCGTCGACGGCCTCACGCTGGTGCGGACGGAGCTTCTTCCTGGCCATGCGGGTCACCTCCCCCGTGAACTGCCCGTTCTCTTCCAGCCCCTATCTTGCCCCCATTTTGAATCAAATACGGGGTGATCCGGTGCGCGACGCAGGGGGAGAGGGGGACGAGGGTTACATCCGGGCTCCGAAGTTCTGCGTCCACCACGGCCCGCCGCCGCCCTGGTGGATGCCCACGCCGATGTCCTTGAAGGAGCAGTTGAGGATGTTCGCGCGGTGTCCCGGGCTCTTCATCCAGGAGTCCATGACCTGCTGCGGGGTCTGCTGCCCCATCGCGATGTTCTCCCCGTACGTGGACCAGCGGTACCCGGCCGCCGTCGTCCGCTGCCCGGGGTCGGCCCCGTCGGGATTGGTGTGCGAGAAGAAGTCCCGGTTCGCCATGTCGTCGGAGTGCCCCTGCGCGGCCGTACGCAGCTGCGCGTCCTCCTTGAGCGGACCGCAGCCGGCCGCCGCGCGCTCGGAGTTGACCAGCGCGATCACCTGGGCTGCGGCCCCGCCGCCGGCCGGGGCGGGAGCGGGGGGCTTCGCCGGGGAGGACTTCGGGCTCGGCTTGGCGCTGGGAGTGGGGGTCGGCGTGGGGGTCGCGCTCGGACTCGGACTCGGGCTCGCGCTCGGCGAAGCGGATTCAGAGGGGCTCGGGGAGGGCGACGGGGACTGCGGGGGCAACGCGACACCGGAGTCGGGAGCCAGCAGCGAGGCCGCCGGGCTCTCGGGGGCGGCGGTACCGGGCCGCGTGGCCAGGTAGGTCAGCCCGCCGCCCACGACGCAGGCGGCGAGCACGGCGCCGCCGACCACCCGGCGGCGGCTGCGGGTACGGCGGCGCTTGCGCAGCGAGGCGCGGCCCGAACCCGCGTCGGCGGCGTCCACGAGGGTGTGGGCTCCCCCGTCGGCGTGGAAGGACGTCAGGGCATCGCCCGCCAGGCCCGTGGCATCCCCCTGGCCCGCGGCCGCGGAGGCCAGGCCCACGGGCTCCAGGCCGGCCGCGGCGGCCGACCGGACGCCCGCGAGGAGCGCCACCGAGACCGGCACCAGTGCCAGCCCGGCGAGCAGCCCTTCGGCCGGCACCAGACCGTTCCACAGTCCGGAGCACCGCAGGCACTCGCGGGCGTGCCGTGCTATTCGCTTGCGCCACAGCACCGAGGGCAGCCCGTCCCAGCCCGCCGCCACCGTCCGCAGTCCCTCGCAGGGCGGCTGCGCGCCCAGCGCCCGCTCCACCACCCGCGCCGACTCCAGCTGCGCCTTCATCCGCTGCACCCGTACCGCGGTGTGCTGCGGGGACAGCTCCAGCGCCGCGGCCACGTCCGTGCGCGTCAGCTCCCCGGCACACTCCAGCCACCACAGCGACAGCAGCGCCCGGTCTTCGGGCTCCAGCCAGCGCGTGGCGCGGGCCGTCTCGCGGCGCTGTCCGTCCAGCTGGAGCCTCAGGACGGTCAGGTCCACGAAGTCGGCGCCCGGATCGGCCAGCTCCCAGGCGGCCTCCAGTCCGCTCTCGCCGGAGGCGCTGCGGCGGGCCTGCCAGTACGCGCGCACGCGGTTCATGGCGATCGCCACCAGCCAGGAGCGGAAGCTGTCGTCGTCGCGCAGGCCGCCCAGGCCGTCGAGTGCGCGCAACATCGTGTCCTGGACCACGTCGTCCACGTCGACGGACCCGTTCAGGGCCCGCCCGACGATGTTGTAGACGAGCGGCAGATAGGCGCTGACCAGGTCGTCCTGGGCCTGCGGGTCGCCCGCGCGGGCGGCGGCGACCAGTGCTGCCGTGTGCTGAGTGCTCATGATGCGAATCCCTGTCCGTGCCGACGGTCGATGATGCCCAATACCTGGGAGACCGTCGAGGGGACCCCGGATAACACTTATCCGGAGTACGAATCCGGAGCCAGCCGGGCCGCCAGCGCATCGAGGTCGGGCAGGAACCAGATGTGGCGCCCCTGATTCGATTCGCGGACGAGGTCGGGCAGGGCGGAGCTCGCCCGCAGGTGGTGCGAGATGTCTCCGAGGACCACCAGCCGGAGGTGGTAGTTCACGAACTTCTGCATGATCGCCCCGGCGAGTCCGCTGCTGAGGTCGAAGAACCCGTCGTCGAGCCGCGGCGCCGGGACGGCGACCACCTCGGCCCGGTAGAAGGCCGCGCCGATCAGCTGGTCGAGGGCGTCCTGCTCGGAGGCGACGGGCGGGCCGTCCGCGGAGCAGACGAGCACCGGAACGCCGTGGTGCTCCACGAGCCGGTCAGCCACGGTGGGTCACCCCCATGCCGTTGCCCGGTCCGAGCACGCCGTCGACCAGGTGCAGCAGATCGGCGGTGGTGGCCGGATCGCCGAGGATCACGATCTTCATGCGGGCCCGCTCCTTGTCGTAGACCGTCTGGACGCGCAACTGGTCCGGAGTGTCCCGGGGGGACTGCGCGGCCGCCGTGACGAGGGTGGCGAGCCGGCTCGCCGCGTCCGGGCCGATCGAGTCGATCTGCACGATGCTCGACACCTCCACGTGCCCGCGCGGCCGGTCCGGCTCCGCCGGTGCGGCGTCCGCGGTCGGCAGGCTGGTCAGCGCCTCGAAGTCCTCGCGGCTGATCCGGTACTGCTTGCCGATCCGCACGGCCTTCAGCCGCCCGTCGCGGACGTAGTTCCGTACGGTCCGCACGTGCAGCCCCAGCCGCTCGGCGACCTCGCCGACCGAGTACAGCTCGCGCCCTTCATTCTCCATAGTGCCGAACCCTACCGTAAGAAGTGGCTGATGAGGAGTGATAGGGAAGGTTAGGGGATCCTGGGGAGGTGAAAATTGCTTCGGTGTCGCTCCGTCCGTCTCCTAGGCTCTCGGGATGACGGCTCCTCGCTACCCCGCCAAGCCCCGCCCCGGGGACCGGATCGCGGTGGTCTCCGCCTCCTCGGGCCTGCCCGGACTCTTCCCGCAGCCCTACGAGCTCGGACTGAGCAGACTGCGGGAGGATTTCGGACTCCGGCCGGTGGAGTACCCGACGACCCGGAAGATGGGCGCGAGCGCCGAGGCGCGCGCGGCGGACCTCCACGCGGCCTTCGCGGACCCCGAGATCAAGGCCGTGATCGCCAGCATCGGCGGCGACGACCAGATCACCGTCCTGCCGCACCTCGACCCCGCTCTGCTCCGGGCCAACCCCAAGCCCTTCTTCGGCTACAGCGACAACACCAACCTGCTGCTGTTCCTGCGGGACCTGGGAATCGTGGGCTATCACGGCGGGTCGGTGATGGTCGAGCTCGGGCGGCCCGGAGCGATGCATCCGCTGACCGAGCGGTCCTTGCGCGCGGCACTGTTCACCTCCGGCGAGTACGAACTCACCCCGGCCCCCGCCGTCGGGGACGTCAACGGCCCCTGGGACGACCCGCGCACCTTCGACGCCGAACCGGAGCTGGAACCCTCCGGAGGCTGGTCCTGGCACAACGGCGACCGGGTGGTCGAGGGCAACGGCTGGGGCGGCAACCTGGAGATCATCTCGTGGCTGCTGATGGCCGACCGCGCGGTCCGGCCCACCGGGGAGTACACAGGAGACGTGCTCTTCCTGGAGACCTCGGAGGACATGCCCGGCGCCCAGGAGGTCTACTGGATCCTCCGGGCCATGGGTGAGCGCGGACTGCTGCGACGCTTCCCGGCCCTGCTCATGGGCCGGGCGAAGAGCTGGTCCTTCGAGAACCGCTTCGGCGCCGAGGAGCGCGAGCGCTACCGCCGCGAGCAGCGCGAGGCCGTGCTGCGGGCCCTGCGCGAGTACGCCCCCGACACCATGGCCGTCTTCGACGTGGACCTCGGGCACACCGACCCGCAGCAGGTGATCCCGGTAGGGGGCCGGATCCGCGTGGACGGGGTGGCCCGCCGCATCTTCGTCACCTACTGAACATCCCGCCCCCGTACGTCCGTTGGGGTGCCCGGATCCCGGTCCGGGGTGACAATGGGACTCCACGGGACGTGTTGGGGGCGGCATGTCGGCGTTGCTCTTACGGGGATCCGGCCGGGCGCGGGCCTGGGCCGGATACCTCGGCGCGGTCGGGCTCGGCGCGGGTGCGGTCGCTCTGGCGGCGGTCTGGACCTCCGGACCCTGGGCAGCCGGGATCGGCGCGGCCGTCACCACCCTGGCCGGGCTGGCGGCCGAGCGGATGCGGCCCGAGGAGACGGCAGCCGCCGCCGACGCCGCCGGACAAGTGCTGCGCACCCCGGGCGGCCGCGTTCCGCTGCTGCGCCAGGTGGACCGGCCCGAGCTGGCCGGAGCCCACCCGGCCCAGGCGCCGGGCGCCGCACCCGCGTACATCGAGCGCGACGCCGAGCCGGGGCTGCGCGCCGCCCTGGAGCGGGCCCGCTTCGTCCTCGTGGTGGGGGAGTCCACGGCGGGCAAGACCCGGCTCGCCTACGAGGTGGCCCGCACCCGGTTCCCGCGGCACGCCTTCGTCCGCCCGCTCTCGCGTACCGCGCTCCCCGAGGCGGTACGGATCGCCGCGCGCCGCCGGCGCGCCGTGCTCTGGCTGGACGATCTGGAGGACCACCTCGGCGCGGGCGGCTTCACGGCGGTCCAACTGGCCTCCCTGGAACAGGCGGTGGTGATCGCCACCATGCGGGTCCAGGAATACCGGCGCTACGACGCCCGCGAGGAGAGCCGGCTCACCGGCTCCGACCGGGACGCCTGGCGGGCCCAGCGCGACCTGCTCCAGCAGGCCACCGTCCTACGGCTGCCACGGCACTGGTCGGAGCCGGAGCGCCGCCGGGCCGCCGCCCACCGGGGCGATCCCCGGATCGGGGCCGCGCTGCGCGCGGGGGAGCGGTTCGGGGTCGCCGAGGTCCTGGCGGCCGGTCCGGAACTGCTGGCCTCCTGGGAGAACGGCTGGGCTCCGGGCGCCAATCCGCGCGGCGCCGCCGTCGTCGCGGCGGCCGTGGACTGCCGCCGGGCCGGACTGCGCCGCCCGGTGAGCCGGGAGTGGCTGCGCGAACTCCACGCCCCCTACCTGGCGGCCCGGGGCGGCGGCGACCTCCAGCCGGAGCCCTTCGCCGAGGCCATGGAATGGGCCTGCGCGGCCGCCTACGCCACCAGCGGGCTCCTGATCGGCAACTACGGCGCCGGATTCACCGCGTTCGACTACCTGCTGAACGCGCCGGGCCATGCAGGCGTCCCGGTTCCCGACCATCTGTGGCGCGGGCTGCTGGCCCGGGTGGACCCCGACGACGCCTACGACATAGGCCTGGTGGCCCATCAGGACGGGCGGCTCGCGCGCGCCGTCGAGGCACTCGACCTCGCCCGGCGCGGCGGCGTCCCCGGCGCCGAACTGCCGCTGGCCATCGCCATCGGAGACTCCGGCAAGCCGCGCCGGGCCTCCACCGACCTCGCCGGAATCGCCCGTCGGCGCACGGACCGGTTGGGGCCCCGGCATCCGGAGACCCTGGCCGCCAGACATCAACTGGCCTTCTTCATAGGGGAGTCCGGAGCCCACGGGGCGGCGGCGGCCAGGTTTGCGGCCCTGGTGTCCGATGCCGGGGAGGTGCTCGGACCCGATCACCCGGACACCCTGGCGGCCCGCCACCAGCTGGCCTACTTCACGGGAGCGACCGGCGACACCGGTGCGGCGGCCCGGCAGTTGGATGCGCTGCTCGCCGACCGGCTGCGCGTCCACGGTCCGGGCCACCCGCTGGTCCTGGCCGCCCGGCGCAGCCTGATCTGGTTCCGCTCGGACGATCCGGCCGCCGCGGACCGGGAGTTGGCGCAACTGCTGGCCGAGGCCGAGGAGCGGATCGGCCCCGACGACCCGCACACCCTCGCCATCCGGGGGAGCCGGGCGGCGCTGGCCGCCCGCGCGGGGCGGGCCGCCGAAGCGGCCGATGCCTGGGCGGAGCTCGCCGAGGACCGGACCAGGGTGCTCGGCGCGGACCATCCGCACGTGATCTACGCCCGGCTGGAGTGGGCCCGCGCCCTGATCGCCCGGGGCCGGGCCTGGGAAGCCGGTGAGCTCCTGACCGCGGTGCTGGCGCACGCGCAGTCCGTCCTGGAACCGGGCCACCTGCATCTGCGCACCGCCCGTGAGCTGCTGGCCGTGGTTCGCGACCGCGCCGGGCACGAAGACACGTAGGCCGGGCGCGGTCCCTCGACGGGGCGCGGTTCCCCGCTCGGGCGCGGTCCCTCACCCGCGCGCGGCCGCTCAGAGCAGCGGGGCCAGTGCCTGGGTGGCCGCGTGCAGGGCGGGGGCGTAGGCCTCGATCTCCTCGCGGGAGACCAGGAAGGTGACCGTGGTGATGCTGACCCCACCGACGGGGCGGCCCGTCGGGCCCACGATCGCGGCGCCGAGGCAGCGGATGGTGGGCTCGTTCTCCTCGTCGTCCAGGGCGAACCCCTGGTCCCGGACCCTCGCCAGCTCGGCGTCCAGCGCCTCCGGCGTGGTGAGGGTGTTCGGCGTGCGGCGCGGCAGCCCGGCGGCGGAGACCAGCTCGCGCACCTCGGCCGGCGGCAGGTGGGCCAGGATGCTCTTGCCGATCGCGGTCGTGTGCAGCGGCATCCGCATGCCGACGCGCGAGGCGGTCCGGAAGGGCTGGTCGCTCTCCAGCTTCCGAATGTAGGTGATGCTCTCCCCGCTGTGCAGCGCTAGGTGGACCGCCTGCCCGGTGGCCTGCTGGAGATCGCGCAGGATCTGCTCGATGCCGGCCGGTTCCCCGCCGCTGACCTGCGCGGAGAGGGCGCGCAGCCGGGGGCCGGCGCCGTAGCGGCTCTCGCCCTCGGACCGTACGAAGCCCTGCTCGATCAGTGCGGCCAGGATGCGGAAGGTGCTCGACTTGGGGAC
Organism: Streptomyces sp. GL_140; assembly: GCF_057834465.1. Lineage (NCBI taxonomy): Bacteria > Bacillati > Actinomycetota > Actinomycetes > Kitasatosporales > Streptomycetaceae > Streptomyces > Streptomyces sp. GL_140. Next base: position 7,675,505 of record NZ_CM174404.1, read on the forward strand.
CGCGGCCGCCGCCATCACGTCGGTGAGTCGGTGCGGGCCGCCGGGCGCGGCGACGGCCTCCAGGATCCGCATCGATTTCTCCAGCGCCGTGCCCGCCGCCGAAGTCCGGCCGCCGCGCGGGGTGTTTTCGGCCTCGGCGTTCCCGGACTGCTCCTCCGTGGACAAGTGATCTCCAAACCTGGGTATGGTCTGCGCTAGAGGTTCCGCTACATGATACCAAGTTCCACTACGTGGAACAAATGGAGGATCCCTTGTCCTGTCATCCGTACGCGGTCATCGCCGCGCAGCGACTGCTGCCGGTCCTGCGCAACGCCGACGCGGACGAGGCCGTCCGCCACACCACCGCCCTCCTCGCCGCCGGGTGCCGGGCCGTCGAACTCACCACCTCCACCCCCGGCTGGGCCGAGGCCGTGGCCCGCACCGTGCCGCTCGCCGACGCGCACGGCCGTCCCGCCCTCATCGGAGTCGGCACCGTCACCACCGCCGAAGCCGCGAGGACCGCCCTCGACGCGGGAGCTGCCTTCCTCATCTCCCCCTACCCGGCCCCCGGGGTCCGCGAGGTCGCCGCGGAGTGCGGGGCTGTCTTCATCGAAGGCGGGTTCACCCCCGGTGAGATCGCCTCCGCGATCCGCTCCGGCGGCGCGGCGAAGGTGTTCCCCGCCCATGTGGGAGGCCCCCGGTTCGTCAGCTCCCTCAAGGCCGTCCTCCCGGACGCCCTGATCATTCCGACCGGCGGCATCAAGCCGGGCGAGGTCCGGGAGTGGCTGGCCGCCGGGGCCGCGGCCGTGGGCATAGGCAACGGGCTGCCCGCCGACCCGGACGAGCTGGCCACCGTCTTCGCCGACCTCGCCCAGCCCTGCTGCGGCGAGTGCGTGGGTACGGGTGCGGGTCCGGCCACGGGCACGGAGCTCCGGCCGTGACCGGGCCCGAGCAGTACGACGTCCTCGTGCTCGGCGAGGTACTCGTCGAGATCCACGTCTCCGCCGCCCTGCGGGACGCCGCCGACGGCGCACCCGCCCGGGTCTCCTACTCCGGGGACGCCCTCAACGCCGCGGCGGCGGCCGCCGCCGCCGGAGCCCGCACCGCCCTGCTCGCCGTCGTCGGCGAGGACGAGCTGAGCGTCCCGCTGCTGGCCCGCGCCGCCGCACTCGGCGTGGACGTCACCCACGTACGCCGCTCCCCGCGACCCAACGGCGCCTACCTGCTCTCCGCCGACACCGAGGGCGACCGGGAGTTCGTGTACTGGCGGACCGGCAGCGCCGGTTCCACCCTCTCGGTGGAACACGTCGAATCCTGGCGGGAGTTGCTGACCGGTTCCAGGGCGCTCATCACCAGCGGGATCACCGGCGCCCTGTCGCCGAGCAGTCGCGAGGCCGTGCTGCTCGCCGCCGAGACCGTGCACGAGGCGGGCGGGCACCTGTCCTACGACCCCAACTTCCGCTCACGGCTCACCAGTCGCGGCGAGGCCCGCTCGCTTCTGGCCCGGATGGCCCCGATGACCGGGCTGCTGAAGACCTCCTGCCCGGCCGACGCGCTGGCCATGGTCGACACCGACGACCCCGTCGAATCCGCCGCCCGCTACCGGGCGCTGGGAGCCCGTACGGTCGCGGTCACCGCGGGCGCCGACCGGCTGCTGCTGGACGACGGCGGGGGCACGGGAGCCAGGTACCTCCCCGTCCCCGTGAACCACGCCCCGGTCGACGCGACCGGCGCCGGCGACTGCTTCACCGGCACCGCCACCGCCCGGCTCGCGCTGGGCGACACCCTCGACGACGCCGTCGCCTACGCCATGGCGGCCGCCTCGCTCTCGGTGTCCGGCCGCGGCGGCACCGGACGCGTACCCGGCTTCTCCGAGACGGCCGCCCTCGCGGCCGCCCACCGTGTCAGGCCGGATCAACCCCACTCTTCTTCGGCCTCGTAGTCCGGTTCCACGTGCGGGACGGGGTCCGCCACCCAGCCCGCGGCCAGGACGAGGCGGGAGGTCCGGTGGACGGCGAGGAAGCCGAAGGGGCGGTGGAAGGCGACCTGGGCCCGGCGGACGAGGTACTTCAGGCGGGGCATGGCGCAACCGGCGGCCATGCCGATCGCGGTCACGGCCGCCGCCTCGAAGCCCTCCGCGTGGAAGCGGGCCATGGCGGACTGGCGGGCCGAACCGACGGCCAGCGGACTGCCGCTGACGCCCGGGAAGTGTCCGGACCGCCGGTCCGAGGCGCTCTTGAGGCCGAACAACCCTGCGGGGTCCAGGAGATCGTGGTCCGCCTCAACTTCGAAGGCCACCGTCCGGATGTCCAGCCGGTGCCGGGGTTCCTCCGAGCGCATCTGCCCGATGTGCAGGCCGGGCCCCGGATTCCCCTCGGGAAGCATGCTCGCCCCCGTGGACGGGATGGCCCGGGTGACGGCCGCGATGCCCGCCCGGAGGGTCTGCGCGGGCGGGGCCTGCGGCTCGCCCAGGACCAGGTGGACGTCGACTCCGCCGTCGCCCACCACCTCCAGCAGGGTCACCGGCCCGGTCGGCGCCTGCGCCACGCGCACCCGGTCCAGGAGGGCCGTACTGCGGTTCAGACCCTGAACCAGAGCCCCGGCCCAGGGGCCTTCGTCGATCTGGACCGGCCAGTCCGAGAAGGGCTGGATCCACCGCAGGCGCAGCGTGAGCGCGGAGGCGAGCACGAGGAGGGTCTCCTCGTCGACCTCGACCGGCATCCTTTCGATGAGGCCGCCGGTGCGGTCGGCGGCCCAGGCGTCCAAGGCCTTGCGGTCGGCCTCCTCGTCGGAGGTCAGGAACCCGTGGGCGCCCTCCGGGAGCCCGGCCGCCCACGCCTCCTCCAGCGGGAGGTCCCGCCGCGTCCACAGCCCGGTGGCCGCGCGCAGGCCCCGTACACCGTCCAGCGCGGCCAGCAGCTCCCGCGCGGCCCCGGCGGCAGTGTCGGCGGGTATGCCGAGGGCCGCGGCCAGCTCGGTGCGGGCCGGGCCGTCGGCGCCGTCGGCGAGGAGGGCCAGCAGCGGCCAGACCCCGGCCGCCGTGAACACCGTGCCCGCGCCCTGCGCCGCCGCGTGCTCCGCCCAGTGTGAGGTGAGCGCGTTGACCGCCCGTACCGTCTCCGTCTTCATGCGGGGGAGCGTACGGGTTGGGGCGCCGCCGGACCGGGTCGTTTTTCCGCGGCCCGGCGGCGCTGTTCGGGGGCGCACCGACCGGCGGCGCACCGGCCGGTCAGTGGCCGCGCAGGCCCTGGTCGACGGCGGTCATCAGCTCGCCTTCGGCGGTGTCGGCGTCCAGGGACCAGAACATGGCGCCGCCCAGGCCCTCTTCGCGGATGTACCGGGTCTTGGCGCGCAGCACCTGCGGGTCGTCGTACGTCCACAGGCTGGAGCCGTCGAAGAGCCAGGCGCTCCCGTTGCGGCGGTCGCGGTAGACCTTGTAACTGCCCGAATCGGCAAGCTTCTTCAGGGCCTTGTAGTCCTCGTACCCGGCCGACCAGGTGGCGGGCGCCGGACCCGTCGCGGGCCGGCCCATGCCGTCCCCGCCGCCGCTGACGCCGGTCCAGCCCTGACCGTAGAACGGCATGCCCATCACCAGCTTGTACGCGGGCGCGCCGCGCCGCTCCCATGCGTCCACGGTGCCGTCGACGCTGAAGTCGTTCCGGGCGTACAGGGCGGACTGCTGGGCGGTGGTCTTCTCGCCGGAGACGTGGAAGTCGTAGCCCTGGAGGGTCACGAAGTCGAGGTCCCGCATGATCCGCCGGACGTCGAAGCCCGCGTCGATCTTGGCGGGGGCGGTCGGGACGAAGGCCGTCAGCTCGTACTTCGACTTCCGCTTCTGGCTGCGGGAGTAGGCGTCGAGCTGGCTGCGGAACTCGGCCACCAGCGCGGCGAAGTTCTTCTTGTCCTCGGGGCGGTAGGTGGTGTCGGTGTCGCCGGCGGAACCGGGCCATTCCCAGTCGATGTCGAACCCGTCGAAGACTCCGGCCGCCGCACCCGCGCCGCCGCGGCTGCCGTCCTGCGGGAGGTTGCCCTTGATGTACAGGTCGATGCAGGACGCTACGAGCGCCTTGCGGGAGGCCGGGGTCAGCGCGGCGTCCGAGAAGTGCGTGGACCAGCTCCAACCGCCCAGCGAGAGCAGGACCTTGAGGCCAGGATGCTTGGCCTTCAGCTCGCGCAGCTGGTTGAAGTCCGGCGAGGACGTGCCGCTCATCGACTGGCTCCGCTCCTCCGGCGCCCGGACCCGCGAGGAAATTTCACGCGACTGACCCGCGGCCGATCCCCGAATTGATTGGATCTTCCGCCCGCGCCGTGACATGGTTGGTCCAGCCGAAGGGGTGTAGCTCAGTTGGTCAGAGCGTCGGTCTCCAAAACCGAATGTCGCAGGTTCGACTCCTGTCACCCCTGCTGTGTCCGAAGGCCCAGGTCAGACTCCGTCTGCCTGGGCCTTCGGTGTTTGCTCGCGCCGTGGGGCCGCCTCCCCCTACGGTTGAGTTGACCAGGCTGGCCAGTTCCATCTTCTCCTGCAGGTGATCCGCGGCATTTTCGAGGCGCTCGCGTTCTTCGCGCCGGACGGCGGCCTTCCTGCGCTCCCGGACGAGCAGCGCGGCAACCGTCGCGATCGCCAGCAGCAGCACGATGGCGCCCATGACGGGAATGAACCAGGCGGGCAGTGGTTCGGTTGTCGCGTGCTTGCCGTCGATCAGGACTCCCGTAAGGCCGACTGCGAAGATGGCGATGGCTGCGAGAAGGCCGGCCGCCAGGGAGATCCGCTCAAGCGTTCGGCTCTTGATGAGGCCATGTTGAACCAACTCGTCCGCAAGGCGCCCAATCAAAACCGGGTCCAGGGTTCCCCCACGCGCTCGTTTTTGGTGACGGCCTGGAGGTAGTCTCCGCGGGCCTTGGCGTCGGCCGGGTTGGCGAAGGTTTCGATGCTGCCGCCGAGTTCGACGTCCTCGGGCTTGTGGCCCTCGGTCTGGTCGGCGGGGATCCGGCTGTCGGTGAAGGTGATTTTGGAGGTGTAGCCGTGGGGGCGGCCGAGCATGTGATTGGCGTCGTTTTCGGCGGTGACCGTGGTGCCGGGCCTGGCGGAGGGTACGACGGCGAAGGCGCCGGCGGCGTCGGATGCGGCCTTCGGCGTCGGAGCGGTGGCGGAGCTGCAGCGCCCAGGTGCTCCCGGCCCGATTGGATCTCGAGGCCTTGCCGCGAACCCGCGACACGCATGAGGATGAGGTCCGCGTCCGGCCTGCGTCGACCCTCGAACAGGCAGGGTGCGATACCAGGGGGTGTGGGCATGAACGGATCGGATGCCGTTGGGGCGCTGGAGAGAACCGGGGCCGCGGTGAGCAACACGGTCTCCGGCGGGTCCTTCGGTGCGAATGTGCAGGCCGGGATGATCCACGGCGGCGTGCACGTCCATCCCCCGGCGGACTCGCGCCTGGTGCCCAGGCAACTTCCCCCCGTACCCGCGTACTTCACCAACCGGACCGCGGAGGCCCGACTGCTCGACGAGGCTTGGGGCGGGTGGCGGGAGGGCGCTCCGGCGGTGGCGCTGCTCAGTGGCCCCGGAGGCGCGGGCAAGACGGCGTTGGCCTCCTCCTGGGGTGGCCGCGCGGCGGACCGCTTCCCGGACGGCCAGTTGTACGCCGACCTCGGTGGATTCGGTCCGGGCCGGCCCGTGGAGCCGGAGCAGGTGCTGAGCTCCTTCCTGCGCGCGCTGGGCGTCGCGCCGGAGCGGGTGCCGGTCGAGTTGACCGAACAGGCTTCGCTGTTCCGGTCGATGACGGCGCGATCGCGGTTGCTGGTGCTCCTCGACAACGCGACCTCCGCGGCACAGGTCGCCCCGCTGGTGCCCGGATCCGCCGAGTGCATGGTCCTGGTCACGAGCCGCCTGCGGCTGGCCGGGGTGCTGGCCCGGGGCGCCGCGCTGGTCGAGGTCGCGGCCCTGTCGCAGGAGCACGCCATGGAGTTGCTCGTGCGCGCGGTCGGCCGGCCCGTGGCGGATTCCGAGGAGCAGGAGGTCGGGGACCTGGCGAGGTTGTGCGGCCGGCTCCCGATCGCCCTGTGTGTGGCGGGCGCACGGCTCGCGTCGCGTCCGCGCTGGCCGGTCGGCCGGGTGGTGCGGGATCTGACGGACGAGCAGCGCCGGCTGGCGGCGCTCTCGATGGACGAGAGCGTGTCGGTGACCAGTGTGTTCGACGTCTCGTACGAAGGGCTCTCCGCGCCGCAGGCCCGTGCGTACCGGCTCCTGGCCCTGCACCCCGGCCCCGATTTCGGACTCGGGGCGGCCGCCGCGGTGATGGAGCTGCCCGCCGAGGAAGCCACCGAGGTGCTGGAGTCGCTGGTGGACGCCAGTGTGCTGGAGGACCGGGGGATCGACCGCTACCGCTTCCATGACCTGATCCGCCTGCACGCCCGGGAACGCGCGGCGGAGCACGACGGTGACGCCGGGGCCCGCGCGGTGGTCGAGCGCGTCGCGGAGCACTACCTGACCGTGGTGGTGGCGGCCGACCGTACGGTGAATCCCGGGGAATGGCACGTGGGCCCGGCCTACGGGCGCGACGGCGCGGCGGGTCCCGTATTCGCGACCGGGATCGAGGCACTGGACAGCCTGGAGTCCGAACTTCCCAATCTGATGGCGGTGTTGAGGTCCGCGACCGACTTCGGGCTGGATCACCTGGTCTGGCAGCTGTGCGAGGCCATGTACTCGCTGTTCCTGTACCGCAAGCACTTCCAGGACTGGATCGCCGCCTACGGGATGGGCATCGAGGCCGCGGACCGGTGCGGTGACGAGGCGGCCAAGTCCCGGATGCACCACCGGCGCGGGACGGCCTTCCACAATCTGCTCCGGGAGGAGGAGGCCCTCGGGGAAGGCAGGGCCGCCCTGGCCGCGGCGCGGGCCGCCGGGCACGGACCGGCGGAGTCCGCGGCGCTCCAGCTGGTGGGGATGGCCGCCCGGGGCCTGGGCCGGTTCGACGAGGCGATCGGGACATTGCGCCAGGCCGTGGAAGTCGACCGCAGGGCGGGGGAGGTCCGCAGCGAGGCCCTGTCCGGGAGGCTCCTGGGATCGGCGCACCATGCGGCCGGCCACACCGCTGCGGCGGTCGAAGCGCTGGAGAGGTCGTGCGAGCTGGCCGCGGGGCTCGACGACCCTCCCGTGCTGGCGATGAGCCGCGTGTATCTCGCCGAAGCGCTGACCCGCGCCGACCGCGCGTCCGAGGCGGTCCAACTCGCCCGCGAAGCCTGGGCCGTCATGGAGGATTCGGGCTCCAGCCAGTACCGGGCCCGCATCATGATGGCCTGGGGCAGGGCCGCGGAGGGACTCGGTGACCTGACCACCGCCCGGGAGTGTCTGCTGAGGGCCCTCGACTACTTCACCGAGGCGGGCGTCCCCGACCTTCGGCCGGCACAGGAGGCGATGAGCCGGGTGGATGCCCGTCTCGACGAGGCGCAGCCGACGTAGCGGACGCCGGGACCGCCGACGATCACCCGTCTGGCAGACTGGGCCGGGTTACCCAGGCGGTGCAGGACAGGAAACCGGTGCGAATCCGGTGCGGTCCCGCCACTGTGACCGGAGCCCCCGCGGGAACCGGGAGTCAGACACTGACGCACCGCCTCTTCACATCGGCCAGGGGACGCGGATCCCCCGGAGAGGCTTCGCCATGTCGTCGTACCCCCGCGCACTGCTGCGCGCGCTCGTACCCGTCCCACTCCTGATAACCCTGACCTCCTGCGGTGGCTCGCCCGGAGCGCAGGACGCGGCCCCGGGGCCGGGCGCCGCGCCCGGATACCCGTACACCGTCACCAACTGCGGTGTCAGCAGCACCTATCAGGCGCCTCCGCAGCGGGCGGTCGCCATGAACCAGCACGCCACCGAGCTTCTCCTCGCCCTCGGGCTGGAGGAGAGGACGGTCGGCACGGCCTACCTCGACGACGCCGTACTGCCCGCCTACCGGCCCGCCTACGACAAGATCAAGGTGCTGGCCAAGGAGTACCCGTCCAGGGAGGTCCTCCTCGGCGCCAACCCCGACTTCGTGTACGGGGGCTACTCCAGTGCCTTCGACAAGGCGCAGGGCCGCGACCGCGAGGGGCTCGCGAAGTCCGGGATCAACTCCCGGCTCAGCGTGGAGTACTGCACCGAGGGACCCGTGGGCCTGGGGCAGCTCAAGACCGAGATCACCGAAGTGGCGCGGACCTTCGGGGTGACCGAGCGCGGCGAGAAGCTCATCGCGGACGAGCAGCGCCGCATCGACGCCGTAACGGGGCGTGTGAAGGACAAGCCCAGGCCGACGGTCTTCGCCTACGACTCCGGTGACTCCTCCGCCTTCACCTCGGGAGGCAACGGCATCGGCAACGAGATCGTCTCGCTGGCGGGCGGGACGAACGTGTTCGCCGACCTCCAGGACACCTTCGGTGACGTGTCGTGGGAGAAGGTCATCGAACGCAAGCCCGAGGTCGTCCTCATCTACGACTACGGCGGCACCACCGTCGAAGCCAAGAAGCAGCGCCTGTTGAACGACCCGGCGCTGGCGCAGGTTCCCGCGATCAGGAACCAGCGGTTCGTCGTGCTGCCGCTCTCCTCCGCCGTACTGGGCGTGCGCGTGGCCGACGCCGTCGAATCGCTGGGCGCCCAGCTCCACCCCGACGCCGCGTGATGCGAAGGCTCGCCCGCGCGTTCACCCGTACGCCCGTCGTCCTGGCCGCGCTCGCCGCCGCGCTGGTTGTGTCGGCCGTGGCGGGGCTGGCCCTGGGGCCCGTACGGATCCCCGCGGGCCAAGTGCTCGACCTGGTGCTCGCCGGACCCGGAGCCGGAGCCGGACCCGGAGCCGGGCCGGGCGGGGGAGGCGGAGCCTTCCGGGCCATCGTGTGGGACGTCCGGATGCCGCGCGTGCTGCTCGGGGCGGTGGTCGGCGCCGGGCTCGCCGTCGCAGGCACCGTGCTGCAGGCCCTCGTGCGCAACCCGCTCGCCGACCCCTTCCTCCTCGGGGCCTCCTCGGGAGCCTCCGCCGGCGCGGTGCTGGTGATCGTCTTCGGCGCCGGGATCCTCGGGTTCGCCGGCGGGGCCGCCGTACCGCTCGCCGCCTTCGCGGGGTCGATGGGCGCACTCGTCGCCGTCTACGCGATGGCCCGGCGCGGCGGCGCCATGACCACCGGCAGGCTGATCCTGGCCGGAGTCGCCGTCCAGTACGTCCTGTCCGCCCTGACCAGCCTGGTCCTGGTCCTCGCCGCGCACCCCGACCAGATCCGCAGCGTGCTGTTCTGGACGCTGGGCGGCCTCGGCGGGGCCCGTTGGGGCGAACTGGCGCTGCCCTCCGCCGCCCTGCTCCTGGGCACCGGCCTGCTGATAGCCCTGGCCCGTCCCCTCGACCTGCTGCTCGCGGGGGAGGAGGGGGCGCACACCCTCGGCCTGGACACCGGCCGGTTCCGGGCCGCCGTCTTCGTCCTCACCTCGCTCGTGATCGGGGTGCTGGTGGCCTGCAGCGGGGCGATCGGTTTCGTCGGGCTGATGGTTCCGCACGCCGCCCGCATGGTCGTCGGTGCCGGACACCGGGGGCTGCTGCCCGTGGCCGCGCTGGCCGGGGCGGTGTTCCTGACCCTGGCCGATCTGGCCGCCCGTACCGTCGCCGTGCCGGAGGAGATCCCGGTGGGCGTGGTCACCGCGCTCGTAGGCGGTCCGTTCTTCCTGTGGATGCTGCGCCGGTCCACCCGTACCGAAGGAGTCGTGGGATGACGGGGCCGGCACCGGAACCGGTGGAACTCGCGCTCGAGGCCGTGCGTTACGAGATCGACGGGCAGCCGCTGCTGCACGGGATCGACCTCACGGCCCACCCCGGCGAGACGGTCGGAGTGGTCGGACCGAACGGCAGTGGCAAGACGACACTGCTGCGCTGTGTCTACGGGACCCTGCGCCCGAGTGGCGGGCGCGTGCTGCTGGACGGCGCCGACGCGGCCTCGCTGGGGGTCAAGGAGCGCGCCCGCCGGGTCGCGGTCGTGCCCCAGGACGCGGTCGGCACCTTCGGGCTGACCGTGCGCGAGGTGGTGGCCATGGGGCGCAGCCCGCACAAGCGGTTCTGGGAACAGGACGGCCCCGACGACCTTCGCAAGGTCGCCGGGGCCCTGGAGACCGTGGGCGTGGCCGCCCTCGCGGACCGCCGCTTCGACGGGCTCTCCGGCGGCGAGCGCCAGCGCGCCCTGGTGGCCCGCGCCCTCGTCCAGGACCCCGGTCTGCTCGCCCTGGACGAACCGACCAACCACCTGGACATCCGCTACCAGCTGGAGATCCTCGGCCTGGTCCGCTCCCTGCCGGCCACCGCCCTGCTGGTGCTGCACGACCTCAACCTGGCGGCGATGTACTGCGACCGCCTGTACGTCCTGGCGGGCGGCCGGGTGGCGGCTTCGGGCACTCCGGCGGAGGTCCTGACGGAGCCCCTGCTGGCCGAGGTCTACGGCGTCCGCACCCGCGTCGCCGCCCATCCGGCGACGGGGGCGGTGAACATCGTCTACCTACCGCGGGAAGCGGACCGGGCGGATCATTCCTGGTAGCCGTAGGGACGGGTGATCAGTTCCATCCCGTGGCCCGAGGGGTCCTGGAAGTACACGCCCCGGCCGCCGTCGTTGTGGTTGATCTCGCCAGGCAGCCGGCCGTGCGGGTCGGCGAAGTAGGTGATCTTCGCCCGCTTGATCTTCTCGAAGGCCTCGTCGAACTCGGCCTCGGAGACGAGGAAGGCGTAGTGCTGGGCCGTGATGGACTCAGCCGGGACGGTCGCGAAGTCCAGGGTGACGCCGTTGGCGGTGTCGACGGGGATGAACGGGCCCCACGGGGCTCCGACCTCCAGGCCGAGGAAGTACGCCAGGAACTCGGCGGATTCCCGGTTGTCACGGGAGTGGATGATCGTGTGGTTGAGCTGAATCGACATGAGTGAATGCCTCCGAAAGGCATGTCTCGGCACCTCCATGTCTCACCCGGCCGGTGACCGACACGCGATGCCGCGACATGATCCTAAACACCCCTTACGGATGGAGTCCAGCCCATTCGGGCCCCGCCGACGGCGGGGCCCGAGGTCGGGCCCTCCGGCATCAGGACCCCGAACCCCCGTACACCGCCTTCACGTTGTCCTGCGCCGGGTGCGTCCGGCCCGCAGGACCGGCGGCGAAGATCCGCAGCAGGTTCTCCGTCACCCGCGTGGTCAGCGCACCCGACCGGGCGTCCAGCCCGTGGTTGGCGCCGCTGCGCCCGTCGCCCGTCGCGTCCAGGGCCTCCACCCAACGCATGGTGCCGGTCGCGAAGACCCCGGCGCCGCTCGGCACGGTGTAGTACGCCGTGTCCTGGTGGCTGGGCCGGCCCTCGCAGACCACGGGGGAGTGGGCCAGGATCTCGATCGGGCGGGGGGTGGAGAAACCGGTGTTGACCTTGTCGTACTCCACGCCGACCAGGTGCGCGAACTTGTCGCCCGCCTTCGCACCCGTGCCCTCGAAGAGCCAGTGTCCCGGGTTGGTCACGACGTACGGGGCGTCCACCGGGTAGCCGTCGTAGATCACGCCGAGCAGCGAACTCTCCGGGTCGGCCCCGGGCGCCGAACGGAAGTCGACGGTGGCGGGATGACCGCGCTTGAAGCCGGGATCCTGCTCGTAGGAGGACTTGTAGCAGACCAGTGTGCGGTCCGGTCCGAGGTCGGAGGCCTCCAGCCGGATCCGGCGGAAGCAGCAGTTGGCCCCGAGGATCGCGATGTTGGTACCGGCGTCCCGGGCCGCCGTGAAGTGCGCGCGCTGCTCCGGCGACCAGTACTCGTCGTGGCCGAGCGAGAGCACGGCCGAAGCCCCCTCCAGCAGCCGCTTCTCGCGTGCCACGTCGGTGGTCGTCGTGTACGCCAGAGGTATGCCGAGCCGCTCGGCGAGCGCGAGCAGCGGAGCCTCGTAGACGAGGAACAGGCCCGCGCCGTCGTCGTAGTCGTAGGGCCGGTCGAAGGAGACCGCCAGTGAGCGCGAGGCGTAGCCCCCGGAGGGGCCGTCGTAGCTGCCGTAGCCGCCCCAGCGGTTGTACGCCTGCCAGGTCGCCACCGCGTTGACCACGACGGTACGTCCGGCCGTGTCGGCCGACCGCACGGTGACGGGGACGAAGCGCTGGCCCTCGCCGCCCTGTGCGTCCAGCCGGAGCAAGTAGCAGCCCTCGGGCCAGTCCTTGGTCTCGACGGTGGCGCTACGGGTCCACCGGGTGCGGACCATGCGGGTCGCCGAATCCACCGTGTGGTCGGGCTGGCGTGCCCCGGGCAGGGCTTCGGAGCGCCAGACCAGGCGTGCGCGGGCCCCGCCGTACCAGCCCATCCGGTAGGCGGAGACGGTGAACCGGGGTGCGGTGGTGGAGACGTGCAGGCCGAAGGACTCGCCGGACAGGACGCTCACCTTGTCGGCGAAGCCCTCGATGGCCCCCGCCGGTCCGGCCTTGGTCACCTGCCAGTCGGCGTTCCCCGGGCGGGCGTTCTCGGCCTTGACGTCGAAGCCGTGCGCCCCGTCCTTGTCCGGCGAGCCGGACGGCTTCGGGCTCTTGCCGGTGCCCGCTCCGTCCGCCCCTCCCGTGTTCGCGGCGTCCGTTTTCCCGCAGCCGGTCACGGCGGCCAGCCCGGCGGCGGTGGCCGCCGCCCCCGTCGCCATGACGAGGAACCGACGCCTGCCGGCGCCGGTGCCTTCGGCGCCCTCGCGGCCCTCGCCGTCCCCGGTTCTGTGCTCCTGATCCATACCGGGCACGTTATGTCACCTCATGGCCTCAGCTGTTACCGCCCCGCGGGAGTCCGGATCACCCCAGCCGCACCACCACCTCCTGGGAGGCTCCCTCCAGCGAGGTCAGGCCGGCGAAGTCGAGGCGCAGACCGGTCCCGCCGGTCGCCGAGACCACACTCGCCGCCCGGGAGAGCACCTGCGCCACGGGCCGGTTCCACACCAGGGTCAGGGCCGTCAGCGTGCGCGTCGGGTCCGAGACGCAGACCACGGCCGTGCCGTCGCCGCGCTCGCGCACCGTCACCGAACAGGGCGCGCTCGCCTGCAGCGGACCCACCGCTCCGGCCTGCCAGAAGTTGACTCCTGTGAAGCCGAGAGAGCCGACCGACACGCCCTGGGCGGCCGGGTTGTTGGCCAGCACGGTCAGCCATCCCGTCGCCGCGGCCCGCGCCGAGGTCTGGGCGGCGGAGGCGCCGGGCATCAGCTGGTGGACGTAGCGCCCGTCGGTCGGATCCGTCCCGTGGTCGTACCAGAGCGTCAGATAGCGCCGGGTCAGGGCCGTGCCGGAAGCGTTCCGGTTGATATCGCTCCACTTGCCGGTACGGGCCTCCCGCAGTGCCCTGAAGGTCCCGGAGCCCGACATCACATACCCGCCGAAGCCCGCCAGGTGCGCCCAGCCGGGTCCGGGGAAGGAGGCGGTCCACCCCAGGGTGGCCGGCTGGACCGTGCCGCCGACGGTCAGGGCATGGGCGCCGGCCGCGCCCAGATTCCGGTTGTCGATGACCGAGTCGACCGCGGTGCCGTCGGAGGCGCTGATCCCGGCGCCCAGACAGACCACCGTGTCATCGAGGAAGAACCAGGACTTGCGCGCCGTGAGCGTGCTCCCCAGCCCCTTCAGATGCTGACCCACCGAAGCGAACTCCCCGTCCGTGGTGCCGCCCACCCAGGTGACGTCCGGCCGGGAGGCCCCCCAGTCCCCGCCCGCGCCATCGGCCAGGGCCTTGCGCGAGGCGGTGATCCCGGGCAGCCGGTACGGATCCACCGTGGGCCAGAAGGCGTCCGAGTACTGCCCGTTGCCGTAGCCGGATCCCCACCAGCAGAGCATGCCGCTGCCGGTGTGCCAGCCGCGCAGGTTCTCGCCGTTGCCCGTTTCGTAGTGGGTGATCCGCTTCGAGGCCATGGACAGCGAGGCCGCCCAGGCGGGCCGCCGGTGCGCGGCCCGGTCCATCGACGGGAACAGCCGGTGCGCCACCGGCTCCGCCGCGGCCGTGACCGACGTGTCCGCCGACAACTCGGAGAGCCGGGCCAGGGCCGACAGGGTCAGGGTGGTGTCCGACAGCGGTGCGCTGTAGTAGTCCCGCGCCACCCAGCCTTTGACCAGGGATCGCCAGCGGGCCCGTTCGGCACTGCTCGCGCCCTCGGAGAGCAGCAGGATGGCGGCGAGTACGGCGTGCCCGCGGGTGTGGTCGTCCATCTGGACCTGCAGCGGATCGGCCACCTGGACGCCCCGGCTGGGGGCCCGCCCCGACACCGCGTCCATCATCAGTCCGTTGAAGAGGAACGGGGCCCAGGCGTTCTCGACCGCGTCGAAGACGATCTGCGAGCCGGGATCGGTGACCTCCCACGCCGTCCCCTTCAACAGGCCGAACAGCATGCCCAGTCCGCCGAGCATGACCGATCCGTACGAGCCGGTGTACGCCACATAGGAATGCTGGATGAAGGAGCCGTCCCGGTAGAGCCCGTCGCCGGTGGTGACGAACGGGAAGACCGGGGAGAGGGCGTCCCGGGCCAGCGCGATCTTCGCGCCCTCCCCGGCGACCACCCCGCGCAGCGCCAGCACCCGGCACAGGTCCACCCGGTTGGCGCCCGTGCTGGTCCCGGAGTACGAGGCGACCACCGAGTCGGGCACGAAATGGTCCACCGCCGCGCAGTAATCGGCGAGCCTTGCCGGCGGCAGCCGGTCGTAGAGCAGTACGCAGATGTCGAGCAGGGCCTGCGGGGCTCCGATCTGCCAGCACCACCAGTTTCCGTACCGCGCCCTTGAGGCGTTGTAGACCTGCGCGTGCATGTGGTCCATCCCGGTCAGCACGGCCGCCAGCAGCCCGGGGTCCCCGGTGAGCCCGGTGCCGGGACGGACATGGGCCTCGGCCATCGTCCGCAGCCGGTAGTAGCTCTGCGCCATCCACTCGGGGTCGGTGGTGAAGACCTGGTCGGGCCAGAGCGAACCGGTGGCCGGGGCCATCGAGGCCTGCCACTGGCCGGCCTGCGCGCCCAGGGCCGCCAACCGGGTACGGAACGGCTCCGCGGTGGCGGAGAACCGTGAACCCAGGACCAGGCCCTGCCAGACCGTGCGCATGGCCTCGTGGACCGATGTCACCGTCCCCGCGACCGCCTGGAAGGCGGGCGTACCGAGCAGCACCACACCTGCACCCGCCGCCGAGAGGAAGGCACGGCGGCTCCACACATCTGTCATCGCAGTCTCCTTCGACTGAATCGCTTCCGGCTACTCGACCCCGCTGATCCACCCCTGCCGCACGGCTCACGCGACGTGCTCGCGGTAGCGCTCGATCACCTCCCGCAGGACCTCCGCACCCTCGCGGGCCCACAGGCCCGGATGGAAGATCTCGACCTCCACCGGACCTCGGTACCCGGCCGCGTCGGTCAGCTCCCGGAAGGCCCGCAGATCGATCGAGCCGTCACCCAGCTGCCCCCGGCCGAGCAGCACGCCCTCCGGCAACGGGGTCACCCAGTCGGCGACCTGCACGGACACGATCCGCCCGCCCTCACCGGCCCGCCGTACCTCGGCGGGGAGCCGCTCGTCCCACCAGAGGTGGTACGAGTCGACCACCACCCCCACCCGCTCCGCCGGGAACTGCTCGGCGATGTCCAGGGCCTGGCCGAGCGTGGAGACCACGCAGCGGTCCGCCGCGTACATCGGATGCAGCGGCTCGATCCCCAGCCGCACCTCGTGGGCGGCGGCGTACGGGGCCAGTTCGCCGAGGACGTCCACGATCCGCCGCCGGGCCCCCGCCAGGTCCCGGTCCCCGTCCGGCAGCCCGCCCGAGACCAGCACCAGCGCGTCCGCGCCCAGCTCGGCGGCCTCCTCGACGGCCCGGCGGTTGTCCTCCAGGGCGGCCGCGCGCCCGGCCGGGTCGGCGGCGGTGAAGAAGCCGCCCCGGCACAGGGAGCTGACCCGAAGTCCGGCTCCGGCCACCAGCTTCGCCGTCTCCCGCACCCCGAACCGCTGCACCGGATCGCGCCACAGCCCGACCGCCCCGACCCCCGCCGCCGTGCACCCGGCGACCAGCTCGGGCAGCGACCACTGGCGGATCGTCTCCTGGTTCAGACTGAATCGGGCCGAAGCCGGTGCCCGGCTCACGAGGCCACCCCGTACAGGGAGAGCAGCTGCCGCATCCGGGCCTCGGCGAGCTCCGGATCCGGGAACAGACCCAGGCCGGAGGCCAGTTCGTAGGCGCTCGCGAGGTGGAGGAGCGAGCGGGCCGAGTGCAGCCCGCCCACCATCGCGAAGTGCTCCTGATGTCCCGCCAGCCAGGCCAGGAACACCACCCCCGTCTTGTAGTACCGGGTCGGCGGAGCGAACAGGTGCCGCGACAGCGCCACCGTGGGATCCAGCAGCTCGCGGAACCCCGCCACGTCCTGCCGGTCGAGAGCGTGCGCCGCCCGCGCCGCGATCGGGGCGATCGGATCGAAGATACCCAGCAGGGCGTCGCTGGCCGACTCGCCGTCTCCGGCGATCAGTTCCGGATAGTGGTAGTCGTCGCCGGTGTAGCAGCGGACACCTGGCGGAAGCCGTCGCCGGATGTCCACCTCACGTCCCGCGTCGAGCAGCGAGACCTTGATCCCGTCGACCTTCTCCGGATGCTCCGAGACGACCTTCAGGAAGACGTCCGTGGCCTCGTCGAGACCGGCGTGTCCCCAGTACCCCTCCAGCGCCGGGTCGAACATCGGCCCCAGCCAGTGCAGGACCACCGGCCGGGCGCTGCGGCTCAGCAGCGTGCCGTAGACCTCGAGATAGTCCTCCGGGCCCCGCGCCGCCGCGGCCAGGGCCCGCGAGGCCATCAGCACCGGCCCCGCCCCGCACTCCTCGACATGCGCCAGCTGCTCCTCGTACGCCGCAGTGACGGCGGCCAGGGAATGCTGCGTGTCCGGAGCCAGCTGGTCGGTGCCCGCACCGCACACGATCCGGCCGCCCACCGCGCGGGCCTCGGCGGCGGACCGGCGGATCAGCTCCGCCGCGGCCGGCCAGTCCATGCCCATCCCGCGCTGCGCCGTGTCCATGGCCTCGGCGACCCCGAGCCCCTGGTCCCACAGCCGGCGGCGGAAGGCGAGCGTGCTCTCCCAGTCGATCACCGGCGGGGAGTCGGCGCAGGCCCGGAGCGGATCGGCGACCACGTGCGCGGCGGAATAGAAGGTGCGGCTGCGGGCCGGTCCGCACGTCAGCGGAGCCAGCGGAGGGGTGAGCGCAGTGTGCAGGCGCAGCGCGCCGTCGGGGGAGGGGAGCCGGATGCTCACAGCCTCACCTCCGGCACCGCGAGCCGCCTGCCCTCGGCGGCGGAGCGCAGCCCGAGGTCGGCGAGCTGCACCCCGCGGGCCCCGGCCAGCAGGTCCCACTGCCAGGGTTCGTCCAGGACGACGTGACGCAGGAACAGCTCCCACTGGGCCTTGAAACCGTTTTCCGCGGGGCTGTTGTCCGGTACCTCCTGCCACTGGTCACGGAACCGTTCGGTCAGCGGCAGGTCCGGATTCCACACGGGCTTCGGCGTCGCCGCGCGGTGCTGGATCCGGCAGCCGCGCAGCCCGGCCACGGCCGAGCCGTGGGTCCCGTCGACCTGGAACTCCACCAGCTCGTCGCGGTGGACGCGGACCGCCCAGGAGGAGTTGATCTGGGCGACCGCCCCGCCCTCGAGCTCGAAGATCCCGTACGCCGCGTCATCGGCCGTCGCCTCGTACGGCTTGCCCTCCTCGTCCCAGCGGCGGCCGATGTGGGTGCGTGTGAGCGCCTGCACGGTGCGGACCCGGCCGAACAGCTCGTGCATCAGGTACTCCCAGTGCGGGAACATGTCGGCGACGATGCCGCCGCCGTCCTGCGTCCGGTAGTTCCACGACGGCCGCTGGGCGGGCTGCCAGTCGCCCTCGAAGACCCAGTAGCCGAACTCCCCGCGCACGGAGAGGATCTCGCCGAAGAAGCCGCCTTCGACGAGGCGTCTGAGCTTCAGCAGGCCGGGCAGGAACAGTTTGTCCTGCACCACCCCGTGCTTGATCCCGGCCGCGTCGGCCAGTCTGGCGAGCTCCAGCGAGGCCTCGAAGGTCAGGGCGGTGGGCTTCTCGCAGTACACATGCTTGCCCGCCGCCACGGCTTGCCTTACCGCCGCCTCGCGGGCCCCGGTGACCTGCGCGTCGAAGTAGACCTCGACCTCCGGATCGGCCAGCACGGCCGCCAGGTCCGTGGACACGTGCTCCAGGCCGTGCCGCTCGGCGATGGCCCGCAGGGCCGCCTCGCGGCGGCCGACCAGCACCGGCTCCGGCCAGAGCACCGTGCCGTCGCCGAGGTCGAGCCCGCCCTGTTCACGCAGTGCGAGCAGGGAACGGACCAGGTGCTGGCGGTATCCCATCCGCCCGGTGACGCCGTTCATTGCGATCTTGATGGTCCTGCGCTTCATGGTGTCCCCCTCCTGTGCGATAGAAGCCATGCGATAGAAAGCGCTTTCACTCACATCAGGCTAGGTCCGTGTAACACGGCTCTGCAAGACTCGAACGGGTGATAGAAAGCGCTTTCTCCATCGGCGAGAATGGAGATCCACACACCGGATGAGACGATGGGCCGGGACGGACCGGAAGGCATCGGTCGCAAGAGCGGGAGGAGGGGGTCTGATGGCGGTGACACTCGCCGAAGTCGCGGCGCAGGCGGGCGTATCGCCCGCCACGGTCTCGCGCGTGCTGAACGGCGGATATCCGGTGGCCGGTGCCACCAGGACCCGGGTCGAGCAAGCGGTCGAGGACCTCGGCTACATCGCCAACGGCCCCGCGCGGGCCCTCGCCGCCGCCACCTCCGATCTCGTCGGCGTCCTCGTCCACGACGTCGCCGACAGCTTCTTCGGCATCCTCGCCGGGTCGGTCCAGCGCGCCCTGGCCCCCGGCGGCCAGGGCGAGGTCCGCCGCCTCGCCGTCGTCTGCAACACCGAGGGAGCGCCGGCCGCCGAGCTCGCCTACCTCGCCCTCCTGGAAGGACAGCGGGCCGGCGGGGTCGTCCTGACCGGCGGAGCCGTCGAGGAACCGGAGCACACCCGGGCCCTCGCCGCCCGCCTCGCCCGGATAGCCGCCACCGGCGCCCCGGTGGTCCTGTGCGGACGCCCCCCGCTGCCCATGCCCGCCGGACTCCCCGTCGCCACCGTCATGTTCGACGACCGGGGCGGCGCCTTCCGGCTCGCCGAGCACCTGCTGAGCCTCGGGCACCGACGCATTGCCTACATCGCCGGCCCGCCCGGACTGAGCACCACCCGGGAGCGGCTCGCGGGACACCAGGACGCCCTGCGCCACCACGACCCCGGACTGCCCGAGCGCTGCGCGGACCTCACCGTGCACGCCGGATTCGAGCGTTCCGCCGGATACGACGCCACCCGCGAACTGCTCCGCCGGGGAGCCCCCTTCACCGCCGTCGCCGCGGCCAACGACACCGTGGCCACCGGGGTCGCCGCAGCCCTGCGCGAGGCCGGGCTGCGGATACCCGAGGACGTCTCCATCGCGGGCTTCGACGACCTGCCCGTCTGCGTCGACACCGCGCCCGCACTCACCACGGTCCGGGTGCCGCTGCGCGAGGCGGGGGTACTCGCCGCGCAGCTCGTCACCGGCCGCAGAGCACTGCCTCCCGGCGGCATCACCACGCTCCCGGCGGAGCTGATGGTGCGCGGCTCCACCGCGCCGCCGCCCGCCGCCGTCCCGGGGAGCCGCCCGTGAAGTACGCCTTCTCCACCCTCGGTCTGCCCGGCGCCGCCCTGGAGCGCAGCGCCGCCCTCGCCGCGGCCCACGGGTACCAGGGGCTCGAGCTGCGCGCCCACGCCGAGGAGCCCCTGCACGCAGGGAGCTCCGCCGCCGACCGTGCGGCGGGGCTGCGGACCCTGACCGCCGCGGGCGTCACGGTCCTCGGGGTCGCCGGGTACGCCCGAGTGGCCGCCGCGGGGCCCGACGAGCCGGTCCTCGCCGAGATCCACGCCCTGGTCCGGCTCGCCGCCGACCTCGAAGCCCCCTGCGTACGGGTCTTCCCCGGCGGCGGTGAACTGCCCGCGGCGCAAGCCGATGCCCACGCGGTCCGCCGCCTCCGGGCCGCCGCACCCTTCGCCGAGCGGCACGGGGTGCGGATCCTGCTGGAGACCCACGACTCGCACCGCACCGCGGACGCGACGGCCCGGGTGCTCGACCGGGTCGGGCATCCGGCCGCCGGCGCGCTGTGGGACGTGCTCCACACCTGGCTCGGCGGCGAATCGCCCGCCGAGTCGCACCGCGCCCTGGCCGCGCACCTGGGCTACGTACAGGTCAAGGACGTGGCGTCGGCGCACGAGCCGACCCCCCTCGGGCTCGGCGCGGGTGCGCTGCCGCTCGCCGAGGCAGTGGCCCTCGTACGGCCGGACGGATGGCTCTGCTGGGAGTACGAGAAGCGCTGGTACCCCGACGCCGCCGAACTGCCGGGGCAGCTCGCGCGGGGCCGGGCGTACCTGGAGGGGCTCGCCGCCCGGGGCCTGTAGCGAGGACGGGGACGGTCCGGGCCGTCCGGTCGTCAGGCCGAGTTGCCCAGGCGGGACGGGTCGACGGGGTGGTGGAAGCCGAGGCCCAGGGCGTAGCGCTCCAGTTCGGCCACCGCCGTTGCCGCCAGGCGGTCCAGTTCGCCGCCGAGCGACCCCGCCACGTGCGGGGTCAGCAGCACGTTCGGCAGGTTGTACAGGGGGGAGACGGCGGGGAGGATCTCCGGCTCGGTGTGGTCCAGCACGGCGTGCAGCCGGCCCGAGACCAGTTCCTCGGTCAGTGCCGCCGTGTCGACGAGCGAGCCGCGCGCGGTGTTCACCAGGGTCGCGCCGTCCGGCATCAGGGCCAGCCGCGACGCGTCCAGCAGATGGCGGGTTTCGGGCAGCGCGGGAGCGTGCAGGCTCACCACGTCGCTGCGGCGCAGCAGTTCGTCGAGCGGGACGGCCTCGGCGCCCAGGGCCGCGATCTCGCCCGGGTCGACATACGGATCGTGGACGAGCACCCGCATGTCGAAGGGGCGCAGCAGCTCCAGCACGCGCCGGCCGATGAGCGAGGCTCCGACCAGGCCGACCGTGCGCCGGTAGTTGCCGACGGCCGGATAGCGGCGGAGCAGGTCGATGGGGCCGCGGGTCGCCCCGTAGGCGTGCGCGGATTCAAGGACGCGCTTGTTGGCGAAGAGGATGGCGGCGAGCGTGTACTCGGCGACCGGCAGGGCGTTCGCGGCGGCGGCACTGGAGACGAGCAGCCCGCGCTCCCAGCAGGCCCGGGTGACATGGTTCTTGACGCTTCCGGCCGCGTGCACGACGGCCCGCAGCCTCGGCATCCGCTCCAGCGCGCCCGCGTCCAGGGGCGGACACCCCCAGCCGGTGAACAGCACTTCGGCCGTGGCCAGCCGTCTGGCGAAGGCGTCCTCGGCGAAGGCGGACCCGAAGTCGGTCAGGAGCAGATCGGGGTCCACGTCGGCGACCCTGATCAGCTCCGGCAGGACCCGGCCGCCGAGCACGGCGGCCCGGGTGCCGGGGCTCATGGCGAGCACGGTGGCGGGGCGGTACGGCGGGACGAAGGCAGGACCGGACGCGGAGGCGGGGTGGGTCACTTGACGGCTCCTGCGGTGAGATCCGGCGACGAGGCCCATCCTTTGCGCGGGCGACCGTGCAGTCAAGACTGAACGCGCAAGTCGATCAAAACAATCAGTTCAGTTCGCCCGGCCCGCCCTTCACGGGCGAACGGTCAGCCGGGGGAGCAGTTCCAGATGCTGTCGCGGGCTCTCCTCCGAGTCCTCCGTTCCCGTGCCCCCGCCCCCGCCCCCGCCCCCGGCCAGCCGGTCCAGCAACAGGGCCGCTGCCCGCGCCCCCACCTCGCGCTTGGCCGGCGCCACCGCCGACAGCGGTACGTCGGCCAGCCCGGCCACCTCGTCGTCGTACGTGATCACCGCCAGGTCCTCGGGCACCCGCACACCCCGCGCCTGGAGCCGCGGGATCAGCATGATCGCGTCCGTGTCGCTGTGGATCAGCGCGGCCGTCACGCCGCCCGAGGTCACCGCCGCGCACAGGTAGTCCAGCGTCCGCGCGAACACCTCCGCCTCCGTGAGCGGCCCCGGCCCGGCGGCCGGCCAGGCCGGTGCGGACTCCAGCTCCAGCGCCGCCACGGCCCCCTCGAACCCGGCCCGAAGCCGCGCCGAGGTGGGCGTCTCCCGGCTGGCCAGGGCGATCCGCCGGTGGCCCAGCCCCGCCAGGTGCCGCACCGCCCGCGCCGCGCCGTGCGCATGGTCGGAGGCCACCCGGTCCAGCGACGCTGCCGGGTGCCCCGGCGGGGCCCACCGCTCCACCAGCACCGCCGGAACCGGAAGTTCCG
Organism: Streptomyces sp. GL_140; assembly: GCF_057834465.1. Classification (NCBI taxonomy): domain Bacteria; kingdom Bacillati; phylum Actinomycetota; class Actinomycetes; order Kitasatosporales; family Streptomycetaceae; genus Streptomyces; species Streptomyces sp. GL_140. The sequence continues at coordinate 7,697,804 of NZ_CM174404.1, forward strand.
CAGTCCACGCGCCCTCGCCGGGGCCGGCCGAACCGGTGTCCCAGTTCGGGGTCAGCAGCAGTCCGTCCGCTCCCGTGGACAGCAGCCGGTCGGCCTGCGTCCGGTCCTCGCCCGGCAGGTACCGGGTCAGCCCCACGGTGAGCCGCGCACCCCGGGCCTCGACCACCTCGCGGGCCCCGCGCACGACGTCGGCGTAGTAGTAGTCGGTGGTCGGCACCACCATCCCGATCACCAGCCCGCCGCCACCGGGGACGGAGCCGCCTGAGACGGCGCCACTGGCGCCACGGGCGCCGGGGCCGCGGCGCACATCGGACGCGCTGCCCGAATCGCCCGCCCGGCCGATCACCCGGCTGATCACCCCGTGCATCCGCTGGATCTCGCCCCGCGCCGCCATCGCCTCGATGTCCCGCCGCAGGGTGACCGGGGAGACGCCGAGCTCCCGGGCGAGGTCCACCACGCGCACGCTGCCCCGTACTCGGACGAGTTCGCGCACCCGGGCCTGGCGGTGGTCCACATGTGGTCTCAAGGATCCCCCTGCTGTCGGCGGGCGCGGCGTGACGTGCTCGCTTCCATCATAGGTAATCGAAACAATCGAATCGATCGATCCCGATCAACCGGTCATTGACGGCGCGGACCGCGCGTTCATATATTCGGCCAGGTCCCCGCACCTCACGGCAGCATCTCGACCTCTCCCGGGAGTCAGCGCATGCTCACGCACGACCAGGACGGCTTCCGGCGCGCAGATCGCCCCCACCGCATCGTTTCGGGGGCCCTGCACTACTTCCGGGTCCACCCCGACCTGTGGGAGGACCGCCTCACCCGGCTGCGCGCCCTGGGCGTCAACACCGTGGACACCTACGTCCCCTGGAACTTCCACGAGACCGCCCCGGGCAAGGCCGACTTCACCGGCCCGCGTGACCTCGGCCGGTTCCTGCGCATCGCCCAGGACCTCGGCCTCGACGTCATCGTCCGGCCCGGCCCGTACATCTGCGCCGAATGGGACTTCGGCGGCCTGCCCGCCCGGCTGCTCGCCATCGACGGCCTGCGCCTGCGCTGCTCCGACCCCCGCTTCGAGGCCGAGGTGGACGGCTGGTTCGACCAGGTCGTCCCCGAGCTGCTGCCCCATCTCGCCGGCCGCGGCGGCCCCGTCGTCGCCGTCCAGATCGAGAACGAGTACGGCTCGTACGGCAACGACGCCCGCTACCGCGCCCACGTCGAGCGCGGACTCCTCGAACGCGGCGTCGACTGCCTGCTGTTCACCGCGGACGGCCCCGAGGACGCCATGCTGCAGGGCGGCATGGTCCCGGGCAGGCTCGCCACCGCCACCTTCGGGGCCAAGCCCGCGGAGCGGCTCGCGAACCTGCGCCGCTACCAGCGGACCGGCCCGCTCACCGCGATGGAGTTCTGGATCGGCTGGTTCGACCACTGGGGCGAGGAGCACCACGTGCGCGAGGTCGAGGAAGCGGCGCAGTCGCTCGACGAACTCCTGGCCTCCGGCGCCTCGGTCAACCTCTACATGGCCCACGGCGGCACCAACTTCGGCTACTGGGCCGGTGCCAACCACACGGGTTCCCGCCCCGGCGACCCCGGTTACCAGCCCACCGTCACCAGCTACGACTACGACGCCCCGATCGGCGAGGCGGGCGAACTGACTCCGAAGTTCCACGCGTTCCGCGAGGTCATCGGCAAGTACCTGCCGCTGCCCGAAGGCCCGCTGCCCGAGCCGCTGCCCCGGATGACACCCGCCCAAGCCGTCCCCGGGGGCGTCGCGCCGCTCCTCGCCCACCTGGACGTCCTCGCCGGGGAACCGGTCCTGCGTCCGGCTCCCGAGTCCATGGAGAAGCTCGGCCAGGACCACGGCCTGATCCACTACCGCACCACGATCACCGGGCCGCGCCCCGCGATGCCCGTCAGGATCGACGGGCTGGGCGACCGCGCGTACGTCTTCGCGGACGGGGTGCCGCTCGGCGTCCTCGACCGCAACGCCCCCGACGAGGGGCTCGACCTGCCCGTCGGCGAGGCCGGAGTCGTCCTCGACCTCCTCGTCCGGGCCCAGGGCCGGGTCAACTACGGGCCCCTGCTCGACGACCGCAAGGGCATCACGCGGGCCGTGCGCCACGGCCACCAGCACCTCTTCGAGTGGGAGATACGGCCGCTGCCGCTCTCCGACACGGCAGGTCCGGGCGCCCTGCGGTGGTCGGCGGACGGAGCCGAGCCGGGCGAGCCCGCCTTCCACCGGTTCACCCATTCCCTCGTCGAGCCGCCCGCGGACGGCTTCCTCGACCTGTCCGGGTGGGGCACCGGCCTGGTCTGGCTCAACGGTTTCCTCCTGGGCCACTACGACACTCCGCGCGGCCCGCAGCGCGCGCTGTACGCCCCCGCCCCGCTCTGGCGGGCCGGCGCGAACGAGATCGTCGTACTGGAACTGGAGCAACCCGGAACCGGGCTGCCACTGCGCGACCAGCCCGACCTCGGTCGCCCCACGGTCGTCGACATCGACTACTGAGCGGGGGTCCGGAGCCTCTGGCGGGTACCCGTCAGAGGTTCTCCACAAGGGGAGGCCCGGCGTCAACCGGTCGGCCTAGACTGGCGACTTGGTTGATCATCCGCCGGACGACTGTGGAGGAACGAAGAGCATGCGCTATCTCCCCCTGGGCAATTCAGGTCTTCAGGTGTCCGCGATCGGGCTCGGCTGCAACAACTTCGGCGGCCGCCTCGACGTGCGGGCCACCCGCGGGGTCGTGGACGCCGCGCTCGACGCCGGCATCACCCTCCTCGACACCGCCGACATCTACGGAGGCCGCGGCGGTTCCGAGATCCAGCTCGGCGAGGTCCTCAAGGGACGCCGCGACCAGGTGGTCCTCGCCACCAAGTTCGGCCACCACTCCACGGACATGGGATACGGGGCCGCCGCCGGCTCCCGCGGCGGTCGCGCGTACATCCGGCGCGCCGTCGAGGAGTCCCTGCGCCGCCTGCGGACCGACCACATCGACCTCTACCAGTTGCACACCCCCGACCCGACCGTCGCCATCGGCGAGACCCTCGCCGCGCTCACCGAGCTCGTCGCCGAAGGCAAGATCCGCTACATCGGACACTCCAACCTCGTCGGCTGGCAGCTCGCCGAAGCCGCCCACGTCGCGCGCGAAACCGGCGCGGCGCCCTTCGTCTCCGCCCAGAACGAATGGTCGCTGCTCCAGCGGTCGGCGGAGCGCGAGCTCGTCCCGGCCGCCCTGCACTACGGCGTCGGCGTCCTGCCGTACTTCCCGCTCGCCAACGGCCTGCTGACGGGCAAGATACGCCGGGGCGCCCCCGTACCGGCCGGCTCCCGCCTCGAAGGCCGCGACGCCTACCTCACCGACGCGCGCCTCGACATCGTGGAGGCACTGGCCGCGCTCGCCGAGAAGCACGGCCGCACCGTCCTGGAACTCGCCATCGGCTGGCTCGGCGCCCAGCCCGGCTGCTCCTCCGTGATCGCGGGCGCCACCTCCGCCGAGCAGGTGCGCGCCAACGCGGCCGTCGCCGACCGGCCGCTCGACGCCGAACTGCTGGCCGAGGTCGACGCGATAGCGGGGGCCGCGCGGTGACGGGCACGGTGGGCGGAGCGGGGTAGCGGTCGGCCGGGCGGCGGGGGTTACGGGTCGGTTGTCCTACGGGGTCGGTTGTCCTTCGGGTGCTTCGGAAGCGGACTGCGAAGGGCTCGCCGAGCCGCTCGAGGAGCCGCTCGGCGAAGCGCTCGCGGAGGGACTCGCGTACGGGCTCGCGTACGCGGCGCCCGCCGGCGCGCCGGTCAGGACCTCCACCAGGCCGGTGTCCAGCGAGTAGTACCCGCCGACCACGGCGACGGAGCCCTTCTTCACCAGGGGCGCCAGGTCCGCGTTGGCCCGCAGCTCGTCCGCCGTCAGCTTGATCTGATGGCGGATCATGGTGTCGACCGGATCGGCGCCCGGGTTCTTGACGGTCGCGGCGTACGCGGGCTCCAGGGCCTTGGAGATCGCCTGCAGGTTGCCGGGCAGCGAATTGCCGTCCCGCAGCGCCTGGTACGACGCGTCGATGGCCCCGCAGCGCTGGTGTCCGAGGACGAGGATCAGCGGGGTGCCCGCCGTCACCGGCCCGAACTCGACCGACCCGGTGACGACCGGGCCGACCCAGCGCTTGTTGCCCTCCATCAGCCGGGCGTACGCGGCCTCCGGAGTGCTGGGACGCGGTTGTGGTGCGGCCGTCATCGCCTCCGGGGCACTCTTCGCCGAGCACCCCGAGAGCGCGGTCGCGGCGGCCACCGCGGCCGCGAGGCCCCCGGTCAGCACGAACCTGCGCGGCGGAAGTTCTGCTCTGCCCATCGGGTCTACCCCTCGGTGCTGCTCGCGGCGGCGTCCTGGCCGTGGCGATTGTTCAGCCCGGGAGGGGCGGGCCCTGGCAGGCACACCCGGGCGCGGGCGCCCGTGCCCCGGACGGTCGATGCCGAGGGTGCCTGAGCCGGGAAGGGCTCAGGACACGATGTCCTTGCGCGCGAACCCGCGGAAGGCGAGCGCGAACAGCACCAGCGCGTACGACACCGACACCGCCGCACCCTTGATCATTCCGCCCCATTCCAGCTGAGGCTGCAGGGCGTCGGCCCACGCGAACTGCCAGTGCGCCGGCAGGAACTCCCGCCAGGACCCCAGCGCCGTCACCGCGTCCAGCACATTGCCGACGATCGTCAGACCGACCGCACCGCCCACCGCGCCCAGCGGCGCGTCCGTCCGCGTCGACAGCCAGAACGCCAGCCCGGCCGTGACCAGCTGGGACACGAAGATGAACGCGACGACGATCGCCAGCCGGCCCAGGGTGTCCCCTGCCGCCAGGGCGCCGCCCGTCGGGAGCTTCAGCGGCCCCCACCCGTACGCCGCCGTGCCCGCCGCCAGCGCCACCACCGGCAGCAGCACCATCGCCGCCAGGCTGAACCCCAGCGCCACCACCAGCTTGCTCCACAGCAGCCGGGCCCGGGGCACGGGCGAGGCCAGCAGGTAGCGCAGCGAGGACCAACTGGCCTCGGAGGCCACCGTGTCCCCGCAGAACAGCGCCACCGGCACCACCAGCAGGAACCCGGCCGACACGAACAGACAGGTGGCCGCGAAGTTCGCGCCCGAGGCCGTCGCCGTGTCGATGAGGGTGATCCGGCCGTTGCCGCCGCCCCGGCTGCCCGGCCCGCCGCCCACCGCGAAGGCGATCATCAGGACGAACGGCAGCGCGGCGAGGATCCCGGCCATCACCAGCGTCCGCCGCCGTCGCCACTGCCGCAGTGCCTCCACGCGCAGCGGCAGCGTCCGGCTCGCCCGGTAGCCGGGAGCCACCTCGGTTACCGCCGCGCCGTCGGGGCGGTCCGGCGCATCCGTCACGGCGCTCATGCCGCACCTCCGATGAGGGTGAGGAACGCGTCTTCGAGCCTTCGGTGCGGTCCCACTCCGGTCACCGGCACCTCCAGCCGTACGAGTTCGGTGATCAGCTCGACGGCGCTCGCGCCGTCCAGCCGTACGAGCAGCCCGTCGTCGGCGGCGTCCACGGACTCCACTCCCTCCAGCGAGGCCAGCTTGCCGACCGTCGCCTCGTCCACCGGCCCGGCCAGGGTCACCAGCAGGGTGTCCCCGCCACCGGTGATCTCGGCGACCTCGCCCGCCTGTACGAGACGGCCGCGGTCCATGACCACCAGGTGCGTACAGGACTGCTCCACCTCCGACAGCAGGTGGCTGGAGACGATGACCGTCCGCCCGGCCGCCGCGTAGCGGATCATCACATCGCGCATCTCGCGGATCTGCGGCGGGTCCAGACCGTTCGTCGGCTCGTCGAGGATCAGCAGGTCCGGCATCCCGAGCATGGCCTGCGCGATCGCGAGGCGCTGGCGCATGCCCTGGGAGTACGTGCGCACCGCGCGTTCCAGGGCGTCGCCGAGCCCGGCGATCTCCAGGGCCTCCGCCAAGTGCGAGTCCTCGGCGGGACGGCCCGTGGCCTGCCAGTACAGCTCCAGGTTGGCCCGCCCGGTCAGGTGCGGCAGGAAGCCGGCGCCCTCCACGAACGCCCCGACCCGCGACAGCACCGGCGCGCCGGCCCGTACCGCGTGCCCGAACACCCGGACCTCCCCGGCGTCCGGGGTGATCAGGCCCATCAGCATCCGCAGGGTCGTGGTCTTGCCCGCGCCGTTGGGCCCGAGCAGGCCGAGCACCTGGCCCTTCTCCACCCGGAAGGACAGGTCCCGTACGGCGTAGCGGTCCTGCGACCCGGCATAGCGCTTGGTCAGCCCGGTGATCTCCAGCGGTACGTCGGCCAGAGCCGGGTCGGGCTGTGGTGCGCCCACCCGGATCCCGCCCGGCCCCCGGCCGGTCCTGCGGATCCCCACCAGCCCCGCGGCCAGCAGCAGCGCCACGAGCGGCATCCCCCAGGTCCACGCGGGCAGCCCCGAGGACGCCGTGCGCACGCCTGCCGCGACGGGCACGGCCAGCGGTCCCTGCGCCGAGACGGTGTACGTGGCGGGCGCGGCCGGAGAGGCGTAGCCCAGGTCGGTGGCGGCGACGACGAGCCGCAGCCGGTGCCCCGCCGCGACGGCGTGGTCGATCGCGGGCAGCCGCAGCTCGACGGTCCGGTCCTGCTGCGCGTTCTCCACCCGGACCGGGGCCACCAGCTGACTGGGCAGAACCTGCTGGCGGCCGTCGGGCCCGACGTCGTAGACCTTGCCGAACAGCACGGCCGAACCGTCGGCAGCCGTCGACCTCACCTTTAGGGTGACAGTCGGGGTCCCTGTGATCCGCACTTCGTCGGTCAGCGGCTCCGATTCGAACCGGGCGTTCTGCCCGGGGAAGTCCAGCGAGAGCCCGCCTCCGAGGGCGGCGAGCTGCCCGCCGATGCCCGGGAGCGCGGACAGCGCGGGCGGGGCTCCGCCGGCCGGATTGCCGAAGCTCTGCTCGCGGCCGGCCAGCGCGAACTCGCGCGGGCCGGACAGAAGCCCGGGGTAGGTGGAGCCGGTCGCCCCGCGGAGTTCGACCTCGCCGTCGGTGGAGTCGATGCCGCCGGAGCGCGAGACCCGGAAGACGGGGCCGGTGTCCACGGACGGGTCTTCCTTGAGGTAGCGGTCGAACCAGGTCTTCACCCGGCCCTCGACGCGGTCCGCCTCGCGCATTCCGCCGTCGTGCCCGCCCGCGGCCCAGTCCACGGAGACGGGAGCTCCGTTGGCGGCGATGGCCTTGGCCATGGCATCGGCCTGGTCCAGGGGGAAGAGGGAATCGTCCTGGCCCTGTGTGATCAGCGTCGGCACCTTGATCGCCGAGCCGACGGCGGACGGGCTCCGCCGTTCCAGGAGGGCGCGGGCTTCCGGATCGGGTTTGCCGGCCACCGCGACCCGTTCGTACATGGCGCACAGCTCGGGCTGGAAGCGCCCGCACCCGGTCGCGGCGGCCGGGGCGCCGGCCGTGGCCGGGGACCCGTTCCCGGCGGAGGCGCTGGGCTGGAGCCCGCCCGCGGAACCGGTGGTGAAGAAGAGTCCCGCCCAGAGCTTCTTGAAGACGTCGTTCGGGAAGAGGGAGTCCGCGAGGTTCCAGTAGGTGATGGAAGGAGCGATGGCGTCCACGCGCGGGTCGTGTCCGGCCGCGAGCAGGGAGATCGCCCCGCCGTAGGAGCCTCCCGCGATGCCCACCCGCGGATCGCCCGCCGCGTCCAGCCGGACCTCGGGGCGGGCCGCGAGCCAGTCGATCAGCCGGGACACGTCCTTGACCTCGTAGTCGGGGTCGTTCAGCCCGATCGTGCCGCCCGAGCGGCCGAACCCGCGCGCCGACCAGGTCAGCACCGCGTAGCCGTCGCGGGCGAGCCGTTCGGCCTGCGGCCGGAGGTCCTCCTTGCTGCCGCCGAAGCCGTGGGCGAGGAGTACGGCGGGACGTTTCTCCCCGCCGCCTCCCGACTGACCGCCCCGGTCGCCCGAAGTGAAGTAGGAGATGTCGATTCCGGCACCGGGCATGTCGAGCGTCCGGTCCTCGCGGTGCACGGCCGGATCCTCGCCGGCCGCGGCCGTGGCGGTCAGCGTGCCCGCCCCCGCGACGACGGCGAGCGCGGCGGCGCCCGCGAGCAGGCGGCTTCGGCGGCGCCGGGGCAGTCGGAGCTTCATACGGGAACCCTAGTCGCCGGGCCCGCCGCGCCCGCGCTCCCGCAGGCTGAACTGCCGACGTCCTCAAGGACTACTTCACCCGCTGTCCGTACCGCGCCTGCTGTACGCGCCGAGGCGCCCGCGGTGTACGCCGAGCACCACCGCCGATCCGCGCCCCGCCGACCCGAGCACCCCGGCCGACCCGAGCACCCCCGCCGACCCGCGCGTCCCGCCGACCTGCGCGCTCCGCCGAGCCGGGCGAGGATGGCCGCATGCTGCTGGCCGAGGTCGCGCGCGTGTCCCGGGAGGTCGCCGAGACCTCCGCCCGGTCCGGGAAGACCGGGCTGCTCGCCGGGGTCTTCGCCGCCGCGCCCCCGGAGGAGGCCGCGCTCGTGGTCTCGTACCTCGCCGGACGGCTCCCGCAGGGGCGTCCGGGGATCGGCTGGCGCGCGCTCGCCCGCGAGGTGGAGCCCGCCGCCGGGCCCACCCTGACCGTGTCCGCCGTGGACGCGGCGGTGACCAGGCTCGCCGCCGTCTCCGGTACCGGCGCACAGGCCGAGCGCCGCCGGATCCTGGACGGCCTGCTCGGCGCCGCCACCGGAGCCGAGCAGCGGTTCCTGCGCAGCCTGCTCTCCGGCGAGGTCCGCCAGGGCGCACTGGACGCCGTGGCCCTGGACGCCGTGGCCGCCGCGGCCGGGGTGCCGGCCGCGGAGCTTCGCCGGGCCGCGATGCTCGACGGCTCCCTGCCCCGGGTGGCGGCGGCGGTCCTGGCCGACGGGGAGGCGGCCCTGCGCGGAGTGACCCTGCGCGTGGGGCACCCCGTACAGCCGATGCTGGCGAACACCGCCAAGTCGGTGGCCGAGGCGCTGGCCGCGCTCGGGCCGTGCGCCGTGGAGGAGAAGCTCGACGGGATCCGGGTGCAGGTCCACCGTGAGGGGGACGAGGTACGGGTGTACACGCGTTCCCTCGACGAGATCACCGACCGGTTGCCGGAGGTGGCCGAGCTGGCCCGGTCGCTGCCGGGCGAGCGGTTCATCCTCGACGGGGAGGTCATCGGGAGGCCGGGGGCCGACGGGCGTCCGGTGCCGTTCCAGGAGGTGGCGAGCCGGGTCGGCTCGCGCGTCGACGTCGAGGCCGCCCGGCGGACCCTTCCGGTCGCCGTCTTCTTCTTCGACGTCCTGGCGGCGGGTGCGGACGTACTCCTCGACCTGCCGGTGCGCGAGCGCCACGAGGTCCTGGCCGCCCTGGTGCCCGAGGAGTCCCGGGTGCGTCGCCTCGTGGTCGAGGACCCGGTGGCGCGGCTCGCCGAAGCCGAGGAGTTCGGGGCCGAAACCCTGCGCCGGGGGCACGAGGGAGTGATGGTCAAGGCACTCGACTCCACCTACGCGGCCGGCCGGCGCGGCAAACACTGGCTCAAGGTGAAACCGGTGCACACCCTGGACCTGGTGGTGCTCGCCGTCGAACGGGGTCAAGGCCGGCGCACCGGGCTCCTGTCCAACCTGCACCTGGGCGCACGCGCGGCCGACGGCGGCTACGCCATGCTCGGCAAGACCTTCAAGGGACTCACCGACGAGATGCTGCGCTGGCAGACCGAGCGGCTCGGCGAGCTCGCCGTCGAGGACGACGGCCACACCGTCCGGGTCCGCCCCGAACTGGTCGTGGAGATCGCCTACGACGGGCTGCAGCGCTCCCCGCGCTACCCGGCCGGGGTGGCCCTGCGCTTCGCGCGGGTCCTGCGCCACCGTCCCGACAAGCGCGCGCAGGACGCGGACACGGTGGAGACGGTGCTGGGCGGGCAGGAGCCGGGGGATCCGCCGGAATAGGTACGTCAGGGATGCCGCCGGAGTCGGGCGAGGGCTTTTTGCCTCAGAGGCAACGGAGATTGCCAGTGGGGTAAGAATCTGGCTCAATCGGGGCATGACAACCGGTCCTGCCCCCGGCCCCGAAGACGCGGCCGACCTCGACGGCAACAGCGGCGAGAACGCCGACAGCGGCCTGGAGCTGCCCACCGTGGCCCCTCAGCTGCGCGAGCTCCGCCGCCGCGCCGGGCTCACCCTGGAGGCCGCGGCCGCGCGGGCCCGGCTCTCGCCCGCCCACCTGTCACGACTGGAGACCGGACGGCGCCAGCCCTCGCTGCCGCTGCTGCTCGGTCTCGCCCGCACCTACGGTACGACGGTTTCGGAGCTGCTGGGGGAGACCCCGGCCGTGGCCGATCCCATCGTACGGGCCGGCGGCCCCGGCGCCCGCGAGGCCGACGGCTGGACGTACTGGCAGGCCGGCGGCTCCGGCCGCGGCATGCAGGCCCTGCGCGTGCACGTGCCCTACGGCCGCAGCCAGGGCGAGCTGGTCCGCGTGCATCCCGGGGAGGAGTGGCTGTACGTACTGAAGGGGCGGCTGCGGCTGCACCTTGGGGAGAGCGAGCACCTGCTGGAGCCGGGGGACAGCGCGCACTTCGACTCGCTCACGTCGCACCGGATCGGCGCGGCCTCGGCCGCCGGAGCCGACCTGCTGTTCGTCCACACCCTGCTGCAGAGCAGCCTCGCCGGGCTGTGCCTGGGCACGACCGCCACCACCACGCGCCACCAGTAGCCGACCGACAGCCGAAGGAGCCGTACCCATGTCCCGGACAGAACAGCAGCCCAAGGCGGAGCAGACCCCGACCGTGCTGCGCCGCATCGAGTCGAAGTTCCCGCGCGGTCTGGTCATCCGGCTCATTGCCTACTTGTTCGTAGGCCATCTCTTCGCCTTCTTCGTCTACTTGCTCTTCGTCCTCGGCGCGAAGAGCCAGTGAGGACGGGCGCGAAGTTTCCGCTCGCGGCTATGGGAACCTGCAAGTCTTGAAGTTACCCTCCGCGCATGATTTCCACGGTTGTCTGGGGTACCGGCAACGTCGGCCGTTTGGCCATCCGTGCCGTAGAGGCCCATCCGGCGCTGAAACTGGCCGCCGTCATCGTCCACAATCCCGAGAAGGTCGGCCGCGACGCCGGTGAACTCGGCGAGCTCGACTACGAGGTCGGTGTCGCGGCCACCGACGACATCGAGGCGGTGCTCGCGGCCCGCCCGCAGGCCGTCTTCTACGCGGCGTCGGGCGACATCCGACCCGACGACGCCCTCGCCGACATCAGCCGGGCGATCCGCTCCGGGGCCGTCGTCGTCAGCCCCGCCCTCTACCCGCTCTACGACTACCGCAACGCACCACCGGAGTTCCTCGATCCGGTGACCGCCGCGGTCGCGGAGGGCGGTGGCTCGCTCTTCGCCTCGGGCGTCGACCCCGGCTGGGGCAACGACGTGCTCCCGCTCCTGCTCAGCGGACTCGGCACCCGGGTCGACGTCATCCGCTGCCAGGAGATATTCGACTACTCCACCTACGACCAGCCCGACTCGGTCCGCCTCCTCGTCGGCATGGGCCAGCCCATGGACTTCGAACCGATGATGCTGATGCCGTCCATCCCGACCATGGTGTGGGGCGGCCAGATACGGATGATGGCCCGCGCCCTCGGCGTCGAACTCGACGACATCCGCGAGACGGTGGACCGCCGCGCCCTCGAAACCACCGTCACCACGAGGACGATGGGCGATTTCGAGGCCGGCACCCAGGGCGCCATCCGTTTCGAAGTGCAGGGCATCGTCGAGGGCGAGCCCCGCATCGTCATCGAGCACGTCACCCGCATCCACGCCTCCTGCGCCCCCGACTGGCCGTCTCCGCCCGACGGCGGGGACGGCGCACACCGGGTCGTCATCGAGGGCCGCCCGCACATCGAGGTCACCATCGAGGCCACCGACGAGGGCGAGAACCGTTCCGCGGGCGGCAACGCCACCGCCGTCGGCCGTCTGGTCGGCGCCATCGACTGGCTGGTGGAGGCCGAACCGGGGCTCTACGACGCCCTGGACATCCCGCTGCGCCCCGCCATCGGCAAACTCGGAAGGAAGCACCCATGAGGATCGACGTACCCGAAGGCCAGCACCCCATCGAGTACGTGTGGGGCGACCTGGTACCCGGCATCGGGATGGCCGCGGCCAACTTCTCGCTGTCGGTGTACGCCCACACCACCCTGGGGCTGCGCGAGTTCGAGGCCGCCCGGCTGCGCGTGGCGCAGATCAACGGGTGCATCTTCTGCCTGGACTGGCGCACGGACCGGGACGGGCAGAAGGTCGAGGACGAGTTCCCCGAGGCCGTGACCCAGTGGCGCACCACCGACCGCTTCGACGAGCGCACCCGGCTGGCGGCGGAGTACGCCGAGCGCTACTGCCTCGACCACCACGGCCTGGACGAGGAGTTCTGGGAGCGGATGTCGGCGCTCTACAGCCAGGTCGAGATCGTGGAACTGACGATGAGCATCGGCTCCTGGCTGGCCTTCGGCCGGCTCAACCACGTGCTCGGGCTCGACAGCGTGTGCATGCTGCCGGGCCACTGAGCCGCGGAGGGGGAGAGCGGCGCACATGGGTCCGGGGCCGTCGGTGAATCCGACGGCCCCGGGCCTTCGTGCTGCCTGTCACGACCTGGTGGACCCTTGCGGGCAGGGCGTCGGGCGTTACAGGTCGGTGGCGATGATCTTCTCGATGTTGCGCTCGGCGAGCGCGGTGATGGTGACGAACGGGTTGACGCTGGTGTTGCCCGGGATGAGCGCGCCGTCGATGACGTACAGGCCCGTGTAGCCGTGCAGGCGACCGTAGTTGTCGGTGGCCTTGTTCAGGATCGCGCCGCCGAGGGGGTGGTAGGTGAGGTGGTCGCCCCAGATCTTGTTGGTGCCGAAGAGGTCGGTCCGGTAGATCGTCCCCTCCTTCGAGTTGATCTTGTCGAAGATGGTCTTGGCCATGTCGATGGACGGCTGCTTCCAGGCCGTCTGCCAGTTCAGCTTGACCGCGCCCGAGGCCGCGTCGTAGCTGAACTCCGCACGGTTCGGGTTCTTCGTGATCGACAGGTAGAAGGACGCGTAGGTTTCGATGCCGGTCGGCAGCGGGGCCACCTCGGCGAAGGCGCCGCCCGCGTCCCAGTTGTCGATGCCGCCGCAGGGGATCGACGCCTGCACCTTGCCGGTCGGGTCCCACATGTGGTTGGCCCGGCCGACCATGACGTTGCCGTTGTCGCCCCAGCCCTTGCCGATCTCCGAGTTCAGGTTGGGCAGTGCGCCGGTGGCCTTCAGCCGGACGAGCAGCTTGCTGGTGCCGACGCTGCCCGCCGCGAAGAACACCTTGTCCGCGAGGACGGTCTTGGTGCCGATGGTGTCGCCGGTGGTGTTGATCTGATCGATCACGACCGTGTACCCGCCGCCGGAGGCCTGGGAGACCGAAGTCACCTTGTGCAGTGGCGAGATGGTCACCTTGCCGGTGGCCTTGGCCTGGGCGATGTAGGTCTTCTGGAGGGACTTCTTGCCGTAGTTGTTGCCGTAGAGGATCTCGCCGGCCACGGCGGACTTGGTGACGGTCCCGGCCGCCTCCTGCTTCATGTAGTCCCAGTCGTACACGTCCGGGACGAAGACGAAGGGGAAGCCGGAGCGCTGGGCGTGCTTGCGGCCGACGCGGGCGAACTGGTAGCAGTCGACGGTGTCGAACCAGGCCGGGTCGATCAGGCCGACGCCGAGGCCCGCGTTGGCGCGCGGGTAGTAGGTGCTGTACATCTCCTCCGCGTCCACGGACGGGAGGATGGCGCCGAAGTTCGCGCGCTTGGGGGTGACCGCCATACCGCCGTTGACCAGCGAACCGCCGCCGACGCCGCGGCCCTGGTAGACGATGATGCCGCCCATTTCCTCGGCGTCCAGGATGCCGGTGTAGCGCGGGATGTCCTTGTCGATGGGGAAGCCCAGGAAGTTGCTCAGGGGCTGTTTGGTCTTGGTGCGCAGCCAGTAGGAGCGCTGGTCCGGGCTGGTGGTGCTACAGAAGATCTTGCCGTCCGAGCCCGGGGTGTCCCAGGCCATGCCCATCTCGATCATGTGGACGTCCACGCCGGCCTGGGCGAGCCGCAGGGCGGCGACGGAGCCGCCGTACCCGGTGCCGATCACCAGGGCCGGTACGTGGGCGCCGTTGTCGATGGGGCCGGCGGCGGTCGCGTCGGCCGTGGCGGCCTGTGCTTGGGTCGGCATGATCGGACCCGCAAGGGCCATGGCCCCAAGAATGGAACCTGTTCTACCCAGAAACCCGCGACGCGAGACGCCGTTGGTGTTGGTTTTGTGCAGGCTTTTGTCGCTCATGTGAGCTTCCTCACTCTAGGCTGAATGAGAACGAGTTCTACTGCTGAGTGCTTGTGAAGTCACTAGATACGCCTAGGTATCTTTCGCTGCTCGTGGTCGCGGAGGGCGCCGGTCCGGGGTCCGGGTTCCGTCGCCGAAGGTCCCATCGGACGCTGGGAACGACCACTGGCTGTGGCGCAGTGGTGGTCTGGGAGTGACTGGAGCGCGGGGGGCGGGCATGGGCGGGCGGAGCGCGTGCCGGTCGAATCCGGCACGTCAGAAGTCGAACGCGTTACGGGGCGGAGTCCAGTGCCGGGTGACGGGAAGGTCCGGACCACGCAGCCACTCCGTCATGGCTGTGTCGCGCGCACCCGACGGCCGAAAAGCGGCAAACCGCAGCGTGCGGCCGTGATCGGGCCCGGAATCTTTTTACCTTCGCCAAGTGGGTCTGTTCGCCGTCCGGGCCGGTGTTACAGGCCCGGCGTCCCCCGGTCCGGGACCCCGTGTACACAAGGAGAACCCGCGCTCCCCGGTCCGGACGAGGACCAGAACGGAGGCCGCGGCCGCGAAGGCGCACCAGGTGGAGGCGAATTCCAGCCGCCACAGCGCGAAACAGACGAGTGCCCCGACGGTGAGGAGCGCGCCGAGGCGGCGGAGCAATCGGTCGCCGGAGATCAGCAGGGAGCCGAGCGTGGCGAACAGATAGCCCGCAAGAACCAGTGGCATCCATGGAACGTTCACGCCGTACCCGAGGACGTGGCCACGTACCTCGGCGCTCACCGGGCGCGTCGCCAGGCAGTACGAGAGGTACGCGCCGGTGGCGAGACCGGCGCCCGCCGGCCACCACAGGCGGGGCCGGAGCGCCGGCGCGGCGGCGAGGAGGACCCCCAGCGGCACCCACACCGGCAGCAGCGGCAGGGCGATCACCGCCCAGGCGGTGGTGGCCGGGCCGCAGCCGCCGCCGGACCTCCAGACGGCGGCCTCGATCAGCTGGTGTGCGCCCAGGATCAGCGGAAGCGCGGCGACGGGCAGGTCCCTGGCCCTTCGCGTGCGCACCAGGCAGACGATCCCGATGGCGGTGATGGCCGTACCCGCCGTCAGATCGGCCGTCGCGCTCCAGCACATGGTGACCTCCCGCTCTCACGGTAGGGCGGACCGGCGCCGTCTGCCACGCCACAGATCACTGGAAAAACTCGACAGGACAAAGAAGATTTCTGCACGACTCTTGCTGTGTTCATGCGCGGGGTTCTACTGTCCCCGCCATGTCCCCAAGAAGAGCCGCAAGAAGCGCCGCAGGCAGAGTCACGGCCGGAACCGAGAGAGGAGCCGCGAGAAGAGCCGTTCCCGGAGGAGCCGCCGCCGCGCTGGCGGCGATCACCGTGACCACGCTCGGTCTCGGCGCCCTGGGCGCCGGCTCGGCCGCAGCGGGCCCCGCCACAGCCCCCGCCCCCGCGACAGCCGTCACCCGGGCCGCCCTCGATCCCGCACTGGTCGAGGGCCGCGGAGCCCGGGTGCCCTTCGCCGAGCAGGAAGCCGAGAACGCGGTCACCTCCGGCACGCCCATCGGCCCCGACCGCACCGCCTACGCCCTGCCCGCGGAGGCCTCCGGCCGCAAGGCCGTGAAACTGGCCCCGGGCGAGTACGCGGAGTTCACCCTGCCCGCGGCCGCCAACGCGCTCACCGTCCGCTACAGCCTCCCCGACGCCCCCTCCGGCGGCGGCATCACGGCCCCGCTCGACGTCACCGTCAACGGCAAGAACCGCCGCTCCATGACGCTGACCTCGCAGTACTCGTGGCTGTACAACCAGTACCCCTTCAGCAACGACCCGCAGGCCGACCTCCTGCACCCCGACTGGTGGATCACCGAGTGCGGCTGCGTCCCCGCAGCCACCACCCCGGCCCCGGTCGTCACCAAGCCGTTCCGGCCCACCCACATGTACGACGAGCAGCGGCTGCTCCTGGGCCGCACCCACCGGGCCGGGGACAAGATCCGCCTGACCGTCCCGGCCGGGAGCACCGCCGCCTGGACCGTGATCGACCTGATCGACTCCGAACTCGTCGGCGCTCCCCACATCGAGACGGCCGCGGCCAACGTCCTGCTCTTCGGGGCGGACCCGACCGGCCGCCGCGATTCCGCGGACGCCCTCGACCGGGCCATCGCCTTCGCCAGGCGCCACCGGCTCCCGGTCTACCTGCCGCCCGGCACCTACCAGGTCAACCGTCACGTCGTCGTGGACGACGTGACGGTCACCGGCGCCGGCAGCTGGTACACCACCGTCAAGGGCAAGGGCGTCGGCTTCTACGGCAAGGAGGCCGCCGACGGCGGCAGCCGGGGAGTCCACCTCTCCCGCTTCGCCATCGAAGGAGACGTCCGCGAGCGCGTGGACACCGACCAGGTCAACGGCGTGGGCGGAGCGATGAGCGACTCCACCGTCGACTCCCTCTACATCCACCACACCAAGGTGGGGCTCTGGTTCGACGGCCCGATGAGCAACCTCGAAGTCACCCGCAATGTCATCACCGACCAGATCGCCGACGGCCTCAACTTCCACACCGGCGTCACCGACTCCCTCGTCCAGGACAACTTCGTCCGCAACACCGGGGACGACGGCCTCGCGCTCTGGTCCGAGAAGACGGCCGACGCCCGCAACACCTTCGACCACAACACCGTGCAGAGCCCGACCCTGGCCAACGGCATCGCCGTCTACGGCGGCGCCGACACCACCGTCACCGCCAACCTCGTCGCCGACCCGGTCCGGGAGGGCAGCGCCCTGCACGTCGGCTCCCGCTTCGGCGCCGAACCCTTCACCGGAACCCTGCGGATCGCCGGCAACACCACCGCGCGCGCGGGCACGTACGAACTGAACTGGAAGATCGGGCTCGGCTCCATCTGGTTCTACGCCCTCGACCGGAGCATCGACCAGGCCGACATCCAGGTCACCGACAACTCCTTCCTCGACAGCACCTACAACGCCGTCATGCTGGTCGGCGACTGGCCGGTGAAGGACAAGGTGCGCATCGAGAACGTCCACTTCAAGGACATCAAGGTCGACGGCACCGGCACCTCCGTCCTCAGCGCGCGGTCGGCAGGCTCGGCGACCTTCGAGAACGTCGACGCCCGCAACGTGGGCGCCGTCGGGGCCAACAACTGCGGCTCCTTCAACTTCCCCGGCACCGGCTCCGAGTTCACCCTCGTGGACCGGGGCGGCAACGACGGCGGCGGCACCACGGGCCCCTGGCTGGCCGGCTGGGAACTGCCCAACACCATCACCTGCGACGACCGCCCGCCGGTCGTGGCCCCGCCCGCGCCCGGCCCCTGGTAGCAGGGGCGGGCCGTCCGGATCACCGCTCCGCCGCTCCCGGGGGTTCGAGCGGCGGAGCGGTCACCGCGCAGTTCGTACGGCACTGCGGGTGGCAGCTCCCGGGCGCGGGGGAGCGTACGGTCGTCCACGCCACGACCGAGCCGAGCACCAGCACCCCCGCGCACCACGGCATCGCACGCCCGAACGCCGCGTCGAAGGCTCCGGCCGAGAGGTAGGCGTCCGGGCCCATCCCGGCCAGCAGCGGCAGCGCGGCCACCGCGAGCAGCCCGGCGGCGCGAGCGGCGGCGTTGTTGATCCCGCTGGCCAGCCCCGCCCGGCCGGGATCCACCGAGGACAGGACGGTGGCCGTCAGCGGAGCCACCAGGGTCACCATGCCCATCCCCATCACGAGCAGCGCCGGCAGCACGTCCCGTACGTACGAGGCCTCCTCGCCGACCCGCAGCATCAGCAGCATCCCCGCCGCGCACAGCAGCGGCCCCACGGTCAGGGGGATCCGCGGGCCGATCCGCTCGCCCAGCTCCGCCGACCGGGCCGACAGCAGCAGCATCAGGGCGGTGGTCGGCAGCAGGGCGGCCCCGGAGGCGAGGGCGGAGTAGCCGGACACCACCTGGAGCTGGAGCACGACGAGGAAGAAGAACCCGCCGAAGGCCGCGTACACGCACAGCGTGACCAGGTTGACGGCGGTGAACCGGCGCGAGGCGAAGATCCCCGGTGGCACCATCGGATCGGCCCGCCGCCGCTCGACGGCGACGAAGGCACAGCCCAGCAGGACGCCGCCGACCCCCGCCGCCACGACGAGGGCGGTGCCCGACCGGGCCTCGATGAGGGCGTAGGTGATCAGCGCCAGCGAGGCCGCGCCTAGGACGGCGCCCGCCACGTCGAACCGCCCGTGCGCCTGCGGATCCCGGGACTCCGGTACGTGTCTCAGCGCCACCGGGACGCACAGCGCGGCCAGCGGCACGTTCAGCAGGAACACCCAGCGCCAGCCCGGCCCGTCCACCAGCCAGCCGCCGAGGAACGGCCCCACCGCCGCGCCCACCCCGCCGAACCCCGACCACAGCCCCACCGCACGGGCCCGGTCGTCGGCGTGGATCGAGGACTGGATCAGGGCGAGGGAACCGGGAGTCAGCAGTGCTCCGCCGATGCCCTGCAGGGCGCGGGCCGCGATCAGCACTCCGGCGTTCGGGGCGATTCCGCACAGCAGCGAGCCCACCGCGAACCACACCACCCCGAGCACGAAGATCCGGCGCCGCCCGAAGCGGTCGCCGAGCGCCCCGCCGACCAGGATCAGCCCGGCGAGGGTCAGCAGGTACGCGTTGACCGTCCACTGCAGCACCGCCAGATCGGCGCCGAGGTCCCGCCCGATGCTGGGCAGGGCCACATTGACCACGGTCGAGTCGAGCAGCGCCATGGCGGACCCGAGGACGGTGGTCAGCACGATCCACCGGCCCTGCGCGGAGCGGAGCCGGACGCCGGGTGGCTGTTGTGCGACGGGGTCGGTCATTCCCCCAGGCTGGCCGGTCCGCCCCCGGACGGCCACCCGGCCGCGGACACGGTTCCACGGTCAGCGGAGGAACTCCAGGTCCCGGGGTTCCAGGGCCGAAAGGGGGCGGGCGGCGCGCAGCACCACGTCCAGCGCGCGGCCGGGGTCGCAGTCGTACGTACCGCTCGCCCAAGCGGCGTTGGCCTCGATCACCGACCAGCCGCCGCCGTCGGCGAGGCCCACGTCGACCACGATCGCCGACGGCAGGGTGGAGAACGGCAGCCCGGCGGCGAAGGCGAGGGCGTCGGCCGAGGCCGGGCCCAGGCTGAGGCGGCCGTCCTCGGCGTAGCGGCTCGCGGTGCGGACCGCCCCGTCGAGGAGGAAGAGCCGGTACTCGGCGGTGAACCGCACCACGTCGCTGACCAGTACTTCGGTCCGCGGATCCACCGCGTCGGGTCCCGGCAGCCGGGAGCCGTCCGCGTAGACGAGCGCCGGGATCTCCTTGTCGTTCGGGGACTTCACGAACACGGGCCGGCGCAGCCCGTACGCCTCGCGCAGCGGCATCAGCCGGATCTCCCGGCCGGTGAGCCGGCGCGGCAGCCGGGCCAGCCAGTCGGACGGCGCCTCCAGGAGGCCGATCCCGAGCCCGGGGGCCACCGCGTCGGCGAAGCGCGGACCGGCGTGCACATGCGCGGCCCGCAGCCCTTCGGGCACGTCGAAGGTGTCCAGTCGTACGGTGGCCAGCCCGCGCGCGTGCGCCGCGTCCCGGAGCCGGGTGGCGGACGCGGTGAGGCGGGGAGGGAGGAGCAGGGTCATGCGGTGACCTTGCCGGAGGATCCAGCCCGGCGTCATCCGGATTTCGGCGGCGGGCGGTGGGCGGCGATCGGCGGTCGGCGGTCTGGGGAGGCGGCAGGGCGGGTGCGGGCATTCGGGTGGCGGCGCTGACCGGCCCGTGGGACGCGCCGGAGCCGCGCGGCCGGACGCCGTACCGTACCGACCATGACGCTGCAGAGCGACCGGGCCGGGCAGAGCGGGCAGAGCGGGTGCGCGGAACGGGTCGAGGCCCTCGTGCGGGAGGCCGACCCCGGGGCCGCCTGGGCATACGGAGGTCCGCAGGGCCCGAGCGCGGCGGCCGGAGCGGGCGCCACGCACCGGGCCGGTGCGGAACCCGAGGTGCTCGACGTCGGTGGGCTGGCGGCCGTGCTGGCCGTCTGGCCCGTCATCGGGATCCTTGTGAGGGAAGGGGAGCTGAGCCTGCACACCCCGCTCACCGCGTACGGAGCGGGCGACGGCCTGCCCGCCGGAGCCACCGCACACCAACTGCTCACCCACGTCGGCCACGTTGGCCACCTCGGCCACCTCCCCCAAGGCCCCGCCCCGGTTGCCGTGTCCGCCCTACCTTCTCTGGTCCGGCTGGCCGAGCGGCTCTGCGGCCGGCCGCTCGCCGAGTTCGCCGCGGACCGGATCTGGGGTCCGCTCGGCATGACCCGGACCCGCTTCGCCGCGGACGGCACCCTGCGCGCCCCCGTCGCCGACCTCGCCCGGTTCCTGACCCATCTCCTGGCCCCTGCGGAGGGCTCCGGCGAGGGCTGCTCCGCCGCGGGCTCCTGCGAGGGATCCGGTGCGCGGCCCGTCAGCCGGGCCTGGACCGACGAGTCGCTGCGCATCCGCACCGGCGAGCTCACCCCCGCCCGCGGCCTGCTCTGGCATCCGGCCCCGCACGGCGCCTGGTCCCACGGCGAGGGCCCCGCCCTGTGGGTCTCCCCGCGCCGTCGGCGCTGGGCGGCCCTGCTCCCCACCACTCCGTCGGCCCCGCTCCGTACCGCCTTCCGTGACGCCGTCTTCGATTCAACTCCCGCCCACTGATGGTTGGTTGTATCCTCGGGATCCGATGAAGAAGACCCGTCGGAAGGACCGCGAACCGCCCGGTCCCGGGAGTCCGTGGGACGAGATCGCCCCGGGCCTCTGGATGGGCGGTCACTTCTGGACCGACCCGGCCGGGGAGCTGCAGCCGGTCGTCGTCGGAGCCGAGTTCGACCTGGTCATCAGCCTTTTCACCCACCCGGGCCACGGTCCGGGTCCAGGCGTGGAACACCTGGTCGGCCACATGCCCGACGCCCCGCTCACGGGCGCGCAGCTCCGTACGGTCCAGCGGCTCGCCAGGGCCGCCTGCGCCGCCCTCGCCTCCGGACGGACGATCCTGGTCCGCTGCCATTCCGGTTACAACCGGTCCGGGCTCGTCGTCGCCCAGTGCCTCGTCGAGCGCGGCCTCGTACCGGCCGCTGCCGAGGCGATCGAGCTCGTCCGCCGCAAGCGCTCCCCGTGGGCCCTGCACAACGAGACCTTCACCGAGTACCTCGCCGCCGGGCTGGACACCGCCGCGCTGCTCGTGGAGCTCGACCCGCTCCCGTAGGCCGGGCTCCTCGTCCCTCGGAGCGCGGACCCCGGGTGATCGACGTACGGTGAGCGCGAGATCACCGACCGTCGAATCCCGGCTGCGCGGAGGTACACGGATGCGTACGGCCCAGGAGACCGCCCTCGATGTGCCCGCGGCGCCGGACCCCGCCACGGCGGCCCCGGCTCCGGCCGCGGCGGCCCGCGAATGACGGCCGGTGCGGGTCGCGCCGGCCGCGCCGGGAGCGTCCGGTTCGCGGCTGCCCACGCGCTGCCGGTCCTCGTACGGGGCTTCGTGAGCGCCCGCCCCCGCACCGGACGGGGGCACGCCGCTCCCGGTCGGCCGCGCTGGTCCGCGGCCACCCTGCGGGCTCTGCGCGAGCGGCACGGCGGGGCGCCCGTACTAGTACGGGGGCTGACCGGCACCGTCCTGCTCATCCTGGACCCGCAGGACGTACGGCAGTTCTACGCCGAACCCGTCGACACCCTCGCCCCGGCCTCCGCCCCCGGAACCCCGGACGGCTGCGCCCACGCCGGGCCGAGCGCCCAGCGGCGGGCGCTCGACGGCTCCGTCCTCGCCGCCGGGATCCCCGTGCACCCCTCGTGCGGGCCGTTCCTGTCGGTCCTCGCCGAGGAGGCCCGGCGGCTGACGGCCGGAGGCTCCCTCGAACTCACCCGCGCCCGCCACGTGGTGGCCCGCGCCGCTCGGCGCATCGTCCTCGGCGACGCGGCCGCCGAGGACCTGGAACTCACCCGCAGGCTCGGACGTTTCCACGACAAGACGGGTGCGCGCATCGCCGCGTACGCGGCCGACGCCGAGCCGCACACCCTCGTCGGGCGGGCACGCAGCCACGCCGACCCGACGGGGAGCTTCGACCCGGTCGAGCAGGCCCGGCACTGGCTGTCGGCCTTCGACCTGGTGCCCGGCCTGATGCTGCGCACCCTGCTGCTCCTCGGCGCGCACCCGGCCGAGCAGCGCGCGGCGGCCGCCGAGGCACGGGAAGCGGACGCGGCCAAGGGAGCGCTGCCCCGGCTGCGGGCCTGCGTCCGCGAAGCGCTGCGCCTGTACCCGGCGGTCCCCGACCTGATACGGATCACCCGCGCCGAGACCGAGTGGCGGGGCGTGCGTCATCCCGCAGGGACCTGCGTGCTGCTCCCCGCCCTGTTCCACCAGCGCGATCCCGGACGCGTACCGGCCGCCCACGTCTTCGTACCCGGCCGGTGGGCTTCGCCCGAGGCGGTGCGGGACATCCGGATGGCTCCCTTCAGCCATGCCGAGGGCCGCTGTCCCGGTGAGCAACTGGGCCTGCTGGTCACGGCCGCGCTCTGCGCCGAGGTGCTGCGCGGGCACCGGGTCCACGCCGTGCGGCCCGCGCTCGACCCGCTCGGTCCGCTGCCCGCCGCCCTGGAACCGCAGGGGATCCGGCTCCGGCTGACCCGGCGCTGAAGCCCCGCGCCGGCATCCCGTCCTGAAACCCGTCCTGAAACCCGTCCTGAAGCCCGTGCTGAAGCCTGTGCTGAAAGTCCGCTCCACAGCACCGGTCCACAGCATCGGTCCGCCCTGCCCCATCCGCCCGACCACACGAGGGATCCATGTCCGACGCCGCGACCTCCGCGACCTCCGAGTCGGCCGATCCGGACTCAGATCCGGACGCCGATCAGCTGGGCGCCCTGTGCCGGGAGTTGTGCGAAGCCGCCGACGCCGTCGGCGAAGCCGCCCGCTACGCCTCCGGCCTGGCCCTCGGCTCCCGGCTGCCGGTCACCGCCCTGACCTCGGGCAGCCGCCGCCGGGCGGCCTGGCGTACGCTGCTGCGCGCCCTCACCGACCCGGCCGGACTCGGCTGGGCCCCCCGGGGCCGGGGCGTGGCCCGGGCCGGCTGGCTCGCCGGGGTCTTCGCCGGCCGGGAGAGCCTGGCCGTGAGCCTCGCGGTGTGCGGACTCAAGGGACGGATCCGGGCCGCGCGGACCCGTAACCCGGAACTGGCCGCCGACCCGGACGCGGCCGTGGTCCTGCGGGCCGTCGAGGAGGACCGGCAGGCCGACGCCGTCCGGGAGTTCCAGGACCTGGTGCGCCGGCAGGGCGCCGGACCGGCCTTCGCCCTGCTCAACCCGTCCTTCGCCGACATCCTCGCCTGGAACGCGCTGACCGACGGCAACCCCTTCAACGACCATGCGGGCTGGCAGATCGCCACCGGCAGGGCGGTGCGAGCCGAACCGCTCCTCGGGATCGGCGCCGCCCTGCGGGCCTTCTTCGCGCCGGGCCCCGACTGCCCCGGACCGGAGACCGGCTTCCTCGCGGAACTGGACACCACCGGCACCCCGGCCGGATACCTGCGCAACGCGGAGGGGCTCCGCGCCGCCGCCGGGGGAGCGGTCCTGCTCCAGCAGGTCGTCGGGGCGGACGACGGCGAGCGCTACGTGGTCCAGCTGGCCGGCCCCCCGCCCATCGGGCCCGACCGCGAGGGCTCCCCGGACGGCGGCTGCGGCGGGCCCGACGGGGACGACGGGCCCGACGGATACCTCCGCATGGTGGCCGGGGCCGTACGCCGCCTCGTGCCCTCCGGATCCGAACTCGCCCTGGTCGGCTGCGGACCGGGCGCCGACTCGGCCGAACGGCTGGCCACGAGCCGGGAGTTCACCACCGTCTACCCGGCCGCCCGGCTGTGCGCCGGCCCCGGATCCCCGGCCGCCCTCGCCGCCTTCGAGGGCTGGGTCACCGGCAGCCATCTCGTCGGACTGCCGGGGCGCCCCGACGTCTACGTTCCCGGGAGGCCGAGTTGAGGAAGACGTCCGGGCCCGCTCCGTCCGAAGGCCTGCGCGCCCACTCGGCCGCCCTGCGCTCGCACGCCGAGCGGCTGCGCCGGGCCGCGGACGACCTGCACTGGCAGGGGCCGCGGGCCGACGCGTTGCGCGCCGAGGTGGAGGACCTGGCCGAGCGCTGCGCCACGGCGGCGGGCGGCTTCGACCTGGCGGCGGCCCAACTCGCCGGCTGCGAGCGGTCCCGGAGGAACCGCGAGAGCCTCTAGAGGAAGAGCGACAGCAGCAGGACGAAGCCCAGGGCGACCACCGAGATGATCGTCTCCATCACCGACCAGGTCTTGAGGGTCTGGCCGACGGTCATGCCGAAGTACTCCTTGACGAGCCAGAACCCGGCGTCGTTGACGTGGCTGAAGAACAGCGACCCGGCTCCGATGGCGAGGACCAGCAGGGCGGTCTGGGCCGTCGGCATGCCCGCCGCGAGCGGGGCCACCAGGCCGGCGGCCGAGATGGTGGCGACCGTGGCCGAGCCCGTCGCGAGCCGGATGGCCACGGCGATGAGCCAGCCGAGCAGCAGGGTCGGGATCGACCAGTTCTGCGACAAGTCCATGATCATCCGGCCGACGCCGACGTCGATCAGGGTCTGCTTGAAGCCGCCGCCCGCGCCCACGATCAGCAGGATCCCCGCGATCGGGGCCAGGGACTTCTCCACCGTCACGGAGAGCCGCGCCTTGGTGAATCCGGCCGCCCGGCCGAGGGTGAACATGCCCACCAGCACCGCCGAGAGCAGGGCGATCAGTGGGGACCCGGCCACGTCGGTGACCCGCTGCACCGCGTTGGCCGGGTCGTTGACCACGATGTCGACCAGGGCCTTCATCAGCATCAGGACCACCGGCAGCAGCACGGTGAAGACCGTCGCCCCGAACCGCGGGCGGTGCTCCAGGTCGGCCGAGGGCCGCTGCGGCACCATGTGCTCGGGCGCCGGGATGTCCACCCACCGGGCCGCGTACCGGGCGAACACCGGGCCCGCGATCACGACGGTGGGTATGGCGACCAGCACGCCGAGCGCGAGGGTGACGCCGAGGTTGGCGTGCAGCGCGTCGATGGCGACCAGCGGGCCGGGGTGGGGCGGGATCAGCCCGTGCATCACGGACAGGCCGGCGAGCGCAGGGATGCCGATCCGCATGAGCGAGTAGTTGCCCCGCTTGGCCACCAGCAGCACCACCGGGATCAGCAGCACGATGCCGACCTCGAAGAAGAGCGGGAGTCCGATCACCGAGGCGATGAGCACCATCGCCCACGGCATCGCCCGGCCCTTGGCGCGGGCCAGGATGGTGTCCACGATCTCGTCCGCGCCGCCCGAGTCGGCGAGCAGCTTGCCGAGGATCGCGCCGAGCGCGATCAGTACGCCGACGCCCGCGACGGTGGAGCCGAGTCCGGCCGTGAAGCTGGTGATGGTCTTGGCCAGGGGGGCGCCCGCGAACACGCCGAGTGCGAGCGAGCCGAGCGTCAGCGCCAGGAAGGCGTGCAGCTTGAGGCGCGTGATGAGCAGGACGATGACGGCGATGCCCGCGATGACGGCCATGCCCAGCTGGGTGCTGCCGGCCGAGGTGATCGGTTCGGTGGCGGCCGCTGCCAGGGTCTCGACGCTGAGACTGGTCACGGTGACGGTTCCTTAGGTGTCGTTCTCCGGAGGTGTCGAACTCCGGAGAGGAGAGGGGAAAGGGCGCTACGCGGTGGGGACGTGGAGGTCGCGCAGGGCGGCCAGCGCCCGTTCGGCGATCTCCGCCGGGGTTCCGGACACGTCCACGAGGACGCCGGGTTCGTCCGCCTGGAGCGGCTCCAGCGTGGCGAACTGAGAGTCCAGCAGCGTGGTGGGCATGAAGTGCCCCTTGCGCGCCGCCATCCGCTCCTCGATCAGGGCCCGTTCGCCGGTGAGGTGGACGAACACGGTCCCGGGGGCGGTGGCGCGCAGCCGGTCCCGGTAGGCGCGCTTGAGGGCGGAGGCGGCGACGACCCCGCCGCCGTGGCCGGCCCGGTTGCGCATCCAGTCGCCGATGGCGTCCAGCCAGGGCCGGCGGTCCCCGTCGTCCAGGGGGGTGCCGGCCGACATCTTGGCCACGTTGGCCGCCGGGTGGAAGGCGTCGCCCTCCGCGTACGGGAGGGCGAGGGCGTCCGCGAGCAGCCGGCCCACGGTGCTCTTTCCCGTACCGGCCACGCCCATCACCACAATGACGCGCTTCACCGCGCACCTCGTTTCGCTGTCCTCGTCGACATCGGCCCGTACGGCGCCTGGCACCACTGAAGCCCATTACGTAGTACTTATTCAAGGGTTGCTCGGTAAAACATCACACCTTTTGTTCGTCGGGGCATCACCGTACGCTTACGCCATGACCACAGAAGGCTCGGGAGACCAGGCAGGCCAAGGTGGCCGGGACGGCCAGGGCGGCCAAGGGCTCCACTCCCACGTCCTGGACACCCTCGGCCTCGCGATCACGGCGGGGGAACACCCGCCCGGCAGCGTCCTGCGCACCGACGAGATCGCCGAGCGCTTCGAGGCCTCCCGCACCGTGGTCCGCGAGGTCGTCCGGGTCCTGGAGTCGATGCACCTGGTCGAGTCCCGCCGCCGGGTCGGGGTCACCGTCCGCCCCGCCGAGGAGTGGAACGTCTACGACCCGCGCGTCATCCGCTGGCGGCTCGCCGGCACGGACCGCCCCCGCCAGCTGCGCTCCCTCACCGTGCTGCGATCCGCCATCGAACCGGTCGCGGCCGGGCTCGCGGCCGCCCGGGCCACCCCGGAGCAGTGCGCCGAACTCACCGAGGCGGCGCTCGGAATGGTCCGCACCTCGCGGGGCCACCAGCTCGACGGCTACCTCCGCCACGACATCGCCTTCCACCGGGTCGTGCTCAACGCCTCCGGCAACGAGATGTTCGCGCGGCTCGGCGACGTGGTCGCCGAGGTCCTGACCGGCCGGACCCAGCACGCGGTGATGTTCCACGACCCCGACCCGGCCGCCGTCACCCTGCACGTACGGGTGGCCGAGGCGGTACGGGAAGGGGACGCGGCCCGCGCCGAGGCGCTGACCCGGCAGATCGCGGTGGGCGCGCTGGAGGAACTGGACGTGCTCGCCCCGTAGCCTGCCGGACCTCGCGCGAGGCCCCGTACGGGCTGCCGTTCGGCGTACCGGCACCGCGTGTCGTTGGACCAACTCGCTGACACTGCGGCGACATTAGCGTTTTTGATCTTCGTGCGACCCCTGCCCGGGAGATGCTCCCCCTCGCTTCGGCCGGAGCATTCGACCATTCCGTTCGGCGAAGGGGTACTCGCATGTCTTCCACAGCAAGAACCGGACGAAGGGCCCGGCTGGCCGGTGGCCTCGTGCTGCCGGTGGCCGTGGCACTGGGCGGATTCACGATTCCGGCCTCGGCCTTCGAAGGCGGTGCGGCGGGAGCCGCGGAAGTCGCCGCGGTGACGGCGCCCGCGCCGGAGGCCGGGGGAGGCTCGGGCGGCGCCCCCGACGAGGACCGGGCCGGGCCCGGCACCTGCGACCGGACCCGCGCCGAGGCGGTACCCGAGAACGGTCACCCCTGTGCCGGACCCGCCGGACCGGCTGGACCCGCGGGACCTGCCGGACCCCACGGGCCCAGGGGGCCGCAGGGCAAGCAGGGCCCGGCCGGGCCGCCGGGCACCAAGGGCGACAAGGGCGACAAGGGCGACAAGGGAGAGCGGGGCGAGAGGGGGGGACGAGCGCGCCGGGGACCAAGGGCGACGCCGGACCCAAGGGGGACACCGGTCCGCCGGGCCCCAAGGGCGAGCCGGGCGAGCAGGGGGCCGCCGGCCCCGACGGGGAGCGCGGCGCCCTCGGCCGCAAGGGCGACGCCGGACCCAAGGGCGACCCCGGCCGCTCCGGTGACGCCGGGCCCGCCGGACCCCAGGGCCAGCAGGGCCCCGCCGGCCCGGCCGGTCCCCCCGGGGCCCAGGGGCTTCCCGGACTCCCCGGCCCCGTGGGCGCCCAGGGCTTCGCCGGACCTCCCGGCCGCCAGGGCGCTCCCGGCCCCACCGGCACCGCCGGAACGCTCGGCCCGCTCGGCCCCGTGGGCCCGCAGGGGGTGCCGGGCCCGATGGGACCGTGCTCCTCGGTGGACAGCCAGATGCCCAACAACTCCGAGGAGTTCGCGCTCGTCCTCAAGGACAGCAAGACCTACCTCGGCCGCCGCACCCGCGACATGGTGGGCAACTGGGGCGATTTCGGCTGGACCGACCTCACCGTGGCACCCGTCACCGGCTATCCGGCCGAGGTCTGCGCCGTGGGCCTGGCCATCCAGGGCAACGACGTGAAGATCAAGGCACTCACCAAGACGGGCACTCTTTACCACACCCACTGCGTGAGCAACGGCCGCGCCGTCATCTGCGATGCGCCCTGGTCGCCCGTGGTCCCGCAGCCCGGAGCGCTGCCGGTACCCCCGCCCACCTCCTGAATCGTGCTCCGGCGCGCTGATGCGCGCCCCGGCGCCCGCATCGCGGCATCCGCCCCGTACGCCACACTGGGCGGGTGCTGGGACATGGCGACGGGTACGAAGGCGGCGGGAGTGCCTCCTTCGTGGGGCGGGTCGGCGAACTGGCCGCGCTCGACAGGGCCTTGCGGGGCGAGTGGCGGGGAGAGCGGCAGGGCGGGCGGACCGGTGACCGGCTGATCACCCTGACCGGGCCGGGCGGCGTGGGCAAGAGCCGCCTGGCCCGGCGGGCCGCGGGCCGGGCCGAGGCCGTGGGCGCCGCGGGCCCGTTCCCCGACGGGGTGCACTGGGCCGACCTCTCCCCGCTGCCCGACGAACGCCTGCTCGTGGCCACCGTGGCCGACGCGCTCGACCTCGCCGACCACACCTCGCGCAGCCTGGCCACGGCGGTGCGCGAATGGATCGGCGAGCGCAGGCTGCTCCTCGTGCTGGACTGCTGCGAGCACCTGGTGGCGGCCCTGCGGAGCCTCGTACCGGAGCTGCTCGACGCGGCCCCGCACCTCGTGCTCCTGCTCACCGCCCGGCAGCGGCTCGGACTGGAGCGCGAACACGTCCTGGACATCGGCCCGTTGCCGCACGCGGCCGACCCGTACGGCAACGAGGAAGCCCTCGCGCTGTTCACCGCGCGGGCCGCCGCGACCGCCCCCCGGCACGCGCCGCCCTGGACCGAAGCCCGCCTCGGAGCCGCCCGGTCGATCTGCGCCCGCCTCGAAGGGATCCCCCTCGCGCTGGAACTGGCCGTCGCGCAGCTGACGGACCACACCATCGAGGAACTGGCCGTGCGGCTCGCCCGCAGGATCGGTCCGCTGTCCACCGCCGTCCCCGTCCAGCCGCCCCGCCACCGCGCGCTGCGCACCGCCGTCGGATGGAGCCACGAGTGGTGCGAACCGCGCGAACGGCTGCTGTGGCTGCGGCTGTCCGTCTTCGGCGGCACCTTCGAAGAGTCCGCCGCGCGCGCCGTGTGCTCCGCCCCGCCGCTCAACGAGGCGCTCGTCGCACCGCTGCTCGCGGCGCTCGTCGCCAAGTCCGTCGTGCGCCGGGGCGCGGACGGCTCGTACCGGATGCTGGACACGATCCGGGAGTACGGGGCCATGTGGCGGGACGAAGCCGGCGAAGGGGACGCGCTGCGGGCCGCGCACGCCGCGTACTTCACCGACCTCGTGCGCGCCGCCGAGCGGGACTGGCTCGGCCCCGCCCAGCAGGAGGGCTACCGGCGGGTCGCGGCCGTCCACGGAGATCTGTGCGCGGCCCTCGACCACTACCTGGACACCGCCCCCGCACGCGCCCTGGACCTGGCCGCCCGAGCCGGCTTCTACTGGGCCTGCTGCGGCCACCTGCACGCCGCCCGCGGCTACCTGGAACGGGCCCTGGCCACCGCACGGCCCGAAGAGGTGTCCCCGCTGATCAGGGTCCGCGCCCTGTGGGCCCTCGGAGTGACCCTGCTGCTCCAGGGCGAACAGGACCAGGCCCACCGGCTGGCCGTCGGCTGCGAGGCACTGGCCGCAGGGCTCGACGGCGAGGCCGGATCCGGACCGGGAGCCTCCGGGCCCGCGCTGGACGCCGCGTACCTGCTGGGTCTGAGCCACCTCCTGGCCGGGCGGACGCTGGCCGCGCGGATCGTCTCCGACAACGCCCTGGCGGCCTACCCCGGCACCCCCTTCGACTCGGCGCCCCGGATCCGCTGCCACCTCGTACGGGTCTTCGCGCTGACCGGCATGGGCTTGTTCACCGACGCCCGCGAGGAGGCGGAACTGCTGCGCTCCGGCTGCGCCGAGCGCGGCGAGCACTGGACCCGGGCCTACGCCGACTACCAGCTGGCCCTGATCTGCCTGTTCGAGAGCCGCCCCGCCGAGTCCGCCGTCCACGCCCGCGCCATGCTGGAGAGCAAGCGGGAGCTGGGCGACAGCTTCGGCACGGCCCTGGGCCTGGACCTGCTCGCGGCGGCCCGGGCGGCGTCCGGCGACGGGGCGGGCGCGGCGCGCGCGTACGGCACCGGCCACGCCTACTGGCAGGCGGTCGGCCACCCGCAGCGCGGCACGCCCGAGCTGGCCTCCGTACGCGAGGAGTTCGAGCGCACGGCGCGCGGCGCCCTCGGCGACCAGGCCTACGAGGCGGCCTTCCTGGAGGGCGTCCGGCACGGCCACACCCTGCGCACGCGGGCCCGGCCCGACGGGGGCTGAGCGCGCCGCCGCTCAGGGCT
This sequence comes from Streptomyces sp. GL_140, assembly GCF_057834465.1. Lineage (NCBI taxonomy): Bacteria > Bacillati > Actinomycetota > Actinomycetes > Kitasatosporales > Streptomycetaceae > Streptomyces > Streptomyces sp. GL_140. The sequence goes on from NZ_CM174404.1 coordinate 7,728,747, forward strand.
GGTCGGGGAAGCCCGCGAAGTATCCGGCGGCCATGTCCTCGTCCCCGTGACCCAGGGCGTCGGCGCGGTGGAAGCGGGCCCGCGCGGCCACCGCCAGGTCGACCGAGATCCCGGCCGCCTCCGCGGCGTCGGCGATCAGGCCGGTGTCCTTCTCGGCGCCCCGGACCGTGAAGGAGGGCGCGAAGTCCCGCTCCAGCACGGCCCGCATCTTGGCCTGGAGGTAGGGATTGTCCATCGGGCCACCGGTGACGGCCTGCGCGAACAAGTCCGTGTCCACCCCGAGCCCCTCCGCCAGCGCCAGGGCTTCGCCGACCGCGGCCGTCACCGTGATCGCGTATCCGACGGTCGCCAGCTTCAGCCGGGTCGCCGCGCCGGGCTCGTCCCCGGCCCGCAGCACTTTGCCCCCGACGGCGGCGAAGACCGGGTCCAGGCGGGGGTCGGCGGGGCCGGCCACCAGGACCACCAGGGTCCCCGCCTCGGCGGGCTGGCGAGTGCCCTGCACCGGGGCGTCCACGAAGACCAGTCCGTGCTCCTGCGCGAAACCGGCCAGTTCTTCGAGCGCGGCCACGCCGACCGTACCCATCTGCGCCCACACCTGACCGGCGCTCAGCCCCTCCACGGCCGCGGCCATGGCCCGCGCCACCGCCGCGCCGTCGGCCAGCATGGTGAGCACCACATCGGCCCCGGCCACCGCCTCGGCGGGTCCGTCCGCGACGACGGCGCCTTCGGCGGCGAGCGCGACCGCCTTCTCCCGGGTCCGGTTCCACACCCGGACCTCGAACCCGGCCCGGAGCAGGTTGCGGGCCATGCCCGACCCCATGATCCCGGTTCCCAGCAGCGCGACAATGCTCACGGCGTCACTTCTCCTCTGACCATCCCTCGGGCGTTCTCCGGGGACAGTCTCACGCGTACGCGGCCCGATCCCCGCACGGAAGGCCCTCCGACCCGAATCACAAGAGTGAGTTGCCGTCGGCCCATCATCCGCCGGAGGGGCTCGCCGCGCCGCCGGGGACGGTGTTCGCCGAAGGCGTGCCGGCCGTCGCGAACTGGGTGCGGTACAGCTCCTCGTACCGTCCGCCCACCGCCAGCAGCTCGGTGTGGGTGCCGCGTTCCACGATCCGGCCGTCCTCCACCACCAGGATCAGGTCGGCGGCCTGCACGGTCGACAGCCGGTGCGCGATCACCACCGCGGTCCGGCCCGACAGGGCCTCGCCGAGGGCCTCCTGGACCGCCGCCTCCGAGGTGGAGTCCAGATGGGCGGTGGCCTCGTCCAGGATCACCACCCGCTGTCTGGCCAGCAGCAGCCGGGCGATCGTCAGCCGCTGGCGCTCACCGCCCGAGAGCCGGTAGCCGCGCTCGCCGACGACCGTGTCGAGCCCGTCCGGGAGCGAGGCCACCAGACCGTCCAGGCGGGAGCGGCGCAGGGCCTCCCAGATCTCCTCCTCCGTCGCCCCGGGGCGGGCCAGCAGCAGGTTGGCCCGTACCGACTCGTGGAACAGATGGCCGTCCTGCGTGACCATGCCCAGCGTCTCCCGGATGGAGTCGGCGGTGAGGTCCCGTACGTCGACGCCGCCGAGGCGCACCGAGCCGAGGTCGGTGTCGTACAGCCGCGGGAGCAGCTGCGCGATCGTGGACTTGCCCGCTCCGGAGGAGCCGACCAGGGCGATCATCTGACCGGGCTCGGCGCGGAAGGACACCTCGTGCAGCACGCGCGTACCGCCCCGCGCGTCGAGGGTGGCGACCTCCTCCAGCGAGGCGAGGGAGACCTTGTCGGGGGAGGGGTATCCGAAGGAGACCCGGTCGAACTCCACCGCCACGGGGCCTTCCGGCACCCGTCGGGCGTCCGGCTTCTGGGCGATCAGCGGCTTCAGGTCGAGGATCTCGAAGACCCGGTCGAAACTGACCATCGCGCTCATCACCTCCACCCGGGCCCCGGCGAGCGCGGTCAGCGGCGCGTACAGCCGGGTCAGGAGCAGGGCGAGCGCGACGACGGACCCCGCGTCCAGGGTGCCGTGCAGCGCGTAGTAGCCGCCGAGTCCGTAGACCAGGGCGAGGGCCAGCGCCGAGACCAGCGTCAGGGCGGTGATGAAGGCCGACTGGGCCATGGCCGTCCGGATCCCGATGTCCCGGACCCGGGCCGCCCGCGCCGCGAACTCCGCGGACTCGTCGGCCGGGCGCCCGAAGAGTTTGACGAGGGTGGCGCCCGGAGCCGAGAACCGCTCCGTCATCTGCGTGCCCATCGACGCGTTGAGCGCCGAGGCCTCCCGCTGCATCGAAGCCATCCGCGCGCCCATCCGGCGGGCCGGCAGCACGAACACCGGCAGGAGCACGAGGGCCAGCAGGGTGATCTGCCAGGAGATCCCCAGCATCACGGTCAGGGTCAGCAGCAGGGTGACGGTATTGGCGACCACCCCCGACAGGGTGTTGCTGAAGGCGCGCTGCGCGCCGATCACGTCATTGTTCAGCCGGCTCACCAACGCCCCCGTACGGGTGCGGGTGAAGAACGCCACCGGCATCCGCTGCACGTGGTCGAAGACCGCGGTCCGCAGATCCAGGATCAGCCCCTCGCCCAGCGTGGCCGACAGGCGGCGGACGAGCAGCCCGAGGCCCGCCTCGGCGACGGCGATCAGTGCGATGAGGAGGGCGAGGCGGGTGACCGTACCGCTCTCGCGGCCGTCGACGATCGCGGTGACCACCCGGCTCGCCAGTACCGGGGTGGCCACCGCGAGCAGTGCGGTCACCACGCTGAGCAGCAGGAACAGCGTCAGCCCGCGGCGGTGCGGGCGGGCGAAGGCGGCGACCCGGCGCAGGCCCTCTTTAGAGAGCGGGCGCCGGTCCTGTTGGGCGTTCATCGCGCTGTGCAGCGATGTCCAAGCGGTGACTTCCATGTCCATGAACCGAACGTTAAGACCTCAATCAAACTTGAGGTCAAGGGATCGGGCGAGGGTCACTCCGAAACGTGTCCAACTCCCGCTCGTATGAGGGATTTTCAGGGCTCTCGTGCGCACCCGCGCCCGGTGACATCATCGGTCCATGACGCAGGGATCAGAGTCCACGCAGTCCAGTCGGCGCACCGTCGACACCGTTCTGTCCCGCTTCGAACGGTGGGCTCACGACACCCCCGAGGCCCAGGCCGTGGCCGCCGGTTCGGACGGCCGGGACGGTTCGGACGGCCGGGACGGTTCGGACGCTCTCACCTACGGCCGGCTCGACGCCCGTGCCGAACAGGTGGCGCACCAGCTCCAGGAGGCCGGACTGCCGGAGCGCGCCGTCGTGGCCGTGGGCACCGACCGGCCGGCAGAGGTCCTCGTCGCACTCCTCGGCGTGCTCAAGGCCGGCGCGGCCTGCGCCGTGGTCGACGTGCAGGACCCGCGCGCCGGGCAGCGGCAGCTCGCCGCGATCAGCCCCTTCGCCCTGCTCGCCCACGCCACCCACCGGGCCCGCCTGGACGACGGCCGGGGCCTGCGGGTGATCCCCCTCGGCGCGGAGGCCGCGGAGGCCGCGGAGGCCGCGGAGGCGGCAGAGGCGGCAGAGGCCGTGGGGGCTGCCGGGACCGGCCGGACCGCCGGGTCCGCCGACCCGGCCCGGCGGCCCTCCGTCCCCGCGGCCCGCGCACCGCAAGGGGACACCGCCGCCGTCCTGTTCACCGGGGGCGCGGAACGCCGGCCCGTCCCCGTCGGCCACGCGCTGCTCCTCGCCGCCCTCGACAGCTGGGCCGAAGTGGCCGAACCGGAGCCCGCGGACCGGCACCTGATCACCGCCGGATCCGACCTCACCGCCTTCGCCGCCGGCTGGACCCGGGCGCTGTGCACGGGCGGCACCCTCGTCGTGCCCGAAGGCCGGCGCTGGACGGCCGAGGCACTGCGCCGCGCGCTGGAGGCGGAGCGCGTCACCGTCCTGCACACCGACCCGGGCACCGTCACCCAGCTCCTGCTGCGCGACCAACAGGCCGTGCGGGCCCACACCCTGCAGAGCACGGACGAAGCCGTACGCTCCCTGCGCCTGGTCACCGTCACCGGAGACCGCCTCTACCTCGACGAGCACTCCGCCCTGCTCACCCGCCTGCGTCCCGGTGCCCGCCTGCTCAACGTCTACGGGACCACCGAGTCCGCGGGCATCGGCACCTGGTTCGAACTCCCGCAGGCGGCCAATCCCACGGCACGCCCCGAGCGGCTCTCACTGATCGGCGCCCCCTTTCCCGGCTGCCACGTGGACCTCCGCGACGGCGAACTCCGCCTGACCCCACCCGGCGGCGGCGATCCGGTCCCGACCGGCGACCTCGCACAGCTGCGCCCCGACGGGCTGCTGGAGTTCGGCGGCCGGATCCGGGACCGGCTCACCCTGGACGGCCGCACGCTGGACCCGCACCCCGTGGAATCCGAGATCCGGACCCACGGGGGCATCGGCGCCGTCCTCCTGCGCCAGATCCCCGGCGAGGGCGAGGGCACGGACGGCAAGGCAGGCAGGAGCGGCCGGGGCGGCAAGAGCGGCAGGGGCAGGAACGCGCGGCCGGTGCTCGTCGCCTACATCGCCCCTCCGGCCGAGGACAACGGCCGGTCGCACGGCTTCCGCCTCCCCGACGGCGGGGCGCTGCGCCGGTATCTGGCGGACAAGGTCCCGGCCGACGGGCTGCCGCGCACGGTGGTCCGGCTGGCGAAGATCCCGCGGGACCGGGCCGGCCGGGAGGACCGTGGCGCACTGCCCCTGCCGGTCCGGCCCGCCGAACGGGACCCGATGGTCCGGGGCTCGGGGAAGTCCTCGGCCGTGAACCCCGGCGGGTTCACCCCGTCCTGTTCCGTCATCGTGGCGATGTTCTTCCTGACCATGGCCGCCGTGTCCCTCACGGACGTGTTCTGGCCCGGCTCCACCGACCTCACCGGCGTACCGTCCCCGTACGCCTTCCTCTTCTTCGTCCTCTACCTGTTCGAGACCACGGCATTCGCCGCAGGGGTGCTGTTCCTCTTCATGGGCCGCTCCCGGATGCGGCGCCAGCGCCGCGGCCCGGTGATCACCAAGGCCGCCCACCTGGCGGTCTTCTACCTGCTGGCCGCCTGGTGGCCGCAGGACAACTTCTACCGGCTCGCCGCCAAACAGGACTGGCAGCTCCAGGCCTCCCTCGTCTACGCCTTCAACGTCCCGCTGATGATCGCCGCCGCGGTCGTGGTCTTCTACGTCATCCAGTCGCCGCGCAACGCCTTCGACTTCGACCCGGATCCCGAGGACTGATCGGGACCGGACCCGTCGAACATCGCCCCGACGGCGAGGGCCTGCGCCCGAACCAGCGCCTCGGCCGCGTCCAGCTCCCGCGCGCCGGGCGCGGCCACCAGCACGCCCATCCACGGCGCCGGTTCGAAGGCGCCGGTCGGGATGGCGGGCACGAACACCGCCCCCAGCTCCGCACACCGCGCGGCCAGCCGCCCGCACAGCTCGTCGAAGGCCGCCTCCGGCAGCCGGGCGCCCAGCTCCACCCGGTCGCAGATCCGTACGAGGTGTCCCGCGCCGCGCAGTTCGTCGAGCCGGGCCGCCACCATGAAGGCCACGGACGGGCCGGTCAGCCGCAGGTTGGTCTCGGCCGGGGCGAGCCGGCCCGCGCCGTCGGCGACGAAGTCGATGTCGAACCAGCCCCGGTAACCGGCGGCCGACAGTTCCCGGCCCACCGCCTCCCCGAAGGCCAGCAGCGGCTTCTCCGCCCACCCGGGCACCACCCCGGGCCCCACCGTCGCCCCGCGGTACCCGCCGTCCACCACGTCCATCACCGCCCCGCCGACCTCGTGCACCCGGCCCCGCGGGTCCACGAACCCGTCGTACGTGAGATCGCGCGGCTCCTCCGGGTCCGTCGGGCCGCACACGTACTCCTCCACCAGCAGCGGCCCGCGCGGGATCCCGCGCAGCACGGCGCGCGCCCCGCCCGCGGCCCGGACCCGCTCCGAGGTCACCACGGTGGTCCCCGAACCCCCGACACCGTGCTCCGATTTGAGAACGGTCCTCTCACCCGCCTCGGCCCGCGCGGCCAGCAGCCGCACCGCCGCCCGCCGGGTGGCGGCCCGCCACTGCGCGGGCAGCACGATCCCGGGATGGCCGCCCTCCGCCAGGATCCGGCCGAACAGCCCGTGCGCCGCCGACTTCGACTCGTACCGCAGCTCCCGCGGCCGCCAGGGCCGTCCCGCCAGCCGGGCGAAGGGCGCGGTCAGGCCCCACGGTACGAGGGGCAGCCCGGCCCCGGTCAGCAGCGCGGCCAGGGCCGGCCGGGCCCGTACGGCGTCCGAGAGCCCGCAATCGCGCTCCCCGAGCCCGTCGTACACCTCCACCGCGGTGTCCGGCCCCTGCGGCCAGCCCAGCTGGTGGCCGACCAGCGCGATCCAGCCCGCCGGTACCGCGAGCGGCAGCACCAGAGCGGCCGGCCGAGGACTGTAGAAGGCCGCCAGACAGGCGTAGTGGTGCGCGGTCCGCTGCTCCCGGCCCAGGGAGGCGTCCGCGAACTGCGCGTTGTACTCGGCGACATTGCCCACGTGCACCGCGGACCCACCGCCCGTCCACTCCCGCGCCCAGTCGGCGAGCGGCACGGGCGACACCTCGAACCGGACCAGGCCGGGCGGAGCCCCCGCATCCGCCGGGCGGGCGCCCAGGGCCCGGTAGAACCCGGCCGCGTGCGGATCGGAATCGATCAGCAGCCGCCGGAACCCCAGCGCTGCGGCGCGCCGCAGCACGTCCCGGTACAACTGCCGCCCCACGCCCCGCCCGATGGCGGCCGGTTCCACGAACAGCAGCCCCAGCCGCCCGAGCGGAGGCTCCCCGTCGAGCGAGGCGAGCCCGACCACGGCCGGATCCTCGGCGACCACGATCCGCCGTCCCGCCACCTCCGCGGCGTCGATCCGCAACTCGGGCGCACACGCCGCCAGGAACTCGGCGTCGTACCCCCAGTGCGCCTTCGACCGCATGACCAGCCCCGTCAGGGCTTCGGCCTCCGCGGCCCGCGCGGGCCTGAGCTTTGCCATTTCCTGACCTCCCATGGTCCGGTGCCACGGCGTGCGATAGATTCGGCCACCGCGACGACAGGCACGCGACGTACTTCCTACCCACCCGGAGACGGCTTCTCAATGAGCGACATCATCAACGGACTTGGCCGCACCGCCGCATTCGGCGGTGTCGGCCTGGTGCTGCTCATCCTCGGCATGGTCCTGGTGGACGTGTTGACCCCCGGCAAGCTGCCGAAGCAGATCTGGGAAGAGCGCAACAGCAACGCGGCCGTCGTGCTCAGCTCGGCGCTGCTCGGCATCGGCGGAATCCTCTTCACCGCGATCTGGACCTCCTACGAGGACTTCGGCAAGGGCCTGCTCTCGACCGCGGCTTTCGGCCTGCTCGGCCTGGTCCTGATGGCGGTGGCCTTCCTGGTCCTCGACCTGGTGACCCCGGGCAAGCTCGGCGCCATCGTGGTCGACCGCGAGCCGCACCCGGCCGTGTGGGTGACGGCCTCCTGCAACATCGCCGTGGCCGCCATCGTCGCCGCGTCCATCGCCTGAGAGCCCAAGACCCCGAGAGCGCAAGCGCCTGGGAGCGCCGCTGCGAAACGAGAGCGCCGCCCCCTGGAGGGAGCGGCGCTCTCGTCGTATGCCGGTGCCCTCGCGGCGCGGCCCGGCCTACGCCAGACCCAGCGCGAAGACCGCGAACCCGGCGGCGAGCAGCCCCGCCACCGTCCTGCGCACCGCCGTGGCCCTGGTCCACGGCTGCTCGAACCGGCGCGCGTAGCGGGCGATGCCCACCAGCAGCGCCGCGAACACCGGCATCCACGCCAGCCGCGCCAGGATCCACCCCGCACTGTCCGGCGCCGTGGTCAGCCCCGCCAGCCCTCCCGCGAACGACGCGGGCACGGCCGCGGCCAGCATCGCCGTCTGGTGCCAGCACAGGATCGTCATCGCGCACAGGTTGATCACCACCACCGGAGCCCACAGCAGCGGCCGGGCCAGCAGCCGCGCCAGCCGGTCCCTCAGCAGGATCGCGGCCCCCGACTGGGCCGCCGCGAGTGCCAGGACCAGCAGCGACGGCGGATGGGAGTTGGTCCGGGCCGCACCCGGTACGCCGACCATGGACGCCGGGTAGTGGAAGAGCGTCAGCAGCGCCGCGAACAGCACGCTCCCGCCCGCCAGCAGCAGCCACCCCCCGCGCCGGTCGATCCGGCCCTCGCCCCAGGAGACCCCGAGCTGGTAGGCGAACAGCCAGCCCGGCAGGATGTTCACCAGTGCCAGCCAGCCGGGCACCGAGTCCGCGAAGGGCCCGTAGCGCAGGAAGTCGACCACCGCCACGGATGCCAGCAGCGGGGCCGCGGCCCAGCCGCCGAGCCGGTGCGCCGCCCGTACGCAGTAGGGGGTCAGGGCGGTGACCGCCGCGTATACCCCGACGAACCACAGCGGCTGGATCACCAGCGTCGCCCCGGTCCGCAGCGTGGTCTCGGGCACCCCGGCCGCGTACAGCAGGGGCGCGGCCAGCGCCCACACCGCGGTGACCCCGAGCACCGGCCGCCCCAGCCGGGCGATCCGTCCCTTGAGCCAGGCCCCCGCCCCGCCGGTGTGCCGCCGGAAGGAGAGCACCGAGGCGTAGCCGCCGACCAGGAAGAAGATGCCGAGCATCTGGAGCAGCCAACTGGCCGGGGCCAGGCCGCCGAAGGCGGAGAGCGGGCTGGCGTTGTGCAGGGCGCCGTCGGAGTCGAGGGTGAACCCGCCCAGCAGCCAGTGCCCGGTGGGCACGGCCAGCAGGGCCAGCGCCCGCAGCCCGTCGATGGCCCGGTCGCGGTGGGCGGGGGTCTTCGCGTCGATCCGGCCGGCGGTCCGGCGGAGCCGGGCGAGCGCGCCCGGTGCGCCCGCGGGCCTGCTCACCGATTCACCGACCGGCCTGCTCGTCGTCGTGCTCATCGGCTCTCTCCCGTCGCGATCGCGGCGAAGGCCTTCAGGGACTGGGTGCCGGGCGTGAAGTAGCCGGTGTGGCCGGACACGTCGCCCGCCGGGATCCGGCGGGCGCCGAAGGCCGCCGAGGTGGGATCGGCGCCGTGGCCCAGCCCCGCGAACTCCACGTTCGGCACGTTCGAGATCCAGTCGGAGGGCCCGCGCGCCGCCCACACCCGGGCACCGGTGCGCAGGTCCGAGACGGTTCCGGCCTGCATTCCGGGGGAGCCGAGGGCGACGATGTCGGTGGCGTCCGTGTGCCGGGCCGCCAGCCCGCAGACCACCGAGCCGTAGCTGTGGCAGAACAGCACCGGATCCGGGGCCCCGACCGCGTCGAGTCCCTCCGTCAGGCGGGTGAGCCGGACCGCGCCCGCCGCGGCGAGCCGGTCCTCGGCCGCGTCCAGTCCGACCCCGACCGGGGTGGTGTAGCCGGTCCACGCGATGACGGCGGTCGTGTCCCCGGCTGCGGCCCGCAGCGCGCGGGCCATCCCGGCCGGTCCCGTGTAGGGGGCGCGCCTGCGGTCGTGCCGGGCGGCGTCGTTGTCCGAGCCGGGCACGATCACCGAGACGTGCGCGGCCCGCCCCAGGTCACCGAACACCTCGGCGACCTGGCCCCGCCCGCGCGGGTCGAAGGCCAGGATCTGGCGGCCGGGCGCCGCGAGGGAGGCGAAGCGGGCCTCGCCCGTCGCGAGGACGGCCAGCCGGTTCGCCTCGTACCTGAGGGGGAGCGGAGCCCCGTCCAGGTTGCCCACCACCAGCGGGTGGGACCGTACGAGGCCTCGTGCCCGGGCGTCGTCCAGCCCGGCGAAGAAGCGGGCGACCTCGCTCGGCGCGGTCCGGGCCGGGTCGGGCAGCGGACGCCCGGACACCGAGTCGGCCCGCCAGGCGGCGGTGCCCGGCGGCGGCCCCGTGATCGCGGTCTGGGCGTCCGCGGAGGCCCATCCCGCGGTTCCCGCGACCACGGCCACCGCCAGTGCGACCGTGACCAGTGTCCTTGCGAAGCGGCGCATGCCCCTTCTCCTCTCCTCGTGACGAGGAGGAAGGTAAGAAGGAGGTACCCGAGCGGGCGTCGGACCGTGGAGCCAAGTCGGATGTCATACCCCGGTAGGGGGTGGAGGAGACGGGCCGGGGGAAGCGGGAGTCTCAGCCGCCGTCGCCCGGCCGCACCAGCCCGGCCTCGTACGCGAAGATCACGGCCTGGGCCCGGTCCCGGAGGTCCAGCTTGCCCAGCACCCGCCCGATGTGGGTCTTGACCGTCTGCTCGGCGAGCACCAGGTGCCCGGCGATCTCCTGGTTCGACAGCCCGCGCGCGATGAGTTCCAGTACCTCGGTCTCACGCGGGGTCAGCCCGTTCAGCCGCAGCGCCGGATTCCTGCGCGGCGCCGGCCGCCGCTCGACGAAGTCCGCGATCAGCCGCCGGGTCACCGAAGGGGCCAGCAGCGCCTCGCCCGAGGCGACCACCCGGACCGCCGCGATCAGATCGGCCGGCGGGGCGTCCTTGAGCAGGAACCCGGAGGCTCCGGCGCGCAGCGCCTCGTACACGTAGTCGTCGATGTCGAAGGTGGTCAGCATCAGCACCTTGGGCCGGTGCACCACCCCCGGCGGGGGATCGAGGAGCTCGCGGGCCGCGCTCAGCCCGTCCATCTCCGGCATCCGCACGTCCATCAGCACCACGTCGGGGTGGACGGTGCGGGAGACCTGGACGCCGCGCCGCCCGTCCGGGGCCTCGCCCACCACGTCGATGTCGGGCTGCGCCGACAGCAGCGCGGCGAACCCCGCCCGCACCATGGCCTGGTCGTCGACGATGATCACGCGGATGGTCAACTTGCGTCCTCGGCGGTCGTGTCCACGGGGGTGAGCGGCAGGCGGGCGGCGACCCGGAAGCCGCCGTCGGGCAGCGGGCCGGTGTCCAGCGTCCCGCCGGTCAACCGTACGCGTTCGCGCATCCCCACCAGACCGTGCCCGGTGCCGGAGGCCTCCAGCACCACCACGGCGTCCCGTGCGGGGCCGTTGACCACGAGCACGAGCACCTCCTCGGCGTCGAAGGTCACCGACACCCGGGTCGGCGCCCCCGGCGCGTGCTGCACGACATTGGCCAGGGCCTCCTGCACGATCCGGTACGCGGACAGGTCCACGGCCGGCGGGGCCGCCTCCGCGGCGCCCGCCGCCAGCGACAACTCCACCGGCTGCCCGGCCCGTACGGTCGCCTCCACCAGCTGCTGCAGTCTCCCGAGCCCCGGCTGCGGGGCCAGGTCGCCGCCGTTCGCCTCGTCCCCGCGCAGCACGGTGAGCAGCCGCCGCATCTCCCCGAGCGATTCCCGGGCGCTCGCCGCGATCGCGGCGAACTCCTCCTGCACCGGCCGGTCCATGCCCGGCAGCCGGTACGGCGCCGAGTCCGCCTGCACCGTGATCACCGACATGTGGTGGGCCACCACGTCGTGCAACTCCCTCGCGATCCGGGCCCGTTCCTCCAGGAGTGTGCGCCGGGCCCGTTCGGCCTCGCTGATGCTCTCCTGCTCGGCGATCCGGTACCGCGCGTCCCCGAGCCCGCGCAGGGCGCCCGTCAGCGCGAGCACGACCCCGCTCAGTACGAACATCAGGGCCACCGTGTTGATCACCCCGGTGGGCTGGGAGAAGCCCAGCACCACCCCGGTCACCCCGGTCACCAGCCACACCCCGACCAGGGTCCGGATGGACTCGCGCAGCCCCAGGCAGGCCATCAGCACCAGGTAGCCGATGATCACCATCGGGGTCCACGGCCAGGCGTGCCCGGCGACCCGGTCGGCCTGGGTCAGGACCACGGCCCCCACGGTGTCCGCGAGGAGCACCATCCCCCAGGCGGGCAGCGGCCGGGTCACGGCGAGGAGCAGCGGCACGGTCTGGGCCACGCCCAGCGCGCCGGCCCAGCCGCCGCCCGCCGCGTAGTCGTTGGTCAGCACCACGATCGTGACCGGCAGCAGCGTCAGCACGCATACGGCGGTCACGGCGTAGGGCAGCATCCGCTGCCAGGCCCTGGGGGCCTGCGCGAACAGCGGCTCGGCGGCCCTGGCGGGCGTCCGCAGCGCCACCGCGAGCTGGGACAGCTCGCGCGGTGCCCGCGAGGCGGAAGCGGGGATACGGGCCTTCGGCCGGGGGGTCTTCCCCGGCGTCTTCCTCAGCGTCTTGCTCATGGTCGGGCCACCCTACGGGGCGGCCGCCCGACCGACCGAACGGTACGAGTAGGGTGCGAGGCGGTCGATCAAGGGGGAGCGGTTCACATGGGCGGGGCAGCCGCACTGGAAAAGCTGATGCCGGTGGTACTGGCCTTCGGCGCCGGGGTGCTGCTGGCACGCCGCAAGGTGATTCCCGCCGAGGCCTCCAAGGTCTTCGCCGACTACGCCTTCCTCTTCGCCGTCCCCTGCTACCTCTTCGGCAACATCTACGCCGCGGACCTCTCCGCCCTCTTCGACTGGCGGGCCATCGGCGGCTACGCGGCCGCCGCCGCCCTCGCGGTCGTCCTGGTCGCCGCCGCCTCGGCCCTGGCCGGGATCCGGGAGCCCCGCGACGTGGCGCTGCGGGTGATGGCCGGGGTCCAGGTCAACACCGCCTACTTCGCGGTCCCCGTCTTCATCACCTTCTTCGGTACGGCGGCGCCGATCTTCCCGGTCCTGCTCTTCCAGGTCTGCGTCCTGTCCCTCGTCGTCATCTCCATCATGGAACTGGGCCGTTCGGGTCCCGGCTCGGGCAGCACCGGCCAGAAGCTCACCCGCGCCGTCGGCGCCTCGCTCGTCACCCCGGTGGTGCTGTCCTGCAACGGGGGGATCCTGCTGAACCTGCTGTCCGTGCACATTCCCAAGGTGGTCCTGGACGGGGCCGCGTTCGTCGGCGACAGCGCCTCCCCGGTGGCCCTCTTCGCCCTGGGCCTCCACCTCGGCGGCATGGGCCTCGACATACGGGGCACCACCCGCGAGGAACTGGCGCTCATCGGCTTCAAATGCCTGGCCTTCCCGCTGCTGGCCTGGGCGGTGTGCGGGGTGCTGTTCGGAGTCCGGGGCGAGTGGCTCACGTACCTCGTGCTGATCGCCGCGATGCCGACCCCGCAGAACCTGTTCATCTTCGCCCAGCGCTACGAGGTGGGCGTGGACCTCTCCGCCTCCGTCGTGATCAAGAGTTCGGTGGTGTCCCTCCTGCTGCTGCCGCTCTGGCTGCAGGCCGTGGTCGCCTGAAGGCGCCGGGGGAACCCTCGTTCCTCCGGCGGGCCCCGCTCGTTGACCCGGTATGGAGCTGCCGACCATCGCGGCGCCCGGGGTCGGGGAACAGGCCGACGCCGTGGCGGACGCCGCCTGCCATCTGTACGACACCCTCACGCCCTGGCGGCACGCCGCGCCCGGCGGATGGAGCCGGACGGCGGCCGAGGACGCCGCCGAGGCCATCGAGACGGCCGCGCTCGCCCTCGCGTACGCCCACCCGCGAGCCGAGGTCATCCTCGCCCCGGTCCACACCGCGCTCGCGGACCTGCGCCGTCAGCTCGGGCTCGCGCCCCCCGACCCGCTGACCGCCGACGGGCTGCCGACGACCCCGCGGACCGTGGGCAATCCGCGCCGCACCCGCTGGGTGCGGGTGCTCACCCCACCCGCGCCCCGACAAGAGCCGTCTCGTACAACTTCCTGATGTCGGAGCCGAAGTAGGAGCTGTAAGAGGTGTCGGCGGTGTCCCCGCCCGTCTTCCAGCCGCCGATCACGCCGACCACACTGCCCGTCTCGGTCCGCTCGTCGTACGCGGTCAGGAACGGGCCTCCGCTGGTCCCGCCCGGGTAGCCGGTGCAGTCGATCCGCAGGAAGTCCCCCGGGATCCCCGGATCGGTGCTGGTGAACTTGGTGGTCCGGTTCACGCACAGCCGCGGCCGGGCGGCCGAGGCTGGATAGCCGATCAGCGAGACCTTCCCGTGCACGAACCCGGCGTCGGTGACCAGACGGTTGCCGCCCACCACGTCCTCCACCGGGAAACCGTCGGCATCCGGGCCGACCTGAGCGAACGCCACGTCGAGGGAGGCACCCCGGTCGGCACCGAGCTCCCGGTAACGCGGATCGATCCACACCTTGGAGCGGCCGCCCGCATCGCGCAGGATCGGGAACATCCCGTAGGGCTGCGGGTTGCCGGCCGTGTACTGCGGTACGAAGGCCACCTGGCGGGCGTCCGTCCCGAGCAGGCAGTGGGCCGCGCTGAGCACCATGTCGCGGCCGGGGGAGGCGACCACGCTCGCCGTGCAGAAGTACGCGCCGCCGCTCTTCATGACGAACATCCGGCCGACGACCGGAATGCCGTCGAAGTCCTGGCCGGTGCCGTCGCCCGCCGCCGGGGCGCCGCCGCGGCTGATCGGCACCGCGGACGCCATCCGGACCGGGGTCCAGAAGGACTCCGCCTCCCGGGCGGACCACCGGCCGGCGGGCGGCGGGGCGTTCCCGGCCTCGGCCACGGGCAGCGGCCCGCCCGGCAGCAGCAGGGCGGCCGTCGTCGCCGCCACCGTCAACGTACGTCGCATGTCCGTCTCCTTCTCGAGGATGGGGAGTCCTGGGTCGTGTCAGATCGCCTGGGGGAAGCGGAACAGCCGGTCCGGGTCGTACCTGCGCCGGACCTCTTCGAGGCGGGCCAGGTTCGGCCCGTGGTAGGCCTCGCGCCAGCCGGTCAGCTTCGGGTCGGCGTAGTTGCGGTACGCGGCTCCGCTCGCCCAGGGGCGCAGGTCGCGCCAGAGCCCGTCCAGCCAGGCCTGGTGCCGGGCGATGTCTGCGGCCGGAGCCGGGCCGGGCCAGTAGACGAGGTACTGGGCGAGGAACCCGGCGGAGCGGTGCGCGAAGGCGGTGGCCCCCACCGGGAGCCGGTTGAGGGCGCCGCCGCAGACCCCGTCGAACTGCACCACCCCGATCCCGCCGCCCGGCACGCTCGCGCCGTAGCGCCCGAGGGCCGCCAGCACCGCCTCGGCGGCCGGGCCGGTCAGCCCGCCCGGGGCCCAGAAATCGGAGCGGGCGGCATACGAATCGCGGCCCAGCCGGCCCCGCGGGTCGTGGCCGGGAAGGGTGCCGGGGAGCCGGCATTCGGCCGGGCTCCGGTCGAGGCAGCCCGACATGGCCAGGACCGTGTCCCCGTAGCCGCGCACGACCCTCCAGTCGTCCCGGGGCTCCCGTCCCACCAGGCCGGAGAGACGGTTCAGCTGCCGGTCCAGCTCGCCGCGGCCGCCGTCCAGGCAGAGCACCCGCAGGGCCGGGGCGCCGACCGGGCCGCCGTCGACCATGAACTCCACCTGGCTCCAGAACGGGTCCGGGAGCGCCTCCAGCCAGCGCTGCCAGCCGCGCAGGACGGCGGCGGAGTCGGCGGGGGCCCAGTGCAGCTCGGCGAAGGCGCAGTCGGCGACCGGACGGGGGCGGAAGCGGAAGCCGGTGACCACACCGAAGTTGCCGCCCCCGCCGCCGCGCAGGGCCCAGAACAGGTCGGGGTCGCGGTCCGCGTCGACCTGGCGGACGGTTCCGTCGGGGGTCACCACGGTCGCGCCGGTGAGCTGGTCCGAGGTGGTTCCGTAGGACCGGGAGGCCATGCCCAGCCCGCCGCCGAGGGTGAGCCCGGCGATGCCGACCGAGGGACACAGCCCGGTCGGGACGGCCAGGCCCCGTCCGGCGAGGGTGGCGTTCACCTCGCCGAGCCGGGCGCCCGCGCCGATCCGCACCTCGCTCCCGGAGATCACGGACACGTCCGCCATGGCGCCGACGTCGATGACCAGCCCGCCCTCGGCGGTGGACCAGCCCGCGTAGTCGTGCCCGCCGCCGCGCGGGACCACCGCGACGGTCGAGCTCCGGGCGAAATCCAGACAGGCGGCCACGTCGCCGGGGTGCGCGGGATAGGCCACCGCGCCCGGCCGGACCGTGTCGTAGCGGGGCTGGAAGAGCCGGCGGGCCTCGGCGTAGTCCCCGTCGGCCGCCGTGATCACCCGGCCGTCGAGGGTGCGGGCCAGCGCCCCGAAATCCGGTCCCGCGCGGCGGGTCGTCGCACCCAGGGAGGCGAGTACGCCGGCGGCGGCGCCCGCGAGGACCCGGCGGCGGTGGAGGCTCATCCCTCCTTCCTGCCACCGCGGCGCCCGTTCGGGGCGAAGGCGGGTCCGCCGGGGCCGAGTTGCCGCCCGAACGGCCCATTCCGGGGAGGCCCGGGAGGGCGGTCGGCGCCGAGGAGGCCCCGGCGGTGTCAGGCGGGTTTGCGGGCCATCAGGAACCCCTGCGGGGACCTCTCCCGGGCGTCCGCTTCCCGGACCAGCCGGGCCACCTCGGCGAGACCGGCCCGGGCCAGCAGCGCGGCGATGTGCTCGGGCTGGTTCTCGTACACGTCGAGCTCCACCCGATGTCCGTACGCGTGTTCCAGCCTGCGCCGATCCCCGCCCGCCTTGAACGCGATCAGCGCGTACCCGCCCGGGGCCAGGACCCGCGCGAATTCCTCGAACAGCGGAGCCAGTTCCGAGGGCGGGGTGTGGACCGTGGAGTACCAGGCCAGAACCCCGCCCAGCACCCCGTCCGCTATGTCCAGCGCGGCCATCGAGCCGACCTCGAACCGCAGCCCCGGATACGTCCGGCGGGCCACCGCCACCATCGCGGGGGACAGGTCGACGCCGAAGGCCCGGACGCCGAGGCCGTCGAGGTGCGCCGTCACCCGGCCCGGCCCGCAGCCGAGGTCTGCGACCGCACGGCCGCCGTGCGGATCGTCGCCGCGCACGCACTCCGCGAAGGCGGCCAGCATCGCCCGGTCCAGCGGCTTGCCCGCCAGCTCGGTGCTCAGCAGCCGGGCGTAGTCGGCGGCCACGGTGTCGTAGGACGCCCGTACGGCGTTCAGGTGCGAAGTCGGTGCCATGCCCCTGAACACTAGTGCCGCGTCGGGCGACGTTCGCCCCTCAGGGAGGGGCGTCCGGTGCGAACACTGCCTGACGCGGCACTGGTGCCGACCGTGCACGGAACTCAGCCCCCGGTCAGCGGATTGTCCAGGTGGGCCCACTGATCGCCCGGGGTGCCGGGGCTCAGCCGCATCAGGGTCAGGGCCTTGGTCGGCAGCGGACCGGTCAGCAGCGCCCGGGTGTCGGCCGTCGGCGCGAGGCCGGACGCCGCCGCCGCGAGATCGGCGCCGAGGGCCTCGGCCGAACCGGCCGTGGAACCGAGCGCCCCGGCCACCAGGGAACCGAAGAGCTTGCGGCGCAGAATCGTTTCGTCATCGGTGATCAGACGGCCCGACAGCGCGGGCACCGGCAGGCCGTGGCGGGCGAGCCGGGCCGGGCTGATCCGGATGTCGGCGAGATCGCGGTAGACGAGGCGCAGCGGGGTGCCGTCCGCCGCGAGGACGACCAGGAGGTTCTGGCCGTGCGCCTCCAGGGCCACCCCCAGGTCCAGGACCCGCAGGCACACGGAGAGCGCGAGGCGGGCGAACCCGGCCCGCCAGGACGCGGAACGCGCGTACGGGGTCAGCGCCAGCGCGGCGACCGCCAGCACGCGCTCGCCCGCGCCGGCGTCCGCGTACACCTCGGGCGGCTCGCGGAGCACGGCGGCCAGGTCGGCGCAGTGCGCGGTGACGGCGCCCAGGGTGCGGGTGACGTGGAGGCGGCCGTCCAGGTGTTCGGACAGGCTCTGCGCGAAGTCGGAGAGGACGGCGGCGGTCTCGACGGAGTAGACGGAGATGTCGCGCACGGAGGAGGTGAGCCGGGCGCTGAGCGCGGTCTTCACGTGCGGTCCGCCGTCGGCGGGGGCCAGGGTGCGCAGGGACATCAGCGGGTGCGAGGCCGGCCCCGGCCGGATCCCCGACGGGTCCGTCCCCTGCTTGAGGACGTGCTCGGCCTGCCAGGGGTGGACCGGTACGAGGATCTGCCCGGCCTCCCGCCAGGAATCCGGCCAGTCACCGGCGACCAGGCACTGCCCGGTCGGTACGGGGGCCAGCCCGAGCGTGACCACCGGCCGGTGCTCAGGTGCGTACGCCATCTGCTCCGCCACCGTGAAGCCGGGCCGGGAGCGACAGTTGGGGTGGTACGGGTGCCCGTCGACCACCCGCTGCTCCCACTCCCAGGTGGCCGACGGCCCGGTCCCCTCCCCGGCGGGCTGCCCGGCCCGGGACAGGGCCAGGGAGGCGGTGCTGCCGTCGAGTTCGGCGGCGAACTCCTCCCCGTGGAGCAGCCCGAGCGCCACCACCAGCCGGGCGGCCTGCCGGTACGGGCGGCCGTCGAGCAGCAGCTCGGTGACGTAGGGCGCGGTGGCGTACGGATCCGGCGGCGGGCCCTCCAGCACGGCACCCGAGGAGAGCCTCAGCCGGAGCCCGTCGGAGCCCCGCTCTCGGCGTTCCACCCACGGCAGCGGTTCACAGGCGAGCCCCCGCCACAGCCGGGTCAGCACGGCGGCGCGTGCGCCGGGGAGTGCGGCGGCGTAGGCGGGACCCAGGGCGGGGCGGTCGGCCGGTCCGGCCGGTCCGGTCGGTCCGGTCGGTCCGTCCGGTTCTGCTCCGTCCGGTTCTGCCAGTTCTGCGGCGACGGCCTCTTCGGCCGGGGTGGTGGGGAGGTGCATGCTGGAAGCCAGGGTCTTGTCCTCTCACGGGTGAACGCGAACGAGTGACGTGATGATCGGTTCATCATCGCGGATACTGAAGATCACGGCCGGTGGGACGCCCCGCGAACCTCCGGCGCACCGGATGGACCGAATGGAATCAGTGGACCTCAACGCCGCCGACAGCGCCGCCGACGCGTACGCTGCCGCCCCGCTGCTGAACTGCCTGCTCAGGGAGGCGGCCGAGCCCGCCGGAGACGGCTCCTACCGGTTGCTGAGCAGCGGCAGACTGCTGCGCGTGCGCGCCGGGCGGCGGCCCGCGGACCCCGAACTGCACACGGCGGGCGGCTGGCACCCGCTCAACCACACCGAACTGGTCAAACTCGTCTCCGACGAACTGCGCCAGTACACCGGGGTCTCCAACGACGAGCTGCCGGTGGAGATCGCCGACAGCCGCGAGACCCTGGCCGCTCTGCTGGCCGCCCGCGCCGTGGCCGAGCCGCCCGAGGACCCGTACGTCCGTTCCGAGCAGGCCCTGGTCATGGGGCATCCGTACCACCCCGCGCCCAAGGCCCGGGGCGGCGCCCCGGCCGCGAGCTGGCTCCCGTACGCCCCGGAGGCGCACGCCCGGTTCCCGCTGGTCTTCCTCGGGCTGCGCGAGGACCAGGTGGTGGAGGAGGGCGGGCCGCGCGCGGCCGCCGCGATCGACTCGTTGGCGGCGGCAGCGGGCGGGCCGCTCCCGCCCGCCGGTTACCGGCTGCTGCCCGCCCACCCCTGGCAGCTCGACCTGGTCGGGTCCCGCCGCGCGGTGCGCGAGGCCTTCGCGGACGGGCGGATGCTGCGGCTGGGGACCGGTCGGCGGCCGGTCTGGCCCACCGCCTCGATCCGGACCCTGTACGTGCCCGGCGGCGCCGGTCCGGACGCCGGCGCGGACGTCGCTCCGGATGCCGGTCCGGGGGCTCCGGCGGCCGAGGTCCCGGACGACGGCGACCTCTTCGTGAAGTTCAGCCTCGACGTGCGCATCACCAACGACGTGCGCCGGCTGTGGCGGCACGACCTCCTCAAGCTCCGCCGCACGGACGCGGCGGTCGAGGCGGGTTTCGCGGAGCTGCGCGCGACCGGATCGAACGCGGCCTGGCTCCCCGACCGGGGCTACCGCACGGCGGCGTTCGCCTTCGAGGAGCTCGCGGTGCTGGTCCGCGACGGCCTGCGGGCGCACGCCGAACCCGGCCTCACGCCGCTGCTGGCCGCGGCGCTGGCGGAGGGCTACCCGGGCAGCCCGCCGGCCGTCACGGCCGACCCGGCCGGGTGGTGGAAGGCGTACCTGCGCCAGGTGGTACCGCCCGTGCTGCACCTCTTCGCCCGGCACGGCATCGTCCTGGAGGCCCACCTCCAGAACACCCTGGTCGCCGTCGACGCCGAGGGGATGCCGGCCCAGGCCCTCTTCCGGGACGCGGAAGGCGTGAAGCTGCTGCCCGACCCGGAGCGCGCAGCCGCCTGGCAGCGGCTGGTCTACTGCCTGGTGGTCAACCACCTGACCGAGATCGCGGGGGCCCTCGCCCAGCACCATCCGCAGGTGGCCGGGTCCCTGTGGCCCGCGGCCCGCGAGGAGTTCCTGCGCTTCGACTCCGCCCACGACCTCCCCGAGATCCGCGCCCTGCTGGCCGCCCCCAGCCTCCCGGCCAAGACCAACCTGCTGCTGCGCTGGACCCGGGCCGACGGCGCGGACGCCCGTTACCTGCCGCTTCCCAACCCCCTGCACGACTGAGCGGCAGCGGAGCGGGCGGTGGGGTTCCGGCCAATCACGGAAGGGTTGCCGGGGACCCCTCACTTAAAGGTATAGACCAATGCTAGGTTGATCGGGCAGACCGCGCAGTCCTTGACCACCCGTCAGAGGAGAAGCCATGCCCTCCCCTTCGCGGGGCGGCGGCCCGGCCGCCATGCCCAAGTACCAGCGGATCGCCGCAGCGCTGCGGCGCGAGATCGACCGCACCGCCCACACCCCCGGAGCCAAACTGCCCTCCGAGCGCACCCTGGCGCTCCGGTACGAGGTCAACCGGCAGACGATCCGGGCCGCTCTCCAGTTCCTGCGCGAGGACGGCCTCGTCGTCACCGGCCGCCGCGGCACCCGTCCGGCCCTCCCCGCGCCGCCCCCGCCGCCGGGCGCCCAGGGATCCGCGCACGGGTCCACACCGGGATCGGTCCACGGATCGGCGCACGCATCGGCGCACGGGTCCCCACAGGGGTCCCCCCAAGGCTCCGCGCAGAGCTGGCTCACCTTGGTCACCCTGGCCCCCGCCCTCGCCGAACAGCTCGGCATGCGCGGCGGCCAGCGCACCCTCGTCCACCACCACCGTGAATCCGGCCCGACGGGCCAGACACGGCGGCACGCGGTGACGTACCTCTGCCCGCGCGCCGTGGCCGGGGCCCCCGAACTGAGCCGCTACCGCGACCGTGCGGCGGCCGGCGTCCGGGACGAGGACCTGGGGCCCCTGCAGCTCTGGCTGGAGCGCGCCGCGCGGACCGGCCGGGTCGCCGAGACCATCACCATGACCCGCACCACCTTCCCCCACCGGGCCACCCCGGCCGGCGGCCTCTCCGTACGCCGCACCCTCTACGAGGCCTCCGGCCGCCTCCTCGCCGTCACCGACCTCTCCTTCCCCACCTGGGACCGGCTGACCTTCGACCGCAACCACCCTGCTGCCGGCCTGCGGGTTACCTAGAGGGGCGGTGTCAGTGGGGGAGCGGGGAGACCCGGGGCATCAGGCTGATGCCCGGGTTGCAGTCCCCGAAGGCCACGCGGCGGCCCGCGGGGGTGGTCTCCACGAGGACCAGGCCGGTCGGGGGCAGCGCCTGCAATTGCGTCGGCTCGACCGTGAACTCGTAGAGCCTGGAGGAGGTTTCACCCTTCGTCGTGGATATCGCCTGTGAGGAGTTCACGCTCTGCTGCCAGCTCCGGGAGAGCGAGGTCCCGGTCGAAGTCGACGGAGCCTTGCCCGAGGTGTGGGTGGAGGACTCCCCGAACTGTTCCCCGTAGCTGTCGCCGCACCCCAACGTGATGGTCTCGCCGATCTGCTGGGTCAGTTGGTTGACGATGAACTTGTGCTCGCGCCCGATGAACCCGGCCGCGGCCGAAGCCTCTTCGCCGTTGCCCATGCGCATGAACACGGTCGCGCTGCCCGCGCCGCCCGCGAGGTGCACGGCCGCCTCGCGGAAGTGTTCCAGCAGAAGTACGAGCCGGACGCCGGCGGTCCGGGCCTGTCGGGCCAGGATTTCCAGGGCGTCACGGCCCAAGTGGTCGGCGCCGGCGATGACCAGAGTGCCGGTTCCGGGCGCGAAGGTGCGTGAACGCAGTGCGTGCAGCACCCGGAAGAACAGGATCCGGTCGGCCAGGTCCTTGCGGCGGGGGCCGAGGCCGTCGGTCGAGAGCACGGTGAGCCGTCCCGGCACCCACCACCCGGCGGCCGTCCCCTCCGCCGCCTCGTCCAGGTCGCCCTTCGCTTCACAGAGGGACTCCAACTGCTCCTTCACATAGTGCAGTTCGGCGATCCGGCGCTCGCCGCCGCCCACCGAGTCGATGGCCTCGGTGAGCCTGGCGACCTCGGTGGCCGAGAGCGGGCCGGAACCGTCGGCCCCCGGTTCGTACATGCGCAGCAGCACGGCCAGACCCGCCGCCAGTCGGGTGTATGTGACGGGGGCGTCGAGGCGTCGGGCCACGGTGCGGACCACGGTCGCGTCGATCCCGGCCAGCCCGGCACCGACACCGATCTGGCCACGGTGCGGACCACGGTCGCGTCGATCCCGGCCAGATCGGTGTCGGTGCCGGGCTGCCTCATGGTGGCCAGGGCGCCGGCCAGGGAGTCCGCCAGGTCCTCGGGCTCGAACTCGGCGCCCAGATCGGTACGGAGGGCTGCCGCGGGGAACGGGACGTGCGCGGCCGGAACTCCACGGTGCGCGGCCAGTCCCGCCAGCTCCAGCGCGACGGCCTGCTCCGTCATGTCGACGACGAGCAGAGTCTGCCCGCCGGTGAGCGTGGGGCCGCAAGTGGTGGCCAGCAGACTGGCCCAGCCGTCGCCGGTACCGCCGATGACGTCGATCCGGGCCTGGCCCGAACCGAGGACCAGCGGGAACCAGGTGTCTGCCGCGGCCTGCCGCCGCAACTGCGCCTGCCAGTACCCGTCCACCATCTGCTGCCAGGATCCCAGTTGCTCCTGGTGCAGGGCCCATTGCCGATTGCGCTCCTCGGCGATCCGGCGGCGGACCTCGTCGAGGCGACGCCCCGGCTTGAGGCTCAGCACGACGGCGAGGAACAGGACTGCCAGGACCGGCGCGAACAGCCCCACCACCAGGAGCCCGCCGACGCCGATGGCAAGGGCGATGCCTGCGATCTTGCCCCCGCTCATCACCTGACCGGAGAGCTGCCTCTCCTGCTGAGCCAACTCCGGCAAATGGGGCTCGTACCAGACCGGCGGAGTCCCGCTCGCCGGATGTGCGACGGGCCCGTCCGGCACCACGTACTCCCACCCCCACCGCTCATTCCCCCCGAACACCCCACCGGCCAGCTCCTCGCCGCCCGACTGCCCCCCTGCACTCACGTGCCACTCCTTTGATGAGACGCCTCCGGGTTCATGTGACTACCCGTTCTGCTACTCGGCCTTTCGGATGGCCGCTCCGCAAGTCATGCCTGGTGTCGTCACTCGCCGACACGGTGGATGAATATCGGGGTGGAAAAGTCGATCTTTGTATTGGCCGGATCCTTGGCTCGATCCAAGAGTTCCTGGGCTCTGTGGTTTCCTTGCCCTATCACGCCGGGCCGGTCAACATGCGTCGAGATGTACTGCCCGTCGCGAGGTGAGAAAACGGATTCGATCAGATCGTCGTCCGACCGGGCTTTGGCATTCACGTCCTTGTACCCAATCGTTCCGTTCCCGCGCTCCAACGCCTCCAGATCACCGACCACTGCATTTGCTGTCGGACGCTCCCCTTCGAGGCTCCGGTGCAACTCTCGGTTGCTTGACCACGGCTCCATGGGCCGCCCCGTCAACCGTCGCCCGATGTAGGTGTCGTTCGCCCGATTCCTAGCAGCCCCGATTGCCTGACGCACTGTTGATTGGACGCCTTGGAGCGGGCGGCGGGCGTCGCTCCTGGCCTCACCGTCTGCCTGGGCACGGGCTCCGACTTCCGAGGTCCGGCTGGATGCTCGCTTCTCGTCGGCGCTGTCAGGAGCCGCGGTGTCAGCGCTTTCGCCAGCACGTGCCTCCGCTGGTTCTCCACGCTCCTCAAGTTGCTGGGCCGTTGCGGTGTCGTTGGATGCGCCGTCGGTCTCTCCAGTCTGCGCACGGTCCGGTTCTGGTGCCCTCGTCTCTTGGGCTTCAGGGGCTGGCTCCGGGGCATCCGCATTGGCCGCGTCGTACTGGGCGGGAACCTCTCCGGGTTGGGGAGTCTCGGCGTGCGAATCGGTTGGCTCGGGATCCTGGGGAGTGTCCGGGCTCGAACCGCGAGCCTCGGTGACGCCCCGGTTGAGAGAGTCGGCGCGGGAGTAGAAGGACGCGCCGGCAGCGGCGCCTTCCGCGGCGTTGACGGCTTGTCCCGCGATGTTCGCGGCGGCCTCGGTCGCGGCGGCGGCGAGCTTGACCGTGCCTTCGGCGATCTTCACCGCCGCCTCGACCGTTTCGTCGGCAGGCGAGGCCTGGCCGTCCGCTCCCTCGGCGGCGGGTTCTTCGTCGGAGTCCTGGTCTTGGGCGTCGGTCCGATCGGGCGTGCCTGACCGATCGGACGGGGTGTCCCCGTCCTGTGCTTCCTGCGGAGCCTCGTCCCGCTCGGGACGGTCGGCCTCGGTCGGCGACGCCTCGGACGGGTCTTCCCCGGGCGGGTCGACGGGTCGGCCGTCCTGTGGTGTTGCCTGTGTGTCCGATTCGGGGTCCCGTTCGGGTTCGGGCTCCTCCTCGACCTGGGGTTCGCGTTCGGATTCGTCCTTCGGCGCGGGTACGGATTCGGCTTCCGTATGCGTATCTGTATCCGGCTCTGGTTGTTCGGGCTCCGGTTCGGGCTCTGGCTCTGGCTCTGGCTCTGGCTCTGGTTCGAGCTCTGGCTCCGGCTCTGGTTCGGGTTCCGGTTCGGGCTCTGGCTCCGGCTCTGGCTCTGGTTCGGGTTCCGGCTCGGGCTCCGGCTCGGGTTCCGGCTCTGGTTCGGGCTCAGGTTCGGGTTCCGGCTCCGGCTCCGGTTCCGGTTCCGGTTCAGGGGTGTCCGAGGTCTGGTCGGTGGGGGTGGAGTCTTCGGGGGAGGTGGGGGTCGGGGTGTCGGGTGTGGGGTGGTCGGGGGTGTTCGGGGGGTCCTGGTCGGTCGGCGGCGCGTCGGGCTCCGGCTGGTCGGCCTCTGCCTGGGGTTCCTGCATGTCGGCGTCAGCGTCGGCGTTGGTGTCCGTCGGCTGCTCTGGGGTGGGGACGTCGTCCGGTTCGGGTTCTGGATCCGGGTCGAGGGCGTCCGGGTCGTCCTGGGAGGCGTCCTGGGCGCCCGTGTCCTCGGATCCCGCCTCGTCCGGTTCGTCCCCGTCACGGGGAGCCTGTGCGTCGACCGGCGGTGGTGGGGGCGGGGGAGGGGGTGGCGCGTCGGACGCGCCGCCGAGCTCGCTCATGGACGGGTCTCCCTTCCCGCGGCGCACACCATGGCCACGCGCACCGCCGTCTCGGCCACTACCGCCGTCAGCAGCGGACCGTCCGCGCAGGCCAGTGCGAAAGCCCGTGTGACGTGTTCCCGCGTCGTGCCGCCCGTCACCGCCGACACCGCGTCGCGCAGGCCGCTGCGGTCCACGTCGCCGACCCGGGCGTGGACCTTCTCAGGTCCGTAGCCGGGCAGGGCATGGACCTGGAGGCGGTGGTCCGTGCCCGAGGTTCCGGTCAGGACCAGGCCTCGGGCCGCCCACTGGGCCGCGTGCTCGGGGTAGCTGTGCGGGCCGTTCGGATTCGCCTTACGGGCCCGCGAGATCACCCGGATCACGTCCCGGAAGCGGTAGTTGGCGTAGGTGTAGCGGCGCAGGTCCTCGGCCGGGGGCTCCACACCGCGTAGCGCGCAGGCCAGTACCGCGTGCAGTCGGTCCGCGAAGTCCGCCGGGTCGACCTCGTCGCGCATCAGGGAATCGCGCGCGCCGACGGCCCGTTCCACCAGGTACACGAGGGTGCACTCCAGGTCGCGCGCGGGGAGCGCCGTCAGCCAGGAGCGGACCACCTCGCTCGGCTCGGGAGCGGCCATGCCCATCGCCTGGGCCATCGCGGCCACTTCCGCCCAGATCAGGTGGAGCGGGACCACGGAGCGGTGGTGGGAGTCGTTCATCGTGCGCAGGGTGCACGGCTCGCGGCGGCAGGAGGCTCCGCAGAGCGGGCTGCGGCCGGTGAGCAGGGGCGGTGCCGTCGACGCGTCCTTGGTGCTCTCGTCGTGTTCACCGTGCGGGATCGCCGTCAGCACCGGCCGGTCCATGCCGTCGGCGGCCACCGCGGCGCGTCCCGGCGGCAGCGCGACGACGTTCTCGCTCTGCTCCTGCTGGAGGTTCATGGTGGCGCCCACGGACCGGCGGTCGTCCTCCGCGGGGAGCCTGTGCATGATCTTCAGCGCGCTGTTCTTGATGACGTCGGGCAGGATCTTGCTGGGTATCTGTTCCACGATGACGACGCCCTCGCCGTACGCGCGGATCTCGGCGAGGAGCGAGGCGAAGAGTTCGACGGCCGCGGCCGCGGGGCCGTCCTCGACGTTCTTGAGCAGCCGGTGCGCCTCCTCCACCACCAGGACGTGGCGCAAGGGCACGCCTCCCGCGCCGTGGTGGACCCGCAGGTGCTCGACGAGCCGGATCAGTACGGCGCCGATGAGGAAGGCCTTGTCCTGGTCGTTCGTGATCGATTCCAGCTCCAGGACCACGTTTCCGGACAACAGGCCCGCGATGTCCAGCGGATGACCGCCCTCGAAGAACTGGCCCGGCGTGCCCTCCCGCAGTGAGCCCATGCGGACGTCGACGAACCCCCTGACGTCCGCGGTGACTTCCTTGCCGTACCCGATCATCTCCACGACCTGCCGGGCCGTCGACTGGAGATCGCCGAGCGTGGGGTAGACCGCCGTCCGGGGCTCGTCCGGCTCGTCCAGCAGGTACTTGGGCTTGTGGGGCGGGCGCGGCTCGCCGGTGACGAGGTCCCACCCGGCCGCCGTGTAGCACTGGGACAGGGCCCGGGCCAGCACCTGCGGGAACGGCTCGTGTCCCTCGAACGCCGCCAGGAAGAGGGCCCGTACGAGGTCCACGTGGCTCTGGAGCGGGAATCCGGGCTCCGGCTCCAGCGGGTTGAGCGAGGCGGGCGGGACGTCCACGTCCCCGGGCCGGATCACGGTGACCCGGCGCGCCGCCTCCGCTGCGCCCGCCGAGGCGAGGCGTCCGGCCATGCGCGCGTACTCGGCCTTGGCGGGCTCGACCGCCAGCCAGGGGATCGGCCGCTCGTGGGTGGACAGGGCGGTGAGCAGGCTCCGTACCGTCTGGGACTTGCCCGAACCGGTGGCCCCGCAGACGAAGGCGTGGCGGTTCAGGGTCGAGCGTGACACGTGGAGCCGGCCCGCGGCGGACAGGGACTCGTCCAGGATGTCGCCGATCAGGAAGCCGTCTGCGGCCGCGGCCTCCCCCGGGTCGTCGGCGGTGACGTCGAAGCGGTTCGGGGCGACCGTGCGGATGCCGGGCAGTTCGCGCTGCGGGGGCCTGGCGAGCGCCGCGACCAGTTCTGCGGTGGCGATGAAGGGAGTGGCTCCCGGCGGTCCGGACCCGTTGGTGGCGGGGGTGGACACGGCCAGCGCGTCCGTCAGGGGCACGGGACGCCGGGCGGGTACGAGGACGTACGGCAGCTCGTCCAGATCACCCGCACCGCACAGCAGCGCCGCCGAGGCGAGTACGGACTCGGGCCGCTCGGCGCCGACCAGTACGCGTACGTTCCAGACCCCGGTGGCGAGCGCTCGCGTCAGCTCGCGATATCGGGCCTCGGCACGCTCGGCCGCCACCCGGTCGGCCTCGGAGTTCTCCCGTTGGCGCAGCCGGGGCAGCTGTACGGACAGTGCTCCGCGCTCCCGTTCCAGCCGCTCGTACGGGACGGGCTCGGCCAGCACCAGCCAGGCGAAGGCGTCCGGGAGGTGGGCCACGGAGTCGTCGAAGGAGCCGCGGCGCTCCGTCGGCAGGGCGCGCTCGTCGTCGCCCATCCGCAAGGCGTCGTGGGATCCGAGGCAGGGCAGCCAGTACGGCATCCGCTCCAGCAGCGCGCGGGCCTCGCCCGCCGGGACGCCGCGGGCGGTCGCACCCGGCGGATAGCTCAACGGACTCTCGCCTTCCGAGCGCGGCTCCGGCCCGGCGGGCGGGAAGTACGGGCTTCCGCCCACGAGGAAGTGCATCGGCTGGTGGGGACCCGGGCGGACCCACGCCGCGGCGAGCCCCACCGGGGCCGCCCCGTGCGGGTCCGCCGCCCCGAGGTGGCCGAGTACGGCATGCGCCGCCGTCACGGCGGCGGTGAGCTGCGCGGCGGTACGGTCCTCGGTGCGCGGGTCCTCCGGGCGGCGGGGCACGGTGAGCAGCCGGTGGAATCGGTACGCGGCGAGCCCCGCGGGTCGGGGCGGGGCGCCGAGCTCCCCGGTCACGTCAGGCTCGGGCGCGGCCGGGTGGACAGCCGGGGCAGGAAGTTGATCCCCGGACTGCAGTCCCCGAACACGACGCGGCGACCGCCCGGGCCGGCCTCGACGAGCACCAGTCCGGTCACGGGAAGGGCCTGGAGCTGGGTTGGCTCGATGGTGAACTCGTAGACGCGGGTGAGGTTTTCGCCGGTCGTCGTCGATCGGGCGGTCGAGGTGTTCGTCGAGTCCTGCCAGCTCCGGGACAGGGAGGTGGAGTAGGAGCGGGAACTGCCCCAGGTGCTGCCGGACTTCCAGCCTCCGCCCCGGTTGAAGCCGTCCGTGTCCGACACTCCGCGCTGATAGCTGTAGCTCGTGCCGCGCCCCTCGGTGAGGGTCTCCCCGACCTGCCGGGTCAGTTGGTTCACGAGGAACTTGTGTTCCTGGCCGATGAACTGCGCGGCCGCCTTGGCCTCCTCGCCGTTGCCCATGCGCATGAACACCGTCGCGCTGTCGGATCCGCCGGCGACCTGGACGGTGGCCTCCCTGAGGTGTTCCAGGAGGAAGACCAGGCGCACTCCCGCGGTACGTGCCTGGCGCGCCATGGCTTCGAGGGCCTCCCGGCCCAGGTGGTCCGCTCCGGCGACGACGAGGGTGCCCGAGCCGGGGGCGACGGCGCGCTTGCGCAGGGTGTGGAGCAGCTGGAAGAAGACGAAGCGGTCCGTCAGGTCCTTGCGGCGCTGGACCAGGTCCTCGGTGGTGACGACGGTCAGAGCGCCGGGCCGCCACCAGCCCGACGCGAGGGCGCCCGGGGCGGCCACCGTCTCGGCCTTCGTGAGGAGCTCCGTCTGGGCCCGTACGTAGCGGAGCTCGTTCTGGACGCGCTCGCCCTGGCCCAGCAGGTCGACGGCCTGGGTGATCGAGTCCACCTCGGACGGGCTGAGCGCGCCCGGCCCTTGGGTGTCCACGTCGTACACGCGGAGCAGGACGCGCAGGCCGGCGGCGAGGCGGGCGAAGGTCACCGGGCCTTCCAGCAGGTCGGCCACGGTCTGGACGACGTCCACGTCGATGGTGTGGAGGTCGATGTCCGCGCCGGGCGGGCGCATGGACCCCAACGCCTCGGCCAGGGCCTCGGCCAGTTCCTCGGAGGTGAACTCCTCGCGCAGGTCCTGGCCGAGCAGGGCTCCGGGCATGGGTACGTGACTGACGGCGACCCCGCGCCGGGCGGCGAGCCCGGCCAGCTCCAGGGCCACCGCCTGCTGGCTGAGGTCGAGGACCACCACCGGCTGTCCGCCGCCGAGGAGCGGTCCGCCGAGCGTGGCGAGCAGGCTCGCCCAGCCGTTGCCCGTACCGCCGAAGACGTCGATCCGGCTGGGCTTGGAGGTGAGCGAGATCGGGAACCAGGTGTCCAGCGTCTCGTTGTGGCGGAGGTGCCCGGCGTTGTGGGCGGCGAGTTTCTGCTGCCAGGCGCTCGTGCGCGCCTCGTGGTCCCTGCGGGCCTGCTCCCTCGCGGAGGCCAACCGGCGTTCGGCGGCCCGCAGCCTGGCCCCGGGCGAGGTCATGACGAACACGACGATGACGAGCACCATGACGACGACCGCGGCCCCCACCCCGCCGGCCGCGAGAGCGGCGATGCCCGCGATCAGGATCGCGCAGCCGGCGCCGGAGGTCTTCCTGCCGTCCATGGCCCGCTCCCGGGCGGAGCGCACCTCGGCGTCGGAAGGGGCCGTGTACACGGGCGGGTTGCCGGCATCGCGGTGTGCCGGAGGCGCGGGAGGCTGGACGAATTCCCAGCCCAAACGCTCGTCCCCGGTGAAGACGCGCAGCGCCAACTCCGCGCCGGCCGCGTCATCCTCCTTCTCCCGGCCTCCCGGACCGCCCTCTTCCCCGAGCTCGGTCACGCCCTCGGCAGCACTCATCACGACCCCCCGTTGAATGTCGGAGCATCGTGCCTGCCAGGGAGGCCCCTGTCAGTGCCTGGATCCGTGGTCGGACTGGTGTTTGACTCGAACTGACCTGCAAATGACCAGAATTGACGTCACGTCACATGATCAATTCGAGGCGATGGCCTGCGGCAGGCCCTGGGTTTCGGCGCGGTCGGCCGCGACCCTCACGGGCCGGTGTGGACGTCCCCCGTCGTGGTCGAGGTGATGACGGCCCGGCGGCCCAGGTCGCCGGGCGGGATCCCCGGGTGGTGGCCGCCCGGCCGGCCGGCGCCCGGGGGTACGCCCAGGGCCAGGCGCGAGACGATCCGGTAGCGGTCGCCCCGGTAGACGGAGTGCACGTACTCCACCGGGCGGCCGGTGGAGTCGGTGGTGAGCCGCTCGATGAGCAGGGCGGGCGAGAGCAGCGGGACGTCCAGCAGGCCCGCCTCCGCCTCGTTCACCACGGTCGGTTCGATGGACTGCTGCGCCTCGTGCACGTACACGCCGTGGTGGTTGCGCAGGTGCTCGTAGAGGTCGCCGGCCTCCAGCTCCGCCGGGGTCAGGGCGGGCACCAGGGCGGCCGGGATGTGCAGGTGCTCGATCGCCATCGGGGCGCCGTCGACCAGTCGCAGGCGGGCGATGTACAGCAGCTCGGCGCCCGGCGAGATCCGCAGCCGGCGGCCGATGCGGGCGCCCGCCTGGACGGTGGAGTGCTCCAGGATCCGGCTGGACCAGTGGCCGGCGGCCTGGCGCATCGCGAACGAGGCCTCGTCGGAGGCCAGTTCTTGGGTGATCTTGGCCGGGGCGACGAACATTCCGCGCCCGTGCTCCCGTACGAGCACACCCGTGGCCACGAGCTCGTCGACCGCGGCTCGCAGGGTGGGGCGGGAGACCTCCAGGGTGGCGCACAGGGTGCGCTCCGAGGGGATCGCGTCGCCCGGTCGGCGGATGTCGATGAGGCCCAGCAGGTGCTCGCGGACGCGCTCCCGCTTGAGTACCGAGCCTGACGAGTCCTTGGCGTCCTTCGCGTCCTTCGGCTCCCTTGAATCCGTGGGACCGCTTGAACCCCTTGAACCCCTCGAGTCTCCTGAGTCCTTCTCCATGGCCGGACCTCCCTTCCCGCTGGTCACCTGTCCAACTGGTCATATGCATCTAACCATTCGGTCAGCGGCGGAAGCGAGGCATCCGCCGAAATTTCCCTGAGCGTGCGGGGTTGACGGCGTCGAAGGGCCGTGTCACCTTCTAGCCACTCAGCTAACCAATTGGTAAGTTGGTCAACTCGCTCGCTCCAGTGGCGAGTTGCACCGGCGACCAGGTGAGGATCCCCGACACCGTGCTGCCCGCCGCCGCCACCCGCCACCCCGAACTCGGCCTCGTCCCGCGCCCCGACTCGGTCACCGTCCAGCCCGGCCGCTTCACCCTGGACCACCGCACCGGACTGCGCGCTGGACCGGGAGCGGAGGTGGCGACCGCCCTCCTGCGCGAACTGCTGACCCCCGCCACGGGGCTGCCCCTGCCGCCCGACGCCGCCGGGCCGATCGCCTTCCACCTGGCCCCCGGGGAGGAGGCCCTCGGCGCCGAGGGATATGAACTCACCGTCCGCCCCGAGGCCGTCCTGCTGGTCGCCGCCCGCCCCGACGGGCTGCTCCGCGGGGTCCAGACCCTGCGCCAGCTGCTGCCGCCCGAGGCCCTGGCCGCGGCCACCGGGGGCGCGCAGCCCCGTACGCCCTCCACGGGCTGGTCGGTGCCCTGCGTACGGATCACCGACCGGCCGAGGTTCGCCTGGCGCGGAGCCATGCTGGACGTGGCCCGGCACTTCCAGCCCGTGGCGTACCTGCGCCGCTTCGTGGACCTGCTCGCCCTGCACAAGCTCAACGTCCTGCACCTGCACCTCACCGACGACCAGGGCTGGCGGATGCCGATCGCGGCCTACCCCCGGCTCACCGGGATCGGCGGCCGCCGGAGCGGGAGCGCGGGGGACGGCATCCCGCACCAGGGCGCCTACACCCGCGCGGAGCTGACCGGACTCCTGGCCTACGCGGCCCGGCGCGGGGTGAGCGTGGTCCCGGAGATCGAGATGCCCGGCCACGCCCGCGCCGCGCTCGCCGCCTACCCGCGGCTCGGCAACCGGCCCGGCGTCCGGCTGGAGCCGTGGACCCGCTGGGGAGTCTGCGAGAACGTCTTCGGGGTCCACGACGAGGTGCTCGACTTCTGCCGCGGGGTACTGGACGAGGTCGCGGACGTGTTCCCCGGACCCCACGTCCACGTCGGCGGCGACGAATGCCCCCGCGTGGAATGGGAACGTTCCCCGGCCGCCCGCGCGCGGATCGCCGCCGAGGGGCTGTCCGGGCCGGCCGCGCTCCACGGCTGGTTCCTCGGCGAGATCGCCGCACACCTCGCCCGGCTCGGCCGCCGCCCGCTCGGCTGGACCGACACCGGGGACGAACTCCCGCCCTCCTTCACGGCCATGGCCTGGCGGGACGCCGAACACGGGCGGGCCGCCGCGCTGCGCGGCCACGACGTGGTCATGGCCCCGTACCGCTCCACCTACCTCGACTACCCGCAGTCCGCCGACCCCGGCGAGCCGCGCGGCCAGGACGGGGTGCTCGACCTGCGCGGGGCCTACGAGAACGAGCCGGTCCCCGCGCACTGGGAAGCCGAGGCCGCGCGCCGGGTCCTCGGCACCCAGGCCCAACTGTGGACCGAGTACGCGCGGACCCCGGCGGAAATCGAGTACCTCGCCTTCCCGAGGCTGTGCGCCCTGGCCGACACGGCCTGGTCGGCACACCGCGACTGGCCGGACTTCCGCCACCGGCTGGACCACCACCAGACCCGGCTCGCCGCCCTCGGCGTGCGCGGCCGATCCCCGCAGTCCCCTCTGCTCACCCCGTGATCCCCCCACCCCGAGAGGAACGCAGCATGCGCACCCAACGAACCGGCAAGCGCCGTACCGCCGCGGCCCTGGCCATCGCCCTGACCGCCGGGCTCGGCTCGGCCGCCCTGACGGCCCTGCCCGCGACCGCCGCGGCCGACTCCGTCAAGGTCCAGTACCGCACCAGCGCGACCGGAGCCACCGCCGACCAGGTGGAGCCCTGGTTCAAGGTGGTCAACAACGGCTCCGCCGCCGTCTCCCTCGACCAGGTCAAGATCCGCTACTACTTCAAGGCCGACGGGCCGGACACCCAGTACCGGTACGCCTGTTCCTGGGCGGTCAAGGGCTGCGCCAACATCACCGGCACCTTCGGCACCCTGGCCACCCCCACGGCCACCGCCGACCGGTACCTGGAGATCACCTTCACCGGCGGCGCCGGAACCCTCGCCCCGGGTGCCGACACCGGCGACATGCAGCTGCGCTTCTACCGCGCCGACTGGAGGACCCTGCGGCAGTCCGACGACTACTCCTTCGACGGGACGCGGAGCGCGTACGGGGACTGGGACAAGGTGACCGCACGCCTGGGCTTGTCCACCGTCTGGGGCGCCGCGCCCGGAGGCAACACCCCGGACCCCACCCCGACGGCGACCCCCACGCCGAACCCGACGGATCCGACGCCGACGCCCACCCCGACCCCGACCGACCCGGGTCCGGCCGGAGCCACGCTCTTCGACGACTTCAACTACGCCTCGTCCGCCGATCCGGCGATAGCGGCCCACGGCTGGAGCGTGCGCTCCAACTCGGGCGGCCCCGGCGTCCCGAACGCCACCTGGTCACCCGAGAACGTCACCTTCGCGACCGAGGGCGGCAACTCCATCATGAACATGGAGACCTCCACGGCCGGTTCGGGCGAGAGCACCAAGCAGACCGAAGTCCTCACCAAGGCCACGAAGTTCAAGAACGGCACCTACGCGGCCCGGGTGAAGTTCTCGGACGCCCCCAAGTACGGCCCGGACGGGGACCACCTCGTGCAGACCTTCTTCACCATCAACGACCTCAAGGCCCCGATGGCCGACGACTACGCCGAGTACGACTTCGAGTACCTCCCCAACGGCGGCTGGGGCGAGCCCTCGAACATCCTCTACACCACCTCCTGGGAGACCTACCGCCCCGATCCGTGGGAGGCGGTCAACCAGCACACGGAGTCCCGCATCAGCTACGCGGGCTGGCACGACCTGGTGCTCACCATCGACAACAACGCCATCACCTACTACATCGACGGCAAGGTCTTCGGCACGCACGACGCCAAGTACCTGCCCGAGCGGCCGATGTCGATCAACTTCAACCAGTGGCTGATCGACCTGAACGGCCAGCCCGGTTCGGCGGCCCGCGCCTACGACCAGAAGGTGGACTACGTCCTGCACGTCAAGGACCAGGTCCTCACCCCGGCCCAGGTGGCCGCCAAGGTGGCCGCCTACCGCACGGCGGGCACGGCCTTCGAGGACGGGGTCCCGAACAGCTGAACCGACCGGAAGCGGGGGGTGCGCCGAGAGGCGCGCCCCCCGCGCCCCGCGCCGCCATGAGGCGGGCCGGAGGCCTCGGAGCCGCAGCACCTCAGAAGCGCAGCGCCCACCCGTCGAGATAGCCGGTGTAACCGGCGAACGCGTCGAACACCCGCAGTTTCCATACCCCGTTGGCCGTCTCCGAGGAGGCGTCCACCGAGTACAGGGCGACGAGATCGCTCTCGCCCCAGTCCGTGTACTCGTCCTTGACCGGGTAGACCGTCCCGTCGGGCGCGATCAGATCCACCCGCAGCGTCCCCGAGTTCGGGTGGACGGTGTACAGCTCCACCCCGAGCTGGGCCGGAGCCCGTCCCGGGACACCGCTGACCGTGATCGGGGACTCGATGGTCTCCAGGTCCTCGACCGGGTAGTCCGTGGTGCTCGCGAAGCGCTTGCCGGGCACCCGGTTCGGCGCGCTGCCCACGTAGAGGGAGCGGTCGGGGGAGCCCGTTCCGGCACCCAGCACCGCCCCGGTGGAAGCCGAGGAGGTCAGTGCGGCCGCGACTTGCGCCGGGGTGGCGGTGCGGTGGGCCGCCAGGTACAGCGCGGCCGCGCCGGCCACGTGCGGGGTGGCCATCGAGGTGCCGGACATGACCGTGCTCCAGTCGTCACCCCAGTAGACCGCCGAGGTGATGTAGTCACCGGGGGCGAACAGGTCCATCAGCGGGCCGAAGTTGGAGTACGAGGACCGCGCGTCGTGGTCGTTGACCGCGCCGACCGTGATCGCCTGCGAGACCCGGGCGGGGGAGTGCTGGGAGGCGTCGATGTTCTGGTTCCCCGCCGCCACCGCGTAGGTGATGCCGGAGGCGATGGAGCCCCGGACGGCCGCGTCGAGCACGTCGTCGGGGTCACTGCCCAGGCTCATGTTCGCGACGGCCGGCTTCACCGCGTTGCGGGTCACCCAGTCGATCCCGGCGACCACCTGCTCCGTGGTGCCCTCGCCGTTCCAGTCGAGCACCCGCACGGCCACCACCTTCGCCTGCTTGGCCACCCCGAAGGTGGCGCCGACCAGGGTCCCGGCCACGTGCGTGCCGTGCCCGTGCATGTCATCGGCCTCGGTGTCGTCGTCGATGGCGTCGTAGCCGTACGAGGCGCGCCCGCCGAAGTCCTGGTGGGTGATGTTGATCCCGGTGTCGATGACGTACGCGGTCACGCCCTGGCCGGCCGAGTCCGGGTAGGTGTAGCCGTCGTCCAGCGGCAACCGCCGCTGGTCGATGCGGTCCACGCCCCACGACGGTGGGCTCGGCTGGGTGGCGTCGAGCCTCACCTTCCGGTTCTGCACGACCTCGACGACGGCCGGGTCGGCGGCGAGCCGCCGGGCCTGGCGCTGCGTCATCCGGGCGGAGAAGCCGTTGAGCGCGGAGTCGTAGGTCCGGCCGATCGTGCCGCCGAACCCTTCGACCACGGACCGGCCGCGTGCCGTACGGGCACTCGCGCGGGCCGGGTCGAGGACGACGAGGTAGCTGCCGGGGACGGCGCCCTGCGCATCGGCGTAGCGGACCACGCCCTCGGCCGGCGCGGCCGTCGCGGCGGCGGAAGCGGCGCCGGGAGCGATGAGCAGGAGCGCGGCGGCGAGGACCGGCACGAAGCCCCGTAAGTACCTAGGAGTCGGTGTCCGTAAGTGCGGTCTGGAAGTCATCCGTCCACGGTGGTGGCCGCCGGACCGGGGCCACAAGGGCGCGGTCGAGGCAGGAGGGGCTCCCGGGTCGGACGAGGCGAAGGAGAAGGAACCGGACCTCCCGCTTTGAGGTCCCCTTCTCCCGTCGAATCGACCCGGCCCGGCCTCTCCGAAGGATCCACTGGCGGCCGCCGAAGGCCGGATGCGAAGTGACCGACGCCACCACCACCGCCGTGACCGACGCCACGACCACCGCCGTGACCGACGTCACGACCGGCACCGTGACCGACGTCACGACGAGCACGGTGACCGAAGCCATCGCCGTCGTCGCCGATGAGGCCCGACCGGACGGCCGATGCGCCTACGGCCGTACGGCCGACACGTTCCTGGCCGGAAGGCCGATGTGCAACCGAAACGGGACCCCGCCACAAATCCGGCCCGGCCCCGGCCGGTTGGAATGGGCGGCCGAGGACTGGGGAAGGGAATGCGGAACCGGCTAGGGTGGTCGACCATCAAGGTCACGCGCCGCAAGCCGACCAGCCCAAGGAGCGACCCCATGCCGATGCCCGCCCAGTTCTCCCATACCGCCGGACGCGAAACCGGACCCGCCTCGGGACCCAGTGGCGGCCCCGGCGGGAGACCCGCCGCCGCGACGGCCGCCCCCGCCGACGGACCCTGTGCCGCGATCCCCCTCCCGCGGATCGAAGAGCCCCGCGAGGTGGCCCCCGCGGACGCGCGCGAGCTGTCGAGACTCTTCTTCCGGCGGCTGAGGGAACTCGACGAAGACACCCCCGAGCACCGCTACGTGCGCGACACGCTAGTGGAGATGAACGCCTCGCTCGTCCAGTTCGCGGTCCGCCCCTTCCGCGGCCGGGGCGACGGCGGCGACCTCGAAGACCTCCTCCAGGTCGGCACCATCGGCCTGATCAAGGCCATCGACCGGTTCGACCCGGCCCGCGAGGTCGAGTTCTCCTCCCTCGCCATGCCGTACATCACCGGCGAGATCAAGCGGCACTTCCGGGACACCACCTGGGCCGTACGGGTCCCGCGCCGGCTCCAGGAGCTGCGCATCGACCTGGCGAAGGCCAAGGAGCAGCTGACCGCGGTCCTGGACCGGCCGCCGACCGTCGCCGACCTCGCCGCGCACCTCTCCCTCACCGAGGAGGAGGTCATCGAGGGCATCGTCGCCGCCAACGGCCACACCAGCGGCTCCCTCGACGCCCCGCACGCCGAGCACGCCGACGGCCGCACCGAAGGCAACACCCTCGCCGAAACCATGGGGGCCGAGGAGCCCGCCCTGGAGCGCGTCGAGGACATCCAGACCCTGGCGCCCCTGCTGGACCGGCTCACCGACCGCGAGCGCCGGATGCTCTCCATGCGCTTCGGCGAGGAGCTCACCCAGGCCCAGATCGGAGCCGCCCTCGGCATCTCGCAGATGCAAGTGTCGCGCCTCCTGACCCGGGTGCTCGCGCACCTGCGGGCCTCCATGCTCGACGACCCGGACCGGGACGGAGCCGGTGCCCCGCAGCAAGTGGAACCCGATGTGGAGGGCGCAGCCGGGGGCGCGGGTGGCGACGTACCGTAGGTGACAAGACTCACTTCACTGTTTGCAGGGGTTAAGGCAGGGCAGTAGCGCTGCTGGAGCGGACCCGCCCGCCGGCCGAGACCGGCCGGGGCGCGGGCGACGGGTGGATCCCGTCGCGCTCCACGGCCCGCCGGCCGCAGGTACGCCGGTGGGCCGTTCCCGGTACTACCCGTGAGGTGTATGTGTCCACGCTCATAGCTGAGCACGTGTTCAAGGTGTTCGGTCCAGGACCCGACAACGGCGCGGCCGTCGAGAAGACGGTCCGCGCCCTCGAAAGCGGCGCCACCGATCGCGAAGCACTGCGCGCCGAGGGAACGACCGCCGCGGTGATCGACGCCTCCTTCCGCGTCGAGCCCGGCCAGATCTTCGTCGTCATGGGTCTGTCGGGTTCCGGCAAGTCCACGTTGCTGCGCATGCTCAACGGACTGCTGGAGCCCTCCGCGGGACGCATCCTCTTCGACGGCGAAGACCTCACCGCGCTCTCCGCGGCCGAGCTGCGCCGGGTCCGGTCCACCAAGATCAGCATGGTCTTCCAGCACTTCGCGCTGTTCCCGCACCGCAGTGTCCTGGAGAACGCCGGCTACGGCCTCGAGGTCCAGGGTGTCCCCCGGGCCGAGCGCGAACGACGGGCGGCCGAAGCGCTGGCCCTGTGCGGGCTCGGCGGCTGGGAGAAGTCCTGGCCCGACGAGCTCTCCGGCGGCATGCAGCAGCGCGTGGGCCTGGCCCGCGCACTGGCCACCGACGCCGATCTGCTGCTGATGGACGAGTCGTTCAGCGCCCTCGACCCGCTGATCCGCCGCGACATGCAGGATCAGCTGCTCGAACTCCAGCAACGCCTCGGCAAAACCATCGTGTTCATCACCCACGACCTCAACGAGGCCATGCGGCTGGGCGATTCCATCGCCGTCATGCGTGACGGCCGCATCGTCCAGCAGGGCACGGCCGAGGACATCCTCGTCCGTCCCGCCGACGACTACGTCGCCTCCTTCATCCAGGACGTGGACCGCTCGCGCGTGCTGACCGCCGAGGCCGTCATGACGGACGCCGCCGAGGGACAGACGGACTGCGGCTGCCCGACCGTGGCCGCCGACACCCCGCTCGCCGACCTTTGCGCCGTCAGCGCCCGCGTCCCGCACCCCGTGGCCGTCACCGGCGCCGACGGCTCGGTCGTCGGCGAGGTCGAGCAGGGCCAGCTCGTCGCCCTCATCGGCGACGAGCGACGCTCCCCGCTGACGTGCGAAGAGGTGGCCGCCTGATGCCCCGCCTCCACCTGGGCGCCTGGGTCGACAGCGCAGTCGACTTCCTCCAGAGCCACCTGTCCTGGCTGTTCGACGCCATCAGCGCCGTCGTCACCGGGTTCTACGACGGCATCGAAGCCGTCCTGTCCGCGCCCTCCCCGCTGCTCCTGGCCGGCATCCTCGCCGTCGGGGCATGGTGGCTGCGCGGTCTGCTCGCCGCGCTGCTCGCCTTCGCGGGCTTCGCGCTCGTCGACTCCGTCGGCCTGTGGCCCGAGGCCATGTCCACGCTTGCGCTGGTCCTGGTCGCCACCCTGGTCACCCTGCTCTTCGCGATCCCGCTGGGCATCTGGGCCTCGCGCTCCGACCGGGTCAGCGCCGTCCTGAAGCCCGTTCTGGACTTCATGCAGACCATGCCGGCCATGGTCTACCTCATCCCCGGCATCATCTTCTTCGGGGTGGGCGTTGTGCCCGGCATCATCGCCACCATCATCTTCTCCCTGGCCCCCGGCGTGCGGATGACCGAGCTCGGCATCCGGCAG
Organism: Streptomyces sp. GL_140; assembly: GCF_057834465.1. NCBI lineage: Bacteria > Bacillati > Actinomycetota > Actinomycetes > Kitasatosporales > Streptomycetaceae > Streptomyces > Streptomyces sp. GL_140. The sequence continues at coordinate 7,768,176 of NZ_CM174404.1, forward strand.
GTCGACTCCGAACTCGTCGAAGCCGCCGACGCGTTCGGCACCACCCCGCGCGACACCCTGGTGCGGGTGCAGATCCCGCTGGCCCTGCCCACCATCATGGCGGGCATCAACCAGGTCATCATGCTCGGCCTGTCCATGGTCGTCATCGCCGGCATGGTCGGCGGGGGCGGGCTCGGCGGCGCCGTCTACCGGGCCATCGGCAGCGTGGACATCGGCCTCGGCTTCGAGGCGGGCATCTCCATCGTCATCCTCGCCATGTACCTGGACCGGATGACCGGTGCGCTCGGCCGCCACGTCTCACCGCTCGGCCGCCGCGCCCTCGCCAAGGCGCGGTCCGCCGCCACCGGCACCGCCAAGGTGTGGAGCCACCGTCCGCAGCCCGTCTTCGCCGTCACCTCGGCGGTCGTGCTGTCCCTGGTCGCGGGGGGCCTCGGCGTCTTCGGGGACTCCGGGAAGTCCTCGCTCAGCGCCGCCGGCGGGTCGGGAGCCGAGAACATCGGCAAGGGCCGCACGGTCAGCATCGGCTACATCCCGTGGGACGAGGGCATCGCCTCCACGTTCCTGTGGAAGGAGCTCCTGGAGCGCCGCGGCTTCAAGGTCGAGGCCCGCCAGCTGGAGCTCGGAGCCCTCTTCACCGGGCTCGCGGGCGGCCAGATCGACTTCCAGACCGACTCCTGGCTGCCCGTGACGCAGGCCGAGTACTGGAAGAAGTACGGGAACAAGCTCGACGACCTGGGCTCCTGGTACGGACCCACCTCCATCGAGCTGGCCGTCCCGTCCTACATGAAGGACGTGAAGACCCTCGACGACCTCAAGGGCAAGGGCGGGGAGTTCAAGGGACGGATCATCGGCATCGAGCCCAGCGCGGGCGCGATGGGCATCCTCAAGGACAAGGTCCTTCCGGAGTACGGCCTCGACGGCGAGTACAAGGTCGTCGACGGATCGACTCCGGGCATGCTCGCCGAGCTCAAGCGCGCCTACGAGAAGAAGGAGCCCGTCGCGGTCGTGCTGTGGTCGCCGCACTGGGCGTACTCGACCTACGGCCTGACGAAGCTCGCCGACCCCAAGGGAGTCTGGGGCAAGGGCGACGGCATCCACAACATCGCCCGCAAGGGCTTCGCCGCCGACGAGCCCCAGATCGCCCAGTGGCTGCGCTCGTTCAAGCTGACCGAGGCCCAGCTGACCGGCCTGGAGGCCAAGATCCAGGAGGCCGGCAAGGGCCAGGAGCAGCAGGCCGTTCGCGCCTGGCTGACCGACCACCCCGAGGTGGCCGAGCTGGCGTGAGCGCGGGGGAGCCGGCGCGCGAAGGAGCTCCTACGGGCCTCACGGGCCCTACGAAGCTTCGCGCGCCGCTCCCCCGCACGGCCCGGGAGCCTCAGCCGGCGGCCACCCGCTCGGCCACCTGCTCGGGCTCCCGCTCCGGCACGGACCGCCCGGCGGCCGGCCGGGTCCGCACCGGCCACCACAGGGACCGGCCCAGCAGCGCGGCCAGGGCCGGTACCAGCACGATCGACAGCACGAACGCCGAGAGCATGATCCCGAGCCCGGTCGCGAAGCCGATCTGCCGCGTGGCCGAACCCTCCCCGGCGGCCAGGCTCCCGAAGGACACCGCCAGCACCAGGCCCGCCGTGGCGATGGCGGGAGCCGTGTGCCGGACCGCGCGGGCCACGGCCCCGCGGGCCGGACCGGGCCGCTCCATCTCCTCCCTGATCCGGTCCGTGATCAGGATGTTGTAGTCGGTGCCCAGCGCGACGACGAACAGGAACAGCACCAGCGGCAGCGAGAAGTCCACGCCCGGCCGGTCCAGCACGTGCTGGAACAGCAGCGTCGAAGCACCCAGCGTGGCGGCGAACCCCAGCCCGACCGCCACCATCAGCACCAGCGGAGCGAGGAGGCTGCGCAGCAGCACGAGCAGGATCAGCGCGATCAGCGCCGCCGCCACCGGGAAGACCACCTTCAGGTCCTTGTCCACGGCGACCGCCACATCCGCGAACACCGCCGCGGTGCCCCCGACATGAGCCCGGGTGCCGTCCGGCCGGTGCGCGGCAACCGCTTGGCGGATCGGGCCGGAGACCAGGTCGCGGGCGGCCTGGGTGTGAGGATCGGCGGTCGGGAACAGGTCGATCCGGGCCGCCCGGTGGTCCTCGCTCAGTACCGTCGGGGCCACCTGGCCCACGCCCGGGACCTTGCCGAGCGCCCGGGACAGTCCGTCGAGCCGCCCGGCGGTCAGGGCGCCCCCGTCCGTGGCCGTGACGAACACGCTGGTCGGGTCCGACACCCCGGCCGGCAGCGCCCGGGAGATCTCCGCGGCCGTGGCCGCCGCGGCAGTTCCCGTACCGCCGCCGCTCTGCCCGTAGTCCGTCCGCATCCCCAGTAGCCCCGCGGACAGGGCCCCGAGCAGGGCCACCGAGGCGAGCACCAGGGTCAGCGGCCGGCGGGCGATCCGGTCACCCATCCGCGCGGCCGACCCCTCGCGGGGGCTGCGGTCCAGGCCGCGCGAAGGCCAGAACATCTTGCGCCCGCTGACGGCGAGGACGGCCGGCATCAGGGTCAGGCTGCCGAACAGCATCACCAGGACGGACAGGGCGATCGCCGGGCCGAGCACCCGGAACTGGCCGAACGCGGCCACCCCGAGGGTGGAGAACGCGGCGACGATGGTCAGCGCCGCGGAGGTGATGGCCGTACCCACCCGGCCCGCGACCTCCGCCGCGGCGGCCCTGCCGGACTGCCCCGGATGCGTGCGCAGTTGCTCGCGGAAGCGGAACAGCAGGAAGAGAAAGTAGTCGATCCCGATGCCCACCAGCACCACGCTGATCAACTGCGGTGTGGACGGATCGAGTTCGATCCCGGTGAGCAGCGCTCCGGCGACCACCACCCCGGCCGCGGCTCCGCCGATCACGGTGACCGCGAGCAGCGGCAGCAGCGCGGCAAGGAAGCTGCGGAACACCAGCACGTGCAGCAGTACGATCACGGCGACCATGGCCAGGCCCACGATCATCGACCGGGTCTTCGAGCCGTCGACGGTGTCCACGCTGTCGGCCAGTCCGCCGGTGAACCCGGTCCGCATCCCGGACCGCTCGAACTCGGCCCGGGTCTGGTCCCGGAAGGCCCGGTAGAGGTCATGCATACCGGGGTCCGTGGGATTTCCGTCCAGCTTCACCGACAGCAGCCGGAAGGTCCGGTCGGGAGCCGTCAGGGCCGGGGCGACGGCGGGGACCTGGGAGCGGTCCCGGGTGAAGGGCATCGTGTCCTTCGTCCTGGGCATGACCACGCGCCGGCGGGCCAGCTCCGCGGCGTCGGCGTCGATCCGCCGCTCGTCCTCGGCGGTCAGCGGCAGCCCGTCGGCGCGGGCCACCAGCACGGTCAGCGGATTGGCGTCGGGTTCGACCCCGAAGTGCTCCTGGGCGACCTTCAGCGCGGCCGCCGAATCGTAGGAGGCGGGCAGGAACCCGCCCGTCCCGGCCTGGGTGGCACGGAAGACGAGGGCCTGGCCGAGGATGCTCAGGGCTATGCCCAGCACCGCCCATAGGGCGATGACCTTCCATGGACTCCGGGTGGCGAAGCCGGTCAGGGCGCGGATCAAGGGGGCCTCCGTAACGGGGGTGGCACCGGGGGTTCCCGGCTGCTCCCAAGCCCATCACCGGCCGCGCGCCACGACGTCGGGACAGGGGAGGACCCGGCACCCGGGCCCGGAGCCCGGACCGGCCCCCGACCAGGACTCCGGTCCTGGTCGGGACTCCGACCCGGGGCCCGCGGCCGGGAGCGCGTCCGATGGGAGACTTGATCCCGTACGGAGCCCCACGGAGCCCCGTACCCCGTACGGAGCCCCGTACGAAGCTCTGACACGAGGGAGGACCGGCCACGATGGCTGCAGTCGGACGAGGAGACGGCCCGGCCGTCGCGCGGGGCCCGGCCCCTACCGGAGCCTTCGGCCGGATCCGCGCCTTCGACTGGGCGGGAGCCTTCGCCTGGACCCGCAACGACGCCCTGGTGGCCATCGGGGCCGCAGCCGTGGACCTGTTCGGCTACTCGCTCGGGACCACCGACAACGGCCGGCCCGTGGAAGTCTCCGCCGTCGCCCTCGTGATCCTCGTCTCGTTCTGCCTGCTCGTCCGGCGGCGCCACCCCGTGGCCGTGCTCACCGCCGTCGTGGTCCTCGACGGCGCCGTGAACCTGACCACCCCACTGGGCCCGCACTTCACCGGCGGACTCGCCATCGCCCTCTACTCCGTGGGCAGGTTCCGGACCCCCGGGGTCACCGCGCTGGCTGCCCTGGGGACCGTACCGCTCGCGCTCGTCGGGCGGAGCGGGGACTGGGCCCAGACCGGGTGGGGGCTGCTCAGCAACACGGTCGCGGCCGTCCTCGCCGGGGGAGCCGGCATCGCCATGAACCGCTGGCAGCAGGAGGTCGACGCCAACCGCACGCTGCTCGCCGAACGGGCCGTGGTCGAGGAACGCCGCCGCATCGCCCGGGAGCTGCACGACATCGTGGCCCACCACGTCACGGCCATGCAGCTGATGGCGGGCGGAGCACGGGCCAACCTCGTGCACGACCCCGAGGCGGCCCGCGAGGCCCTGGTCACCCTGGAGGGCTCCGGACGCATGGCGCTGCGCGAGATGCGGCAGCTGCTCGACGTGCTGCGGGCCGTGGAGGAGCCCGAACCGGAGCGGGGGCCGGCCGCTCCGCAGCCCGGGACCGCGGACCTGGACCGGATCGTCGCCGAGGCCCGGCTGGCCGGGACGGAGACCGCGTTCACCGTCGCCGGGCCGGTCCGCCCGCTGCCGCCCGCGCTCGGACTGACGGTCTTCCGGATCGTGCAGGAGGCCCTGACCAACACCCGCAAGCACGCCGGCCGGGCACGGGCCGACGTACGGCTCATCTACGGTGCGCACGAGGTGACGGTGGAGGTCACCGACGACGGGACCGGCTCCGGCGGCGACGGCGGCGGGGGCCGGCCGGAGCCTTCGCGGTCGGCGCCGCGCTCCGGGTACGGTCTGATCGGTATGCGTGAACGGGCCGCCCTGCAGGGCGGCACCCTGGAGGCCGCCGCCCTGCGCGGGGGCGGCTTCCGGGTCGCGGCGCGCCTTCCGGTGCCCTCGGACTCGGTTGTCGGCGTGCCCGGGGGAGAGAAAGAGGTGCAACACGGATGATCCGCGTGCTCATCGCCGACGACCAGCCGCTCGTACGACGGGGCCTGGCTCTGATCCTGGGACCCGACCCGGAGTTCGAGGTCGTCGGGGAGGCCGGTGACGGCGCCGAGGCGGTGGCCCTGGCGGGCCGGCTTCACCCCGACGTGGTGGTCATGGACATCCGGATGCCGGTCCTCGACGGGGTCGAGGCCACCGCGGAACTCTCCCGGCTGGTGCCGCAGTGCCGGGTCCTGGCCCTGAGCACCTTCGACATGGACGAGTACGTGGTCGCGGCCCTGCGCGCCGGGGCTTACGGGTTCCTCCCGAAGGACGTCTCCCCGGAGGAGCTGATCGCCGCGATCCGAACTGTCCACACCGGCGAGGCCGCCGTCGCGCCGCGCCTGCTGACGCGGCTGATCTCCACCTTCGTACGGGGCCCCGCGCGGCCGGTCGGCCAGCCGCCGGCGGGCGCCGCCGTCCCCGCCGAACTGACCCCCCGGGAGCGGGAGATCTGGCACCTGCTGGCCACCGGCCGCGACAACGCCGAGATCGCCGCAGACCTGGACATCAGCGTCTCCACGGTCAAGAACCACATCACCGGCATCTTCGCCAAGCTGGGCGTACGGGACAGGGCGCAGGCGGTCATCTCGGCCTACGAATCGGGCCTGGTGGCGGTGGAGAACGGGTCCGGCTGAGCGTCAAGTCGCCGCGAGGAAAGGGGAAAAGGCCCGCCGGATTCCGGGCGCACATCCCTGACCAGCCAAAATGCCGGAAATTTCACCCGTGCGGACAGGGGCCTGTCCATGGCACAGTGCGAGGCAGCCCAACCGCACGACCAGGGAGCCTCCATGCGTGATCCGCACTCCACGCCGCTCGCGGCCGCCCCCGAGTGCCGTCCGGAGCACAGCCCGCTGCCGTGCTGTCCGGTGTGCGAAAGCGCCCCCGAGAGGATTTCCTGGCGTCAGCGTCCCGGGCAGCCGGTGGTCCTGGCGTTCGACCCCTGCGGCCACCGGCACACGTCACCGGCGGCGCCGATCCTGGCAGTGGGGCCGGCCGGCGGGGCGGCGGCGTCCCACCGGGACCTCGGACGGGTACGCGCGTGACGCAGGACGATTGACAGCCGGTCGGGGAGGGAGGAACTTATATCGGAAGCCCGATATAAGTTCCCGGAGGGCCGGAGGCCCGGTGACACCCGACCGCACGCCGCAGGCGTCACGCACGCCGCAGGCGTCACGCACGCCTCAGGCGGACCGCAAGCACGAGACCCGCTCGCGCCTCATCGACGCGGCCGCCGAGCTCTTCGCCCGCAAGGGGTTCCACGCCGTCTCCGCCGAAGCCGTCGCCGAGGCGGCCGGCCGCACCACGGGCGCGCTCTACAGCCACTTCGGTGGCAAGGAGGGCCTGCTCCTCGCACTTCTGGAGGTCTGGAAGGAGCGCACCGCCGACGAACTGGCCGCCGAGATCGCGGCGGGCGGCGCCGGTGACCCGGCCGTGCACTTCTCCGCGATGTGGGGGAGCCTCACCCGCCCGCACCCCGAGCGCGGCAATTCCTGGCTCCTGCTGGAGACGGAGCTGTGGCTGCACGCCGCCCGGGGCCCCCTCATCGGCGGCCCGCTCGCGCAGCGCTACGCCGAGGTCCGCGCCCGGCTCGGCGAAGGGCTCGCCGACTGGGCCGAGGCCACCGGCACCCCGCTCACCAGGCCGCCCCAGGAGACCGGAGCCCTGGTCCTCGGCATCCTCCTCGGACTGGCCATGCAGCACCGGCTCGATCCGAAGGGCATCCCCGACACCCTCGTCGTCGACGCCCTCGGCGCCCTGCTCGGCCTCGGCTGACACGGCCGTCTCCGAAGACCCGAACAGCTTCCGCGCACGCTCCCGCTCGGTCCGCAGGCTCCGTAGGCCTCGCACAGCCCGCACAGCCCGCACAGCCCGCACAGCCCGCACAGCCCGCACAGCCCGCACGCCCCGTACGTCCCGGAACGCTCCCACCTGCTCGGACGAAGGGAACCACCCGTGCCACCCACCGGCGAAATAGACCTCCTGGAAGACACCTGGGCCCGCGAGGTCCCGCACGCGCAGTTCACCCGGCTGCGCCGCGAGGACCCGGTCCACTGGCACGAAGTGCCCGGCCGCCACGACGGCTTCTACGCCGTCACCCGCCACGCCGACGTCAAGGCCGTCAGCCGCGACCCCGAGCTCTGGTCCACCGAACTCGGCTCGTTCATGATCCGCGACCAGAGCCCCGAGTCCCTGGAGACCCTGCGCCTGGTGCTGCTCGGCATGGACGCCCCGCGCCACTCCCGGTACCGCTCCCTGGTCAGCGCGGGCTTCACGCCGCGGGTGGTACGAAGGCTCGCGGCCCGGATCCAGGAGCGCGCGGTGTCGCTGGTGGAGCGGGCGGTCACCCCGGGCCGGGACATGGACTTCGTCGCCGAGGTCGCCGCCTGGCTGCCGATCCAGACGATCTGCGAGATGGTCGGCGTGCCGGAGGGGGACGAGCGGCTGATCTTCGAGTGGAGCAACCGGATGGCCGGCGGCCAGGATCCGGAGCTCTCGGCGGGCAAGCACGACAGCGACCTCGCGGCCGCCGAGATCTACGCCTACTGCGACGCACTGGCCGCCGAACGCCGGGCCCATCCCCGTGAGGACATCCTCTCGACCCTGGTCCACGCCGAGGTGGACGGGGACCGGCTCACGCAGGACGAGATCAACATGTTCTTCGTGCTGCTGTGCGTCGCGGGCAACGAGACCACCCGCAACCTGCTCTCCGCGACCCTGCTCGCCCTGGTGGACCACCCGGTGGCCCGCGCCGAACTGGCCGCTGCCCCGCAGGACGAGCTCCTGTGGACCTCGGCCACGGAGGAGTTCCTGCGCTGGGGCGGCTCGATCCACAACTTCCGGCGCACCGCGACCCGCGACACCTCGCTGCGCGGGCAGCCGATCGCCGCCGGACAGAAGGTGGTCACCTACTACACCTCCGCCAACCGGGACGAAGAGGTCTTCGGCGACCCCTTCGCCTTCGACATCCGCCGCACCCCGAACGACCACCTCACCTTCGGCGGCGGCGGCCCCCACTTCTGCCTCGGCGCGGGCCTCGCCCGCACCCAGATCAAGGCTCTGATCCGGGAACTGCTCCGCCGTCACCCCGACTTCGGCCTGGCGGGGGAGGTGCGCCGGCTGCGTTCGGACTTCATCAACGGGGTCAAGTACCTGCCGGTGCGCTTTGAGTAGCGCCCGTCCCCTTGGAAGGGCCTGACCTGGCAGTAGTGTCGGTCGGATGTGGATACGCGAGAAGATCTGGAACGAAGCGGGCCCGGCGGAGCGGCGGCTCGCGGGCCTGGCGGTGAATCCGGCCGCTCCGGCGAGCCTCCTGCTCCGGCTGCTCGCCGACGGCCCGCCCGCTGCCCGGATGGCGCTGTGCGGTGACCGGGACCTGCCCGAGTCCGTCGTGGACGCCCTGCTCGCGCACCCCGACCGGCGGGCGCGTGCGGTCTTCGCCTCCAGCCCGCACGCTGATCCCGCACAGCGGGCCCGGCTGGTGGACGACCCCGAGTTCATCGTCAAGGCGCATCTGGCCGACGGACCGGCATCCCGCTGGGTCAGGCGACCTCGACCGCTGTCCGATCCGACGGTTGTCCACATGATCAACACGTACGACGGGGAGCTGCTGGGGAGCCTCTACGGTCAGATATCCGACGGGCTGCGCCGCGCCATGCCCACCCACCCGGACGCGAAGGTACGCCTCTGGGGGGTGGGTTCGTGGAGCTCCCTGTCGGCGGAGGTGCGGGCCGCACTGCTCGCCGACCCGGACCCGGACGTACGCGCGTCCGCCGAGCTGCGTCTCCGGTACGAGGACCCGCAGTGGAACGAGCGCGAGCTTCCGGACCGGTCCTGCCACGCGCGCACCCACCTGCTGTTGCACAGGCCGCTGACCCGCGCCGTCGTCGACTCCGTGCTCACCGCCCCGGTCGGCAAGGACGACCGGGCGATGATCGCGTGCAACCCGAGCCTGCCGCCCGATGTCGTGGTCCTGCTCGCCGCCGACCCGGACCCCAAGGTCCGCGAGGACATCGCCCGACGCGACGACCTCGCTCCCGCCGAGCGCCGGGCACTCGCCGTCGACCCCGACCCGGAGGTCCGCCTCACCCTGTCCAGGCACCCCGCGCTGACCGAGTCCGAGCGGGCCGGGATCGACTACGAGGTGCCGGAGGGCGGGAGCTTCGGGCCGTGCTACCAGCTGTCGCCGCCGCGCGACCCGGCCGCCGTCCGGAGCGACGCGCTCTCCGCCCACCCCGAGCTGCGCCGCCGCGCGGCCGGGGACGGGCTCCTGCCGCCCGACCTCCTCGACCTGCTCGCCGCCGACCCGGACCTCGGCGTACGGATCACCCTCGCGCAGAACCACCCCGACGCCTCCGCGGAGTTCCTGCTGCGCAGCTTCCTGGAGTACACCGGCGACCACCGCGCCGACCTGCTCACCCGCCCGCACTTCCCGACCGTGGGCCTGGCCGTTTACGCCGACCACGAGGACCCGGCCGTACGGGCGCTCGCGGCCCGGGATCCCGAGCTGGACCCGGCCCTCGCCGACCGCCTCACGCGCGACCTCGACGAGGAGGTCCGCGCCGCCTCGGCCCGGCATCCGAAGCTGCCCGCGGCACGGATCGTAGAGCTGCTGGAGGACGGGGATCTCGCCCGTCATGCCGCGGCCAATCCAGCCCTGGACCCTCTCCTGATGGAGGAGTTGGTCAATGCCTACATCGATGAGGCTCGCTGACTAATGCTCAAAGATGCTCGCTGATAAGCCACTTCGAGCATCTTCCTTCATCTCGGGCGTCCGGAGCGCTATGTTGCCCCGTGCATGCCAAAAGGTGTGTCCGCGATCCGGACCGCACGAGGAGCCGCCCCATGAGACTCATCAGCATCCGCAGGAGCCCACGGAGGCGGCGCGCACCGGCTGCCGCACTGCTCGCCGCCGCCCTCGCCGTGGCCGGACTGGCCGCCGCCGGACCGATCGCCGCCCCGGCCTCGGCGGCCGTCACGGCGCCGGCACCGGCCACGGCGGGCAACGTCACCGGCTTCACGCAGTCCGGGAACACCTTCACCGCCACCACCTCCAGTGGCGCCAAGGCCCGCGTGGTCGTCGCCCGCGCCGACATCTTCCGGCTCTGGCTCTCACCCGACGGCGCCTTCACCAACGACCCCGCCGGTACCGACCTCGCCCCCACCACCGACTTCGGTTCCGTGAGCACGAGTTGGACCGACGCGGGCACCTACTACCGGATCACCACCGGTTCCCTGTCGATCCGGGTCAACAAGAGCCCGCTGCAGTTCTCCGTCTACCGGGCCGACAACACCACCCTGGTCTGGCAGGAATCGCAGCCCACCTCCTGGACCGGCTCCCAGACCACGCAGTACCTCGCGCGCGGCGCCGACGAGCAGTTCTACGGAACCGGCCTGCGGCTCGGCGAATGGGCGCTGCGCGGCAAGACCGTACCGGTCGCCGTCGACAACAAGTGGCGCGAGAACAACAACGCCAGTCCGGCGCCGTTCTACATGTCGACCAACGGCTACGGCGTGATGCGCAACACCTGGGCCCCGGGCTCGTACGGGTTCAACGCCCCCACCACCCTCACCCACGACGAGAAGCGCTTCGACGCCTGGTACTTCACCGGTGATTCCCTCAAGACCGTCCTCGACGCCTACACGGACGTCAGCGGCAAGCCCTTCATGGCCCCCGAGTGGGGCTTCGAGCTCGGCAACGCGGACTGTTTCAACGCCTCCAACCCGACCTACCAGGGCGACCACAACCGCCTCCGCCACCAGACCACCCCGGACGTGGTCGGCTACGCCACCGACGCCCGCGCCGCCGACATGCCCTCCGGCTGGTTCCTGCCCAACGACGGCTACGGCTGCGGCTACACAGCGCCCCTCAAGTCCACGGTCGACGCCCTGAAGGCGAAGGGGTTCCAGACCGGCCTGTGGACCTCCACCGGTCTCGGATCCATCAACGACGAGGTGGGGGTGGCCGGTTCGCGGGGCGTCAAGACCGACGTCGCCTGGATCGGCGGCGGGTACAAGACGGCGTTCACGGGGGTCCAGCAGGCCGTCGACGGCATCGAGAAGAACTCCGACGCCCGTCGCTACGTCTGGACCGTCGACGGCTGGGCCGGCACCCAGCGCAACGCCGTCGTCTGGACCGGTGACACCAACGGCACCTGGGACGACATGCGCTGGCACGTCCCCGCGATCGCCGGGGCCGGCCTCTCCGGCCTCAATTACGCCTCCGGGGACGTGGACGGAATCTTCGCCGGCAGCCCCAAGACGTACGCCCGCGACCTGCAGTGGAAGGCCTTCACCCCGGCGTTCATGACCATGTCCGGCTGGGGTGCGACCGGCCCGAGCGCGGGCTACCAGGACAAGCAGCCCTGGCGGTTCGCGGAACCGTACCTCTCCATCAACCGCAAGTACCTCCAGCTGAAGATGCGGCTGATGCCGTACCTGTACACGATGAGCCGTACCGCCAACGAGACCGGCGTCCCGAGCACCCGCGCCATGGTCCTCGAATACCCCGAAGACCCGGTGGCACGAGGGAACCTGACCAGTGGTCAGTTCATGGCGGGCGACTCCTTCCTCGTCGCGCCCGTGGTGTCCGACACCTCGGTCCGGGACGGCATCTACCTCCCCGCCGGTACGTGGACGGACTACTGGACGGGCAGGACCTACGCCGGACCGGGCTGGCTCAACGGCTACCAGGCCCCCCTCGACACCCTGCCCCTCTTCGTCAAGGGCGGCGCGATCGTCCCGATGTGGCCGCAGATGAACTACACGGGGGAGAAGCCCGTCTCCACCCTCACTTACGACATCCACCCGCGCGGGAACTCCTCCTTCAGCATCTACGAGGACGACGGCGCGACCCGCGCCTACCAGTCGGGCGCGTTCGCCCGCCAGCAGGTCGACGTCACGGCACCCGCCACCGGATCCGGTGCGGTCACCGTCAACGTGGGCGCACCGACCGGTAGTTACACCGGCAAGCCCGCCTCCCGCGGCTACGAGTTCACCCTCCACGTGGCCACCGCCCCCGGCGCGGTCACCGTCGACGGCACCGCGCTCACCCGGCTCACCACGAAGGCCGCCTACGACGCCGCGGCCACCGGCTGGTTCTTCGACGCCGCGGACCGCGGCGGCATCCTGTGGACCAAGACGGGTACGAAGTCGGGCGCGTTCAGCGTCTCGGCCACCGGCACGTCCGTCCCGGCGGCCGACCCCATCCCGGTCACCTCCAGCCCCGTCCCGCAGTCGGCCTGGACCCTGGTCTCCGCCGACAGCCAGGAGACCGCCGCCGAGAACGGAGCCGCCCGCAACGCCTTCGACGGCAACTCCGCGACCATCTGGCACACCGCCTGGTCCGGAGGGACCGCGGCCCCGCTGCCGCACGAGATCCAGATCGACCTCGGCGCCCGCTACACCGTGGACGGCCTCGGCTACCTGCCCCGCCAGGACGGCGGGGTCAACGGCCGGATCGGCGGCTACGAGGTGTACCTCTCGGACACCACCACCGACTGGGGCTCCCCGGTGGCCACCGGCACCTTCGCAGACACCTCGGCCCTCAAGTCCGTGTCCCTGTCGGCGAAGACGGGCCGCTACCTCCGGCTGAAGTCCCTGACCGAGGCGGGCGGCCGCGGTCCGTGGACCAGCGCCGCCGAGATCACCCTCACCGGCCGCTCCACCCCGCTCCCGGCCGAGGCCACCCTGGTCAACGGAGCCTCGGCGACCTGCCTCGACCTTCCCGGCAGCGCCACCACCCCGGGCACCCAACCCACCCTCTACAGCTGCCACGGAGGCCCCAACCAGCGCTGGACCCTGCAGAGCGACGGCCGCCTGACCGGCCTGAACGGAGTCTGCCTGGACGCCACCACCGCCACGGCCGTCGCCGTCCAGACCTGCAATGGCAGCTCCGGCCAGACCTGGCAGACCGGCCCGGACGGCAGCCTGCGCAACGCCGGCCAATGCCTCACCCCGGCCGGCTCCGCCACCGCCAACGGCACCAGGATCACCCGCGTCGCCTGCGCCACCACCGCCGCCCAACGCTGGACCTTCACCCCCTGACCCGACCCCGACGGCGAGCCGCTCCCGAGCCCGGCCCGGCACTCCCGCCGGGCCGGGCTCGGCCGTTGCGCTGCGTTCCGGTGATCATCCTCCGCCCCCGGGCGATACGTTGGAGGCCGCGACGACGCGACGACGAGCCGCCGAAGCCGCGACCTCGGACCGTTCAGGAAGGTGCTCATGCCCGCAGGAAAGATGCATGACGGTGAACCGGACATCGACACGGCGCTCGTGCGCCGCCTCATCGCCGCCCAGTTCCCCCACTGGGCACGGCTGCCCGTCGAGCGCGTCGACTCCGCCGGGACCCAGAACGCCATGTACCGGCTGGGCGAGCACATGGTGGTACGGCTCCCCCGTACGGCAGGCGCCGCCCGGGACGTGCTCGCGGAACGCGTATGGCTGCGGCGGCTGGCCCCGGCGCTCGCGGTGGCCGTTCCCGAACCGCTCACCGAGGGCCGGCCGGGCGAGGGATACCCCTGGCCCTGGTCCGTCTTCCGCTGGCTCACCGGCGGGATTCCGGTGGCCGGGCGGATCGAGGACCCCGAGCGGTTGGCGGCGGACCTGGCGGAGTTCGTGCTCTCCCTGCGCCGGGTCGACCCGGCCGACGCCCCGGCCTCCTATCGCAGCGAAACCCTGGCGGCGCGGGACGCCGATGTCCGCGCCGCGATCTCCGGCGTCGCCGCGCTCGGCGAAGTCGACGGCTCGGCGGTGACCGCCCTGTGGGACACGGCCCTGCAGGCCCCGGCGTGGCCCGGCCCGCCGGTGTGGATCCACGCCGACCTGCAGCCCGGCAACATGCTCCTCGCCGACGGACGGCTCGCCGCCGTCATCGACTTCGGCTGCGCCGGCCTCGGCGACCCCGCCGTCGACCTGATCTCCGCCTGGTACGTCCTGCCCGCCACCGCCCGCCCCGCCTTCCGCGCCGCCCTGGCCGCCGACGACGCCATGTGGGCGCGGGCCCGCGGCTGGGCCCTGTCGATCGCGCTGATGGAACTGGACTACTACCGGAACACGAACCCCACGATGGCGGCGACCGCCCGCCGCGTCATCGGCGAGACCCTCACCGACCGCTAGGGAGTGTCTGATGGATCTCGGTGGTGAGGGGCGCCGAGACGGAGGGCATCCCTTATCTCGCTGAGCTTCGCGGTCGTGGCCGGGGTCCGCTCCTGCGCTTGTTCAGCGAGTCGGAGGGCGTCGTCAATCTCGCTGAGCTTCACGGAGGACAGGACGGTCGCCCGCTCCATCAGGTCGTCCCGGGACACAGTGGTCAGCCACGTGCACGGGGTGAAGCCCGGACGCGGGAACGCGAGCCGCAGCACGCCTTCGAACAGCAGTCCTTCATCGGCGCCGACCGTCACTTCGATTCCCAGACCGCTGATGTCGACGCCCGCCGGAGCGACGACCTGCATCACCCGGATCCCGGACGTGTCGTCTCCCGACAGCAGTACGACCAGCCTCCGCTCGTCGAACCGGACCCACCAGACTTCGCCACGTTGCACAAGTCCTCCAGACGCATGACGGCAGGCAGACGCTGCGCGACCCCGACGCGCTGTGGAGACGGTGCGGCCACCGTTGATCATCGGTGTGTGAAGACTGAAGATCATGCGGTGGCCGCAGGTCACAGCGTAGACCCTGCCCGCCGCGCAAGAACTGCTGGACCATCGCAGAGTGGGCCGGAGAGAGCAGCCGGCCGGCATGCAGCACCTGCTCGGGCGGGCCACCCCCGGCCCGGGAGCCGGCAGTTGCTGATCCGCCGCGACCGCAGCACCGGCGAACTCGCGTACTACCGCCGGTGCAGGCGGGTCGGCACCCATTCCCTCCCTCGCGATGGCGGGAACGGGTTGCCGCCCTGGGCCGTGAACTGATCGTCGGGCAGCCGGAAGTCCAAGTCAATCCTCCGTTTTCCTGCCAACCCCCAAGCTATATCTTGGGGGTTGTGACCCTCGATGATCTGCGTGTCTTCGTCGCCGTCTGCCGGACCGGCAGCCTCAGCGCCGTCGCCCGCGACCTCGGCCGCACCCAGTCCGCCGTCAGCCAGCACATCCGCCGACTGGAGAAGGAGACCGGCGCGACGCTCCTGGAGCGTCACCCGCGCGGCGTCCTGCCCACCGAGGCGGGGCGGATACTCCAGGCGGCCGCCGCCGACGGTCTCGCCGGGCTCGACGGAGCCCTGCGCCGCCTCGACACCCTGGTGCGCGGCGACGGCGGATCGGTTCGCGTCACCACCGGCGCCACCACCGTCCGGCACTTCATGGCCGAGGCGGTCGTCGCCTTCCGCCGCGAACACCCCCGGGCCAGCCTGGAGTTCCAGACCGAGAACTCCAGCCGCGGCTGCTTCGACGCCCTGGCCGCGGACGACCTCGACCTCGCCTGGATCACCATCGGCGACCCCGTGCGCGGCATCGAGCAACGCCCTGTCCTGCGACTGCCCTGGGTCCTCGCGGTCGGCGCCGAGGATCCCCTCGCCGCCCGCGCCCGCCTGGAACCCGCCGACCTCGCCGCCATCCGCCACATCCGGCTGCCCGAGAACTCCACCTCCCGCGCCCATCTCGACGGGGCCCTCGCCGAAGCGGGCATCCGGATCAGCTCCGACACCAGCGCCGCCGACTGGGACACCGCGCTCCTCCTCGCCGAGCTGGGTCTGGGCCACGCCGTCGTCCCCGCCCTGCCCGGCTGGCAGGTCCCCGGAACGGACGGGCCGCTGCGGCTCGTGCCGATCCCCGCCCTGCCGCCGCTCGCGGTCGGCTGGGCCGTCCGCCGCTGGTCCTCCCTCACCCCGCTGGCCCGCGCCTTCGCCGACGCGGTGGCCCGCAGCTGCGTAGCCCGGGCTGCGAGCGGGCCCGAGGGTGCCGGTCACCTGCCGGCCACCCCTGAGCGTGACCCGTTCGATTCCGCGATGATGGAGTGAGCACGGCCGGGCGACCCGCTCGGCCCGGCCGAGGAGGAGGTGACCTGTCATGGCGGAGCAGGAGGCGCGCGAAGGCGGGCCGTCGGCGGGCAGGCTGGAAGAGGGCCGCCTGATGAAGGAGCTCGAAGCCATCCACCGCACGCGCCATGAGACGCTGCTGCACGGGTCGGACGACGCGCTGGTCACCCACACCCAGCGGATGGACGAGCTGGAGCGCGAGTACCTGCGCCGCCACCCGGAGCGGGCCCAGACCCCCGGCCGCACCCGCTCGGGAGCGCGTGCGCGCACATCGGCGGACGAGCCGCGCTGAGCCGTCTCTTCCGGATCCTGCCGAGTCGGAGGTAGTACGGGTAGAGCGCCGCCTGCCCGCGGCCAGGCGCAGCCGGACCCAGCCGGGCACGACCCCGCCGGGCACCGTCCCGGCCGCCTCCACCTGAACGCGCGCGTCCCCGAGCCGCAGCACGAACGCCCCGTCCTCCTCGGCGTCCAGCCACCCCCGCCGCACCACCGTGCCGCGGATACCCATGCCCACGGCGTGCATCAGACTTGCTTCACGTGAGACAAATTTGTATCGTTTGAGGCGAGGGAGGATCACATGGTGCACGAAGAAGAGCTACTGGACAGCGCCGCGCGCGTCCTCGCCGGCGACCACAGCGCCTCCATGGCGCACATCGCCGCAGGCATCGGGACCAGCCGCGCCACGCTCGGCCGTCGCTACGCGACCCGCGAGGCGCTGCTGAAAGCCGTCGCCGTCCGGGCCATCGACGTGGTCGACGGATGCCTGGCCCCCGCCGATCTGCCGACCACCGCCGACGCCGCGGCCTTCGACGCCGCGCTGGAGCGGCTCGTCACCGGGCTGCTGCCCGCCGCGCACCTGTACGGATTCACCTGGCGGGACGCCACCGTGCTCGCCGACCCCGAGTTCCGGGCCGGAATCCAGCGCCAGGACCAGCGGGCACTCGCCTTCCTGGCCCTCGGCCAGCGCCTCGGACGACTGCGCATCGACCTGCCCCCGTACTGGATCTGGTACTCGCTCTGGGGCCTGCTCGACGCCGCCGCCGAAGGCGTCCGCGACGGCCACCTCGCCCCCCGCGACATCGGCCGGCTCGTCCTCACCTCCTTCCTCAGCGGGAACCGGCCCACCGCCGCGTAGCCCCGCACCTCACCCCACCGCACACTCCCGTACACGCGTGAACGGAACCCCCATGCACACCCCCACGCAGGACCCGCGCCGCTGGATCGTGCTCGCGATCCTCTCCGGCAGTCTCCTGCTCATCTCGATGGACACCACGATCCTCAACGTGGCCTTCCCCTCGCTCGTCGGCGACCTCCAGCCCGGCGCCGTACAGCAGCTGTGGATCATCGACATCTACGCGCTGGCCCTCTCCGGCCTGCTCGTCACCGCCGGAGCCCTCGGCGACCGCTGGGGCCGCAAGCGCCTCCTGATGGCGGGCTTCGGCATCTTCGCCGTCGCCTCGCTCATAGCCGTCTTCTCCACCGAGGCCTGGCACGTCATCGCCGCCCGCGCACTGCTCGGCGTCGGCGGCGCGGCGATCATGCCGTCCACCCTGTCCATCCTGCGCAGCGTCTTCACGGACGCCAAGGAGCGCGCCTTCGCCCTCGCCGTCTGGGCGGCCGTCTTCGGCGGCGGCATGGCCTTCGGCCCGGTCGTCGGCGGTCTGCTCGTCCAGGACTACGGCTGGCACTCCGCGTTCCTCCTCAACCTGCCCGTGACCGCGGTCATCGTCGCGGCCGGCCTGCGCTACCTCCCCGAATCCCGCTCCCCGCGCGCCACCGGCGCCTGGGACTGGTGGGGCGTCGGCCAGTCGATCGTCGGCATGCTCGCCCTCGCGGGCGGCATCAAGCAGCTCGGCAAGAGCGGCATCGCCGACCCGCTGCCCTGGGCGCTGCTCGCCCTCGCCGCGATCTCGCTGACCGTCTTCGTACGCCGCCAGCTGCGCCTGGACAATCCGCTGCTCCAGGTGAGGCTCTTCGCCAAGCCGGCCTTCAGCGTGGCCGCCACCGCGATCTTCCTGCCGATGGTGGGCATGGGCGCGATCCTCTTCCTGGTCACCCAGTGGTTCCAGTACGGCCAGGGGTACACCCCGCTCGAGGCCGGTCTGCGCCTGCTGCCCGCTCCGCTCGCGCTGATCTGCGCCTCGATGGTCGCCCCGACCCTCATGCAGCGCTTCGCGATCCGCCACGTCCTCGGCGCCGGCCTGATGGTCCTGGCCACGGGCATGGCCCTGCCCTGGACCCTCCAGCAGTTCACCGACCTCGGCTACCCGGCCTTCGCCGCGGCTCTGACCATCATGGGTCTGGGTGCGGGCCTGGCCACCACCGTGGCCTCGGTGACCCTCATCTCCACGGCCCCCGCGGACGAGGTCTCCAGCGCCGCCGCCATCGAGGAGACCTGCTACGAACTGGGCTCGGCCATGGGCGTGGCCATCCTCGGCTCGACGGCCGCCGCGCTCTACCGCGGCAACCTTCCGGCCCTGGACCTGGACGGCGCCACCCTGAGCGCCGTACGGGACTCCGTGGGCGAGGCCGCCCACACCGCCGAACGGCTCGGCGGCAGCGTCGGCCAGACCCTGCTCGACGCCGCCTCGCACGCCTACACCCTCGCGATCACCCCTGCGTTCCTGCTGGCCGGCGCCCTGGCGGTGGCCGCCGCCGTCACCACCTGGACGCTGATCCCGCGCGACCTCCAGCCGACCGAGAACCACTGACCGGGTCGGGGCCTACGAGGCCGCGTACGCCCACAGCTCGCGCATCCGATCCGTGGGCGTCGGGCTGGTCAGCTCCAGCTGCGTCAGGAGGATGGTGGTGGCGCCGGTCGACGGGACGATGTGCGCGGCGGTACCGGTCCCGCCGATCCAGCCGAAGCGGCCCGGTACGTTCCACGGATCCGTCGGCTTGATGTCCACCGCACCGCCGAAGCCCCAGCCCTGGCCCTCCAGGAACAGTTCGGCCCCGGCCCGCTGCACCGGGGTCAGCCAGTCGGTGGTCATCAGCCGCACCGAGTCGGGGGCGAGCACCGGGCCGCCACCCTCCAGCAGCATCCGGGCGAAGCGGAAACAGTCGTCCACCGTGGACACCAGCCCTCCGCCGCCGGACGGGAAGGCGGGCACGGAGCTCCACTGGCCGTCGGGGGCGTCGACCAGTTCGAGGCCGCCGTCCGCGCCGGTGCGGTACTGGTGGGTGAAGCGGCCCAACTGCCCCACCGGCACCGCGAAACCGGTGTCGCTCATCCCCAGCGGCTCGAAGACCCGCTCCGCCATGAACTCGGGCAGCGAACACCCGGCGGCCCGCGCGATCAGAACGCCCAGGATGTCCGAGCAGGTGTTGTACAGCCAGGCCTCGCCCGGCTGGTGGAGCATCGGGATCCGGGCCAGCGCGGCCATCCAGTCGTCCGGCGCCGCCACCCGCTGCGGCTGGGGCGGCCCCTGCAGCAGTTCACCGAAGAGCGGGGCGACCGCGGGCAGCGAGAAGTCGGCGGGGAAGCCCCAGCCGGCGCGGAACGTCAGCAGATCGGCCACGGTTACCGGCCGGGCCGCCGGGACCACGTCGTCCACCGGGCTCGCGGGGGTGCGTACGACCACGGGTTCGGCGATCTCCGGCAGCCAGGGGGCCACCGGGTCGGCGAGCGCGAACCGGCCCTCCTCGACCAGGGTCATGACCGCCGCCGCGATCACCGGTTTGGTCAGCGAGGCGATCCGGAAGATGGAGTCCCGGACCATCGGGACCTCGCCCCCGGCGTCCGAGCTGCCCACGACGGCCACCTCGGGCCCGGAGCCGTCGCCCCTGTCCACCAGGGCCACCGCCCCCGGCAGGGTCCCGCCGTCCACGTACGGCTGGAGGATGTCTTCGAGCAAACCTGTCACGAGTCCGCCTCTCCGAGCTCTTCGGGGGTGCGCGCCACGGAGTCCCACAAGGCGCAGTGGTGTTCGGCCGATGCGTCCACGGTACGGATTCCCGCCGGCCCCGTCGCCAAGGACAGTACGGCGGGGGAGCGCGGCCACCGGGGCGCCGCCCCGGGCGCGTTGGGGTCCCCGGTCGCCGCGAACCGGGTCCAGTAGCCGGTCATCCGCCCCGACAGCGCCCGCTGCGCGGCGCTGAGCGGCAGCCCGGTGTCGAAGAGGTAGGGCAGCTCGAAGCCGTGCGAGGCGCCGTACGGGAAGCCCGCCACCTCCGGCAGCCCGGTGGGGTTCGGCGCGTCCCGGTCGTCGAGCCGGTAGTCGTACGTGGCCACGTGCCGCAGCAGCGCCCGGCTGTCCCGCAGCTGCGGGCACAGGAACGAGGCGTCGGACAGCACGGCGGCGAAGGCCAGCGCGGGCGTCGGGTACGCCGTCACGGGATAGGCGGCCTCGATCCGGGCGGCCGAACTCCCGAACGAGGCGCGCAGCCGGGCCCGGTAGCCCTGCGGGTCCGGGACCGGGTAGCCGGCCAGGGTCTGCCCGAGGAAGATCCGCATCTCGTCCCGGTTCGAGCCCTGCACCACCGGGACCCGGGCGAACTCCCCGCGTTCCAGGGCCCGTCGCGGCTCGGTCGGCAGCAGTTCGCCCCCGTAGGACACGAGGGAGAACTGCTGCATCAGCTCGGGCGTCGCCAGCTTCCCGGGGTCCAGGCCGCGCAGGCAGGCTGCCGTGTCGGCGGCCGCGGGACGGTCGCAGCCGAGGCGGGCGGCCGCGGCCGAGCCCTCGGAGAGGGTGCGCTCCTGCGGTACGAACGGCGTGTAGGCGCCGAGCCCCGGCAGCAGGGACCGTGCGGGGATGGTGGTGGAACAGGAGCCGCTCTGCACGATCGCCCGGTGGAAGAGGCCGGTCGAGGCAGGGGAGACCATGTGCGCGCAGACGCTGAGGGCTCCGGCGGACTCGCCGAAGAGGGTGACCCGGTCCGGATCACCGCCGAATCGGGCGGCGTTCGCCTGCACCCAGCGCAGCGCTTCCTGCTGGTCGGCGAGCGCGAAGTCGGGGGCGCCGCCGAGGGCCGGATGTCCGAAGAGCCCGAAGACACCGAGGCGGTAGTTGACCGTGACGACCACGGCGCCGCCCTCGGCGGCCAGCCGCCCGGGCGCGTACAGATCGCCCGCGCCGTTGCGGAACCCGCCCCCGTGGAACCAGACCATGACGGGGCGCGGGGGAGCCGTCGGTGCGCCGTCCGGAGCCGTGACGTTGAGGAACAGGCAGTCCTCCGAGCCGCTCGGCCCGCCCGGTCCCACCGCGGGCAGCTGGACGCAGCGGGCGCCGGCCGAGCCCGCGTCCCGCACGCCGGACCACGCGGCGGCGGGCACCGGGAGCCGCCAGCGCAGCGGGCCGGTCGGCGGCGCGGCGTAGGGGATGCCCTCGAAGGTGCGGTAGCCGGCCGCCTGCCGTCCCCGTACCGCCCCGTGATCGGTGTCGACCACCGGCCGGCCGCCGTCATCGGCGGCAGCCGCCCCGGCCCGGCTCGGGGCGGCGAGGGGCAGGAGCAGGGCCAGGGCCAGGGCCGCCAGGGGCAGGAGCGCGGGCCGGGCGGCGCGTCGGGCGGTGCGCCGAGGGGCCCGCCGCGCGGTCGGTCCGGGGCCCCGTGCGGTCGTCGCCGCCATCAGGGCTTCCTCGTCAGCACGCCTCGTACGAAGGCCGCCTGTCCCGCGTGCTGGAGATCGTCGGCGATCACGCTGATCAGGCGCACGCCCAGGGTCACCGGCGGATCCCACCGCTCGTCGACCACCCGGTCCAGGTCGGCGCCGCCCAACCCCCGCAGGAACCGCAGGGTCTGCGCGTGGACGGCGTCGAAGTACCCCAGGAGCAGGTCCCCGGAGTCGACCCGCACGGTGCCGGCCTGCCGCGCGGTGTGCCCGTACCCCGTCGACCCGGCGGGCAGCGGCAGTGCGAAGCGGTCGTCCCATCCTTCGGCGTGCCAGACCTGCTCCCAGCCGGCCGCGTCCGCCACGTGGTCGTCCTGGATCCGGGTCAGGTGCCAGACGAGCCAGGTGATCGAGTTCGCGCCCGCGTCGATCCGCGCGTCCAGCTGTCCGGGGTCCAGGCCCTCGACCGCCTCGTGCACCACGCCCCGGATCCGGCCGAACGCGTCGGCAAGTACCTCCGTACCCTTCATGCCCCCACCATGCGCACGACAGGTGTCGGCAGGCCCCGCGGCGCCGCGGGGGACCCCCGTTTGCCCGCCCCGAATGGCGCAGCGCGGCGAGGTGCCGCTGAATGTAACAAAGCGTGCGCTTCCCATGACGCACGATGACCGGCGTGCGATGTGTAGACCCGCGCGTCGGCGAACGGAGCTTTCCATGAATGACCCGATCACGCTCGCCGCGACGGAGTACGAAGAACCGCGCGGGCTCCCCGACACCACGGAAATCCGGCCGCCGGCGGCCGGGACCGCCGAGACCGCCGAGTACGCCGAGTACACGGACGCCCCCGACTCCGCGCCACCCTTGGAGGCGGACACCGGCCCCGGCCCCTGGATCCGGCCCACGCCGCCGGAAG
This sequence comes from Streptomyces sp. GL_140, assembly GCF_057834465.1. Lineage (NCBI taxonomy): Bacteria > Bacillati > Actinomycetota > Actinomycetes > Kitasatosporales > Streptomycetaceae > Streptomyces > Streptomyces sp. GL_140. The sequence goes on from NZ_CM174404.1 coordinate 7,790,796, forward strand.
GGGTGGGGCAGACGCCCGTTCGCACCCTCCTGGAGACCGCCGCCACCGGCCGACCCGTCAGTGAGGTCACCGCGCTGGTCGGCCTCCTCAAGGACTCCGGCCAGCACCCCCACCCCGGACACGCGGCGCTGCGCGCGGCGGCCGTGGCCCGTCCCGTGCACGAGGTCCGCGAGATGGTCGACCTGCTGGGCGGGCCCCTGCACGAGACCGGCGAGGCCGACATCACCTTGAAGGCCGCCGCACTCGGACGCCCCATCGAGGACGTCGCCCTGCTGGTGAGCATCCTCGGAACGACCGAAGCGGCGACCGAAGGGGCGACCGGAGGAACGATCGAAGGAACGACCGAAGGAACCGGCGAACAGGCCCCGTACCGCCGGGCGGACAGCGGGCCCGCAGAGCCGGACCGGGCGGGAGGCCCTGGCTGGGCGGGTGAGCCGGGACTGCCGGGCCGGGCCGCCGTCCACCTGCCGCCCGCCCCCGTTCCGGTCCCGCCCCGGGTTCCGGTCCGGCCCCGGACGCCCGCGAGGCCCGTCGGCGGCGCGCTGGGCCGCGTGCTGCGCTGGCCGGTGGCGCTCGCGCTGCTGGTCTGCGGAGCGCTGCACGTGCCCAGCGACCCGGCAGGCCTGTTCTCCGGCGACCCCGGCGGGCCGCTCGCCCTGGCCGTCACCCTGCTCTGCCTGACCGCCGGAGCCCTGCTGGCAGTACGGGACGCCGCCTGGGCCTGGCGGGCCGGAGCCGTGGTCGCGCTGGCCGTCACCGCGCTCCATGTGGTCGGCGGAGCCGTGGAGTTCGACCCGCTCGCCGGAGCGGTCGGCGCCTCCGTGAGCTGGGCCGGCGTCACGGCGGTGCTGAGCGCGGCGAGCGGAGCGGTCCTCGCGGGCCTGGCCCTGCAGTACCGTCCGGCGGCCGGACGGGCGGACGGCTCCTGATCCCGCCCCGGGCCCGGGGCGGGATCGCAGCCCAGGGCCCGGCCCCGGCCCCGGCGTAGACGGCCGCGGCCCCCGGGGGTTCGGGCGGCATCCCACGGGATCGCCGCCCGGCCCCCTTCGCCGCTGCGCGGAAGGAGACACACGATGGACCCGGTGGCGGCGCTCGACCGGATCGCCTTCCTGCTGGAGCGCGCCCAGGAACCGACCTACCGGGTCCAGGCCTTCCGCACCGCCGCCGCGGCCCTCGTCCGCATGGGGGAGCGGGAGGTGGCCGAGCGGGTCGCGACGGGCTCGCTGGAATCCGTGAAGGGCATCGGTCCCAAGACGGCCCAGGTGGTCCGCGAAGCCCTCGCCGGGTCCGTCCCCGCGTACTTGCAGGGGCTGGAGGACAAGGTCGCGGCGCATCCCGAGGGCCCGCCGCCGAGCCCCGGGGCCCTGGTCCTGCGCGCGGCCCTGCGCGGCGAGTGCCACATGCACTCGGAATGGTCCGACGGGGGCGCCCCGATCGAGGCCATGGGCCGGGCGGCGGCCGCCCTCGGCCACGACTGGGCCGTGCTCACCGACCATTCGCCGAGCCTGAAGGTCGCCCGCGGGCTCTCGCCGGAGCGGCTGCGCGAACAGCTGCGGACCGTGGCCGAACTCAACGCCGCCTGGGCCCCGTTCCGACTGCTCACCGGCATCGAGTGCGACATCCTGCCCGACGGCTCGCTCGACCAGGAACCCGAACTCCTCGCGGAAGTCGACCTGGTGGTCGGCTCCGTCCACTCCAAGCTCCGGATGGAAGCCCCCGCCATGACCCGGCGGCTGATCACCGCCGTGCGCAATCCGCACCTCGACGTCCTCGGCCACTGCACCGGGCGGCTGGTCACGGGCCGGACCCGCCCCGAGTCGGAGTTCGACGCCGAGGCCGTCTTCGCGGCCTGCGCCGAGTCCGGCGCCGCCGTGGAGATCAACAGCCGGCCCGAACGGCTCGACCCGCCGCGCCGACTGCTGCGGCTCGCCGTAGCCGCGGGCACCTGGTTCGCGATCGACACCGACGCCCACGCCCCGGGCCAGCTCGACTGGCAGACCACCGGCTGCGAACGCGCCCTGGAATGCGGGGTACCGGCCGACCGCGTCATCAACACCTGGGCGGCGGCCGACCTCCTCACCTGGACCCGGACCCGGAAGCAGCCCCGGCCCCGGCCCAGCCCCCGGTCCCGGACCCGCCGTCCGCCTCCCGGGACGCCGTGAGCGTGAACAGCGCCCCGTCCGGATCGCGCAGGGACACCCACCGCTCGGTCGCGCTCTCCACGGGATCCGACACCGTGCGCCCGCCCAGCGCCTCGGCCGCTTCCACGGCCGCCTCCAGCGAGGCCACCCGGAAGTGGACGTGCCAACGGGGCCTGGTCCAGGGGCTGTAGGCGGCCGCCTCCACGGGACCGCTGTCGAGCCGCGCCACCGCCTCCCCGCCCTGCCGCAGCACGACCTGGTCCTTCTCGTACGAGACCTCGCAGCACCCGGCGCGGCCGGTGGCCCACTCCAGGACCTCCCCGTAGAAGATCGCCGACTCGAAGGCGTCGCGGGTACGGAGCTCCAGCCAGGCCGGCGCGTGTCCCGAACCCACCCGCCAGTCCGCCGACACCTGGCCCTCCCAGATCCCGAACACCGCCCCGTCCCGGTCCGCCGCCAGGGCCGCGCGGCCCCCGGACTCGAAGGACACCGGACCCACCGCGACGGTGCCGCTGCGCTCCCGCACCCGGCTCACCGCCACGTCCGCGTCGTCCACGGCGAAGTACGGGGTCCAGGCCACCGGCACCGCGAGATCCCCGGCCAGCGCCCCGATCCCGGCCACCGGCACCCCGTCCAGGTCGGCCACCGCGAAGGCTTCGCCGAGCCGCGCGGGCCGGAACCGCCAGCCGACGACCGCACCGTAGAACCGCTGCGCCGCACCGAGGTCGCGGGCCATCAGGCTCACCCAGCACGGCGCCCCGAAGACGTCCCTCGTCGAAATCTCCACCGCTCGTTCCGCCCTTCACCGGGGCGCGGTCCGCTCGCGCCGTCAGGGCACCAGCGTTGCGCCCCGGTCCCGGGCACGGCCCGCAGGCGCGCCACCGGGACCACCGGCCGTGCGCCACGGAAATCCCGTTGGCGGCACCCGGGCGGGCTTCTAGTCTTCGGCCCATGACGATCATCGGTTCACAGGACGTGGACACCGCCGTATCCCTCTGTACCAAGGCGCTCCGGGGCGTGGCCCATCTGGACTGGACGGTGCCGGCCGCAGGTCTGGAGTGGAGCTGCTACGACACCGCCGTCCACGTGGCCGAGGACTTCACCGCCTACGCCGCCCAGCTGGTCACCGGCGCGATCGAGGGCTGGGTCCCGCTGGAGGTCCGCGCCGACGAGGGCACGACCCCAGACGGCCTCATCGAGGTGATCACGGCGACCGGAGGTTTCCTGTCCGCGATCACCGCCGTCGCCCGCCCCGACGACCGTGCCTGGCACCCGTACGGGAGCGCGGGCGCGGACGGCTTCGCCGCGATGGGCGTGGTCGAGGTGCTGCTGCACACCCACGACATCCTCGGCGGCCTCGGCGTCCACGACTGGGAGCCGGGCCCCGAACTGCCCGCGCTGGTCCTGGACCGGCTCTTCCCGCACGTCCCGCGCGGGGACGACGCCTGGCGGACCCTGCTGTGGGCCACCGGGCGCGGCGAACTCCCCGGCCTGGCCCGCAAGACGGTGTGGCGCTGGTACTCCGACCCGGTCACGGCCGAACGCGTACTGCTCTGCCCCGTCCTCCCGGCGGTCGCGGCCGACCTCGTGGCGGGCGGCACCGGCGGCTTCGACTGGGCCGAGGACGGCCCCGCCGACGGCACCCGGCGCGCCGCCGGGTCGGTGGTGAAGGCCCACGAGGAGGGAAGGTACCGGGCGGGCTGGGGTCCGTACGTGATCGTCCGGGCGAGTGACCGGCGGGCCATCGGAGGCATGGGCTTCCACGGCGCCCCGGACGCCGACGGCCGTGCCGAGATGGGCTACGACCTCGCCCCCTCGGCGCGCGGCAACGGCTACGCCACGGAGGCCCTGAAGGCGCTGACGGGCTGGGCCCTGCGCCGGCCGGGCCTCACCCTGCTGACGGCCACGGTGGACGAGGACAACGCGGCCTCCCACGCGGTGCTCCGGAGGACCGGTTTCACGGAGGCGGGCTCCGGGGAAGGCGCGATCCGGTACGCCCTGCGGTAGGCCGTCCCTTCCGGATGCGCCGGGGCCCAGTCCGACCCGGAAAGCAGGTCCCGCCGTGGTGAGTTCCCAGGTCCCTGTGATCGATCTCGGCCCGTGGCGCGGCGGCGGGGCCGAGGAGCGCCGCCGCATCGCCTCCCGGGTCGACGAAGCGCTCCAGGCGGCCGGATTCCTGCTGGTCACCGGGCACGGGATCGACCCCGGGCTGCCCCGGCGGATCCGTGGGGCGGCGCGGGAGTTCTTCCGGCTCCCGGCCGCCACCAAGGCCCCGTACGCCGTGGCGGTCGGCGGGCGCGGCTGGCTCGGCCCCGGCGCGGAGGCCAACAGCTACGCGGAGGGCGCCGCCTCCCCGCCCGACCTCAAGGAATCCTGGTCCTGTGCGGCCGAGGACCCGACGGGGATCCCCTCGGTGGACGCCGAGTGGTTCCGGCCCAACGCGTGGCCGGCCGAGGCGCCCGAGCTGCGGCCGCTCACGACGGAGTACCTGGCCGCGATGCGGGGGCTCTGCGACGAACTGCTGGAACTGCTGGCCGCCGCGCTGCGCCTGGACCCGGACCATTTCACCCGGCACACCGGCCACCCGACCTGGGGCTTCAACGTCAACTGGTACCCCGGCACCGAGCTCGTCGGTCCCCCGCTCCCCGGCCAGTTCCGGATCGGCGCGCACACCGACTTCGGCACCGTCACCGTCCTGGACCGACAGCAGGGCGCGGGCGGGCTCCAGATCCACACCGACGCCGAGGGCTGGCAGGACGCCCCGTACGATCCGGCCGCGCTCACCGTGAACATCGGCGACCTGATGGCGCGCTGGACGGGCGACCGGTGGCGGGCCGGCCGCCACCGGGTGCTGCCCCCGCCCGCCGACGCACCGGCCGAGGAGCTGATCTCGCTGGTCTACTTCTACGAGTGCGACCCCCATGTCCTCGTGGAGTCCCTGCCCGCGCCCATCGGCCGCATCACGCACGAGCCGGTCGACTCGCACGCCTACCTCAGGGCGAAGCTCGACGCCATCACCGTCCCGGTCGACGGGAACGCGAAGGGTGACGAGGAGGCGGGCGCTGGGGCCGACGGGTAGGGCGGGGAGACCCCGATTACCCGATGCCGGGCGCGTTCGGCAGGATGTGCTCATGACCGAGATCCGTACCCCCCGCCTCCTCCTCCGCCGCTGGACCGAGGACGACCTCGTCCCGCTGTCGGAGATCACCGCCGACCCGGAAGTGATGCGCTGGATCGGTGACGGGGAGACCCTCGACCTGGAGGAGACCGCCGAGCTCCTGGAGGCCTGGGAGGACGAGTGGGACGAGGAGGGCTTCGGGATCTTCGCCGTCGAGCTGCTGGCCTCCGGCGAGCTGATCGGCGCCGTCGGGCTCTCGATGCCGTGGTGGCTCCCCGAGGTCCTGCCGGCCGCGGAGATCACCTGGCGCCTCGGCCGCTCCTTCTGGGGTCAGGGCTACGCCTCCGAGGCCGCGCACGCCACGCTGGAGTTCGCCCTCCAGGACCGGGGGCTGGACCGGGTCGTCGCCGTCAACCGGGCGGGCAACGACGAGTCCGAGAACGTGATCCGCAAGCTGGGCATGACGGCCGAGAAGGACGTCTCGGCCCCGGAGAGCGGCGCGCTGCTCAACATCCACGGGATCGACCTCACGGAGTACGAGGCCTGAGCCAGCCCCACGTCCGGCACCTCGCACCTCGTACCTCGCACCTGCGCCCGCCGCCCCCGCACACCCCCGGGCCGCGCGGGGTCAACCGATCGGCTGACCCGGTTGTCGGCCGCCGGGCGGACCGGGTGGCGGGTCCCGCGCGGTGAGGATGGGTACGGGGGAGCGGGCGCACCACCGGCCCCGCCCCCCGGAACCGAGAGGGGCACCCATGCCGGAGCACGACCGCCACCCTCAGCGCCGGCGTCCGCGTCCGCTCGCGCACCGCCGCGCACGAGGCACCCGTACCACCCTCGCCGCCCTCGCCGCGGCGCTGCTCCTCGGAGCCTGCACCCAGGCCGGCACGGCTCCGGCCGCCGCGCCCGCCGCCTCCCCGCTCCCGACGGCCTCGCCCACCCCGCAGGGCACCCTGCTGGTCGCCGACTTCGGGGCCGACACCGTCACCTTCGTGGACCCCGAGCGGGGCTCCGTCGGCTCCGTCCCCGTCGGCAGGGCCCCGTACGGCCTGGCCGTCGGCGCGGACGGCCGGGCCTGGGTGGCCACGGCCGAGGGGGTCGCCGTCGTCGACACCCGCACGCGCACCAGGACGGCCCGGATCCCCTACCGCACCACCGGTACGGGGCCCGTCACCGGCGGCGAGTACCGGGGCGGCGGCATGGGCATCGCGCTGTCGCCCGACGGCGCGCACGCCTACGTGGGCGTCAACGTTCCCGGGACCACCGGCGTGCTGGAGGTCATCGACACGGCGACGGCCCGGGTCTCCGCCGTGGTCCCGGTGGGCCGACGGCCCTTCGACGTGGACGTGTCGCGCGACGGCTCCGAGGTCTACGTCACCGGCCACGACTCCTTCGACGTCACCGTCGTCCCCACCGGTTCACTGCGGCCGCGCCGCATCGAGGTGGCCCCGTACGGGACCGAAGGCGGCCTCGGGTCCTGGCTGAAACCGCACTACGCCGCCGTGCGGCCGACGGACGGAATGCTGCTGTTCCCCTTCGAGGGCGAGCGGCTGGCCGTCGTGGATCCGGGTACCGGCCGCACCACGATCGAGAAGCTGACGGCCGACACCCACCAGCACGGGACCACGGTCACCGCCGACGGCCGACTCCTGATCGTCGGCACCGGCGCCGTGGAGCCCGGTAAGGGCAAGGGGCCCTCGCTCACGGTCCGTTCACCGGACGGCGCGGAGCGGGTGTACCCGCTGGACGGGCCGCACGAGGACGTGGCCGTCTCCCGGGACGGGCGCACGGCCTACGTCACCGGGGGCTACACGCGCGACGGCTACTGGAACGGCATCACGGTCGTGGACCTGGACGGCGGGAGCACCCACCGGCTCGCGGCGGGCTCCCGGCCGCTGGGCATCGCGGTGCTGTGAGCGGCCCCGCGGGGCGTGTTCAGGACCGGCCCCCGGGATGCCGTCCACGCGGCCGAGCTCCGCCTCGATCAGGCCCGCCCGTCATGCCGCGCAGGTGTCCAGCATGGTCGAGAGCATCTTCTTCTCGGGCTCCGTGACCGTCAGGCCGTACGTGGACTTCACCGTCGTCCACGCCCGACCGTACTGGCACCAGGCCGTCTTCGACGGCGGCTGCCACATATCGGGGCTCTGGTCGCCCTTCGACCGGTTCGAGGACGCGCTCACCGCCAGCAGCTGGGGACGGGTCAGATCGTTCGCGAAGGCCTTGCGCTTGGCGGCGTCCCAGCCCGCGGCGCCGGAGCGCCACCCTTCGGCGAGGGGCACCATGTGGTCGATGTCCATCTTCGAGGCCTCGGTGACCACCACGTCGTCGTAGAGGCTCTTCCAGGTGCCGGACACCGCCTTGCACTCGGAGTCCCGGGTGACGTCGGCGCCGTCCCGCTGGAGGACGACCTCGCGGGTGTCGCACTTGTTGCCCTGGTCCGCCCAGTGCGTGAACTTGTCCCGGCTGTAACCGGACATGGTCCCGGGAGGGGCCACCTCCAGCGCGGCGAGCTGGGTCCGGGCCACGGAGGCGGAGACCATGCCGGGCAGTACGTCCCCGGAGGCGGGCTTCCCGCCGGCGGGGGCGGGGGCCCCGGACTTGGCGGGCGCGGAGGCACCCGGCTTCGCATCCTTGGCCGGGCCGCCGGCTCCCGCACCGGATCCGGAACACGCGGCCGCGCCGAGCAGCAGCGAGACCGCCAGCACCACGCCGGGCAGCCGTATCTGACGTCCCATAACCCCACCCCGAACCCGCCGTGCACGATGTCCCGGGAAGCCTACCCATTTCGGACGGGCCGCGAAGCCATGCGGCGCGCCGGACGGCGACCCCGAAGCCGCCTTTCGTGCGCGGCCGGACGGCCTGCGGGCGATCACAGCCGGTGCAATCCCCCTGATGGGTGAACGGAGTTGGGATCCGGCGCGCAGGCGCTGTCATCATGCGAGCCTTCGCCGATCCGTGAGGAAGGAAAGCCGATGATGTCGTGGTCCGTGCGGATCGTCGTCGCCGTGACCGCCGTCGCCACGCTGGGCACCACCGGCTGGGAGACGTGGAAGGCCTGGGACGTGTGGGACGCCCATGACGTGCCGCCGACGGCCGGGGTCCGGCCGTGCGCCGATCCGTGGTCGAAGCCGGAGTACATCGTTCACGTGGCCAGCGAGGTGATCGTGGCCACCGTTTCCGACCGTGCCTCCTCCCCGGACGGCCAACTCCTCTCGCTGCACGTGGAGAAGACACTCAAGGGCGCGGTCCCCTCAGAGGTCAGCGTCGGCCAGCCGGCCGGCACCTCACCGGAAGCCGAGCCGCTGATCCAGCCCTTGGAGCCGGGCCGGCGCTACGTGGTCTCCCTGGTTCCGTCCGAGTCCTACGGCGACGGGCTGGTCTGGGGCGCGGTGCGCACCGACGACGACGCCGAGCCGGACGGGGACGACGGAGGGGCCACGGGGACCGAGGAGATCTGGCGGGAGGCGGTGCGCCGCTCCGAGGAGCCGCCGAACTGCGAGGGCGTACTGGTCATCGGCTGATCCCGGGCCGTCCGGGCTGTCCGGGCGCGGTGCCCGCGAGGCCGCACAGCCAGGCGTCGATCGCGGCGAAGTCCGCCTCCCCGAGCCCGGTGCGCGGGTCGACCCGGTGCAGCAGGGCCGCGCCGGGGTGGTGGGCGGCGACCCAGAGCCGGTCCGCCCGGCCGATCTCGTCGTCCACCCAGACGAAGGCCCGGCCCGCCGCCCGTGCGACGAGGGCCGGGGTCTTCCAGTGGGTCCCGCCCCGGCCGTCCTCGTCCGAGGGCTCGGGCCAGTGCACCACCGGCAGTCGCGGCAGCCCGAGCCGCGGGGCGACGCAGAGGTTCGCGTCCTCCTCCCAGGTCGTGGCCCACACCAGCTCGCACGGCAGCGCGGCGAGCCTGGGCCCGAGTCCCGGATCGATCCGGGACAGGAGCGGATGCGCCGAGGCTCCGGCGCCCGCCGGGCCCTGGACCTCGTGGACCGGATAGCCGTCCGTCCCCCCGAAGGGGATGAGGGGCCCGTCGACATCGAGGAAGAGGACCGGGCGGTCGGGCCCGGGTGTACCGGTGTCGGTGTCCATGGAGCACAGGGGACCACGGCCCGGGACCGGCACGGAAAGGAGCCCCCCGGGGGGAACCGCGGCTACGGTGAATCCCTCTTCAGGGGCAAAGGGGGGCGATGACCATGACAAGGACCACGACGGGGACCGGGATGTCCCGGACCGGGCGGACGGCTCTGGCCGGAATGGCGGCGCTGCTGTGCGCCACGCTGGCGGGCTGCGGCACCGTACGCACCGGGGAGGCGGCGGGGCCCGCCCCGGTGGCGGCGCCCAGTGCGGAGATCTGCGATCTGGACCGGACGGCGGGCGGCGGCACGGGCGGCGGCACGGCCACCCCCGACATCCCGACGGAGGAGCAGACCGGCGGATACGCGGGTCCGCCCACGGACCAGGAGACGGGACCGCCCGACCCGCCGACCGATCAGGACACCGGGACCCCCGATCCGCCCACGGACCAGGACACCGGGACCCCCGATCCCCCCACGGACCAGGACACCAGCACTCCCGGTCCGCCCACCGACGGGACGGCCGCGCCCTCCAAGCGCCCCGGCATCACGAACGGCGCCGGCCCCTGCGGCGCGGCCGGCTGGTTCGACATGACCGCGGACTTCGCCGCCTATTTCGACAAGCACCGGGGGAAGTGGGCGGACGGCATGCCTGCCGACGTCATCAGTGAGGTCCGCGTCCGCAAGGTGCGCGGAGCCTGTCTCGCGGAGCTGTCCATCACCACCGGGAGCGTGGGCAAGGGGCAGGCCGAGGACGCGCGCTCCCTGGCGGAGGTCTTCGCGGCCTGGCGCCACGAGGTGTACGGGGACAAGGGCACGCTCACCGTCCGCGACTTCCGGATGTCTTCCGAGATCGTGACCGAGTCCTGGTGAGACCCAAGCGTTGCTTGGGGAAGTCATAAGTCAGGGTTATAGGGTCATAAGCAGGGGGTGGGTGCTGGGTTAGGCTTGCCTCAGTTTAGGGTTCCCTTGATCGAGTCTTTCGTCGTTCGAAGGGAACCCAGCCATGCCTCGCCCCCTGCGGGTAGCAATCGTCGGTGCCGGCCCCGCCGGCATCTACGCCGCCGACGCCCTGCTGAAGTCCGAGGCGGCCACCGAGCCGGGTGTGTCCATCGACATCTTCGAGCGGATGCCGGCGCCCTTCGGCCTGATCCGCTACGGCGTCGCCCCCGACCACCCACGCATCAAGGGCATCATCACCGCCCTCCACCAGGTGCTCGACAAGCCGCAGGTCCGCCTCTTCGGCAACGTCGACTACCCGAACGACATCAGCCTCGACGAACTGCACTCGTTCTACGACGCGGTGATCTTCTCCACGGGCGCCACCGCGGACCGCGCGCTGACCATCCCGGGCGTCGAGCTCGACGGCTCCCACGGCGCCGCCGACTTCGTCTCCTGGTACGACGGCCACCCCGACGTCCCGCGCACCTGGCCGCTGGAGGCCGAGAAGGTCGCCGTCCTCGGCGTCGGCAACGTCGCCCTCGACGTCGCCCGCATCCTCGCCAAGACCGCCGACGAGCTGCTGCCGACCGAGATACCGGCGAACGTCTACGACGGCCTCAAGGCCAACAAGGCGCTCGAGGTCCACGTCTTCGGCCGCCGCGGCCCCGCGCAGGCCAAGTTCAGCCCGATGGAGCTGCGCGAGCTGGACCACTCGCCGAACATCGAGGTCATCGTCAACCCCGAGGACATCGACTACGACGAGGGCTCGATCACCACCCGCCGCTCCAACAAGCAGGCGGACATGGTCGCGAAGACCCTGGAGAACTGGGCGATCCGCGACATCGGCGACCGCCCGCACAAACTCTTCCTTCACTTCTTCGAGTCCCCGTCCGAGATCCTCGGCGAGGACGGCAAGGTCGTCGGACTGCGCACCGAGCGCACCGAGCTCGACGGCACCGGCAACGTCAAGGGCACCGGCCAGTTCACCGACTGGGACGTCCAGTCCGTCTACCGCGCCGTCGGCTACCTCTCCGACGAACTGCCCAAGCTCCCCTGGGACGTCGACTCCGGCACGGTCCCGGACGAGGGCGGCCGCGTCATGGAGGCCGGCGAGCACCTGGCGTCCACCTACGTCACCGGCTGGATCCGCCGCGGCCCCATCGGCCTGATCGGGCACACGAAGGGCGACGCGAACGAGACCGTCGCCAACCTCCTCGCCGACCACGCGGACGGCCGCCTGCGCACCCCGGCCGCCCCGGCGCCGGAGGCGGTCGAAACCTTCCTCACCGAGCGGGAGATCCGTTTCACCACGTGGGAGGGCTGGCACAGGCTCGACGCCGCCGAGAAGGCGCTGGGCGAGCCGCAGGGCCGTGAGCGCGTGAAGCTCGTCGAGCGCGAGGACATGCTCAAGGCGAGCGGGGCTTAGGCCGTCTCTTGCCGGGATCCGTGAGGTACGGGTCCCGGCCGCGGCGTTCCCTCGTACGGGGGAACGCGCCAACTCGTCGCCCCGGGGCGGAATGCCCGGCGCCCGCGGGAGGTTCGGATCATCGCGACACCCGACCACCCAGGACGCACGGGAGAGCTCATGAAGATCGGCATCATCGGCGCGGGCAACATCGGCGGCAACCTGACCCGGCGCCTCACCGCCCTCGGACACGACGTGGCCGTCGCCAACTCGCGCGGCCCCCAGACCCTGACCGACCTCGCCGAGGAGACGGGCGCCGTGCCGGTCACCGTCGCCGAGGCGGCCCGCGGGGCCGAGGTCGTCGTCGTGACGATCCCTCTGAAGAACGTCCCGGACCTGCCCGCAGGTCTCTTCGACGGCGCGGCGCCCGGCTTCGCCGTCATCGACACGGGGAACTACTACCCCCGCCAGCGCGACGGCCGGATCGCCGGCATCGAGGACGAGGGCCTCACCGAGAGCCGCTGGACCGAGGGCCACCTCGGCCACCCCGTCGTCAAGGCCTTCAACGGCACCTACGCCGAAGACATCCTGGCCCGTCCGCTCGACGCGGGCCACCCGGACCGGCTGGCCCTGCCCGTGGCGGGCGACGACGAGGCGGCGAAGACGACCGTACGGGCCCTCATCGACGAACTCGGCTTCGACAGCGTGGACTCGGGCGGCATCGACGACTCCTGGCGCCAGCAGCCCGGCACCCCCGTCTACGGGCTCCGGGCGGGCACGCAGGCCGTGGTCAAGGCCCTCGCCGAGGCCTCGGCGGAACGACAGGAGGACTTCCGCGGTTAGCGGGGGTCTCGGAGGGAAGCCCGGGAGGCCCGGCCGAAATCTGACGGAAGTCTGACGGAAGGCCGCGAACCCTGGCCGCCGGGTGCGGCGGGTGGTCGAATCGGCAGGTGAGCAGAGAACAGGACGCCGATCCGGGCCCCCCGCACGCCTCCGGGGGGCCCGGCGGACCCGCCGACCCGGACGGACCCGCCGACCCCGACGGCCGTGGTGTCCCCGTCGGCCGACGGCTGGTCCTCGGCATGGTGGGGCTCGGCGCCCTCGGCCTGGCCGCCGGGCCGCGACTCCAGAGCGGGTTCGACGCCGTACTCGGCGCGGCCGCGACCAAGGACCCCACCGGTCTCACCGGACTGCTGCCGGGCGGCGGCGGGTTCCGCTACTACTCCGTCACCTCCTCGGTCCCCGAACGGGGCCCGGCGGACTACCGGCTCACCGTCGACGGCCTGGTCGAGCGCCCGGCCACGTACACCCTCGACGCACTGCGCGGCCTGCCGCAGACGCGCGTGGTCCGCGACGTGCAGTGCGTCACCGGCTGGCGGGTCCCCGGCACTCCCTTCGAGGGAGTCCCGCTCTTGCGTCTCCTGGACGCCGCCGGCGTGCGGCCCGAGGCCCGCGCGATCCGTTTCACCTGCTTCGACGGCGCCTACACCGAGAGCCTCACCCTCCCGCAGGCGCGCCGCGAAGACGTCATGGTCGCCCTGAACATGCAGGACAAGCCGCTCAGCCACGCACACGGCGGCCCGGTCCGCCTCTACGTGGCGCCCATGTACTTCTACAAGTCGGCCAAGTGGCTGTCCGGCATCACCCTCACCGACGAGGTGAAGCCCGGCTACTGGGAGGAACTCCGCTACGACGTCGACGCCTGGGTCGGCAAATCGAACGGACGCGAAGATGCCCCTACGGTCTGAACGCGGGGGCGGCGAAGGCAGCGAAAGCGGCGAAAGCGGCGCGAACGGGGCGGGCCCGGCGGGCCGGGCCCACCGGGTGCGCCGCTTCACCACCGCCGAGCGCTGGATCCACCGGACCACCGCCGCCCTCGGAGGGCTGTGCCTGGTCACGGCCGGTTGCCTCTACCTGCCGCCGCTCGCCGAACTCGTCGGCCGCCGCCACCTGGTGGTCACCGTCCACGAGTGGTCCGGTCTGCTGCTCCCGGCCCCCTTCCTGCTGGGGCTCGTCTCCCGGGCCTTCCGCGCCGACCTGCGCCGGATCAACCGGTTCGGCCCGCACGACCGCACCTGGCTGCGGTCCGCGCTGCGCCGCGACCACCGGCGAACGGCCCGCCCGGCGGGCAAGTTCAACGCCGGGCAGAAGCTCTACGCGAGCTGGAGCGCGGGGGCGGCCCTGGTGATGCTGGGCACCGGCCTGCTCATGTGGTTCACCGGCCTGGCCCCGCTGCCCTGGCGGACCGGCGCGACCTTCGTCCACGACTGGCTGGCCATCGCCCTGGCCGTGGCCGTCGGCGGCCACGTCATGAAGGCCCTGGCCGACCCGGAAGCCCGCCGGGGCATGCGCACCGGCTCGGTGGCCGCCGACTGGGCGCGGCGGGAACATCCCCTGTGGCGCCCGCCGCCCGCGACTCCCGCCGTGAGTGCCCCCGCTGCTCCCGGGCAACGGCCTACTCCTGCGGAACCGCCGCGTCCAGGGCGGCGGTGAGCCGCCGCAGGCGGTCCTGGAGGTCCTTGATCTCGCCGAGTTCGAAGCCGGTCGCCGCGGCGATGCGCCGGGGCACCTCGACGGCGCGGGCACGCAGCGCCGTACCGGCCGGGGTGAGGCGGGCGTGCACGGAGCGCTCGTCCGCCGTGCTGCGCTCGCGGACGATCAGACCGGTTGCTTCGAGGCGCTTGAGCAGCGGTGAGAGCGTCCCGGAGTCCAGGCGCAGGTGCTGTCCGAGCTGTTTGACCGGCATCTCCCCGTGCTCCCAGAGCACCAGCATCACCAGGTACTGCGGGTAGGTCAGCCCGAGGTCCTTCAGGACGACGCGGTAGAGGCCGCCGAAGGCGCGGTTCGCCGCGCCGAGCGCGAAGCAGATCTGGCCGTCGAGGCGCAGGAAGTCCTGGTCGGGGAGGGTGTCGCTCGGCTGCTCGGTCATACGGGCCAGTGTACTCGGGGTGCCGTGTCAGCAACTAAGTTGTGCACAACTGAATTGTGTGCCATATTGATGGAGCGAGGTCGACGACCGACGGCCCCGCCTCCGCCCCGTGAGAGGAACACCCGAGATGGACGCGATCTACACCGCCGTCGCCACCGCCAACGGACGCGAAGGCCGCGCCGTCAGCTCCGACGGCCAGATCGACCTCGCGCTGGCCATGCCCCCGGCCCTCGGCGGGAACGGCCAGGGCACCAACCCCGAGCAGCTCTTCGCGGCCGGGTATGCCGCCTGCTTCGCCAGCGCCCTCGGCCTGGTCGGCCGGCAGGCCAAGGTGGACACCAGTGAGGTCTCTGTGACGGCGGAGGTCTCCATCGGCAAGGACGGCGCGGGCTTCGGACTGGCTGTCGTGCTGCGTGTGGAGCTCCCCGACGCCCTGGCGGGCGAGACCGGCACCCTGCTGGTCAAGCAGGCCCACGAGGTCTGCCCGTACTCCCGCGCCACCCGCGGCAACATCGAGGTCGAGCTCGTCGTCGAGTAGGCCGGGCAGGCCGCGCGGACCGATCGGTTCCCGCGGCCCGTCCCCGGGCGCACCGCCGGAGCGGCCGTCCCCACCGTCAGCCCGCCGTGCCCGTGGCACGCGCGGCGCGGGCGGTGAGGGCGGCCGCTCCGGCGTCGGTCAGGCCGCCGTGCAGGCGCAGCCGGGCCATGCCGCCGTCCGGGAAGACGTCGAGCCGGGCGTGGGTGGCCAGGACCGGCGCGGCGAGCGGCAGCCGGTGCGGGCTGTCGGGCTCCAGGCGCGTGCGCGGGAGCACCTCGCGCCACTCGCCGTCCGCGCCGTCCGCGCCGTCCGCGCCTTCCCCGCCGTCCCCGCCGTCCGTGATGCCGGTGACGTCCTTGACGGACAGGGACACCCAGTCGGCCGCGTTCCCCTTGAGGTTGGCGGTGTCCACCTCCACCGCGCGGATCTCGCACTGCCCGGCGAGCCGGTAGGAGATCCAGTCGTTCCCCTTGTCGCGGCGGCGCCGGGTCTCCCATCCGTCGTCCTGCTTCTGCGACAGGCCGGGCATGATCGTGTTGCCGGGGGAGGAGTAGAACCCGTCCGAAGCGTCCTCGACGGCCCCGCCGTTGACGACGCAGGCCACGTCCACCGTGCCGAGCAGGGCCAGCCACGCCGGATCGGGCAGCACCTCCCCGTGGACCCGCAGCCGCGCGATGCCCCCGTCGGGGTGCTGGGTGACCCGCAGGTGGGTCCAGCGGCGCTCGGATTCGACCTCGATGCCGTTGGCGGCGTGGCCGCGCACGGGGGTGCGGGGCACGATCTCCACCCAGGCGTCCTTCCGGGCGAGCAGCTCGGCCACCGAGGGGGTCCCCTCGAAGGCGGCGGCCTGAACGCTGACCTGCTGCGGGTAGTTGCCGCGGAAGTGTGCGGTGTCCACGACGATCCCGCGGACGACTCCGGGGGCGCCGAGCCGGATCAGGGCCCAGTCGTGGTCGCTGTCCGTCGGGAAGGGCTCCTCGGCACCGGCCCCGCGCCGCCGCCGGGTCTCCCAACCGTCCATGGTCTTGCCCTTGTTGCCGTAGGAGTGGACGTCGAAGACGGCCGGGGTGCGCAGCAGGAGGTTCTCCCGATCGGCGAAGAACTCGTCGTTGGCGGCGACGACCCCCGCTCCGAGGCGGCGGTCCGCGAGGTCGGTGAGGTGGGAGAAGGGGAAGGTGCCGCCCCGGTAGTCGGCGTAGGGGTCACCGGAGACGTAGGGCGCGGCGGCGAAGTCGGTGGTCTCGACATGCATGTGAAGGGCCTTCTTTCCTTGTAGGGGAAGGGAGTTGGGGGTTGATGCCTCGACTCTCGCCCATCCTGATCACTCAGGTCCATCGATTGTTTTTGATAATTCCTTTCAGGATTGCTGAAAGATGCAGCCGGCGACCGCCTCCGGATTCAATGCGGCATCTGCCAGGTGAGACAGCTGGTTCACCCAGTAGATGACCGGCAAAAGGACTGTTACAGTCCGCATGCGCGACTCTGGATGAGGGAGAAAATTTCATGGCAAAGACAGTTCTGCGGCGCGCCGTCGCAGGAAAGTCACTGGTCGTCGGCGCCCTGCTCGCACTCCTGGTGCCGGCCACGGCCTACGCCAACACCGTGGGCGTCACCGTCAAGACCCCGGGTGCCACCGCCGGACCCGCGGCCACCTTCGCCGAGATCTCCACCCACGCGGACTGTTCCTCCGGCCTCATATCCGGCGGTGGCATCAACCAGGCCATCGGCACGGGAACGTCCTCCAACGGCAACAAGGTCAACGGCACTTCGCCCAGCTCCGACGGCAGCACCGAGTACCTCGGCTCGACCGGCGTCGTCGGCACCGACGTGACCCACTGGCTGGGCATCGGCGGAAGCGGCGGAGCGGTGAACGCCTCGTTCTCCAGCACCCCTTACGCGATGTGCTTCACCAGCAACCTGATCAACCACACCCAGGTGGTGATGAACAAGGTCGCCGGCCCCATCTCGGCCTCCACGGTGGGCCTGGTCACCGCCACCTGCCCGGCCAACACCCGCCTCCTCGGCGGCGGTGCCCGCATCACCCCGGCCGACGTCGGCAGCCTCAAGCCGATCGCCTCCTTCCCCACCTTCAACAACGCCGGGCACGACTACGGCAAGAAGGCGGCCGCCGACGGCGAGACGAACCCCGACTCCTGGACCGCGGTCGGCTGGAACGGCGGGGGCGGCGGCACCGACAACACCACGTACGCCTACGCGATCTGCAGCGGCAACAACATCAACATCAGCGGCACCACCGTGAAGGTCCGCTTCAACGAGGTCAGCGGCCCGACCTCGGCGACCGCGGGCGCGACCCTGACGGCCGCCTGCGGCGGCAACGACGGAAAGCTCATCAGCGGCGGCGCGGCCATCAGCGGCGGCTCCGTGACGACCACGGACTTCACCGGGCCGGGCTCGCCGGGCGACCACCTCAACGGCAGCTTCCCCAGCGACTCCGGTGGTACCCCGGTCGGCGACGGGGCCACCACGGCCGCGTACTGGACGGCCTCCACGCACACCGGCGGCGGCAGTTCCCCGAACACCTACTCCGAAGCCTGGGCACTGTGCGCCAACGACGGAGTCTGAGCCGCCCGATGACGAACCATGAGAGCACCGCGAAGATGACCAGGAACATGACCGGGAACATGACCGGGGCCGGACCCGGCCGCAGCCCGTACGCCGTCTCCCGGACGGCGGTGGCCCTCGGCGCGGCCGGCCTCCTCGCCGCCCTGCTGGTCCCCCTCACCGCGGCGGCCGACCCGGTGGACGCCACCGCCGGACCCTGCGGCCCGGCAGGAGCCTTCACCAGCTCCCCGCCCACCTGTACGTACGCCACCGCGGGCACGGACGTCTTCACCGTCCCCGCGGGCGTCAGCACCCTCACCGTCGACCTGTACGGGGCCGAGGGCGGCAGCGCGGCCGGATACGTGGTCCCGAGCCCGCCGAACGACGGCTCCCCCGGCGGCCTCGGCGGCCGGACCCGCGCGACCCTGACCGTCACCCCCGGCCAGACCCTCCAGATCACCCGGGGCGGAGTCGGCAGCTCCGGCACCTCCCGGCACGGCGAGTACGCCCGGGTCGGCGGCTTCGGCCACGGCTCCGGCGGCGGCGGCGCCCACGGCGGAGGCGGCTCAGGCGGCGGCGCCACCGACCTGCGCACCGGCGGCTTCGGCCCGGCCGAGCGGATCCTGGTGGCCGGCGGCGGAGGCGGCGCCGGCAACGGCGGCCCCCTGCTGCACGGCGGCAACGGCGGCGGCCCCGCCGGCGAGAACGGCGGCGACGGCGGCGGCCCCGAAGGCTCCGGCATCGGCGGCACCGGCGGCACGCAGACCCAGGCGGGCACCGGCGTCCGGACCAACCCGGTCGGTGCCGGCGGCGGCAACGCGGGCGACATCGACCAGAACACCGGCCTGCCCAACCCGGGCAGCGGCGGCACGGGCGGCAACGGCGGCCGCGGCGGCAACGGCGGCGGCGGCGGTGGCGGCGGCTGGCACGGCGGTGGCGGCGGCTCCGGCGGCGGCAACCCGGGCAACCTCTACGGCGCGGGCGGTGGTGGCGGCAGCGGCTACGCGGCCCCCGCGGAGGCGGGCGTCTCCGAAGCCGGCCTGTTCCCCGGCGTCCAGCACGGCGACGGCAAGGCGGTCATTTCGTTCCGCTTCGCCACGTCGACCTCGCTCGTCGCCGACACCTCCACCCCGCTGTTCGGGCACGCCGCCGCCCTGACGGCGACCGTGGATTCGGCGAACCCCCTCGCGGCCACCCCGGGCGGCAGCGTCACCTTCTCGGACGGGACCACCCCGCTCGCGACCGTTCCCCTCGAAGCCGGAAAGGCCACCTTCAGCACGAGCGCGCTGCGTCCCGGCCTCCACCCGATCAGCGCCTCGTACACCCCGGACGCCGACCACACGGCGAGCGCCACCGGCCAACCGGCCGAGGTCACCGTCGGATTCAGCCGGCCCTGCATCACCACCGCCTCCCACGGCCCGCTGACCGTGGCCGCCGGACAGTCGGTCTGCATCGGCTCCGGCGGCAGCCAGACCGGCCCGGTGACGGTCCGGCCCGGCGGCGCGCTGGCCGTGTCGAACGGGCAGATGGCCGGCCCGGTGTCCGCCGACGGGGCGCTCGCCGTCTCCATCTGCGGATCGAAGCTGACCGGCACGCTGAGCGTCCGGACCACCAGCGGCTCCGTGCTGATCGGTGCGGGCCCCGACTCGCAGGTCTCCGACTGCGCGGGCAACACCATCACGGGACCGGTCTCCCTGGTGGGCAACACCGGAGGCGTGGAGCTCTCGGCCGACCGGGTCAGCGGCCCGCTGAGCTGCGAGGCCAACGCCCCGGCGCCGCACGTCAGCGACGTCACCGTCCTCGGACCCCGGTCCGGCCAGTGCCGATGACGGCCTGACGGGCGGAGCCCCGTAGGCCGTGGGGCGGGGAGGCGGCGGACACCGCCTCCCCGCCCCACGAACCGGGCGTCGTCAGAACGTACGGTCCAGTAGCGCGAACAGCTCCGCCCAGTGCCGTTCGTCCGCGGCGGCGTCGTAGGAGACGGTATCGGCCAGGGTGAACCCGTGCGGCGCACCCTCGTACACCTGTGCGCGGTGGCGGACACCGGCCTCGGACAGGGCCTTTTCCAGCCGGTCGATCTGCTCGGCGGGCAGCGACGGGTCCTGGTCGGCATGGCCGAAGTACAGCTCCGCCGTGATCCGGTCCGCGAGCAGGTGCGGGCTGTCGGCCGCCTCGGTGGCCAGGAGACCTCCGTGGAACCCGGCCACGGCGGCCACCCGCTCGGGGTAAGTGCCCGCCGTGAGCAGACCCAGCCGGGCACCCAGGCAGTACCCCACGATCGCGGCCGGCCCGGCGGCGACCAACGGGAAGCCCGCCAGCCAGTCCAGATAGGCCGGCGCGTCGCGCACCACGAGTTCCGGGGTCAGGGAGTCCAGGACCGGGCCGACCCGGTCGAACAGCTCGGGCTGGCGCTCGAAGTCGACGAACTCGGGCAGCTCGAACACCGGTGTGCGCCCGTGACGGTAGAAGAGGTTGGGCAGCAGGACGACGTACCCCGCCGCGGCGATCCGGTCCGCCATCGACTTGATGTGCGGACGCACCCCGAGGGCGTTCATGTACAGCAGGACCCCGGGATACGGGCCTTCGCCCTCCGGTTGGACCAGGTAGGCATCGGCCGTGCCGTCCTGAGTGGTGATGTCCACGGTTGTCCGGCGTACCTCGTGTGCGGTGGTCATGGCCGTCCCCCTCTTTCGTATGGCAGGGGCGGCAGAATACCGTGATCGACGAGTCATACCAGAGTGTCCGGAAATCGCCCCCTCCGTGCGTCAACTGCCGCTTTACTGTTGTCCGATGCCAGTAGTGGACATCAGTGCCAGTGCCGAGGACTTCAACGCCGACCCGTACTCCTACTACGCGAGGCTCCGCGAAGCGGGACCGGTCCACCAGGTCGTCGTCTCCGCCGACGAATACGAGCCGAGCTGGCTCGTCGTCGGCCACGAGGAAGCGCGCCAGGCCCTCAACCACCCGGCCCTGTCGAAGGACTGGAGCAGCTCCGGGAACTTCCCCGAAACGCTCGTCGCCGCCGTCAACTCCAACATGCTGGAGTCGGACCCGCCGCGCCACACCCGGCTGCGCCGACTGGTCGCACGGGAGTTCACCGGCCGCCGGGTGGAAGGCATGCGCGCCCGCGTCCAGCAGATCACCGACGGACTGCTCGACGCCATGGCCGCCCGGCCCGAACGCGCCGCCGACCTGATCGAGACCCTGGCCTTCCCCCTGCCCATGACCGTGATCTGCGAACTGCTCGGCGTCCCCGACCTGGACCGCGACCGCTTCCGCGCCTGGTCCAACGCGGTCGTCGCCCCCGCCCCCGGCGCTCCGGACAACACCGCGCACCAACAGCTCGGCGCCTACCTCACGGAGCTCATCGACGCCAAGGCCAAGGAGCCCGGCGAGGACCTGCTCAGCGCGCTGATCCGGACCCGCGACGAGGACGGCGACTCCCTCTCGCACGACGAAGTGACCGGCATGGCCTTCCTGCTGCTGGTCGCGGGCCACGAGACCACCGTGAACCTGATATCCAACGGCGTCCGTGCCCTGCTCGCCCACCCCGCCCAAATGGCCGCGTTGCGCGCCGACTTGGACGGACTGCTCGACGGGGCGGTCGAGGAGATGCTCCGCTACGACGGCCCCGTGCAGCACTCCACCTACCGATACGCCCGCGAGGCCCTGGAGATCGGGGGGACGGCCATCCCGCAGGGATCCACCGTGCTCGTCTCCCTGGCCGGAGCCGACCGCGACCCCGCGCGCTTCGCCGAGCCCGACACCTTCGACATCCGCCGCGCCCCCCAGGGCCACCTGGCCTTCGGGCACGGACTCCACTTCTGCATCGGCGCCCCGCTGGCCCGCATGGAGGGCCGCATCGCGATCCGCTCCCTGCTCGAACGCTTCCCCGACCTGGCCGAGGACCCGGCGGCCGGACCTCCCGCCTGGCTGACGGGCAGCCTGATGCGCGGGGTCGGCAGGCTCCCGCTCCGCTGGTAGCGGGCGGCACCGGATCGTCTCCAGCGGATCTTGAAGGGGCCCCGGATCGGGGAGGGGTTCCGGCTCCGGGATAATGATCGGCGGTACGGGCAGGGCCCGCACCGCAAGCCGAGAACGACCCGAGATGGAGCCCCCGATGGACGTACGTCACTTCGAGCGGATCACCGCGTTCATCGAGGCGCGGCTCACCCCGCTCTTCGCCGAGGAGACGGGCAGCGAGAACGGTTTCGCCATGGACGACACCTCCCGCGCCCTGCGCGCGCTGCGCAACGCCGCGCTGGAGGCCTCGGTGGCCAAGGGGCTCATCGAGCAGCGGGACGCGGCCGAGCCCGCGGTGCGCCGGGTCATCGACCAGTCGGTGGAGCACCACTGGGACGTGCTGCGCGGCATCGCCCGCCAGTGGGAGGACCACGCGGACTTCATCCGCGAGTTCAAGCGCCACGCCTGGGAGCTCGACGAGGCCCCGGCCCTC
This sequence comes from Streptomyces sp. GL_140, assembly GCF_057834465.1. NCBI lineage: Bacteria > Bacillati > Actinomycetota > Actinomycetes > Kitasatosporales > Streptomycetaceae > Streptomyces > Streptomyces sp. GL_140. Next base: position 7,812,951 of record NZ_CM174404.1, read on the forward strand.
TAGGGACTGTTTCTCGGATCATGTTCGGAGCCAGATGATGAGTGCTGCGAGGGTGACGGTGCCGAGGTAGATCTAGGCGCGTTTCTCGTAGCGGGTGGCGACGGCGCGGAAGCCCTTGAGGCGGTTTATGGCGCGTTCGACGGTGTTGCGTTTCTTGTATCGCTCGCTGTCGAAGCCGGTGGGGCGGCCGCCTCGGGACCCGCGGTTCTTGCGGTGCCTTTGCTGGTCGAGGCGTTCGGGGATGGTGTGCCGGATTCCGCGTCGTCGCAGGTAGCGGCGGTTCTTCCGGGAGGTGTAGGCCTTGTCGGCCAGGACATGGTCGGGCCGGGTCCGAGGCCGTCCGACGCCGATGCAGGGCACGGAGACCCGCTCCAGCACCCGCTCGAGCTGGGGGCCGTCACCGTAGTGTCCGGGTGTCAGGACGAAGGCGAGGGGCCTGCATCGCCCGTCGGCGGCGAGGTGGATTTTGGTGGTGAATCCGCCGCGGGAGCGTCCCAGGCACTCGACGATCGGACCACCTCCTCCAGCCGGACCGTCAGTTTCCGCCAACCAGATCGACCTGGTTCGTCCCCCGCTGGTTCCCCTTTTGAAGGCCTGTGGTCGCCGGTGACTTCCTCGCGCGGCGGCGTGCTGGTGGGCCCGCACCGCTGTCGAGTCCACCGACACCTCCCAGTCGATCCGGCCCGCGGCGTCCTCGGCCGCCTGGATCCGAGACAACAGCATCGTCCACGTTCCATCCGCTGACCAGCGCCGATGGCGTTTGCAGACGGTCTCCCACGGCCCGAACCGCTCAGGCAGGTCCCTCCACTGCACGCCCGTCCGGACCCGGTAGAGCACCCCGTTGATCACCCGGCGGTGATCACTCCAACGGCCCCCACGGGCACCGCCAGATCCGAGAAACAGTGCCTAGAACTCAACATCCCGGGCGGGGGCTCGGTTCATGTGCTGTGTCCAGCATGCGGTTGTCGGGCGGTCAAAGCTCCACGCTACGCATCACAAGGATTGGATGGTCAATGTGACCGTTCCATTGTCGCTGGTGAGGCCTTGAGGGCTGTTGCAGGCGTTCTGCAGCACTTGGAGATTCGGTGCGATGCTGATGCGTTGAACGCTGCCACCAAGGTATTTGCCATTGACTACCTTGCCTGTGGTGGTGGTGACGAGTGTGCCCAGGACGTCAGCGGCTGTGCTGCTCCACTCGTACCTGGTGGTTTCGCCGGTGTTCCAGGTGACGGTGGTTGATCCGGTGACGGTGGATCCGAGGAGATCCACGCATGATGCCGCAGGCAGCAGCGCGTTGGTCAGGCCTGACGTGCCGGAGATCACCGCGCCACCGCCCAAGCAGTGTCCGCTGGGGGGACCGTAGGTATTGGAAGTGTTGTAGGTGACCTGCTGCGGAGTATAGGTCAGGCCAGGGCTGTAGGTGGTCGCGTAGGTGCCTGTGCATGAGAGGACCGTTAAAGCCGTCGCTGGAGACGCCTGGAAAAGGCAGGCCGAGATGGCGATGGTGATAGTGACGAGGGCAGCGCGAATCTTTTTACGCCTTGCGGATATCTGAAAGGATACGGGTGACTTAGTTCTTGGCCGCATTACCGCAGCTCCGATCTCTCTGGAACCCCTCAATTCCCTGAAAGGATGAGAGGGGAGATGACTCTTCATCCCTTTCTCGCACTTAAAGTTGCTAGTTCCCTGACGCCAGTCTCCCTTGCTTGCGGTGAGCTGCGGACTCCGGACCCCAGCGAAGGGCCCCGGTCGGAGTCTGGATGGTGCGGTAAACCCCTCCAGAACCATCCGGCTATGCCAACTCGCGTGTGTCAAAGGCTAGCCTCGCCGATTCAGTTGGGGCTGGTGGGTGGCTGAGCGAGGTCGTTTGAGGCCGTGTCGGCCGGTGGAGCGGACGATCTGGGCCGGTTTCACCGCCGGGCTGCTGATCTCGACGGTGACCGCGCCGGTGGGTGTGCCCGGGCCGGTCTGCCTTCTCCCGGTTCAGATCAGCGTTCCCGGCGCGCCCAGTCCAGCCGTCACTCCGACGAACCTGTTGTTCAGCGTGGTGGCCGGGCACGGGGTCCTGTGGCGCCACCGCCGTACCGGCGCTCTGCGCGGCGGACTGGCCCGGTGCCTGGTCTTGCGGACCCTGCCCGGCGTCGTCACCGGCCCCGCCATCCGCGTCTTCGCCCTCTCCGGCCCGGCGTCCTCCGTATCCTCGTCGCCACCTTCCTCCTGCGGCTGGGGACCTGGCTGTGCTGGCGCACCCTGCGCCCCGCCCGCCACCGACCGCACCCCGATACAGCCGTCAGCACCTGCAGGCACACCGCCTCACGGCACCACGAGCACGGGACCCCTGCCCGGTGATGACGGGAGTCTTTGTGCCGATCCGGCGGACTGGAACCCCCTTCAACGCGCGTTCACGCTGCCTCGTCGACTGGTGTGAGTACTCCGCCCGGTCTTCAGGCCCTCGTGGGAGTGGTGCTCCCCCGAGGGCATCACCTCATGGTGCGCGGCGCCGCAGGAGCGGAGCTTGTCCGTGACGACCACCCGTGGCACCGGCCGCGCGGTCTTCAGCAGCCGGCGGAAGAAACGCCTGGCCAAGGCCTTGTCGCGAGGGTGCTGGACAAGGATGACGTCAGTGTCGACGACCCGCCACGAAACAAGAACGGGTCGGCTATCTCAGTCTCAGTCACGCGATCTTGCCTCTCCGACGGACGGGTCCAACCGGACCTGCGTCAATCGTCAGATCACGGGCTTACTCGACTTCCCGGACAGATCCCCCGCAGACCCACAGCACCGAAGTTTTTCCTGTCGGAGCGAGGGGGGTTGCAGGGGTGGTGACTTAGAAGGCGTTAATGGCCCGTGTTGGGCTGGCTTCCTTTTCGTCTGTTTGCTTCACAGAGAGTGGGCGTGCCGGATGTTCGTCAACGGTGCTGGTTCAGGGTCGCGGCTGGATCCGAGCGTGGAGATGGCTGCGGGTCGGGCTGATGCGTCGCGCTCTTCGCTGGTGGGAGGCTCACCAGTGTGGCGGCGCATCCGGAGAGTGTGCTGCTGGCGCCCTGCTCTGGCCTTGGCGCGCCGATGGGCACCACTCCGCAGAATGGGGCGGAGACAGGTGCTACGCCGCACGTTTCGGGCATTGTTCCCGCCCCGGTTCCAGGCGGGTACCGCCAACCACGCACGGTGGCAGGACATGGTCATCGCGGGCAACTTCCTCATCTGCCGGGACCCAAATGGCGACCGTGGCTGCCTGCAAGGGCGGTGTGGCCACCTTCGCGCCGGCCGCTGTCACCTTGAAGACCGACGGCATCTCCAGCGAACCGATCATTCGAACTTTCAAGGACGAGCAGGGCCCCGACCGGTGCCGCGCCGTCCTGCTTCGGAGTGCAGTGCTGCAACTGCCTTCAAATGTCTCCACGGTCCGGTGGTGGCGGCCGTCGTTGCCCGCGATGGTCCGGAGGCCTCCGTCTCCGCCACCATCACCTCTTGAGAGGGCCGGACGGAAACTCCTATCGAGATCGACGGTAGCTCGACAGTTCCACCTCAATTGTGTTCTGGTGCGGCGCGGTAAACCCGGGCTCAGGGGGAAGTGAATTCCATCACCGCGAGCTCCCGGTTAGGCGTGTTCGAATACTTGAGGCGCAAGGGTAAAGAATTCGCCCAGGGGTTGGATGTTCGGGAAGTATTGGATGTACGGTATGGGTTGTTGTATCTCATCTGTCCATCTGCTCTCTTATTTTGACCCCTGCCGACCTTCCGGCCGCAACCGGCCGACAGGTCAGCGGGGTCGACCCCGGGAGGGGCCATGACTCAAGCCACCATTAAAGGCGTCGTTAAGTGGTTCAATTCTGAAAAGGGATTCGGGTTCATCACTCCGGACGACAAAACCGCCGATGTCTTCGTTCACTACTCGGAGATTGCGGGAGAGGGCTTCCGTTCCCTGGAGGAGAATCAGCATGTTGAGTTCAGCGTCGAGAAAGGGGCCAAAGGGCTACAGGCGGTGAATGTTACGAAACTCAAGTAATTCTGGCCGACCCGCAAGCTGGAGGTGTGTGCCTACGTGGGCACACCTCCGGCACGGCTGGTGAGCGCTCCAAGGAGGACGCCATGACCGACCGGCATACCTTAACCATCCTCGACTGGCATGACGACGGCTCATCCACCTCATCTTTCTGGTACGTAACCACCGAAGAAAGCGAACAGGTGCGCAGCCTCCTGGAGCGTGCTCCGCATACAGAGGGCGTCGTCACACCAGACCAGGCGGACGAAGCCAGAACTATCACCCGGCAATGGCTCACCTTCAAGAACGAAAACCCCGCCCCTTAGTACTCCAGCCGGACTCTGGCCCGCATTCGTGCTTCGCGCTCTGGAAGCACTCCTCGATCTTCCACCGGCAGCCAGTGACTCGGATCAGGTCCTCGACCGTGGCTCCAACGGCGCGCATGCGAGGCAGTGGGGGATCTCGTCGGGCCTGTGGATGCTGCGGCGGGCCGACATCCAGCGCTGCCGGACCGGTTCGTCGCCGTCGAACTCCCAGACCGAGGGCAGACGAGCTGCCGCCCAGTCGTGGACGCGCTTGCCCTTGGCGTCTTGGGCTGCGGAAAGACGCCGCCAGGCCTCGGGCGGATCCTGGCCGACGCGGCGGTCGGTGTGCGGACCGTGGACCTGTTGGGACTTGGGCACCGCCCGACATAGAAGAGGCCGGTGTCCTCGAGGAAGCGCCGGAAGATGCGGTTCCACTTCGACGTGCCCGGCGGCAGTGTGCAGACAGTCACGGCCAGGCCGCTCTGTTCGGCGAACGCGGCGAGCTCGTCTTGAAGGACCTGCGCCGGTAGCCGTTGGACCCGCCGGCGTCACAGGTGATCAATGGCCGTCCGGCCTGCGGATAGGTGTCCCGGCCGATCGCGGTCCGCCAGCGGCGCAGGGACTCCACGGCGAACGCGGCGGTGTCGTGGTCGACCCCGACGTTCACCCAGCCGGTGTTCGCCGACACGTCGTAGACCCCGTAGGGGATCGCCTTGCCCAGGGTCTCGTCGGGGAAGTCGTGGGTGCGCACCGGGACCGGCTGCCCGGCGGGCGCCCACTCGGTCCCGGCGTTGCGGTACTCGCCGATCAGCTCCTTCTTCTTGGTGTCCACCGTCTTGGCGTTGCCCTGCAGGCTGAAGCCCTCCACGTGCAGGAGGCCGGCGACCGTGTCGGCCGAACAGCGGTGACCGGCCGCGGTCAGTTCGCGGGACAGATTCCTGGTCGACTTCGTCGTCCAGCGCAGCGGCGACATCGGGTCCCCGCGCATGTCCGGCTCGACCAGCGCCAACAGTGCCGGAACCAGTTCCGGGTCCAGATCGGACAGCTTCTTGCGACCACCACCCGGGCGCCGGACCCGGCCGCTCGGCTCCACAGCCGAATCCAACTCGTCCACTCCGCGGGAGACGGTGCCCGCACGCATCCCGGCAGCCCGAGCCACCACCCGGATCCCACCATGCCCCAACGATCGGGCCTCAGCCCCGGCCGCCAGACGGCGCTGTCGCTCGTCCAGGTGGGGAAACAGCGCCTAGGCCGAAGGAGCCCGAAAGAGGCCGAAGGAGATGGCCTAGCGCAGGTCCATGCCCGGGTCGTCGATGACGCGTTCCTGCTCGCTCTGCTCCTGGAGGCGGCGGGCCTTGTCGCGCAGCCTTCGGCTCTCGTCGGGGTCGGTCGACCGCGCGGCCGCCTCGTTGAGCTCCTGGGCCTTGTCGCGCAGCTGCCGGGACCGGCCGTGGGACTCGCCTGCACTCATGTTCACTCCTGCGTGCCGTGGGGATTCAGCGAACCAGCCGCAGGCCCCGAGCGCATCTCGAGCCGTCGCGTACGGTGACGAACCGCTACCACCAGTACGCGGGATACCTCGGGGCCTTGCGGCGCACGCGCGAGGCCGCGTACCCGGTGAGGACGAGCAGCACGGTCGAGCCGAAGAGCAGCGGGACGAAGCGGGTCGCCACCGGGCTCTGGAGCACGACCACCACGGCCGTGGCGCAGGCGGGGGAGTGCGGGGTGCGCGCGGCCATCACCAGGGCCAGCGTGACGCCGGCGGCCACCGCGGCGGCCCAGGCGCTGCTTCCGGCCGCGGCCAGGACGCCGTAGCCCACGGCGGCCCCCAGCATGTGACCGATGACCACCCCGCGCGGCTGTGCCAGCGGCAGCGTGGGGGCGCTGTGGATCAGGGCGGCGCTGGCGGCCAAGGGGGGTATCAGGATCGGCTCGTGGAGCATGGCCCCGATGCCCACCAGCGACAGCAGGACCGTGGTCGCGGCGCTGATGCTGTGGATCGCGGCGGCGGCCGTCGGCCGGGCGGGAGCCCGGCCGGCGATCGCCCGGCGGCGCGGCGATGCCGGGCCCGTGGCCGGGCCGTCGGCAGGGGCTACGGATGTGGCCGCGGGCGTGGCATCGGGGGCGGGTGCGGAGTGGAGCGCGGTACTCATTCTTCGGCAGGTGGTTTCCGGGCAGGGCGGCCGTCGGCCGGGCAGGGCGGGGGCGGAAGCCATCGGGGCGGCGACAGGTTCCGCGAGGAGCCTATCCGGCGGCCTGCCGCGCGCCGGATACGGGTCCCGCGACGGCCGCCCGGCCAGCCGGCCGGACCCCCGGACGGTCAGCCGGTCAGCCGGTCAGCCGGTCAGGCGTTCGGGTCGAAGGCGATGCCGGCCGGCTTGGCCTTGGCGAGGTGGGCGTTGAACTGCCCGTCCTTGATCCCGAGGAGGGCGCTGCCGAAATCGGCCTGGCTCAGCTTGTCGCGCAGGCCCGCGGGGTAGCCGTTCCAGCCGACCAGCGTCGGGAACTGCCAGGTCCCCTTGTGGTTCTCGGGCGGCTCGTCGTTGGAGTTCGCGGCACGGAAGCAGTGCGTGCCGATTCCGTCCTTGTGGTAGACGACCTTGGGGTGGGTGCCGTCGAAGCGCATCTGCGAGCGGTCGTGGACCACGAAGTTGCCGTGTGCGGAGGTCGAGACGTAGGCGACCTGGTTGTTCTGGACCCACACCACGACGTGCTCCCAGTCGTGCCGGTGCCCGGCGCTCCCGGGGCCGAGCGAGACCTGGTCCTTCTCGAAGTAGAGCGCGTACATGATCGCGCACCAGCCGTTGTTGCACTTCTCGCGCGAGTACCCGTTGGTGTTGTCCAGGTCGGAGAGGTCGCGGCAGTTGCCGTTGACGTCCCCGCCCAGCTTGAGGCCGGGGGCGATGGTGCCGTCCGGGCCGATGGCGGGGCTGGAGTAGCAGCCGTCCCGGTCGTAGTCGAAGGCCGGCTGGAAGGTCTGTTCCAGCCCGTCGGCGTTGCCGGGCAGGGCCCGGGGCGGAGCCGCGTAGGCGGCGGTGGGGAGGGCGAGGACGAGGGCTGCGGCCCCCGCCGTGGCCGCGAGCAGGGTCCTGCGGGTCCGCCGGGCCGGGCGGACCGACCCGGACCGCTTCGCGGCCGAGCCGTCTCCTCCTGCCGTTGCCGTCGCTCTCGGCATGGCCATCGTCATCGCGTCCTCCTCATCGGTCGCACGGGCAACACCCGTACGGGAATGCGGAGTTCAGCTTCCCGGGCTTCCGCCCCCCACACCAGGGGGACGGAAGCCTGCCGTGGCCGGGAATCGCCGTCAGCGGCGCTCGGGCAGATCCGCCTCGGCCGGGGCGAGCGCGAAGCCGCGTACGGCGGCGGGGCCGTCCGAGCCGGAGACGGCGGCCGGACCGGCGGGCCGCTTGCCGCAGAAGGCCGCTTCCAGGGTCCCGCCCAGGGCGGTGTTGGCCTGGCCCCGGTTGGAGGTGTTCGCCATCGCGGACAGGCCGCGGCTGCCGTCCCGGGTGGTGAAGGTGTACGTGTAGAAGCCCTGCACCGTGCCCGTGTGGCCGTAGACCTGGGTACCGCACGAGAGGTCGTACCGGCGCAGTCCCAGCCCGTAGAAGCGGGTGTTGGTGGCGTCGGTCGGGGTCATGGTGAGCATGGCGTCCAGCGTGCCCGGTCGCAGCAGCTTGCCGCGGACCAGGGCGGACGTGAAGGTGCTGAGATCGGCCGCGTTCGAGATCATCGCGCCCGCGGACTGCGCCCAGGACACGGTCTGCTCGGTGGAGTCGACCAGCGGCGCGCCCTCCTCGTCCGGGTGGAGGTAACCGTTGACGTGCAGGCCCTTGATGGCCGTGCCGGGGTGGACGTAGGAGGTGTCGCGCAGCTTCAGCGGCTTGATGATGCGGCGCTCGTACTCCTTGGCCACGGGCTTGCCGGTCAGCTTCTCGATCAGCATGCCCACGACGACGAAGTTCGTGTTCGAGTACCGGTACGCCACGCCGGGCTCGGTGGTCCTCGGTTCGGCGAGCGAGAGGCCGACGAGCTCCTTGTACGTGAACACCTTGTTCCGGACGGCCTCGAAGCCGGGAACGGTGTGCTCGAACATCGCGTTCGTGTAGTCCGCGAGGCCGCTGCGGTGGCTCAGCAGGTGGCGCACCGTGATCCGGTCGTCGGGCAGCAGGCCCGGCAGGTAGCTGTTGACCGGCTTGTCCAGCTCGATCTTGCCCTCGTCCACCAGCTGGAGCAGGACGACGGCGGAGAACGTCTTGGTGACGCTGCCGATCCGGAAGCGGGCCTTGGGATCCATGGCCGCGCCGGTGCTCCGGTCGCGGACCCCCTCCACCCGGGTCTGGACCCCGCCCGGACCGGTGAAGCGGGCCATCGCGCCGGGCGCTCCGGCCGCCGTCGTATTGCGCAACGCCTGCGTCAACGCGTCCAGATCGGGCGCGACCGGACCCGGTGCCGCCGGTCCGGCTACGGAGACGGGCGCCGCGGTGGCGGCCTGCGCGGCGGTGGCCGGCAGCACACCGCCGGCGATCGCGGCGAGCAGAGTGGCGCTGACGGCAAGACGTCGCTGGTGGGACGAAAGGCGCACGTTGGTCCTCGACTTGGTGGGAAAGGGTGCAGATGGGCAGGGTAAGGCCGTTTCAGAGCCTACAAACGATCATCGGCGGGTAGGCGCGCATTTCGGCCAATCTGCACCCCGAACCGGGATGTCCCCCACCCGGGGGCCCGTCTACTCGGCGTCGAGCTGGTGGTCGGCCCAGACGTAACTCGCCGGCAGCAGGTCGGTGATGAGGACGCTCCGGACGCCGTCGCCTTCGCCGACGATGACCTCGATGGCGGGGAAGTAGTCGAGAAGGACCTGGCGGCACCGGCCGCACGGCGGAACGACCCCCCGCTCGCGGTCGCCGACGGCGACGATCGTGTCGAGCTCGTAGGCGCCCTGGGAGGCTGCCGCGCCGATGAGGACCAGCTCGGCGCAGGGGCCGCCGGTGAAGTGGTAGGCGTTCACCGCCGTGACGATCCTGCCGTCCCGGGTGCGGGCCGCGGCCGCCATGGTGTGGTTGTCGCCCCGGCAGCGGGTGCGCGCGACTTCGGCCGCTGCCCGGACGAGCTCGTGGTCGACGGGGCGGAACTGCGTGGTCATGTTCTCTGCCTTCGTGAGGTGTCGGGCGACGTTGCCCCGCGCGCGGACGGATGCGCAAGCGGATATCGGCGGGGCGCGCCTGACGTCGTCTCAGCCGCCGCAGGCGTCCGCCGGGCGGTCCAGGGTTGCCGGGGGCAGTCGCATGCGGCAGATTTCCGCCAGGCGGGTCGCGGGATCCGGGTTCCACAGGCGGACGGTGCCGTCGTTGCTGCTGCTCGCCACCGTGCGGCCGTCGGGGGAGTAGGCGACGCCCCACACCGCGTTGGTGTGGCCCGAGAGGGCGGCCCGGAGCCGGTGTCGGGGCACGTCCCACAGGCGCACCGTGCGGTCGTTGCCGCTGCTCGCCAGGGTCCGTCCGTCGGGGGAGAAGGCGATGCCGCGCGCGGATCCGGTGTGCCCGGTCAGGACGGCGGTGTCGCGGCGCCGGGCCGGGTCCCAGAGCCGGACCGTGCCGTCGTTTCCGCTGCTGGCCAGCGTCCGTCCGTCCGGGCTGAACGCGACGGCCCGTACCGCTCCCGCGTGCCCGGTGAGCACGGCCGGCGGGTGGTGCCCGGTCAAGTCCCACAGCCGTACGGTCAGATCGTCCCCGGCGCTGGCCAGCGTCCGCCCGTCGGGGCTGAAGGCGACGTCGTTGGCGAAGTCCGTGTGTCCGGTGAGCGTGGCGAGGGCCCTGTGGGTGGAGGGGTCCCACAGCCGTACGGTGCCGTCGGCGCCGGCCGAGGCCAGGGTCCGGCCGTCCGGCGAGAAGGCCACCGAGAACACCGTCCCCTCGTGCCCGGTGAGGGTGGCGAGGGCGCTGCGGGTGGTGGTGTCCCACAGCTGTACGGTGCCGTCGGTGCCCGCCGAGGCCAGGGTCCGGCCGTCCGGCGAGAAGGCCACCGAGAACACGGTCTCGGTGTGTCCCCTGAAGGTTTCCAGGACCCGGCGCGCGGCCACGTCCCACAGCAGCACCGTGTGATCGGCGTCGGCGGTGGCCAGCAGTCTCCCGTCGGGGCTGTACGCGGCGTGCCAGACCTCGGTGAAGGGACGCGCCGTCAGCACCGGCCCGCGCAGGTCCCACAGCACCACGGACTGATCGAACGCGGCGGTGGCCAGCAGTCCTCCGGCGGGATCCACGGCGACCGCGAGCACGTAGTCGGTGTGCCCGGCGAGGATCGCGGCGGCCCGGCCGCCGCGCAGGTCCCACAGCCGGGTGGTGCCGTCGCCGCCCCCGCTGACCACGGTGGTGCCGTCCGGCGTGTAGGCCACGGAGTTGACGTCGTCGCTGTGCCCGGCCAGCGTGGAGACCGTCTCGTGGGTGGCCGCGTCCCACACCCGTACGGTCCGGTCCGCGCCGCCGGAGGCGACCGTCCGCCCGTCCGGGGCGAAGGCCACGCCCAGAACCTCGCCGGTGTGCCCCTCCAGCACGGCGAGCGGGAGTGCCCGCGCCGTGTCCCACAGGCGTACGGTCCGGTCGGCGCCGGCCGAGGCCAGGGTCCGGCCGTCCGGCGCGTAGGCCAGCGCGTAGACCCGTCCGGTGTGCCCGGTCAGGGTGGCGACCTCGCGGTGCTCGCCGGCGGGATCGCGCAGCTGGACGGTCCCGTCCCCGGTCGCCACCGCGAGGGTCCGGCCGTCCGGGGCGAAGGCCACCGCCCTGGCTCCCGTCGTGCTCGGGGGCAGCACGGCCGCCGGGCCGGCCCCGCTAGTGGCCCAGAGCCGGACCGGGCCGTCGGTGGAACCGGCCGCCAGCGTCCGCCCGTCGGGGCTGAAGGCGACCGTACGCACCCGGCCGGGCGCGGTGAACACCGCGAGGGTCCGTCGGTCGGACACACGGCGCAGCAGGACCTTCCCGTCGGAGCCGGCCGTGGCCAGCAGGGCGCCGCCGGGAGCGAAGGCCACAGCGTTGACCGGGCCGCCGTGCCCGCCGAGCCGGGCCAGGAACGGCTGGGCCTGGGTGCTGAGCAGGGCGCCGCGTGCCTCGGGGGTGGCCTCGGCACGGTACGCCTCGGCGGCGAGCCGCATCGAGGCCTCGGGCTGTCCGGCGGCCAGCGAGAGGGACCGTGCGGCGAGCGCCTGCGAGCGGGCGGTACGTTCCTGGCCGAGCGCCCCCGCACGCTGCTGGTACGCCACGCCGCCCGCGGTCAGCGCCAGCAGGAGCAGGACGACCAGGGTGGCCAGCATCCGCTGCTGCAGGCGGACTTGGAGCCTGGCCCGGCGGAGCAGGCCGTCCTCCGCGGCCCGTCCGGCCCGGAGGAACTCGGCCTCCCGGGGTGCCAAGGGGCCGCAGCCGTCGAACTCGTCGGCCCGGGCGCGGGCGGCGGCGAGGCGGGAGCCGCGGTAGAGGAGCGACGGGTCGCGGCCCTCGCGCACCCAGTCGTCGGCCGCCTGGGCCAGCTGCTGGCGGGCGAGGAGCGCGGCCCGGTCGGCGTGGATCCAGCCGCGCAGCCGCGGCCAGGCGTGCAGCAGGGCCTCGTGGGTGATCTCGATGGTGTCGCTGTCCGTGGTGATCAGCTGGGCCCGGACGAAGGCGTCGAGGGCGGCCGCGGTCCGGCCTGTCGCGTCCTGTTCCAGCAGCGCGGCCCGGCCGACGCGGCGCCGGGCGGGCCCGGCCCCGTCGGCGATGTGGACCAGCCGCACCAGGAGCCTTCGGACCGCCTGTTGTTCGACCGGATACAGCCGGGCGAAGACCTTCTCGGCGCGCTGCGCGACGACTCCCCGGACACCGCCCGCGTGCTCGTACCCCGCGACGGTCAGCGTGGAGCCCTCGCGCCGCTGCCAGGTGGCCATCAGCGCGTGGGACATCAGGGGCAGGGCGCCGGAGGGCGTATCGCCGGGCCCGGCGTACGCGTCGGGGCCCGGCGCCGCGACCGGCCCGGCGCCCGCCCCTGCGGATGGTCCCGCACCCGGACCGCCGCCCGGACCGCCGCCCGGACCCGGCTCCGGGCCCGCGTTCGCGGCTGTCCGCGAAGGATCTCCCGAAGGAGCCGCGGTGCCCTGAGGGACGGCCTGCTCCGCGCCTTCGCGTACGCCCGCGTCCCGCAGGAGCAACGACACCAGCCCGGGTTCCAGGGTGAGTCCGGCCAGCTCCGCCGGGCGCGTGATGGACTCCCGCAGCTCCGCCACGGACATCGGGGGCAGCACGAAGGGTCCGGCGGCGAAGGCGGCGGCCAGCTCGGGAAGGTCGAGACAGCTCGCGGAGAAGTCGGCCCGTACCGCGAGCACCACGACGGCGGGGTCGTACCCGGTCACCGCGGGCCGGGACCCGGCCACGGCGCAGAGCACCCTGACGAAGGCCTGGTGTTCGTCCTCGTCGGCGCAGAGGGTGAAGAGCTCCTCGAACTGGTCGACGATCAGCACCGGGCGCACGGTCGGCAGATGACGCGTGGCACCCCCCGGCCGGAGCCCGCCGGACTCCGGTCCGGCCCCGGCGTTGGCCCCGGCCCCGTCCGACAGCCGGTGGACGGCTTCGAGCAGCAGCTCCGGCCGGGCGCGCAGCATCTCCGGGGTGATGCCCGTATCACCGCCCACCGCCTTGGCTGTCGCGTCGAGCAGCTCCCGCAGCGGGTGGGCGGTGGGGGTGAACCTGACGACGGGCCACCCGGCGGCCCCCGCGACCGGAAAGGCGCCGCGCCCGAGGGCCGGTACCAGACCGGCGCCGAGCAGCGAGGACTTGCCGACGCCCGATCCGGCGAGGAGCAGCAGCGGCCCGTGGCCGAGGCGCTCGTAGGCCCGTTCGACGAGGGCGGCCGTGGCGCGCTCCCGGCCGAAGAACCACCGCTCGTCCTGCGGGGTGAAGGCGGCCGGGCCGCGGTACGGGCACGCGCGCTCCGACGGCGGCCCGGAAGGCGGAGCCGGCTCCTCGCGCCGGGCGGCGCCGGTGCGCGCCGTGGCCGGGGGCTCGGCCGCCTCGGTCTCCGGTACCAGCCGCAGGAGTTCGCCCCCCGCCCCCAGGACCCGGTCGCAGCTGCGCGCGACTTCGGCGGTGACCGGCTTGACGCCGGTCTCGATCTTGCTCAGATAGCCCTTGCTGTAGTGCGTGCGGCGGGCCAGGTCGGCGAGCGAGAGGCCGCGCTCCACCCGTAGCCGCCGCAACTGGGCGGGAAAGGGCGGCACGGTGTCTTCGGCCGGATCGTGCGAGGTGTCGTGCCGGCCGGTGGTTCGTCCGCGGTCCGGATCCCCCAAGGCATCCCCCATGGCACAGTGCGCCCAGGTCGTGAGAGCGGATGCCCAGGCTAGCGCGGGGGTCGGACGGCCTACCGGCCATTCGTGCGGCGCGGCGTGAAACGGAGGTGTTCCGGAGCCGTCCAGCGGCCGGCTCCGGAACGTTCTCGCGAACGAGCGAATGATTGAACGGGTGGATGATCGGATGATCGGACAGGTGGACGGGCGGGTGGTGGCGCGCCCGGCTACGGCCGGTTGAGGGTGATGGAGTTGATCGGCCCGAGGTCGGCGTAGACCCCGGTGCCCGCGGCGATGGGGTTGCCGCAGTTGGTGCCGTTGGAGCCGTAACACAGGCTCGTCGAGGCGCCGCCCGTCTGGTTGTTGAGCACCCAGTGGTTCCCGAACTGGTTGCTCAGGTTGTGGGCCCCGTAGCTGTAGTAGATCTGGCTCGGCTTGACGGCGGGGTTCTGGTTCTGGGGATAGATGCAGACCGCGCCGTCCGGGCAGCCGGCCCAGGCATCGGCCGGGTGCGCGCCGGCCGTGCCACCGAGGGCCAGAACGGCGGCCGTCGCGGTGGCGAACGCGGCGGCGCCGCGGATCATCTTGCGCATGATGTCCCCTTGTGGGTCTTGGCTCCTGCTGACGACTTCAGCCTGTCCCCGGCGGACCCGGGGGTCGACGGGTTTCCCGTTGCCGGTCGGCGGCCCGCCCAGGGAAACCCCCGCTGACCAGCGCGGGAGCCTAAGCGGAGGCAACACCTGCCGCGGCCCCTTCGGCCCAGCGGGGATGAGGCCTTCGGGCGAACGCGCTGCGCGGCGCGCGGAGCGGGCACCGCCGGAGTGATAGCCGTGGTGGCCAACACACCTCGGAGGTGCGGCCGCACATGACCAGGCGACTCCTGACACGGCCGCCGCGACGCCGGGGCGCCGCACGCGGCGAGGGCCGCGCCGGCAGGGCGGGTACGGCCCGTCCACCGGCCCCCCGGGTCTCCGCGGTCTCCCCGGCCCTGCGCACGGCGGCCGCCTACGCCTGGCGGCTGCTGGTCGTCGGCGCGGCGGCCTACGGGGTCTTCGCGGTACTGGGACGGTTCCACGAGATCGCGCTGGCCCTCTTCCTCGGCCTGGTGGCCGCCGCCATGCTGCGCCCCCCGGCCGACCTGCTGGCCCGGCTGATGCCGAGGGGGCTCGCGGTGGCGTGCACGCTGATCAGCAGCGCGGTCCTGGTGCTCGGCGGCCTCGCGCTGGTCGGGGAGGCGGTGGCGGGGGAGTGGCCGTCACTGGTGCGGGAGTTCAGGGACGGACTGGGCCGGATCCAGGACTGGCTCGCGGGTCCCCCGCTACGGCTGGACGCGCACGTGCTGGACGATTTCCAGTCCCGGATCGGCTCCTACCTCTCCAGCCACCGCTCGACCCTGATGAGCACGGTGCTGAGCGGGGCGGGCCGGGTCGTGGCGGTGTTCACCGTGGCCGCCCTCGGGCTGTTCTGCTCGGTGTTCTTCATCCACTCGGGCGACCGGCACTGGAGCTGGTTCTGCGAACAGCTGCCGCGGGGCGCGCGGGACCGGGTGGCGCGGGCGGGGGCGGCGGCCTGGCGGACCTTCACCGGCTACACCCACGGCATCGTCCTCGTGGCCGCGACCAACGCCGTTCTCGTGGGGATCGCGCTGTTCGCCCTCGGGGTGCCGCTGGCGGTCCCGCTGGCGCTGCTGGAGTTCTTCGCCGCGTTCGTCCCGCTCATCGGCTCCCCGGTGGCCCTGGGCGTGGCCGTGGTCGTCGCCCTGGCCACCAAGGGGCCGCTCGTGGCGGCCCTGGTGATCGCGCTCATCGTGGTCATCGGCCAGATCGAGGGGCACCTGCTGCATCCCCTGGTGATGAGCTGGGCCGTACGCCTGCACCCCATGGTGGTGGCCCTGTCGGTGGTCGCGGGGGCCATCGCCGCCGGGATCGTGGGGGCCGTGGTGGCGGTGCCCCTGGTCTCGGTCGCCTGGTCGGTCCGCCAGTCCCTGCATGGGGGACCTCTGGACGAGGGCTCCTTGAACGACGGCTCCTTGACCGACGGTTCCCCGCACGGGGGCCGTGCCCGCTGAGCGGGATTCAGCCGAGGTGGTGGAGCTGCGCGTAGCGGATGGCGGCGACGCGGTCGCGGGAACCGGTCTTGGCGAAGACGCGGTTGATGTGGGTCTTGACCGTGTTGGCGCTCAGGAACAGGTCCGCCGCGATCTCGGCGTTGCTCCGGCCCCGGGCCAGCAGGGTCAGGATCTCGCCCTCGCGCGGGGTGAGTCCGTCCGGGAGCGTCGCGGCGGGCACGGAAACCGGCCCGGCCTCGGCCTCGGCCTCGGGTGCCGGCGGGCGGGCGGCGGCGGCCAGCAGGGTCGCCTGGACCTGCGGGTCCAGGACCGTGTAGCCACCGGCCGCGCTGTGCAGCGTACGGGCGATGTGATCGCGCTCGGCGTCCTTGGTGAGATAGGCGCGGGCGCCCGCACGCAGGGTTTCCAGGACGGAATCGTCGTCCGCGTACGTGGTCAGCACCACGACCGCGACGGAGGGGAAGCGGGCCGTGAGGTGCCGGGTGGCCTCGGTCCCGTCCATCACCGGCATGTGCAGGTCCAGCAGGATCGCGTCGGGGAGGTGCTCGGCCACCTGGTCCAGGGCCTCCCGGCCGTTGGCGGCCGTGCCCACCACGCGGATGTCGTCGAGCAGGTCCAGCATGATGGCCAGCCCCTCGCGGATGGTCGCCTGGTCGTCCGCGACCACGACGCGCAGCGGGGCGGCGGGGTCGGACGCGCCGGTCCCGGCGGTACCGCCCGGCGCCGGGCCGGTCATCGCGGGATCCTGGCGGTGACGGTCCACTCGCCCTCCTCGACGCCCGCGGTCAGGGCGCCGCCGACGAGCAGGAGCCGTTCGCGCATGCCGGTGAGCCCGAAGCCGCCGTCGACGGTCCTGAAGCCCGGCTTCCCGTCCTCGTCCTCGTCCCCGTTCCCGTCCCGGATGCCGCTCCCCGGCTCACCCGGGCCGCGGGCTTCGGCGTCGCCGTTGCCTTTGCCGCCTTTGCCGCCTCTGCCGCTGTTGCCGAGGGGGTTGCGGACGGTCAGGGTCACGGCGTGGTCCTCGTAGCTCAGGGTCACTCCCACCGGCCGGCCGGGAGCGTGTTTGGCGGCGTTGGTCAGGGCTTCCCCGGCGGCGCGCAGCAGACACAGCACCTGCTCGGGCGGGAGCTGCGCGGGGGTGCCCTCGACGGCCGTGGTGACCGGGTCCGCGTGCCGACGGCGGTGGGCGTCGGCCATCTCGGCCAGCGCCTCGGGCAGCGGCGCGAGATCGCTGCGCAGGGCGTGGACGGCGCGCCGGGTCTCGGTCAGCCCCTCGGTGGTCAGCCGCTGGGCGGTGGCCAGGATCTCGTCGGCCCGCCGGGGGTCGCCCCCGGCGAGCAGGGCGCGGGCCGTCTGGATCTGGATGCCGAGGGCGCCCAGCGAGTGGGCCAGTACGTCATGGATCTCGCGGGCGATCCGGGCCCGCTCGTCCAGGACCGCCGTGCGGCCCTGCTCGGCCCGCAGTTCCTCGGCCTGGGCCAGCAGGACGACGTTCTGCTCGGCGCGGACCCGGGACGCCCGGCGGCTGTGGCCGATCAGCAGGCCCATCAGCAGCAGGAGCGGGAAGCCCAGCAGGATCCCGCGGGGCGAGTCGTTCACCAGCGCACCGGCCACGGTCGCGAAGACCCCCGCGGCGGTGACCGCCCAGCCGGCCGGGGGAGCGGTCTCGCTGCCCGCCGCGATGACGGCCATCCCGGCCAGGCCCAGGAGGGCCGCGCTGTTGGGGTAGGGGCCCGCGAACCCGCCGGCCACGGCCATTCCGGCGAAGGCGACGGGCAGCAGCGCGGAACCGCGCGCGCCCCGCGCCCCGCCCCGGACGTCCAGCAGGGCCCAGAGCGCCAGGAAGCCCCCGCAGAGCACGTAGGCGGTCACCACCACCAGGTGGGCGGAGCGGTCGGCGTCGGACGCCCGGTAGAAGGCCCCGGCGCCGATGGCGGCGAACGCGGCCGACCGGATCAGCCAGGGCACGGTACGCAGCACATGGCCACGATACGGGCGGGCCGCCGTTCCGGGCCGTCGCAAGGCCCGTCCCGGTGGCCCGGTGAGGTCACTTCCGGTACTCACGGTGCCCAGAGCGAGCTCGCCCGGACGGACGCGAGGCCTGCCGGCCCAGTAGCGAGACGACCGCGGAGTCCGCAGCGGGGAAGGTGGACCCGTCCTTCTCGGGGGCGAACGGCACCGGACCGGCCAGCACGCGCGTGGCGATGACCAGGGCCTGCCCGATGCGGTTGACGCCGAGCATCAGCAGCAGCGGAGCGGTGGAGGCGGCGAGCCGGGCGTCCAGGCCGTGCGCGATCACCATGACGGCGATCCGGGAGGCGATCAGCGCCGCCCACCACCACAGACCCCACGCGGGCATCCGCGCCCACAGGACCCCCTCGCGCTCCTCCAGGACCGTCGCCCGGCCCTGCCCGAATCCGACCCCCAGGGCCACGAGGGCGCCTGCGGAGAGGCAGACGATGTCGGCCACGGACGGGGCGACGCCGCTCCTGGCGAGGCCGGCGGCGCCGACGACCGTCAGGACCACCGGCATCACGACGAGCCGCTTGCCCCGCAGCGGCGAGCTCCGGAGCTGGCGCTTGATCACGAACGCGACCACCATCAGTGCCAGCAGGACTTCCAGCACACCGTTCATCAGGACTCCTCTGTGGAGGGCGGGCGGGCTGCCCCGGTCCGCTCCGGTTCCTCCAAGCTAGGAGCGGGCCCGGCGCCGGGCGTCACCCCGTGCGGCGAGGTCAGGGGTGATCCGGGCAGGCGCGCGTAGTACCGCGGGGTGCCTGTGCGGGGGCCCGGGTACCGCCCCGGGGCGAAGCACGGTACAACTGCTGAGCGAAGAGGGGGCTGAGATGCGGCGGGGGACAACCGAATGGTTCCTGGGCGCGGCCGACGGGGAGATACGCGCACTGGAAGAAGTGCCCGGCATCGACCCGGAGCGGCTGCGCGAACTGTGGTGCGCGGAACCGGAGCTGATGCTCCGACTCGACCGGCTCTACGCGGCTTCGCAGCGGGCCTTCGAACGCCGGACGCGAGCCGCCGTCACCGAGGACCTGCTCCGCGCCCTGCGCGCGGTGGCCCAGGGCGCGGACGTCGCCCGGCTGGAGGATGCGGTCGCCCTCGCCGGGGCCCGGCTGGAGGCCGATACGGTCACCGCCGCGTCGCGGGGCCTCAACACCGGCCTGACCTTCGGGATCGTGGTCAGCCCGGTGGTGCTGATGGTGGTCTTCGCGCTGGGGACGTGGGTGCCCGGACTCTTCGGCATCGACTTCGGCTGCCAGGAGCGGCAGGCCCTGGTCCATGCCCTGGTGTGCTTCGCGGGCGGCGCGATGGGCGCGGTCTTCAGCGTCATCATCCGGCTGCGCGATCCGCAGAAGCTGATCCGCACCCGGGTCGGGCACGGCAACCTGGCCTCCGACCCCGTCCAGTTGGCCCAGGTCCTGCGCCAGGAGGGCTGGTACCGGGTGGTGGTGGGCTGGTTCCTGGCCACCTCGCTGTTCCTGCTGGTCAGCGGCGGCATCCTGACGGTCCTGACCCCGCCCGTCTCCCCGGCCGAACTGTGCGGCCCCGGCCCGCTCACGGCCGCCGGGCACGAGGCCCTGGTCAAGGCGTGGTTCTTCTGGGGCGCCATCGGCTTCCTGGCCGGGCTCAACGAACGCTGGGCCCACGGCCTGCTGCGCCACCCCTCGGCGCCCCGCGACGAGGCCGGACAGACCGACGGCGCGCGCCGCCCGTAGTCAGTCGGCCCCGAGTGCCCGTGGTCGGCCGCATCACGACGGGCCGGAGACAGGGGGTGCACAAACGTTTACCCTGGGGGGTGAACACGCGTACACCCCCCACCGGGCCAGCGTTGGGAGCACCATGCAGCACGCCGAGACACCCAGCCCCAGCCCCAGCCCCGGCCCCAGCCCCGGTCCCGGCGCCCGTCCGCGCCTGATCGTCCCCGTCCTCGCCTTCTGCGGTGCGGTCGTCGCCGTCATGCAGACCCTGGTCGTCCCCCTGCTGCCGCACGTCCCGGACCTGACGGGCAGCAGTCCGGCCGCGGCGGGCTGGCTCGTCACCATCACCCTGCTCACCGGTGCGGTCTTCACCCCCGTACTCGGCCGGGCCGGAGACATGTACGGCAAGCGCCGCGTGCTCCTCGCCTCGCTCGGCGTGCTCACCGCGGGCTCCGTCATGTGCGCCGTCACCTCCGACATCGGATGGCTGATCGGCGGCCGAGCCCTCCAGGGGTCCGCCCTCGCCGTCATCCCGCTCGGCATCAGCATCATCCGGGACGAACTCCCGGCGGAGCGCATCCTCCCCTCCATCGCCCTGATGAGCTCCACCCTCGGCATCGGGGCCGCCATCGGCCTGCCGGTGGCCGCCCTGGTCGTCGAGAACTTCGACTGGCACGCCATGTTCTGGGCCTCCGCCGCCCTCGGGCTGCTCGACGTCCTCCTCGTGCTGTGGATCGTCCCCGAGTCACCGCTGCGCACCGAGGGCCGCTTCGACGTACCCGGCACACTCGGCCTCGCCACGACCCTCGTCGCGCTGCTCCTCGCGATCACCCAGGGCGCGGACTGGGGCTGGACCTCCGCGGCCACCCTCGGCCTGCTCGCCGCCGCCCTGGTCGTCGGCGTGCTCTGGGGCCGCTACGAGCTGCGGACCGGCTCCCCGATGGTCGACCTGCGGGTCTCGGCGCGGCCCGCCGTCCTGCTCACCAATGTCGCGGCCCTCCTCGTCGGCTTCGCCTTCTACGCGAACTCCCTGGTCACGGCCCAGATGGTGCAGGAGCCGACCAGCACCGGGTACGGGCTCGGCGCCTCCATCGTGGTCAGCGGCCTGTGCCTGCTGCCCGGCGGGCTGGCCATGGTCGTGCTGTCCCCGGTCTCGGCGCGGCTCTCCGCCGCCTACGGGCCCCGGTCCGCCCTCGCCCTCGGCGCGGCCGTCATGACACTGGGGTACGTGGTCCGCTTCTTCACCAGCCACGTCCTCTGGCTGATCGTGGCCGGAGCCACGGTGGTCGCCTGCGGCACGGCCCTGGCCTACTCGGCGCTGCCCGCGCTCGTCATGCGGGCGGTGCCGGTGACCGAGACCGGGGCGGCGAACGGACTCAACACCCTGATGCGCTCCGTGGGCCAGGCCTGCTGCAGCGCCGCCGTCGCGGCCGTACTCGCCCACATGACCTTCCTGGCGGGCGGGCGCAGCGCCCCCACCCTGCACGCGTACCTGCTGGTCTTCCTCATCGCGGCCGGCGCCGCGCTCGCCGCGCTGGCGGCCGCGCTCTGTCTGCCCCCGGGCGGGGCGCCCGGCACCACCGACACCGCCGGTGCGCCCGGTACGGTCGCGGTGACGCAGTCCGCGCCCGTTGCCCGGGAGGCCACATGAGCACCGCCGAGGAATCCGGCGCCGAGACCGGCACGGACACCGCTGCCGACGCCGCCCACGACTCCGACACGGACACCGGGACCGGCCGCGACGCCATCGTGCGCGCCGCCCGCCGGGCGTTCACCCTGCGCCCGTACGCCGAGGTCACCCTGCGCGGCATCGCCGCCGACGCCGGGGTCAGCCCGTCCCTGATCGTGAAGCGGTTCGGCAGCAAGGAGCGGCTCTTCAACACCGTCGCCGACTTCCGGCCGGCCGCCGACGCGCTGTTCTCGGCGGCGCCGGCCGCGCTGGGCCGCCATCTGGTCCTGACCACGCTCCGGCTCCGGGACGAGCTGCGCGGGGACCCGCTGCTGCGGGTGGTCTTCTCCCTGGGCATCGACGACGAGCGCACCCTGCTGCGCGAACGCTTCCGGGAACAGGTCACCGCACGGCTCGCCGGCTCCCTCGCCGGGCACGACCGGGAGCTGCGCGCCGAGCTGATCGCGGGCCAGTTGCTGGGCCTGGGCGCGACCCTGAGCCTGCACCGGCCCGATGGCGCGGGAACCCGTACGCCGCCGGAGCGGCTGGCGGATCTGTACGCGCCCGGACTCCAGGTGCTCATCGACGGCGCGGCCGTCCGGCACGACCGGGAAGCGCCGGTTAGCGTCGGGGGATGAGCAGCGAAACGCAGAAGTTCGAGATCCTGCTGGTGCCCGAGCACGTGGTG
Source organism: Streptomyces sp. GL_140 (assembly GCF_057834465.1). Taxonomy (NCBI): domain Bacteria; kingdom Bacillati; phylum Actinomycetota; class Actinomycetes; order Kitasatosporales; family Streptomycetaceae; genus Streptomyces; species Streptomyces sp. GL_140. Next base: position 7,834,677 of record NZ_CM174404.1, read on the forward strand.
GAGGGGTCCAGCGACGACGCCGTCCGGTCGGCCGTGGTCGCGCCGACCGGCCAGAGCGGTGCCTCGGGATACCCGCGCTACTCCGGGGACGGGATGGTGGCCGACATCGATCCCGTCACCCGGACGGTCGAAGCCCTCCTGGTGGACGGCTCCGAACTCGACTACGGCCTCAAGCCCGTCCTGCACCCGAAAAAGTGACCGGGGTGCCGCCGTCCGCTACTCGAAGCGGGTGGTGTCCCCCGCGCCCCGCCGGACGATCTCGGCCTCGCCGCTGGAGAAGTCGATGACGGTGGTGGGCAGCGTCCCGCACTCGCCCGAGTCGACAACCATGTCCACGACGTGGTCGAGCCGGTCCTTGATCTCCCAGCCCTGGGTCATGGGCTCGGTCTCGTCCGGCAGCAGCAGCGTGCTGGACAGCAGCGGCTCGCCGAGCTCGGCCAGCAGGGCCTGGGCCACCACGTGGTCGGGGATGCGGACGCCGACCGTCTTCTTCTTCGGGTGCTGGAGCTGGCGCGGCACCTCCTTCGTCGCCGGGAGGATGAAGGTGTAGCTGCCCGGGGTGGAGGCCTTGATCGCGCGGAAGACGTCGTTGTCGATGATCACGAACTGGCCGAGCTGTGCGAAGTTCTCGCAGACCAGGGTGAAGTGGTGGCGGTCGTCGAGCTGTCGGATCGACCGGATCCGGTCGACGCCTTCACGGTTGCCCATCTTGCAGCCCAGCGCGTAGCAGGAGTCCGTCGGATAGGCGACGAGCCCGCCGGAACGGATGCTGTCGGCGATGCTGCCGATGGTCCGGGGCTGGGGGTTGTCGGGGTGTACGTCGAAGTACTTAGCCATCCGACGAGCCTACGGGATCCAGGGGTTCCGGCATCCGGACACGGAAGTGTGATCATGGGACGCTGTGGCCGGGAACGGAACGGCGCTCAGGACCATCTGGATTCACGTGACTCTGACAAGTACTTCGCTCTTCTTCACGACCCTGCTCATCACCGTGTTGATGTTCGGGGCCGTCGTATGGCTGTGGCCGCGCCTGGCGCGGCAGGGGTGGCGCCAGGTCCTGGGCCGGATCGGCCTGGTCCTCGTCGTGCAGGTGCTCACCCTGTCGGTCATCGGCCTCGCGGCGAACAGGAGCTTCCTCATCTACGGCTCGTGGGCGGAGCTGGCCGGAGTGGACAAGCCGGCCGCCCTCAGCCAGGACGCCGGCGGGACCTCCGCCGTGAAGTTGATCGGCCGGCAGAAGCCGGACGTGCCCGGCGGCGCGAACAAGCACGTGGGCGGCGAGATCGAGAAGATCATGATCCAGGGGGAGCGGTCGCAGATCGCCACCCCGGCCTACGTCTACCTGCCGCCCGAGTACTTCCAGAAGGGCAACGAGAAGCGGGTCTTCCCCGCCGCCGTGGTCCTCACCGGCTTCCCCGGCACGGCGGAGAACCTCCTCCACGGTCTGCGGTACCCGAAGACCGCCTGGAGCCTGGCGAAGCAGAAGAAGATGCAGCCGATGATCCTGGTGCTGATGCGGCCCACCGTGGCCCCGCCGCGCAACACCCAGTGCGTGGACATCAAGGGCGGCCCGCAGACCGAGACCTTCTTCGGGACGGACCTCCCCAAGGCCCTCACCGGCGCCTACCGGATCGGCGCCTCGCCCCGGAGCCTGGGCATCATGGGCGACTCCACCGGAGGCTACTGCGCGCTCAAGGTCGCGCTGGAGCACCCGGAGACCTACTCGGCCGGAGTGGGCCTGTCCGCGGACTACGCGCCGGAGATCGACGGGGACTCCGGCGACCTCTTCCACGGCAACACCGCCGAGGAGAAGCGGTCCGACCTGCTGTGGGCCTTGGACCACCTGCCCCAGGGCAGGACGAACTTCCTCGTCACCACCTCGCTCCAGGGCGAGGAGAACTACCGCCCCACCCAGAAGTTCATCGCGAAGGTGAAGGACCCCGCCCGGGTCTCCTCGATCACCCTCGACCACGGCGGGCACAACTTCAAGACCTGGAACCGCGAGATCCCGCCGTCCCTGGAGTGGCTCAGCACCCGCCTCACCACCGAATAGCGGGAGCCTCCCGGGGGGGGGTGTCTCTATGTCTTTCGTCAAGGACGTGGTGCCGGGTATGAGGCTGTTTGGGATGGTCATGGGGCGAGGGTGGCGGCGGGGACTCTGGAGTCGTAGAAGGTGCCGTCTCGGAGCATGGCGAACAGGACACTGATGCGTTGTCGGGCGAGTCGTAGGAGTGCCTGGGTGTGGGTTTTGCCGCGGGCTCTTTGCCGGTCGTAGTAAGCGCGGGAGGCTGGGTCGGCGTTCATGCAGGCGAAGGCGGAGAGGAACATGGCGCGTTTGAGCTGGCGGTTTCCGCCGCGGGGTGCGTGTTCGCCGTGGATTGAGGTCCCCGACGACTTCGTGGTGGGGGCGAGGCCGGCGTAGGAGGCGAGGTGGGCGGCGCTGGGGAAGCTGGTGCCGTCTCCGACGGTGACCAGCAGGACGGCGGCGGTCCTGACTCCGACTCCGGGCATCGAGGTCAGGACCTGGTGAAGAGGGTGGGCCTCCAGCAGGCTGCTGATCTGCGCTTCCAGCGCACGGCGCTGGTCATGGACCGTGGCGAGCGAGGCGGCCAGGGACGGGATCACGATGTCGAGGGTGCCGGTTCCCGGGACCACGACGGTCTGCTCGTCGAGGGCGTCGAAGACGTCGTCGATCAGCCGGACGGCCATGCGTGGGGCCTTGGGGCGGATGAGTTCGACGAGTCTGCGGCGGCCGGCTTTCCGCAGTGCGGCCGGGGATCCGTGACGCTCGAGGAGCCAGGTGACGGCCGGGTGGTCCAGCCGCGGTCCCAGGACTCGTTCGAGGCTGGGGTGGAACTGGGTCAGCAGGCCGCGTATCCGGTTCGAAGTGCGGGTGGCTTCGGCGGCGAGGTCCTGGTCGAAGCCGGTCAGCACCGTGAGCTCGGCGGTGATCTGGTCGGTCAGCTCCAGCGACCGCAGGACGTGCGGCATGGTTCGGGCGGCGTCCGCGATCACCGCCGCGTCCTTCGCGTCGGTTTTCGCCTCGCCTGGATACAGGTCAGCGATCCGCCGCATCGAGAGCCCGGGCAGGTAGGCGACCTCACAGCCGGCGTCGCGGGCGACGGTCAGCGGCAGAGCGCCGATCGATGCGGGCTGGTCCACGATCACCAGCACCGTGCCGAACTTGGCCTTGAGTTTGTCGAAGACGGCCCGCAGCCTGGGTTCGCTGTTGGGCATCGGCTTGTCGAAGACCTTCTTGCCCGCCGGCGTCAGCCCGTGGCCGTGGTGGGCGCTCTTGCCGACGTCCATACCCAGGAAGACGCCCACATCGCCGGTGTCTAACATCGAACCCCTCCTGGGTGGTTGACCTGGCCGGCCACGGCGTTGGCACCGTACTCGCGCATCCACGTTATGCAGACCTGCCGCCCACGTCTCTGTCCGGCATTGCGCCGGACCGGGCGGTGGCCGGGTCTCTCATCAGCGGCTCCGACGGCACCCCACGGGCCCGGCGACACCACCCCCCAGGCCATCACTTCGACAGAGGGGACACAGTCATACCGGGCCCGGAGGCCAGCGGTCCCGTTGCAGGACCGCGAAAAACATAACGGGGGCAGCACAAGGGAGCAAAGGGGGGAGCCGTCACACGGCGGTGAGCGTGGCCGGGGTCGGACCGTCGGGGCGGACCGTGATGCTGTAGGCGGCCTTCCGCGGGACGGAGCGGAAGGCCAGGGTGTACGCGGGCAGCAGGTGTTCGAGCAGTACGGCCGACTCGCGCAGCGCGAACTGGAGGCCGAGGCAGGCGCGCGGCCCGATGCCGAAGGGCACGTACCCGCCCGCCACCGCCGGACGGCCACCCGCGGTGGTGAACCGCCGCGGGTCGAAGCGCTCGGGATCCGGCCACAGCCCGGGGTCGCGGTGGGCGAGGTAGGGGCAGACGACCACATCGGTGCCCGCCTCGATCGCGTAGCCGGCCAAGGTGTCGTCCTCGACGGCGTGCCGGGGCAGGATCCAGGCCGACGGGTACAGCCGCAGCGTCTCGCTGACCAGCGCCGCGACGGCCTCCCGACGCTCCGGTGAACCCTCGCCGCCCGCTGCCAGGGCCTGCTCGCGGGCCGCCGGATCGCGGTCCAGCAGCAGGTACAGCCAGGTCAGGGTGGTGGCGGTGGTTTCGTGACCGGCCACCAGCAGGGTGACCAGCTCGTCACGGATCAGCCGGTCGGTGTACTCGGGCCGCTCGGCGGAGGCCTCGACCAGCAGGTGCAGCAGCCCCGGCCCGTCCGGCCCGGCGGCGCCGCTGCGCGCGGCGGCGATGGCGTGCTCGGCGACGGCGTCGATCCTGGCCAGATCGGCGGCGACGGCCTCCCCCGCGTCGGCGGAGTCGGCGGGCAGCTTCGGCAGGGCGGCCACCACGGCCGCGACGGAGGCCAGTTCGCGCTCGGTTTCCGCGTCGAGGGGATGCCCGGTCAGGGAACGCCAGATGGTGTCGAGGGCGAAGCGCCGCATCTCCTCGCCTACATCGAGGACTTCACCGCTACGGGCGTACGCGGCCCAGCGCCCGGCGGTGGTCCGCGCGGCCTCGGCGATCCGCTGCTCGTAGCGGCGCATCCCGGTCCCGGTGAACTGGGACTGCAGGAGCCGCCGCTGCCGCTTCCACGCCTCGCCGGTCGCGGCGAGCACACCGTCGCCGATCAGCAGGCGGGCGCGGTGCGAGCGCTTGACGTACCGCTGCGGATGCAGAGCCAGCACGTGCTGGACCGCCTGCGGGGCGGTGACCAGCACGGTCGGCCGCTCCCCGGGCCCGTCCCCGAGGCGGAACGCGCCGACCCCGCCGAGCCGCCCGCACACCTCGGCCAGCAGCTCGACCAGTTCACCTCCGCCGGCCCGCCACCGCTCCACCACGGCGGGATCCAGCTCTGGAACCGCTGGCCCGAGCCGGGCCGGAGGGAGGTGCTCGGGACTGGCTTCGACGGCCATCGGGTTCCCCTGTTCGTCCGCTGCGTCTGCTCCCGCCGGTCCTACCACCCGAGCGGCCCCCGCAACCGTCCCCAGCGGCCCCCGACCACCCCCAAACCCCCCGGCGTCCGCTGGGCCGTGCGGGTGTAGCCCCCGGCCCGCCTCCGGGGCGGGGCGGGACGCGGACCCTTGGATGGGGTGGTCCGGGGGATCGTGGTCAGGGGGTCGGGGCGCGCGATCGGGAAGACACCGGCTCCGAAGGAGTGGAGATGAGACCGTTGGCCGCAGAGGGGGCATGGGCCGCGCTGTGCCGCAGCCAGACCGGACTGCTGCTGACCGCGGTGCTGGTCGGGGCCGGGGCGGGACTGGGCGCGGTGGGCTTCCGATGGCTGATCGAGGGCGTCACCAAGATCCTGTCAGGGCACGACGACTACTCCTCGGCGGGCCACGCCGCCAACCCCTACGTCCCCTGGCTCGGACCGTACTTCGTCCTGCTCGCACCCGTGGTCGCGGGCGCGGTCTACGGCCCCCTCGTCCACCGCTACGCCAAGGAAGCGCGCGGCCACGGCGTACCCGAGGTCATGTACGCCGTCGCCCGCCGGGGCGGCCGGATCCCGCCCCGGGTCGCCGTGGTGAAATCGATCGCGTCCGCCCTGTGCATCGGCGGCGGCGGCTCGGTCGGCCGCGAGGGCCCGATCGTGCAGATCGGGTCCGCCCTGGGATCCACCGCGGGCGCGGTCCTGCGCATGGACGAGGAGCGGATGCGGCTGCTGGTCGCCTGCGGTGCGGCCGGCGGCATCGCGGCCACCTTCAACGCACCCCTGGCCGGCGTGTTCTTCGCCATGGAACTGATCCTGCGCGACTTCACGGCCCGCGGCTTCGGCATGGTGGCCGTCTCGGCCGTCACCGCCAGTGTGATCGGTCGCGCGGCGCTCGGGGACGAGCGGTTCCTGGACCTGACCCCGGTGGGCGTCGACCACGTGGCCGCGTACGCCCTGTACGTACTGCTCGGTGCGGTGGCCGGAGCCGTCGGGGTGCTCTTCACCAAGGTCCTGTACTGGGTCGAGGACATCTGCGACGCCGTCTGGCACGGCCCCGAATGGCTCCGCCCGGCGGCCGGCGGCCTCCTGCTCGGTGCCATCCTGCTCGCGCTGCCCGAGATGTACGGGGTCGGCTACCCGGTCCTCGGCAAGGCCGCGGTGGGCGGCTATGCCGTCGGATTCCTGCTGGTGCTGCTCGTAGGCAAGATCATCGCGTGCAGCGTCACCATCGGAATCGGCGGCTCGGGCGGCGTGTTCGCGCCCAGCCTCTTCGTCGGGGCCATGCTCGGCAGCTCCTTCGGGCAGACGATGGACCACCTGGCGCCCGGAGTGACCGGCTCGGCCACGACCTACGCGGTCATCGGCATGGGCGCGGTCTTCGCGGGCTCGGCCCGCGCCCCGATCACCGCCGTCATCATCATCTTCGAGCTGACCGGCGAGTACGGGATCATCCTGCCGCTGATGGCTGCCATCTCGGTAGCCACCGGAGTCAGCCACGCGCTCAGCCGCGACACCGTTTACACGGCCAAACTCCGCCGCCGCGGGGTCGATCTGGACCTGACGGGCCCCGCCGCAGTCGAGGTCCGCGCGGCGATGGGTCCGCCGCCGGCCCCGCTGGCCCCCGGTACGCGGCTGCGCGAGGCCGCCGCGGCGATGATCGAGGCGGGCGCGACCCGCCTCCCGGTCCTCGACGCCCACGGCCGCTACGAGGGCTCGGTCGGCGCGCAGGCCCTGGCCCGCGCCCTGGCCCAACCCCCGCACGAGGGCGCCACGGAGCAGGATTCGGTCGAGGCGGTACGGGAGTATCCGCCGACCCTGCTCCCCGGCCAGTCCCTGGGGGAAGCCATGCCGCTGCTCGCTGCGAGCGAGAGCGAAGGACTCGCGGTCCTCGACGAGGAAGGCCGCCGCCTCCTGGGCTGGATCTCCCACCGCTCCGCGCTCCTGGCCCTCCACCCCCAGCCCTGAGGCCGGCCGGGTCAAGAAGCGGATGGCGACCCGCCGGGTGCGCGGGCGCGGGCCGGTGCTCGCCGGGCGGACTGGCGGCGTCGCCGTCGTGGTGCGGTGGTGGTCACGTGGCCGGTGAGCGCTGTTTCACGCGGCGGATGATTTCGGTGCGCTGGGCGGAGCGGACCGGGCCGGGGCAGGCGTGGGCGCCCCAGGCCGCGCCGCCCATGACGTGCGTGCCGAGGCCGGGCTGGTTCGGGCTGTCGCTGATCGAGGGCGGCCAGCCGTGGGCGCTCGCGCCCCACGTGTAGATGCGGGATACGGCGTCCACCTGGGCCTCGGTCAGCGGCCGGGTGGTGAAGCCGGAGGTCTCGACCGAGGCCCAGGCGCCGTTTCCGTCCACCTGGGCCCAGGCGCGGTCGAGTACGGAGACGTACTGCTCCGTCTCGCCGTCCTGCGAGACCCAGAAGTGGGAGGAGGCCTTGATTCCGGGGGTGCTGAACCGCTCGTGCAGGGAGCCTTCGCCCTCCTGGACGTGGAGGACGAGCCCGCGTTGCGCATCGCGCTCGCCCACGACGAAGTTCCGCTCCAGCGGCTTTCTGGTCACCCCGGGCATCCAGCCGGATGCCGCCGAGGCAGTGGAGGAGGCCAGTGGATCGCCGGAGGGGGTGCGGTCGTCGCCGGGCCGGCCGGGACCGTCGGCCCTGTCAGGCCTGGCGGCCAGCAGGGTCCCGGCGGTCGCGGCGAAGAGGAGTGCTCCGCCCCTGGCCAGCAGGCGCCGCCTGCCCGGATTGGAGGGGGCGGGTTTCCTGTGGTTCATGAACGGTGTCCGGCTTCCTGAAGGGCCTCGCGTGGGGGAGGAAGTGATTCTTCGGGTTCCGCATGATGGCGACGTGATGGCCAGATGATCGTTTGATGACGGGGCGTGAACTCGCCCGATCGTGACGAAATGGTCATCCTGTGCGCATTGCTCGCGCACATGGGATGCGGAGACTGGCCGGTGATCGAGAAGAGCACGAACAAGGCGGTGTACGGCATGACGGCGGTACCGGTGAAGGGCGAGAAGCCCGACGCGGCGGCTACGAAGGCGACGGCGACGGCGACGGCGGACGAGGACAGGCCCGCAGCCGCCGGGACGACCGACGAGGCCGGTACCCCTGACGTGCGCGGGCCGAGGAAGGCCCCGGAGCCCGACCCGGAAACGGAACCGGCAGTGGAGTCCGCCTCGGAGCCCGACCTGGAGCCGGAGCCGGAGTCGGAAGCTGTGGAACAGCCCGACGCGGTTCCCTCGGTGGAGTCGGCGGCGGCCACGGAGTCGGAGCAGGAACCGGAGCCCGAGCAGGAACCGGCTTCGGAGGGCGTGCCGGAGTCGGACGCCGAGCGGACCAGCACCTTCATCGCGCTCAAGTCGCTCGACGAGGACCCTCCCGCGCCCCGGCCCCTGCCCGCCCCCCTGCCCGCCCCCGTGCCCGTCCCCTCCTGGGCCGTCGTACCGGAAGCCGCGCCGGATCCCGTACCCGTACCCGCTCCCGCGCCCGTCCCCGGTCCCGTCCCGCAGGGGACCGCCGAGCAGCCGCTGCCCCCGCTCGACCTGCTCGCACAGCTCACCAACACCCCGCCGCCGCCCGAGACCCCGGCCCGCACCGCCGCGCGCCGGGTCCGGATCTGGGTGCCGCTGCTCCTGCTGCTGGCCGCCGTGCTCGCCGTCGTGCAGGCGCTGCGTCCGGTGCCCGCGGCCGCCCTGGTGAGCGGGGATGCCGCGTCGTCCATCACCCTCGACGGCCGTTTCGACGTGCCCTGGCCCGAGAAGGGCCAGGCCGCCCTGCGGGTGGCGGGCGCGGGCGACGTGGGGACCTTCGGGGAGCAGAAGCCCGTGCCGACGGCCAGCGTGGCCAAGGTGATGACGGCCTACGTGATTCTCAAGGGCCACCCGCTGAAGAAGGACGAGGCCGGCCCTTCGATCGAGGTCGACGACAAGGCGGTCGCGGACGGCACGTCGGACAGCGAGTCGCGCATCGAGGGCCTGACGGCCGGCGCGCGCTTCAGCCAGCAGGACATGCTGAAGATGCTGATGATCCCCTCGGGCAACAACATCGCCCGGCTGCTCGCCCGTTGGGACACCGGCAGCGGTGACGTGGCGGCGTTCGTGGAGAAGATGAACGCCGAGGCCAAGGCGCTGGGCATGGACTCCACCACCTACACGGACCCGAGCGGACTCGACGCCAAGACCGTGAGCACCGCCGTCGACCAGCTGAAGCTGGCCGAGGCGGTCATGCAGATCGACGCGTTCCGCGCGATCGTGATGCTGCCCAGCGCCTCGGTCTCCGGCCATCCGACGCCGCTCATCAACAACAACGGCAACCTGCTGCTGTCCGGGCTCAGCATCAAGGGCATCAAGACCGGCTCCAGTTCGGCGGCCGGTGGAACGCTGATGTGGGCGGCCTACAAGACCGTGGGCGACAAGACCCCAATGATCCTCGGCACCATGCTCGACCAGCACGTCACCGGGGCCGACCCCGATGGTTCCAACAGCCTGGTCCTCGTCAAGGACAACAGCAAGAAGGTCATCGAGGCCGTCCGCGAGGCCCTGACAACGGCAGGCGCGGTCAAGAAGGGGCAGGTCGTCGGCTACGTGGACGACGGGCTCGGGACCCGTACCCCGGTCGTGGCCACCAAGGACGCGACCGCCGTGGCCGTGCCGGGCCAGAAGGTCGACCTGACCCTCGCCGCGGGGGAGAAGGACCTCCCGCACGAGGCGAAGGCGGGCACGGAGGTCGGAGTGCTGACCATCGGCACCGGGCCCGGCGCGCAGAAGATCCCGGTGGCACTGGGGAAGGACCTGTCCGCCCCCTCCCTCGGCGCGAAGCTGACGCGCCTGCGGTGACGGCCTGCCCCGTCACCCGCACGCAGCCCCGTACGCAGCCCCGCACGCAGCCACGTACGGGGGCTGCGCGTTTCCTGACCCCCGGTCCCCGCCGGGCTCCGGCAAGCAGGAACCCCGAAGACTGCCGGGCTCCGGCAATGTGCCGCGCGACGGTGCTTGCCACCATGGCAGCGGGGGATCCCGGGCCGCACCAGGCCGGGGACGGGGGAGGGATGCAAGGTGGACGAGTTCCGTGATGCCGCGCTCGGCTTCCCGGCCGCGTTGTTCACCGCCGCGCTGGTCGTGGTCGTCGCCTTCTGGTTCCTCGTCCTGCTCGGCGCCGCCGACCACGGCGGCTTCCACGGACACGTGCCCGGACACGTGCACGTACCCGCGCACGGGGACTCCGGATCCGGCGGGAGCGCCCGTACCGACGCACAGGGCATCGGCGGGGTGCCCGTCACGGTCGTGGCCTCGCTGCTGATCACCCTCGCGTGGTTCATCAGCTTCACCGGCTCCGTGCTCGTCCGCCGCTCCGGTGCCTCGGGCACCGCGCGGACCGCCCTGGACCTCGGGGTGCTCGCCGCCGCCCTGCTGCTCGCCTGGGGCGTGACCCGGCTGCTGGTGCGCCGCCTGCGCGCACTGTTCCCCGACCACCCGCCGCCGTCCCGGCTGGACTTCATCGGCCTGACCTGCACGATCCGGACCGGTTCGGTCTCCGGGCGGTTCGGTCAGGCCGAGGTCGCGGCGCAGGACGGATCCACCGCAGTGGTGCAGGTCCGCCAGCAGGGGCGGGACGTGCTCGGGTCGGGGAGCACGGCGCTGCTGTACGCGTACGACGAGGAGGGCGAGTTCTTCTGGGTCGCGCCCTACGACCCCGCGCTCGATCCCCGTACCGCCGGCTGAGCGCGCGAGCTCAGGGCCGGATCCGAACGCACCTCATCGCACTCATCGCACTTCCATCGCAAGGACGTCACCATGGATGCCATTTCCCTGGGCATCGGCGTACTCGTCGCCGTTGTCCTGCTCGTCGCGGTCGTGCTGCTGCTGGTGGTCAGCCGGCTGTTCCGCAAGGTGGAGCAGGGCCGGGCCCTGATCATCTCCAAGACGAAGAGGGTCGACGTCACCTTCACCGGGGCCGTCGTACTGCCGGTGCTGCACAAGGCCGAGTACATGGACATCTCGGTGAAGACGATCGAGATCCGCCGTACCGGGCGGGAGGGGCTGATCTGCCAGGACAACATCCGGGCCGACATCCACATCAGCTTCTTCGTCCGCGTCAACAAGACCGTCGAGGACGTCATCAAGGTCGCCCAGTCCATCGGAACGGCGACCGCGAGCGACAAGGTCGCCATCCAGGACTTCTTCGCCGCGAAGTTCTCCGAGGCGCTCAAGACCGTGGGCAAGCAGCTCGACTTCGTCGACCTCTACACCAAGCGCGAGGAGTTCCGCGACCGGATCATCTCGGTCATCGGAACGGACCTGAACGGCTACCACCTCGACGACGCCGCCATCGACTTCCTCGAACAGACCCCGATGACCCAGCTGGATGCCGCCAACATCCTCGATGCGCAGGGCATCCGGAAGATCACCGAACTGACGACCATCGAGCACGTGCGGACCAACGAGTTCCAGCGCACGGAGGAGAAGGAGATCACCCGGCAGAACGTCGACGCCCGCGAGACCATCCTGGAGCTCGAACGGCGCCAGGCCGAGGCCGAGATCAAGCAGCGCCGGGAGGTCGAGACGCTGCGGGCCCGGGAGGAGGCCGCCACCGCCAAGGTGCAGGAGGAGGAACGCCTCGGCGCCCAGGGCGCGTTCCTGCGCACCGAGGAGCACCTCGGGGTGCAGCGCGAGAACCAGGCGCGCGAGATCACGGTCGCGCAGAAGAACCGCGAGCGCGTCATCGCCGTCGAGAACGAGCGGATCGAGAAGGACCGCATGCTGGAGGTCATCGCGCGCGAGCGGGAGACCGCGCTGTCCTCGATCGCCAAGGACAAGGAGGTGGAGGCGGAGCGCCGCGAGGTCGCCGAGGTGGTGCGCGAGCGGATCGCGGTGGACCGTACGGTCGCCGAGCAGGAGGAGTCGATCAAGAAGCTCCGGATGGTCGAGGAGGCGGAGCGGACCCGGCAGGCCGTGGTCATCGCGGCCGAGGCCGAGGCACAGGAGCGGCTGGTCAAGGACATCAAGGCGGCGGAGGCCGCAGAGTCCGCGGCCGTCCACCGGGCGGCGGAGCAGCTCACGCTCGCCGAGGCCCGGCTGAAGTCCGCCGACCTCGACGCGCGCGCCAAGCTGCGGCTGGCGGAGGGCGTGCAGGCCGAGTCCGCCGCCGAGGGGCTGGCGGCCGTACAGGTACGGGAGAAGGAGGCCGACGCCATCGAGAAGTCCGGGCGGGCCGAGGCCCAGGCGATGGAGGCGCGGCTGAAGGCGGAAGCCGAGGGGATCCGCGTCAGGGCGCTCGCGGAGGCCCTCTCGATCGGCGAGAAGCTGAAGGCGGAGGCCCAGGGTCTGACCGAGAAGGCGGCGGCGATGGCCGCGCTGGACGAGGCCTCGCGCGGGCACGAGGAGTACCGGCTGCGGCTGGCCGCGGAGAAGGAGATCCGGCTGGCCGGGCTCGACGTCCAGCGGGGGCTCGCGGAGGCACAGGCCATGGTGGTCGCGGCGGGGCTGGAGAAGGCCGAGATCAGCATCGTGGGCGGGGACTCGGTCTTCTTCGACCGTCTGGTCTCCTCCATCTCGCTCGGCAGGAGCATCGACGGATTCGTCCAGCACTCCGACACCGCGCGCGGCCTCGCCGGATCGTGGCTGGACGGCACCCACGACTTCACCGAGGACCTCACGCGCGTCCTGAGCTCGTTCTCCACCGCGGACGTGCAGAACCTGACGGTCTCGGCCCTGCTGGCGAAGCTCGCCCAGGCCGGCGGCCCGGGCCCGACAGGCCCCGAACCGAAGACCGGTCCGGCGCCCTCCGCCCTCAACGGCTCGGCCAAGGCCTGACCCGACCCACCCGCCTCAGGACCGGCCGGACCCCGCGAGGTCCGGCCGGTCCCCGACCCGCCGGCGCAGCGCCCCGCAGGAGTCGCACATGACCAGCACGTCCCCCCTGGACGCGGGCACCTACGAGGTGCTGCGCGACCGGCTCGCCGCCCAGGGCGGCGAGCTGGCGCGGCGCGCCGAGGTCCTCAACGCCCGCCGGACCGAGGAGTTCGGATCCCGGGGCCTCGCCCTCGAATCCACCGGGAGCCTGCGCACCGGACTCCCCTGTGCGCCCCGGGACGTCGTGGCCGTCGGCGACACCCTCCTCTTCGGCTACCACGCGTCCCCCGCCGTCAAGGGGGAGAGCGCGGTCGCGGAAGTCTTCGCCCTCCACGACCGGGACCTGAACAGGCTCCCCGACGACACCGTCCCCGGCCTCCTCGACGACCCCGGGTTCCTGCGCGAGTTCACCGCCCTGCACCGCTACTACCACCAGGCCCGCCTGCTGCGGCTGCGCCGCCTGGACGGCAGACTGCTCGCGGTCTTCCGCACCGGCGACACCGGCGAGGACATCCGCGTCCTGCGCTGGGCCCTGGACCCCGACGGCGGCGCCAGGTTCCTCGACGCCCGCGGCGAGCGCGACCACGCCTACCCGCCCTCCCACGACCACGACTTCGAATGGACCGCCACCACCCGCGCCGACCACGTCCTGGGCCGCCACCCGCACGTCTCCATCGGCGCGGAGCTCTACGTCTCCACCGTCGGCGGCACCCTGACCGTCAAGACCGAGGACGACACCGAGACCGCCGAGGGGATCCACGGCGAACCGGTCGACGAACCGCTCCAGTCGCTCGCCGACGCGGACATCGCGTACGCCCGCGTCGGGCCGCTGATCCTGCTGCGCGTGCGCCCGTACAAGGAGGAGACCGACCGTCACCTGGTCTTCGACACCCTCACCCGCGAGGTCGTCCGCCTCGACGCCATCGGGCAGGCCGCGCGCAGGCTCCCCGAGGACCAGGGCATCGTCTTCCCCGGCGGATACCACCTCGCCGGCGCCCCCCGAGGCACCGGCGCCGCCAAGACCTTCGACATCGACGCCGCGCTCCTCGCCCCCCTCCGCTTCGAGCGGACCGTACGCTCACCCAACGGCGAGGACCTGCTGTACGTGTTCCAGCCCCGGGGCGGCGGCCGCGGCCTGCTCCTGGCGTACAACGTCATCCGCAAGGAGTTCGCCGCCCCGCTCACCTGCCACGGCCACGCCCTCTTCGAGGACGGCACGCTGCTCGTCCTGCGCGCCGACGGCGCAGAACCCTCCCGCGTCCACCCCGTGCAGCGCTGGAGCTCCCCGTTCGTCTCGGACACCTACGCGGCTTCGCGCCCGGCCGGCTCCGGAGCGGCGGCCCGCGTCGGCAACGCCGACCTCGTACGCGGCATCTCCGACTGCCTCTCCATCGCGGGAGCCGCCGCCGGGACCACGCCGACCACCGGCGTGTACGAGAGCCTCGTCGCCGCCTGCGTCCGCGCCGGCGACCAGCACCACTGGCTGGCCGACCCCGAACTCGGCGACCTGCGGGCCCCGCTCGACGAGGTCCGGGCCACCGCCGAGCAGGTCCTCGCCGAGTTCGAGACCGTGCTGACCCTGACCCGCCAGGCCGCCGACGCGCTCGGCGAAGCGGCGGCGCGGACCGCCTCGCTGATCCGCCGGGCCCGCGGCGAGGCCCCCCGCACCACCGGCGAGTGGGTGGAGCGGCTCACGGAACTGCGCCGCGCACACGGGCACGTGCTGACCCTCAAGGAACGGCGGTACGCCGACCCCGAGGCCGTCGACGCCCTGGCCGCCGGCATCGAAGGCGACATCGACACCTTCGCCCGCCGCGCCGTGGCCTTCCTCGCACGCGAGGACGCCTTCGCCGCGCACCACGCGGACATCGGCCGACTGGCCGCGGAGGCCGGGGCGATGGCCGGCACCGCCGAGGCGGCCCGGCTCACCGAACGGCTCGACGCGCAGAGCGAGGGTCTGGGCACCGTAACCGAGGTCGTCGCCGGGCTGGACATCGGCGACACCACCGTCCGCACGTCCATCCTGGAGCGCATCGCCGAGGTGCTCGGCGGGGTCAACCGGGCGCGGGCCGTCCTCGACGCCCGGCGCCGGGAACTGGTGAGCACGGAGGGGCGGGCCGAGTTCGCCGCGGAATCCGCCCTCCTGGAGCAGGCGGTGACGGGTGCGCTCGCCGCCGCCGGGACCCCCGAGGCCTGCGACGAGCAGCTGTCCCGGCTGCTGCTGCGCCTGGAGGACCTCGAATCGCGGTTCGCGGAGAGCGACGAGTTCCTCGCCCGGCTGGCCGACCGGCGCTCCGAGGTCCACGAGGTCTTCTCGGCCCGCAAGCAGACCCTCCAGGACGCCCGCGCCCGCCGCGCCGAACGGCTCACCGACTCGGCCGCACGGGTCCTGGGAACGGTCGCCCGGCGGGCGGCCGGCCTCGCCGACGGCGACGCCGTCAGCACCTTCTTCGCCTCCGACCCCATGGTCTCCAAGATCCGACGCATCGCCGCCGAACTGCGCGAACTCGGCGAGCGGACCCGGGCCGAGGAGCTCGACGGCCGCATCGCGGCAGCCCGCCAGGAGGCCGCCCGGTCCCTGCGCGACCGCACCGAGCTCTACGCGGACGGCGGCCGGACCCTGCGCCTGGGCCGCCACCGCTTCGCCGTCAACACCCAGCCCTTCGACCTGACCCTGGTCCCGCACGGCGAGGGCCTGGCCTTCGCCCTCACCGGGACCGACTACCGCTCACCGGTCACCGACCCGCGGTTCGCCGCCACCCGCCCGTACTGGGACCGGTCGCTGCCCTCCGAGAGCGCCGGGGTCTACCGGTCCGAGTACCTGGCGGTGCGGTTGCTGACCGAGCGGGGAGCGGACGCGCTGGCGGGGGCCGACCTGCCCGCGCTGGTGCGCTCGGCCGCCGAAGCCGCCTACGACGAGGGGTACGAGCGCGGGGTCCACGACCACGACGCCGTGCTGATCCTGAACGCGGCGCTCGGCCTGCACGCGAACGCCGGGCTGCTGCGCCACCCGTCCGGGGTCCGGGCGCGAGCACAGCTCTTCTGGGCGCACCGGGCGAGCGCGCAGGACCGTACGCGGTGGACGAGCCGGGCGGTCCTGCTCGCGCGGGCCCGGGACACCTTCGCGGGCCCGGTTCCGGCGATCGCCGAGCTCCGGGCCGAACTCGCCGCGGCCATCGGCGGATCGGGTGCCGAAGGCGCGGCGGCGTACCTCTTCGACGAGCTGTCGCGCGACCAGGCCGCCGGGAGCGGGGGCTTCGTCACGAGCGCGGGGGTCCGTACCCTGCTGGAGAAGTTCCGCCGCTCGATGGGCACTTCGGTGTACGACGAGGGACTCGCGGCGCTCGGTGAACTCGGCGATCGCCGCCAGGCGGTGGAGGCCTGGCTCGGCGCGTACGCGCAGGCCGCCGGGGAGCGGATCGCCCCCGGGGACCTCGCGGAGGCGGTCGCCGCCGAACTCTGCCCCGAGCTGTCGCGCTACGACGTGGACGCGCCGCTGACCGCGACGGTCGACGGCCTCCTCGGGAACCACCCCCGGATCGACGGCCGTTCGCTCACCGTGCGCATCGACGACCTGCTCTCCCGGGCCGGTGAACTGGCCGCCGGAGCACCCGGGTTCCGCGACTACCAGCGCCGCCGCGCGGCCCTGGTCGCCGGAGAGCGGGTCCGGCTGCGGCTGGAGGACCACCGGCCGAAGGTGCTCTCCTCCTTCGTCCGCGGCCGCCTAGTCGACGAGGTCTGCCTCCCGCTGATCGGCGACAACCTGGCCAAGCAGCTGGGCACCACGGGGGAGGGACGGCGCACCGACAGCAACGGCCTGCTGCTGCTCGTCTCCCCGCCGGGGTACGGCAAGACCACGCTGATGGAGTACGTGGCCGACCGGCTCGGGCTGGTCCTGGTGAAGGTGGACGGTCCGGCACTCGGGCACGGGGTGACCTCGCTCGATCCCGGGCAGGCGCCCGACGCGACGGCGCGCCGCGAGGTCGAGAAGATCAATTTCGCGCTGGAGGCGGGCAACAACACCCTGCTGTACCTCGACGACATCCAGCACGTCTCGGCGGAGCTGCTGCAGAAGTTCATTCCGCTCTGCGATGCCACGCGGCGGATGGAAGGGGTCTGGGAGGGCGAGCCGCGCACCTACGACCTGCGGGGCAAGCGGTTCGCGGTGTGCATGGCGGGCAATCCGTACACCGAATCTGGGGAGCGGTTCCGGATCCCGGACATGCTGGCCAACCGGGCCGACGTGTGGAACCTCGGCGATGTCCTGACCGGCAAGGAGGCCGCCTTCGCGGCCAGCTTCGTGGAGAACGCCCTCACCTCCCACCCGGTGCTCGCCCCGCTCGCCGGACGCGACCGCGCCGACCTCGAACTGCTGACCCGGCTGGCGGCCGGGGACCCGACCGCCGGGGCGGAGCGCCTGGTCCACGGGTACGCCCCGGCCGAACTCGACCGGATCCTGGCCGTGCTGCGGCATCTGCTGGCCGCCCGGGACGTGGTGGTCACCGTCAACGCGGCCTACATCGCCTCGGCGGCCCAGGAGGACGCCACCCGTACGGAACCGCCGTTCCGGCTGCAGGGCTCGTACCGGAACATGAACAGGATCGCGGCACGGATCGACCCGGTGATGAACTCCGCCGAGCTGGCCGCAATCATTGACGACCACTACCGCGCGGAGGCCCAGACGCTGACCGCGGGCGCCGAGGCCAACCTCCTCAAACTCGCCGAACTGCGCGGCACGTCGACCCGGGAGCAGGCGGCGCGCTGGAGCGCGCTCAAGGCCCCGTACGCATCGGGTCCGCAGGGGCCGGGCGGGTCCTGAGGCGTCACGCAGCGGGGCAGCGGGTCCCGGCCGGGCCGTCGGCGGCTCCGTCCGAGCCGGCGGCGGAGCCCGGAGCGGCGGTGGAGCGGGCGAGCGTGACGTCCAGGCCGAGGCCCGCGCTGGTGGTCCGGGCGCCGGTGAGGCGGGCCCCCTCGGGCAGGTCCTCGATGTTCACGGTCCGGGGAGCGAGCTGTTCGGTCAGGCCGGCGGTGCCCGGCAGGGCCTTGAGACTGCCGATGGACATGTCGCGGCCCAGGACGGAGACGGTGGTCGGCGTGATCGTGACGCTGTTCGCCGTGGTGCTGGTGCTCGCGTGGACGGTGACGGGCAGGCCCAGGCCGCCCACCGTTCCGGTGAAGGTCAGACCCTTCGAGTCGGCGCCCACCTTCAGGCCGGAGGCTGCCTCGCCGCCCTGACCGGTTGCGGCGAGACGCTTCTGCAGCTCTCCGTAGGCCACGGTGGCCGTGGCCCGGCCGCCGCCCACGCCGCCGTCGCGCGTGACGTCGTAGAGATCGGCCTCGACCTTCATGTCGGTGTCCGAGCGGTGCACCCCGCGCGCCTCCAGATGGAGGGAGCCCACCTCGCCCGAAAGGGCGCGGAGTCCGGCGAAGGTGCCGCCCAGCTCGGCGGTGACGGGGCCGTCGGCCCGCAGGCGGCAGCCGGCGGCCCGCGCTATCCGGTCCTGGGCGCTGTGCGCGACCACGGTGTCGGTGATGCAGACGCCGGCGGCGAGGGCGACGACGATGCCTGCGGTGACGAGTACGGGGGTGCGCCGGAGCTTGGTGGCGGGGGTGGTGGGGGTGGCCGGGGTGCCGGAGGTGGCGGGGGTGGCGAGCTTCATTGCGGGGCGGATCCGATCTGCTTCAGCATGCCGAAGGCCTCGAGCAGGAGGTGGGCCGGCGGGGAATCGGTGGCGGTGCCGTTCGCGCGGCGCCGGCGCTGGGTGCGCAGGACGGCGCGTACGGCGGACAGTGCGGCGCCGGCGATCACCGCGGCGCGGAGGTCCGCGTTGGGCGTGTCGGCGGGGAGGCGGCTCTCGACGATGAGGGAGAGCCGGTCGTCGAAGTCCGTGAAGATGTGCACGAGCTGGGCGGCCACGGCGCGTTCGGCACCCTCGATGGAGTGGGTCAGCGCGGTGAGGCTGGAGGCCGCGAACGGGGCGACCGCGCAGACCAGGGCGTTGCAGACCGCGTCGAGCGGGGCCTCCTCCGCGGGGCGCCGGGCCAGCTCGGCCTCGACGTACGCGAAGAGGTCGATGCTGTCGGGCAGGAGCAGTGCCTCCTTGCTCTCGAAGTAGCGGAAGAAGGTCCGCTCCGAGACGTTGGCGCAGGCGGCGATGTCCGCGACCGTGGTGCCCGCGAAGCCGTGCTCGGCGAAGAGCGCGGCGGCGCCTTCGCGCAGCAGCTTGCGGGTCCGCTCCTTCTTGCGCTCGCGCAGTCCGGATTCGGCTTCCGCTTCGGGGTCGGGCGGATCTTGGGTCATGGCCGCAGCCTAGCAATGACGTCACTCCTGTCAATTGTCACCCACGACAATTGTCAGTCATGACATTTTCTGCCAAGGTGCTTCGTGTCAGTCCTGACACTTTCTTGGAGGCCTCGTGCAGTCCCCCCAGCCATCCGCACCGCAGGCCCCGGCCGAAGCCGAAGCCCGGGCCGCTGCCCCGGCCCCGGCCTCCCGTCTGGGCCGCCTCGGAGTCTTCTGCGCCCGTCATCCCGTGTGGGTGATCGCGGTCTGGCTCCTGCTGCTGGCCGGCGCGGTACTCGGCCGCCACCTGGCCGACCCCACCTACAGCGACCAGATCTCCCTCCCCAGCACGCAGTCCCGTACCGGCGCCGATCTGCTGGCCGACTCCGCCCCCGGGGTCGGCGACCCCAGCGGGCGCGTCGTCTTCCACGTCGGTTCCGGATCCCTGGCCGGACACCGTCAGGCCGTCGACGAGAGCCGGGCCGACCTGGCGAAGATGCCCCACGTCGCCGCCGCGTCCCCGGTCGTGACCAGCGCGGACGGCCGCACCGCCTACACCACCGTGTCCTTCGACCGGCAGGTCAAGACGCTCGGGCACGACTACCGGGAGACGCTCGACGCGGCCACCGCCCCGGCCCGCGCCTCGGGGGTGGAGGTCGCGTACGGCGGGGACCTGAACCAGGTCGTGCGGCCGCCGGCCAACGACAAGGCCAGCGAAGCTGTGGGCGTGATCGCGGCCCTGCTGATCCTGGTCCTCGCCTTCGGCAGCATCGCCGCCGCGCTGCTGCCCCTGGCCACGGCCCTGATCAGCGTGGGCGTGGGCATCGGAGTCGTCGGCATCGTCGCGGGCACCGTCACCCTCGCCACCGCGGCACCCACCCTCGCCACGATGATCGGCCTCGGCGTCGGCATCGACTACGCCCTCTTCCTCACCACCCGCTTCCGCCAGGACCTCATCGACGGGCACGATCCGGTCGACGCGGCCGGCCGAACCGCCGCCTCCAGCGGCCGCGCCGTCGTGGTGGCCGCCGTCACCGTCGTCGTGGCCATGCTGAGCCTGTACGCCTGCGGACTGAGCTTCATCGGCCGCATGGGGCTGGCCGCCACCCTCGTCGTCGCCATCACGGGCGCTGCCGCGCTGACCCTGGTGCCGGCCGCCCTGGGCCTGGTCGGGCGCCGCATCGACCGGTTCACCGTGCGCCGCCCGGTCGCCGAAACCTCCGGCAGCCAGGACGGCTGGCACCGCTACTCGGCCCTGGTGGCCCGGCACCCGTGGAAGTTCCTGACCGCGGGCACCCTGCTGCTAGGCCTGTGCGCCGTACCGCTGTTCTCCATGCGGCTCGGCCACGTGGACGACGGCGCCGACAAGGCGGGCAGCAGCACCCGCCAGGCGTACGACTGGATCGCCGAGGGCAGCGGACCGGGCTTCGGCCCCGGGGCCAACGGCCCCTTCGTCCTGGTGGCCGACCTCCACCACGCCACCGTTCCGGCCGACCGGATCAGCGCGGAGCTCACCACCGCCCTGCGGGACACGGCCGGGGTCGCCCGGTTCACCCCGCTCACCCCAAGCCCCGACGGCAAGCTCCTCATCTCCACGCTCACCCCGGCCACCGGGCCGCAGACCGCCGGCACGGGCAGCCTGTTCACCCGGCTCACCGACACCACCCTGCCCACCGCGCTCAGGGGCACCGGAGCCGAGGGTTACCTCACCGGATCCACCGCCGGGCAGCTGGACTTCTGCGACACCGTCAAGGACCGGCTGCCGCTCATCATCGGCATCGTCCTGGCGGCCGCGCTCGTGCTGCTGATCTTCGTGTTCCGCAGTGTGGTGATCCCGCTCAAGGCGGTCGCCCTCAACCTCTTCACCACCGCCGCGTCCTACGGGATCCTCGTCGCGGTGTTCCAGTGGGGCTGGGGGAGCAGCCTGATCGGGCTGTCGGAGCCGGTGCCCATCGAGTCCTTCGTGCCGATGATGATGTTCGCGATCGTCTTCGGCCTGTCGATGGACTACGAGATCTTCCTGCTCTCCGCCATCGCCGGGACCTGGCACCGCACCCGCGACAACACCCTCGCCGTCGGCACCGGCCTGGCGGCCACCGGGCGGGTCATCTCCAGCGCGGCCCTCATCATGACGGCGGTCTTCCTGTCCTTCGCGGCCTCGCCCACCGTGGTCGTCAAGATGCTCGCGCTGGGACTCGCTGTAAGTGTGATCCTGGACGCGACAGTGGTGCGGCTGGTGCTCGTTCCGGCGGCGATGTTCCTGATGGGGCGCGCCAACTGGTGGCTGCCGCCCTTCCTCGACCGCCTCCTGCCGCACCCGCGGGAAGCGGCCGGGCACGGGGAGGGTCCGGGGAGGGCCCGGAGGTGAGGCATGATCGGGGGATGTCTGATCGCATCATCGCCGCCTGTGACGGGGCGGCCAAGGGAAATCCCGGGCCGGCCGCATGGGCCTGGGTCATCGCCGACGCGCACGGCCACCCCGAACGCTGGGAGGCCGGGCCGCTGGGCCGGGCCACCAACAACGTGGGTGAACTCACCGCCCTGCAGCGGCTGCTGGAGGCGGTGGCGCCGGGGACGGCCGTCCAGGTGCGCATGGACTCGCAGTACGCGATGAAGGCCGTGACACAGTGGCTCCCGGCCTGGAAGCGCAACGGCTGGAAGACCGCGGCCGGCAAGCCGGTGGCCAACCGGGAGCTCGTCGAGAGCATCGACGCGCTGCTGACCGACCGGGACGTGGAGTTCCGCTACGTCCCCGCGCACCGCGAGGACGGCGACCACCTCAACGCGATCGCCGACCAGGCCGCCAGCGAGGCGGCGGTGAGCCAGGAGCCGGCCGGCACGGTGCTGGGCCACACCGCGATGCCGATCCCGGCGCCCGCCCGCAGCACCCCGGCCCGCGCCACGAAGGCCCGTACCGCCGGTTCCGGTACGGGCACCGGCACCGGCACCGCGACCGCCCGGAAGGCGACCGGCGCGCGGAGCGGCGGCGTCACCATCAAGGCGAAGTTCCCGGGCACCTGCCCGTGCGGGAAGCAGTACGCCGCCGGAGAGAAGATCTCCAAGCTCGGGTCCCGCTGGGGACACCCGGACTGCGGCGGCGCGGCCGCCGAGTAGGACCTCCGCCGCGCCGCCGGACCCGTTCCGGTCCGGCGGCGCGGGGAGCGCCGGTCACGCCCGCCGTCAGCCGATCTGCCACCGCTGATAGGCGGAACCACTGCTCGGCTGCTGGCTGACCAGGGCGCCGTCCGATCCGGAGGCCGTGGTCAGCAGCAACGCGCTCTTCTTGTTGGTCACGGAGTACTCGCCCGCGCCGAGGGGCGCCAGCAGCCAGCGCTGGCTGTCGCCCGTGCCGCAGGTGGCCTGGACCACGGCCGCGCCGGCGGAGGTCGAGCCGCCCGCCGTGTCCGCGCAGAGGCCGGAGGAGCCGTTGGTCATGCTGTAGCTGCCGTCGGTGTTGAGGGCGAGTCGCCACTGCTGGTTGGGTCCGCCGTGCGGGGTCCACGTGATCAGCTGGGTCCCGGAGGCGCTGGAACTCGCCGGGTCGTCGAGCGACTTGCCGGCGGCCGACAGGGTCCGGGTCCCGCTCAACTGGCCCCCGTACGCCTCGAACTCGTACAGGGAGTAGCCGTACGTGGTGCCGCGCTGGGTGGCGTACAGGCGGAGGTAGCGGCCGGAGCCGGACAGGCCGGTCAGGTCCTGGACCCCGCCCGTGCCGACCGTGGTGGAGTACAGGGTTCGCCAGGTGGTCCTGTCGTCGGAGAGCTGGACCTGGAAGGCCTTGCCGTAGGCGGCCTCCCAGCGCAGCACCACCCGGTTGACGGCCTGGCTGGAGCCGAGGTCGACCTCGAGCCACTGCGGGTCGCTGTACGCGCTCGACCAGCGGGTGCCCGGATCGCCGTCCGTGGCCAGCGGGGCGGGGAAGTTGGCGGTCTCGGTGCTGGAGGCGGTGGTGGGGCGGCCCAGGGCGAGATTGCCCGGCTGCGAGGTGCCCGGCCACGCGGGGTTGTGGCCGATCGCGGCCACGATCGGGGTGAAGGCGGCGTAGGTGCTCACCGGCTTCGGGGAACCCCAGGTCTGCTGGGCGAGGCCGCGCAGCGGGTACATGATGCCGGCGGCGATCTGGGTCTCCGTCTCGGCGTTCGGGTTGTCGCACCAGACGTGGACCAGCGAGCCGGGGTTCTTCGCCCCGTCCGCGAGGACGTTGCCCCCCTCGAACGTGTCCGGGGTCCAGGTCTCGTACATCCACTTGGTGTCGGGCTTCGCGCCGCCGAGCACGTAGTAGGTGGGCGTCCAGGACTCGTTGGCGACCTTGTGCCCGGCCGCCGCCAGCTGCTGCGGGGTGAGCCCGTAGCTGTACCAGTACTCGACGAGGATGCCGGCGTGCGGGGTGATGGTGCCGTCCCCGGCCTTGATCCCGTCGTTCCACATCCGGGTGGTCTTCCCGCCGGCCCGGACCAGGTCGTCGGCCCAGTTCACGAACCCGTAGTAGGTGTCCTTCGCGGTGGCGTTCGCGCCGTAGTGGGCGCGGGCGTAACTGAGCAGCTGCGGGTACTTGCTGTAGTCGGTGACGTACTCGTCCGCACCGATGTGCCAGTACGCGGCCGGGAACAGCGGCAGGTACTCGTTGATCAAGTCCTTGATCAGGGTGTACGAGGCGGGCATCGACAAGTCGATGAAGTCCGGGCTGACCGCGCCGGAGCTGCTCTTGAGCTTGAGTTCCGGATGCGCCGCCAGGATCTGGTTCATGTGCCCCGGGGTGTCGATCTCGGGGACGATCGTGACGTGGTACTTCTGCCCGAGCGCGACCAGGTCGGCGATGTCCTGCTTGGAGTAGTGGTCGGTGGAGACGATCTCGGGGTGGGTCGAGCTCTCCAGCCGGAAGCCGAAGGTGTCCGACACGTGGAAGTGGAAGTAGTTGAGCTTGAGGTAGGCCAGTTCCTTGATGTGCTGCTTGACCCAGTCGACGGTGAAGAACTTCCGGCCCTGGTCGATCATGAGCCCGCGCTCGGCCTTCGTCGGCCAGTCCACGGCCGTTCCGGCGGGCACCGAGGCCGACTGGTGCAGCAGTTGCAGCACGGTACGGGTGCCGTAGAAGGCCCCGGTGTCCGTCCCCGCCTGAATGGCGACGCTCTGCCCGACGGTCATGCGGTACCCCTCGGCGGGCAGCGAGCCGTCACCGAGGCTCAGCCCGATGTCGCCGGGGGAAGCGCTTGCGGTGACCACGGCCACGGAGCGCCCGGCCAGCGCGCCCAAGTCCTCGGCGAGAGTGGCGGCTTCGTCCGAGAGCTGGGCGGTGTAGGCGGGATCGACGACGATCCGGCTGGTGCTCGTGAAGCTGTACGTGCCACTGCCGGCGGTCCACTGCCGCAGGGCCGGTACGGTCTGCGGCGCGGCGGCGGCCGCGGCGGCCGCGGCGGCCGCCGGGGAAGCGGAAGCGGAAGCGGCGCCGGGCAATGAGAGTGCGGCCACCGCTAAGGCGGAGGCGGTGAGGAATCTGAGCAGACGCATGGCGAGTCCCCAGGTGTGGTCAGGGTAGGGGGAGTTCATGGCGGTTTCATGGCGGTATCTCCTTCCGGCCGTGACTGCCGGAGGGAGTGGCCAAAGTGCAGCGCAGTCCCCGACCTATGTCAAGAGTTGCTCGAAACCACACCTGAACGAGCAACATCGAGCAACTGACTCTGGGAATCGGTGATCACGGCCGGGCTCGCACCGGCCGACCGGCCGCGGCGGCGGCCCCGGAAACGGCCAGTGCCGCGTCGGGCGGAAGTCGCCCGACGCGGCACTGGCGCGGAGGTGTCCGGGGAAGAGCCGCTACCGCGGCCGGATCAGGGGCGCCACCACTCGTCGAGCGGGGTGACCGGGACGGTCCGCTTGTGCCGGGTCGCGAGGAAGATCGACTCCAGCTTGGCCGCCACCTCGGCGGTGACGGCGGCGCCTTCCAGGTAGTCGTCGATCTGCGCGTAGGTCAGGCCGAGAGCCACCTCGTCGGGCAGTGCGGGACGGTCGTCCTCGAGGTCGGCCGTCGGAACCTTCTCCCAGGTGCTCGGCGGTGCTCCCAGCTCCTGGAGCAGCGCCGCGCCCTGCCGCTTGCTCAGTCCGGTCAGCGGGGTGACGTCGACGCCGCCGTCGCCGAACTTGGTGAAGAAGCCGGTCACCGCCTCGGCCGCGTGGTCGGTACCCACGACCAGCATCCCCAGCTGCCCCGCGATCGAGTACTGGATCACCATGCGCTCGCGGGCCTTGATGTTGCCGCGCACGAAGTCCCGGAGCTTCGGCTCGCCGCCCAGCAACTCCTGCAGGCCGAGCGCCGCCTCGGCGCCGACGGCGTCCGCGCTCGGCTTGACGTTCACCGCGATCGAGCGGTCCGGCCGGATGAACTCCAGCGCGATCTGCGCGTCGTGCTCGTCGGCCTGGACCCCGTAGGGCAGCCGCACCGCGACGAAAGTGGCCTCGTGGCCCTCGGCGCGCAGCTCCTCGGAGGCGAGCTGGCACAGCCGGCCGGTCAGCGTGCTGTCCTGGCCGCCACTGATCCCGAGCACGAAGCCGGTTGCCGGGGTCGACCGCAGAAAGTCCTTCAAGAAGTCGATCCGTTGCCGGATTTCGACCTTGGGGACGATGGTCGCCTTGACGCCGAGTTCGGCGAGAATCTGCTCGCGGAGGTTCACCATCCACGTACTGTACTGGCCGAATTCGAACTGGGGGAAGCCGATCTTGAGCGGTCGCCCGGTGGGGGAGAGGTCCGGAACCGGGACCTAGAGCGCCAGGGCGGTGGTGATCACCAAGGGCGGCTTCGCCCGCTCCGCCGCCCACGTGCGGCTCGCGGCGAGAGCGGGGTCGGCCAGGGCCAGTGCCTCGTCCACGGTGGGGCGGTGCTGGACGACGTCCCGGAATCCGGCGCGCACCAGCAGGGCGGGGAAGAGCTCCACGGGCCAGGCGTGGTTGGGCATCGCCTGCCAGGTTCCGTCCGTGCGCCGGAGCCGTACGAACAGCTCGTCGCCGGGACCGTACTCCTCGCCCGGATCCCCGATGCGCAGGGACGCGTACTCGGTGCCGCTGCACGCGGGATCGGTGGCCAGCAGTACGAACGGGGCGCCGGGGCGCAGGATCCGGCGGATCTCGCCGAACACCGAGAGCACCGTCTCCTCGGTCGGCAGCGAGGCGAGCACGTGGTTGCACATCACCGCGTCGGCGCTGCCGTCCGCGAGGCAGACCGTGCGGCCGCCCTCGACCAGGTGGTACTCGGCCACCGCGGTCCCGGAGCCGCGGGCCAGGGCCAGCATCTCGGGGGAGGTGTCCACGCCCAGCACCCGCGCTCCGAGCAGCCGGGCCGCGTGGTCGGCCACCTTGCCCGGCCCGCACCCGTAGTCCACCAGGACGCTGCGGCCGTCGATCCACCCCGCCAGGGCCCGGAACACGAAGGGGTACCCGAGCAGCCAGTCGGTGGCCGCGTCCACGGCCGCGAAGGCCCGCGCGCCCTGCGGCCCGGACCACGCGACGCCCTCTTCCCCGGCACCCGCCGCGGACATCCCGGTTCCCTCTGGCCTGTCGCTCACGGTCACCACTATCGGGCCACGACCGGCCGGGCCGGGCGGTACGACACGGTGGCATCGTGCGGCGGCCGGGGCCGGGGCCCCTGTGGCCCCGGCCCCGGCGTCGCCGGTTTCGGTACTACTCGGCATTCGGTACTACGGGGACTGCCGCCCGTCCCGCTCCGCCTCGGCGGCTTCCGCGGCCTCGGCGGCCTCGGCGGCTTCCGCGATGCGCTTGATGCCCGCCAGTCGCCGGTCCCAGTCGGCGGCGAGGGTGGCCATCCACCGTGCCGTGGCGTCCAGGGCCGCGGGCCGCACCGTGTACCGGACCTCGCGTCCGACCCGGCTCCCGGAGACCAGCCCGGCGGCGTCCAGGACGGCGAGGTGTTTGACCACCGCCTGCCGGGAGACGGGAAGGCCCTGCGCGAGCGTGGTCGCGGTGACCCGGCCCTGTGCGGCCAGCAGGTCGAGCAGCTTGCGCCGGGTCGGGTCGGCGAGGGCGGCGAGGACGTCGTCGACCGCCGAGTCCGCGCCGGGGCGTTCGCCGTCCGTCACGCCGCCGACTGCTCGACGCGCTTCCTGAAGGCGTCGAGCACCTGCGGCCAGCCGCCCGTGTTGTCCTTCAGGGCCCGGTCGCGCAGCTCCTGGGACCCGGCCAGCATCGCGAAACCGCTCTCCACCACGCGGAGCCGGGTCTTGTCGCCCTCCCGGGTCAGGGTGAACTCCACCAGGGTGCTGTTGTCCTCGCTCGGTTCCTGCCCGGGGAACGCGCTGGCCCAGCGGTATGCCAGGTAGGTCGGGGGTTCCACCTTCTCCACGCGCACCGGGAAGTCGCCGTACTGGGCGTTGGTCACCACGACCGACTCCCCTTCCTTGGCCACGGTGCCCGCCAGCACCGTCAGGCCCGCGTCGTCGGCCACCCAGAAGCCGGGCTCGGCGACGAGCGACCAGACCCGCTCAAGGGAGGCCTCGATCAGGGTGTCGCGTTCGATCCGATCCGTACTCATTGCGGACTCCTTCGGTTCGGTCCCCACCGCCACGATGAGGTGCAACTTCAGGGTTGCACATCGGGGCGGGTTGGTGCAACCGCAGGGTTGCGTGAGTCTGGTCGTCGAAATATCTGTGTTGGCCAGGACAGAAATGAATGCAGGGTGCGGTAAGAATTTCTGGTCCGACCGGCGGAGTGGAATTATTGTTCTCCCCCGGCCGGTTCCGGCGTGCTACTGTGGTTTCAGTTGCAGTTGTGGTTCCCAAGATTTTACTTCCGGCATTTTCCGGGCTGGGCAATCATCGGCGACTTGAGGTTCGCACAGTGCGGATCTCTGGGCTGTGCCCCGAAGGAGATTTAACATGGCTAATGGCACCGTGAAGTGGTTCAACGCGGAAAAGGGCTTCGGCTTCATCGAGCAGGAGGGTGGCGGTCCTGACGTGTTCGCCCACTACTCGAACATCGCCTCCCAGGGCTTCCGCGAGCTTCAGGAAGGTCAGAAGGTCAGCTTCGACATCGCGCAGGGCCAGAAGGGCCCGACCGCTGAGAACATCGTCACTGCCTGACGCTGAAGCGTAACCACGCAGCTGGGGCCCGCACCTTGGGGTGCGGGCCCCAGCTCGTTGTAGTTTTCAAGGCTCCGCCGGCCGTCGCGGCCCGTGTGAGCGGCGCGACAGCGCTCGCTGTCCCAGCGCCCAGCTGTTCTGCCGATGGATTTTTCCTCGGCTCCCTGCCCGCGTGTGACCGCCGTTCCCATCGGCGCGCCGCGCGGCGCCCCCTTCGTGACAACCCGGAAGTAGTTAAATCCGGCTTCGTCATATCTGATTTTGTATCGGCTCATTCTTGCGAATCATCGTGCGGCTCGATTTCTGCTGCCGAATTCCTCGATGTGTGCCGTATCGAGGAAGGTTCCGCATGAACCGCACGACACGTACGAACAACCGCTCTTCCGGCAGCCGTAAGAGCGGCGGCTCCTACGGGGGCTCCACCGGCTCCTACGGGGACTCCGCGGGCTCCTACGGGGGCTCCACGGGCTCCTACGGCGGCTCCGCCGGCTCCGCGAGCCGAGGCAGCCGTTTCGGCTCGTCGGCCCCCAGCCGTTCCGGTGCTCCCAGCCGTTCCGGTGGCCCCGGCCGTTCCGGCGGCCCCTCCCGCTCCGGTGGTGGCGGCTACGGCCGCCGCAGCTCCGCACCGCAGGGCGAGTTCGCCCTGCCGGTCACCGTGGTCCCCGGGCTGCCCGCCGTCGAGGCCTTCGCCGACCTCGACATGCCGGCCCAGCTGCTGGCCACCCTCAACGCCGAGGGCATGGCCACGCCGTTCCCGATCCAGGCCGCGACCCTGCCCAACACCCTCGTCGGCCGCGACGTCCTGGGCCGGGGCCGCACCGGATCCGGCAAGACCCTCGCCTTCGGCCTGGCGCTGCTCGCCCGTACCGCCGGGCAGCGCGCCGAGCCCGGCCAGCCGCTCGCGCTGATCCTCGTACCCACGCGTGAGCTCGCCCAGCAGGTCACGGCCGCGCTCACCCCCTACGCCCGTGCCGTCAAGCTGCGCATGGCCACCGTCGTCGGCGGCATGCCCATCTACCGGCAGGCGCAGGCACTGCGCGGCGGCGCGGAAGTGGTCGTCGCCACTCCCGGTCGCCTGAAGGACCTCATCCAGCGCGGCGACTGCCGGCTGAACCAGGTCGGCATCACCGTCCTGGACGAGGCCGACCAGATGGCCGACATGGGGTTCATGCCTCAGGTGACCGCCCTGCTCGACCAGGTGCGTCCCGAGGGCCAGCGGATGCTGTTCTCCGCCACCCTCGACCGCAACGTGGACCTGCTGGTCCGCCGCTACCTGACCGACCCCGTCGTGCACTCCGTCGACCCCTCGGCCGGTGCCGTCACGACGATGGAGCACCACGTCCTGCACGTCCAGAACTTCGACAAGCAGGCCGCCACGACCGAGATCGCCGCCCGCGACGGCCGCGTGATCATGTTCCTGGACACCAAGCACGCCGTGGACCGGCTCACCGAGCACCTGCTCCACAACGGGGTGCGCGCCGCGGCGCTGCACGGCGGCAAATCGCAGCCCCAGCGCACCCGTACGCTCGCGCAGTTCAAGACCGGGCACGTGACGGTGCTGGTGGCCACCAACGTCGCGGCCCGCGGCATCCACGTGGACAACCTCGACCTCGTCGTGAACGTGGACCCGCCGACCGACCACAAGGACTACCTGCACCGCGGCGGCCGCACCGCCCGTGCCGGCGAGTCCGGCAGCGTCGTCACGCTGGTCCTGCCCAACCAGCGCCGCGAGATGACCCGCCTGATGGCGGCCGCCGGGATCACCCCGCAGACCACCCAGGTCCGCTCCGGCGAGCCCGAGCTGAACCGGATCACCGGCGCCCAGGCGCCGTCCGGAATCCCGGTCACCATCACCGCGCCCGTCCCCGAGCGCTCCAAGAGCGGTACGTCCTCCCGGGGCCGCCGGAGCCGTCCGGCGCAGGAGCGGCGCAGCCGGTCGGGCTCGTCGCCCGCGCGGTCCGAGCGCGGGAGCTCCTTCTCCACCGCGGCCTGATCCGCCCCGGTCAAGCTCCACAGCTCCGCACCTCCACGCCCGTGGGCTCCGCGCCCCGGCGTCCCCGTGCCGCAGCGGCCGGGACGGTTCTCTTCCCCCTGTGAGGAATCATGCGCTTCGTCATCGCACGCTTTCCGTTCGACCTCGACAAGAGCGGGGTGCTGGCCTCGATGAAGGGCGTCAAGCCCGAACCGATCACGGGTGAGTCCGTGATCATCGGCCGCCGCGCCTACCCCGTCAAGCAGGTGGGCGCGGTCATCACCCGCCAGGACCGCCGCGACTTCACGGCCGCCGAGGTGACCAGGGCGCTGACCGCGCTGGGCTTCACCTGCCGTGCGCTCGCCCCGGAGACGCCGCCCGACGCCGGTCTCACCCCGGTCCAGAAGGCGTCCGCGCTGCTCGGGGCCCCGGCCGGGGTCTGAGCGAAGGCGCACGTACGACGCGTACCGCACGTACGGCACGAACAGCACGCACAGCACCGAGGGTCCCGGACGGCACGAGCCGCCGGGGCCCTCGGTGCTTCGTCATGCCCGGGTCCAGCGCGGGCCCGCCGGAGCGGCCGGAGCCGCCGGGACGGGCGCGGGGGCGGCGGGCGGGGCCGGTGGTGGCGGGTCGGCACGGTCCAGGCGCAGACTGCGCAGGGTGGCGTCCGTCTCGCGCTGGAAATGCTCGTAGGTGATCAGCCGGTCCCACAGCGGGTCGGGCAGGCCGGGAACGGTGGCCCCCCGGGCCTCCCATTCACGTGCGAGCTGATCGAATACGACGGATCCGCCGGCGGCCCGGCCGGCGGGCGGAGAGCCGAGCGGAGACTGCTGCCGGGGGATGGCCCGCACCGTCCCGGCGGAGCCGCGGTCGGGTGCCCTGTGCCGTGCCAGGGACGGGGAAGCGGCGTGTGTGGTGCCCATGCCTGCCCCAACGATTCTCCGCGTCCACGGGTACGCCCTGAACCCGACGGCGGACGCCCGGACGGGGCCGGGGGTCGGCGCGCACCACCCCGTGGAGGGTGCGCAGGGGGAGTGGGGCGCGGCAAATGGTGTTGAATGCGGCTCGGGGCCCCGGTGCCGTACAGCGCCTGGGCCCCTCGACGCGTCCCACAAACGAGGTGAAAGTGACAGCAGAGAACTCTCTGGGTCGTCTTGACGATGATGACTACCCGGCCTACACCATGGGTCGGGCGGCCGAGATGCTCGGCACCACCCCCGGTTTCCTGCGGGCGATCGGCGAAGCCCGCCTGATCACCCCGCTGCGTTCCGAGGGCGGCCACCGCCGGTACTCCCGCTACCAGTTGCGCATCGCCGCCCGGGCCAGGGAGCTCGTCGACCAGGGGACCCCGATCGAGTCCGCCTGCCGCATCGTCATCCTCGAGGACCAGCTGGAGGAAGCCCAGCGCATCAACGCCGAGTACCGGCGGGCGGCGGGCACCGACACGGCTACCGACTCGGGTACCGACACGGACACCGGGGCGGGTACCGGCTCCGAGGCCTGATCCGGAGCGGGTGCCGGGCCCCGGGCCCCAGTACCCGGTTGCCGGGGGCTCAGCCCAGGCGGGTCGGCGAGGAGGCCGCCGGGGCCAGGATCCGGGGGGAGCCGGTGCCGTCCGCCGGAACCGTCCAGAGGTCCGTGGTGTCCACCGAGCCGTCGGCGGGCAGGGCGTAGGCCAGGGTGCGGTCGTCGAGCCACAGGGCCTGGTCGTCGACGCTGCGCTTCTCCGAGAGGGGCGTCTCCCGCAGGGTGCTCAGGTCCAGGACGTGCTCGCGCCACAGGGAAGCACCGCGCATCACGCGCTTCTTGTACGCCACCCGGGTCTCGTCGGGGGACAGGGATGGGCACTCGACGTTCTGGGCCAGGGTGGTGACCTCGCGTCGGGAGAGCGATCCCCTGACCAGGTAGGTCTGGCCGGCGGTGGCGAGGGTGGCGTAGAAGGTGTCGTCGTCCTTGGAGAAGGTGACGCCCCAGAAGTTCACGTCGCCCGAGGTGTAGGGGCGGCCGTCCTTCACGATGGAGAACTTCTCCAGGTCGGGTTCGAGCGTCGAGGTCCGGGTGTCCACGATCGAGGTCCGGGTGGAGAAGAACGCGGCTCCGTAGGACTCCCCGGCGACGAAGACGGTCCAGGCGGCGAAGTGGCCGGTGGGGGAGACCCGGGCCCGGGACGGGGTGCCCGCGAGCGGGAAGCTGTGCAGGGTGCGCAGGTCGGAGTCGACGATCAGGGCCCGGTTGTCCTGGGCGAGGGCGCCCGGCTTGGAGTTGAGGCACACTCCGGTCCCGGCGGCCGCGTAGAAGCGCTGGCAGGTGAGGTCCGAGGCCGTGCGTCCGGCCTGGGGTGCCCCGGCCGCCACCGAGGCCACGGCTCCGCGGTGCGGGCCCTGCGCGCCGTTGAGGAAGGCCAGCGCGTCGGACCGGCCGAGCGTGACCTTGCCCTGGGCGACCGTGGGATCGCCCTCCCGGGTCTGCTCGGAGCGGGCGGCGGCGCGCAGCACCGCGACCGCCGCGAGACCTCCCAGGAGCAGCACGGCCAGCGCGAGTACGAGCAGCCGGCGTGAGCGCGTCATCGGGTTCCTCGGGAGCGTCGGGGGTGCGGGGGAGTGCGGGCCGGACCGGGGGCGTCCCCGTCCCCGGCCGGAGCCGTCGGCCGCAGTACGAAGCCCGCGACGGCCGCGCAGCAGCACAGGGCGGCCGCGGCGGCGGCGAGTGCGGGACCGGAGCCCAGAAGCGTCCACGCGGCGCCGAAGGCGAGGGAGCAGCCGAAGCGGGCCAGTGCCTGGCTGGTGCCGACGACGGCGATGCCGGTGGCCCGCAGCCGTACGGGGACGGTCGCGGCCACGGCGGCGGGCAGGACCCCGTCGGTGGCGGCGTAGAACATGCCGTGCAGGGCGAGGACCAGGTAGGGCAGCGTGGAGTGGGCGGGGGCCCACAGCAGCAGCCCGTAGCCGGCCAGTAGGAGGGCGTGTCCGGCGAGGAACACGGTGCGGCGCCCGATCCGGTCGGCGAGGGCGCCGGCCGGGACGGCCAGCAGCAGGAACACGGCGGCGGTACCGAGCGGCAGCAGCGGGAACCACTGTTCGCCGATGCCGGCGCGGTCCTGGAGCAGCAGGTAGAGGAAGGCGTCGCTGACGGTGGTGAGGCCCAGCAGGGCGGCGCAGCCGGCCAGGGCGCGCAGCCGGGGCAGCCGCAGCAGGGCCAGTGCCTCGCGCACGTTCACCGCGCCCGGCTCCGGCGCCGGCTCCGGGGAGGCGGCGGAGGCAGAGGTGGCGGCGGACGAGGTCGGGGAGGCGGCGGGTTTCGTCCGGGCCGGGGCGGGGTCCGCTCCGGGGCCTGCTCCGGAGGGGACGAACAGCATGAGCACCACGACGCCCAGGGCGGCGACGCAGGCGCTGACCCCGAAGACGGCGTCGTACCCGTCGACCGTCACGCTCAGGATGAAGAAGGCGGCCAGGGGGCCGAGCAGCGCACCGGTGGTGTCCATCGCACGGTGCACGCCGAAGGCGCGCCCCTGCAACTCGGCAGGTGTGGAGAGGGAGATGAGCGCGTCGCGCGGGGCGGTGCGCAGCCCCTTGCCGGTGCGTTCCAGGGCGAGGACCATGCCCACGGGGCCGAGGCTGTGGGCGACCAGCAGCAGCGGTTTGCACAGGGCGGAGAGGCCGTAGCCGATGCCCGCGATCAGCTTGTGGTTGCGTATCCGGTCGGCGAGGTGGCCGCCGGTCAGCTGCACCAGGGCGCTGACCCCGTTGTAGAGCCCGTCGAGCGCGCCGAACCCGAGGGGGCTCAGGCCCAGTCCGGCGACCAGGTACAGCGGCAGGACGGCGGTGACCATCTCGGAGGAGACGTCGGTGATCAGGCTGACCGCGCCCAGTGCGAGGACGGCCGAGGCGACCGCGGGGGCCCGGACGGGTCTCCCGTCCGGTGCGGTCTTCGCGCCGGAGGGCGCGGAGCGGTCCGCGAGGTACATGGCTCTGGAGCTCCCGGTGGCGACGGTCTGGGTCACTCGTGCGTACGCGGCCGTATGCGCGTCACTCGTGCGTACGGCGCTCGCACGCACGAGTGACCCTAGTGCTTGTACGGGCCAACTGTGCTGTGTACGGCCGGATTCGGCCTGTCCGGGCGGATCAGCCCTGACGGCTGCTCTCGTCGCGCAGCCAGGTGGAGAAGTCCCCGGTGCGGATGGCCTTGCGGGAGCCGCGGCGGGCGGCGACCGCCGCGACGGCGAACACGACGACCCCGGGCAGCAGTTGTGGCCGGCTCCGGAGCAGCGCGCGCAGGTCGCCCAAACCGGTGCGCGCGGAAGGGGCGGGCGGCGCGTCCCCAGGGAGGGTGTCCGGGGATGCGGCGGCCCGGGAGGCCTGGAACGCCTCCAGTTCGGCGGAGGAGGTCGCCGCCCGTACGCGGCGACGGATCAAGTCGGCCCAGGTGCGCGGCGGATGGACCGAGACACGGGCCGCTTCGACCACGCGCCGTTCTCCCGGCGCGAAGGCCAGGGAGGCCGCCAGGTCGTCGGCCATCAGCGGGGGCAGGGCGGCGATCCGCGCGTGGCCCGCCTCGGAGACCGCGATCACCCCGCGGCCGAACAGCCCTTCGCGGACGGCCGGGAGCTGCTGCCAGACCTGGTAGTACGCCCGGACCGGCCAGGCGCATCCGGCCAGCGGGATGTCGCGGCCGGGGGCGGCGGCCAGGAGCTCCGGTCCGGCGGCGAGGGCGCCGGTCAGGGCCCGTACATCGGCGGCTCCGACCACGACGTCGGCGTCCACGTACAGCCGGGGGAAGCCCCGCGCGTGCTCGTCGCCGACCCGAAGTGCCGTGTGCTTGGAGGGAGTCGGGATCTCGACCACCCGTACGAGGGGGCCGCGGGCGCCCGCCACCGCGGCGGTGTCGTCCGTACAGCCGTTGCACACCACGACGATGTCGAGTCCGGAGGCCGAAGGGGGAGTGGAGGCGGGTGCCTCGGCCAGGAGCGCGTCGAGGAGCCGGCCGATGACCCGGCCCTCGTTGTGGGCCGGGATCACGATGCTGGTCACCCCGGAAGTATGCATGGTCGAACGCCCGTACCGACCGTTTCCTCCAACTCACCCCGGGGGTACGCCCCGTGGTCTAGATTGAACGCAGCCGACCGGATTCGGCGTGCTTCGGCGCCGCCGTTGTCCGGTCGGATCAGGGAAGTTGTGGCAGGTACGGGTTCGGCGGCTTGGGGGAACGAGCCGCCTGCCCATGGCCGGACCGGCGCGTGGGGTGCCGGACGGCCGGGGGGCGGAAGTACGTGGAACACGTACGGCATCGGTCGTGGGGGGCCATCACCGTTGGGCGGGTCACGCACGGGTCGCGCAGGCGCCCGGCCTGCCGTCGACGGCACCTCCTTCCTCCGCACGCGCCCCGGCCATGGGTCGTCGACACGCCTGCGGGCGTGCGCGGAAGGAAAGGGAACGCTGTGAAGGACACCGCGAAGGACGCCCGGCAGGAAGCCGGGGCCGCACATGCGGGGCCGGTGGAGCCGTTAGGTGTCGCCGTCGTCGGCGCGGGCTACTGGGGCCCCAATCTCGTCCGCAATTTCCAGTCGAGTCCGCAGTTCCGGCTCCGCTGGCTCTGCGATCTGAACGTCGACCGGGCTCGCCAGGTGCTCGGCGGATACTCCACGGTTCAGGCGACCTCCGACTACGCGGCGGTCCTGGCCGACCCGGCCGTCGACGCGGTCGCCGTGGCCACCCCGGCCGGCACCCACCTCGACGTGGCGCTGGCCGCCCTGCGCGCCGGCAAGCACGTCCTCGTGGAGAAGCCCCTCGCGGCCACGTACGAGGACGGTCTGCGGCTGGTGAAGGAGGCCGAGGAACGCGGTCTCACCCTCATGTGCGACCACACCTACTGCTACACCCCCGCGGTGGCCCGCATCCGCGACATGGTCCGCTCCGGGGAACTCGGCGAGATCCAGTTCGTCGACTCGGTCCGGATCAACCTGGGGCTGGTCCAGAAGGACATCGACGTCCTGTGGGACCTGGCCCCCCACGACCTCTCGGTCCTCGACTTCATCCTCCCGGACAACGTCCACCCGGTGGCCGTGGCCGCCCACGGGGCCGACCCGATCGGCGCCGGACAGTCCTGCGTGGCCTATCTGACGCTCCAGCTCAACACCGGCGCCATCGCCCACGTGCACGTCAACTGGCTCTCCCCGGTCAAGGTCCGCACCACGATGGTCGGTGGCTCCAAGCGCACCCTCGTGTGGGACGACCTCAACCCCAGCCAGCGCGTTGCCGTGTTCGACCGCGGCGTGGACCTCACGGCCCCGCAGGAGATCGGCGCGGACGAGCGCCGCGACATGCTCGTCTCCTACCGGAGCGGCGACATGGTGGCGCCCGCGCTCGGCGAGAAGGAGGCCCTGCGCAGCATGGTCGAGGAGTTCGCCGCGGCGATCACGACACGACGGCCGGCGCTGACCGACGGCCGGGCGGGACTGCAGGTCCTCGACATCCTCGAAGCGGCCTCCCGGAGCCTGGAGTTCCGTGGCGCGGTCGTCGGACTGCGCACCGGGCGTTGACGGGCGCGGCGGCGTCCACGACGGACGCAGCAGGGAAGACCATGACCGACTCAGTAGGGGCAGGGCGTTGAGCAGCGTACGAGGCAAGAAGATTCTGGTCACCGGCGGAGCGGGCACGATCGGCTCCCACCTGGTCGACCTGCTGGTGGACAACGGGGCCCGCGAGATCGTGGTCCTCGACAACTTCGTGCGGGGGCGCACCGCCAACCTGGCGCGGGCCCTGCCGAGCGGCCTGGTCGAGCTGGTCGAGGGCGACATACGGGACGCGGCCACCGTACACAAGGTGACCGAGGGCGCCGACCTGGTCTTCCACCTGGCGGCCATCCGGATCACCCAGTGCGCGGCGGAACCGCGGCTGGCGAACGAGGTTATGGTCGACGGCACCTTCAACGTGCTGGAGGCCGCGGCCGCCGCCGGGGTGGGCAAGGTCATCGCCTCCTCCTCGGCGTCCGTCTACGGGCTTGCGGAGTCCTTCCCGACCACCGAGCGCCACCACCCGTACAACAACGACACCTTCTACGGGGCCGCGAAGGCCTTCAACGAAGCGGTGCTGCGCAGCTTCCACTCCATGTACGGGCTGGACTACGTCGCGCTGCGCTACTTCAACGTCTACGGCCCCCGGATGGACATCCACGGGCTGTACACCGAGGTGCTGATCCGCTGGATGGAGCGGATCGCCACCGGCGAGCCGCCGCTGATCCTCGGCGACGGCACCCAGACCATGGACTTCGTCGACGTCAGGGACATCGCACGCGCCAACCTGCTGGCCGCCGAGTCGGATCTGACCGACGAGGTGTTCAACATCGCGAGCGGGTCCGAGACGAGTCTGCTCGGCCTGGCCAACGGGCTGCTGGAGGCCATGGGCGCGCAGGGCCTGGTCCCCGAACACGGGCCGGCCCGCACGGTCAACGGGGTGACCCGCCGTCTCGCGGACACCACGCAGGCCGCGCAGCGCCTCGGCTTCACGGCCGGGATCGACCTGCGCACCGGGCTGCGCGACCTGGTGGACTGGTGGCGGGCCGAGCGCGCGGCGGACGCCGCCTCTGCCGCCACGCGCGCCGCCGCGGCCGAGGGAACCGGCCGATGAGCGCGCCGGACGCCGGCGCCCCGGACCCCGCCGCGCCGGACCCCGCCGCCAAGGAGGCCCCCGCCCGCGTCCCGGTCATGATCCCGTGGCTCGGCGAGGACGAGGCGAAGGCCGCGGCCGACGCGGTCCTCTCCGGCTGGGTGGCCCAGGGCCCCAGGGTCGCGGAGTTCGAGCGGGCCTTCGCCGAGCGGGTGGGCGCCGAGCACGGCATCGCCGTCAGCTCGTGCACCACCGCCCTGCACCTGGCCCTGATCGCCCTGGAGCTCGGACCGGGCGACGAGGTGATCGTCCCCTCGCTCTCCTTCATCGCCACCGCCAACGCGGTGCGCTACGTGGGGGCGCACCCCGTCTTCGCGGACGTGGAGGAGGCCACCGGGAACCTGACCCCGGCCACCGTGGACGCAGTGCGTACCCCGCGCACCAGGGCGGTGCTCGCCGTCCACCAGGGCGGGGTGCCGGCCGACGTGCACGCGCTGCGCGCGGCCTGCGCCGACTGGGGCGTCCCGCTGGTGGAGGACGCGGCCTGCGGGATCGGCGCCACCGTGGGCGGCAAGTCCGTGGGCCAGGGAGCCCTGCTGGCCGCCTGGTCCTTCCACCCCCGCAAGGTGATCACCACCGGCGAGGGCGGCATGGTCACCACCGACGACGCCCAGTGGGCGGAGCGGCTGCGCCGACTGCGCGAGCACGGCATGAACGTGTCCGCGGCGCAGCGGCACGCGAGCAGCAAGCCGATCGCCGAGAGCTATCTGGAAGTCGGCTACAACTACCGGATGACCGACATCCAGGCCGCGGTCGGCCTGGTGCAGCTGGGCAAGCTGGACGAGATCGTGGCCCGCCGGCGCAGGCTCGCCGCCCGGTACGCGCGACTGCTGGCCGGGATCACGGGCCTGCGCCCCGTGCGGGACCCCGCCCACGGCGAGGGCAACTTCCAGTCGTACTGGGTGCTGCTCACCGAGGAGTACCCGGTCGGCCGGGACGAGCTGCTGGCGGTGCTGGCCGAAGCCGGGATCTCGGCCCGGCGCGGAATCATGGCCTCGCACCTGGAGCCGGCGTACGCCGGACACGGGGCGGCCCCGCTGCCGGTGACCGAGCGGATCAGCCGGGACTCGCTGATCCTGCCGCTGTTCCACACGATGACCCAGGACCAGCAGGACCGGGTGGTGGCTGTGCTGCGCGGACAGGTCGGCGGATGAGCGGGCCCCGCACCAGGGGCGCCGGGGCGGCCGGGTCCACCGCGGCCACCGAGGACCTGCTGGTCGTCGGCGCGGGCGGATTCGCCCGCGAGGCCGCCCAGGCCGTACGGGACGCGGCCGCCGCCGACCTGGCGGGCGGCCGCGTACCGCGCTGGCGGCTGGCCGGACATCTGGACGACAATCCGGCCCTGCACGGCCGGGACGTGGACGGCGTGGAGGTGCTGGGCGGCTGCGACCTGGTGCACAGCCGCCCGTCCGCCCGCGTGGTGGTCTGCGTGGGCAGTCCGCGCGACTACGCGGTACGGGCCCGGCTGGTACGCCGCCTCGCGCTGCCCGAAACCCGCTACGCGACGGTGGTCCACCCGACGGCGTCGGTCTCCGGATCCTCGGAGCTCGGCGCGGGCTCGGTGCTGCTCGCGCACTGCGTGCTGACTGCGGCGGTACGCGTGGGGGCCCACGTGGCGGTGATGCCGCACACGGTCCT
This sequence comes from Streptomyces sp. GL_140, assembly GCF_057834465.1. Lineage (NCBI taxonomy): Bacteria > Bacillati > Actinomycetota > Actinomycetes > Kitasatosporales > Streptomycetaceae > Streptomyces > Streptomyces sp. GL_140. The sequence goes on from NZ_CM174404.1 coordinate 7,874,154, forward strand.
CACCCACGACGACACCATCGGGGACTTCGCGACCCTCGCCTCAGGGGTCCGCCTCGGCGGCGGGGTGCGCCTGGGCAGGGGCGCGTATGTGGGCGCGGGCGCACTGGTGCGGGAGTACACCACGGTCGGCGCCTGGTCGCTGACCGGGATGGGAAGCACGGTCCTGGCCGACGTGCCGCCCGGCGAGGTGTGGGCGGGAAGCCCGGCCCGCCGGCTGCGCGAGGCCGGTGGCCCGGCGCTCGAGGAGCTGCGGGCCGATGCCTTGGAGACCGGCCGGAGGCCGGAGACACGGATGGGGAGCACAACCCGATGAACCAGATACCGCTCGTCGACCTCAAGGCGGCGCACGCAGAAGTCGCCGAGGAGATACGCGCCGGATTCGACCGCGTGCTGGCCGGCACCGCCTTCATCGGCGGCGAGGAGGTACGCGCCTTCGAGCGCGAATACGCGGCCTTCGCCGGGACCGGCCACTGCGTCGGCGTGGCCAACGGCACCGACGCGCTGGAACTGGCGCTGCGCGCCGTGGGAGTGGGCGTCGGCGACGAAGTGGTGCTGCCCGCCAACACGTTCATCGCCACCGCCGGGGCCGTCGCCCGCATCGGAGCGCGGCCGGTCCTGGTGGACTGCCTCCCCGACACCCTGCTGATCGATCCGCAGGCCGCGCTGGACGCGGTCGGGAAGGCCACCCGGGCGGTGGTCCCGGTCCACCTGTACGGACAGTGCGCCGACGCCGGGGAGCTGGCCGCGGCCCTGCCCGCGCACGCCAGGGTCGTGGAGGACGCCGCGCAGAGCCAGGGCGCCACCCGCGCCGGACGCTCTCCCGGCAGCGGCGGGATCGCCGCAACGAGCTTCTACCCGGGCAAGAACCTGGGCGCGTACGGGGACGCGGGCGCGGTGGTGACCGACGACGAGGAGACCGCGGACCTGGTGCGGGCGCTCGCCAACCACGGCGGCGTCGCCAAGTACCGCCACGACGTTGCCGGGTTCAACAGCCGCCTGGACGGGCTTCAGGCCGTGGTGCTGCGGGCCAAGCTGGCCCGGCTGGCCGAGGGGAACGCGGCCCGCCGCGCCGCCGCCGCCCGCTACGACGAGCTGCTGGCCGACCTCGCCGCCGCCGGAAGCCTGACCCTGCCGGCCACGGCGCTGGGCAACGTCCACGTCTGGCACCTGTACGTGGTCCGGGTCCGCGACGCGGACCGCGACGCGGTCGTCGGCAAGCTCAACGCGGAGGGCATCGGTGCGGGCGTGCACTACCCGGCCCCCGTCCACCTCACCGGGGCCTTCGCCCACCTAGGCCACGGACGCGGGGACTTCCCGCACGCCGAACTGGCCGCGGACCGGATGCTTTCCCTCCCGCTCTTCCCCCAGATCACGCCCGCTCAACAGCAGCGGGTCGTGGAAGCGCTCACCGACGCCCTGCGCTGACGCCAGAGACGCATAAGAAGGTACAGATGAACAGACGGACAAGGCTGCTCCGATACGGACTCTTCACAGCCATCGTGGCTCTGATGGCCACGGTCTTACCTCCGGCCGCGGTGGCGGGTGCGGTGGACCCCTGCGGGTCCGGCACGAACGCGATCGTGTGCGAGAACTCCAAGGCGGGCACGCCGATGTCCGACTGGTTCGCACCGAGCGCCTACGGTGACATCAAGGGCTTCAGCGCCCAGATGAGCGTCCAGACGGGCGACACCGTGCAGTTCAAGGTCCAGTCGTCGACCCCGTACAAGGTCTCGGTCTACCGGCTGGGCTACTACGGGGGCAACGGAGCCCGGATGCTGTCCACTCCGGCGCAGGCGGCCCAGACCTACCCGGCGAACTTCCAGCCGGGCGGCAATCCGCGCAGCTGCACCACAAAGGCCGCCACCGGCCTGGTCGACTGCGGCAACTGGCCCGTCACGGCGACCTGGACGGTTCCCCCGGACGCCGTGTCCGGCCTGTACATCGCCAACTTCGACCAGGCGGACGGCAACGGGGTCATGCCCTACCCGTTCGTCGTCCGCAACGACTCCAGCCACTCCGACATCGTCGTGCAGACCAGCGACCAGACCTGGCAGGCGTACAACAACTACGGTGGCCAGGACCTGTACGACGGCGCCGGACCCGCGCCCGACGGCCGCGCGTACGAGGTCAGTTACAACCGGCCGATGGACATCGGCGGGGAGAACGGGATCTACGGGTCCGAGTACCAGATGATCTCCTGGCTGGAGCGCAACGGGTACGACCTCAGCTACATGTCCGGCATCGACATGTCCACCCGCGGAGCCACCCAGCTCCAGAACCACAAGGTCTTCATGTCCTCCGGGCACGACGAGTACTGGACCCAGGACCAGTTCACGAACGCCCTGAACGCCCGTCACGCCGGGGTCAACCAGACCTACTTCAGCGGCAACGAGGTCTTCTGGAAGACCCGCCTGGCCCCCAGCATCGACGGCGCCAACACCGCCAACCGGACGCTGGTCTGCTACAAGGAGACCAAGCTCTCCTTCCCCCAGCCCAACGGCATCCCGGACCCGAGCGGAATCTGGACCGGCACCTTCATGGACCCGGCCAGCTCCACGAACGGGCGCCCCTACCAGCCGCAGAACCAGCTGACCGGCTCCCTGTTCAGCGTCAACGGCTACCGCAGCGACGCGATCACCGTGCCCGGCGCCTACGCCAAGATGCGGTTGTGGCGCAACACCACCGTCGCGAACCTGACCCCCTCGCAGACCGCCACCTTCCCGGTCGGCACGCTCGGCTACGAGTGGGACAGCGACGTCGAGGACGCGGCGCGCCCGCCCGGTCAGATCGCCATGTCCTCCACCACCGTGGACATCAACGACGGCAAACTCCGGCTCGACTACGGCAACACCTACGGCAACGGCACCGCCAAGCACAGCCTGGTCGCCTTCCGGGACCAGACCTCGCACGCCCTGGTCTTCGGCGCCGGCACCGTGCAGTGGTCCTGGGGCCTGACCAACATGCCGACGGGCAATCCGGACGACGTGGTCGTCACCGCGGACAAGAGGATGCAGCAGGCGACGGTGAACCTGTTCGCCGACATGGGCGTCAAGCCCAAGTCCAAGCAGGACGACCTGGTCAACGCGGACGCCTCCTCGGACACCACCGGTCCCGCCGTCACCGTCACCAGTCCCGCGGCCAACGCCACCGTTCCCGCGCTGCGCCCGGTGACCGTCACCGGCACGGCCACCGACAGCGGCGGCGTGGTCGCCCGCGTGGAGGTCTCCACCGACGGCGGCACCACCTGGAAGGCGGCCACGGGCGTCGGGCCCTGGAGCTACACGTGGACCCCGACCACCCCCGCCTCCCTGCAGATCAAGGTCCGGGCGGTGGACGACAGCGTCAACATCGGCGCCGTCACCACCGTGCCGCTCACCGTCGGCCCCCAGCAGTGCCCCTGCACCGTCTGGCCCGCCGCGGCGGTACCCGGGACCATCAACGCCGGTGACGGCGGCGCCGTCGAGCTCGGCGTCAAGATCCGCTCCTCCGTTCCCGGTTCGATCACGGGCGTGCGCTTCTACAAGTCCCCGGCCAACACCGGCACCCACACCGGCAGCCTGTGGAGCAGTACGGGACAGCGGCTCGCCACCGGCACCTTCACCAACGAGACGGCCTCCGGCTGGCAGCAGCTGAACTTCTCCTCGCCGGTCCCCGTCAAGGCCAACACCACGTACATCGCCTCCTACTTCGCCCCGGGCGGCGGGTACTCCTACGACAACACCTTCGCCTCCTCCGACGCGGGGCTGGCCCCGCTGACGGCGCTGAAGAGCGGCACCGACGGCGGCAACGGCGTCTACAAGTACAGCACCACGGGCGGATTCCCCTCCACGACGTCCTCGGGCAGCAACTACTGGGTGGACGCCGTCCTGGACACGGCCACCGCGAGCACGGCCCCGCCCACCGTCACCTCCACCACCCCGCAGTCGGCGGCCACCGGCACCGCGATCACGGCCACGGTCAAGGCCACCTTCAACGCGGCCGTCGACGTGGACACGCTTCAGTTCACGCTGAAGGACCCGGGCGGCGCCACCGTCCCCGGAACCAAGGTGCTCACCGCCTCGAACAGCGCCACCTTCACCCCCTCCACCGAACTGGGGCTGAACACCACGTACACGGCCTCGGTGCAGGCCGCGGACCTGTGGGGCAACAACATGGCCGCGCCGGTCACCTGGAACTTCACCACCAGTACCAGCCCGCCCGCGGTGAACTGCCCCTGCACCCTGTGGCCGTCCACCGCCGAGCCGACCACCGCCAACGTCAACGACGACACCAACTCCGTGGAACTGGGCACCCGTTTCCAGTCCACGGTCGGCGGCTACGTCACCGGCATCACCTTCTACAAGGGCCCCGGGAACACCGGCACGCACACCGGCAGTCTCTGGTCGGCCGATGGCACCCTGCTGGCCACCGGCACCTTCGGCAGTGAAACCCTGTCAGGCTGGCAGCAGCTCCACTTCACCACCCCGGTGGCCATCACGGCCAACACCAGTTACGTGGCCTCGTACCACGCGCCGAACGGCAAGTACTCCGTGGACGGCGGGTACTTCACCGCGGCGCACCGCTCCTATCCGCTGGTCGCACCGGCCGACGGCAGCGGCGGCGCCAACGGCCTCTACAAGTACGGTTCTTCCGCGGCCTTCCCGAACAACACCTTCGGCTCGGTGAACTACTGGGTCGGCCCCGTCTTCAGCACCACGGCCCCGGCCGCCCTCGACGCGCAGGCCGCGACGGAGGTGCCCAGCCAGTGAGCACCGTCAGCGTGGTCATCCCCTGCTACAAGTACGGGCACTTCCTGGCCGACTGCGTCAGTAGCGTCCTCGACGAGCAGGAGGGCGTGGACGTACGCGTCCTGATCATCGACGACGCCTCCCCGGACGACTCGGGGGAGGTCGCACGCGCCCTCGCCGCCTCCGACCCCCGGATCGAGGTCCGGGTCCACGAGAAGAACCAGGGCCACATCGCCACCTACAACGAGGGCCTGTTGGAGTGGGCCGACGGGGACTACGTCGCGCTGCTCTCGGCCGACGACCGGCTGGTCCCCGGGGCCCTGGTGCGCGCCGCGGCCCTGCTGGACGCACACCCCGAGGCCGGATTCGCCTACGGCAGGCCGTTGCGGTTCCAGCACGGCGGGCCGCTGCCCGCCGCCCGGACCCGGAGCACCGGTTCGGTGGTCTACCCCGGCAGGTGGTGGCTGGAGCGGCGGTTCAGGGAGGGCACCGGGTGCATCACCTCGCCCGAGGTGGTCGTCCGCACCAGCCTCCAGCGCAAGGTCGGGGGATACGACCCCGACCTCCCGCACGCGGGGGACATCGAGATGTGGATGCGGCTGGCGGCACACGCCGACGTGGGCTACGTCCGCGGCGCCGATCAGGCCTTCTACCGGGTCCACGGAAACAACATGTCCACCACCGAATTCGGTGGACAGCTCGACGACCTGCGCCAGCGCCTCGTCGCCTTCGACTCGGTGCTGGAGAAGTGCGCCGGCCTCCTTCCGGAGGCCGGCCGGCTGTCGGTCCTGGCGCGGACCCGGCTCGCCCGGTACGCGCTGCGGCGTGCCTACCGGGCCTACGACCGCGGGCGCACCGGGGCGGTTCCGGTCGAGGAACTGGAGGCGTTCGCCGCCGAGTGCCTGTCGGACTACACCTCGCTGGGCGAATACGGGGCACTGCGCAGGCGCCGCAGGATCGGGGCCCGCGTCATGCCGTACCTCCAGCCGCTGGTGCTCTCGGCCGTCGCCGACCGGGGACGCGAGTGGCTCTGGTGGCAGTCCTGGAAACGCCGAGGGATTTGATGAACCAGCACCACCACGAACACCGCCACCCCTTCATTGGGGTGGCGGTGGCCCGGCGGTCCGCTTCCTCAGCGGGCCGCCGCGGCGGCGGGCACCGGGATCCCGGCCACGTCGTCACCCGGACCGGCGTCGGCGCCTTCGCGCCGGCGCCGGCTTCGGCGCGTCAGGAGCTGATCGGTCCACAGGGCGGCGGCCGTGCCGCAGACGCCCGCCAGCAGCACCGTCCCGGCCAGCCCCCGGCTCTTGATCCCGGTCCGCGGCACCGCGGTCGGCGGGACCAGGAGGGTCACACTCATCCGCGCCGTCTCCGGGATGTGCTGCTCCGCCTGAAGGGCCGTGATGTGCTTCGTATAGGCCTCGACGACCTTCGTCACGGCCAGGTTCGCCGTCCCGGGGTCCGGGTGCTCCGCCTGCACCTGGAGCGAGGGGATCAGATAGCGGGGCGTGACGCTGGTTCCGCTGTTGCGCGGCATCAGCCGGTACGTTCCCTCCACCCCGGCGGCGCTCAACTCGGCTGCCCCGGCGGGGGATTCCAGCTGCTGGATCGCCGCGTAGGACACGGCGGCGAGCGGCGGCTGCAGATTGGTGAGCTGGTTCGGCTGGCTGCCGGTCACCGGAGGCTTGAGCACGACGATCGCGGAACTCACGTAGGTCCGGTCGGGGTGGAGCACCTGCAGGGTCCCGGCGCCCGCGAGCACCGCCACCAGGAGCAGAACGTACCAGCGGCGGCGGAGCGTGCGGAACAACTCACCAGGCGACACAGGATTCCTTCCGTCGTGTTCGATCTTCCCAGGACGCGGGTGGACCCGCCATCGGTTCCGGCAGGCGCGAAGGGGCGTTCGTGAGCATCAGTGAGATATTCGCCGTGCTGCGGCGCCGCTGGTACGTGATGGTGCCCCTGACCCTGCTCGGGCTCCTCGCCGGGCTGAACCTGTACCGGTCGGTGCCCGTGGCGTACCAGTCGCAGAGCTCGGTGGCGCTGCTCGACTCCGCGGCGGTGGCCCAGCTGGCCCCCACCTTCGGCAACCCCATCTCGAACGCGGGCGGTTCGCTGGTCGTGACCGCCGACGTGCTGATCCGCACCCTGTCGGGCGCCGACGCGGCGCGCGACCTGCACGGCCTCGGCGTGGCCGACCCCTACACGGTCGGGTTCGCCGCGAACACCTCGGGTCCGGTCATCACTTTAACCGTCACGGGCATAGACCGTGAGAAGGTGCTCAAGGAGACCACCACGCTCACCAACTTCGCCGGTGAGCAGCTCAACGCACTCCAGGCCGCGGCCAAGGTGCAGCCCGCGTACATGGTGCAGACCGCCCCCGTGGTGCTCCCGCAGACCCCCGTGCCCCAGCTCAAGGCCCGCTACCAGCAGGTGCTGGGCGTCGTCGTCGCGGGCGTCGTCGCCGGCTTCGGGCTCTCCTTCGTGACCGAGACCCTGCTGGTGGTCCGCCGCCGCAGGCGCGAGGCCGCCGCCGCGGCCGGCAGGCCGGCGCCCAGGGGCCGGCTCAGCAGGCGGCTGCGGGGCCGCCAGCCGGACGCCACCGCACTGCTCACCGGCTACCTGGCGCTGGCCTTCTTCATCCCCTCCAACCTGACGCTCCCTGGCATGGGCGGAGTGGGCACCCCGGCCAACGTCTTCGCGCTCCTCGGCCTGATCTGGTACCTGGCCACCTGGCTGACCGGCCGGATCCGGCCCGCCCCGGGCACCCGGCTGACCCGGGTCGTGATGTGGCTGCTGAGCGTCGCCGTCCTGGCCTCCTACCTCGTCAACGCCACCCGGGGCAGCACCCACAAAGAGGTCCTCGCGGCGGACCGCGGCCTGATCGGGCTGCTCGTCTGGGTCTCCATCGTGGTGCTGGTCTCCGCCGGCATCCAGGACCGGAGCCGCCTCGACGTCCTGATGCGACGGGCCGTGGTGATGGGCTCGGTGGTCGCCGCCTTCGGCTACTACGACTTCTTCACCGCGACGAACATCGCCGAGCACATCACCATCCCCGGGCTCCAGTCGAGCTCGGCGCAGATCGTCGCAATGGACCGGGGGGCGTTCACCAGGCCGCGCGCCACCACCGCGCACCCTCTGGAATTCGGTGGGATGCTCGCCATCCTGGTGCCCTTCGCCGTGCACCAGGCCTTCGACCCGGTCCGCAAACACCTGAGCGGCTGGCGCCGCTGGGCGCCGGTGATCCTGATGGGCGGCGCCCTGCCGCTGACCGTCTCGCGGACCTCCATCATCGGGGCGTTCATCGCGGTGCTGGTCCTGGTGCCCCGCTGGAAGCCGCAGCGGCGCTGGGCCGCGATGGCGATCATCCTCGGGTCGGTGGCCGTCTTCAAGGTGATCATTCCCGGGCTGATCGGGACCATCACCAACCTGTTCGCCAGCTTCCTGTCCAACTCCGACAGCAGCACCCAGGCGCGTACCGTCAAGTACAGCGCCATCGTCCCTTATCTGAACGAACACCTCTGGTTCGGGCGCGGGTTCGGGACCTTCATCCCCGAGCTGTACTTCTTCACGGACAACCAGTACATGCTGACCCTGGCCGAGATGGGCGTCCTCGGGCTGGTCGCGCTCATCGCCCTGTTCGTCACCGGGATACACACCGGCGGCGCCGTACGCCGGCTCGCCCGCACCGAATCGGACCGTGAACTCGGGCAGGCGTTCCTGGCCTCGGCCCTGGTCGCCCTGGTCATCAGCGCCACCTTCGACGCGCTCAGCTTCCCCATGTACGCCGGAATCTTCTTCCTCGTCCTCGGCGCGGGCGGCAGCTACCTCGGCTTCGTCCGCCGCGAGGCGGCCGCCGCCACCGCCGAGGAGACCGGCGGGAGCAGGGGGAGCACCGCCCCGGGCGGGGCCGCCGGACCGCCACTTCCCCAACTCGTGGAGTCATGATGTCCCACCAGAGGCCTGTCGCCGTGCTCATCGTCACCTGGAACAGTGCCGCCGTGCTCCCGGGCTTCCTCGCCGCGCTCCCCGAGGGCATGGCGGGGCTCGACTGGAGGCTCGTCGTCGCCGACAACGACTCCGCCGACGACACCGTCCGCGTCCTCGGCGAACTCGTACCCGAGGCCACGGTCGTCCACACCGGCCGCAACGCCGGATACGCGGGCGGCGTCAACGCGGCACTGGGCGCGGCCGCCGGATGGGAGGACGGCTACCGGGCCGTCCTGATCTGCAACCCCGACATCCGCATGCGCCAGGGCTGCGGCAAGCTCCTCGTGGACGCCCTCGACACCCGGACGGGCATCAGCGTCCCCCTCCTGTACGAAGAGGGCCGCGAGGCACCGCTGCCCTCGCTCCGGAGGGAGTCGAGCGTGACCCGCGCCCTGGGCGAGGCCGTCATCGGCAACCGGCGGGCCGGGCGCTTCCCCCGCCTGAGCGAACTGGTCACCGACCCCGCCGCCTACGAGCGGCCCACCTACGCGGACTGGGCGACCGGAGCGCTGATGGCCCTGTCCGCGGACTGCCTGGCGGCCTGCGGACCCTGGGACGAGTCCTTCTTCCTCTACTCGGAGGAGACCGAGTACTGCCTGCGCGCCCGCGATCTGGGATTTCGCACCCGGCTGGAGCCGGCCGCCGAAGCCGTGCACCTCGGCGGAGAGTCCAGGGTCTCGCCCCGGCTGTGGACCCTGCTCACCCTCAACCGGGTCCGCCTCTACCGGCGTCGGCACGGCGCCCTCGCCACGGCCGCGTTCCGCGCCGCCGTCCTGCTCCGGGAGACCTCCCGCGCCGTCCTCGGCCGGCCCGCCAGCCGGGCGGCCGCGGCCGCCCTCGTACGACCGGGCGCCCTGCGGGCCGTTCCGGGGCCCTGAGCGGGAACGTGCGCCGGGCCGCGGCCGCGGCCCGGCGTCTCGGGCTAGCCCGCGCTCCGCGGGCGGCAGACCATGGCGATGAAATCGTGCCCCACGTCCGGCAGCGCCGCGTCCTCGGCGGCGAAGCACCGTTCCAGGAGCTCCAGCGTCTGCGGCTCCTGATCGCGGAAGTTGTGCGCGATCCCGGAGAACGCGATGTGCAGCACCGTACCCCCGTAGGGCCGTTCCTCGACCACCTCGAAATGGCGTCGCAGGCCCGGCAGCAGCGCCGCCGCGTCGACCGCCTCGGAGGGGTCGTCCAGCACCATCGACAGCCTGCTCGGCCGCACGACGCGCCGCTTGATCCGGCCGTCGGCCAGCCGCCGCCGCTCCTCGGGGATCTGCGCCAGCAGCGCGTTCGCGGCGTCCAGTTGGGCGTCGGTCCACTGGAACCGGGTGGGTCCGACGAACTCGTCGATCACGAACATGCCGTCGGGCTCGATGAGTTGCGACAACCGGGGCAGGGTCTCGTCCAGGTCGTCGAAGTGGTGCAGCGACTGCAGGCCCAGCAGCACGTCGAAGCGTTCCCCGTCGCTGGTCATCCGGTTGACGTCGGTGACCCGGAAACGCAGGACGTCGGCCAGACCCTCCTCGGCGGCGGTGCGGGTGGCGAAGTCGATCCGTTGCTGCGCCACGTCCACGCCCTCCAGGAGGCCGAACGCGCCGGTCTTCGCCCAGAGCAGTTCGTTCCCGCCGGTGCCGCACCCCAGCGACAGGCCGCGCAGATCGGTGCGCGGCGCGAAGTGCTCGGCGGCCACGTACCGGGGGAAGGAGGTGTCCGCGTCCCCGGCCATCAGCAGGTTCCACCGCTTGACGACCGCCGGGATCGCCCACCACTCGGTCAGCGACGGGTCGACCTGCGACCAGTGCTCCACCACTCGCGCTCCGCCGCGCACCCGCAGCTTGGCCAGCACCGGGTCGAGCTCCAGGCGCCGCACCTTGCGCAGCAGCCGGTCCGCGTCGTGTCTGTTGATGAGGTTGTTCAGCATGCGGGCTCCGTTCGTACGGCGGTCAGCGACTTCGTCGCACCGAGCACCCGCTCGCTGAGCAGCACCGATCGGGGGAACAGGTAGCGCATCTCGGTGCGGGTGAGCAGCTCGATGTTGATCACGGCGTTCATCGCCGAATCCGGGCTGTCGGGGCGGCTGTGGACGAGCGGCCAGTGCCGTACGAGACGGGCCCTGGCGGCCAGGGGCAGGAACTGGAAGCCGGGGGCCACGAAATGCGGCTCGACCGGGAAGTAGCGGTACGGCGTCTGGATCCAGTGGCGCGGCGCCAGCGACTCGACGGCGGCGACGAACCGCCGGCGCTGGCTGTGGCCGCCCACGTGCTCGATGGTCGAGTTGGAGAACACCAGGTCGTAGCCACCCTGGCCGCTCAGTTCCGCGGCGACATCCGGGTCGGTGACGTCCGCGATCTCGGCGGTGATCCAGTCGGGCAGTTCGGCGGGGTGCTCCTCGAGATTGATCAGGTGCACGTGCTTGGCGCGCACGGGCGCGCGCAGCCACATCTCGGCGGTCCCGCCCAGGTCGACGACGCTCATGCTCTCGATGCCGGGGAAGCAGCGCTGGAACCGTTCCCAGCGGGCGATGCGCAGGCGTTCGCCCAGCGAACCGGGCGCGTCGACGAACTTGTTTCTGAGGGCGCGTGATCGGGGCATGGGATCAACCACCTGTACTCGTAAAAGGATTCGGAACGGAAAACTTCATCAGGCCTGCCGCCACTGGGTGTAGAAGCTGGCCGGGTTCATCAGGTACCGGACCGTGGGGTGCGGCACGTGGAGCACCCGGTGCCTGCGGGCGTAGCGGCGGATCAACTCCCAGTCCTCACGGGGGAGGACCTCCGGTGTCCGCCGCAGCCGGCTGAAGCGGAGGGAGCGATTGCGGCGGGCGACGAAGGCGTTGGTGTCCAGGAAGGCCTCCCGGGCGGCCCTGCGCCGGTCGTAGGGCACCGACAGGACGTCCTGCTCGCTTCCGTCGGGCAGGACGCGGCGCAGTGCCGTGTAGATGCCGTCGGGGCCGCCGGGGGACTCCAGTACCTCCAGGGCGCGGGCGAGATGGTCCGGCTCCCACAGGTTGTCGTCGTCCAGGAAGGCGACGTAGCGGGAGCGCGTCAGCCGGATCCCGACGTTGCGGACCACTCCGGCGGTGCCGGTGTTGGCCGCCAGGGACACGGCGAACAGCCTGGGGTCCTGGGGCAGTTCGGGCAGGCCTGCGCCGTCGTCCACGACGATGACGACCTGGTCGCGCACGCTCTGTGCCAGCGCCGAGCGCACCGCGGCGCGCAGTGCCTCGGGGCGGCGGTGGGTGGCGATCACCGTGGCGACGAGCGCCTCGGCCCCGGACGGGAGAGCGGCGGCGAGCCTTCGGGTCTCGGCGTTCTCGATGCGGCGCAGCGCGATGGCGGACGGGGCCAGGAGGATCTTGTTCCTGGTCTCGAAGAGCACCAGCCAGCCGAACGCGGCCTTGAGCAGCGTCCAGGGGGCCCGCGCGATACGACGCATCATGGTGTTTGCCTCCCGGCAGGTCGCCCCGCTCACGGGGCCGGCTCGGGGAAGACCGGTCGGCCGTCGGACATCCGGTTGCCCCGCCACACGTTTCCGGCGCCGCCCGCGTTCCAGTGGGCGACCACGCCGTAGCCGCCGGAGGCGGGGTGGTACTGCGTCGAGAAGATGTTGTCGGTGATCTTGATCTCGGTGGCGCCCGTGTCACCGCCGTAGAGGGCGTACGCGCCGCCGGCGATCCAGTTGTTGTCCACGGTGACGTTGCGGACCACCCCGGTGTCCGCGAACAGGCCGATGCTCCCCGAGGCCCCTTCCTTGAGGCCGGTCGGGTTCAGCAGGGTGTTGTGGCGGATGATCAGGTGGCCGGTGTTGCCGCCGCCGCTGATGACGGCGTTGGTGTGCTGCCATTCGCCGCCCAGGTTGACGAACGGAACGATGTCGTGCACGTAGTTGTCGTGCAGGTTCCCCTGTCCCATGGACAGGGCGTCGCCGAACACCGAGACGTCGCACCAGCCGACTTCGACGGAGCTGCCGCCCATGTTCGACACCGCGTAGTCCACACCGCCGTTGTCCGGCCCCTTGCCGGGGACGGCGGTGATGGTGGAGTGCAGGACCCGCAGACCGCTGAAGCCGGGGCGCAGGTTGACGCCCCACCAGCTGTCGGAGGTGATCTTGCTGTCGATGACGGTGACGTCGTTCGCGTAGATGTCGAGCGAGCCGGTGATGTCCCAGCCCCGGATGACCATCCCATCGGTACGGACCGCCATGTACCCGGTCTTGTGGGGAGTGAGCGGGATCCGCGGACCGGTCGAACCGGCGTCGGGGAATCCGCAGGCTCCGGGCGAGGTGCAGGAGGCCGGGTCCTTGGGCGAGGCGGAGCCACTGCTCGGGCCGGCCGTCGGAGTGGGCTTCCCTGTCGGGGACGGAGAGCCGGAGGCCGTGGCGGGCGGACCGGTGGTCCCGGCGGACGCGGTCGGCTCACCGGGGCTCGGGGATGCCGGGGACCCGGTCGCGGGGCAGGTCCGCGCCTCGTCCCGGCAGTCCGGTAACTTCGGCCCGTCCGATTTCGTGCAGGCCACGCCCATGACCGCCAGCAGGGCCGCGATCAGCAGACCTGCGAGCAGCCTCGGGCTCAGACGCCGTGACATCCGGCTCACCTCATGTCCTGTCGGGTTGGCCGGACCGGTGCGCGGGACCGGTCCGGCCGTGGCGGGGCCGTCCGGCGCGGGGGACACCGCGCAGGAAGCCGCGGCTGGGCAGTACGCACACCGCGTACGCGGCCAGGGCGATTGTGCCGATGGCGAGGAGGGCGAGCCGGCCGTCGCCCAGCCTGCGCTCCAGCCCGAAGATGATCACGGCCATCACGGCCCCGCCGAGGAAGGGCCAGGCACAGGCCCTGACGATCCGCCCGACGCCGATGCCCCCGCGGCTGAGCGCGAAGAGGAACACCGGCACCACCATGCCGCCGGCGACCAGGACATGGGCCTGGGAGACTCCGACGATGCCGTTCAGGCGGGCCGCGAAGAAGAGGACCGGGATCAGGGCCACCAGCCACAGGCCCTGCACCAGGAACAGGGAGCGCCGCTGCCCGATCGCCACCAGGCAGTCGAAGGCGAGTTCGGAGCCGATGCGGATCAGTCCGAGGGCCATCAGCCAGGGCAGCGCCGCGGCGGCGGGGGCCCACTGGCTGCCGTAGATCAGCTCGATCACGGGCCCGGCGAGGCCCGCCAGGAGCACGCACAGCGGTACCGTGCCGGTCACCACCACGCCCAGGGCGCGGCTGAAGCCCTCGGCGAGGGCCTTCGGGGAGTCGGCCAGGCGGGAGAATCCGGCGAAGGAGACCCGGCGGGCGGCCTCGGAGATGATCCGCACGGGCCAGCCGGAGATGTTGAAGGCGAGCACGTAGAAGCCCAGGGACAGGTTGCCCAGCGTCGCGCCCACCACCATGGTGTCGACGTTGACCACGGCGAGGGCCAGCATGCTCGCACCTGCCAGCGGGAGCCCGAACCCGAGCAGGGCCCGGGCCTGCCCGGAGTCCCAGCCGAACTTCAGGGTGCCCGGCGCCGCCAGTCGGCAGCCGATCAGCGTGACGACGTTGCCCGCCACGGCTCCCCAGGCGAAGCTCATCGCGCCCAGGCCCTCGAAGGCCAGCAGCAGCGTCAGCGCGGTGCTGACCACGAAGTTGAGTCCGTCGATGAGCATCCGCTTGCCCTGGGCGAACTCGCGGGTGAGGAAGCCGCCGGGTACCTGGGCCACCCCGTCGATCACCACGCACAGGCACATCACCCGCAGGATCCCGGAGGCCTCCGGCGAGCCGAGCACCCGGGCCACCGTGGGGGCCGCCGTGAACAGCGCGGCGTAGAGCAGGCAGCTGGTCGCGGTGGACAGGGTGAGCACGGTCGGGGCGAACCGGCGCGGGTCGCCCTCCCAGCGCACGATGGCCAGGGACACGCCGAGCTCGTTCGCGGAGAGCAGGACCAGCAACACCGTCTGGGCGATCCCGTACACGCCCCAGGCCTCGGGCCCGAGGAAGAAGCGGGCCAGGATGATGCCGGTGACGAAGTTGCCCAGGCGCATGACCACGGTGTTGACCAGGCTCCACCGGGCGGCGGAGCCGACCTTGCGCCCCAGCGACGGCGCCGCGGGGGTGGTCTGCTCGTCCGTCGTGCCGTCCGTCGTGGCGCCGCTCACTTCGGCCCGGCCGTGCCGGTGGCCGCCGGACGGTGAACCTTCATCTGCAGGGTCTCCGAGGGGTCGCGGGTGTCCTTGGCGGCCGGCGGGTCCACCCGGCCGGGCCCCTGTCCGGGCCCGTCACCGCTGTCCCCGCCGCCGCTGTCCCCGCCGCCGCCGTCCCCGCCTCCGCCGGGTCCTTCGCCCGTTCCGGAGCCCTCGCCGAGGGCGGGCCGGTGCCGGCCCGGTCCCTTGGGCCGCTTGCGGGCCTCCACGAAGAAGGTGGCCACCAGGCTGAGTACGAAGCCCAGCGCCCCCGCCATCACCAGGTACTGGAGCCGGGTCTTGGTCTGCGCCTCCGGCTCCTGGGGCGGGACGAGCGTCGCCATGCGGATCATGGCCTCCGGAGTCACCGACTGCTGCGCCTGGAACTCCTGCAGCCGCTTCTCGGCGTACGCGGTGAAGAGCTGGTCCGACTTCAGCACGGCGGCCGGATCGGTCCCGGTCACGCTCAGCCACATGAAGGGGCCCAGGGCGTTGTCGGCGATCTTCGCCTCGTACTCCCCGGTGACGCCCTGGGACTTGAGGTCCGCCCGGGAGTCGTCGGAGTTCAGGTTGCGGGCCAGACCGTCGGCCATGCCGGTGAGCGAGGCCTGGGTGCTCAGGAAGGGGTTGCCGTCGAAGGCCACCGTGGCCTTCTTCGAGTTCAGGAGAGTCACCGTGCTCTGGGACCGGTAGTTCACCGGGACCAGCAGGTACACCCCGGCGATCAGCGCGGCCGTGACCAGCAGTCCGGGCAGCAGTACGTACCAGCGCCGTCGCATGACCCGCCAGATCTCCGCGAGATCCATGGTCTGTCCCCCTCGCGGCGGCGTCGTGTCCTGCACGCGCCGCCGCTCTTTCATTTGCGGTGAATACGGTTGTCGCGGTGTTGAGTCGCCGTGCTCTACGGCGTTCCCGGCACCCCGGCCGGGACCAGATCGGTGGGCCGCGGCCGGGTCGACCCGGTCGCTCCGTCCAGCAGCACCGAGGCGATGCGCTCGCTCGCGCGGCCGTCCCAGAGCTCGGGACAGCGCGGGGCGGGCGGATCGTCGAGCACCCGGTGGACCGTGGCCGTGATGCGGGCCGGGTCGGTGCCCGCCAGGACGTTGGTGCCCTCCTCGACCGTGATGGGCCGCTCGGTGTTCTCCCGGAGGGTCACGCAGGGGACGCCCAGCGCGGTGGTCTCCTCCTGGATGCCCCCGGAGTCGGTGAGCACCACGCGGGCGGAGTCCTGCAGCGCGATGAAGTCGAGGTATCCGGCGGCCGGCACCAGCCGGATGCCGTCGGGTACGCCGATCTCGGCCAGCCGCTCGGCGGCCCGCGGGTGCACGGGCAGGAGCAGTGGACAGCGTCCGGCGATCTCGCCCAGGGCCTTCAGGAGGCCGCGCAGGGCGGCGGGATCGTCCACGTTGGCCGGCCGGTGCAGGGTGACCAGGCCGTATCCGCCGCGGGTGAGCCCGTAGCGGTCCAGGACGTCGGAGCGCCTGGCCCGCTCCAGGTTGGCGAGCAGGGTGTCGATCATGACATTGCCGACGACGTGGATCTGGTCCTCCCGGTACCCCTCCGCCCGCAGGTTCGCGGCGGCGTCGGGGGAGGGGGCCAGCAGGTAGTCGCTGACCCGGTCGGTGGCGACCCGGTTGACCTCCTCGGGCATGCTCCAGTCACGGCTGCGCAGGCCGGCCTCCACGTGGGCCAGCAGCGGACCGGCCTTCGCGGTGACCAGGGCGCAGGCGAGCGTGGAGTTGATGTCACCGACCACCACGACGGCGTCCGGGGCCAGCTCCTCGACCAGCGGCTCGAAGGCCGCCATCACCCGGCCGGTCTGCTGGGCGTGGCTGCCCGAGCCGGCCCCCAGGTACCGGTCGGGGGGACGGATGCCGAGGTCGCGGAAGAACACGTCGTTCATGGACTCGTCGTAGTGCTGGCCGGTGTGGACCAGGACGACCTCGGCGCCGCGGCCCTCCAACGCGTCCATCACCGGTTTGATCTTCATGTAGTTGGGCCGGGCGCCGGCCACGCAGATGATCCTCGCCATCGGGTCAGAGCACCTCCACGGTGGGCCCGGACAGCCGGTTGCGGCAGTCGAGGATCAGCGAGGCGTGCTCGGTGATCATCCGGTAGTCGAAGGAGTCGTGGTCCGTCAGCAGGACGACCACGTCGGCGGCGGCCAGCTCCTTGCGGGTCGGCTCCACCCGCGAGAGGCGGGCGTCGACCTTGATGTTCTCCACCACGTGGGGGTCGGCCGCGCGGACCTTGGCACCCATGTCGAGGAGCAGCTGGGAGACCCGTACCGCCGGGGACTCCCGGGCGTCGCCGGTGTTCTTCTTGTACGCCAGTCCCAGGAGCAGGATCCGGGACCCGTTGACCGAACGGCGCTTCGCGTTGAGCGCGTCCATGACGCGGCGGGCGACGTACTCGGGCATGTGGCTGTTGATGTCGTTGGCCAGCTCGACGAAGCGGAAGTTCTGGCCGAGTTCCCGCTGCACCCGCCAGGACAGGTACGAGGGGTCGATCGGCAGGCAGTGGCCGCCGACCCCGGGGCCCGGGGTGAACTTCATGAAGCCGAACGGCTTGCTGGCGGCGGCCTCGATGGTCTGCCACACGTCGATGTCGAGGTGACGGGCGAACATGGCTATCTCGTTGACCAGGGCGATGTTCACGTGCCGGAAGGTGTTCTCCAGCAGCTTCGCCAGCTCCGCCTCCTTGGGCGAGCGCACCGGGACCGTCTTGTCGACGAGACCCGCGTAGAAGCTCTCCACGGCCTTGAGGGAGGCCTCGTCCACACCCGAGACGACCTTGGGCGTCTGCTGGAAGCCCCACACCGCGTTGCCGGGGTCGATGCGCTCGGGACTGTAGCCGAGGTGGAAGTCGACGCCGGCGGTGAGACCGGAGCCGTCCTCCAGGATCGGGCCGAACATCTCCTCGGTGGTGCCCGGATAGGTGGTGGACTCCAGCACGACGGTCGCGCCCGGCCGCAGGAAGCGGGCGAGCGTGTGCGCGGACTCCTCGATGTAGCTGAGGTCGGGGGCGCCGTCCCTCAGCGGGGTCGGCACGGTGACGACCGCCACGTCGAAACCGCCGCAGTCGCGGGCGAGTTCGCTGGCCTGGTAGGTGCCCGCCTCCAGCGCCCGGGCCAGCCGTGCGGAGGAGACGTCCTCCACGTACGACTCGCCGGCGGCGAGGCTCTTGACCCGCCGCGAGTCCACGTCGTACCCGACCACTTGGTGTCCGACCTCGGCGGCCCTGATGGCCAGCGGAAGGCCGACGTATCCCTGTCCCACGACGACTACGCGCATCAGTGACTCCTGTTCGCGGAAGGGGCAGACGGTGTACGGCGGATGAGTTCCCGGACCGTCATGAGGAGGAAGGCGGCATTGGTGGTGAGGTAGCGCTTTCCGAGGCGGCGCGGTTCCTGGAGGGTGCGGTAGAACCATTCGAGCCCCATCCGCTGCCACAGCAGGGGGGCCCGCTTGGTGATGCCGGCGAGGATGTCGAAGGACCCGCCGACCCCGTGCACCACGTCGGCGCCCGTGCGCTTGCCGTAGCCGGCGGTGAAGATCTCCTTCTTGGGCGAGGTCATGCCGAGGAACAGCAGTTTGGCCCCGCTCTGCGCGACGGCATCGGCGATCGCGCCCTGCTCGGAGTCCTCGAAGTAGCCGTTGCGGCTGCCGGCCACGCGCAGCGCCGGGAACCGCTCGGCGATCCGGCCGAGCATCAGGTCGAGCACGTCCTGACGGGCGCCGAGCAGGTATACGGGGACCTCCGCGGTCTCCGCCGCGGCCAGCAGCCGCATGAACAGGTCGATTCCCGCGACCCGTTCGGGCAGCCGGACCCCCAGGACCCGGCCGGCCCACACCACGGCCTGGCCGTCGGCCAGGACGAGGTCGCAGCCGGCCACCGCTGCGGCGAGGCGGGGGTCGCGCCGCATGTTGACCAGCTTGGCGGCGTTGACCATGCCGATCTCTATCTGTTCGCCGCGCCGCGCCGCTTCCAGGCAGCGCTGCACGGTCTCGTCCATGGTCAGGGCGTCGAGAGGGACTCCGAAGAGGGACTGTCTGTGGTTCATCTCCCGAGCCCCCCGAGCCAGGCGTGGAGCAGCCAGCCGAACTCGTAGGGCCTGCACTCGCGGTCCACCGACAGGGGGCGGAAGACCCGGTCGAGCGGGGCGAGCCGGGACTTCGGCAGTACCCGGGTGGTGAGCCCGCGGGCCGCGCGGACGGCCTTGGCGGGGTCGCCGCGGTAGACCTTGCGCCAGGTGACCCCGTACTCCTCGCGGATCATGGGCTCGCGCGGGGTGCCGTCGGGCCCGCTGATCTCGGGTACGTCCGTCATCCAGCGCAGTCCGCGCCGGATCGCGGGACCGAAGTCGGTGCCGCCGGCGTCCGCCAGGTCGAAGAGGGCGGTCGGGGCCATGGCGTGCTGGTGCACGCTGTAGACCGGGTAGCCCTCCACCACGCCGCCCGTGCGGGCGTCGTAGTGCCACCACCACTGGCCGCCGTCCCCCTGGAGGGCGCAGATCCTGGCGGCGCACGCGTCGGCGGCCTCCAGGGCCCGGGCGTCCGAGCCGCTCGCGTGCAGCCGGGCCAGTGCCTGGAGCGGATACGTCTGGTCGGCGAAACAGGCCACGTGGGAGCGGTATCCGGGGACCAGCCCCGGCCCGGTGGCGTGCGGGAACAGCGGAACGTCCCCGACCCGGGCCGCCAGCAGGCGGTCGCGGGCGGCCGCCAGGCGGTCCTCCACGTCCACCGTCCCGCGGGCGGCGGTGAGGGCGGAGAGCACCCAGGCCGCTTCCACGGTGTACTGCGGCCGTCCGGGGAGGTCCAGGGCGGACACCCGCGCGAGGGCGTCCGCCAGCTTGGGGTGCTCGGTCTCGGCGGCGGCCCAGGCGATGAGCGCCGCGTCACCGAGGTTGGTCACCGAGGGCAGCCGCTCCACGAGAAGCCCCGTGAACTCGGCGGCGGTGTGTCCGCCGAACAGCGGACGCTGCCGCTCCTCGGGCAGGTACCGGGCCCCCAGCACGGTGATCGCCGCGTACCGGGTACTGGTCCCCCGGCTTTCCACGTGGCGGGCGCCGCCGGAGGTGGTGGTCCCCACCCGGGTGAACACGAAGGTCTCCGCGCCAGGCAGGTACATGCTGGGCAGCCCCGCCTCCGCCAGCGCGAGCAGCCGCTCGGCGAGCGAGTGCAGCGACGGGTCCTCGTGGGCGAGTGCTGCTAATCGTGCCGTGGTCATCGGGTCCCCACCCCGGCTCCCCGTGTGCCGTGCACACCCCGTATGCCCGAGCCGTACTGCTCCAACACACCTACCCCCTCTGACTTTTCGCTCCTCGGACGGACCTGTTCGGTCGTCGTGCGGCAGAAGGGGATTGCGCAGGACGGCGCACGTGCCGGCGGCGTGGTGATTCCCCCCGATGGCACGAGCCGTCCGGGACCGCCCACTGGATCCCCCCAGCGATGCCCCGGACCGGACACGCGCGGACGGCAGCATCGGACGGACGCGGTTCGCGCGCCTGCCCTCGCTTTGTCCGCGATGTCCGCGTCGTGTACAACCCCCCACTGAACGCGGCCCGTTGCCGGTTCAGATCACGTGTACAGGGACAAGGTATGCCCAAGGATGTTCATTGATTGTGGTTTTGAGGAAATGCCGATGACCCAAATTGCCGACGTTGCGTCAGGTTCGCTCCGTCAGGGTCCCGTTGGCCTCTTCGTGCAGCTCACCGGTCCGCGGGCACTCCCAGACGCCCGGTTCGCCCTCTACCTCCACCAGGCGGACGCCGGCCTTCCCCACCCAGCCGATGCGGCGGGCCGGTACTCCTGCGACCAGTGCGAAATCGGGCACGTCCCGGGACACCACCGCGCCGGCCGCGACCAGGGCCCAGCGCCCCACGCGGACCCCTGCCACGCACACCGAACGGGCCCCGAGCGAGGCGCCTTCGGCCACCACCACCCCGGCGGCCTCCCAGTCGCCGCCGCGCTTCTGGCGGCCGTCGGGGTCGACCGCCCGCGGGTAGAAATCGTTGGTCAGGACGACGGCCGGGCCGATGAACACCCCGTCGCCCAGCTCGGCGGGCTCGTATACGAGCGCGTAGTTCTGCAGCTTCACGTTGTTGCCGATCCGCACGCCGGGTCCGACGTAGGCCCCCCGCCCGACGATGCAGTCGCGGCCCAGCCGCGCGTCCTCCCGGACCTGTGCCAGATCCCAGATCGTGGTCCCGTCCCCGAGTTCGGCCGACTCGTCGACCTGGGAAGAGGGTTGAATGCGGACACTCACGGGGCGGTCCCCTTACGGCTCGCGCGGCGTTCGGACTTGGGGGAGCATATGCGCCTTTGAGTCTGCCCACCCCGAAGATCAACCGACTGTTCACGGAACGGACTTGGCGGGTCCGGCGCTGCGTCCGGCGCTGCGCCCGCTCTTCGTCCACTGTTCGTCCGGCGCTGCGCCCGCTCTTCGTCCGCTGTTCGTCCGGCGCTCCGCTCCGCCCTCCGCTCCGCCTTCCGCCCGGCTTAACGCCCCCCGATCGCTTCCTTAAGCGGAACCTAAGGCTCATGCAGTTCGTCCGTAATCGGGCAAGTGTCCGGTTCGGGGCGGCTAGCGTTCCTCCGTACCCGACCCCCCGGCACCCCCCCCGGGACCCCCGGCACTACAGAGGCAGGCAAGCGATGGGCACCACGACCGGTCACCGGCGCACGGCGAGCAAGAAGGCGAAGGCGGTGGGCGGCATCGCGGTGGCGGTGCTGATCGGTGGCGCCGCCTTCGCGTTCACGGGCACGGCGCAGGCCGCCGCCGTCGGAGCGGTCTACACGAAGTCCAGCTCCTGGAGCGGCGGTTACACCGCCCAGTACGTGATCACCAACGGCAAGGGGCAGGCGCAGCAGGGGTGGACCCTGGAGTTCGACCTGCCCGCGGGGACGAAGATCGACTCTCTGTGGAACGGCACCCACTCGGTCGACGGGCGCCACGTCATCGTGAAGCCGGCCGACTGGAACAGGGAACTGGCACCCGGTGCCTCCGTCACGATCGGCTTCGTGGCCAGTGGGACCGCCACCCCCGGCAATCCCACGGCCTGCCGCATCAACGGGGCGAAGTGCTCGGCCGACCAGGGGACGACGCCCCCGCCGGGAGGCCGCCCCACCGGCACCCCGACGGCCGCCCCGAGCACGGGCGCGAGCCCGAGCGCGCCCGTCTCCGCCGCGCCCTCCGTGCAGCCGACCCGCACCGCGTCGCCCTCCGCGAGCGCCACGCCGCCCCCGACGACCGGAACTCCGGCCGGGGGAGCGCGCTTCGCCCCGTACGTGGACACCTCCCTGTACCCGGCCTACGACCTGGTCGACACCGCGGCGAAGACCGGCGTGAAGGAGTTCCACCTCGCCTTCGTCACCTCCTCCGGCGGCTGCACCCCGCTCTGGGGCGGAGTCACCGACCTCGCGAGCGACAAGGTCGCCGCACAGATCGGCGCCCTGCGGGCCAAGGGCGGCGACGTGCGGGTCTCCTTCGGCGGAGCTGCCGGACGCGAGCTGGCGCTGAACTGCTCGACCCCGGGCGAGCTGGCCGCCGCGTACGGCAAGGTCATCGACCAGTACCGGCTGACCAAGGTCGACTTCGACATCGAGGGCGCGGCCCTGCCCGACACCGCGGCCAACACCCGCCGGGCGCAGGCCGTCGCCCAGCTGCAGAAGTCCCACCCGGGCCTGGACGTGGCCTTCACACTGCCCGTGATGCCGGAAGGCCTCACGCAGCCGGGCGTGGCCTTGTTGGCCGACGCGAAGAAGGCGGGCGTCCGCATCGACGGGGTGAACATCATGGCGATGGACTACGGCCCCGCCTACGGCGGGAACATGGGGCAGTACGCCATCCAGGCCGCGACGGCCACGCAGGCCCAGATCAAGGCGGTACTCGGACTCTCCGACGCGGCCGCCTGGAAGGCGGTGGCCGTCACCCCGATGATCGGTGTCAACGACGTCGCGAGCGAGATCTTCACGGTGTCCGACGCGACCAGGCTGGTCGAATTCGCGAAGGCGAAGGGGATCGGCCGGCTGGCGATGTGGTCCGCGGCCCGTGACAAGCAGTGCCCGGCCGGAGCCGTGAACTACGCGGACCCGACGTGCAGCTCGATCCTCCAGCAGCCGCTGGCCTTCACCAAGGCGTTCGGCGCGCTGGGCTAGGCCGAAGCGGGGCTCCAGGCCGCCGGGGCCGGGGCCGCCGTCCACTGACCGAGGTGGACGGCGACCCCCGGGCCCCGGGCCCCGGCCCCGGGCCCCGGGCCCCGGCCCCGCCGATCGTGCCCCTCTCGCCCCCGTACGGCCTGGCTAAGGTACGGCCATGACTTCCGCCGCCGCCCCGCGCACCTCGACCGCCGTGGACATCGAGATCAAGAAGCCGTCCCCGGCCCACAAGGTGGCGGTCCTCGCCTTCGACGGGATGGCCCCCTTCGAGCTGGCCGTGGTGGTCGAGGTCTTCGGTCTCTCCCGGCCCGAGCTGGGCGACATCCCCTGGTACGAGCTCCAGGTCTGCTCGGCCGAGCCCGGCCGGGACCTCCGCGTGGTCGGCGGGTTCACCCTCCGCGCCGAGCACGGCCTCGACGCCCTCGCGGCCGCCGACACCCTGATCATCCCCGGGGTCTCACAGGCGGGCGGCCCGATAGCCCAGCCGCTGGTCGACGCCCTGCGTGCGGCGCACGCCCGGGGCGCACGCCTGGTCTCGATCTGCTCGGGGGCCTTTGCGCTCGCCGCGACCGGCCTCCTCGACGGCCGCCGCGCCACCACCCACTGGCGCTACGCCCGGACCCTCGCCGAGCGCCATCCCGGGATCGAGGTCGACCCGGACGTCCTCTACGTCGACAACGGGGACGTGCTGACCAGCGCGGGCAGCGCCGCCGGCATCGACCTCTGCCTCTACCTGGTCCGCGCGGACCACGGCGCGTCCGTCGCCAACACGGTGGCCCGCCGCTTCGTCGTCCCGCCCCACCGCGAGGGCGGACAGGCCCAGTTCATCCAGGCGGCGGTCGGCGAGATCGGCCCCGACGCGGCCGACGACGGCATCAGCCAGAGCATGACCTGGGCCCTGCAGCGACTGCACACTCCGCTCTCGGTCTCCACTCTGGCCCGCGAGGCCCGGATGTCGGAGCGGTCCTTCCTGCGCCACTTCACCCGCCGCAACGGCGTGAGCCCGATCCGGTGGGTCATCTCGCAGCGGGTCTCCGCGAGCCTGCCCCTGCTGGAGTCGGGGGAGGGCACGGTCGACGAGGTGGCCGCCGCGGTCGGCTTCGATTCCACGGCGACCTACCGGCACCACTTCACCCGGCAGATGCGGACCACGCCGACGGCCTACCGCAAGGCCTTCGTGAGGGTCGCCGTACGCATGTGACACGCGGGTGACGGGCCCTTTCCGGGGCCTGCCGGGGCCTTCCGGGCCCTGCCGGGAGCTGGCGGGATCTTGACGAACGGAGGCGTTCACGCCACTCGATCGGCGGGCCCGCACGGCAGAGGATTGGGTCATCGCCGCAAGGGAAACCACCCGGACGGCGCCCGATCCCGCCCCGCACAACCCCGCACGAGGAGTTCCAGATGTCCGCCACCCTCACCGCCCAGGTCCCCAGCGCCGTCCTCTCCGTCCCGGCCGCCGACCCGGTCCACGCGGCCGCCCACTACGCCGCCCGGCTCGCCTTCGAGGCCGACGTCTCCGACGTACGGGCCGACCTGCTCGCCGGGGTCTCCGGAGTGGTCGTGGTCGACTCCCGCAGCGACGTGGCCTGGGACCAGGGCCACATCCCCGGCGCCCTGCACATCCCGACGGCGCGGATCGCCGAGCTGGCGCCGACGCTGATCGACCCCGGCGCCACCGTGGTCACCTACTGCTGGGGCCCCGGCTGCAACGGCGCCACCCGCGCGGCCCTCGCCTTCGCCCGCCTCGGCTACCAGGTGAAGGAAATGATCGGCGGCTTCGAGTACTGGGTCCGCGAGGGCTTCGCCTTCGAGACCGCCGAGGGCGTCGACCAGCGCCGCATCGACGACCTGACCGCCCCGCGCTCTGGCATCTCCTGCGCGTGCTGAACGACGCCGGAGCGGCGGGGCGGACGGCCGGGCTCAGTTGGTGGTGATCCAGGTGCCCTTGGACGGGTTCCAGTGGATGGTGGCCTTCTGGAACTGCTGGGCCCTGCCGCTGGGTTCGTCGAATTCGTCGGTGCGGGGGTAGCCGAGGGCGCTCTCGTGTCCGGCCGCGTGGAAGGCGTCGTAGATGGCGCCGTGGACGATGTGGGTGCCGGTCTACGGGGACCAGAGGAACAGGCCGCGTTCGAAGAACTGGTACCGCCCACGGGTTCCGTCGGGGGCCTTGGAGGCGTCGGCCTCGTCCATGGTGGGGAAGCCCCAGCTCCGCTCCGCGTCCGTGGCCCAGAACCTGGTGAGGATGTCCCCGTGGACGGCGTACGCGGCGTCGGGGTGCCAGAGGACGATCCCGCCCTGGAACAGCTGGAACCGGCCGCCCAGCGAGGAGTTCTCCTCGGCGCGGAGCGGCCGGCCGAGTATGCCGCCCTGCCCGCCGAGGGCCTCGTACTTGGCCCCGATCGTGCCGTACGGCCGCATCGCCTCGTCCCGCAGGGTCCGGGCCACGCCCTCCGCCTGGGGGTAGCGCTCCGGATAGCCGGACCGCTGAACGGCCTGGGCCAGCTCGCCGGAGCTCGCGCCCGGCATGCCAGGCTCCATCTGCAGAGCCACCTCGAAGAACTTGCCCGCCGCGTAGTCGACGTCGAGCACCTGCTCGGGTGAGCCCCAGCCCTGCGAGGGCCGCTGCTGGAAGACGCCGAGCGAATCGCGGTCCCCGCAGGCCAGGTTGTTCATGCGGGACTCGACCCAGCCCGTCTCGAACCCGGCGAGCATCACCTTCTCGGACACGTTCATGCGCTGGCCCACCTCGTAGACCTTGCGGGTCACCGCGATGTCCCGGTCCGCGGAGATGTCGCAGTACGCCTCGGCCGAAGCGGGGTACCCAGCGGACCGGGCACGTCCCGCGGGCCCTGTGCCCGCGCCGGACCACCGAGGGTGGTCACGGCCACCGCGGCCAGCAGGATGGCGACGGGTAAGCGTGTCCGTCGCACGGCAAAGCCGTTCATACGTCATCTCCTTGGGGTTCGAACAGCCGCTCGATCCCGGGCAGGGTCCCCTGGCCCGGTTCGCCTGCGACCTACGGGAACTGCGGCGCCGGGCGGGCAGCCCGCCCTACCGGGAGCTCGCCGCCCGGACCCACTACTCGGCTTCGACCCTGGCCGCGGCCGCCGCCGGACACCGGCTGCCGGGGCCCGCCGTGCTCGCGGCCTTCGTACGTGCCTGCGGCGGCGACCCGGACGACTGGGAACGGCGCCGGGTCCGGACCCACGAACTCGTCACGGGCCGGCCATCGGACCCGGACCCGGCCCTGGACCCGGCAGTGGATCCGGCCCTGGCCCCGGACCAGGACCCGGCCGCGCCCCCGGATCCGTCCCCGGCGGTGTCGAGCGCGGTCCGCGGGAGGACGCGGAGGGCGGCGGCCCCGCACCGGTCCACCGGGCTCACGGCCGTCATGGCCGTCGTGCTGGCCTTCGCGGCGCTGGTGCACGGGGACGCGCCCGCGCCGGTGTCCGGGTCCGGTACGGACCGGCCTCAGGAGGCCGCCTTCGCCGTGGCGGGCCCACGACTCCAGGGCGACGCCCGGTGGTTGCGCACCGACACCGACATCCCGAAGCGCTACCGGAGCCTGATCGTCCAGGCCGGCACCCTGTGCGGCGTCCCCCAGATCACCCCCGCCCTGATCGCGGCCATGCTCCAGGCCGAGAGCGGCTTCGACCCCGAACTGAGCGACCCGGACAAGGACGAGTACGGCATCGCCCGCTGGACACCCCGCGTGCTGCGCTA
Source organism: Streptomyces sp. GL_140 (assembly GCF_057834465.1). Classification (NCBI taxonomy): domain Bacteria; kingdom Bacillati; phylum Actinomycetota; class Actinomycetes; order Kitasatosporales; family Streptomycetaceae; genus Streptomyces; species Streptomyces sp. GL_140. The sequence continues at coordinate 7,900,888 of NZ_CM174404.1, forward strand.
CTACCTGCCGCCCGACCGGCAGGGTGCGGTCCCCGTCCCGCCCCTGACCCCCGAGGACTCCATCCCCGCGCTGGGCAGGATGCTCTGCGCCATCGCTCCGGAGCTCGAAGGGGTCCCCGGCGACCCGGCCCTCAACCTCGCCGCCGCCTACCGCACCGCCACCTGGACCGTGCGACAGCAGGACCCCGGACTGCGGCGCATCCAGCCCTACCTCGACCAGGTGCACAGCAACCTGCTGCGCTACCGCCCGGCGTCGGGATCCGGGTCGGGATCCGGATCGAGGTCGAGTCCCGCACCCGCGGATCCTGCTCCCCGGAGCCTCCCCGGACTCGAGTAGTTCGAATTTGAACGGTATGGTGGAGGCAGCCCGCCCGGGCCATTCCCCTCGAGTCAGCGGGAGCACCTCGCATGTCCGTCCGCCGCCTGAACCACGCCGTCCTCTGGATCCGTGAGGTCGACCGTTCCGTCGAGTTCTACACCGACGTCTTCGGTTTCCAGGTCGACCACCTCATACCGGGCCGCGCCGCCTTCCTCAGCGCCCCGGGCAGCCTCAACGACCACGACCTCGGGCTCTTCGCGCTCGGCGCCGACGCGCCCGGCCCCGAGCAGGGCCGGGTCGGCCTCTACCACCTCGCCTGGGAGGTCGGCACGCTCGGCGAGCTCGCGGAGCTGGGCCGCACGCTCACCGAGCGCGGCGCGCTGGTCGGTGCGTCGGACCACCTGGTCTCGAAGTCCTTCTACGCGAAGGACCCCGACGGCAACGAGTTCGAGCTGATGTGGCGCGTCCCGCGAGAGGACTGGCCCGCCGCGGACGCCGACCTGCGCCCGGGAGCCCTCGACCTGCAGGCCGCGATCGAGCGCTGGGGCGCCGACCTCGCCACCGGCTCGGCGGCCGGCTCCGCCAGCTGAGCGGCGTTCCTCACGGCTCCCGGTGGTCGGGGTGGACCCAGCTCGGCTTGCGGAACCTCAGGAAGCAGAGCGGCGCCAGGACGCCCAGGGCCAGCAGCCCGCCTCCGACGATCAGCAGGTAGCGCCACAAGGGCTGGCCGCCGAACTGGTCCGGCGGTACGAAGCCGATGAACAGCGCGGCGACGGAGGCCACGGATCCGACCCCGGCCACCCAGTTCACCGCCGGGACCCGGAAGCCGCGCTCGACCTCGGGCCGGCTCCTGCGGAGCCTGACCACCGCCGCGAACATCAGCAGGTAGGCGATCAGGTAGATCTGCACGGTGATCACCGAGAACATCCAGTACGCGCTGGAGACGTCGTCGCTGAACGCGTACAGGATGCCGATCAGCGTGGTGATCACGCCCTGCGCGACCATGATGTTCTGCGGGGTGCCGTACTTGTTGAACCGTTGGAAGACCGGAGGCAGATAGCCCTCCTGGCGGGACAGCAGGACCAGGCCCTTCGCCGGCCCCGACAGCCAGGTGAGCATGCCGCCGAGCGCGGCCGTCACCAGCATCACCCCGACGACCCTGGTCATCCAGCCGATGTGGAAGTGGTCGAAGAACGCCTGGAAGGCCTGCATCAGGCCGGCGGTGAGGCTCAGCTCCGAGGCCGGCATCACCCAGGAGATGGCCAGGGCCGGAAGGATGAAGATCAGCAGGACCAGGCCGGTCGCCAGGAACATCGACTTCGGGTACTCGCTCCTCGGCCGCCGCAGCGAGGAGACGTGTACGCCGTTCATCTCCATGCCGGCGTAGGAGAGGAAGTTGTTGACGATCAGGACCAGGCTGGCGAGCCCGGTCCACGGCGGCAGCGCGTGCGACGCGGTCATGGGCTGCGCGGACGGGTTGCCCTGGCCGAGGAAGACGAGGCCGAGGGCCACCAGCAGCACGCCCGGGACGAGCGTGCCGATGACGAGCCCCGCGGAGGAGAGGCCCGCGACCGTCTTCGTACCCCGTGAGGAGATCCAGACCCCCGTCCAGTAGACGACGACGATGACGATCGCGACGTACGGGCCGTTCTCGGCGAGCCTCGGGTTGACGACGTAGGCGAAGGTGCTCGCCACGTACGCCAGCAGGCTCGGGTAGTACGCGATCGTCATGGCGAACTGGCACCACACGGCGAGGAACCCGAGCGGCTTGCCCAGGCCCTCGCTCACCCACCGGTAGATGCCGCCGGACCAGCCCGAGGCCAGCTCGGCGCCCACCAGCGCGGTGGGCAGGAGGAAGACGAGGGCCGGGAGCAGGTAGAGGAAGATCGCGGCGAGACCGTAGATCGCCATGGACGGCGAGGGCCGCAGGCTGGCGACGGAGGCGGTCGTCATCAGGGCGAGGGTCACCCAGGAGATGAACTGCCTCTTCGTGCCGTCGCCGACCGTGACCTCGTCGGGGGCGTCTTCGGTGGTGGCCATGGCCCCATGCTCGGTCCCCGCACCGGGTCGCGCACGACGGCCGGGACCGGCGGGTCCGGGATCTCGCGGCGCAGGACCGGGGCGATCTCGGACTGGAAGAGTTCGAGGGAAGCCCGGTGCCGCCCGGGGTCCAGGAAGCCCGCGTCGGCCTGGAGGTGGAGCAGGGTGTGTCCGAGCCGCTCGTGGTAGCGGTGCACCTTCTCGATCACCTGCTGCGGACTGCCGATCAGGGCCGAGCTGCGTTCCACGAAGTCCTCCAGCGTGGGGAAGACCGGCTCGACGCCCAGGCTCCGCTGTGCGGCGAGGTACCCCTGGAAGGCCGACTCGAAGGCCTTGACCGCCTCCTGCGAGGTGCGCGCCGCGTGGTAGCCGGCGGTTCCCGCGCCCACGGCCGCCAGCGCCGGGTCGTGGCCGTGGTGCTCCCAGCGCTCCCGGTAATACCGCACCAGCTCGGCGTACGGCTCCACCGGATGGGTGACGTTCGCCGAGAACAGCGGATCCCCGTAGCGGGCGGCCAGCTCGACCGACTCCCGGCTGGTCGCGCTGCCGTGCCAGATGCGTACGGGTCCACCGAGGGGGCGGGGGAGCACCTCGGCGGCGGACAGCGCCGGGCGGTGGCGCGGGCTCGCCGTCACCTTGTCCTCCCGCCAGAACCGGCGGAACAGCTCGTAGCCCTCCGCGTTGCGCTCCCACTGGTCCTCGGCGCTCACCTGGAACAGCTCCCGCTGCGCGGAGCCGTTCCCCTTGCCGATGATCAGTTCCAGACGCCCGTCGGAGAGGTGGTCCAGCGTCGCGTAGTCCTCGTACGCGCGGACCGGATCGAGCAGGCTCAGCGTCGTGACGGCGGTGAACAGTCGGATCCTGCGGGTCAGCGCGGCGATGTGGGCGAGGATCACCGGCGGCGCGGACGACAGGAACGGCAGCTCGTGCCGCTCTCCCACCCCGAACCCGTCGAACCCCAGCTGCTCAGCGAGCACCGCACCGTCGACCACCTCGCGGAACCGGTCCCGGGCCGGTTTGGTGCGCCCGGTCGCCGGGTCGGGCGGGTTGGCGATGAGGGTGATGGCCAGGAACTTCACAGGACCTCGCTTTCCGGTACCCGCACCGCCATGAAGGAGGGCCGGCGGCGCAGGGTGAAGCCGAGCGATTCGTAGAGGCGGATGGCGTTGGTGTTGGCCGCAGCCGTGTGCAGGAAGGGGACGTCCCCGCGGTCCCGGATGCCGGCGGCCACCGCGCGCACGAGCCGGGTGGCCAGCCCGCCGCCCCGGTGGTCCGGGTCCGTGCACACGGCGCTGATCTCCGTCCATCCGGGCGGCCGCAGCCGCTCCCCGGCCATCGCCACGAGGCGTCCCCCGCGCCGGATGCCGAGGTACGTGCCCAGCTCGACCGTCCGGCGCAGGAACGGCCCCGGCCGGGCCAGCTCGATCAGGTCGAGCATCTCGGGAACGTCCGCCGGCCCGAGCCGGACCGCCTCCGGATCGGCTTCGGCGCGCAGCGAGGTGTCGACCAGCTGGACCCCGGGGACGGACCACACGGTCTCCCACCCCTCGGGGGCCGCGAAGACCCCCGAGACCCCGATGACGGCACCCGGCCCCGCCAACGCGGCCAGATCCGCCCAGGAGCGCGGATCGGCCGGGTCGGCGAGGGCGGCGAAGGGGGCCACGTCCGAGGGGTAGCGCGCGGCCCGGGCGACGGAGCCCGGGCCGCGGCCCGGGGCCTGATCCGGTCCCAGGTCCGGGGCCCGGCCCGTGCCGGTGACGGCGAAGCGGGCGTGCGGGCCGTTCAGCGCGGACCACACGGGGTTGTCGAGGACGTGCTCGCCGACGCCACGGGGGGCGAGCGCATGCCCGTCGAGGAGACGGGGAGTGGATCGCGTCATGTGGGCTTCCCGTTCAGGAATTGCTCAGCGGCAGGCCGGGCGGGTTGACCTCGGAGACGGTGACGGCCTCGGGGGTCAGGTTCCAGGCGGCCAGGAGCTGCCCGTACTGCCCTCCCTTGATCAGGTGGTTGATCGCTTCCGCGACCGGCTCCGCCAGGCCGCTGTCCTTCTTGGCGGTCGCGGCGATCAGGCCCTGGAGCGATTCGCCGGCGCCGGAGAACTGGCCCGCCTCGCGGGTGGGGGAGGAGCTCTGCGCGGTCTGGGTGACGTGGTAGGCGACGGCCGGGTTGGGGCCGAAGCTCACGTCGATCTTCTTGCCGCTCAGGGCCAGGTAGGTGCTGTTGACGTCGGGGAAGTACTTGACCTCGAAGTCCTTGCCCTCGGTCCGCAGCTTGGTCTGCCACTCCAGCAGGATCTTCTCCTGATTGGTGCCGCGGCTCACGGCGACCGTCTTGCCCGCCAGATTGCGGTAGTCGCCGGAGAAGTTCCAGGAGTCCTCCTTGTTGACCTCGAAGGCGAGGTTGTCCTTGCGGTAGGAGGCGAACTCGTACTTCTTCTTGCGCTCCTCGGTGACCGTGACGTTGTTGAAGGCGACGTCGACCTTGCCGCTGTCGATTCCGACGAAGAGGTTCTCCCAAGTCGAGTTCCGCACTGTGGGCTTGAGGCCGAGCACGGCGGCGACCAGACGTCCCAGGTCGGGCTCCGAGCCGGTCAGGGTCTTCTGGTCGGTGCCCACGTACGAGATCGGCGGCGCGCCCGCGGGGAGCGCGCCGACGCCGATGACCAGCTCGCCCCGGCTCCGTACGGCCTCGGGCAGCCGGGCGCGGATGGCCTCGACCGTCGACACCTTCAACTCGGCCTGCTTGGCTGCCCCGTTGGAGAGGGCGCCGACGGTGATCGCGCCGGCTGCCGCCGGGCTGCCGGATCCCGCCCCGCCCGGAGCGGACGCGGCGCTCTCGCCACCGCAGGCGGCGAGCCCGAAGGAGAGTACGGCGGCGGAGGTGGTGGCGAGCAGGCCGCGGGTGAATCTGGAGCGCGGGGCAAGGAGCGGGGATCGCATGGCAGTCCTTCGTGGTTCGGGGTGGGACGGGTGGGACGAATGGGTGGGTGGAACGGGGTGGGCGGAATGCGTACGCGGCGTGCGTGCGCGGTGTGCGCGGCGGGTCAGAGCACCTTGCTCAGGAACTCCCGGGTGCGGGGGTGCGCTGGATGGTCCAACACCTGCGCGGGGGGACCTTGTTCGACGATCCGACCGCCGTCGAGGAAGACGACCTCGTCCGCCACCTCACGCGCGAAGGCGATCTCGTGCGTGACGATGATCAGCGTGGTGCCGCTGTCCGCCAGGTCCTTGATGACGGCGAGCACCTCCCCCACCAGCTCCGGGTCCAGCGCCGAGGTCGGTTCGTCGAAGAGGATGACCTCCGGCCGCAGCGCGAGGGCGCGGGCGATGGCCACCCGCTGCTGCTGTCCGCCGGACAACTGCCGTGGATAGGCAGTGGCCTTGTCGGCCAGGCCGACCCGGGCGAGCAGCTCGTCCGCCAGTCGCCGGGCCTCCGCCCTGGGCAGCCGTCCCGTCGCGACGGGGGCGGCGGCCACGTTGTCGAGCACGGTCAGGTGCGGGAAGAGGTTGAAGTTCTGGAAGACGAATCCGATCCGGCCCCGCTGGGCCAGGATCGCCTTCTCGGTCAGCTCCTTGAGGCGGTCGCCGTGCCGCCGGACCCCGATCAGCTCGCCGCCCACGCTGACGTGGCCGGACTCGGGCTTCTCCAGGTGATTGATCACCCGGAGCAGCGTGGACTTGCCGGAGCCGGACCGGCCGAGGACGGCAGTGACGGTGCCCGGCCGGACGGTGAGGTCCACGCCATCCAGGACCTGTTGGGCGCCGTACCACTTGTGTACGCCGCGCACTTCGACGGCGGCCGTGGTCATATCGCCGCCTCCGTCCGCAGCCGCTCGCGCAGGGCGCTCAGCCCGGCGCGGGCCTTCTGCAGGGGAGTGGGGGGCAGGGTGCGCAGCGCACCGCGCGCGTAGTACCGCTCCACGTAGAACTGCACGACGGAGACGACGCTGGTCAGGATCACGTACCAGACGGTGGCGACGAGCAGCAGCGGCACCACGTCGCCCGGGTAGGTGGCGCCCATGCTCTGTACGGAGCCGAACAGGTCGAGCAAGGACACGTAGAAGACCAGTGAGGTGGCCTTCAGGAGCCCGATCAGCTGGTTCACGTACGAGGGGACGATGGAGCGCAGCGCCTGCGGGAAGACGATCCGAGCGAACTGGTAGCGGCGGGGCAGGCCCAGTGCGGACGCCGCCTCGTGCTGGCCCTGGTCGACGGAGAGGATCCCGGCCCGTACGACCTCGGCCGCGTACGCCGCCTCGCACAGGGAGAGGCCGACCACCGCGACCACGATGTCGGACGCCACCTTCGACTCGTCGAAGGTGAAGAACGCCGGGCCGAACGGTACGCCGACGCTCAACGTGGCGTACAGCGCACTGAAGTTGTACAGGAAGAGCAGCACCACGATCAGTGGCACCGAGCGGAACAGCCAGATGTACGCCCAGCTCACCGCCCGCATCACGGGGTTGGAGGAGAGCCGGCCGAGGGCGAGCACCACACCTCCGAGCAGCCCCAGTACCGCGCTGTACGCGGTCACTTGGAGGGTGACGAGGAGCCCGTCGACGATCACGGGACGGGTGAACCAGTAGCCGAACCGGTCCCATTGGTAGAACGAGTTCGTCAGCAGTCCGTGGACGGCCTGGGCGAGCAGTACGAGTACGACGGCCGTGGCCACCCACCGCCAGGGGCGGCGGACCGGCAGCACCCGGTCGGCGCCACCGCGGCGGGCCGGTGGGCGGGCGGATCCTCGGGGTTTCGGGGTCGGGTAATCGGGTGGGGCGGGGCGGGCGGTCACAACGGATTCGGTCACAGAGACTCCGGCGGTTCGGCGGGTTATCCGCTGACGTCCTTATCTGCGGCGTAAACCTGGCACCCCCGATTTGGAGTGTCAATGAATTCCATATCGGGAGCGGGGGATTGAATGCCGATTTCATACGCCGTACATATCAGGCCCGTTCGTGAATTCTCTGTATCCGGCGGCCGGGCCGCGACAGCCACCGCCGCCACGGCGCCGGCGGCACGGCGCGCGAAGCTCCGCGCGCGTAGTGCCGCTCGATGTAGTACTGGCCTGCGCTCAGTACGGTGGTGACGGCGATGTACCAGAGGGTGGCGACCATCAGCAGCGGGATGACCTGGTAGGTCTGGTTGTAGATCAGCTGCGTCGAGTACAGCAGGTCGTGCACGGCCAGCACGCTCACGATGCTGGTCCCCTTGAGCGTGCCGATCAGCATGTTCCCGGCGGTCGGCACGATCGAGGTCATCGCCTGCGGGACGACGATCCGGCGCAGGGTGCGCCACCTGCTCAGGCCGAGCGCCTGCGCGGCCTCGACCTGGCCCGGGTCCACCGAGAGGATGCCGCCGCGCACCACCTCGGCGGCGTACGCCGTCTCGTGCAGGGTCAGACCGATGACGGCGGTCAGGGTCGGGCCGAGCAGGTTGACCGTCTTCACGGTGAAGAACTCGGGGCCGTAGGGGATGCCGAGGCCGAGCGTGAGGTACAGGGCGCCGATGTTGAACCAGAACAGCAGCTGCACCAGCAGCGGAGTGGACCGGAAGATCCAGACGTAGCCCCAGCTCAGGGTCTGCAGGACCGGGTTGTCGGAGAGCCGCATCACCGCCAGCACCGTGCCGAGGAGAAAGCCGAGCACCATCACCACGGCGGTCAGCCACAGCGTCAGCAGCAGCCCGTCGAGCACGGCGGCGGTAGTGAAGTACCGCCCGACCACACCCCATTGGAAGGCCTCGTTGCGGACGACAGAGACCAGCGCCATCGCGAAGACCAGCAGCGCGGCGCAGGCGGCCACCCCGCGGCCGAGGTGCCGGCGCGGCACGATGCGGGGCAACTCGTCCTCGTGGCGAAGGCCGTCGGGAGATCCGAGGGTGCCGGGGGGATCGGCGGGCGTTTTGGACAGGGCGGAGACATGGGAAGAGGTGGCCATCGGAAGGCTCTCCAGGAGAGGGATCGCGGGCAGGGGTGGCCGCCCGGCGCCATGCGCGGAAACCCGGCTGGGGTCCCCGTGTCGGCTGCGGTGTGCGGGAATTCGTGTCGTCACGCCCGCCGCGTCCCTCAACGCGGCGGAGGGGCCCTAGGGCCCCGTCCTGCGCCGATCGTATGCGGGTGAAGCGTGACGGTGTCAACCACGTGTGCCCGGGGCGTCCACGGCGCCGCGCAGCCCGTGAGCAGCGGTCCACGATCCGGGTCGTTGCTTGACGAAGAGCAGCTTGTACTGCTCAAGTAGTCGCATGAATGCCCAGCAGCGCTTGGTTTCGCGCGACTACATCGACTTCGGTCGGGTGTGGTCCGCGGCGTGTTGCGCCTGACTCGGCAGCGGGCTGTCTGACCGGCCCTTCCCTCCCTCGGTGATCCCGTCGTGGGCCGGACCATGCCTGCGCACCGCCTCTGCTCGTGGCAGCAACCCGCCTGCGGACACGGTGTTTTGAGCCCCGATGTGTGCGCTGCCGCGCCCTCGAATCCCCCGACGCTCCGCGTCGTCACGCCCGTGCCGTCCCGCATCCACGTTCCTGACGACACCTCATGTGCATTTCCTGGGGCGTCCGTTCGCCCATGCCCGGGGCTCGCCGACCCGAGCCCGTGCGCTCTCACCCATGCCCGCGTGCGATCCGCCACCTCCGCACGCGATCCACCGCCCTTGCGAAAGGCCATCCACATGCCCGTGGAATTCCTCGGCATCGCCGCCACCAACGACGCCTCCGAAACCACCGCGCGCTCCGGCGCCGTCTTCGACAAGGAGTACACGCTCCGGCTCGCCCGCGCCCACGAGGACCACGGCTGGGACCGGGTGCTCTTCGCGTACGGCTCCGGATCCCCGGATCCCGCACCGGCCGCCGCCTACATAGCCGGCAAGCTGGACCGCCTTCAGCTCCTGCTCGCCCACCGGCCCAACGTCTCGTACCCCACCTTCGCCGCCAAGACCTTCGCGACCCTCGACCAGATCAGCGAGGGGCGCCTCGCCGTCCACTTCATCACCGGCGGCAACGACCACGAACAGGCCCGCGAGGGAGACACCCTCACCAAGGACGAGCGCTACGCCCGCACCCGCGAGTACATCCAGATCGTCAAGAAGGCCTGGACCGCCCGGGAGCCCTTCGACCACGAGGGCGAGCACTACCGCTTCCACGACTTCGTCAGCGATGTCACCCCATACCAACAGCCGCGCCCCAACGTCTCGTTCGGAGGTTCCTCGCCCGCCGCGTACGCCGCCGGAGGCGCCGAGGCCGACGTCTACTGCCTGTGGGGCGAGCCGCTGGAGCGGACCGCCGAGCAGATCGACTCCGTAAAGGCCGCCGCGCGGGCTGCCGGCCGCACCGATGTGCCGCGCATCCAGGTGGCGTTCCGGCCGATCATCGCCCCGACCGAGGAACTGGCCTGGGAGAAGGCGCACCGCACCGTGGGCGCCATCAAGGAGCGGCGCGGTGCGGGGCTCCCGCGGCGCCACAGCGAGGGCATCTCGCCGACCGCGGCCCCGCAGAACGCCGGCTCGCAGCGGCTGCTCGCCATCGCCGAGGCGGGGGAGCGCTACGACCGGGCGCTGTGGACCCCGACCGCGGCCGCCACGGGCGGCGCGGGCAACTCCAACGCACTGGTCGGCACCCCGGAGACCGTGGCCCAGGCCCTGCTGGACTACTACGACCTCGGCGTCGACATCCTCTCCGCCCGCGGCTACGACCTCCTGGGCGACGCCATCGACTTCGGCCGGTACGTGATCCCGCTCGTCCGCGAGGAAGTCGCCAAGCGCGACGCCGAGCGCGGCGGCGTCGACCGAGGCGCTGTCGATCGAGGCGGTTCCGGGCGCGACGAAGCCCGCGCCGCGCTGCACCCGCAGCAGGCGCTCGCCGTGGTGCGCGGATGACCTCCGCGGCGCCCGCACCCGGCCCCTGCGCGACGACTCCGCCTCCGCCCCCGCCTCCGCCTCCGCCTCACCACACCCGCCCGTCGAAAGGCCTCTCCGCCGTAAACCTCCCCGCGCACGGGACCCGTACCCGCCTGCGCACCGCTGCCGCCGCCCTCGCGATCCTGCCCCTCCTGGCCCTGGCGGGCTGCGGCTCCGCCGATGGCGCCACCCCGTCCGCGCCGGGCGCCCAGGCGTCGCCCTCGACCTCCGAGGACCCGGTCGCGGCCGTGGTGACGGTGGATTCCGCGGCCGCCCTGCTCCCCGACGACGTACGCAAGGCGGGCACGCTCCGGGTCGGGAGCTCCGTGGGCTCGCCGCCCTCGGTGTACTACCCGAACGGGCAGAACAAGAAGCCCGCCGGCCAGGACATCGACATCGCCGACGCCGCGGCCAGGGTCCTCGGCCTGAAGCTGGAGCGGCAGGACGCCTCCTTCGAGACGATCCTGCCCGCCCTCGGCAGCGGCAAGTACGACTTCGGCACCGGCAACTTCGGCGTCACCGCCGAACGGCTGAAGACCATCGACTTCGTCACGTACATCAACGACGGCCAGGGCTTCGCGGTCAAGACCGGCAACACCACGCTGACCGGCAAGGTCTCCGACCTCACCCAGCTGTGCGGACTGACCATCGGCACGGGCGCGGGCACGACCTTCGAGAAGACCCTCACCGCCCAGCAGGGCGTGTGCGCCGCGGCTGGGAAGAAGCCGTACGAGGTGAAGGTCTTCGCCGAGCCGGGCGCCGTCACCACCGCCCTCCAGCAGGGCCGGATCGACGTGGTCATGTCGACCATCAACGGGCTGCGCCACCAGGCGGCCCAGCCCGCGGCGCAGACCACCTTCCTCGGCGAGTACCACCGCCTCGACGTCGGATTCGCCTTCAAGAAGGGATCCCCGCTCACCCCCGCCTTCCAGGCCGCCGTCAACGAGCTGATCAAGAACGGTACTTACGCGCGGATCCTGAAGAAGTGGGGTACGGACGCCTCCGCGATCGAGACCTCGCAGACCAACCCCGCCGAGCACCAGTGAGCACCCACCCGGACCAGGCCCCCGAGGTCATGGTCGAAGTCCGCGGCGTCCACAAGAGCTTCGGGCCGCTGGAGGTACTGCGCGGAGTCGACCTCCAAGTGCGCACCGGCGAGGTGACCGTGATCCTCGGTCCCTCCGGTTCGGGCAAGTCCACGCTCCTGCGCACCATCAACCATCTGGAGAAGGTGGACCGGGGCTGGGTCGGCATCGAAGGGGAGCTCATCGGCTACCGCCGCTCCGGCGGAAAGCTGTACGAGCTGAAGGAGAAGGAGGTACTGAGACAGCGCACCCGCATCGGGTTCGTCTTCCAGAACTTCAACCTCTTCCCGCACCTCACCGTGCTGGAGAACCTCGTCGAGGCCCCGGTCTCGGCGCTGCGCCGGGACCGGGGCGAGGCACGGCGGACGGCCCTGCGGCTACTGGAGCGCGTGGGCCTTTCCGAGAAGGCCGACGCCTACCCGCGGCAGCTGTCCGGAGGCCAGCAGCAACGGGTCGCCGTCGCCCGCGCCCTCGCCCTGGAACCAAAGGTGCTGCTCTTCGACGAGCCCACCTCGGCGCTCGATCCGGAGCTGGTCGGGGAGGTCCTGGACGTCATCAAGGACCTGGCCCGCGCCGGAACCACCATGGTCGTCGTGACGCACGAGACGGGATTCGCCCGCGAGGTGGCCGACACCGTCGTGTTCATGGACGGCGGAGTCGTCGTGGAACAGGGCCCACCCGCCGCCGTCCTGGACAAGCCGCAGCACGCCCGAACCCGCGCCTTCCTCTCCAAGGTCCTATGACGACCCGGACGACCCGGGCGACCTAGACGACCTGGTCCCGTCCCATCGCGTCGAGCAGCAGCTTCGCCGCCACCGCCGTCCCGTCGGTGCGGATCGTGCCGGCCACGCCGGCCGCTCGGGCGCGGACCTCGGCGGTCAGGACGGCCTTGAGCGCGGTCGACAGGGACTCGAAGGTCGGGTTCGGCCCCTCGTGGGCCGCGCCGATGCCCAGCTCCGCCACCCGGTCGGCCCAGTACGGCTGGTCAGCCAGCTGGGGGACGATCACCTGCGGCGCGCCGGCCCGGGCGGCCGTCGTCGTCGTACCCGCGCCGCCGTGGTGCACGACGGCGGCCACCCGGCCGAACAGCTCCTGCTGGTTGACCTCGCCGAGGGCGAAGCAGTCGTCCTGGTCGTCGGTCAGGGCGAGGTCCGCCCAGCCGCGGGAGATCAGCACGCGCCTGCCCTGAGCGCGGACGGCGGCCACGGCCACCCGGGCCACCTCCTGCGCTTCGCGCAGCGGCATGCTGCCGAAGCCCACGTACACCGGCGGAGCGCCGGCCTCCAGGAACGCCTCCACATCGGCCGGGAGCGGCCGTTCGTCCGGCTTGATCCACGCGCCGGTCTGCGACACGCCGCGGCCCGAGGGCTCCGGCGCCGGCTCCGGCCACGGGCCGAGGACCGGGTCCGCGGCCAGCCACGGGCGGTCGGTGAAGACGTGGTCGCGTACGTCGTCCACCGCGGGCAGGCCGATCGAGGCCCGCAGGCCGTTGATGCCCCCGCCGAACAACTCGTTCATGGTCTCGGCGTTCAGGTCCCACAGCACCTGGTTGTCGGTCACCTCCGGCGGGGCCTGCCGGCCGGGCCACACGAGCGGAGGGTGATGCGCGGAGGGCAGGTAGGTCGGGAAGTAGGACACGAACACGTACGGGATGCCCAGCTTGTCGGCGACCGACCGCGCGGCGGCCGCGGCGGGCATCAGACCGGTCGCCACGACCGCGTCGCACCCCTCGGCCACCGCGGCGAGCGATGCGTACGTCGAGGCGGCGATCCTGGCCGCGCGCTCGGGCAGGGTCAGCGCCACCTTCGGCTTCGTCTCCGTCACCGCCTCCGTCGCCATCTCGCGGATCGACTGGCCGAGCGGCACCAACGGGAGGCCGACACCGTCCAACAGCTCCGCGAAGTCCGGCGGCGCGCACATCCGCACCTCCGCGCCCAGTGCCCGCAATCGCAGGGCGAATCCCGCCATCGGTTCGATGTCTCCGCGAGACCCGTATGCCACCAGCAACACCCGCATGTGCGACTCCAACTTCCTTAGATTTCGGCCTGGTCGGAGGATTCTGCGACAGGAAGGGGATCTTGCCGCAAGCCCCCCTGTGCGCTATATGTTGAGAGTGGAAAGGAGCGGGCCTTCCCCCTCTTCCCCGTCATCCGCCGATCGACCGGTTCGCTGATCCGTCCGGGCGGTTCCTCTACCGCGAGGACTCGGCTCGAAACGTCCGGCGGTAGGTGTCCGGGGGCACGCCGACCGTCCGGTTGAAGTGCCGGCGCAGCGTCGTCGCCGTGCCCATGCCGGTGGCCGCCGCGATCGCATCGACACTGCTGTCGGAGTTCTCCAGCAACTCCTGTGCGAGACGGATCCGTTGGACGAGCAGCCATTGCAGAGGAGTGGTCCCGGTCGCCGCCTTGAAGTGGCGGCCCAGGTGGCGCGAGCTCATCCGGGCCCGGCGGGCCAGGTCCTCCACGGTCAGCGGCTGGTCGAGACGTTCGATCACCCAGGGCAACAACTCCGACAGCGCGTGGTGGTCCTCCTGGGCGGGGACGGGGCTGGTGACGAACTGAGCCTGACCGCCGGCCCGGAGCGGTGGTACGACAAGCCTGCGGGCGGCCGCGTTGGCGACGGAGGAGCCGTGGTCGAGGCGCACGAGGTGCAGGCACAGGTCCAGCGCGGCGGCCTTGCCGGCGGAGGTGAGCACGCTGCCGTTGTCCACGTAGAGCACGTCCGGGTCCACCTCGACCCGCGGATAGCGGTCGGCCAGGGTCTCGGTGTGCGCCCAGTGGGTGGTCGCACGCTTCCCGTCCAGCAGACCGGCGGCGGCCAGCACGAACGCGCCCGTGCACAGCGAGGCCACCCGGGCCCCGGCCTCGTGGGCCGCGCGCACCGCGTCGACGAGGTCGCCGGGCGGCTCCACGTCCACATCGGCCCAGGCGGGGACGATCACCGTGTCGGCGCGCCGCAGCCGGTCGAGCCCGTGGCCGGGCTCGAGCCGGTACGGCCCGACCCGCACTGCGCCCGTTCCGCAGACGGAGACCTCGTACCAGGGGTCGACCACGCCGGCCGGGAGGCCGGGGGAGGCCGGGGCCGCGGGTGGTGAGCCGAAGATCTCGTACGCCACGGACAGTTCGAAGTGCAGCATCCCTTCGGTGACGGCCAGCGCGACAGTGGTCATGTCCGAAAGTGTACGCGTCATGTCGTTCCAGACACTCGTGCCGGATGCCCACCGCTGTCAGGATTGCCGCAGCGGATCATTCGGGCACGGACGGGGGAGAACCCAATGGGAACGGCGCAGACGGTGACGGTGTTCGGGGCGTACGGGCACACCGGGCGGTTCGTGGTGGCGGAACTCCTGGAGCGCGGGTTCCTCCCGGTGCTCTCCGGCCGCGACCCCGGCAAGCTGAAGGAACTGGCGGGGTCCCACCCGGGCCTCGACGTCCGGCCCGCCACGGTGGACGATCCGGCTTCGCTCGACCGGGCGCTGGCCGGTGCGGCGGCCGTGATCAACTGCGCCGGCCCCTTCGCCACGACCGCCGCCCCGGTGATCGAGGCGGCGCTGCGCGCCGGGATCCCGTACGTGGACGTGGCGGCCGAGATCGAGGCCAACGTCGACACGTTCGCGCGGTTCACGGACCGGGCCCGGGCCGAAGGAGCGGTGGTCCTCCCCGCGATGGCCTTCTACGGAGGCCTCGGCGACCTGCTGGCCACCGCGGCGATGGGGGACTGGACCGGGGCCGACGAGGCGCACGTCGCGTACGGGCTGAACAGCTGGCACCCCACGGAGGGCACGCGCCTCGCGGGCAAGGTCTCCCGCGAGCGCCGCGGCGGCCGGCGCGTCCGGTACGCCAACGGGCAGCTGGAGTACCGCGACGACGCGCCGCCCACCCTGGAGTGGACCTTCCCCGACCCGATGGGCACCCGGTCCGTCGTCGGGGAGTTCACGATGGCCGATGCGGTCACCATCCCCCGCCACCTGCCCATCCGCGAGGTGAGCAGCTACATGACGACGGAGGCGGCCACGGACCTGTCGGCCGCCGACACCCCGGCCCCGACCCCGGTCGACGACAGCGGCCGGTCCGCGCAGACCTTCCTCGTCGACGTCCTCGTGCGCTCCGGCGGCGCCGAACGGCGAGCCGTGGCCCGGGGTCAGGACATCTACGCCGTCACGGCGCCCCTCGTGGTGGAAGCGGTCTCCCGCATCCTCACGGGACGCACCACGACGGTCGGCGTCGCCTCCGCGGGCGAGCTCTTCGACGCGCCGGACTTCCTCCGCGCGCTGTCCCCGCACATCTCCTTCGAACTCAGGGACTAGCGGCCCCGGTTGCCCGGATACCCGCAGGCCGGCGATCCGCCGGTCCTGCGGGCGGACCGACCGGTCAGGTGCAGTTGATGATGAGCGAGGTGAGCGCGGTGCAGGTGCGGCTGCCGCTGTCGTTGGCCGCGTTCGGGTCGGCCGGACTACTGGCCGTACGGGTGGCGGTGACGGTGTAGGCGGTACCGAGACTGAGGAGCCCGACGGGTGCGGTGAAGCGCCGGGTGGTGCTCGCGCCCGCGGCGAGGTTCGTCACGGTGCAGGTGACGGCGCCCGAACCGGCGGTGCAGTTGGGGCTGGTGGCGCTCATGGGGGCGGGCAGGCGTGCGGTGACGGTGCCCGTGGCGGCCGTCGAAGGCCCGTTGTTGGTGATGGTCAGCGTGTAGTCGATGTGCCCGTTGAGCAGGCCGGGCACGGGGGTGGCCGTGAGGGCGACCGCGAGGTCGGCGGCCAGTACGGGGGTGATGGTGAGGGCGACGGGTGCGTAGCCGGTGGCGAGCGTCCCGGAGAGGGTGTTGGTGGCGGTGTCGATCACGGACAGGCTGTCGCCGCGGTAGTTGGCGACGTACAGGTGCTTGCCGTCGGGAGCGAGGGCGATGTCCACGGGCGAGGATCCGACGGGGACGGTCGCCAGGATCGTGCCGGCGGCCGCGTCGATGACGGAGACGGTGGAGGAGAGCACGTTGACGGCGTACAGGCGGGCGCCGTTGGAGGAGACGGCCACGGCCTGCGGGTAGAGACCCCCGGTGTCGAGGGTGCCGACGACGGTATTGCCGGCGGTGTCGATCACGGAGACGGTGTTGCTGGAGTTCCCGGTGACGTAGAGGCGGGTGCCGGCCGGGTTGAACGCGAGTCGTCGGGGATCGCCAGCCACGGGAATGCTCGCGGTGACGGTGTTCGTGGCGGTGTCGATCACGTCGACGCGGGAGTCCGCGGTGCGGGTCACGTAGACGCGGGTGCCGGCCGGGTTCACCACCACGTACGACGGGTCACCGGCGACGGGGATGTTGGTGGTGAGGGTGTTGGTGTCGGGGTTCAGGACGTTCACCGACTGGGCCGACCTGTCGGCCACGTAACCGCGCTTGCCGTCCGGGGTGAAGGCGATCTGGGCGGGGGCCTGCCCGAAGGGGAACGTGGCCGTCGCGGTGTTGGTGGCGGTGTCGATCGCGGTCAGGGTGGCGGCGGCGGAGTTCGACACGTACACCCGGGAGCCGTCCGGGGTGGTCGCGGCCTGGGTGGGGCCGTCGCCGACGGGGATCGTGGCGAGGGTCGCACCGGTGACGGTGTCGATCGCCGTGACGCTGTCGGCGTCGTTGTTGGCGACGTAGACGGTCGGGTGCGCGGGCGCGGCGCCCTGCGCCGAACCGGCCGCCGCGGTCAGGGTGCCCGCGGCGAGCACCGTGGCAGCCGCCCAGGTCGTGACGTGGCGGGGCAGGCCGATTCGGCGCAGCCCGAATCGGTGTAAGGCCGCGGGTCTGATCGTCGTCGCGTCCATGCTCATGGTGATGCTTCCTCCCCATGTGGGCCCCCCCGCCAGCGGCGTCGGGGGCCCGTCATGCGCGCGCCGTGTCGTCGCGTCGGCACGCATCGCACATGATTTTGGCCGCCCGGAGCCGGAGACAAGGGGCTCTTGGGGCAGCCGTTACGTCCGGTTGCGGGGGAGGGGCCGACGGGCGGCGGTCAGTCGATCTGCAGTTCGCCCATCCGGCTCCAGCCGGTGGCGCCCTCGATGGTGGTGCTGACGATCTCGGGCGTACGGGTGACCAGGGGCCGGATGGTCTCCAGAGCGGCGCGGAAGTGCTCGGAGGTGACGTGAGCTTCCGCGGCGTCGTCCTGGAACGCCTCGACCAGGACGTAGGTGTCCGGTTCCTCCAGGCTCCGGGACCACTCGAACCACAGGTTGCCGGGCTCGGCCCGGGTGGCGTGGGTGAACTCCGCCACCAGTTCGGGCCATTGGGCGACGTATTCGGGCTTGACGGGGAATTTCACCACAATGAAGATCATTCCCTCATTGTAGGCACGCCCCTCCCGGCCCCCGCCGCTCTGGAACCGGGCCGCGCCGCCCGCCCGCCGCCCTGGATCCGGCCCCCGCCGCCCGACCTAGCCCCGGGTCTCGTCGAGCACCCCGGCTATCCCCTGCGCGAGGCAGGGGATCCGGTCCGCCGGGATGCCCGCGATGTTCACCCGCCCCGAGGTCGTCCCGTAGACGGCGAACCGGCTGCGCAGCCGGATCATCTCGTCCGCGTCGAGCGGCAGCATCGAGAACATCCCCTTCTGCCGCGCGAGCACGTCCGCCTGTGCGCCCCAGCCCAGCGCGGTCAGCCGGGTGGTCAGTTCCGTCCTGTTGACGGTGATCCGGCGCCGCATCCCGTCCAGTTCGGCCAGCCAGGTGGCCCGCAGCCCCTCGTCCCCGAGGACCGTCGTGACGATCGCCGCGCCGTGCTCCGGCGGCATCGAGTAGAGCGTCCGGGCGGCGTTCTGCAGAGCCGTCTCCGCGTGCCGCAGCGACTGGCGGGACGAGCCGAGCACGACGGCGCAGCCGGTGCGGTCGCTGTAGAGGCCGAAGTTCTTCGAGCAGCTGATGGCGAGGAGCATCTCCGGAACCCGGTCCGCGAGCATCCGGGTCGCCGCCAGGTCGGCTTCCAGGCCGTCGCCGAGACCGTGGTACGCGAGATCGACGAACGGAACCCAGCCGCTGCGGACCGCGAGCGCCGCCAGCGCCTCCCAGGTGTCCGTCTCCGGATCGACCCCGGTGGGGTTGTGGCAGCACCCCTGGAGCAGGACGACGTCGTCGCGGCGGGCGCCCTCCAGGTCCTCCAGCATGCCCGCGGCATCGGAGCGCCCCTGCGCGTCCACCCAGCGGTACGTGCGCACCCTCAGCCCGGCGGCCTCCAGGATGGGCCGGTGGTTGACGTAGGCGGGATCGCTGATCCACACCGTGGTCCCCGGCCGGGTCCGGCAGATCAGGTCGGCCAGGAGCCGCAGCGCGCCGCTGCCCGCGACGGTCTGGACCGCCACGGCCCGCTCGGCCGCCGCCGCACCGGACCCGAACACCATCGACAGCATCGCCCGGTTGAAGGCGCCGTTGCCGGAGAGCCCGCGGTACTCCTTGGACTCGGAGCGCTCCGCCAGGCGTATCTCGGCCTCGCGCACGGCCCCCATGACCGGGGTGGCCCCGGTGTGGTCGCGGTAGACCCCGATGACCAGATTCAGGCGCTCGGGCCGTACGTCGGCGTGGAAGGCCTCGGTCAGGTCCCAGAGCGGGTCGACGGGCGGCGGGAGGAGGAGCTCAAGCATCTACGGGACCCTTGGAGTCGGCCTGGGAGCTGGGGACGGGGACGGGGACGGTGGCGGGCAGGGGCACGGGGAGGGAACCGGGCCGGGGGCGCCGGTTGGCGAGCACGACGCCCGCGGTGATCAGGGGTACGCCGATGAGCACGGTCAGGGTCGGCGACTCGTCCAGCAGCGGCACGGCGAGCAGGACGACCGCGACGGGACTCAGGCTCCCGAAGACCGAGCTGCGCTCCGCGCCGAGCCGGCGGATGGCGAACGCGTACAGCAGGCCGGCGCACAGACCGACCCCGAGCCCCTGCACCACCAGGAACAGGGCGATGTCGCCGCCCGCCGCGGACGCCATGCCGCTGGGCAGCACCCCGGTCACCACCAGCAGGGCGATGATCGCGAAGGAGGGCAGGCACAGCAGGCCTATCGAACCGACGGGATCGAGGTCCACCTCCTTGAGCCCGACCGTGTACAGGGCCCACAGCCCGCTGGCGACGAGGAGGATCCCGGCGCCGGTCAGCACCTGGGTGTTCAGTGGAACGACGTAGCGCCAGACCAGGGCGACCACACCGGCCGCGATCAGCGCGAGCCCGGCCGCCTGCGTCCCGCGGGGTGCGCCGCGACCGCCGGCCACCATGAGCGCGCAGACGAAGAGCGGGACCATCCCGGGGACGATCGAGCCGACGAAGGCGGCCGAGGTCAGGGAGCCCCCGTACATCGCCGCGAGGAAGAACGGCACGCCCGCCCCGCAGACGATCTTGGCCGCGGTGGCCGGGCGCACCGCCATGATGCGGCGGCGGCGCCGCCACAGCGCGGGCGCCAGCACCACCACCGGGACGCCGAAGCGCAGCAGCGCGGCGTCGGCGGGCAGGAGGGAGGAGGCGCTCAGGGCCCGCGCGCTGAGCGCGAAGGCCGCCCAGATGGCCACGGTCACCAGCAGCGCCACCATGCCCCGCGCCTGCGGGGAGAGCGGCCCGCGGCCCGCGGCACCGGTGTGCGGGGGCGCCGTGGCGGGCCCGGCGTTCGTCGTGACCAAGGAGGTTCCTCCAGCCTCAGGGGGCCGGATCCGGCCATGGGGCAACGCTAGGCCTTTCCTCGGGGCAGTCGATTGCGAGTTCTGCCACCCAGACATAGCTTTGGGGCAGAATCTGCCAAGGAGTGACCATGGACGCAGTCGATCTGCACATCATTCGCGAGTTGCAGGCCGATGGACGGCTGTCCAACCAGGACCTCGCCGACCGGGTCCGGCTGTCCCCGTCGCCCTGTCTGCGCCGGGTACGACGCCTGGAGGAAGCCGGTCTCATCCGTGGTTACACGGCCATGGTCGACCAGGTCGGCTTCGGGCTCCCGATCACCGTCTTCGTACGGATACGGCTGGAACGCCACACGGGCGAGGCTGTCAGGGTCTTCGAGGACCACGTGGCGGTCATCGAGCACATCCAGGACTGCTACCTGATGGCCGGAAGCAGCGACTACCTGCTCCGCGTCGTCATCGAAAGCCTCCAGGCGTACGAGGCCCTCGTGCGCGACCGGATCCACGCCATTCCCGGAATCGCCTCGATCGAATCGAGCTTCGCGTACGGCAGCGTGAAACAGTCCCGGATCTACCCGAGCCCGAGCGCCCCGTGAACCCCGCTCAGAGCTCCCCGGCCTCCGGCAGCTGCTGCTCGGACCAGATGATCTTCCCCTCGGGGGTGTAGCGGACCCCCCACCTGCGGCTGATCTGCGCCACCAGGAAGAGCCCGCGGCCCCCCTCGTCGGTGGTGGCGGCGTACCGCAGGTGCGGTGTGGTGCTGCTGCTGTCGAAGACCTCGCAGGTCAGCACCCGGTCGTGGAGCAGGCGGACGCGGACCGGCGCCCCGCCGTGCCGGATGGCGTTGGTGACGAGTTCGCTGAGCACGAGCTCCGTGCCGAAGGCGAGCTCGGACAGCCCCCATGCCTCCAGCTGCTCCACGGCCCGGGCCCGGCTGGCCCCGACGGCGCTCGGTTCGAACGGCACCTCCCACTCGGCGATGCGCTCCGCCTCCAGCGCCCGGGTGCGCGCGACCAGGACCGCCACGTCGTCCCGGGGCCGTTCCGGCAGCAGCTCCTCGAGGATCGCCCGGCAGGTCTCCTGCGGTCCCCGGTCGGCGTGGGTGAGGGCCGCACGGAGCAGGCCGAGCCCCTCGTCGATGTCGCGGGCGGGGTCCTCGATCAGCCCGTCGGTGTAGAGCACGAGCTGGGTGCCCTCGCTCAGGTCCAGCTCCGCCGACTCGAAGGGGAACCCGCCCAGCCCCAGGGGCGGGCCCGGGGGCAGGTCCGGCATCTCCACCGTGCCGTCCGGCCGCACCAGGAACGGCGGCACGTGCCCCGCGCGGGCCATCGTGCAGCGCTGGGTCACCGCGTCGTAGACGGCGTAGAGGCAGGTGGCTCCGAGCAGGCCGTCCTCGCTCTCGCCGCCCTCCCCGCTCTGGTCGATGTACTGGACGAGGTCGTCGAGCCGGGCGAGGAGTTCGTCGGGGGGCAGGTCCAGGGAGGAGAAGTTGAGCACGGCGGTGCGCAGCCGGCCCATGGTGGCCGCGGCGTGCAGACCGTGGCCGACGACGTCGCCGACGACGAGCGCGACCCGGCTGCCGGGGAGCGGGATCACGTCGAACCAGTCGCCGCCGACCCCGGAATGCGCGGGCAGGTAGTAGTGCGCCACCTCCACGGCGCTCTGCTCGGGCAGGTCGCGCGGCAGCAGGCTGTGCTGGAGCGTCACGGCCAGGGTGTGCTCGCGGGTGTAGCGGCGGGCGTTGTCGATGGTGATTCCGGCCCGGGCCACGAGCTCCTCCGCCAGGGACAGGTCCTCCTCGTCGAAGGGGGCCGGCTTGCGCGAGCGCCAGAAGTTGGCCACGCCGAGCACCACGCCGCGGGCCTTGAGCGGGGCGGTGATCAGCGAGTGGATCCCGTAGTCGATGATCTCCTGCGCCCTGGGAGGGTCCTGTGCGATCCAGCCGTGCGCCTCGGCCAGGTCGGCGACCACCTCGGCCCGGCCGCTGCTGAGGCCGCGGGCCTGGGGCGTGGAGGGCAGGAAGCCGATCAATTTGCCGCGCGGATAGAGGGGCGAGTCGTCCCGGATGCCGCTGACCGCGGTGCGGAGCAGCTCCGCCGTCGGGGTGGGCTCGTCCCCCTGGACCACGGGCTCCGCCAGGTCGACGGTCACGAAGTCCGCGAAGCGCGGTACGGCGACATCGGCCAGCTCCTGGGCCGTCCGCTCCACGTCGAGGGTGGTGCCGACTCCGACGCCGGCGTCGTACAGCAGCTTCAGCCGCCTGCGGGCCGCGTCGGCCCGGGTGCTGAGGACGCGCATGTCGGTGGAGTCGCGGATGGTGACGGCCGAGCCCTCGGGCCCGCCGCCGGGCCGGGTCGGCCGCTGGTTGATCACCAGCAGCCGCTCCCCGGCATCGTGCACCTCGTCGGTGGCCTCCCGGCCGGAGACCAGGAGGTCGGCCAGTTGCCGGTCGAGGCCGGGCAGATCCCGCACGTAGGACCCCTCGGCTCCGGGTCCCAGCCTGAGCAGCCGCTTCGCCTCGTCGTTCGCGAGCAGCAGCCGCCTGGCGCCGTCGATGATCAGCACGCCCTCGCGCACGGAGTGCAGCACCGCGTCGTGGTGCTCGTACATCCGTGTCATCTCCTGCGGGCCGAGCCCGCGGGTCTGCCTGCGCAGGCGACGGCTGATCAGCGCCGAGCCGGCGGTGGCCAGCGCGAGGCCCGCGGCGCTGGCGCCGAGGATGACGGGGAGCTGCCGGTCGAACACGCCGGTGACGTTCTTCACGGTGAGGCCGGCCGACACCAGCCCCACGACCCGGCCGTCCGTCCCGAAGACCGGCACCACGGCCTGGATCTCGTTGCCCAGGGGGCCGTGCACGCTCTCGGTGTACACCCGGCCGGCCAGGGAGGGGCCGATCGTGCCGACGAACCTCTTGCCGATGCGGTCGGGCAGCGGATGGGTGTAGCGGATCCCGTTGGTGTCCATCACCACGATGAAGTCCACCCCGGCGGCCTTGCGCGTCGCCTCGGTGATGGGCTGCAGGACGGTGGAGGGATCGGGGGAGCGGAGCGTCTCCCGCAGCCCGGGTGAGTGGGCGAAGCTCTCCGCGACCGCCACGGACCGGGTGCGGGCCTCACGGTCGATGTCGCGGCGCGACTGGAGCACCAGGGCCAGTACGGCGGCAGCGGCGAGCAGCACCACGACCGCCACCTGAAGGACGAATACCTGGCGGGCGACGCTTCGCGGGCGGTTTCTGCTCAGTGACCGCACCGACGTCCCCGGTACGGGTTGCAAGGACCGGTCACGAACCAGTTGTAGCACCCCTGGTGGCCCGGGGGGTGCCGGTCGGGCGCCGCGCGTCGCGAGAGGAGTGCGGCGGAGCCGAACTGTCTTGACGTCAAAATTGAGCTCGGGCAGGCTTCGCCAATGTATCTCGACATCGAGATACATTGGCCGAGCATGCGGGGGACTGGAATGCGGCGGGGCACGGAGATCCGGAAGGACCGGCGGGACGGAGCCGGACTGCTGGCGCAGTTGCGGCGGCCACCGGGGGGCCGGGACGCCCGGATCATGCTGTTCGCCCAGCTGCTGGACCGGACCGGCACCGGCGTGTGGGCCGCGGCCTCGGTCCTGTTCTTCACCTTCGTGACCGGACTCGACGCCCGGCAGCTGGGTCTGCTGCTGGGCGCGGCCGGAGTGGCCGGAATTGCGGGCTCACCGCTCGCGGGCCACCTGGCGGGGCGCTTCCCGGTCCGCTCGCTGCTGATCGCCTGCCACCTGCTGCGGCTGGTGACCCTCTGCGCACTGCTCCTCGTCACCAGCTTCCAGTTGCTGCTGCTCGTGGTCGCCGTCACCTCCCTGGGCGACAGGGCGGCCAAGACGCTGGAGATGCTCTTCGCCACCCGGGTGGCGGGCGAGCGGCGCTCCGCCTACCAGGCACTGTCGCGCAGTTCGGCCAACGCCGGCTACGGGATCGGCGCGGGCATCGCCGCGATCGGTCTCGCCGTGGGGACCGAGGGCGCCTACCAGGTGCTGATCCTGGGCAACGCGCTGTCGTTCCTGGCGGCCGCGGCGCTGGTCTGGCGCACCAGCGAGCCGCGCGGCCACGGGTACGTGGCCGCGCGGACCGGTGAAGGCGCCGCCGGGGACGGGCCGCCCGCCCCGCCCGCCCCGAGCCCCTGGCGGGACCGCGGATACCTCCGGTTCGTCCTGCTGGACATTCCGATGAGTCTGGACTCCTCGCTCCTCGACGTCGGGCTGCCGCTGTGGCTGGTGGCGCACACCGATGCACCGCACGCCATGGTCCCGGCCTTCCTCGTGATCAACACCGTGCTCGTCGTCCTGCTCCAGATCCGGGTGTCCGCCAGGGTCGAAGGGCCGCGCCGGGCAACGGGAGCGGTCCTCGTCTACGGGCTCACGGTGTTCGCCTGCTGCGTGCTCATGGCCGCATCGACGGGAGGCGGCTCCTGGACTGCCTCGGCCCTCCTGCTGGCCGCGGCCGTACTGGTCACCGTGGCGGAGCTGATGCGTTCGGTGAGCTCCTGGGAGCTGGCCGTCCTCCTCGCGCCCGAGGAAGCGAGGGCCTCCTACCTCGGAGTGGCGGGCATGGCCCAGTCCGTGCAGAAGTCCGTCGGGCCGCTGCTGCTCACGGGCGCGGTGATGACGGCCGGACCGGCGGGCTGGCTCGCGCTCGGCGCGGCGGTGGCGGGCCTGTCCGTCGTACAACGGCGCTCCAGCGTACGAAGGCTCGCGGCGATGAAAGCGCTGACCGCGGCGGCCGCGGCGGCCGCGACGACCCGCGGTGGCGCCGAGGCCGCGGAGGGCACGGAGGGCGCCGCCACCCCGCCGTGCGGCCGGGGGAGGATCCAGGGCGGGGACATGCGCACGACGTGACGCGAAGGCTCTGGAACGCCGCGGTCTTCTCGATCACCGCCGAGGAGCGGCCGCAGTGCCGGGCGGGCCTCGAACAGCGCATCGCCCGGCACTCGCGGACCCGACGGGATCCGAAGGGGAAGCCCTAGTTGTTGGATCCGACCGTGTTGTTGAGGCCGGCGTTGAAGATGTCGTCGGCGGCGAACTGGGTCCAGTTGCCGAAGACGAGGGTGTAGGAGTTGCCCTCCGGGATGGTCACATTCACATCGGCGCTGGCCGCCGAGGCACCGCCCAGCACGATGGTGAGAGCGGCAACGGCGGTCAGCACGGAGGAAACGGCGCGCATGGAAAGGCCTTTCACGAGGTACCGGGAAGGGTGAACGGGTACCGGCCGCGACGAGGGGTAATGGCCCTCGGCCCGGTCGGTCCGTGATCACCAGCCAAGGGGCAGACGCCCGGCGGGACACGAAGCCACTCCGTGGCAGGGCCCAGAGCCACCGCTTTGTACCAGTGGGCCGGGCCCGCCACCCCGCGGGGGCTCACGCGGGTCGGGCCCCTTCCGCCGGGGCCGTGCGGTCCGTCACCACCCGCATGGTCACGGCAGCCGCGACTCCCGCCACCAGACCCCAGGTCAGGGCCGCCGGGACGCCGCTGCCGAGGCCGGCGAACAGGCGCGGCGCCCCCCAGCGCGCGCCCGAGTCGGCCGCCTCCATCAGGACCTGCAGCAACTGCCTCGCCAGGAGACCCAGGACGGTCGCGCAGACCGCGCCCACCGCCACGGCCGGGAGAGTGGCCCGGGTCAGAAGTCCCGGCAGTCTGCGCAGGGCCCACCACACCACGACGAGCATCAGCACGTCGGGGACGCGGTACAGGAGCCAGCTGCCGATCGACCCGCCCTCGGGACCCGCCCAGCCGCCGAGCAGCAGCCACAGCCGCAGGAGGTCACCGGGTTCGGAGAGCAGCCCGGAGGCCGTGGAGGCCTCCTGGATGGAGGCGGCGACGGGCTGGTACGACAGGGCCACCAGCGACACGGCGATCGACGCGGTTCCGACGGTGGCGGCCAGCCGGGCCGCGCGCGCCGGTACGACGGCCTGCGGCAGCGGGCCCGCGCCCTTGGCGGTGACCCGCGCCAGGAGCGCCGTCACCACCGCCGCGAGCAGGGAGGCCGGCACCAGGACCTGGGCTCCGGAGGAGATCACGCCCGCGACCTGGGGGAGGAAGCGGTAACTCCCGTGGCCCTGCCCGGCGATCAGCCAGGGCGCGGAGACGGCCATCGCCAGCGTCCCGGTCACCAGGCCCCAGGCCCAGACGGCCGACAGTGACGCCCACATGCGGCCGCGCAGCGGCGGCAGCCTGCGGACCAGGAGCAGCGCCCCGGGCACGAAGAAGGCGAAGACCGCACCGAACCGGATCTGGACCGCGGTCCGGTACAGCGAGAGGTAGCGGGCCGAGTCGCCGGTCCCGGCCGCGTAACCGCTGGCGTCGCCCGTACCGTCCGCGCCGGGGGGATCGTACGACCAGGGGGCGAGCCAGTGTTCGAGCTCGGAGGCGGTGTCGATGCCGAGGGCGCGGCTGCTGCCCGGCAGGTGCAGTGCGGCCGCACTCGCCCCCGCCCACCACAGGAGCGCCGTGAGGAGCAGCGCTCCGGCCAAGGCCGGTAGCGCCGCGCGCCGGTATGTCATGTACTGCCCCCGCCTGGTCGTGCACCCCGTGTGCCCTACTGATCAGCGGGAGAGTACGGGGTGGCGCCGACACCGCGGAAAGGCGCCCCGGCCGGGCCGGAGGTTCAGGCCAGGCGGGACGCGAGGCGCATCCGCATCTCGGCCGCGTTGCGCCGCACGTCCTCGGGCTGGCCGTCGTCGTCCAGGAAGCCCAGGAGAACCATCAGGGCCCTGGCCTCGTCCCCGCTGATCAGCTTCCGTCGCTGTTCGGTGGCGCCGTCGAGCAGGATGTCGAGGAGTTCGGTGGTCTCGTCCATACCGGCAACAACGCCGACGGCGCCGGGCGGGTCACGTACGGGTCACGTATGGGTGCGGGTGCGGCTGGGGTACGGGGTGTTCACCGGACCGGGGGCCGCCCGGCGGCGGCCTGCCGTTCGCGCCACCAGTCCACCGTCGCCTCGACCTGTTCGCCGACCGGGGTGGCCCGCAGCGCGAACCGGGCCTCGTAGGCGCTCGAATCGACGACGAAGGGACGGTCGAACTGATACCGGATCTCCTTCAGTTCGCGGATCATCGGGGAGAACAGCGAACCCACGCCCAGCACGGCCGGCGGGATCCGGCGCACCGTGACCGGCCCCGAACCCGCCCGGGCCGCAAGGAGACCCGCCATCTCCTTTACGGACAGGGCCGGTTCGGTCGGGACGTGCCAGGGCCGGCCCCAGGCCCGCTCCTGTGCGGCGACCTCGACCAGGGCGCCGGCCACGTCGGGAACGTAGGTCCAGCTGTGCGGGGCGTCCGGGTCGCCGAGCGCGGAGACCGGCTTGCCGCGCAGCAGCCCCGGCATCACCCGGGCCGCCAGGTGGCCGCCGTCGGTCACCGAGGGTCCGAAGAAGTCCGAGGCGCGCACCTCGACCGCCCGGATGCGGCCCTGCTCGTGCAGTTTCCGCGCCTGCTCCCACACGGCGGCGCGCACCCGCCCCTTGGGACCCGTCGCCGCGAGCGGCAGGTCCTCGGTCATGGGGACGTCCACGGGACCGTAGCCGTAGAGGTTGCCCAGCATGACCAGTACGGCCCCGGTCGCCTCCGCGGCGGCGCAGAGCGACGCGGCGAGCGGCGGCCAGGCGCTCGCCCAGCGGGGGTAGGGCGGCGCGGCGCAGCTGTAGATCGCGGCCGCGCCCCGCGCGGCCCCGGTCAGCCGCTCACTGTCCGTCGCGTCGAACGCGACGTGTTCGATCCCCGGTTCCGGGCTCCGGCCCGAGGAGGTGACGACCCGTACCGCATGGCCCTGCGCGGCCAGCAGCCGAGCCGTTGCGGCGCCCGCGGGCCCGAATCCGATGACGAGATGAAAGCTCACGAACGAACACTAGTGCCCGTCGGGAGCCCGTTCCCTCCGTCGAAGTCCCATGCCTCGATGTCGCGGTAGTGGATCGGCCCGGGGCCGCGGCCGACGTTGCTGCCGACCAGGTGCAGGCGTGCGGCCGGCCACCGGCGTCCGGTGAACGCGGCGAGCCCGGTGGCGGCTTCGGTGACGCTGGACCGGTCGCGGCGGCCGGACCGCGCCAGGGTGAGGTGGGGTCGCAGCGGCCGCTCCTCGAAGGGCACGCCACAGGACCTGACCACGTCGCGGACCTCCGAGGCGAGGAGGTGCAGTCCTTCGAGCTCCCCGTCGATCCCGGTCCACAGCACCCGTTCGTCGAAGTGCCCGCCGCCGCGCATGGCCAGTTCCAGCGGCCGGCGCTCCGCCGCCAGGCGCGCGAGCGGCGGACGCAGGAGCTCGGGCGCCGCGACGGGGAGCTCGCCGAGGAACGCCAGGGTGATGTGCCAGTCCTCGATGCGGTTCCAGCGCATGTGCGGGTACGTCTCGTAGGCGGGCCGCAGCTCCCTGGCCAGCTCCTCCTTCGCGTCGTCGGGCGGGGCGAGCGCTATGAAGACGCGGATGGTGGAGGGACGGATCTGTTCGTTCACGAAGGAATTCGTACACCATCGGCCGCGGGACCCGGCGCCGGGACCCGGTGACATGCGGGCCGTACCGTGCCGTGCCACGCTGGTCGGGTGCCCCGGGGTCCGGGGGGACGACAGCCGCGACGAACGGAGCGCGCTGTGGGAAATCCGATCCGCGGTGCGGCGCCGTGGCGGCGAACGGCCGCCGGCTGCGCCGCGCTGCTGCTGGTGACGCTCGCGCTGGGTACGGGTGCCCGCGCGGCCCCGTCGCCTTCGTCCTCTCCCTCGCCCTCCCCGGTGCCCTCGGCCTCCCCGTCGCCCTTTCCGACCGGGGTGGGGGAGCCGGGCCGCCTCGACCCGCGCATCACGGAGATCATGGGCAAGCCGGAGTACCGCCATGCCCAGTGGGGCCTCCTGCAGAACGGACCGGACGGCGGGCGGACCGAGCACAGCCTGTTCCCCGGGCAGTTCTTCATACCCGGATCCACCGCCAAACTGTTCCCCGTCTCCGGCACGTGGCGCACCCTGGGCACGGACCACCGCTTCGTGACCCCGCTCTACGCGGTCGGGGAGCGCGACGGGAGCACGCTGGCCGGAGACCTCGACCTCGTCGCGCTGGGCGACCTCACCCTCGGCGGCCGGACCCGGCCCGACGGCACGGTCGCGTACACCGACCTCGACCACACCTACGCCAACGACTTCCCCGGGGCGACGCTCACCCCGCAGAACCCGCTCGCCGGAATTGACCAACTGGCCCGGCAGGTCCGCGACTCGGGCATCACCCGCGTCGAGGGCGACGTGCTCGTCGACAGCCGGCTCTTCGCCCCCGACCCGGTCCTGGACCCCACCCCGACACCGCTGATCGTCAACGACAACCTCATCGACCTGCTGACCAGGCCCGGGGCCGGACCGGGCGCGAAGGCCGGGGTCGACTGGCGGCCCAAGGTCGCCCCGTACCGGGTCACCTCCACCGTGACGACCGTCGCGGCCGGCAGACCGGCCGCGGTCACGGTGACCGCCACCGAGGGCGGCACCCGGATCCAGCTGTCCGGCACCATCGCGGCGGACGCCGCCCCGCTGCTGCGGACCTCCCCGATCACGGATCCGGCGGCCTTCGGCCGGACCGCGCTCATCGAGGCGCTCGGCCGGGCCGGGGTGGAGGTCACCGCCGCGGCGACGGGACCCAACCGGGCCGACCGGCTGCCGCGCGACTACGAGGGCCGCCCGCGGGTGGCGGCGTACACCTCACCGCCCTACGAGCAGTACGCCAAGCTGATCCTCAAGGTCAGCCACAACCTGGGCGCCAACCTCGGCATCTGCTTGATGGCCGTCACCACCGGCAGCCACCAGTGCGCCGACGGGTTCCCGGTGCTGGCCGCCTTCCTCGACCGGGTGGGCGTCGACCGCGAGCAGGTGCAGCTCATGGACGGCCGGGGCGGCAACCCCGCCGACCGGGCCACGCCCCGGGCGCTGGTGCAGATGCTGGCGTACTGGCAGAGCACCCCGGACGCGCGGCTCTTCCGGGAGGCCCTGCCCGTCCTGGGGGTCGACGGGCTGCTGGCCGACAACTGCCGGAGCTGCCCGGCGCGCGGCAAGGTGTTCGCGAAGACCGGCGCGGCCGTCGGAGGGGACTCCCTGAACGACCGGCTGGCCGTCGGCGCCATCACCATCGCGGGCTACCTCGACAAGGGCGGCGGCCGCTACGACACCTTCTTCGCCGGGGTCAACGGGGCGTCCACACCGACCGCGAACCCCGCCGGCATCCTGTCCATCGCCAACGACCTGGCCCTGATCGCCGCCTACCTCCAGGAATCGCCCTGAGCCTTGGGCAGTTGCCTGGCTAGGGCTCCTAGGCTAAAACTAGGAGTCCTAGGAAAGGTGGAGGGGCGCATGGTGCGGGCAGGGCTGACGGCGGAGCGGGTGACGATCGCGGGCGCCGAGCTGGCGGACGAGGTCGGCCTGGACCGGGTGACCATGTCGCAGGTGGCGCGACGGCTCGGCGTGAAGGACGCGAGCCTCTACGCGCACGTGCGCAACCTGGAGGACCTGCGCGGCAGGATCGCGCTGCTGGCGGCGGACGAGAAGACCATCCTCATCGCGGAGGCCACCGCCGGCCGGGCGGGCAAGGACGCGCTCCTGGCCTTCGCCAACGCCTGGCGGGAGTACGCGCACCGGCACCCCGGCCGCTACGCGGCGACGCAGGCCCCGATCCGCATCGACCCCGAACCGGCCGCACGGGCGCCCGGGCCCCGGCGCGCGGTCGAGCTGACCTACGGCATGCTGCGCGGCTACGGACTGGCCGAACCCGACCTGACCGACGCGGTCCGGCTGCTGCGCAGCACGTTCCACGGGTTCGTCGCCCTGGAGGCCGCCGGCGGGTTCGCCCACGAGCGCTCGCCCCAGGACTCCTGGATCCGCGCCCTCGATGCCCTGCACACCCTCCTGGAGCACTGGCCCCCGTCCCGAGAAGGAGTCTCCTCATGACCAGCCCGACCATCGGCAGCCTGCGCGTGAACGGGGCGACCCTGTACTACGAAGTGCGGGGCCGGGGTCCGCTCCTGCTGCTGATCCCCGGAGGGACGGGCGGCGCGGCCGCCTTCGAGGGCGTGGCCGAAGACCTGGCCCACGAGTACACGGTGGCGACCTACGACCCGCGCGGCCTCGGCCGGAGCCCGCTGGACGACCCCGAGGCCGAGCAGCGGGTGGCTGAGCACGCCGACGACGCCCTGCGCCTGCTGGACCTGCTGTCGCCCGGCGAACCGGCCCGGGTCTTCGGCGCCAGCTCCGGCGCGATCGCCGCCGTGCACCTGCTCACCACCCGTCCCGAACGCGTGGAACGCCTCGTGGCGCACGAACCGCCGCTGGTGGAGGTCCTCCCGGACGCCGCCCTGCACCGCGCGTTCCTCGCGCACGTGCAGGAGACCTTGCGCACCCAGGGGCTGATGCCCGCCCTGGCCGTGTTCGCCGCCGGCCTGAAGAAGGCCGACGACACCGGCGGACCCCAGCCCGAGTCGCAGCCCGAGCCCCAGCCCGAGTCGCATCCCGGGCCGAGGCTTCCGCCCCGGGCCGCGGCGCGCGCCGAGCGGACGATGGCAGGCCTGCCGTACTTCGTCGGCCGCATCGTGCCCGCCTTCATGTCCCACACCCCGGACCTCCACCGGCTCCGGGCGCTTTCGGACCGGCTCGTGCTCGCTGGCGGCCAGGACTCGCGCGGCGAACTGCCCTACCGCGCGGCCGAGTCCCTGGCCGGACAACTCGGCACGGAAATCCTGCACTTCCCCGGTGGACACACCGGACTGACCACGCACCCCACCGAGTTCGGCGAACTGCTCCGCAAGGCCCTGCGGGGGTAGACCCGGTGCGCAGCGCGCGTTCCGTCCCGGCGCGGACCGCGGACTCACCAGGCGACGGGCAGCGATTCGAGTCCCAGGACCACGGCGTTGTGGCGTACGCGGATCTCCTGCGGCGGGCACGCGGGCCGAAGGCCGGGGAAGGCGCGGAGCAGTTCGGTGAGCGCGACCTGGAGTTCGAGGCGGGCCAGCGTCTGGCCGATGCACTGGTGCATCCCGTAGCCGAACGCCACGTGGCCCCGGACCTCGCGGCGGATGTCGAGGTCGCCGGGTGAGGTGAGGAAGCGGCCGTCCCGGTTGGCGCGCTTGACCCCCAGGACGACGCCCTCACCCGCCCGGACCGTCTGCCCGCCGGGCAGCGGTACGTCGGCGACGGCGACCCGGGCCAGGGCGGTCCGTACGATCGAGTGGTAGCGCAGGAGTTCCTCGACCGCGGACTTCACGAGAGCGGGATCCTCGCGCAGCGCGCGGAGCTGGTCGGGGTGCTCGAAGAGCGTCAGCACGCTGAGCCCGAGCATGTTCGCCGTCGTCTCGTGCCCGGCGATCAGGAGCAGCCGGGCCATCGCGACGACCTCCTCGTCCGTCATCCCGGCAGCCTCCTGCTGCTGGACGGCGGTGCTGAGGAGGTCGTCCGCGGGGTCCGTCCTGCGTTTGAGGGCCAAGGTGCGGATGTAGTCACCGAGCGCCGTGAGCGCGGCCGTGGCCTGCTCGGGGGTGCTGTCGATGCTGAGCATCGCCCGGCTGTTCTCCTGGAACACCTCGTGGTCCTCGTAGGGCACCCCGAGGAGCCGGCAGATCACCAGCGACGGCAGGGGAAGCGCCAGCCGGGCGACGAGGTCGGCGGGCGGGCCGGCCTCCCGCATGCCCTCGATGAGCCGGCGGGTCGCCTCCCGTACGCCCGGGCGCATCCGCTCGATGCGCCGCATGGTGAACGACGGGGTCAGGACCTGCCGCACCGCGCCGTGCCGCGGGGCGTCCATCCGCAGGAACGACATGGCTCCGGCCGTCGGCGGGGTCGGGAGCATCCGGGGGTATCCGGGCAGCTGGTCGTCGGCGGAGAACCGCGGGTCCGTCAGGACCGCGCGCACCTCGTCGTAGTCGCTGACGAGCCACGCGCGCGTCCCGTCGGGCAGGTCGACCATGCGCGCGGTCGCATCGTCGAGGGACATCTGCTCCAGGACCGGTATGAAGGTGGTGGACGTGCTGCTGTCTTCCACATTTCCTCCTGCTGGGAGGTGCGAGGGGCGCTTCGGATTCCCGTTCCGGTGGGCCCTTTGACAGCCAAGCAGAGGCGGGACGGGGCGTGAAGCGGGCCCCGGGGGCGCATGTGGGATGTCCGCACCTGCGCGCGTGCGCCCCCGGGCGCGGTCGGCTTTCAGCCGATACCAGACCTTGACATTCCGTCTGCCGTTGTCGCTTCGATACGTGTTCGGAATCGCTTCGACAGCTCCAACAGCCCTTCCCAAGCGTCCAATTCAACACCTACGACGCTTCGAGGGAGCAGCTGTGACGCCTCATCAGGACCGCACTCCTCGCATTCCCCGCCCAGCCCGGAGAGGAAGGCACGGCCGGCTGATCGCCGCGCTCGCCGCCACCGGCCTGCTGCTGACCGGCTGCAGCTCCAGCGGCCACTTCAACGGGTCCGCCAACGGGTCCGCCGATCGCGGCTGGAACGGCTCCGACGCGAGACCCGGGCCCGTGGCTCCCTCCCCCGGCGGCAGCGCCGAGGGGGAGTCCGACGGACGGCGCCCCACCGGTCCGCCCGCCGACTACCTCTCCACCTTCGGGCTCGACGTGGACACCGCCAGCTACGGGTACGCCCGCCGCACCCTCGCCGACGGCCACCTGCCCGACCCCGCGACCATCCGCCCCGAAGAGTTCGTCAACAGCTTCCGGCAGGACTACCCGGAGCCCGACGGCGACGGCTTCTCGGTCACCGTGGACGGCGCCCGGACCACCGACGGGGACTGGTCCCTGCTCCGCGTCGGGCTCGCCACCCGCGCCGCGGGACAGGGCGGGGAGCGCCGCGCGCCCGCCGCCCTGACCTTCGTCGTGGACGTCTCCGGCTCCATGGCGGAGCGAGGCCGTCTCGACCTCGTGCGCACCTCCATGAACCTGATGACCGACAAACTGCGCGACGACGACTCGGTCGCCGTCGTCACCTTCAGTGGCAAGGCCCGAACCCGGCTCGCGATGACCCCCGTCGCCGGCCACCGCGACCAGATCCACGAGGTCGTCGACGGGCTGCGCACCGACGACTCCACCAACGTCGAGGCGGGCATCACCCGCGGATACGACGAGGCGGTCAGGACGCTTCGGCCCGGCGCCACCAACCGGGTCGTCCTGCTCTCCGACGGGCTCGCCAACACCGGCGCCACCACCGCCGAGGCCATCCTCAAGCGGATCTCCGGCGCCCGTACCGAGCACGGGATCACCCTGTTCGGCGTGGGCGTGGGCAGCGAGTACAACGACGCCTTCATGGAAAAGCTCGCCGACCGGGGCGACGGCCACACCGCCTACGTCTCCGACACCGAAGGCGCGCGCAAGGTCTTCTGCGACGAACTCCCCGCACAGGTCGACCTGCGGGCCCGGGACGCCAAGGCGCAGGTCGCCTTCGACCCGCAGACCGTCGAGAACTTCCGGCTGATCGGCTACGACAACCGCAAGGTCGCAGACAAGGACTTCCGCAACGACGCGGTGGACGGCGGCGAAGTCGGCCCCGGCCACACGGTGACCGCCCTGTACGCGGTACGGCTGCGCCCCGGCGCGACCGGGCACGTGGCGACGGCGACGGTGCGCTGGCTCGACCCGAACACCCGGGCCCCGCACGAGGAGTCCGGCCGGGTCGAGGAGACGGCGCTACGGGGCGACCTGTGGACGCAGGCGTCGCCGCGCCTGCAGATCACGGCGGTGGCGGCCTACTTCGCCTCGGCGCTGCGCGAGCGCGACGGCGGCTGGGAGCGGGTGCCGGGCGCAGTCTCCCTGGACCTGCTCGCCGGTCACGCGGGGCGGCTGGCGGACCGCACGGAGGACCCCGCCGTGCGCGAACTGGCGGACTCGCTCCGTCAGGCCGGCCGGCTCACCGGATGACACCGGTGACCTCGGCGTCCACCCGCCGTCCGCCGCGTTCGGCGCGGTCCGCCCTCCTCGTCCCGCAGGGCGGGTCGTAGGCTTGGTGGTCCGGCGGATCTCCGCGCCGCCGGACCACCCGTGAAAGGACCACGTCATGAGCGCCAAGGCCCGCAAGCTCTTCGACGCGCTGGATCTGAACAGCGACGGCGTCCTGACGCGCGTCGAGGTGATCACCGCCCTGCGCGCGAAGGGACCCACCCTCGCCGCCGCCGGTGACCTGCCGTTCTGGGGAGTGGGCGACGCGGACGCCTCCTCGGCCCTCTTCGACCAGGCCAACCTGGACGGCGACGGGGTCCTGACCTTCGAGGAGTTCGAGCGCGAGGTCGACCGCCGCTTCGGCTGGTAGCCGGTCCGCCGGGGGGCGCGTCACCACGCGCTCAGCCGGTGGCCGCGCCGAACCAGTCGGGCAGGCGGTCGAGCAGGTCCTGCTGGTCCGCGCCGACCCAGGCCACGTGGCCGTCCGGCCGCAACAGCACCGCGGGCACGTCCAGTTCCTCGCTGACGTCGACCACGTGGTCGACCCGGTCCGCCCAGCCCGCCACCGAGAGCCGGCCGGTCCGGTCGAGCAGCAGTCCGCGGCCCTCGTGCATCAGCTCGTAGAGGCGGCCCCGCTTCAGGGCGATGTCGCGCAACCGGCGCCCGAGCAGTTCGTGACCCCCGCCGAAGTCGTAGCGGATCCCGATCGCGATGATCTTCTCGGTCAGGTGCCGGTTCACGTCCTCGAACTCCATCAGTTCCGTCAGCAGCCGGCGCACCGCCCGGGCGTTCGGTTCGAGGGACATCAGCTGCATCTGCGCACGGGTGTTGTCCAGCACGTCGGCGGCCACCGGGCGCCGTTCGGCCTGGTAGCTGTCCAGCAGCCCCTCCGGTGCCCAGCCATGCACCTGCGCGGCGAGCTTCCACCCCAGGTTGAAGGCGTCCTGGACACCGAGGTTGAGACCCTGCCCGCCGACCGGCGGGTGTACGTGCGCCGCGTCGCCGGCCAGCAGCACCCGGCCGGTCCGGTAGCTCTCGGCCAGCCGGGTGGCATCGCCGAAGCGGGACAGCCAGCGCGGCGAGTGGGCGCCGAAGTCCGTGCCCCCGGCCTCCCGCATCCGCCGTTTCAGCTCGTCCAGGGTCGGCGGGACCCGTCGGTCCTCGGCTACCCCCGCAGCGGGAGCGACCACGCGGTACGCCCCGTCCCCTAGGGGCATCGCGCCGAACCACAGCTGGGTCCTGCGGACTTCGGCCACCACGGCGGCGACCGTCTCCGGCGACGCGGTCAGCTCCACCTCGCCCAGCAGCGTATCGGTCCTGCTGGGCTCGCCGGGGAAGCCGATGCCGAGCAGCTTGCGCACCGTGCTGCGGCCGCCGTCGCAGCCGACGAGGTAGCGCGAACGCAGCCGCGTACCGTCGTCCAGCTCGGCCGTCACCCCGTGTTCGTCCTGGCTCAGCCCGATCAGTGCCCGGCCGCGCCGGATCTCGGCGCCGAGCTCGGCGGCGCGCTCGGTCAGTAGCCGGTCGACGGTGGGCTGCGGGATGCCGAGGACGTACGGATGCGCGGTGTCCAGCCGGTCCGGCGCCGGCTTGGTGATGCCGGCGAAGAACCCGCCGACCGGGTACTGGCGGCCGAGCGGGAGGAACCGCTCCAGCAGCCCGCGCTGGTCCATCACCTCGACGCTGCGCGAATGCAGTCCGAGCGCGCGCACGACCCCGGTCGGCTCCGTTTCCCTTTCCAGTACGACCACCCGCACACCGTGCAGCCGCAATTCCGCGGCCAGCATCATGCCGGTCGGCCCCCCGCCGGCAATCAATACGTCCATCACGAAAACCGCCCCGAATTCCGCAGATTTTTCTTCGAACGGAGAGTTTGCGGCAAAAGGGGGGCCTTGCCGCAAGGCCCCCCGTGCGCTATATGTTGAAGAGGGCAAGGAGCGGTCGATTCCTTGCTCTTTTCTTTTGTCCCGAGGTGCGAACAACGGTGGCCCCGGCGCACTCACACATCGCGGCGCCTTACGACGAACACCGCGAGGGCGATGGCGATCAGCGGCCAGAGGGCGAACACGATCCAGCAGCCGGGCAGCGTGGCGCTGTAGGCGAGGGAGTCGGGACTGGGCTCCCAGGGCTGGACGAGGCGGGTCCAGGCCGCCGAGACCATCGTGTGCTTGATGTCGGCGGACCAGCGGTTGCTCTCGGAGAACATGGTGGGCAGCATCAGCAGGGCGAAGGCGCTGGTGAGCATGGTGGCGGCGGCATGGCGGAGCAGGACGCCGAGGCCCAGGCCGGTCAGGGCGCACACCGGAGCCAGCAGCGCGGATGCCACCAGTGGGCGGAGCACGTCGGGGTGGGTGATCGCGACGGCGCCACCGTGCCCGTTCAGGATGGCCTGGGAGACCAGGAAGGATCCGATGGCGGCGGCCGTGCCGACCGCGGTCCACAGCAGGGCGGTGACGACGGCCTTGGCCAGTACGACCGCGCCGCGGGCGGGGACGGCCGCGAAGGTGGTGCGGATCAGGCCGCTGCCGTATTCGCTGACGATGTTGAGGGCGCCCATGCTTCCGGAGACGAGGATCAGCGTCATGCATCCGGGCGAGGAGAAGGCGTCGGGGGCCAGGAAGCTGCCGGGTTCGGAGCCCGCGTCCTTGTCGGAGAGCGTGGCCACGGCCGCGGACCCGATGACGAACACGGTGATGAGGGCAAGGACCCACCAGGTGGAGCGCAGGGAACGCGTTTTGATCCACTCGGAGGCGATCAGATCGCGGAAGCGGGCGGGCGGCTCGGCGGGGGAGGCGCCCGGGGAACCGGAGGCGGGCGCAGCGGTCGCGGGGGCGGAGGCGAGTGAGGTCATCGGGGCTGTCCTGCCTGGTATTCGACGCTGTCGGCGGTGAGTTCCATGAAGGCCTCTTCCAGCGAGGCCGCACGGGTCGTGAGTTCGTTGAGCAGGATCCCGTTCTCGAAGGCGAGCGCGGCGATCCGGTCCGACGGCAGTCCGGTCACGGTGAGCTTCTCGGCGCCCGCCGAGCCTTCCGGCGCGACCGAAGCGCCCGCGGCACTCAGCACCGCCGTCAGCTCGGCAGCCTGCCGGGTGCCCACCACGACGCCGAGGCCGGTGCTGCGGGCCGCGAAGTCCCGTACCGACTCGGCGGCGATGAGCCGGCCCCGGCCGATGACGACGAGCTGGTCGGCGGTGTTCTCCATCTCCGACATCAGGTGACTGGAGAGGAAGACGGTGCGGCCCTCGGCCGCCAGGCGCCGGAAGAGCCGGCGCATCCAGAGCACGCCTTCCGGGTCCATGCCGTTGACCGGCTCGTCGAACATCAGCACGGGCGGGTCGCCGAGCAGGGCGGTGGCGACGCCCAGCCGCTGCTTCATGCCGAGCGAGAATCCGCCGATGCGGCGGTTCGCCGCCTCGGCCAGGCCCACTTCGTGCAGCACCTCGTCCACCCGGCGCCGGGAGATCCCGTTGCTGCGCGCCAGGGCCGACAGATGGGCCGTGGCGGTGCGTCCGCCGTGGACCTGCCCGGCGTCGAGGAGGGCGCCGACGTGCCGCAGTCCGCGGGGGTGGCTGCGGAAGGGGACCCCGCTGACGGTGGCGCCGCCGCCGGTGGGCGCCTCCAGGCCGAGGATCATCCGCAGGGTGGTGGACTTGCCGGCTCCGTTGGGCCCGAGGAAGCCGGTGACCTGGCCCGGCCGCACGGTGAAGGACAGCTGGTCGACGGCGGTCTTGGCGCCGTAGCGCTTGGTGAGTTCGTGTACTTCGATCATGTGGACAACACTGCCGGGAGGGCCCCGCCCGGGTCATGGGGCCGTGGGCGGCAATCGCGCGGCCGCCTTAGCCCGGGGGCGTACGTCCCCGGGACGACGTCGCGGGGCCGGTGGCTGGATAGTGTCGCGGGATGGATGCCATACCGACCACCCCGTCGTCCGCGCGCGTCGCGCCACGCGCCCTTCCTCTCCTGGCCTGGGCGGGGGGCGTCCTCTACGTCCTCGCGGTGGGTCTGCTCATGGGAGGTGCCCCGCGCGCCTCGGGCACGGTCCACGGCCTCGTGGCGCTGCTGGTGGCGAGCCTGCTCCTCGGCGTCGTGCGACGCGCGCCGATTCCGGTCCTTGCCCTCCTGATCCTCGGATCCACCGCCGTGGTGGTGGTTCCCCCGAGCA
The DNA here is from genome assembly GCF_057834465.1 of Streptomyces sp. GL_140. NCBI lineage: Bacteria > Bacillati > Actinomycetota > Actinomycetes > Kitasatosporales > Streptomycetaceae > Streptomyces > Streptomyces sp. GL_140. The sequence continues at coordinate 7,939,913 of NZ_CM174404.1, forward strand.
CTGCCCGAGTGGACCTGTCGGCCTCGTACCAGGGCCAGTTCCTGCCGTTCCTGGCGGTGGACCTCGTCCTGGGTCTCATCGTCGCCATCCGCGCACGACGGGTCTCGGCCGTGGCCGTATCCACTTCCCTCCTCGTCCAACTGCTCCTCGTCGGAGGCTTCGCGCACGGGGACGGCCTGACCGCGAACCTCGTGATCGCCGTCCTGGCGGTGGCCGCGGCCTGCACGGCAGGTCTGCTGGTCCGCGAGCGCCGTGAGCACGCGGTGGCACTGCGCGCCCAGGAGGTGGCCGAGGCCGTCGTCGCCGAACGGCTGCGGATCGCCCGGGAGTTGCACGACATGGTCGCGCACAGCATCGGCATCGTCGCCATCCAGGCCGGGGTGGGGAGCCGGGTCATCCGGACCCAGCCCGAGGAGGCCCAGGAGGCGCTGCGCGCCATCGAAGCCACCAGCCGGGAGACCCTGGCGGGCCTCCGGCGCACCTTGATGGCACTGCGTCAGGCCGACCCGGACGCCGGGGGTTCGGGTCGGGCGTCGCTCGCGCCCTCGCCCGGTCTCGCGGACCTCGACCGGCTGGCGGCGGCGACGGCGGACGCGGGCGTGAGGGTCGACGTGCTGCGGACCGGGGAGCAGCGCCCGCTGCCGGCCGACATCGACCTGGCGGCCTACCGTATCGTCCAGGAGGCGCTGACCAACGTGGTCCGCCACGCGGGCACCGGGCTCTGCCGGGTGACCATCGAGCACGGGGACCGAGAACTGTCCGTGGAGATCGTCGATGACGGGCGCGGTGCCACCGAGCACGGCCCGGCCCACGGATTCGGCATCGTGGGCATGCGCGAACGGGTCGCCCTGCTGCACGGCCGGCTCACCACCGGGACGCGCCCCGAGGGCGGCTTCCGGGTGGCGGCCAGACTGCCGCTACCCGTGCCCACGTCCTCGCCCACGCGCACGTCCGCGCCCGCGTCCGTCGAAGTTTCAGTGGAGGCCCGATGACCATCCGGATCGTACTCGCCGACGACCAGCCGCTGGTGCGGTCCGGTCTGCGCGTGCTCATGGGCGACCACCCCGACCTGGAAGTCGTCGGCGAGGCCGCCAACGGCTCCGAGGCGGTCGGGCTCGTCGGTGAACTCGCCCCCGACGTCGTGGTGATGGACATCCGGATGCCCGTCATGGACGGGATCGAGGCCACCCGCCTGATCACCGCAGGTCCGGCGACGGCTCGCGTGCTCGTCCTGACCACCTTCGACGAGGACGAGCACGTCTACGGTGCGCTCCGCGCCGGCGCGAGCGGGTTCGTGGTCAAGGACATGGCGCTCGACGACATCCTCACGGCGATCCGGGTGGTGGCCGCCGGCGACGCACTGATCGCGCCGGGTGTGACGCGCCGTCTGATCGCCGACTTCGCCGGACGGCCCGCGGCCGCCCCGGAGCGCTCCCCGCGGACGGTCGAGGGCATCACCGAGCGGGAACGCGAAGTGCTCACCCTCGTCGGACGCGGCCGGTCGAACACCGAGATCGCGGAGGACCTCTTCATCACGGTGGCCACCGCCAAGTCCCACGTGTCACGGCTGCTCACCAAACTGGACGCCCGGGACCGGGTCCAGCTCGTGATCACCGCCTACGAGGCAGGGCTCGTCGCCCTGCCCCGCTGAGTGCGCTCCGGGCAAGGTGCTCAACGCAGCACGGGGATCACATCCTGCGTCTCGTCGACCTCGACGCCCGTGGTGCGGCGGGTGAGGGGTTCGGGGGGCGTCTCGTCCGCGCAGACCGTACCCCGGGCGGGCAGTGCCAGGGTGGCGAGGTAGTCGTTGACCAGGGCGCTCACACAGGCGCTCCGGTTGTATCCGGTGTGTCCCTCACCCGCGAACGTCAGCAGCCGTCCGCCGTCCAGTGTCCCGGCCAGGGCCACCGCGTCCTGGTACGGGGTGTCCGGGTCCCCGGTCGTACCGAGGACCAGGATCGGGGCGGAACCGGCAGCGCGGTAGGAACCCTCGTAGCGGCTCGGACGCTCCGCCGGCCACTGCGCGCAGGTGGGCGCGTGGTTGTGGTCGTAGGTGGGCGGCCCCAGGCCGATGGGGGGTCCCAGCAGCGGAGCGGTGGCGACGTGGGCGCTGACCAGCGTGTTCAGGAGCAGCCGGCTGGTCGGGTAGACGCGGTCCGCGCACTCGACGGCCATGTTGACGTTGAGGAAGTCGAAGGACGCGGGCGAGGGCGGCGACAGCAGGAACGAACCCTGGTGGGCCTGGGCCGCCCGCAGGGCCTGCCCCAGGTAGGGCCAGACCTCCTTGCCGGAGTTGATGTTGAACATCAGCCGGTAGGCGAGCGTGTAGCCGGTGGCCGGGCGTCCACTCGCGGTGATGACGGGGTCGGCGTCCAGCGCCCGCTTGAGCTGCTCGAAGGCCTCCCGCGGCCGGCCGTCACCGAATCCGCACGCGGCGGCGTTCTGCGCGCACCAGTCGAGGAACCGGCCGACCGCCGCGTCCAGGGCGACGAACTGCGCGCCGTCGTACGCGTACGGGACATCGGCGTAGCGACGCGGATCGTACGCCCCGTCCAGCACCATGGCGCGTACCCGCCGGGGGAACTGCGCGGCGTAGACGGTGCCGACGTAGCTGCCGAAGGACCGGCCGTAGAAGGTGAGCGTCTCCTCGCCCAGGGCCCGGCGCAGCAGGTCGATGTCCTTGGCGTTCGACGCGGTGCCGATGAACGGCACGAGGTCCGCGGAGCGTGCCTGACATGCGGCGGCGAATTCGCGGCCCTGCCGCACGGCGGTCTGCAGGGCTCCCGGGCCGGGCACACCGCGTGCGGCGTCCACGGCGGCGGAGTACTCGGCGTCGTTCCAGCACTCCACCTGTCCGCTGCGCTTCACGCCGCGCATGTCGTACCCGACGACGTCGAAGGAGTCGCGCAGGGAGGCCGGGAGCGCGTCGTAGCTGTTGCGGGCGAAGTCCACACCGGAGTTGCCGGGTCCGCCGGGGTGCAGGATCAGGACGCCGGTGCGGTGCGTCCGGTCGGCCGCCAGGTGCCGGGTGACCGCTAGCGGGATCGTCCGCCCGGTGGGCAGGCGGTAGTCCAGGGGCACTTGAGCGGTCGCGCACTCGAAGCCGTCCCCCGGATCACCGGGGTCCGCTCCGTCGCAGGGGCCCCAGGACAGGACGGGAACGGGCGGGGCGGCGGGGGCCGCGGCTGTCGCGGCCCCGGGCGCGCCCCCGAGCAGCGCGGTGACCGCGATCAGAACGAGGGATGTCGCCCATGTCATTCGCTTGCGGGGGTCATCGGCCGAACGGCTCTGCATGCGGTGATCCTCCGTCATGGGTGTTGCCGAACCAGCAACGTAACCACCGGCCGCCACCCTTGTCGGCCCCCCGGGAGGTGATTTCTCCGTACCCCCAGGAGGCGACCCCTTCTCCCACCAGGGGGAGCGTCCGGCTACGACCAGGGGTGTACGCGCCGACCGCCGGAGCAGCTCACGTCCAGCCCATCTCGGAGTACGCCAGGCCGTGGCCGATCGCCTCGATCGCGGTCCGGGTGTAGGCGACGATCGGCTCGGGGAGCGCCGCGGGGTCCCACCACGCCCACTCCAGGCACTTGTCGGGCTCCCGCAGTTCGGGCGTGCCCGACCAGGCGTGCGCCCGGAAGACCAGCTGGAGCCGGGGCTGCCCGTCGCCGCCCTCGTCGAGGACATGCACGGTGTGGACGAGCTCGACGTCCTCGGCCCGGATCTTCAGCCCGGCCTCCTCCTCGGCCTCCCTGATCAGGCAGGCAAGGGCCCCCTCGTCCTCGCAGTGGCCCGCGAGCAGATGCCAGGACCGGCCGGCGAAGGGCAGGTCCGGGTGGCGCAGGCCGAGCAGGACCTTGCCGTCGGGCCGCTGGAGGAACAGGTGCACACCGATGATGTTCGGGCGGGCCCGGCCGCCACCGCCCGCCGCACGGGGTACGGGTACGGGCGCGGGTACGAGGTCCGGCGCGGGAGCGGTCTTCTGGTGCAGGGCGATGACCTCGGCCGTCCACGGGCACATGGTCAGCCACGTGGTGGTGGCCTCGTCGAACCAGCGGAACATGATCCCTTCGGGGCAGGGAAGGGTGTCGGCGTCACCGTCCCAGGCGCCGAGGTAGACCTGGATCAGGTCCTCGCCCTGCCCGTCGGGGCCGTGCGCGTCGACGACGGTCAGCGGCTCCAGGGCGACCGTCAGACCGGTCTCCTCCAGGAGTTCCCGCTCGACGTCCTGCCGGGCGGATTCCGAACCCTCACGGCCCCCGCCGGGGAGCGACCAGGTGCCCGGGTCGCAGATGTGGGGCTTGTTCGCATCGCGCAGGTGCAGCAGGTACTGCCCCCGGCCGTTCACCAGGAGGGCCGCGGTGCCGGTGGGTTCAGGAATCACTGTTTCGCTCCAGAGGGGGGCGGGGGTGCCGGTACTCCGACAGTGCGCCGGGATCCCGGCCCGTTACGGGATCCTCGCAGAGCGGTGCGCGGTCAGTGCCCGGCGGACGGCAGGCGCACGCGGAACACGGCTCCGCCGCCCGGCGTCGTCTCCAGTTCCAGTGCGCCTTCGTGCGCCTGTACCAGCGCGGCGGCGATCGCCAGTCCGAGGCCGGCGCCGCCGCCCGCCTGACGGCTCCGGGAGGCGTCCACCCGGTAGAACCTCTCGAAGACCCGGGCGGCCTGCTCCGCGGTGAGACCCGGCCCCGAGTCGGCCACCTCGATCACTTCGCGGCCGCCCGAGCTCCCCACCCCGATCCGGACCGGCGAACCCGCCGGAGTATGGACGACGGCGTTGCCGACCAGGTTGGTGACCACCTGCCGCAGCCGCGCCTCGTCCCCGTTGACCGGAGCCGGTCCGGGCAGGCCGACCCCTCCCGGACCGGTCAGCACCACCTCGCGCGTCGGGTCCAGGGCACGGGTGTCGTGCAGGGCGTCCACCGCCAGGGTCCGCAGGTCCATCGGAGCGATCTCCAGCGGGCGCTGCTCGTCCATGCGGACCAGCGTGAGCAGGTCCTCCACCAGACCGCTGAGCCGCACCGCCTCGCTCTCGATCCGGGCCATGGTCCGTTTGACGTCCGCCTCGTCGGGCAGCGCGCCCATACGGTACAGCTCGGCGAAGCCCCGGATCCCGGCCAGCGGCGTACGCAGCTCGTGACTGGCGTCGGCGACGAAACGCCGCATCTGCTCCTCGGACGCGGCGCGGGCCGCGAAGGCCGACTCGATCTGCGCGAGCATTCCGTTGAGCGCGCTGCTCAGCCTTCCGGTCTCGGTCCGGGGCGAAGCGTCCGGCATGCGGTGCGAGAGCGGCCGCCCGGCGGAGATCTCCGCCGCGGTCTCCTCGATCCGCCGCAGCGGCCGCAGGCCCGCCCGTACGGCGAACCAGCCGGCCGCGGCGAGCAGCAGCGACACCACCACGCCGATCAGCCGGAAGGCGGTCGCCAGGTGGTCGATGGTGGAGGTCACGTCGTCCAGCGGGGCCGCCACCACCACTCCGGTGGGCAGCGCGGGGTCCTCGCTGCCCACCGGCACGATCAGCACCCACCAGGTGCCGTCACCGTGGTCGCTCGGCACCTCGAACGGCCGCCCCAGCCGGGCCCGTAGCCCCGCCGCGTCCATCGCGGGCCACGACGGGCCCGGATCCCCGGCCGCGACGGGCTGGCGGTACTGGTCCGACACGGTGCCGTCGGCATCCGCGAAGGCCATCACGTACTGGCTCGGCAGCCACGGCCGCCCGCCGCCCGACCGCCCGGGGTGCGGCTGCGGAATGCCCTCGGACCGGACCCGGTACGCCATCGAGTCCCCGAACCGTTCGAGCTGCTGGTCCACCCGCCCCACCAGCTGGGCGCGTACCGACCCGAGCACGACGGCGTCGCTGACGGTCAGCCCCAGCGCGACCAGGACCATCGAGAGCACCACGAGCCGTGAGCGCAGGGACAGGCCGGCGAAGCGGTGCCCGAGCCGCACGGCGAGCCGCCGTATCCGTCCAGGCCACTTGAGGCGGAGGCGGGGACGGAGGCGCAGGACGGGGCGGGGGACGCGAAGGCTCCGCGCCATGTCAGCCCTGCGGGCGGCGCAGGACGTACCCGATGCCGCGCACGGTGTGGATGAGCTTGGCGGAGCCGTCCGCGCCGGAGTCCACCTTGCGGCGCACGTATGAGATGTACGACTCGACGATGCTGACGTCACCGCCGAAGTCGTACGCCCACACGTGCTCCAGGATCTGCATCTTGGAGACCACGCGATCGGCATGGGTCATCAGGTACGTGAGCAGTTTGAACTCGGTGGGCGACAGGGAGACCGGCCGGCCGCCGCGCAGCACCTGGTGGCCCACCGGGTCCAGTTCGAGGTCGCCGACGACCAGCCGCCCCTCGCCCGCGGGGCCACCGGTGCGGCGCAGGATCGCGCGGATCCGGGCGATCAGCTCCTCCAGGCTGAACGGCTTGGTGACGTAGTCGTCGCCGCCGGCCGTGAGTCCGCCGATCTTGTCGTCCACGCCGTCCTTCGCGGTGAGGAAGAGCACCGGAAGGTGTTCCGCCCCCGGTTCGCCACCGGCCGCCTCGCGCAGCCTGCGCACCACGGCGAACCCGCTGATGTCGGGCAGCATCACGTCGAGCACCACCAGATCGGGCCGCTCCTCTGCGACGGCCGCCAGCGCGTCGGCTCCGTTCGCCGCCGAAGTGACCTTGAAGCCGACGAACCGCAGCGAGGCGGACAGCAGCTCCCGGATGTTCGGCTCGTCGTCGACGACCAGCAGGCTCGCCTCGGGCGTGGCCGTGTCCATCTCCAAGGGGGTTTCCCTACCTCTCGCGCTCAGCCCCGTCCGCCGCCGAAACCTCCGCCGCCGAAACCTCCCCCGCCGCCCTGGGCGACGGCCGTCGCCGCGACATCGCCCGAGGGGGACTGGCTGCCGCGCACGGTCACGGTCTGACCCGGCTGGAGGTCGGACACCTTGCCGCTCCTGGCTTCGGTGATCTGCGTGCTGGTATCGGTGGTGATCTTGACGACCTTGCCCTGGGCGTCCGTGACGTAGAGGGTGGTGCCGTCGACGAGCTTCACCGTACCGGTGGTCACGCCGGCCCCTGCGCCCAGCCCGCCCGTCGCACCCCCGGCGCCCTGCCGCGAGCCGTTCTGCCCGGTTCCGGTACGGCCCTGCCCGGTGGCTCCCTGGCCGAAGCCCGTACGCCCTTGGCCGCCCGCCCCGGCGGCCGGGTTGCGCCCGGAGGCCGCGGCCGCGGACCCGGACCCGGACCTGGATCCGGCCGGTCCCTGGAGGTGGCCCTTCTCGACCAGGGCACCCCCGGCGAACGCCAGCCCGGCCACCACCCCGCCGGAGAGCAGCATGCTCAGCCAGGGCAGCCGGGGCCGGGGCGCGGCGGCGAGCTCCGCCGAGATGTCCCGGGTGTCCGGGGGCTCGGCCAGGATCCGCTCGGGATCCTCGGAATCCTCGGGATCCTCCGCGGGTCCCGCGGCGGGACCCTGCGCGAAGGGCTGCTCCTCGGCGGCCGAGCCGTCGAACACCTCGGCGAACGGCGTGAACCGGTCCTCGGTCGCCTCGGCGGGCTGCTTCTCCAGTTCGGTGCGGCGTCGTGCCATGTCAGTCTCTCCCTGTCCCCGCATGTGTCGGCTCACTCGTGCCGCAGTGCTTCGATGGGCCGCAGGCTCGCGGCCCGGTTGGCCGGATAGCCGCCGAAGAACAGCCCGATCACCACCGCGATGGCGAAGGCTCCGACGACCGACTCCGGAATGACGACCGGCTTGATGCCGACGATCGTGAAGTGCGAGCCGATCAGCCCGGCCGCGACGCCGAGCCCGCCACCGATCAGCGAGAGCAGCGTCGACTCGGCCAGGAACTGGCCGAGGATGACGCCCCGGGGCGCCCCGATCGCCTTGCGGATGCCGATCTCGCGCGTCCGCTCGGTGACCGTCACCAGCATGATGTTGGTGATGCCGATCCCTCCGACCAGCAGGGAGATCGCCGCGACCGCGCCCAGCAGCACGGTGAAGGTCTTGTTAGTGGAGGCCTGGGTGGTCAGCAGGGACGCCTGGCTCGCCACCCGGAAGTCCAGCGCGGCCGGGTCCTTGATGCCGTGCCGCGCCATCAGGACGCTCGTGATCTCGCTCTGCGCCGCCGTCGTCGCGTCCGCGGACTTGGCCTCGACGAGGATCTGGCTGACCGAGCCGAAGCCGGTGAAGGCGTTCTGCACGGTGGGCAACGGCGCGACCACCACGTCGTCCGGATCCTGGAACCCCGTACCGCCCTTGGTGGCGAGCACCCCGACCACGGTGAACGGCGTACCGCCGAGCACCACCTTCTGGCCGACGGGGTCGGCCGTGCCGAACAGGTCGGTGGCGGTCGTCGAGCCGATCACGGCCACCTTGCGGGACGCCATTACGTCGTCGCCGCTGAAGTAGTCGCCCTTGGCCACCTTGCTGTTGGAGGCCTTGAAGTACGCCGGGTAGGTGCCGACGACCTGGCCGACCGTGTGCGAGGTGCCCTCGTGGAGAGCGGTCTGCGAGGTGGTGACCTCCGGCGCCACCGACTCGACGTGCGGGGCGGCCGAGGAGTCGGCGAGCGCCCGCGCGTCCTCGACGGTCAGCGGCTTCGTGGAGCCCGCGGAACCGGCGCCGGAGCGCGAGCCGCCGAATCCGCTGCCGGAGGAGACGGTCAGGGCGTTGGTGCCGAGCTTCTCGATGGAGTCCTTCACCGCCTGGGAGGAGCCGTTGCCGACGGCGAGCAGCAGGATCACCGCGGCGACGCCGATCAGCACGCCCAGCATTGTCAGCGCGGAGCGCACCTTGTTCGCCGCGAGGCCGCCGAAGGCGAAGCGCAGCGTCTGGAACGGGTTCACCGAAGACCTCCGGACACCGCGTGCTGCCCGCGCATCGCAGGCGGGGGCCCGCCGACGGGCGCTTGCCGGAGGTCCTCGACGATCTGGCCGTCCACCAGGCGCAGGACCCGCTTGGCGTGCCGGGCCACCTCGTCCTCGTGGGTGATCAGTACGACGGTGCGGCCCGCAGCGTTGAGCCGGTCCACGATCGCCAGGACCTCCTCGGTGCTGCGGCTGTCCAGGTTCCCGGTCGGCTCGTCGGCGAGCAGCATCGCCGGAGCGGTCACGAGCGCGCGGGCCAGGGCCACGCGCTGCTGCTGGCCGCCGGAGAGTTCGTTGGGGCGGTGGTCCATCCGGTCGGCCAGGCCGACGAGGGTGAGCGCGGCCTCCGCGCGGCGCCGCCGCTCGGAGGTCTTCACCCCGGCGTACGCCAGCGGCAGTTCCACCTGAGCGAGGGCGGTGGTGCGGGGCACCAGGTTGAACGACTGGAAGACGAAGCCGATCTTGCGGTTGCGGACCAGCGAGAGCTGGTGCTCGTCCAGTCCGCCCACGTCGATCCCGTCGAGCAGGTAACGGCCCGAGGTGGGTGTGTCCAGGCAGCCGAGGATGTTCATCAGGGTCGACTTGCCGGATCCGGAGCTGCCCATGACGGCGACGAAGTCACCCTGCTCCACGCGGAGTTCGACTCCAGGCTGGTGGCCCGTCGCAGGATCGCGCGGTCCGCCGAGCGCGCGGACCGCGGCGTCGCCGTGCCCGTACGTCTTGAACAGCGCCCGGACCTCGATCACCGGCGGTACGGGTCGTCGCGCCACGTCGGCCCCCGGCGCCGGCGCCCGGCCGGCTTCTCGGGCGGCCTGCGGCGCGGCAGCAGCGGCGGCGTCATCCGCGGCCACCCCCGCTGCCACCGGTACGCACACCCGTGCCCCCGCGGTTGCGGGCACCGCCGGCCCCGGCGCCGCCGGGGAAGGCTCCGTTCGGGAAGCCGCCGTTGCCGGCCGAGGACACCGCGGCCAGCTGCACCTGCTCGCCCTCGGTCAGTCCGCTGACCACCTGGTCGGCGCTGTCGCCCTCGAGGCCGAGGGTGACCGGGGTGCGCACGGTCGTGCCGTCCGACTTGACGACGGTGACGGTACGGTTCTCCCCGGTCCCGGACACGGCCGCGGCCGGCACCGACAGGGCGCCGGACGCCTCCCCGGTGACGACCTGGATGCTGGTGCTGAGGCCGCTGCGCAGGTCGTCGGTGGGGCTCGTGACGGTGAGGGTGGCCGAGTACTGCACGGCGCTCCCGCCGCCCGAGTTGCCGCCACCGGAGGCGGATCCGCTGCTCAGGGGCAGCGAACCGACGGACAGGACGGTCGCGTTGAGGACCTTCCCGGACATCGCGTTGAGGGTGACCGTCGCCGGCTGGCCGGGCTTCAGCTTCAGGGCGTCGGCCTCCGAGAAGTTCGCCGTCACCTGCATGCCGGACGGGTTGGTGAGTACCACGAACCCGGAGAGTGTGGAGGAGGAACTGGCGCCGGAGGAGGCCGAGTTGCTGCTCGATCCGCCGTTTCCGCCGCCCGAGCCGCTGCCGCCGCCATTGCCGTTCGTTCCGGTGACCGTGTCGCCCACCTTCGCCGAGACCGAAGCCACCGTCCCGTCGGCCGGCGCCTTCAGTACCGTCCCGTCGACGGCGCGCTGTGCGGCGTCCACCGCGTTCTGCGCCTGGGTGAGCTGGGCGCGGGCCTGGGCCAGCTGCGCCGGGTCCACGGTCGGAGCGGGGGCCGGCGCGGGCGTGGAGGCGGAACCGCCCCGCGAGGAGGAGCCCGTGCGGCTCGAAGCCGAACTCACCTGACCGGCCTCGGCCTTGGTGAGGTTGGCCTGGGCCGCGGTCAGTGCTGCCCGAGCCTGGTCGAGCGTCTCGGTCGCGGCGGTCGCATCGACCCTTCCGAGCAGCTGGCCCTTGGTGACCTTGTCTCCCGCCTTGACGCCGACCTCGGTGAGCCGGCCGCCGGTGGTGAAGTTCACCCCGGCATCGCTCGGCGAGCTCAGCGAACCCGCACCGGAGACGGTCGCGAGGACGGTGCCCTTGGTGACCGCCACGGTCCGCGCGCCGTCGCGCGCCGGACTGCCGCTGTCACCGGCCACTGCCGCGTACGCGCCGCCGGCGCCCGCGAGGACCGCCACTCCGAGCACCGAATTGATCAGGACGGCCCTGCGCCGCCGTGGGAGCACCTTCATGGAGCAGGATCCTGGCCGCCCGTACTTTGCGGGGTCTGGGAGCTTCCTGGGAGTTCCCTGGGAGCCCTGCTCCCGCACGAAGCGGGCAAAGGGCCCCATAGGGTGCGTCCGGTACGGTCCTGCGTCCTGCCCGGGGCCCCGGGACCCCCGCACTGCCAGGGAACTCCCAGCACCGGCACCCCGGCATCCCCGTCAGACCAGGTAGTCGGCGACCAACTCGGCGAAGTCCTCCGGCGAGAGGACCTCGACTCCGGCCTCCGCCGCCTTGACCGCCTTCGAGCTCGGCTTGCCGCTCGCGGAAGGCGCGGCGACGAGGAGGGACGTCTTGGAGTTGACGCTGCTGCCCGCGCGCCCGCCCGCCTTCTCGATGAGGGCATTCATCTCGGACCGGCCGAAGCCGTCCAGCCGACCGGCCATCTTGCCGGTGACCACGACGACCTTGCCGTCCAGCGGACCCCCACCGGGGACCGCCGACGGTCCCTCGGGCTCTACCATGTTGACGCCCGCCGCGATCAGCTTGTCGATGACGGGGGCCAGGGCGGCGACCTGCTCGACGATGACCGGGGCCTTCTCCGGGCCGATCCCCTCCACGTCCTGCATCACGGCCGCGTCTGCCTGGCGGATCGCCTCCATCGTGCCGAAGTGCCGGGCGATGCGACGCGACATGCTGCGTCCGGTGCCGAGCACGCCCAGGGCGCAGAAGACCCGGTTGAGCGGCCGGGACTTGGCCACCTCGATCTGCTCGGCGAGCTTCGCGGCCCGCTTGGCACTGCCGGCCGCGACGGTGAGCTGCTCGAGGGAGAGGGTGAAGAGGTCGGCGACGTCGGTGACGTCCCCCGACTCGACCAGGGCCGCCACGTACGTCCTGCCCAGGCCGTCGATGTCGAGCATCTCGCGCCCGCCGGCGTACTCGATCAGGGCCGGGAGCGCACACGAGGTGCCCTTCGCGCAGCGCCACCGCTCCTGGGTCTTGTCGATCTCCCCGTCGCAGCGCGGGCAGGCCTCGGGCAGGGGCACCGGCACGGCTCCGGCCGGACGCAGCCGGACCACGGCCGCCTGCACGCGCGGGATGATGTCGCCCGCCTTGTACACCGTCACCGTGTCGCCGAGGTGGAGGTCGCGCCGGCGGATGTCGGCCGGGTTGTGCAGGGTGGCCCGGGTGACGGTGGAGCCGTCTATCTCGACGGGTGCGAGCAGCGCGGTCGGAGCGAGGACCCCGGTGCGGCCGACCTCCCACACGACCTCATTCAGCACCGTCTGCCGCTCGACCGCGGGCAGTTTGACCGCGATCGCCCAGTGCGGGAAGCGACTGCCGACCCCGGCCGCCTCCTGCTCGGCGGTGTCGTTCAGCTTGACCACCACGCCGTCGATGCCGACGGGCAGTTCCGCGCGCATGCCGGCGATCCCGTCGATCCGCTGCTGGGCCTCGGCGAGATCGGCGACGAGGCCCAGCCCGGCCGCGGTGGCGGCGGTCGTCCGCACTCCGGCCGCGGCCACCGCGGCCAGGGTCTCGGCGTGGGTGCCCGCGACGGGCAGGAACGGGGCGCCGTCCAGTTCCACGGCGCCGTAGGCCCAGAACGTCAGCTGGAGCCGGTACGGCCGGTCCTTGGCCCTGAGCGTGCCCGCCGTGCCGTTGCGGGGGTTGGCGAAGACCTGCGCGCCGTGGGCGGCCCGGACCGCATTGGCCTCCTCGAACTGTTCCTGGGTGAAGGCCACCTCCCCGCGGACCTCGAAGGTGGCCGCGTCGGCCAACTGCTCGGGCAGCCCGTCGATCTGGCCGATCACGTGGCTGATGTCCTCGCCGTGGCCGCCGTCGCCGCGGGTGATGATCTGCACCAGGCGGCCGTCGCGGTACCGGGCGGCCACTGCCGCTCCGTCGATCTTCGGCTCGACGGTGAACCCGCCCTCCGGGGCGCGGCCCAGCCGGCGCTCGACGGATGCGCCCCAGGCCAGCAGCCCTTCGGCGTCGAAGACGTTGTCCAGGCTCAGCAGCCGGGTGGTGTGCGCGACATCGCCGGCCGGGGCGGCGCCGTCCGCGACCAGGCCGGTGGGGGAGTCGGCGGAGACCTCGGTGGGGTTCTCCCGCTCCCAGGCCAGGACGGCCAGCCGCAGCCGGTCGTACGAGACGTCGTCCAGCGTGCTGTCGCCGTCACCGTAATAGGCCTGCGAGGCCGAACGCAGGACAGGGAGAGCGGCCTCGTACTCGGTACGACTGGACAGAGCCTCAACGGCGGAAGGAATCGTCATGGGAATGATCCTCTCGTGGGGCACTGACAATGGCCGCGCGGCCGGTCGGAGCCCGGCGCCGCCGAAAATCGCGTGCCCGTACCGCGGGCGGGGCGCAGACTCGCACCATGGCGGACATGAGTGCGTTCCGGGACGCGGTCGGGGACTGGGCGAGCGGCGGACCGGGCGGGCCGGCGAGCGAGCTGGCCGAGCGGCTGGGCGTGCGGACGGCGGTGCTCCTCGAAGGACCCAGCGACCTCGCGGCCGTTGAGGCCCTGGCCGCCCGGCGCGGCCGGGACCTCGCCGCCGAGGGGGTGTGCGTCGTGTCCATGGGGGGTGCCATGAACATCGGCCGCTACGCCGGCCTCCTGGGGCCCCCGGGCCTCGGGCTGCGCCTGGCGGGGCTGTGCGACGAGCGCGAACAGGGCTTCTACGAGCGGGGCCTCGAGCGTGCGGGGGCCGCGCACCGGGACTTCGCCGTGTGCGTGGCGGACCTGGAGGACGAGCTCATCCGCGCGCTGGGCACGCAGAGGGTCGAGGAAGTCGTCAGGGCCGAAGGCGACCTCCGGCCCTGGGAGACCTTCCGGGGACAGCCCGCACAGCACGGTCGGCCCCAGGGGCAGAAGTTGCGGCGCTTCCTCGGGACGAAGAAGGGCCGCAAGATCCGCTACGGCCGCCTCCTGGTCGAGGCCCTCCTCCCCGAACAGGTGCCGGCCCCGCTCGACGACCTCCTCGCGGGCCTGTAGTCAGGCCCGTGTGCCGGGCCACGGCCCGCCTGCCTGCCCGCTCGTGAGGGCACGAATCCGCTGCTCAGCCCGCACGTGACACCGATCTCGGAACCGTCCGCGACTGTTATCGTCCGATCATGCCTGAGCTGATCACACCCACTCCCCGCCTGTACGCATCGTGGCACGCCGCGCAGGAGGAATGGGGCGCCGATGCCCACATGGACGGCGCCGGGCTCGGCTCGGACGACGATGTGGACAGCCCGGAGGGCTTCGCCGCCTGGACGGAGCGCCTGAAGGGGTACGGGGACCGCACCGCGCCGGTCGAGCACGGACGCGTCCACGCCACCTACTGGTGGATCGCCGAGGGCGACGAGTACCTGGGCGCCATCGACCTCCGGCACTACCTCAACGGATTCCTGCTCGATGCGGGCGGCCACATCGGCTACAGCATCCGGCCCTCGGCCCGCCGCCGAGGCATCGCCACCTGGGCCCTGGCCGAGGTCCTGCACGAGGCACGACTGCTGGGGATGGACCGGGTGCTGCTCACCTGCGACCCGGACAACCGTGCCTCGATCCGCACGATCGAGAGCAACGGCGGCGTGCTGGAGGACGTCCGCGAAACCCTGATCGGTCCCAAGCGGCGCTACTGGATCGATCTGTAGCGGTCCGGTCCGGTCCGGGCCGAACCGGCGGCCGTCCCCTCCCGGCCGGCCGCCCAGCCGTCGGCTACCGCGCCGCCGGGTGGGGCGGGAACGCCGGTACCGCAGGTGCCGGGCCCAGGGTGGTGGTTCCGGGAGCCGCCCGATGGCCCAGGCCCGTCCGGTAGGCGTCCAGGGCCGCCTCGGTCCGGCCGGACCTGCGGAGCAGGTCGCCCAGGAGGCGGCACAGGTCGGCCAGGTCGCCGGTCGCCCCGCTCCGCTCCAACAGCGCCAGGGCCTGTACGTAGTGCTCCTCGGCCGACTCGTTCTCGCCGCGCTCCTCCGCCATCAGGCCCAGGAGCCGGTGCGCGCCGCCCGCGTGCACGGCGCCGTGGCTGTCCCCCAGTGCCAGGAGCGCAGAGAGCAGCCCGGCGGCCTCCTCGTACCGGCCGAGCCGGCGCAGCACGTCGGCCAGCTCGACCTCCACCTGGGCGGTGTACAGGGCCGCGCGGCCGGCCGAGAGCATCTCCCGGGCCGTGCGCAATTCCCCCTCGGCGGAGGCGAGATCGCCGTTCTGGGCGTACAAGTAGCCGCGCATCCAGTGGCAGTGCGCCAGGTCGGTCCGCAGCTGCAACTGCCCGTAGATGGCTTGGGCCTTGGCGATCGAGGCATCGGCATCGGCCACCCGCCCCTCGGTCAGGAACGTCCGGGCGACCTGCCGGTGCATGCCCGCCACCAGGGCCGGGTCGCCGACTCCGGGGGCCAGGGACAGGGCGAGCTCGGCGGCGTGGGCGGCCCGGGCGTGGGCACCCATGTCGATGTACGGTCCGATGACCGCGGAGTAGAGCAGCACCAGCGCCTCGGGATCGGCCAGTCCGCTCGATCCCAGCTCGTCGATGGTGGATTCGAGCAGGTAGCAGGCGTAGCGCAGTTCCCCGGCGAGCAGGTGCGCCACGGCGCGGCCGCGGATCGGGCGGGCCCGGCGGGGGAGCGGCTCACCGGCCAGAAGCCGCTCGGCGGCCTCGAAGTGGGCTATCGCATCGGGCAGTTCACCCGACTCCAGAGCGCAGTCCCCGAGCCCGAGCAGCGCCGCGACCCGCTCGTCGGCGAGCCCGAGGTGCTCGGCTTCGGCGAGGAGGCGCCCGTAGCGTACGGCGGCCTCGTCGGGTGCGCCGGAGGCCAGTAGCTGCTGGGCGTCGGTGAGGGCGAGGCGCAGCTCCGTGGCCAGATGGGTGGGGCGTCCGGTGGTCAGCTCCTCGTAGGAGGTGCCGAGTCGCCCGGCGAGGAAGCGCAGCGCCGCTTCGGAGGGCCGCACCTTGCCCGACTCCAGCGTCGAGATGTAGGCGGGGGTGTACGAGGGCTCTGCCAATTTCCGCTGGGTCAGGCCGAGTTCAGTGCGCATGCGCTGAACCCTGCGGCCGATTTCGGCCGGTTCGTTCATGGAGTCCCCCTCGTTGCTCGAACTCCCAAGTATTCAGGGGGAGCGGGCCATTGCGCACCGGTCGTGCGCCACCTAACTTAAGCAGCTGATTCATTTCACTTACACGGATGCTTAACTGCCCTTTTCCCAGGAGGACTTCATGCGACACGTCAGACGGCCGACCGCCCGGCCGGTCCTGAGCGGGGTCGTCGCGGCGCTCTGCGCGACCTTCGCGCTGCTGGCCGCCGGGCCCGCTCGCGCGGCCGAGGTTCCGGGCGCCGTGCCCCGGGTCGCGGTGGAGATTCCGGGGCCGGAGCAGGGTGGTGACGCCGGATCGGGTCACGTGCTCGTACCGGTCGGCGGGGGCGGCGGAGCCGCGGCCAAGGGCGGAGCCCGGCTCTCGGAGGCCGAGCGGGCCGCCGACGGCGAGGTCACCGAGCTCATCGACAACGGCCCCACCGCCGACCGCCTGGATGTGGTCGTCATCGGCGACGGCTACACCGCGGCCGAGCTGGCGAAGTTCCACACCGATGCCAAGGCCAAATGGGCCGAGGTGACGGCCGTCGAGCCTTACACCACGTACCAGAACCTCTTCAACGTCTGGACGGTCGACGCCGTCTCCCACGACTCGGGTGTCACCGGCGACCCTGACCGGACGACCGTCCGCGACACGGCCCTCGGCGCGTACTTCTGGTGCGAGGCCATCGAGCGGCTGCTGTGCATCGACCAGCCCAAGGTGGACGCCTACGTGTCCAAGGCGCCGGAGGCCGACCTGGTCATCGTCCTGGCCAACAGCGCCAAGTACGGCGGCGCGGGCTACAACGAGCCCAGCGCCACCCTCGGCTACGAGGGCATATCCACCGCCTCGGCGGACAACGCCAAGTCCGGCCAGGTCGCCATCCACGAGACCGGCCACTCCCTCGGCAAGCTCGCCGACGAGTACTTCTACCCCGGAGTTCCGGACTACGAGCGGTACACCGGCCCCGAGCCGGCCGAGTCCAACATCACCACGCTGCCCGCCGACCGCATGACCCAGGAGCGGGCCAAGTGGTTCCGCTGGCTGGGCGAGCCCTCGCCGGACGGCGGCACGGTCGGAGCGTACGAGGGGGGCGGCTACTTCGTCACCGGGCTGCAGCGGCCCACCGACAACTCGATCATGCGGGCCCTGGGCAAGCCCTTCAACCTTCCCGGCGTCGAGTCGATGATCGCCGGCTTCTACAAGCACGCGAGGCTCGTCACCCCGCTCACTCCGACGGACCGCACCCTGCGGCTGCGTCACAGTGCGAGGGTGGCCGTCCCCCGGCTGACCGGGGCGGACGGCCGCCGACCGGTGGTCCGCTGGTACCTCGACGGCCGGGAGCTGAGGCGCCTTCAAGGCCGCACGGAGGTCCCGGTCGTGGACCTGTGGCTGTTCGACCTCCGCACACACAAGCTGTCGGTCACCGTGGAGGACCGCACCCCGTCGGTACGCGACCCCGAGATCGCCCGCACCCTGCGCTCCACCGCCACCTGGGCCGTCCGCCTGTAGCCCCCGCCCCGGCCCCGCTCCCGGACCGGATCGGCCCGGACCCCCGGGAGCGGCTTCGGTCCGTGCCTCGCACGCGGTGTTCAGACCATGAACAGGAGACGTGTGTTGGGCACCAGCTTCCGGTTCACGCTGGTGCTCTGCACGAAGATCGTGAAGTCGTCGTTGTGGTCGGGCTTGATGCGGACCTCCGCGTCCGGAAGGCCGAGCACGGCCCGGGCCTCCGGACCCGTGTACACCCGGTCCGTCTTCTTCTCCAGAACGGCGATCTGCTTTCGCGCCTGGATCTTTTCCGACTTGCTCAGCTGATAAAAGGCGCAACCCGTACGGTAATTGTGTCCGGATTCGACGACCCAGTCCCGGATCGCGGCTTCGCGCGCCACCGGAATCAGCTGGTACTCCGACGGATTCGCCGGAGTGAGACCGGCCGCCTTGATGGTGTCCTTGTTCACGGTCTCGGCACCCGTGGAGAAAACCGCCCGGGATCCCCGGATTCCCTTGGTGCGGCCCACCATGAATTTCTCGGTGGCCTGCTGGATCACCTGTCCGGCCTCTTCGAGGCCCTGCGTGCTGGTGGCGTCCCAAATGGCGATGTTGTTCTTGGGGAAACCGCACTGCATGGCCTCGCGCTTGCCCATCTGGTCCGGCACGAGGACGGCCAGCGTCCAGTTGTCCTCCTGAGTCTCGACCATCTTGGCGACGGCCTGCACCAGTTCACGAGGATCCCTGGTGGGGGCATCGGGGCAGCGGTGGCTGGCGTTCTCCTGACCGTCGGTCAGCACGAACGTCAGGAAGCTGTGGTCGCCGTACAGCTGCGCCGTCTGGGCCAGCTCCCGCTGCGACTTCAGCGTGGCCGCGAGCAGGGACGTCATTCCGCCTACCTGGTACATCTGTTTCAGGGACGGCATCCGCAGCACGTCCTTGTCGTAGATGACGCACTGCACCTTGTCCGCGAATACATACACGGTGACACGGGTTTCCTGGTCCAATTCCTCGGACCGGCGGGCCAGATAGGAGATCTGCTGATCGGCGACCTCGATAACCTTGCCGCTCAGGTGGGACATGGACGAACTGGCGTCCAACACAAGAGCAACGTGGTTGATGTAGTTCTGGTTTCCGGACATGAGCACTCCCCGTTCTCCGACTGGATGCTCCTATCCTCTCAGCCACCACTGACAATCGATCTTTGAGCGCAGGCCGGAGGCAGAGCCCCGCACCGTTCGGGCGGGGCCCAGGGCCCCAGGGGCCCGGCGGGGTCAGCGCGACGGGGCCATGTCGTACGTCACCCACATCGTGCGCGTCGCGACCTGGTCGTACTTCGACCGGGCCCGGTGGTTGTCATCGGCGGTGATCCAGCGGACCACGCTCCAGCCCCGCTCCGCGGCCATCGTGCGCAGGGCGTCGAGCAGCAGGTCGGCCGCGCCCGAACCGCGGTGCTCGGGTGCGACGAACAGGTCGTCGAGGAAGCAGCCGACGGTCGCCGACAGCGGCCGGGCGAACGGGCGGTAGTGGGCGAGGCCGAGGAGACGGCCCTCGGCGTCCTCGGCGACCAGCGCGCCGACCTCGTGCCCGGCGTCGGCGATCCACGCCCACACGGTCGCGGCGGCCTCCTCCGTCTGCTCCACGTTGTAGAAGTCGGCGTAGCCGCGGTAGAGGGCGCGCCACTGCGCGAAGTCTTCGGCCCGGGGGGCGCGGACGATGATGTCGGACATGGCGGGAACTCCTGTACTCGGACCAACTCGAACCAACTCGGACCAACAAGGACCCTGCGGTCCCGGGAATCGATCATCGCGCAGGGCGACCGGGAGGAAACGCGCCGCGCTGTCGAAGTGCGGGCCGCCGGACCGCCGACATGGACGGGTCGCGGCAGGGCGGAACGCGGGGCGACCCGCCGCCGGCGCCGAGGAGGATCTCGGCACCAGGGGCGGGTCGTGGACGGGGCTCCGGAGGAGTGGGGGACTCAGTGGCCGCGGCGGAACCGGTTCGCGACCAGGGAAATCGTGAGCATGGCGGTCAGGACGCCCACGGCCAGCGTCAGCGTGCCGGCCTTGCCGCCGCTCATCGCCCAGCCGTTGCCGATCAGGAGCGTGGTACCGGCGACGCGGGTGAGCACGGCGTACCCGCGGTTGCCGCGACGGTTGAAGTGACGGGCGAGGACGTAGCACGCGGCGATCAGCGAG
Organism: Streptomyces sp. GL_140; assembly: GCF_057834465.1. Taxonomy (NCBI): domain Bacteria; kingdom Bacillati; phylum Actinomycetota; class Actinomycetes; order Kitasatosporales; family Streptomycetaceae; genus Streptomyces; species Streptomyces sp. GL_140. Next base: position 7,959,660 of record NZ_CM174404.1, read on the forward strand.
ATGAAGGTGGCCGAACCGGCGGCGAAGTGGGCGTAGCTGTGCCAGGTCAGAGTGGCGGGCGGGCCGTAGGGGGTGCCCACGGGGAAACCGTCGGCGGGGTCCATGACGAACAGGCCGGCCCCGATCATGCCCAGGCCGGCGACCCGGACCAGGCGCGGCGCCCAGGTGCCTCCGGGAGTTCCGTCCATGGCCCGGCGCAGGCCGGTCGCCCCGAGGGCGAGCAGGACTCCGGCGACCAGGAAATTGGCGATCTGGAGCCACCCGAGGGAGCCGTTGCTCAGGGCGCTGAGCGGGTGGTGGGTGATGTCGAAGCCGTCCCGGGTGGCGGCCTGGGTCAGTGCGACGAGCGCCCACACCGGAGAGGCCACGACCACGCAGGCGAGCAGCGAGCGGGTGGCGCCCCCGGCCGGGGCGGCGGTGGAGGTGGTGGTGGCGGCGGTGCGGCTGTCCACAGTGGTCATGAGGGGGTCCTCCCGGGTTCGGCGTGTTCGGTTTCTCGCTGACACGTCGATCCGCTGATGTGACAGGGAATGCATCCGTTCCCTGTCACATCACCTGGTTCGACGTGTAGGCAGACAGAGACAGGCAGAGGCCGGCACGCACGGCACGACGAAAAGAGGAATCCCATGCGCTACCTGATGACGACCAGGCCCACCGACACCGCCCCCGACGAGACCCTGTTCGCCGAGATGGGCAAATTCATCGAGGAGCTCACGGCCGCCGGTGTCCTGCTGGCCACCGGCGGCCTGGAGCCGGGCGGGATCCTGGTGAGCTCCGCCGGCAGCGAGATCACGGTGACGGACGGTCCGTTCGCCGAGGCCAAGGAGGCCGTGGCGGGCTTCGCGCTGATCGAGGTCCGGTCCAAGGAGGAGGCGATCGAGCTGGCCCGCCGCTTCCGCAGGATCGTCGGGGACGGCGAGAGCGTGGTCCAGCAGGTCTTCGGCCCCTGAGCCCTCGGCCCCTGAGTCCTCGGTTCTCCGCCCCCCGGAGCCGTCGGCCTTCCGGTCGGCGAAGGCGGCTGCCCCGGCTTGCGAGCGAGCCGGGGCAAGTGCTGTCATCGTGCCTGTGCCCGATGTCCATCGCACCATCGACGCGGTCTGGAAACTCGAGTCGGCGAAGATCATCGCCGGGCTCACCCGAATGGTGCGCGACGTCGGCATCGCCGAGGAGCTGGCCCAGGACGCCCTCGTCGCCGCCCTCGAACAGTGGCCCGCCCAGGGCGTACCGGACAACCCCGCCGCGTGGCTGACGACCACCGCCAAGCGGCGGGCCGTCGACCACATACGGCGCTCCGAGCGGCTGACGCGCAAGCAGGAACAGCTCGCCCACGGGCTCGAACAGCAGCAGGCTCCGGAACAGCGGGAGCCGCAGGGCCAGGACGCGGAACAGGACGACGTCCTGCGGCTGATGTTCATCTCCTGCCACCCCGTGCTGCCGACCGAGGCCCGAGCCGCCCTGACGCTCAGGCTGCTCGGCGGTCTGACGGCCGAGGAGATCGCACGGGCCTTCCTCGTCACCGGGACGGTGATCACCCAGCGCATCGCCGGGGCCAAGCGGGTACTGGCCGAACAGGGCGTCCCGTTCGACCTGCCGGACGGGCCGGAGCTCGCCGGGCGCCTCTCGTCGGTGCTGGAGGTCATCTACCTGATCTTCAACGAGGGGTACTCCGCGACCTCCGGCGACGATCTGATGCGGCCCGGCCTCTGCCTCGAAGCGCTGCGGCTGGGCCGACTGCTGGCCGAGTCGGTCCCCCGGGAGGCAGAGGCGCACGCGCTGGTCGCGCTGATGGAGATCCAGGCCTCCCGCTCGGCCGCGCGCACGGGGCCGTCGGGCGAGCCCGTCCAACTGCACGAGCAGAACCGGGGCCGCTGGGACCAGCTGCTCATCCGACGCGGCTTCACCGCGATGCTCCGGGCCCGGGAAGCGGGCGGAACACCCGGCCCGTACCTGCTGCAAGCGGCGATCGCCGTGTGCCACGCACAGGCGCGCACCGCCGAGGAAACCGACTGGGCGCAGATCGCGGACCTGTACGGGGCGTTGGCGCGGCTGCTGCCGACGGCGATCGTCCAGCTCAACCGCGCGGTGGCGTTGGGGATGGCGTACGGACCACAGGCGGGCCTCGACCTGGTCGACTCGCTGACGGCCGATCCGGCCCTGCGGGACTACCACCTCCTCCCCAGCGTCAGGGGAGACCTACTGGTCCGCCTGGACCGGAGGGAAGAAGCGCGACTGGAGTTCCACCGGGCCGCGTCGCTCGCCCGCAACGCCTCCGAGCGCGCCTTCCTGCACCGCCGTGCGGACGAGATCACCGTCGCCCTCCCGCCCCTCGACGGCCCGCCCGTCCCCGTACTCGGCCGCGCCGCGCGCGAGTTCCTCAGCCGTGAAGACCTGGACGCGGGGACGGTCCACTCGTACGGGCAGACCCTCCGGCGCCTGTGCCTGGCCCTCGGGGAGCAGATGCCCCTGGACTCCCTGACGGCCGACCAGGTGGCGCGGGTGTTCACGACCGCCTGGGGCGGGGCGGCGGCCGCCACCTGGAACCGGCACCGCTCGGCCGTCCGGTCCTTCGGCGCCTGGGCCTCGCTGGACGATCTCGCGGCCGGGCTGGACCGCCGGGCCCCGAGCGTCCCTCGCGGGCGGGTGCGGGCCCTGGGCTCCGTACAGCTCGACGCCCTCTGGAGCGACCCGGACCTTCCGCTGCGCGAACGGACACTGTGGCGGCTCCTGCACGAATCGGCGGCCGGAGCGAAGGCCGCCCTTTCGCTCGACGTCGAGGACCTGGACCTGGACGACCGCCGGGCCCGGGCGGGTCGCACCTGGGTGAGCTGGCGCTCCGGCACCGCCCGGCTCCTTCCCCAGCTGCTGGCAGGTCGGACCAGGGGCCCGGTCTTCCTCTCCGACCGGCGTCCCGGGCCGGGCCGGACCCCCGCGCACGCGGATCTGTGCCCGGAGACGGGCCGCCGACGTCTGTCCTACGAGCGGGCCGAGTACCTGTTCAAGGAGACCACCAGGCCCCTGGACCCGGCACGCAACGGCTACACCCTGCGCCAGCTCAAGCCCCACGCCGGACCGGCCACCGCTCCCTGACGCCCGCCCGCCTGCCGTCGCCCCTCTCACGTTCTCCCGGCGGCCCGGTCAGTGTGGCCGCATACCGTCGAAGACCACCTTGAAGATCAGCTCGCGGGCTCCGGGATCCGCCCCGAGCTGTTCCACCGCCGTGCCGGTGCCCGTCAGCAGGGCGAAGAGCTCCGGCAGGCCCAACTCCGGGCGGACCGCCCCGGCCTGCTGCGCCCCGGCCAGCAACTCGGTGAGCCGGGTCTGGATTTCGAGGGTCGGCGCCTGCAGGGCCGCGTGTGCGTCGACCCCGGCCGCGCTGAGGGCCCGGGTGAACTCGCCTTTGCCCGCGGACTGTTCGACCACCAGGCGGAAGCAGGCGAAGAAGGCCTCGGTGGGCCCGGCCTCGGCGGCCAGCTGCGCGGTCCGTGCCGCCATGGTCTCCAGCCGGCGCACCATGACCGCTTCCAGCAGCGCCTCCTTGGTCGGGAAGTGCCGGAAGAGCGTGCCGACTCCGACGCCGGCGGTCCGGGCGATCTGTTCCGTCGGCACGCCGACGCCGCTGGTGGTGAACACCTCCGTGGCCACGTCCAGCAGCCGGGCCCGGTTGCGAGCCGCGTCCGCCCGCAGCGGGCGTTCCTGAGCGCCACCCATGCCTCTTCACGTCCCTTCCCGTCGATCGCACAGCCACTCTGGACAACCGGACTGCCCAGTCCGTATCGTAAAAACGGAGTCGCTAGTCCGATTCTAGTCCTGGTTCCCACTGGAGGTTGATCATGTCTGGGGAGATCCCGTCCGCAACACCTTCGCCGCGCGAGGTCTTCCGGAGGCTGATCGAAGGCATAGCCGAGGGGCGGTTCACGGAGCTGTCCGAGCTCTATGCCGAGGACGCGGTGGTGGAGACAGTCTTCGAGCCGGTCGGACCCCGCCGGATCGAGGGGCGGATCGCGCTCGAGGAACGGTTCGCGCAGGTCGCGGCGGGTTCGCCCGTGGAGCTGACCCCGATGAACGTGGTCGTCCGGGAAACCGACGACGCGGAGGTGGTCGTCGCCGAGTTCGACTACCGGGTGCACCACCGGGTGACCGGTCGGACGTTCGAGTCCGCCAACATCCAAGTGCTGCGGGTCCGCGACGGCCTGATCGTCCACAGCCGGGACTTCCACGACCACCTGGCCCTCATCGTGGCAGGCGGCAACCTGCCCGATCTGGTGGCGGCGTTGGGGAACGAATAGCCTGGGCCCTCCCTTTCGGACGCTTCGCCCGCACCGTCAGGAGAACAGGAGAACAGGTCCATGCCGCTGAGGAATCGCCGCGCCCAGGCGTTGCTGCTGCTGGGTCTGGCCGTTGCCCTGCTGGCTTTCACGGGTCTGCGCTTCTGTCAGGGCAAGACCCCTGCGCTCTATCCGGAGAGCAGCTGGGGCCCCTGGAGGGGCGAAACGATCGGCGCCTGGTCGGCGCACGTGCGGGTCAACTCCTGGACGCACGCCGCTCAGGCCGAGCTCCACTACGGGAAGGCCGAGGGGATCTCCCTCGACGCGTACGGCGAGACGGTTCATGGCGTCACCGTCATGGACCGGACCGTCTTCACCCTCACACCCGACGGCAAGCTCACCGCGAAGCAGCCGTCCAGGAGTTGATCGCCATCCTGCCGCGTGGTGTACGGGACCGGCCGGGCCCGGAGTTGCGCCCGGCCGCGCTCCGGCCCGACCGGCACCCTACGTCGAAGTGACCTGCCTCACACCGTGTCACAGTGCGAGGGCGTGCCCTGTCTTAGAGGTCAACACACCGCTCGAGCAGGGAGAGATCATGAACGGCAACACCGAAGTCCTCGTCATCGGCGGCGGCTACGCGGGCGTCATGGCGGCCAACCGTCTGACCCGCCGCGAGGACGTGAACGTGACCCTGATCAACCCGCGCGCGAGCTTCGTCCACCGGATCCGGCTGCACCAGCTGGTGGCCGGGACCGACGAGGCCGTCGTCGAGTACCGCGAGGTCCTGGCCGACGGGGTCCGGCTGGTGGTCGACACCGTCTCCCGCATCGACGCGGCCGGGCGCGACGTGGCGCTGGCCTCCGGCGGCACGGTCGACTACGACTACCTGGTCTACGCGGTGGGCAGCGGCAGCGCCGACCCGGGCGTGCCGGGAGCGGCCGAGTTCGCCCACCCGATCGCCACCCTGGAGGACGCGCAGCGGCTGCGCCCGGTCCTCGAGGCCGCACCCGCGACGGCCGTCGTGACGGTGGTCGGCGCCGGTCCGACCGGTATGGAGACCGCCGCCGAGCTGGCGGAACAGGGCCGCGCGGTGACCTTGGTGTGCGGTGGGCTGCTGGGCCCGTACCTGCACCCCCGGGGCCGGCGCTCGGTCGCCGACCGGCTGGCCAAGCTCGGTGTGACCGTCCTCGACGGGCCCGACGCGAAGGTCGTCGCCGTGAGGCGTGACGCCGTACGGCTTGCCGACGGCCGCGAGCTGCCGAGCGCGGTGACCATCTGGACCGCGGGGTTCGGCGTGCCGGACCTGGCCGCGCGCAGCGGGCTGAGCACGGATGCCCTGGGCCGGCTGCTCACGGACGAGACGCTGACCAGCGTGGACGACGAACGCATCGTCGCGGCCGGCGACTCGGTGGCGCCGTCGGGCCTGCCGCTGCGGATGAGCTGCCAGGCGGCGATGCCCCTGGGAGCCCGCGCCGCCGACACGGTCCTCAGCCGGATCGGGGCGGAGCAGCCCGCGACCCTCAACCAGGTGTTCGGCGCCCAGTGCATCAGCCTCGGCCGCGAGGCCGGCATCTTCCAGTTCGCCGACAAGTTCGACACCGCCGTGTGGTTCAACATCGACGGCCGTCCCGGAGCCAAGCTCAAGGAATTCGTGTGCAAGGTCGTCGTCAAGCACCTGGCCGCAGAGGCCCACAAGCCCGGCGGATACAAGCTGCACCTCGGCTCGCGGGGCGGCACGCGCCAGAACCTGGTCGAAGCCAAGCGCACCGCGACGCCCGCCACCCCCGAGCGGACGGCAGCCTAGGCCGCCTCTTGCGCATAGAGCCCAACTGCTGTGTGTCGCCGCCCCCCTGGGCCACCGGCTCCGGCCCGGCTTCCTGTGGCCGGAAGTCGGCTGAGGGTAGTGAACCAATCGCTACCTGCTGGTAACTTGCAAGAATTGATCAAGGTCGAAGCCGTGGCCGACCACGCTCTCGGCCGGAGCCATCCCTCAGTCAAGGAACCACATTGGTACGCACCGCCCGTACGGCCGCCCTCGTCTCCACGTCGGCCCTCGCGCTCGGCTTCGCCCTCCTCGGCGCCCCCACCGCCTCCGCCGCCGATGCACCCACACCGCACCTGGACTCGATCGAACAGACCCTGCGCCAGGTCTCGCCGGGCCTGGAGGGCTCCGTCTGGGAGCGCACCTCCGGCAACCGGCTCGGCTCGTCCCAGCCCGGAGGCGCCGACTGGCTGCTCCAGACGCCCGGTTGCTGGGGTGATGCCGCGTGCGTGGACCGCCCGGGATCGCGCCGTCTCCTGGAGAAGATGCGCCAGGACATCGCCGGCGCCAAGCAGACGGTGGACATATCGACGCTGGCTCCCTTCCCCAACGGCGGCTATCAGGAGGCGATCGTCGCGGGCCTCAGGGAATCCGCCCAGAAGGGGAACCGGTTGAAGGTGCGCGTCATGGTGGGCGCGGCGCCCATCTACCACTCCACGGTGATCCCCTCGTCCTACCGGGACGAACTGCTGGCCAAGCTGGGCCCGGCGGCTGCGGGCAACATCACCCTCAACGTGGCCTCGATGACCACGTCGAAGACCGATTTCGCCTGGAACCACTCCAAGCTGGTCGTCGTGGACGGCAGTTCGGTCATCACCGGCGGCATCAACAGCTGGAAGGACGACTACCTCGAGACCTCCCACCCGGTCAGCGACGTCGATCTCGCGCTGTCCGGACCCGCGGCCGGCTCCGCGGGCCGCTACCTGGACTCCCTGTGGGACTGGACCTGTCGCAACAAGAGCAACTGGACGGCGGTCTGGTTCGCCGCCTCGCCAGGCGCCGCCTGCATGCCCTCGCTGCCCCGGCCCGCCTCCCCGCCGCGGGAGGGGGACGTACCCGCGCTCGCCGTCGGCGGTCTCGGCGTGGGCATCCGCCAGAATGACCCCACCTCCTCCTTCCGCCCAGTCCTGCCCACGGCGGGCGACACCAAGTGCGGGATCGGCGTGCACGACAACACCAACGCCGACCGGGACTACGACACCGTCAACCCGGAGGAAAGTGCCCTGCGCGCCCTGGTCTCCAGCGCCACCTCGCACATCGAGATCTCCCAGCAGGACATGCACGCCACCTGCCCGCCGCTGCCCCGCTACGACATTCGCCTCTACGACGCCCTCGCGGAGAAGCTCGCCTCCGGCGTGAAGGTCCGCATCGTCGTGGGCGACCCGGCGAACCGCGGCACGATCGGCAGTGGAGGCTACTCGCAGATCAAGTCGCTCTCCGAAGTGAGCGACGCCCTGCGCGGCCGGGTGACGGCCCTGACCGGTGACGGCGCCCGGGCGCGAACGGCCCTGTGCGAGAACCTCCAACTGGCCGCGTTCCGCGCCTCGGACCAGCCGACCTGGGCGGACGGCAAGCCCTATGCCCAGCACCACAAGCTGGTGTTGGTCGACGGTTCGGCCTTCTACATCGGTTCGAAGAACCTGTACCCGTCCTGGCTCCAGGACTTCGGGTACGTCGTCGAGAGCCCGGCCGCGGCCGCACAGGTGAAGAGCGACCTGCTGGACCCGCAGTGGCGGTACTCCCAGGTCACCGCGACCTACGACTACACCCGCGGCCTCTGCCAGGGCTGACGGCCCCGGCCCTGCCCGGCCCCGTCCCATCCGACCCCGCCCCGACGGTCCGGACGCACTCCGAAAGCGGAGAGTCATCGCGCGATCGCCTTAAGTGACGAGTTCGGGTGTGGCGGGGCTGTCGGCGGGCAGATCACAGTCATGCTCTCGGACACGCTCGAACGACTGCGGCAGCTGGCCCGCCCGCGCCGCGCTCCCGTCTTCACCGCCGACTTCACCTCTCCCGCCCAGTGGATCGCCGGCCGCTCCTGGGCGTATCCCGACGGTGGCCCGGTCAACCCCGGGGACAACAAACTGGACCACCTCGTCGCCGACCCGGCCTACAGCCGCAGTGGCGTCTTCCGGGCGACCCTGCGCCCCGACGGCTACTGGGACAGCGGGCTGCTCACCACCGAGGGCAGCGACGAGGGCTTCGCCGTGCGGACCGGCGACGTACTGGAGGCCCGGGTGAAGCTGCCGGTGCAGCGCGGCGCCTGGCCCGCGATCTGGACCTGGCGCGATGGCGGCCAGGAGATTGACGTCTTCGAATACCACCCCGACAATCCGGACCTGCTGGAGCTCTCCAACCACGTCCGGGAGGCGCACCGTTACCACCGGGACCCGGCCATCCGGCCCGGTGCGTGGATCGACCTGAAGGTCGAGTTCGGGAAGGGTTCGGTCGTCTGGTGGGTCAACGGCGTGCGCGTCTTCAGCGACGGCAGGGGCGTGGGCCGCGGCTGGTCCGCCTACCTCATCGTCAACCTCTCGGTCTCCGCGGGCCGTTACCACCCGGCGCCGGAGCCCGCGGTCACGGAGATGTCCTACGAGGTCTCGCAACTGCGCGTGTACCGGACGCGCCCTGGACGGTGAATGCGGGGGTGCGTTAACTTCCGGCGCCATGAGACTTCTGGGAGTTGGCATGTGCGCGGCGGCTCTGCTGCTGGGGGTGGTGGCCTCCCCGGCGCAGGCCGCAGGTGAGATACGGGACCTCCGGGGCGCGGGCTGGGCGCTGAAGGAGACCGGCAAGGACGCCCGCTTCCGGGGCCTGGCGGCTGTCAGCCGGTCCACGGCCTGGGTGGCCGGATCCAAGGGAACGGTACTGCGCACCTCGGACGGCGGGCGAAGTTGGAAGGACGTCTCGCCCCCGGCAGCCGTCGCGGACGGGCTGGAACTGCGGGACATCGAGGCCTTCGACGGGCGGCGCGCCGTGGCCCTGTCCATCGGGGAGGGGGAGGCCTCCAGGGTGCTGCGCACCGAGGACGGCGGTGCCACATGGACGGAGGCCTTCCGAAACCCCGATCCGCGGGCCTTCTACGACTGCCTCACCTTCTTCGACGCCCGGCACGGGCTGGCGATGAGCGATCCGGTGGACGGGAAGTTCCGCATCCTGTCCACGGACGACGGCGGGCGGAGCTGGCGGGTGCTGCCGACAGCCGGGATGCCGGAAGCGCTCCCCGGTGAGGCGGGCTTCGCGGCGAGCGGACAGTGCCTGGTGTCCGCCGGGCCCCGCGACGTCTGGCTGGCGACCGGCGGCGGCGCGGTCGCACGGATCCTGCACTCGGCGGACCGCGGCCTGACCTGGCAGGCGACCGACTCACCCGTCCCGGCGGGCGATCCGGCGCGCGGGGTCTTCGCCCTCGCCTTCCGCGACCGTACGAGGGGCCTCGCGGTCGGCGGCGACTACCGCACCGGGCAGGCCTCCCCGCAGGCCGCGGCGGTCTCGTCGGACGCGGGCCGCACCTGGCGCCGGGCGACGACCCCGCCGCCGGCCTACCGCTCGGGCGCGGCCTGGTTCCCGTACGGTCCGGGCACGGCTCTGGCGGTGGGCCCGACGGGCACGGACGTGACCAGGGACGGCGGCCGCACCTGGCGGGCGCTGGACCCGGGCTCGTTCGACACGGTCGCCTGCACGGCGGACGCTGGCTGCTGGGCGGCGGGGGAGAAGGGACGGGTGGCCCGCCTGGAAGTGGCGGGCAGGTCCGGCCCGAGGCCCGAGTGACTCAGGCAGCGAAGACCTCGCGGAGCTTGGCCTCGTTCGCGGTGGAGAGGTTGCTGCGGATGAGCTGGGCGCTGCCCGTGGGGAAGGCGTCGTGCACGCGGTCGATGACGGCGTCGGAGGTGAGCAGGAAGAGGGCCGAGGTGCCGGGCTTCACTTCCTCGCGGACGCTGTCGATGAACTCGTCGTCTATGCCGACGTCGGAGAGGGAACCGCCGATGGCCCCGCCGATGGCGCCGAGGGCGGCGCCGAGCAGGGGCACGAAGAAGATGAGCCCGAAGAGCATGCCCCAGAAGGTCCCGGACAGGGCGCCGGCGGCGTTGGAATCGGCGAACTTCCAGGCGGTGAGCGTCGACATGTCGTTCTCCTTCTGACCGTGGGAGCGGGATCGCTTACGGGTTACGCGGCTGCGCGGCCGCGGGAAGCCCATCGCCGACGCCCGTGATGCGGATGTGGACCGTGCGTCCCGCCTGCTGTCGAGGGGGACGCACGGCTGCCATCCGAACATCGCCTGCCCGGCCGTGCACTTCGAAGGCGGCGCGGGGTCGCGGGAGGGCGGGCCACGGACCGCCGTCAGCGGTGACCTGGGCGATCTCAAGGGCGCCAAGAAGGACGCCGTGAGCGGCGCCGCCGACGGGTTGAAGAAGGCCTACGAGGACCTGCCGGGCGACACCACCGGCAAGGAGGCGCTCACCGCCCTGCGGCCGCAGATACGGAAGCTGAACGAGACCGTGGCCGCCGCCTCCACCAGCGTCGCCTGCTGACGGCACCGGGATGCGGGGAACGGTGCGTCCGGCGCGCTCCGGGGCGGGTTGCACCCTGAAACGGGCGGTGCCGCGCCACGCACCGGACGCCCCGACGGGTCGAACGTTGCCTGACGCGGCACCGGGACCGGCCGTCCGGCCGTCCACTGTGTGGTCACCCAGCGGCGGTAGCGCCCTGAGCACCGGACTCCGCGCCGGTACGGGTGTCCGTACGGGCGTCGGCGCCCGCCTTGGCACGGCGTCGCATCACGAAGTCGGCCAGGATCAGCACCAGGGCGACGCTGCCGGCGAGCGCGGGCCAGTACACGTAACGGAAATTGGACTGGGGCACCGTCGGCAGGTACGCGAGGATGTACAGGACCGAGCTGGCGCCGAGGAGCCGGAGCTCACGGGCGTAGCGACTGCTCCAGCGGCGCAGCGTGAGGACCAGGCCGACCGCCAGCCAGAACCAGCCCTGGAAGATCATCGGCAGGTCGCGGGCGAACCCCGTCACGTAGCTCTGCAGGGTCTCCTTCAGCGTCTCGTTGACCGGAGCGCTCGCCAGGGCGGCGGGCTTCGGGTCGTGCGGGTCGATGTCGCTCCCGTTCTGGAAGGCGAGATTGCTCTGGAAGAGCAGCTTGGAGAAGACCCGGACCCGGTACGCGGTGTAGCGCTGCCAGTGCTTCGGCATCTGCTGGGTCCACATCCGGACCAGTACGTGGGCGTTGCCGCTCAGCTCCGTGACGCCCTTGGACTTGTCGCGCGGGAAGCACTGGAAGTACGCGTCGGCCGGGATGCGCTCGCCCTGGCAGGTGGTGGCGGCGGCGACCAGGCGGTTGCGGAAATCTGCACTGGCACCGGCCTTGTCGGCCGCGGGGCCCACCTCTTCCGGGGTGAGGACGTGGACGATGTCGTCCAACGGGATCTGCGCGTACTGGCGGGTGGTGACCGGATCGGTGGCCGAAGACACGGCGACGCCGGCGACCGCGGTGACGGCGACGAGCGCACCGGTGGCGACGAGCCAGTGACGCCGGCCCGGGGAGGGCCACATCGCGAGGACCAGCATGACGAAGACCGGGATCACGGCGGGGAAACCGTTCTTCCGGACCAGGACGGCATAGGCGAGGAACAGCACACCGAGGACGAGCAGGGCCCAGCGGGCCTTGGTCCGGCCGGCCGGCAACTCCCGCACGCTGAGCACGACCGCGAAGGCCGCGAGCAGCGCGTACGCCATGTGCACGTCCTTCCACACCACGCCCGTGAAGTTCAGGACGTGCGGGGCGAGGCCGACGGCGAGCATCGCCAGGGAGAGCCGGCGGCTGCCGGTGTTCTTCCACACCAGCCGGGCGAGGACCCACAGCGATGCCCACAACACGACGGCCTGCAGTGCGGCCATCGCCGAGACGGCCCCGGTGGTGTGGATGAGGATCCGCCACAGGAGGGCCATCACCGGCGGATGCCAGTCGTTCACCGGCTGGTCGCCCAGGGCCTGCCCCAGCTGGTCGAGACTGTCGCCGCTGAGGTATCCGGGGTGGAATACGACGATTGCGACATTTGCGCAGAACGCGGCGATGGCCGCCAGGCACCAGGGCCACAGCGTGCCGCGCTGCCAGGCGCTGCGCAGCGTTGCCGTCCACCGGTCGACGGTTTGGGGCACTTGGGCGGAGTCCTCTCCAGAGCGGGTGAACACGGGGGCGCGGTGGGCGGCGAAGCGCACGAGCGTCGCCACCGCCCGGCCGATGGGGCGGGCTGCGTTGTCGCTCGGCGGCGAGCCGGGGTCGAGCGGTGCGTGGGAGACGTGCGCGCGGGCGGCGTCCGGGCGCGCGTCGGCTCCCACCGTCAACTGCAGCATGGCGGAAACGTAAGCTTGTGTGACTGGGATCTCCAAATCAAACGAACATTCCGCATAAAGATTGCAGGAACCTTCAACTGCCGGACCTGAGACCGATCGGCAATCGGGTCACTCGGCGCCCGTACCGAAACCGGCTCCCGGCGGGTCGCACGGACACATAGACACACATCTTGACCTGCGGAGATGTCGCTGTTCCGGACGTGTCGCGCGATTTCCTGCCCGCTGGGCACGAGGGGGTATTGTCGTCCGGTCACGGACGGCAATCGGGCCGTCCACTCAACCCAGGGGAACCAACATGACTGACCTGAACTCGCTGCGGGCAAGCCTTGCGTCGGGCGAGCACGAGTTCGCCGACACCCTGGCCTTCGTCTCCGCTCACTACGCGTACCAGCCGCAGGCGTTCCGCAACGGGGAACTGGAGAATGCCGCAGGTGAGAACGAAGGATCCTGCAAGACGCTGGGGCTGGCCCTGCTGGAAGGGCTGAGCGACCAGGAGGCACTGTTGGCCTTCGGCGAGCACTATCGCAGTGTCCTGGCGACGCCGAACGGCACGGACCACAGCAACATCCGCAACCTCATGGCCCATGGCCTGGCAGGGGTGAACTTCGCCGGGCAACCGCTGGCCCGCAAGAGCTGAACAGCGAAATCCGGGTGAGCGCCCAAGGCCGGGAACGCCACCTCGAGAACCGGCTACGTCGTGAGTAACCGTCAAAACCTTTGACCCGGTGGTTGATTCGTGGGTTCCAGCCTGTGACCGAAAAGGAGATGCGGGTCCTTCCGGCGGCTGGCAAGCTGCGCCGGTGAACCGTGAAGAGATCTCCAGGCTCGCCCATACCGAGCACCCGATAAAGTCCCCGCTCGACGACGACTCGGTACGCCGACTGCTGGAACGCGGCCTCCCGCGCGGTGACGAGCGGGTGCTCGATCTGGGGTGCGGCGGCGGGGAATGGCTCCTGCGCTCGCTGGCCACGCGCCCGCACCTGCACGCCGAGGGCGTCGACATCTCCGAGGACGCTCTGGCGCAGGCCCACCGGGCAGCGAGCCACCTCGGAGTCCGGGAGCGCCTCGTCCTCCACCACCGGGCGGCCGCCGACTTCGTCTCCTCGCAGTCGTTCGACCTGGTGCTCAGTGTCGGGGCCGCGCATGCTTTCGGCGGTTTGCTGCCCACCCTCGCCGCGGTACGCGAACACCTGGCTCCGGGCGGTCGGGTCCTGATCGGGGAAGGTTTCTGGGACAGCCCTCCTTCCCCGGAGGCCGCCGAGATGTTCGAGGACCTCACCGACCTGGCGACCACCGTCGACCGGGTCGTCGCCGACGGGTGGACTCCGGTCGACGGGCACGTCAGCACGCGCCGCGAACTGGACGACTACGAATGGTCCTGCTGGGGGTCACTGGCCTCGTGGGCCCTGGACCACCCCGCCGATCCCGACAGCGCGCACGTGCTTGCGACCGCCACTGCCCGACGCTCCGAATGGCTGCGGTCCTACCGCGACAGCTGGGGCTTCGTTTCCCTGGTCCTGCGCCGGACTTCAGGCTGACGGACCTCGGCGCGGTTCCCGTTCTCGCATGCGGCGAAGGCTGCCCACACCTCGCTGGCGTTCGGCGCGGAAGTCAGGAAGGCTGGCACGCATGGTTTCGGTATTGCAGAACGTGGCGATCGACTGTGCGGATGCCTATGAACTGGCCCGGTTCTGGAGCGGGGTGACCGGGCGACCGGTGAACCCGCAGGACAAGCCCGGCGATCGGGAGACGCAGGTACTGCTGGCGCAGGGCCCGGTGCTGTACTTCAACCAGGTGCCCGAGTCCAAGCAGGTCAAGAACCGGATCCATCTGTGTCTGCGCCCCGAGACCTCGCGCGAGCAAGAGGTCGAACGGCTGCTCGGCCTCGGTGCCGCTCTTGTCTCCGATCACCGGAACCCCGACGGCTCCGGCTGGGCGGTCCTCGCGGACCCGGAAGGCAATGAGTTCTGTGTTCTTCGCAGCGATTCCGACCGGGCCGCGATGGGTTCCTGAAGCTCCCGGGCGATCCTGACCGGCCGGGACCGGGCCGAAGTCAGATCTCTTTGGTGGCGTTGAGACGAGCGATATCGGCGGCGTAGGCGGCCGTTCGGGTCGCCGAGGTGCCGGTGGCGTAGAGGCCGGTACCGAGTGCGGCCAGGGGGAGGGAAAGGAGGAGGCCGGCGAGCATCGGTGCCCAGTCGCGCTCTGCGTCGCACCGCTCGCCCTCGTCGGCGCGGTACGTCACCGCCCAGTTCCTGCTGTCCTGGTGGAAGGCCCTGGACTCGCATTCGGCGGGCTTGGAGTTCGGGCCCTGATCGGTGCTGAAGGGGAAGACGAGCAGGTAGCCGATCCAGAGCCAGATGAGGGCGGCCACCGCCATCAGGCCCCGGCCCCACCCTTGCCGGCGCAGGGCCTGGACCCGGAATTCCCTGTCGTAAATCTGAGCCAATGAGTTCATGGGATGAAACTAACGCAGGCCACGGACCCGCCATGAGGCCGCGATCCCTCCCAACGGGCCTCCCGCTTCCTCCAGGAGGCCGGAGTCGACTCCGTCGCCCCTGCGTTCGCAGGCTGTTGTCAGCGCAGATCGAGCAGCATCACGTCATGGAGGTCGGCGCCCTCGCCCCACGGCCGCGCCTCGCCGATCTTTCGGTATCCCCATGCCCGGTAAGCGGCGGACGCCGCCCCGCTCCCCGGGTGGACGTTCAGCAGCACCCGCTCGGCTCCGACGCCGTCGAGCAGAGCCTCGTGCAGACTTCGCGCCACACCCCGCCCGCGCCACGGTCCGCGCACGGCGAGTTCCATGAACCCGAAGGTGCGCTGCCCGTCCTCGCGCCGCAAGTCGTCGGGCACGGGCTCGGTCAGTTCGTCCCACCACACGGTGTCGGCCCGGAGCGGGTGGCCGTACGCCATGCCGATCGGCTCGCCCTCCGCGCTACGGGCCAAGGCAGCGCGAAAGGCGGGGTTGCGAGCCTGTACGGGGAAGCGGCGGAAGGCGGCTGCGACGTCGTCCGCCGTCTCGTTGTACGGAGCCTCCGCGAACGCTTCGGCGTAGATCACCTCGAACGCGTCCGCGGCCTGCACCGCGGCCGATCCGTCCATGCGCTCTATCGCAACGATCCCTTGCCGTGCCATGTGGCCCCCTCGCACGGTCGCGCGCAATCGCGCCGTGCACTCCCGGCCCTAGAAACTCCCGGACCTTGATCATCAGGGATTGATGTTAGCTCCGAGGGCGGGGGGCGCGTCCGGTCAGGGCTGCCGGATCGCGGACACCTCGAACTCCAGGACGACCTTGTCGCCCACCAGGACGCCGCCGCCCTCCAGGGCCGCGTTCCAGGTGATCCCGTACTCCTTGCGGCTGATCGGCACCGAGCCCTCGAATCCCACCCGCAGGTTCCCGAACGGGTCCGTGGCGCTGCCCTGGAACTCGAAGTCGATGTTGATCGGCCGGGTGACGTCCTTGATGGTGAGGTCGCCCGCCACGCGGAAGTTGGTGTCGTCGAGCGGCTCCACGCCGGTGGAGACGAAGGTGATGTCCGGGAAGTTCGGGGCGTCCAGGAAGTCGTTGGTGCGCAGGTGGCCGTCCCGCTGTTCGTTGCGGGTGTCGATGCTCGCGGCCTTGATGGTGACCGTCGCGGAGGACTTGGAGGGCTCCGCGCCGTCCAGGTGGGCGGTGCCTTCGAACTCCTTGAAGGCGCCGCGGACCTTGGTGACCATGGCGTGCCGGGCCACGAACCCGATCTGGGTGTGGGCGGGGTCGAGGGAGTAGCTCCCAGTGAGCGAGGTGAGGGGGGTGGTGGTCATGGACCTGCTCCGCGGGGGTGGGGGACGGGGACGGGAGGCGCTGGACCACGCTAGCCAGACCCGCAGCGCCGTGCGTTCGACCACGCCCACCACGCCGCTACATCACCCGATCGGGGTCGGACGGCCAGGATGGGGAATGCAGGGAGTTCGGGGAATACACGTGGAGGATTCTCGCCAAGTGACGCGGTAAGGAGCCCACGGTGGACGAGCCGGTGGAGAGCACGGGCCCCGAGCCGCCACCCCCCTGTCCGCAGAGGACGCCGCCGCCTGACCGGGCGGGAACTCCCGGTCCCACCCGGCGTCGGGTCGATGCCGGGCCGGGGGACGGCGGCGAAGGCGCGGGTGTTAGCTTCCCTTCCGTGGCTGAGCATCAGGATGAGACCAGGGCGGCGTACGACGGGGTCGTCGAGCTGTACGCGTCGATGTTCGCGGACCGGCTGGAGACGCATCCGTTCTCGCGGGCCATGGTCACCACCTTCGCCGAGCTGGTCCGCGGGTCGGGCAACACGCGGGCGGCCGATGTCGGCTGCGGACCCGGACATCTGACGGCCATGCTGCACGACCTGGGCCTGGACGCCTTCGGGCTCGACCTCTCCCCGGCCATGGTCGAACACGCCAGGCGGGCCCATCCGGCGCTGCGGTTCGACGAGGCGCGGATGGAGGCACTGCCGGTCGAGGACGGCGCGCTCGGCGGCGTGCTGGCCCACTACTCGATGATCCACACCCCGCCCGGGGAGCTTCCCGCGCTCCTCGCCGAGCAGGCGCGCGTCCTGGCACCGGGGGGTCTCTTCCTGGTCTCGTTCTTCGGGACCGACGCAACCGAGCCCGTCCGCTTCGACCACAAGGTGACACCCGCCTACAGCTGGCCGGCGGACCGATTCGACGAGCTGCTGGCCGGTGCCGGGCTCGTCTCCTTCGCCCGCCTCCTCCACGACCCGGCCTCGGAGCGGGGCTTCCTCGACGCGCACCTCCTGGCCCGTCTCGCTTAGGCTGTCCCTTTCGGATCTTGTTGGGTCCGAGCCGCCCCATGCCGCACCTCGCCGCGCCGCGGACCGGCTCAGGGGCCGGTCTGTGGGCCGGCCGGAGGCAGCGCGCGCAGCAGGTCCCACAGCGGGCGGGACCCGCTGGCCCAGTCGGCCAGGACGTGGCGGTCGACCAGGTGGAGGTGCTGGGACTTCGCGAACTGCACCGCGTTGTACGTGATGCGGCCGTTGGTCAGCATGACGAGGACGTCGCCGTGGTGGATCTGCCTGCCGGTGCCGTTGAGGACGTGCAGGTCGGGGGTGCCGACGGGCTTGCCCGACCAGCCGTCCTTCCTGTGCTTGCACTGGATGACCCACCGGCGGCCGTAGGGGTCGGTGGCCGTGACGTCGGCGCCGTTGTCGCCGCGTCCGCCGACCTGGCGGGCGTCCGCGCAGCCGTCGCGGTGCATCAGATCCCGTACCGCGAACTCGAACGCCCGGTGATGGAGGACGTCGAGCTGTCCGAGCGCGTAGCGCAGACCGCCGGCCCGGATCCGGTCCCATCGGGCGGCCTCCCTGCGCCGCCACGCCCAGGCGCCGGCCCCGGCGCCCGCCACGAACAGCAGGGCCGCCACGGTCCAGGGACGGGCGGCCAGCCACCGCACCGCGGCGACCGTCAGGCTGAGTGCGAGCGTCACCGCGAGAGCGGTGAGGACCACCTGTTCACGACGCTGCTTCTTCCTCCGCCGGGGCCGACCGCCGGAGCGCCGGACCGGACGACGACGCCCGCTCACCACAACGCAACGTTGTTCGTCAGCAAGTGCCCAGCCCCCCCGCCAGAACCTCTACGGGGCAGCGGTCGCCAGCCCCTGGTTTCTTGTTTAGCCGGAGGCCGTCGATGCCGTGGCGGGATCGCCGGGAAATGGCGGCAATGCGACGCGCTGGCCGGATGACGCACCGGGCTCCGGGCTCCGGGCCCACGCCGCGGGTCCCGGACCGCCCCTCCCCGCGTACGCGGGGCGGCGGATCAGCTGTCCAGCGAGAGGGCGTTCTTGGCGTGCGCGACGGATTCCTCCGAGGCGGGTCCTCCGGGATTCTCGGTGGCCAGGGCCTGGTTGACGGTGACGAAGGGGCGCATCCGCCGCTCGTAGTGGGCGTACCCGGTGCGGTGGTCGCCGTGTGACCGGGCAAGGCAGTCGGCCAGCACATGGGCGCCCACGAGGGCCAGGCTGGTGCCCTGCCCCGAGAGGGGGGAAGGGCAGTAGCCGGCGTCTCCGAGCAGGGTCACCCGGCCCCGCGACCACTGGTCCATCCGGATCTGGGCCATGGCGTCGCAGTAGAAGTCGGGCGCCTTCCGGGCGGCCTCGGCCAGGCGGGTCCCTTCCCACCGCATCGACGCGAGCTTGTCCACGACGAGCTGCCGGAGGCCTCCGCCGTCGCGGAGGTCGTGGGGCAGGGGGGCGGATCCGAAGCCGAAGGCGATCCTGAGTTCGGTGTTGTCGCGTACGGGCATGATGCCGAAGCCCGCGTCGTCGCCGTCCCGCAGCCACATCTGCCAGTCGTCCAGGGCGAGGAAGTTGTCCGCGCTGAACACCGAGAGGTAGCTCCCCAGGTGGTGGGCGAACTGCTCCTCCGGACCGAAGGCCAGGCGCCGTACGGTTGAGTGGAGGCCGTCGGCCCCGACCACGAGGTCGAAGACCCGGGACGGCCCTTGCTCGAAGTCGACGCGTACGCCCGCCTCGTCCTCGTCGAGCGCGGTGATGCTGTCGCCGAAGAGGTACTCGACGTCGGCGCGCGTGTGCTCGTACACGATCCCTACCAGGTCCTCGCGCAGCAACTCGATGTCATCGCTGTCGAGCCGTCCGCTGCTGAAGGTCGCCTCGGTGGAGCGGTCGACTTCGCGGCCGTCGGGGTCGAGGATCGACATGCCGCGCATCCGGGTCCGTACGCTGCTCGCCTGCTCCAACAGGCCCATCCGCTCGACGACTTCGAGCGCGACACCGCGGATGTCCACGGCCTGGCCGCCGGGGCGCCGGCCGGGAGCGCGTTCGACGACGGTGGGCGCGAAGCCGTGGTGGTGCAGCCAGTAGGCGAGGACGGGCCCGGCGATTCCGCCGCCGGAGATGAGTACGGTCTGCATGAGAGGCTCCTTCGCTGACATGTACGGTGTACGCGCTGTGAACGTACGACGTACGCGCAGGCCCCACAACTGGCCAAATGTGCGAAGTGTACTAGAGCAGGCGCCCCTCTTTCGGTGTCGCCGCTGCTAGCCTCTGCGCTAGTACAGGAAGGGAAGGTGAGGGATTGTGACGAAGGCCACAGGCGCGGCGGCCGGTGCTCCGCCCTATCTGCGCATCGTCGCCGAGATCCGGCGGCGCATCGCGGACGGTGAACTCGCCCCCGGGGACCGGGTCCCCTCGACCCGGCGGATCGCCGGGGAATGGGGCGTCGCGCTCGCCACCGCCACCAAGGCCCTGACCACCCTGCGCATGGAGGGGCTTGTCGAGGCCCGGCCCCGGATCGGCACGGTCGTGGCCGGAGCCGCCGCCGCGCCCGCCGCGCCGGCCCGCAGGCGCCCGTCACCCGACACGGGCTCCGAGCAGGAGCTGAGCCTCGACCGGATCGTCCGTACCGCCATCGGGATCGCCGACGCCGAAGGGCTCCCCGCGCTCTCCATGCGCGGTGTCGCGGCCCGCCTCGGTGTTGCGGCGATGTCGACCTACCGGTACGTCCCGAGCAAGGAGGACCTCGTCCTGCACATGGCCGACGCCGCGTTCGGCGAGGAGTCCTACCGCGCGGACCCGCCCGAGGGCTGGCGTACCCGCATCGAGGTGGGTGCCCGGACCCTGTGGGGCCTGTATCGGAAGCATCCGTGGCTGGCCCAGCTCGGCACCCTCACGCGCCCGCTGCTCGTACCCAATCTGATGGTCCACGGCGAGTGGGTGCTGGGAGCCCTCGACAACCACGGACTCGACCCCACGACGCTGTTCGACATCCACGTCCTGCTCTACAGCCACGTCCAGGGCCTGGCGGTGCATCTGGAGATGGAGGCGCACGCCGAAGCCGCCACGGGCCAGTCGGAGGACCAGTGGATGGACAGCCGCGCCCCCGCCCTGCAGGAGCTGGTGGAATCCGGCCGCTTCCCGACCTTCGCCAAGGTGGTCGGGGCCTTCGAGGACGGCTACGACCTGCGCCTCGACGGACTCTTCGAATTCGGCCTCAAGGCACTCCTCGACGGCCTGACTCCGATCATTGAGGGCCGGGAGGGCGTCGGGCGGGCGGATGGGTGAGCACGCCCGGGACGATCAGGGGCTTGTCGATTATCGATATGGCCCCCTAGTCTCCTCCCTATCGATAGTCGATAGGGAGGGACGCGATGAACACACGACTCACGAGGACTCTGACCTCGGTGACCTTTGGACTGGCGGTGCTCTGCGGGTTCGCCTTCATCGGTACGGGGGTCTCGCACATGCTCGACGACGGGGCGGTCTGCGTGCAGTCGGGCTTCTGGGCGAACGCCTCACTGGGGGACGTCCTGCCCGTCGCCGAAGGCGTGAAGGCGTCCAGCAATGCCGTGCGCCTCTGCCAGGACAGCCCCTCCACCGCGCAGCGCGCCGCCGACCTCGGGATCGAGCTGCCGTGGCTGCTCTTCGGCTCTCTCGCGCTGCTGCTCTTCTCCCGGCTGCTCGAAGGCGTCCAGAAGCTCGGTCCGTTCACGGAGGAGGTCTCCCGGCGGCTCTCCGTCCTCGGCTGGTTCGTCGCCGTGGGTACGCCGCTGACCGGGCTGATCGTCGGCTGCTCACAGTCCTGGCTCGTCGACAGCATGGCGCCGGTCGCGGGTTGGGGGCCGATGGTCGCCGGGCCGCAAGCGCTCATCCTCGCCGGCCTCGCCGCGGTGATCATGGGTAGGATCATGCGCGAGGGCGTGCGCATGCGGGAGGACCTCGAAGGGACCATCTGATGTCCGACGAGGAACTCCACTCGATCCGGATCCACCTCGACCGGCTCCTCACCGAGCGCGGCATGACCCTGACCGAACTGTCGGCGCAGGTCGGCATCACCGTCGTCAACCTGTCCATTCTCAAGAACGGGCGGGCCAAGGCCATCCGCTTCTCGACCCTGTCGAGGATCTGCGACGTCCTCGGGTGCCAGCCGGGAGACCTCATCACCCACGACTGATGTCCTCTCGCCGCAGACCGGGCGCGCCCCGCACCACTGGTGCGGGGCGCGCCCGTAGGCGGGTGAGGGTCCGGGCCCGTGCTGATGGAGGGCGCCGCCCGTCGCAGGATCGGGCGGCGCCGCGGTGCCATCAGTAGGGGCGGCTCGCACGGACCAGGGCCGGTACGAAGCGGGCCGCGTCGATGGTGCCGATGCCGGTCGCCATGTCGTATCCGTTCACCGCGGTGTAGCCGGTGACGCCCGCATAGCTGTTGTTCGTGCCGTCGTTGACGTCCACGAGGCCGCTCGACGGCTTGTACCCGTCGTGCTTGTACAGGGAGTACAGGGCCTCGTTGAAGTTGCCGATCCGGCGGCCCGCGGCCTGGTCGGCGAGGGCGACGATGCCCGAGAACAGCGGGGTGGCCTCACTGGTGCCGCCCGAGACGTCCCAGCCGACGGCGGTCGGGTCGTAGCTGGAGTACACCCACGCCCCGCCGTTGACGGCGGCGGCCATCGAGATGTCCGGGGTGGCGCGCCGGTTCCCTACGACGCTGCGGACGCCGTTCTGGAAGCCGGGCCGCTCGAAGACGTGAGACTGGCCGCCACCGCCGGCTCCGTAGTCGTTGTAGACGCTCTCCGGACTGAGCCGCTTGCCCTGCTCGTCCAGGTGCAGCTGGGTGCCGCCGACCGAGGTGACCAACGGGTCGGACGAGGGCCAGGAGTTGACGGGCTGCGTGTAGTAACCGCTGCCGTCCGCCGTGTAGTCCGTGGCGCCGCCGTCACCGGACGCGGACAGCACGGTCACGTCGTGGGCGGCCGCCGCCTTGAACGCGTACCGCAGGTCCTTCAGGCTGGAGAAGTCGCCCTTGTCGAAGCCCGGGAAGGTGTTCTCCGTGGCGCCGAAGCTCTGCGAGATGACGTCGCCGACGCCGTGGTCGATCAGGAACTTCTCGGCGGACATCATCTCGGGGAAGCCGGTGACCCCCTCGGTCTCCGCGACCGCCGTCTCCACCAGCACGATCTTCGCGTCCGGGGCCATCGCGTGCGCCATCTCGACGTCGAGGGTCGACTCCCCGGCCCAGCCGTTCATGTCGGCGTTCTTCGGGTCCCACGCGGGTACCTTGCCCCACTTGACGACCTCGACCTTGCTGCTCTTTATGCCGTACTGCTTGCTGTACACATCCAGGTCGTGCTGGATCGTCGGCGAGCCGAACGAATCGACGATCACGATCGTCCGGCCCTTGCCGGTGATGCCGGCCTGGTAGAGCGGGTCGAGGTTGTACGCCTTGCGGTACTGCAGCGGGCCGTAGCAGGCGATCTGCCACTTCGCCTGGCACTCCGCCGTGGTCAGCGGACTGCCGGAGGTGTGGGCGAGGTGGTGCCCCTGGATCGCGGGCACCGGCCTGACCTGTCGGCCGACGGCGGGTGCGGCCGTGGCGGAACCGGTCAGGGGGGTGGCCACCAGCGCGGCGGCGGCAAGAGCGGTGGCTCCTGCCGTCGCGACCACGGCGCGGTACCGGGTGTGGTGCATGCGCATGACTGCTCCTTGTATGGAGTACGGGGCCGCGCGGGGGCGGCTGCCGCGATCACATCGGGAGGTCATGCCCAGGACAAGTTGGTTTGTCGGTTGATGCCGAATGCTTTGCGTGACCGGAGATTCCTTGACGGTTCCTGACCGAATGATGGGCGGAACGAGGTCCTCTTGGGGAGGTAATTCAGGAGCGCACCCCAAGACTCCGGGGCTCCAAGACCCGCAGGCGCCAAGGCACTCGGGTTCACCGCTGCGGATCAGCCCGTCCGCCTGTACGCGCCGGGCGCCATGCCGTGCGTGCGTTTGAACGCGTTGGCGAAGGCGAACTCGGATGTGTAGCCGACCTGTGTGGCGACGGATCTCAACGGTGCGTCCGTGGTCCGCAGCAGGCGGCCCGCCGTGGTCATCCGCCACCAGGTCAGGTAGCCGAGGGGCGGTTGGCCGACCAGCAGGGCGAAGCGTCTGGCGAAGGCCGCCCGGGAGAGCCCGGCTTCTGCGGCGAGTTCCGCCACGGTCCACGGGGCTGCCGGGTCCCGGTGGATGGCGTGGAGGGCGGCGGCGACCGGCGGGGAGTTCAGCGCGGCGGCCCATCCGGTGGTGGCGCGCCGGACCGGCTGTTCGTCGAACCAGATGCGCAGGATGTACAGCAACAGCGTGTCCAGGAGGGCGGGTACGACCGCGTCCGTGCCCAGGCGCGGGTTCTCCAGCTCGGCGGCCAGGAGGTCCACGGCAGAGCGGAGCTCGGGACGGCGGCCCGAGCGGGCCGGCAGGTGGACCACATCCGGAAGGGTCAGCAACAGCGGGTGCGCACGGGACGGGTCGAGCCGGTAGGCCCCGCACAGCACTGCGGTGACGGGACCGCCGTCTGCGTCCCGGTCGACGCTGTCCGAGGCGTAGGCGTCGTACGACTCGTGGTCGGTGAGGCCGCAGGCAGCGGCTGTCGCCAGGTTCTCGCGGCTGTCGGCCAGGGTGTGCCCGCTGCCGTGGGGCAGGAACACCACGTCGCCCGTGCCCAGTTGCAGGGGCTCCGCGTCCGGGGACAGGAGCCAGCAGGAACCCTGGAGGATCACCTGGAAGCCCGCCGACCCCGGGACGGAGGCGAACTCCTGGCCCCACGGGGCATGCCACCGCACGTGCGCCGACCGGGGCCGGCCGGTCCGCGTCACCGCGACCACCTCGCTGAGCAGGTCCATGCGGCGAGAGTACGGGTGCGAGACGTACGCGTATGAAGTGGGCAGTCCGGCGCATGGATCGTCTCCCTGCGCGGCCGTAGATTCGCGGCATGACGACGATGAAGACCGCGCGCATCCACGAGTACGGCGACGCCTCCGTGATCCGCTACGAAGATGTCCCGCGTCCACGGCCCGCCTCCGGCGAAGTGCTCGTCCGGGTGGCCGCGACCTCCTTCAACCCCACTGAGGCCGCCTTGCGCGCCGGGCTGCTGCAGGCGTTCTTCCCCGTGCCCATGCCCTACCGGCTCGGCTGGGACGTCGCCGGCACCGTGGTCGAAGTCGGCACGGGGGTGGAGGGTTTCGCCGTCGACGACGGGGTCATCGGGCGGCTCGACGGCGGGGGAGGGGCCGCCGAGTACGTTCGCGCGCCGGCTGCCCTGTTGGTCGCGGCGCCGGTTTCGGTCCCTCTCCCGCAGGCTGCGGCCCTTCCCGTGGCCGGACTGACGGCCTGGCAGGCGGTGTTCGAGCACGGGAAGGTGGCCGCCGGCCAGCGGGTACTGGTCAACGGCGCGGGTGGCGGCGTAGGAGGCTTCGTGACGCAGCTCGCGAAGCACGCCGGCGCGGAAGTGATCGCCACGGCCAGTTCTCGGAGCACCGGGGCCGTCCTGCGGCAAGGGGCGGACCGGGTGATCGACTACACCGCCGGTCCGGTGGGCGCCGGGCTCGGCGGTCAGGTGGACACCCTGCTCAACCTGGTGCCGCTGAGCCCGCGGGACGCGGCGGCTCTGGCGCCTCTGGTGCGGCGCGGCGGGAGGATCGTCTCCGTTGCGACCCCGATCGAGCCGGCTGCCGACGCCGGGGTGAGCGCGGTGCACATGGTCGCCCGCAACGATGTCGCACATCTTGCGGCGCTCGTGGAACTCATCGACGCGGCCGTGCTCACCCTCGACATCAGCGAGTCGCGTCCGCTTGCCGACCTGGCGGACGTCCACCGCCTCAGCGAAACCGGCCGGACCCGGGGCAAGGTCGTCATCATCCCTTGAGCCCGGAGGCCAGACCTTGGTATGCGGCCGCGCGCCCGATCGCCCCGGCCCTTCGGTGCTCCTTCGGGAGGTACGAGTACGAGTGCGAGTCCCGTACGTCCCTCGACGGACGGGACTCGCTTTTCAGGCGGCGCCGGCCTTCGCGGCGTCCTCGACGTCGGCCGCCCCGCTGGCGATCGGTCGCGGCTTGCGGGCGAGCGGGAGCGTCGCGCACGCGGCGAGCAGGGCTGCCGCGGCGACCGCGTACCAGCCGTGCTGGAACGCGGTGACAGCGTCTGCGGGGGCCGGGGTGCCGAGGATGCCGACCAGGATCGCGACGCCGAGCACCGCGCCGATCTGGCGGCCCATCGAGGTGATGGCCGAGCCGGTGGCGAAGCGGGCCGGCGGCAGGGCGGCCGCCGATGCCCCGGTCAGGACCGGGAGCGTCATGCCGACGCCGAGGCCGGTCAGCAGCATGCCGGGCAGCAGTGAGGCCGCGTAGGAGGAGTCGGTGTCGAGCGCCGCGGCCCACCACAGGATGCCGGCCGCGAACAGGACGGTTCCCGTCAGCGCGATGCGACCGGCACCGAACCTGGCGACGGCGGGCCCGATCCGCAACGCGACCGGCGGCACCAGCAGGGGGCCCGGCGCGATGGCGAGGCCGGTGAGCAGAGCCGAGTAGTCCCACACGCCCTGGCACCACAGCACCGAGCCGAGCAGCATTCCGGCGAACGCGACGGTGAACAGCGTCAGGGCGGCCGCGGCGGATGCGAACGCCGGAACCCGGAGCAGCGGCAGCTCGATGATCGGCACGGGGTGGCGGGCCGAGCGCAGGACGAACCAGATGCCGAGCAGCACCGCGGCAGCCAGGCCGCCGAGGGTGCCGGCGCTCGTCCAGCCCCAGTCGGGAGCCTTGACGAGACCGAGCGCGAGCGTGGCGATCGATCCGGTGAGAAGGGCGGCGCCGAACAGGTCGGGCAGCGGACTCTTCGCCGCCCCGGAGCGTCCGGGCGACGGCAGCACCTTGATGCCGAGCGCGATCGCCGCGATTCCCACCGGCACGTTGACGATGAACACCCAGCGCCATCCGGCCTCGACGAGGAGTCCGCCGGCCACCGGACCGAGTCCGGCGGCGATCCCGCCGATCGACGCCCAGGCCCGCACCGCCCCGGCGCGCTTCTCGGGCGCGGTCGTGTCGAGCAGCAGGGCGAGGGACGTCGGCATCAGCAGCGCGGCGCCGGCGGCCTGTACGAGCCGTGCGGCGACCAGCGTCCCGACGTCGGGGGCGAGTGCGCAGGCGACCGAGGCGAGGGTGAACACCGCCAGTCCGGTCAGGAAGACCGGCTTGTGGCCGGAGCGATCGGCGACGCGGCCGGCGACCACGAGGAGCGCCGCGAAGACGATCGCGTAGCCGTTGAGGACCCAGGAGAGGGAGCCGAGGCCGCTGCCGCCGTACGAGCTGCCGATCGCGGGGAGGGCCACGTTGACGATGAAGAGGTCGAGGTTCGACATGAAGACCGCGGCCGCGACCGTCGCGAACACGGCTCGGGACGCTCTTGGTGGGTTTGAAATTCCAACTGTCATGGGCCGGAGGCTAGCCGGGTGGGTTTGAAAACACAACGGACTCGGGGGATGATGGGGACGTGACCTCGAACGCGAAGCAGGGCGAGAACTTGGTTCCGCACCCCGAAGTACCCGGTCGGCCGTGCTCCGTGGCCGCCGCGCTGCAACTCGTAGGCGAACGCTGGGCCCTCCTGGCGATCCGCGAGATCTTCTACGGCAACCAGCGCTTCGACCAGATCGTCCGCAACACCGGCGCGCCCCGCGACCGCCTGGCCGCCAGGCTGCGCGCGCTGGAAGAGGCGGGCGTGGTCGAGCGCCGCGCCTACAGCGAGCGCCCGTTGCGCTTCGAGTACCACCTCACGGAGGCGGGCCGCGATCTCGCGCCGGTGATGCGCGCACTGCTGACCTGGGGCGATCGTTGGGCGGTGGATGCTCCGCCGGTCGCCTTCCTGCATCGGGGCGGGCCCGGCTCCGAACACGGCGCCGAGCACGACCTCGATCTGACATCGACGTGCCGGACCTGCGGCGAGGAGGTCCGGCCGGGAGGTCTCACGATCGACGTGCGGGTACCCGGATGGGACCGGTCCGGGCCGATCCAGGGTTCCTGAGCCCTGCAGTGCCGGTGGGGGATCAGGCGCCCGCGCGCAGCGCCAGACGGGCGTAGGCGGGTATGAGCACTCCGCGGGCCGGGCGCCGGTGGACGATGCGCAGGCCGGGGAAGCCCCGTAGCGCCCCGACCACCGCCCGGACCTCGGTCATCGCCAGCGGCATCCCCAGGCAGAAGTGCGGTCCCGCGCCGAACCACAGTCGGCGCAGCTCGGCGGGGTCCGCCCCGTCGGTGGCGCGGTGCGGGGCGAAGGGGCCGTACGCCCGTGTGCACAGCAGCGTGGCGATGACGACCCGCTCGCCGGCCTCCACGCGTACGCCCCCGATCCGCCCCGCCCGGGCGGCGCTGCGCAGCATCAAGGGCGTCGGCGAGGTCGCCCGCAGCGCTTCCTCGATCAGTGGGTCGGTGATCCGGTCCGGGCCCAGGCCGGAGTCGTGGGCCAGCGCGATCAGCCGGGGCACGAAGGAGACCAGGGTCTCGGTGCCGGTCAGCAGGAACACGACGACCGCGGCCCGCGCCTCCGCCTCGTCCAGCCCCAGCGCGCGCAGCCGCCCCGGCACCGTGGACTCGTCGCCGGCCCGGTACGCGGCCACCGCGGTGTCGCCCAGGCTCACCAATGCCTGTCCCGCCTCCCGTGCCTGGCGCCCTGTCAGCGAGGTGCGCCACAGCCGTACGCCCGCTACGACCGCGGCGGCGCCGGCGAAGTCCGCCTCCGTGTCCCGGAGCCCGACGAGCTCCCGGATCACCTCGGTGGCGCCGTCGCGCACGACCCGTACGAGGTCCACCTCCCCGCCCGCCGAGAGCCGCAGCTCCATCTCGGCCAGCGGGCCGCGCAGCACCCGTTCGCAGACGGCCGCCACGTGCCCCGGGGTGAACAGTCCGCCGAGCCGCCGGCGCAGGGCCGCGTGCTCCGGGCCCTCCATGTTGATCAGCGCCCGCGGGCCGAGTACCGGGGTCCACAGCCCGCCGGCCGCTCCCGGGCCGGTCTTCGTGTACCGCTCGGTGTCCAGGAGCACCTCCCGGGCGGTCCTGGCATCGCTCACCACCACCCCGATCCGGGGCACCCGCACCACGGGGCCGCGGGCCGCGACGGCTCGAAGCAGCCGGTACACCACCGGGTGCGCGGCCGTCTGGACCCGGTGTTCCCAGCGCTCCGACTCGTCCATCCGAGCAGGCTAGTGCCGCCGGTGGCCTGAAATAACCCACCGGTCAAGGGTCTTGGCCGGCTTGCCGCGCGGCGGATCCGGTCCGTGACCGGGGGCCGAGGGGCGGAGGGGCGGTCGGGGCGCTCCGTCGGCGCCCCGGCGCCCGCCGGGCGTCAGGATCCGGCCGTCGGCACCTCCGGCGCGAGCGAGTTGCCCGCGGGGATCCGGCCGCAGTCGGACGGAGCCGTCTTGCCCGCGAACCTGTCGTTGAGCCATCCCAGCGCCGTGGGCGCCCACGGCGCGGCGGCGCCGACATGGCTGAGCAGGTCGTACTGCTGGTACTTGATCGACGTGTTGCCCTTGTCGCAGTACTGCCGGGCCAGCGCGCGCACGTCTCCCGCGACCATGACCCCGTCGCCCCTCCCGATGCCCGGGAGGTTGCTGAGGGTTCCCTCGAAGACGCCTCCGCCGCCCTGCACGATGAACCCGGGGGCGGTGGGGGTGGGGGCCGAGCCGAGGTTGAGTTTGTTCACCGCCTCGATGAAGGGGGGTACCGAATTCGGGTTCGCGTACTCCGGCTTCACCATTTTCTTCCAGGTCAGTCCCGGGTACTGGCCCAAAGCGTTGATGATCGACCCGTGTTCGAGCTTCTTGAACACCTGCTGGCCGTAGCTGTTCAGGTAGGGCGTGAAGTCGATGTCGTAGGAGCGTGCGGCCCCGAGGACGGCCATGGGTGCGACGCCGGCCCAGATGGAACTGCCGCTGACGTACTTGAGGTTGTGCGCCGGGTCGACGAGCAGCCCGCCCTCGGCGTAGCCCACGAGTCTTCTGTCGACGTCCGGCGCGTATCTCGGTGCGAGCACGGCCGCCCAGTGGGTGGCGATGGCTCCGCCCGAGTAGCCGGCCAGGCCGATCCGGGTGGCGGAGTTCAGACCGGTCTCCGGGGACTGGCTTGCGGCGCGGATCGAGTCCAGCGTGTTCGTTCCGTATTCCGGGCCGGCCGCGAAGTCGGCGCTCTGCCCCTCGCTGTCCGGGATGATGACGTTGTAGCCCGCCAGCAGCAGGGGCACCAGGAGGAGGGACTCGCCGTTCGCGATCAGGCCGCCGAGGGAGACGTCACCCGCGATCGCCCGGGACGGTGAGTCCGCGGGGTTGAGGGAATCGTAGAACGACTGGTACGAAACGGCCTTGCTGTTGTCCCCGTTGGGGCTGCGCACGATCGAGGTCACCCCGGCGGACGGGCGGCCCTGGGCGTCGACGGTGCGGAACAGC
Organism: Streptomyces sp. GL_140; assembly: GCF_057834465.1. Classification (NCBI taxonomy): domain Bacteria; kingdom Bacillati; phylum Actinomycetota; class Actinomycetes; order Kitasatosporales; family Streptomycetaceae; genus Streptomyces; species Streptomyces sp. GL_140. The sequence goes on from NZ_CM174404.1 coordinate 7,989,343, forward strand.
AGCTGGACCGCCTGGACCGGCGTCGGGATGCCGAGGACGTGGTAGTGCAGCGTCCGCGTCTTGAGCACGGCGCCCGGTGCGTACGAGGACAGGGGCTTGCTGCCGTCGTAGGTGTAGAACGAATCCTCGGCCGAGGCCGAGGCCGCGGTGCCGGCCGTAGGCGAGGCGGCAGGGGCGGCCGCGGCCGTGGCCGCCGTGACGGCGGTGACGGCCAGAGCAGTGGCAACTGCGGTTGCCAGTTTCCCGATGGCGATGCGGTGCATGGTTCCCTCGGATTCGTTGAGTGGATCACAGGGGCAGGCATGTGTTACTGGCAGTAATGGCGTCGTAAGTTACCACCAGGTAAGTGGCCTGAAAAGGCTTGCGACATGACCTGTCAGCCCCCGTGGGCGGCGCCGGGGCCCGACGGGTCAGGCGGGCGGCCGTCACCTCCGAGTAGGCCGCCTGAGGGGGCGGCGACCCGATCCGGGAGACGGCCTGGACGGCCTGGACGATCTAGCCGGCCTGCGGGCCCTTCGGGTCACCGGCGTCGGCCGAGTCCTGGGCGGCGGACGGCAGCTCGTCCTCGTCGGCCAGGTCGTCCAGGAAGCCGGCCGGGGGGACGAAGAAGAGTGTCCCGGTGACTGCCGTGGAGAAGTCGAGGATCCGGTCGTGGCTGGTGGTGCCGTCGCCGAGGAACATGTGCCGGAGCATCTCCTCGGTGACGTCCGGCGTACGCGCGTAGCCGATGAAGTAGGTGCCGAACTCGGACCGGCCCGGGCTGCCGAAGGGCATGTTGTCGCGGTGGATCTTACGTTCGGTGCCGTCCGGGTCGGTGAGGGTGTTGAGGACGGCGTGCGATCCGGGGGCGTCGAGCTCGGTGTTGGTGAGCTTGCGCCGGCCGATGACCTGTTCCTGTTGCTCGACGGGGAGCCGGTTCCAGGCGTCGAGGTCGTGCAGGTACTTCTGCACGATCACGTAGGAGCCCCCGGCGAAGGCCAGGTCCTCGATGCCGATCAGCACGGCGTCGGCGGCCTCCTGCCCGACCGGGTTCTCCGTGCCGTCGACGAAGCCGAGCAGGTCGCGCCGGTCCAGGTAGCTGAAACCGGCCACCTCGTCGGCGACGGCGACGGAGCCCCGCAACCGGGACATGATCTCCGAGCCGAGGGAGAAGCAGAGGTCCTGACGGGTGGCCCGGATGTGGAAGATCAGGTCGCCTGGGGTGGCCGGGGCGTGGTGACGGGCGCCTCGCAGCTCCCGGAAGGGGTGCAGATGTGCCGGGCGCGGACCGTCCACCAGCCGGTCCCACGCCGTGGAGCCGATGCCCGCGACGACATTGAGCCGCCCGTCCGGATGGCCGAATCCAACCGAGCGCTGCAGCCCGGAGAGGTCGGCGAGCAGCTCCCGGACGACGGGCTCGCCGCCCGGATCGACGGTGAGGACGAGGAAGAGTGCGGCGGTGGTCAGCGGACTGAGCACGGGCTGAGGCAGGTCGCGCAACGGAGTCGTCGTCCTCTCGAAGGGATCCCTAATGGTGGGATTCTTCAGGACTCGGTACGTCTTCCCGGGCCGGCTTCGCTTCGGTGTGTCGGACGGGTGCCACACCATGGGCCCGCAGACGGCGTGGCCGGGTCACGCCGCGGGTGCCGCAGGAGGCACGTACGGGCCTGTCCGGCCGTCCAGGGCCGCGCGTTGGACCGCCCTGACCAGGCGGCGGCTGTGGGACCAGACCGCAGCCCTGGCCCTGACCGGGGACCGGCCCCTGCGCTGCGCAAGGACGGCGCCCAGGACCAGGCGGCGCTCGCCGTACACGTCGGCGTACGCGGCCCACAGGACGTTGCCGCCCGCCGGTGTGCTGGTGCCCGTCTTCAGCCCGACGACCCCGTACTGGCCGAGGAGCCGGTTGGTGGAGAAGGCCTCGCCCCGGCCCCCGGGGAGGGTGACGGACGGGGTGGCGACGATCTCCCGGAAGGTGTCGTTCTGCATGGCCGTGCGGGCCAGCGCGAGCAGGTCGATTGCCGTGCTGGTGTTCCCGACGTCCATTCCGCAGGAGCCGGTGAAGACCGTACGGGTCATGCCGAGGTCGGCGGCGGCGACGTTCATCCGGCGTACGAATGCCGCCTCGCAGCCCGCGGTCCAGCGGGCGAGGAGCCTGGCGATGTTGTTGCCCGAGGGGATCAGCATGAATTCGAGCAGCTGCCTGAGGGGGAACCGCTGTCCTTCCTCTACGGGAACGACCGACTCGATCGACGAGTTCGACTCCTGGGCGGCGAGCCGGTCGATGCGAATCACGGGCCCGGCGTCCCCGGGACCCAGCGGATGGGCCTGAAGAATCACGTGGGCGGTCATCACCTTGGTGATGCTCGCGATCGGGACCGGTTCCTGCTCACCGACCGTGCCGAGGCTGCCGACCCCGACTATCTCCACACTCGTCTGGCCCTCGTGCGGCCAGGGCAGATCGGCCGACGACCCGATGCGGTGGGCGCCGGCGAGGGCGGAGTCGCCGAGTCGGGCGGCCGCCAGCCAGGCCCGTTCCCGGAGGTCGGCGGCGGATTGCCGCAGGGGCGAGGGGTCGGGCACGGCGCTCCCGGAGCCGGAGCCGGAGCCGGAGCCGGAGCCGGAGCCGGGCTCGGATCGGGGGCCGGTGTCCGGTTTCGGGTCCGCCCGGAGCCCGCTTCCCGAGCCGGGGAGTGGTCCGGAGCCGGAGGCGTCCTGGCCGACGGCCATCGCTTGCGAGGTCCTCGTACTCATCGGTGTTCCGCCTTCGGCGTCGTGGAGCGGGCAGGCATGCCGACGAGCAGGAACGTCATGCCGAAGCACAACCCGATCAGGCCCAGCACACCGGCGGGCTGCCACGATTCACCGGCCAGCGGGTCCGTGGTGAAGGCACCGATGGTCAGCAGCACGGATGCGACGACCCCTGCCGCGCCGATGCCCTGAACCACCCGGAACACGCCGGTCCGCGCAAGGAAGGCATCGGCGCACCGGCTCGTAGGAACGGGGGCTGTGTTCTCAGGGGCGCTCATGGATCCACTCCTCGGAATCTTCGTGCGGACGGCTCCGGCGCCTGATCCCTGCGCGCCGAAGATGTACCTCGAACATTGCCGGGGCAACGCATCGGGACCACTGCCGCCCTGTATCCGCAGCCGCGCGGCCATGTATCAGTTGGCCTTCGGAACCTTGAATTCCGAGGTCAAAGGGCGTTTGCCCGGTCGCAAGGTCGGGGCCGACGGGGCCGACGGGCTCCCGGGCCCCGGCGGCAGACCTTGATACTGGTGGTCATGACAAGTACTCCTGCCACGCCCGCAGTTCCGTTCTCACGGATCAAGATCCGGGTCGGAGCCCTGGTGTTCTGCGGCGACGACGTAGCCCTCATCCGCCGCGACCGCGCCGATTCCACCCATTACACCCCGCCCGGCGGCAACGTCGAAGACGGCGAGGACCTGCGCGAAGCCCTCCGCCGGGAACTCGCCGAAGAGCTCGACCTGGACATCGACCGGGCAGAGGGCGGAGAGCTCCTCTGGGTCGTCGACCAGCGCGTCACCCGCCCGGGCCCCACCCCGGCGCCCCGCAAACTCCACCTGATCCACCGCCTCCACATCACCCCCGAACTCCGTGACACCCTCGCCGACAGGGAACTCGACGAACAGCCCGATGGCAGCCACGAAGTCGGTGTCATCGAGTGGATCGACTACCGCGAGACCGCCGGGCTGCCCGTCTTCCCGCCAATCGGCGCGGCTCTCGCTGCGCTCGCCAACCCTCGCGCCGCAACCGCCGATGCCGCTCTGGGGGCCGTCACCGACGAGACGTACACCTGGGTCTGACGTGGCGTGATTCGGACGCCAAGTGCTGGGCGGGGGAGGAGACTTCCAGGCGGGTGGTCATCGTGACAGCGCTCCTCGTGTACGTTTTTCGTTCGACAACCGGATGATCATGAAGCGGCATTGAATGACACCGACGGTCCGAACAGGGGGAACAGGAGCCGTCATGGTTTCCGTGGGAAAGAGGCTGAGCGCCGCGCGAGTCCGGGCCTTCATCGGCCGGGACGAGCAACTCGCACTGTTCGGGAAGGCCTTGGCCGGTGATCCGCAGGCTCCGTTCGCGTTCTACGCGTACGGGCCGGGCGGCATCGGGAAGTCGACGCTCCTGCGTCGGCTGGCGGACCACTCCCGTACGGCCGGCCGACCGCTCGTCGAAATCGACGGCCGCTTCGTCAGCCGGGACCCGGCCGAATTCGAGCGTGCGGCCGCCCCCTTCCTCGAGGTTCCCGGCACGGTCCTGTTCGTGGATTCCTTCGAGCACTGCCAGTGGCTGGAGACCTGGCTGTGGCACCACTTCCTGCCCCGCGCGGCGGACGGCGCCCTGGTCGTCCTGGCCGGCCGGCTCGCACCGCAGCCGCAGTGGGCCGCCGACCCCGCCTGGGCCGGGCTCCTGCACGTGACCGAGCTGGAGCCGTTCTCCGAGGAACAGGCGCGCAACCTGCTGGCCGCCGCCCAGCTCCGGCCCGAACTGCGCGGCCGGGTGCTCCGGTTCGCCGGAGGCAACCCCCTGGCCCTGTCGCTCGCGGCGGCCGCAGGAGCGTCGGGCTTCGGCGAGGAGGAGCTCTGGGCTCCCTCGGCGGACGTCCTGCGCACCCTGCTGGCGGGGCTGATCGGCGAGGTGCCCACGGCCGCTCACCGCCGCGCCCTGGAAGTGGCGGCGCAGGCGTACGCGACATCGGAGGAACTCCTCGCCGCGGTGCTCCACGAGGAGGACGTCCACCTGCTCTTCTCCTGGCTGAGGGACCTGCCCTTCATGGAGTCCACGCACCGTGGGCTGCACCCCCACGACGCGGCGCGCGAGACCCTGGCCGCCGACCTGCGCTGGCGGGCACCCACCGCCTTCGCGGCGATGCGCCAACGGCTGGCGGAGGAGTACCTGCGCGTACTGCGCGAGGCACCCGAGGAGCGGGTGTGGACCGTCACCGACGAGCTGTTCTACCTCTTCCGGGAGGGCGAGACGCTGGCTCGACTGCGCACCTGGTCCCGTGAGGACGAGGTGCACGACCGCCCGCTGCACCCGGGCGACATGGCAGTCGTACTGCGCATGGCGACGGAGACCGAGGGGCCGGCCTCCGCGGAACTGGTCCGCTACTGGGCGCAGCGCCAGCCGCAGGCCTTCAGCGTCTACCGCCTCGTGAGCACCGGCCGCATCGTGGCGTTCACGGCCAGGCTCGCCCTGCCCGCCCCTCCCGACCCCCAGGACCTGGCCACCGATCCGGTCGTCGCCGCGGCGTGGGAGCACACCGAGGCCACCGCTCCGGTGAGCCCCGGCGAACACATCGGCATAAGCCGATTCACGGTCTACCCGGAGCGCTACCAGGTCCCCTCGCGCGTCATCGACCTGAGCAGCTCCCGCGCCCAGGCGGAATCCGCCCGTGCCCGCGGCCGCGCGTACGGCTTCGCCGTGTTCCAGGACGCCGAGACGTGGGCGGAGCGCGTCAAGGGCACGCTCGCCGATACGGGGGCACGCCCGCGCGTCGGCGAGCACACCTACGGGGTCTTCGGCGTCGACTGGCGCGAGGAGTCCGTGGAGAACTGGCTCCGCCGCTTCATATCCGCCACCGCCGAGCCCGTCCGGTCGGGCCCGCCGCCCGTCTCGCGCTCCGGGTTCGACCAGGCCGTTCGCGAGGCGCTGACGCACTGGCGCGACGCGGGCGCCTTCGCCGCCGGTGCGCTGCTGCGCGCCCGTATCGCGGCCGACCTCGCCGATCCCGTCGAGGAGTTGCGGACCCTGCTGCGCCAAGCCGTCGACGACCTCGCCCAGGATCCACGCGGGGTGCGAGCCCGCGAGGCACTGATGGCGGGCTACTTCTCCGGTGCGCCCACGCAGGAGGCCGCGTCCCGCCGCCTCGGCCTTCCGTACGGAACCTACCGGCGCCACCTGCGCCAGGGTCTGGACCTGCTGTGCGAGGCCCTGTGGCAGCGGGAGCTGCACGGGCCCCCCGAAGCCCCGTAGCCGCGCTCCTCCCCACTGCGTAGGCCCGGCGGATGGGCCCGGCAGACGCGCGCGGTGGATGCCTGCGGTGGACGGGTGCGGACAGGAGTGGACAGTCCCGGCCCGATTTCGGCCTGGAATGTGGACACCGCCCCGCACGAGTCTGTGGGCATGAACCTCCCCCACCCACGGACGGCCCCGGCGGAGCCCGTACCTGGACGACAGACTCGGCCCCGGCCGGGAGCCGCGCTCGCGGCCCTCGCCGCGGCCCAGTTCACGGTCATGCTCGCCACCTCGATCGTGAACGTGGCGCTCCCGCAGATCCGCGCCGGCGTGGGCCTGTCGGACAGCGGCACCACCTGGGTGGTCAACGCCTACGGCCTGGCCTTCGGGGCGCTGCTCCTGGCGGGCGGCCGGGCAGCCGATCTCCTCGGTCGCCGAGGCGTGGGGGTGGCCCTGGATCTTCCATTCCGTGGCGCTCGGGACGGCACTGGTCCTGGTCGGCGTGGTGGTACTCGTACCACGGACGGCCGTCCGGATGCCCGGACGGTTCGACCTGCTGGGTACCGCCGCGGTCACCGTCGCCCTGACCTGCCTGGTCTGGGGACTGACCACCGCACGCGCCGCCGGCTGGACGGACCCGTGGGTGCTGGGCTCCCTCGTCGGCGCCGCCGCGCTGCTCGCGGCCTTCGCTGTGATCGAGCGCCGCCGGCCCGACGCGCTGATACCGCCCCGCCTGCTGACCACGGGCCGGGTCGCCGCGGGCAACCTGCTGATGGCGCTGCTGGGTTCCGTGTGGATCGCCCTGTTCTTCTTCCTGCCGCTCTACCAGCAACAGGTCCTCGGGGCGGACCCCCTGGTCACGGGAGCGGGCCAACTCCCGCTCGCCGCGGCCAATATGCTCGGAGCGGCGGTGGCCCACCGCGTCTCCCGGCGCATCGGCGCCACCACTACCTTGACCGCGGCCCTGCTCGCCGAGGCCGCGGGCCTGCTGTGGCTGTCCCGGATCAGCGCCCACGGCAGCTACGTCACGGACGTCCTCGGTCCGAGCATCCTGGTCGGCCTGGGCCTGATGGTCGCCTTCGTCCAGCTCACCGCGCTCGCCGTGGAAGGCGTCCCGCCGCAGGACGCGGGAATGGCCGGCGGACTGGTGAACACCACCCGCCAGGTCGGAGGTGCGATCGGCCTCGCCGCCCTGGCGACCCTGGCCGGTTCCGTCACCGCACGCGCCGCGGTCCACCAGCCGCGCCTGGAGGCGCTCACCGCCGGGTACCGCACCGCCTTCGCGGTCTCGGCCGCGGTCCTGGCCGCCACCGCGCTCCTCGCACCGTTTCTCGTGCGCCGCTCCCTCCCGGGCCGCGCGACCACTGCCACCGGGCCCGTCCTGCGGTCCCCGGACCTCTCCCGTCCCTCTCGAACCGGCTGACCCGACGGATCAGCCGCACCACCGACCCGTCCCGCTCAAGACAGGAAACACAGTCATGGTCACCATCGACGAGACCGCCCCCGCCATCGTCCGCCTGAGCACCACGATCGACGCCCCTCTCGAGACGGTGTGGGCGCTCCACACCGGCATAGCCGCCTGGTCCGCCTGGAATCCGGACATCGACCAGGCCGAACTCGACGGCCCGCTGCTGCCCGGCAGCTCCTTCGCCTGGCGGACCCACGGCCTGGACATCAGCTCCACCGTGTACGAACTGGTACCCGGCGAGCGGATCGTGTGGGGCGGCCCCGCGGCCGGCATCACCGGCATCCACGTGTGGACGTTCGAGCAGAGCGGCGGTCGCGTCACCGTCCGCACCGCGGAGTCCTGGAGCGGCGACCCGGTCGCGGCCGCCGCCGACGAGCTCACCAAGGCCCTCCACGACTCCCTCGAGAACTGGCTCGCCCACCTCAAGTCCCGTGCCGAGCAGCCCGTCTGACGCACCGCCCGACATGAGCCCCGATACACGATCCGACTTACGCCCTGACATGCGCCCCGACACACGACCGCATCCGCCGGAAGAGGTTCCCGCCATGACTGCCGACAAGCCGTACCTGAACGGTCACTACACCCCCGTCACCGACGAGGTCACCGCCACCGGCCTCACCGTCGAAGGCACCCTGCCCGCCGAACTGACCGGCCGGCTGCTCCGCAACGGCCACAACCCCAAGCCCGGGGTCACCCCGACGCACTGGTTCAAGGGCAGCGGCATGGTCCACGGGATCCGGCTGCGCGAAGGCCGGGCGGAGTGGTACCGCAACCGCTGGGTGCGCACACCCGCGCTGGAGGGTGCCCCGTACATGACGGAGAAGGGCCCCGACCTGACGGCCAGCTCCGCGGGCACCCACGTCATCGAACACGCCGGACGCCTCCTGGCCCTGTGCGAATCGAACCTCCCCTTCGAACTCACCCCGGAACTGGAGACGGTCGGACCCCACGACTTCAGCGGCAAGCTGCGGACCGCGATGACCGCGCACCCCAAGGAGGACCCGGTCACCGGAGAGCTGCACTTCTTCGGCTCCTCACCGTTCCCGCCGTTCCTTATGTACTACGTCGCCGACGCCAAGGGCGGCATCGTCGACAGCGCCGAGGTCCCGGGAGCGACCGCCTCCCTCAAGCACGACTTCGCCCTCACCCGCAACCACGTGGTCTTCGTCGAGGGCAACGTGACCTTCGACCCGGCCGAGCACTCCGGCATCCCCTACGGCTGGAGCGACCAGCAGATCTCCCGCATCGGCGTCATGCCGCGCGGCAGCGGCGGCGCCGGCCGCGTCCGCTGGTTCTCCATCGAACCGGGCAACATGCTCCACGTCTCCAACGCCTACGAGGACGGCCAGGGCCGCATCGTCCTGGAGGGCCCCACCGTGGACCGCGAGGGATTCAGGCTCTCCTGGAACTGGTGGGCCGGTGCTCCGGGGCGGGGAACCGAGCCCGTCTCCCGCTCCTACACCCGCCGTTGGGTGGTCGACATGGCCTCCGGGGCGGTGGACGAGCGGATCATCGACGACCTCGCGGTGGAGTTCCCCACGCTCAACGACGACTACATGGGCGCCGAGAACCGCTACCAGTACGCCATCTCCTTCCCCGACGAGAAGGGCTTCGGCGGCTACGGCGTGGTCAAGTACGACCGCACCACCGGCGCCCGCCGGATCCACCAGGTCGGCGACGCCCGCATGCCCAGCGAAGCGGTCTTCGTCCCCGCGGCCGGGTCCACGGGCGAGGACGACGGCTACCTCCTGACCGTCGTCTCCGACCTCAAGCAGAACGCTTCGCAACTGCTGGTCCTCGACGCCTCCGGCCTCGACCGCGTCGCCACCGTCCACCTGCCCCACCGGGTGGGCGCCGGTCTCCACGGCTCCTGGATCCCCGACACCGCCCTGGAGGGCGCCGGGCACTGACCCGGAAACCGCCTCTGCCGGCCCGCGAAGTTTCGCGGGCCGGCAGAGCCGCCCGGGCCAGCGCTTCGGCCTCGGCGCCGGCGTCGTGACGATCAACATCACCTCCGGCCGCCCCTGAACCACCCCGCGGCATGGAGTGATCCCGCCGAACAGGTTTCGCGCGGAGCGTTGTTGGCGAAGTACTTCAACCATGGGCTTATCGCCGGTTGCCGGTCATCCCGCTGTCGCTGTTTTCCGTGAGCCCCGAGGCGGGAGGTCCGTCCCCGTGCTCGGCCTACGGGTCGATGCCGAGGCGAAGCGCACCGCGCGGGTGCTGGTCGGGCTGGCGACCCATGCCGGGCCTGTCGAGCGCACCCTCGCGCTGCGGCAGGCCGCGGTGGCCGCCGGTGAGTTGGTGACCGCGCTGTCGGCTCTGGCTCCGGCCGTGGCCGGTGAGGGGCTGCCGGCGGAGTCGACAAGCCAGTCGTTCTTCCGGGTCCGGGAAGAGGAACTGTCGGATCAACAGGCCGCCCTGCACGGTGTCCTGGTCGTCCACCGCGGTCTGGAAGACCTGTGCGAGGCCCCGCTGTCGGGCGCCGACCTGGCGCTGGAGACGGCCGGGATGCGGCTGGCGGTGCTCGACCTCACCGGCGCGGCGCCAGGCTCCGACCCGGGCCTCGGTCCAGTCCCCGACCTCATGCCGCTGGTGGCCGTCCCCGAGCCCGCTGCGGGGGCGTCGATGGAGAGCGTGTGGAGTGCTCGGTGGCTCATCGGGCACCAGGTCCACGTCCTGTTCAACATCTGCGCCGCGGTCGCCGTGGCCGACGCCACCCGCCACCTACGGCGCGGCGACGGCGATGCCGCCCTGACGCGGCTGGCGGATGCGACGGTGTACGTACGGGGCTTCCCGGCGGCCATGACCCACGCCAGTACCGTCCCGGCCGAGTACTACATGGCGGCGATACGCCACACCATGGCGCCCCCGTCGGTGGACGTCCCGTTGAGCGGGCGCCAACACCGCGGGTACAAGCTGTTCCGGGCGGCGATGAAGGAACTGCTGTCCGTAGTCCCCGACTCCTACGAGGAGTTGGCGGCCCGAGACCCGGAGCTGGCCGAGACGCGGGGCGCGCTCCTGGAAGCCGACATCGTGGACGGTGAACGGCACGTCACCCTCGCGTACTCGATGGTGCACCTGCATCGTTCCATCGCTCAGAAACCGGAAGGCCCCGACAACGCCGTCGCCGAACTACGGCAGATGCGCCATCGGCGCGCAGCCCAGTACGCCTCCCTGATCCGATTCGGGGACCACTACATCGCCGACGCCGTGGCCGGTCTGCGCCACTCGTGAGTCCGCGTGTCCGCCGCCCACACCTCCGGCAGGAGACCCTGATGCCCGAGACGACGCCCGGCACCACCGAAACCTCTGCGGTCGCCGCCGACTGGGCACTTGACCCGGCCGACGCCGACGCGTGCGCGCGGCTGGCCCGCACCCTGTGCACCGGCGAGGACGATCAGGTCGACGACCCCGAGTGGGTGGACCGGGCCCGGGACGTCTGGGAGGACCTACCGGCCCCGCTGCGCCGTGGGGTGCGCCGATTTCGAAGGCACTCCGGTCCTCGTGGCACCTTGGTGATCGGCGGCCTGCCCGTCGACCGGGCAACCTTGCCCGCGACACCGTCCGTACCCGGCTCGGTCCAGCGCCGGGCCAGCGTCCCGGCCGCCGTGCTCACCATGGTGGCCTGTGGGCTCGGCGAGCCCCTCGCCTACCGGGCCGAGAAGTCCGGCGCCCTCGTGCAGGACGTCGTGCCCGTGTCCGGGCAGGAGAGCTTCCACGGCAACGCCGGCTCGGTGCCGCTGTCCTTCCACACGGAGAACGGCTTCCACCCGCACCCGCCCGACCATGTGGTCTTCCTGTGCCTGCGCGCCGACCACGACCGGGTCGCCGGCATGCGCGTCGCCGGCATCCGCCAGGCGCTCCCGCTCCTCACCCCGGCCAGTCGCCAGGCCCTGTTCGCACCGGAGTTCATCACCACACCACCACCTTCCTTCGGCCCCGGCGCCGCTGCGGGTCAGCCCGACGTCGAACCCCGACCGGTGTTGCTGGGAGCGGTCGAGGATCCCGACATACGGATGGCCCAACTCGTCACCACCCCGCTCACCCCACGGGCCGCCGAGGCGCTGACCGAATTCGGCCGCGCCTGCGAGGCGACCGCCCGCACCCTGCGCCTGAGTCCGGGCGACCTGGTCATCATCGACAACCGCGTCACCGTCCACGGCCGCACCGCCTTCCACCCCCGCTACGACGGAGCGGACCGCTGGCTGCAACGCACCTACGTCACCACCGACTTGCGCCGCTCCCGCGACCACCGCCCCCACGACGGCCACGTACTCGCCCGCTGACCAGCAGCGTCAGAGCGCGGTCCCCGGACCCCAGCGGTCGTTCGGCGCGCAGTGCATCAGCCTGGGCCGATGTGGCGGCATCCTCCACCCACCACCCCGGCTGCGCGTCCCACGCGCGATGCCCCCTGGCCGGGTGGCCAGGAGGCATCGGAGTTGGTGGTGGCGGGGGCTGCGGGGTGGTCTAGAGCCAGCCCTTCTTCTTGACGAAGAAGAAGGTGCCGGCAGCGGCGGCCAGAACCGTGCCCACGAGCACGGGCAGGGCGAAGAAGTTGTCGAAGCCGTACTCGTTGAGGTGCTCGAAGTTTGCGCCGGGGATGGCGGCAAAGGTCGACGGGATGACGAACATGAGCGTCATCGCGGTCAACTTGCGGTTCTCCACCGTGTACTTGACCTGGTCCTCGGTAAGGGAGTTCAGGCGGTCCATGTCCTTGTTGAAATCGCGGAGTTCGTCCCGGATCTCGTGCAGGACGGCGATGGTCTGCTGCTGGTCCGTGTGCGGGCCGGCGGCAGCGGCGTCGAGGCGGTTGGTCAGGCTCTTCGTGTCGATCGTCATGATGGTGCTTCCTTCGCATGGTGATTCGGGATGGGGGTGGGGTGGGGGCAGCCCGGGAACGGCGCGCCCGGGGCGTGCGCCCGCACCGGAGGCCGCCTCGGTAGGGGCGGATCCGGGAAGTGCGGGGTGCTCGGTCCCGACCGGCGCGAGTGGGGAGGAACGGGCGCACGGCTGTGCGCACGGCCTCTACGGCTGCGTCGGGGTTACGGGATCGGGAGTACGAGCGCGAGTACGAGTACCCGTACGAGTACGAGCGGGCAGAGGATGCCCGGCCAGTGAGCCGGAGTGCGGTTGGCCCCGGGCTCAGGCGGAGCCGGGGTTCCCCGTTCCGGCGGCCCCGGCCGCGGGGCGGTCAGGGGGTCGGACGGCCCGGGTGACTCGGACGGCTCGCGTGAAGTGCTGGGCCCTGGGGTCAGCGGGTACGGGCGGCCGAGGCGATGAGGCAACGGGTGCGAGTGGGACTCGGACTGTGATCCATGGGGTCATCGCCTCCTTTCGGCCGGGCGTACGGCGAACAGATACATCGCGACTTGTATGCGCCGGGGATGACCATCGGCCAACCGCGGGCGCCGCGCGACACCTCAAAACTAGCAGCACCTTTACCTCCCCTTGGAGGCCAAAAGACCCTGCGGCCGGGACCAACGTCCCATTCCCCTGGCGGGCGGCATGCGGTGCGCCGCATCCTCATCGCGGGATCGTCGTCAGCGAGCCCGGGCTACGCGCAAGTGATGCGGAAGGGGCGGCTGTAGGCGTCCAGTAGCCTCGCCCTGTTCGCCGTACTGCTCCAGGCCGCCACCGCGCTCAGCTCGACCGCGCTGAACCTGGCATGGCTCAGTGGCTCGTCGGAGGGCCGGGCCCTGTTCCGGACCCGCAGTCGGTGCCGTCCTCCTGGTCACCGCCGACATCCTCGCCGGCCAGCCCGTCCCCGGGCTCTACGGCATCGACATCGCGACGGCCGCGTTCGCTTGGCTGACCGCTCTGGCCGTGTGGTGCGGGTTCCACGCCGAAGCGCCTCCCGCCCGGCCTCCGGCGCGGCGCTCCGCACTGCTCTACTGCCTACTGCTTCTGCTTCGCGTCGATCTCGGTGATGAGGCCTTCGATGAGGCCCTCGATCTCGTCCCGGATGGGGCGTACGGCCTCCACGCCCTGGCCTGCCGGGTCTTCGAGCTGCCAGTCGAGGTAGGTCTTGCCGGGGAAGTACGGGCAGGCGTCGCCGCAGCCCATGGTGATGATGTAGTCGGACGCCTGGGCGGCCTCGGGGGTGAGGACCTTCGGCTTCTGGTCGGAGATGTCGATGCCCAGCTCCGCCATCGCGGCGACTGCGGAGGGGTTGATCTGCTCGCCGGGGACGGATCCGGCGGAGCGGACCTCGACCCGGTCGCCCGCGAGGTGGCGCAGGAATCCGGCGGCCATCTGGGATCGCCCCGCGTTGTGGATGCAGACGAACAGCACGGATGCGAGCGGGGTGGAGGGCATCGTCTCTTCCTTCAATCCAATGACTCGGCCCGGACTGGTATCAGCCCCGAGTGATGTGAAAATATCAGTCCATGATGACGTCAGTCGACACTGATCTGATCCGGATCCTGGCCGACCCGCTCCGGCTCCAGATCGTGACCCTCCTGGCCAAGGAGACGCTCTGCACCACCCACCTCGTGGAGGAGACGGGTGGCAAGCAGACCAACCTCTCCAACCACCTGAAGGTGCTCAGAGAGGCCGGGGTGGTGGAGACCGAACCGTGCGGCCGCTTCACCTACTACAGGCTCCGCCCGGAAGTCATCGAGGCCATCGCCGGTCAGTTCGCAGGGCTCGCGCAGGCCGCGCGTGCCACGTCCGAAGCGAACATCAAGCGGTCCTGCCCGTAGCCCGCTTGGATTCCCCCTCACCTGCCCGAGGAGAACCGTTGTCCGTCACCGAGCCCGTCGGCACCGCACCCGCAGTGGTCATCGCGATACTCGCCGACGCGCCCCAGCCCGCACCCGGCGCGACCGCGCCCGCGACCCCGCCCGCCAGTCCGCTGGTGGCCCGCGCCGCGGCCGAACTCGTCGGGACGGCCGCGCTGGTCGCGGTCGTCGTCGGGTCCGGCATCCAGGCGACGAAGCTGACCCAGGACGTCGCCCTGCAGCTGTTGGCCAACTCCACCGCCACGGTCTTCGGGCTCGGTGTCCTGATCGCCCTCCTCGGCCCGGTCTCCGGAGCCCACTTCAATCCGGTGGTCAGCCTCGCCGAGTGGTGGGCCACCCGCCGCACCGGCGGCGGCGTCACCGCCCGTGAGCTGGCTGCCTACGTGCCCTCCCAGATCGTCGGCGCGATCGCGGGGGCGATCCTGGCGGACGCGATGTTCGGCGAACCCCTGGTGAAGTGGGCGACCCACGACCGCTCCGCCGGGAACCTTCTCCTCGGCGAGGTCGTCGCCACCGCCGGCCTGATCCTGTTGATTTTCGGCCTGGCCCGCACCGACCGCCTGCGCTTCGCACCCGTCGCCGTGGCCTCGTACATCGGCGCCGCCTACTGGTTCACCTCCTCCACCTCCTTCGCCAACCCGGCCGTGACGATCGGCCGCGCCTTCACGGACACGTTCGCGGGCATCGCCCCCGCCTCCGTGCCGGCGTTCGTCGGAGCCCAGCTGGCAGGCGCAGTCGTTGGCCTGGCCCTGGTGGCGGTCATCTTCATGCGCGGCAGGACCGGCAGCGGGCGGCCCGAGGCGTAGCGCGGCACGCGGTTGTGCGGGCTCGCGCGCCCCGCCGGCGAGCTCAAACGATCTTCGGGCTCCGGCGCTCCAGCAGGAGGACGTCGCGCCACACGCCGTGGTGACGGCCGATGCGCTCGCGGGTGCCGATGACCCGGAAGCCGGCCCGCTGGTGCAGGGCCAGACTCGCGGTGTTCTCCGGGAAGATGCCCGACTGGATGGTCCAGATCCCCGCCGCCTCCGTCGAGGCGATCAGCGCGTCCAGGAGCGCGCGGGCGACGCCTCGGCCCCTGGCGGCGGGGTGGACGTACACGGAGTGCTCGACCACACCCGCGTACGCACAGCGGTCCGAGAACCGGGAGGCGGCCACCCAGCCGAGCAGCCGGCCGTCGCTGTCGATCGCGCCGAAGCGGTGCTCGGGCAGTTTCGCCGCGTCGAAATCGGCCCAGGTGGGCGCGCTGGTCTCGAAGGTCGCGTTGCCCTCGTCGATGCCGGCCTGGTAGATCGCCAGGACCTGGGCCGCGTCCTCGGCCCGTAGCGCCCGGACCCGAAGGCCGGTCACGGCGTCTTCGCCGTGCCGGTCAGCAGGGCGCCCATCGCGGCGAGGACGGACGGCTCGACCCGGTAGTACACCCAGGTGCCCCGTCGCTCGGAGGACAGCAAGCCGGCCTCTTTGAGCTTCTTGAGGTGGTGGGAGACCGTGGGCTGCGAGACGCCCACATCGGAGATGTCGCACACGCACGCCTCGCCGCCTTCGTGGGAGGCGACCGCGGAGAACAGGCGCAGGCGTACGGGGTCACCGAGCGCCTTGAACATCTTCGCCGCGACCTCGGCCTCGTCGGCGGACATGGGGCGCTCGTTCAGCGGGGGGCAGCACGGGGCGACGGCCTCGGGCTCCAGGAGCGGCAGAAGCTTCGCATTCGACATGCGTCTATGTTGACACATGTCGAAACAGGGAGGGTGGCGGGCCGGGCCCTGCCCCGGCGCCCCTGCCCCGGTGCTCTGCCCCGGCGCCCCTGTGCGGGTCGGCCCCCTCAGCAGCAGCCCGAGGTTTCCGAGGGCGCCGAAGTCCCGCAGCAACCGGCTTCGGCCCGGGCGAGCGGGAGGAGGGCGGGAACCCCGGTGGGCTTGACGGCCTTCACGATCGCCGAGTGCATTCCGTCGGCCACCTGGTGGGTCGGGGTGATGGTGACGTCGGTGAACCCGGCCGCCTCCAGCCCCTGGCGGTACTCGGCGAAGGAGAGGGCCCCGGCGATGCAGCCGACGTAGTCGCCGCGCTCGGCCCGCTGTTCGGGGGTGAGGGTGTCGACGGCGATGACATCGGAGAGGCCGATCCGTCCACCGGGCTTCAGGACACGGAAGGTCTCGGTGAACACGGACGGCTTGTCCGTGGACAGGTTGATCACGCAGTTCGAGATCACCACGTCGATCGTCCCGGCCGGCAGGGGGATGGCTTCGATGGCGCCCTTGAGGAACTCCACGTTCGCCGCACCGGCCTTGGCGGCGTTGGAGAGGGCGAGGGCGAGCATCTCCTCGGTCATGTCGAGCCCGTACGCCTTCCCGGTCGGGCCGACTCGGCGTGCGGAGAGCAGTACGTCGATGCCGCCGCCCGACCCGAGGTCCAGAACGCGGTCGCCTTCGTTCAGGTCGGCGACGGCGGTCGGGTTGCCGCAGCCGAGGGATGCGGCGACCGCCTCGGCGGGCAGTTCGTCGCGGTCGGCATCGGCGTAGAGGCCGGCGCCAAAGTTCTCGTCGATCTCGATCGCGGACGGCCCACAACACGCGGTTCCGCCCTCGGTGACCTGCATGGCCGCCGCTGCGTACCGGGACCGGACCGTTTCGCGCAGCTCGGCGTCACCGGCGATCGGGGGGACGGCGGTGGGGGTGGGCTTCTCGGGCATGGCGGCGCTCCTCGAACTCTCAGCCGTCGACCTGCCTCGACGGCTTTCCCTCCAACCCTGCGCCCTGAATCGAGAAACGTCAATATAGGTAAACGTCGAAACAGGCGGGCCGGGTCACCTCCTGCCCGGCCGGGGTCAGGGGTGGAGGGCGCCCGTATGTTGGCGTCATGGTGGATGAGGCGGAGCAGCAGCTTTTCGTGAACCGGTGGGGCGATTCGTCCGGCGCGGAGTCGGCTGGGCGTGAGTCCTACCGGGACACCTGCAGCTGCTTCGACCAGCGCACGCCGCACCCGCGTGCCCGCGTCGGGTTCCACACCGAGGTCCAGGACACTTCGGCTCCCGGCTGGCAGCACCTGCTCGAGCTCATCGACGAGGCGGCTGCCGACGGCCGGGAAGAATTCCGCCCCCTCGTCGGCTCAGCCCCGAGGAACGGCGCCAGATCATCACCCTGCCGTCAGACATCGGCAAGTTGACGGCGGTCAGGCCCCTCGTCGGCTCGCACCCGCTCGCAGCTCCGTCGCCGGACTCGACACGGCGAACTTGGACGCACGTCGGTGGGGTGCGACGGCCGTCTCATCGTGCAGCGTCTGCGACCAATCCATCGAACAGGGCGGGCTCCACCCCGTCTGGATCTCCTTGCGCGTGGCCACGGACGTCCTGCCCCTGCTGGTCAACGCGTGCTCTGCGCAATGCGTGGCCGCCCTGCCGCAGGCGCCCGCGGGCTACGTCCGATCCGCGCATACGGGCGGCGGAGTCGGCCAGCCCGGGCCCGACTGGGACTGACCGGCACTGAAAAAGGCGCCCGATCGACCCCCGCAATACAAGAGCCCGGCCGGCAAACGAGACCGGCCGGGCTTTAGTACAGCCGCGCTGCTGATGTCGCAGCGCCCACTAATGAGGTGGAAAGGCTTAGGCGGGGGTGATGTTCTCCGCCTGGGGGCCCTTCTGGCCCTGGGTGACGTCGAAGTTCACCTTCTGGCCTTCCTGCAGCTCGCGGAAGCCCTGGGCGGCGATGTTCGAGTAGTGGGCGAAGACGTCCGGGCCGCCACCCTCCTGCTCGATGAAGCCGAAGCCCTTTTCCGAGTTGAACCACTTCACGGTTCCGGTAGCCATGTGTCCTCCAAGGGACTAGAAACCGGTCCCGCACCATGCGGGAGCCGGAGGTGATCGCCCTGGTCCTCAGAGACGCTGAACAGCAAAATCGCCCGTGAAAATTGCACTCACGGGCGACCGGTACTTCGGAACCATGACAGCTAGCGCTGACGCTACACGCACAGACCCGCTTGCACCACGAGAACGGCGAGTGGGAGGGGATTCGGAGACACGGCAACGGCCGACCCGGGATGCGGGCCGGCCGTCCGCCGGAGGGTGCGCGCCGCTCGTTACGAGGTGTACGCCTCCAGTTCCGAAAGCTGGCCGGCGGGCCATCCGCTGTTCGCGGTGAAGGTCAGGCGCAGGTACCGAACGCCGGTGGCGGGAAGGGTGACGGTGACGCTGTTCGTGCCTTCACCGAAGGTGTAGGAGGCGGAGTTCTTCAAGGTCGTCCAGGCCGTGTTGTCGGCCGATCCGAGGACCGACAGCGTCTGTGTCCGGGTGCCCCAGGAGGAGGGGAGCTTCAGGACGAGGCGGCCGACGGTGCGCTGGGCGCCGAGGTCGACGGTGAGCGACTGCGGGAAGGCGTTGTTGTTGCTCTCCCAGTAGCTGCCCGCGTTGCCGTCAGTGACGTTGCCGGCCACGTAGCCCTGGGTGTGGCTGGTGTCGGTCGCGGGGCGGCCCTGCGCCAGGTTGGAGTCGGCCGGAGGGGTGGGGGGAGGAGTGGTGGCCGGAGGCGTGGTGGGCGGGGTGGTCGGGCCGCCGTCGGGTGCGTAGATCTCGAACTCCGAGATCTGCCCGGCCGCCCAGCCGGTGTTACCGGTGATGTTCAGGCGGACGTAGCGGGCGCCGGCCGGGTTGAGGGCAAGCGTCGCGGTGTTGCCGGAGGAGGGGTTGAAGGTGACACCGGAGGGGCCGCTGAGCGTGGTCCAGGAGGAGTTGTCGGTCGAGCCGAGCACGGAGAGGTTCTCGGTGCGCGTCGCCCAGTCCGCGGACGGCGGCAGCTTCAGGGTGACCTTGCCGACCTGCTTGGTCTCGCCGAGGTCGACCGTCAGGGTCTGGGGAAAGGCGTTGCCGTTGCTCTCCCAGTAGGTCGAGGCATTGCCGTCCACGGTGTTCGCGGCGCTGTAGGACTGGACCGCGGAGGACGCGGTGGCGGTACGGCCCTGGGCGAGGTTTCCGTTCGGCGGGGTGGTGGGGGGAGTGGTGGGCGGGGTCGTGGGCGGAGTGGTCGGGGGAGTGGTGGGCGGCGTGGTCGGCGGAGTCGTGGTGCCGCCACCGGGGACGCCGCCGTTGGTCCACACCGGCGCCGGCCACACGCCGGAGCAGGTCTGTCCGGTGTTCCAGCCGGAGTTGCCGCCGCCGTCGGTGATCTGCAGACCGGTGCCGATGCAGTTGTGGATCGGGGTGGCGGCCTGGGCGATGTTCTTCGCGGTGACGTTGGTGAGCTTCATCGCGATGTTCGACTGGGCCTGGATGGCGTACGTCCCGGCGCCGTCGATGTTGATGTTGGTGAACTCCACCCCGCTGATGGGGCCCTCGATCGAGTGGATGGCGGCGTAGGAGGAGTCGAGGATGTCGGTGTCGGAGATCTTGATGCTCGCGCCCTGGACGGCCTCGTTCAGGCCGGAGAACCAGATGGCGCCGACCCCGAAGTTCCAGTTGAAGTCGCTGTTCCCGGCCCGGATGAGCGTGTTGCGCGTGGCGGTGATGGTGCCGGCGACCGCGGTGCCCTTGCCGGAGCTGACGCCCGGGTAGCGGTTGGCGATGTGCAGGCCGCCGCCGTTGCTGATGGTGTCGGACATGACGTTGTCCGAGATGGTGAAGTCCTTGCCGCCGTACGTGACGATGTTGTTCGCCAGGATCGGCAGTACGACGGTGTTGTGGTCGAAGCTGATGTCCGTGTTGGGCTTGTCCTGGGGCCAGGAGGCCAGACCGTCGTCGCCCGTGTTGCGCAGGAACGTGTTGGTGACGCGAGAGTTCGTGACACCCGTGTGGAAGTTCACGCCATCGGCGGTCATGTCGAGGAAACGGCTGTTCTTGATGGTGAATCGGTCCATCGGACCGTCCATCCACGCCGCGACCTTGACGTGCTGGATCCAGAGGTTGTCGACCGTTGAGTTGGACATGGCACCGCCCAGGGCGTTCACCTGGTCGTCGTCGATCCGCTCGCGGACGTCGCCGATGATCGCGAAGTCCTTGAGGGTGACGTCCTTGCTGGGCCCGTTCGCCTCGTGCGGCCGGACCGGTCCGGTGTAGCCGCCGCCCGCCACGTACTTGCCGTAGAAGCCGGCCGCGCGGTTGCGGTTGACCGGGTCGCGGCCGCCGAAGACCGTGTACCAGGGGCCCGCGCCCTGGACGGTGACCCCGTCCACGACCACGTGGTCGTAGAGGGTGTAGTTGCCCGGCGGTACGAAGACCGTCCTGGCCTGGGCGTGGCCCGCGTCGACGGCGGCCTGCATCCGGGCCGTGGAGTCGGTGGCGCCGGTCGGGTCGACGCCGAAGTCCGCGACGGCGTCGAGCGCCCCGGCGGGCTTGCCGGAAGCCGCGCCCACCTGCTCGAAGTCGGCGAGGTCGATGGTGAAGGAGGGCGACTGCGCGGTCGAGGTCACCTGCACCCGGATCTTGGTCCCGGCCGGGTAGTCGGCCCCCAGCAGGGTGCGGGACTCGTCGTAGAAGTGGTGCGGGTTGGTGTCGCCCGGGTTGTTGTTGAAGGGGTAGCCGCCGTAGTACCAGCTGTATTTGGAGGTTACGGCCAGCGTCTTGACGGAGTGTCCGTTCGCCTGCACGTCCAGCGTGGCGTCGCGGCCCTTGCCGTCCCCGGTGTCCGGGAGGCTGTAGCGCAGGGACATCGCGTTGGCGGGCTTGGTGAGGGTGAACTCCACGTACTGCCCGGCGGCTCCGAGCGTCACGGCCTGCCGGCCGGACGCCTCGGAGGGGAGGTGGCCGTAGAGGCGGTCGGGGCCGATGAAGGTGCCGTTGGTGGCCGCGTACTCGGCCTCCAACTCGGTGAAGGGCACGGTCGCGCCCCGGCCGGATATGCCGACGGGCGAGGGCGCGGGCACCCCTGCGGCGTGGGCGGCCGGCGCGCTGCCGACCGCTACGGCGGTCAAGGCCGCGGTGGCGGCCAGCGAAAGGGACAGGAAGACGGCGGCTCCCCGCCGTCTGAGGCTGCGGACCTGCTCGGGGGTGGGTGCGTGACTTTGCGGCGACTGGGACACGGGCGCGTACGTCCTTGCGGCTCGATCGGAGTGTGCGAAGTGACTCAACGCGGGAGGCTACGACTCCGAATGCAGGAAGTCTATGAACATACGCAAGAAGCAGACTTGATGTTGCAATAAACTTTTACTCAAGCCTTCGTTATCTGCGCTTCCTGCCGTTTTCGCCCACTCGGTGTCCTGGCGCCCTGATGGGCTCCGTCGGGTGGTCCTCCCTCGGTAGGGGATGCAGTGCTCGCAGAGTCGTGGAGTGTGCCGCCCGTCCGTCAGGCTGCGAGTTCCTTTCTGACTCCTGTGGAAATCTTGCAGGATTCCGACATCCATCTGTGCGGTCGAAGTTCGGTGCGCACCAAGGTCCCTGAAGGAGCGTCAGATGCTGGAGTCTCCGTTACCTGACTGGCGGCCCCTCCGCCGTCACCGGGGCGGAACAGCTACCCGGAGAGCGCCAACAACGCCCTCCCTCAGTGGATTCAGGTCGACCTCCGCACCGTCTCCGCGACACCGTCCGGCCCCAGGCGCGGGCCGGACCGGGCCGGGCCGCGCGACGGCGGCGGCCGGGGTGTGGCGGTTCCAGGGGCGAACCCGACGGGTCCGTTGCCGCGGGGAACAACCGGTCCGGTCGGCGCGGTTGCATCGACCGAGAGGCCGACGCCGCGTGGGCGGGGAGCACGGAGACCGCCAGGCCGTCCGCCCCACCAGGGGTCGGACCCCGGGATCGCGGTACGCCCGCCGCATACTCGGACCTAGACGAATTTCTGCAGGAGGACTGTATGACTGACCGGCCCTTGACGCTCATGGCAGTACACGCACACCCCGACGACGAGGCCACAGGGACCGGAGGAGTCCTCGCGCGGTACGCGGCGGAAGGCATCCGCACGGTTCTCGTGACCTGTACCGACGGCGGTTGCGGTGACGGACCGGGAGGTGTCAAGCCGGGCGATCCTGGGCACGACCCGGCGGCTGTCGCCCTGATGCGCCGTCGAGAACTCGAGGCGAGCTGTGACGTCCTGAAGATCAGCGATCTGGAGATGCTGGACTATGCCGACTCCGGAATGATGGGCTGGCCGAGCAACGACGCCCCCGGATCCTTCTGGCAGACCCCCGTGCAGGAGGGTGCGTCCCGACTCGCGGAACTGATGCGGCACTACCGGCCCGACGTGGTCGTCACCTACGACGAGAACGGCTTCTACGGGCACCCCGACCACATCCAGGCCCACCGCATCACGATGGCGGCGCTCGAGATGACCGACCTGACACCGAAGGTCTACTGGACGACGATGCCCCGCTCGATGATGCAGCAGTTCGGCAAGATCATGCGCGAGCTCCAGCTTCAGGAGGACATGCCGGAGCCGGATCCGGCCGAGACGGCCGCGCTTGCCGAGATCGGCCTTCCCGACGACGAGATCACCACGTGGGTGGACGCCGTCGCGTTCAGCGGCCAGAAGTTCGACTCCCTGGCCGCGCACGCCAGCCAGGGCGAGAACATCTTCTTCCTCAAGATGGGCAAGGAGAGGTTCGCCGAGCTGATGGGCACGGAGACGTTCCTGCGGGTCCAGGACCCCACCGGCGCGCCCGTGCCCGAGAACGATCTCTTCGCCGGACTGCGCTGACCCCTGCATGTCCGACCTGTCCGACCGGCCGGGGAGGAGACCTCCGCCGCCGAAGCGCGCCTGGGTATCGCGCTGCCCGACGAACTGAAGGTCCTCCACCGGGTGGCACGAGCACGATGGGAGGACCTGGGTGACGACTGCGAGGCCGCGGGACGGCAGTGCGCGGCGATGGAAGCGGTCGTCACCCGGCCCGACGCCATGGTGCAGGGCCTCGCCGGCTCACCCGGCTGGATCGCCTTCGGAGACAACGGCGGCGGCGAACTCGGACCACTGGCGTATCCCGCGAGGCACGCGACGCGGCGGATCATGTGACTACTAGGCTGCGGCGATGGAACCCTCAACCGGCGTGCCCGAGAGTCTCGTTCGGCCTGCAGATCCGGCCCAGGTGAACGACTACGACAGCTTCGCCGAGGCGTACTCGGCGGAGAACGAGAACAACCTTGTGAACGCGTACTACGAGCGGCCCGCGATGCTGGCCCTCGCCGGAGACGTGGCCGGCCGTCGGATCCTGGACGCCGGTTGCGGCTCGGGCCCCCTGTCCGCTGCGCTGCGCGACCGCGGTGCGGTCGTCACCGGCATCGACGCCAGTGCCGGGATGCTGGCGTTGGCAAGACGGCGGCTCGGTGACGAAGTCGCCCTGCACGTGGCCGACCTGAGCGACCCCCTGCCGTTTGCCGACGGCGCGTTCGACGACGTGGTCGCCTCGCTCGTGCTGCACTACTTGGAGGACTGGGGGCCGACGCTGGCCGAGTTGCGTCGCGTGATCAGACCCGGTGGCCGACTGATCACGTCGGTGGACCACCCCTTCGTGGCCTACACGATCCAGGATCCCCGGCCCGACTACTTTGCGACCACCAGCTACACCTTCGACTGGACCTTCAACGACCGGTCCGCTCCGATGAGGTTCTGGCGCAAGCCACTGCACGCGATGACCGATGCGTTCGTCGCCGCCGGCTTGCGTCTTTCCGCCATCAGCGAGCCGCAGCCCGACCCAGCCGCCCGTGAGCTCTTCCCCGACGACTTCCATGCCCTTTCGACCAGGACCTGCTTCCTCTTCTTCGTCCTCGAGGTGCCGCCGTCGGCCGAGGACTCGGACGGGTAGTTGATCGGCAGCCTGCGGGACGGGAACCGTTTGCGTCCGGATGCGTGTCTCCGACAAGGACCTGCTGCCCGTGGGCGATGTCGGCGGCGCGGCCAAGCCCGAGCTGCTCTCCCTCTCCTTCGACGGCGTGCTCACGCTCTACGAGGCCGACTTGAAGGGCACCTCGGCGCCCCTGTGGTCCGGGGGAGGCTGGCAGAAGTACAACCGCTTCGTGGCCACCGGCGACGTGACCGGGGACCACCACCCCGACCTGCTGGCCCGCGACCACGCCGGCGACCTGTGGCTCTACACCGGCACCGGAAACGTCAGCAAGCCCTTCAACACGCGGGCCAAGGTCGGCTCCGGCTGGGGGATCTACGACCAGATCGTCGGCGCCGGCGACTACTCCGGCGACGGGCGGCCCGACCTGCTCGCCCGGGACACCTCCGGCCGAATGTTCCTCTACAAGGGCACGGGGACGTCCACCGCGCCCTTCGCCGCCCCGGAGCAAGTCGCCACCGGCTGGAACGTGTACGACATGCTGGTCGCGCCGGGTGACATCGACGGCGACAGCAAGGGCGACGTGCTCGGCCGCCTCCCACCGGCGAAATGTACCGGTACACCTCAACGGGCAACGCCGGCACGGCGACCTTCTCCGCACGGGTGGAGTTCGGCAGCGGCTGGAACATCGCTGTCCCGCCCGCCCTGGCCGGTGCGGCGGTGTTCCTGCCCAAGACATGGGACGTACTGATCAACCCGCTGGTCGGAGTCGTCTCCGATCGGAGCCGGCTGCGCGGCGGGCCCCGGCGGCCGTTCCTCCTCCTCGGCGCCTGCACCCTGCCGCCGCTCTTCGTCCTTCTGTTCGCCGTCCCTCCGCTGCGCGGTACGGCCGCTGTCGCGTACGTCGCCGTCGGCCGTTCCTGTACCTGGCCGGCATGTGGACCCTCCAGGCCCTCGCCCACGCCGGCTGGCCCGGCTACCCGGTCGTCAACCCGACCGTCCAGGGCACCAAGTCCGGCGGACTGCTGGCCCAGGCGTGGGCGGTCCTCCAGTACATCGGCGAGGAGGGCGACACCGCCCTGGCGGGCCGTGTCGCGGAGGCCTCGGACCGGCTGCTCGCGGGTCTGCGGGGGATCGAGGGCCTGCGGATCCTGGGCGATCCGGCAGCCGGCCTGGTCGCGTTCACCACCGAAAGCGCCGCGAGCTCCGGGGCTGGGGCTGAGGCCGTGGCCGAGGCCGGCACCGGGACCGATGGCGGGCCGGACCTGAGCCTGCTGCTGCACCTCGCCGACGAGGTGCGCGAGCGCGGCTGGTACCTGCAACCGCAGTTGTCCTTCGACGGGCTGCCGCCCAACCTGCACCTCGCGCTGACCCCGGCCACCGTGGGCCAGGTGGACGCCCTGCTGGCCGACCTCGCCGACGCCCTCGCGCTGCCCCCGGTGTCGGTGGACCCGGGCCTGCCCGCCCGGATGGCCCCCGTGCTGTCCTTGCTGGACGCGCTCCCGGTGCCGCTGAGGGAGCGGCTCCTCGCGGAGTTCGTGGGGTCGGTCTTCCGGATCTGATCCGCTCCCGGGGAGTTACAGGTTAAGAAAGCGAAATGCCGGTTTCGTCTACCCTCGCCCCTGCCAACGAAAAGGCAGGTCGTCAGGCAGAGGGCGTGGCACGTCTTCCCGGCGGCTTGGGCGAGTCGGCCCCTCTCGGGTCGGCCGCCGCAACCACCACCTCGAAGAAAGCCGATGATCGTGACGTCGACGCTCCACGGACCGGGTACCCGTATGCTGGCCGACTATCTGCGGACACCGGACCCCCGCGCGACCCTCCTCTCCCGGCATCCGTACGGCCGCCCGGACCACGACGGTGCGGCGGACCTGGTCCGCGCGGCCGAAGAGCTCGACTTCCGCCATCGCGAGGTCCAGCGCACCGAAGCCGCTCTGACGGCCGGCCGTACCTCGGCGGCCGAACGCCACGTGAGCGGGGCGGGCCCGGCTCTGGCGGAACTGGCCGCGCACCTGCGCGCAGCCCTCCGCAACAGGGGCAACGCGGACGCGGCCCTGACGGTCCTGCTCGCCGCACACCGGGCCCGCAGCACCGTGCGTGGTTCCCGAAACCCGGCACTGCCTGCGCCGGCCCGAGGACGTGGCACACGTACCGTCGCGGTGTGAGCGCCCGCCCCGGTGGAGTCCGACCGTTGCTCCGCAGGATTTTTCTCGATGCGCCGTACAACTATCCGCGCGTCCCATGAGTCACTTGTGGCGAAGAACGTTTCTTATGGGGGTTTTGTCAGTGAAGTTGTCCAAGATCGCCGCGGCCGTCACCACCGCTGCCCTGGCTCCGGTCGTCCTCATCGCGTCGCCGGCCTTCGCCGCGGGCGAGAGCGCGTCCGCGTCCGTCAATCCGCCCGCTCCGACCGCGCCCGACCAGCCGGCTGCCGGACAGGCGGAGGAGACCGGGGCGGAGCAGGACCGCAAGACCATCCTCGCGATCATCGCCGACCCGATGGCGAGCGAGTACATGAAGGAAGCCGGCCGCAAGGCGATAGCGGCGGGCCCCGAGGCCATGCGCAAGTTCATCGACACCGACCAGCACAGGATCCGCCTCGACGACTACCGCATCCTGATCCTCCGTCTCCTGAAGGATGCCGGGCCGGGCCTGGAGGAGGGTGTCAACGACCTCCTCAACAACCACGATTCGGACCTCCCGGCGCTGCGCCACTTCTACGAGGTCACGCAGCACGAGCTGCGCGACGACGACAACAAGGTGGAGATCTCCCGGCTGATCGGTGCCGGCGGCTCCGCGTTGAAGGAAGCCGGCAAGGCCGCGCTCAAGGGCACCCCCGCCGACCGGACCGCCTTCCTCAAGACGGGGCGCTACCTCGCGCAGGCCTCCGACGACCGCGTCGAACTCGCCCGCATCGACGAAAGCTGGGACGGCCCGATCCTGACCGCGGCCATCAGCAAGCTCCTCAACGGGTCCCCGACCCCGGCCGAGCTGCGCCACTTCCTCGAAGTGACCCAGTACGAGCTGCGCGACCAGGACAACCGCGTCGCCGTCGCCCGGATCATCGACGGCGCGGGGCCGGAGCTCGTCAAGGCCGGCCGCGCCGCGCTGGCGGGTACCCCTGCCGACCGCAGCGAGTTCCTGAAGACGGGCCAGCACGAGGCGCGCGCCAAGGACAAGAAGGCCGAGGAAGACAAGAAGGCCCAGGAGGAGAAGGACAAGAAGGCTCAGGACGAGAAGGACGAGGACAAGAACAAGGGTCAGCAGGGCGAGGGCCAGGGCGGCTCCGGTAGCGGCACGGGCTCCGGGAGCGGCTCCGGCAACACGGCCGTCACCGCCCATGGCGGCAGCGGCTCCTCCCTCGCCACGACCGGCGCCGGCGGCTCGGCTCTGATCGCGGGTGGCGCGGGCACGGCCGTCCTCGCCGGTGCGGGCCTGCTGCTCGCCGCACGGATGCGCCGCGCGGGCTCCGGCAGCTGACCGTCCGCGTCGTCCGGTGCGAGGTGCGGCGCCGGGCGACGCGGATCCGGCAGGATCCGAAAGGCACCCTCTAGGGGCGGAGCATCTGCGTCATGGGCGACTGCGGCGGGATCAGGCCCGGCAGCAGCCAGGGCTGGAAGAGGCCCAGGACCGCCAGTACGAGGAAGGCGGCCCCGACGACCCGCGAGAAGACGGGACCCAGCCGCCAGAGCTTCTCCACGAAGATCACCACGGCCACCGCTGCCATCGCCAGGACGTTCATGACGCCCAGCGGGACGAGCACGACCATCAGGCCCCAGCAGCAGCCCACGCAGTACGCCCCGTGGTGCGCCCCGACCCGCAGATCGCGGGCCCGGGGCCGGAAGCCCGCGTAGCGCACGAGCTGGCCCATCGGGCTCCGGCAGTGCCGCAGGCAGAGGTCCTTCCACGGGCCGAACTGGTACAGCCCGGCTACCAGGAAGGCCCCGGCGCCGATCCAGCGTCCCGCGCCCGGATGCTCGTCCACCAGGGACCCGGTCCCGGCGAGGAGCCCGTAGGCGATCAGACCGAAGGCCGTCCAGGCCAGCAGGTACCCGCCCACGAACTGGGCGGTACGAGCCGCCCGCACGACTCCATTGGGCGACTGGCGCCCGATCGCCCGCGCCCAGGTGAGGGCCACCGGGGCCACCGACGGGAACATCATGGCGATCATCATGACCAGCCACAGCAGCAGGAACAGCGGGACGCCCATGCCCATGGTTCCCGGCTCGACGCCCATGTCACGGGCCTGGTCGACCATCAGCACCCAGGCGAGCAGGGCGATCGAGGCCATCACGGACCAGGCGAACGCGAGCTGCCGGGCCGACAGGAGATTCGCCGGACTCAGAGGGGGTGACAGGGCCTTCCGGTCGAGGCGCACACTTCCAGCACATCACGGCGGACCCGGGCCTGCGCGCGGGGACGCCGGTACGCGTGTACGCGGAAAGCACCTCCTCCGGGTGGCCCCCGCGGTGGGACAATCGGGGTGGATACCCGTACGACCCGGGCGTGGGCCGGCGAGGGTTCCCGGGGGCTCTGCCGTCCTCCCGAGACCGACGTCCCGGCACGGTCACGAGGAGGCAGGGAGATGTCCGAGACGACGGCAACCGTCCCCAGGTGGCACGCGGCGGGAGACTGGTTCGACACCTGCAAGTGCAACGTGCCCTGCCCCTGCTCGTTCGCACAGCTGCCCACCCACGGAGACTGCGACGGCATCCTGGCCTGGCACATCCGTGAGGGCCGCTACGGCGACGTACGGCTGGACGGCCTGAACGTGCTGATGCTGGGCTCGTTCGTCGGCAACATCTGGGCCGAGCACACGGACACGTACGCCGCGGTCTTCGTCGACGAGCGCGCGGACGACCCCCAGCGCGAGGCGCTTCAGATGATCTTCGGCGGGCAGGCGGGCAGCTGGCCCGCCGAGATGGTGAGCATGATGGGCGCCGAGATGCGCGGCATGGAGTTCGCCCCCATCGAGATCGAGGTCGCCGACGACCTCGCGAGCTGGCGGGCCGTGGTACCGGGCCGGGTGGAGGCGAGCGCGG
This sequence comes from Streptomyces sp. GL_140, assembly GCF_057834465.1. Lineage (NCBI taxonomy): Bacteria > Bacillati > Actinomycetota > Actinomycetes > Kitasatosporales > Streptomycetaceae > Streptomyces > Streptomyces sp. GL_140. The sequence continues at coordinate 8,018,238 of NZ_CM174404.1, forward strand.
TCGCGCTCACGGGCCCCACGACCCCTGAGGGTGCGCGCGTCCAGTCGACCAACCTGCCGGGTGCGGAGACCGGACCGGGCCAGGTCGCGACCTGGGGCCGCTCGACGGTGGACCGCGCCGATGCCCACGGCTTCCTCTGGAGCCGCGAAGGCCGCTCCAGCAAGCACATCACCTTCGACTGGACCGGGCCGGACCCCGACTAGGGCCTGTCGTCAAAGTGCCGTCTGCCGGCATCGGCCGGAATCCGCCCAGCAGGAGCCGTACCTGCCCTGCCAGGCGCGTGGCGTCCATCGCCCCGGGCGAGGTCAGCGCGAGGCGGGCGAAGTGCTCCGCCGAGGCGACGAGCGCGTGGGCCAGCACTTCGGGGTCGGGGGCCGGGACGGCGTCGGAGTCGGGGCCGGGATCGGGTGCGGCATCGGATGAATCGGACGCGGGGGCTGCCGACAGGGCCGGTACGGACGCGATCCACGAGGCGACCCTGCGCCGGAACCGCTCCCGGTCGGCCTCGATGCGGGCGTGGACGGCCGGGGGAGTGGTCGCCGGGGTCAGCAGGATCAGCCGCCAGGTGTCCGGGTCCTCCCGGAGCATGGCGCCCATCCGGTGCACGGCCTCGCAGGCGAAGTCGACGAGGTCCCCGCCGTCGCGCGGATCGGGGACGGACGCGAGCAGGCGCGTGTACGCACGCTCCTGCTGCCGGTCGAGGAGGGTGAGCAGGAGTGCGTCGAGGTCGTCGAAGGCGCCGTAGACCACGGACCGGGCGACCCCCGCCCGTCTGGCGATCGCGTCGATCGAGATCCGTCCGTAGCCGTCGCTCACGATCAGGGCGAGGGCGGCGTCGAGCAGTTGCTCGCGGCGTTCGGCGAGGGGAACGCGCGGGGCGTAGGGGCGCCGTCGGCGCGGCCTGTCCGTGGGAGACGTCGGTGTCGACACCTTGGCATCTTACGACAGCCGTGTCTTAATTTACGACAGTGCTGTCTTAATGGGGGGAGCGGCCCAGCGCCCGCCGCCCCGGACACGAAGGAGGGCCCGATGGCCCGGCTGAACGGCAAAGAGGTCGAACCGCACGAGGACTACGGGTTCTTCGGTCCCGGATCGGTTGTCTGGAAGGTGTGGAGCTACCCGACGGCGCCCACGGTGGGCTTCCAGCGCTCCGTGGTGGTCGAGGAGCTCGATCCGCCGCTCGTGGCGGCGGTCCACGGCACCCAGGGCATCTACGAGCGCAGCCGCACCCGCTACGACCGCACCCTGCGCTACTTCGCCATGGTGGCCTTCGCCGGTTCGGAGCAGGTGTGCAGGGCCGCCGACGTCCTGGTCCGGATCCACTCGAAGGCCATCGGCCAACTCCCCTACGGCGAGGGGACCTACGACGCCAACGACCCCGCCTCGCAGCTGTGGATCCAGCTGACCGGCTGGCACTCGATCCTCTACGCGTACGAGAAGTACGGGCCCGGCAAGCTCACCGCCGAGGAGGAAGCGGAGTACTGGGAGGCCTGCGCGCTCGCCGCCGAACTCCAGACGTGTTCGCCCGACGACGTCCCGCGCGACCGTGCCGGAATCCGGGCGTACTTCGAGAGCATGCGCCCGCGGCTGTCCGCCAGCCCGATCGCCCGCCAGGCCATGCACCACCTCCTGAACACCGACCTCGTGCTCCCGCCGACCCCCTGGTGGATGAAGCCCGCGCGGATGGTCGTGGCCCGGACGCACCGGATCGCCACCATCGCGACCATGCCGCGCTGGATGCGGGAGATGGCACAGATCCGGCAGTCGCGGCTCCTGGACGCCCTCGTCGTACCCGTCATGCGGGTGTCCTTCGCGCTCGCCCACCTCAACCCCCGCGTCGAGCTCTTCCTGCTGGGGATGCTCTCCCCCTCCACGGTGAAGGTGGTCGCGCCGATCAAGCTCGGCGTGCCTCCCCGCACCAAGGAGGTCCTCACCCCCGAGCAGGCCCGCGCCCGGTACGGGTACGCGAGGCCCGCCGAGGCCCACGCCGACTTCCGGGCCCGCCAGGCCGCACGTGTCTTCGGCGAGGGGAAGGCGCCGAGCGATCAGGGCCTCATCGAGTCCCAGGAGGTACTCGGCCCGCTGGCCTGAGGGCTCGGGCACCGGGCGCCGGGCCCGGGCCGGTCGGCCCGCGCGGTCCAGGCCGCGAGCAGGCGCAGGGCGTCCTCGGAGGGCGATCCCGGCTCCGCGGTGTAGAGGTACAGGGACTGGTCCGGATCGTCGGGCAGGGTGAGCGACTCGTACTCCAGGGTCAGCTCACCGGCCAGGGGGTGGCGGTAGAGCTTGGTGCCGTGCGTGTACGCGAGGACGTCGTGGTCGGCCCACCACCGGCGGCCCGCTCCCAGTCGGCGAGCAGGTCGCGCGCGGCGGGGTCGAGGAAGATGAGCCGGGCCAGGTTGCGCTCGCGGTGCGCCGCGTACGCCCGGGGGCGGGCTGCGCCAGGTCGAAGAGGTGGGACCGCTCGGCCGCGTCCAGCAGCAGGGCGCGGGCGACGGCGTCCAGGACGGCCGCCGAGACGTGGGGATTGCGGCCGCGCTCCAGCCGTACGTAGTAGTCCACGCTCACCCCGGCCAGCTGCGAGACCTCCTCGCGGCGCAGGCGCGGAACGCGGCGACGGCCGGCGTGCGCGGGCGCGCCGATCGCGTCGGGGCTGATGCGGGCCCGCCGGGAACGCAGGAAGTCCCGCAGCTCCAGAATTCGTACCCCCTGTGGACCCCGCCCCCTCTGAGCGCGCGCAGCGGGGTCGCCCGGGTGATCTCCTGGAGGTCGGCATCCACCGCGAACCGCTACGAAGAGGAACACCATGGCGCTGCCCCTGATCGTCATCACCGGCGCCAGCTCCGGAATCGGCGCTGCCACCGCGCGTCTGCTCTCCGCCCAGGGCCACCCGCTCCTGCTGCTCGCCCGCCGCCTGGAGCTGCTGGAGGAGCTGGGCCTGCCGGACACGCTCTGCCGCAAGGTGGACGTCACCGACCGGGCGGCCGTCGAGGAGGCGGTCCGCGAGGCGGAGGAGCGGTTCGGGCCGGTGTACGCGTGGTGACCATCGCCCCGGGCGCCGTGGAGACCGAGCTGCTCTCCCACACCAGCGACGAGCGGATCAAGACCGACTACGAGGCCTGGAAGAAGTCCGCCGGCGGCGCCCTGGCCCCCGAGACCGTGGCCGAGGCCATCGCCTACGCCTACCGGCAGCCGCAGAACGTCACCATCCGTGAGATCGTCCTGGCCTCCACGGGCCAGGAGGCCTGACCCCGCCTGACGCCCGCCGCCGGGGCGGCACGGAGGTCCGTACCGCCCCGTACCGAACGGGCCGCTGAGCGGCCGTCGGCAGCGGACCCGGAGGCCGCCGTGCGGTCGTCGGTCGTCCAGTACGGGCGCGATGCTCCGGACGACGTGCCCAGGACGTTGCTGACCGACGCGGACCCGGGCATCCGCAGAGAAAGAGTCAGGGGCTTCGCCCCTCCCGCCGACCTCCTGCCCGGACTGCTGGCGGATCCGGCGACCCGTGCCGCCGCGGTCGCGCACGCCGTACCGACCCCTGAACTGGCGGCCGGCCCGGACTCCGATGTCCGTGAGCCCGTAGCCGCACATCCGGACCTGCCGCCCGGTCTGCATGACCTGCTGGCAGAGGACCAGGACATCTTCGTCCGGAACGCGATCGCGGCCCGGGCGGATGCCCCGACGGCGCTGCGCGAACGGATTCTCGCCACTCTTGAACCCGACAGCCCCGTTGCCGAGTGGATGCTGTCCTTCAGTCGTGGCACCCACACCTGTCCCCCGGCGGCGCCAACCCCGCCGAACCTCACGCGGCAACAGGCGGAATTCGTGCTCGCGCGGGCCGGACTGTGACGAAGGGCCCCGTCGGCCTACGTTCTCGGCCCGGATCCGGACCCGGAGGGCATGCGGCGCAGTGCGAGGAGGCCGCCGATGCCCGGTACGAGGGCGACGGCCTTGGTGGTGGGCGTGGCCGATGTGAGGCGCCAGGTCGTGAGTACGACGAACAGGTAGGCGCAGCCGTGGGCGGGGCCCATCAAGGAGGAGACGGGCTTCAGATGGACGGTGGCGAGGTTGGCCAACATGACCGCCAACGAGCCGAGTTCGACGTGTGCCGCGACGCGCAGTGAGCGAAGGTGCACGGTCATGCTCCCGTGGTGGAGCCGGGGCGGACGATCATCAGGACGGTGACGGTCGCCCACAGCAGGTTGAAGATGCCGGTGAGCACGGCCAGTCGGGCCGCAGGGTGGCGGACGGGTGCGGAGGCGGAGCCGGGGACGAGGGTTCCCGCGGCCGCGAGGGCGTTGTCCTGGGCGGGGAGGATCAGCAGGGCCAGTACGGCCGCGGCCCCGGCGGTCAGGACGATCGACGTGATCAGCCACCCGTTGCCGAGGACACCGAGGCTGCTCGCCGTGGCGAACCCGAAGACGGGGACCGCGATGCCGATGCCGGCGTAGATGCGGCAGATGCGGTGCAGGGTGCGCAGGGTCGTCAGCGCCTCACGGTGGTCCGGGGCGGCGGCGTGCGTGCCGCGCAGCGCCTTGGGGAACATGCTCGCGGCGACCGTGACCGGGCCAACGGTCAGTACCGCCGCCAGGACGTGCAGGGAGAGGAAGAGCTTCGTCATGCCCGGTGCTCCCCGCCCGCCGGGACGGCGCGCCGTTCGACCACGGCTCCGCCCGAGGCGGCGCCGTCGGCGTACAGGACTTCGTAGGGGGCGATGACATCGAGCGGATCGAAGCCGTCGAAGAGGACGATCTGGACGTGCACGGGAGGTTCCTTCGCGCGGGCGGCGGGCGGCTGTTGGTCGGTCGGCATCCGGTTCGTACCGGTCGCGCTGTCGACGCTAGGCGGCCGCCGACGTGTCTCCCAGTGGCAGGAGTGACACCTTTCAACGGGATATCGCCAAAGCAGCTGCTGATGCCCTGACGTGCATGAATCATCGAAGCGGCGACGGCGTCGGCAGGAACACGAGCATCGCGACCGGGTATGTTCGCGCCATGCACACCATCGCCGTCCTCGCCCTGGACCGGGTGATCCCCTTCGATCTGTCCACCCCGATCGAGGCCTTCTCCCGTACCCGACTCCCGGACGGACGCCTCGCCTACCAGGTCCGCGTCTGCGCCGAGCACCCGGAGGTCGATGCCGGCACCTTCACCATGCGCGTGCGCTGGGGACTGGAAGCACTCGAAGCCGCGGACACGATCATCGTTCCCGGCACCGCCGACCCCGCGGCCCCCCTCGCTCCCGCCGTCCGCGACGCGCTGCGCGCGGCCGCCGCGAACGGCACGCGCATCGCCTCCATCTGCTCGGGCACCTTCCCCCTGGCCGCCACCGGACTCCTCGACGGCCTGCGCGCCACCACCCACTGGGCGGCGGCCGATCTCCTCGCCGTCACCCACCCGGACATCGAGGTGGACCCGGACGTCCTGTACGTCGACAACGGACAGATCCTCACCTCCGCCGGCGCCGCCGCGGGCCTGGACCTGTGCCTGCACATGATCCGCCGCGACTACGGCTCGGCCGTCGCCGCCGACGCCGCCCGGCTGTCGGTCATGCCCCTGGAACGCGAGGGCGGACAGGCGCAGTTCATCGTCCATCGGCACGCGCCCGCCCCCCAGGGATCGGTACTCGAACCGGTGCTGGCCTGGTTGCAGGACAACCTGGGCTCCGAGCTCACCCTCGCCGACATCGCGGCCCACGCCGGCACGAGTACCCGGACCCTGATCCGGCGCTTCAGCGAACAGACCGGCACCACCCCGCTCCAGTGGCTCCACCGCGCACGCGTCCGCCAGGCCCAGCACCTCCTGGAGACCACCCAGCACTCCGTCGAACGCATCGGCGCCCAGGTCGGATTCGGCTCGCCCACCGCCTTCCGCGACCGCTTCAAGAAGACCACCGGCGTCAGCCCGTACGCCTACCGCCGAGCCTTCAGCTGAAGCGGCCGCGTCAGCCGTCAGCCGTGGGTGAAGTGCGGCGGGCGCTTGGCCATGAAGGCGGTCATGCCCTCCTTCTGGTCCGTGGTGGCGAACACCGCGTGGAAGAGGCGGCGTTCGAAGCGGACGCCCTCCGCGAGGGTGGTCTCGAAGGCGCGGTTGACGGCCTCCTTGGCCATCATCGCGATCGGCTTGGACATGGCGGCGACGGTCGTGGCCACGGCCAGGGCTTCGTCGAGCAGGTCGGTGGCCGGGACGACGCGGGAGACCAGTCCGGCGCGTTCGGCCTCCTCGGCGTCCATGGTGCGCCCGGTGAGGCACAGTTCCATCGCCTTGGCCTTGCCGACGGCGTGGGTGAGCCGTTGCGAGCCGCCGATGCCGGGGATGACCCCGAGTTTGATCTCGGGCTGCCCGAACTTCGCGGTGTCCGCGGCGAGGAGGATGTCGCAGAGCATGGCCAGTTCGCAGCCGCCGCCGAGGGCGTAGCCGGAGACGGCCGCGAGGGTGGGAGTGCGTACCTGGCCGAGGCGGTCCCAAGCGGTGAACCAGTCGGTGAGGTACATGTCCATGTACCCCCGGGGCTGCATCTCCTTGATGTCGGCTCCCGCCGCGAAGGCCTTCGCGGAGCCGGTGATCACGATGCAGCCGACGCCCGGGTCCCTGTCCAGCTCCTCGGCGGCGGCCACGACCTCGTTCATCAGCTGGAGGTTGAGGGCGTTGAGGGCCTCGGGCCGGTTGAGGGTGAGAACGGCTACGCGGTCCTTGCGGTCGAGCAGGATGGTCTCGTAGGTCATGCGGGGGATCCGTTCTGCGGTCGGAGGGTGCGGACGATCGCGGAGAAGTCCAGGCCGGCGCCATCACCCGCGGCGAAGGCCTCGTACATCTCGGCGGCCTTCAGGCCCAGCGGCGCGTCCACACCGCCGGCCCGCAGGGCGTTCGCGGCGAGGCGGAGGTCCTTGGCCATCAGCGGTGCGGCGAATCCGGGCCGGTAGTCGCGGGTGGCGGGGCTCGTCGGGACCGGGCCGGGCACGGGGCAGTTGACGGTGAGGGCCCAGCACTGGCCGGAGGCGGTGGAGGCCACGTCGTAGAGGGCCTGGTGGTCCAGGCCGAGGCTCTCGGCGAGGACGAAGGCCTCGCTGACCCCGATCATCGAGACGGCGAGGATCATGTTGTTGCAGATCTTCGCGGCCTGTCCGGCGCCGGCCGCCCCGCAGTGCACCGCCTTCCTGCCCATGGCATCGAGCAGTGGCTCGGCCGCCGCGAACTCGGCCGCGCCACCGCCCGCCATGAAGGTGAGGGTGCCCGCTTCCGCGCCCACCACGCCACCGGACACCGGCGCGTCCAGCGCGCGGTGACCGGCAGCCGCTACGGTCTCGTGCGCGGTCCGGGCGTCGGCCACGTCGATGGTGGAGCAGTCGACGAAGAGGGTGCCGGGCCGGGCGGCGGCGAGCAGCCCCTCTTCGCGGTACAGGCCCAGGACGTGGCGGCCGGCCGGCAGCATGGTGATGACCACGTCGGCTCCCGCGACGGCCTCGGCCGCGGAGGCGGCGGCCTCGACTCCGGTTGATCCGGCGGCGGCCAGCAGGACGGGCACGAGGTCGAAGCCGAGGACGCGGTGCCCGGCCTTGACGAGGTTGGCGGCCATGGGGCCGCCCATGTGGCCGAGCCCGATGAATGCGACGGTGCTGCTCACCAGACGACCTCCTGGTCCGAAGCGGTCGCGACGAGCTGGAGCTCGTTCGCGTCGAGCGGCGCGAAGAACCGGTCCACGGTGGCGGCGGTGACGTCCTCCAGCGTGGCGGGGGACCAACGGGGTTTGCGGTCCTTGTCGATGACCTGGGCGCGGATGCCCTCGACGAGGTCGGGCGAGGCCAGGGCCGCGCACGAGACGCGGTACTCCTGCTCCAGCACCCGCTCCAGGGGTCCGAGCCGCCGGGCCCGGCGCAACGCGGCCAGGGTGACCTTGACCGCGGTGGGCGACTTCGCGAGCAGGACGTCCGCCGCGGACTTCGCCTCCGGTACGCCCGAAGCCCGCAGCCGCGCGACGATCCCCTCCGCGGTGCCGGCGGCGTAACAGGCGTCGATCCATTCGCGCGCGGAGGCCAGACCGCCCGGTGGGGGCTCTTCCACGTACCGCTCCAGGACGGTACGCAGTGGGGTGCTCGCCAGTTCCCGCACCAGGGCCGGGAGCGCCGCCGAGGGGACGAAGTGGTCGGCGAGCCCGCACAGGAGTGTGTCGGCCGCGCCGACGGGCGCACCGGTGAGGGCCAGATGGGTTCCCAGTTCGCCGGGGGCGAGGGAGAGCAGATGGGTACCGCCGACGTCGGGGACGAAGCCGATGCCGGTCTCGGGCATGGCCACCTTCGACCGCTCCGTGACGATGCGGACGCTGCCGTGCGCGGAGACGCCGACTCCGCCGCCCATGACGATGCCGTCCATGAGGGCCACGTACGGCTTGGGATAGCGGGCGATCAACGCGTTGAGCCGGTACTCGTCCCGCCAGAAGTCGGCCGATGCGGTGCCGCCGGTACGGGCGTCCTCGTGGATCGCGCGGATGTCCCCACCCGCGCACAGCCCACGATCGCCGGCGCCCCCGATGACGACCACTTCGACCCCGGGATCGAGGGCCCAGGCCGTGAGCGCCTCCTCGATACGGAGCACCATGGGGTGGCTGAGGGCGTTGAGGGCCTTCGGACGGTTGAGGGTGATGTACCCGGCGCGGCCCTCGGCGCGCAGGAGGACGTGGTCCCGGTCCGCGGGGGATTCGTTGGTCATCGCAGGTTCTCCGTGAGTCCGCGCGCGACGATGACGCGCATGACCTCGTTGGTGCCTTCCAGGATCTGGTGGACCCGAAGGTCGCGGACGATCTTCTCGATGCCGTACTCGCTGAGGTAGCCGTAGCCCCCGTGGAGCTGGAGAGCCCGGTCGGCGACCGTGTAGCCGGTGTCGGTGGCGAACCGCTTGGCCATCGCGCACAGCCGCGGGGCCAGTGGGTCGCCCGTGTCCAGGGCGTCGGCGGCCTGCCGGACCAGCGCGCGGGCCGCGGCGAGCTCGGTGGCCATGTCCGCCAGGCGGAACTGGAGCGCCTGCGCGTCGAGGAGGCGGCCACCGAAGGCTTCGCGAGTGGCGAGGTGGGCGAGGCTGCGGTCCAAAGCGCTCTGGGCCCCGCCGAGCGAGCAGGCGGCGATGCCGAGCCGGCCGCCGTTCAGGCCGTTCATCGCGATGCGGAAACCATCGCCCACGGAGCCGAGGAGCCGGTCGGCGGGGACCCGGACGCCGTCGAGCACGACCTGCCGGGTGGGCTGCGCGTTCCAGCCCATCTTCTGTTCGTTCGGGCCGAACGACAGCCCCAGGTCCTCGCGTTCGACGACGAAGGCGGAGATTCCGGCCGGGCCCGGTTCGCCCGTCCTCGCCATGACCACGTAGAGCCCGGCGGCTCCGGCTCCGGAGATGAACTGCTTGACGCCGGTCAGCACGTAGTGGTCGCCGTCCCGCTCGGCGCGGGTGCGCAGGGCGGCGGCGTCCGAGCCCGCGCCCGGTTCGGTGAGGCAGTAGCTGCCCAGGGTCGAGGCGGAACAGAGCGCGGGCAGCCAGCGGGCGCGCTGCGCGTCGTCGCCGTAGCGGTCGATCATCCAGGCGACCATGTTGTGGATCGAGAGGTACCCGGCGATCGACGGGCAGCCCGTTGCGAGGGTCTCGAAGACGAGGACCCCGTCGCCGCGGCTGAGACCCGAACCCCCGTACTCCTCGCGGACGTACACGCCGCCGAGCCCGAGGCCGGCGGCCCGGCGGATCACGTCGAGTGGGAAGTGTTTGGTCAGGTCCCAGGTGACGGCGTGGGGGGCCAACTGCTCCTGCGCGAAGTCGAGGGTGACCTCCGCCAGGGCGAGCCGTTCTTCGGTCGTGGTGCTCATCGCGCTCATCCCGTCGTCGGGATGGTGAAGCTCGCACCCTCCCTGGCCCCGGAGGGCCAGCGCGAGGTGACGGTCTTCGTACGGGTGTAGAACCGGATCGAGTCGGCTCCGTGCTGGTTGAGGTCGCCGAAACCGGACCGCTTCCAGCCGCCGAAGGTGTGGTAGGCCACCGGGATCGGGATCGGTACGTTGACACCGACCATGCCGACGCCCACCCGGCGGGTGAAGTCGCGGGCGGTGTCCCCGTCCCGGGTGAAGATCGCGACGCCGTTGCCGTACGGGTGCTCCGTGGGCAGGCGCAGCGCCTCCTCGTAGTCGGCTGCCCGTACGACGCTCAACACCGGGCCGAAGATCTCCTCGCGGTAGATCCGCATGCCGGGGGTGACCCGGTCGAAGAGGCTGGCACCGGTGAAGTAGCCGTTCTCGTGGCCGGGAAGGGTGAACCCGCGCCCGTCGACGACGAGTTCGGCGCCCTCGGTGGCGCCGATGCCGACGTAGCGCTCGACCCGGTCGAGCGCGTCACGGCTGACCAGGGGCCCGAAGTCGGCCTCGGGATCGTCGGAGCGGCCCACGCGCAAGGTGGCGAGGCGCTCCTTCAACTTCGCGACCAGCGCGTCCGCGGTCTCCTCGCCGACGGGGACGGCGACGGAGACGGCCATGCAGCGTTCCCCGGCCGATCCGTACCCGGCGCCCACGAGCGCGTCGACGGCCTGGTCCAGATCGGCGTCGGGCATCACGATCATGTGGTTCTTGGCGCCGCCGAAGCACTGGGCGCGCTTGCCGTGCGCGGCGGCGGTGGCGTAGACGTACGCGGCGATCGGGGTGGACCCGACGAACCCGAGTGCCTGGACCCGGGGGTCTTCGAGGAGGGTGTCGACGGCTTCCTTGCCGCCGTTGACCACATTGAGAAGTCATCTCATTTGGTCAGTCTGCGGTAGCAGATGAGGGTGCAGGCGATGCTGGTGAAGGCGAGGAAGTGTTCGGCCTTGCGTTCGTAGCGGCGGTGCAGGCGTCGGCAGCCGGCGAGCCAGGACATGGTCCTTTCGACCACCCATCTGTGGCGGCCGAGCCGTTGTGAGGACTCGATGCCTCTGCGGGCGATGCGGTGTCTGATGCCGCGTCCGCGTAACCATCGTCGCAGGTGGGCGTAGTCGTAGCCCTTGTCCGCGTGGAGCTTGCCGGGCTTGCGTCGTCGGCGTCCGCGGCGGGATCGGATGGGCGGTATGCCGCGGACAAGGGGCTCGAGAGCCTGGCTGTCGTGCAGGTTCGCGCCCGAGATCGCGACGGACAGGGGCAGACCGGTCCGCTCGGTGATCAAGTGGATCTTCGAGCCGAACTTGCCCCGATCCACAGGATTCGGACCTGTCAGATCCCCCTTTTCAGGGCCCTCATGTTCACCGAGTCGATCGCGCAGCGGGACCAGTCGAGTTCACCGCGGACGCCGAGTTCGTCGAGGACCAGCCGGTGGAGCTTGGCCCACACCCGGGCCTCGCTCCACTCGGAGAATCGTCGGTGGGCTGTCGCCCCCGAGGGGCCGAACGATGCCTTGGGAAGCTGCTGCCAGGTACAACCCGACGTCGCGACGAACACGATCGCGGCCAGTACTTCACGGTCACCATGCCGGCGCCGCCCACCGCCCTGAGGCCGCGACGGCGCGTCCGGCACCACCCGCTGGAACAGCTCCCACAGCTCGTCCGGCACCAGCCGTTCAACGATCCCCACCATGGCCGACAGTCTACCCGCGAAGCCCAAATGAGATGACTTCTGAGCACGCCCGGCGGCAGGCCCGCCTCCAGGAACAGCTCGGCCAGCCGCAGCGGTACGGACGGATCGCGCTCGGAGGGCTTCAGGACGAAGGAGTTCCCGCAGGCCAGGGCGGGGGCGGCCTGCCAAAGGGGGATCATCGCGGGGAAGTTGAAGGGGGTGATCCCGGCGACGACGCCCAGCGGCGTGCGCAGGGAGTGCACGTCGATCCCGGTGCTCACGTTGTCGCTGAATTCGCCCTTGATGAGGTGCGGAATCCCGGCGGCGAACTCGACCACCTCCAGCCCGCGTTGCAGGTCGCCGTGGGCGTCGGCGACGGTCTTGCCGTGCTCGGCGGACAGCAGCCGAGCGATCGAGTCCCTTTCCCCTTCGACCAGTTGCAGGAAGCGCAGCAGTACGCGTGAACGGCGCTGCGGGTTCCACTGGCCCCACTCGGCCTGCGCCTCCTGCGCGTTCTCGATGGCGGCCTCGGTGTCGACGCGCCCGGCGAGCGGCACGCGCGCCTGTACCGAGCCGGTGTTGGGGTCGTACACGTCGGCGAAGAGGCCGGAGGTGCCGGTGGTGTGCTTGCCGCCGATGAAATGGGTGAGCTCGCGGACCATGGGTGCCTGCTCTCGTCAGGTTGGATCCGGGGATGGCACGACGCAGCCGCGGACGGGCCGGATGGGGCACGCCGCGGGGAAGGTCGTGAGAACTACGAGCGCGCGGAAAGGTGGTGCGCGCGCTCCGCCGGATCACCAGGGTCGTGGGTACAAACCGGTGCCATGCGTGTCTGCTCCATCCTCGTGGACAACACGGAACGTTCCGCGGCCGGTATCCTGACTCCCGGATCCCCGCGTGCCGCCCGCCTTCCCGACAGACCTCGTCAGTGGCGTGTGGATGGCAGCACACTCCCCGGTCACAGTGGCGGGACCGTGCCGGTTTCTCACCGGCTTCCCTGCACCGCGGACCTTTGCCCACGAACATATAGTTGGACGTCCTAGTAAGTCCACCCCCGGCGTCGGCGCGCCCGTAGTTGGCTCAATCGCATGGTCCGCGCGCACGTCGGCCGGCGCGAGCGCGACGGCCGAGCGGAGATCAAGCAGGTCGAGGTGCTAGGAGTTGCTCCACCCGGTCGTGCTCGAATACGAGTCGATCAGGTCGACCACGAAGACGAGGGTCGAGCCCGCCGGGATCAGCCGCGAGGGCGACTGGTTGCCGTAGCCGAGCCGCGGGGGAACGATGATCTCGCGCCGGCCGCCGACCTTCATCCCCCTCACCCCCCGGTCCCACCCCTTGATGACCTTGCCGCTGCCCAGGGCGAACTTGAACGGCTCGCCGCGGTCCCAGGAGGCGTCGAACTCCTTCCCGGAGGCGAAGGTCACCCCGACGTAGTGGACCCTGACCACCATCCCCGGCTTCACCTCGGGCCCGTCCCCGACGACCAGGTCCCGGACGGTCAGCTCGGCAGGAGCATCACCCTCCGGAACATCGACCTCGGGCTTCGTCAGTTCACTCATGGCCGCCTCGCCTCATCACTTTCCGCCGGAAGCCCGCGCACGGACCATCCGGACACATGGACGCTCCATGCAGCAGATGGCCACGCTACCGAGGATGCCGGCGGAATCCGTGAACCGGAGCGACCCGCAGGGCTCTATGCGCTACCGGGAACGTGCAGCTCGCCCGTGCGTGCCACGGCCGCGTACCAGTGGGCGCTCGACTTGGGCGTGCGCTCCAGGGTGTCGTAGTCGACGTGGATCGCACCGAACCGTTTGGCGTAGCCGTAGGACCACTCGAAGTTGTCGAGGAGGGACCACAGGAAGTAGCCGCGTACGTCCGCGCCGTCGGAGATCGCCCGGTGTACGGCATCGAGGTGCGCGTGGACGTACGCGGCGCGCTCCGGGTCGTGGACCGTGCCGTCCGGGCCGACCTCGTCCTCGTACGCGGCTCCGTTCTCGCTGATGACCAGCGGCAGGCCCGGATAGCGGGCGGCGGTGCGGGTCAGCAGGTCGTACAGGGCGCCCGCGTCCACCGGCCAGCCCATCGCGGTGCGCTCGCCCGGCGCACGGTGGAAGGCGACCTGGTCCGCTCCCGGCCAGGGCGAGTACGCGCTGTTCCCGTGACCGTCGTCCTGCGGCCGCTCCGCGCCCTTCACCGCGTACGAGACGACCGTCGGGGTGTAGTAGTTGACGGCGAGCAGGTCCAGGGGCTGGTGGATCGTGGCGGCGTCGCCGTCCCGGACGAAGGCCCAGTCGGTCAGGTGGGCGGTGTCCGCCAGCAGGTCCTGGGGGTAGGCACCCTCCAGCATGGGGCCGAGCCAGATCTGGTTGCCCACGGCGTCGATGCGCCGGGCCGCGTCCCGGTCCTCGGGCGACGGGGTCAGGGGGCGGACCTCGTGGAGGTTGAGGGAGACTGCGAGCCGGGCGTCGCCGGGCAGTGCGGACCGCAGGGCCTTCACGGCGAGGCCGTGGCCGAGGTTGAGGTGGTGGGCCGCGCGCAGGGCGGCGACCGGGTCGGTGCGGCCCGGCGCGTGGACGCCGGATCCGTAGCCGAGGAACGCGCTGCACCAGGGCTCGTTGAGGGTGATCCAGTGCTTCACCCGGTCGCCGAGGGCGTCGGCCACGATACCCGCGTACTCGGCGAACCGCTCGGCGATGGCGCGCTCGGGCCAGCCGCCCGCGTCCTCCAACTCCTGTGGCAGGTCCCAGTGGTAGAGGGTGAGAGCGGGTTCGATTCCGGCGGCCAGCAGTTCGTCGACGAGCCGGCGGTAGAAGTCCAGGCCCTTCTGGACGGCCGGCCCCCGGCCGGTCGGCTGGACCCGGGACCAGGAGACGGAGAACCGGTAGGCGCCCAGGCCCAGTTCTGACATCAGGCGGACGTCCTCGGGGAACCGGTGGTAGTGGTCGACGGCCACGTCCCCGGTGTGGCCCTCGAACACCTTGCCCGGGGTGTGGGAGAAGGTGTCCCAGATGGACGGGGTCCGGCCGTCCTCGCGGGCGGCGCCCTCGATCTGGTACGCGGCGGTGGCCGTGCCCCACAGGAAGCCGGGCGGGAAGGTGCGGACGGTGGTGAGTGGCCGGGTCTCGGACGCGGTCATAGGAGAGCGCTCCCAACGCGAGCTTGGATGATGCGGTGCGGACAGGGGGGAAGGGGGAGAGAGGGGGAGGAGGCGGTTCTTGGTCGGCCGGTCAGTTCTTGACGGCGCCGGCAGTGATGCCACCCACGATGTGCTTGCCGAGTACGGCGAAGACCAGGAGCAACGGCAGCGTGGAGATGAGCGCCCCGGTCAGTACGACGGCCTGGTCGACCGTGTGGTTGCCCGCGCCGAGGCCGGCCAGGGCGACCTGGAGCGTGGGGTTCCCGTCGGGGGTCAGGGCGATGAAGGGCCAGAAGAAGTCGTTCCAGGCCTGCACGAAGACGAGCATTCCGAGCACCGCCATTGCGGGCCGCGCCACGGGGAACACCACGTGCCAGACAATGCGCAGGCTGTGGGCGCCGTCCATCCGGGCCGCCTCCACCAGCTCCACCGGGAGGGCCTCGATGAGGTACTGGCGCATGAAGAACACGCCGAAGGCCGCCACCAGCGAGGGCAGTACGACGGACTGGAGCTGATCGACCCAGCCGAGGTCGGTGATGATCTGGTAGAGCGGGATCACGCTGAGCTGCGGCGGAATGGTCATGGTGGCCACCACGAGGGTGAGCAGCGCGCCGCGGCCCTTGAAGGGCAGTTTGGCGAAGGCGAAGCCGGCCAGGGTGGAGAACAGGACGGTGGACAGGGCCACGAGCCCGGCCACGACGGTCGTGTTGACCAGGGCCTCACCCATGTCGACCTGGTTCCAGGCGAAGGAGAGGTTGTCGAAGAGGCGGGGGCCGGGCAGCAGCGGAGCCGGCGCCTTGACCACACGCTCGCCGGAGTGGGAAGCGGCTACGAGGTTCCAGTACAGGGGAAAGAGGGAGACGAGGGCCGCCAGCCCGAGCAGTACGTAGGTCAGCGGTCCGGCGTGGTGCTGGCGTCCCGCCGACTGGCGGAACCGGCCGGCGCGCGGCGCCTTGGCGGTGGAGGTCGTGGTCGTTGTTGTTGTTGCTTTTGTCGTGTCGAGTGCGTGGGCCATGAGCTCAGCTCCCCGCCTTCTTGCGAATGTGGCCGGCGGGGCCGCCGGTGGTGCGGCGGCCGCGCCTGAGGTCGCGGTTGCGGTTGCGGTTCGAGCGGGTGATCAGGGCCTGGATGCCGCCGATGAGCAGGAGGATGAGCAGCATGACCCAGGCGATGGCGGAGGCCTGGCCCAGCGCGCCGGTCACCCACCCCTTCTCGTACATGAGCAGGCTCAGGGTCTGGAACTGGTTCCCGCTGCCGCCGCTGATCCCGACGCTGCCGCCGAAGAGCATCGGCTCGCCGAAGAGCTGGGTGGCGCCAATGGTCGAGACGATGACGGTGAAGAGGATCGTCGGCCGGATGGAGGGGATGGTGACGCTCAGGAACTGCCGCCACCGCGATGCCCCGTCCAGCGCCGCGGCCTCGTATAGGTCCTGCGGCACGGCCTGCATCGCCGCCAGATAGATGAGCGTGTTGTAGCCCGTCCAGCGCCAGGTCACGATCACCGAAATCGCGATCTGAGCAGGCCACTTGGACGATTCCCAGGCGACCGGGTCGAAACCGAACCAGCCCAGCGCCGTGTTGATCAGGCCGTAGTCGGTGTTGAAGAGCTGGGCGAAGACGAGGGTGGCGGCCGCGATCGAGGTGGCGTACGGGGCGAGGATCGCGACGCGGAAGAAGCCCCGGCCGCGGAGTTTGTAGTTGAGCAGGTGCGCCAGGCCGAGGGCCATCAGCAGCTGCGGAACGGTCGAGATCAGACCGATGGTGAAGGTGTTGGCGAGGGCGTTCCAGAAGAACTCGCTGGTCGCCAGGGAGGTGTAGTTCTCCATCCCCTTCCACTGGGCGCTGCCGCCGAGTTCGACCCGGTGGAGGGAGAGCCAGCCCGTGTAGATCAGGGGGAAGAGCCCGAAGGCGGCGAAGGTGAGGAAGAAGGGGGCGACGAAGGCGTAGGGGACCGCCTTCAGGTCCAGGCGGTAGAGCGTACTGCGCCAGGTGCTCCGGCCGGAGGGCCGCTGCTGGTGAGAACCGGGTCCGATGCCGAGGCCCGGGGATGGTGCTGCGGGCGGCGGGGAGCCGCCACCCGTCGCCCGTACGGAGGTGGCCACGGGGGCGTCCTTCCAGGTCGATGCGTCCAGTGGTGCGGTGGTACGGACCCGCGGCGGGCCGGGGTCGGCGGCGGCCCGTCGCGTGGCCCCGCTACTTGTCGATCTTGTCGTCGACCAGCTTCTTGACGTTCTCCCAGGCCTTCGCCGGGTCGGTGCCGCGCTGCTCGATGTCGAGGATCCCGTTGTCGGTCAGGAAGGTCTTCACCTGGCCGTCCCAGCGGCTGATCGGGGCGGGCGTGATGCCGGCCGCGGCCTCCGAGTAGATCTTGCCGATGGGGGTGTCGCCGAAGTAGGGCAGCTTGGCGTCCTGGACCGCCGAGGAGGTGAGCGTGTCCTTGGAGGAGGGGATGTTGCCGTTCACGCCGAAGACCTTGGCGTGCTGGGCCGGAGCGGTGAGCCAGGCGGCGAGCTCGGCCGCCTCCTTGGCGTGCTTGCCCGATTTCGGAACGGCGAGGAACGAGCCGCCCCAGTTCCCGGCCACGGGCGGCGAGGCGACGTCCCACTTCCCCTGGTTCTCCGGGCCCGCCTGCTCCTTGATGATGCCCGTCATCCAGCTCGGGCAGGCGACGGTGGCGAACTTCGAGTTCTTGAAGGCCGCGTTCCAGGTGCCCTTCTCGTCGAACTGGCGCAGCTTCGCGGTCAGGTCGCCCTTGGCCGCCGCCACGGCGGTGTCCCAGGCCTTCTTGACGCCGGGGCTGTTCTGGTAGTCCAGCTCGCCCTTCGCGTTGGCGTACTGGACCGGCTCGCTGGAGACCACGGCGTTGAACAGACCGCTCGCGGAGTCGTGGAAGGAGGTCCCCTCGGGGGCGCTCTTCTTGTACGTCTCGCCGGTCTGTATGAACTTCGCCCAGTCGCCCGCCCAGAGCTTGGCCACCTCGGTGCGGTCGGTCGGCAGTCCGGCCTTGGCGAAGAGGTCCTTGTTGTAGCAGATGGCCATCGGGCCGATGTCCGTGCCGAGGCCGATGACCTTGCCGTCACCCGTCGTGGCCTGCTTGACCTTCCAGTCCAGGAACGCGCCGAGGTCCGCGCCGCCCGTCTTGCCGAGATCCACCCATTTGCCGGCCATGGCGGGGCCGGTCGCCTCCGCGATGTAGCCGACCTCCAGGGCCTGGATGTCCGCGAGACCGCTGTCGCGGGAGAGGCGCAGCTTGAGGGTGTCCCAGTACTTCTGGCCGTCGGCGACGTTCGACTCTTCGATCTTGATGTTCGGGTGGGCCTTCTCGTACTCGGCGTAGAGCTTGGCCCCGGTGGTGTTGTCGTAGCCGAAGGAACCGAAGGTCCCGATCCGCAGCGTGATCTGCTCGCCGCTCTTCGCGCCCGCCTCCTTGCCGCTGTCGCCGCCGCAGCCGGTGAGCAAGGCCGCGCCGGTCGCGACGGCGACGGCCGTGGCGACAGCGGTGATGGCGGTACGGCGTCCGGGTCTGCTGCTGGAAGTGCGCATTCCACTCTCCTCGTCCAAGGTGGTGCTCGTTGTGCGCCATGGGGTCCGGCGGGCTGTTCGCGGCTCGGCGAGGGCCCGCTCGGACCTGGTGTGAAGGCCGTTGTCGCACCCCTGAATGGGAGCGCTCCCACGTCGCTGCCGGAAGGTTGCTGCCTGCCGGCAGCGGGTGTCAAGGGACGAGCGCGAATTCATTACACGGCGGCCTGCGATGTGTGCCCGCCCCCGTTCCTCGGGTGCGGCGTCGTCAGGCTGTGAACGTGGGCGTGGCATATCCAGGGAATCGAGGATAATGTGGGAGCGCTCCCATAGGGCGTGGAGGTAACGTGTGTCGCGCGGCGCGATGGGGCCCATCATCCTGCCCGACGTGCATGACCGGCACGACTTGCACGATGTGCATGACTTGCGTGATTTACCTGATCGGCTGGCCGGGTCGGCGCCCGGCGCGGAGTGCGATGGCGGACGAGGGGAGTTCGAGGGTCGTGAACGGACGGCAGAACGGCAGGCCCACCCTGGAGGAGGTCGCGGCCCTGGCCGGCGTCGGCCGGGGCACGGTCTCCCGGGTCATCAACGGCTCGCCGCGGGTGAGCGAGCAGGCCAAGGAAGCCGTGGCCCGAGCCGTCGCGGAGCTCGGATACGTACCCAACCAGGCGGCCCGGACACTGGCCGGCAGCCGGACCGACGCGGTCGCTCTGGTGATTCCGGAGACCGAGGCCAGGGTGTTCTCGGAGCCCTACTTCCTGGACCTGATCCGCGGGGTCAGCGCCGAGCTCGCCGAAGCGGACAAGCAGCTGCTGCTCACCCTGGTCCGTACCGAGGCCGAGCGGCAGCGCTTCGAACACTATCTGGCCGCCCAGCGGGTCGACGGCGTCCTGCTGGCGTCCGTCCACGGCGACGACCCGCTGCCCGACCGGATCGCACGGCTGGGGCTGCCGGTCGTCATGAACGGACGGCGCTCCGAAGCCGAACCCGTCGCCTACGTGGACTCCGACAACATCGGCGCCGGACGCGCGGCCGTCGCCCACCTGGTGGGGCGGGGCCGCGCCAGGATCGCGACCATCAGCGGCCCGCTCGACATGTACGTGGCCCGCGCCCGACTGGGCGGCTACCGCGCGGGTCTCGCCGAGGCCGGAATCGAGCCCGACGAATCGCTCGTGGCGACCGCGGACTTCACCGAGGAGGGCGGCCGGCTGGCGATGCGCGAGCTCCTGGCCCGCAACCCCGGCCTGGACGCGGTCTTCGCCGCCTCCGACGTGATGGCGGCCGGCGCGCGCGGAGTGCTGCGCGAGGCCGGGCGACGGATCCCCGAGGACGTCGCCCTCGTAGGTGTCGACGACTCCGCGGTGGCCCGCCTGATGGACCCGCCGCTGACGAGCGTGCGCCAGCCGATCGAGGAGATGGGCCGCACGATGACCAGGCTGCTGCTCCAGAAGATCGCGGAGGAGTCCGCAGCCGATTCCGGGCCGGCGCCGGAGAAGGGCGAGGAGCCGCGCCGGGTCCTCCCGACGGAACTGGTCGTACGGGATTCCTCCTGAGCGGCTCCGGTACGGGGCCGGGCGCCGGGGAAGCCCGGCCCCGTACCGGAACCGGGGCGTCTGCCGGAAGCAGATCGGGGCGGTGAGTAATCAGATGCTCCGCGGCCAGGCCGACTGGCATACTCCGCGCCGTGACGACTGACCACAGCGACGGCCCGGCCCTGACCATCGGCGAGCATGACGCCGAGCTCGACGACCGATTGACCGAAGAGCTGATCGCCTTCAACAGTGCCGCCACGGGTGCTCCCGACCGTGGCGCGTTCTCGATCAAGGTCACCGATGAAGCAGGTGCGCTGGTCGGTGGGTTGACCGCGGAGACCTGGGGCGGCCTTTGCGGCATCGAGCTGTTGTGGGTACGCGAGGACAGCCGCAAGGACGGTTGGGGCAGCAGGATCCTGGGGGCAGCCGAAGCCGAGGCACGACGGCGTGGCTGCGATCACCTCTCCGTCTCCACCTTCTCTTTCCAGGCTCCCGGCTTCTACCAGCGCCACGGCTTCGTCGAGACCGGCCGGACGCCGGGCGTCCCTGGCGGGCACGCAGACGTGCACTTGTTCAAGTCGCTGACCGACTAGGGCGTGTATCGAGAGTGGATCTCGAGTGATGAATGATCGTGGTTCATGGCGCGGGGAGATCTCACAGATGCACAGTGGGCGGTGTTGGAGCCGTTGCTCCCCAAGCGAGTGAGGGTGGGAAGGCCGTCCATCCGGCCCCGGCGGCACCTGATCGACGGCATACGTTTCCGGGTCCGGACCGGTGTTCCGTGGCGGGACGTGCCTGCCGAGTACGGGCCGTGGGGCCGGGTCCACGACTTGTTCCGCCGATGGCAGCGGGACGGCACCTGGCGCCGGATCCTCACCCGGCTCCAGTCCCTGGCCGACGCGGAGGGTGCGATCGTATGGGACCTGCGCGTCGACTCCAAGGTGTGCCGTGCCCATCAGCATGCGGCCGTCTCGTAACTGCGGCCGTGGTGGGGTTGGGCTGTCTGGGCACTTCTCAACGTCAGCCGAAGATGAGTTCGACGTCCTCGTCTACGCAGAAGCGTAGGACGACAGTCAGCTGTTTGGCGTCCCGGATGTGCTGCTGGAGGATCGGTTCGTCGGGCTCTTCCTGCCACTGGCCGATGATCGATTTCAGGCGGGGCAGCATCGCATCGCAGTCGGCAGTCGAAAGCGCGTCACCACCGACATCCGGGTGATCGAGGAGCGGCTTCAGAGTGGTGGAGACATCGCTCCACAGCCGGTCGCCCCCGAAGCCCCACATCTCAGGGAGGACGAACCCCTCGACTTGTGCGAGCCGTTCCCGGAATCTGTTGAAGCGAACACAGGACCATGAAATGTCCGGGCTGCTGTTGTCACCGTCTCCTGGGAACAGGGTCAAGCCCACGTGATCCTCCTCGCTTGCGAAGTGGACAGGATCGGCCAGAACGAGCGGCATCGGCAACTGAAATGATCGCCGGGTGGCTGCTGTGATCACGGCGTCGGAGCCTTCTCGGATAGCTCCCTTCACGGGCCTCGGTAGCGAACCGCATCATCGACCGCCTCGGGCGGATGCTTGTGCTCCGGTCCCGCAGGCGGTTCGCCAAGGACACCGTGCTGATCGTGGACGGCACCCTGGTCCCGACCCGGGACCACACCATTTGTCGTGCTGGCAGGCGTTCCTCCGGCAGACCCCTCGGCTCGAAGAACCAGCGACCCGCCACCCGCTACGAGGTGGGCAAAACAGTCAAGCGACCCGAGACGCCGTCGAAGTTCACGCCGCGGAAGCCGTCGGGGAATAATGCCCGCAGGTGGTCCTCCCACAGCCGGGCGAGTCCGCCTTCGGGCTGTGCTCCGCCTACGTCAGCGGCTGTCGCCTCTGCCGCGGACGGCGGGCGAGGGAGCAGGGAGACGGCATCGAAGACGGCACGCAGTAGTGCGACGGCCCGGATCGGGCGGAGGGAGGCACTTGACTCGGCGCCCTGTGTCGGCTTGTCGCGCAGCAGTCGGCTGCGGTCGAGTTCGACGGCGAGCTCGACCGTGATGAGCCCGGCGTCGGTGGCCCGCTCGATGCCGGGCTGTCGGTGCCATCGGATTTGCTCGGGGCGGTTGGTAACCCGCTGCCGCATCTCGCCGCACCGGGCGAAAGCACAGGTACGTCCAGTACGAGAGCTTCCGCCCGGCACGCCGAGGGCACGCCCCGGACGCCGCGGGGTCGTCCTTCGGGCGACGACGGCACTTTGACGACAGGCCCTGGTGCCACGTGGTGTGCCGAGGCCCGGAGTCCTGTGGGAGGGGAAGCTTCCGTAGGGCTCCGGGCTCGTTACCCGGCCTGGGTCACAGTGCCGGGTAGGCGTTCTTCATCAGCTCCTGGAACTGGGCGGAGAACCACTGGCCCGAGAGCGGTGCGTCGGGGAGGGAGCCCGACATGCTGTTGCCGTTGCGGGCGTTGCCGGTGTAGGTCGGGTCGCACATTCGGTCGAAGCCCTTGCCCTCGTCGTTCGGGATCTCCTTGCTCGCCCCGTCCGACTCGCCCGGGGGCTTGATCCAGACGTAGGCGTCGATGCCCGCCGCCGGTGCGGCCTGCGGCCGTTCGCCGAGGCCGGCGCTGGCCTGGTTGCACCAGTTGCCGAGGTGGATGCGCCGGTCGTAGCGTCCGCCGTTGACGTAGGTGTCCACGCTGGTCTGCGCGCCGGGTCCGGTCGGGCGGGCGGTGCCGCCCCAGCCGTTGCGGGAGGTGTCGATCAGCATGCCGATGTTGGCGTCGAAGCCGATGGAGACCAGCTTGGCGCGCATGCCCTGGGCGTACGAGAGCTCGTCGGTGTAGCGGTTCCAGTCGACCCACTTCGACTGGCGGACGGAAGTGCCGTTGACCGAGTCGTCGATCTTGAAGTTGTCTTCCTTGAGGGCGCTGTAGTTGGCCGTGTTCACGATGAAGCCGTGGACCTTGGAGAGGGTGGAGCCCTCGGCGGTGGCGGCCTGCTTGAAGAGTTCGGCGGAGGGGCCCAGGTTGTCGTCCCAGCCGAGCCAGCCGTGGTGACCCGCGTCCACGTAGTTGTAGACGTTGGCGATCGAGCCCAGCTTGTTCAGGGCGTAGCCGACGCCCTTGACGTAGTTGCCGTTGGTCTTCATCACGTCGCAGTTGGCGGTGCCCGTCGGGCGTCCGGAGACGTTGGTGACCAGGTTCGGCAACGAGTCGATCTCGACGGTGGTGACGATCCGCAGACCCGCGTACTTGGAGTCGGCGAGGATCGCGGCGATGGGGTCGATGTACTGCGTCTTGTACTTGTCGATCTCGGTGGGGCCCAGTTCGCCGTTGGAGGCGAGCGCGGCGCAGTCCCGTCCGGGCAGGTTGTAGATCACCAGCTGGACGACCATCTCGCCGCTGCCCTTCTGTGCCAGGGCCGCGTCCAGGTGGGCGCGCAGCCCCATCGAGCCGCTCGATCCCGTGACGGCCGCGATGCGGTCGAGCCAGACGCCGGTGGGCTGGTTGGCCACCCGGGAGCCACCGGGTTCGGCGGCGGCCTTGGCGGACCACTCGGGGTTCACGTAGAACTTGGCGCCGGCGTATGGGTTGTCGGCCCTGCCGCCCGACGGCGGCGGTGTCGTGGGTGGGGTCGTGGGCGGTGTGGTGGGTGGGGTCGTTGGGGGAGTGGTCGGGGGAGTAGTGGGTGGCTGGGTCGGGTCCGGGGCGCCGTTGCAGGTCACGCCGTTGAGCTTGAACGTCGCGGGGACGGCGTTCGTGCCGGTGTGCGAACCGTTGAAGCCGAAGGACGTCGAACCGCCGGTCGCCAGGGACCCGTTGTAGGACATGCTCTTGGCGGTCACCGCCGCCCCGGACTGGGTGATCGTGGCGTTCCAGCCCTGGGTGACCTGCTGGCCGTTCGCGTAGGACCACTCCAGGGTCCAGGAGGCGACCGGGTCACCGGTGTTGGTGATGACCACGTTGGCGCCGAAGCCGGTGTTCCACTGGTTGGTGATCTGGTACTCGACCTTGCAGCCGGCGGTGGCGGCGCCGGCGGTGGTGGTGCCGAACACGGTGGCGGTTGCGCCGGCGGCCGTGACGAGGGTGAGGGCCGCCAGCAGGGCGGTGCGGGGGACGGTGCGGGGGAGGGCGCGCGGGAGGGTGCGTGGGAGGGTGCGTGGGATGTGGCGTGGGATGGTGCGGCTCATCGCGTGGGTGCCTTTCAGTTCAGGGTGCGCAGGCGATCGCGCAGCCCGGTGCCGAATGCGGTGGATGTGCGGTCCGGGCCTGCCTGGAGGGGCGGTTCGAGGTGCTCCAGGCTCGGCCGGGATACGAGAGGGCGCAGGCGCCGAACCGGAGAGGGACGCGGTCGACGCCGTTCGGACAGGTGTCGCCGTCGAGCAAGGTGAGTGCTGCTCCGCCGAGTGGCGCCGACAGACGCGGGGATGTCGCCTGAGCGAGCCCTCGCGGCGAGGTCGTGCTCTGACGACGCGCCAATTGTGGAAGCGCTCCCACTGGTTGGGGCCAGACCGTAGCGACAACTGGCGCCAAGCAAAAGAGGGGTTGAGTAAATTCCTCGGGGAATGCATTCGACTCTTCACGCGTCTTGACGCCGTCACGTCCCGTCTGCACAGTGGGAGCGCTCCCACTGGTTCGGAGCTTGTGCGCAACCGCTCTTCCCACGCGCGAACAGCCTGAAGTCCCCCCACTCCGAAGAGGAATTCGTATGCGATCCTTACCGCGCTCTTCCCGCGGTGCGCGAAGCCTGCTGGGCGCACTGCTCACCGCCCTCGTCTCGACGGCCGCCCTGCTCACGGCCGCGTCGGCTTCGCACGCCGACACCACGATCTGCGAAAAGTTCGGGTCGGCGACGATCCAGGGCCGCTACACCGTCCAGAACAACCGCTGGGGCACCGGCGACACCCAGTGCATCGCCGTCACCGACTCGGGGTTCAGGATCACCCGGGCCGACGGGTCGGTTCCCACGAACGGCGCCCCGAAGTCCTACCCGTCCGTGTACAACGGCTGCCACTACACCAACTGCTCGCCCGGCACGAACCTCCCCGCCCAGCTCCGTACGGTGTCCACCGCGCCCACCAGCATCTCGTACGGCTATGTGAACGACGGGGCGTACGACGCCGCATACGACATCTGGCTCGACCCCACGCCCCGCACCGACGGCGTGAGCCGGACGGAGATCATGGTGTGGCTGAACAAGGCCGGACCGATCCAGCCCGTGGGCTCCCCGGCCGGCACCGCCACCGTGGCCGGTCGCCAGTGGGAGGTGTGGTCCGGCAACAACGGCTCGAACGACGTGCTGTCGTTCGTGGCCCCGGCGGCGATCACCAGCTGGACCTTCGACGTCATGGACTTCGTCCAGCAGGCCGTCTCCCGTGGGCTGGCGCAGAGCAGCTGGTACCTGACGAGCGTGCAGGCGGGCTTCGAGCCCTGGCAGAACGGCACCGGCCTCGCCGTGACCTCGTTCTCCTCCACGGTCGACACCGGCTCCACCGGTGACCCGGGCGGCGGCACCGACCCGGGAACCCCCGGAGGTCCCACGGCCTGCAAGGTGACCTACGCGCCGAACGTCTGGCAGGGAGGCTTCACCACCGACATCACCGTCACCAACACCGGTGCCTCCAGGGTGACCAACTGGAAACTCGCCTTCACCCTGCCCTCAGGGCAGCAGATCACCAACGCCTGGAACGCCAACGTCTCCCCGTCGTCGGGCGCGGTCACGGCCGCCGACCTGGGATACAACGCGGAGATCGCCGCCGGCGGCCGGGCGTCCTTCGGCTTCCAGGGCACCTACGGCGGCGCCTTCGCCAAGCCCTCCGCCTTCAGCCTGAACGGCAGCGCCTGCGACGTCGCGTGACCGCCTTCGTTCAGGGCGTGGTCCGGGTGTCGTCGAGCCGTTCGAGGCGCGCCAGGTTCTCCCGGTCCTCGGGGTCCGCGCTCGCCTCGGCGGTGAACCAGGCGTCGAGGATCTCCTTGAGGAGCGGTTCCGAGGTGAGGCGCAGGCTGAGCGCGAGCACGTTGGCGTCGTTCCAGCGGCGCGCACCGTCCGCCGTGTAGGCGTCCGTGCACAGGGCCGCCCGTACTCCGGGCACCTTGTTCGCGGCAATCGAGGCGCCCGTACCGGTCCAGCAGCACACGACGGCCTGGTCGGCGTTGCCCGCGGCGACCTCGCGGGCCGCCGCCTCCGAGCAGGCGGCCCACTGCGGATCGTCGCCGGGCCGCAGCGCCCCGTACGTCACCACGTCGTGTCCGCGGTCGCGCAGCAGCCCGAGGAGCGCGCGAGCCACTGGTTCGTCCATGTCCGAGGAAACGGAGATCCGCATGCCCCGAGACTAGACCGAGTACGTCGAGCGCGCGGGAGCCGCCGCCGCGGGGGCGGCGACGGCTCCTGGTGGAAGGGCGGATCAGGGGGTGATCAGCTGCCCCTGATCAGGGGTGGATCAGGGGCAGCTGATCCGGATGTCGCCCGTGTCGGTGGTGCAGGTGTCGGTGCCGCTGCCGCCGTTGGCGGTGTCGTTGCCGGAGACGCCGTCGGTGGTGGTGAGGCGGTCGTTGCCGTAGTAGCCGGTCAGGGTGTCGTTGCCCGGGCCGCCGTTCAGGGTGTCGTCGCCGAAGCCGCCGTCGATGTTGTCGTTGCCGTAGCCTCCGTAGACGGTGTCGTTGCCGTAGCTCGCGCGGACGGTGTCGTTGCCGCCGAGGGCGCAGATCACGTCGTTGGAGTAGCCGCCGTTCAGGGTGTCGGCGCCGCTGGTGCCGATGATCGTGCAGCCGCGGGAGTTGTTCACCGAGGTGGTCGCGGTGGCCGTGTTGTTCGCGGTGACCGGGTCGGGCTGGGTCGCGCTGACGCCCGTCGTGTTCGTCAGCGTGCCGGTGGCCCTGGGCTCGGCCGTCACCGTGACCGTGGTGCTCGCGCCCGGGGCCAGGGAGCCGAGGGCGCAGTTGGCGCCGGTAGCCGTGGTCGTGCAGGTGCCCTGCGCGGGAGCGGCCGAGACGAGGGTCGCGCCGGTTCCGGCGAGCGTGTCGGACAGCGTGACCCCGGTCGCGGTGGCGGTGGAGGCCGGGGAGTTGGAGACCGTCACCGTGTACGTGGCGCGGTCGCTGATGCTCACGGTCGCCGTGCCCGTCTGCGTCACCGACAGGTTCGCGGAGGCCGGCGGCGGTGGCGGCGCCCCGTCGCCGCCGTCGTAGCGGGCGAGCGCGAAGGCGTAGCCCGCCCCGTACCCGGCCGCGACGATCTTGCCGTCCGGCTGTACGAGCACCCCGCGGGCCTCGTCGAAGTCCCCGAATCCGGTGACCACGAAGCCGTCGCCGCCGAAGCCGGTGTCCACGGTGCCGTTGGTGTTGAAGCGGGCCAGGCCGAAGTCGTTGGCCTCGGAACTGTTCGGGTCGTCGGCCCGGCCGGCGAGGACGATCTTGCCGTTCTGCTGGAGCGCCATGGCGGACGCGGTTCCGCCGTCACCGGGGAAGTTGACCGAGGTGCGCCCGCCCGTGCCGAAGCCGGTGTCGGGGCTGCCGTTGGCGTTGTAGCGCAGGAGGGCGAAGCCCGCGCCGCCGGAGCCCGCGGCGAGGATCTTGCCGTCCGGCTGCACCGCCACGGCGTTGCCGAACTCGGTGCCTCCGAAGTCGGCGGTCACCATGCCGTCACCGCTGAAGGTGGTGTCGAGGCTGCCGTTGGGAAGGTAGCGGGCCACGCCGATGTCGAAGGCGGTGTTGCCCACGTAGCCGACCGCGAGGATCTTGCCGTCCGGCTGGAGCGCCATTGCGCGGGCGATGCCTCCGGCGTCCTGGGGCGAGCCGGGAGTGAAGCCCGCGACCACCGCGCCGTCACCCCCGAGACTCGGGTCCAGAGTGCCGTTGGAGTTGAGGCGGACCAGCGCGAAACCGCCGCCGCCTCCCTTGCCCGCGGCGATGATCCTGCCGTCGGGCTGCACCGCCACGTCCGCGCCGTCCGCGGACCCGCCGAACTCCTCGACCCGCACCACGCCGCCGTTGCCGAAGTCCGTGTCGGGGCTGCCGTCGGTGTTGTAACGGGCCACCGAGAAGAAGCAGCACCCGCCGCCCTCCTCCGCGATCACCTCGGTGGTCCCCGCCACGACGATCTTCCCGTCCGAGGGCTGGACCGCCACCGCGTTGGCGATGTGGCTGCCGCCGCCGAAGTCGTCGGTCACCGTGCCGTCGCCGCCGAAGGTGGTGTCGGGGCTGCCGTTGGTGTTGTATCGGGCGAGCGCGAAGCCGACGTCGGTCGAGCCGCCCGCCACGATCAGCTTCCCGTCGGCCTGTCGCGCGATGTCGTGGCCTTCGGCGCTCCCGGGGAAGGCGGTGGTCACCCGGCCGTCGGGCCCGAAGCCGGGATCGAGGTCTCCGGGGGCCGCCAGCGCGGTCCCGGGCAGTGCCAGTACGAGTACGAGCCCGAGCGCGGCCAGCGTCCCGGCCCTCCCGCCGGGCCTGCGGCGTCGGTGGGCTGGTCTGGGGGGTGTACGGGTCATGGGCGTACGGACCTCCGTCTTCGCGGCGTCGTAGCGTGCGGTGGGCAGCGCACAGCCTCGCGCCGGTGCCGTACCCGGCCCAACGAGACGTGCCGTACTGCGCCCACTGGCCCCCTGGGAACCACCCCGGCGGGGGAGCGCGCGGGCAGCGGTCGCGCTCTGGACCCCGCGCGGTCGCACCCGCCGCTGGGGGCCGGACCCGGCCGGGCGGCCGCGGTGCGGCCAGGGGTTAGGGTGATCCCACCGGCTGATCGGCGCACCGCGTCTCCGGTCAACAGTTGTGGAGACAGGGGGAGTTGGTGGAGCCGTTGCGACCCGGTGATCCGCCGGAGATCGGCGGGTACCGACTGCTGGCACGGCTCGGCGAGGGCGGGATGGGCGAGGTGTTCCTGGCCCGGACGGCATCCGGCCGGCCGCTGGCCCTGAAGACCGTCCACCGGGACCTGAGCCGGGATCCGGACTTCGCCGACCGCTTCGCCCGGGAGATACGCGCCAACGACCGTGTGCGCTCCGCGTGGACGGTCTCGGTGGTGGACTTCAGCGCTCCCGGGGCGTCCCCGCAGTGGCTGGCGACGGAGTACGTCGCCGCGCCGTCGCTGGCCGACTGGGTGCGCCGGCACGGGACGCTGGCCACGCCGGCCGTGTGGTGCCTGGCCCGGGAACTGTCGGCCGCGCTCGTGGCCGTACGGGCGGCGGGTGTGGTCCACCGGGACATCAAACCGGCGAACG
Source organism: Streptomyces sp. GL_140 (assembly GCF_057834465.1). Lineage (NCBI taxonomy): Bacteria > Bacillati > Actinomycetota > Actinomycetes > Kitasatosporales > Streptomycetaceae > Streptomyces > Streptomyces sp. GL_140. The sequence continues at coordinate 8,047,167 of NZ_CM174404.1, forward strand.
TGCTGCTCGGTCCGGAGCGGCCCTTCCTCATCGACTTCGGCATCGCCCGCGCCGTGCGCGACCCGCGCTACACCCAGACGGGCGCGGTCATGGGTACGCCCGGCTACCTCGCGCCGGAGCAGGCGATCGGAGCCGTGGCCGAAGCGCCCGCCGACGTCTTCTCGCTCGCCGCGGTGCTCGTGTACGCGGCGACCGGCCGAAGCCCCTTCCTGGCCCCCGGCGAGGAGCTGGAACTCCCCGGCCTCCTCTACCGGATCGTGCACGAGGAGCCCCGCCTCGAAGGCGTTCCGCAGGGGCTCGTACCCCTGCTGGGGGAGTGCCTCGCCAAGGAGCCGGAGCGGCGCCCGACCGCCGAGGAGGTGCTGGCGGGGGTCGGTGCCGCGGCGGAGCAGTGGAGCGAGGCCCTGCCGTCGGCCCTGGTGGCGGACGTAGGCCTCCGGGAGACCGAACTGCGTCGGACCCTGGCCGCCTCCCATCCGCCCGCTCTTCCGCCCGCCCCGCCGCAACCGCCCGCCCTGTCCGTCGGGATGACGTCGGCGCCCCCTCGGGCGGCTCCGGGAACTTTGCCGAGCCACCCCGTCGGCGGCGGGCTGCGGCATCGGCCCCTGGTGTTGGGCGCGGCCGCCGGCGCGGTGGTCCTCGCCGCTGCCGTCGTGCTCGCGATCAAGGTTCCCTGGGGTGGATCCGGGGGTACTGGCGGAGACGGTTCCACTGCCCCGCACGCGGCGGCGGTGCCGGATTCGTGGATCGGTACGTGGACCGGCGTCGGGCCCGGGACGCCGGACGCGGACGGAGTCTCCCGGGCGAGGACGGGCCGGTTCTCGGTCACGGTCACGTTGAACAAGGGGAGAGTGGGCGACCTCGTGGGCCGGCAGGTCAGCGAGGTGAAGGAAACCGCCACCGGACGGAACCTGGGGTGCACGGAGGCCCTGGAACTGCGGCAGATGTCCGGGGGCAGGGCGGTCTTCGCGGCGGCGACCAGCCATCCGACCGACCCCGCGGCCACCATCGAGTGCCCCAAGGGCAATCTCTACGTGCTGACCATGCCGGAGCCCGACCGGCTGACCCTGGAGGCGGAAGGGGCCCAGTCGGCGGGCGCCCCCGCCACCCTGACCCGTAGCCGCTGAACCCCGGGGCCGGCCGCCGCGCAGCTGCCGGTCGACCCGGTGGCAGAGGGGCCGTACCTCGTCGAGCGGGACGCTACTTGCCGACGGAGGTGTGGGCGGTCTCGGCCGAGGGGCCCGAGGACTCCCGCAGTTCGAGGCGCTGCGGCCGGGGCGCCGGGATGAGGGCGGCGACGGCCCCGGACAGCAGGGCGAAGCCGCCGCCCATCAGCAGGCCGGTCCGGAAGCCGGTTTCGGAGGTGAAGGTGATGCCGTCGGCCGTGGTGGTCATCCTGGCCAGGACGACACCGACGACGGCGGCGCCGAAGGAGGTGCCCAAGGAGCGCATGAGGGCGTTGAAACCGTTCGCGGCGCCGGTCTCCGCCGGCGGCACCGCGCTCATGACCAGGGCGGGCATGGCTCCGTAGGCGAGGGCGACGCCACTGTTGATGACCATGGCGGCGGCCATCAGCCCTACGGCGGTCGAGGCCAGCAGGAGCGCCACGCCGTAGCCCGCGGCCAGCACGAGCGCCCCGCAGACGAGCGTGACCTTGGGCCCGCGGGCATTGGTGAGCCTGCCCCCGAGGGGGGAGACGGCCATCATCATCAGCCCGCCGGGGAGCATCCACATCCCGGCCGCCATCATCGACTGGCCCAGGCCGTAGCCGGTGGATTCGGGGAACTGGAGCAGCTGCGGGACCACCAGCATGCTCGCGTACATCCCGAAGCCGATGAAGACCGAGGCGAGGTTGGTCAGCAGGACGCGCGGACGAACCGTGGTGCGCAGGTCGACGAGCGGGTCCGTGGTGCGCCATTCGAACCACCCCCAGGCGGCGAGGACCACGACGGCGGCGGAGATCAGACCGAGGGTGGTGGCGGAGCCCCAGCCCCAGTCGGCCCCCTTCGACACGGAGAGCAGCAGGCACACCAGGCCAGCCGCCAGGCCCAGCGCGCCGACCACGTCGAAGCGCTGGCCCCTGGCGCCGGCGGGGATGGCCGGTACGAAGGCCACGATCATGACGGCGACGACGGTCGCGAGCGCCGCGGCTCCCCAGAACAGGAAGCGCCAGTTCGCGTACTGCGCGACGGCGGCGGAGAGCGGCAGGCCTATGCCGCCGCCGATGCCCATGGAGGCGCTCACCAGGGCGATGGAGGAACTGAGTTTCTCGGCCGGGAGGATGTCGCGGAGCAGGGCGATGCCCAGCGGGATCATGCCCATGCCGATGCCTTGCAGGCCGCGCCCCACGATCATCGGGACGACGCCGACGGACAGGGCGCACACCACCGATCCGGCGATCAGCGGCACACAACAGGCCAGGAGCATGCGGCGCTTGCCGACCATGTCGCCGAGCCGCCCGCTGATGGGGACGCACACGCCCGCGACGAGCAGGGTGGCGGTCACGACCCAGGCGGCGTTGGAGTGGGAGGTGTGGAGGATGCGCGGCAGGTCGGTCAGCAGCGGAGTGACCAAGGTCTGCATGACTGCCGCGGCGACCCCCGCGAGTGCGAGCGTCGCGATCACCTTGCCCGTGTGGGTGGCGGCCGTGGGGGACTGTGGCATGGAAAGTCCTAGAGGCGTAGGTCGAAGGCCCGGCCGGCCGGACGGCGCGGGTGCGCGAGGTACGGAGGGGACTGTCCGGCAGCGAGTGGATGTGCGCGGTCGGTGCACACCACAAGCAGTAGTCAACTATCAGTTCGGGGTGCACGGCATGTCAACCGGATCCGATCGTCGACTATCAGTTGCTATTGTCGGCAGCGTGCCGACCGACACCCCCAAACCTCTGCGAGCCGACGCCGCGCGCAACATCGAGAAGATCGTCAGGGCAGCGCGCGACGTATATGCCGAGGCGGGGCCCGACGCACCGCTCGACGAGATCGCCCGGCGGGCCGGCGTGGGGATCGCCACCCTCTTCCGCCGCTTCCCGGACAAGGCCGCCCTCCTTCGAGCAGTACTCGACCAGCAGTTCACCCAGGACGTCCTGCCCGCCGTCGATCGCGCACTCGCCGACGAGGACCCGCGCCGCGGACTGACCGTCGTGATCGAAGCCGCGCTGACGTCGGCGGCCGACGAACATCACGTGCTGACGGCGGCCCGCAACGCCGGCGTGTTCTCCGCGGAGATCAGCGCCCGCTTCTTCGACGCGCTCGACCCGCTGGTGACGCGGGGTCAGCAGGCCGGGGTGATCCGCGGCGACCTCGTGCCCGACGATCTGAAGCGGATCATGAGCATGCTGGTCAGCGTGCTGTGGACCATGGATCCGGCCGAGGACGGCTGGCGGCGCTACATGACCCTGGTCCTGGACGGCCTCAACCCCACGGCGGCCAGCCCCCTGCCCAACCCGGCACCCCCGCTCCTGCGCAGGCCGCAACCCCCGGTGAGTGGCTGAGCCGTGCGGACCATCAATGACCGTTGGCACCTGCGGGGCTCTGTCGGCCGCACCTACTCCGGGGACGAGGCCCGGTACTTGCTTCGGCACCGATGGGACTGGGGCAACCCGGAGACCTGGTTCGAGAGCGACACGGGGCGGCTCCTGGGCGTTGTCACCAATGGTGAACGCGCGATGGTGATGCTGCTGAACGCGGAAGGCGACCCGGGCACGCACCTCGTGGACCCCCGCGCCGAAGGCTCCTCCGGCGGGTACGTACTGTCCAACGGGCAGTCCGACAGCTACGCGGACCAGGACACCGTCGACTTCGACTCCGCCGGCAAGGCCGTGGCCCACCTCGTCGAACACGGCACCTGGCCCGCCGGAACCGCCGTCGCGGACCGACCGGCTACGAATCGGGACCCGCTGCCTGAGTGATCGGCGAGGCCCGACCCGCGCGGCTGCCGTGGCCGGGAGTTCCGGGCGTCAGGGCGAGGCGGGTTGGCGGAGTCCCCTCAGGAGCAGTGCGATCAGTCGGCGGGGGTCGTAGCGGGGGTCGCTGTCGCGCCCGATGCAGAGGTTGCCGATGCCGCGCATGAGTTCGTAGGACTGCGTGCCGGGTTGGATGTCGCCGCCGGCGACCGCGGCGTCGACCAGTTGGGCGGCGACGGGTGCAAGGCGGTTGAGGAAGTGGGCGTGCAGGTCGGCGAAGCGGTCGCTGTCGGACTGCAGGGCGTCGGCGAGGCCGTGCTTGGTGACGAGGAAGTCGACGAAGAGGTCGATCCACCGGCTCAGAGCGTCGTACGGGGTCCCGGCAGCGGCCAGCAGGGTGGGGCCGGCCTCGGCGAGCGCTTCGATCTGGTGGTTGTAGACGGCGGTCACGAGGTCGGCCCGGGTCGGGAAGTGCCGGTAGATGGTGGCCATCCCGACGCCCGCCTCGGCCGAGATCTCCCGGATCGGCGCGTCGACTCCGGAGGTGAGGAACACCTTGGCGGCTGCGGTGAGCACCGCCTGCTGATTGCGCAGGGCGTCGGAGCGCTTGCTCCTGGCCGGCGGTGTTCCGGCGGGGTTCTCGGCGGGCATGGTGCGTTCCTTCCGACACCGGTTGACAAAGCGGAGCAGCGCTCCACATACTAAATGGAGCCGCGCTCCACTTAAAGGTAGCCTACGCGGCCCGCCCCGGACCGCCTTGCCCATTCACCGGGCGGCGGGGCCCCGGAAAGGATCCCGTCATGAACGCATCCGCTGCCTCCCTCGCCACCTCGCCCGCCCCGGTGATGTCCTTCAGCCCGGTCGTACTGTCCGTGCCCGGGCGGCCCGTGGACCTCCAGGTCCGCGTCACCGCGCCCGCCACCGGAACGGGCCTGCCCGTGATCCTGCTCTCCCACGGCCACGGGGGCTCGAACAACCTCTCCTCGCTGAACGGCTACGCCCCGATCGCGGGTCTCTGGGCCGCGGCCGGGTTCGTCGTCGTCCAGCCCACCCACCTCTCCTCCAGGACGCTGGCCCACCAGCTCGCGGACGCGCCCGGCGCGCCCCTCTTCTGGCGCTCTCGCGCCGAGGACATGACGCACGTCATCGACCGGCTCGACGTGATCGAAGACGTGGTTCCGTACCTCGCCGGGCGCATCGACCACGAAAGGATCGCGGTCGCCGGGCACTCGCTCGGCGGCTTCACCGCCAACCTGCTGCTCGGCGCCCGGATCACCGACCCCGGCACGGGAGAGACGGTGAGTCTTCTGGAGCCCCGGATCAAGGCGGGCGTGGTGCTCGCCGCACCGGGCCGCGGCGATGTCATCCACGCGTCCAGGATCGAGCAGATGCCGGAATTCCGGACCGTCGACTTCTCCACGATGGTCACTCCCGCGCTGGTCGTCGCGGGAGACAAGGACGACTCCCGGCACTTCACCGACATGGGCCCGGACTGGCACGTCGACCCCTACACCCTCGCCCCCGGCCCCAAGAGCCTGCTCACCCTCTTCGACGCGGAACACGGCCTGGGCGGCATCGCGGGATACGACGCCGCCGAGACCACCGACGAGAACCCCGAGCGCGTCGCCGCCCTCGGCCACCTCACCGCGGCCTACCTTGCCACCGAGCTCCACCTCGACGACCACGCCTGGCGGACGGCCCGCGACGCCCTGACGGCCGGCGCCGACGCGGTGGGCCGCATCGAATCGAAGTAGCTGCGCCCCGGGGTTACCCGGAGCCGGCGCTCACCTCGCCCGGCTCCGGAGGGGCAGCGCCCCCCTCCACGCCAGGTCGCCGGCGGACCGGCCCACCATGACCCGGTAGGTCCCGGGCTCCGTGTGCCAGGCCCGCTCGGCTTCGGACCAGTGCCGCAGCGCGCGGGCCGGAACCTCCACTGCGGCGGTCACCGAAGCGCCGGGTTCCGCGTGGACCGCGGCGTAGCCGGCGAACCACCGGACCGGGCGCACGACGGCGGACTCCGGACGGGCGAGGTACACCTGCACGACCTCCCGGCCGGGCCGCGTGCCCGTGTTGCGCACCTGTACGCGGATCGTGAACGGGGAACCTTCCGCGGCTTCTGCCGGGGCGTCGACGGCCTCGTACTCCCACGTGGTGTAGCCCAGGCCGTGGCCGAACCAGTAGGCGGGTTCCGTGCCGGTGAGGAGCCAGGCCCGGTGTCCGATGTGCACGCCGTCGTCGTAGGTGAGCCGACCGTCGACGGGCTGTACGCGGCCGGCGGGTGCGTCGGCCAGTGACGCGGCCCAGGTGGTGGGGAGACGGCCGCCCGGCTCGGCGAGCCCGAACAGGACGTCGGCGAGCCCGGCGCCCGCCTCCTGCCCGGGGAACCAGCTGAGCAGCACCGCGCCCACCTCGTCGCGCCAGGGCAGTTCGACCGGGCCGCCGCTGTTGACCACGGCGACCGTGCGGCGGTTGGCGGCCGCAACGGCGCGGACCAGCTCGTCCTGGTGGCCGCCCAGGGAGAGGTCGCCGCGGTCGTGGCCCTCGGTCTCGGTGTGTTCGGTGGTGCCGACGACCACGATCACGGCGTCCGCTTCGCGGGCCGCCCGGACGGCCTCGGCGAGCGCGGCCGCAGCCTCGGGCTCCGGCGGCGCCGCGGCGACGATCGTGGCGCGCCCGGCTCCGGGGACCAGTTCGCGCCGGGCCGTCAGAAGAACGGGTTCCGTCGTGTCCACGGTCGCCCGCACCGTGTGGAGGGGCGGGTTCACATGGACGACGGCCGGGTCGTCGGTGGTGCACGGGAACTCACCGTCCAGAACGGTCCGCCCGCCGAGCGCGAGCTCCATGCGGCCGAAGCCGGCCACGCCGAAGGTCCATTCACCCGTCGTCGTCGGCCGTACGAGCGCGCTGATCTCCACCGTCCGCGCGGCGGGCACCACCGGCGGCTCCAACTGCCGCCCGGACAGCCTGTGTTCCGCGTGAAGCTCACGGCCCGACCCGTCCAGGACGCGCAGCAGTACGCCGGGCTCCCCGGATCGCGGGTCGCTGCACCAGTCGGCGCCGAGAGGTGCCGGGGGAACGCCCAGCCCCGGACCCGGTACGTGTACGACCCGGGCCAGGCCGTCGAGCCGGGCGCGAATGCCGTCGAGGGGGGTGACCACGTGCGGGGGGAAGACCCCCGCGCTGCCACCGCCCTGCACCCGCGGGGAGCCGGCGTGCACACCGATGACGGCGACCTTCGACAAGGAGGACGGGTCGAGCGGCAGCACCTCGCGATTGCTCAGCAGCACGGATCCCGCGGCCACGGTACGGCGCAGCAGCGTACGCGCGTCGTCCGGCCCGAACGCCGGGGTCCTCTGGCCCCGGTTCGATTCGAGTGCCCCCACGCGTCCGGCCAGCCGCAGCAGGCGCCGAACCTTCTCGTCGACGGCCCGCTCCGGGACGTGGCCGTCCTCCACGTCCTGGACGAGGGAGGCCCCCCACGGGCCCTGTGGGCCGGGCATCGCCAGGTCGAGTGCGGCAAGAGCCGGTTCTCTGGCAGAGCGCAGGGCGCCCCAGTCGGAGACCACCACCCCGTCGAACCCCCAATCGCCCTTGAGGGGTTCGGCGAGCAGCGGATTGGCGGTCATGGTCGCGCCGTTGACGCCGTTGTAGCCGGCCATCACCAGCCACACCCCCGCTTCGACAGCGGCCTCGAACGGGGCCAGGTACACCTCGCGCAGCACCCGCTCGGAAGCCCGTACGTCCACGTGCATCCGCCCCGTCTCGGAGTCGTTGGCGACGTAGTGCTTGGCCGTGGCCGCTACCCCCGCCGCCTGGATGCCCCGGACGAGCGCCGCGCCCGTGCGGCCCGTCAGGACGGGATCCTCCGAGAAGCACTCGAAGTGCCGGCCGCCCAGTGGAGTGCGATGCATGTTGAGGGTCGGCGCCAGGACGACGTCCACGCCCTTGCGGACCGCTTCCGACGCGAGCAGGCCCCCCAGCCGCTCGACGAGCTCCTCGTCCCACAGTGCGCCGATCGCGGACGCCGAGGGCAGCAGCGCGGAGGTGAGCCGCTCGTCCCAGGCCTCTCCCCGCACCCCGGCGGGGCCGTCGGAGGTGACCATCTCGCGCAGGCCGATGGCCTGTTCGCCGGCGGTCCGCCACGTCGTCGCCCCGGACAGCAGCCGAACCTTCTGCGCCAGATCGAGCTTCTCCAGCAGTCGATCGAGCATGTCCTCGCTCATCCCCACCCCATTCACGTAACCCGCTCCTCGCCTCTGGGAGAGCGCTCTCCCAACTCTGTTCTGTGCCGTGCGGACCGTCAAGTCCCCCTTGAGTCCGAGTTCCTGGCAAAAGGGAAGGCCCGGCCCGCCCCGCTGTTCCGAGGGGCGAACCGGGCCCTTACGGAGGGCCGGCTGGGTCAGGACAGCCGGTACTCCGAGTTCAGTGGGCGGGGCGACAGGGCCCCACCGTCACCGGGTCAGCTGTAGACGCCGAACTCGTAGAGGGAGTAGCCCCAGGCGGTGCCGCGTGCCGTCAGGTTCAGCCGCACGTAGCGGGCGGTCGCCGACACGTTGATCGTGTCGACGTCACCGTTGCCGTTCGTGGTGGAGTTGACGGTGCGCCAGTTGGCGCCGTCGTCGGAGACCTGCACCTCGTAGGACTTGGCGTAGGCGGGGTCCCAGACCAGCTGCAGGGTGCGGATCGCGGTGGAGCCGCCGAGGTCCACCTGGATCCACTGCGGGTCGCTCCAGTCGCTGGCCCAGCGGGTGTCGGCCTTGCCGTCGGTCGCGTTGGCCGGCGTGCAGGGGCAACCGCCGTACTGGGCCTGGAAGGAGGAGGCGGTCGTCGGCTTGTTCAGCGCCAGGTTCGTGCCGCTCACCGGAGGGGTGACCACCTTGACGGACCTGGTCTCGATGCCCGCGTTTCCGTGGCCGTCCTCGGCCTGGATGTAGACCTTCCAGACGCCGAGCTTCTCGGGCGCGGTGACCGCGAAGGTCCCGTTGCCCGTGGAGCGCCACTGCGCCTCGACCAGCCGCTTGTCGCCGTTCGCGTAGTTCCCGCTGAGGAAGATCTTGTACGTCAGCGGGTCGTTCTGCGGGTCCTGGACGTTGGCGCTGACGGTGAACTCGCCGCCCGCCGGGGCCTTCGAGGCCTGGTTGACCACCATGTTGCTGATGACCGGCGGCGTGTTGTCGCCCGCCGTCGACCCGGTGTAGGCCTTCTTCACCGCGTAGTACGAGAGCCTCTTGAGCCCGTCGGGCAGCAGGTTGAACCAGATGCCGCCGAAGTCGTGCTCGATGCCGTAGTGGAACATCGTGGCGCCCAGGGCCACGCCCTGGTGGGCGGTGATGCAGTTCCAGGCGTTGGCGTATCCCTCGGCGGTCTGGACGTCGGTCTTCTGGTCGGGGATGCCGTTGGCGTCGTTCGCCACCTCCCACTCGCCGGCCGGTCCCGTCTCGGTGATGATGTACGGCTTGTTGTAGCCGCCCTGCTCCCAGTCCTGGCGCACCCGGCAGATGTCGCCGTAGGAGTTCATCGAATACAGGTCGAGGTCGGGGGCGTTGCGCTTGTAGTACGGCCAGGCGCCCGTCCAGGCGTCGGTCGAGGTGACCGGGTGGTCCGGGTCGATGGTGTGGATCTTCTTGGCGACGTCGTTGACGAACGTCGTGTAGGCGTTGCGCTGTGCCTCGAGTTCGGTGCCGCTGTAGCAGTTCTGCAGGCCGAGGACGGATTCGTTGCCGACGTTCCACATGAGCGTGGCCGGGTGCGACTTGTAGGTGTCGACCCACTTCGCGAACTCGGTCAGCATGTTGCTCTTGTAGGCGGCGTCGGTCACGTAGTTGACGCAACCGCCCGAGCCGGGACCGCCGCCGGGCTGCAGCCAGAATCCGTTGATGACGCGGATCCCGTTGGCCGCGGCCGTGTCGAGCAGGGGCTTGCTCGACGCGTCCGTGCCCCAGGTGCGGATGGTGTTGACACCCATGGACTTCACGTCGGGCATGTACTTCGGGGCGTCGGCGAAGGACGGACCCCACGTCAGGCCCTTGACGGTGTACGGCTGTCCGCCGACCGTCAGCTGCCAGTTGCCCTGGGAACCCGCCACGCGCACCGCGCCGCCGGGGCCCGGGGGCACGTCCTGGGCCGAGCCGTAGACCTGGAACTCCCAGAGGGAGTAGCCGTAACCACCGGAACGGGCGAGGCCGTTCATCCGTACGTAGCGTCCGCTGCCGGAGACGGCGATCTCGTCGGTGCCGCCGTCGCTGCCGGTGACGGACTTGGCGGTGCGCCAGTTCGTTCCGTCGTCCGAAACCTGGATCTCGTAGTTCCTGCCGAACGCGGCCTCCCAAGTGAGGACGACACGGCTGAGGTTGCGGCTCGCGCCGAGGTCGACCTGGATCCATTCGGCGTCACGCCACTGGCTGGCCCAGCGGGTGCCGGTGAGGTTGCCGTCGAACGCGGCGGCCGCGGAATAGGCCTCGCCCTCGTTCGAAGAGGCGGTGGCCGTCTTTCCCTGGGAGAGCAGGGAGTCGGCGGCCACCGCGGTGGGGGCGGTGACAAGGGTGAGCGAGGACGCGAAGAGCGCCCCGAGTGCGACGAGGGCGGCCGCGCCGCGCGAGCGGCGGCGGGGTGGGGTGTTCGCGGAGGGAGGGGGGAACATTGCGGCTCCTGATGTCAATGGCGGTGGAATGACCGGCCCTTCCGCGGGAGCGTCCCGCCGTGGGACGGCGCTCTCGGTGTCTGCGGAAACGGCCCGCGGGTGCTCGGGCCTCGCTCCGGCCGGGAACTCCGGGCCGGTCGGGTGGTGCGCGGGGAGAGCGCTCTCCAGACCTTGCCTGTAACGCGATCGGCCGGTCAAGGAGCGGGACGGCTTTTCTTTTATCTTTCATTAAGTAGCGAGGCGAGGTGCCCCACGGGCACAGCCAGACGCCCGGCTGGGAATCCCAGCCGGGCGTTCTGTGTGAGCGGAGGCTGCCGACTGTGTCGGCGGGGAGCAGAGGATCGGGCCGGTACGGGGCCGGCCGGTGGATTACGGGTGGAGCAGGCAGTGGCTGCGGACGATGTCCGCGTAGCGGTGGCCGCTGGTCTTCACGGTGCGCTGCTGGGTCGCGTAGTCGACGTGGACGAGACCGAAGCGCTTGTCGTAGCCGTAGGCCCACTCGAAGTTGTCCAGGAGGGACCAGGCGAAGTAGCCGGCCAGTGGAGCGCCCTGGCGCGCGGCGCGGGCACAGGCTGCCAGATGCTGCTCGAGGTAGGCGGTGCGCCCGGGGTCGTCGATCGCACCGTCGGGGCCGACGGTGTCGGGGAACGCGGAGCCGTTCTCGGTGACGTAGAGCTTGCGCACGCCGTAGTCGTTGGTGAGGCGCAGCAGCAGGGATTCGATGCCGTTCGCGTCGATCTGCCAGTCCAGGCCGGTGCGCGGTACGTCCGGGAGGCGGACCTCGCGGGCGTGGGGGACCGGTCCGAGGGCGTCGTTGGTGACGGTGGCGGGGAAGTAGTAGTTGAGGCCGTGCCAGTCGAGGGGTGCGGCGATGGTGTCCAGGTCGCCGGGGCGTTCGGGGAGGTCCACGCCGTACAGGGCCCGCATGTCGGTGGGGAAGCCGCGGCCGTAGACCGGGTCGAGCCACCAGCGGTTGGTGTGGCCGTCCATGCGGACGGCGGCGGCGACGTCCTCGGGGTCCTCGGAGGCGGGTACCACCGTGGAGTGGTTGGTGACGAGGCCGATCTGCGCGCCGGGTGCTGCGGCACGGATGGCCTGGGTGGCCAGGCCGTGGCCCAGCAGGAGGTGGTAGGAGGCCAGGACGGCGGCGGTCAGGTCGGTCAGGCCGGGGGCCATGCGGCCTTCCAGGTGGCCGATCCAGCCGGAGCAGAGCGGTTCGTTGAGGGTGGCCCACTGGGTGACCCGGTCGCCCAGACGCTCCGCGACGATGGAGGTGTACGCGGCCAGGTGTTCGGCGGTCTCGCGGACGGTCCAGCCGCCGCGGTCCTGGAGGGCCTGGGGGAGGTCCCAGTGGTAGAGCGTCACCGAGGGGGTGATGCCGGCTTCCAGGAGCCCGTCGATCACCTTGTCGTAGAAGTCGAGGCCCCGGGTGTTGACCGGTCCGGAGCCGTCGGGGACGATGCGCGGCCAGGCGATCGACATGCGGTAGGCATTGGTGCCCAGCTGCTTCATGAGGGAGATGTCCTGCGGCCAGCGGTGGTAGTGGTCGCAGGCTTCGTCACCGGTGTCGCCGTTGTCGACCTTGCCGGGGGTGTGGGAGAACGTGTCCCAGATGGACGGCCCGCGGCCGTCCTCCTTGACGGCCCCCTCTATCTGATACGCGGAAGTGGCCGTGCCCCAGGCGAAGTCCTGGGGGAAGGCGCCGAGGTCAATGGAGTCCGACACAGCAAACCTTTCGAAGATCAATGCGGGAGGGGGCTACTTGACCGCGCCGGCGGTCAGTCCGGTGACGAGGTAGCGCTGGAGGAGGAGGAAGCCGCCGACGACGGGCACGCTCACGACGAGCGAAGCGGCCATCACCTGGTTCCAGTACACGTCGTTCTGGGTCGAGTAGCCCTGCAGACCCACCGCGAGGGTGCGGGTGGCGTCGTTGGTCATGACCGAGGCGAACAGCACTTCGCCCCAGGCCGTCATGAAGGCGTAGACGGCGACGGCGACGATGCCGGGGATCGCGGCGGGCACGATGACGCGGAAGAGCGCGCCGAGCGGGCCGCAGCCGTCGACCTTGGCAGCTTCGTCGAGGTCCCTGGGGACCGAGTCGAAGTATCCGATCAGCATCCAGATCGAGAACGGCAGCGAGAACGTCAGGTAGGTGAGGATCAGCCCGGCGCGCGAGCCGAAGAGCGCGATCCCGGTGGCGTTGCCGATGTTGACGTAGATGAGGAACAGCGGCAGCAGGAAGAGGATGCCGGGGAACATCTGCGTCGACAGCACCGTGACGGTGAAGATCCGCTTGCCCCGGAAGGAGTAGCGGCTGACGGCGTAGGCCGCGAAGATCGCGATGACGACGGAGAAGACGGTCGCCGCCCCGGCCACGATCAGCGAGTTCATGAAGTAGTCGCCGAGGGGGACGGTCTTCCAGATGTCGAAGTACGGCTGGACGGTCAGGCCCGAGGGGATCCACTGGAACTTCCCCGACACGTCCTGCAGCGGCTTCAGCGAGCTGGAGATCATGACGTACACCGGCAGCAGGACGAAGCCGGTCAGCAGCGTCAGGAAGACCAGCCGGCTCACGAGGAACGACTTGGGGGGCGCCATGGGCGACCGGGACCGTACTGCCCGAGTGTGCTCAGACATCGGCGGCGCTCCTTCCTCGGGAGGTGATCAGGAGGTAGAGCCCGGTCACCACGAGCAGGAACAGCAGCAGCAGGACGGACATCGCGGAGCCGGTGCCGAAGTTCCAGGTCTGGAACGAGGACTGGTAGATGTGGATGGAGATGAGGTCGGCCGCCGCCGGGGCCGATTTCCCGAACAGGACGAACGGCGTGTTGAAGTCGTTGAACGTCCACAGGAACAGCACCAGGATCAGGACCTGGTTGACCGGGCGCAGCGAGGGGAGCGTGATGCGGCGGATCTGCTGCCAGACGCCCGCTCCGTCGAGGGCCGCGGCCTCGTAGATCTCGCGGGGGATGTTCTGCAGGCCGGCCATCATGATGAGGAAGGCGAAGGGCCAGCCCTTCCAGACCGACACGACCAGCAGGGTGATGAAGCTGTTGTCACCGATGAGCCAGAACGTCGGGCTGTCGGTGAGGCCGAGCTGGTCGTGGATCACGTGGTTCACCAGGCCGTTGTCACGTTGGAACATGAAGGCCCAGGTGATGACGGCGGCGTAGACGGGCAGTGCGTACGGCACCAGGAAGATGGTGCGCAGGATGCCCCGGCCCTTGAACGTCTCCTGCATGAAGATCGCGGCCGCCGTGCCGATCAGCCAGCACAGTCCTACGGAGAAGAAGGTGAACAGGCACGTGGTGAAGAAGGAACTCAGCAGTGCCTGGCCGACCGGTGCGTCGAAGTCGACTGTCAGGGAGTAGTTGTCCAGGCCGGCCCAGGGCGCGTTGCCCCAGTCCCGGAGGTAGAACTGGGTGAGCTCCTTGAAGCTGACGACGATGCCGATGAGCATCGGGACCAGGTGGACCAGGAGCTCGAGGACGAGTGCGGGGAGCAGGAGCAGGTAGGGAAGGGAGATGCGGCGGAGCCGCCCGGAGCGGCGTGTGCGGGGCGCCGCTCCGGTCTGGTTCTTCCGTACCGCCCGCTTGCCCGTACGCGGGGGAGCGGTGGTGGTCATCAGGTATCCGTGCCTACTTCTTGGGCATCTGCTGCTGGGCCTTCTCGAGCTTGGCCTTCACCGACTCCGGCGTCACCGGCCGGCCGGCCGCCGCGTCGGCGAAGAGCTCCTTGACCGCGGTGCCCACCACCGTCTCGAACTGGGACTCCTCGGGGACCTGCGGGAGGGCGGCGGCGCTCTTGGCGAGGGTGTCGCGAAGGACGGCGAGACCGGGGGTGTTGAAGGCGGGGTCCGCCTGCGCGGACTTCACCGGCGGGATGGAGCCGTAGGCCTTGTTGAGGACCTTCTGCTCCTCGTCACCGGTCATGAAGTTCACGAACTTCGTGGCGCCGTCGATGTTCTTGGTGTTCTTGAAGACGGCCATGTTGATGCCGGCGACCATGGAGTTGGTGTTGGCGCCCTGTCCCGGCGCACCGGACTGCACCGGTGCGGGGACAACACCCCACTCGTCCTCCTTCATGCCCTGTGCGGCGAAGGTGGCCGACGCGGTCTGCCACAGCACCATGGCGGTCTTGCCCTTGGCGAAGTCGCTCAGCGACTGGTTCTGGGAGTACTCGGCGTTGCCCTTGGCGACGATCTGCGCGTCGGCCATCAGGTCGACGTACTGCTTCACGGCCTTGACCGCACCGTCGGAGGTGAAGTCGGCCTTGCCGTCGGCGGTGAAGAAGTTCGCGCCGTGCTGCTTGCCCAGGACGAAGACCTGGTGGATGTTGTTCGACAGGTTGGAGCCCTCGACACCGAACCCGGCCTTGCCGTCCTTGGTCAGCTGCTTGCCGGTGGCGATCAGCTCGTCCCAGGTGGTCGGCGGCTTGGTGACACCCGCGTCGGCGAACGCCTTCTTGTTGTAGTAGAGCGCGTAGGCCATGGAGTACAGCGGGACGGCAGCCGGGTCCTGACCCGGGACGCCGGTGGAGCCCAGCGCCGACTCCACGAACCGGTCCTTGCCGCCGATCTTCTCGAAGTTCTTGCCGTCCCACGGGAGCAGCGCGCCACTGGCCTGCAGCGAGGCGCTCCAGGTGTTTCCGATGTTCAGGACGTCGGGGCCCTGGCCGGAGGTGGTCGCGGTCAGGATCCGGTTGAGCAGGTCGCCCCACGGCACGACCTCGAGCTTGACCTTGATGCCCGTCTGCTTCTCGAACTTGTCGAGCTCGGGCTGGAGGACCTGCTTGTCGACCTCCAGGCTGGAGCCCTGGTTGGAGGCCCAGTAGGTCAGCGTCTTCGGCTGCTCGTTGGACCCGACCCCGCTGGTGGAGCCGCCGCCGCAGGCGGCCGCCCCGAGGACGAGGGAGAGGGTGACGGCGCCGACCGCTGCGACTCTGATTCTGCGCATGGCTCCATGGGCCTTTCAGGAAGGAACGGGATGCCGACTGTGGGGTGGGGGACGGACGTTCCGCGGTTCGCCCCCGAAACCACATGGCTTAATTTAGGATGTGAGTTAAACCTCAAGCGAAGGACTCGTCAAGAGCGTTCACGCAGGTATCTTGCAGGTATGGGCATCGATGACAGGGGACAGAGTGCGAGTGCGTAGTGGCCGGACAGTGCGTGACCTGCGGCGGGAGAACCGAACCGCTGTTCTGCAACGGTTGTACTTCGACGGCCCGTTGAGCCGCTTCTCGCTGGGTCCCGCCACGGGGCTGAGTTCCGGTTCGATCAGCAACGTGGTCGCGGAGCTGGTCGGCGACGGCCTGGTGGAGGAAGCCGGGAGCGTGGAGTCGGCCGGCGGGCGCCCCCGGACCCTGCTCCGGGTCAGCCCGACCAGCGGCTACATGATCGGAGTCGACGTCGGCGAGACCCGTATCCGCATCGAGCTCTTCGACCTGACCCTGACCGAGCTCGCACGCGTGGAGCGACCCCTGGAGGCGGCGGGACCCCGCCGCATCGACCGCTACGACGTCGCCGTCGTCGTGCAACACCTCCGAGAGGGCATCGCCGAGGTCCTGCACAGGGCCGGAATCGCACCCGAACGGCTCCTCGGCGTCGGCATCGGTGTTCCCGGCATCGTCGCCAGGACTGCGGACGGCGCCGTCGTCCACGGTCAGACCATCGGCTGGGATGCCGTCCCCCTGGAGCGGATGCTGCGCGACTCCCACCTGCTGCCCGAAACCGTTCCGTACTACATCGACAACGGGGCCAAAACCCTCGGCCAGGCCGAAATGTGGTTCGGCGCCGGCCGTGGAGCGCGCAACGCCGTCGTCGTGCTCTTCGGCTCAGGTGTCGGCGCCTGCGTCGTCAGCGACGACACCCGGACCGGCCGCGCCATCGAGTGGGGCCACCTGACCGTGCGCGTCCGAGGGCGCCGCTGCCGCTGCGGGGCCCAGGGCTGCCTGGAGGCGTACGCCGGGGCCGAAGCCCTTCTCGAACGCTGGGCCGAGGCCGGTGGGCGCCCGCCGGCCGACACCGACGAGGAGACCGCCCTGACCGCGATGCTCGCCGCCGCCTACCCGGCACCGGGCCCAGACGGGGCCACCCCCGGGGCCGACGCGACGGCCCTGGCCGTCCTGGAGGAGACCGCCGAGTACCTCGGCGCGGGATTCTCCGACCTGATCAACCTCTTCCAGCCCGAACGCATCCTCGTCGGCGGCTGGGCCGGCCTGCAGCTCGGCACCCGCTTCCTGAACTCCGTACGGTCCTACGCCACCTCCTACGCCCTGTCGTACCCGGCGGCCAACGTCCGCATCGACCTCGGAACCTTCGGCCCCGACGCCGTCACCGTCGGCGCGGGAATCCTGCCCCTCGCCGACTTCTTCGCCCACGGCGGCCACCGCACGGAACCCGAACGCGAGGAACCGCTTCCGGCATGGCGAACCACGCTGCAGGAGCGGGCAGCACACTGAACCCCCGGCCCCCGCCCCGGCCCACCCCGCAACCCGCGAGGTGGGCCGACCGCCATCGGCTGACAGCGACTGCCGCCGGCCGCCGCCAGGGCGCTACCTCTCCAGAGGGGCCAGCCCGTCCCCGGCCGGAGACACCCGACGCCCCGCGTGATCGAAGACGTAGAGCTGCGCCAGGTCCACCAGCAGCGGAATCTGAGCCCCCACCCGCACCCGTACATACGGTCCCGTGCGCACCACGAGGTCGCTGCGCACCACCCCCGGCCGGTCCGCGGCGACACCCCCGTCCGGCCCCCGCCGGTTCCGGCCCCGACTGCCGGTCGACCCCGACGAGGTCCTCGGCCTCGTGCGCTCCCGGGGCCGGCTCCTCGACCAGGTGACCGAGCCCGTCCTGGTCCACTTCGACCTGTGGGAAGGCAACATCCTGCTCGCGGAGCGGGCCGGGCGCCTTGAGATCATCGGAGTCCTCGACGGCGAACGCTCCTTCTGGGGGGACCCGCTCGCAGACCTGGTGTCCACCGCCCTCTTCGACGACATCACCCGGGACCGGGCCTTCCTGTCCGGCTACCGCCCCGGCCCACTCACGGCCGACGAGCGCCTGCGGATCGCGATGTACCGCGCCTACCTGGCCCTGATCGCCCTGGTCGAAGGCGTCCCCCGCGGCTACGACCCGGAGGCGAGGGCACCCCTCACCTCCCTGGCCGCCGCCGACCTGCGGGCCGCACTGGATCTCCTGCGACAGGGCGCCGGATGAGCGGCACGCACGCAGGGCTACGGCCTAGCGGTAGGGGCGGAAGGGTTCGCGGAGGTCGCCGACGAGGATGTCGGCTGTGCCATGGCGATGAAGTGGCCGCCGCGGGCGAGTTCGGTCCAGCGGACGATGTTCGCGTTCCGCGCTTTGACGTTGGCGAAGACGAGCTGGGCCAGGTGCAGGGCGACGACGTGCTCGGAGTCGATCTGCCCGAGCTCGTAGGTGACCTCGCTGCCGATGTCGCCGCCGTGCGCGGTGCCAGTCGTACTTGGTGCGCCAGTAGTCGGCCAGCTCGCGCGTGTAGTCGAGCGGGATCCCCTGACTCCACCCGCCCCCGGACTCCCGTCGGGCCAACGCGGTCTCGTCCAGCCTGCGGGCCAGCTCGTCCAGTTGCTTCTGCGGCACCTCGATGCGGAACGGCCGCACCTTCTCATCGCTCTCGGCCACAAGCCAGACGACCTAGGGCTGGGATCCCACGGGTACCCGGAGACAGCCCGGTCCGTAAGTGGTGCTCACCGGTCTCGAGGAACTCCGCGCCGCGGTGTTGCCGGGACCTGGTGCGCGGGTGGTGCGGCCGGGCAGGCTAGTTTGCTGGGATGAGTCTTCTTGATGATGTGGCCGAGCGTGACGGCTGGCGATGCTGGGTGTGTGACGAGCCGGTCGACCCCGACGAGTCGGTGAACGACCCGCGGGGGCCCAGTGTCGACAGCCGGACCGCGGACCGGAAGGCCAAGGTCGCCGAGCGGCTCGCCCACCGCGGATGCAATACCCGTAAGGGTGCGGTCAAGGTGGTCATCGCCTGGCCCGAGCGCCTGTACGTGGTCGAACCCGCGCCGCTGATCGCTGTCGCCGACAGGCTGGAGCGCAAGGGGGGCCGCGAGGTGGTGGGGCGTTGTCCGAGCAAGAAGGACGCCCAAGAGGCGGCGGATTGGCTGGTGGACCGGTTCTCCCGACTGGTGCCGGGACTGCCGGTGACCGCCGGCATCGAGGCGGGCGGCGGCCAGTTCCTCGTCGTCCTGGCCACCGGCCGCCGCTGATCGGGCATCACCCGCGCGGACTCGCGTAGAGGAGGTGGTCGTCCGACCGTCTCGTCCCCCCGACGCCCGTTTCCCGCTCATGGCCCCAAATCGTGAGGGCCGCCGGTGGTCCTACAGCCACCGGCGGAGCGGGTACCGGCCGAGCGGGTACGGGCCGAGCCGGTACGGGCCGAGCGGGTGCGGGCCGGCCCGGATAAATCCCTCGCTCCACAACAGCAGATCGTTATCCTGGACCCATGTCCATGCCCCGGATCTCCTAGCTCCGACACACGCTTCTACGCCACCCGTGTGTCCTTTTTCGCTAGTCCGGAGCGTACTTCCCCATGATCACCGCCATGTCCGTCGACGTGCGCGTGGGCGCCCGCCTGCTGCTCATCGACGTCTCCTTCACCATCTCGCCCGGCGACCGGGTCGGCCTGGTCGGCCGCAACGGCGCGGGCAAGACCACCCTGACGAGGATGCTCGCCGGTGAGGCATCGCCCACCGCCGGCACCATCACCCGCACCGGGTCCGTCGGCTACCTGCCGCAGGACCCCGGGGCCGCCGAACCCGGCATGACCGCGATCGAGCGCATCCTGTCCGCCCGGCGCCTGGACCGTGCCCTGCACGATCTGCGCACCGCGGAGGCGGCGATGGCGGTGCCCGGCAGCACCGCGGCGGCGCTGGAGAAGGCCATGAACGTCTACGCCCGCGCCGAGGCCCGCTTCCAGGCGCGCGGCGGCTACTCCGCCGAAGCCGAGGCCGCCAGGGTGGCCTCCGGAGTCGGGCTGGGCGGGCGCGCCCTCACCCAGCGGCTCGGCACCCTCTCGGGCGGCCAGCGCCGCCGGGTGGAACTGGCCCGCATCTTGTTCGCCGACCACGACACCCTGCTGCTGGACGAGCCCACCAACCACCTGGACGCCGACTCGGTCGCCTGGCTGCGGACCTTCCTGACCGGCTACCGCGGCGGCCTCGTGGTGATCAGCCACGACACCGGCCTGGTGGCCGACACCGTCAACAGGGTGTTCCACCTCGACGCGAACCGCGCGGCGATCGACATCCACAACACCGGCTGGTGCGCGTACCTGACCCGGCGCGACGCCGACGAGCGGCGCCGGACCCGCGAACGGGCCAACGCCGAACGCAAGGCGGCCGCACTGCACACCCAGGCGGACAGGATGCGCGCCCGGGTGGCGACCGCGGTGATGGCCAAGAGCATGGCCCGCCGGGCCGACCGGATGCTCGCGGACCTGGAACCGCTCCGGCGGACCGAGCGGACCGCGCGCATCAGGCTGCCGGAACCCGCCCCGTGCGGCCGGGTACCGCTCGCCGCGGTCGGCCTGTCCAAGGCCTTCGGATCGCTGGAGGTGCTCACCGGGGTGGACCTCGCCCTCGACCGGGGCAGTCGGCTGGTGGTCCTCGGGCTCAACGGCGCGGGCAAGACGACCCTGTTGCGCATCCTCTCCGGGCAGGAGAGCCCCGATTCCGGACGGGTGGTCCACGGCCACGGCCTGCGGCTCGGCTACTTCGCCCAGGAACACGAGACCCTGGACCCCGACCGCACCGTGCGCGAGAACCTGGCAGCCGCCGCCCCAGGGCTCACCGACGGCGAAGCCCGTGGCCTCCTCGGGTCCTTCCTCTTCACCGGAGACGAAACCGACAAGCCGGTCGGCGTCCTGTCCGGTGGCGAGAAGACCCGGCTGGCCCTCGCCACCCTGGTCAGTTCGGGCGCCAACGTGCTGCTGCTCGACGAGCCCACCAACAACCTCGACCCCGTCTCCCGCGGTGAGGTCCTCGCCGCGGTCGCCACCTACCCGGGCGCGGTCATCATGGTCAGCCACGACGAGGAGGCCGTCGAGGCCCTGAGTCCGGAACGCGTCCTGCTCCTCCCGGACGCCGCCGAGGACTACTGGAACCCCGGCTACGCCGACCTCGTCACCCTCGCCTGACGCGCGGATGGGCCGGGGGCCCC
Organism: Streptomyces sp. GL_140; assembly: GCF_057834465.1. Lineage (NCBI taxonomy): Bacteria > Bacillati > Actinomycetota > Actinomycetes > Kitasatosporales > Streptomycetaceae > Streptomyces > Streptomyces sp. GL_140. The sequence continues at coordinate 8,067,903 of NZ_CM174404.1, forward strand.
GCCATCCGGGCGGCCCCCGACCCGCCGCGCCTTCCGCTGCCAGGTAGAGGCGCGCAGGATGTGGCGGACGATGGCCGCGCCTTCGTCCGGGTTGTGCTCCAGCCAGTCGGTGAGGTGTTCGCGGACGACTTCTTGAACGTAGGTGTTCGCTTCGGGATTGCCGTGATCGGGGCGCCCTTCTCGTAGTCCTGGGTCCAGCGGTGGCCGTCCCGGTGGACTTCGACCGTCAGGCGGCTCGACAACGCGTTGACCACACCCAGGCCCAGGCCGGCAAGCTCGCCGGAAATTCCGTAGCCGGGTACGGGACTTGGAGCCGAAGGACAGCTCTAGGGAAATTGAGGTAAACACACAGGTCAGGCTATGTATCGAGAGGTCTTGGGCGACCGCGTCCCGGGCTTTGCCGAAACCGCCGATCAGGCGGGTCGTCACCGGGAGCGCAGCAGCCTGAAGGCCCCGCCGAAGGCGCGCAAGGGGCGTTCTCGGCTGGGGTCGAGGGGCCTTTTCCAGGAGTTTTCGGGCAGGGTGCGACTCGTTGGGCGGCCGGTCCGTTACGCCGGCACGTTGCCGGTCTGTTCGCGTAGCGCGAGCCACTCCTGGAGCTCGATCAGATTCCCTTCCGGGTCCTCCAGGTGGGCGACCCGTATCCGGTCGCCCATCGGGCTCGGGCCCCGGGTGAACCGGGCTCCCCGTGAGGTGAGTTCGGCGTGGGTGGCGTCCAGGTCGTCCACCCGCAGAACCACCAGCGCGCGATGTCCTTCCGGCTCTGCCCCCAACTGCCCGAGCATGTCGGCCATATGCGCCCGGTCCTGCAGCGCGATCGCGGCGTGCCCGGCGTCGGGGCTGAGCTTGGCGTACGGGCCGCTCTCGGCCTCGAACTGCGGCTTGAGCCCGAGCACGTCCCGGTAGAAGCGGTAGACGGCGGGGAAGTCGGACACCAACAGGCGTATCTGGGTGAGTTCCATGGTGACCCTTCTAGAAGGTTGCTGAAAATCTCGGGTTCTGGCCCCGGCTCGGTCGAGTCGGGGCCAGTCTTGTAGGCATGCAGGGGGAATGGGCCGGGGAGACGGTCGGGCCGGATGTGTGGGAGACCTGCCGGGAGTTGATCCCGGCGGGGAGTGTGTTCGCATTCTTGGCCGAGCATCGCGAGGCACTGTTCCCGGCGGGGACCTTCGCCGACATGTATCCCTCGTCCAACGGCCGTCCGAGTCTGCCGCCGCAGGTGCTGGCCGCGACGGTGGTGCTGCAGAGTCTGCAGGGGTTGTCGGACTTTGAGGCCGTTCAGGAACTGCGGTGTGACCTGCGGTGGAAGGCCGCCTGCGGGCTTGGCCTGTATGACATGGCCTTCGATCCGTCGCTGCTGACGTACTTTCGGCGCCGTCTGCGTACTTCGGCCGATCCGATGCGGATCTTCACCACGGTCAAAGAGGTCGTGGCCGCGACCGGCGTACTCAAGGGAAAGCAGCGACGGGCGCTGGACTCCACCGTGCTCGATGACGCGGTGGCCACCCAGGACACCGTCACCCAGATCATCTCCGCGATCCGCCGGGTGATCCGCGAGGTCCCCGGCGGCCAGGAGACGGCCGCGGCGTGGTGCTCGGCGCACGACTACACCGATCCGGGCAAGCCGAAGATCGCCTGGAACGATGAGGCGGCCCGCGCCGCGCTGGTCGACGCGCTGGTGACCGACGCCTTCAACCTCCTCGGGCACCTGCCCGAGGAGGAACTGGGCGAGAAGGCAGCGAACGCGGTGGGCCTGCTGGCCCTGGTCGCTGGCCAGGACGTCGAGCCTGCCGAGGATTCCGACGGCCGCGACGGCCGCTGGCGCATCGCGAAGCGCACAGCGCCGGACCGGATCGTATCGACCGTCGATCCCGACGCCCGTCACATCCACAAGAACCGCACCCGCCACCAGGACGGCTTCAAAGGGCATGTGTCCTTCGAGCCGGAGACCGGGCTGTTCACCGCGGTCGCCCTGACCGGCGGCTATGGTCCCGGCAATCACGAGGCCTCCGTCGCCGCCGATCTGCTGGAGGGGGAAGACGACGGGTTAACCGTGCTCGGCGATTGCGCCTACGGCACCGGTGAACTGCGCGAGCAGCTGCAGGCCGCCGGCCACACTCTGGTGATCAAGCCGCCGCCGATGCGGCGGGCCGTCCCCGGCGGCTTCACCATCGACGACTTCCACATCGACCAGGCGGCCGGCACCGCGACCTGCCCCGCGGGACACACCGCCAACCTCGGGCGGGTCAAAGCGGACGGCGCCCGCACCGCCCAGTTCAAGCGCGGCTGCACCGACTGCCCCCTGCGGGAACGCTGCACAGCCTCCAAGACCGGACGCACCGTGAACGTCCATCCCCAGCACGAGCTGCTGGCCGCGGCCCGAGCACAGGCGGCCACCGACCCGGCCTGGCAGAACGAATACCGCCGATGGCGGCCACCGGTCGAACGCGCCATCGCCTGGCTCGTCGGCAAAGGCAACCGACGAGTCCCGCACCGGGGCGTCATCGCCAACAGCATCTGGCTCCACCACCGCGCCGCCGTCCTCAACCTCCGCCGACTGATCAACCTCGGACTCACCCGGACCGGCCACACCTGGCGTCTCGCCCCAGCCACCACATAGCGAAAGGGGCCGCCCGGCCCACGGCCGGACAGCCCCACAACAAGATCTTCAGCAACCTTCTAGCCCAGTTCCGGCTCGACCGCGATCTCCGATCACGAAACGACAACACCCGGGACAGCCGGTCGCGGCCGACGCCGCCGGCGTCTTCGCCACCATCAGCGCCGCGGTACCCAGTGCCGAGCTCGGCGGGAGCGGCACCGCCGAGAACGATGCCAACCACCTCCTCGGGCGGCCCCACCAGTACACGTCGAAGATCACGTTTACCGACAGCAGCATCCTGGCGCTCACCGAATACGGCTACCTGCACGGCAACACCCTCATCCGCGTCACCCACCTCCTCACGCCGGCACAGGCCGTCGACTACGAGAAAGCCACTGCCAAGCTCGGGTAGCAGCAGTAGCGTGCCTCAATCCACCTTGGACGCCACCTTGGACGCTGCCCCCGGGAGACGATCGCCATGGCCACGTTTGACCAAGGCCTACTGCTGCAACAGGCCAAGAAGGGGCAAGCCGATACGAACGGCCGCCTCGAAGCCCTCATAGCCGAACAGCGGCGGACGAACGAACTCCTCGCGCACCTGATCAGCCTGCTCACCCCGCAGACAGCACCCCAACACACTTCGCGGGGGAACAACGGCCAGTAACCCGGACGGGCTTCGCGAAACACTGGCCGCGCCGTAAGGCCTGAAATGAAGCCGCACCGGTACGCCGGATGCGACCTGGTGCGACAGCGCGGAAACGGTAGCCGGTCAACGAATCTCCGCTACGGTGGAATCACCAGTCGTGATTCCGCCGTGGAGGCCGTCGTGAGCGAGACCCCGTGGACCATCGAGCGGATCTGCGACGCACTCGGTAACCCCGCACTCGCCCAACGCTTCCTCGGCGAGATCAACCGGGCCCCCGCCCACGAACTCCTCGCCGTGTTCGCACGCTGGGAACGCGTGGCCAAGGACACCGTCGCCGCCGTCCGGCGAGGCCGGGACATCGCCGCAGCCCAAGAGCGCGGCGAGGACCCCACCGCCTCCTGGATCGACGTGACCGACCGGGTCCAAGCGGACGCCGCGCGGCTCCGGACCCGCGGCGCTGCCTGAATCCCCGAAATCCCCGAAGCGGCCCTGCCCTCCCGCGCGGCTCGCTACGCTGAGTCGCGCAAGGATCACTGCCCGCCGTCCGGTGGTCTGTGCCCCTGAAACTGGTGCTCAGACATTGGAAGCTGACGTGACCCATCGCCTCAAGTACGACCCGGCGGCCGAGGCCGTCCACGAGGCCATGCCGGGACCGGCCGGCGAAACCCTCACCCTTGCCCTTGCCGCTGCCTGCCAGGATCCCCTCGGCGTCACGGAGGCCTACGGCGAAGACGACGGCATCATGCGGATGCTGATCACCGAGCAGTGCTTCGCCGTCATCCTCGTCGGGCACGCCCTCAAGACGATTACCGTCCTGCAGATCAACTACCTCGGGTGACGGCGAGGCCCCTGTGGCCTTCGATGCGGGGGCCGGCTCCGGCCGTAAACCTTCCCTCGAAAGGGGTACGGGCGGGTACGCAGGGTGAGATCCGGGGCCCTGTGCGGTGACCCGCCCCACAGGACCTAGGTCACATACGAGGCGGGATAGTAGTCCTTGAACGCCCCTTACCCGCCCCCTCATACCGGCCCCCACCTGCTCGGATGCCTGCCCGGTGGGAGGGGGGCCGTTGCGCCCCGGCTGCGAGGACCACTAGTAAGAGGGGTCGTTGCCAAGGCTGCCGGACCCCCGTAGAACTGGATGAGTCGCAGGGCGGACGGAGATCCCCCGGGTTCACACCCGGTCTCCTGCTCCCGCCGACGAACCCCTCTCCTTTGCGTGAGTGGCTCACGCATGTCTCCGGCATGCCCGCGACCGTCCCTGTCCCCTTCGGAAGGTCCATCCGTGTCCAACGCCGTCATCCGCCGCATCGCCGCTTCGAAGAAGACCCTCGCGGGCACCGTCCTCGCCCTGGGCGTCGCCGGTTCCATGCTTGTCGCGGTTCCCGCGCAGGCCGCCCCGATGAACGCCAAGGCGATCGCCCAGCAGATGATCAAGGACCCGGCCCAGTTCGCCGCCTTCAACAACATCGTTTCCCGCGAGAGCGGCTGGAACCACACCGCCACCAACTCCTCTTCCGGCGCGTACGGCCTGGTCCAGGCCCTGCCGGCCTCGAAGATGGCCTCGGCGGGCCCGGACTGGAAGACCAACCCGGCCACCCAGATCAAGTGGGGCCTGGACTACATGAACTCCCGCTACGGCAGCCCCGTCGGCGCCTGGAGCTTCTGGCAGACCCACCACTGGTACTAAGCCACCAGCGGCAGCAGACACACCAAAACGCTCGGCCCGGACTTTCCGGCCGGGCGCTTTTGCGTATCCGGCCGCCCAGCCCCGGCCCTGGCCGCGCGAAGCACGGCGGGGTGGGGGCCAGGGTGAGCGCGTGACAAAATTCCGTCCCCGCGACGTGTGAGGCGTGTTCGAATGATCGGCCGCGCATCCGGAGATCGCGCACGCACGTCGGAATCGTGAAGGGGCGGGCATGTTCCAAGAGGAGCGTCGGGCGATGTGCTACGGCGCCGGACGCCTGCTGGGCGTTCGATACGGCAGCTTCCCGGACACGCCGGCGATGATTCCGGCCGTGATCCTGGACTTCGAGGGCGGGTCCTGGGTGCTGGCGGTGAACGCCGACGACGACACGATCCGCATCTCCGGCTCCGACGGGCACCCGTTGGAAGGCCTGTGCGTCGGGGAGGCGCCCGAGGAGTCGCCGTGGACCGCCGCGCTGAGTGCGTCGGCGCAGTGGATCTGGACTCTGGAGAACCAGCAGGGCTACGAGGACGGGATCCAATTCTCCTTTTCCCGCGAGGGAAGGGAAGCGTGCCGAATCCAGCTCATCGCGGTGGGTTCCGGCTGGCACATCAGCTGACCGGCTCGCCGTCTCGCCCGGTCCCCGCCCCGAGCAGCCCGCCGGGCCGGGTCGGCCGTGGCGGCTACGACTACGACTACCGCGCGGACGTCCAGCCCCGGCGGCGGAGGCTTTCGAAGCCGTCCAGGAGCAGGTCCAAGGCGAATTCGAACTCGAACTGGTCGTCGCAGCCGCCACCGACCGTGGAGCCCCCGTCGTGTGCGGCCGTCGCGGCCAGTTCCGCGATGTGCGGGTAGCGTGCCGCCATCCCGGGGTCCGGTGGGCCGGAGGGGCCCGAGGTGTCGAACAGCTCCTGACTGAAGCCGAGCAGACGGCTGCCCATCGCGTGCATGACGTGGTGCGTGAGGTCGGCGGAGAGGCCGCCGTCGCGGAAGATCCCGGCCATCGAGTCCAGGTACGCCAGCACGGCCGGAGTGGGGCCGGTCCGCGACTCGACGACCCGGGTCGCCCAGGGGTGGCGCAGCAGGACCCGCCGGGCCGAGAGGATCCGCCCCCGGACCACGCTCTGCCAGTCGGGGCCCGCGGCCGGCGGGTCGATCTCGCCGACGACGGCATCGGCCATGCCGTCGAGCAGCTCCTCCTTGTTGGCCACGTGCTTGTAGAGGGCCATCGGTACGACGCCCAGCTCCTGCGCGAGCCTGCGCATGCTGAGCGCGTCGATGCCGATGGCGTCGGCGAGCGTGACGGCGGCGCTCAGGACGCGGTCCCTGTTCAGGGGGATCCGTTGCGCCTGCGTGGCTTCCTGCCGGGTCATTCCGGTTGGGCCCCTTCCCTTGTCGACGACACCCTCTCCTTGACGAGTGTACGCCGTACACCTATGGTTGCCGCCAGGTGTACGGCGTACACCACCATCGAGCGAGGGGTACCGAGAAGATGAGTCCGGACCGGAGAACCGCGGTGGCCGCCGGGTCGCTGTTCCTGCTGACCGAGGTCGCCGCGATAGCCGGGGCGGTCCTGTACCGCCCACTGCTGGGTGCGGCGGACGGTCGGCTCGCACAAGGCGCCGACACGAAGGCACTGCTCGGGGTGGTCTGCGAGGTGGTGCTCGTGGTGGCGGTGGCCGGTACCGGGGCGGCGCTGTTCCCCGTCCTGCGGCGCCACGGCGAGGGACTCGCGCTCGGGTACGCCTTCGGGCGGCTGCTGGAGGCGGCCGTCATCGCCCTCGGGATCGTCGCCGTCCTGGCGCTGGTCACTCTGAGGCGGGACACGGGGGCGGCGGACGGCGCCGATGTCGCGCTGGTGGCCGTGCACGACTGGACGTTCCTGCTCGGGCCCAACATCGCCCTCGGCCTCAACACCGTCCTGCTCGCGTTCCTCGCGTACCGCGCACGGCTCGTGCCGCGCTTCATCGCCGTACTCGGGCTGGTCGGCGGGCCGCTCATCTGCGCCTCGGCCGTCGCCGTGATGTTCGGGGCCTACGAACAGCTCTCCGTCGCGGGTTCGGCCGCCGCGCTCCCCGTGTTCGCCTGGGAGCTGGGACTGGCCGGGTGGCTGCTGGTGAAGGGGTTCGGGCCCGGCGCGGCCGCCGCGTCCCGGGCGCACGGAGAAGCGGCTGATCCGGTGCCCGACTGTGAGGCCATGTCGAGCCTGACGGCGGTGCGTTCGGGGCGGGGGAGTGCCGGGCGGTAGCGTCCTCGGCATGGACCTTCGCACCACCGTTGAGCGTGCTCAACGCCTCAAGCAGCTGCACGCCGAATACAAGCCGCTCGTGCTGCCGACCGTCTGGGACGTCTGGTCCGCGCGGACGGCGGCCGCCGCCGGGTTCCCCGCGTTGACGGTCGGAAGCCATCCGCTCGCCGAATCCCGGGGAGCCGAGGACCACGAGGGGCAGACCATCGAGGAGGTGCTCGCCGCCGTCAGGCCGATCATCGCGGCGGTCGACGTCCCCGTGTCAGTGGACCTGGAGGCCGGGTACGGACAGGAGCCCGCGGATCTCATCGCCGGACTCGTCGAGGTCGGCGGCGTCGGTCTCAACGTCGAGGACACCGTCCACTCGGACGGCGGACGCGTGCGCAGCACGCAGGAGCACGCCGGCTACATCGCCGGCCTCCGCGCGGCGGCCGACGACGCGGGGATCCCGGTCTGGATCAACGGGCGCACCGACCTCTTCGCGCATGCGGAGGACGCCTCCAGCGTCCTCGACGAGGCGATCGAGCGGCTGCGCGCCATGGAACAGGCCGGCGCCGACAGCGTCTACCCGGTGCGCATCCAGGACAACGACGACCTGCTCATCGCGGTGATCGGCGCCGTCGCCATTCCCGTGAACTCCACCGCCCATCCCGTCAAGCACGATCTCGAGCGCTTTCGCCGCCTCGGCGTCGGCCGGATCACCTACGGCCCCCTGCTGCAACTCGCGATGACGGACGCGATGAAGGACATGCTCGCGCCCTGGTCGCCCTGAGCCGACAGGGTACGGGCGCCGTCACCGAGGCACAGGCCAGGGCTGTTCTACGGGAACGCGTCATCGACCTGGACCCGGCGGCAGACCTCAAGGCCTTCTACACCCGGGCCTGACATCCGGGACCGGTCGGTGGCCCGGGCATCTACAGGCCCGACGGGAGCAGTGTCTTGAGCAGGTTCTCCTGCCACGGAGCGTGCAGCACGGCGCTGCGCTCGGCCGACTGCGCGCCCAGGACGCGGCCCGACCGCAGGATCCGCACGACGCCGTGTTCGCAGCCGGGGCAACTGGGGCGGGTGAGCGGTGAGGGTACGCGGCGTCCGTCGACCGTGTAGACGACCTGCTCGCCCGAGCGGCCGTGGTCGTGGTGCTCTATGACGTAGGACCGCTCCCAGCCGTGCCCGCACTGCAGACAGACGAAGGAGTACGCCTCCTGCACGGTGGTGGGGGTGCGGCGGGTCGAGGGCACGGGTGCGGACTTCGGGGCGAACGTCGACTGGTGCATCGTCTGGCGGCCTTTCCGTTACTTCGGCACTCCATGTCCTGGGATGCCGCTTCCGACAGCTAACAGTCCGATTCGTCGCACATTGCACATACGTATACATACATATAACTAATTGAAGCTTCTTTGCCATTAAATGGTGGCCTGCGATGCTGCTCTTGGTCGGTCGATGTCTCATCGATGGGAGCCGTCCAGCAGGAACGGCGGGCCTGGATCCGCTTCCCGGAACGCGCGACCGTCCCCGGGGACGAGGTCCAGAACTCTGCGGCGGAGTGCGCATTGTGCCGGACAGCGCTTCCGGCCAGGCGTAAGGTCGGTCCCGGCTACGGGGCACAGGGGCGGCGATGAGCACACCAGGCGAGGGGCCGGACTTACTCGACGACTACCTGCGGCAAGTCCTGGCGCGCCTGGGACGGCCCGGGTTCGAGGCGGTGCTCCGTGCCGCCGATGCGACCTGCGCCCTGCTGGCGGGCGGGCATCCCGCCGTCCTGGCCGGTCCGGAGGGTGACGAATTCGGTCCCGGCCTGCAACGCGAGTACCTGGCCCTGCTGGCCGTCCTGATCACCGGCCGCACCGACCATCAGATCATCGCCCTGCCGCAGAGCGACGGGACACCGGGCTGGGCGGTGGTCGAAGACCACCTCCTCCACGACCCGCAGGCCCTGGAGGAGCTCCGCGCCCGGATAACGGCACGGGCCCACGACAGTGCGCGGAACGCGCAGGCGCTGGAGCGCATGTGGAGAGCGGACTGAGACGGAGCCGCCCGGAGCCGCCCGGAGCACGCGGATGGCGGACAGGGCCGTGACGTCGGGGGGTGCGGGATCGTTTCGGCAGCCATGGACGACAGCCTTCACCTCAGGGTGACCACTCCTGCCTCCCCGCTCCACCGTGATCCGGCCGGCGCATCGCGCCCACCGGCCGGGCGGCGTGCGGTTCCTCCCTCGTGCGTGTGCGGGTCGGGGGCGCAGGCATGAGGGAGCGGTCGTTCTACTGGTGCCGTGCTTGTCGCCAGCCGCTCTACGCGACGAGCACGGCCACCGCTTCGTCCGCCCGGGAGTGGGAGATCGACCATCAGCAGTCCGGCTCCTGCACCCACCGCCACGTGCTGCCCCTGACCGGGATCGCCGAGGGCCCCGAGGACCTGCCGACCGCCTCGGCGATCTTGCGCCACTTCGGCCCGTAATCCCGGTACGCACCCGGGCGGGGGCGGGGGCGGGGCTCCGGGGCCTCGGCAGGCCCCGGCCCCGAGGGCCGACCGTCAGTGCCCGGCGTCCGCCCGTACGGCGACGAAGGCGGCGCCGTGCCGGGCGGCCGCCGCGCGCAGCACGCCGCCCAGCTGGTCGACCTTCGCCTGGATGTTGTCGGCGTCCTGGCCCCAGTAGGGCTGGAAGGGGAAACAGCCCCCGGCGCGGAAGTACGCGCCGTAGCCGACGACGAAGACCCGCGCGTGCGGAGCGCGACGGTGGACGGTGTCGAGGACCGCGTCGTACTGGGGCGCAGTGCCGTCGAACTGGGGAGCGCTGAAGTCCGCGGAGGTGGCGCCCGAGCAGGTCACGTCGGTCAGGACGGCGCCGAGCGCCGGGGCGGCGACGTGCGGGTAGTCGGCGAGCGGGCGGATGCACTTCGGGTCGGCGGGGTCGGCGGGGCGGACCAGCGGGGCGGCGGCGTAGGAGTCGCCGAGGGCCACGTACTGGAGGCGGTCACCTTCCGCCGCGGTGGCGGCCGGCCCCGACGACGAACTCCACCGCCTCGCCGACACCTTCGACACCATGCTCGACCGGCTCGAGCGGTCCTTCGAGAGCCAACGCCGCTTCGTCGCCAACGCCTCCCACGAACTCAAGACGCCCCTCGCCGTCCAGCGCACCACCCTCCAGGTCGGCCTAGCCGACCCCCTCCGAGGGCCTCACCGAAGTCCGCGAGGACCTGCTCACCGCCAACCGGGAAGCGGAACAGCTCATCAACGCACTCCTCCTGCTGGCCCGCAGCGACCGCGGGCTGGAGAGGACCGAGCCCGTGGACCTCGTAGCCGTCACTCGGCTCGTGACAGCCGAACTCGCTCCGCTCGCAGCCCAGTCCGGCCTGCGGCTCGACACCTTCACAGCCGACTGCGACGTCCCGCTCGTCGTTCCGGGCGACCCGGTCCTGCTGCGCCACCTGCTGACGAACCTGATCCGCAACGCAATCCAGTACAACCACCGCGGCGGCCACGTCCTCGTACGACTCGACGCCTCCACCGTGACGGTGACGAACACCGGACCACGCATCCCCGCCGACCGCGTTCCCGACCTCTTCGAGCCCTTCCACCGCCTCGACGGAGACCGCACCGCAACCACCGGCCACGGCCTGGGACTCTCCATCGCCGCCTCCATCGCCGACACCCACCACGCCGTACTGACGGCGCGACCCGGAGCCGACGGCGGACTCACCCTCACCCTGCGCCTCCCCTGAACTCCGGTACCAGCAGCGGATTTTGTCGGGCGCAGAGGGCTCCCGGACAGTCGATTCCGAAAACCCGGGCCAAACCCCTTGCCTAATGGTCAAGAAGTGTTGACCATTGGGGACATGTCAACTGATGATCTTCCCGAGACGATCCACGTCACCACTGACGAGCAGCTGCGCGCCGTCTCCAACCTCACGCGTCACCGGATCATGGCCGTGCTCCGCTTCGAACCCGCGACGATCACGCAGATCGCCGAGCGCGTGGGCCTCGCGAAGGGGAGTTCCAGCTACCACGTACGGCTGCTGGAGCGGGCCGGCCTGGTGAAGGTCGTACGGACGCGGAAGGTCCGGGGGGTCACCGAGCGGTACTACGCGATGGCCGCGCGGGGGATCGTGCTGCCGGATCCGGGTGAGGGCGGCCCGGATGTGCTCATGCGGCATGCGGTGGCCGACCTGGAAGCCGCACCGGCGCAGAGCGAGCGACACGTGCGGATGGCGCATCTGCGCCTCACCGAGGAGCAGTTCGCGGAGCTGGGAGCGCGGCTGGAGGCACTGGCGGACGAGTACCGGGAGCTGTCCGATCCGTCGCTGCCGGACGTGTCACTCGTCTTCGCGCTGTTCCACCCGGCACCGGTCCAGCAGGCGGAGGAGGAGGCCAAGTGAGCTCAGGGGCAAAGAAGTTGCCGACCGGGTTCGGACGGCTGTGGACCGCACAGACGGTGTCCTCGCTCGGTGACGGGGTGACACACGCCGCGCTGCCGCTGCTCGCGTTGACCTTGACGCGGGATCCCATGGCGCTCGCCGTCGTCACCGCCGCCGGAACGCTGCCGTGGCTGCTCTTCGGGGTGCTCGGCGGCGCGCTGGTGGACCGCTGGGACCGCCGACGCACCATGTGGGTCACGGACGCGGCGCGTGCGGCGCTGCTCGCGATACCAGCGGCAGCGGCCGCGCTCGACGCGCTGAGCATTCCACTGCTCGCGGCCGTCGCCTTCCTGCTCTGCCTCGGCGGACTCTTCTTCGACACGGCCGCCACGGCCTACCTGCCGGATCTGCTCGGCCGCGACCCCGCGCTCCTGGAGCGCGCCAACTCCCGCCTGCGCGGCGCCCAGACCGCCGCGTCCGGCTTCGCGGGACCGCCCGCGGGCAGTGCCCTGCTCGCGCTCGGGCGGGCGGTTCCGCTGCTCGCCGACGCGGTGTCGTTCGCGGTGTCCGCCCTGCTCGTACGGTCGCTGCCCGCCGTGCCCCGGCCGGTGCCGCAGGCCCGCGAGTCGCTGCTGCGGCAGGCGCGGGCCGGTGCCTCGTACGTATTCCGCGATCGGTTGCTGCTCGGGCTCGCGCTGCGTCCCGCGGTCGGGAACATCGCCTTCGTCGCCGTGGAGACCGTACTGGCCCTCTTCGCGCACGATCGTCTCGGCATCGGCGCCTTCGGCTTCGGCCTGCTCCTCACGGCGGAGGCCACCGGCGGTCTGCTCGGCGCGGGCATCGCCTCCTTCCTCGGCCGACGACTCGGCACCGGCACCGCGCTGACCTGCACGGCCGCAGTCGAGGGGCTCGCCATCCTGGGCCTCGCCGCCGCCCCGAACCCGTACGTCGCCGGACTCGCGCTCGCCGTCTGCGGAGCGGGCATGGGCGCCACGATGGTGCTCGCACCCTCCCTCCGTCAGACGATCGTTCCCGCCCACCTGATGGGCCGGGTCGCCTCCACCTCCCGCATGCTCGCCATGTGCGCCGCCCCGTTCGGCGCCTTCCTCGGCGGCTGGCTGGCCACCGCCTACGACGTACGCACCCCGCTCTACACAGCCGCCGGTCTCCTCCTCGCCATGACCGCCGTCACGTCGACCATGACCACCAACCGCCGGGTCGAGGCGGCGCTGCGTGCCGCGGCCCCGGCCGATGATCCCGAGCAGCAGGAATCCCGCGATCTCGTTCAGGAGCGTGCCGTCTAGACCGTGGTCGTCGAGCCGACGCCAAGCTCCAAGCGAACGGGAGTTCCCCAGTGATCCGGAAGCGTGCAAGTGGGACCGGATCACCCCTGGGTTGTACGGATTTGAAAGTTTAGCGGTTGCAGTTATTTAGCCGTTGTGTTCTTCTGGGGAGGCGGGCGTCGGAACAGCACCCCGCCCGCTCCTCGGCTTCCCACTCTCATGTCCGAAAGGAGTGATCAGTCATGTCCACGACTGCCTCCCTCCCCTCCACCGGCCCTGCCTCCTTCCCCTCCGCCTGCCCCGCAGCCGTACCGAAGAACGTGCGTTGGGTCCTGCTCGGCGTCATGCTCGCGATGCTGCTGTCGATGCTCGACAACATGGTCGTCAGTACCGCGATGCCCACGATCGTCGGCGACCTGGGCGGCCTGGAACACATCTCCTGGGTCGTCACCGCCTACACGCTCGTCACCGCCGTCACCACCCCGGTCTGGGGCAAATTCGGCGACCTCTTCGGCCGCAAGCCGATGTACCTGGCCTCCATCGCCGTGTTCATCGTCGGATCCGCCCTGTGCGGGACCTCCGGCTCGATGGGCGAGCTGATCGCCTACCGCGTCGTGCAGGGCATCGGCGCCGGTGGCATCGGCGCGGGCGCGTTCGCGCTGATCGGAGCCCTCGTACCGCCGCGTGAGCGCGGCAAGTACCAGGGCATGACCGCCTCCGTCATGGCGATCGGCACCATCGGCGGCCCGCTCCTCGGCGGGTTCGTCACCGGCCACTTCGACTGGCGCTGGGCCTTCTACGTGAACCTGCCGCTCGGTCTCGTCGCCCTGGTGTGGCTGTGGCTGAAGCTGCAGGTCCCCGCCGAGCGCATCGAGGCGAAGATCGACTGGGCAGGCATTGCCCTGCTCACCCTCTCCATCACCACGATCGTCCTGGCCGCCACGTGGGCGGGCAGCACCTACGCCTGGGGTTCTTGGCAGGTCCTGTCCCTAGGCGCTGCCGCGATCGTGAGCCTGACCCTGTTCGTCCTGGTCGAGAAGCGCGTGAGTGAGCCGTTGCTCCCGCTGAGCGTGTTCACCGGGCACCGCAACTACCCGCTCGCGATGGTCATGATCCTCGCGGCCGGTGTGGTCATGTTCGGCGCGGGCCTCTACCTGCCGCTCTTCCAGCAGACGGTCCAGGGTGCCTCCGCGACCAATTCCGGCCTGCTGATGCTGCCGATGATGATCCCCGTCGTGATCGTCTCGACCATCGCCGGGAAGGTCATGTCCGCCACCGGCAAGTACAAGATCTTCCCCGTCGTCGGAACCCTCTTCCTGGTCGCCGGGCTCGGCCTGCTGGCCACCATGGACGCGCACACCTCGTTCCTGCTGACCAGCCTGTACATGGTCCTCCTCGGCATCGGCCTCGGCTTCACGATGCAGATGGCCGGCACCATCGCGCAGAACAGCGTCTCCCTGCGCGACATGGGGGCAGCCATGAGCTCGGTCAGCCTCTTCCGCACCCTGGGCGGCTCGCTCGGCGTCGCGGTGTTCGGCTCGCTGTTCACCCGCGCCGTCCAGCCCGCCCTGCCGGCCGGCGGCGACGCCTCCCCGAACGCCCTGCGGGACCTGTCCGCCGGAGCCAAGGACGCCTACCTCGCCGCGGTCACGGACGGCACCAGCCACATCTTCCTCGCCGCCGCGGTCGTCTGCGCCCTCGCCTTCGCTGCCGCGCTTTTCGTCATCGAAGTCCCCCTGAAGAAGGCCGGCCCGCCCGCACCGGCCGCCACCCCCGGCGAGGCCCCCGTCGCCGCCCCGGCCAACTGACACCCAGGCACACGGCCGCACCGCAGCACCGTAGGAACGGAGCACCACCATGGCCCCGACCACCCAGACCACCCAGACCACCCACACCACCCCGACCGCCCACACCCCGCGCATCGCCATCATCGGCGCCGGCCCCGGCGGTCTGACGTGCGCCCGCATCCTTCAGCGGCACGGCATCGCCGTCACCGTCCACGACCGCGAGAGCGGTCCCGAAGCCCGAGATCAGGGCGGGTCCCTGGACCTGCACGAGGACAACGGCCAGATCGCCCTGCGCGAAGCCGGGCTCCTGGAGGACTTCTTCCGGCTCTCCCGCCCCGAAGGGCAGGAGATGCGCCAGATGGACCCGGCGGGCGCGATCCTCTTCCACCACACCCCCGACCAGGGCGAACGCTTCAAGCCGGAGATCGACCGCGGTGACCTCCGCAACCTGCTGCTGAGCTCTTTGGAGCCCGGCACCGTCCGCTGGGGGCACACGCTGTCGTCCGTCGAAGGCCCGGAAGAGGGCCCCCGCCGGGTGAGCTTCGCCGACGGCACCACCATCGAAGCCGACCTCGTCATCGGCGCCGACGGCGCCTGGTCCAAGGTCCGCCGCGCGATTTCTCCGGCCCGCCCCGGTTACACCGGGGTCAGCTTCCTCGAAGCCTGGTTCCACGAAGTAGAGACCCGCCACCCCGAGATCGCCGCACTCGTCGGCCAGGGCAGCGCCGCCGCGGCCGACGGCGAGCGCGGCTTGTTCGCCCAGCGCAACAGCGGCGGCCACATCCGCGTCTACGTCATCCAGCGCGTCCCCGCCGACTGGATCACCGCGAGCGGCCTGACCGTCAAGGACACCGACGCCATCCGTGCCCACCTCCTCGACCAGTACCGCGACTGGTCACCGGCCCTGCGCCGCTTGATCGCCGAGAACGACGGCCCCTACGTCGACCGCCCCATCCACGCCCTCCCCGTCCCCCACACCTGGGACCACAACCCCACCGTCACCCTGCTCGGCGATGCGGCACACCTCATGCCCCCGCTCGGCGTCGGCGTCAACCTCGCCATGCTCGACGCCTGCGAACTCGCCCTCGCCGTGGTCAACAGCGACACCGTCGAGGAGGCCGTCCGCGTCTACGAGAAGACCATGCTGCCCCGCTCCACCGAAATGCAGCAGGCCCTCTACCGAGGCGCGGAAGAACTGCTGTCCACCGAACTCCCCGACTTCGCCGCCCACGAAGCCCCCTGAGCCATCGCATCGGCTCCCGGGGCCGACGCCAACACCCGCCAACACCCCGTACACGACTCGACGTGCTCGCCCCCGGCCAGGAGCCGGGGGCGAGCCGATGGTCGTTGCCAAGGCGGACGGTCCGCCCGGTCGGCGTCAGCAGTCGTGGTCGTAACCTCCGTGGTTGTAGCCGCCCCAGTCGTCGTCACCGTTGTCGTACCAGCCGTGGTGTCCGTAGCCGTCGTGGTCCCAGCCTCCGCCATGGCTGACGTAGGTGACGGATTGCGTGGGGACTGCCGCCGAGGCGGTGCCAGCCGCTCCGAGTGCGGCGCCGCCGGCCATCAGAACTCCGATGGCGGACACCGCGAACAACCTCTTCACTCTCAGTGCCTGCATGATCGAAAACCTTTCCGTTTCGTACCGCGTACCGCGCGGCACGGGGCCGAGGCCTCCTCGCGCAAGATCGATGCGAACCTGCGCGAGCGCGCACAAGGCGGAGACGGAGATTCGAGACAGGGGGATCCACCGTCGAGGCACGGCTCCAGGCCGTGACGCGTGACGCGCTGGGCCGGGCACGCGCGGTCAGCCTTCAGGCATGGCGCGTAGCGGCGGCCGATGGCGCTTACCGCAGTTGCGGCTCTCGCACATCCACGCTAGCCACATATCGGCCCCGGGGCATCTCGGGGGTTCGCGGGACATGGGCAAACCGTGCGTGCCCCGGGCCAGGAGGGCGGCACCGCGCAGCTGTGACCACATGGTCGACCGGCCGCCCCGACAGCGCTGCCGGGTGTGGTTCCGATCCCGCGCACAGGGGTTGCTAGATTCCGGATCATGGGGAGACGCACCTGGGTGACCAGGTACTTGGGCGGGGGAGCACTGCTGTTCGCGGTGCTGGCCCTGTGGACGCTGTTGTTCCACGCGGGCATGTCGGTGTACCGGCCGGACGTGGTCGTACTCGGGGCGGTGGCCCTGGTGTTGGCCGCCGGGTGGGTGTGGTCGGGCTCCCGGCCGATCCCGGTCTCGCCGCCGAGTCAGGTAGAACCGGTGCCGCCGCCGCCCGGGATGCTGCCCTGGAAGAGGCCGTTCAGGGACTTCGTGCCGCTGCTGCTGACGGTGGTCGTGGTGTTCCCCGCCCTGGCGGTGGCCACCGAGCTGATCGCCCGCCCGGACGGCGACGACCTGAAGCGGATCGGGGCGATACAGAAGGCCGGCGCCGTGGCGGTCCGGGGCACCGTCGTCGAGGTCCACAAGGTGAAGACCGGAGTGACCAAGTCCAGCGTGGCCACCGCGGACGTCACGGTCGAGGTGCCCCTGGCCGGTCCGGAGGGCGGCAGCAGGGGCACCAGACGCATCGAGGTGGTGAACGGGCACGTCGGAGTCCACTTCGACTGGGGCCGCATGCTGGAGCGGGAGGAGGCGGAGCGAGGCCTCCCGGGTGAGGCCGCCCTCGTGTTGTACGCCCCGACCGCGCCCGAACTCGGCGGCGTCGTGGACGCCGAGAACCACATCGACCGGTACCTGGAGGCGGACTCCCCGCTCGCCTTCTCCCTCCCGCCCCTCGGCACCCAGATCGCTCTCGGTGTCGGAGCGGTCCTGACGTTCTTCGGGGGGCTGCTCTTCACCCGGGTCCCTCCGGGCGACCCCACCCGCCGGACCCTGCGCGCCGACGTTGCCGCAGGGGAGGCGCTGCCCGCCGTGCGGGCACGGCTCAAGGCGGCCCGGTGCAACCAGCACACGACGTTCGGAACGGTGGACGGCACGATCCGGGTCAGCTCGGACCACAAGCTGCGCTTCGAGCTGGAGGACGGTTCCGAGCCGCTGCTCGGCAACCCGAACCTCGAACCCGCCGGGCTCGCCCTCCTCGTGGCCCGCATGGGGGAACGGCCGGGCTGGCTGGTCGGCGCCCGGAACTGGCGTGCGATCCGCAGCGAGCAGCCGGTCGTCTTCGTCACCGACGAGGGGGAGGCGGCCTGGCTGAAGATGGACCGCCAGGAGTTCGAGCGGGTCCTGGCCCCCGCCACCCCGGTGGAGACCGACCCGGAGCGCCGGGTACGCCTCGCCCCGTGGCCCACCGCCGTGGAACCGGGGGCCCACTGGCCCTTTCTCGGGGGCATGCTCCTGTCCTACGGGCTGGTCGTCCTCGTGCTGATGGTGCCGATGTCGTGGCTCGCCGCATGGCTGACGACCGCGCTCGCCGCGCTCGTGGCCCTGGCGGCCTGCGTCCTGCTCAAGTGGCTCCGGGGAGGCTCCTCCGACCGGGCGGGCCGCTGGGAGGTCCGCGCCACCCGCGACCCGGAACTGGGCCCGGCCTGACGGTGGCCGGGCCCGGCACGGTCGGACGGAGCCCCGTAACCCCGCTCCACCCTCCCCGGCCAACGATTTGGTCTCGGCTCGCGCCATGCGGGTGACATGGAGCGCGGCAGGACGTTGTTCCCGTCGTGGAGAACGATGCAACGGTGCCGGTGTTCGCGCAGGCACCCCTCGACGGCGAGGGGTGGCGGGACGCGTTCGTACACGGCCAGGAATGCCCCTGGTGCCAAGACCTGCGCGGGGACCGTGAGGACCGCGAGGACCGTTCCGTAGGTGTTGGCGGATCGTCGCACGCGGCGGTGTCCGGTGGCCTGAGGGCGGGGCTGGCGAGGAACTGGGTGCTCGCCGTGTCGGCGACCACGGTCCTCGCGTCCCTGTTCCTCTCCCGGGCGGGTTGAGCCCCGGCTGACGCCAGGCCCCGCCACGCCCCCCGCCCCGCCCCGCTGTCCGTACGGCTGCACGGGAATCCCTGCCGGAAGCAGAACACCCCGCCCAAAGCGCCTTGGGAGCCTCAGCGTTCCGACAGCTCCGAGGGGGCTTCCTGGACCACCCAGCCGTTGCCGTCCGGGTCGGTGAAGGTCATGAAGGAGTTCCAGGAGTCGCCCTTGCCGTCCTCCCAGCCCTTCTCGCCGATGTGACGCACTGGCGACACCTCCACACCGCGCACCCTCAGCTCCTCCCTCGCCGCTTCGATGTCGGTGACGCAGAGCTGCAGGCCCTGCAGCTCACCCGGTGCCATCTGGCGCGTGCCGGGCGCCGGGGGCATCCCGTGCTCCAGAGCGATCGAACAGCGTGAGCCGGGCGGGGTCATCTGGATGATGCGGATGCCGGGTGCGACCTCGCTGTCGAGGTCGACGGCGAAGCCGACCTTGTCGGCGTAGAACTCCTTCGCCCGGTCCATGTCGGTGACAGGGACCAGAACCACTTCGAGCGTCCAGTTCATCAAGGGCCTCCTCGAACACGAACGTTGCAGGAAAGGTCCACAGTCGCCCACGGGCTGCCCGCGTGCTGGCCGAAACGCGGGATGGGAGAAAGAACTGGCGGCACCCCGCAGGGCGAGCGTTGTCGGCCGCGGAGCGTTGAGCGTGCGCATCAGGAAATCGGCCGGGGGAGTGGACTGTGTCGTTGTTGGACCAATTACCGGCTCTGTTGGGTGTCGTGGTCGGTTCACTCGGCTCCTACGCCGTGCAGAGCCTGACCGAGCGCCGGAGGTGGAAGCGGCAGCGGGAGGAACGGTGGGACGAGAAGAGGTTCGAGACGTACAGCCGTTACGCCAATGCCCTCAAGGGGCAGCTTCCTGTCGCCCAGCGCATCGGCGCCGCCCTCGGCTTCGCGCACGTGGCCGACCCCTTGCAGCCGGCCGAGGGGTTGCCTCTGCTCGCCGCGGCTGAGTCCCACCGTGCGACGGAGTGGGAGTCCGTCCTGCTCGTCGGGGACGCGGCGACGATCCGGTGAGTGTCCAGGTCCCCCGGCCTCGCCGGCGCCTGAACACCGGGCCGGAGCACGACCAGGACGCCGAGCCTGCGGACCCTCGGCGTCCGCGTGGCCGGCCGCGTCCCGCGTAGTCGCGGCGCTACTCCCGCGGGAGTACGGGAGGTTCCGGGACGCCCGGGGGAGTAGCCGTGATCTCCTGCGCCGGCCTGAGGGAACGGCCCTGCGGAGACGGGACGCTGGAAGCAGCGGGGCGGCCATCGGGGCCACCCGGCCGAGTCCATGCGGAGGGGGCCCGAGATGGGGCAGACAGTGCGAGCCGGGCAAGCGGGGAGAACAGGGGAAACCACAGGGGGAGCAGGGAGAACGGGCGGATTCCGCAAGGCCGTTCCGTGGGGAGTGCTGGCGCTGTGGGTGATCGTGATCGCCGTCGCCGGATCGTTCGCGGGCGGGCTGGCGGACGTACAGCGGGACCGGACGGCGGACTACCTGCCGTCGAGCGCCGATTCGACACAGGTGGCCAGGCTCAAGGACCAGCTGCCCGGCGGCGAGGTGACGAGCGTGCTGCTCGTCTACCACCGTGACGGCGGTCTGACCGCCGCGGACCGGGGCACCACCGCACGTCAGGTCGAGGAGGTCACGGGCCCGGCGGGTACGACTGGCCCGGCGGCCACGGCCGACCCCCGCTCCGCCAAGTCCCCCGCGTTGCTCGCCACTTCGAAGGACCCCCGGGACTTCGGCCCCCGCCTCCACGGCCCCGGCGTTCCTTCCGAGGACGGCGCCACCCTCATGTACGCGGTGTCCACGACCGCGCCCGGCACGGACGACGCCGCGCGGAAAGCCTTCGTCGACGGCGTACGGGCCCACGTGCGCGGCGGCGCCGACGGGCTGAGCGTGTGGGTCGGCGGCGAAGGGGCCGTCCAGGTCGACGCCAAGGAGGTCTTCGGATCGGTGGACGGGACGCTGATGCTGGCGACCGGCCTGGTGGTGGCCCTGCTCCTGATCCTCACCTACCGCAGCCCGGTGCTCTGGCTGGTGCCGCTGGCGGTGGTCGGGGTGAGCGCGGTCTGCGCGCGGGCCGCCGTGTACGGCCTCGCATCGGGCTTCGGGGTCACCGTGAACAGCCAGAGCGCCGGGATCATGACGGTCCTGGTCTTCGGCGCGGGCACCGACTACGCGCTGCTGCTCATCGCCCGCTACCGCGACGAACTGCGCCGCACCCCCCTCCCGTACGACGCGATGCGCAGCGCACTGCGCGGCTGCGGTCCGGCCCTGCTGGCCTCCTGCGGGACCGTCGTGGCCGGTCTGGCCTGCTTGCTCGCCGCCGACCTCAACAGTGTCCGGGGCCTCGGCCCGGTCGGCGCGGTGGGCGTGGTGTGCGCGCTGGCCGCGATGACGACGCTGCTGCCGGCGATCCTGGTGCTGCTCGGACGGCGGGTGTTCTGGCCGCTGATCCCCGTGTACGGCAGCGAACCCAGGACGCGCCGCCTCAACGTCTTCGCCTCGATGGGAAGTTCGGCGGGCAGGCGGCCGGTCGCCGTACTGGTGACGGGAGTCGTGCTGCTCGGCGCGCTGGCGCTCGGTGTGTTCAACCTGCCCGGGCCGCTCCAGAAGGGGGACGGCTTCACCAGCAGGCCCGAGTCGATCGTGGCGATGCAGACGCTCGCCGAGGCCTTCCCGGACCGCGGCACCGAACCCGTCGAGGTCATGGCCCCCACCGCGGACGCCGACCGGATCCTCGCCTCGGCCCGCGAGGTCGAAGGTGTCGCGGGCGCCGAACGGGGCCGCAGCGGCGGGGGTTGGACGGAGATCGCCGTCACCGCCGAGGCCGTGCCGCAGTCACCGCAGGAGAGCGCCACCATCGGACGGCTGCGGGCCGCACTCGACGGAGCGCACGTGGGCGGCGCCAGCGCCCAGGAACTCGACCTGGCCACCGCCAACGCCGACGACCGGCTGATCGTCATCCCCCTCGTCCTCGTCTCCGTACTGCTCGTCCTGATCCTGCTGCTGCGCAGCCTGGTCGCCCCACTGCTCCTGGTCGGCGCCGTCGTCCTGGTGTGGGGCGCGGCGCTCGGCATCGGCGGGCTGCTCTTCGGGCCGGTGTTCGGCTACAACGGGATGGACCCGGGGATGCCGCTGCTGACCTTCGTCTTCCTGGTCGCCCTCGGCGTCGACTACGGCATCTTCCTCATGCACCGCACCCGCGAGGAAACCCGTAACGGCGCCGATCCGCGACAGGCCGCGCTGACCGCGCTGCGCACCACCGGCGGGGTGATCGCCTCGGCGGGGATCGTCCTGGCGGCGACCTTCGCGGTGCTGGCCGCGCTGCCGCTGGTGATGTTCGTGGAGCTGGGCACGATCGTAGCGGTCGGAGTGATCTTGGACACCTTCCTCGTCCGCACCTACCTCGTGACCAGCGCCAGCGTGCTGCTCGGCGGCAAGGTGTGGTGGCCAAGCCGGCCCGGCGACACCCCGGTCCCGGCCGCCGCACCCGCGCTGGAACTGGTCGGCGACCGGCGATGAGAGCGACGATGTGCGGGTGGCAGAAATGATCGACACCCCGAGCGCGGCCGAGCGCGTACTGCGCGTACTGCATCAAGACCCCCTGGCAGCCTCGCGATCGGCGCGGAACGACGCGGCGATCGCGGCCGGTGTCGCCGTGCTCTGCTGGGCCATGGCCTACGCCGACACCGCGCTGCGGCCGGACGCGCTCGGCTGGGCGCTGCTCGCCTGCGCGGTGCTGTTCCTGGCGTGGCGGCGGCGCCATCCGCTCGGGGCGCTGATCGTGGTCGTCGCCTGCATCCTCCCGTACCAAATCCTCGGCAACGCCCACGCCGCCCCCATGCCGGCCGCGATGCTCGCCCTGTACACCGTGGCCGCCACGGGCACCGTCCGCCGAACGGTGGCCGTCGGCGCGTGCGTCGTGGGCCTCGCGGTGAGCGCCATGTCGTTCCTCGGTGCCCACGGCGCCCTGGACCTGCTGCGCACCTCCGGCTGGCTGGTGGCGGCCCTCGTGTTCGGCGTTGCCATCCGCAACTACCGCAAGTTCCTGGCCGAGGAGCGCGCCCGCCTCGGACAGGACACCGACCGCAAGATCGCGGCGGAGCGGCTGCGGATCGCCCGCGACCTGCACGACCTGCTGGCCCACAGCATCACGCTGATCGGCGTCCGCACCTCCGTCGCCGCCCACGTCCTGACCGTCGATCCGGAGCGGCTCGACCGGGCGGCGATCGCCGAGGCGCTGGACTCCATAGCCGACACCTGCCGCGAGGCGCGCGCGGAGCTGCGTACCACTCTGACCGTGCTCCGCGCCGACGAGCAAGGGCCGCTGCCGGACCTCGCGGGGCTGGCGGGCCTGGTCCGTACGGCAGGGGCGGAGCTGACCATGGACACCGGCGCTGTCCACATCCCGCCCACCGTGGGGGCCGCCGCCTATCGCATCGTCCAGGAGTCGCTGACCAACGCGGTACGCCACGCGGGCCCCGGCACCACCGTCCGGGTCCGGGTGGCGGTGGCGGACGGGGCCCTGCGGGTCACCGTCGGCGACGACGGCCGGGGCCCGGTCTCCGGGTCCACGGCTCCGGGCTACGGCATCGTCGGCATGGGCGAGCGGGCCCGCAGCGTCGGAGGCACCCTGTCCACGGGCCCGCGCCCCGGCGGCGGCTTCGAAGTCGAGGCGAGCCTGCCACTGCCACCCCAGCCGTCCCATCCTCACCTGCAATCCCAGCCACTGCGCCCCTCGGAGGCATCCGCGTGACCACGCCACCCCACGAAGGTCAGGACCGGGTCATACGGGTACTGCTCGCCGACGACCAGACGCTCGTACGGGCGGCCTTCGCGATGCTCATCGAGTCGGCCCCCGACATGGAGGTCGTCGGACAGGCCGGCAACGGGCGGGAAGCGGTGGAACTGGCCCACTCCGAACGGGCCGACGTGGTCGTCATGGACATCCGGATGCCCGGCACCGACGGCATCGAGGCGACCCGGATGATCGCCTCCGCCGAGGACCTGGCCGGGGTGAAGGTCCTGGTCCTCACCACGTACGACACCGACGAGAACGTGCTCGAAGCGCTGCGCTCCGGCGCCTCCGGCTTCCTCGTCAAGGACACCAGGCCGGCGGAACTCCTCGCGGCCGTCCGCACGGTGGCGGGCGGCGAATCGCTGCTCTCGCCGGGCCCGACGGCCCGCCTGATCGCCCGCGTCCTGCGCTCCCCGGGCACCACTTCGGCCCCCGCCGCCCTGGACCCGCTCTCCGGACGGGAGCGGGAGGTCCTCACCCTCGTGGCCCGGGGCCTGAACAACACCGAGATAGCCGACGCCCTGTCGCTGAGCCCCCTCACCTCGAAGACCCACGTGAGCCGGATCATGGGCAAGCTGGGCGTACGCGACCGCGCGCAACTCGTCATCGCTGCCTACGAGTCGGGGCTGGTGGTCGCAGGGGACTGAGCGCGGCGAAGGCCGGCGCGACCCCCGTGCCCTCGACCCGCGGGGTCCCGACCGAACTCCGGCCCAACAGAATCAGACCGGGACCGGTACCGGCACTGGCAGCGGGACCGGCAGCGTGCCCGACGCCGTCCGCCGATCGCGCCGGTACGCCCCGGGCGGGGCGCCGAAGTGCCGCTTGAAGGCCTTCGCGAAGGCGAATTCCGAGGTGTAGCCGACGTTCTCGGCGACGGCGCTCAGCGAGTCGGCCGTCTCGCGCAGCATCCGCGCCGCGCTGGCCATCCGCCAGGTCGTCAGATAGCTGAGCGGCGGCTCGCCGACCACCGTGGTGAACCGCCGGGCGAACGCGGCGCGCGACAGCCCGGCCCGGCTCCCCAGCGATTCGACGGTCCACGGATGCGCCGGATCGTCGTGGATCGCTTTCAGCGCGGGGGCGATCAACGGGTCGTTCAGTGCCGAGGCCCAGCCCTGCGTCTGCTCCCTGGGCAACTCGGCGTACCAGGACCGCAGGATGTAGAGGAGCAGCAGATCGACGAGCGCTGTGACCACCGAGTCCGAACCCGGCTGAGGCCGGTGGATCTCGGCGCAGAGCTGGTCGACCGCCGAGCGCAGCGACGGATGGCGACCGGGGACGGCCGGGAGGTGGATGACCTCGGGGAGGTCGCCGAGCAGCGGATGCGGCCGGTCGATGTCGAGGTGGTAGGACCCGCACACCAGCACGCTGCGAGCGCCGTCGCCCTCGACGGCGAAACGTCCGATCGGCGAGGAGGTGTCGACGCGGTCGGGTTCGAAGGCGACCGGATCGCTGGTGACCGCGTCACAGATGGCGTGACCGGTGCCGCGCCGCAGGAACACGACGTCGCCGGGGCCCAGGGCCATCGGATCGCCGCCGACCGGCAGGAGGAAGCAGTGTCCTTCGACGACGACGTGAAATCCGGCTCCCGCGATGGGCTGGAAGCGCACCCCCACGGCGCCTGCGCGTCGGTGCGGACAACGGACGGGCGTCCGGTGCGCAGGGCCGCAAGCGTGTCGCTGAGTATGTCCATGCGGTGACCATAACGCGCTGAGACCGAGACGATCAGACAAGGAATCAAGACTTCAGGCCATTAACTGTCTCAGTGGGGACACATAGCGTCCTGGCCATGAACAACACATCGGACACCCAGCGTGTCGTCGTCATCGGTGGTACCTCCGGCATCGGATTCGCCGTCGCGCAGGCAGCAGTGACTCAGGGCTCGAACGTGGTCGTCGCCTCCAGCAACCAGGACCGGGTCGACATGGCGGTGAAGAAGCTCGGCGGCCCGGCCGAAGGCATCCTGCTGGACGTCGCCGACGAGGCCGCGCTCACCGCCTTCTTCGACGGGATCGGCGAGTTCGACCACCTCGTCTACACGGCGGGGGAGTCCCTGCTGCTGAAGCCGCTCGCGGACCTCACCTCCGAGGAGTCCCGGACCTTCTTCGAGCGCCGCTTCTGGGGTGCCCTGCTCGCCGCGAAGTACGCGACGCCGAAGCTCCGTTCCGGCGGCTCGATCACCTTCACCTCCGGCGCCTTCGCCACCAGGCCCGTCCCCGGAGCCTCGCTCGGCGCGAGCATCACGGCAGCCGTCGAGGGTCTGACGCTGGCCCTGGCCCTCGAACTCGCCCCGCTGCGGGTCAATGCGGTCCGCCTCGGCGCGATCCGCACCGAGCTCTGGGACAGCACCGTGCCCGAGCCGGAGGCCTTCCTCCAAGCGCAGGGAAGCGGCCTCCCCGTGCAGCGCGTTGGCAGTCCCGAGGAGGCCGCGGCGGCCTACCTCTACCTCCTGAGCAACGGCTACGCGACCGGCACGGTGCTCACCCTCGACGGAGGAGCGGCGCTGGCCTGACCTGTTCAGGCAGTCAACTTGACCCGGCCCTAAAGGACCGGGCTTGGAGGTAGCGTCCAACTGGCTGCTGGATTGGCTCCTCCGTCCAGACACCCCTTATGGGGTGGCAGGGACGCGTGACTCACGCCCCGCGGTCCACACGGTTGCGCCCTTGCGGGCGATGTTGTGGGACGCGTTGTCGTCCGCGTTCGCCAAAAACCCGCAGGCCCGGCATGCGAACGTTGCTTGTGACTGGCGGTTGCGCCGGTCGATGTGGCCGCACTCGGAGCATTGCCGGCTGGTGTACGCCGGATCGACGTACACCAGTGGCACCCCGGCCCGGCGCGCCTTGTACTCAAGGAACGTGCCGAGTTGGTGGAAGCTCCACGAGTGCAAGGGGGTCCGCTGGTCCTTGCGGAGCCGTACCCGGCTGCGGATGCCCGTGAGGTCTTCCAGGGCGATACCGGAGCCGGTGCGTTCAGCGGTCGTGACGATGGTCTTCGAGACGATGTGGTTGATGTTGGCGGTGTGCCGGGCTTCCTTGCGCGATCGCTTCTTGAGGAGACGCTTCGCGGACTTGGTGCCCTTGGCCTGGAGCTTGCGGCGCAGTTCGAGCTGCCGGGCGCGGTGCCGGTTCAGCCCCCGGCCGGCGGCACGGTAGCCGGTGGAGGTGGTGGCGATGTTGACGATGCCGAGGTCGACGCCGACGAACCCGGACGGGTTCTCGTTGACCGGCTTCTCCGGGATGTCACAGACCGCGACCAGGTAGAACACGCCGTCGCGTTCGATCAGGTCGGACTCGCCCTTGCGGTGCTCACGCAGCATCTTCAGCGCGTCCGCCGAGCAGACGAAGCGGACGTTCTTCAGCCGGCCCGCCACCGTCCAGATCGACACCGTCCCGGCGTCGTACTGCCACGACAGGCACCGGTCGTCGAACGGCTGCGCTGCCTCCGGCCGGAACGTGACCGGCTTCGACTCCACCTTGACCCGGCGCTTCGAACCCGGCTTGCCGTAGTTCCCGGCCTTGATGCTGGCCTTGAGGGTGGTGTAGGCGTCGCGGGTCTTCTTGATGACGTGCTGGGCAGCCTGCGCCCCCAGCCCCCGCGACTTCAACTCCGCGTAGGTGTGCTTCCGCAGCTCGTACTCACGCGGCACGCCCTGCTCGAACGCCACGCCGGACACCCAGTTGGCAGCCTCGTTGACCATGCGCAGGGTGGAGCGCAGCGCGGCGGCCTGGTCGGCCTCCGGCAACAGCTTCACCTGCGTCACGAGCTTCATCACCATGACCGTAGCATTGACCTATGTCACCTCGCTGGGAGCCAAACCCCAACATTCGCAGGGGTAGAACCGTCGTTTACACCCTCCATGCCCACTTGGTCTTCACACCCAAATACCGGCGCGGCCCCTTCACCGACGAGATCCTCACACGCTGCGAAGAAGTCATGCGCGCCGTGTGCGCGGACTTCGAGACCGAACTGGTCGAGTTCAACGGCGAACGCGACCACGTGCACCTCCTGGTGCACTACCCGCCGAAGGTCGCCCTGTCCCGGCTGGTCGGATCCCTCAAGGGAGTGTCCGCACGTCGGCTCCGGCAGGAGTTCCCCGACCACATCCGCAAGTACCTGTGGGGAGCACACTTCTGGTCCCCGTCATACTTCGCGGCATCCTGCGGCGGGGTGCCCCTCGGCATCATCAAGGAGTACATCGAGCAGCAGAAACGTCCGCTCTAGGCCGCAGGTCAGAGCAGCCCAGAGAAGCGATTCCTCCCGGCCCTGAAGGCCCGGGGTTCCTCGCAAGATCCCGCTGAACACGGCATTGCGGCGCAGCTGTTCTGCGCACCCAGCCTGGTCAGTGCCCTCGTTGGGCGGCGATGGGACACAATGAGTCCTGTGACCGAACTGCATGCACCGGCGAACCCGAGGTGCCGGGACGACAGGTCCTACCTCTCCTTCTGCTCCAAGGACTCGATCCTGTCGATCGGATCAGTCGGTTCTGTCCTGTCGATCGGATCGGTCGGCTCGGTACTGTCGGTCGGCTCGGTGGGCTCCGCCCTCTGTGTCGGATCGATCGCCTCTTCCCTCTCGCTGCTTTCCGCCGGCTCCTGGCTCAGTACGGGCTCGCTGCTGTCCGCCCGGTCCAGCTGGTCGGTGCTCTCGTGGCGCTCGCGCAACGGACTCGTGGCTGCGGGAGTCCTCACCGCCGCCCTCGCCCTGCACACGATCCACCGCCGGAGCCAGGCGACGGCGCCGCGACAGTGAGGTCGGCCCGCCGTCCCCCGTTATGTTTTTCGCGGTCCTGCAACGGGGCCGCTGGCCTCCGGGTCCGGTATGACTGTGTCCCCTCTGTCGAAGTGATGGCCTGGGGGGTGGTGTCGCCGGGCCCGTGGGGTGCCGTCGGAGCCGCTGATGAGAGACCCGGCCACCGCCCGGTCCGGCGCAATGCCGGACAGAGACGTGGGCGGCAGGTCTGCATAACGTGGATGCGCGAGTACGGTGCCAACGCCGTGGCCGGCCAGGTCAACCACCCAGGAGGGGTTCGATGTTAGACACCGGCGATGTGGGCGTCTTCCTGGGTATGGACGTCGGCAAGAGCGCCCACCACGGCCACGGGCTGACGCCGGCGGGCAAGAAGGTCTTCGACAAGCCGATGCCCAACAGCGAACCCAGGCTGCGGGCCGTCTTCGACAAACTCAAGGCCAAGTTCGGCACGGTGCTGGTGATCGTGGACCAGCCCGCATCGATCGGCGCTCTGCCGCTGACCGTCGCCCGCGACGCCGGCTGTGAGGTCGCCTACCTGCCCGGGCTCTCGATGCGGCGGATCGCTGACCTGTATCCAGGCGAGGCGAAAACCGACGCGAAGGACGCGGCGGTGATCGCGGACGCCGCCCGAACCATGCCGCACGTCCTGCGGTCGCTGGAGCTGACCGACCAGATCACCGCCGAGCTCACGGTGCTGACCGGCTTCGACCAGGACCTCGCCGCCGAAGCCACCCGCACTTCGAACCGGATACGCGGCCTGCTGACCCAGTTCCACCCCAGCCTCGAACGAGTCCTGGGACCGCGGCTGGACCACCCGGCCGTCACCTGGCTCCTCGAGCGTCACGGATCCCCGGCCGCACTGCGGAAAGCCGGCCGCCGCAGACTCGTCGAACTCATCCGCCCCAAGGCCCCACGCATGGCCGTCCGGCTGATCGACGACGTCTTCGACGCCCTCGACGAGCAGACCGTCGTGGTCCCGGGAACCGGCACCCTCGACATCGTGATCCCGTCCCTGGCCGCCTCGCTCGCCACGGTCCATGACCAGCGCCGTGCGCTGGAAGCGCAGATCAGCAGCCTGCTGGAGGCCCACCCTCTTCACCAGGTCCTGACCTCGATGCCCGGAGTCGGAGTCAGGACCGCCGCCGTCCTGCTGGTCACCGTCGGAGACGGCACCAGCTTCCCCAGCGCCGCCCACCTCGCCTCCTACGCCGGCCTCGCCCCCACCACGAAGTCGTCGGGGACCTCAATCCACGGCGAACACGCACCCCGCGGCGGAAACCGCCAGCTCAAACGCGCCATGTTCCTCTCCGCCTTCGCCTGCATGAACGCCGACCCAGCCTCCCGCGCTTACTACGACCGGCAAAGAGCCCGCGGCAAAACCCACACCCAGGCACTCCTACGACTCGCCCGACAACGCATCAGTGTCCTGTTCGCCATGCTCCGAGACGGCACCTTCTACGACTCCAGAGTCCCCGCCGCCACCCTCGCCCCATGACCATCCCAAACAGCCTCATACCCGGCACCACGTCCTTGACGAAAGACATAGAGACACCCCCCCGGGGCGGCCCCGGCCGTAGCAGGACAGAATCGTCGCCATCTCCACACCGATGTGCCCCTGGCCTCGTTCCCGGAACGGTGTCAGACGGTGAGGTGGGTCGCGTGGGATTCGGCGGCGTCGGGGGCGATGCCGTGCTGCTCCTCCTCGGGGCGGGACTCCTTGGGCAGGAGGAAGGTGATGGCGAGGAACGCCACCAGCAGGCATGCCTGGACGATTAGCGCATGGTGGAAGCCGGTGGTGAAGTCACCGTTCTCGGCCCGCGCGAAGAAGACCGAGCCGAAGATCGCGACGCCGATGGAGCCGCCGACCGCCTGGACCGCCGTCAGGACGCCGGAGGCGGAGCCGATCTCATGGTCTTCGACCGCGGCGAGGATGAAGCTGAACAGGGCGGCGATCACCATGCCGGCGCCGATGCCCGCGACGACGGTGCCGGGGACGATGTCCCAGATGGAGAAGGCGGCGGTGTCGAGGCCGTCGAGTTCGAACCACAGCACGGCCGCTCCGGCCAGCTGGATCAGCGGTCCGACCTGGAGCACGCGGCGGCCGATCCTGTTCGCGAGGAACGCGCCGCTGACGGCGCCGCCGATCGCGGTCCCCACCGCCAGCGGCAGGTTGCCGAGGCCCGCTTCGCCCGCGGTGAAGCGATGGCCGATCTGGAGGTAGAGGGTCAGGACGAGTTGGGTGCCGATCAGCCCGCCGAAGAACAGGGCGATGCCGCCGAGCCCAACGGTGAAGGCGGGCTTGCGGAGCAGGGCGGGGGTCACCAGCGGTTCGCGGCCCGCGGCGGCCGTTCGGCGCTGCTGAAGGGCGAACAGGGCGAAGCCGATCACCGAGGCGGCCATGCTCAGCCATGTCCACAGCGGCCAGCCGTCCTCCTGGCCCTGGTTCAGCGGCAGCACGAGCAGGGCGCACGAGGCCGCGATCAGCGCCGCGCCGGCGATGTCGACCCGCACCGTGCGGCTGCCCGCCCTGTCGGGTACGAACTTCGCGGCGACGATCAGGGCCGCGACACCGATGGGCAGGTTGATCAGGAACACCGACCGCCAGCCGAGGCCGAAGAAGTCGCCCTCGATCAGGAAGCCGCCCAGGACCGGGCCGATGATGCCGCCCAGGCCGAGGGCGGGCCCGAAGATCGCGAAGACCTTGGTGAGCTCGGGGCCGGAGAAGTTCTCCCTCAGCAGGCCCAGGCCCTGGGGCAGCAGCATCGCTCCGGCGGTGCCCTGCAGCAGACGGAAGGCGATCAGCGACTCGATGTTCGGCGCGAGCGCGCACATCAGTGAGCTGGCGGTGAAGGCGGCCAGGCCCATCAGGAACATCCGGCGCCGACCGTAACGGTCGCCGAGCCGGCCTCCGAGGACCAGTCCGGCGCCCAGCGCGAGGGCGTAGCCGCCGATGACCCATTGCAGTCCCACGGAGCCGGCGCCGAGGGATTCCTCCAGGTCCGGTCCGGCGACGTTGACGATCGAGGCGTCCAGGAGGTCCATGATCTCGGCCGTGATCATCACCGCGAGGATCAGCCACCGCCATCGGTAGGGCTCGACGGCGGTGTCGGGGGTGGGGGCAGGGGCGGACACGAGTAAATACCTCCATGGTGAAGTAATTCCATGGTGAAGGTAAAATGATGGAGGTAGGTTGTCAACCTGCGATGCCGATGTGACCGCGCGGCGGACGACAAGGGTGGAGGGTCCCGTGGAAGAGGCCAAGCGCGACGACGTCGCGGAACAACGCGAGCGGCTGACGGAAGCACTGAGGATCTACGGCACCCACTACACCGAGCTCGGCCGCCGCTTCGCCGCCTGGCTCGGTCTGCACTCCACCGACGCCATCGCGCTGCTCCAGATCACCGCCGCCGAGGAGCGCGGCACACCCCTGTCACCGGCACGGCTCAGCGAGCGGATCTCCCTGTCCACCGGAGCCACCACCGCACTGCTGAACCGGCTCGAAGCCGCGGGACACATCACCCGCGCCCGCGAACACACCGACCGGCGCATCGTCACCCTGCGCGGCGGAGGACACATCCAGGAACGAGCGGAGGAGTTCTTCGACCCGATCGCCCACCGCCTCGACGCGGCGATGTCGAACTACCCGCCCCAGGTCCTGAACCAGTTCGAAGCGTTCATGGCCGACCTCAACACCACCATGGACACCCACCTCAAGGAACAGGACTCGTAGGCGCCCAATGGACAGGGACATGGTCGTGGGTGCGGGTGCGGGTGCGGGTGCGGGTGCGGGTACAGGTACGGGCAGTGCAGCGGACGGTGAGCACGGCGCGGATCCCGGCCCGAGCAGGCCGGACGAGCTGTCGTCGCTCCGCGAAGCGGTGGATTCGGGCTCGCCCGCGCTGGTCGAGGCGCTGCTGCACGACACGATTCGGGGGAGGTGGAGCGAGCCCGAGCTGCTGCGGATGAAGGAGCTCGCGCGCCGCTGGACCGAGGTGGGGGTCGAAGCGGAACTCCGGCGCCTCACGGGCTCCCAGGACGTACTCCTGCGTACCCGGGTCCAGGACGACGAGTACTGCCGCGTCGACGAGTGCTCACTCGGGGGGATGACCGTTCGCGACGGGCACGCGGCGATCCTCACGGACCTGGAGGCCCTGCTCGGCATCCGTACCGCCTTCGAGGAGTTGATGGCACGCGCGTTGAACCACAGCCAGGACCACGCCGCATGGGGGAGTGCCACGATGCTCCTGGCCAACCGTCGTGATCCGGAGACCTGGACGGCTGCCGAGGCACTGCGCACACATCCGGAGCCGTCCAAACGGCTGTTCGGAGCCGAGGTGCTACGGCTGACCCACCTCTTCGACGGCAGTGACGAGGACGCGTTCGCCGGCCCTGCCCTGGGTCTCTTCACCGACTGGTCGACCGGGGAAGACGACCTCGCCGTGCTCAACGAGGTGCTGGTCGCGCTCGGAGAACACTGCGATCCGCGCGCCGGCGCGGCCCTCATCCCCTACGCCGGTCACGCCGATGCCGGGATAAGGCGCACGGTGGCGCGCGGGTTCGGCACATGGCTCGAGGCGCCCGCCTTCCTCGACGATGTTCGTGAGGCGCTGCTGGTGCTGATGACGGACATGGACCCGGCGGTACGGTGCGCCGCCTGCCTCACCGTGGCCGAGAGCGGGGACCGCGATCCCTCCCTCGCCGATGCCATGGCCGCCCTGCTGGACGACGCGGACCGCCGGGTCCAGGTCACCGCCGTCTACGGTCTCGCGCTGCACAACGACGAGCGGTGCGTGGAAGCAGAACGCCGCCTTCCACCGGCGCCGCCCGGCACCCCGCGCGAGGACGAACTCGACGCGGTGTGGCGGTACGAGTGGCGCCGCGACGGCCGCTGACACCCACCCCGAGCACGGGGCGCAGTAGATCCGCATCGGCCGTCATGACCACGGCGGCCGGGGATCGGGAGCCCCTGTGATGCCGCCAACCGGCGGCACGGAGCGGTCCCTTCGAGCGAATGATCTGCCTGCGGCCAGGCCGGAAGCGCCTCAGATGACGAAAGGGAAAGTGCGGACCCTTTCGGGGCCGCACGGCAGGTCCTGGGCGATGTGCCGTGGTTGATGTGTACACACATGAAGGAGACTTCGCATGACGCGTGTTCTGAAGAGCCTCGCGCTCGCCCTCGCCGCCGGCGCCGTGGTCGTCGGTGGGGCTTCGATGGCCTCGGCGGACGCTCGCGCGGACGGCGTCGCCGTCGGCTCCCCGGGCGTCCTGTCCGGCAATGTCATCCAGGTCCCGATCCACATCCCGATCAACGTCTGCGGCAACTCGATCGGGGTCATCTCCCTCCTCAACCCGGCCATCGGGAACACCTGCATCAACACCTGATCCTGCTGACGGCCGGTCCGCGCGGGTGGGAGCCGCTGACGCTTCCGCCCGAGCCCGGCCCGGTGTGGCCGGCGCCGTCCGGCACCGGCCACACCATTCCTGTGAACCTCAACTCGGGCCCGTCAGCACGGCACCACGTAGTACGCGGGGTTGAAGTTGTAGTCGCCGTCCTGGTTCGCCGGAATCCACCCGATGTTCCTGCGACTGCTGTCCAGGATCTGGCCCGCCACTCCGCCGGTCTGGCGGCTGTACCAGTGGCCCCAACCGTTCCAGTTGTACAGCTTGTAGGTGGTGCAGTGCGGCAGCACGAAGTGGTAGCCGCCCTCCGGTTCCGTGTACAGACATATGGCGCCCACGGGGCAGGGATAGTCCGGGTGCATCAACGGGAGCCAGCCTTCCTGCGGCCCCCACACACTGGCGTTGGAGTTGTCGCCGGTCGAGGAGACAGAAGCCGTTGCCGGCACCGCCGTGGTGATGAGCCCGAGTGCCACGACCGCCATCGCGGCCGCCCTGCCTGCATTGCGAAGCTTCATGCCGGTTCCCTTGGAGAGTTCGATGTGGTCTTGAACGGTCGCGCCCCGGGGCACGTTCAGACGCCGGCGCACGTGGGCACCCCGGCCATCCAGGCGTCGCCCTTGAGGTAGATGTTGGTGATCCATCCGCCGAGGTCGGGGAGGTAGGACCAGGCGTCGTTGGTGACGCCTTCCGCCGTGATCGACTGGGCGTGCATCTGGCAGGAGATGACCACGCTGGTGCCACCCGCGATGGTGGTGACCAGAGTCGCGCCGGTGTTCGGCTGTGCGCGCACGTTCAGCGTGTCACCCCAGGTGGCGTGTCCGATGCCGCTGCCACCGCCGCCCGCACCGGATTCGGGGACGTCACGGCAGGACGGCACGTCGGTCATCCAGGCCGGCCCTCTGAGGTAGATGTTGGTGATCCACCCGTGCAGTTCGGGGAGGTAGGACCAGGCGTCGTTGGTCGTGCCCTCCGCCGTGATCGACTGGGCGTGCGCCTGGCAGGCGATGAAGACGCTGGTACCGCCCGCGATGGAGGTCACCACGGCCGCGCCGGTGTTCGGCTGTGCGCGGACGTTGAGGGTGTCGCCCCAGGTCGCGTGTCTGATCTGCCCGGTGTCGCCGCCGCCGTGGCCGGGGTCGGCCGCCTTCGACATCATCCGCAGGGCGCCCGCGTAGTCGTTCTTCGCGCCGTAGCGGAACTCCGAGACCATGAGCTTGGTGTCGGACTGCTGCGCCTCGACCATCAACCCCGCGCCGAGGTAGATGGCCACGTGATGGATGGCTCCCGGCTTGCCCCAGAAGAGGATGTCTCCCGGCAGGAGCGGGGCGGTGCCGGCGGCCGGACCGAAGCGCGTCGAGCCCGGGGGATAGAGCCCGTAGAGGTTGTTCGTCAGGCCGGGGGCTCCGGCGATGTCGTAACCGTAGGCCTGAGCCAGTGCCCAGCGGACCAGGCCCGAGCAGTCGAAGCCCGTCCGGAAGGGATCGTTCTTGGAGCGGTCGGGATCGGACCAGTCGATCGCGCCCTTGGCCGGGCCGGGCGTCGCTCCGTGGCCGCCGGTCCAGACGTACCAGAGGCCCGCGTCGACCGCGGCGCAAGCCGCCCTGATGGTCCCGTCGGCCACTTCCGAAATCTCGTCCTGGTGTTCGCGTGCCTGGCACAACGCCGCGGCGTGAGCCGGCTGGGCGGCGGCCGTCAACGACACCGTGATGCCCAGCACGGCCAGCACGGCCGCAACCACTGCTGTCCTCAGCCTTCGCACGAGTCTGTGCACATCGTTCCTTCCCTCTTCGGAGACCCTCGGGATGTATCGGCCGACCACGGTGTTCCCGCTCGCGCCGCTCCCCCACGGTGGCGCGGCACGCATCGTCCGACTCGGAATCGACGCCGTGTCGTCAGGCCGACGTCGCTCACTGTGCACGGGGACGGCTATGCGTCCGCCAACCGTGCGCTACACGTCGGCACTAACCGCCTGGACCTGGCCGAACACCGGCGACCGTGTAGCGCGGCCGTCCGCCCCGTGTCTGCCGCATTCCAGCCACTGGACGGCCCGGGAAGGCGTTCCGGCGGTGGATCGCGCGCCCTTAGGATCGCGCAGCACCTTGTGTCTCTAGGGGGAGTACGCCATGCAGTTCACAGTTCTGGGAGAGGTCAGGGTGCATGGCGCCGACGGGCAGATCGAAGTGCAACGCCCCCAGCGACGCGCGGTACTGGCCTACCTGCTCCTGAACGCGCGGCAGCAGGTGACGCTCGATCGGCTCATCGACGCGATCTGGGCCGACGAGGCACCGAGCAGTGCCCGGACCCAGATCCACGGTGCGGTCTCCACATTGCGCCAGACCTTGCGCGGGACCGACCTGGCGGACCGGATCCAGACCACGGCCGACGGATACACCTGCACCGTGGGCGACGGCGAACTCGATCTGCTGGCGTTCCGCGCCCAGGTCCGCCGCGCCGCCGAGGAAATGGCCGACCAGCGGACCGAAGAGGCATCGGAGAGCCTGCGCGCCGCGCTCGGGATGTGGCGCGGCACGCCGCTGGCCGGTGTGAACGCGGCCTTCGTGGAACCGGCTCGGGCGCGCCTGGAGGAGGAACGGCTGGACGCCTGCGGGCAACTGGCGGCGTGCGAACTCGACCTCGGTCGGGAAGCCGAGCTGATACCGATGCTCACCGAGCTCGTCGAGGCCAACCTTCAACGCGAGCAGCTCGTGGGGCAGCTGCTGATCGCGCTGTACCGCACGGGCCGCCAGGCGGAAGCGATACGGCGCTTCGCGGAGACCCAGCGCTTCCTCGCCGAGGAACTCGGCATCGACCCCGGGCCCGAACTCTCGGCGATCCACGCGGCGATCCTCCGTGCGGACCCCGAGCTGACGACGGCTGGGATGAGCCCCGCCCTCGGCGCCGGGTCACCACCGACAGCGCCCCCGGAGCCATCACGGACCGACGGCGACACGGCCGACGGGCCGACTGCGGTACCTGCCGCCGTCGCACCCGTACCCGTACCCGTACCCGACCAGGACCGGCGGCGCCGTCTGATCCGCCTGGGCCTGGCGGTCACCGTAGGCGTGGCAGCGATCGGCGCTGCCGGCGCCTTCTGGCTTCAGACCCGAGATATTTCCGGCAACTCGGCGGCCGACAACCGCCCGTCCGTGACCTCTTCCGCACCCGGATCCGCACCCGGATCCGCGCCGTCCCTGCCCCCGTCCGTCTCGGTCAAGGCCGCCCCGACGGGTCCGGTCGGCACCCTGGCAGCCGTACGGGTGTTCAACATCGACGGCGACTGCAAGACGCAGACCGAGCGCCTTCCCGCATGCCGGCTCGGCCTGGCCAAGAACCCGTACGTGACGTACGACCTGAACAACGTCGTACCGCACCGCGTATGGCACGGCGACGTCCTGATGGCCGACTGCATGGTCGTCAACGGGATCCGCATCGAAGACGAACACGGGGTGGGAACCCCCAACTGGTTCCGCGTGCACCTGGCAGACGTTCCCGGGGAAACCGCCTGGCTGCCTGCCGTTCGCACCCACGACGACCCGGACCTGCCGGTCTGCTCCGCCTGACCGGCGGGACCGGGCTGCGCGCCGGCCTACCGCCAGTCTTCACCGGTGTCCGTGGGCCGCTGGTGCACCATGGGGACGAGCGGTGCGACGCGATGCGCAAGCAGAAGGGGATCACCATGTCCGACGCCGTCCCGGACCGTATCCCGTCGAGGAGGAAGCGCTGGTCGGGGCGCTCGCCCGCCGCGCCGGTGACCGTGCCGGGGGCGATGGCGCCGGACCGGCTGTGGATCCGCGAGCTGGCCCGGATGCTCTGCGAGCTGGGCGTGGAGCTGCTGCGCGCCGAGGCCCTGCCCTTCGCCGGGGCCGGCCCATCGCCATCCCCCGGGGATCGCTGCGGAGTTCCGCGGCGCGCAGGACGGCGCGACCCTCTCCGACCCCGCCGTCCGTCTCGGCGTGCTCCTGCGCGAGGTGATCGAGGCCGTGGACCCCGCCACCCGCGGACACCCACACGCCCCTTGCCCGCTCCCGCCCCTGGGACCTGCCCGCCGACGCCTGGCACACGCTCCGGCTCCAACTGCGGGCCGACTCGCCCGTACTGCGCCATGCCGTCCGCACCACGGTCGTGGTCATCGTGGGCTACCTCGTCGGACACGCGCTTCCCCTCGGGCACGCCTACTGGGTCGCCATGGTCGCCGTACTGATCATGCGCCCGGACTTCTCGCAGACCTACAGCCGCGCCGTCGCCCGCCTGGGCGGAGCCACCTCTACCCCGCCTGGGAAACCACCCCGCCTGCGCATCCGCCTCGCCGACTGGCTCCAGGCCGACCTCGGCTACGCCGCCGCCGTCATCGCCCGCTGCGCCGACACCACCCCGAGCGCCGACCGGCAGCTCCGCCAGGCCCTGCTCGCCGCCCGCAGCGCGCGCATGGCCTGGCAGGAAGCAACTCTTCGCGCCAGGAACGAACCCGTACGGCCCGGTGGACTGCCCCCGACGGCGGAAGCCGAGGCCCAGCACGCACTGGCCGAAGTCGCCCGCGTCGCCCTCCTCCTGGAAGCACACCTTCCCCAGGACCCCCGCGACGCGGTGCCCACCGCGGCCGCTCTGGCCGGAGCCCTGCGCCCTCACGCCCCGACCGACCCCCACCACCTGAGTCGACATGCCCTGCGCAGGCAAGGGGCGTGCTTGTTCGAGTCGCCTTCGCGCCAGCCGGGTGGCCGGGAACTCCATATCGCGGAGGGCGCCTCATTCGTTACGTTCCGTGATGCACGCTGATCGACGTGCTGAGCCCCAGCCCCGTGAACGCCGATGTCACGGGGCTGGGGCTCATGCCGGCTGTGCCGCACAACAGCGACACCTGGCTCGCGCCCGTCCCTGCCCCGTACGTGCCGCCGACCGTCAAGAAGTTGCAGGAGAGCGAGTGCAGCGACAACGGCTCCGACGGCGCCGACGGGGAGAGGTCATGCGCCGAGTGTGACGGCGCCGAGGCCGAACGGAAGGTGGCGCACCGCCAGCGCCACAGCCTCGTGCGCCGTGGCGAATCCGCCGAGGTCCTGGCTGATGAATCCTCGCGGAGTCCGGGCACGTGAGGAGCGCGGCGCCCGGGCACCCCTCGGTCAGCAGCGCCGCGGCGAGGCTGCCGCGGGCCGCGACGTCGGGATACAGGACAGCGGGATCGGGAAGGGTGGTCACAACTGCTGATGCTGCCCGACCTGCCGATGCAGGTTTCCTACAGCCAGCGGCGCACCGTGCGGGTGAGGACCGGCGGAAGGAGGTCCTTGGCCAGGCGGCGGGCCAATGGGCTCCGCTGGGGAGCAGTGCGCCGCGACCCTGCTGTCCCGGGGCCGGGAACCGGCTCCGGAGCCGGGCCGCGTGTGGCCGTTTCGTGGCGGGAGCGGGGGTGCGGCGGGGGGACCGCCTTGCGGCCCGTGATCCGGATCAGGGGTGCGCCGGCCACTTCCTCCACCCCGTGCCACAGATCCTCGCGGCCGGCCAGGAACACGGCCAGCTCCGTGCGCAGCGGTTCGGGGTCGTCCCATGTCGCGTACATCTTGTGCTGCGTGATGCACAGGACGTGCAACCGCCGCGCGTCCACGGCTCCCCAGACGGCTGCCGCGACGCCCGGGCAGTGCTCCGCCCTGAAGTCGTCGAAGACGACGACCGCTTCGGGGGCGGCCAGCAGCCGCGAGGTCTCCACGTCCGTGCGCACGTGCGCGTAGAGGTGCGAGGCGTCCACGTGAACGAAGCGGCAGGAGGCGGGCCGGACGCGGTCGGGGAGGACCGCCGTCACCGCCTGCACCACCGTCGGCAACTCGTCGTGGAACGAACGGTAGTTGGCCTCGAACGCCTGACGCGTCAAGGTGGCGTACGAGCGTCGCATTTCGCCGTCGTTGCTGTCGTCCTCGGCCGGGGAATCGAAGAGGTCGCAGACCGTGAACTCTTCCCCGTCCTTGAGGTATCCACCGAGGAAGATGGCGCTCTTGCCCAGGTAGGCGCCGAGTTCGAGAAGGTCCCCGCCACCTGACGGGTCGGCATTCTGGCGGCTGAGGAACCAGTCGAAGAGAATCTGGTCGGCCGGCCAGAACCACCCCTTCACCTCGTCCAAACGCGCGGGCGCAGGGAGGTTCAGGGGTTCTGCGGGCTGTGCAAGCGGTGCGGTCATGGAGTGGACATCCCCAAGAGCGAGGTGGATCGGTCTGTCCGGCGAGGATGCGGGTTCCAGGTGACGGCACGGCGAACGGCCGCAGGCCGTGCAGCGGCACGCGGACGCACGCTGTCGGTACACCGCAAGGCCCCGTACCCGGGAAGCCGTGTGAGTTCCACCTCGGTGGGTTCGCGCCGGTGTGCGGCGGGGGAGGAGATCGTCAGGGGCGGGTGACACCGGGGGGTGGTGCCGATGATGTTCGGGTACTCGGACGAGTGGTGGGTGCTGTTGCTGTTCCCGGCGGTGCTGTGGGTGCTGTTCGGGCCGTTCGTCATGGTCGGCCTGGGGGTGTGGTGTGCCTCCGCGCCCGGCTCGCGGGCCCGGCTGTGGTCGGTGCTGGTTCCCCTGGTGCCGGTGCTGACCTCGGCGTCCGTCATGACCCTCCCGCTGAGCCGGTGGGAACGCCCGGTACGGGTCGACGGCGCCGTGGAGGCGCCGGAGCACCTGTACGACTTCTTCGGCTACCTGGCCGTGTACGTCGGGGGCATCACGGTGCTGCCGTGGCTGCTCGGCTACGGCAGCACGCGCCTGCTGCGCTTCGCACGGGCCCGTCGGCGGGCGGCGGGGCCCCCGGCCACTTGATAGCCCCGCTTCGCGAACCGGCCGAACGGCAGGCTCAGTTCGGCTCCGACACGGCAGTACTGCCGAGGAGCCGGTCCACGAGGAGGTCCGGG
Organism: Streptomyces sp. GL_140; assembly: GCF_057834465.1. Lineage (NCBI taxonomy): Bacteria > Bacillati > Actinomycetota > Actinomycetes > Kitasatosporales > Streptomycetaceae > Streptomyces > Streptomyces sp. GL_140. Next base: position 8,108,286 of record NZ_CM174404.1, read on the forward strand.
TAACCGGAGGCCGGCGGGTCTATGCCGAAGATCGCCCGAAGGTAAAGCGGTGCGACGAGCTGGTCGAGGATCTGGTCGAGGGGCGGGGGGACCTCGCCGCGCGCGATGGCGCGGTCGCGGATGCGCTCTATGGCGCCGAGGCGGCGCTCGAACTGCTGCGCGCGCTGGCCCTGAGCCGTGGCGCTGCTCGGCATGGACAGGGCGACGGCGCGGATCAGCAGCCGCCCTTCGGCGGTGCGGATGCTCGCGACTCCGGCCGTGACCCACGCCGTCAGATCGCCGCGCAGGGTTCCGGTGTCGGCCAGCGGCCAGTCCCGTTCGAGCCGGGTGACGACCACGTCGGCCAGGAGCGCCTCCCGGCTGCCCCAGCGCCGGTAGACGCTGGTGTGGTTCACCCCGGCGCGCTGCGCGACCGCGGGGATGGTCAGGTCCGCGCCCTCGGGGTCGGACAGCAGATCGATGACGGCCTGGTGGACCGCAGAGCGGACCTGCTCGGGGCTCTTGCGAAGGCGCGGGGCCGGTTCTTTCGAAGTCACCCACACATCGTAAGCACAAACATTTGCTTAATGGCGCCAGCGGGGTCTACAGTCCTGCTGTACGCACAGATCTGTGCTTAAGGAGGGTGTGATGAAGCCGCTGCTGTTCCCCGGCAACCCCCAGTTCTGGTACGAGACCCTGCGCTCCATGAGCCACATCGCCTACGGCGGCGCCGACTTCGGCGAGGTCGTCTCCATCGGCGAGCGCATCGAGGAAGGCGACGACGACAGCTGGCACGAGGAGTGGATGGCGACCGCCGACCGGGTGGCCGCGGAAGCCCAGAAGGCCCTGGACGCGGGCCACACCATCAGTGCCCGGGACGGATTCCTGCGCGCCTCGAACTACTACCGGTCGGCGGAGTTCTTCCAGCACGGCCACCCCTGCGACCCCCGCCACGACCACGCCTACGACCGCAGCGTCGACTGCTTCCGAGCCGCGGCCGCGCTCCACACCCCGTACATCGAACCGGTCCGCATCCCCTACGAGGGCACCACCCTCCCCGGCTACCTCTACCGCGCCGACACCACCGGCACGCCCCGCCCGACCCTGATCATGCACAGCGGCTTCGACGGCACCGCCGAAGAACTCCACTTCAGCGGTGCGATGGCCGCCGTGGAGCGCGGGTACACCGTCCTGACCTTCGACGGCCCGGGACAGCCCGGCCCCCGCCACCACCAGGGCCTGGTCTTCCGCCCGGACTGGGAGAACGTCATCACCCCGGTCATCGACTTCGCCGAAACGCTCCCCGAGGTCGACAACAGCCGCATCGCGCTCCTCGGGAGCAGCATGGGCGGCGTACTCGCCCCCAGGGCGGCGGCCTTCGAACACCGCCTCGCCGCCCTGATCGCCGTCGACGGCGTCTACGACCTCGGCCAGGTGTCCACCCGCCACATCCCGGGCGACCGCGAAGAGGCCGAACGGCTCCTGCGCGCGGACTCCGCCCCCGAACTCGACGCACGCTTCGAGCAGATCACGGCCCAGGACGCCACCGCGCGGTGGGCGATCAACCACGGCATGTACGTGATGGGCGTCGACACCCCCCGGGCCTTCAGCGCCTCCTACCTCGACTACACCCTCGCCGGCGGCGTCGCGGAGCTGATCCAGTGCCCCACCCTCGTGTGCGACGCTGCCGAGGACGAGTTCTTCAAGGGCCAGCCGGAACAACTCTACGAACACCTCTCCTGCCCCAAGACCCTGATGCTGTTCACCGCGGAGGAAGGCGCCGGCGCCCACTGCCACCCCGGCGCCATGCGCCTGGCCCTGGCCCGCATCTACGACTGGCTCGACACCACCCTCGCAGCCACCCCCTGAAACCCGCACCCGCACCCGCACCCGCACCCACCCACCCGCCCACCCACCCGAAGGAAGCCGCAATGAACCGCACCGGAATCGCATCCGCCCTGAGCGACCTGCTCTTCAACCAGGACATCACCCTGGAGGAGGCCGCCGAGCGCCACTTCGCTCCCGATTACCGCCAGCGCACGGACGGCGAGTGGGCCGACCGCGCCGAGTTCCTCGACCACATACGTCACCTGCGCGGCATCGTCGCCAACGGCAAGGTCGAGGTCCACGACGAGCTGTACGACGGCAACAAGTACGCCGACCGGCACACCTGCCACATCACCAAGAACGACGGCACCACGGTCACCATTGAGGTCTACCTCTTCGCCGCCCTCGCCCCCGACGGCCGCTTTCAGCGCATCGAGGAAACCACCCTGATGCTGAGCGGCTCCGCCGCCGACCGCAGCCTGGGCAGCGCCCGCTGAGCCGAGGATTCGTATCCCACTTCGCTCGACGCCGATCTGCGCCCGGTCGACGGGATCGAGGGCGTTCTGGCTGAGCCGGCCGCGCGCGGGGTTCCGTACTGCGTTGTCGGAGGGGTGGGTTACTGTCCGGCCATGGATCTGCGCTACTCGACCAGGCCCCCGGTGCAAGAGATCGTGGCGGCTGTGCCTGGACTCGCACCGTACGCACGACCGGCCGTGGTGTTGGCCCCCGAACGGGGGGAGCCGACGATCGATCAGAGTTCTGTGGGTGGACCGTTGCTCTGGCCGGCCGACGAGCCCTGGCCGCATTGTGATGTCCCGGATGAGAAGTCCGATTCCGGGACGCCGCCGACCGCCATGGTGGCGGTGGTGCAGGTGCACCGGCGAGACGCACCCGGCGACTGGTGGCCTGAGGGCAAGGACGTCTTTCAGCTGTTGTGGTGCCCGAACGTGCACTGGGATCCGCCGGCTCCACAGGCGGACGTCAGCCCAGTGGCCGAGATCCGCTGGCGGAACAGCGCCGACGTCACTCGAATCATCGGGTCACCGCCAATACCCGTACGGCAAGAGGATCCGGACTACGGCTACACCCCGGCAGGGTGCACGCTCACCCCGGTGCCCCTCGTCGACTTCCCCCACCCGCAGGCCCTGCCGGACGGGGAACTCGTCGAGTCCGTACGGAAGTACGCCGAGGCCGCCGGGGACGGAGGCGATGCCATCACCCGGGTGGCCGGCATCAAGTTCGGCGGCTGGCCCACCTGGCATCTGACTGACCCCTACGACGTTTCGTGCCCGACCTGCAGTGCTCCGTGCCATCTGATGTTCACAGTGGCCAGTGACGAGACCACCGGGATCACGGTCGGGAGGTGGGGCGATTTCAGGGTCTTTGCCTGTTCAGCTGGCTACGAGCACGGCTACGTCTTCGACCAGCACTGATTCACCCTGACGGCACCTGAGCCCGTGACCTTCCGCCGGCCCCCGGCCACCGGCATGCTCACCTGGTCGGCGTGATCCGTCGGGTGGCGGATCGCAGGGCGAAGGCCATCACCACTTCGAAGACGCCGAGCAGGACGAACCACAGTCCCAGCAGCCGTGTCAGGGCTACCGCGGAATCCACCGGGAAGCAGAGCACCACGATCCCGGCTACGGAGCCGAGGGCGCCCAGGGCGAAGAGCAGGCCGCGGTGCACGAGCGCGCGGTCGGCGATCGCGACGTACGCCGTGAGCACTCCCGTCAGCAGCCAGAACACCCCGACGATCAGGGACAGCGCCCCGATCGTCTGCATCGGATGCCGCAACACCAGGATGCCCGCCAGGAACGCCAGCATGGCGATCAGGACACCGGCCAGTCTGCTGCCGCCCCCGTCGGCACTGTGCGAGAACGCCGTCACGAAACGGAAGCCGCCGGCCACCAGGAGCTGGAGACCGATGATCACGGCCAGGATGTGCAGCGTCTCATCGGGCCAGACGAGCACCAGGATGCCGGGGATCAGGGTCGCCAGAGCGAAGCCGAGCGCCCAGTGCCAGGAGCCGCCGAGCTGCTTGAGGACGTCCTCCGGATCGCTCTGGCGATGCGGTGCCGCGTCGGGGGATACGGTCATCTCGGCCTCCCGGGCTCGGTCGAACGGCCCTGGAGAGGGCCCCTCGAAGCCATCGGATGTGCCTGGTCAACCCATCAGGCCCAGTTTAGGCCGGTGGGACACGGCCCGCTGTCCGGAGGGAGGGCCGCTGCCTGCGTGGCGATCATCCGAGGGGGCCAGGAGAATGAGAGGACCGGAGAAGCAGCGCCCCGACGGCTGTGCCCCGACGACTGTGCCCGGACCGGGTGCCGGCCGCGCCGCGAGACGGATCGAGAGGGATCGAGACCGAGCGAGACCGAGCGAGACGGACCGAGACGGACCGAGATGCACCGCTACCCGCCCATCGCCGAGCACGGCCTCATCGGAGACCTGCAGACCTGCGCGCTGATCTCCTCCGAGGGAGTACTCGACTGGTTCTGCTCGCCACGCTTCGACTCGCCCAGCATCTTCGCGAGCCTGCTCGACCACGACCGCGGTGGATACTTCGCCATCACCGCGGGCACGCCGTCCGACCTCGACGAGGAGGGACCGGCGAGCGGTTCCGAGGTGGTCACCCGCCAGCTCTACCTGGCCGACACAGCCGTACTGATCACGCGCTTCCTGACCTCCGGGGGCGTCGGCGAAGTCGTCGACTTCATGCCCGTCCCCGAGCAGCACACAGCCACCGACCGTCACCAAGTGGTTCGGTACATACGCGTGGTACGGGGAACCGTGCGCTTCACGCTGGAGTGCCGCCCCCGCTTCGACTACGGCCGGGCACCGCACGCACTGGCGCTGAACGGCTCCACCGCGCGCTTCGACGGGCCGGGCGTGACCGCGCACCTGCAGGCCGTCGACAGCGTTCCCCTGGAGGCCGACGGTCAGGACGTGCGCGCGGCCTTCACCCTGGACGCGGGCCAGAACGCGGCCGTCGTGCTGACGGTCTGCGACGCGGGGAGCGTGGCTCCGCCGCCCCTCAGCAGGGCCCAGTCGGTGCGACAGTTCCTGGACGTGCACCACTTCTGGCACGGCTGGACCGGCCGCTGCAGCTACCGCGGCCGCTGGCAACAGGTGGTCAAGCGCTCCGCCATCACCCTCAAGCTCCTCACCTACGCGCCCACCGGCGCGCCGATCGCCGCCGCCACCATGGGCCTGCCCGAGCAGGAGGGCGGGGAGCGCAACTGGGACTACCGCTACACCTGGGTGCGCGACGCCTCCCTGTCGGTGCGCGCCATGCGGGACCTGGGCTTCACCGACGAGGCCGACGGCTTCAGCCACTGGCTGCAGCAGCGGCTGCGGGACGGCGGCGCCCCCAACGGCGAACCCCTGCAGATCATGTACCGCGTCGACGGCGACCCGTACCTGACCGAAGAGGTCCTCGGCCACCTGGAAGGGTGGCGCGGCTCGGCACCAGTGCGCGCCGGCAACGGGGCAGCCGACCAACTGCAGTTGGACATCTACGGAGAAGCCGTCTACGCCCTCGCCCAATCCGGCCGAACCGACGCCATCGTCGGCTACGACGCCTGGATGCGCTCCGCGGGCCTGCTCGACCGGATGTGCGACACGTGGGACCGCCCCGACGAGGGCATCTGGGAGACCAGGGGCGGCCGGCAGGACTTCACCTACAGCCGCCTCATGTGCTGGGTCGCCTTCGACCGCGGCATCCGCCAAGCCGTGGCCACCGCCCGCCCGGCAGATCTGCCCCGCTGGACCGCCGCACGCGACGCCATCATGGAACAGATCATGACCCGCGGCTGGAGCCCGGAACGCCAGGCGTTCGTCCAGCACTACGGCAGCGACGTCCTGGACGCCTCCCTGCTGATGATGCCGCTCGTAGGCTTCATCGCGCCCAAGGACCCGCGCTGGCTCTCCACCCTCGACGCCATGGACGCCGAACTGGTCTCCGACAGCCTCGTCTACCGCTACGACCCCCAGGCGTCTCCCGACGGCCTGCAGGGCTCCGAAGGCACGTTCTCCCTGTGCAGCTTCCTCTACGTGTACGCGCTCGCCCGGGCGGGGCGGCTCGAACAGGCCCGCTACGCCTTCGACAAGATGCTGACGTACGCCAACCACGTCGGCCTCTTCGCCGAGGAGATCGGTCCCACGGGTCAGCAACTCGGCAACTTCCCCCAGGCCTTCACCCACCTCGCCCTCATCACTGCTGCCCTCGCGCTGGACGACGAACTCGACGAGACCTCAAGGCGCCCGCAGCGCGAGTGACAAGGAGATGGGCATGGACAGTCCCGCCGAGCGGGCCCGACGCGGCCGGTCCGCCCGCAAGCAGGTGACCCGGGCCTCGCACGGGCGGTGGACGGCGGCTGCGGACCGGCCCGACCCGCTCGATGTGCTGGAGCGGCAGGCTGCCGACCGAGTCGTCGAGCTGCTGCCGATCCGCTACGGGCGGATGGCCGACTCCCCGTTCGCCTTCCTACGGGGCTCCGCCGCGGTGATGGCCGCGGACCTGGCGGCCCAGCCCCACACAGGCCTGACCGTCCAGCTCTGCGGCGACGCCCACCTGCTGAACTTCGGCCTCTTCGCCTCGGCCGACCGCGCGCAGCTGTTCGGCCTCAACGACTTCGACGAAACCCTGCCCGGGCCATTCGAGTGGGACGTCAAACGGCTCGCCGCCAGCGTTGCCGTGGCCGCGAGGGAGGAAGGCCGCGGCGACGACCGGGCACGGCAATCCGCTCTCGCCGCCGCCCGGGCCTACCGGTTGTCCATGCGGCACCTTGCCGAGCAGGGCGAACTCGCCGTCTGGTACCAGCGGTTCGACACGGCCGAGGTGCTCCCGCTGATCCGCGAGTCCAAGCTGCGCAACCGGGTCGAGGCGAGTCTGGCGCGGGCCCGACGGCGTACCAGTCTGCAGGCACTCGCCAAACTCACCGAGACCCGGGACGGCCGCCGGCGCATCATCCACGACCCGCCCCTGCTCGAGCCCGTGACCGCAGCCGAGAGCCGGGCCGTCGATGAGATCTTCAGCGAATACCGCGCGACTCTCCCCGATGAGCGGGGCCGGCTCCTGGACCGCTACCGGTTCGTCGAAGCGGCACGGAAGGCCGTGGGCGTGGGGAGCGTAGGGACCCGCTGCTTCATCGTCCTGCTGATGGGCCGCGACGAGCAGGACCCGCTCTTCCTCCAGATCAAGGAGGCCGGACGATCGGTGCTGGAGGACCATCTCCCGGCCGACAGCCACGGCCACCACGGTCACCGGGTGGTCGCGGGACAGAAGATCCTCCAGACAGGCGGAGACATCTTCCTCGGCTGGACGACCGGACCGGCCGGGCGCCACTTCTACGTCCGGCAACTGCGCGACATGAAGGGGTCGGCCGTCGTGGAGACCATGACGCCGGACATGCTCCGCCAGTACGCGGAACTGTGCGGCACGGCATTGGCCCGGGCGCATGCCCGCTCCGGCGACCGCATCGCCATCGCGGGGTACCTCGGCAAGGCCGACACCTTCGACCGCGCCGTAGCCGACTTCGCCCTCCACTACGCGGACCAGACCGCCTTGGACCACGCACTGCTCACCGCAGCCATCTCCCAGGGAGCCGTCACAGCCACGCACGGCATCTGAGCGGAGGGGGGAAGAGCGCCACTGACAGTCCGCCTCGGACCGGGCGTGCTCCGCGAACTATTCGGGAACTTGCGTACAGGGTGCGTAGACGCTGATGAACAGAGTCGTGGTCGAGTTGTTCCACTGCACGTCGACCTGGTCGCCGCCCTGCGGGTCTTCGAATCGGAAACCCAGTTCGCGGAAGGTGGCGCCTGCACGGTCATCTTCGTGGGTGAGCTTCCAGCCCTGCTGCACCAGCCGCTGGCGCACGCGCCCCTGCGCCTCTCGGGCAGCGGCTTCGGGGACGTCGGGCACCCTCCGGTCGAGTCCGAAGCTGCGTACGTCGCTTCGTGCCTCGTCGATGTGGGCGACACCTCTCAGCCCGCGGTAGTAACAGGCGCCGGTATCGAGGCTGCCCGAGTCCGCGGCGTACTTCTCGGGCAGCGCGAAGTCCTCGTAGATCCCGTCGGACCGGGCCTTGAGCCGCTGCGCGACCGCGGCCGGGTCGCCCGAAGGATACGGCGCGCCGTTCCACACAAAATCCCCCGCCACCACGGCAGCAATTGACAACGCCACCACCGTGAGCCCTGTGACGGCATACAGGACGGACCGCCCGGAGGTTCGGGTTCCACGCGCAAGGCTCTTGATCATGAACGTGACGTTAGGCGTCAGCATTGCGCGACGCATGAGTAGCCGTACCCAGAAGGATCCTGGGAGCACCCACGAAGCCGGGGAGGAGTGCGCCTCCGGGCTGCCGGGGCGCTGGTTCATCTGGGGTGCCGGCGTCGCGGTCGTGGCATTCGTGGTCGCCATGGCCGCGCCCGCAGTCCGGGCGCGCCAGGCCGCAGTCGTCGTCCAGACCCTGGCCGAGTGCGCGGCACTACTGGTCATCCTCAGCTACGTCTGACCGCCGGATGCTCTGAAGCACGTACCGACGGCGGATCTGCCGCTCTCTTGTACGTGAGCCACGGAACGCGCAAGCCCACCCGAGGCTACGAACCCGGGCCCGAGATCGGCCCGTCAGCCCGGGACGCGGGCGGGTGGCTGGCCGCCGCGACCCCGACCGATGTCGTTGGTGTTCATGGCCTCGGCCAGGGTGACATAGCCGGCCGCGTCGGACCGCCCTGCGCCAGGGCGACCGGGCCGCCGACAAGAGGGTGAGGAACACGGTGCCCGGTCGGGCCCTCAGTAGGCGTGCCCCGTGTGCGCGAGCGCCTGCTTCAGCAGCACGCCGTGCCCGCCCGGCATCTCGTCCGGCACGGCCAGCTCGGCGGCCTCCTGGGGACTGAACCAGACCAGGTCCAGCGCGTCCTGCCGAGGGCGGCAGTCGCCGGCGACCGGGACGACGTAGGCCAGCGACACCGCGTGCTGGCGGGGGTCGTGGTAGGCGGTGATGCCGGCGGTGGGGAAGTACTCGGCGACGGTGAAGGGCTGGAGGGCGGCGGGGACACGGGGCAGGGCCACCGGGCCGAGGTCCTTCTCCAAGTGGCGCAGCAGCGCGTCACGGACCCGCTCGTGGTGCAGGACGCGGCCGGACACGAGGGTCCGGCTGACCGTTCCGTCCGGACCGATGCGCAGCAACAGCCCGATGCTGGTGACTTCGCCGCTGTCGTCCACCCGTACGGGAACGGCCGTTACGTACAGGATCGGCATCTGGGCCCTGGCCGCTTCCAGCTCATCCGTAGTCAGCCAGCCGGGCGTGGTCTCGATCATGTCAGACATTGCTTGATCGTACTTTCCGGGCGCCGTATCCGCATGACCCACAGGCCGAATTCACACGTGCAGGTCCCCAATCCGGACGCTTCGTGCGGCGACTTCCGGATCCGAACACCCCGTCTCGATCGAAACGGAGGGCGGGGGAGGGCGAGGCGCGCGCCCGTTGTCACCATCCCAGCCATATCCTGAAATCCAACGAGGTCGGCAGGAGAGCACTGCCCAGCTGCCCGCAGCCACACTTCGATCCCCGAACCACCGGGAACCTACGGAGACGCATGTCCGTGCCCGCCCCCGAGGTCAGTGCCGCAAGGCTGCTGCGCCGCCCCCAACTGTGGCTCTTGCCCACGATCCTCACCGGAGTGCTCGCCCTGTTGCTGTCCCTGCTCTACATGGGCGGCATCGTCAACCCCAACGCGGACCTGCGTGCCCTGCCCATCGCCCTCGTCAACGACGACACGGGCGAGCCGCCGCCCGGGCAGCGGCAGAACCTGGGTACGCAGATCACGGCGGCCATCGCCGCCGACCCGGCGGGCGGCAAGGTCGACTGGCGGGCGCTGACCCGGGCCCAGGCCCAGGACCAGCTCGACTCCGGGAAGGTGTACGGGGCCCTGGTGGTCCCGGTCGGTTTCACGGCGGCCGTGACCGCCCTGACCACGACGGGAGCCACGCAGCAGCCGTCGATCACCGTGCTCACCAACCCCGGCAAGGGCAGCCTCGGTTCCTCCCTCGCGAGCCAGATCACCACCCGGGCCGCCCACGGCGCATCCCAGTCCGTCGGCCGACAGCTCACCGCGGCCGTCGGCGCCGGGGCGACCCCCACCACCAGGCTCCTGCTCGCCGATCCGGTCCACGTCGTCACCGAGGTCGGCCACCCGATCGGTTCCCACAGCGGCCTCGGCCTGACCGCCTTCTACTACACCCTGCTGCTCGTCCTGGCCGGGTTCATGGGCGGCAACGTCATCAGCAACGGCGTCGACACGGCCCTCGGCTACGCCGACAACGAGATCGGGCCCTGGCACACGCGCCGCCCGACCGTACCGATCAACCGCACCCAGACCTTGCTGCTCAAGATGGCCATGACCGCGGGCATCACGCTCCTCAGCTCCTCCCTCGTCCTCGTGGCCTGCGTGGAGATCCTCGGCATGGACGCGACCCGGCTGCCGCTGCTGTGGATCTACTCCTACTGCGCGGCGCTCGCCGTCGGGCTGGGAGTGCAGGCCATCAACGCCGCGTTCGGCGGGATCGGCCAGCTGGTGTCGATGTTCGTCTTCATCGTCCTCGGCCTCCCGTCCTCAGGTGCCACCGTCCCCCTCCAGGCGGTGCCCGGCTTCTACCGCTTCCTGTCCCACTTCGAGCCGATGCGCCAACTCAGCGACGGGGTGCGCGCCATCCTCTACTTCGACGCGCGCGGCGATGCCGGACTCACCCGCTCCTGGCTCATGATCGCCATCGGTACGGTCCTCGCCCTGGCCTTCGGGTTCGCGATGACCACCTACTACGACCGCAAGGGCCACAAGCGCCTCACACCACAACCCGCTTAGGCCGTGCCCGATGGGCTGCCTGTGACGTCCCTTGCCCACCGGATTCATTCCTACCTCGGTTACTCGTCGGCGTCGCCCTGGAGCTGCCGGCCTGGATCGATCAACACGAGCTGACGCTCGAAGGCCTCAGCCAGGAGCACATCGACGACTGGATCACCAGCGGCACTGCTGCAACAGCTGGCTGACGAACCATAGTTAGTCCCCGAGCCCTTGTTCGCTCAGGACACTCCGGTCCTGGGTTGCTGCTCGCGGGGGTGGTCCCGGGGGAAGTCGATCGCGACGCGGATTGCGCTGCCCGCGGCCGGTGATCGACGGTGAAGAGGAAACGATTCGTGCAGCGGCGGGGCAGTCGATAAGGTGCCAGGTCACGACCGCACCCGGTGAGACACGGGCTGGTCAGGGCTCTGCCGCAGCGTGTGGCACCTCCACAGCTGCCATGCCGGCACCTGCCTGCCCGGGTCTTGGGACACGGAGCGGTGCTCACGACCGGGCAGTTGGGCCCCGGTCGACGGTTCAGGAGGAACGAGTGGCACAGATCATCGCCGAGGTCTCAAGGACGTTCAACGAGTTTCTGCTCTTGCCGAACCGGACCCGGAGCGACTGCTCGTCCGCGACGGTCGACCTGTCCACGCCCCTGGTGCGGCACGTCGTGGGCGAGCAGTCGGCGATCGAACTCGGCTCCCCGTTCACCTCGGCGATCATGCAGGCTGTCAGCACACCGGAACTCGCGATCGCCCTTGCGCGCAACGGCGGGCTGAGCTTCCTGCACCACAACCAGTCGATCCAGGACCAGGCCGCAGCCGTCCGCCAGGTGAAGAACTTCAAGGCCGGATTCGTCACCAGCGACACCAACGTCCGCCCGGAAGACAGCCTGAGCCACCTGCTCACCGTCATGCAACGTACCGGTCACAGCACCGCTGCGGTCACCCACGACGGCACCGCCGCCGGCCGCCTGCTCGGCTTGGTGACCTCCCGCGACTTCCATCCCCAGCGTCACGATCTCGACGGACCGGTGAGCGGTCGGATGACTGCCATCGCCGACCTTCCTCACGCCGCGGCCGACACCACGCTCTCCGAGGCCAACGCGCGGCTGTGGGACCAGCGGCTGGACTGCCTTCCGGTGCTGGATGACGAGGGCCATCTGCAGTATCTGGTGTTCCGGTCCGACTACGCGGACAACAAGCGCTTCCCGAACCAGGCCGTGGACAGCGCCAAGCGCCTGCGCGTGGGCGCGGGCATCAACACCCACGACTACCAGGAGCGCGTTCCCGCCCTGCTGGAGGCGGGCGCGGACGCCCTGTGCTTCGACTCCTCCGACGGTTACAGCGACTGGCAGGCGCAAGCCCTGACCTGGGTGAAGAAGCACTACCCGGAGATCCCGACCGGCGGCGGCAACGTCGTCGACGGCGAGGCGTTCACCTTCCTGGCCGAGGCCGGAGCGGACTTCGTCAAGGTCGGCGTGGGCGGCGGCTCCATCTGCATCACCCGCGATCAGAAGGGCATCGGACGCGGCCAGGCCAGTGCCGTGCTGGACGTCGCCGCCGCCCGGGACGCCTTCCGTGATCGCACCGGCGAGTACGTGCCCATCTGCTCCGACGGCGGACTCGTGCACGACTACCACGTGGCCCTGGCACTGGCGATGGGCGCCGACTTCGTCATGATGGGGCGCTACTTCGCCCGCTTCGACCAGGCTGCCGGCGCGAAGCTCCCGACCCGCGACGGCTTTGTGAAGGAGTACTGGGGCGAAGGCTCGAACCGGGCCCGCAACTGGCAGCGCTACGGCCAGGGCGGCCAGGGCCTGATCTTCGAGGAAGGCGTCGACGGCTACGTCCCCTACGCCGGCGACCTCAACGAAGGGCTCGCCCTGACCATCGCCAAGCTCAAGACCACGATGGTGTCCTGCGGCTCCACCACCCTGCCGGAGTTCCAGTCCACCGCCCGGCTGACCCTGGTCTCCGACCAGAGCTTCCAGGAGAGCCACGCCAACGTCACCCTGCGGGACACCCCGGCGACCATCGCCTGAGAGGCCGCCAGAATCCACGGACTACTGGCCGGAGGGGGAATGACGCACAGTCGGAACATCCCCCTCCCGCCAGTGGTGCCGCGGAAAGGCTACGCGACGCACTCGAGGACCGTTTCGAGTTGCTGCGGGGCGAGACAGGGCTGCGATACTCGTCGCACCTTGCCGACGCGCCAGGGATCAAGCTGGGTGGCTTACCCGGGTGGCGCCAGGAGCCCTGCTGGCCGGCCCATCCTGACTACCGGATTTCCGTCGAGACCGGGTCGAGGAAGAAGAGGCACTGCTTCGCGTTGAATTCGCCCACCTCGGCGACGAAGCGGAACTTGTCGCCCGTGCGGACGGTGGCGGGGGTGTTCCCGCCGGTCAGCTTCAGGTCGAGGATGTTGACATCCTCGTACTTGAAGGCCGGGCCGATCGTCGTCTGCGACCCCTGGTCGCCCGGGCCCAGGAGGAAGTCGTAGCGGGTGTTGTAGTCACCGTGGGGTGCCATGTGCACGATCGACCCGTCGAAGGCGACCGTCTTGCCCTTGTACTTGGTCGCGAAGTCCAGGTTCGCGCCGTCGCAGGAGTCCGGCGTCTTCAGTAGCGCCGCGAACTCCGGGCTGTTCTGAGGCGTGATCACCGCGGCGGTAGGCGACCCGGCCGCGGTCGGAGTCGACGTGGCGGAGGGCTCTGCGCTCGCGGTGGCCGCCGTCGGCTTGTTCGACGCGTCCTTCTTCTTACCTCCGTCCTCGAGTGCCGCGCCTACGCCGATGATGACGGCGAGGACCACGAAGCCGCCGGCCACGGCCCCGATCAAGAGCCGCGGCAGGGGCTTCTTCGGCCGACGGAAGTTGAGGGTGGAGCGCAGCATGCCCTGGGTGTGCTCCACGAGCTCCCAGCCCTCCTTCTGCATCTTCGAGATCACCAAGCCGTCGGTGCCGCGAACTGTCTGCACGGTCTTGTACTCGTACTTGATCTCGTCGGCCATGCGGCTCCGCGCCCCCTCATTGAACTGTTCACACCAACTACCTCGCGAGCATAGGGGACTCCGTGAGGCTCATCCGGACCCGGTGGCCACCCTCGCCGGCGCGCCTTCGGGCGGCGTTCCAAATCAGCGGCCCAGTACCCGTGTTGGCGTAGGCCTGGCCGAACTTCGGACACTTGCGTCGGACCGTCTCGTAGGAGACGATCACGCCGCACTCGAGCATCAGCTCCTCGAGCTCGCGGAAGCTGAGCGGGAAGCGGAAGCGCGGCCACACGCAGTGCGAGATCACCTCGACCGGGTATCGGCAGTTCTCGGCAGTTCCTGCATGACGGCGGCACACCCGACATAACCGGGCTGGTCGGCCACGTCGGCACTGCTCGCGTTCACAAATACACAATCTCGCACCGTGTGCAACACATCTGTGGCGCCGCCCAGGTTCCGCCTCCAGACGCTTGGTACTTCACTGAGGGACAGCCGCCCGAGCTCTCGCCGATCGCCCGCTGGTCCCAGGACGACGTGGATGCGTACGTCCTGGAGCACGGGGTTCTCACCAACCCGTTGCTGATGGACGGTTACGCCTCTGTCGGCTGTGCTCCGTGCACCCGGCGGGTGGTGGAGGGCGAGGACGCCCGTGCCGGCCGGTGGGCGGGGCGTGGGAAGACCGAGTGCGGACTGCACGGCTGATGGCGGCCTCGAGCGTGACCGATGAACGTACTGAACCGACGGAGACGAACCAGATGAGCGTGAGCGACCAGGGCGCCACGGTGTGGCTGACCGGGCTGCCGAGCGCGGGCAAGACCACGATCGCCTACGCGCTGGCGGAGCGGCTGCGTGCCGAGGGCCACCGTGTGGAGGTCCTCGACGGTGACGAGATCCGCGAGTTCCTCTCCGCGGGTCTGGGCTTCAGCCGCGAGGACCGGCACACCAATGTGCAGCGGATCGGGTTCGTCGCCGAACTCCTCGCGTCCAACGGCGTGAAGGCCCTCGTCCCGGTGATCGCGCCGTTCGCGGACAGCCGTGAGGCCGTGCGCAAGCGCCATGGCGCCGAGGGCACTTCATACCTGGAGGTCCATGTGGCGACCCCGGTCGAGGTCTGCTCCGAGCGTGACGTCAAGGGCCTGTACGCCAGGCAGGCGGCGGGCGAGATCTCCGGTCTGACCGGGGTCGACGACCCGTACGAGGCACCGGACTCCCCGGACCTGCGCATCGAGTCGCACACGCAGTCCGTGCAGGAGTCGGCTTCGGCCCTGCACGCGCTGCTCACCGAGAGGGGCCTGGCATGAGCGCCACCGTCGCACACGTCCACGAGGGGACGGACGCGCCGTACGCGCTGTCGCACCTCGACGCCCTCGAGTCGGAGGCCGTGCACATCTTCCGTGAGGTGGCGGGGGAGTTCGAGAAGCCGGTGATCCTTTTCTCCGGCGGCAAGGACTCGATCGTGATGCTGCATCTGGCGCTGAAGGCGTTCGCGCCGGCGCCGGTCCCCTTCACCCTGCTCCACGTGGACACGGGTCACAACTTCCCGGAGGTCCTGGAGTACCGGGACCGTGCGGTGGCCCGGCACGGGCTGCGGCTGCACGTGGCCTCGGTCCAGGAGTACATCGACGCCGGGAAGCTGCGCGAGCGTCCGGACGGGGTCCGCAACCCGCTGCAGACCGTCCCGCTCACGGAGGCGATCCAGCGGCTGAAGTTCGACGCCGTGTTCGGCGGCGGCCGGCGTGACGAGGAGAAGGCCCGCGCCAAGGAGCGCGTCTTCTCCCTGCGGGACGAGTTCTCCCAGTGGGACCCGCGCCGTCAGCGTCCCGAGCTGTGGCAGCTGTACAACGGCCGCCACGCGCCGGGTGAGCATGTGCGTGTGTTCCCGTTGTCCAACTGGACCGAGCTGGACGTATGGCAGTACATCGCGCGGGAGAAGATCGAGCTGCCGGAGATCTACTTCGCGCACGAGCGTGAGGTCTTCAAGCGCAACGGGATGTGGCTGACGGCCGGCGAGTGGGGCGGCGCGAAGGCGGACGAGGTCCCCGAGACCCGCCTGATCCGTTACCGCACGGTCGGTGACATGTCCTGCACGGGTGCCGTCGATTCCGATGCCACCACGCTGGACGCCGTGATCACCGAGATCGCCGCCTCCCGTCTCACCGAGCGGGGCGCGACCCGCGCCGACGACAAGATGTCCGAGGCCGCGATGGAAGACCGCAAGCGCGAAGGGTACTTCTAACCATGACCTCCACCACTGTTCGAGGGCGGCGGACTTCAACAGTCCCGTGCAGAGGTTCGTGCCCCAGCGGTGACCGCCTCCCGGACGAACCCGAACCGTGGCGTGGCGCTCGCCTCCCGGGCGGGTACCGTTTGACCGGCAGCTGCTACGCAATGCAGCAGAAGGCACTCTGATGACGCCGGCCGAGCAGCCCGGCACACCTGTCGCTCTGCTGCGCTTCGTGACCGCCGGTTCCGTCGACGACGGCAAGTCCACCCTGGTCGGACGACTGCTCCACGACTCCAAGTCGCTCTTCACCGACCAGCTGGAGGCGGTCGAGCGGGTCTCGGCCGACCGCGGTCGGGACACGCCCGACCTGGCGTTGCTCACCGACGGCCTGCGCGCCGAGCGCGAGCAGGGCATCACCATCGACGTGGCCTACCGCTACTTCGCCACCACCCGGCGCCGGTTCATCCTGGCCGACACCCCCGGGCACGTGCAGTACACCCGCAACATGGTCACCGGCGCCTCCACCGCCGACCTCGCAGTCGTCCTCGTCGACGCCCGCAACGGCGTCATCGAACAGACCCGCCGCCACGCCGCCGTAGCCGCGCTGCTGCGCGTCCCGCACGTGGTCCTGGCCGTCAACAAGATGGACCTGGTCGGCTACGAGGAAGCCGTCTTCGCGAAGATCGCGGAGGAGTTCACCGCGTACGCCTCGGACCTGGGCGTCCCGGAGATCACCGCGATCCCGATCTCCGCACTGGCCGGCGACAACGTGGTCGAGCCCTCCGCACACATGGACTGGTACGGCGGCCCCACCGTCCTGGAACACCTCGAGACCGTCCCGGTCAGCCACGACCTGACCACCTGCCCGGCGCGTTTCCCGGTGCAGTACGTGATCCGTCCGCAGACCGCCGAACACCCCGACTACCGCGGCTACGCCGGCCAGATCGCCTCCGGCGTCCTGCACGTCGGCGAGGCCGTCACCGTGCTGCCGTCCGGCCGCACCTCCGTTATCGAGAGCATCGACGCACTCGGCCACGGCGTGGCCACCGCCTGGGCCCCCCAGTCGGTGACCCTGCACCTGCGGGACGACATCGACATCTCACGCGGCGACCTCATCGCCCCCTCCACCAACGCCCCCGCCACCACACAGGACGTCGTCGCAACGGTCTGCCACGTCGCCGACCAGCCACTGAACACCGGCGCCCAGGTACTCATCAAGCACACCACCCGCACGGTCAAGGCCATCGTCAAGGAAATCCCCTCCCGACTGACCCTGGACGACCTGTCCCAGCACCCCAACCCCGGACAGCTCGTGGCCAACGACATCGGCCGCGTCGTCATCCGAACCGCCGAACCCCTCGCCCTCGACTCCTACGCCGACTCACGCCCCACCGGATCCTTCCTCCTCATCGACCCCACCGACGGCACAACCCTGGCAGCCGGCATGGCCGGCGAATCCTTCACCCCCGCCCAGAACCCGGTGGCGCGATGTACGTGATGACATACGAAGACCGCACGTGCGCCGGATGGCTCCACAGATATGCGCCTCTTCGGAATACCCGCAAAGGCATCGCCTTCTTCATCGGTCTCTCCCTCCTGACTGGCGCGCTCGCCTCGTGCGGCTACGGCTCGGAGGCGAAGAAGGACGCCCCCGCGACGGGCAGTTCCTCCGCCGCCACCGGAAAGCCGTTGTCGGCTTCGGAGGTCCGTATCGGTTACTTCCCGAACCTGACTCACGCCACGGCGCTGGTGGGTCTGCAGGAGGGGCTGATCCAGAAGGAGCTGGGCGGCACCACGGTCAAGCCGCAGACCTTCAACGCCGGACCCTCCGAGATCGAAGCCCTCAACGGCGGTTCTCTCGACATCGGGTTCATCGGCCCCTCCCCGTCGATCAACGGCTACGTCAAGTCCAAGGGCTCCAACCTGCGGATCATCTCCGGATCCGCCTCCGGCGGCGTCAAGCTCGTCGTCAACCCGGACAAGATCAAGACCCTGGACGACCTCAAGGGCAAGAAGATCGCCACCCCCCAGAAGGGCAACACGCAGGACGTCGCGTTCCTCAACTGGATCGCGGAGAAGGGCTGGAACGTCGATCCGGAGTCCGGCAAGGGCGACGTCTCCGTCGTGCGCACCGACAACAAGGTCACCCCCGACGCGTTCAAGCAGGGCTCCATCGACGGCGCCTGGGTGCCGGAGCCCACCGCCTCCAAGCTCGTCTCCGACGGCGGCTCCGTCCTCCTCGACGAGACCTCCCTGTGGCCCGACAAGAAGTTCGTGATCACGAACATCATCGTGTCGCAGAAGTTCCTCAAGGAACACGCGGACGTCGTCGAGGCCGTGCTCAAGGGCACCGTGAAGACCAACGAGTGGATCAACGCCAACCCCGACAAGGCCAAGGCCTCCGCCAACGCCAAGCTCGCCGCCGACAGCGGCAAGGCCCTCGACGCGAAGGTCATCGACCCCGCCTGGACCTCCATCCTGGTCACCGACGACCCCCTCGCCTCCACCCTGAAGACCGAGTCGGACTGGGCGGTCAAGGCCAAGCTCATCGAGCAGCCCCAACTCGCCGGGATCTACGACCTCACGCTCCTGAACAAGGTCCTCAAGGCCGCAGGCAAGCCCGAAGTCTCCGACGCCGGCCTCGGCACCAAGTAACCCCGCAACCCCCGCAATCCCCACAACCCCCGTAATCCAGTAACCCCCAGGAGGTGAAGACGATGGTCACCACAGTCACCGAGGCCGGTGAGGGCACCGTGGCGGAGCACCAGTACGCCGCTCGGATCGAGCACGTCTCGAAGTCCTTCTCCGGCCCGGCCGGATCGCAGCTCGTCCTGGACGACATCAGCCTCGATGTCGCTCCCGGCGAGTTCGTCACCATCCTGGGCGCCTCCGGCTGCGGAAAGTCCACCCTCCTCAACCTCGTCGCCGGACTCGACAAGCCCTCCATCGGGTCGATCGAGACCCCCGGTGGCCGTCCGGCCCTGATGTTCCAGGAACACGCCCTGTTCCCCTGGCTCACCGCCGGCAAGAACATCGAACTCGCCCTGCGCCTGCGCGGAGTCGCCAAAGCCGACCGCAAGCCCGAAGCCGAACGCCTCCTGGAACTCGTCCGCCTCGCCGGCTCCCACGGCAAGCGTGTCCACGAACTGTCCGGCGGCATGCGCCAGCGCGTCGCCCTCGCCCGCGCCCTCGCCCAGGACAGCCGACTCCTCCTCATGGACGAGCCGTTCGGAGCCCTGGACGCCATCACCCGCGACGTCCTGCACGGCGAACTCACCCGCATCTGGGCCGCTGCGAACACCAGCGGCTCCGCCGCGGGCAGCCTCTCCGTCCTCTTCGTCACCCACAACGTCCGCGAAGCCGTCCGCCTCGCCCAGCGCGTCGTCCTCCTCTCCTCCCGGCCCGGCCGGATCGCCAAGGAATGGACCGTCGGCATCCCCCAGCCCCGCCGCATCGAAGACGCCGACGTCGCGGAACTGTCCCTCGAGATCACTGAACACCTGCGTGGGGAGATCCGCCGCCATGGCCAGCACTGACACCAGGAAGGTGGACGCTCACGACAGACATGCAAAGCAAGACCTCGACGGGTTCGAGGCAGGCCTGGATGCGCTCGACGCGGTCGCTGTCCACCGTGCCCCAGCGCGTGAAGCCCTGCTCAAAGTTGTCCTGCCCCCCGTTACGGCGATAGCGCTGGTCCTGCTGGTCTGGCAGGGACTGCTATGGGCGGGCGTTGCCGAGGAGACCCAACTTCCCTCGCCGTCCTCGGTCTGGTCGAGTCTTCAGGAGCTGTGGCGGCGGGGTTCCCTGTTCGACATCATCTGGACCAGCACCTCGCGGGGGCTGCTCGGTTTCCTGGTCGCGCTCGCGATCGGCACGCTGCTCGGTCTGATCGTCGCCCGGATGAGGCTCCTGAGGCCGGCTATCGGGCCGGTTCTGTCCGGTCTGCAGTCAATGCCGTCAGTGGCCTGGGTACCGCCCGCCGTGCTCTGGCTGGGTCTGAACGACTCGATGATGTACATGGTGATTCTGCTCGGTGCGGTGCCATCAATCGCCAACGGCCTCATTTCCGGCTTCGACCAGGTCCCACCACTCTTCCTGCGAGCGGGACGGACGATGGGTGCGACGGGTCTTCGGGAGACCTGGTACATCGTCATGCCGGCATCATTACCTGGATATTTGGCGGGTTTGAAGCAGGGGTGGGCGTTCTCCTGGCGCTCGCTGATGGCGGCCGAGATCATCGCCTCATCGCCAGATCTCGGGCTGGGGCTCGGTCAGCTACTGGAGAACGGCCGCAACAACATCGACATGCCCGGTGTATTTCTGGCAATTCTTCTGATCTTGATCGTTGGTATTGCTATCGATCTATCGATCTTCAGGCCCCTGGAGTTCAGGATGCTCCGCGCTCGCGGTCTCCGCCCAAAGGCCTGACAGGGCCATGAGAGTTTCGGGATATCGGATCCAAATATTCTCGAAATTTGGCTTGTCGTTCCATTCGGGATTTCATACATTGAAATCCGTCGAGCTCGCTGTGATGTACGCAGCATATCCGTGAGGTGATCAGCATGCACTCTGACCCTGTGGCTGACGTTTCGGGCATCGATCGCTGGCACATCAGTCGCCAAGAAGGCTTCAGGTCGGTTCCCGTGGAGGGGCGATCTGTCCGCTATCTAGGAAAGGATTTCTGGGTTTTCCCGAACACCTTCTGGCCGTACACGGACAGCCACCCACTGGTTCTCAATCTCAGGGTGGAGAAAGGTGGAAGCGTTCTCGATGTGGGCACAGGGTCGGGCGTTATCGGAGTCTTCTCTGCCTATAAGGGAGCCGGGCGGGTGCTGGCGGTGGATGTTAATCCGGATGCCATCCGAAGTGCCACCTTCAACGCGAGGCAGCACGGTTTCGAAAATGTGATGGAAGTGCGCCAGTCCGATCTGTTCGAGAAGGTGGGCGACGAGCAGTTTGATGTGATAACGGCGAATCTCCCGTTCCGGGACAAGCCGGCGTCCGATCTGGTGGAACGTTCCACGTGGGATACGGACTTCCGGACCAATGCAACCTTCTTCAAGGAAGTGGACAAGTATCTGAACCCCGGGGGACGCATCTACTTCTCGCATGCGAGCTTCGGGTCTCTCGGTGAAGTCGAGCGTCTGGCCCAGGAGGCCGGCTTCTCGATGCGACTGCTCGCAGAAAAGACGGCGGACAAGGCCAAGCAGAGGACCTTCTACGCCTATCTCATTCAGCGTGCTGGGCAGGACGGTCCCGCATGAATGAGCTGCTGCGCACCGTGAATTCGCTCTGTGCAGCTACGCCATCGGCGCTGCGGACGCGTGTGCGCAGCGTGGCGGTGATCCTGACGAGTTCCAGGTCCGGGTCCAGCCTGCTCAAGAGCGTACTCGCCTCGCATCCCGAGATTGCCGCACTGGACGGCGAGCTGGAGCCGTTCCTGGCTCTGACCGGGAATGGATTCGGCCATAATTCCGATAGCGATGCGATCGTGCGACTGGCCGCCCCGGACGCACTGGCGGATCATATATTCGACGGCCTCACTGTGGCCGCCGGTGAGCCCATGTCGCTGCCCCAATTGAAGCTGCGCTGGGTCAGGCGTATTCTCCTGCAGTTCCCTGCGGTGTTCTCCCAGCAGGCGGAATATCGGCGGCTGCTTGACGTGCTCGATGACGTCCTGCCCCATGTGCATTCGAGTCATCACGAGCACTCGGAGAGCGCCCTGCAGAAGGCCGTACTGACTGCCGTCCACTGGGACTATCCGTGGCGCATCGACTACTATGACGGAAACCTCGGGCCTGCGCTGAACCGGCCATTCGATGAAGTGGCCAAGATCGAAGAGCCACCCTTTGTCCTGCCGTCGCTTTATCGCCGCCCCTTTACCGGTGCCGATGCGGACAGCAAGACGCTGCTGTTCAAGACGCCGTCCGACGCCTACCGCATCGGCATCTACGAGCAGCTGTTCCCGAACGCGGACATTCGCTACGTACACCTGACCCGCGGCTATGCGCAGGCCGTGAACGGCCTGATGGACGGCTGGCTTTCACCGATTGCCTTCTTCGCTCACGATCTGGCAGGTACCGAAAAGAAGCTGGAGATCCGGGGGTATTCCGACTGTGTGCCCTTCGGGTATCGCTGGTGGAAATTCGACCTGCCGATGAATTGGTGTGATTTCACTGCTGCCAGCCTGGGAGAAGTCTGCCTGAACCAATGGATGACCTGCCACCGGAGTATCTTGACCAGCGGTATTCAGACCCTTGGTGTCGCTTTCGAGAGCTTCCTGGCGGATCCCGCTGCCGAAATGGAGAGGATCACGTCCCATCTGGGCCTGTCACCCATGGGATCGGTGCCGTCCCTACCCATCACCATGGCTACCGAGCAGCCGTCACCACAACGTTGGCACAAGCGCCGCGAGCCGCTGCTGGCACTGGGGCAGCGTCCGGAAGTGCACGCCATGATGGAAGGACTGGGGTACAGCATGGACCCGGGGAGCTGGCTCTGATGCGCCGCCTGCTCGTGCCTTACCTGATCGGTCAGCGCCGTGATGGCCTGGCCCGCGTCTGCGACCTGGACAACGCACCCTGGGCCGTGCTGGACGATCCGGCTTTCACGGAGGCTCGACTCGTGCACCGGCACGAGCAGATGAGTCGTATGGGCCGTATCTATGCGCGTCTGGCCGACCTTGTGCGCGAGACGGTGGAGGGCGGCGACGTACCGCTCAGCATCGCCGGCGACTGCTTGTCCGCCCTCGGCGTGCTGGCCGGCCTGCAACAGGCAGACCGGTCACCCGACCGCATCCTGTGGCTCGACGCACACGGAGACTTCCACACCTGGGCCACCACACAGACGCAGTACCTCGGTGGAATGCCACTGGCCATGATGGTGGGACGGAACGACGGGGACACGGAAGACTGCGCGGCCGTCACAGCGATGCGGACCGCGATCGGCGTCCAGCCCTATCCGGAACGGCAGATCATTCTGTCCGACGCACGCGATCTCGATCCAGGCGAGAGCGAGGCGTTGCACGGCTCTGAAATCCTCTGTTGCGGGATCAGCGAGATCCTGGAGAACCTGCCACCGGAGCAGACTCTCTACCTGCACCTCGATACCGACGTGATGGATGCCGAGGTCGAACTGCCCGCGCTGAAGTATCACGTCAAATCCGGCCCGTCCTATGGTGAAATCGCGGGACTCTTCCGCGGTTTGCGCAGGCATCGGATCGTTGCAGTGTCCGTATCCGGTTGGCATGAAGAGCAGGACAAGGACAACAGAACAGCCCAAGCCTGCCTCGCCCTGCTGGAATTGCTGTCGGAAGCCGGATGAGCGGAAGTCAGGAACGGAAATCGAGGCAGCGCGGCCGGTCCGGGACCGGAAGGCAAGGCAAGGCAAGTCGACGGCGCCGACCGTGCATGGACGCGGCCATGCACGCGACGGGTCGTATCCAGGGCTGCTGAAACCGCGGAAACGTAACCGAGCAGCACTGCTCCTCACATCACAAGGATCGCCATGTCAACATCTCTGTTCACCTCGGAATCCGTGACCGAAGGCCACCCAGACAAGATCGCCGACCAGATCAGTGATGCGATCCTGGACGCGCTACTGAGCCAGGACCCCCAAGCCCGGGTTGCCGTGGAGACCCTGATCACCACTGGTCTGGTGCACATCGCCGGCGAAGTCACCACCACGGCGTACGTCGACATTCCGAGTCTGGTCCGCGAGACCGTGGTGAACATCGGCTACGACTCTTCACGTAAGGGTTTCGACGGCGCATCCTGCGGGGTGATGGTGTCCATCGGCGCGCAGTCCCCGGACATCGCGCAAGGCGTCGACACGGCCTACGAGACCCGGGTCGAGGGCGACGAGGACGAGCTCGACAAGCAGGGCGCGGGCGACCAGGGCCTGATGTTCGGCTACGCCTGCGACGAGACCCCCGAGCTGATGCCGCTCCCGATCCACCTCGCGCACCGGCTCTCCCGCCGCCTCTCGGAGGTCCGCAAGAACGGGACGATCCCCTACCTTCGCCCCGACGGCAAGACCCAGGTCACCATCGAGTACCGCAGCAACCGGCCGGTCCGCCTCAATACGGTCGTGGTCTCCTCGCAGCATGCCTCCAACGTCGACCTGGGCACGCTGCTCGCCCCCGACATCCGCGAGTTCGTCGTGGAGTACGTGCTGGCGCAGCTCGTCGAGGACGGCATCAAGCTCGACACCGAGGGCTACCGCCTCCTGGTCAACCCGACCGGGCGCTTCGAGATCGGCGGCCCGATGGGCGACGCCGGTCTGACCGGCCGCAAGATCATCATCGACACGTACGGCGGCATGGCCCGTCACGGTGGCGGCGCCTTCTCGGGCAAGGACCCGTCCAAGGTCGACCGTTCCGCCGCGTACGCCATGCGCTGGGTCGCCAAGAACGTCGTCGCCGCGGGCCTCGCCTCGCGCTGCGAGGTCCAGGTCGCCTACGCGATCGGCAAGGCCGAACCCGTCGGTCTCTTCGTCGAAACCTTCGGCACCCACACCGTGCCCACCGATGCCATCGAGGAGGCCATCGGCGAGGTCTTCGACCTCCGCCCGGCCGCCATCATCCGCGACCTCGACCTGCTGCGCCCGATCTACGCCCAGACCGCCGCCTACGGCCACTTCGGCCGCGAACTCCCCGACTTCACCTGGGAACGCACCGACCGCATCGATGCTCTGCGCGCCGCCGTTGGCCTGTGAAGGAGAGCAGTGCCGTAGAAGGAGCCACCCGAACGCCCCGTTCGAGCCGGAGCACACTTCTCCTCGCCCTCCAGGTGGTGCTCATTGCTCTCAACCTTCGGCCCGCGCTCGTCACCGTCTTCCCGCTCGTCGACACGATTCGCGCGCACAATGGCATGTCGGCCGTATCGGCCAGCCTGCTCACCGCCCTGCCGCTGCTCTGCTTCGGGCTCTTCGCGCCGATCGCACCGAAACTCGGCAGACGGCTCGGAATGGAGCGTTCACTACTCGGCATGATGACGCTGGTCTGCGCCGGTACGGCGCTGCGGCTGGTGGATACGGTCGTGGCCTTGTTCGCCGGGACCATCGTCATAGGCGTAGGCATCGGGGTGGCCAATGGGCTGCTACCCGCCCTCATCAAACGGGACTTCCCGAGCAGGACCGGACTGATGGCCGGGCTCTACTCGATGTCGCTGTTCGGCGGGGCCGCACTCGCGGCCGGCGCAACCCTGCCCCTGCAGCGGGCCCTGGATCTGACCTGGCAGGCCACGCAGGCATTCTGGGGGATAGCGGCACTGATCGCAGTCCTGGTGTGGCTGCTTCGGTTCCGCTCGCACTCGCGGATCGGCTTTGACAAGGCACCGGCGGCCAATCACCCGGTGCGCGGGCTCTGGCGCTCACCGCTGGCCTGGCAGGTGACTGCATACATGGGCCTGCAGACATTCAACTACTATGCGGCCGCCGCCTGGTTGCCCACCATCCTCATCGACGCCGGCCTCGGCCCGGAACGAGCGGGCTGGATGCTCTCCTTTTCCTCGCTCCTCGGCATCACGGGATCCTTCCTCGCCCCTGCCGTCGTTGGCCGGCGCATCGGCTCGGGCCCACTGTCCGCGCTCAGCGCCGTTCTGACCGCACTCGGTCTCGTCGGTGTGCTCACCGCGCCGACCGCCAGCACCTACCTCTGGATGACACTGCTCGGACTCGGCCAGGGATCGGCCCTCGGCCTGGCACTCCTCTGCATCGTCCAGCGGGCCCCCGACACTCGGCACGCTACCCAACTGTCCAGCATGGCACAGTGCTTCGGCTTCATCCTCGGGGCCACGGGACCCACCGTGCTTGGTGCGATCCACGATGCCTCGGACAGCTGGCAGCAGCCGCTGACGGTCCTGCTCGCCCTGCTGATCCCCCAAGTGGTGGCCGGCCTCGGTGCCGCGCGTGACCGACACGTGACCGGCATCCTCCCACCTTGATCGGTGACGGGCCCTGACCCCCTGCGGATGTGGCGGCGTTGTATGCGCCGGACCGTCGTCCGTGTCAGCGACGGGCGAGCCTCTTCGGATCGCCCAGGGTCAACCGCGCTGTTGGCGTTGGCCCTTGATCGAGAGGGCGGAAACAGCATGACGTCGACCATATTTCGCATCGGTGGGGATCTAGAGGTACGGCGGCTCGGGTTCGGAGCCATGCGGCTGCCGACGGATCCGGGTCCCGCACGCGAGGCCTCTCTCGCAGTTGCCCGTCGGGCCGTCGAGCTCGGCGTGACACTGATCGATACCGCCCACATGTACGGATGGGGAGCCAACGAGGAGCTGCTCGCCGAGGCCTTGCATCCGTACGTGGACGGGCTGCTCGTCACCACCAAGGTCGGTGTCGCCCGATCGGCCTCCTCGGCCGGGTGGAAGCTCGACGCCCGGCCGGATGTCCTGCGCGGTCAGGTCGAACACGCCCTCCGTCGACTGCGCGTCGAGCGGATCGAGCTGCTCCAGCTGCACCGCATCGATCCGGAGGTCGTCCTTGCGGACCAGCTCGGTGCCCTGCGGGAACTCCAGATTGAAGGCAAGGTCGGACGGATCGGGCTGTCCGAGGTCACTGTCACGGAGCTGGCCCGGGCGCGGGAGATCGTCGATGTCGCGAGCGTGCAGAACCGGTACAGCCTCCTCGACCGCGAGCACGAGCCTGTGCTCGCCGCGTGCGAAGAGGCGGGGATCGCGTTCCTGCCGTGGCGGCCGGTCGCCTCAGCGACGTCGGAGGCGTCGTCCGAGATCACCGCAGTGGCGGCTGAACTCGACGCCACCCCCGCCCAGGTCTCCCTCGCATGGCTCCTTCACCACTCTCCGGTCATTCTCCCGATCCCGGGCACTTCCCGAATCGACCACCTGGAGGAAAACCTCGCGGCGGCCCGTCTTCACCTGGATCCGGTCCGCCTCGACCGCCTCGACCGCCAGGCAGTCGCCCACGCGACGCCGTCACGCAGGGCGGACATAGTCCGCTGAGGTCCGGGAGGAGGCGGCCGTGTCTGCCCGCCTTCTCCCGGAGGCGCCGGTCGATCAGGGCGTGTTCGTGTCGTCCGAGGGGGAAGGGCGCCCATTGCGGTCGGCTTCGTCGAGCTCCCGCATGCGGCGCTCGACGCGGTCCTTCAGGCTCTCTCCTTGCGGCGGCTCACCGTCCGCCGGGGTCGATCCCGGCGAGCCGTCCGCCGGCCGCCGGATCCTCTGGCGCAACTTCTCCGCGCGGTCCTTGCGCTGCTGGGCGTCATCGCTCACGCCAGGCCTCCCTGCCAGGCGGGCCGAAGGCCGTACTCGGTGATGGATGCCGTCAACTCTTCTTCCCCTTCCAGGCCATTGCCGCAGTATTCGCGACCCTCAGGCGCCCGATCTCGCCACGCCACGCTTCAGCCCGTGCGGTGGTGGACTCCTTGGCCAGGGCCGTGAGGGCCCGCGCGGCGCTGTACGGCTTCGAGGTGGGACCGCTGGCGGCGAGGCGACTGACGGTCTTGGTCTTGGCATCGATGGCCGCTCGGAGGCTGCCGCTGCCCGTCAGGGGCCCCAGCTTGCGGAACTTCGGCTCCGGGCCCTTGAACCAGGTCTGCTGCCACCACTCGTTCGAGACCGGCTCGCGCCAGCTGATGTACCCGCCTCGCAGCACTTGCCGAGGCTTCGTGATGTGACCGCCGAAGCTGTAGCGGACGCCTTCGGTGGTGACCGGATCGTAGAACCTGGGAGTGAAGAAGTCCGAGACGAGCAGGCCGTTGACGGTGTAGCCGAACTCTGCGGCCTCCGAGGGATCCGAGACCTCGACGAGGAACTCGACCACGCCCTGGTCCGGGTGGGGAGACTTGCCGGACACGAGGCGGTTCCCGAAGGGGTCGGCGCACATTTCCAGCATTTCGTGACTTGCCGTCAGCGACCAGCTGTCGCCGAACTCGATCAGGGAGAACGGCTGTCCGTTCTCGTCGGTGTGGAAGCCTGCCGCGTCGGGGACGTCGTCGACCACGATGAGCGGCCAGTATCCGACCGGAACGTCTTCGAGCCGGTCGAAGGCGTCCACGGTCGCTTCGACCTGCCAGAGCGGGCTGAAGTCGCGGGTGGCCTGTTTTTGGAGAGCGGCTGCCACGCGGTTCAGTTGCGATGGGCTGATCTGACTGGTCTGAGTCTCTGATACGAGGGCGAGTTGGACGATCAACATGGGCGTTGCCGGCCTTTCGACTCGGGGGTGTCTGTCAGACGCCGACGAGCCTCGCCGAAGGGTGGTCCGAATCACGAGGATGTGCCTACGGACGCGGGCCGATGTCATCCGAACAGGTGGACTTCCTCCGCCACCTGTCGCTGTGCGCCGTCTTTTCGCCCGTCGTGTGCACAATCGTTTCTTCGATTCGGGCGGGTGCGCCGCAGCCCGGTGCGGGGCTGCGGCGCGCGCGGATCAGTGGAACAGCATGGAGGCCTCGCCCGCGTTGGTCGTGACGGAGCCGGGGCACAGGAAGCTCCCCGACACCTTGGTCGCCGTAAAGGGCTGGTTGACGTACTTGCGGGTCGAGCCGTCGCGCTTCCAGGAGATGTTCGTGGCCTTGAAGCGACAGGACACGAAGCTCTGCTTGCCCGAGATGTCGATGGCGTCCGTCTTCGCGGTGCCGTTGGCGTCGTCGAAGGTGAAGGCGGGGTTGTTGTTCAGGCTCGCGGTGATGCCCCCGCTGCAGGCCAAGTTGCCGCCGGGGGCGTTGATGCTGGTGCGGTCGACGGTCAGGGCGCTCGGTGGGTTGGCACTCGTACGGGCATTGGTCCAGCTACAGGTGTTGCCCGAGACCACGATGACGCCGTCCACTCGCTGGTCGGCCGTGGGGCCCAGGGCCACCGCCGCCGTCGATCCGCCGACGACCAGCGCGGCCGCCAGGGCGGTGATGCCCGTCCATGTCGAGAACTTCATCATGTCGCTCCTCTTTGACACGTCCTTGTGGGGTAGAGCGAGGCCTGGGTGGGCCGCGCCTGCGTGCACCCGGTTGGCGGGGCGGGGATACCGCGGGGGATGGCCGGGGGAGGGCTGTGCGCCAGGATCGGGGCGCGGACGGAACGTGTCACAAGGACCTTGAAATGTCAGGGGCATGCCAGACAATTGGCCGGATGGCCCCCTCGGGCCGGTTGGATTCGGCCTGGCCGAGATCGCGTCGGGCTGGAACCGCGCCGGGGCGAGGCTGTTGAACGACCCCCGAACCCTGGTCTGTCACGAAAACTACTCGGCCTGGGACGATCGACCTCGGCTGCTGCGAGCCGCCTTGCTGGAGTGGCTGGGCCAGATCGCGGATTCAGCCGCATACGGTGAGACCGCCGACGAGGAGGACGGCAATGATCCGTGCGTCACCGATGCGGTCCGGGCCGTCCGCGGCACGGTTCACGACGCCGTTTCAGCCCACCTCCTGGCACCGGCCTCCGCCGTCCGCGCGGCCGCCCTCAGCGCCACCGCCGCGCTCCTTCAATCTCCGGAGCCGGCCGGTCGACCCCCCCGGAACCACCCAGACCCTCCGTCGGCTGCTCTACGCGGGCGCCGACCGCCACGAACGCGCCACCACCAATCTGATGCCGACTCCGATCCCGCCATCGGTGTCTGCGCCGCCCTCGCACCCGGGTGCGTCGGCAACACCGACCAGGCTGACTCCGGCACAGCACTGCAAACTGGAAGCTCTCGCCGACCGTGACGTGTGCTGGCGATACACCCACCTCGTCACGTCGTGGTTCGACGACATCGGCCTTCCACCGGACCGAACCGCCATCAGGACAATCCTGGCCACCGGAGCGGCGTCGCAAGTACGCCAACCACATGACCGGCGACGTCACCCTCGTCGGGGTCACGACCAGGCGCCGGTGGGCCTTGGCCGTCGACAACCGATCTCCGAAGGAGGGTGACTCCGTACCGCGTCCTCGACCCCTCACCCGAACCGACAGCCCGTCGGGTCCTGAGCGCTACCAGGCGTCGGAGAGGCGGTCGGCGAGGGCCTGGATCTCCGGGTCATGAGGCCAGCGTGCGGCGAGTGCCATCACGGCCGCCTGCTGCAGGCTCCAGTCGGAGTCGTCGGCGGCCCGCTCGCGGAGGAGCTCCTCGGTGACGGGGTCGTCGCGCCAGCCGCCGGCCAGTGCCCGGATTGCAGCGCCCCGGCTGATCGGGTCGGTTTGGCCGGTGACGATTCGCCGGAGCAGGTCGCCGACCTCGGGGTTGCGCCAGCCCGCCGCCAAGTAGTGGATGGCGACTGCGCGCAAGTAGTCGTCGGGGTCGTCGAAGGCGAGCCGGCGGAGCAGGGCGGCGGTCTGCGGGGTGCGACGGTTTGTGACGAGGGCCTGGACGGCGGCCCCACGGACGTAGACCTCGGGATCGTTCTCGGCCCTCTCACGCAACAGCTCGACGGTGTCGGGGTGGTCGCACCAGCCGGCACCGAGCGTCCGTACCGCCGCCGCGCGTACGAACGATGCCTTGCCGTCAACCGCGAGTCCGCGAAGCAGCGCCCCGGTTTCCGGGTCGTCGCGCCAGCCGGCGGCGAGGGCGAGGACGGCCACCTCACGGGCTTTGGACTGGCCCTTGCCTTTTGCGACGCTGCGTAGCAGTGCCCTGGCGTCGGGATGGTCGGGCCAGACGGAGTAGACGGCCCACAGTGCGGCCTGCCTCACCGGCTCGCTCGCGTCGCCGGCGGCAGCGAGCTCGCACAGCCACGGCAGCGTTGGACGACGGGTGTGCCATTCCGTGGCCAGTGCCCGCACCGCAGCCACCCGGACCGTGTCGTCGGGGTGGGCTTCGGCCAGTTCGCGCAGCAGTACGGGGGTCTGCTCATCGGTGCGCCGGTCGATGACGAGGGGCTTCAACGCGGCATGTCGCGGATCCTCCGCGGCGGGCCGAGACATCGGCCGGGCTGGGGCAGGGCCGACCGGTCGGGGCTCGGTACGGGCGAGCGCCCGTTGCGCGGCCCCTCGCACCCATTCCTCGCTTCCGGTATCAGCGGTGACCGAGCGCAGCAGCTCCAGGGTCTGCGGATCGTCGGGCCAGCCCTCTACGAGGATGTCGAACGCCCTGCATCGCAGATGCGGGTCGGGATCGCGGGCGGCCCGGTCGCGTACCACGGCCGCAGCGTCCGGGTTGCGCGGCCAGCCGGACGCGATGGATTTCACCGCGCTGAGGCGGACCGAGTGGTCGAGGTCATCGGTCGCGGACCGGCGTACCACGGCGAACGTTTTGGGCTCGTTGCGCCAGCCGTCGGCGAGCGCAGCCAGCGCCCCCTGCCGTAGGTAACGGTCGTGGACGGTGAGGCATCTCCGCAGCCAGTCTCCGGTGGACCGGTCCTGGTGACGGGTCATTGCGAACAGCTCCAGCGAGCCTCTCCTGACGTCTCCGTCAGGATCTGTCTCGGCGAACTCGCGGAGCAGGCCGCCGACCTGCGGATCGTCAGGCCACTCCTGGATGAGAGCGCGCAGCGCCTCCTCCCGGTCGGCGGGCGCGGAGCCGAAGACCGCCTGACCGACCAGGCTCCGGCGGAACTCGCCGTGGTCGCCCAGCAGCGCGGCGCCGACCCGCGCGACTGGCGGAACCTGAATCCAGACGAAATCCTCCCCCATCCTCGTAACGTGCAGGAACTGGCCGCGGACCCGGTACCAGTCGTGGTAACGCCTACGGACGGCGGAGTCGCGTGCGCCCAGTCGGCGGAGTACAGGCGGCAGCGCCTCCTCGATCGCGCGGATGACCGGAGAAGCCGGGGAAACCTCAGCGGCGACCACGTGCTCGATCAGTGCGATCACCGCGTTGACGACGGCGGAACACTGGGCGCGCAGCTTGCCGGGATCGCGGACCTCGCCGAGGCACCGAGCGGCGAGCATGATGTGGTGTGGCGTCTCGCCCGCGAACGACCCGCGCAGCGGAATGAACCACAGCGGATCGGCCGCGAGGAGGTGGTCGACGATCTCGCCTGCGAGGCGTGGTTCGACCATGCCCGCGACAAGGACGAGGGTCTCATGCCAAGTGGGGTCGGCCCAGTGTTTGCCGTACACCTCGTGGATGAGGGCATCCCCCGTCAGGCTGCACTCGATGGTGAGCCGGTGCCGGAGTTCCGCCGCGGCGTGGTATTCGAGGAAGGTCTGGTGGGGGAAGCCGAGACCGTCGGCACCGTGGACCAGTAGTCCGGTGTGCAGGAGAAGGTTCTCCAAGAACGCCTCCCAGCGCTCTGGACGGATCTTGTCGGGGCGTTGCACGGCTGCTTCGTGTGAGGCCAGAGCCTCCGCCACCGGGGTCTTGTGGTCCGAAAGCCTCCGGTAGGCCAGGTGGTTGATCAGCTCGAGCAGCCGTTCGTGGGCGTGCCGCGCGGCGGCTTCGGCTTCCTTGCGCGCCCGCGGACTCTGGACGTGTTCCACGAGGAGCTTGATCGACTCTTCGTGGCTCTTCGCAACGTCCTTGCTCCGATTGTTCTCGTAGACCAGGTCGGTGAATGCTTCGTACACCGCGGTACGGCCTTCTGGCAGAGGGCGCTCGGGCCTGGCGAGGTAGAGCCGGCACAACATGAAGGCCATCAGAGGGGTACGGGCCGTCTCGTCCAAGGAGGCGCTGCGGAGCGCACCGGCGAAGTGGCTGGCGCGGTGGATCGCTTCTTGTTGCGGCCAGCGGGTGCTGAAGTACTTCCCCATGTAGGTGTGCAGGTCGTGAGGTGTGAAGGGCTGCAGTTCGTAGTGCGGCGCCTTCAGACCGAGGACGCGGTCGAGGACGTCCAGTTCGCCCTCCGCCAGAGGGCGGGTTGCTACGACGCACCGGTACAGGGGCGGGTCCGTCTCGACGGCGTTGGCCAGCTTCTCCAGCACGGCTCGCCGCTCCTCCGCATTGGGGAGCTCATCGAGGCCGTCGACGAGGAGCTGCCAGTGCGCGCCGCTCCACGGTCGTCGAAGGAAGCGGTCCCGGGTCAGTCCCGGGTGCCGTCCGAACCCGCTGAGCCTTCCGGTGGCGGCGGCGAGCACGTCGGGTACCTGCTTTTCCTTTCCGGCAAGGGCGTGTGCGCTCACCTGTACCGGGACGGCGGAACCGGTCTTCCCGGCGTTGCGCGTGTCGTCGAGCAGTTCACCCGCCGCGTCGCGCAGCCGCGCGCGCAGCAGCGTGGACTTGCCGGTTCCGGGGCCGGCGATGAGCACGCTCACCCGGTCGGCTGTCCGGAAGACCGCTTCGGCCGGTTCGGAAGAAGCAGCGAGGCCCGTACTGCTCCTTCCGCCGGCAGAGCCGTCGCCCGGCACGGCGTGCCCGTCCCGGGCCGCGGGGTGGCTGCGCTGGCGGACGTAGACCTTGGTCAAGGACGGCGGTTCGGGAAGGTCCAGGTACGGGTGGTCATCAGCGGACTTCCGGGCGGCTTCAAGGTAGCCACGTACCTCCTCGTCCATGCCGGTCCAGCGCTGGGCATCCTCATGGAGCTGCGCCCAGGTGGGGCGGAACGTGCCCTCCACGTACCGCTTGTCCTTGCCGCTGATCCATTCGAGCATCACGCCGACCACGGACCACAGCTCCTCGAAGTGCTGCGGCACGGTTGGTTCCTTCGAGCCCGTCTTCTGCTTGGGGAACCAGCCGTTGACCGTCGAGGAGCGCAGGTCGCCGCCTTCCTTGTAGGGCCGTAGGCAGGGTTTGGCTTCCGGAAGGCCTGCGGCTTTGCGTCGGCGCCGGTTGACCTCCTCGATCAGGGCCTTCTCCGTCTTCCGCTTCGCGTGCAGCGCCTTCCCGAGCTGCCCGAGCTTCTGCGCCAGCGCCTGCCGTCCCGCGTGCTCGTTCCTCGCGCTCACTTCCTGCCTCCCCACCCGGGTGCTGTTCCGATCCGACCGATCCGGCGCCCCCAGGACCATGGTCCCGCGACCTGCCGGCTTGCGGCAGGAAATCCGGCGATCCGGTATCCATGGCCGACCTCCGAGGGTCCTGGAGAAGGTTCTCGTGGCTACCCCGTTCGGGGCGGTCGAGGCTGCTCGGGAAAGGACTGACACATGGACATCTGGTTGGCGGCGGTGCCCCTGGCCGGGCTCGCGATCCTTGCGATCGCCCTGGTGACCATTACCGCACTGGCACTGAAGGACACCCCCTCGCAGGACCGCGCCAGCATCCTGCACGCTGTCGCGGCATGCGTACGGGGACTTCGAGGACGCCGGTGACGATCCAGGCCCACAGGGTGCTGCAGAAGCCTTGGCGTTCGGGATTTCTCCTGCATGGGTGGGGTGTTGCGGGCTGAGCCGGTGAGGGCGGAGACGTTGACGGGCTTGCGGACCGACCGGGTCCTGTCGGTGGCGGTGTACTACCGCACGAACCTCACGATGCGACGGCTCGCTCCGATGCCAGTGCTGTGGCCGGAAGGGTTTGCCGGGTCGCGGAGCCCGGCGCGGCACCTCTCTTCCAGCTACCGCTGGGAGGTGCCCCGGCGTTGTCGGACCACGCAAGTACGTCCAGTACGAGCCGCGGCCCTCCGCCTTGCGATGCGCCGCACCGAACGCCGCGACCCGGCAAACCTTTCCGGCCACAGCACTAAGGGCGTGCAGATCTTTAACTCGTCGTTTTGACCTTGGTCTGGGTGGAGTCGGGAGCGAGGAACGTTGCGACGT
Source organism: Streptomyces sp. GL_140 (assembly GCF_057834465.1). Classification (NCBI taxonomy): domain Bacteria; kingdom Bacillati; phylum Actinomycetota; class Actinomycetes; order Kitasatosporales; family Streptomycetaceae; genus Streptomyces; species Streptomyces sp. GL_140. The sequence continues at coordinate 8,142,704 of NZ_CM174404.1, forward strand.
CGGCTGGTGTGCGAAGGCGGGCGGTAGAGGGGGTGATGTGGTGACCGTGTGCTTCCAGGAGTGGTCGGACCTCCTGTTTCGCGCGGCTGATGGTCATGGCGGTGACGTCGAAGAGTTGGCCGAGTAGGTCCATGGTCGCGAGTTTCCGCAGGTGGAGCACGGTGGCCAGGACCCGGTCGGCTGGGGTGAGCTTGGCTTTGGCACCTGCGCCAGGGGCCATCAGACGCTCGTGACCGCGACGTGTTCGGAGCACTTGCTCGCGTTGAAGTTCCAGCGCTGGAGTCAGCGTGGCGATGAGCTCGCTGAGTTGTTGGCGGGTCATCCCGGTCAGTTCTGGGTCCTGCAGTGAACACCGTGTGAGGCGAGGCGGTCTGTTCGCCGGGGCCTGGACTGACGTGTTCTCGGTCGTCGCCGCGTCCATCGGATGCTGGGGGTGGAGGGTGTAGTTCCAGTCGCCGTGGAAGCGGTGCCGGGTGATCGGCAGGGCGGCGATCTCGTCGTCGCTGACCTGGATGCCGGTGGGGTAGGGGTTGGTGTCGAGTTCGGCGTGCACGGTCAGGCCGGTTTTGGTCGTGGTCGCCGCGATGCTCTCGACGATGACTTCGTGGCTGGTCAGCGGCCTTCCACGCCAGTTCATGGTGATGTGGGAGAACAGCCGGTGCTCGATCCGGTTCCACTTGGAAGTGCCGGGAGGCAGGTGGCAGACGGTGACCGTCATGCCGGCCTCGGCAGCAAACCTGGCAAGTTCGGTCTTCCAGGTGCGGGTGCGATAGCCGTTGGAGCCGCCCGCGTCGGCGGTGATCAGCAGTCGGCCGGCCGTCGGGTAGGTGGCCCGTCCGGTGGCGTTCCACCAACGGCGGATCGATTCGACGGCGAACGCGGCGGTGTCGTGGTCGGTGCCCACGTTGACCCAGCCGGTGTTCGCGGCGACGTCGTAGATGCCGTAGGGCACTGCTCTGCCCAGCTCGCGGTCGGGGAAGTCGTGGGTGTCGACTCGCACCGGCTCGCCTCTCGGCTCCCACTCACGGCCGTTGTTCTTGAATGGGCCGACCAGTTCCTGAAGTTTCCCCGTGATCTCGGACACTCGTTCGTTACGCGGCGAGGGTGTGCTGTTGCCGCTGTCGGGTCTCGGCTGGGGTGAGGTAGCCGAAGACCTTGTGCTTGCGGAGCCGGCGGCGGTTATAGAAGGTCTCGATGAAGTCGAAGACCTCGGCACGGGCGGTGGCCCGGTCGGGCCAGACGCGAGTGCCGATCTCTTCTTTGAGTAGGGCCCAGAAGCTCTCCGCGGCGGCGTTATCGAAGCAGGATCCGGTGCGTCCGCAGCTCTGGCGGAGGCCCAACTCGGCTATTTCACACCGGAATTGGTTGCTGGTGTATTCGCTACCGCGGTCCGAATGCACTATGCAGCCGGGCCTGAGGCGGCCGCGGCCGGCAGCCATCTTCAACGCGTCGACGACGAGGGTGGCGCGGTGGTGGTCGGCCATGGAGTAGCCGACGACCTCGCGGGTGGCCAGGTCCAGCCAGCAGGCGAGGTAGAGCCAGCCCTCGCCGGTGGGCAGGGCGGTGATGTCGCCGACCAGCTTCGCGCCGGGGATCTCGGCGTGGAAGTCGCGGCTGATCAGGTCCGGTGCCGGCTTCGCCTTCCTGTCAGGCCGGGTCAGCGATCGTCTCTTGCGACGGTGGGCGCCCTGGATGCCGTGCTCGCGCATCAGACGGGCGATGCGCTTGCGGTTCACGCACCGTCCCAGCCGCCGCAGTTCGGCGTGGATGCGCGGGACACCGTAGGTCTGGCGGGAGGCGACGTGGATGACGGCGATCTCGTGCACCAGGGCCTCGTCGGCTGCCAGGCGGGAGGCCCGGGACTTCGCCGCGGCGAGCCAGGCGTAGAAAGAGGAGCGGGCCACCTTCAGCAGCCTGCAGAGGAAAGCGACGCCGTGGGTGGTCTTCTCCGCCTCGATGAACGCGTACGTGTCGTTCACCGATCGCTCTCCTTCGCGAAGAAGACCGCGGCTTTTCGCAGTACCTCGATGGTCTTGGCCTGCTCGGCGGCGAGCTTGCGCAGCCGCTTGAGCTCCTCCCTCTCGGCCATGGTGAGCTCACCGGGCCGTCCCTCGCCCCGGTCCGTCTTGGCCTGGCGGTACCAGCCGCGCAGGGACTCCGAGCTGATGCCCAGGTCCCGGGCGACGGCGGTGACCGTCTTACCCGTGGAGTCGACGAGCGCGATCGCGTCCCGTTTGAACTCCTCGGTGTACCGCTTCGTGTACTTGCTTCCCACCTGGTGCTACTTCCTCTGGAACCTCGGGTCCCAGTCTCCAGGTGTCCACGATCAAGGGGAAGGTTCATCCTTCTTCTTCGTGTCCACGCTGATCACAGGAGCCCCGCAGTCCTGATGGCCGCGGGCCTGCTCGTTGAGGTACTGGAACTGTGCGTCCCGGTCGGGGTGCTGCTTGCCTTCCAGCGTCTTGGCGTTGCTCTGCAGGCTGAAGCCCTCCTCGCGCAGGAGGTCGCCCACCGTGTCCGCGGAGATCCTGTGGCCCTGTCGGGTCAGCTGCTCAGCGAGCTTGCGCGTGGATTTGGTAGTCCAGCGCAGCGGCGACATGGGATCTCCGCGGACGTCGGGCTCGACCAGCGCAAGAAGTGCCTCCCGAACAGCCGGGTTCCGCTCGGCGACGCGTTTGCGTCCGGCACCGGGCCGGCGGACGCGTCCCAAGGGGGCCTCTCCGGAGCCGAGTTCCCGTACTCCGGCAGACACCGTGGCCTCACGGACACTGGCGGCACGAGCGACCGCTCGGATCCCGCCATGGCCGAGAGACTGGGCCTCCGCCCCTATCAGCAGGCGACGCTGCCGCTCATCCAGATGCGGCAAAATCACCGCGAACTTGGCTGCCAGCACGGCCCGTTGCCCTTTCAACCCGCTCATGCCAGACCAACGAACCACCGAGTGGAAAGCTACGAGTTAAAGATCTGCACGCCCTAAGGCGAAGAGCGGCGTCACCGAGCCGATCGGGCTCCTGGTCGAGGCCGAACGTCGCAACAGCGACGATCCCAAGGCCGCCGCCGCGGACGCGGCTACTCCCGCTCTCCAACTCTCCACCCCGGCCCCCTGCCTACCCCGGCGCCAGCCTCCACTTCGGTGCGTCCGCCTCGGAGGTCCGGGCCCAGTAGAGCTTGGCGTCGAGGCCCAGTGCGGTGAGGAAGCCGCGCGGTCCGGTCCGGACGCCGGAGGGGGCACCCGATATGAGCAGCGCGGCGGTGCTCCACTGAGGTGTGCCGCTGCTCATCAGGGCCGTACCCAGGGTGCCGTCGGGGCCGCGGCCGGCTATGGCGGGGCCGCACAGGCCCACCGCGCCGTAGCCGCCCACTCCGCCCACGTCGAGCACGACCGGGCGGCCGGAGCCGTCGAGAACGGCCGTCTGGACGGCGCCCGAGTCGGGCTTGCGGAAGAACACCCGCACCCCGTCGCCGTCGGCGCAGGCGGAGAGCCCGCCGACCGTGGTCGCGGGCAGGCCGCTCGGTTGGGGGCGGACGGGGAGAGGGGCGCCGGGTTTGGGCTGGGCCCAGGTCAGAACGGACTCCGGGGTGGCGGCCAACACGTGGACGCGGCCGGCGCGGTCGGTCGTGGCGGCCGGGTCGCCGTGCAGCGCCGTGCCGCCGAGGTCGGTCCACGCGGACCACTTTCCCGTTGCGTCCTGCTCGCTCTGGTACAGCCTGAGGTCGCCTCCGCGCACGAACGCCATGAGGCGGCCGGAGCCGTCGACGGCGGGAGCCGGGGCCGACAGGTCGGACAGGGCGCTGGCGCCGCTCTGGGGCGGTGAGCCGAGCGGACGGAAGGGGCCGAAGTCGCCGTCGGGGCGTTGCTGGACGGCGGTGACGACCTCACGGCGGTAGTCGCCACCCGGGCCGAGGTGGGTGCAGGTGCCGAAAACGGCGATACGGCTGTCGGGCAGCCGTACTGAGGTGAGTCCGCCGTCGAGCAGCCCCTCCGCTGCCAGCAGTTTCGGGCCCGCCCACGTGTCGTTCGTGCCGGACGGCTTGTGCCAGACGGCGAGCTTCTGGTCGAGGACGCCGAATGCCCACAGGCTGCCGTCGTCGCCGGGCTGGAGCCAACTGGTCGAATTGGCGCGGGAATAGCGGACCGACTGAGCCCAATTGTTGCCGTACGGGCGATTGGAGACCTTGCGGTCGCCGCAACCTGCCTGGCTGCCGCAGAAGTTGTCCTTCGGGTCCATCCAAGCGTATGTCTTCACCGTCTCCGCCTTGGCATCCGCCTGGGCCTGGTCGAAGGTGTGCGGCAGGTAGCTGGTGTTGTAGCCGAGGTAGGTCTGGACGGTGAAGTTGGGGCGACCCGAGGTGGCCGCGTACTTCTGGAGCGCCGCCTGGGCGAAGCGGGCGCTGAAGACGTGGTCCTGGTGATCGACGATCTGATGCTTGACGCCCTCACGCGCCGGGCTGGGGTCCAGGGTGCGTATGTGGGTGGGGCGGAAGCGCTGCATCAGACCGACGAGCGCGTCGACCAGCTGGTCCTTGGTGTAGCTGATGGGCTTGGCCGGGGTACCGGATGAGAGGACGGGCTCCAGCGAGGGGGTCTGGCCGTTCCACAGGCCGCGAAGGCTGTGCGGTACGTCCTTGTACATCTCGCGGGCTTCGCGCACCTGCATCCAGACCAGGTTGATCTGCGGGTGTGCCTGAAGGGTGTCCAGCTCCGCGGAGCCGCCGCCGGTCGTGGGTATCGAGGTACGGGTCCAGGGGCTGGTCTTGTCGCCGGTGGCCATCTGCGCGTAAGCCGCGCGTATGCCGTTCTGCCTGGCCTCGGCGTACTGCGCCCGGTCGGCGGGCGGCATGGGGTGTCCCGCGGACGCGAATCCGGGGGCGTTGATGCCGTCGGCCTCCCCGGCCGTCACGTACACCGAGGTCATCGGGCGGCCGGAGCGCACCGAATGGCCCGTGTCCGGATTCATGAAGAACAGGTCGTCGTCGGCGTGGGCGACGATCTGCATCACCGACTCGCTGCTCACGAGGGGCGCCGCCGGGTCGCCGTGCGCTCCGGCACCGTCGTCCGTTCCATCCGTTCCGCCCGGCCAGGAAGTCACCGCGTACCCGGCGGCTCCGACTAGCGCCACCGCTGCGGACGTCAGCATGAAGTTTCTGCGGGACGGCGCGGCTCGGTGCCGACTGGACGTCATCTGTCGATCCTTCTGTGCCTCGGCCCGGCAGGCCTCGTTCTCGGGGAGTCAGCACCGGCCCTCCGTGTCCGGCCGCTGGTGCTGATCGGATCAGACGTGGTCAAGATCCGATCCAATGGAGAGATGAAGTGAGCCAAAGTTGGGTTCATTGCGACACGTGTATCTCGTGTCACACTTTGGTCACGCCCTCGGGCCGTGAGCCCGCGAGGCCCGTGGGGCTCGTCCTGTTGGGGCGGGCCGGTGCGTGGCGGGCTGCCCAGCCGGGCTTCGGCGCGGGACGAAAGGCCTTGCCGCACAGGTCCATGGCCATGCCCGATGCGCGGGTCAGTACGCTGCGGGCGCCGTCCGTCGGGCGCGAACCGAATGCGGTGGTCGTCAGCGCGACACCGCGGCCCGCTTCACCCGCGCCGACGCCACGGCGCGCATCACCGAGACCGCTGCGACGCTGGCCCGCACCGGCCGCCGCTTCTCGTGGTGGGTGGGGCCCGCCTCGACACCACCGGACCTCACCACCGGCCTGGCGGCGGCCGGTCTGCCGGTGTCCGAACGCGAGACGGCGATGTGGGCCGAACTGGACGACCCCCTGCCACTGCCGACGGTTCAAGGCCTGGAAATCCAGAGGGTGGCCACGCCCGAAGAGCTCGCCGACTCCGTCACGGTCCTCGCCGCGAACTGGGACCCGCCCGCTGAAACCGTCCGCCCCGCTCCTTCGCCCAGGCCGCCCCGCAGGCCCTGACCGAGCACTGCCCGGCCCGGTACCTGGTCGGCTAACACGCCGCTGATCACTTTCCTCATGGCGGCCAACGCCCCGCAAAGCCTGACCCCTGTCGGCTACCTCGCGGCGTTCCTCCTCGGTGGCACCGCCGCCTTGGCCGTCCTGCTGCTCCCCGCCGCGGCTTCCCCCATCGCGCCGCCGTTCGCCGGCCTGCGCATCGAAGCCCCCGGGCGACGGCTCGCCGACCACATCCGTCGGCGCAGCCCGCGGGCCCGCGACGCCGCACAGGCAGCCGTCTGCATCTGCGCCGGCTACCTGATCCTCACCGCGATGCACTGGCCCTTCGCCACTTGGGTCCTCGTCGGGGTCCTCACCACACTCCGCCCCTCCTGGGACGCAACACAGGCACGACTGGTCAAGCGCAGCATCGGCATGATCGGCGGATCCGCGCTCGCCGCGGTCCTCCTCCTGATCGGCGCCCACACCAGCTACTGGATCACCGCCGCACTCATCGCTGTCCTCGGCGGCCTCGCACGCCCGCTGCGCCAGTACAACTACGGCTAGTCCATCCTTGGCACGCCGGTCCTGCTGCTCCTCGCCGGTCTGGAAAGACCCCTCACCGCTACCGACTCCGCCTGGCGACTGGGCAACAACCTCCTCGGCGCCACCGTCACCCTGCTAGCCATCACCTTCCTGCCCCACCCCACCCAACGCCGCCCTGCACGATCACAGCAGGCCGGCAACAGCCCACCCCTGACTACCCCGCACCCCGATCGTGCCCAGCCGCTCGTCGCGTCAAGGCACGGCTGCGGAGAGGTACGCCGAGCCCTGGGTGCGCTTCGGATGGACGTCGATGACGAGCAGCTGCTGCGAGGGGCAGATTCTTCAGCCAGGGGTCGTTATCGCTTGTGGCGTCCAGTGCCTGCGATCCAGGCGGCGAGGAGGCCTCCTGGGTCGGCCGGTGTAAGAGAACTCCCCCGTGGAGTAGTAGCCGGCATCGCGGCTCTCTTGCCGTAGTCGGGGCGACGTTCAACTGCGCCCGGATATTCCTTCGTGCTGGCAGCCGGACTGGTTGGGGGAGTGGGGACCTTGCAGAACAAGCGCATGTGCCGTATCGCGGCGCCGACGCCGCTGTCAGTGCCCTTTGGTCGCGTTCGCACCGTCAACGAGGAGGCTGGGGCGCGGTTTCGTTGCCGTACCCGTGGGATCAATCCGCGCGACGAGGCAGGACCCGCCAGTGGGGCTCCAGGGGTATGAGGTGGCCGGCCGTCGAGCGGAGGTCCTCCTCCAGGTCCGCGCGGGTGAGCAGGGCAGGGAGGTGCCGGGCGACGTACCGCTCGTGGGCCTCAGGGCCGGACCACAGGGTGGTGACCAGGTGGTGCTCCTCGTCGAGCCGGGTGACTACTCCGGCGAGCATCCCTCCGGCCGCCGCCATGCCCGGTGCCCAAACGTCGCGCTGCACCTCCAGGAAGTACCTTTCACGGCCGGGCCGCAGCCGACAGTGGGCGACCCTCAGGAGCGTCGCACCTGCTAGGGCGTTGGGCAGGTCCGCCGCGTCACCTGCCATCTCCATGACGGTCTCACCAGCAGCGATCTCGATAGCGGTGTAGCTGTCCCGCTGGCCGCTGCCGGCGAACACCTCGTCGTGACGCTCGTCCATGAACCGCCCGTACGATTCGGCGTCGCGCCACAGGCTCAGAACATGTCCATGGCCGGAGACGGGGTCCCAGCCGCCCATCTGCCCGACGAGCCCCCGCTGGTCACCGATCGCCGCCCAGGCACGCTGCCCGGCGGAAAACCTCTCCCGCGCGCCCGCCCGCACACTGCACCGGATCCACTTTCCCCACACGCCGCTCCGCCCCTCCACCACACACTCCGAGCGCCCTGAGCGCCCCGACCCCAAAGATCATCGCCTGGAAGCCGGGGGTAGCGCGAGGCCATCCGGCATTGGTGACCACCACGTTGAACCGAACCGCCCCTGTAGCACGAGCCGGATACAGGGACCGAATTCCTGCCAGATTCCCGATGCTCCTGCAACGCCTGACGGTCAGTGGGTAGCGTCGGCGGTGAACACTCGGTCGGGGCGTGAGGTCGGCCGGGGCCGTCAAGAACAGAGGGAGCGAGTACTGATGCTGACTGTGGAGACGTCTCTGAAGGAAGCAATGACCTCGATCGAAGGGAGCATGGGGGCCGCGCTGGTCGACTACACGAGCGGCATGGCGCTGGGAACGCTGGGAGGGGGCAAGGACCTCGATCTGGCAGTGGCCGCGGCGGGGAACACCGATGTGATCCGGGCGAAGGTCCGCACCATCGAGATGCTGGGCCTCAAGGACGACATCGAAGACATGCTGATCACCCTCGGCAACCAGTACCACCTCATCCGGCTGATCAAGGGACGCGGAGGCAACGGCCTGTTCCTGTACATCGTCCTGGACAAGGGCCGGGCGAACCTGGCCATGGCCAGGCACCAGCTCAAGCGCATCGAGGCGGAACTGGAGTTGTAGCCGTCCTTCCTGTTTCCCGGCTCCGCATGCCCATGAGTTGAAAGAGTCTTCAATTCGCCACATCCGAATGTGATCAGGCAAGGGCAGGCGGGGGCCGGGAGACGGGACGATGCCTGGAGCTGGGCATCGAAGAGCTGACAGCTCCAGCTGCCAGCCCTGGAATGGTCGAACCCGATGGGGAGTGTTGTCGCATGCAGGTGCCGCTGTACCAGGCCAAGGCGGAGTTCTTCCGCATGCTCGGACATCCCGTCAGGATCCGGGTACTGGAACTGCTCCAGAACGGCCCTGTACCCGTACGCGAACTGCTGAACGAGATCGAGATCGAACCGTCCAACCTCTCCCAGCAACTCGCGGTACTGCGCCGGTCCGGCATCGTGGTTTCCATCCGCGACGGCTCCACCGTCAGTTACGCCCTCGCCGGCGGTGACGTGGCGGAACTCCTGCGCGCCGCACGACGCATCCTCACCGAACTCCTGGCCGGACAGAGCGAGCTCCTCGCCGAACTCCGGGACAACGACGCCTCGGTGCAGACGGGTCCGCCCACTCTGTGACGGCCCGACCCGAAATCACCCCGGCACGTTCTGTCCCAGTGACAGCCGGCGAGGACGCGAGGTCGTTGACGTTGCCGGGCGTGAGCACCATGCCAAGGGTGTCGGCCAGGACCTCGAACAGCACGCTCCGCACGGCCGGTTCGAGTGGTGCACGGGACAGCACCGGCGATCCGCCTGGCGCCTGGGTTCGGCGGAAGACCGTCGAGCGGCTGCGGGCGCGTCGTTGTCCTCGAAGGTCCGGTCCGGTCAGTTCAGCAGGGCAGCCGCGAACGTCCTGCGGTGGTCCACCAGCCAGGTCTGCATGCGGTCCCAGCGTTCCCATCCACCACGCTCGGCCAACACCTTGAGGTAGACGGGGTCTTCGTCGGCCACGCGGCGGGCGACGAAGGCCCGGCAGATCTCCGTGGCCTGCTCGATGACGCCGGGCAACTCGGCGCGCTCCCCAGCCGAGAGGCCGTAGCCGTCGGCAAGGATCCGCAGCCTTGCGGCCGCATCCAGCCCGGGGGGATGGAGAGCGGCCGCGGACTCGGGATCGAGCATGGGCACCCAGTACCGGGCGGTCATGGCGATGTCCCACAGGGCACGACCCGGGGCCGCCAGGTCGAAATCGATCAGGGCCGCGGCACGACCGTCGCGGAAGACGACGTTCTCCGGGCACACATCGTTGTGGCACAGCATCGTTCCCCCCTCCGGGTCGGCAAGGTCCCAGGTCCACTCGGCACGGGTGTCGACCTCGACGGCCGCGCTGGCCTCATGCAGACGCCGCAGCAGGCTCCCCACCGATTCGAGGGCGGAACTCGTCATCGCCCAGGCCGGGAACGGCGGCAGAGCCACGTCGCCAGGGATGAAAGTCAGCTGCTCACGGCCATCCGCGGTGAGACCGAGAGGGGTTGGCGCCGCGTCGAAGCCGTGCTCCTTCAGTCCAAGGAGATGGGCATGCAGGGCGCGCGCGTTGCGCGGTGCCGGTCGCTCGACCAACTCCCCCCGACGGCAGACCGCCCCCGCGTTCGCCATCCCGCCGACCAGCGCCTCGTCTTCAGCCGTCATGAGGATCACGCTATCGCCAGGCTGCCCCCGCGCTGCCGCATCCTCAACCACGAGGCCGGAGGTGTGATGACGGTGCTCCGGATCGAGCAGTGACAGAGTTGGGACGTTCGGGCCCCTCCGCACCTCTTTGAGGGAACACTTTCCGCCGCTACATTGCCCTCGGCCCCGCACCGGCGCGCGGGGGCGCAGCGGAAGAGGGGCGGGGGAAATGGGCTCTGGGGTCTTCGCGAGAGTGGGCGGGGCGATCAGCGGGAAGACGGCGGCTCTGGTGGCCGCCGGGGCTCTGGTGGTCAGTGGCGGCGTGGGCGCGGGCGTGTATCTGTCCGCGCGCGGGCCGCACGTCACGGTCGTGCAGCGCAGCACGCAGGTTCAGGTGCCGGCGGGCGGTGAGCAGGCGGTCGTGGCGGGCTGCCAGAAGCACGAGACCGCGCTCGGCGGCGGGTACGCGGTCGACGGCAGCGGCTTCGTGACGACCAGTGAGTTCGTCGGTTCGGCATGGCTGGCGGCGGCGTACAACCCGGGGGACGCGCCCGTCACCCTCACCTCGTACGCGTTGTGCGTGAACGCCAAGCCGGAGTTCGCACCGCACCAGGAGTTCAAGGACCGGGCCCACGCCTTCAAGGACCACGGGTCGAAGATCGAGAGCAACGACGCCGGTCCCATCCACGACCTGTCGACGGACGGTCCGTTCGCGGGGGCCTTCCGCAAGGCGGAAGCGATGCCCAATTGCGCGGGCGGCTACACGATGCTCGGAGTCGAGTTCCGGGCGGCGCGCAACGTCTCCGGGCGAGCCGTGGCGCCCGTACCCCTGGACAAGCTGACCACGTTCGAGGTGTCCGGGAAGCCCACGCCCGCGACCTGGATCATCTCGGTCAATCCGGGTACGGAACTGAGCACCGGCTCGTTCCGGCTGTTCAACTCCGAGGCGGTGGAGCGCAAGACCCGCATCCTGGACCCACAGCCCCCGCAGGCGAACTACGCCGTCGAGCTGCGGCCGGTCTGCGTCAGGCTGAAGGACGTCTCGATCGCCACCGCCACCGTCACGGTCGGGGCGGGGGGCACCGCGGACGCCTCCGTGAAGTGTCCCAAGGGACAGCTGGTACTCGGCGGAGGTTTCCGGTTCCCGGCGGACAACGAGCAGGGCAACGGACCGCAGCGCTACCTCGGCGACGGCTGGCTCTACGCGTCGGCGGACGGCCCCACACCGGGGCCGTCGGGCCGACAGGTGAAGGACTGGCACGTCACCGGTCACAACCAGCAACGGGCCGGCACCGACTACCACGACACGGTCTGGTTGGAGCATTCCGACGGCGAAACCCTCACGGGCGACGGTTACTTCGACAACCACGCGCACGGCGCCGGTGACATGGAGGTGCGCATCGTCCCCGTCCCCGACAGCCAGCGCATGGTCGCGAGCGCCGTCTGCGGCACCATCGACGCCGAGCCCACCTCGCCGGACAAGGGCGCCGCGCCGCCCACCGTCACCCACCCGGACCTGCCGCCCGCCGTCGACATCGGGCCCGCCACGGGCAAGCCCGCGCCCTCGTCCACCCCGAGCCCCACCGCCTCCGGCGCTTCGCCCTCGCCGAGCCCGAGCCCGAGCGGGTCGCCGGGCGCCTCCCCGACCACCCGTACGCCGACCACACCCGGCCGGACCTCGAGCGCCCCGAACCAGCCGCCCACCACACGGCCCGGCAACTCGCCCTCCGCGCAGCCGCAGAACCCGTCGGTGGCCATCGACCAGCCCGGTGGCGGCGGGAAGCTCCGGCGCGGCTGCGAGGAGTCGTTCAGCGGTACGGCGCACACGCGCCCGGGCAACCGGGCCATCACCGATCCGCAGGCCACCACCTGGCAGATCATCGGCCCGAATGGGCCGATCACGATCGGCGCCGGGGCGTCCGGCAAGTTCGTGGTACCGCTGCTGGCGGACGGGACCTACCAGCTCGTCTTCTCGGCGAGGGACACGGCCGCCGGGCTGACCGGGAGCGCGCAGATCTCGGTGCAGATCGTGGGGTGCCTGCGGTGACGCGCACGTCGGCCTTCATCGCAGCCGCCGGTGTGCGCACGCCACGCCCCATCCCCGGACCCACCAAGTAGATTCGGACCATGGTTCACGTACTCGGCAGCAGAATCCTGCTACGCCCCACGGATCCGGAACGTTCCCGAGCCTTCTACGGGGAAGCACTGGGCCTCGCCGTCTACCGCGAGTTCGGGACCGGGCCGGAACGCGGCACGGTCTACTTCCTCGGCGGTGGATTCCTGGAGGTATCGGGCCGCTCCGAGGAGCCACCGGCGCCCGGACTGCAGCTGTGGCTGCAGGTCGCCGACGCCCACGCCGCGCACGAGGAGCTGGTGGCGGCAGGGGTACGCGTACTGAGGGCGCCCGTGAAGGAACCGTGGGGGCTGGTCGAGATGTGGATCGCCGACCCGGACGGCGTGCGGATCGCGCTCGTCGAGGTCCCGGACGACCACCCCCTGCGCTATCGCCCCTGAGCGGCCGAGCCGGGCCGGGCGAGCCGGTTCACGGTGTCGACGACCTCGTCGGCGAGGGATACGTCGTCGCCGATGGTGAGGTAGGTGACGTCGGCGACGGTGTGGAGGCCGCGCACGAGGAAGGCGTAGTCCGCGCCCTCTTCGAGCAGCAGGACGATCGGCTTGCCCAGCGCGGAGGCCCAGCCGATCTCGATGTGGGTGCCGGGAGAGGCCGGGTGGCCGGGGAAGGCGACGAAGACGGTGCTCGCGGAGATCTCGTCGTAGTCCAGGCGGGTGCACTCGTCAGGGGTGAGGAACTTCGCGCCCCACGACTCGCGACGGTGGGCGTTGTAGACGTGGTAGTCCTCCGCCTCCAGGCGCTCGATGAGCGTCTCGAAGCGGGTACGGGCCTGCGTGCTCATGGCACCGTTCGCGTCGACGAGGGCCTTGAAGGGGCCGCCGAGGAAGACGCTGCGGGTCTGTTGGACGGCCGGGGCCGGGGCGGCGGACGTGGTGGCGGTAGCGGTGGTGGTCACTGCTTGACTCCCGTGACGATGAGGAACGGCGAGTGGACGGTCTCGGCCGGGGCCGCGCCGGGCAGGGCCGAGGTGTCGGTGAGGAGGGGTTCCTCGACGGTGAGGCCGGTGAAGCCCGCCCCGGTCAGGACGTCGAGGTAGGTCTGGCGGGGCCAGTGGTGATCGATGAGCTCCAACGGGTCGCCGCCACCGGGCTGGTCGAGGAGGACCTGGCGGCGCTCCCCGGGAGCGTAGGTACGGCCGGGTTCACCGCTGCGGAAGGTGGCGAAGCGGATGCCCGTGGTGGCGGGGTTGGTGTCGAGGACGGCGTAGCGGGCACCGGGCCGCAACACCCGGTACACCTCGGTGGCGATCTCCTGGAGGAGCGGGAGTTCCCCGACGTTGATGAAGACGTAGCAGGACATCGCCGCGTCGATCGAGTCGTCGGCCACGAAGGTGAGCTTGCCGCTGTCGATCTGCCGGTAGTCGATACGCGGGTGCGGCCGGCAGGTGCGGGCGATCTCCAGCATGCGCGGGGAGATGTCCGCGGCCACGACGTGGGCGTGCCCGCAGGCCTCGGTGACGCGGGTGGCGACCTTGCCCGGGCCGCAGCCGTAGTCGAGGACCGTGCGCACGGCGGGCGCGCCGATGCCGAGAGCGCGGAAGACGGCCGGGTAGCCGATGAGGCGCTCGGGGAGGTCGTCGTAGGCGTCGAAGCCGTCGGCGACGGAGGCGGTCAGCTGCCAGTGGGTGCTGGTCGTCATGGGCGGGATGCCTTTCAGCCTGCGACGGGGGCGGGGGCGATGGCGGGCCAGCGCTCTTCCAGGAGGCGCCGGTAGAGCGGTGGCAGGAGCGCGAGCTGCTCCTCGCCGACGTGTTCCCCGCACCGGATGCGGCGGTGGACCTCGAAGAGGACCAGCACGTGGGTCCAGTAGTCGGGCAGACCGTGCGAGCCGGGATCGGCCACGAGGGAGTGGCGGCCGCGCCGCAGCTGTTCCTCGACGGCCAGGACCTCGCGCACGTACGGCCAGTTGTCACCCTCGGGCATGGCGGGGAAGCGCCAGGCGGGCGGCTCGGCGGAGGCCGGGTCGGCGAGGACCTCCAGGGCACGGGCGTGGTCGGGGTCGTAGAGGTGGAGGGATCCGACCTGGTGCACGTACGAGCCGAGCGGGACGCCGAGTTCGCGGGCGAGCATCTCCTGGAGGAAGGTGAAGGAGAAGACGTCGCTGGTCATGCCGCGGTAGACGTCGTTGGCGCGCATGAACCCCACGCCGTGCAGGGCGCCCTCGCGCAGGAGGAACTGCAGGCCCAGGGTGCAGGAGACGTCCGGGTTGCCGGGTACCTGGAGCTCCTCGCCCCGGAAGATCTGGATGACGGCCCGCTTGGAGTCCGGATCCGTGCGCAAGGTCTCCACGACGGCCGGCCACTGGTCGGGCCTGCCCTCGCAGGCGCCGAAGAGCGAGCGGCCGTAGGCAGTGCCGGTCAGCCGCAGTCCGTCGGCCGAGTACTTGCGGATGCTCGGGGCGTAGTACCCGATGAAGTCGAGGTCGTCCCGGCCGGCCAAGTACCAGAGGGCCTCGGCGAAGTTGAAGACGATGTTGAGGCGGCGGGCGGGCACGAACGGCACCCGCTGGTCCGCCCGCGCGAGCCGGAAGCGCACGCCGAGCTGCTCGCGGCTGGCGTAGCCGCGGGGCGCGTTGCGATAGGCGGGCTCGTCGATCAACCACCGCAGCATGTGCGGGTAGGCATGGTGAAACGTTTCGAAGTCCACGAGGTCGCTCTCTGCTGCCGGTGATCCACTCCCGTGGGAACGTACTGTGCGGCGGCCTGGCCGCATTTCGTCCAAGAACGCGGGATTCCGGTCGAAGGTAGGGACAAGTCCTGGGGCGGAGCCGGTAGTTCGGTCATGGCGGCGTTCAGGTTCCGGGCGGACTCCCTCTCCCGCGATGGGGAATTGTCCGTCCATCGGGTGAACCAGTGAGCGGGAAAGCCGACATCGTCCCAGGTCAGCTACGGAAGAAACGTCAATCCGGCTCGCGCGCCGCACCTTGAGGGGCTGTTGCCGTGTGAAGGTCACAGACCAGCGGCCGTCGAACGACGGCGGGCGGATCCGGGAGGTTGCGATGGCCAACAGCGTGATGTCGGCGGCGGTGCTGAACGCTCTGGGCAAACCGCTGGAGATCGAACCCCGCCCCCGCCCCGTTCCAGGGCCGGGACAAGTGCTCGTCCGGGTCCGGGCGGCCGGGCTCTGCCACACCGACCTGCACCTGGCCGACGGATCCGCCGTCACCCCGCACCTGCCCATCGTGCTCGGACACGAGATCGCCGGCGAGGTCGCCGAGGTCGGTGAAGGAGTCGGCTTCACACCCGGGGGCCGGGTACTGGCGTACTACTACGAGGGCTGCGGGCGCTGCGCCTGGTGCGCGGACGGCTCGGAGAACCTCTGCCCGGCTCCCGCGGCGAAGGTCGGCTTCGATTCCGACGGCGGCCTGAGCGAGTACTACCTGGCCGGTGCCCGCTCCCTCGTGCCCATCGCGGATACGGTGTCCTTCGCCGAAGCCGCCGTGCTCGGCTGCTCGGGGACGACCGCGGTCCGCGTGGTCCGGGCCGTCGCCCGAACGGCCCCGGACGAGACCGTCGTGGTCATCGGCGCGGGCGGTGTCGGCCTCGCCGTCGTCCAGGTGGCCGTCGCCGACGGAGCCCGCGTCATCGCCGTCGACCCACACGCGCCGAGCAGGGAACAGGCCCGGCGCTACGGCGCCCACACCGTCATCGACCCCCGCGTCGGCGACCCCGTCACAGCAGTCCACGCGGCAACTGCCGGGCGGGGATGCCACGTTGCCATCGACACTGTCGGCAACAGGGACACCCCCGGCCAGGCCGTACGGATGACCGGAACCCGTGGCCGTGTGGTTCTCGTCGGCTACACGGGCAAGCCCTCCACCCTCGACGTCCTCGACGTGGTCGTACGGGAGACCGAGATCCGCGGCTCCGTAGGAGCCACGCTCGGCGACGCCCACACCGTCATGAAGATGGCCGGGGCGGGCCTCATCCACGGGCACGTGGAGGCCGAGTACCCCCTGGACCGGATCAACGAAGCCCTGGCCCGGCTTGCCGACGGCAACGTCACCGGACGCCTGGTCATCACCCCGTGACGGCAGCCGGAGCCGAAGGCCCCGAACAAGACCGCACCGACGGACGCCATCCGCCGCGACCCCACGCCCCAACAGCGACCTGCTCAAAGCGACGTTCGACAGGTCGCATCCGACGGAGACCCAGGGGGCTCCCGTGCGTCAGTGGGCGTTGGCGTATGCCTCGCGGATTTCGGCGCTGATTCGGCCGCGCTCGTTGACGCTGAGGCCGTTCTCCTTGGCCCAGGCGCGGATCAGCGCCGTGTTCTGCGCGGTGTCGACAGGGCGGGAACCAGAAGCCTTTGCCCGGCTTCCCCGGATCCGGCGCCCTGCTGACGTGAAGGGAGCCACGGCTTCCAGGAGCTTGTCGTAGCTGTCGAGCGCGAGGTCGATCTCGTACGCCACACCGTCGAGAACGAGGGTGTGGGTCGACACTTCCTGGGTCTCTTCACCAGTCAGGTCATCGGTGTAGACGGTCACGATTTTCTGGGCCATGGGATGATTCTATGTTGCCTTTCGGACGTCCGACGGCGGGGTCCGTACGGTCAGCGGCGGAGGCTCTGGGGGTCCCGCTCCCAAGGCGCCGGCCTCGGGTGCCCCGCCTCCGCCGTCGGCTACCTCGTCCGGGCCGGCCACCTGGTCGCTCGGCGGCGAGGCGGAGTTCCCCGACGTCAATCCGACCCAGTTGGCTGCGCCGGCCGACCGCCGGCTCCAGGCCAAGTCCTCGTCGTAGATGGGGCAGCCACCCCGACGGCCGACGGCAGGAATGCCGAACCGACCCCGCAGGGCTGATCGACTCCGAGTCTGTCCGCACCGCCGACACCGTCCCCACCGCAACCAGGGGCTTCGACGCGGGCAAAAAGTTCAAGGGACGCAAACGGTTCATCGTCACCGACACCCTCGTCCAGCCCAAGCGTTGGACTGTCGAACGTACCTTCTCGTGGCTCACCGCCCACCGACGTCTTGCCCGGGACTACGAGACCAGCCCGGCGCACGCCGAGACGATGATCCGCTGGGCGATGATCGGCGTAATGGTGAGTCGGCCAGCCCGAAGCCGAGCGGCCGTCCGGAGCCCGGCCCGCTGCTCCTCGCCGGCTCGGCTCAGGTGTCGTAGCAGCCGTTCCACGGCGCGTTGAAGGCCAGGCCGTCGGGATGGAACTCGGCCCACACACCGTCGTCCTCCTCATCCTCCTCGTCCACGTCTTCCTCCACGACCAGGCCGAACAGGGCTCCCTCGAACCGGACCTCGAAGGGCGCGATCACGATGTCCCGGTACTGCCGCTCCGGAAGAGCATCCAGCCACTCGGCAAGCAGCATCCGGGCCGATTCGATCGCCTTCTTTTCGCCGTCCGCCGTGGTGCCGGTGAACTGGATGCGCGAGTCCAGGTGCCGGCCGGCCCCGTCGAACCGATGGAGCACGGCGCACCAACGCTTCTGGGACTGCCAGTCGTCGCCGCTCCAGCCCTCGGGGAAGGCTGCAGTGACCGAGGCGAAGAACTGGCCGCCCTGCCACCGCCCGATGGTGCTCGTGCGGTAGTCAGGCTCGTGTCTGATTGGAATGACCTCGGGAACGCTCATGGGCGGAACCTTAGGTGCTACCTGTGACAACAGGAGGCAACGATTCCATCCTCCGTCCGTCCTGAACTAGATCTCAAACGCGGGCCGAGGGGTGGTTGTCTGTCAGCGTTGCCTCTCGGCGTTTTGTACTCGCGCTCGGTGATGGGGTTGTTGCGGGTTGGTTGAGAAGCGTCCTGTCGCCATGATCAAACAGTCACTACCCCCGCAATGGGGATAGAGCCAACTTCTGTGATGTAGCCGCTCAGGATGCTCCATGGGCCGCCTTGGTCCGGTGTCAGGGAGCGCTTTCCAGGCTGCTGGTGTCGTGTCCCCATGCCTTGAGCGTGCCCAGGCTGCGGTCTCGGTGGTGCCGGTCAGCTGGGCAGCTGACTCCCTGACGACCGGGTCAAGGTCGGTGAGGCGTGTGAGCACTGCGGGCAGGGGATCACCTCAGAGGCCGCCTCGGGACCGACGTGGTCTGACAGCCGGGGGTCTTGTCCAACGCGCCCGGGGGAGCGAGTGGTATTCGAAGAAATGAATCTTTATACGAGTGAAGGGGTTGATCATGGGCCGAACAGCGACTTTTAGTGATGTAGGCTGGCGTAAATTTTGTCCACCGCAGGCCTGCGCCCCTCGTGCCACCCCTTGAGGATCCGGGCGCGGCATAGGGGAGTTCGTGAAGTTACGTAAGAAGATTCCGGCGATTGCTCTCGGTGTGGTGTCGCTGACGGCGCCCTTAGTCGCTGCGGGACCCAGCATCGCGGCCACCGCGATCGAGATAAGGGCAAAGGCGGAGGGTTCCTCAGAGACTGAGGACGCAACGCTCACCGATGGCACGGGCAAGCCTTCCGGTGCCCTTTCGGAAACGGCCGCATCGCAGGCCCAGAAGGTTTTCACCACTGGTGAGATTACCGGTAAGAATTTCTCCTCGATCGGCCTCAACTGGAAGAAGGAGTCCCCGGTTGAAGACGGTCTGACCGCCGAGGCGCGGATCCACCGGAACGGCGCCTGGGGATCGTGGCGGAACGTTCCCCTTGAGCTTGAGGAGGTGGACGAGGAAGCGAAGAGGGCTGGCGCCCCTGCCTTCTACTCGGGCGACGCGGACGGGGTGGAGGTCCGTTTCACGTCCTCGAAGGCCAGTCTGCCGCACGACCTGCGACTGTCCTTGATCGATCCGGCCCGGACTCCTGCCGTGTCTTCCCGGGCCCCGGCCCCGAGTCGCCAGCCGCGGTCCGCGCCGGTCGACCAGCCGGGCGTGAAGCAGCGCAAGGACTGGGGTGCCGACGAGTCACTCGCCGATCCGGGGTACAAACTGCAGCCCTCCATCAAGGCGGCCCTCGTCCACCACACCGTGACGGGGAACAACACCTACACCCAAGAACAGGTGCCACAGATCATCAATGGCATCTACGTGGACCTCATCAAGAACCGTGGTTACGGTGACTTCCCCTACCACTTCATCGTCGACCGTTTCGGCGGAGTCTGGGAGGGCCGCAAGGGCTCCATCGAAATGAAGCCGGGAAGCGCCATTCCCGGCATTCTCGGCGGCCATGCCACGGGCTTCAACACGAACACCTTCGGTGTGGCGATGCTCGGCAACTTCGAGCCGAACAACAGCGAGAGCGGCGACGACACCGGCCCGGACCCGAAACCCAGCGAAGCCATGTTCGACAGCCTCGCCGACGTGCTCGCGTGGAAGCTCGGCCAGTATCAGCTGAACCCGGAAGGCTCGACGCAGCTCGTCTCGGCCGGTGGGGGTGGCACCAACCCGTATCCGAAGGGCCAGGTCCTCGACGTGGACGTCATCTCCAGCCACCGGGACGTCAACGCCACGGCCTGTCCGGGCGCCAAGCTGTACGAGATGCTCCCCGACCTGCGCAAAAAGGTCGCCGACCGGCTCGGATAGGGAACCAACAGCTGCGTTGTCAGCAGGGCGAGTGCTCCCGGGGCCCGTCGAACCGCCATGCCCGCCCGTCGGCGTCAGGACAGCTTCTGCCAGGCCCGCTCTGGTAGCTTGCCGGCCAGGGCGTCGGCCCTGAACTTGCCTGCCCGGGTGCTGATTTCGGCTGAGCGGGCGACGGCTGGGACGTGTCCCATGCCGCGCGCTCCAGTGCGGCCCGCAGTTTCGGGTTGCCGCCATACAGCTCTCGGTCCACCGCGGCGTGCCCGCGGCTGCTGGCGTAGACGAGGTAGACGGCGACCTGGACGTTCTCGATCCGGCCCGCAGTGCCGGTGTACTGCCGCTGGACCCCGACGGTGTGCGTGCCCTTCTTGTTCTTGCGCGGCAGGTCCGCCAGCAGACCGAGCACCAGCCGCCCGGCCCGGCGCCGGGGTTCAACCCGTGCAAAGCGGCCCGCGATCCGGCCCCAACAGGGCCTCGGACTCACCCTGCCAACGGGCGGGATCCATGCTGTGACCTGCGGCCACCGTCTCTTCGTCAGTCCACACAACTTACGATGATCAGCGGTGGCCGCACCCGTGCCCGTGTCGGAACCCGCGAAAGATTTCATTGCTGACGTGGGCACGACCGGTGTGCTACGCCGTGTAGTCATGCTCAGTCCGGAGCAGAGTGCGGTGCCATTGCGTGCCGTCCGACTCGCCGGTGTTGCCGGAAGTGATCGCCCTCTGATTCATCTGCGGACCGGCCCGGTGGGGGGCGTCAGGTATGTCGGTGGGATCGGTTCAGCGGTGCAGGTTCTGGGAGAGGTTCCGCATGGCGTCGATGGTTTCCTGCTCGTCCTGCTGTGTGCCGTGGTCGCTGAGTTTCACCATCACGGTGCGCTCGGCCGGATTGACGTAGATGTACTGGCCGTAGATGCCTACCGCGCTGAAGTCGCCCGTGGCGCCGCTGGGATGCCACCACTGAGCGGAGTAGCTCCATCCGTCGGCCATGGTCGCCACGGGGGTGCTCAGGCGGTCGATCCAGGCTTGCGGGACGACCTGGCGGTCGCCGACCCGGCCGTTGTCAAGGACGAGCTGTCCTATCTTGGCGAAGTCACGGGCGGTGGCGTTCAGGCAGCAGAAGGCCTTCTCCATGCCGCCCTCGCTGTCCAGGTTCCAGGTGGCAGCGGCTTCGGCGCCCATCGGCTGCCAGATGCGCTCCTGGAGTAGCGCCGCCACGGATTTGCCCTCCACATGGTGCAGGATCTGGCCCAGGAGCTGGGTGTCCACGCTGCGGTAGTCGCTCGTGCTGCCCGGGGTGAAACGCAAGGTGCGGTTGTCCTTGATGAAGTTCGGCAGGTCGGTGGTGAGGTACATCCTCGGGGTGCCGATCAGTGGTATGCGGCTGTATTCCTCGCTCACGTCGATGCCGCTGCTCATGTCCAGCAGGTGCCGCACGGTGATGCGGTCGTAGGCGCCGCCCTTCTTGAGTTGGGGCAGCAAGTCCACCAGAAGGTCGTCCTCGCGCAAGTGCCCTTCGGCGATGGACTGTCCGACCATCAGGGAGATCACGGACTTCGCAGTGGACCAGGAGGCATGGCGGGTCTGGGCGCCGACGCCGTCGCGGTACCACTCGTGGATCAGGTGACCGTCGCGCAGGACCAGGAAGGCGTTGGTGTGGGTGTCCATCAGGAATTGCCGGGTGTCCTTGCGCCCGTCCTTCCACACCACGGTGGCAGGCAGGTCCAGCGAGGCCTTCTGCAGCGGTACCGGTTCGGTTGACGCGAGCACTGTGCGGGCCGGGAAGAGGGCGCCTTGCTGCGAGGGCGGGGTGTTCGACAGACGGATGAGGGAGAGGGGCGACGGAAGGCTGAGGGCTGCCGTGGCCGCCCAGGAGCCGGCGATCAGAACGGTCAGAGCCGTCGGTACGGCGATGGCGGCCCGCCGGTTCCGGCCGAGGAATGCACGCAGGGGCGAAGAGGGTGACAAGGGAGTCTCCTGAGCCGTGAATGACAGTCGTTATGGATGACAGTCGTTATGGATGACGACTGTAATCTATGCTGGTTTCCCGAGCAACCGAAGAGAGAAGATCCCGATGCCCCAAGCCCCTGACAACCGCCGTGCGGAACTCCTCGACGCCGTCGTCGCCCACCTGACCGAGCACGGAATCGCCAGCCTCTCGCTGCGCCCTCTGGCCAAGGCGCTGGGGCAGAGCACCTACGTGCTCACCTACCACTTCAAAGACAAGAGCGGTCTGCTCGCCGCCGTCCTCGACCACCTCGACCAACAGGAACGGGAGGCGCTGCAGAAGTGGGCCTCCCAGGCGCCGCCGGGCTCGCCGGGCGCGGGGATCCTCGCCTTCTGGCATTGGCAGACCAGGCCGGAGGCACTCCCGCTCCTCCGCCTCAACTACGAGATCTTCGGCCTGCTGTCGAGCCGACGCATCAGCGGCCACCACCCGCGCATGATCGAGGACTGGATCGACTTCATCGATCACCAGCTCACGGCGTACGGCCGGGGAGCCCGGGCAGCCCGCATCGATGCCACCCTGATCTCCGCGGCCTTCTCCGGGCTGACTCAGGACTACCTCATCACGGGCGACACCCCCAGGATCGAGGAGGCCCTGGCCCGCCTCGCCGAATTCACTGATGCGTCGAGGCCGGACGGCAGGTAGCCCCGGCCGCACCTGGGGTCACTACGGCTGGAGTACTAGGGGAGAACGGCCCTGATCGTGACCGCCATGCCGGCCCCCGTACGGTGCGGAGCGGCGGGCTTGCGCGGAGGTGGGCGGGGCGCCGTGCGTCGGCCCCGGTATCGGGGACGACCAACTGCTCAGGGAGCTCCTGTTGGCACGGGTGATCCTGGTCGAGGTCCCGGCTACCAGGAGCTCCGTCGTCGCGAGCCGCGGCCGCCGGAGTCAGTCCAGTCCGATGCGCCGGGACAGCCATTCGAGCGTCATGGCAGTGCAGCGCGTGTGGAATTTGCGTAGGTTCGGCCGGGTCGGTTGGACCGGCTGCTGGGAGCTCCACGCCCAGTGCCCCAAATATGCCGCCAGCATGCAGTTGATATCGGCTGGCGAGACTTCTCGGGTGAGGGGGTTCGAATGGACGATCGCCTCTGGATCGAGGGAATCGGATGTCACCGCAAGGAACATGACGAGATCCACCCACGGTGCACCCACGCAGGCTCGTTCCCAGTCCACTATGACGACCTCCCCAGATGGGGTGTAGAGCATATTGTGCGGGAACAGATCACCATGGAGCAGCGCATCCCCCTGGCATGCCGCGGCCCAGCCCGACTCCATTTCCACCAGTCGCCCGACGTGGCGGTGGCATCGTGAATCCAGACCAGGCGGGATCCCGTTGGTGGCGAAGAGTTGCCAAGCGCGCCGGTTCGCAAGGAATACCTCTTCGATGGGAGGGAGCATTCTCTTGAGATGGGGTGTGATGTTCCCCGGGATCAGCGTCATGGTGTCGATTGCTGCCAGGAGTTCCGCCGGCTTTGAGGGGGCGGGCGGGTGTCCTTCGATGTCCGCGAATGCCAGGACCGTCCAGCCGTGCAAGTCTTCGTCCATGAACAGGACCCGCGGCATGAAGGCGATGGATGGGGCCAGGACGCGCGCCTTCTCGCCTTCCGTTCGGTAGCGGACGGACAGTTCGTCACCTGCTGGGATCGCCTTGATGAAGGCCCTGGATCCATTGGCGAAAACAAGGCGGGCGGCGACTCCGTATGAAAACCCACTGTCCTGAGTCTCTGCCCTTACTGCTGGGCCGCCAAGAGACAGCTCCACAGATTCCCTCACGCGTGCGGGAATATCGCCCCACGGCAATCGGATGGCGGTGCCTGTGCCTGTGCTCATCGTTCTCCCTCTTGACTGTGATCTACGGGATTGCGTTCCCGCGGCATCAAGACGGTTGTAAGTCACAGGATTGTCCGTACCCCTCGGCAGACTCAGATGAGCCGTTCGGCTGCTGATGCCTTTCCTGCCACGGGCGCCGGGCCCGGGACGACTGGGGGCTGCTGCTCCACCGACTCGCTCAGGATGTCGGCCATTTTCATCAGGGCAGCCGTGTTGAACGCTTCCTCGGGCAGGCCGGGCGGAAGCTCACCGTGCTCCTGCTCATAACGTTTGATCCAGTCCCGGTAGGCCTTGGTGCTATTCGCGTTGTGCACGCGCTTGCTGTACTCGGGTGAGTGGAAGAGAGAGATCCGGTATTCGGTCGCTGCGGAAAGATCGCGCGCCTGCGCGACAAGCCCTGTCAGCTTGTCGTACTCCGCGACGCGTACGGGATCAGGAGCGATCACTCCTGCCCACTCCAGCCAGGACCGCAGCCCTTGGGGTTCACGCTCGGACTGTTGGAGGAGGAACTCCGCGACGAGCTCGTCTGCGTTCTGCTTCCTTGCGTGCAGGACCTCGATGCCTCGGGTGCGCACCACCATCAGCATCGAGCGGGCGTCCGGTTCGCGGCGCAGCCGGTCGAGCAGGACACCGAGTCGGCCCGTGTCCGCGTAGCCGTCGGCTTCGGCGATCGCCGCACGTATCAAGGCCTCACAGGCGTCCAGTTCGCCTTGCCTGAGCCAGCCGATGCCGGTGGCGTCCGGGCCCAGGACGTGCTGCAGGGGGCTGAGGGCGGCGATCTCATCGACGCGGTCGGCGACGGATCCGATCATCTCGAGTTCCTCGATGATGTCCTGGAGCCGGGCACGTGCTGCGCAGCGCTCGGCTTTCTCCCGCAGGTGCTTGTCCCTGTAGTGGCCTGGCAGAATCACGTGCGGAAGGATCCGGGACGGTGTGGCCTTCTCCTTCTTCGCCCACAGGATCTCGAGCCGCTCCATCAGCTTTCGACGTCCCGGGTCGAGCTCGTGCACATACGCCTCGGGGCCGCCCGCGACAGCGATGCGCTGCATGGTCTGGAACTCCCGGGCGATGGCCAGCCGCTCCGCGTCGGCAGATTCGGCGCTCGCCTTCAGCGAGGTGACGAGTGCCTGCACCTCGTCCGCCCCGAGACCCAGCAGCGTGGCCTTGAACGCCCTCAGTTCCAGCTGGCGGCGCTGTTGTGCGGTGAGTGGCGGGGCCGCGTCGGCGGCTGCCTCGTCATCGGCGCCGAAGCGGCGCAGTGCCTGATCCACCGTCTCCAGCGCACGGAGGGATTCGCCTGCCAGTACGTCCGCGCCCGCGCTCACGGCGTGTTCGGCCCGTCCGGCAGCGGCGTAGATCCGCGCGGTGATGAGGGAAGCGGCCCAGCGCAGGATCAGCCGGGTGCACCAGTGGGGCAGTGGGACCGCGCTGATGAGGGCTTGCTGGGCCGCCCCGGGCAGGCTCAGCACGCGGTTCCCGGCCCATCGCGAAACCTCGGCCAAAGACGCACCGGCCTCGCGCACACCGGCTGCGGGCCCTTCACGGGAAAGGACGGTCAGTGTCCGGCCCAGTGCATCGTGCACTACTTCCTCAACCGAAGCCGCTGCGCTGCGGACCGCGTCCGCTGCCTCGTCCGCCAGCCAGGGAACCGACGCCACCAGCGCGGCCACCGTCTGCTGCGGCATCACGACGCGCAGGACGGCGGGAAGCGGCAGCAGGTCCACGACGCGGCTCCCGGGAAGCGCCGCGAGCCATCCGGCGGCATCCGCTCCGGCCCCCGCCGCCCACATTCCCGTACGATCGGCGCAGGCCAACGGCCCTTCGGCGGCCAAGGTGACGAGCGCGCGGCCGAGAGCCTGGTTCACCGCCTCTTCCGCCTCGGCCGCACGGTCCCTTACGTATTCGGCAGCGCCCGCGAACTGATCCGCGTTCTGGCCCAGCGGGCTCAGGAGGGCCGGCATCCGGATCGCTCCCTCCTCGTGCGGGGCGAGCAGTTCCCCGGGCTCCACCACCCGACCGGTGACCAACTCCAGGGATCGCCATCCAGCAGATTCTGGAACTCCGGCAGCGTGGGCTGCTCCGACCGGCGGGAGGCGTTGAGGCCGACGGATGGCGCCCGTCCTGCGGAAAGGGGCGGCAGGCTCGCCAGGGCTTGCGGGATGGTAATGGGGCACAGTCACTGTTACTCCTGAGTGAGCGTCATCACTAACTGGGCATACGAATCGGCATTCATGAGGGCGCGGTCGCCCATGGCGTACCAGGCTTGCTGATCACGGCCCCAGTAGTCGCAGACGAAGACAGCGGCGGGCCGTGACCGGCGGCGGTCGAGCTGCACGGCGCGCTGTCGGGCGATGGCCTCGCGCTGGACCGGTTCGTCCTTGACGGCCTCGGCGAGGGGACCCATGACGGAGTCCTCGCCGCGCTCGACGTCGTGCGGTGAGTACTGGTAGTCGAGAGTGCGGGCAAAGCGGTGGCTCGCCTCGTGGATGACTCCCCACGCGAACAGACCGCCCGGAAGCAGATTGACGGCGCCGTCGAACCGGCCGATCTCGGGAGGCTCGGGGCGGGACTGGTCGTGCCGCACACCCAGCCACGGCGGGTCGATCCAGCCGTATGCCTGCGCTGCCACCGCCGCGCGGGCGTGGAAGTCGAACGTCCCCGGCTCGCCGACCAAGGCGAACCGGACACCTTGCGCGGTGAGGCCGTTGTGGATGCGGCTGAGAACGTTCAGCACGTGCTGCGCCATGCGCTGGAATTCCTGGCTGCCGGGCTCGTGGTCCTGGAAGACGGGCAGACTTGAGCGCAGCGCCCCCAGAACCACGGGATCGACGTCCTCGGCACGGCCGCTCAGAGCGGCACGCATGCGATCCCGGGCGGAGGCGACACGGTGCGCGGCCTCCGCCACCGCGGCCCGCAGGCGGGGCTCACGCTCGGCACGGTTCCGCGCACTCATGGTGCCCCGGACCTCGACCGACACGTGTTCGGCGCAGGAACCGGATGCGGGGGAGGTGCAATGGGCCGAACCCGAACCCGAACCCGAACCCGAACCCGATTTCGACGCAGACTCCGTGGTCCCGGGGGGCTGACACGCCCCATCCGCCCATGCCCTCAGCCCGGGATCCCCAGGATGCTGGGGGACGACCGACGGTTCGACCAGCGGGCCGGCTCCGGCTGCCGTGGGTGCCAGCGCGGGCCGTGCGGGCCCCCGGCCAATGCCAGGAGCTCGCTTCAGTTCATCAAACATGTCCCCACCACGTCGGTTCGCGAAGCCGTTGCTTTTCTCGTCCTGCTCGCTCACCGCACGCGGAGCGCACCGCAGTCGGAGCCGGACGCTTGATTCGATCATCCAGAAACCAGCCGAAAAAGAGCCGAAAGTCCCCTATGCGAGCTCGTCGTGACGCCCGCACAGGTACTGTCTTCTCGGATTTCACCAAAACTCGCGAAGGGGCCGCAGTCGGCTCATCGCCGTCAACTGCCCGGGAGCTACTCGGTGAACTGCGGGAACCCGTTCGCGGTGCTCCGCCATCTCCGCCACCCCCGGGGACCGGTTCTCGCCAGTGGTGGCGGCCCTGACCAGCACCGAGGCAACGGCCGTGGCGATGGTGACAGTCGCGCTGCTAGGGGTGGCCGTGGTGCCGACTCTGTTCGGGCCCGGAGACACCCCGGACCCGGTGTGCTCCCCGGGCGCCAGGACACGACTGACCGCCGTGCCACAGCAGACGGCCGGCAGTACGTACGTAGCCGCGGCCGCCCACCTGTTCGCCGGGGGCGACGACCGGGTGCGCCCGCTCCGGGACGGCTCGGACCGGCGCGCGCCGTCGGCGGGCCCCGCGCGGGTGCTGACTCACGCCGTCGGTGTGAACCGTATACAGGCCTTCGTGGCGGACGAGGCCCTCACCGTCGACGGCGGACGGCTGTGTGCCCAGGTGGATCCCGATCCGGCACGTGCGTGCCTGCCCGTCGGCGCCGACGGCGCGTCACCGCACTTCGCCCGATGGGAGACAGCGAAGGAGCCGGGCCGCGAAGCGGTCGCGATGCAGTGGTCGACGGCGGGCGCGCCGGTGCGGATGCGCGCCGCGCACCCGGGTTCCCTGGTCGGCGCCGATCCGCTGGCCCTGCGTGTGATCGTGTCCCCAACACTACGGGCACCCGGTTCGACGTTGCCCTCGTCGATTCCCCGGGCCGGAGCGTCACGTTGGGCTCGGTCCGAGTCGACGGGCTGCCGGGCAGCGAACGGACCGCCTCGTACTGGGGACGCGAGGTCCGCGTATCGCCGGCCGCCGCCACCCGCGCAGAGCTCGATCTCAAGCAGGTCCAGTCCCTGGAACTGACCCCGCGCAGACTTGGTCGCCTGGACCCGACGACCCGACGCCCTCCCCGGCGCCGGACACATGGAGGGGATGTGGCTGTGCGTGGTGCTCTCGGATGCGGGCGGGGACCTACGGCCTGCACGGGCCATGTTGCAGTCCGCGAGCCGGCCGGGGGAGTGCGGGCGGGTGAGTCTTGTCCGCCGTGGTGCTCCTGTGCAGGATGCGCCGCGAGTCTGGGCGCGCGTCGTCGGTGTGGTGGAGGATCCGGGAGTTGTCCCACACCAACGAGGTCCCCGGTACGCCACTTTCTCCCAGTACGGATCCTCGACCGGATTCTGGTGGACGCCGGGAACGCAGGCTCGCGGTCATGTCGTAGGAGTGGATCCCCTCGGCGCCCTCTAAGAACACCTTCCAGTCGTCAGGGGTCTTCGCGTAAGCCGCTGTGAGATCTGCGAAGAGCGTGTCCCCACCGTGGACGGAGAGTGTATCCGCACGGAGGGGCTTCCAGGCCGAAGGGCCGCCAGGGTCCAAAGTCCGATACCGGCATGGCATAAATGCCTGTCCGCGTGGGCCTCTTGGCGAGGCCGCGACCGCTCTGCGGATTCAGACGCCGCCGACCGCCGGCCCCGAGACAGAGCTTCAGCACCCGCTGAACGAGCTCACATCGCGCCGCAGTCCAGTTGGTGAGGGTGATCGGGTCCGTCGATTCGCCAGCCGGAGCTGCGGCGTGCTGATGGAAGTGGAGTGAAGGATCGTCACATCCCTGCGGTGGGAAGCCCTTAGCAGCTGCCGCGGACTGAAGGAGCGTTCCTGCGTGCAGGAACGGTGAGGGCATCCCCTCAGCCCATCATCGGTACAGGGTCGCGGAGTTCAAGAAGGTCCTTGCCGGATTCGCGAAACAGGTCCCGTCGAGCCCGAAGTCCATGGGACGAGACCGTCGCCGTGGATTCGGACGCCGCCTTTGAACAGCGGTGGGCTCTGCGCGCCCGCTGCACCCCTTCGCAGGCAGGTCATTTGTCCATGTGAATCATGGAACTTATCCCTCTCGTGGGTAGGACTTAAGTCCCTGTTGATGTGCGGCGGGAGCACGGTCTACTTCAGTGTGACGATCTTGGTCGAGCTCGGCGGGAATTCACCTCCGACTCGACTCGTGCAAGGGAAGGCCCGGGAGGCCATATGAAATACGCGATTACCCGCCTGACGGCATTAGTTGCAGTAGGATCAATCGCTTTCTTGGGTTTCGGTTCAGCGGCTTCTGCCAGTCCGCTGGCTGAACAGAGGGCCTCGGCCGGAACCAAGAGTGTGTCGAATTTGTGCGATAAGGTACTGCAGCAGGCATCTTCTGAAACATCGATACTGCGCATACATCCATGCTTCATGATCAGTGAGCTCAAACGGAGAGGCGCCGACCGAATCGCGGATCGACTGATCGCCGCTACTCATTACCGGACGCGAGAAGGGCACTTGCGAGTGCCGCGTGATCATATGGAGATCGTCGACGGCGTTGTCTACAGGCTTGGTGAATTTCTTGCCGCCGCCCGCGTGAATCGTGAGAAGCTCGGCCCAGCCGTGATCGGCGTGCTTGATGCACTGGGCATGCGGTGGAAGCGGTAATCTTCTGGATTTTTCCCGAGCTGCTGACTTGATTTCCTGTTCTTCTTGATAGCCGTCTTCGGGGATTCGTGTCGTACAGCTGCCTCGCGGAGTTCACCGCGAGGCAGCCGGAAGTAGGGTCTGCATCCCCGGGATGCCGCTGGAGCATCGAAACGGACGCCGAACGCAGCGGCTCTCCTCGGCGGTTGCCCTCGTCGAAGACGCCATGGGCACGCAGGCACGGGCCCTACACCTGCAGCTCGATGCCGGCGGTTCGTCAAGAACAACCGGCTCAACCACGTCGGCCACCTGTGGGCTTTAGCTTCCCTCAGCGGTTCGTCCGGCGCGGACGCTTATTGCAGGCCGCCGGCAGGCAGGGCTGGCACGAGCCCTCCGGCACCTGTTCAACCGGATGCTCGGCCGGCTCCACCACTGCCTCCTGGCACGCGTCCCCTTCGATGAAGCGGTCGCCTTTCCTCTCCTGCTGCAGCAGGGTGATCACTGAGGCATTGGCCGTGACAGGCCGTAGCCGCCTGAGGTGAATTTCTTCCACAGCTCCACCGAGTGCTCGTCACGTTCGAGTGCTCAGTCGGCGATGGTTCCCTGGTCGCCAGGGGGACTTGGGCTTCCCCGTCATGCCGACGGCGGCCCGGCCGGGACCTCACTGTCACCTACCGGTCGCTCAACTGGGCACATGCCAGACTCCGCTACCCCGTTGGACGCGCCATCGCACGACTGGCGACCGCGAAGACACTTCATTGAACCCCTGCAGGCCTACCTGGCTCAACCGAGGCCGCCAAAGCCATCCTCGCCCTTGAGAGCCACCGCTGCGGCGCGTGGTCCGTGCCGTCATAGGTCCCTGGGCCTCCGATGCAGAAGGCTTCGAGTTTCAGGGGCAGGGGAGCCACCCGGAGCTCAATGTCGTGGCATGAGACGAGGGCGTCACTGGCGAGGCCGGCCAGCGCGCCGAAGAGGCTGCTGAGACGATGGCCACGACCACGGCTCCGATTCCGGCGGTCGCGGCAGTGATGGCTGCCGCCGCAGCACCAGTGCCGCCCCGTGTGACTGCTCGCGCTGCGGACTGGCTCAGGGTGACGGTGACGTGGCAGGAATCGTCCGTATCGCCTTCCCCTCGCGGGGGCTCTCCGGCAGCCTCCGCGAGGGCTGTCCTCACCACCCGCGCCGAGGAGGATGCGGCGAGTGCCTGGTCGGCCTCCTCGTACGAGGAGTCGGGAAGATTCAGATGGCTCACCAACATGCCATCGGAACCCCCTTCTTCTCCGACGGACCACCAAGGCCCCTTGGCGGTGGCCGAGTTTGGACCCTTGGATTCCCTCCCGCCGGCCGCCGACGCGGCGGAGGCGAATCCGGCGAACACAGTTACCACCGTCATGATGATGCAGGCGGCGCGCAGCGCGTCGGTGATGTGTGCAGACACGGACGACTCAGGGTTCTGAAACAGCGTGACGAGTATTTTTGAGTTCATCCATATCTACTTCGATCGCGCGCCCGTGCCCTTTTGGAATCTCCTGGTGCCGATGGAGTGAATCGGTGAGGCGCTGCGGACCTGTGGCAGGGATCTGCGCTGTTCGATGTATGGACGGCACTCCATGCGGTGGCGGCTGATTGAACGATTTTCTGTCGTGACAGCAATCAATCAACGCATGAACGTGACGATCAGTGGCGTAAGAAAATACGACGCCATCAGTGCCGGTACCGTCAGTGGAAGTGCTGCCGACGATGCCATGACTGCCAGCGGCAGTCATGGTGGCAAAGGCGTCGCAGTCGGAATCGGTTTCAAGGGATGACCCGTCGGACCCGGCGGAAAATGCGAAGACGGAAATGGTGGCGGATTCAAAGCCGAGGACATGTTCAGCGGGCCGGCGGAGAGCCGACACGAAAACCGCCGCAGACGGAAAGGGCAAACCGCGGACGAGGTGAGGCGTGCCCGCCACCGGTTCGGCGGCGGGCACGCCCACGGTGCTCACAACACCCGGCCTGCAGTGCTGGTCACATCGCAGGAATCAACAACCCTCGCAGGGCGGGACTAGAGCAGGCGGAGCAGGATCACGATGCCCCGGCCGATAACGGAACACGCGTCAATGATCCACTGGTCCATTTGAATTCTCCATTGCTTTGTTGAGTGAATCTCTTCGTCAGAATTGATGCACCCATCTCGTCATCCAGGATTCGATGGGAGATGATTGGGGTGCAGGAGGGTGAGGGCCGTGATGGCCGCGGCGCCCGGCGTTCATAGTTCAATTTGACGTCACATCTGTGTCGCTGTGCTTATGTCAAGTCATTGATCATTCCCGTTCTCCTGTCGGGTTCAAGTCTGGAAAGAGGCGGCTTGAGGATGTCCTCAAATCTATGATTAATACCTCAAGCGGCGGACTGACTACAGATATATCAGAATCCGAGTCGCCGATCCGCAGCGAATCTGGTGGATGGCTGAAAAGTCACGTAATGCCTCGCGCTGCCTTCGCGCTTCGCGTCATCGCTCCTCTTGGGCCCCTGTGTAAATCAGCGCCCTAGATCATCTTTATTGCCTATCTAATTGGGCGCCATGGCATTTAGTCCCGGAAGGCGGGACCTTCCGCCTCTTGACAGGTCATTCAGTTGGAAATCGGCAGGGGATGCTGTCGCGGCGCCGGCAAGGAGTTGACGATTAGTAACTCCGTTTTTTCATAGGCTGATTGAAGCCCAGCGCTCTGGCCGGGAAGGTTCACCGGGCTGCTCGTTGCGTTGCTTGGAAGTGAGTTCTGGGACGGCGCCCCGACCTGCGCGTCCTGGGCCAATCCCCCATCGAGGCCCACGCCGGAGGCCACCCGCTCGACGGAGTGAGCACGCAGGGCCGCGAGGGCCCGCCTGTGACGATCTGAACCGTCAGTCCGTGTTGTCCACGGGGGAGTCGGCGAGCCCGTTCGCCGCGGGCCGGCCGGGTCGCCGGGCTCCGCTCAAGGAAGTTCCGTGTTCTCGCCGCCTCCCCGGGCCGGGAGCTCGACGGCGCCGCGACAGCGCGGGGACGGTCAGGGCCATGGGTCTTACAAGATTTTCGTAGCCGGTGATCGCTTCGAGCTGGATGTCAGCTGAGCAGGATGCGTTGGCGTAGGAGGCGGTGCCCGGCGCGGCCGTAGGTCTGGCGTTTGAGCAGTTTGATCTTGTTGTTGACGCCTTCGGTGCGGCCGTTGTGCCAGGGAAGGGTGAGGGCGTGGTCGACGGCCGCACGGTCGCGTTCGAGGCCGGTGGCGTAGGAGTGCAGGAAGGGCAGGTCCGCGGTCCGAACCCTGGTGATCCAGCCGGTCAGCGCGCGGGCGTTGGCCGGTGCCGGGGTGAGCAGGGAGGCGAAGTCGCCCAATGCCGTGGCCAGCGCCGTCATCTGCGGACAGGCTCCGGCGAGCTGGTCGCGCAGTACCAGCTGCTCCTCGCGCAGGTGGACGGGGTCGGTGAGCAGGAGGCGGGCGGCCTTGCGCATGGAGAGGCTGGCGTGGTCGGCCTCGACCCGGCCCTGGGTGATGAAGCGGACCAGGAGGTTCGCGCTGCCGGTGTAGCCCAGCTCCTTGATCTCTCGCAGGAGGTGGGTGACGGGCACTGCCGGGTCCTCGGTCCGGCGTCGGCGCAGGTGGTCGCGGTAGGGGTCGACCAGGGTGGGCCGGTACTGCGGTGCACGGACCATGCGCTCGGGCTTTGCGTGACGGGCATAGCGCTTGACGGTGTTCAACGCGAGGCCCAGGCGGCGGGAGCATTCCAGCAGGCCGGCGCCGGCATCAAGCAGCTGATGGACCTGGTGCCACCGCTCGAGGGTGGTCTGCGCACGAGTGCCCTCCCGAAGCGGCGGACCGGCCTTGGCCCAGCAGGCGCTGTGTGCTGCGACCTCCCTCTGTGCCGCCTCGGCCAGGCCGTGCCACAGGTGCCAGCGATCGCAAACTTGAGTGATCGCGGGGTCGGCATCCGTCGTGGCCTGGGCAAAGCCCCCAGCGCCATCCCGGCAGACCACGTGGATGCCGGGGTGGGCCTGCAGCCAGGCAGTCACCGTCTCCATCCTGCGGTCTGGCAGGACATCGATCCGCTCGCCGGTGGTGGCGTCGATCAGAATGGTGGCGTAGTGGTGGCCCCTGCGCAGGGCGAACTCGTCGATGCCCAGCACCCGCGGGACTGGCCGTGGCGGCGGCGTGATGCGCATCAGGCAGTTCAGTACGCTCGCCCAGGTCAGCACGTGGTGCAGCACACTCAGCAGCCGGGCTCCGGCCGACCCGGCCAGTGCCACGGCGACCGCGTTGACCACCGCCTGCAGGGCCGGAGTGCGGCGCTGGTAACGCCGGGTCAGCCCCGGGACCTGCTCGACGAAGGTGGCCTTCTCGCAACCAGGGTTCTCGCAGTACAAGCGGCGCACCGATAAGTCGATCACGACCGCACGGCCACCCACCGCCTCGTCCGCGACATGCCGCTCGTATCGAGAGTGCGCCCAATTCGACGGTTGCCCACACGCCGGACATGCCACCGGAGCGTCATCCCTGGTCCGGGCCGTGATCCTCAGCAGATCCTCGCTGGCCTCCACCCGCTCGACCTGCACCGCGGCCAGCTGCGGCAGCAGGTCCCCCACCCTCACGACACACACAGCCAGCATCTCACCGACAACCAGCCAACACCACAGGCAAGTTGAAGCGATCACCGGCTACGAAAATCTTGTAAGACCCAGGGCCATGGTGTACGGCGGTGCCTTCGCGGTCCATCCGTTCCGCATGCCGACGCAGCATCGCCTTCTTCCGGGCGAGCGGGAGACATCGGCAGGCCCGACGCGCGCCGGTGCAGCCGTCGGCCACGGGCCCGCCGTGCGTGCGGCAGCACCAAGGCGACGGCTGGTCGTCGAGCCGGTCGGGAGCGGAGCCGTCTCTGCATGGCTTCGGGCACGCGGTCGGTGCTGCCCTTCCCCGCCGCGCAGCGCAAGCACCTGGTCCATGACTAGGGGTTTTCCTGGCGAGGCCGATCGGAGACTTGCCGCTGGTCTGCAGGAATGCGCGCTTCGACGTGCCCGATCTCCTGCTGTCCGCCGGTCTTCCAGATGGGTTGAGTTGATATGGGCAACGAGCAGAAACTCCGGGACTACCTCAAGCGGGCCAGCGCGGACCTGCAGCGCTCGCGGCAGCGGGTGAACGAGCTGGAGGCGGCTGTCACCGAGCCGATCGCGATCGTCGGCATGAGCTGCCGCTACCCCGGCGGAGTCGCTTCCCCCGAAGACCTGTGGGCCATGCTCGTGGAGGAGCGGGACGGGATCACCGGCCTGCCCGCCGACCGTGGATGGGAACTCGACCCCGCCGACGGAACCACCGACATCCGTGGCGGATTCCTCCAGGGCGCCGCCGACTTCGACCCGGCCTTCTTCGGCATCTCGCCCCGCGAAGCCCTGTCCATGGATCCGCAGCAGCGGGTGCTGCTGGAGGCGTCCTGGGAGGCCTTCGAGCGGGCCGGCATCGATCCGCTCGCCCTGCGTTCCACCCGCACCGGCATGTTCATCGGCGCGATGCCGCAGGAGTACCGCACCGGACCCGACGACGACGTGCAGGGTTTCGTGCTGACCGGCAACGCGACCAGCATCATCTCCGGCCGCCTGGCGTACGTCCTCGGCACGGTCGGCCCCGCCGTGACCGTGGACACCGCCTGCTCCTCCTCCCTCGTCGCCCTGCACCTTGCCGCGCAGTCGCTGCGCTCAGGGGAATCCGAACTCGCGCTCGCCGCGGGCGTCACCGTCATGTCCAGCCCCACCACCTTCGTGGAGTTCGCCCGGCAGGGCGGGCTGGCCGCGGACGGCCTGTGCCGTTCCTTCGCCGACTCCGCGAACGGCACCGGCTGGTCCGAGGGCGTAGGCGTGCTCGTCATGGAGCGGCTCGCGGACGCCCGCCGCAACGGGCACCGGGTGCTGGCCGTCGTACGCGGCACCGCCGTCAACCAGGACGGTGCGAGCAACGGCCTGACCGCCCCCAACGGACCCTCCCAGCAGCGGGTCATCGAGCAGGCCCTGAGGGGCGCCAGGCTCTCCGCCGACCAGGTGGACGTGGTCGAGGCGCACGGTACGGGTACCACCCTCGGCGACCCCGTCGAGGCGCAGGCGCTGCTCGCCACGTACGGCCAGGACCGCCCCGAGGACCGGCCGCTGCTGCTCGGCTCCGTGAAGTCCAACATCAGCCACACCCAGGCCGCCGCCGGTGTGGCCGGCGTCATCAAGACCGTGCTCGCCCTGCGCCACGAACTGCTGCCCAGGACCCTGCACGTGGACGAGCCCTCCACCCACGTGGACTGGTCGGCGGGCGCCGTACGCCTGCTCACGGAGCCCACCCCGTGGCCGCGCCGAGAGGAACCGCGCCGGGCCGGTGTCTCCTCCTTCGGGCTCAGCGGTACGAACGCGCACGTGATCATCGAGCAGGCCCCGGAGGACGAGGGGGCCGAGCCCGAGGCTCAGGCCCCGGCCCGCGAGACGCCGGGCTCGCTGCCGTGGCTGGTGTCCGGGCGCACCCCGCAGGCGCTGCGGGGCCAGGCGGCGCGGATGCTGGAGTTCCTGGCCGCCGAGTCGCAGCAGCGCGACACCGACCTCGCGTACTCCCTCGCCACCACCCGGGCCGGTCTGGAGCACCGGGCCGTGGTCATCGCTGCCGACCGGGCCGGGGTGACGGCCGCGCTCACCGCCCTCGCGGACGGCGAGGACGGCGCCGCTGTACGGGGCGCCGTCCAGGGACGTACCAAGATCGGTTTCCTCTTCGCCGGGCAGGGTTCCCAGCGGGTGGGTACGGGGCGTGAGCTGTACGCCAGGTTCCCGGTGTTCGCCGCTGCCCTGGACGAGGCCCTGGGGTACCTGGACCACGGGTACGAAGTCCCCCTGCGCGACGTGCTGTTCGCCGCCGAGGGCAGCCGCGAGGCGGCCCTGCTCGACCGGACCGGCTACGCGCAGCCCGCCCTGTTCGCGATCGAGGTCGCCCTCTTCCGGCTGGTCGAATCCCTCGGAATCGCACCGGACTTCCTCGCGGGCCACTCGGTCGGCGAGATCGCCGCCGCGCACTGCGCCGGGGTGTTCACCCTCGCCGACGCGTGCACGCTGGTCTCCGCCCGGGCCCGCCTGATGCAGGCGCTGCCTCAGGGCGGCGCCATGATCGCCGTCCGGGCCACAGAGGAGGAGGTCCTCGCCCACCTCACCGACGGAGTCTGCGTCGCCGCCGTCAACGCACCGAACGCCGTGGTCGTCGCCGGAACCGCCGACGGGACCGCCGCCGTCGCCGCGCACTTCGCCGGTCTCGGCCGCAGGACGAGGACGCTGCGCGTCTCGCACGCCTTCCACTCGCCCCTGATGGAGCCGATGCTGGAGGAGTTCCGCGCCGTCGTCGCCGGACTCACCCCGCAGGCCCCGCTCGTCCCGGTGGTCTCCACCCTCACCGGTGTCCCCGCCGCCGCCGCGCGGCTCGCCTCGCCCGAACACTGGGCCGACCACGCCCGCCACACCGTCCGCTTCGCCGACGCGCTCGACTGGATGACCGGCCACGGCGCCGGCGCCTTCCTCGAACTCGGCCCCGACGGCCTGCTGTCCGCCCTCGCCCAGGCCCACCCCGAGGAGCCGGTGGCCTGCCCGCTGCTGCGCCCCGGCCGCCCCGAGGCCGACACCCTCACCGAAGCCGTCGCGGCCCTGCACGTGCGCGGTGTACGCGTCCAGTGGGACGGCTGGTTCGCGGGGACCGGGGCCCGCCCCGTCGACCTGCCCACGTACGCCTTCGAACACCGCGCCTTCTGGCCCCGGACGGCGCTCGGTCGGCACGCGGGCGACGTGCGCGGCGCGGGCCTGGGCGCCGCGCGCCACCCCCTGCTGGCCGCCGCCGTGTCCCTCGCCAACTCCGACGGACTGCTGCTCACAGGCAGGCTCTCGATCCAGTCCCACCCCTGGCTGGCCCAACACGCCGTACGCGGCACCGTCCTGCTGCCCGGAACCGGCTTCCTGGAACTGGCCGTCCGGGCCGGCGACGAGGTCGGCTGCGACCGGGTCGAGGAACTCACCCTCGCCGCGCCGCTGGTCCTGCCCGAACGGGGTGGCGTACAGGTACAGGTGTGGGTCGGCAGCCCCGACGGGACCGGCCGCCGCACCCTGACCGTCCACTCCCGGCCCGACACCGGCCAGGACGGGGCCGCCGCCGACGAGCAGCCGTGGACCCAGCACGCCCAAGGAGTGCTGGCCGCCACCGACCAGGACGCCCCGGCCTGGGACGGGCTCGCTGCCGGGGCCTGGCCCCCGGCGGACGCCCGCCCGCTGGAGCTCGACGGGCTCTACGCGCGGATGGCCGAGGCAGGCTTCGCCTACGGTCCGCTGTTCCAGGGCGTACGGTCCGCCTGGCGCGTCGGCGACGACGTGTACGCGGAAGTGGCGCTGCCCGCGACCGGGACCGCCGCCGACGCGTTCGGCATCCACCCCGCCCTGCTCGACGCGGCCCTGCACCCCTGCGCCTTCCTCGGCCTCGGCGAACACGGGCGCGGCGGCGTGCCCTTCGTCTGGCAGGACGTCACCCTGCACGCCGGCGGCGCCACGGCCGTGCGGGTCAAGCTCTCCTTCGCCGGTGACGACGCCGTCGCGCTGGCCGTCGCCGACACCGAGGGCCGGCCCGTCGCCACCATCGGCTCGCTCGTCCTGCGCGCCCTGCCCGACGCGGAACTCGGCCCCGCCCCCGCACTGGCCCGCGAGGCCTTGTTCGAACTGCGCTGGACCCGGCTGCGCGGGACCAACGCGCAGCCTGCCCCGGCTTCCGTCGCCGTACTCGGCGCGGACCCGTACGGCCTCGGCACCCCGCTCGTACGGACGCAGGGCCAGGCGCCGCCCGCCCTGGTCCTCGCCCCCGCCGTCGCCGCACCGGCCGATGATCCGGCCGCCGCCGCGCACACCCTGACCGCGCGCGTGCTCCGGCAGATCCAGGACTGGCTCGCCGACGACACCACGGCCGACACCCGGCTGACCTTCGTCACCTGCGGTGCGGTCGCCGCGGCCGACGACGAGGGCGTCACCGACCTGGCGGCCGCCGCCGTCTGGGGCCTCGTACGCTCCGCGCAGGCCGAGCACCCCGGCCGGTTCGGCCTGCTCGACCTCGACCCCGACGCGCCCGCCCCCGTACCCCCGCAGGCCCTGGCCAGTGACGAGCCGCAGCTGGCCGTCCGCGACGGCTCCGTGCTGGTCGCCCGGCTCGCCCGGGCCCGCCGGGAGCCGGCCGAAGCGGCCCTCGACCCCGAGGGCACCGTCCTGATCACCGGCGGCCTCGGCGGCCTCGGCCGGGCCCTGGCCCGCCACCTGGTCACCGAGCGCGGCGTACGCCACCTGCTGCTGGCAGGCCGGCGCGGGCCCGCCACCGAAGGCGCCGCCGAGTTCACCGCCGAGCTGTGCGCGCTCGGCGCGCAAGTCTCCGTCGAGGCCTGCGACCTGACCGACCGCGCCGCTGTCGTCCGGCTGCTCGCCACCGTCCCCGCCGCCCACCCGCTCACCGCCGTGGTGCACGCCGCCGGCGTCCTCGACGACGGCGTCGTCACCTCCCTCACCCCGGAGCGGATCAGCGCCGTCCTGCGGCCCAAGGCCGACGCCGTCTGGCACCTGCACCGGGCGACGGCCGAAGCCTGCCCCGATCTGGCCGCCTTCGTGGTGTTCTCCTCGCTCTCCGGCACCGTCGGCGCTCCCGGCCAGGGCAACTACGCTGCCGCGAACGCCTTCGTCGACGCCCTCGCACAGCTGCGGCGCGCCGCCGGAATGCCCGCCCTCTCGCTCGGCTGGGGCCCGTGGGCTCCCACCACCGGCATGACGGGCGGGATGACCCCTGCCGACCTGGAGCGGCTGGCCCGCAGCGGAACCCCCGCCCTCGCCGAGCAGGACGGACTCGCCCTGTTCGACGCGGCCCTCGCCCTGGACGCGCCCGTCCTGCTGCCCGCCCGGCTCGACCTGCCGGTGCTCCGCGCGCTGGGCGACGTACCGCCCCTGCTGCGCGGACTCATCCGCACCCCCGCCCGGCGCTCCGTCGTCGTCGGCTCTGAGGCGGCCGCCGGACTTGTCCAGCGGCTCGCCCGCCTCGACGGGGCGGCCCGCGCCGAGGCCGTCGTCGAGCTCGTCCGCACCCAGGTCGCCGCCGTACTGCGGCATGGCGGACCCCAGGACGTGGACCCGGTACGCCGCTTCCAGGACCTCGGCTTCGACTCGCTCACCGCCGTCGAACTGCGCAACCGGCTGCGCACCACCACCGGACTGCGCACCTCCGCCACCGTGATCTTCGACTACCCGACGGTCACCGCGCTCGCCGGGCACCTCCTCGACGAACTCATGGGGGACCGGGGCGCCGCCGTGGCCGCCGCCCCGCGCACCGCCGCCGCCCCGGACGACCCGATCGTCATCGTCGGCATGAGCTGCCGCTACCCGGGCGGGGTCGCCTCGCCCGACGACCTGTGGCAGCTGGTCCGCGAGGGCACCGACGCGATCTCCGGCCTGCCCGCCGACCGCGGCTGGGACCTGGACGCGCTCTACCACCCGGACCCGGACCACCCCGGCACCTCCTACACCCGCTCCGGCGGATTCCTGCACGAGGCCGCCGAGTTCGACCCCGGCTTCTTCGGCATGAGCCCGCGCGAGGCGCTGGCCACCGACGCCCAGCAGCGGCTGCTGCTGGAGGCTTCCTGGGAGGCGATCGAGCGCGCGGGCATCGACCCGGTCTCGCTGCGCGGCTCGCAGACCGGCGTGTTCGCGGGCGTCATGTACAACGACTACGCGGCCACCCTCTCCGACAGCCGCTTCGAAGGCCACCAGGGCAGCGGCACCTCGCCGTCCATCGCCTCCGGCCGGGTGTCCTACACCCTCGGCCTCGAAGGCCCGGCCGTCACCGTGGACACCGCCTGCTCCTCCTCGCTCGTCGCCATGCACTGGGCCATGCAGGCCCTGCGCACCGGTGAGTGCTCGCTCGCCCTCGCGGGCGGCGTCACCGTCATGTCCACCCCGACCTCCCTCATCGAGTTCTCCCGCCAGCGCGGCCTGTCCCCGGACGGCCGCTGCAAGGCCTATTCCGACGGAGCCGACGGCGTGGGCTGGGCGGAAGGCGTCGGCGTTCTCGTCCTGGAACGGCTCTCGGACGCCCGTCGCAACGGGCACACCGTCCTCGCCGTGGTCCGCGGCTCCGCCGTCAACCAGGACGGCGCCTCCAACGGCCTGACCGCCCCCAACGGGCCCTCCCAGCAGCGCGTCATCCGCCAGGCCCTGGCCGCCGCCGGCCTGACCACCGCGGACGTCGACGTCGTCGAGGGACACGGCACCGGCACCACCCTCGGCGACCCCATCGAGGCCCAGGCCCTGCTCGCCACCTACGGCCAGGACCGCGACGCCGACCGGCCGCTGCTGCTCGGCTCGGTCAAGTCCAACATCGGCCACACCCAGGCCGCCGCCGGAGTCGCGGGCGTCATCAAGATGGTCATGGCCCTGGGCCAGGGCCTCGCCCCGCGCAGCCTGCACGCCGCCGAGCCCTCCCGGCACGTCGAGTGGCAGGCCGGAGCCGTCGAGCTGCTGGCCCGGGAGACGGCCTGGCCCGAGACCGGCCGGCCGCGCCGCGCCGGCGTCTCCTCCTTCGGCATCAGCGGCACCAACGCCCACGTCATCATCGAGCAGGCTCCCGCCCTGCCCGCACCCTCCGCCCGCGAGGAGACCCGGGTCACCGCCTGGCAGCTGTCCGGCCGGACCCGGGCCGCACTGCGCGACCAGGCCGTCCGGCTGCGCACCTACGCGGAAGCCCGCCCCGGGCTCGACCCGGCCGACATCGGCCTCTCCCTCGCCACCACCCGGTCCGCCTTCGACCAGCGCGCCGTCGCCGTCGGCGGCCGCGTCGAACTGCTGCGCGCCCTGCGCGCGCTGGCCCGCGGCGAGGCCGACCCGGCGCTGTGCGAAGG
This sequence comes from Streptomyces sp. GL_140, assembly GCF_057834465.1. NCBI lineage: Bacteria > Bacillati > Actinomycetota > Actinomycetes > Kitasatosporales > Streptomycetaceae > Streptomyces > Streptomyces sp. GL_140. The sequence goes on from NZ_CM174404.1 coordinate 8,183,953, forward strand.
CGAGAGCGGTGACACCAGGGCCGGTTTCCTCTTCGCCGGGCAGGGCTCCCAGCGGGCGGGTACGGGGCGTGAGCTGTACGCCCGGTTCCCGGTGTTCGCCGCTGCCCTGGACGAGGCCCTGGGGTACCTGGACCACGGGTACGAAGTCCCCCTGCGCGACGTGCTGTTCGCCGCCGAGGGCAGCCCCGAGGCGGCCCTGCTCGACCGCACCGGCTACGCGCAGCCCGCCCTCTTCGCGATCGAAGTCGCCCTCTTCCGGCTGATCACCTCCCTCGGCGTACGCCCCGGCCCGCTGCTCGGCCACTCGGTCGGCGAGATCGCCGCCGCGCACTGCGCCGGGGTGTTCACCCTCGCCGACGCGTGCACGCTCGTCTCCGCCCGGGCCCGCCTCATGCAGGAACTGCCCGAGGGCGGCGCCATGGCCTCCCTCGAAGCCGCCGAGGACGAGGTCCTCACCCGGCTCACCGACGGGATCTCCGTCGCCGCCGTCAACGGTCCCCGCGCCGTCGTCATCGCCGGTGAGGAGGACGAAGTCCTCGCGCTGGCCGAGCAGTTCGCCGCCGAGGGCCGCAAGACCAAGCGGCTGCGGGTCAGCCACGCCTTCCACTCGGCTCGTATGGAGCCCGTACTCGACGCGTTCCGTGCCGTCGCCGAACAGCTGACGTACACCGCACCGGTACTCGACGTCGCGTCCAACGTGACCGGTGCGATGGCCACCGCCGGGGAACTGTGCACCCCCGGCTACTGGGTGGAGCACGTCCGCCGCGCCGTCCGCTTCGCCGACGGGGTGCGCGCCGCCCGCGCCGCCGGCGCCACCACCTTCCTCGAACTCGGCCCGGACGCAGTGCTGTCCGCCCTCGCCCAGGACGTCCTCGGGGACGACACCGAATCCGTCCCGCTGCTGCGCACCGGCCGGGGCGAGGAGCTGAGCGTCACCGCGGCCCTCGCCCGGCTCCACGTACGCGGGATCGCCGTGGACTGGGCGGCCTACCATGCCCGGACCGGCGCCCGCCGTGTCGAACTGCCCACGTACGCCTTCCAGCACGAGCGCTACTGGCCCGAGCGGACCGCCGCGGCGGCCGTCGGAGCCGCCGACCCCAGCGACACCGCCCTGTGGGGCGCCGTCGAGCGCGGCGACGCCGACGGCGTGGCCGGCATCCTCGGACTGCGCGACGAGCAGCACGCCGGCCTCGCCGCGCTGCTGCCCGCCCTGTCGACCTACCGCCGCCACCACGCCGAACGGACCCTGCTGGACTCCGCCCGCTACCGCGTCCGGTGGCAGCAGGTCCGCGCCGGCGCCGCCCCCGTCCTGGACGGCACCTGGCTCGTCCTGACCACCGACGGGATCGAGGACACCGAGCTGCTGGACGCCCTGCGCGGCCATGGTGCCCGGTTCACGCGCCTCGTCCTGGACGACGCCTGCCCGGACCGCGCCGAACTCGCCGCCCGGCTCACCGCGGCGGGGGAGCACCATGGTCTGCTCTCCCTGCTGCCGCTCGCCGACGCCGACCTCCACGGGACGGTTCTGCCCACCGGCCTTACGCTCGGCACGGTCCTCGCACAGGCCCTGCAAGACACCGGCAGCACCGTGCCGCTGTGGACGCTCACCCGCGGCGCCGTCTCCACCGGCGCCGCCGACCCGGTCATCCGGCCCGCCCAGGCAGCCGCCTGGGGCCTGGGCCGGGTCGCCGCCCTGGAACGCCCGCAGGCCATCCAGGGCCTGGTCGACCTGCCCGAGACCCTCACCGCGCCCACCGTGCAGCGTCTCGTCAGCGCGCTGGCCACCACCCCGGGCGAGGCCGCCGAGGACCAGCTCGCGCTGCGCGGCAGTGCCGCGTACGGCCGCCGTCTGGTGCGCCGGCCCGCCGCCGAACTCCCCAAGGACGGCGCCTTCACCGCAAGCGGCACCGTGCTCGTCACCGGCGGCACCGGTGCGCTGGGCGCCGAGGTGGCCCGCTGGCTGGTCCGGCACGGCGCCGCCCACCTGATCCTCACCAGCCGGCGCGGCCCCGACGCCCCGGGCGCCGCCGAACTGGCCGAGGAGATACGGCGGCTGGGCGCCGAGGTCACCCTCGCCGCCTGCGACGTCGCCGACCGTGACGTACTGGCCGCCCTGCTGGCCACCGTACCCGCCGGGCAGCCGCTGACCGGCGTGGTCCACGCGGCCGGCCTGGGCCAGGCCGCACCCCTCGCAGCCCTCCCGCTCGCCGACGTGGGCGCGTACGCCGCCGCGAAGCTGCTCGGCGCGACCCACCTCGACGCGCTGCTGGAGGGTCAGGACCTGGAATTCTTCGTTCTGTTCTCCTCCGTCGCCGGGATCTGGGGCAGCGCCGGGCAGAGCGCCTACGCCGCCGCCAACGCCTACCTCGACGGGCTCGCCGAGCACCGCCGGGCCCGCGGCCTGACCGCCACCTCCGTGGCCTGGGGCCCCTGGGCCGACGCAGGCATGGCCACCCACGAGGCCGTCTCCGACAGCCTCGCCCGCCAGGGCCTGCGCTTCCTCGCACCCGCCACCGCCCTGGCCGAACTGGGCCGGGCGATCCTCCGCCAGGACACCACCGTCACCGTCGCCGACGTCGACTGGAAGACGTACGTCCCCGTCTTCACCGCGGCCCGCCCCAGCCGCCTCTTCGGCGAACTGCCCGAGGTGCGCGCTCTCGAGGCGGCCCCGGAGACCGAAGCCGCCGCCTCGGAGTTCGTACGCAAGGTCCGTACGCTGTCGGACGCCGAGCGGGACCGGACGCTGGTGGACCTGGTGCGCCGCGAGGCCGCCACCGTCCTCGGGCACACCTCCGCCGAGTCCGTCGCCCCCACCCGCGCCTTCCGCGACGCGGGCTTCGACTCGCTGACCGCCGTGGAGCTGCGCAAACGGCTGGCGACCGTGACCGGCCTGACGCTGCCCGGCACCATGGCCTTCGACCATCCGACGCCCGTCGCCCTCGCCGCCTTCCTGCGCGGTGAGATCCTCGGGGCCGCCGAGGCCACCGCCGCCCCACGGGCCGCGGTCGCCGGCCGGTACGACGAACCCGTCGCCATCGTCGGCATGAGCTGCCGTTTTCCCGGCGGTGTCCGCTCCCCTCAGGAGTTCTGGCAGCTGATCGCCGACGGAGCGGACGCCACCTCCGAATTCCCCGTCAACCGCGGCTGGGACGAGAACCTGTACGACGCCGACCCCGACGCGGGCGGCAGGACCTACTCCACCCGAGGCGGCTTCCTGCACGAGGCGGGGGAGTTCGACACCGGATTCTTCGGCATCTCCCCGCGCGAGGCCCTCTCCATGGACCCGCAGCAGCGGCTGCTGCTGGAGACCACCTGGGAGGCCTTCGAGTCGGCCGGCATCGACCCGGCGGTCGTGCACGGCAGCGCCACCGGCACCTTCATCGGCTCCACCTACCAGGAGTACGGCACCGGCATGGACGACGCGTCCGCCGGGCACGCCGTCACCGGCACCAGCCCCAGCGTGCTCTCCGGCCGCCTCGCCTACCTCTTCGGCCTCGAAGGCCCGGCCGTCACCGTCGACACCGCCTGCTCCTCCTCGCTGGTCGCCCTGCACCTGGCCTGCCAGTCCCTGCGCAACGGGGAGAGCTCGCTCGCGCTGGCCGGCGGCGCCACCGTCATGACCAACCCGGCCGCGTTCATCGCCTTCAGCCGGCAGCGGGCACTGGCCGCCGACGGCCGCTGCAAGCCGTTCTCCGAGGCCGCCGACGGCATGACCCTGGCCGAGGGCGTCGGCGTACTCGTCCTGGAACGGCTCTCCGACGCCCGGGCCAACGGGCACGACATCCTGGCGGTGGTCCGCGGCTCCGCCATCAACCAGGACGGCGCGTCCAACGGCCTCACCGCCCCCAACGGGCCCTCCCAGCAGCGCGTCATCCGCCAGGCCCTCAGCAACGCGGGCCTCACGGCCGCCGACATCACCGCCGTCGAGGCCCACGGCACCGGAACGGCCCTCGGCGACCCCATCGAGGCACAGGCCCTCCAGGCCGTCTACGGGCATGCCCGAGCCGCCGGGAATCCGCTGCTGCTCGGCTCAGTGAAGTCCAACATCGGCCACACCCAGTCCGCGGCCGGCGTGGCGGGCGTCATCAAGATGGTCATGGCGCTGCGGGCCGGCCTGCTCCCGCGGACCCTGCACGCCGACGAGCCGTCCTCGCACATCGACTGGAGCGGAGGCACGGTCGCCCTGCTGCACAGCCCGACGGCCTGGCCGGCGGGTGAGGAGGCCCGGCGCTGCGCCGTGTCCTCCTTCGGCATCAGCGGCACCAACGCTCATGTCGTCCTGGAGGAGGCTCCGGGCTCCGCAGCGGCCCTGCCCACCGGCGCGCCGGCCGGCGCGGAGCCCGCCGGGCCGGGATCCGCGCTGCCCGCGCTGCCCTCGATGGCGGCCCGGGCCCTGCCGGGGGCCGGTGCGGTCCTGCCCTGGGTGCTGTCCGCCCGCACCGCGGGGGCGCTGCGCGCCCAGGCCGCCCGGCTCGGCGAGCACCTCGACACCGGGCCCGGCGCGCGACCGGCCGACATCGGCCACTCGCTGACCGCCACCCGCGCGCTCTTCGAACACCGAGCCGTCGTCCTCGGCGACCGGGCCGAGGAACTCCGTGAGCACCTGGAGGCCCTGGCCGTCGGCGGTTCGTCGGCCGCCGTGGTCCACGGGAGGGCCGACCTCGACGGCAAGACCGTGTTCGTCTTCCCGGGCCAGGGCTCCCAGTGGGTCGGCATGGCCGCCGAACTCCTCGACGAGTCCCCGGTCTTCGCCGAACGGCTGCACGAGTGCGCCGCCGCCCTGTCGGCCCACACCGACTGGTCGCTGGTCGACGTCCTGCGCCGGACCGAAGGCGCGCCCTCCTTGGACCGGGTCGACGTCGTCCAGCCCGCGACCTTCGCCGTCATGGTGTCGCTGGCCCACCTGTGGGCCTCCTACGGCGTCACCCCCGACGCGGTCCTCGGCCACTCGCAGGGCGAGATCGCCGCGGCGGCCGTCGCAGGCGCGCTCACCCTGGAGGACGCCGCCCGCGTGGTGGCCCTGCGCAGCCGGGCCATCGCCCGTCGGCTGGCGGGCTCCGGCGGCATGGTCTCCGTGCCACTGGCCGCCGAAGAGGTCGAGGAGCGCCTCGCCGCGCGCGGCGGGAGCATCTGCGTCGCCGCCGTCAACGGGCCGCGGACCGTGGTCGTCGCCGGCGCCCCCGAGGAGTTGGACGCGCTCGTCGAGGACCTCGCGGGCGAGAACGTCCGGGCCCGCCGCATCGCCGTCGACTACGCCTCCCACTCCGCCCAGGTCGAGCAGCTGGAGGACGAACTGCTCACCGCCCTGGCACCCGTGCGCCCGCGCACGTCCGAGATCCCCTTCTTCTCCACCGTCACCGGCGACTGGCTGGACACGGCCGAGCTGGACGCCGCGTACTGGTACCGCAACCTGCGCCGCACCGTCCGCTTCGGCCCGGCCGTGGCCGCGCTGCTCGACCAGGGCCACCAGCTCTTCGTGGAGACCAGCCCGCACACCGTGCTGACCATGGCCGTCCAGACCGTGGCCGAGGACACCGGGCGCCGGGTCGCCGCCATCGGCACCCTGCGCCGCGACAAGGGCGGCTCCGGCCGCTTCCTGACCTCCCTCGCCGAGGCGTTCGTCCGCGGCGTCCGGGTGGACTGGACCCGCGTCTTCGAGGGCACCGGCGCGCACCGCGTCGCCCTGCCCACGTACGCCTTCCAGCGCGAGCACCTGTGGGCGCTGCCCGGCAAGCCGCGCCCCGGAGGCGAAGGAGACCCGGCGGACGCCGAGTTCTGGACCGCCGTCGAGGAGGCGGACGTCGAATCGCTGGCCGCCGGCCTGCGGCTGGAGGAGCGCGACCTCGCCCCGCTCCTGCCCGCGCTCGCCGGCTGGCGGCGCCGCAGCCGCGACCGGGCGGCCGTGGACGCCTGGCGCTACCGCGCCGTATGGAAGCCGCTCGGCGCGCTGCCCCCGGCCGCCCGGCTCACCGGCACCTGGCTCGTCGTCGGCTCTGCCGCCACCGAGGCCGACGCCGATGTCACCGGGGCGCTGACGGCCGCCGGAGCCGACGTACGGCACCTGATCCTGGACGACGCGTGCGCCGACCGATCCGTCCTCGCCCACCGCCTCGCCAACGGGAGCGGGGAGCCGGCCGAGGTGGGCGCGGACCTCGCCGGGATCGTCTCGCTGCTCGCCGCCGACGAGACCCCGAGCCGGGCCGTGCCCGCGCTCACCACTGGGCTCGCCCTGACCCTCGCCCTCGTCCAGGCCCTCGGTGACACCGGAATCGGCGCACCCCTGTGGTGCGTGACCCGGGGCGCCGTCTCCACCGGCCGCGCCGACCGTCTCAACCGGCCCGCCCAGGCCCAGATCCACGGCCTGGCCTGGACCGCGGCCCTGGAGCACCCCGACCGCTGGGGCGGCGTCATCGACCTGCCCGAGACCCCGCTGGACGCACGCGGCCGCGAACGCCTTGCCGCCGTCCTCACCGGGACGACCGGCGAGGACCAGCTCGCCCTGCGCGCCTCGGGCGTCCTGGCCCGCCGCATCGCCCGCATCCCCCGCATTGCTCGCGCCACCGCGAGCGGCGCCACCGACGGCGGGGGCACATGGAGCCCGCGCGACACCACCCTGATCACAGGCGGGAGCGGTACGCTCGCGCCGCACCTGGCCCGCTGGCTCGCCGGGCAGGGCGCCGGGCACCTCGTGCTCACCAGCCGGCGCGGCGCCGATGCGCCCGGCACCGCCGAACTGCTCGCCGAACTCCACGAGCTGGGCTGCGAGGCGGAGTTGCGCAGCTGCGACCTCACCGACCGTGCGGCCGTCGCCGACCTCCTCGACGGCCTGACGGCCGACGGCCGCACCGTACGGACCGTCGTGCACACCGCCGCGGTCATCGAACTCGCCTCCCTGGAGGAGACCGGACCCGAGGCGTTCGCGAAGGTCATCGACGCGAAGGTCGGCGGAGCCCGGCACCTGGACGAACTCCTCGACGACGACCAGCTCGACGCGTTCGTCCTCTATTCCTCCACCGCCGGAATGTGGGGCAGCGGCCGGCACGCCGCCTACGTCGCGGGGAACGCGTACCTCAACGCGCTCGCCGAGCACCGCCGGGCCCGTGGCGCCCACGCCACCTCGATCTCCTGGGGCATCTGGTCCGACGACCTGAAGCTCGGCCGGGTCGACCCTGGCCAGATCCGGCGCAGCGGCCTGAACTTCATGGACCCGCAGCTGGCCCTCACCGGGCTGCGCCAGGCCCTGGCCGAGGACGCGCACGTGCTCACCGTCGCCGACATCGACTGGGACCGCTACCACCCGGTGTTCACCTCGGGGCGGCCCACCACCCTGTTCGAGGACATCGCAGAGGTACGGAAGCTGGAGCGGCAGGCCTCCGAACAGCGGTCCGGGGAGAGTGAGTTCACCGCCCGGCTGCGGGTGCTGCCCGCGGTCGAACAGGACCGGGCGCTGCTGGATCTCGTTCGCGCCGAGGCGGCCACCGTCCTAGGCCACGCCTCCCCGGAGGTGCTGTCCGAGCAGCGGGCGTTCCGCGACGTCGGCTTCGACTCGCTGACCGCCGTGGACCTGCGCAACCGGCTCTCCGCCGTGACCGGGCTGGCCCTGCCCAGCACCATGGTCTTCGACTATCCCAACCCGCTCTCCCTGGTGGAGTTCCTGCGCACTCGGGTGGCCGGCGCGCAGCCCGCCCCCGAGGCCGTCGCCGCATCGGCGCTCGCCGACGACGAACCCATCGCGGTCATCGGCATGAGCTGCCGCTACCCGGGCGCCATCGCCTCCCCGGAGGACCTGTGGCGGCTCGTCTCCACCGGCGCCGACGCCATCGGCGACTTCCCCCTCGACCGCGGCTGGGATGCCGAGGGGCTCTACGACCCCGACCCGGACCGGCCAGGCAGGACGTACTCGACGCGCGGCGGATTCCTGGACTCCGCCACCGAGTTCGACGCGGGCTTCTTCGGCATCTCGCCGCGCGAGGCCCTGTCGATGGACCCGCAGCAGCGCCTGCTGCTGGAAACCTCCTGGGAGGCCCTGGAGCGCGCCGGGATCGACCCGGCCTCCCTGCGCGGCAGCCGCACCGGGACCTTCATCGGCGCCAGTTACCAGGACTACACCTCCGGCGGCTCGGCCCCGGACGGCGCCGAGGGCCACCTGATCACGGGCACCGTCCCGTCCGTCCTGTCCGGGCGGATCTCGTACACCTTCGGTTTCGAAGGCCCCGCCGTCACCCTCGACACCGCCTGCTCCTCCTCGCTGGTGGCGCTGCACCTGGCCTGCCAGTCGCTGCGCAGCGGCGAGTCCACGCTCGCCCTCGCGGGCGGCGTCAGCATCATGGCCACGCCCAATGCCTTCGTCGGCTTCAGCCGGCAGCGCGCCATGGCCGTGGACGGCCGTTGCAAGGCGTACGCCGAGGCAGCCGACGGCATGAGCCTCGCGGAGGGAGTCGGCCTGGTCCTCGTCGAGCGGCTGTCCGACGCCCTGGCCAACGGCCACCGCGTCCTCGCCGTCGTCCGCGGCTCCGCCGTCAACCAGGACGGCGCCTCCAACGGCCTGACCGCCCCCAACGGGCCCTCCCAGCAGCGCGTCATCCGCCAGGCCCTCGTCAACGCGGGCGTCCGCGCCGCCGACGTCGACGCCGTCGAAGGCCACGGCACCGGCACCCGCCTGGGCGACCCCATCGAGGCCCAGGCCCTGCTCGCCACCTACGGCCAGGACCGCGACGCCGGGCAGCCGCTGCTGCTCGGCTCGGTGAAGTCCAACATCGGGCACACCCAGATGGCCTCCGGGGTCGCGAGCGTCATCAAGATGGTCATGGCCATGCGGCACGGCGTACTGCCCGCGAGCCTGCACATCGACCGGCCCTCCTCCCACGTGGACTGGACGGCCGGCGCGATCGAGCTGCTGACCGGGGAACGGGACTGGCCGCGCACCGGCCGCCCCCGCCGCACCGGCGTGTCCTCCTTCGGCCTCAGCGGTACGAACGCCCACATGATCCTGGAACAGGCCCCGGTCGCCGAGCCCCGGGCGGAGACGACCGCACAGCCGGCCGGCGTGGTGCCGCTCGTGCTGTCCGGCCGGACCGAGGCGGCACTGCGCGCCCAGGCCGGGCGTCTGCTCACCTCGATGGAGGACAGGGCGGCGGACACACTGCTGCTGCCCGCCCTGGGGCGCGCACTGGCCACCGGCCGCGCCGCCCTGGAGCACCGGGCCGCCGTGGTCACCGACACGCACGAGGAGTGCGTGCGGGCCCTCACCGCACTGCGCGACGGCCTGCCGGACCCCACCCTGCTGACCGCACGCGCCACCGCGCGCGGCCGGACCGCGTTCCTCTTCACCGGACAGGGCAGCCAGCGTCCCGGCGCGGGCCGCGAACTGTACGCCCGCTACCCGGTGTTCGCCGACGCACTGGACTCCGTACTGGCCCGCTTCGACCTCGAACTGGACCGGTCGCTGCGCGAGGTGATGTTCGCCGGGCCCGGCAGCGCCGAAGCCGCGCTGCTCGACGTCACGGCCTACACCCAGCCCGCCCTGTTCGCCTTGGAGGTGGCCCTCCACCGGCTCGTCGAATCCTGGGGCATCCGGCCCGACCACCTGGCCGGGCACTCGATCGGCGAGCTGGCCGCCGCCCATGTGGCCGGGGTGTTCTCCCTGGAGGACGCCTGCACGCTCGTCGCCGCGCGCGGCCGGCTGATGTCGGCCCTGCCCGGCGGAGGCGCGATGGTCTCCGTGGAGGCCACCGAGGAGGAGATGCGGCCGCTGCTGGCCGGCCACGAGGACCGGATGGCGCTCGCCGCCGTCAACGGCCCCCGCTCGCTGGTCCTGTCCGGCGACGAGGAGCCCGTCCTGGGACTCGCGGCGCGCTTCGCCGCGCAGGGCCGCCGGACCGGGCGGCTGCGGGTGAGCCATGCCTTCCACTCCCCGCACATGGACGCGATGCTCGACGCCTTCGCCGAGGTCGCACGCAAGATCACCTACCACGCACCGACGATCCCTCTGGTGTCGACCGTGACCGGTGAACTCGCCGACTCCGAGCGGCTGTGCACCCCGGAGTACTGGGTCGAGCAGGTGCGCGGCACGGTTCGCTTCGCCGATGCCGCCCGACGCCTCGCCGAGCTGGACGCCACCTCGCTGCTGGAGATCGGTCCGGACGCCGTACTGAGCGGCGCGGCCCAGGAGGCCGCGGCCGACGAGCGGGTCACCGCCGTGCCGGCCCTGCGCCGGGACCGCGCGGAGGCCGCGACCCTGGCCACCGCCCTGGCCCGCCTGCACACCCGCGGGGTACGGGTGGACTGGGCCGCGGTCTTCTCCGCGAGCGGTGTCGCGGACTCGGCCACAGCCTTCGAGGAACTGCCGACCTACGCCTTCCAGCGGCAGCGCTACTGGCCGGAGGCCGGGCGGGTGGGTGCTTCCGGGCCCGCCGCCGACCCCGTGGACGCCGCGTTCTGGACGGCCGTCGAGCGGGCGGACCTGCCCGCGCTCGGCGCCGATCTCGGGCTGGACCAGGCCACCTTGACCGCCGTAGTGCCCGCGCTCACCTCCTGGCGCCGCAAGCGCCGGGCCGAGTCCACTGTCGACGGCTGGCGCTACGCCGGCACCTGGAAGCCGCTGCCCGCCCCGGGGACGGCGGCCCCGGGCGCCGCCGCCGAGCTCGCCGGGACCTGGCTCTGCCTGGTAGCTGCCGACGGGGAGAACGGCGAGGAACTGCTCGACCGCCTCGGCGGCGACCGGTTCACCCTCACCGTGCCGCGCGGTGAGACACGCGGAGTCCTCGCCCAGCGGTTGCGCGAACTGGCCTCGGCGCAGGCCGGGTTCACCGGGGTCCTGTCCCTGCTGGCCCTCCAGGACGAGGGCCTGCTGCCGACGGCCACCGCCGTCCAGGCCCTGGGCGACGCCGGGATCGGGGCCCCGCTGTGGTGCCTGACCCGGGGCGCCGTCAGCGTGGGCCGCTCCGACCCGCTCGGCCGGCCCGCGCAGGCTGCGGTCTGGGGGCTGGGCCGCAGCGCGGCCCTGGAGCACCCCGAACGCTGGGGCGGCCTGCTGGACCTGCCCGAGACCCTGGACCGGGCCGCTGTACGGCGGATCTCCGGACTGCTCGCGCAGACAGTGGGCACCGGCAGCACCGGCAGCACCGGCGGCGCCGGCAGCACCGGCAGCACCGGCAGCACCGGCGGCGAGGACCAGGTGGCCGTGCGCGCCGCGGGCGTGTACGCCCGCCGGCTGACCCGCCTCCCGCTGGCCGACCGCGCCGACGCACGCCCGTACGCCCCCACCGGAACCGTCCTGATCACCGGCGGCACCGGCGGGATCGGCGCGCACGTCGCCCGTAGGCTCGCCGCCCGGGGCGCCGCACACCTGCTGCTCGTCAGCAGGCGCGGCGCCGACGCGCCGGGCGCCGGGGGACTCCGTGCGGAACTCGTCGCGCTGGGCGCCCGGGTCACCCTGGTCGCATGCGACATCGCCGACCGCGACGGGCTCGCCCGCGTCCTGGCCGACGTACCGGATCACCTGCCGCTCACCGCGGTCTTCCACGCCGCGGGCGTGGTCGAGGACGGAGTCCTCGACACGCTCACCCCGGACGCGTTCGCCGCCGTACTCGGCCCGAAGGCCACGGCGGCACGGCACCTGCACGAGCTGACCCGCGAGAGCGACCTGGCGGCCTTCGTGCTGTTCTCGTCCACCGCGGCGAGCCTCGGCGCCGCCGGACAGGCCAACTACGCCGCCGCGAACGCCTTCCTCGACGCCCTCGCCGAGCACCGGCGCGGTCAGGGCCTGCCCGCGACCTCCCTCGCCTGGGGCCCCTGGGCCGGCACCGGCATGACCGGCGACGGAACCGGCATCGCGGACCGGGTCCGCCGGGGTGGCTACACACCCATGGCGCCGGAGCTCGCCCTCGACGCGCTGACCCGGGCCCTGGACCACGGCGACCCGGCCGCGCTGACCGTGGCGGACATCGACTGGGCCCGGTTCGCCCAGGTGTTCACCGCGCCCCGGCCCAACCCGCTGATCGCCGACCTCACCGAGGTCCGGGGTACCGCGGCCCCGGCGAAGCCGGCCGCGGGGGACGAGGGCGGCCTGCGGCAACGGCTCAACGCCCTGCCCGCGGCCGGCCGCGCCAAGTTCGCCCTGGACTTCCTGCGGGCCCAGGTGGCCGCCGTACTCGGTCACGCCGACGCCGTCGCCATCGGCGCGGACCAGGCCTTCACCGACCTCGGCTTCGACTCGCTGACCATCGTCGAACTGCGCAACACCCTCACCGCGACCACCGGTCTGCGGCTGCCCGCGACCCTCGTGTACGACCACCCGACCCCGCAGGACCTCGCCGCGCACCTGCTCGCAGAGCTGCTGGGCGACCCGGAGCCGCAGGACGAAGCCCCGGCGGCCGCCGGGACGGAGACCTCCGGCACGGGAACCGCCGGGACGGGGACCGCCACGGACCAGGACCCGGTCGTGATCGTCGGCATGGGCTGCCGGTTCCCGGGCGGCGTCGCATCGCCCGAGGACCTGTGGAGGCTGCTGGCGAACGGCGAGGACGCCATCTCGGCCTTCCCGCCCGACCGGGGCTGGGACCTGGACGCCCTCGACCGGGGCGGCTCCGCCACCCTGGAGGGCGGATTCCTCGACGGCGTCGGCCGCTTCGACGCCCGCTTCTTCGGCATCTCGCCGCGCGAGGCCCTCGCCATGGACCCACAGCAGCGCCTGCTGCTGGAGACCTCCTGGGAGGCCCTGGAACGGGCCGGCATCGCCCCCGACTCGCTGCGTTCCACCCCCACCGGGGTGTTCATCGGCACCAACGGCCAGGACTACACCTCCGTCCTGCGCCGAGGCACCGCAGACGTCCAGGGCCACGTCGCCACCGGCAACACCGCCAGCGTGATGTCCGGGCGCCTCTCCTACACCCTGGGCCTGGAGGGCCCGGCAGTCACCGTCGACACCGCCTGCTCCTCCTCGCTCGTCGCGCTGCACCTCGGTGTCCGCGCCCTGCGCGGCGGCGAGTGCTCCCTCGTCCTCGCCGGCGGCGTGTCGGTGATGTCGAGCCCCGACTCCTTCATCGAGTTCTCCGCTCAGGGCGGGCTGGCCCCCGACGGCCGCTGCAAGTCCTTCGCCGACGCGGCCGACGGGACCTCCTGGTCGGAGGGCGCGGGCGTCCTCGTCCTGGAACGCCTCTCCGACGCCCGCCGCCACGGCCACACCGTCCTCGCCGTGGTGCGCGGCGCCGCCGTCAACCAGGACGGCGCCAGCAACGGACTGACCGCACCCAACGGCCGCGCCCAGCAGCGGGTCATCCGTCAGGCCCTGACCGACGCGGGTCTGGCCCCGGCCGAGGTCGACGCGGTGGAGGCGCACGGCACCGGCACCCCGCTCGGCGACCCGATCGAGGCCGGCGCACTGATGGCCGCGTACGGAAAGGACCGCGAACGGCCGCTGCTCGTCGGCGCCGTCAAGTCCAACCTGGGCCACACCCAGGCCGCCGCCGGCATGGCCGGCGTCATCAAGATGGTCATGGCCATGAGCCACGGCGTCCTCCCGCGCACCCTGCACATGGACACCCCGTCCACGCACGTGGAATGGGCCGACGAGGCAGTCGCCCTGGTCCGCGAGGAGCTGGCCTGGCCCGCGACCGGGCGTCCGCGCCGGGCGGGTGTCTCCGCCTTCGGTGTCAGCGGCACCAACGCACACGTGATCGTCGAGCAGGCGCCGCAGTCGCCGGCCGCCGACATCCCCTCCGTGGTGGCGTCGGTGGCGCCGTGGGTGGTGTCCGCGAAGTCCGAGGCCGCGCTCGACGCGCAACTGGCACGGCTCGCCGGGATGCCGGAGACGTCCGCGCCGGACGTCGGCCTCTCCCTCGCGGCCGGACGCGCGCACCTCGCGCACCGGGCCGTGCTCGTGTCGGGGGCCGAGGTCGCCCGCGGGACGGCCGCCGAGCGGTCCCTCGCGGTCCTCTTCTCCGGCCAGGGCTCGCAACGCCTGGGCATGGGCCGCGAACTGTACGAGCGCTTCCCCGCGTTCGCCGAAGCCTTCGACGCCGCCTGCGCCGGACTGGACCGGGACCTGGACCGCCCGCTGCGCGAGGTGGTCTGGGGGACGGACGCCGCCCTGGCCGACCGTACGCAGTACGCGCAGGCTGGGCTGTTCGCGGTCGGGGTCGCGCTGTACCGGCTGGTCGAATCGCTCGGCGTGCGGCCCGAGTTCGTTGCCGGCCACTCGATCGGCGAGGTGACGGCCGCGCACGTCGCGGGCGTCCTCACGCTCGCCGACGCCTGCACCCTGGTGGCCGCGCGCGGTCGGCTGATGGAGGCCCTGCCCGAGGTCGGCGCCATGGCCTCGCTCCAGGCGGCGGAGGACGAAGTGCGGCCGCTGCTCGGCGAGTTCGTGTCCCTCGCCGCCGTGAACGGGCCGGCCTCGGTGGTCGTCTCCGGTGCGGCCGACGCGGTGGAGGCCGTACGGGCCGAGTTCGAGCGGAGGGGACGCAGGACGACCCGGCTGCGGGTCTCGCACGCCTTCCACTCGCCGCTCATGGAGCCGATGCTGGACGACTTCCGGAAGGTCGTCTCCCGGCTGTCCTTCACCGCGCCGGCGCTGCCGCTCGTCTCCAACGTGACGGGCGGGCTCGCGACGGCGGAGCTGGTGTGCGACCCGGAGTACTGGGTCCGGCACGTCCGCGACACCGTCCGCTTCGCCGACGGCGTCCGCGCCCTCGGCGGTGCGGGGGCCGGCGCCTTCCTCGAACTTGGCCCGGACGGCGTCCTGGCCGCCCTCGCCGAGCAGAACCTGACGGACGGGGGCCTCGTGGTCACCCCGGCCCTGCGCCGGGACCGCCCCGAGGAGCCGGAGCTCGTCACCGGGCTGGCCCGGCTGCACGTGGGGGGCGTACGGGTCGACTGGACCCTGCTCTACGAGGGCACCGGCGCCCGCCGCACCGACCTGCCCACCTACCCCTTCCAGCGGGAGCTGTACTGGCCCGAGCCCGCGGCCCTCCCCGTCCCCGGGCGGGCGGCGCCGGAGCGGAACGTGCACGATGCCGCCTTCTGGGAGGCGGTGGAACGGCAGGACCTGCCCGAACTCTCCGCCACCCTCGGCCTGTCCGGGGACGAGGCGTCGCTGTCGGCGCTCGTACCCGCGCTGTCCGCGTGGCGCCGCGGCCACGACGAGAGCACGGTGTCGGACGGCTGGCGCTACCGGGTGACCTGGAAACCGTTCGCCGCGGCCCCGGCCGACGCCCTGGAGGGCAGTTGGCTGGCGCTCGTCGCGCAGAGCCACCCGGACGACGCGTGGGCGGCCGGGATCGTGGACGCCCTCGGACAGGACGCGGTGCGCGTCGTGGTCGACCCGTCCGATCCGGTCGATCCGGTCGATGGTGAAGCCCTCGCGGCTCGGCTGGCCGGGTTCGGCCGGCACTTCGACGGTGTGCTGTCCCTGCTGCCCGACCTGCCCGACGGCTTCATGGACGCCCTCGCGGAGGCCGGCGTCGAGGCCCCGGTGTGGTGGGTCACCCGGGGGGCGGTGGCCGTGGGCCGCGCCGACGCGCCGGCCGATCCGGCCCGGGCCGCCGTCTGGGGCCTCGGCCGGGTCGCGGCCCTCGAACACCCCGCCCGCTGGGGCGGACTGATCGACGTGAGTGACGTACCCGACGCGCGCACGGCCGCCCGGCTGCGCTCCCTGCTCGGTGCCGGTGCCGGTCGGGAGGACCAGCTGGCGCTGCGCCCCTCCGGCGCGTACGCACGCCGACTCGTACGGTCTTCGGCCGCCGACCCGACGGCCGGGCTCTGGACCCCGTCCGGGACCGTGCTGGTCATTGGTGACGCCGGCGAGTTCGGCGGGCACACCGCCCGATGGCTGGCCCGTCAGGGCGCGGCCCACGTGCTGCTCGTAGGCACAGGCGAACCGGACGCCGCCCGGGCCGCCGGGCTCGGCCACCTGCTGGCCGAACACGGAGCCGCGCTCACCCTGGCCACCGCCGCCCCCGACGACCGGTCCGCGCTGACCGCGGCCCTGGCCGCGATCCCGTCCGACATGCCGCTCACCGCGGTGATCCACACCGGATACGGCGCCGAGGCGACAGGGCCGGACCGGGTCCGGGCCGGCGTGGAATGTCTGGAAGGCGCCCTCGAAGACGCCCTGGGGGACCGGGACCTGGATGCCTTCGTCCTGTTCACCTCGATCGCCGGCGTCTGGGGCGTACGCGGCCAGGGGCAGGGGGCCGCCGCGAGCGCCTGGCTCGACGCCTTCGCCGAACGCCGCCGTGCCACCCACCGCACCGCCCTCTCCGTGGCCTACGGAGCCTGGAGCGGACTCACCGACGACTCCCTCGGCCGGCACCTGCGGCTCAGCGGGCTGCCCGCCATGGACCCCGAGCGGGCCCTGGCTGGCATGCGCCGGGGCACCGGCGACGGCACAGCCACGGTGGTCGTCGCGGACGTGGAATGGGAACGCTTCGCGCCCGCCTTCGGGCAGGCCCGGCCGAGCGGACTGTTCGCCGAACTCCCGGAGGCCCGCGCCGCGCTGACACCCACCGAAGGACCGACCGGCACCGCCACGGAGACGGCGACCGCCACCACCGGCGCCGCTGCCGCGCTGCGCGCCGAACTGCTGGCCCGCCCCGGGGGCGCCGAGCGCGACGAAGTGCTGCTGGCCCTCGTACGCCGCGAAGTGGCCGCCGTACTGGGCTACCAGGACGCGCAGGCCATCCCGTCCGGGCAGGCCTTCAAGGACCTCGGCTTCGACTCGCTCACCGCCGTGGACCTGCGCAACCAACTCGGCAGGGCCACCGGCCTCACCCTTCCGGCCACGCTCGCCTTCGACCACCCCACGCCGACGGCCCTTGCCGCACAGCTGCGCCTGGAACTGCTGGAGGAAGCGGAGGAGGTCGCCCCCGAGACCGCACCCGGTACGTTCGCCGGTACGGCCGCCGGTACGGTCGGCGACACCGCGCAGGACCCGGTCGTCATCGTCGGAATGAGCTGCCGCTACCCCGGCGGCGTGCAGTCCCCCGAAGACCTGTGGGAGCTGCTGCGCGCCGAGGTCGACGCCATCGGCCCCTTCCCCGCCGACCGCGGCTGGGACCTGGACAGGCTGGCCCATGGTGACGCGGACGGCCGTGGCCGCAGCGTCACCCGCAACGGCGGCTTCCTCTACGACGTCGCCGACTTCGACGCCGCCTTCTTCGGCATCTCCCCGCGCGAGGCGATGATCGTCGACCCGCAGCAGCGGATCGTGCTGGAAACGGCCTGGGAGGCCCTGGAGCGGGCCGGGGTGGACCCCCACACCCTGCGCGGCGGCGACACGGGCGTGTTCATCGGCGGTGGCAGCGGCGACTACCGGCCCGCCATCGGCCAGCTCGGCCACGTCGAGACCGCCCAGTCCGCCAGCCTGCTGTCCGGCCGGCTGTCCTACACCCTGGGCCTGGAAGGGCCCTCGGTGACCGTGGACACCGCCTGCTCCTCCTCGCTGGTCGCCCTGCACCTGGCCGCACAGGCCCTGCGGGCCGGCGAGTGCTCCATGGCGGTGGCGGGCGGCGTGACCGTCATGTCCAGCCCCGTCGGCTTCGTCGAGTTCGGCGAGATGGGCGCCCTGTCGCCGGACGGCCGCTGCCGGGCCTTCGCCGACTCGGCGAACGGCACCGGCTGGTCGGAGGGCGTCGGCATCCTCGTCGTCGAACGCCTCTCCGACGCCCGCCGCCACGGCCACGACGTACTGGCCGTCCTGCGCGGCTCCGCCGTCAACCAGGACGGCGCGAGCAACGGCCTCACCGCGCCGAACGGCCCCTCCCAGCGGCGCGTCATCCGGCGCGCCCTGGCCAACGCCCGGCTCACCGCCGCCGAAGTGGACGCCGTCGAGGCGCACGGCACCGGCACCAAGCTGGGCGACCCGATCGAGGCGCAGGCCCTGCTGGCAACCTACGGCCGGGGCCGGGACGCGGAGCGGCCGCTGCTCCTCGGGGCGGTCAAGTCCAACATCGGGCACACGCAGGCCGCCTCGGGCGTCGCCGGAGTGATCAAGATGATCATGGCGATGCGGTACGGCGTCCTGCCTAAGACCCTCCACCTGGACACGCCCTCCTCGCACGTCGACTGGACGGCCGGGGCGGTGGACCTCCTCACCGAGGCGACCTCCTGGCCGCACACCGGCCGCCCGCGCCGCGCAGGCATCTCCTCCTTCGGCGCCAGCGGCACCAACGCCCACGTCATCCTGGAACAGGCGACCGACCCCGTGCACGACGAACCCCTCACCCTCACCGACGCACGACAGTTGCCGGAACCGGCCGTCGGCGCGGGTACGACGGCCGTACGCATCCCCGTACCCCTCTCGGCCACCACCCCCGAGGCGCTGCGGACCCAGGCCGCCCGCCTGCACGCCCACGTCACCGAGCGGCCCTCCCTCTCGGTCACCGACCTCGGCTACTCCCTCGCCACCACCCGGTCCGCCTTCGACCACCGGGCCGCCGTCCTCGTCGGCGACCGCGACGAACTCCTCGCCGGGCTCGCGGCCCTCGCCGACGGCCGCACCGGGCCCCACCTGCTGCGCGGCGATGCCGCCGCCCACAGCCGCAAGACCGCCTTCCTCTTCTCCGGCCAGGGCGCCCAGCGCCCCGGCGCGGGCCGCGAACTCCACGCCCGGCAGCCCGTGTTCGCGCAGGCCCTCGACGAGGTGACCGCCCGGTTCGACCTGGAGCTGGACCGGCCGCTGCGCGAAATGCTGTTCGCCGAGGAGGGCACCCCGGAGGCCGCCCTGCTCGACCGCACCGACTACACCCAGCCCGCACTGTTCGCCCTCGAGGTGGCCCTCTACCGGCTCGTCGAATCCTGGGGCCTGCGCCCCGACTTCGTGGCCGGGCACTCCATCGGCGAGATCGCCGCCGCCCACGTGGCGGGCGTGTTCTCCCTCGACGACGCCGTCACCCTGGTGACCGCCCGGGCTCGGCTGATGGCCGCACTGCCCACGGGAGGCGCGATGGCCGCCCTGCAGGCGACCGAGGACGAGGTGCGCGAACGCCTCGCCGAAGCCGAGGCCGAATCCGGTGCCGAAGGGGTGTCGGTGGCGGCGGTGAACGGCCCCCGGGCCGTCGTCATCGCCGGCGACGAGGCCGCCGTGGCCCGGATCGCCCGGGGCTTCGCGGACGCGGGCCGCAAGACTAGGCGTTTGCGGGTCAGCCATGCATTTCACTCCGTGCACATGGACGCCATGCTCGACGACTTCGCACGGGTGGCCCGGGGCATCACCTACACCGCCCCGAGCCTGCCCCTCGTGTCGAACCTGACCGGGGAACCGGCCGACGCCGAGCTGGTGTGCACCCCCGACTACTGGGCGCGGCACGTCCGGGAGACCGTCCGGTTCGGCGACGGGCTGCGGACCCTCGCCGCCCGCGGCGTCACCCGCTTCCTCGAACTCGGCCCGGACGCCACCCTGTCCGCTCTGGCGCAGGACACCGACGGCGGGCCGGGCGCCCCCTCCGTGACCGCCGTACCGGCCCTGCGCAAGGGGCGCGGCGAGCAGGACACCCTCCTCGCCGCGGTCGCCAGGCTGCACGTCGAGGGCTGCGCGCTCCACTGGCCGTCCGTCTTCACCGGCACCGGAGCCCGCCGGGTGCCGCTGCCGACGTACGCCTTCCAGCGCCGGCGGTACTGGGCCCACACGGGCCCGGCCATCGCCACGGCGGCCGTCGCCACCGACACCGGCACGGACGACGCCTTCTGGAGCGCCGTGCGCTCCGAGCCCCTCGACTCGCTCGCCGGCGCCCTCGACGTCGACAGCGAGGCGCTGTCCAAGGTGCTGCCCGCCCTCGACGAATGGAGGCACCGGCGCGCCGAGGAGACCACCGTGGACGGCTGGCGGCAGCACATCACCTGGCAGCCGCTCTCCGGGACCCCGAGCCGCACCGTCCCGCTCGCCGGGACCTGGCTCGTCGTCCTCCCCGAAGCACACGCGGACGACCCCTGGACGGTGGCCCTCCTCGGCCACCTCGGCCCGGACACCGTCCGCTACGAGGTCGCCCCGGACGCCGATGCCGATGCCGACGCGGGCCGGGAACGGATGGCGAAGCGACTGCACGAGCTCGCCGCCGCCTCGGGCGGACCGTTCACGGGCATCGTCTCCCTGCTCGCCCTCGAAGAGGCGGGCGAGGTACCACAGGGCGTAGCACTGACGGCAACCCTCCTCCAGGCCCTCGGCGACGCCGGCCTGAACGCTCCCTTGTGGTGCGTCACCCGGGGCGCGGTCGCGGTCAGCCCCGGCGAACCCGTACCGGGCCTGCCCCAGGCCGCCGTCTGGGGCCTCGGCCGGGTCGCCGCCCTCGAACACCCGCAGCGGTGGGGCGGTCTCATCGACCTCCCGGCCGACCTCCACACCGAACCCGCGGCCCTCGGCAGGCTCACCGGCTTCCTCGCCGCACCGGACGGGGAGGACCAGGTCGCCGTCCGAACCGGTGCGCTCCACGGCCGCCGCCTGAGCCCGATGACGGCCGACCGTACCCCCGTCCCGCCTCCGGCCCGTACCTGGGACCCGGAAGGCACCGTCCTCATCACCGGCGGCACCGGAGCCCTGGGCGCACACGTCGCCCGCCGCCTCGCCGCCGCCGGAGCCCGCCACCTGATCCTGCTCAGCCGCAGGGGCCCGGACGCCGCCGGCGCCACCGCCCTGCGCGCCGATCTGGCCGAAGCGGGCGCCGAGGTCACCCTCACCGCCTGTGACGCCGCCGACCGACAGGCCCTGACCGGCGTCCTCGCCGCCATCCCGGACCACGCACCGCTGACCGCGGTCGTCCACGCCGCCGGCGTTGTCGACGACGCGGTCATCGACAACCTCACCCCGGACCGGTTCACCGCCGTCTTCCACGCCAAGGTCACCTCCGCGCTGCTCCTCGACGAGCTCACCCGGGACCTGGACCTGTCGGTATTCGCCCTCTTCTCCTCCGCCTCGGCAGCCGTCGGCAACCCCGGCCAGGGCAACTACGCGGCGGCCAACGCCGTCCTCGACGCCCTCGCCGAGCAGCGCCGTTCCCGCGGCCTCGCCGCCACCTCCGTCGCCTGGGGAGCCTGGGGCGGTGCGGGCATGGCGGCCGCCGACCGGGCGACCGGAGCCGCCCACCGGGCCGGCATCCGGCCCCTGGATCCGGACCTGGCAGTCACGGCGCTGCGCCGCGCCGTGATGGGGCCCGAGGCGACCACCGTCATCTCCGACGTGGACCCCGGCCGGTTCGTACGCGCCTTCACGTCCGTACGCCCGAGCAGGCTGCTCAGCGGCCTTCCCGTACCCTACGAAGCTTCTGCCGGGGCCGCCCCCGTAGCGGTGGCGTCGGTGCCGCAGCAGCGCGCCGAACTGGCCGCACTGCCCGCGGGCCGGCGAGGGGTCGCCGTGCTCCACCTCGTACGGACCCGGGCCGCCGAGGTCCTCGGCCTCACCGGAACCGAAGCGGTGGGCGCGGAGAAGGCGTTCCGTGACCTGGGCTTCGACTCCCTCGGATCCGTGGAACTGCGCAACCAACTCACCGCTGCCACCGGCCTGGAGTTCTCCGCCACCCTCGTCTTCGACCACCCCACCCCGGCCGAGCTCGCCGAGCACATCGCCCGAAAGCTGGACCCGGCGGCGTCCGGCGACACCGCCGAGCCGCAGGACGTGGACCAGGCACGGCTCCGGGCCCTCCTGGCCTCCGTGTCCGTGGAACAGCTGCGCCGCATCGGTGTACTGGAGCCGCTGCTGAAGCTGGCCGCCGAACCCGGCCGGGGCGAACAGCCCGCCGACGGGGCGGGCGAGGCAGAGGCAGCCGCGTACGCCGACTCCATCGACGCGATGGACCTGGACGCACTGGTCCGGGCAGCCCTGAACACTCCCGCATCCGACCCGACATCGGACCGGACGTCCGACCCGACATCCAACCCCTCATCCGCACCGGCCCACCGCGACGAACCGCAGGACCGATGGAGCTGACGGAGCTGACGGAGCAGAACATGGCCATGCCCACGCCCCACGACAAGGTCGTCGAAGCGCTCCGCTCCTCGATGAAGGAGACCGAGCGGCTGCGGCGCCAGAACCTGAGCCTGGTCGCCGCCGCCACGGAACCCATCGCCATCGTGGCGATGAGCTGCCGCTACCCGGGCGGGGTCCACTCGCCCGAGGACCTGTGGGACCTGGTGGCGGCCGGAACCGATGCCATGTCGGACTTCCCGGCCGACCGGGGCTGGGACCTCGACGCCCTGCGCGGCGCCGGAGTCGACGCGCGCGGCCACGGCGTGAGCCGGGGCGGCGGATTCCTCGACGACGTGGCCGGCTTCGACGCGGACTTCTTCGGCATCTCGCCACGGGAGGCCGTGACCATGGACCCCCAGCAGCGGCTGCTGCTGGAGATGTCCTGGGAGGCCTTCGAGCGCGCCGGCATCGACCCGTCGCGGCTGCGCGGCAGCCGGACCGGCGTGTTCATGGGCACCAACGGCCAGGACTACGCCTACCTCCTCGTCCGGTCCCTCGACGATGCCACCGGGGACATCGGCACCGGCATCGCGGCCAGCGCCGTCTCCGGCCGACTCGCCTACCAACTGGGCCTGGAAGGCCCCGCGGTGACCGTGGACACCGCCTGCTCCTCGTCCCTGGTCTCCCTGCACTGGGCCGTCCGGGCCCTGCGGGCCGGCGAATGCTCGCTCGCCCTGGCCGGCGGCGTGAACATCATGTCCACGCCCGGCTCCCTGATGGAGTTCAGCCGACAGGGTGGCCTGGCCGGTGACGGGCGGTGCAAGGCGTTTGCGGATGCGGCGGACGGTACGGGCTGGTCGGAGGGTGTGGGCGTACTGGTCCTGGAGCGCCTGTCGGACGCCCTGCGCAACGGGAGGCACGTGCTCGGCGTCGTCCGCGGCTCCGCCGTGAACCAGGACGGCGCCAGCAACGGTTTCACCGCGCCGAACGGTCCGTCGCAGCAGCGGGTGATCCGGCAGGCTTTGGCGGCGGCCGGTCTGTCTGCGGCTGATGTGGATGTGGTGGAGGGGCACGGTACGGGTACGCCGTTGGGTGACCCGATCGAGGCGCAGGCGCTGCTGGCCACGTACGGCCGGGAGCGGGGGGAGGCCGGTCGGCCTCCGCTCCTGCTCGGCTCGGTGAAGTCGAACATCGGACACACGCAGGCGGCTGCCGGTGTGGCGGGTGTGATCAAGATGGTGATGGCGATGCGGGCGGGCGTGCTGCCGCGCACCCTCCACGTGGACGCGCCGTCGCGGCACGTCGACTGGTCCGCGGGCGACGTACGGCTGCTCACGGAGGCTGCCGAATGGCCGGCCGGCGACCGTCCGCGCCGGGCGGGCGTGTCCTCGTTCGGGATCAGTGGCACGAACGCGCACGTGGTGCTGGAGGAAGGCCCGGCCGGGGTTGCCCCTGTCCCCTCGGACGCGGCAGTGCTCGCCCCGTGGGTGGTGTCGGGGAAGTCGGAGGCGGCGCTGGACGCGCAGCTGGAGCGCATGGCCGCGGTGACGGATTCCCGGTTGGACGTGGGCTTCTCGCTGGCGGCTTCCCGGGCGCGGTTCGCGCATCGGGCGGTGTTGGTGGACGGGGTCGAGATCGCTCGGGGGGTCGCGCGCGAGCGGTCGCTAGCGGTGCTGTTTTCGGGGCAGGGTTCGCAGCGGTTGGGGATGGGGCGGGAGTTGTACGGGCGCTTCCCGGTGTTCGCGGCGGCGTTCGATGCGGTGTGTGGCGGGTTGGACGTGCCGGTGCGGGATGTGGTGTGGGGTGGGGACGGCGAGGCGTTGGACCGGACCGGGTTCGCGCAGTCGGCGTTGTTCGCGGTCGAGGTGGCGTTGTTCCGGTTGGTGGAGTCGTTGGGTGTGAGGCCGGACTTTGTGGCCGGGCATTCGGTGGGTGAGATTGCGGCCGCGCATGTGGCGGGGGTGTTGTCGCTGGTGGACGCGTGTGCGTTGGTCGCGGCTCGTGGTCGGCTGATGGAGGCGCTGCCGGAGGGCGGTGCAATGTTCGCGGTCCAGGCCACGGAGTACGAAGTCCAGTCGCTGCTCGGTGAGTTCGTGTCCATCGCCGCTGTCAACGGTCCGTCTGCTGTGGTGGTCTCGGGTGCGCGGGATGCGGTGGAGGCTGTGCGGGTTCATTTCGAGGGGTTGGGTCGCAAGGTCACGCGGCTGCGGGTTTCGCATGCTTTCCATTCCCCGCTGATGGACCCGATGTTGGATGAGTTCCGTGCGGTGGTGTCGGGGCTGACGTTTTCGGCGCCGGAGATCGCGCTGGCGGCTGATGCCGATCTGGTGTGTGACCCGGAGTACTGGGTGCGGCACGTGCGGGAGTCCGTACGGTTCGCCGATGCGGTGCGTTCGCTGGCCGGGCAGGGTGTGGACACCTTCCTCGAGCTCGGCCCGGACGGAAGTCTGTGCGCGCTGGCGCAGTTGAGCGTGGAGGCCGTGGTCGCGGTCCCGGTGCTGCGCAAGGGCCGGGACGAGGAGAGGTCGCTCGTCGAGGGCCTGGCGAAGTTGTACTGCGCAGGTGTGGGGGTCGAGTGGGAGCGCCTGCACGACGGTACGGGTGCCCGGCGGGTGGACCTGCCGACGTACGCCTTCCAGCACGAGCGCTACTGGCCGGCACTCACTCCGGATGCCGGTGACGTCACCGCGGCCGGACTGATCGCCGACGCACACCCCATGCTCGGGGCGGTCCTTCCGCTCGCCCAGTCGGAAGGCGTGGTTTTCACGAGCCGCCTCTCCACCCACTCCCAGCCGTGGCTGGTGGGGCAGACGACACCGGCGACAGGTCTGCTGGAACTCGCTCTCCGCGTCGGAGACCACGTCGGCTGCGACCGCGTGGAACGCCTGGTGCACACCGCACCCCTGTCCCTGCCCTTGGACGGCAGCGTCATTGTCCAGGTCAGGGTGGGGGAGCCCGACCAGTCTGGTGCCCGTACGGTCGCCTTCTTCTCACGGGTGGATGGCGGGACTTGGACGGAGCACGCGACGGGCGTACTTGCTCCCGCTGCCGTCACCGACCAGCCGACGACTGACGTCGTCGGTTCCGAGGCGGAGTTCACGTTGTCGGGTGGGGTGGCGCGGGAGGCCGATCGGTTTGGTCTGCATCCGGCGTTGCTGGCCGAGGTGGTGCGGGAGGTCGCGGGGGAGCGGGAGTTGGTGCCCGTCTCCTGGCGGGGGGTTTCGCTGCATGCGGCGGGTGCGTCGGTGGTGCGGGCGCGGATCGGCCGTACGGCGGAGGACGCGGCTTCGCTGGTGCTGGTGGACGCCGAAGGCGGACCGGTACTGACGGTCGAGGAGTTGCTCCTCGGGACTCCGGTGCTGCCGGCGGGGGGAGTGCCGGGGCGGGAGGGGCTGCTGTGTCTGGAGTGGATTCCGGCCGAGGTGTCGGCGGCCTCCGCCGTTGATGAGCCGGCGCTGTCGGTTCTGCGTGTCGAGGGCGGTGAGACGGCCGAGGCGGTGCACGAAGCCTGTGCCGGCGTGCTGGGTGCGCTGCAGGAGTGGCTGGCGCAGGACCGGCCGACGGATGCCCGCCTGGTGGTCGTGGTGCGGGGCGACCTGGCGGGTGCCGCCGTCTCGGGTCTGGTGCGTGCAGCGGAGTCGGAGAACCCGGGCCGGTTCCTGTTGGTGGACATTGAGGGCGGCGGCGAGCTGCCGGTCGCGGAGGTGCTCGCGGCGGGCGAGTCGCACGTACGGATCCGTGATGGCGTGGTGCACGTGGGCCGCCTGGCCCGGTTGAACTCCTTGCTCGGTGTTGTGGAGTCCCCGTTGGGTGACGGGACCGTGCTGGTGACGGGTGGTACGGGGGGTCTGGGTCGTGAGGTGGCCCGGCATCTGGTGGCCGTTCATGGGGTGCGGAGTCTGCTGTTGGTGTCGCGTCGGGGGTTGGATGCTCCGGGTGCGGTGGAGTTGCGGGATGAGCTGGCCGCCGCCGGTGCGGAGGTCTCGGTCGTCGCGTGCGATGCAGCCGACCGGGACGCGCTGTCCGGCGTGCTGGCCGGGGTGGAGTTGTCGGCGGTGATCCACACCGCAGGCGTGCTCGACGACGGTGTGGTGACCTCTCTGACGGCCGATCGGATCTCGAAGGTCCTGCGTCCGAAGGTGGACGCGGCCTGGAACCTGCAGGAGCTGACCCGGGCCATGGACCTCTCGGCGTTCGTCCTCTTCTCGTCGATATCGGGTGTGATGGGCTCGGCCGGGCAGGGCAACTACGCGGCCGCGAACGTGTTCCTGGACGCTCTCGCCGCACACCGCCGTGCTCAGGGTCTGCCGGCCCAGTCCCTCGCATGGGGTGCCTGGGCGCCCACGGGCGGTATGACCGCGACCCTGTCCGAGGCCGACCGGCAGCGGATTGCTTCCTCCGGTGTCCCGCCGCTCTCCGTCGAGCAGGGGCTGGCCCTCCTCGACGCGGCGATGGCCACCGACGTGGCCCACCTCGTGCCCCTAGGCCGCCTCGGGACCGAACAGCGCCCGGGCATTGAAGTGCCCCCGCTGTTCCGCGGGCTGTTCAAGGGCGCCCGCCGGATGGCCGTGTCGACGACCGCCGGCGCGCTCGGGTTGCGGCTCGGCGGCCTGGCCCGGGCCGAGCGGCTCCGGCACGTGCTGGACCTCGTACGTACTGAAGTCGCCGGAGTGCTCGGACATACCTCGGTCACGGCGCTCGATCCGGAACGGGAGTTCAAGGACCTGGGCGTCGACTCCCTGACCGCGCTGGAACTCCGCAACCGGCTGGGCCAGGTCACCGGCCTGCGGCTGCCCGCCACCCTCGTCTTCGACTACCCCACCACGAGCGTGCTCGCCGCCCACCTCCTGGCCGAACTGCTCGACGAGCACCAGGCCGTGGACGAGGCCGCGCCCGCGGCGCCGGACGCCGACGATCCGATCGCGATCGTCGGCATGGCATGCCGGATGCCCGGCGGCGTGTACACCCCGGAGGCACTGTTCGAGATGCTTCTGGACGGCCGGGAAGGGATGACCGACTTCCCCACCGACCGAGGCTGGGACCTGGCCGCCCTCTTCGGTGACAGCGCCCCCGGCAACCGGGGAACGAGCGCGACCCGGCGCGGCGGATTCCTCTCCGCGCTCGGCGACTTCGACGCCGCGTTCTTCGGGATCTCGCCGCGCGAGGCCCTCGCCATGGACCCCCAGCAGCGGCTGCTGCTGGAGACGTCCTGGGAGGCCTTCGAGCGCGCCGGCATCGACCCGTCGCGGCTGCGCGGCAGCCGGACCGGCGTCTTCGTGGGCACCACCGGGCAGGACTACGCCTCGCTCGTCATGAACTCGCGCGAGGACGTGGAGGGCCACGCCAGCACGGGTCTGGCGAACAGCGTGATCTCCGGGCGGGTGTCGTACGCCTTCGGGCTGGAAGGCCCGGCCGTGACCGTCGACACCGCCTGTTCCTCCTCCCTCGTCGCCATGCACCTGGCCGCCCAGTCGCTGCGCAGCGGAGAGTCCTCACTCGCCCTGGCCGGTGGTGTGACCGTCCTGTCCACGCCGATGAGCTTCCTCGGCTTCAGTCGGCAGGGCGGGCTGGCGGGTGACGGGCGGTGCAAGGCGTTCGCGGATGCGGCGGACGGTACGGGCTGGTCGGAGGGTGTGGGCGTGCTGGTCCTGGAGCGGCTCTCGGACGCCCGCCGTCATGGTCACGAGGTACTGGCCGTGATTCGTAGCTCTGCGGTGAATCAGGACGGTGCGTCGAACGGTCTGACCGCGCCGAACGGTCCGTCGCAGCAGCGGGTGATCCGGCAGGCTTTGGCGGCGGCCGGTCTGTCTGCGGCTGATGTGGATGTGGTGGAGGGGCACGGTACGGGTACGCCGTTGGGTGACCCGATCGAGGCGCAGGCGCTGCTGGCCACGTACGGCCGGGAGCGGGGGGAGGCCGGTCGGCCTCCGCTCCTGCTCGGCTCGGTGAAGTCGAACATCGGACACACGCAGGCGGCTGCCGGTGTGGCGGGTGTGATCAAGATGGTGATGGCGATGCGGGCGGGCGTGCTGCCGCGCACCTTGCACGTGGATGCGCCGTCCAGCCACGTCGACTGGTCGGCAGGCTCCATCAGCCTCCTCACCGAGGCCACGGCCTGGCCCGATGCGGGCCGGCCTTGGCGGGCGGGTGTCTCCTCGTTCGGACTCAGCGGCACCAATGCGCACGTCATCCTGGAGCAGGCGGTCGAAGCGGCAGCCCAACCGTCGGATGTGCGGACCGTGGCGCCCTGGGTGGTGTCGGGGAAGTCGGAGGCGGCGCTGGACGCGCAGCTGGAGCGCATGGCCGCGGTGACGGATTCCCGGTTGGACGTGGGCTTCTCGCTGGCGGCTTCCCGGGCGCGGTTCGCGCATCGGGCGGTGCTGGTGGGCGGTGCCGAGATCGCTCGGGGGGTCGCGCGTGAGCGGTCGTTGGCGGTGCTGTTTTCGGGGCAGGGTTCGCAGCGGTTGGGGATGGGGCGGGAGCTGTATGCCCGTTTCCCGGTGTTCGCGGCGGCGTTCGATGCGGTGTGTGGCGCGTTGGGCGTGCCGGTGCGGGATGTGGTGTGGGGTGGGGACGGCGAGGCGTTGGACCGGACTGGGTTCGCGCAGTCGGCGTTGTTCGCGGTCGAGGTGGCGTTGTTCCGGTTGGTGGAGTCGTTGGGTGTGAGGCCGGACTTTGTGGCGGGGCATTCGGTGGGTGAGATTGCGGCCGCGCATGTGGCGGGGGTGTTGTCGCTGGCGGACGCGTGTGCGTTGGTCGCGGCTCGTGGTCGGCTGATGGAGGCGCTGCCGGAGGGCGGTGCAATGCTCGCGGTCCAGGCCACGGAGTACGAAGTCCAGCCACTGCTCGGTGAGTTCATATCCATCGCCGCCATCAACAGTCCGACCTCATTGGTCGTCTCCGGCACCGAGGACACCGTAGAGAAGATCGCCGCGCACTTCGGCAGCATGGGCCGCAAGGTCACCCGACTGCGGGTCTCGCACGCCTTCCACTCCCCGCTGATGAACCCGATGCTCGACGAGTTCCGTGCCGTGGTGTCGGGGCTGTCCTTCTCGGCCCCGCGGATCGCACTGGGCGCCGGCGCGGAGCAGGTGTGCGACCCGGAGTACTGGGTGCGGCACGTCCGCGAGACCGTGCGGTTCGCCGATGACGTACGCACCCTGCACACGGCGGGTGCGACGGCCTTCGTCGAGCTCGGCCCGGACGGCGTGCTGACCGCCCTCGCCCAGGAGGTCCTGGGCGGGGAGGGCTCTGCGGACGTCGTGTTCTCCCCGGTGCTGCGCAAGGGACGGGAGGAGGAGAGCACGCTCGTCGAGGGGCTGGCGCGACTCTCCTGTGCGGGCGTGGCGGTGGACTGGACGCGCCTGTACGACGGTACGGGCGCCCGACGGGTGGACCTGCCGACGTACGCCTTCCAGCGCGACCGGTACTGGCCCGTTCCGGCCGTCCGCACGAGCGACGTGTCGGGCGTCGGCCTCGCCCCGACCGGGCACGCCCTCCTGGGCGCGGCGGTGGCTCCCGCCGACTCCGGCGGGAGCCTGCTGCTCACCGGCCGCCTGGCCCTGGCGGCGCTGCCCTGGCTGGCGGACGGACTCACCGGCGGGCCTGCGGTCTTCCCGAGTGAGGGGCTGCTGGAGATGGTGCTGAGGGCCGGTGAACAGGCCGGCTGCGAGCACATCGCGGAACTCGCCCTCACCGCCCAGCCGCTCGTCCTGCCCGAGACGGGCGCCGTGGTCGTCCAGGTGACGGTCGGTGTTCCGGACGGCACCGGTGCTCGTACGGTCGGGTGCTACTCGCGCCCCGAGGAGACACCCGACGGACCGTGGTCCTGCCACGCCACCGGACGGCTGACGCCCGAGGCGACCGCCGCGAGTCCGACCGGCGACGGCGGCCTGGTCGTGGACGCCGCCCTGCCGGGCCGCGGCGAGGCGGCGGGCCTCTACGGTCTGCATCCGGCGTTGCTCGCCGAAGTGTTACGGGCGGTCGTGGGGGAGCGGGAGTTGGCGCCCGTGTCCTGGCGGGGCGTTTCGCTGCATGCGGCGGGCGCATCGGTGGTCAGGGCGCGGATCGTGCCGACCGCCGAGGACCTGCTGGCGGTCGAGCTCGTGGATGCCGAGGGCGAGCCGGTGCTGTCGGTGGCGGAGGTTGCTCTCGGGGCACCGGTACTGCCGGTGGGGGTCACACCGGGTCGCGAGGGGCTGCTGTGCCTGGAGTGGATGGTGTCGACGGAGACGCAGACGACCGCCCGAAGCGAGAACGTGCCGCTCACGGTCTTCCCGGTGCCCGGTGGCGAGTCGCCGAAGGCGGTGCACGAGGCCACGGCCCAGGTTCTCGGTGCAGTGCAGGAGTGGCTGGCGGGGGAGCAGCCGGAGGGTTCGCGTCTGGTCGTTCTGACGCGGGGCGCGGTGTCGGGGGCCGATCTGGCGGGTGCCGCGGTGTGGGGTCTGGTGCGGGCGGCGGAGTCGGAGAACCCGGGGCGGTTCCTGCTGGTGGACATCGAGGGCGGTGGCGAGCTGCCGGTGGCGGAGGTGCTCGCGGCGGGTGAGTCGCAGGTGCTGGTCCGTGATGGCGTGGTGCACGTGGGCCGGCTGGCCCGGCTGGGTCGCGACGTGGGCCTGGTGGAGGTCCAGTTGGGGGACGGCACGGTCCTGGTGACGGGTGGTACGGGTGGTCTGGGCCGTGAGGTGGCCCGGCATCTGGTGGCCGTCCATGGGGTGCGGAGCCTCTTGCTGGTGTCGCGTCGGGGGCTGGATGCTCCGGGTGCGGTGGAGTTGCGGGACGAGCTGGCCGCCGCCGGTGCGGAGGTCTCGGTCGTCGCGTGCGATGCAGCCGACCGGGACGCGCTGTCCGGCGTGCTGGCCGGGGTGGAGCTGTCGGCGGTGATCCACACCGCCGGCGTGCTCGACGACGGTGTGGTGACCTCTCTGACGGCTGATCGGCTCTCGAAGGTCCTGCGCCCGAAGGTGGACGCGGCCTGGAACCTGCACGAGCTGACCCGGGCCATGGACCTCTCGGCGTTCGTCCTCTTCTCCTCGATATCGGGTGTGATGGGCTCGGCCGGGCAGGGCAACTACGCGGCCGCGAACGTGTTCCTGGACGCTCTCGCCGCACACCGCCGTGCTCAGGGCCTGCCGGCCCAGTCCCTCGCGTGGGGTGCCTGGGCGCCCACGGGCGGTATGACCGCGACCCTGTCCGAGGCCGACCGGCAGCGGATTGCTTCCTCCGGTGTCCCGCCGCTCTCCGTCGAGCAGGGGCTGGCCCTCCTCGACGCGGCCATGGCCACCGACACCGCCCACCTCGTCCCCCTCGGTCGGATGTCCGGCACGGGCGGGCCCCGGATGCGCGGTGAAGTGCCCCCGCTGCTGCGCGGGCTCGTCAGGAGCGCCAAGCGGCAGGCCGCCGCTGGCGGCGGCCCTGCGGCCGGCACCCAGGACATGCTGGCTGCCCGGCTGCGGGAACTGCGCGAAGCGGATCGGCTGCGGCACGTACGGGAACTCGTACAGGCCGAGGCGGCGAACGTGCTGCGGCACGCATCCGCGCAAGCCGTGGATGCCGAGCGGGAGTTCAAGGACCTCGGAGTCGACTCCCTCACCGCGCTGGAACTGCGCAACGGGCTCACGGCCGTCACCGGACTACGGCTGCCCGCCACCCTCGTCTTCGACTATCCGACGCCCAATGCCCTGGCCGGGCACCTGCTGGCCGCCCTGCTCCCGGACCAAGGGGACAGTGGGGACGAGCAGTCCGCGCTCCTTGCGGAACTCGACCGGGTGGACGCCGCGTTGACGGCGGCCGAGCCCGACGTCCAGACCCGCACGGCAGTGTCCCTGCGGCTGCGCCATCTCCTGGAGAAGTGGCGTGCCGACGACGAGGACGGCGAATCCGCCCATGTCGCGGAGCGGATCGAATCCGCCACCGCCGACGAAGTCCTCGCGTTCATCGACAACGAGCTCGGCCGGCTGAGCGACCGCTGATCCGGCCTGCCGTCCGTCCGGCCGTCCGTCGTCCTTCACCTCTTCATCTTTCGCTGTAGGAAGGCTCCACCCCCATGTCGAACGACAGCAAGCTCGTTGAGTACCTCAAGTGGGTCACCGCTGATCTGCACCAGACTCGCCAACGACTGCTGGAAGTCGAGTCGGAGCAGCAGGAGCCGATCGCGATCGTCGGAATGTCCTGCCGCCTGCCGGGCGGTGTGCGCTCGCCCGAGGACCTGTGGCGGCTGGTGACGGAGGGCGGCGACGGCATCTCCGCCTTCCCCACCGACCGCGGCTGGAATCTGGAGGCCCTGTCCGGCGACGGGAACGGCAGCAGTGCATCGATGGAGGGCGGCTTCGTCGATGCCGCGGCCTTCGACGCGGACTTCTTCGGGATCTCGCCGCGCGAGGCGATGGCGATGGACCCGCAGCAGCGGCTGCTGCTGGAGACCTCCTGGGAAGCCTTCGAACAGGCCGGGATCGACCCGGCGACCCTGCGCGGCAGCCGGACCGGCGTGTTCGTCGGCACGGCGGGCGTGGACTACGTGGGCGTGGTCATGAACTCCCTGGAGGATGTGGAAGGCCACGCGACGACCGGCCTTACGGCCAGCGTCCTGTCCGGCCGCGTCTCGTACGCCTTCGGCCTGGAGGGCCCGGCGTTGACCCTGGACACCGCGTGCTCGTCCTCGCTCGTCGCGCTCCACGTCGCCGCCCACGCCTTGCGCTCGGGCGAGTGCACCATGGCCCTGGCCGGTGGTGTGACCGTCCTGTCCACGCCGATGAGCTTCGCCGGTTTCAGTCGGCAGGGCGGGCTGGCGGGTGACGGGCGGTGCAAGGCGTTCGCGGATGCGGCGGACGGTACGGGCTGGTCGGAGGGTGTGGGCGTGCTGGTCCTGGAGCGGCTCTCGGACGCCCGCCGTCATGGTCACGAGGTACTGGCCGTGATTCGTAGCTCTGCGGTGAATCAGGACGGTGCGTCGAACGGTCTGACCGCGCCGAACGGTCCGTCGCAGCAGCGGGTGATCCGGCAGGCTTTGGCGGCGGCCGGTCTGTCTGCGGCTGATGTGGATGTGGTGGAGGGGCACGGTACGGGTACGCCGTTGGGTGACCCGATCGAAGCGCAGGCGCTCCTGGCCACGTACGGCGAGAACCGTCCCGAGGGCAGGCCGCTGCTGCTTGGTTCGCTCAAGTCGAACATAGGTCATACGCAGGCGGCTGCCGGTGTGGCGGGTGTGATCAAGATGGTGATGGCGATGCGGGCGGGCGTGCTGCCGCGCACCCTGCACGTGGACAAACCCACCACGCACGTCGACTGGTCGGTTGGTGAGGTCTCGCTGCTGACCCAGCAGACGGACTGGCCGGCCACGGGCCGGCCGCGCCGGGCCGCCGTGTCGGCCTTCGGAATCAGTGGCACCAACGCCCACACGATCATCGAGCAGGCCCCGCCGGTCGAAGTGGAGGCGATGGAGCCGACCGTGGCTCCCGCCGTCGCGCCCTGGGTGGTGTCGGGGAAGTCGGCGGCCGCGCTGGACTCTCAGCTGGAGCGACTGGCCGCAGCGTCCGGGAAATCCGCGCCGGACGTGGGCTTCTCGCTGGCCGCGCGGCGCGCGAGCCTGGGACACCGGGCGGTGCTGGTGGACGGGGTCCAGATCGCCCGCGGCGAGGCGTCCGGACGGTCGCTAGCGGTGCTGTTTTCGGGGCAGGGTTCGCAGCGGTTGGGGATGGGGCGGGAGTTGTATGCCCGTTTCCCGGTGTTCGCGGCCGCATTCGATGCAGTGTGTGGCGGGTTGGACGCACCGGTGCGGGATGTGGTGTGGGGTGGGGACGGCGAGGCGTTGGACCGGACTGGGTTCGCGCAGTCGGCGTTGTTCGCGGTCGAGGTGGCGTTGTTCCGGTTGGTGGAGTCGTTGGGTGTGAGGCCGGACTTTGTGGCGGGGCATTCGGTGGGTGAGATTGCGGCCGCGCATGTGGCGGGGGTGTTGTCGCTGGCGGACGCGTGTGCGTTGGTCGCGGCTCGTGGTCGGCTGATGGAGGCGCTGCCGGAGGGCGGTGCAATGTTCGCGGTCCAGGCCACGGAGTACGAAGTCCAGTCGCTGCTCGGTGAGTTCGTGTCCATCGCCGCTGTCAACGGTCCGTCTGCTGTGGTGGTCTCGGGTGCGCGGGATGCGGTGGAGGCTGTGCGGGTTCATTTCGAGGGGTTGGGTCGCAAGGTCACGCGGCTGCGGGTTTCGCATGCTTTCCATTCCCCGCTGATGGACCCGATGTTGGATGAGTTCCGTGCGGTGGTGTCGGGGCTGACGTTTTCGGCGCCGGAGATCGCGCTGGCGGCTGATGCCGATCTGGTGTGTGACCCGGAGTACTGGGTGCGGCACGTGCGGGAGTCCGTACGGTTCGCCGATGCGGTGCGTTCGCTGGCCGGGCAGGGTGTGGACACCTTCCTGGAACTCGGCCCGGACGGAAGTCTGTGCGCGCTGGCGCAGTTGAGCATGGATGCGGTGATGGCCGTTCCAGTGCTGCGCAAGGGCCGGGGCGAGGAGCGCACGCTCGTCGAAGGGCTGGCCAGGCTGCACTGCGCGGGTGTGGAGGTGGACTGGGCGCGCTGGTAC
The DNA here is from genome assembly GCF_057834465.1 of Streptomyces sp. GL_140. Lineage (NCBI taxonomy): Bacteria > Bacillati > Actinomycetota > Actinomycetes > Kitasatosporales > Streptomycetaceae > Streptomyces > Streptomyces sp. GL_140. The sequence goes on from NZ_CM174404.1 coordinate 8,218,425, forward strand.
GACGGTACGGGTGCCCGGCGGGTCGACCTGCCGACGTACGCCTTCCAGCACGAGCGCTACTGGCCGCGGCCCGCGCTGCCCTCGGGAGATGTCGTCGGTGCCGGTTTGCGGCCTGCCGATCACCCCCTGCTGAGTGCCGCTGTCTTCCTGGCCGGCTCGGACGGGACGGTGCTCACGGGACGCCTGTCGTGTGGCTCACAGCCCTGGCTGGCGGAGCACGTCGTGGACGGCCAAGTGGTCTTCCCGGCCACGGGCCTGCTCGAACTCGCCCTCCGGGCCGCCGACCAGGTCGGCTGCAGTCGTGTCGGCGAGCTGACCCACACCGAACCGCTCGCGCTCGCCCTGGACGGCGCGGTGGCCGTCCAGGTGTGGGTGGGTACACCGGACGAGAGCGGGGCCCGGCCGGTCAGGCTGCACGCGCGGCGTGAGCAGGACTCGGACGCCGAGTGGACCGAGCACGCATCAGGTGTGCTGGTCACCGGTTCACCGATCGCAGTGACGGACACCGGCGGCGCCGAGATGGAGTTCGCGCTGTCGGGTGGCGTGGCGCGGGAGGCTGATCGGTTTGGTCTGCATCCGGCGTTGCTCGCCGAGGTGGTGCGGGAGGCGGCGGGGGAGCGGGACTTGGTGCCCGTCTCCTGGCGGGGGGTCTCGCTGCATGCGGCGGGCGCGTCGGTGGTGCGGGCGAGGATCCGCCGTACGGCGGAGGACTCGGTATCGCTCGCGCTGGTGGATGTCGAGGGCACGCCGGTGCTCTCGGTGGAGGAGCTGGTTCTCGGGGCTCCGGTGGTGCCGGTGGGGGTCGTGCCGGGGCGGGAGGGGCTGCTGCGCCTGGAGTGGATTCCGGCCGACGTGTCGGTGGGTTCGGCTGCCGATGGGACGGAGCTGACGGCGTTCCCCGTTCCGGGTGGGATGACGCCGGACGCCGTCCATGAGGCGTGTGCCCGGGCTCTTGACGCGGTGCAGGAGGCCGTTGAAGGCGCCGAGGGTTCGCGTCTGGTCGTTCTGACGCGGGGCGCGGTGTCGGGGGCCGATCTGGCGGGTGCCGCGGTGTGGGGTCTGGTGCGGGCGGCGGAGTCGGAGAACCCGGGGCGGTTCCTGCTGGTGGACATCGAGGGCGGTGGCGAGCTGCCGGTGGCGGAGGTGCTCGCGGCGGGTGAGTCGCAGGTGCTGGTCCGTGATGGCGTGGTGCACGTGGGCCGGCTGGCCCGGCTGGGTCGCGACGTGGGCCTGGTGGAGGTCCAGTTGGGGGACGGCACGGTCCTGGTGACGGGTGGTACGGGTGGTCTGGGCCGTGAGGTGGCCCGGCATCTGGTGGCCGTCCATGGGGTGCGGAGCCTCTTGCTGGTGTCGCGTCGGGGGCTGGATGCTCCGGGTGCGGTGGAGTTGCGGGATGAGCTGGCCGCCGCCGGTGCGGAGGTCTCGGTCGTCGCGTGCGATGCAGCCGACCGGGACGCGCTGTCCGGCGTGCTGGCCGGGGTGGAGCTGTCGGCGGTGATCCACACCGCAGGCGTGCTCGACGACGGTGTGGTGACCTCTCTGACGGCCGAGCGGCTCTCGAAGGTGTTGCGTCCGAAGGTGGACGCGGCCTGGAACCTGCAGGAGCTGACCCGGGCCATGGACCTCTCGGCGTTCGTCCTCTTCTCCTCGATATCGGGTGTGATGGGCTCGGCCGGGCAGGGCAACTACGCGGCCGCGAACGTGTTCCTGGACGCTCTCGCCGCACACCGCCGTGCTCAGGGTCTTCCGGCCCAGTCCCTCGCATGGGGTGCCTGGGCGCCCACGGGCGGTATGACCGCGACCCTGTCCGAGGCCGACCGGCAGCGGATTGCTTCCTCCGGTGTCCCGCCGCTCTCCGTCGAGCAGGGGCTGGCCCTCCTCGACGCGGCCATGGCCACCGACACCGCCCACCTCGTCCCCCTCGGCCGCCTAGCGACCGGAACCGGGGCGCGAATGCGCGGCGAAGTGCCCACCATGTTCCGCGGGCTGGTCCGCGGTGGGCGGCGGATGGCCGCCACCACTGCGGGCGGGGCCGGTACGGCCCTCGCGCTCACCGCCCGGCTGTGGGAGCTGCGCGAGGCGGACCGCATCCGCACCGTCGTCGAGATGGTGCGTACGGAGGCCGCGTCCGTCCTCGGACACGCCTCCGCGCAGACCGTCGGCGCGGACCGGGAATTCCAGGACCTGGGGCTCGACTCCCTCACCGCGCTGGAACTCCGCAACCGGCTGGGCCAGGTCACCGGCCTGCGGCTGCCCGCCACCCTCGTCTTCGACCACCCCACCCCCACGGCGCTCGGCGCCCACCTCCTCGCCGAGCTCCTCGACGAGAACGGCGACGCACGCCTCCCGGCCGCCGTGGCCACCGGGCCGGCCGACGACCCGATCGCCATCGTCGGGATGGCCTGCCGGCTGCCAGGCGGCATCGACTCGCCCGAAGACCTGTGGGACCTCGTCCTCGACGGCCGGGAGGGGATCGCCGACTTCCCCACCGACCGCGGCTGGGATCTGGACACCCTCCTCGGCGCCGGTCACGGCCCGGACGGCCGTGGTCGCAGCGCCACCGCCAAGGGTGGATTCCTGCACGGAGTGGCCGACTTCGACGCGGGCTTCTTCGGTATCTCGCCGCGCGAGGCCCTGGCCATGGATCCGCAGCAGCGGCTGCTGCTGGAGACCTCCTGGGAGGCAATCGAGCGCGCCGCCATCGACCCGGCCGCGCTGCGCGGCAGCGCGACCGGAGTGTTCGTAGGCACCGGAGGCCAGGACTACCTCACCCTCGTCATGAACTCCCCGGAGGACATAGAGGGCCACGCGAGCACCGGCCTCGCGGCCAGTGTGGTCTCGGGCCGAGTGTCCTACACCCTCGGGCTGCAAGGCCCGGCCGTGACCGTGGACACCGCGTGCTCCTCCTCCCTGGTGGCCATGCACCTGGCCGCGCAGTCGCTGCGCAGCGGCGAGTCCTCGCTCGCCCTCGCAGGCGGCGTCACCGTGATGTCCTCCTCGCTGGGATTCCCCGGCTTCACCCGGCAGGGCGGCCTCGCCGGCGACGGGCGCTGCAAGGCGTACGCGGACGCCGCCGACGGCACCGGCTGGTCCGAAGGCGTGGGCGTGGTCGTGCTGGAGCGGCTCTCGGACGCCCGCCGCAACGGCCACCAGGTCCTGGCGCTCGTACGCGGCTCCGCCGTCAACCAGGACGGTGCCTCCAACGGCCTCACCGCCCCCAACGGGCCCGCACAGAAGCGGGTCATCCGTCAGGCCCTCGCCAACGCGGGCCTGACGGCCGCCGACGTCGACGTGGTCGAGGGGCACGGCACGGGCACGCCCCTCGGCGACCCGATCGAGGCACAGGCCCTCCTGGCCACGTACGGCCGGGAGCGCGGCGAGGGCGGCCGGCCCCTCCTCCTCGGCTCGCTGAAGTCGAACATCGGGCACACCCAGGCCGCGGCCGGTGTGGCCGGTGTGATCAAGATGGTCATGGCCATGCACCACGACACCGTGCCGCGGACCCTGCACGTGGACACGCCCTCCACCCACGTCGACTGGTCCGCCGGTGACGTACGGCTGCTCACGCGGACCGAGCCGTGGCCGGCGGTCGACCGGCCCCGCCGGGCCGCCGTCTCGGCGTTCGGCATCAGCGGCACGAACGCGCACACGATCATCGAGCAGGCCCCGCCGGTCGAGGAACCGGCCCGAAGCGCCTCCGTGGCGCCCGCCCTGGTGCCCTCCGTGGTGCCCTGGACGGTCTCCGGCAAGTCCGAGGCCGCCCTCGACGCGCAGTGCGACCGGCTGGCCCCGCTGCTCACCGCTCTGCCCGCGCTGCCCGCGCTGGACGTCGCGTACTCGCTGGCGGCGGGTCGCGGGACGTTCGAGCACCGGGCCGTGCTGGTGGACGGTTCCGAGATCGCCCGCGGGACGGCAGCGGAGAGCCGGATCACGGCCGTGCTGTTCTCGGGCCAGGGATCCCAGCGGCTGGGCATGGGCCGGGAGCTGTACGCGCGCTTCCCGGTGTTCGCCGAGGCCTTCGACGCCGTGTGCGCGGCGCTCGACGAGCATCTGCCCCGTCCCGTCCGCACGGTCGTGTGGGGTGAGGACGAGGACGCCCTGAACGGTACCGGGTACGCCCAGGCGGGCCTGTTCGCCGTCGAGGTGGCTCTCTTCCGGCTGGTCGAATCGCTCGGCACGGCACCTGAGTTCGTGGCCGGGCATTCGGTCGGCGAGATCGCCGCCGCGCACGTCGCCGGCGTGTTCGGCCTCGCCGACGCGTGCGCGCTCGTCGCGGCGCGCGGCCGGCTGATGCAGGCCCTCCCCGACGGCGGCGCCATGCTGGCCGTACAGGCTGCGGAGGAGGAAGTGCGGCCGCTGGTCGACGCCGACCCGGCGTCGGTCGCGATCGCGGCGGTCAACGGTCCGGCCTCGGTGGTCGTCTCCGGCGCGGCCGACGCGCTCGCGCGGATCGGCGCGCACTTCGAGGCCGCGGGCCGCAGGACCACTCGGCTGCGGGTGTCGCACGCCTTCCACTCCCCGCTGATGGACCCGATGCTGGAGGAGTTCCGGGCCGTGGCGGCCCGGATCGCCTTCGCCGAGCCGCGGCTGGCGCTCGTGTCGAACGTGACAGGTGCGCTGGCCGGCCCGGAGCTGGTGTGCACCCCCGACTACTGGGTGCGGCACGTCCGTGAGACCGTCCGCTTCGCCGACGGGGTCGGCGCGCTGCGCGAGGCCGGGGTCTCCGCCTTCCTGGAACTCGGCCCCGACGGCATCCTCACCGCCGCCACCCGTACCGCCCTCGGTGTGCACGACGGCGCCTGTGTCGCCGTGCCCGCACTGCGGGCCGGCCGGCCCGAGGAGCGGGCACTGGTCGAGGGGCTCGCCCGCCTGCACGTCAGCGGCGTACGCATCGACTGGGCGCGGCTCTTCGACGGCACCGCCGCCCGGCCCGTCGCCCTGCCCACGTACGCCTTCCAACGCGACCGCCACTGGCCACGGACCGCCCCGGCCTTCCGGGCGGCTCCCGCCACCGCGGCCGATCCCGCCGACGCGGAGTTCTGGACGGCCGTCGAGGGCGAGGACCTGGCGACCCTGGCCACCGACCTCGACGTGGACGGCGAGGCGCTGGGCGCCGTACTGCCCGCGCTGTCGAACTGGCGCAGGCACCGCCGCGACCAGGCCCTGCTCGACGCCCTGCGGTTCCACGAGGCGTGGCAGCCGCTGGGCGCGGTGGGGGGCGCCGGGCCCACCGGGACCTGGCTCGTGGTCACACCCGCCGGTGGCGCGGACGGAGACTGGACCGCCACGGTGCGCGAGGCGGCCGGGCCCGACGCCCTGCACCTCACCGTCGAGGCGGGCCTGCCCCGGACCGCGCTGGCCGTCCTGCTGGAGCAGCTCCCTCGCCCCGAGGCGGGGTTCGCGGGCGTGCTGGCCCTGCCGGACCCCGCCGAGGTCGCCGCCACGGCGACCGCCGTGCTCTTCCAGGCCCTGGCCGACGCCGGGATCACGGCACCCCTGTGGTGCGTGACCCGGGGCGCGGTCGCCGTCGCCCACACCGAGGACCTGCCCTCCCCGGCCCAGGCCGGCACCTGGGGACTCGGCCGGGTCGCCGCCCTGGAGCACCCGCAGCGCTGGGGCGGACTCATCGACCTGCCCGAAACCCTCGACGCACGGGCCGCCCGGCGGCTCGGCGCCGTCCTGGCCGGGCTCGACGGCGAGGACCAGATCGCGGTACGCGACTCCGCCGTCCACGTACGCCGACTGGTGCCCGCGCCCGCCGGCTCGCCCGACGCCGGCTGGCAGCCCGCCGCCGCACACCCCGACGGCACGGTGCTCGTCACCGGCGGCACCGGCGTCCGGGGCAGCCGTACCGCCCGCTGGCTCGCGACCGCCGGCGTACGCCGACTGCTGCTCGTCGGCCGCCGCGGCCCCGCCGCACCCGGCGCCGCCGAACTCGTCGCCGATCTGCGCGCCCTGGGAGCGCAAGCCACCGTCGCGGCCTGCGACACCGCCGACCGGGACGCCCTGGCCGCCGTACTGGCGGCCGTCCCCGCCGAACACCCGCTCACGGCCGTGGTCCACGCGGCCGGCATCGTCCACGACGGGGTGCTCGACGACCTGACCCCGGAGCGGCTGACCGCCGTACACCGGGCCAAGGCGCTGACTGCACTCCACCTGGACGAGCTGACGCGCGGCCTCGACCTGTCGGCGTTCGTGCTCTTCTCGTCCGTGGCAGGAGCCGTCGGCACGCCCGGCCGGGCGGCCGTCGCCGCCGCGAACGCCGTCCTCGACGCGCTCGCCCAGCAGCGCCGCGCACGGGGCCTGCCCGCGACCTCGCTGGCCTGGGGCGCCTGGATGGACGGCGAGCCCGCGGACGAGGCGCGGGCCGACACCGCGGGCCGCCGCACGGCGATTCCCGCCGTGCACCCCGAGCTGGCGCTCGCCGCGCTGCGGCAGGCCGTCACCCGGTCCGCCCCGACCCTGATCGTGCTCGACCTGCGCCAGCCGCAGATCCTGGACACCCTGGTCGGACTGCGCGGCAACCCGTCGCTGGCCGGGCTCCCGGCCGCCCGACAGGCACTCGCCGACGCGGAGGCGGCCCGCGAGGACATCACCGCGCAGGCGCACGAACTCACCCTGCGACTGCGGGCCCTGCCCACCGCCGAACGCCTGCCCCTCGTCACCGACCTGGTACGCACCCACGTCGCGGCGGTGCTCGGCCACAGCGGCAGGGCGGCCGTCGCCGCGGACCGCAAGTTCCGGGACCTCGGGTTCGACTCGCTCACCGCCGTCGAACTCCCCGCCCGCCTCAACCTGGCCACCGGCCTCAAACTCTCCGCCACGGCCGTCTACGACCACCCGACCGCCACCGTCCTCGCAGAGCACCTGCTCGCCGAACTCCTCGACGAGCAGCGGCCGGACAGCGAGACCACCGGCGCATCCCGCGCCGCCGCCTCCGCCGACGACCCGATCGCCATCGTCGGCATGGCCTGCCGCCTGCCCGGCGGGGTCCGTACGCCGCAGGACCTGTGGCAACTGGTCTCCACCGGCGGGGACGGCATCGCACCCTTCCCCACCGACCGCGGCTGGGACCTGAAGACCCTCGGCGGCGGCGACCGCGACGGCCGCGGCCGCAGCGCCACCCTGGAAGCCGGATTCGTCCCCGGCGCCGCCGACTTCGACGCGGGCTTCTTCGGCATCTCGCCGCGCGAGGCCCTGGCCATGGACCCCCAGCAGCGGCTGCTGCTGGAAACCTCCTGGGAGGCCTTCGAAGGGGCCGGCATCGCACCGGACTCCCTGCACGGCAGCCGCACCGGCGTGTTCGTCGGCACCAGCGGCCTCGACTACGCGACGCTGATGATGAACTCCCGTGAGGACATCGGCGCCCACGCCGGAACCGGCCTCGCCTCCAGCGTGCTGTCCGGGCGCATCTCGTACACCCTCGGCCTCGAAGGCCCCGCCGTCACCGTCGACACCGCCTGCTCCTCCTCCCTGGTGGCCCTGCACTCGGCCGCCCAGGCGCTCAGGGCAGGCGAGTGCTCGCTGGCCCTGGCCGGCGGCGTCACCGTGATGGCGACCCCCGTCGGCTTCGCGGGCATGACCATCCAGGGCGGCCTCGCCGCCGACGGCCGCTGCAAGGCCTACTCCGACGCCGCAGACGGCACCAACTGGTCCGAGGGCGTGGGGATGCTCGTCCTCGAACGCCTTTCCGACGCCCGTGCCAACGGGCACGAGGTCCTGGCGCTCGTACGCGGCTCCGCCGTCAACCAGGACGGCGCCTCCAACGGCATCACGGCCCCCAACGGCCCCTCCCAGCAGCGCGTCATCCGCCAGGCCCTCGCAGCCGCCGGACTGACCCCCGACGACGTGGACGCCGTCGAGGGACACGGCACGGGAACCGCCCTCGGCGACCCCATCGAGGCGCAGGCCCTGCTGGCCACCTACGGACGCGGACGCGACCCCGAGCGACCGCTGCTGCTCGGCTCGCTGAAGTCCAACATCGGGCACACCCAGGCCGCCGCCGGCGTGGCCGGCGTCATCAAGACCGTCCTCGCGCTGAGGCACGGCGTCCTGCCCAAGTCGCTGCACATCGAGGAGCCCTCCACACACGTCGACTGGACGGCCGGAGCCATCGACCTGCTCACCGAGGCTCGGCCGTGGCCCCAGGCGGACCGGCCCCGGCGGGCAGGCGTGTCCTCGTTCGGCATCAGCGGCACCAACGCCCACACGATCATCGAGGAGGCCCCGCCCGCCGACGCACCGGAGGAACCCCCGGCCGAATCTCCCCGGGCGCCGTCCGTGACGGCCCCGGCGGTGCCGTGGCCGGTGTCCGGAGCCACACCGGAGGCCCTGGACGAGCAGCTCGCCCGTCTCGCGGCACACACCGCGGGCCGTGACCCGCTCGACGTCGGCCACTCCCTCGCCACCACCCGGACCGCCTTCGCGCACCGCGCCGTGCTCGTCGACGGCACCGAGGTGGCCCGCGGCGAAGCCGCCGGCCACACCACCGCCTTCCTGTTCTCCGGACAGGGCGCACAGCGCCTCGGCATGGGCCGCGAACTGTACGACCGCTTCCCGGTCTTCTCCGACGCCTTCGACGCCGTCTGCGCCCAGCTCGACCCGCATCTGGAGCGTCCGCTGCGCGAGGTCGTCTGGGGAGCCGACGCCGAGGCGCTCGACCGGACGCAGTACGCGCAGACCGGGCTGTTCGCCGTCGAGGTGGCCCTGTTCCGGCTGCTCGCCTCACTCGGCGTACGCCCCGAGTTCGTCGCCGGCCACTCCGTCGGCGAGATCGCCGCCGCCCACGTCGCCGGGGTGTTCACCCTGGCCGACGCGTGCACGCTGGTGGCCGCCCGGGGCCGGCTGATGCAGGCCCTGCCCGAAGGCGGCGCTATGGCCGCCGTACAGGCCACCGAGGACGAAGTCCGCCCCCTGCTCACCGCGCGGGTGGTCCTCGCAGCGGTCAACGCACCGTCCTCGCTCGTCGTCTCCGGCGCCGAGGACGCCGTCGAGGCCGTACGGGGCCACCTCGCACGCATGGGGCGCCGGACCAAGCGGCTGCGGGTCTCGCACGCCTTCCACTCCCCGCTGATGGACCCGATGCTGGACGAATTCCGGGCCGTCGTCGCCACCCTGGCCGTCGCGGAGCCGGACCTCCCGCTCGTCTCCACCCTCACGGGTGCCCAAGCCGGGGTCGCGCAGCTGCGCGACCCCGAGTACTGGGTCCGCCACGTCCGGGAAACCGTCCGCTTCGCCGACGCCGTACGCACCCTGCGCGAGGCCGGGGCCTCGGCTTTCCTGGAGGTCGGCCCCGACGCCACCCTCGCCGCGCTGGCCCCGCAGAGCCTCGGCGAGGACGCCGACCAGTGCGTGTGCGCCTCCGCGCTGTGGGCGGACCGGCCCGAGGAGAGCGCCCTGGTCACCGCCCTGGCCCGGCTGCACGTCACCGGCGTCGGCGTGGACTGGCCGCGGTTCTTCGACGGCACCGGCGCCCGCCGCACCACCCTGCCCACCTACGCCTTCCAGCACGACCGGTACTGGCCGCGCCCCGCACCCCTGTCCGGGGACGTGACCTCCGCCGGCCTGGTACCCGCCGAACACCCGCTGCTCGGCGCGGCCGTCCCGCTCGCCGGAGCCGCCGGCCTGCTGTTCACCAGCAGGCTCTCGCTCCGAGTCCACCCGTGGCTGCTCGACCACCGCACCGACGGGTCCGCCCACTTCCCGGCCACCGCATTCCTCGAACTCGCCACCCGGGCGGGCGACCAGGTCGGCTGCGGAAGCCTCAGGGAATTCACCGTCACCGCACCGCTGCCGCTCGGGCACGGCGTCGAACCCGTCATCCAGGTGTGGGTGGGCGCACCCGAAGAGGACGGCGCGGACCGTACCGTCGCCTGCTACGCGCGCCCCGGCGACGCGGCCCCCGACGAGCCGTGGACCCGGCACGCCACCGGCATCCTGACCGGACAGCCGTTCACCGCGCCCGCCGCCCCACTGGTGTGGCCCCCGATCGGCGCCGCGGCCGTCGACCTCGACGGCTTCTACGGAGCCTCCGGGCCCGGACCCGTCTTCCAGGGCCTGACCGCGGCGTGGCTGCACGGCGACGAGGTGTTCGCCGAGGTGCGGCTCGCCGGTGAGGCCGCCGACGACGCCCGCTGGTTCGGCCTGCACCCGGCCCTGTCGGCCGCGGCCCTGCACGCGGCCGCCCTACTCGGCCTCGGCCACGAGGACCACCTGCCGCAGCCCCGGGCCTGGCAGGACCTCACCCTGCACGCGGGCGGCGCCCGCGTCCTGCGGGTCCGCCTGTCCCGGTCCGGCGAGGACGCGGTCGTCATGAGCGCCTACGACGCCGAAGGCACCCCCGTCCTGTCGGCCACGTCGGTCACCCTGGCCACCGCCGAGTCCGGCGCCGAGTTCGCCGCCGGGTCGGGCACCGCACGCGCCACCGACCGCGAGCCGCTGTTCCATGTGGAGTGGATACCGGCCGACACGGACAGCGTCGCCGACGGCGCACCGAGCGCCCCCGCACCGAGCGCCGTCGCGCTGGACGTCCTCGCGCTGGACGTCCTCGCACCGGACGTCCTCGCGCCGGGCACCGGCGACCCCTACGGCCTCGGCGCCCGCGCCACCGGCCTCGCCGAACTCGCCCGGGCCGGCGCGCGGGTGCCCGACCTGGTCGTCGTACCGCTGCCCGAGTGCACCGGTGGCGATGTGCCCGCGGCCGTGCACGCGCTGACCGCACAGGTACTGGCCCTGGTCCAGGAGTGGCTGTCGGGGGAGCGCTTCGCCGCCTCACGGCTCGTCCTCGTCACCCGGCGGGCCATCCGCGCCGTCGACGCGGACACCGTCGCCGACCTCGCGGGCGGCGCGGCCTGGGGCCTGGTGCGCTCGGCCAACTCCGAGCACCCCGACCGGTTCGTCCTCCTCGACACCGAGGAGGACACCGACGTCGCCGACGCCCTCGCCCGGCTCGCCGGCCCGCTCGCCGCAGGCGAGGCCCAGTTCGCCGTACGCGACGGCTCGCTGCTCGTCGGCCGGCTCGCCCGGCTGGCCACCGCCCCAAGTCTGCTGCCGCCCGCAGGAGAGGGCTGGCGGCTCGCCCTGCCCGAGGACGGCGCGGCCGACGCCCTGCGACTGGAACCCGGCCCCGACGCGGCACGACCGCTCACCGACGGCGAGGTACGTGTCGCCGTCGCGGCCGCCGGCCTCACCGGCGAAGCCGCCGCCGGCGCCACCGCCCGGATCACCGGCACCGTCAGCGCCGTCGGACCCGGCGTGCTCGGGCTGCGCACGGGTGACCGGGTGATGAGCACGGAACAGGTCGCCGCCGTCGGCCCCGTCGCCGTCGTGGAACGGAGCGGGCTCGCACCCGTCCCCGACGGGTGGACCTGGGAACGGGCCGCCGCCCCGGTCGGCCCGGTCGCCTCGTACGACATCCGGCACGCCCGGACGGCCCTTTGCGCCCGCACCCCGGACGGCGGTCCCCTGGACGGCACGGTGCTCACCATGCCGCCCGTGTGGAACCCCGTAGGCACCGTCCTGATCACCGGCGGTACGGGCGCGCTCGGCCGACACCTCGCCCGCCGACTGGCCGCTCGCGGGGTCCGGCACCTGCTGCTCAGCAGCCGCCGCGGCCCGGCCGCGCCCGGCGCCGCCGAACTGGCCGCCGAACTGGAGGCCCTGGGTGTCACCGTCACCGTCGCCGCCTGTGACACGGCCGACCGGCGGGCCGCGGACGCCCTGATCGCGGGCATCCCGGCCGCGCACCCGCTCACCGCCGTGATCCACACGGCCGGTGTGCTGGACGACGGCATCATCACCTCGCTGACCCCCGCACGGCTGTCGGACGTCCTGCGGCCGAAGGTCGACGCGGCCTGGAACCTGCACGAGGCCACGCGCGGGCTCGAGCTCGCCGCCTTCGTGACGTTCTCGTCCATCGCCGGCGTCATGGGCAGCCCCGGCCAGGGCAACTACGCCGCCGCCAACTCCTTCCTCGACACCCTCGCCGGCCACCGCGCAGCCCTCGGACTGCCCGGTACCTCCCTGGCCTGGGGCCCGTGGGTCCAGGACGACGGCATGACCAGCGAGCTCAGCGACACCGACATGCGGCGCATGCAGTCCGGCGGCATGCCCCCGCTCTCCATCGAGCAGGGCCTCGCCCTGTTCGAGGCCGCGCTGGGCTCCGCCGAACCGCTCGTAATCCCGATCGGGCTGACCGGCTCCGGCATGCGCCCCCAGGGCGAGGTCCCCCCGCTGTTCCGGGGGCTGGTCCGCACCGCCCGGCGCACCGCCGCCAACACGGCGGGCGGCAAGGACACCGCCGACCTGACCAGGCAGCTCCTCGCGCTCGGCGCGAAGGACCGCCTGCGCTACCTCACCGACCTGGTGCGGACCGAGGCCGCCGGCGTGCTCGGCCACGCCTCGGCCGACGCCGTCGAGGCCGACCGGGACTTCTACGAGCTCGGCCTCGACTCGCTGACGGCCGTCGAACTGCGCAACAAGCTCGCCGCCTGCACCGGCATGCGGCTGTCCGCGACGGTCGTCTTCGACAACAAGACCCCCGCCCACCTGGCCCTCTGGCTGCATGGCGAAATCGCCCAGCAGGCGCGGGCCGAGGACGGCGCGAGTGCGGGTGCCACCCTCGGCCTGGCGTCCGGAGAGCCGGAACCCGGCTCCCTGGAGCGCCTGTTCACCGACGCCCTCGCCGACGGCAAGGTCGCCGAGGCCCAGCGCATGCTGGCCGCCGTGGCCGCGCTCCGCCCCACCTTCGAGGCGTCGGCCGAACTGGAGGACCTGCCCTACGCCTCCGACCTCGCCGACGGTCCGGCCGCTCCCCGGCTGATCTGCGTCAGCGCGCCCACCGCCAACGCGGGTGTCCACCAGTACGCCCGGCTCGCCGCCCACTTCCGCGGCAAGCGCGAAGTCGCGGCACTGCCCCTGGTCGGCTTCGAGACGGGGGAACGGCTACCCGCCACCCCGGAGGTCGCCGTCCGGGTGATCGCCGAAAGCGCCCTGCGGGCCGCCGACGGCAAACCGTTCGTCCTCGTCGGCCACTCCTCCGGCGGCTCCTTCGCCTACGCGGCAGCCGGACTGCTGGAACACACCTGGGGAATCAAGCCCGCCGGCGTGGTGCTGCTGGACACGTACAGCTTCCAGCACAACGAGGGCGAAGGAGTCGACTACCAGGGCATGATGCGCCTCAACTTCACCGGCACGGGCCCGCAGGCCCGCTCGGCCGAGAGCTCGGTGGTCCGGCTGACCAGCGCCCGGCTCTCCGCCATGGGCCGCTGGATGGTCCTGCTCAGCCGGCTCCGGGTACAGCACACCAGCGCCCCCGTGCTCCTGGTGAAATGCGCCAAGCAGCTCTTCGGAGCCGACGACCGGCCGATCGAACAGCGGCCCTCGGCGGAGCGGGCCCCCCTGGTGGCCGGAGCACACGAGCGACCTGTGGACGCCGACCACCTTTCGATGATCCGCGAGGACTCGGCCAAGACCGCACAGATCGTGGAGGAGTGGCTCAGCGGCAGTGATCAGCAGGCCTAGGGAAAACCGCAGTCGGCCGCGGTGAGACTGTCCGGGAAACCCCGGCATCTCACCTCGAGAGGTTGACATCCTGATGTCGAACGAGCAGAAGCTTCGCGATTATCTGAAGCGGGCCATCGCCGACCTCGACGAGACGCGCGAGCAGCTGCGAGAGGTGCACGAGAAGAGCCGGGAGCCCATCGCCATCGTCGGCATGGCCTGCCGCTACCCGGGCGGCGCCGATACGCCCGAGCAACTGTGGGAGCTGGTGCGCGGCGGAGTCGACGCGGTCGGCGCCTTCCCCACCGATCGCGGCTGGGACCTCGACGGCCGCGACGGCGGCGTCGGCTCGGGAGGCGACGGCGAGACCGGGTACCCGCGCGAGAGCGGCTTCCTGCACGGCGCGGGCGATTTCGACGCCGCGTTCTTCGGGATCTCCCCGCGCGAGGCCCTCGCCATGGACCCGCAGCAGCGACTGATGCTGGAGACGGCCTGGGAGGCCGTCGAACGCGCCGGCATCTCCCCGCACGACCTGCGCGGCTCCCAGACCGGCGTGTTCATCGGCGCCGGACACGGCGGCTACGACACGGCCGCCACGGCCGCCGCTCCCGGACAGGTCCGCGAGGAAGTGGCCGGCCACCTCCTCACCGGGAACACCGTCAGCGTCGCCTCCGGGCGCATCTCGTACGTCCTGGGCCTGGAAGGCCCGGCCATCACCGTCGACACGGCCTGCTCCTCCTCCCTGGTCGCCCTGCACCTGGCGGTGCAGTCGCTGCGGCGCGGTGAGTGCGCGCTCGCGCTGGCCGGCGGCGTCACCGTCATGTCCACCCCGCAGATGTTCGTGGAGTTCGGGCGCCAGGGCGGCCTGGCCGCCGACGGCCGCTGCAAGCCCTTCTCGGCTGCCGCCGACGGCACCGCGTGGAGCGAGGGCGCCGGCGTCGTCCTGGTCGAGCGACTGTCCGACGCCGTCCGGGCCGGCCATCCGGTGCTGGCCGTCGTACGCGGCTCCGCGGTCAACCAGGACGGCGCCAGCAACGGCCTGACGGCGCCGAACGGGCCTTCGCAGCAGCGCGTCATCCGGCGGGCGCTCTCCGACGCGGGCCTCGCCGCCGACGACGTGGACGCCGTGGAGGCGCACGGCACCGGCACCCGGCTCGGCGACCCCATCGAGGCCACCGCGCTGCTGGCCACGTACGGCCAGGGACGCCCGGCGGACCGGCCGCTGCTCCTCGGCTCGATGAAGTCCAACATCGGCCACACGCAGGCCGCGGCGGGCGTCGCGGGCGTCATCAAGACCGTGCTCGCCATGCGGCACGGCTTCCTGCCCGGGACCCTGCACCTCGACGAGCCGTCCCCGCACGTGGACTGGACGGCCGGAAGCGTACGGCTGCTCACGGACGGGGCCGCCTGGCCCGCGGTGGAGGGCCGGCCGCGACGGGCGGCCGTCTCCTCGTTCGGAGTCAGCGGCACCAACGCCCACGTGATCCTCGAACAGCCGCAGGCCGCGCAGGCCGCGCAGGCCGAGACGGCCACGGTGCGTGGCGGATCCGACGCCTCCACGGTACTGCCCTGGGTGCTCTCGGCGAAGACCGCGCAGGCGCTGCGCGCCCAGGCCTCGCGGCTGGCCGAACACGTCCGCGACCGCACCGAGTTGACCGCGGCCGACATCGCCTTCTCGCTCGCCACCACGCGCGCCCCGCTGGAACACCGGGCCGCGGTCGTGGCCGGGGACCGGGCCACCCTGCTGACCGGCCTCGACGCCCTCGCGGAAGGCTTGGGGTTGACGGCCCTCGCGGGCAAGGACCCCCTGGGCGTGCTGTTCTCGGGCCAGGGCTCACAACGGCTGGGCATGGGCCGGGAACTGTACGCCCGCTTCCCGGTGTTCGCGGAGGCCTTCGACGCGGTGTGCGCCGAGCTGGACGTGCCGGTGCGGGACGTGGTCTGGGGTGAGGATGCCGATGAGCTGAACCGGACCGGGTACGCGCAGACCGGGCTGTTCGCCCTCGAGGTCGCGCTGTTCCGGCTGGTCGAATCGTGGGGCGTCCGCCCGGATTTCGTGGCCGGTCACTCGATCGGCGAGGTGGTGGCCGCGCACGTGACCGGCGTGTTCTCCCTCACGGACGCGTGTGCGCTGGTGGCGGCCCGCGGCCGGCTGATGCAGGCCCTGCCGGACGGCGGTGCGATGCTCGCGCTCCGGGCGACCGAGGAGGAAGTCCTCCCGCTTCTGGGCGAGTCCGTCTCGATCGCCGCCGTCAACGGTCCGTCGGCCGTGGTGGTCTCGGGTGCCGAGAAAGCCGTGGAAGCCGTACGCGCCCACTTCGAGGCGCGGGGACGCGAGGCGACCCGCCTGCGGGTCTCGCACGCCTTCCACTCCCGGCTGATGGACCCGATGCTGGACGAGTTCCGCGCGGTCGTGGCAGGGCTGTCCTTCGGCGTGCCCGCTCTTCCGCTCGTCTCCAACCTCACCGGACAGCTCGCCTCGACCCGCGAGCTGTGCACCCCGGACTACTGGGTGCGCCATGTCCGCGAAGCGGTCCGATTCGGCGACGGCATCCGCACCCTCGCGGACCTGGGCGTGACCCGGTACCTGGAACTCGGCCCGGACGGTGTGCTGTCCGCGCTGGCCGCCGAGATCGCGGGCGGCGACACCGCGATGCTGGTACCCGCCCTGCGCAAGGGCACGGACGAGGAGACCTCACTCGTACGGGCCCTCGCCCGGCTGCACACCGGCGGCGTGGACATCGACTGGGCCGCCTTCTTCGCCCCCGTGGGCGCCGCCCGCGCCGACCTTCCCACGTACGCCTTCCAGCGCGAACGGTTCTGGCTCCGGTCCGGCGGAACGGACCTGCTGGGCGGCGGCAGTGGGACGATCGCCGTCGACGCGGTGGAGAGCGCCTTCTGGGAGGCCGCCGAACGCGGTGACCTCGCCGCCGCCTCCGCCGTACTCGGCATCGAAGGCGAGGCCGCCGAGGCCTCCCTCGACGACCTGCTCCCCGTTCTCGGAGCCTGGCGCTCCCGGCGGCGCACCCGCGCCGCGCTCGACGCCTGCTCCTACCGGGCCACCTGGACCGCCCTCGAGGGTCCCCCCGCCGGGCTGCCGTCCGGCTCCGGCTGGCTGGCCGTCGTACCCGACCACGCGGCGGACGACGAGTCCCTCGCCGGGCTGCTCTCCGCTCTGGACGGCCTCGGCGGGCACATCGAGCGGCTCGTCGTGCCCGCCGCCGAAGGTGCCGAATCCCTCGCGGAAGCGGTCCGCGAGGCCCTGGCCACCGCCGCCGGGCCGGTGTCCGGCGTCCTGTCCTTCCTCGCCTTGGACGAGCGCCCGCACCCCGCCCACCCGGCGGTCCCGCGCGGCCTCCTCGCCACCGCCGAGCTGCTGCGCGCCCTGGAGGCCGCCGGAGCGCGGGCGCCCCTGTGGTGCCTGACCCGCGGCGCGGTGTCCGTCGACGCCGCGCAGCCGCCCGCCGACCCCGTGCAGGCCCAGATCTGGGGCCTGGGCCGGGTCGCCGCGCTGGAGGCCCCGCAGCGCTGGGGCGGGCTGATCGACCTCCCTGCGGCCGTGGACGGCCGCGACCTCGCGGCTCGGGTGGCCGGTGTGCTCGGTGCGGGCACGCCCGAGGACCAGATCGCCGTACGGGCCTGCGGCACGTACGCGCGGCGCCTCGCCCGGGTCGAACCCGCCCGCGTCGAACCCGCCCGCGACGCGGAGCCCTGGACGGCCCCGCGCGGCACCGTCCTCGTCACCGGCGGCACGGGCGCCCTGGGCGGCCGCGTCGCCCGCTGGCTGGCCGGCGCGGGCGCCGAGCACCTGCTGCTGGCCGGCCGCCGCGGCCCGGCGGCCGAGGGTGCGGCCGAACTGGCCGCCGAGCTGGAGGCGGCGGGCGTACGGGTCACCGTCGCGGCCTGCGACACCGCCGACCGCGACGCGCTCACCGCCCTCCTCGCAGCCGTCCCCGCCGAGCTGCCGCTGACCGGTGTCGTCCACGCCGCCGGCATCCTCGACGACGGCGTTCTGGACGCCCTGACCGGCGAGCGGTTCGAGACGGTGCTGCGCGCCAAGGCCGAATCCGCCCGGCTGCTGGACGAGCTCACCCGTGACCCGCGGGGCGGTCCGGGGCTGTCGATGTTCGTGCTGTTCTCCTCCGTCACCGGTGTGCTCGGCAACGCCGGACAGGCCAACTACGCCGCC
This sequence comes from Streptomyces sp. GL_140, assembly GCF_057834465.1. Classification (NCBI taxonomy): domain Bacteria; kingdom Bacillati; phylum Actinomycetota; class Actinomycetes; order Kitasatosporales; family Streptomycetaceae; genus Streptomyces; species Streptomyces sp. GL_140. Next base: position 8,236,114 of record NZ_CM174404.1, read on the forward strand.
GCCAACGCCTGCCTCGACGCCCTCGCCGAGCAGCGCCGCGCCGCCGGCCTGCCCGCCACCTCCGTGGCCTGGGGCTCCTGGGCCGACGCGGGCATGGCCGCCGACAGCGAGGCCCTCGCCGACCGGATCCGGCGCAGCGGCATGGCCCCCATGGCGCCCGAGCTGGCCCTCGCCGCCCTCCAGCAGGCCCTCGTCCGCGGCGCCGCCTGCGTGACCGTCGCCGACATCGACTGGGACGTCTACGCACCGGCCTTCACGGCCGCTCGGCCCAGTCCGCTGATCGGCGACCTGCCGGAGGTGCGCGGCCGCCTGACGCGTGCCGGGGAGAAGGCCGGTGGAGCGACGTCGCCGCTGCGTGAGCGGCTGCTGGGCCTGGCGACCGCCGCGGAACAGGAACGTGCGCTGACCGATCTGCTCCGTGAGGAGATCGCCGGCGTCCTCGGGCACGCCTCCGTGGGCACCGTCGACGTCAACCGGGCCTTCCGTGAACTGGGCTTCGACTCCCTGACCGCCGTGGAGCTGCGCAACCGGCTCACCGCCGTCACCGGCATGCGCCTGCCCGCCACGCTCCTGTTCGACCACCCGACCGCGGCCGCCGTGGCCGCCCACCTGCGCGCCGAGCTGTTGGACGGGCACACGGACTCGGATGCCAGCACTGCCGTCGCGGTACGGGCGGACGCGGACGAGCCGATCGCCATCGTCTCCATGGCCTGCCGCTTCCCCGGCGGCGTCGGCTCCCCGGAGGAATTCTGGGAACTGCTCGCCCGGGGCGGCGACGGCGTGTCGCACCTGCCCACCGACCGGGGCTGGGACATCGACGGGCTCTACGACCCCGACCCGGAACACCAGGGCACCAGTTACGTCCGCGAAGGCGGCTTCCTCACCGGCCCTGCCGACTTCGACGCCGACTTCTTCGGGATCTCCCCGCGCGAGGCCCTGGCCATGGACCCGCAGCAGCGGCTGCTGCTGGAGACCGCGTGGGAGACCGTCGAGCGGGCCGGCATCGCCCCCGACACCCTGCGCGGGACCGCGACCGGCGTGTTCGTCGGCTCCAACTTCCAGGACTACCAGCAGGTCCTCGGCTCCGCCCCGGACGACGTCACCGGGCACCTGATGACCGGCAACGCGGCCAGCGTGGTCTCCGGCCGGGTGTCGTACGCCTTCGGCCTCGAAGGCCCGGCCGTCACCGTGGACACCGCCTGCTCCTCCTCGCTGGTCGCCCTGCACCTGGCGGCGCAGGCGCTGCGCCGCGGCGAATGCACCCTCGCCCTGGCCGGCGGCGTCACCGTCATGTCGACCCCGCACATGTTCGTGGAGTTCTCCCGGCAGCGCGGTCTCGCGGCCGACGGACGCTGCAAGCCGTTCGCGGGGGCCGCGGACGGCACCGGCTGGGCCGAGGGCGTGGGCCTGCTGCTGGTGGAACGCCTCTGCGACGCACGCCGCAACGGTCACGAGGTGCTGGCCGTGCTCCGCGGCTCCGCCGTCAACCAGGACGGCGCCTCCAACGGCCTGACCGCCCCCAACGGACCCTCCCAGCAGCGCGTCATCCGCCAGGCCCTGGCCGATGCCGGACTGGGCGCCGCCGAGGTCGACGCGGTGGAGGCGCACGGCACCGGCACCCGGCTCGGCGACCCGATCGAAGCGCAGGCGCTGCTCGCCACGTACGGGCAGGACCGGACGGCGGACCGGCCGTTGTTCCTCGGCTCGGTCAAGTCCAACATCGGCCACACCCAGGCCGCGGCCGGCGCCGCCGGCGTCATCAAGATGATCCTGGCCATGCGCCACGGCGTGCTGCCGCAGTCCCTGCACGTGGACGAGCCGTCCCCGCAGGTCGACTGGTCGGCGGGCGCGGTCGAGCTCCTCACCGCCCCCACCGCATGGCCGACGGTGGACCGCCCGCACCGGGCGGGCGTCTCCTCCTTCGGCATCAGCGGCACCAACGCCCACGTCATCCTGGAGGCGGCCGACCCCCTGTCGCTCATGGCCTCCGCGGCGGGGGCGGAACACGACGTCCCCACGAAGCCGTTGCCCGCCCTGCCCCACGTACTGTCCGCCAAGTCCCCGGAGGCACTGGCCGCGCAGGCGGCGCGGCTGGCGGCGCACCTGAGGGGCACAGGGGCCGGCCCCGGGCTGGACGGCGTCGCGCACGCACTGGCGACCACCCGTACCACCATGGAACACCGAGCCACCGTCGTCGCCGCCGAAGCCACCACCCTGCTCGCCGGCTTGGACGCCCTCGCCGAGGGCCGGGGCCGGACATCGCCCGTCGTCCTCGAAGGCACCGCCGGGAGCGACGGCGACACCGTCTTCGTCTTCCCCGGGCAGGGCTCCCAGTGGACCGGCATGGCGCTCGAACTGCTCGACACCTCACCGGTGTTCGCGTCCCGCATGGCCGAGTGCGCCGCCGCCCTCGGTGCGTACGCCGATTGGTCCCCGATGGACGTGCTGCGCGGAACCGAAGGCGCTCCCTCGCTCGACCGGGTCGACGTGGTCCAGCCCGTGCTCTTCGCCGTCATGGTGTCCCTCGCCGAGCTGTGGCAGGCGCACGGCGTGCGCCCCGCGGCCGTCGTCGGCCACTCCCAGGGCGAGATCGCCGCCGCCTGCGTGGCCGGCGCCCTCACCCTGGACGACGCCGCGCGCGTCGTCGTCCTGCGCAGCAAGGCCCTGACGGCACTGTCAGGGGAGGGCGGAATGGTGTCCGTCGCCCAGCCCGCCGACGCGGTGCGCGCACTGCTGGCCCCCTGGGGCGGGCGGCTCTCCCTGGCCGCCGTCAACAGCCCCTCGTCCGTCGTGGTCTCCGGCGAGCCCGACGCCCTGGACGCCCTCCTCGACACCTGTGCCCGGGACGGCGTACGAGCCAGGCGGATCCCCGTCGACTACGCCTCGCACTCCGCCCAAGTGGCCCGTACGGAGGAGGAACTCCGCACCGTCCTCGCGCCCGTCACACCCCGTACGGCACGCATCCCCTTCTACTCCACCGTCACCGGCACCCAGCTCGACACGACCCTCCTCGACGGCGCCTACTGGTACGCCAACCTGCGCGGCACCGTCGAGTTCGAACAGGCCACCCGCGCCCTGCTCGACGCCGGCCACCGCGTGTTCATCGAGGTCAGCCCGCACCCCGTCGTCACGACCGGCGTGCAGGAGACCATCGAGGCCACCGGCTGCGCCGCGGCCGCCACCGGGACCCTGCGCCGCGACGAGGGCGGTCTCACCCGGTTCGCGCTGTCCCTCGCCGATGCCCGCAACCACGGCACCCGCATCGACTGGGACGACTTCTTCGAGACCGCCACCGGAGCCCCGTATCCCGGTACCCGGACGCAACTGCCCACGTACGCCTTCCAGCACCGCCGCTACTGGCCGCGCCCGGCCACCGGCGGCGCCGGGGACCTCGCCTCCGCCGGACTCGGCTCCCTCGACCACCCGCTGCTCGGCGCGGCACTGCCGCTCGCACTCGCAGACGAGCTCGTCGCCACCGCCCGCTGGTCGCTGCGCAGCCACCCCTGGCTCGGCGACCACGCGGTCGGCGGCACCGTCATAGTGCCCGGCGCCGCCCTCGTCGAGGTGGCCGTCCGGGCCGGTGACGAGCTCGGCTGTGGCAGGGTCGAGGAACTGACCCTGCACGCGCCCGTCCTGCTGCCCGAACGGGGCGGCATCCAGGTGCAGATCGCGGTCGGCGCCGCCGACGCCTCCGGGCAGCGGACCGTCACTCTCCACACCCGGCCCGACGACGCGCCGGAAGCGCAGTGGACCCACCACGCCGACGGCACGCTGGCCGAGCCCGGCGCGGAGCCCCTCGCCGACGCGTCCGCCGCCTGGCCCCCGCACGGGGCCGAGCCCGTCCCGGCGATCGACGGGCACTACGCGGCCCTGCGCGCCGAAGGCTACGAGTACGGCCCGGTGTTCCAGGGCCTGCGGACGGCCTGGCGGCTCGGCGCGGACGTGTACGCCGAAGTGGCCCTGCCCGAGACCGGCCTGGCGGACGCCGCCCGCTACGGCATCCACCCGGCACTGCTGGACGCGGCGCTGCACGCGGCCGGATTCGGACCGCTGGGCAATGCCGAAGGCAGCACCGGCCTGCCCTTCTCCTGGACCGGGATCACCCTCCACGCCACCGGCGCCACCGCCCTGCGGGTCCGCCTGCGCCCCGCCGGACCCGGTGCGGTGTCGCTCCTGATGACCGACCCGCTCGGCCGCCCGGTCGCCACCATCGACGCCCTGGCCGTACGCCCCGTCACCGCCGCCGCCCTCGGCGCCGCCGATGCCGTCTCCCGTACGGTCCGCGACGGCCTCTTCCACCTGGAGTGGACCCCGCTCCCGACGGCCCCGACCGGAGCAACGGCCCCGACGGCCCCGTCCGGAGCGCCGCAGGCCGCCCGCTGGGCGATCCTCGGATCCGACGACCTCGTCCACGCGACCGCCCTCACCCAGGGCGGCGCAGCCCCGGCACGCTGGGACAGCCTGGCCGCCCTCGGGGCCGCGCTGCCCGAGACCGGTACGCCGGACGCCGTGCTGCTCACCGCCGACACGGCCGGCCCGGACGCCCCAGCGGCCCGGGCCGCCACCGTCCTGGACGCTGTGCTCGTCACGCTCCAGGCCTGGCTGGCCGACGAGCGGTTCGACGGGACCCGGCTGATCGTCGCCACCCGTGGGGCCGTCACTCCCGACCCCGGTGGTGAGGTCACCGACCTGCCCGGGTCCGCCCTGTGGGGTCTGCTGCGATCGGCCCAGACCGAGCACCCCGGCCGGATCGTGCTGGCCGACCTCGACGACGACCCCGCCTCCTGGCGGGCCCTGCCCCGGGCGATCGCCACCGGGTACGAGCCCCAGCTGGCCCTGCGCCAGGGGGCGGCGTACGCACCCCGCCTGGCCCGCACGCACACCTCCGGCGCGCTCACCGCACCCGAGGGCACGGCTCCCTGGCGCCTGGACATCCCCGAGAAGGGCAGCCTGGACCAGCTGGCCCTGCTGCCCGCCCCGCAGTCGGCCGCGCCGCTCGAACTGGGCCAGGTACGGATCGAGGTCCGCGCCGCCGGACTCAACTTCCGGGACGTCCTGAATGCCCTCGGCATGTACCCGGGCGGCGCCGAGTTCCTCGGCTCAGAGGTCGCCGGCCTCGTCGTCGAGACCGCCCCCGACGTCACCGGCCTGCGCGTCGGCGACCACGTCTTCGGCATGGTCGTGGGCGGCTTCGGTCCTCTCGCCGTCGCCGACGGCCGCGTCGTCACCCGTATGCCGGTGGGTTGGACCTTCGCCCAGGCCGCCGCCGTGCCCGTAGCCTTCCTCACCGCGTACTACGCGCTGCGCGATCTCGCCGGCCTCACCGAGGGCGAATCGATCCTCGTGCACGCCGCCGCCGGCGGCGTCGGCATGGCCGCGACCCAACTCGCCCGCCTGTGGGGCGCCGAGGTCTACGGCACCGCGAGCGAGCCCAAGCAGCGCCTGCTGCGCGCCGCCGCCGACGGCTTGCCCGCCGACCGCCTGGCCTCCTCCCGCACCCTCGACTTCGAGGACGCCTTCCGGACGGCGAGCGGCGGCCGGGGAGTGGACGTGGTACTCAACTCCCTCGCCGGCGAGTACGTCGACGCCTCGCTGCGCCTCCTGGCACCCTGCGGCCGGCTCATCGAGATGGGCAAGACCGACATCCGGGACGCCGCCGACATCGCCCGGGACCACCACGGAGCCTTCTACCGCGCCTTCGACCTGACCGAAGCCGGCCCCGAGCGGATCGGCGAGATGCTCGCCGAGCTCGTCGCCCTCTTCGAACAGGGCGCCCTGCGCCCGCTCCCGGTCACCGCCTGGGACGTCAAGCACGCCCCGGAAGCGTTCCGGTACGTCTCCCGGGCCCGCCACACCGGCAAGGTGGTCCTCACCGTGCCCCGCCCGTGGAACCCCGAGGGCACCGTCCTCATCACCGGCGGCACCGGCGAACTCGGCGGCGCGCTCGCCCGCCACCTCGTCGCGGAACACGGCATGCGGCACCTGCTGCTCGTCGGCCGCCGAGGCCCCGACGGCCCCGGCGCCGCCGAACTCCGCACCGAACTGGCCGAACTGGGCGCCGAAGTCACCCTCGCCGCCTGCGACGCCGCCGACCGTACGGCGCTCACCGCGCTGCTCGGCTCCGTCGACGAGGCCCACCCGCTGACCGCCGTCGTACACGCCGCCGGTGTGCTCGACGACGGCGTGGTCACCTCCCTCACCCCCGAGCGGCTGCGCACCGTACTGCGCCCCAAGGCGGACGCGGCCTGGAACCTGCACGAACTGACCCGGCATCTGGACCTCGCCGACTTCGTCCTCTTCTCCTCGGCCGCCGGAACCTTCGGCAACGCCGGGCAGGGCAACTACGCCGCCGCCAACGCCTTCCTCGACGGACTGGCCCGCCACCGCCGGGCCGCCGGCCTGCCCGCCACCTCACTGGCCTGGGGCCTGTGGGCCCAGGCCAGCGAAATGACCGCACACCTCGACGACGGCCACCGCGGCCGGGCCCGATCCACCGGCGCGCTGCCGCTCGCGACCCGCGACGGGCTCACGCTGTTCGACGCGGCCCTCGCGGCCCGCCGCCCGCTGCTCGTGCCCCTGCGCCTGGACCACGCCGTGCTGCGTCGCCGCGCCCCCGAGGCGTTGCCGTCGATCCTGCGGGGCCTGTTCCGGGGCGCGACCGCCCGCCGCGCCGTGGAGGCCGGACCGGGCACCGAACCCGGCGGCGGCCTGGCGCTGCGGCTGGCCGGGCTGCCCGCCGCCGACCGGCGGACCGAACTGGTCGAGCTGGTCACCACGTACGCGGCCGCCGTACTCGGCCACGCCGACGCCGGCCTCATCCACGCGGGCAAGGCCTTCCGCGACCTCGGATTCGACTCGCTGACCGCCGTCGAGCTGCGCAACCGGCTGGGCAACGCGACCGGTCAGCGCCTGCCCGCCACGCTGGTCTTCGACCACCCGACACCCGTCGCCCTCGCAGAACACCTCGGCAGCCTGCTGACCGACGACGCACCCAAGACCGGGACGGCCCCGGCCCCGGCCGCCCCGGACGACGACCCCGTGGTCATCGTCGGCATGGCCTGCCGCTATCCGGGCGGCGTCCGCTCGCCCGAGGACCTGTGGACGCTGCTGGCCACCGGTACCGATGCCATCGGCGGTTTCCCCACGGACCGGGGCTGGGACCTGGAGCACTTCTACGACTCCGTCCCCGACCACCCGGAAGCCTCCCGCACCCTGGAAGGCGGATTCCTGCACGACGCCGCCGACTTCGACGCGGACTTCTTCGGCATCGGCCCCAACGAGGCCACCGTCATGGACCCGCAGCAGCGCCTGCTGCTGGAAACCGCGTGGGAGGCCGTGGAACGGGCCGGCATCGACCCGAGGTCCCTGCGCGGCAGCCGGACCGGGGTCTTCGCCGGTCTGTCCTCCAGCGACTACATGACCCGCGGCGCCGACATCCCCGAGGCGCTCACCGGATACGTCAACACGGGCAACGCCGGCAGCGTGGTCTCCGGCCGTGTCTCCTACGCCCTCGGCCTGGAGGGACCTGCCGTCACCGTCGACACCGCCTGCTCCTCCTCCCTGGTGGCCCTCCACATGGCCGCCCAGGCGCTGCGGGCCGGCGAATGCTCGCTCGCCCTCGCGGGCGGTGTGACCGTCATGTCCTCGCCGGTGATCATCGTGGACTTCTCGCGGCAGCGCGGACTCGCCGCCGACGGCCGCTGCAAGCCCTTCTCGGCGGCCGCCGACGGCACCGGCTTCTCCGAAGGCGCCGGCCTGATCGTCCTGGAACGCCTCTCCGACGCCGTGCGCAACGGCCACCAAATACTTGCCGTCGTACGCGGCTCGGCCGTCAACCAGGACGGTGCCTCCAACGGACTCTCCGCCCCCAACGGCCCCGCCCAGCAGCGGGTCATCCGCCAGGCCCTGGCCAACGCCCGCCTGACCGGCGCCGACATCGACGCGGTGGAGGCACACGGCACCGGCACCCGGCTCGGCGACCCCATCGAGGCACAGGCCCTGCTCGCCACCTACGGCCGGGAGCGGGACGCGCAGCAGCCGCTGCGACTGGGCTCCGTCAAGTCCAACCTGGGGCACACCCAGGCCGCCGCCGGTGTCGCCGGGGTGATGAAGATGGTCCTCGCCATGAGGCACGGCACGCTCCCGAAGTCGCTGCACGTCGACGAACCGAATGCGCACGTGGACTGGTCGGCGGGCGCCGTAAGCGTCCTGTCCGAGGCCGCCGCCTGGCCGACGGCCGACGGCCGCCCGCGCAGGGCCGGGGTCTCCTCCTTCGGCATCAGCGGTACCAACGCCCACGTGATCCTGGAACAGGGCCCGGACGCAGCGCCCGAGGCGGCTTCGGGCACCGGCATGCCCATAGCCGACCCGGCCGGGGCCGCAGCGCCGACAGCGGCCCCGACGGCTGCCCCGGCTGCCTCCGAGGGGGCGGAGGCGCTGCCCGTCCGGGCCCTGCCCTGGCTGCTGTCCGCGCGGAGCGCACCCGCGCTGCGCGGGCAGGCCGCTGCCCTGCTCGCACACCTCGACACCCGCGCCGGGAGGCAGGCCGCGCCGCTCGACCTCGCCGCCTCCCTCGCCACCCGGCGGGCCGTCCTCGAACACCGCGCGGTCGTCACCGCCGCCGACCCCGCAACCCTGCGGGCCGCGCTGGCCGCGCTCGCCGACGGCGCCCCCGCGCCCGGTCTCACCCAGGGCCGCCACACCTCCGGACGCGACCGCAAAACCGTCCTGGTCTTCCCCGGACAAGGCTCCCAGTGGGTCGGCATGGGAGCCGAACTCCTCGACGCGTCACTGGAGTTCGCAGCCCGCATCGCCGCCTGCGAGCAGGCCCTCGCCCCGTACGCGGACTGGTCCCTGACCGCCGTACTGCGCGGCGAGCCGGACGCCCCGCCGCTGGACCGCGTCGACGTGGCCCAGCCCGCCCTGTGGGCGGTCATGGTCGCGCTCGCCGCGGTCTGGCAGGCCCACGGCCTGCGCCCCGCGGCCGTCGTCGGCCACTCCCAGGGCGAGATCGCTGCCGCCTGCGTGGCCGGCGCGCTCTCACTGGAAGACGGCGCCCGCGTGGTCGCGCTGCGCAGCCGGGCCATCGCCGACGGGCTCTCCGGCCGCGGGGGCATGGTCTCCGTCGCCGCCTCCCACCAGGACGTCCTCGCACGCCTCACGCCCTGGGGCGAGCGGATCTCCGTAGCCGCCGTCAACGGCCCCGGCTCCGTGGTGGTCTCCGGCGAGCCGGACGCCCTCGACGCACTCCTCGACGCCTGCGGCCGGGACGGCGTCCGCGCCAGGAAGATCCCCGTCGACTACGCCTCCCACTCCGCCCAGGTCGAAAGCATCCGCGAGACCGTCCTGGCCGACCTCGCCGGCATCGAAACCCGCGAACCCCACATCCCCTTCCTCTCCACCCTTACCGGGAAGTGGGCCGACGCCGGCACCCCTCTGGACGCCTCGTACTGGTACGAGAACCTGCGCCGCACCGTGCGCCTGGAGGACGCCCTGCGCACCCTCCTCGTCCAGGGCCACGACGTGTTCGTCGAGGCCAGCCCGCATCCGGTGCTGACCTCCGCCATCGAGGACACCATCGCCGCCGCCGGTACGGACGCGCTGGCGCTGGGCTCGCTGCGCCGCCATGACGGCGGCCCCCAGCGGCTGCTGACCTCCCTCGCCGAGGCACACGTGCACGGCGTACGGGTCGACTGGAGCGGCATCCTGAGCGGCGGCGGGGCGGCGGACCTGCCCACGTACGCCTTCCAGCGAAGCCGGTACTGGCTCGAGGCGGCCCCGGCCGCAGCAGCCGCCGCCCCGGCGGATCCCGCCGGCCTCGACACCGTGGTCCGGCTCGCCGACGGGGACGGCGCCCTGGTCCTCACCGGCAGGATCGCCACGGCGACCCACCCGTGGCTGGCCGACCACACCGTGCACGGCGCTGCCGTCGTCCCCGGCACCGCCCTGCTCGACTGGGCGGTCCGGGCCGCCGACGAGGCCGGATGCACGATGGTCGAGGAACTCACCGAACTGGCCCCGCTGGTCGTCCCCGAGGACGACGTCCTGGAACTCCAGCTGACCGTAGGAGCCGTCGAGGCGGGCACCCGCCCGCTGACGGTCCACGCCCGGACCGCCGCGGACGCACACTGGAGCCGCCACGCCACCGGCACGCTGACCTGGGCGGGCGCACCGGCGGGCACACCGGCGGGCGAGCCCCGCGACGCGACGGCCTGGCCGCCGCACGACGCACACCCGGCCGACACCGACGAGCTGTACGCCGTCCTCGCCGAGGGCGGCTACGACCCCGGACCGCTCCACCGCACCGTCCGCGCGCTCTGGACCACGCCCGACGGCGACACCCTCGCCGAAGTGGCCCTGCCCCAGGCCCAGCACACGGCCGCGTCCGGCTTCCGGATCCACCCGGCCCTGCTGCAGACCGCCCTGGTCATGGCCACCGCCACCCGGCCCGGCGGCGGAGCGGAACTGCCCGTCGCCTGGGGCTCGGTGACCCTGACGGCCACCGGCGCCGCTCTCCTGCGCGTACGGATCACCCGCACCCAGGACGGCACCCTCTCCCTGACCGCCGCCGATGCGACGGGCACGGCCGTGCTCACGGCCGCCGCCGTCACCACCACCCCGCCCGCGGCACCCCGGCAACCCCAGGCACTCTTCGAAACCGCCTGGACGGAGCCCGACTGGGCCCCTGCCGTCCTCACCGAACCGGCCACCGGCACGACGCAGTCGTTCACCGGTCCACCCGCCCTGCTGGAGGTCCTCGGGGCCGAGGACACGGCACCCTTCGCGGACACGGTGCTGCTGCGCCGGCCCGCGGCCGACCACCTTGCGAACCCCTCGGACAGCACCCCCGTACGCGAGACGCTGCACCTGGTCCAGTCATGGCTGGCCGATCCGCGCAGCGCGAACTCCCGGCTGGTTCTCATCGCCCCCGGCGACGGCGCCGCGCTCACCGATGCGGCCGTTCACGGACTGATCCGCTCGGCGCAGGCCGAGCACCCCGGCCGGTTCCTGCTCGTCGACACCGACGGGGACCCGGCCTCCGAACGCGTGCTGTCGGCCGCCGTCACGGCCGCCGCGGCCGCCGACGAACCCCACCTCGCCCTGCGCGCCGGCACGGTGACCGTGCCGAGGCTCCGGCGCACCGCACTCCCGCAGGACCGCTCGGGCCCCCCGGTCTGGGAGTGGGACACGCACGGCGACGGAACCGTCCTGATCACCGGCGGCACCGGGACCCTCGGCGCACTCGTCGCCAGGCACCTGGTCACCGAGCACGGAGTCCGGCACCTGCTGCTCACCGGCCGCCGGGGCCCCGCCGCCCCGGGCGCCGGGGAACTGCGCGAAGAACTCACCCGGATGGGGGCGGCCGTCACCATCGCCGCCTGCGACGCCGCCGACCGCGACGCCCTCGCCGAGGTGCTCGCCGCCGTCCCGGCCGAACACCCGCTCACCGCCGTGGTCCACGCGGCCGGCGTACTCCAGGACGGCCTCCTGGAGAACCTCACCGCCGAGGACCTGGAGCGCGTATGGCGTCCGAAGGCCCAAGCCGCCTGGCACCTGCACGAGCTGACCCGCGACACCGAACTGTCCGCCTTCGTCCTCTTCTCCTCCTTCGCCGGAGTCATCGGAGGTCCCGCCCAGGCCAACTACGCCGCCGCCAACTCCTTCCTCGACGCCCTCGCCCACCGGCGCCGGGCCCAGGGACTCACCGCGGTCTCCCTCGCGTGGGGATACTGGGGAGATTCCAGTGAAATGACGTCCAGGCTGACCCCCGTGGATGTCGCCCGCTTCGAACGCTCAGGAATGCTGCCGCTCTCGGCAGGCCAAGGACTCGGCCTGCTCGACGCCGCCGCGGCCGTCGACCGTGCCCTCCTGGTCCCCGTACGGCTCGACCCGAGGGCCTTCGCGGCCGCGGGCCGTACGCCGGCGCTGCTCCGCGCACTCACCCCCGTACGGGCGGTCACCCGGAGGGCCGCGAGCACCATCGGAGCCGCCGCTCCCGCGGACGGGGTCCGGCAGGACGGCGGTTTCGCGCAGCGGCTGGCCGGGCTCGGCGCGGCCGAGCGCGAGGCGCTGCTGCTCCAACTGATCACCAGCCATGTCGCCACGGTCCTGGGCCATGGCTCGGCCGCCTCGATCGAGGCCGAACGCGGCTTCCTCGACCTGGGCATGAGCTCGCTCACCGCCGTGGAACTGCGCAACCGCCTGAACGCCGACACCGGGCTCCGGCTGCCGACGACGGCGGTCTTCGACCACCCGACCCCGCTGGCCCTCGCCCGGCACCTGCGCGCACAACTGGCCTCCCCGGGCAGCGCGGAGCCGGAAGGGTCCCTCCTGCCGGGACTCGACGACCTGGAGCAGGCCGTGACGGCCGGTGCGGCCTCCGCACTCGACGCGGACGGCCGCGCCCGCCTGGCCGCCCGGCTCAAGGCACTGCAGTGGAAGCTCGACGCTGCCGCCGAGGACACCCGCGAAGGGGACGCCGACGGCACCGACGCCGACGCCGACCTCGAAGCAGCCTCCACGGACGACGAGATGTTCGACCTGATCGACAAGGAACTCGGCCTCGCCTGACCGAGTCGGCCGACGGCCCGACCGATCCGACCGATCCGACCGATCACCGCACCACCCGTAACACCCTTTACCGACTGCGAGGTTTTCCCACCCATGGCACCCAAGGCCGGCCCCTCCTCCGAAGACAAGCTCCGCGACTACCTCAAGAAGGTCACCGCGGACCTGCGGCGCACCAAGCAGAGGCTGGAGTCCGTCGAGGCCCGGGACAGCGAGCCGATCGCCATCGTGGGCATGGCCTGCCGGTTCCCCGGCGGCGTCGGTTCCCCCGAAGACCTGTGGCAGATGGTCGCCGACGGCACCGACGCCGTCGGCGACCTGCCGGAGGACCGCGGGTGGGACACCGCAGCGCTCTACGACCCCAACCCGGGAACCCCCGGGAAGAGCTACGTACGCCACGGCGGCTTCCTCGACGCCGCCGCCGAGTTCGATGCCGACCTCTTCGGCATCGCCCCGCGCGAGGCCCTCGCCATGGACCCGCAGCAGCGTCTTCTGCTGGAAACCGCCTGGGAGGCCGTCGAACACGCCCGGATCAGCCCCGCCGCCCTGCGCGGCACCGAGACGGGCGTCTTCATCGGCGGCGCCGACACCGACTACGGCTCCCTCGCCAAGCAGACCACCGAAACCGAAGGCCACCTGCTGACCGGTGGCGCGGTCAGCGTCCTGTCCGGCCGGATCTCCTACGCCTTCGGCCTGGAGGGCCCGGCCGTCACCGTCGACACCGCCTGCTCCTCCTCCCTGGTCGCCCTGCACCTCGCCGTACGTGCCCTGCGGGCCGGCGAATGCACCATGGCCCTGGCCGGCGGCGTCGCCGTCATGCCGACCCCCCGCCTGTTCACCGAGTTCTCCCGCCAGCGGGGCCTGGCCGCCGACGGCCGCTGCAAGCCCTTCGCCGAGGCCGCCGACGGCACCGGCTGGGCCGAGGGCGTCGGCGTCCTGCTCGTGCAGCGACTGTCGGACGCGCGCCGCAACGGTCACCGGGTGCTGGCCGTCGTACGGGGCACGGCGGTCAATCAGGACGGCGCCAGCAGCCGTCTCACCGCCCCCAACGGGCCTTCCCAGCAGCGCGTCATCCAGGCGGCGCTCGCCAACGCGCAACTGACCACCGACCAGATCGACGCCGTCGAGGCCCACGGCACCGGCACCACGCTGGGCGACCCGATCGAGGCCCAGGCCCTCCTGGCCACGTACGGACAGGCGCGTCCGGCGGACCGCCCGCTGCTGCTCGGCTCCATCAAGTCGAACATCGGCCACGCGCAGGCCGCGGCCGGTGTCGCGGGTGTCATCAAGATGGTCATGGCGATGCGGCACGGGGTCCTGCCCGAGACCCTGCACGTGGACCGGCCGTCCTCGCACGTCGACTGGAGCGCGGGAGCCGTCGAACTCCTCACCGAGCGGACCGACTGGCCCGCCACCGGCCGCCCGCGCCGCTCGGCGGTCTCCGCCTTCGGCATCAGCGGCACGAACGCCCATGTGGTCCTGGAACAGGGCGAGGCATACGCCCCGGCGGATGCGGATGCGGATGCGGATGCGGCAGGGTCAGCGGCGGCGGCGCAGACGGAGACCGGGACGGATTGGCCTTCGACCGTGCCCGGTGCGGTGCCGTGGGTCCTCACGGGCCGCACGCAGGAGGCGCTGCGGGACCAGATCGCACGCCTGCACGCGTACGCGGAGCAGTCCGGGCCCCGCTCGGTGGACGTCGCCTTGACCCTCGCGGCCGCTCGGTCCGTACTCGGGCACCGCGCGGTGCTGCTGGGCGCCACGCAGACGGTCGCGGAAGGGGTGGCCCGAGGCGGGAAGACGGCGTTCCTGTTCTCCGGGCAGGGGTCGCAGCGTCTCGGTATGGGCCGGGCACTGTATGCCCGCTTCCCGGCGTTCGCGGCGGCCTTCGACGCGGTGTGCGCGGAGCTGGGGGTCCCGGTCCGGGACGTGATCTGGGGCGAGGACGCGGAACCGGTCGACCGGACCGTGTACGCGCAGGCCGGGCTGTTCGCGGTGGAAGTGGCGCTGTTCCGGCTGGTGGAGTCGTGGGGTCTGAAGCCCGACTTCGTGGCCGGTCATTCGGTCGGCGAGGTGGCCGCGGCGCATGTGGCGGGGGTGTTCTCGCTGGCCGATGCCTGTGCGCTGGTGGCGGCGCGCGGGCGGCTGATGCAGGCGCTGCCCGAGGGCGGCGCGATGCTGGCGGTGGCGGCGACGGAGGAGGAAGTCCGGCCGCTGCTGGACGAGTTCGTGTCGATCGCCGCAGTCAATGGCCCCTCGGCCGTGGTCGTGTCCGGCGGCGAGGATGCGGTCGACGCCATCCGCGCGCACTTCGAGGGCGCGGGCCGCAAGACGACCCGTCTGCGTGTTTCGCACGCGTTCCACTCTCCGCTGATGGATCCGATGCTGGACGAGTTCCGTGCGGTGGTGTCCGGTCTGTCGTTCTCCGCACCCACGATCGCGCTGGTCGCGGGCTCCGAGAGGGTCTGTGACCCGGAGTACTGGGTGAGGCACGTCCGTGACACGGTCCGCTTCTCCGACGATGTCCGATCCCTGTACGAGAAGGGTGTGACGCGGTTCCTGGAGCTCGGTCCGGACGGGGTCCTGTCCGCCATGGCCGCCGCATCCCTGCCCGAAGACAGCGACGCCGTCCTCGTGCCCCTCCTGCGTAAGGGCGTCGACGAGGAGACGGCCGTGCTGACCGCCGTAGCCCGGATGTTCGTCGACGGCGCGGTCGTGGACTGGACAGCGGTGCTGCGCGGAACGGGCGCCGGCCTCATCGACCTCCCGACCTACGCCTTCCAGCGTCGGCGCTTCTGGCCGACCCCGGGCGCGACCCCGGCCGGTGATGCCCGTGCCGCCGGATTCGACGCCGCGGGGCACCCGCTCCTCAGCGCCTCCGTCGAACTGTCGGACGCCGAAGGCATGCTGTTCACCTCCCGCCTGTCGGCCCATTCGCACCCCTGGCTCGCCGACCACGTGGTGCGCGGCTCGGCCCTCCTGCCGGGAACGGCGTTCCTGGAGCTCGCCGTCCGCGCGGGCGACGAGGTCGGCTGCGGCACCGTCGAGGAGCTGACGCTCGCCGCGCCGCTCGTCCTCCCCGAGGAGGGCGGCGTGCAGCTGCAACTGCGGGTGGCCGCTGCCGACGACAACGGCCGCCGCACCGTGACCATCCGGTCCCGCCGTGAGGGAGCGGAGGAGCTGGCGTGGCTCCCGCACGCGACGGGCGTACTGGCGACCGGCGAGCGGACCGTGGCCCTCTACGAATCCGGCAGCACGTGGCCCCCGGCCGACGCCGACCCCGTCGACCTGACCGGCCTCTACAACCGGATGTCCGAGGCCGGATTCGACTACGGCCCGGTCTTCCAGGGCCTGCGGGCCGCCTGGCAGCGGGGCGAGGACGTGTACGCCGAGGTCACCCTCCCCGAGGGCGTCGACGGCAGCCCCTACGGTCTGCACCCCGCGCTGCTGGACGCCGCGCTGCACGTCACCGCCTTCAACGGGGTGCCGCGCGGAGTCGTGCCGTTCTCCTGGGAGGGCGTGTCGCTGCACGCCACCGGCGCCTCTTCGGTCCGGGTGCGGGTGACCCGTACGCGCGAGGACGCACTCACCGTCGCAGTGGCCGACGCGGCCGGCGAGCCGGTGGCATCGGTGGAATCGCTGGTGCTGCGTCCGGTCGATGCCGCTCGCCCGGCGGACCAGGACCCGGTGTACGGCGTGGAGTGGGTGCCGGTGGTCCGGGTGACGACGCCGGTGCCCGCGCTCTCCCCGGACGTGGTCGTCGCCCGGCTTTCGGGCGACGAGGGCGTAGTGGAGTCGGCGCACGCGTTGTCGGCTCGGGCGCTGTCCCTGGTGCAGGAGTGGCTGGGGGAGGAGCGGTCGGCCGATTCCCGACTGGTGTTCGTGACGTGTGGCGCGGTGTCCGGCGAGGACCTGGCGGCTGCCGCCGTGTGGGGGCTGGTGCGGTCGGCGCAGTCGGAGCACCCCGGCCGGTTCGTGCTGGTGGACGTCGAGGGCGAGGATCCGGGGACCGGACTGCTGGAGAGCGTACTGGCGGCGGGCGAACCCCAGTTGATCATCCGCGACGGCGACCTGCTGGCCCCACGACTGACCCGGTCCCGGGCGGTCCGGGGAACGGCCCCGCAGTGGGCGGGCGAGGGCGCGGTCCTGATCACCGGAGGCACGGGCGGTCTGGGCCGGGCGATCGCCCGGCACCTGGTGGTCGAGCACGGCGTACGCAACCTGCTGCTGGTGAGCCGGAGCGGCGCGGCTGCCGAGGGTGCCGCCGAACTGGTCGCGGAGCTGGCCGGGATGGGCGCCGAGGCCGTCGTAGAAGCCTGCGATACCGCCGATGCCACCGCAGTGGCCGAGCTGGTCTCCCGTCATCAGGTCCGGGCCGTGGTCCACACGGCGGGTGTGATCGACGACGGTGTGGTCGAGGCGCTGACCCCCGAGCGACTGTCGACGGTCCTGCGCCCCAAGGCGGACGCCGCCTGGAACCTGCACGAGGCCACCCGCGAACTGGACCTGGCCGCGTTCGTTCTCTTCTCCTCCGTATCCGGACTCTTCGGCGGGCCCGGCCAGGCCAACTACGCCGCCGGAAACGCCTTCCTGGACGCCCTCGCCGAGTACCGTCGAGCCGCCGGACTGCCGGGCGCGTCGCTCGCATGGGGCCCGTGGACCCGGGACGGCGGCATGACCGCCACCCTGTCCGAAGCCGACATCCGGCGCATCGCCCGTACCGGCATGCCCGAACTGACCCCGGAGCAGGGAGCCGCACTCTTCGACGCCGCCCTGCGGTCGGACGAGGCGCTGGTCGCCCCGGTACGGTTCGACTTCGCGGCCATGCGGACGCAGGACGAGATACCCGCCCTGCTGCGAGGGCTGGTCCGGCCTCGTACCCGCAACCGGCGTCCGGCAGCCACCGGGCCCTCCGGTTCGCCCGCGACGGCCGGTCTGCTGCGCACCCTCTCCGCCCTCACGGCCGACGAGCGACGCGAGGTCCTCCTCGACCTCGTACGCGGGCACGTCGCCCTCGTCCTCGGTCACATCGACGCCGGCGCCGTCGAACCGACCCGTGCCTTCCAGGACCTGGGCTTCGACTCCCTCATGGCCGTGGAACTCCGCAACCGGCTGGGCACGGCCGCGGGCCTGCGGCTGCCGGCCACACTGGTCTTCGACTACCCGACGGCCGAGGCGCTGGCGGACTTCCTCCTGGACGAGGTGCTCGGCGGCGAGACGCCCCGTGCGGCGGCGCCGCTGCCGACGCGGATGGTGGTCCTGGAAGACGATCCGGTCGTGATCGTGGGCATGGCGTGCCGGTACCCGGGTGGGGTGGAGTCCCCGGAGGATCTGTGGCGGCTGGTGGCCGACGGCGTGGACGCGGTCGGTTCCCTCCCCGCCGACCGCGGCTGGGACGTGGAGGGTGAGTCGTTCGCCCGTGCGGGCGGCTTCCTCTACGGGGCTGCGGACTTCGATCCCGGCTTCTTCGGGATGAGCCCGCGTGAGGCGTTGGCCACGGATGCCCAGCAGCGGCTGCTGCTGGAGACGTCCTGGGAGGCGATCGAGCGGGCCGGCATCGATCCCGCGTCGCTGCGCGGCTCGCAGACCGGCGTCTTCGCGGGCGTCATGTACACGGACTACCGGAGCCTGCTGGACGCCGAGCAGTTCGACGGCTTCCGGGGCAGCGGCAGCGCGGGCAGCGTTGCCTCGGGGCGGGTGTCTTACACCTTTGGGTTCGAGGGTCCGGCGGTGACGGTGGACACGGCGTGTTCGTCGTCGCTGGTGGCGATGCATCTGGCGGCGCAGGCGTTGCGCTCGGGTGAGTGTTCGTTGGCGGTTGCCGGTGGTGTGACGGTGATGTCGACGCCGACGACGTTTGTGGAGTTCGCGCGGCAGGGTGGTTTGTCGTCCGACGGCCGGTGCCGGTCGTTCTCGGATTCGGCCGATGGTGTGGGCTGGGGCGAGGGCGTGGGGATGGTGGTGTTGGAGCGGTTGTCGGACGCGGTGCGGAATGGGCACCGGGTGCTGGCGGTGGTGCGTGGTTCGGCAGTGAACCAGGACGGTGCGAGCAATGGTTTGACGGCTCCGAATGGTCCTTCGCAGCAGCGGGTGATCCGGCAGGCGTTGGCGAGTGGGGGTCTGTCCACCGCGGATGTGGATGTGGTGGAGGCGCACGGGACGGGCACCACACTCGGTGACCCGATCGAGGCGCAGGCTCTGATTGCGACTTATGGCCAGGGTCGTGAACTGCCGTTGTTGCTCGGTTCGGTGAAGTCGAACATCGGGCACGCGCAGGCGGCTGCGGGTGTTGCTGGTGTGATCAAGATGGTCATGGCGATGCGCCACGGCCTGGTCCCGAAGACCCTGCACGTGGATGCTCCGTCCTCACACGTGGACTGGGCGGCGGGCGAAGTGCAGCTGCTGTCGGAGCAGCGTGTCTGGCCGGAGTCGGGCCGGGTACGCCGGGCGGGTGTGTCCTCGTTCGGTATCAGCGGGACGAACGCGCATGTGGTGCTGGAGCAGTTCGAGTCGGCGGATGTCGTGTCGGCAACGGAGGTTGCTCCGGTTGTGGTGCCGTGGTTGGTGTCCGGCAAGACGGAAGAGGCGCTTCAGGATCAGGTTGCGCGGCTGTGTTCGTATGTGGAGGGGTCGGGGCTGCGGGCGGTGGATGTGGGTCTGTCCGCTCTCGGCCGGTCGGTCTTCGCCCACCGCGCGGTGGTGCTGAACGGCGAGCAGGTGATCGAGGGCCGGGCGAGCGCAGGCAGGACGGCGTTCCTGTTCACCGGTCAGGGATCGCAGCGTCTCGGTATGGGGCGGGAACTGTATGCCCGCTTCCCGGTGTTCGCGGCGGCCTTCGACGCGGTCTGCGCGGAGCTGGACGTGCCGGTGCGGGACGTGGTCTGGGGCGAGGATGCCGATGAGCTGAACCGGACGGTGTTCGCGCAGGCCGGGCTGTTCGCGGTCGAGGTGGCGTTGTTCCGGCTGGTGGAGTCCTGGGGTGTGACGCCGGACTTCGTGGCCGGTCATTCCATTGGTGAGGTGGCCGCGGCGCACGTGGCCGGGGTGTTCTCGCTGGCCGATGCGTGCAGGTTGGTCGCGGCGCGCGGGCGGCTGATGCAGGCGCTGCCTGAGGGCGGCGCGATGCTCGCGGTGGCGGCAACGGAGGACGAAGTCCGGCCGCTGTTGGGTGAGTCCGTGTCGATCGCGGCGGTCAACAGTCCCTCGGCCGTGGTGGTCTCGGGGGCCGAGGACGCGGTGGAGGCGATCCGTGCGCACTTCGAGGGCGCGGGGCGCAAGACGACCCGTCTGCGTGTTTCGCACGCGTTCCACTCGCCGTTGATGGATCCGATGCTGGACGAGTTCCGTGCGGTGGTGTCGGGTCTGTCGTTCTCCGCACCCATGATCGCGCTGGTCGCGGGCTCCGAGAGGGTCTGTGACCCGGAGTACTGGGTGAGGCACGTCCGTGACACGGTCCGCTTCTCCGACGATGTCCGATCCCTGTACGAGCAGGGTGTGACGCGGTTCCTGGAGCTGGGTCCGGACGGGGTCCTGTCCGCCATGGCCGCCGCATCCCTGCCCGAAGACAGCGACGCCGTCCTCGTGCCCCTCCTGCGCAGGAATCGCGACGAGGAGACATCCGCCCTCCAGGCCCTCGCCGAGCTGTACGTGTCCGGTGGCACCACCGACTGGTCGGCCCTCTTCGCCGGAACCGGCGCCCGCCCGGTCGAGCTGCCCACCTACGCCTTCC
This sequence comes from Streptomyces sp. GL_140, assembly GCF_057834465.1. Lineage (NCBI taxonomy): Bacteria > Bacillati > Actinomycetota > Actinomycetes > Kitasatosporales > Streptomycetaceae > Streptomyces > Streptomyces sp. GL_140. The sequence goes on from NZ_CM174404.1 coordinate 8,256,410, forward strand.
AGCACCAGCGCTACTGGCCCTCGGGCACTGGCTTCGCACGCGGCGGTGAGGTACGTCTCGCAGGGCTGGAATCGGCCGAACACCCCATGCTCGGCGCAGCCGTGGAGCTGGCGGACTCGGACACGTTCCTCTTCACCGGACGGCTGTCGGTGACCACCCACCCGTGGCTGGCGGACCACCGGGTCATGGGTGAGGTTCTGGTCCCGGGGACGGCCCTGGTCGAACTGGTGGTCCGGGCCGGTGACGAAGCCGGCTGTCCGGCCGTCGAGGAACTCACGCTCGCCACGCCGCTAGCCCTGCCCGCTCAGGGCGCCGTAGCCATACAGGTGACGGTGGGAGGGCTCGACGAGTTCGCCCGCCGCGCGGTGACGGTCCACTCCCGCCCGGACGGCGCGGACGAGTCCGGCTGGATCCAGCACGCCACCGGCGTGCTCATGCCCGGCACGGCTCCGCACGCGGCCTTCGACGCGACGGTCTGGCCGCCGGCCAGGGCCGAGGCACTGGACGTGACGGACGTGTACGAACGGTTCGCCGAGGCCGGGTTCGAGTACGGCCCGGTGTTCCAGGGCCTGCGCGCGGCCTGGCGGCTCGAGGACGAGGTCTACGCCGAGGTCGCACTGCCGGAGGACATGGACCCGACCGGATTCGGTCTGCACCCCGCCCTGTTCGACGCCGCCCTGCACGCGTCCGTTCTCCTCGGTGAGGGGGAACGCGGCGTGCCCTTCTCCTGGTCCGGTGCGTCGCTGCATGCCCCGGGTGCGTCCGCCCTGCTGGTCCGGCTGTCCCGTACGCCCGACGGAGGGGTGTCGGTGGCGATGGCGGACACGGCCGGAGAGCCGGTCGCCTCGGTATCGGCGCTCACGGTGCGCCCGGTTTCCGCCGAGCGGCACAACGATGGGTTGTTCGGGGTGGACTGGGTGCCGGTCCGGGTGCCGGCGCCGGTGGCGATGTCACCGGACGTGGTGGTGCACCGGCTGGTCGACGACGGCGAAGGCGGACGCGGAGGCGATATGGCCGGGGCGGTGCATGCGCTGTCGGCGCGGGCTCTGTCCCTGGTGCAGGAACTGCCGGAGGAGTCGCGGCTGGTGCTGGTGACCCGGGGCGCGGCCTCGGCTACGGATCTCGCCGCCGCAGCGGTGTGGGGCCTGGTGCGTTCGGCGCAGTCGGAGCAGCCGGGCCGGTTCGTGCTGGTGGACGTGGAGGGCGAGGAACCCCCCGGTCTGCTGGAGTCCGTACTGGCCCTCGACGAACCGCAAGTGCTGGTCCGGGACGGTCGGTTCCTCGTCGCACGGTTGACCCGGGTCGAGCCAATGCGGGAGGCCGGTCCCGAATGGGCGGGCGAGGGCGCGGTCCTGATCACCGGTGGTACAGGCGGTCTGGGCCGGGTGATCGCCCGGCACTTGGTGGCCGAGCACGGTGTGCGCAGCCTGCTCCTCGTCAGCCGCGGCGGCTACACGGCCGACGGCGCGGCCGATCTCGTCGCAGAACTGGAGCGGCATGACGTACGGGTCGTGATCGAGTCCTGTGACGTCGCCGAGCCCGCTGCCGTACGCGACCTGCTCGGCCGGCACGACGTACGGGCAGTGATCCACACCGCGGGCGTGATCGACGACGGTGTGATCGGCTCGTTGACGGACGAGCGGCTCTCGGCCGTACTGCGCCCGAAGGTGGACGCGGCCTGGAACCTGCACGAGGCGACGAAGGACCGTGACCTCGCGGCGTTCGTCGTGTTCTCCTCCGTCGCCGCCGCATTCGGCAGCGCGGGGCAGTCGAACTACGCCGCAGGCAACGCCTTCCTCGACGCCCTCGCCGAGTACCGGCGTGCCGCCGGCCTGCCCGGCGTCTCCCTTGCCTGGGGCCCCTGGGAGCGGACCGGCGGAATGACCGGCTCGCTGACCGACGCCGAAGTCGAGCGCATCACCCGACTGGGCATGCCTCCGCTGTCCGTACCGGACGGCCTGGCACTGTTCGACGCCGCACTGTCGGCGGAGCGGCCGGTCGTCCTGCCGGTCCGCCTGGACCTGGCCGCGATCCGGGCGCAGGGTGAGGTGCCGGCGCTGCTCCGCAGCCTGATCCGGACCCGGGTGCGCCGCAGCATTCGTACGGGGTCGGCCGATGCGGCCGGACTGCGGAAGAGGCTGTCCGTCCTCGCCGAGGCGGAACGGCACGAGGCGGTGCTCGACCTGGTGCGCGCGCAGATCGCGCTGGTACTCGGGCACGGAAGCGCGGCCGATGTCGATCCGGAGCGTGCCTTCCAGGACCTGGGCTTCGACTCCCTGACGGCGGTCGAGCTCCGCAACCGGCTGGGTTCGGTGACGGGGCTGCGGCTACCCGCCACAGTGGTCTTCGACTACCCGACGGCGGATGCGCTCGCCGGATTCGTCCGCGACGAGGTCCTCGGGCACGAAGCCCCGGTGACCGTACGCGAGGCCGTAGCGGCCCACGATCCGGTCGCGATCGTGGGTATGGCGTGCCGGTACCCGGGTGGGGTGGAGTCGCCGGAGGATCTGTGGCGCCTGGTGGCCGACGGCGTGGACGCGGTCGGTTCCTTCCCCGCCGATCGTGGCTGGGACGTGGAGGGTGAGTCGTTCGCCCGTGCGGGCGGCTTCCTCTACGGGGCTGCGGACTTCGATCCCGGCTTCTTCGGGATGAGCCCGCGTGAGGCGTTGGCCACGGATGCCCAGCAGCGGCTGCTGCTGGAGACGTCCTGGGAGGCGATCGAGCGGGCCGGCATCGATCCCGCGTCGTTGCGCGGCTCGCAGACCGGCGTCTTCGCGGGCGTCATGTACACGGACTACCGGAGCCTGCTGGACGCCGAGCAGTTCGACGGCTTCCGGGGCAGCGGCAGCGCGGGCAGCGTTGCCTCGGGGCGGGTGTCTTACACCTTTGGGTTCGAGGGTCCGGCGGTGACGGTGGACACGGCGTGTTCGTCGTCGCTGGTGGCGATGCATCTGGCGGCGCAGGCGTTGCGCTCGGGTGAGTGTTCGTTGGCGGTTGCCGGTGGTGTGACGGTGATGTCGACGCCGACGACGTTTGTGGAGTTCGCGCGGCAGGGTGGTTTGTCGTCCGACGGCCGGTGCCGGTCGTTCTCGGATTCGGCCGATGGTGTGGGCTGGGGCGAGGGCGTGGGGATGGTGGTGTTGGAGCGGTTGTCGGATGCGGTGCGGAATGGGCATCGGGTGCTGGCGGTGGTGCGTGGTTCGGCAGTGAACCAGGACGGTGCGAGCAATGGTTTGACGGCTCCGAATGGTCCTTCGCAGCAGCGGGTGATCCGGCAGGCGTTGGCGAGTGGTGGTCTGTCCACGTCGGATGTGGATGTGGTGGAGGCGCACGGTACGGGTACGACGCTGGGTGACCCGATCGAGGCGCAGGCTCTGATTGCGACTTATGGCCAGGGTCGTGAACTGCCGTTGTTGCTCGGCTCGGTGAAGTCGAACATCGGGCACGCGCAGGCGGCCGCGGGTGTTGCTGGTGTGATCAAGATGGTCATGGCGATGGAGCACGGGATCGTGCCCAAGACGCTCAATGCCGACGCGCCGTCCACGCATGTGGACTGGAGCGCGGGTGCGGTTGAGCTCGTGACCGACAGGACGGCGTGGCCGAAGTCGGGCCGGATGCGCCGGGCGGGTGTCTCTTCGTTCGGTATCAGCGGGACGAACGCGCATGTGGTGCTGGAGCAGTTCGAGTCGGCGGATGTCGTGTCGGCAACGGAGGTTGCTCCCGTTGTGGTGCCGTGGTTGGTGTCCGGCAAGACGGAAGAGGCTCTTCAGGATCAGGTCGCGCGGCTGTGTTCGTATGTGGAGGGGGCGGGGCTGCGGGCGGTGGATGTGGGTCTGTCCGCTCTCGGCCGGTCGGTCTTCGCCCACCGCGCGGTGGTGCTGAACGGCGAGCAGGTGATCGAGGGCCGGACGAGCGCAGGCAGGACGGCGTTCTTGTTCACCGGTCAGGGTTCGCAGCGGCTGGGTATGGGGCGGGAGTTGTATGGCCGCTTCCCGGTGTTCGCGGCGGCCTTCGACGCGGTCTGCGCGGAGCTGGATGTCCCGGTGCGGGAGGTGGTCTGGGGCGAGGATGCCGATGAGCTGAACCGGACGGTGTTCGCGCAGGCCGGGCTGTTCGCGGTCGAGGTGGCGTTGTTCCGGCTGGTGGAGTCGTGGGGTGTGACGCCGGACTTCGTGGCGGGTCATTCCATTGGTGAGGTGGCCGCGGCGCACGTGGCGGGGGTGTTCTCCCTCTCTGACGCGTGCAGGTTGGTGGCGGCGCGTGGCCGGCTGATGCAGGCGTTGCCCGAGGGCGGCGCGATGCTGGCGGTGGCGGCGACGGAGGACGAAGTCCTTCCGTTCCTTGGTGAGTTCGTGTCGATCGCGGCGGTGAACGGTCCGTCGGCCGTGGTGGTCTCGGGGGCCGAGGACGCGGTGGAGGCGATCCGTGCGCACTTCGAGGGCGCGGGCCGCAAAACGACCCGTCTGCGTGTTTCGCACGCGTTCCACTCGCCGTTGATGGATCCGATGCTGGACGAGTTCCGTGCGGTGGTGTCGGGCCTGTCGTTCGCGACTCCGCCGATCGGCATGACCGTGGACGCGGACCGGGTGTGCGACCCGGAGTACTGGGTGAGGCACGTCCGCGACACGGTCCGCTTCGCCGACGGCATCCGTATCCTCGCCGAGGCGGGCGTGACCCGCTTCCTGGAGCTGGGCCCCGACAGCGTGCTCTCGGCCATGGGACAGGAGTCGGCTGCGCCCGAAGCCCTGTTCGTCGCCGCCCTGCGCAAGGGCCGCGACGAGGAGGAGACGGCCGTACGCGCCCTGGCGGAGCTGTACGTCGACGGTGTGAGCGCGAACTGGAGCACCCTGTTCGCCGGGACGGGCGCCCGCCGGGTCGAGCTGCCCACGTACGCCTTCCAGCGGCAGCGCTACTGGCCTGCCGGCGTGCTGCTGCGTGCGGGTGACGTGCGGTTCGCGGGACTCGGCGCGGCCGAGCACCCGATGCTGAGCGCGTCCGTGAGCCTGGCCGACGAGGACGGGACGGTACTGACCGGCCGTCTCTCGCGGCAGACCCACCCGTGGCTGGTCGACCACACCGTCAAGGGCGCCGTGCTGGTGCCCGGCACCGGCCTGCTCGAACTCGCCCTCCGGGCGGGTGCCGAAGTCGGCTGCGAGGTGGTGGAGGAACTGACGCTCGCCGCACCGCTCGTGTTGCCCGAGCAGGGCGGCGTACAGATACAGGTACGGGTGTCGGCACCGGAGGAAACCGGTCGCCGTACGGTCGGGGTGTACTCGTGCACCGAAGGAACCGGCGGCGGGGTGTGGGTCCGGCATGCCGGCGGCGTGCTGAGCGCGGACGCGCTGAACGCCCCCGCCTTCGACGCGGAGACATGGCCGCCGGCGGACGCGGAGGCCATCCCCGTCGAGGGTGCCTACGAGCGGTTCGCGGAGGCCGGGTTCGGGTACGGACCCGTGTTCCGCGGGCTGCGGGCGGCGTGGCGGCGCGGTGAGGAGCTGTTCGCCGAGGTCGCGCTGCCCGAGAAGGAGCGGGACGCGGCGGGCCGGTTCGGCCTGCACCCCGCGCTTCTGGATGCCTCACTGCACGCGGGTCTGCTGGAGGGCGACAGCGACGACACGGTCGTTCCCTTCGCGTGGAACGACGTGGTGCTGCATGCCGTCGGCGCCGCCGAGGTGCGGGTGCGGCTGACCCGCGTCGGGGACGCGGGCCTGTCCCTGCAGATGGCGGACACGGACGGGCAGCCAGTGCTGTCCGTGGGCTCGATGCTCAGCCGCCTCATCTCGGCGGAGCAGCTCGGGTCCTCCGGGGGTCCGTTGTTCGGGATCGACTGGTCGGTTCTTCCGGTGGTTTCGGGTGGGGCGGATGTGTCGTGGGTGGGTTGGGAGGAGTTGTCGTCCGTGGGTCCGGTGCCGGGTGTGGTGGTGCTGGACTGTGGGGCCGGGGTTGTGTCGGATGTTCCGTCCGGGGTGCGTGCGGTGTCGTACCGGGTGCTGGATGTGGTGCGTGCTTGGCTGGCCGATGAAAGGTTCGTGGCGTCGCGTCTGGTGGTGGTGACGCGTGGTGCGGTTGCTGTGTCGGAGGGCGTCGGTCTGGATGTGGTGCAGGCTCCGGTGTGGGGTCTGGTGCGTGCGGCGCAGGCGGAGAATCCGGGCCGGTTCGTGCTGGTGGATGTGGAGCCGGGTGCGGACGTGGAGGAGGCCGTGTGCGCGTTGGCGGCTGGTGAGCCGGAGTCCGCGGTGCGTGCGGGCGAGGTGTGGGTACCGCGACTGGTCCGGCTGGACTCCTCCGGTGATGTGATGCCCGCCTTCGACGCCGAGGGTTCGGTCCTGGTGACCGGTGGCACCGGTGGTCTGGGTGCGGTGGTGGCCCGTCGGCTGGTGGTGGATTACGGCGTGCGGTACTTGCTGCTGACCAGCCGGAGCGGTCTGGCGGCTCCGGGTGCCGAGGAGTTGGTGGCCGAGCTGTCGGGGCTGGGTGCGGAGGTGCGTGTCGCCGCGTGTGATGTGTCGGATCGGGAGGCGCTCGCGCGACTGCTCGCCGAGACGGTCGCGGAGCGCCCGCTGACCGCCGTCTTCCACGCCGCCGGTATCAGCGGCAACGCGCTCGTCGGAGCGCTCACCGAGGAACGCTTCGACGCCGTCCTCGCCCCCAAGGCGGATGGTGCCTGGTACCTGCACGAGTTGACGCGCGGGATGGACCTGGCGGCGTTCGTGCTGTTCTCCTCGGCGGGTGGTCTGGTGCTGACCGCCGGGCAGGGCAACTACGCAGCGGCGAATGTCTTCCTCGATGCCCTCGCCGCACAGCGGGCGGCCGAAGGTCTGCCCGCCACCTCCATGGCCTTCGCCCTCTGGGAGGCGGGAGCCGGCATGGGCACGCTCCTCTCCGATGTGGACCGCAAGCGGATGGCCACCCAGGGCCTGCCCGTCATGTCGGCCGAGACCGGCCTGGAACTCTTCCACTCGGCGCTGCGGTCCACCCGGCCCGTCGTCGTGCCCGCCACGATCGACACCGCGGCCCTGCGCGCCCGTACCGACGAGATGCCCGCCCTGCTCCGCGGGCTCGCCCCACGGCGCGCCCGCCGGGCCGCCGCCGGATCCGGCAGCGCCGCAGCCGCCTCGCTGGCACAGAAGCTGTCCGGTCTGTCGGCGGGGGAGCGGCGGCGCACGGTGCTGGACCTGGTCCGGGCGCAGGTGGCGTCCGTGCTCGGGCACGCGTCGGCCGAGGCGGTCGGCGCGGACCGGGCCTTCCAGGAACTTGGCTTCGACTCGCTCGCCGCGACCGAGCTCCGCAACCACCTGAGCCGGGTCACCGGTCTGAAGCTGCCCGCCACCCTCGCCTTCGACCACCCCAATGCCCACGCCGTCACCGACCACGTCCTCACCCTCCTCGGCACGGCCGAGGCGGCCTCGGACGCGGCAGTACGAGGCACCGACCACCGGGGACCCGTCGACGAGGACCCCATCGCGATCGTCGGCATGGCCTGCCGATACCCGGGCGGAGTGACCAGCCCTGAGGATCTGTGGCGGCTGCTGATGGACGGCCGGGACACCGTCTCCGACCTGCCCGACGACCGCGGCTGGAACATCGAGGACCTGTACGACCCGGAGCCCGGCAAGGAGGGCAGGAGCTACACGCGCCGCGGCAGCTTCCTCCACGAGGCGGCCGACTTCGACCCGGCCTTCTTCGGCATCTCGCCCCGCGAGGCCCTCTACATGGATCCGCAGCAGCGGCTCCTGCTCGAAACCTCCTGGGAGGTCCTGGAGCGGGCCGGTATCGACCCCGCCACGCTCAAGGGCAGCCGCACCGGAGTGTTCGCCGGTGTGATGTACCACGACTACGCGCTCGGCGCGCACCCCTCCGGAACCAGTGGCGGCAGTGTCGTGTCCGGCCGGGTCTCGTACACGCTGGGCCTCGAAGGCCCGGCCGTCACCGTGGACACGGCGTGCTCCTCCTCCTTGGTGGCCCTGCACCTTGCCGTGCAGTCCCTGCAGGCGGGAGAGTGCTCCCTGGCCCTGGCCGGCGGCGCGACCGTCATGTCCACGCCCGGCATGTTCATCGAGTTCAGCCGTCAGCGCGGCCTGTCCGTCGACGGCCGCTGCAAGGCGTTCGCGGGCAGCGCGGACGGCGTCGGCTGGTCCGAGGGCGTGGGCGTCCTGCTCGTCGAACGACTGTCCGACGCGCAGCGCAACGGGCACGAGGTCCTGGCCGTCATCCGCGGCTCCGCCGTCAACCAGGACGGTGCCAGCAACGGCTTCACCGCCCCGAACGGACCCTCGCAGCAGCGGGTCATCCGCCAGGCCCTGGCGTCCGCCGGCCTGTCCGCCACCGAGGTGGACGCGGTGGAGGCGCACGGCACCGGCACCACCCTCGGCGACCCGATCGAGGCCCAGGCACTCATCGCGACGTACGGGCAGGACCGGCCGGAGGACCGGCCCTTCCACCTCGGCTCCATCAAGTCGAACATCGGGCACGCACAGGCCGCGGCCGGCGTCGCCGGCGTGATCAAGATGGTCATGGCCATGCGGGAGGGCGTGCTGCCGCGCACCCTCCACGTGGACGAGCCCTCGCCGCACGTGGAGTGGACCGATGGCGCGGTGGCGTTGCTCGGGGAAGCGGTGGAGTGGCCGGAGACCGGCCGGCCCCGCCGGGCGGGCGTCTCGGCGTTCGGCATCAGCGGCACCAACGCGCACGTGATCCTGGAGCAGGCCGCCACGGAGCTTCCGGCCCGGCCGGCCGGTGCCGACGCGACGGAGGCCGGCGTACTGCCGTGGCTGGTGTCCGCCGCCACTGCGGAGGCCCTGCGCGAGCAGGCCGCGCGCCTGCTGACGTACGTCGAGTCCCGGCCGGGTCTGGATTTGGAGGCGACGGCCGGGGCGCTGGCGACCACCCGGTCCGCGCTGGAGCACCGGGCGGCGGTCGTCGGAACCGGACGCGAAGAACTGGCCGGGGGACTGCGCCGGTTGGCGGCGGGGGACCAGGTGCTCCCGGGCGGTGTCCTGCGGTCCACCGTCCGTGGGGCCGGAACGTGCGCCTTCCTCTTCACGGGGCAGGGTTCGCAGCGACTCGGGATGGCGCGCGAGCTGTACGGCCGCTTCCCGGTGTTCGCGGCGGCCTTCGACGCGGTGTGCGCGGAACTGGACGTACCCGTCAAGGACGTGATCTGGGGCGAGGACGTGGCTCTGGTCCACCGGACTGTGTTCGCGCAGGCCGGGCTGTTCGCGGTCGAGGTGGCGCTGTTCCGGCTGGTGGAGTCGTGGGGCGTGACGCCGGACTTCGTGGCCGGTCACTCCATCGGTGAGGTGGCCGCGGCCCATGTGGCGGGGGTGTTCTCGCTGGCCGACGCGTGTGCGCTGGTGGCGGCCCGTGGCCGGCTCATGGACGCGCTGCCCGCGGGCGGTGCGATGCTCGCCGTACAGGCCACCGAGGAGGAAGTCCTGCCGTTGCTGGACGGGTCCGTGTCGATCGCCGCCGTCAACGGACCCTCGTCCGTGGTCGTTTCAGGCGCCGAGGATTCCGTGGAGTTTGTCCGGGCCCACTTCGGGGCACAGGGCCGCAAGACGACCCGCCTGCGCGTCTCGCACGCCTTCCACTCGCCGCTGATGGACCCGATGCTGGACGACTTCCGTGCGGTGGTGTCGGGGTTGTCCTACTCCGCACCGTCCGTCCCGGTGATCTCCAACCTGACGGGCCGGGTCGCCGAGACCGAGCGACTGTGCACCCCGGACTACTGGGTGAGCCACGTCCGCGAGGCGGTCCGCTTCGCCGACGGCATCCGGACCCTGGCCGACCTGGGCGTGACCCGCTTCCTGGAGGTGGGCCCCGACGCGGTGCTCTCCGGAATGGTCGGGGACTGCCTGGACGGCGTACCCGCCCTGCCCCTGCTGCGCGCGGGACGGGACGAGGCCGCGACGGTGGTCGCGGCGCTCGCCGAACTGCACTGCGCCGGAATCGCCGTCGACTGGCGGGCGTTCTTCCACGGCACGGGCAGCGGCCGGGCCGATCTGCCGACGTACGCGTTCCAGCGACAGCGGTACTGGCTGGACGCGGCCCAGGGCGCGGCCGACCTGGACTCGGTCGGCGTCACCTCAGCGGATCACCCCCTGCTGGGCGCCGCGATGGAACTCGTCACCGCCGACGGCTACCTCTTCACGGGCCGGCTGTCGCTCCGGACACACCCGTGGCTGGCGGACCATGCGGTGATGGGCACCGTTCTGGTGCCCGGCACCGGTCTGCTCGAACTCGCCCTGCGGGCAGGCGCCGAGGTCGGCTGTGCGGTGGTTCAGGAGCTGACGCTCGGCGTGCCGCTGGTGCTGCCCGAACAGGGCGGCGTACAGGTACAGGTGTGGGTAGGTGAGCCGGACGGATCCGGGTGCCGCCAGGTCACCGTGCACTCCCGGCCGGACGAGGAGCAGGCCGGAGCCTGGGTCCGGCACGCCGGTGGTGTGCTGGGCACGGCCTCCGCGGACACGGCCACCGGGTTCGACGCGGCGGCCTGGCCGCCGGCCGGCGCCGAGCCGGTGTCCCTTGACGGCGCCTACGAAGGCTTCGCGGGGGCCGGGTTCGGGTACGGGCCGGTGTTCCGTGGTCTGCGGGCGGTGTGGCGGCGCGGTGAGGAGCTGTTCGCCGAGGTCGCGCTGCCGGTGGAGGAGCGGGACGCGGCAGGCCGGTTCGGCCTGCACCCCGCGCTTCTGGATGCCGCGATGCACGCGGCGATCCTGACGAGTTCGGGCGAGACCGCGATCCCGTTCGTGTGGAACGACGTGGCCCTGCACGCCGTCGGCGCCTGCGAGGCACGGGTGCGGCTGACCCGCGTGGGCGAGGACGGCTGGACGCTGGCGCTCGCCGATGTCACCGGAGCTCCGGTGCTCTCGGTCGGCTCGATGGTCAGCCGGCCGGTCTCGGCGGAGCAGCTCGGGGCTTCCGGGGGTCCGTTGTTCGGGATCGACTGGTCGGTTCTTCCGGTGGTTTCGGGTGGGGCGGATGTGTCGTGGGTGGGTTGGGAGGAGTTGTCGTCCGTGGGTCCGGTGCCGGGTGTGGTGGTGCTGGACTGTGGGGCCGGGGTTGTGTCGGATGTTCCGTCCGGGGTGCGTGCGGTGTCGTACCGGGTGCTGGATGTGGTGCGTGCTTGGCTGGCCGATGAAAGGTTCGTGGCGTCGCGTCTGGTGGTGGTGACGCGTGGTGCGGTTGCTGTGTCGGAGGGCGTCGGTCTGGATGTGGTGCAGGCTCCGGTGTGGGGTCTGGTGCGTGCGGCGCAGGCGGAGAATCCGGGCCGGTTCGTGCTGGTGGATGTGGAGCCGGGTGCGGACGTGGAGGAGGCCGTGTGCGCGTTGGCGGCTGGTGAGGCGGAGTCCGCGGTGCGTGCGGGCGAGGTGTGGGTACCGCGACTGGTCCGGCTGGACTCCTCCGGTGATGTGATGCCCGCCTTCGACGCCGAGGGTTCGGTCCTGGTGACCGGTGGCACCGGTGGTCTGGGTGCGGTGGTGGCCCGTCGGCTGGTGGTGGATTACGGCGTGCGGTACTTGCTGCTGACCAGCCGGAGCGGTCTGGCGGCTCCGGGTGCCGAGGAGTTGGTGGCCGAGCTGTCGGGGCTGGGTGCGGAGGTGCGTGTCGCCGCGTGTGATGTGTCGGATCGGGAGGCGCTCGCGCGACTGCTCGCCGAGACGGTCGCGGAGCGCCCGCTGACCGCCGTCTTCCACGCCGCCGGCGTCGGTGACAGCGCCGTCATGAACGCGCTCACACACGAGCAGGTGGACACGGTCTACGCGCCGAAGGCGGATGGTGCCTGGTATCTGCACGAGTTGACGCGCGGGATGGACCTGGCGGCGTTCGTGCTGTTCTCCTCGGCGGGTGGTCTGGTGCTGACCGCCGGGCAGGGCAACTACGCGGCTGCGAACGTCTTCCTCGATGCCCTCGCCGCACAACGGGCGTCCGAGGGCCTGCCCGCCACCTCCATGGCATTCGGCCTGTGGGAGGTCGGTGGCGGACTCGGCGCGTACCTGCGCGACATGGACCGCAAACGGATGGCCGCCCAGGGCATACCGCCCCTGACCCACGAGGCCGGCCTCGCCCTGTTCGATGCGGCCCTGAGGTCCCGGCGCGCCAACGTCGTTCCCGTACGGGTCGACACGACAGCCCTGCGCAGCCGCAAGGACGAGGTCCCCGCCCTGCTGCGCGCCCTCGCCCCGGTCGTACGGCGGGCAGCGACGGCCGACAGCGGCACGGCCTCCGCCGAGCCGACCCTGACCGACCGGCTGTCCGGTCTGTCGGCGGGGGAGCGGCGGCGCACGGTGCTGGACCTGGTCCGGGCGCAGGTGGCGTCCGTGCTCGGGCACGCGTCGGCCGAGGCGGTCGGCGCGGACCGGGCCTTCCAGGAACTTGGCTTCGACTCCCTCGCCGCGACCGAGCTCCGCAACCACCTGAACCGGGCCACCGGCCTGCGGTTGCCCGCCACCCTCGCCTTCGACCACCCCAACTCCGAAGCCGTCACCGACCACGTCCTCACCCTCCTCGGCGCCGACGCAACGGGCGGGATCCCGGGCGAGGACGAGGTCCGCGAGGCCCTCCGGTCCATCCCGACGAGCCGGCTGCGCGACGCGGGGCTGATGGACAGCCTCCTGGAACTCGCGGAGGTCCGGGTCACCCCCGCGGACCTCGCCGAGGACCAGGACCAGGGCCAGGGCCAGGACACCACGGGCGCCGCCGACGGCGACGCACTGGCGGCCGCCCGCCGGGAGACCGCCCGGCTGCGCGCCGACAACCGCAAGCTCGCCGCCGACCGGCACGAGCCCATCGCGATCGTCGGCATGGCCTGCCGCTACCCCGGCGGTGTGACCAGCCCCGATGACCTGTGGCGGCTCGTCACCTCCGGCGGCGACGCGATCTCCGCGTTCCCGACCGACCGCGGCTGGGACCTGTCCTCCCTGCGCGACCCGAACGGAACCGGCCCGGACGCGTACTACACGCGCACCGGCGGGTTCCTCGACGGAGCGGCCGACTTCGACCCGGCCTTCTTCGGGATCTCACCGCGTGAGGCCCTCGCCATGGACCCGCAGCAGCGGATCACCCTGGAGCTGGCGTGGGAGGCACTGGAGCGCGCGGGCATCGACCCGACCTCGCTCCGGGGCAGCCGCACCGGCGTGTTCGCCGGCGTGATGTACCACGACTACCCGGGCAGTGACGGCAACGGCAGTGTGGTCTCGGGCCGGGTCTCCTACAAGCTCGGCCTCGAAGGCCCCGCGGTCGCGGTCGACACCGCCTGCTCGTCCTCGCTCGTCGCGCTGCACCTCGCGGTGCAGGCGCTGCGGCAGGGCGACTGCTCGCTGGCGCTGACCGGTGGTGTGACGGTGATGGCGACACCGGGCGTGTTCGCCGAGTTCGGCCGCCAGGGCGGTCTCGCCTCGGACGGCCGGTGCAAGTCGTTCGCCTCGGCGGCCGACGGCACCGGATTCGCCGAGGGCGCCGGCTTCCTCGTCGTCGAGCGGCTCTCGGACGCGGTACGCAACGGGCACCAGGTGCTCGCCGTGATCCGTGGCTCCGCCGTCAATCAGGACGGCGCCTCCAACGGCCTGACCGCCCCGAACGGCCCTTCGCAGCGCCGGGTGATCCGGCAGGCCCTCGCCAACGCGCGGCTCGCCGCCGACCAGATCGACGCCGTCGAGGCCCACGGCACCGGCACGACGCTCGGCGACCCGATCGAGGCCCAGGCCCTCCTGGCCACGTACGGTCAGGCGCGTCCGGCGGACCGGCCGCTGTGGCTGGGCTCGGTCAAGTCGAACATCGGCCACTCGCAGGCCGCCGCCGGCGTGGCCGGTGTCATCAAGATGGTCATGGCCATGCGCAATGAGGCCCTGCCGGCGACCCTGCACGTGGACGAGCCGAGCCACGAGGTCGACTGGAGCACGGGGGCCGTACGGCTGCTCACCGAGGCCCGCGACTGGGCCGGCGACTGGGCCGGCGACGGCCGGCGACCGCGCCGCGCGGGCGTCTCGTCCTTCGGCATCAGCGGCACCAACGCACACGTGATCATCGAGGAGGCCCCGACCGGCCCGACGTCCCCGGCAGCTCCCGTCGCCGCGTCCGATTCAGGCCCCGGCGACGAGGCCGGTGCCCCGGCCGCCATCGTGGTGTCCGCCGCGACCCCGGAGGCCCTGCGGGCCCAGGCAGGACGCCTGCTGGCGCTGGTCCGCGAGACCGAGGGGATACGTCCCGCCGACCTCGGTCACTCGCTCGCCACGACTCGGGCGGCACTCGAACACCGCTCGGCGTTCCCGGCGGCGGACCGCGATCAACTCCTCGCCGGTCTCGGAGCCGTGGCGCGCGGCGAGGCGGCCATGGCCGTCGCGACCGCCGCACCACTGGCCTTCCTCTTCTCGGGGCAGGGTTCGCAGCGCCTCGGGATGGGACGTGAGCTGTACGCGCGCTTCCCGGTGTTCGCGACGGCCTTCGAGGCGGTGTGCGCGGAGCTGGATGTCCCGGTGCGGGATGTGGTCTGGGGCGAGGACGCCGATGAACTGAACCGGACGGTGTTCGCGCAGGCCGGGCTGTTCGCGGTCGAGGTCGCGCTGTTCCGGCTGGTGGAGTCGTGGGGCGTGACGCCGGACTTCGTGGCCGGTCACTCCATCGGCGAGGTGGCCGCAGCCCATGTGGCCGGGGTGTTCTCGCTGGCCGACGCGTGCAGGCTGGTGGCGGCGCGTGGCCGGCTGATGCAGGCACTGCCCGCGGGTGGCGCGATGCTCGCCGTGCGGGCTTCGGAGGAAGAGGTCCTTCCGCTGCTGGGCGCGTCGTCCGTGTCCATCGCCGCGGTCAACGGTCCGTCGGCCGTGGTCGTATCCGGCGAGGAGGCGGAAGTGGAAGCCGTACGGGCCCACTTGAAGGCCCGGGGCCGGAAGGCGACCCCGTTGCGGGTCTCCCACGCATTCCACTCGCCGCTCATGGACCCGATGCTGGACGCGTTCCGCACGGTCCTGGCCGGACTGTCCTTCTCGAAGCCCTCGATCCCCGTCGTGTCCAACCTGACCGGCGAACTCGCCGAGAGCGAGCGGCTGTGCACCCCGGACTACTGGGTGAGCCACGTCCGTGAGGCGGTCCGCTTCGCCGACGGCATCCGGACCCTGGCCGCCCTGGGTGTGACCCGCTTCCTGGAACTCGGACCGGACGGCGTCCTCACCGCCATGGCCGAGGAGTCGGCCACCGAAGGTGCCGCCCTGGTCCCCGTATTGCGCAGGAACACCTCCGAGGAGTCCGCCGTACGGCTGGCCGTGGCCCGCCTCTACGCGCACGGTGTGAAGGTCGACTGGTCCGCCTGCTACGCGGGCTGCGGAGCCCGGCGCGTGGACCTGCCCACCTACGCCTTCCAGCACCGGCGGTTCTGGCCGACGGTCATGGCGTACGCGGGCGGCGCCGAATCCGTGGGGCTCAAGCCCGCGGATCACCCCCTGCTGACCGGCACCGTCGAACTGGCCGGATCGGCAGGACAGTTGTTCACCGGACGACTGTCGGTGCAGTCGCACCCGTGGCTCGCTGACCACTCGGTCATGGGCGCCGTACTCGTGCCCGGCACCGCACTGGTCGAACTGGTGATACGGGCGGGGGACGAGGTCGGCTGCGCGGCGGTGGACGAACTGACGCTGGCCGCGCCGCTGGTGCTGCCCGCCGAGGGCGGCGTACAGGTGCAGGTCTGGGTGGGGGAGCCGGACGGCTCCGGCCGCCGGCCGGTCAGTGTGCACTCACGCCCGGACACCGGCTCCGACGGCGGATGGGGACGCCACGCCGAGGGCTTCCTCGCCGTGTCCCCGGTCCCGGAGCCGGTGTTCGACGCGGCGGCCTGGCCCCCCGCGGGCGCTGAGCCCCTCGCCGTGTCCGAGGTGTACGAGCGTTTCGCCGAGGCCGGGTTCGGATACGGGCCGGTGTTCCAGGGCCTGCGGGCGGCCTGGCGGCTCGGCGAGGAGGTCTACGCCGAGGTCGCACTGCCCGAGGACGTGGACGGCGGGGTGTTCGGTCTGCACCCGGCCCTGTTCGACGCGAGCCTGCATGCGGCCGCCGCCGCGGCGGGGGCGGCCGGGGCGGCGGGCGGCGGAGTGCCGTTCGCCTGGTCCGGCGTGTCGCTGTACGCGTCCGGGGTGTCGGCCCTGCGGGCCCGGCTGACCCCGAGCGGTGACGGTGCACTGTCAGTGGCGCTCGCGGACGGGACGGGGGCGCCCGTCGCCTCCGTCCGCTCGCTCGCCGTACGACCAGTATCGGCAGGGCAGTTGGGGGAGGCGGGGGCGGCCGCGCGCGATGCGCTGTTCGCGGTGGAGTGGACACCGATCGATGTGGCCGGAATCGCGGCGCCGGATGTGGAACTGGTCCGGCTGGGCGGAGCCGCCGACTCCGCCGACTCCGCCGACTCCGGTGATGTCGTCGGATCGGCGCACGCGCTGACCGCGCGGGCGCTGGAGCTCGTACAGGAGGAGCGGCCGGCTTCCGGCGCCCCGCTGGTCGTCGTGACCCGGGGCGCGGTCTCGGGCCAGGACCCGGCCGCGGCAGCGGTGTGGGGCCTCGTACGGTCGGCGCAGTCGGAGTACCCGGGCCGCTTCGTGCTCGTGGACGTGGACGTGACAGGGGTGGAACCCGAGGCCGGGACCCTGAAGTCGCTGGCCTCCCTCGGGGAACCCCAGTTGCTCGTCCGGGACGGCCATGTGCTGGCGGCCCGGCTGGTCCGGGTCGCGAAGCCCGCAACCCCGTCCGTCCCCGAGTGGAACGGCGAGGGACGAGTCCTGATCACGGGCGGCACGGGTGCTCTGGGCCGGGCCGTCGCCCAGCACCTGGTGGCCGAGCACGGCGTACGCAGCCTGCTGCTCGTCAGCCGGCGGGGTGTCGAGGCGGACGGTGTTGCGGAGCTCGTCGCAAAGCTCGCCGAGGCGGGCGCGGACGTGTTCGTCGAGGCGTGCGACCTCACGGACCGGGTCGCCCTGGACGGGCTGCTGGCCCGCCACCGGGTCCGGGCCGTCGTACACACCGCGGGTGTGCTCGACGACGCGCTGCTCGGCTCGCTCACCCCTGAGCGGCTGGCCGCCGTACTCCGTCCCAAGGTGGACGCGGCCTGGAACCTCCACGAAGCGACCACGGGATACGACCTCGCCGCCTTCGTCCTGTTCTCCTCCGCGGCGGGCACGTTCGGCAACGCCGGTCAAGCCAACTACGCTGCCGGAAACTCCTTCCTGGACGCCCTCGCGCGGCACCGGCAGACCCTGGGTCTACCCGCTGCCTCCCTGGCCTGGGGACCGTGGGCCGGTGCGGGCGGCGGCATGACCGGCGCCCTCACCGCGACGGACACGGAACGCATGACGCGTGCGGGCATGCCCCCGTTGGTACCGGAGCAGGCGCTGGCACTCTTCGACGCCGCTCTCGCGGCCGAACGCCCGGTCGTCCTGCCGGTCCGCCTGGACCTGGCCGCGATCCGGGCGCAGGGTGAGGTGCCGGCGCTGCTGCGCAGCCTGATCCGCAAGCCCGCCCGCCGTTCGGCAGCGGCAGCCGGTGCCGACACCGGACTCACCCAGCGGCTGAGGGGTCTCGACCCGCAGGCGCGCCACGAGGCGGTGCTCGATCTCGTACGGACGCAGATCGCGCTCGTACTCGGGCACGCGGGCGCGGCGGAGGTGGATCCGGCCCGGGCCTTCCAGGACCTGGGCTTCGACTCCCTGATGGCGGTCGAGCTGCGCAACCGGATCGACGCGGCGACCGGGCTGCGGCTGCCGGCCACGCTGGTCTTCGACTACCCGAACGCCGACGTGCTCGTGCGCTTCTTGCTCGACGAGCTGTCCGGGAACGAATCCGCCGCGGCCGGGGAGCTGCCCGCCACCCGGGCGGCAGCGGCGCCGATCGCGGACGATCCGGTGGCGATCGTGGGTATGGCCTGCCACTACCCGGGCGGGGTGTCCTCGCCCGAGGACCTGTGGCAGCTGGTCGCCGACGGTGTGGACGCCGTGGGCAGCTTCCCGGCCGACCGCGGCTGGGACGTGGAGTCGCTCTACCACCCGGACCCGGACCACCTGGGCACCAGCTACACCCGCTCCGGTGGCTTCCTGGCAGGCGCCGGGGACTTCGATCCCGGCTTCTTCGGGATGAGCCCGCGTGAGGCGTTGGCCACGGATGCCCAGCAGCGGCTGCTGCTGGAGGCGACGTGGGAGGCGGTGGAGCGGGCCGGGATCGATCCGGTGTCGTTGCGCGGCTCGCAGACGGGTGTCTTCGCGGGTGTCATGTACGGGGACTACGCGAGTCTGCTCGGCGGCCGGGAGTTCGAGGGCCACCAGGGCAGCGGCAGCGCGGGCAGCATCGCCTCCGGTCGGGTGTCTTACACCTTTGGTTTTGAGGGTCCGGCGGTGACGGTGGACACGGCGTGTTCGTCGTCGCTGGTGGCGATGCATCTGGCGGCGCAGGCGTTGCGCTCGGGCGAGTGCTCGCTCGCGCTTGCCGGAGGTGTGACTGTGATGTCCACCCCGACCTCGTTCATCGAGTTCTCCCGCCAGCGGGGTCTTGCCGCCGACGGCCGCTGCAAGGCCTTCGGCGAGGCCGCCGATGGTGTGGGCTGGGGCGAGGGCGTGGGGATGGTGGTGCTGGAGCGGTTGTCGGATGCGGTGCGGAATGGGCACCGGGTGCTGGCGGTGGTGCGTGGTTCGGCAGTGAACCAGGACGGTGCGAGCAATGGTTTGACGGCTCCGAATGGTCCTTCGCAGCAGCGGGTGATCCGGCAGGCGTTGGCGAGTGGTGGTCTGTCCACGTCGGATGTGGATGTGGTGGAGGCGCACGGTACGGGTACGACGCTGGGTGACCCGATCGAGGCGCAGGCTCTGATTGCGACTTATGGGCAGGATCGTGAACTGCCGTTGTTGCTCGGTTCGGTGAAGTCGAACATCGGGCATGCGCAGGCGGCTGCGGGTGTTGCCGGTGTGATCAAGATGGTCATGGCGATGCGCCACGGCGTCGTGCCGAAGACCCTGCACGTGGATGCTCCGTCCTCGCACGTGGACTGGGCGGCGGGCGAGGTGCAGCTGCTGTCGGAGCAGCGTGTCTGGCCGGAGTCGGGCCGAGTGCGCCGGGCGGGTGTGTCCTCGTTCGGCATCAGCGGGACGAACGCGCACGTGGTACTGGAACAGCCGGAGTTGGCGGCCCCGGAGGCCGAGGAGCCCTCGCCGGTACCGGTTGTGGTGCCGTGGTTGGTGTCCGGCAAGACGGAAGAGGCTCTTCAGGATCAGGTCGCGCGGCTGTGTTCGTACGTGGAGGGGGCGGGGCTGCGGCCGGTGGATGTGGGTCTGTCCACTCTCGGCCGGTCGGTCTTCGCCCACCGCGCGGTGGTGCTGAACGGCGAGCAGGTGATCGAGGGCCGGGCGAGCGCTGACAGGACGGCGTTCCTGTTCTCCGGGCAGGGTTCGCAGCGGTTGGGTATGGGCCAGGAGTTGTATGGCCGCTTCCCGGTGTTCGCGGCGGCCTTCGACGCGGTCTGCGCGGAGCTGGACGTGCCGGTGCGGGATGTGGTCTGGGGCGAGGATGCCGATGAGCTGAACCGGACGGTGTTCGCGCAGGCCGGGCTGTTCGCGGTCGAGGTGGCGTTGTTCCGGTTGGTGGAGTCCTGGGGTGTGACGCCGGACTTCGTGGCCGGTCATTCCATTGGTGAGGTGGCCGCGGCGCACGTGGCCGGGGTGTTCTCGCTGGCCGATGCGTGCAGGTTGGTCGCGGCGCGCGGGCGGCTGATGCAGGCGCTGCCTGAGGGCGGCGCGATGCTCGCGGTGGCGGCAACGGAGGACGAAGTCCGGCCACTGTTGGGTGAGTTCGTGTCGATCGCGGCGGTGAACGGTCCGTCGGCCGTGGTGGTTTCGGGGGCCGAGGACGCGGTGGAGGCGATCCGTGCGCACTTCGAGGGCGCGGGGCGCAAGACGACCCGTCTGCGTGTTTCGCACGCGTTCCACTCGCCGTTGATGGATCCGATGCTGGACGAGTTCCGTGCGGTGGTGTCGGGCCTGTCGTTCGCGACTCCGCGGATCGGCATGACCGTGGACGCGGACAGGGTGTGCGACCCGGAGTACTGGGTGAGGCACGTCCGCGACACGGTCCGCTTCGCCGACGGCATCCGCGCACTCACCGGCCTCGGCGTCACCCGCTTCCTCGAACTGGGACCGGACGGAGTCCTGACCGCGCTGGCCGCCGAATCCGTCCCGGACGGCACGACCGTGCTGGTCCCCGTCCTGCGCAGGGACCGAGACGAGGAGGAATCGGCTCTCCAGGCTCTGGCCCGGCTTCACGTGAGCGGCGCCGAGGTCGACTGGACCGCCCTCTTCGCGGGCACCGGAGCCCGTTCGGTGGATCTGCCGACGTACGCCTTCCAGCGCCGCCGCTACTGGCCTACCGGGACACCCGCGGGCCGGGGCGGGGCGGAGGCGATCGGGCTTCGGTCCGCCGAACATCCGCTGCTCTCCGGGGCGGTGGAGCTGGCAGGATCCGACGGGTTCCTGTTCACCGGCCGGCTCTCGGTGGGCACCCACCCGTGGCTGGCGGACCACACGGTCATGGGTTCGGTGGTGGTACCCGGTACGGCCCTGCTCGAACTCGCCGTCCGGGCGGGCGACGAGCTCGGCTGCCCAACCGTCGAGGAGCTGACCCTCGCCGCGCCGCTGGTCCTTCCCGAACGGGGCGGCGCCGTGCAACTGCAGGTGGTCGCGGCCGCGCCCGACGCCTCGGGGCGCCGTGCACTCACCGTGCACTCCCGGCCCGCCGCCGGAGGCGTCCACGAGCCGTGGACGCTCAACGCCAGTGGGGTGCTCGCCGACGGGCCCGCCCGCTCCGGTACGCCGCTCGACGCCGCGGTCTGGCCGCCGGCCGGAGCACAGGCCCTCGATGTGGCGGAGGTGTACGAGCGGTTCGCCGGGGCCGGGTTCGAGTACGGCCCGGTGTTCCGGGGGCTGCGCGCGGCCTGGCGGCTCGACGACGAAGTTTATGCGGAGGTCGCCCTGCCCGACGGCGTCGAAGGATCGGCCTTCGCCCTGCACCCGGCGCTGTTCGATGCCACCCTGCACGCGTTCGCGCTGGGCGGCGGCGAAGGGGGCGCCGCCGAGGAACGCGGCGGGGTCCCGTTCTCCTGGACCGGTGTCTCGCTGCACGCCTCGGGCGCCTCGGCGGTTCGGGCCCGGCTGAGCCGGTCCGGTACGGGTGGCGCGGTGTCCCTCGTCCTCGCGGACACCACCGGCGCGCCGGTGGCCTCCGTGGAGTCCCTCGTCGTACGGCCCCTCGGCGCCGAACAGCTGGGCGCGGCAGGCCGGGGCGTCCGGGACTCCCTCTTCCACCTGGACTGGACACCCGTCGACATCGACATCGACAGCGACGCCGGAGGGACCCCGCGGACCGTGGTGCTCACCACGTCAGGTGACGCGGTCACGTCCATCCCGGGCGACTTCCCGGTCTACGCAGGCCTGGCCGAGCTGGCCGCCGACGAGACGCACCCGGTCCCGGACGTGGTGCTCGTACCGCTGACGGACGGGGGAGCGGACGGCGGATCGGGTGGAGGTGCGCCTGAAGCGGTGCACGGCCACACGGTTCGAGCCCTGGAACTGGCCCAGGAATGGCTGACCGAGGACCGGTTCGCCGACGCACGCCTGGTGTTCCTCACCCGGGGCGCGGCCTCGGGCGCGGACCTCGCGGCCGCGGCCGTCTCGGGGCTGGTGCGCTCGGCGATCTCGGAGAACCCCGGCCGCTTCGGCCTGGTGGACCTCGACGGTACGGACACGGCGGCCCTGCTGCCGCAGGCCCTCGCCACCGGGGAGCCGCAGCTGCTCCTGCGCGGCGGTGCCGTACTCGCCGCCCGCATCGCCCGGATCCCCGACCGGGCGCCGGCCGCCCCGGCCTGGGCCGGCGAGGGCGCGGTCCTGATCACCGGCGGTACCGGCGGCCTGGGCCGACTCCTGGCCCGGCACCTGGTCGCCGAACACGGCGTACGCGAGTTGGTGCTGGTCAGCCGGCGCGGCGCCGACGCCGAAGGAGCGGCCGAACTCGTAGCCGAACTCGCCGGGTCCGGTGCCCGCGCGGTGGTCGAGGCCTGCGACGTCGCGGATCCGGCCGCGGTGGCACGGCTCGTCGCCCGCCACCCCCTGCGCGCGGTGATCCACACCGCGGGCGTGCTGGCCGACGGTGTCGTCGGATCCCTGACTCCGCAGCGGCTCGCAGAGGTCCTGCGTCCCAAGGCGGACGCGGCCTGGAACCTGCACGAGGCGACTCGGGGCCTGGCCCTGGAGGCGTTCGTCCTGTTCTCCTCGGCGGCCGGAACCCTCGGCAACGCCGGCCAGGCCAACTACGCCGCGGCAAACGCCTATCTGGACGGGCTCGCCCGGCACCGGCGCGCCCAAGGCCTGCCCGGTACCTCCCTGGCCTGGGGTCCGTGGACGCGCACCGGAGGCATGACCGGCGAACTGACCGACGCCGAGGCGGAACGCATGGCGCGGGCAGGCCTCCCGCCGCTCACCCCGGAGCAGGGCCTCGAACTGTTCGACACGCTGGCGGGCGGCGCCGAGCCGGCCGCACTGCCGGTCCGGCTCGACCTCGCGGCGCTGCGCGCCCGTGGGGAGGTGCCGGCACTGCTGCGCGGCCTGATCCGGACGACCGTACGCCGCGTCGCGGCGACGGACGGGAGGAGCGGCGGGCTGACCGACCGGCTCGCGGCCCTGCCGCAGGCGGAGCGGTACGAGGCCCTGCTCGCGGAGGTACGCGGCCAGGCCGCGGCGGTCCTGGGGCACGCGCAGGCAGCCGACCTGGACCCGCAGCGCTCGTTCCAGGACCTCGGCCTCGACTCGCTGACCGCGATCGAGCTGCGGAACCGCCTCGGAGTCCTGACCGGGACCCGGCTGCCCGCCACCCTGGTCTTCGACTACCCGACGACCGGGGAACTGGTGGACCACCTGTACGCGCTTCTCGACCTGGCACCGCAGGGGCGGCCCGACGCCTCCGTCGCCCTGCTGGCCGAACTGGCCCGACTGGAACTGGCCTTCACGGAGACGGAGGTCAGCGACGAGGTGTTCGCGCAGGTCGCGGGACGCCTCGACGTCCTGAAGGAGAAGTGGGGCGCGCTGCGCGCCGCGGGCTCGGGCGAACCCGCGGAAGGCGAGGGCGGGTTCGACTTCGACACGGCCTCCGACGAGGAGGTGTTCGACCTGCTGGACAAGCAGCTCGGCCTGTAGGCGCCGGTCAGGACGGAGCCCCTGGGCCCGGACTTCCAAGGATGTCCGGGCCCAGGGGCTCCGTGCCGTTCCGCGGCGTCGGCTACTGCATCGGCCGGCGGAACCCGACCACCGCCAGGGCGCCGCCCACGGCGGCGATCACACCGCCGATGACCAGAGCCGGGACGATCGCGTCCGTGCCCGGTATGCCCAGCGCGAGCGCGCGGGTCGCGTCGATCGCGTACGTGAGGGGGTTGACCCCGGCGACCGCGGCCAGCCAGTCCGGCAGGTCCTTGACCGGCATGTAGGCACTGGACGCGAACATCAGCGGCAGGACCGCGATGACCGCGAGGTTCTGCATCGGCTCGGCCCGCCGCAGCCAGGCCCCGGCTGCGATGAACAGCCAGCCCAGGGACCAGCTCATGAACAGGGTCAGCCCCACGGATGCCGCCACATCGGCGACTCCGCCGTGCGGTGCGTAGCCGAGCGCACCGATCGCCAGCACCAGGATGACTCCGGCCTGTACCGCGCTGCGCACCAGGTTGGCGAGGCTGCGGGCGATCAGCAGCGAGGACGGCATGATCGGCAGCGACCGGAGGCGGGCCACCACCCCGTTCTTCAGGTCGTCGACGAGACCGACGCCCGACTGGACCGCCGACTGCACCGCGTTGTCGACCAGCACCGCCGACAGCACGAAGTCGAGGTAGGTGATTCCGGCGGGGAAATGCGGGGGTGCACCCATCTTGCTGAACACTTGTGTCAGCACGAACAGGATGATCACCGGCTGCAGCAGGCCGAACAGCATCACGCCCGGGTCGGTGGCCATCGAGCGCAGCGAACGCGCGGTGAGCACGCGGATCTGGAGGAACACCGAACTGTCGGGCCACACGGACCGTGGCGGCGTGGTGGTGGTGACGGCGGTGGCGGTCATGCGGCAGGTCCTCCGTACGGAGCGGACAGCGCGGGCACATGGGGGACAGGGGGCTCGGCGGTTACGGGTGTCCGTCCGGCCAGGGCGAGGTAGACGTCGTGGAGGGTGGGTTCGCCGAAGGACAGCTCGGTGGCCTCGGCCCCGGCCTGGTCCAGGGCGCGGACCACCGTGGCCACGTCCTTCGACGTGTCGATCGGGATGACGAGGCAGCCGCTCTGCGGGTCCACTGCCGGGTCCAGGGAGGACCGGCGCAGCGCCCCGACCGCGCTCTCCCGGTCGGCCGCCGCGTCGAGCGTGACGGTGACGGTGCGGCGGCCCACGGCCGCCTTCAGTTCCGCTGCCGTACCGCTCGCGATGACCCGCCCGCCGGACAGCACGGTGATGGAGTTTGCGAGCCGGTCGGCCTCCTCCAGGTACTGGGTGGTGAGCAGCACCGTGGCGCCCTCGGCCACCAGGCCCTCGACGATCTCCCACAGGCCCAGCCGGGCCGCCGGGTCCAGACCGGTGGTCGGCTCGTCCAGGAAGACCACTTCCGGACGGCCGACCAGGCTCGCCGCCAGGTCGAGCCGTCGGCGCAGACCGCCGGAGTACGTGCGGGCGCGGCGCCCGGCCACGTCCTGGAGCGCGAACAGCTCCAGCAGTTCATCGGCGCGCCCCCGGGCCGCCCGGCGGCCGGCGCCCAGCAGCCGGGCGATCAGTATCAGGTTGTCCCGGCCGTTCAACCGGCCGTCCACCGAGGCGAACTGTCCCGTCAGCCCGATGCGCCGACGTACCTCGCGCGGTCGGCGCGTCACGTCGTACCCGGCGACCGTGGCGGTACCGGAAGTGGGCGGGAGCGCGGCGGTGAGGATGCCCACCAGGGTGGTCTTGCCCGCGCCGTTGTGGCCCAGCAGGCCCAGTACGGACCCCCGGGGGACGGAGATGTCCACCGAGTCCAATGCGCGCACCGGGCCGAAGGTCTTGCTGAGGTCCCGCGCCTCGATCATGTTCTCGGGAGGCTCGATGGGGAGCCCGTTCATGGGAGTTCTCCAGGGTCGTCGGGTTCGGGAAAGGGAACAGCCGACCGGCACGGGTGCCGGTCGGCTGTGGTGTGGGACCGAGCCGGTCCGTCAGCGGTCGACGCCGTCCAAGCGCCGGAACAGGTCCGCGTCGCTGGCGCTGTCGAGGTCGAAGGGTGTGGCCGCCGAGTGGTCGGCGAGGGGCACGGACCGCAGGTCGCGTACGAGTGCCCCGAGGCGGGCGGCGGTGTCCGGGTCGATCTCCGAGCCCGCGGACAGCAGTGCGTCCAGCTCGGCCACGAGGCCGGACACGGTACGGCCGGCCGGCCCGGTGAGCTCCCCCGCCAGGTCCTGCCGTACCAGGTGGACCACGGCCGCCGGGGTCGGGTGGTCGAACACGAGGGTGGTCGGCAGCCGCGTTCCGGTGGCTGCCCGCAGCCGGTTGCGCAGCTCGACCGCGCTGACCGAGGTGATGCCCATGTCGGAGAAGGACACGTCGGCGTCGCCGGCGGTCAGACGGCGGCCGCCGAGCACGGATCCGGTCTCGTCCAGCACCAGCCTGGTCAGCAGCGCCCGCTGTGCGGCCCCGCCCAGCCCGGCGAGCCGGCCGGCGAGCACCGTGGAGGTCGGCTCGGGAGCTGCGGCGGGGGGACCGTCCGCGGCCCAGAAGGTGCGGTGCTGGAAGGGGTACGTGGGCAGCGGCACCGCCACCGCGCCGGGCAGCACCGACTTCCAGGCCACCGGCACCCCGCGCAGGTGCAGCCCCGCGACCGCCGCGAGCATCGAACGTTCCTCGGCGGCGCCGCCGGCCGCGATGACGGCCCCGGGCACCTGACGTACGGCCAGGCACTCCTCCAGCATCGGCGTCAGCGCGGGCTGGGGGCCCAGTTCCAGGAACACCCCGGAGCCGTCGGCCAGCATCCGGCCGACCGCGTCGTGGAAGCGGACCGGCTCCCGGACGTGGCGCACCCAGAAATGCGGATCGCACGCCTCGGCGGCGGTGAGCGGCGCCCCGGTCAGGCAGGAGACGACCGGTACGGCGGGGGCGGCGAAGGCGAGCCCGGCGACGACCTCCCGGAACTCGTCCAGCATCGGATCCATCAGCGGGGAGTGGAAGGCGTGGCTGACGGCGAGCTGCTTGGCCCGGACACCGGAGGCCGCCAGCCTCCCGGCCAGCTCCTCCAGAGGCTCGGTCGCACCGGAAAGGACTACGGAACGCGGACCGTTGACGGCGGCCACTACGACCGGACCACCCTGCAGGACCTCCAGCCACGGGCCCAGCTCGGCCTCCGGGAGCCGTACGGCCAGCATGGCGCCGCCCTCCGGCAGCCGCTGCATCAGCCGCCCCCGGGCGGCGACCAGCCGGGCCGCGTCCGCGAGGGAGAGCACCCCCGCGAGGTGCGCGGCGGTGATCTCGCCCACCGAATGCCCCACCAGCCGGCCGGGTGCAACACCCCACGACTCCAACAGCCGGTGGAGGGCCACCCCGTGGGCGAAGAGCGCCGGCTGCGTGTACTCCGTACGGTCCAGCAGCGCGGCGTCGGCCGCCCACATCACCTCGGTCAACGGCCGGTCCAGCAGCGGATCGAGCACGCCGCACACCTCCCGCAGCGCCGCTGCGAACACCGGGTACGTGCGCGCCAGTTCGCGGCCCATGCCGGGCCGCTGACTGCCCTGCCCGGCGAGGACGAACGCCAGATCGCCGTCGCTCCGGTCAGCGGCCGAGGACTCGTACTCCGCCAATGCCCGGACCGATCCGAGGAGTTCACCCGCGTCCGTACCGACGGCGAACGCCTGGTGCTCAGGATGCACGGCGCGGCTCACGGCCAGCGAGTAGGCGATGTCCCTGGCCGGTAGTCCGGGCCGGGACTCCACATGCGCCGCCAGCCCGCGGGCCCGGTCGCGCAGGGCGGGCGCACTGCGCGCCGACAGCACCCACGCCACCGGGCCGGAGCCGGCCGCCGGCCGTTCGCCGGCGGACCCCTCGGGAGCCTCCTCGGGGGCCTCCTCCAGAATCACGTGCGCGTTGGTCCCGCTGATACCGAACGAGGACACCCCCGCCCGGCGCGCTCGCCCGGTCTCCCGGGGCCACGGCCGGGCCTCGGTGAGCAGTCGCACGGTGCCCGCCGACCAGTCCACGTGCGAGGTCGGCACGTCCACGTGCAGGGTCCTGGGCAGTACGCCGCCCCGCAGCGCCATGACGCTCTTGATCACGCCCGCCACGCCCGCCGCGGCCTGAGCGTGCCCGATGTTCGACTTCACCGAGCCCAGCCACAGGGGCCTGGCCGCATCGCGCGCGGCGCCGTACGTGCCGTGCAGCGCCTGCGCCTCGATCGGGTCGCCGAGCTTCGTTCCGGTGCCGTGCGCCTCCACCACGTCCACGTCGGCGGCGGTCAGCCCGGCGTCGGCCAGTGCCTGCCCGATCACCCGCCGCTGCGCGGGCCCGTGCGGGGCGGTCATCCCGTTGGAGGCACCGTCCTGGTTCACCGCCGAGCCGCGGACCAGCGCGAGGACCGGATGCCCGTTGCGCCGGGCGTCGGACAGCCGTTCCAGTACGAGCAGGCCGACCCCTTCCGACCAGGCCGCACCGTCGGCGGCGTCCGCGAAGGACTTGCAGCGGCCGTCGGGGGCCAGTCCGCGCAGCCGGGAGAACTCCGTGAACGATGCCGGGGTGGCCATCACGGCGACACCGCCCGCCAGCGCCAGGGACGACTCGCCGGACCGCAGCGAGCGGCACGCCAGATGGAGCGCGACCAGCGAGGACGAGCAGGCCGTGTCCACGGTCAGCGCGGGCCCCTGGAGACCGAAGGTGTACGAGATCCGGCCCGCCAGGGCGCTTCCGGCGGTGCCCAGGGCGAGCAGCCCCTCCAACTCCGGGCGGTCGCCGCCGGAAACCGACTGCGCGTAGTCGTGGTACATGGCGCCCACGAAGACCCCCGTGTGCGAGCCGTGCAGCGCGGACGGGTCGACTCCGGCCCGTTCCAGGGCCTCCCAGGCGGTCTCCAGCAGGAGCCGCTGCTGCGGGTCGGCGGCCAGCGCCTCCCGGTCGGAGAACCCGAAGAACCCCGCGTCGAACGCACCCGCGCCGGCCAGGAACCCACCCTCGCGGGCGTACGAGGTACCGGGGCGCTCGGGGTCGCCGAAGAGCCGGTCCAGGTCCCAGCCGCGGTCCTCGGGGAAGCTCCCGATCGCGTCCCGGCCTTCCGTCACCAGGTCCCACAGGTCCTCGGGGCCGCGTACCCCGCCGGGCAGCCGGCAGGCCATGCCCACGACGGCGACCGGATCGTCGCACCCAACGGGCCGGGGCACCGCGGGGGAGGGCGGCACGGTGTCCTGAACCGCCTCGCCCCGCAGGTGGCGGGCCACGGCGTCGGGCGTGGGGAAGTCGAAGGCGAGGGAGGCGGGCAACGGGAGACCGGTCGCCTCGGCGAGCAGATTCCGCAGCCGGATGCTGCGCACGGAGTCCAGGCCGTGGCCGCGGAAGGTCGTGCCGGCTCCGATGGGCGCGGCTCCGGTGACGGGCTCCAGTGCCTTGGTGACGCAGGTGCGGACCAGCTCCAGGGCCGCCGCGTAGGACGCGGGCACGGAGCCGCCGCCCGCCGCGACGGCCGGTCCGTGTTCCGCCAGCAGGGCCTCCAGCGCCCGCCGGTGCAGCTTGCCGGCCGGGGTGCGGGGCAGCTCCTCGACCACCACCAGCTCCAGCGGGATCTTGTAGTCGGCGACCCCGCGCTCCAGCAGGAACGCGGTCACCCGCTCCAGCGTGACGGCGCGTTCGGCGCGCCCGCTCACCACCAGGCACGGGTACTCGCCCAGGCGCCGGTCGGGGCGCGCGACCACGGCGGCCGGCCCGAGGCCCGGCATGTCCGCCAGCAGCCCCTGGATCTCGGTCGCGTCGAACTTCCGGCCACCCGTGTTGATCAGCTCGGCGGAACGGCCCAGGAAGCGGACCCGTCCGTCGCCGTCCACGCTCGCCCGGTCCCCGGTGCGCAGCCAGCCGTCCCCGGTGACCGCCGTCGCGGTCAGCTCCGGCTCGCCGTAGTAGCCGCGGAACATGCCGGGGCTGCGGTAGTGCAGCTCGCCCGGTTCGCCGGTCGCGGACTCGGCGCCGTCCTCGCCGAGGACGCGCACGCTCGCGCCGAAGGTCGGCCGGCCCACGCTGCGCGCGGCCACGCCGACGGGGTCGGCGGCGGACGTGCAGGTGCCGGTGCCCAGTTCGGACATGCCCCACACCACGACCAGCGGACTGCCGAGGACCTCGCGCACCCGCGTCACCAGCGCGGCCGGAACCGCCGCTCCGGCCGTCCGCACCTCGCGCGGCCGGAATCCGGCCCGCTCCCCGGTGTCCGCGAGCCGGGCCACCACGTCGTGGAGCTGTGCCGGCACCGCGAAGACCACGCCGGGGCGCGCCCGACGGGCCAGTTCCAGGAACCGGTCCGGGTCCCAGCCGCGCAGCAGCACCTGCCGGCAGCGGGCGAACAGGGCGGAGTGCAGGGACTGGAGGCCGAAGAGATGGGTGAGCGGGCACGCGGTCAGCACCGCGCCGCCGAAGGAGGCGGCCGCTTCCTCCGTCACGGCCGCCGTGTTCGACAGCAGCCCGTCGTGACTGTGCAGGCAGATCTTGGGCCGGGCGGATGTCGTCCCGGAGGACGGCAGCAGCACGAACGGCATCTCCGGCCGTACCTCGGCCGGGTGCGGGGCCGCGCCCGCCCACCGCTCCAGCAGCGCGTCGACGCCTACGAGGCCCCCTCGGCCGGAGTCGGGGCCCGCCACCAGGACCGACCGCAGCGAAGGAACCGCCGACCGCAGCGCGGCGAGGGCGGGTGCGTCCGCCGTGTGCGCGGAGTCCGGGGGCAGCACCATCGCGACCGGCGCCACCCGTTCCACCAGCGCGAGCACGTCGGCGCTGCCGTGGCCCTGGTGCACGGGCATCATGACCGCGCCGATCGCCGCGACGGCCAGGTGCAGGGTCTCGTACTCCCAGCAGTTGGGCAGCTGGACCGCGACCACGTCACCGACGCCGACGCCCAGTTCCTGGAGTCCGCGGGCGAGCGCGTCGACCTCCGCCGCCCACTGCTGCCAGGTCCGGTGCCGGTCCCCGTCGCTCAGGGCCACGGCCTCCGGTTCCACCTGCGCGGCGGCCCGGAAAACGGCCGGGAGCGTCAGGCCGCGCAGCGCCCCGAGCGGCCCGGCGGCCGGTTCGACCGCGTAGTCATCGACATGGACGGACACCATTACTCCCGAGAAGGCCGGCCGTGGGGCGTGTTGCCGCTCCATGCTCGGCCCGAGCCCACCGGGAAAAGCCCTAGACCTGGTCCGGAGACGGATCGGGCGAGAGCAGCGCCCGCAGTGGCGCCGACTTGACCAGCGTCTCCTCGTACTCGGCCGCCGGGTCCGACAGGGCGATCACCGCACCGCCGACGCCGTAGCGCAAGGTGCCCTCGCTGAGCACCACCGTGCGGATGACGATGCTGAGATCCGCCGCGCCGGTCAGGGAGAAGTAGCCGATCGCCCCCGAGTAGATGCCGCGGGGGCCGCCTTCGAGCCGGTCGATGATCTCCATGGTGCGGATCTTCGGCGCGCCCGTCATGGAACCGCCGGGGAAGGCCGCGCGGACGCCCGCCACCGCGCTCGTTCCGGCGCGCAACTGCGCCCGTACGGTGCTGACGAGCTGGTGCACGGTGGCGTACGACTCGACCTGGAAGACCGGGTCGGCGACGACCGAGCCCACCTCGGCGCACCGGCCCAGGTCGTGCCGGACCAGGTCGACGATCATCAGGTTTTCCGCCCGGTCCTTTTCGTTCGAGGCGAGGTCGGCGGCGAGCCGGGCGTCCTCGACCGGGTCGGCGTGCCGGGGACGGGTTCCCTTGATGGGCTTGGACTCCATCAGCCCCTGCCCGCCGATGCGCAGGAACCGCTCCGGCGAGGTGCTCAGCACCGAGAGGGTGCCGAAACCGAGGAACGCGGCGAACGGAGCCGGACTGACCCGGCGCAGGTGACGGTAGGCCTGCCACGGGTCGAGGGCGGTCGGTGCCTCGATCATGTTGGTCAGGCACACCTCGTACGTCTCGCCGGCACGTATCTCCTCCTGGCAGACGTCGATGAGCTTGAGGTAGGCGTCGCGGTCGTGGCGCGGCCGCAGCTCCGGCCCGGTGGGTCCGGCCGGGGCGGGGCACGGAACGGGCGCCTGTTCCACGAGCCGCGCGAGCTCGACCGCCGTGGTGCGCAGCCACGCGCGGGCCGGGGCTTCGTCACAGTCCTCGGCGAGCGCGAGGAGGTACGTGGTGTCCGTACGGTGGTCGAGGACGACGGCCCGGTCCGCGAAGACCATCACGGCGTCCGGGTCGGGGGAGTGGTGGGCCGTCTCGCCACCGCACTCGGCCTTGAGCTCGTAGCCCAGGCAGCCCACCCAGCCCAGCGCGAACTCGAAGGGCAGCTCGGGGACTTCGCTGCTCAGCGTGGCGAGATCCTGCTCCAGCCAGTCGAGGAACGGGCTGCGAACGGTCCGTGGCCGCCGGTTCGCGGTGACGGTCACGGTGCCGTCGGACACGTCGGCGGTGACGGTGCGGGCCAGTGGCCCGGAGGCGTTGCCCATGACCGAGATCTGCCCGAGCCGGGCGTCGGTACGGCTGCTGTCCAGCCAGAATGGGTGCTCGCCGGCCCGGAACAGCCGGTCGAAGGCTGCTTCGGCCTCCCAGCGGGTGCCGAGCTGCTCGGCGAGTACCCGCAGCCGCCGGACCCGCGCCGGCGCGGGCGGGGACGACGGGGCCGGGAGCGCCGCTCGGGCGGGGCGCCGCGCACGGCCACGCCGTCCGTACGCGTACGTCAGGTCACGGAAGTTGGCCAGCAGGCGATGGCCGCTGCCCGTGCCGATCGACTCGGGGTGGAACTGCACGCCCCACAGCGGCAGGGTGCGATGGCGCAGGGCCATGACCACGTCGTCGTCGGCGCTGCGGGCGATCGCCTCCAGCGCGGGAGGGAGCGAGGTGACGGCCAGCGAGTGGTAGCGCACCACCTCCAACGGGTCGGGGACGCCCTCGAACAGTCCCGTGCCGTCGTGCCGGACGAGGGAGGTCCGGCCGTGGCGCGGTGTCGGGGCCGGACCGACCTCGCCGCCGTGCGCCAGCGCCATGCCCTGGTGGCCGAGGCACACACCGAGCACGGGGAGCCGGCCCTCCTCGGCGATCCGCGCGCACAGGCCGAAGTCGGCCGGGCGGTGCGGGGTGCCGGGGCCGGGCGACAGCACGACGTTGTCGAACCCGTCGAGGAGTCCCTCCCGCCAGGCGGGGTCGTCGTTGAGGATCACCTCCGGCTCCCGGCCGTTGACCTCGGCGAGGTAGTGGAAGAGGTTGTAGGTGAAGGAGTCGTAGTTGTCGACGAGGAGGGTGCGCATCACAGGATCCCGAGTTCGCGTGCCATCTCGTCGCCCACGGCCCTGATGTGGTGGGTGAGGAAGAAGTGGCCGCCGGGGTAGACCTCCATCCGGAAGGCGCCTTCGGTGTGCTCCTGCCAGGCCCGGGCCTCGGCCCACGAGGTGCGCGGGTCGGCGTCGCCCGTGAGCACGGTGACCGGGCAGCGGAGCTTGCGGCCGGGCGGGCAGCCGTACTTCTCGATGGCCTCGTAGTCCCCGCGGATGGCCGGCAGCGCCATGCGCAGGATCTCCTCGTCGCCGAGGAGGTCCGGGCTGGTGCCGTTCAACAGCCGCAGTTCGGCGATGATGCCGTCGTCGTCGCGGCGGTGCACGGTCTCGGCGCGCACGGTGGACGGGCCCCGGCGGCCGGAGGCGATCACGGACCTCGGCTCGTGGGCGCCCTTCTGCTCCAGCCGCCAGGCCGTCTCGAAGGCGAGCACGGCGCCCAAGCTGTGCCCGAAGAACACGGTCGGCTTCTCGTCCAGCGTCAGCAGCTCGTCGACGACGAGATCGGCCAGCGTGCCGATGTCCTGGACGCAGGGCTCTTTGCGGCGGTCCTGGCGGCCGGGGTATTGCAGGGCGATGACGTCGACGGCGCGGGAGAACCGCGCCGACACCGGGTGGAAGAAACTGGCGGACCCACCGGCATGCGGGAAGCAGACCAGCCGGACGGGGCTGTCCGGGGCCGGGTGGAAGCGGCGCAGCCACAGGGCCGAGGAGTGGTCCGTGCTGTTCAAGGCGCGGTCCTTTCTGAGCAAAGGGGGAGGACGGGGAGGGGCCGGGCGGATACGGGCCGGGCGGGTGCGGGGCCGGCGGGTACGGGGCGACGCCGGGGGATCAGTCCTCGGCGACGGTGATGGTGATGGTGTGGGCCGGGCACAGGTCGCCCGCCTGCCACACGGCGGCGTGTTCCCCGGGTGCGGGGTGGGAGTCGAGGACGTGGACCACTCCGTCCTCGTCCTGGTCGAACACGCCGGGTGCGGACAGCACGCACTGTCCGGCGCCGACGCAGCGGTCGGTGTCCACGGTGATACGCATGGGTTCTCTTTCGGGAAGGCGGGACCGGGCGGCAGGGCCTACCAGCGGACGGGCAGTTCGTGCAGTCCGAACAGGACGCCGTCGTACTTGAACGGGAGGTCCTCCGCCCCCACGGCGAGCCGAAGGGTCGGGATCCGCTCGAACAACCGCTGGTAGACGATCTCCATCTCGGTCCGGACGAGGTTCTGTCCCAGGCACTGGTGCACGCCGTAGCCGAAGGCCACGTGATGGCGTTCGACGCGGCCCGGATCGAAGGCGTGCGGGCAGGCGAACGCCTCCGTGTCGTGGTTGGCGGCCGCGGCCAGCGGAATGATGCCCTCGCCGGCCCGGATCAGCCGGCCGCCGATCTCCACGTCCTCGACGGCCACGCGCAAGGACACCAGGTCGGCGACCGAGTGGAAGCGCAGCGTTTCCTCGACTGCCCGCGGGTCCCCGATCCACTGCGGGTTGAGCAGCAGGGTCACCACGCCGAGCGCGATGTTGTTCGCCGTCGTCTCGTGGCCCGCGATGAGCAGCAGCATCAGGACCCCGGTCATCTCCTGGGTGCTGATGGCGCCGGTGGCTAGCAGCCTGCTGACCAGGTCGTCGCCGGGCCACATCGCCTTGATGCCGACGAGCCGGTTGATGTAGCGGAGCAGTTCCTTGGCGGCGGTGTCGCGCTGCCGCTCGGTGGAGGTGCGGATGGAGACCAGGGTGCGGGTGCGGGACTCGAAGAAGTCGCGGTCCACGGGCGGTACGCCGAGCAGTGACGAGATCACCAGGGAGGGCACCGGCAGCGCGAAGTCCGCCACCAGATCGGCGGAGCCGCCGGCGGCCAGCATGGAGTCGATCAGCCCGTCCACGGTGCGTTCGATCGCCGGGCGCATCTCACGCACGCGACGCACGGTGAACTCCGGGATCAGGGCCTTGCGGAACCGGTCGTGCTCGGGCGAGTCGAGGCCGACGAACCAGCCGGGGATCTGCTCCTGGCGGGGTACCCCCATCGTGTCGCTGATGTGCGGGAAGCCCGCACGGTCGGGGTTCGCGCTGATCTTCTTGCTGGTGAGGACCGCTCGCACCTCCGCGTGCCGGGTCACCAGCCAGACCCGGTTGCCGTTCGGTAGATGGGTCAGCACCAGCCCGTCGCTGCGGCGGTACTCCTCGTAGCGGGGCGGCGGGAAGGGTTCGCCGGGGACCCGCAGCGGGAAGGGGACAACTTTCGGTTCGGCGGTGCCGGCCATGGTCTTCGTCCTCCGTCTGTCGGTGCGGGCTCAGGCCGCGCAGTAGAAGGCGCGGACCTTTCCGGTCACGTATTCCTGGTCCGAAGGGGTCAGTTCGGTGTACGTCGGCAGGTAGAGCCCGTCGTCGCTGAACCGGCTGGCGTTGAGGTACGGCCAGATGGGGTCGTGGTAGCCGGGCTGGCGGCTCATCGGCTTGAAGAACACCCGGGTCTCGATGCCCTCGGCGTCCAGGAAGGTGCGCAGCTCGTCCCGCCGCTCGGCCCGTACGTCGTACATCCACAGCACGTCGCGCTGCGGCATCACGGTGATGCCGGGGATGTCCTTCAGACCCTGGTCGTAGTGGCGTTCGATCTCGCGGCGGCGGGCGAGGAAGTCGTCGAGCTGCTCCACCTGGGCGAGCGCCATGGCCCCCTGCATGGCGGTCATGCGGAAGTTGTAGGCCAGCTTCTTGTGCAGGAAGCTGTGGTCCTTGGTGAACGCCATCGCGCGCAGATGGGCCATCTGCT
Source organism: Streptomyces sp. GL_140 (assembly GCF_057834465.1). NCBI lineage: Bacteria > Bacillati > Actinomycetota > Actinomycetes > Kitasatosporales > Streptomycetaceae > Streptomyces > Streptomyces sp. GL_140. The sequence continues at coordinate 8,291,688 of NZ_CM174404.1, forward strand.
CGGCCAGCCGGCGATCGTCGGTGAGGCAGATGCCGCCCTCGCCCGCCGTAATGATCTTGTTGGCGAAGAGCGAGTAACAGGCGACGTCACCCACCACGGGAATGCCGTGCGCCTCGGAGGAGTCCTCCACCACGCGCAGGTTGTAGTCGTAGGCGATATTCATGATGGCGTCCATGGCGCAGCGGCGGCCGTAGACGTGGACGGGCATGATGGCCTTCGTCCGGGGGGTGATCTTCTCCTCGATCTTGGCGGGATCGATGTTGAGGTCATCGGCGCAATCGACGAACACCGGTGTGGCACCGGTGTAGCTCACGGCCCAGGCCGAGGCCACCATGGTGAATTCCGGGACGATCACTTCGTCGCCGGCGCCTATGCCGAGGGCGCGCAGCGCCAGGGTGAGGGCCGTGGTCCCGGAGGAACAGGCGACGCCGTGCGCGATTCCGCTGTACTTGGCAAACGCTTCCTCGAAGCGCCGGACATAAGGCCCTTGGGAGGATATCCAGCCGTCGGTGATTGTTTCGGTGACATAGGCGAGTTCCTGGCCTTTCAGACTGGGCCGGGAAACGGGGTATTTGACGGACATGTCATCCTCGCTCGGAGTGGGAGGTGGAGGAGCAGGGGGTGCGGGGGTGCCCGGCGGGGCCGGTCAGGACAGGGCGGGCAGGCCGAGGAGCAGGTCGGCCGCGGCCTGCCGCCCGCCGGCCGCGCGCTGGAGCTTCCCGATCCGTTCGGCGCGCTCACGAAACCGCGGGTCGGCCAGGACCCTGGTGAGTTTGTCCACGACGTCGTCGGGGTCGACCTCCCGCGGCCGGTCCAGGGTCAGGCTCAGGCCGAGGTCCTGGCCGCGCACCGCCTGGTCGTAGCAGTCCACCCAGAGCGGGCGGACCACCATCGGCTTGCCGAAGTACATGCCCTCGTTGAAGCCGTTGCCGCCGCCGTGGGTGAAGAACGCCCGGACGTTCGCGTGGGCGAGCACGTCGAGCTGCGAGGGCAGCCAGCTCTCGATCCGCAGGTTCTCGGGCAGGGAGCCGGCGGCCGGCAGCAGGTGCTGCTGCTCGGCCGGCAGCCGCCAAAGGAACTGGTGCCGGTCCTGCATGCGGCGGGCCACCTCGACCAGGGACGCGACCTGCTCCGGGTTCAGCCGGGTGATGGTTCCGAAACCCATGTAGACCACCGAGGACTGGGCGTCGAGCCAGTCGGCGAGCCCGCCGTCGTCCTCGCCGCGCGGAGCCTCCGGCAGCGGCGGCACCATGGCCCCGACCAGCTTCATCCGGTCCGGGACCGTGAACGGGTAGTCCAGTTCGGCGACGGAATTGCACAGGACGAGTTCGGCCCGGTCGATTCTGGTCATCGGACTGGGCTTGGGCAGGCCGAGTTCCGCACGGATGCCGGCGTCCTCGGAGAGGACCTTGCCCATGGCGGGCTGGAGGAAAATGCCCAGCGTCCGGTATTTGAAGAGCTCGTTCTGCAGGCGCTGGCGGAAATTCATCGAATAGGGCAGACCGGAATGCGGTACAGGGAAACCCCGGGGAGTTCCGGACGGTCCGAAAGGATTGAGGGACGTGAGTACGTTGGTCGGCAGGAAGGGCACGCTGAGTGCAAAGGGAATGTTGCGGGCAAGTGCCACGTCGACACCGAAGGAAGCGACGCAGTCGATTACCATCAGCGACGGGTTGATCTTCTCGACGAGGGAATCCAGGCGCCGGAATTTCTCCGCCTGGAGGTCGGGTCGGTAGGACTGCCGAATCACGGCGCGGTGCGCCTTGAAACGGGAGGCCTGTGTCACCTCGCGGTACACCTCGTCCGGCCAGCTGACCGCCGAGAGCTCGGAGAAGACCTCGCCCAGCGAGGCGAACCCGACGTCCGAGCCCTCCGACACACGGGCCACATCGGCCCGCCGTGGCTCGTCGGTCGCGAACCAGAGATCCGGCACGCCCCGCCGCGCGAGCTCGGCCGCGAGGACGAGAAGCGGGTTGAGCAGGCCACTTTCCGGAAGGCTGACAAAGAGGACCGGCCGCTTGGTGGCGCTCATCGGGCTACTGGGGGCGTCATCGCCCGGTGGGGTTGGCTGCACACCTACTTGGTCTCATGGGCTGCGCAGGGAAATCCTTAGACTCCGGGGGCCGGGGCAGGCCGGCTGCGAGGCGCATGCTGAAGGCATGACGATTCACGCCGCCAGGATGGCGTCATCATTCCGTTCCTTGACGGATTTCGTACGGATCATGTTGTCTGGCTCAGGTACGCTTCCATGATTCGATGACCGCTTGGATAACTGTGGAAAAGAGCGCCGGGTGGGGGTCCGGTCCTTTCCCTTCCATGAGGGGGTTTCTTTGTCTGGCCTGCCGGGTCCGTCACCTGTGTGCGGAACTATTTTCGGCCGCGATGGCGAAATTCGCGCACTCTCCGGGCAAGCCGCGGCGGCCCGCTCCGGCCACTCGAGAATTGTGGTCCTGACCGGACCGCTCGGCATCGGAAAGAGCAGCCTCATTCAGGCGTTCCTCCAGAACCCCGGCAACGGCGGAAGTGGGGGAACGGGCGGAGGAGTGCGGGGAATGACGGCGCTGCACGGAGTGTGCGGTGCGGACACCGTCACCACTCCCTACGACGGGGTCCGGGCCATGCTGCGCCCGCTCGGCCTGGTGGGGGAGAGCACCACCCGCCACCCGCTGCTGCGTGGCGCCGCCCGCCGCGCCCTGCCCGCAGTGATGCCCGGGGCGCACAGCCGGCCCTTCGCGTTCGATGCCGACTACCCGGTGTTCCAGGGGCTCTACAGCCTCATCGCCAACCTGGCCACCCACCGCCCCCTCGCCCTCGTACTGGACGACGCCCACCTGTGCGACGAACACACCCTGCGCTGGCTCGACTTCCTGCTGCGCCGGGCGGACGGGCTGCCGCTGCTGCTGGTCCTGGCCCGCAGTTCCGAGACCGAGCCCGCCGACGGCACCCCCTGGGCGGAGTTCGCCGCCCACCCCTCGTGCACCACGGTGCCCCTGAGCCCGCTGAGCCCGGCCGCGGTCACCGAGATGGCCCGCCGTACCTTCGGCCGCCCGGTCGAGCCGGCCTTCGCCGCCCGGGTCACCGACGCCTGCGGCGGCAACCCCGGCAACGCGTCCCGACTCCTGACGGAACTGCGCCGCGCGGGTGTCCGGCCCGACCACGAAGGCGCCCGTAGCGTCACCGCACTCGGCGGCCGCCTGGTCGCACTGTCCGTCCGCGCCCTCTTCGACAGGAATCCCGGCTGGGTGGAGGACGTCGCCACGGCGATGGCCGTGCTCGGCGGGGACCTGTCCGACCACGTTGCCGCCCTGGCCGGCGTCGCGACCGTCCAGGTCGAGGACGCGGTCCGCGTACTGCGCCAGGCCGAAGTCCTGGCGCCCGGCCGCACCGACCTCGCCGGCGACGAGATACGCGCGGCGGTGCTCGAACCGCTCGGCCCCGCTCGCCTCGCCCGGCTGCGTGCCCGGGCAGCCCTGCTGCTCAGCGACGCCGGGCGCCCGGCCGAAGAAGTCGCCGGACACCTGCTGGCCATCCCCGGCGCCCCCCGGCCCTGGATGGTCTCGCTGCTGCGGGACGCCGCCGCGGCAGCCGAGGACCGCGGCGCCCCGGGCACCGCCGCGCGCTACCTGCGCCGCGTGCTCGAAGCCACGCCCGAGGACGACACCCTGCGGCTCCGGCTGGCCGGCCTCGTGGCCCAGACCGACCCGGACGCCGCCATCCTGCTGCTGAGGGACGCCCTCGACCGCGCGCCCGACCTGCGCACCCGCGCCTCGGTCGCCATGCAGTACACCACCACCTGCCTGGCCGCCGGACGGGGCGTACCCGGGGGCCACAGCCCCACCGAGGTCCTGGCCGAACTGCGCTCCGCGACCGGCCTCCGGGAACCGGCCCTGGCCCTGGAATCGGCCCTGCTCCTCATGGGATCCGCCGACCGCACCGACGCCACGACGCGGCCCGGACGCATCGGACGCACCGACGCCACTGCGCGGCCCGACCGCATCGACCGCACCACGACGCCGCCCGGACGCACCGACCGCGCGCCCGAGCCGCTGCCCGCCCACACGAACGCCGTCAGAGCCCTGGTCACCGCGCTCTACGACAGCTCGCGCGAGGCGGCGACCACCCACGCCCGCCACGCGCTGGACGTCCCGGGGCCCGGTACCTCCTGGTCCGTGCTCGCCTCCTGCACCGTGCTCGCCCTGGCCGGCGAGACCGCCGAAGCCCTCGCCACCCTGAACGAAGCCGTGGCACGGGCCGAGGCCGAAGCCGAGGCACAGGACCCGGACATCGGCTGGAGCCGCGCCCTCGCCCACTCGGCCCGCGCGCTCGTCCTGTACGGCACCGGCGCGATCGCCGAGTCGATGGCCGACGCCCGCGCGGCCCTCGCCGCGGCCGGCCGCACGGCAGTGCACCTCACCCTCCCCCGCGTGGTCCTCGCGGCGGCCCTCAGCGACCGCGGGGAGGCAGCCCGCGCCGAGTACCTGGTCCCCGGGATCGTCACCCCGTCGTCACCGGCAGGCCCCGTCATCGACCAGCAGCTCCACCTGATGGTCCGCGCCCGCGCCCGCCGCGCCCTCGGCGACCGCGAAGGGGCGCTGCGGCTGCTGCTCGCCGCCGGCCGGGCACAGCGGGAAGCCGGCCTCGCGAACCCGGTGTTCGCCCCCTGGTGGGCCGAGGCGTGCCACACCCTCGCCGCCCTGCGCCGACCGCAGGAAGCCCGCGCCCATGCCGAGTACGGCGCCGAGCTGGCCGAGCGCTGGGGCACCCCGCACGCCCTGGGAATCGCCGCCCTGGCCCGCGGAGCCATCACCCCCGGCCGGGCGGGCGTCGAACTGCTCGCCGAATCCGCCGACCTGCTGGCCGTCTCGCCGGCCCGTACCGAACACGCCCGGGCCGACTTCGAACTCGGCCGACGCCTGCTGGCCCACGGCGAACAGGCCAAGGCCCGCCCGCACCTGCGCGCCGCCGCCGACCTCGCCCACAGCTGCGGCGCGCTGTCCCTCGCGCACAGGGCCCGCCGGCTGCTCATCGCCGCGGGCGGGCGCATGCCGGAGCTCACCGGATCGAGGGAGGACCTGCTCACCGGCGCTGAACGCAAGGTCGTCGGCATGGTCCTGAACGGTGCCAGCAACCGGGAGATCGCCCAGTCCCTGTGCGTCACCCTGCGCACGGTCGAGACCCACCTCACCAGCGTCTACCGCAAACTGGGTGTCAGCCGCCGTGGGGCCCTGGCCACCACCCTCCGCACCCCGGCCCCCGCCGCGGTCGCGGCCCGCACACCCGCATGGAGCGGCTGACACCGGCGCCGGCCCATGCGCACGCACCGACCGCGCACTCCACGCACCGCCGACCCCAGAACCTGAGCACACCCATGTCTCCTTCGGCACTCCCGGACCCCAGCCGCCCGGTCGCCCGGCCGGTACCCGAACCACGCGCCACCAGCGGTCCGTTGCCGCACCACAGCCGTGAGCAGGACACCCTGAGCAACCTGCTCGACGGGCTCGCCGCGGGACGGTCGGCCGTCGTCACCCTCACCGGACGCCCGGGCTACGGTCAGAACGCCTTGGCCCGCTGGACCGCCGGGCTCGCCCGGTCCCGCGGCCCACGGGTGCTCAGCGCCCGGGCGGTCCGGTCCGAGTCAGGGCTGCGCCACGCAGCGGCCGCCCAGCTGCAGACCACTCTCGGCGCCCCCTTCCCCGACCGGCTCGCTCCGGTGCTGCGCGCCGCCCGGCAGCACCCCCTCCTGCTGGTCCTCGAAGACGCCCAGTGGGCCGACCCCGATTCGCTGTACTGGCTCCACGCGCTGGTACGGCGCTCCGCCACCGCCCCGCTGGCCGTGCTGGCCAGCGGCAGCGACGCCTGCGCCCTCGGCCCCGACTGGCGTTCCCTGACAGGGTCCTCCCCGGACCCGGCCGCCGCCCACGAACTGGTGCTGGCACCGCCGACCCCCGCCGACGCCGCACTGACCGTACGCACCGTGTGCGGTGTCGAGGGCGAGCCGGAGTTCACCGCCGCCGCCCTGCGCGCGTCGACAGAGGTCCCGGCCGTACTCCACGCCACCCTGCGGCAGTTCGCACGGCACGGTCACCTCCCGGTCGCAGGGCGGATTCCCGAACTCGAAACCATCGGCCGTACGGTGCTCGACGACCACATCGGCCGGGTCCTGCGCGGATTCCCGGCCGAGACCGTCGCGGCGCTGCGCGCCCTCGCCGTCGGCGGCCGGGTCCTCGACTTCCCGGGCGTCTGCGCCCTCGCGGGACTCGGCCACCTCAGGGAGGCCCGGCTGCGCGCCGTGCTGGACGCCACCGGATTCGTCCGTACGGGCGGCGCCGACACCCACGTCGTCGACGAGGCGCGCCCGCGGATCCTGGCCGAGATGGACCCGGCGGAGCGGTCCGGCCTCTACGGCGCCGCCGCCGCACTCGCCCACCACGCGGGCGCCTGCGACCGGGCGGTCGCCGGACTCCTGCTGAACTCCCGCCCCCTCGGGACGCCCTGGACGGTTCCGGTCCTGCGCCGCAGCTGCGAAGCGGCCCAGCGGGACGGTGACCACGCCCGGGCCGTGGCCTTCCTGGCCCGCGCCCTGCGCGAACCGCTCGACGAGCAGCGGCACGAGCTGCTGACCCTCGATCTCGCCGCCGCCGAACTCGTCACCGCTCCCGAAGCCGGCATCCGTCGGCTCGGCGAGCTCACCCGGCCCCGCAACGGCGGACGGGCCGCCCTGCGGCTGCACGCCCTGGACCTGGGGCTCGCCGCGGGCGACACCGACGGGATGCGCCGGGCCGCGGCCGAAGTCCGCCCCGTCGTCGCCGCGGAGGAACAAGAAGACCTCGTAGCTCTGTTCTGGGCGGCCGACCCGGCCGACCGGGAACACGCCGAGCGCACGGTTCCCGAGATGCCCCCGCTGCCCGCCCACCCGGCCGGCGCCCTCCAGGCCGGGCCCCGAGCCTGGCAACTCGCCCTGGCCGGCGACGGCCTGACCGCGGCGAGAGAACTCGCCCGCACCGCCCTTGCCCGGCCGGCGCGCGGCACCCCGCTCCTGCCCTACCTCGCCGCCTGCAAGGCGCTGTGCCTGACCAGGGACCACGAAGAGGCCGACGCCGGACTGAGCGCCCTGCTGAGCGGCGCACGGGCCGATGGCCGCCAGGTCGTGAGCCCCCACATCCTCGCCGCACGCGCGGAACTCAACCTGCGCCGCGGCCTGCTCGCCGCCGCCGAGCAGGACATCGGCGAGGCCGAACGGGCGCTGCCCCGGTCCGGCCGGCACCCCGCCGCGACAGCACAGTTACGGGCCGTGCGCATCGTCGTCGACCTCGAACTGGGGGAGACCGTACGAGCCGGGACGCTCGCCGCCGAACCGGCACCGGAAGCCGCCCGCCACAGCCCGTACTGGCCCCATCTGCTCTTCGCCCGCGCCATGGTGGCCGCTGCCGACCACGACCCCGTCGAGGCCGTGCACCTGCTGCGCGAATGCGGCCGCCTGCTCCTGCACCGCAACCACGTCAACCCCGCCCTGCTGCCCTGGAGATCGGCCGCCGCCAGGATCCTGAGGTCGACCGGGCAGGAAGCCGAGGCGCACCGGTTGGGCTCCGAGGAGCTGCGGCTGGCCCGCAGGTGGGGCGCCGTCGGCCCGGTCGGCTGGGCCGAGCTGAACGCCGGGCCGGTCGCCGCCCACAAGGACCCGGCCCGGGCCCGGTACGCGACGGACCTGCTCGGCCGCGGCCCGGCCGGCCCGGCCTACCAGCGCTCGCTCGCCGACCTCGCCGCCGCGGAACTCGCCGCGGGCGGCAGACGGCAGGCCGCCGCCGCGGCCGTCGCCCGGCTCAAGGCGCTCACCGCCACCCACCCGCAGGGCCCGATGGCCCGGCGTGCCCGGCGGATCGCGGCGGAACTCGCGCCCACCGGGAATCCCGGCGGAGCCGGGACCGCCGCCGCATGGACGGAGCTTTCCCCGCCCGAAGCCCGTACGGCGACACTCGCCGCCCACGGGCACAGCAACACCCAGATTGCCGGACTGCTGTCCCTGTCGCGGCGTGCCGTCGAGCTCCGGCTGAGCAGGATCTACCGCAAATTGCGGATCGGCAGCCGGGATGAACTCCGCGCCCTCGTGTGCGACATGGAAGGACGATGAGGCGATGCTGCTCGAACGGACATCCGAGACGGGGTTGGTGCGGGAGGCCCTGCACGCGGCGGCCGACGGGCGGTCTTCGCTCCTCCTGTTCACCGGCCCCCTCGGCATCGGCAGGTCCGCCTGGCTGAGGGAGCTGCCCGCACGCTTCGCCGACCAGGACGTGTGCGTCATGCGCGCCAATGCGGCCGTCATGGAACAGGACTTCGTCTTCGGCGTAGTACGTCAGCTCTTCGACAGCCTGCCCCTCGCCGCGTCGGGCGAAGAAGCGGCCGGCTCCCCGTTCGACGAGGACGCCCTGGCCGAACACTTCCTGCCGACCGGTGCGCAGGACCCGGCGGCGCCCCTCGACGCGGCCCTCCCCGACTTGCGCGAGATGCTGGCCCGGCTCGGCCGTGAACGGCCCCTGCTGATCCTCGTCGACGACCTCCAGTGGGCCGACACCTGGTCGCTGCGCTGCCTGGCCCACCTGGCGGGCCGTCCGCAGGGCCTGCGGGCGGTCCTGGTCTGCACTTTGCGCGACGGCGACGCACGCGCGGCGCACCCGCTGGTGTGCGCGGTGACCGATGCCGCCACACAAGTGATGCGGCCGGCCCCGCTGTCACACGACGCGACCGGGCAACTGGTGCGCGAACAGTTCGGCGAGAGCGGTGAGGAGGAGTTCGTCCGGGCCTGCCACAGGGCGTCCGGCGGCAACCCGGTGTTCCTGCGCTCACTGCTGCCGGCCCTCGACGCCGCCGGACTGCGGCCCACCGCCGAGCACGCCGGAACCGCCCGTACCCTGCGGCCCGCGCCGCTGCGCGAACGGCTCGCCGGCTGCCTGCGCGCACAGAACCGGCCGGTCCGATGCCTCTCCGCCGCGATCGCGACCCTGGGCGACCAGAGGGGTCCCGGCCTCGCCGCCCGGCTGGCCGGACTCGACGCGATCGAAGCGTCCGGAGCACTGCGCGCTCTGCACCGGCTCGGACTGCTCATGGCCGACGACGTCCCCAGATTCGTCCACCCGGTGGTCCAGGACGCGGCCGAAGCGGCCATGACCATGGCCGAACGGAGCAGCTGGCACGAAAGGACGGCCCTCCTGCTGCACGAGACCGGACACTCCGCCGAAGAGGTCGCGGCCCAGCTCACGGCGGCCGCCGCCCCGGGCGACGGCTGGTCCGCCGCCGTCCTACGCACCGCGGCGGACGCGGCGCTGCGCCGGGGGGATCCCCGGCAGGCGGCCCGCTTCCTGCGCCGCGCCCTGCTCGACAGCCCCGAACAGGACGAGGACCGCGCGCGCCTGCTGATCGACCTGGCGGCGGCGGAGAACGCCTATGACAACGCCGCCTGCGAACGCCACACCGCCCAGGCGATGGCCCTGCTGGAGACGCCGCACGACCGGGCCGTGGCCGCGCTGCAGATCTCACCCGGTTTCCTCTCCACCCTCAGCCCCTCCGCCGCGGACATCCTCCGACAGGCCGCCGCCGACCTCGGCGCCCCGGACCGGCTGACCGGATCGGCACGCGGCCTGGCCCTGCGGCTGGAGGCCCGACTGAGCCACAGCGCCCGTCGGGACCCCACCGAACTCGCCAAAGCCGTCCGCTGGTTGCGTGAGCGACCCGAGGAACCGGCCGTGTGCACCGGAGCCGAACGCGAACTGCTCGCCGTAGTCCTGCACGCGGCCACGCTCAGCGGTCGGATGCCCGCGTACGAAGCGGCCCGGCAGGCCGAGCGGATCCTGGAGCGGGTACCGGCCACCGGGACGGGATCCTCGTCCGTCCTGGCACTGCTGGCGCCGGTGTTCACCGGCGCGGACCAAGTGGACACCCTCGCCGGTTGGCTCGCGGCACGAGAACAGCACCGGCGCCGGGACGGGGACGGGCCGGAGCCGCTGGTCCAGGTCGAACTGGCGATGGTCTTCCTGGCCCGCGGCCGGCTGGCACACGCGCGGGAGCATGCCGAGCGGGCCTTCGACGATGCCGCGGGCCACTGGCCGGACGGCGCCGCGATGGCTGTCGCCGTGCTGGCCGCCGTGGCATTGGAGGGCAGGGACCCGGCACTGCGCGAGCGGGTGAGGGCCGAGACCGGCGGACAGCGAGCCGCCGGAAACCTGCTCTGCACCACCATGCTGCGACTGACGGAGGTGCAGGTGGAGTCCCAACGGGGCGAGCTGGACCGAGCCCTGGACACGGTCCTCGCCTGCGGCCGCCAACTGGAGGCATCCGGTTGGCGCAACCCCGTGCTGTTCCCGTGGCGGCCCTGGGCGATCCGCCTCATGCACCGTCGCGGTGACCTCGACACCGCCTGGGCGCTCGCCGAGGAGGAGTACGAACAGGCCCGGATCTGGGGCGCTCCGGTCGCGATCGGGCGCGCCCAGAGGCTACGGGGCCGGCTCCGCGGCGACAGCGAGGGTACGGCCCTGCTGCGGGACGCCGTGGACGTACTGCGAGGTTCGGCCAATGAGCTCGAACTGGCCCGGGCCCTGCGGGCGCTGGCCCGCTCGGTGCGCGATGCCCCGGAGGCGCGGGACCTGCTGCGCGAGTCGGCGGCGCTCGCGATGGCCTGTGGGGTCCCCTGGAAGTCGGAGCGGGCCCGCTCGGGCACACCCGGCCAGGCCGGCGCTCCGTCCCCAACGTCCCTCACCCGCACCGAGTCCCGGGTGGCGGCCCTGGCAGGCAGCGGCCGCACCAACCAGGAGATCGCCACGGAACTCGGGGTCGGTTCCCGGGTGGTGGAAAAGCATTTGACGAATTCCTATCGAAAACTCGGCATTTCCGGACGGCCGCAACTCAAGGCCATTCTGGGAGGCGCGGGGAAGACCTCTGCGGAACCTTTACCGCACCGGTGACGCTTCGGTGGAGGGGGGATGGTTCGGTGTCCCGGCAGACCGCTTCGGTGCACCGCCCGACCCCGCCCGCCAAAGCCCCGCCACGTCCCGTATGCCGTCTGACCTGAGGCGGAGGGCGACCGCACCGTACCGAACCACCGAAGCGGAAGAGACGTACCGAACCCTTGGATCCGATCACCACGGTGTTGGCCTCAAGGGGTCCTCCAGCGTTGACCAAGGCGAAGTCGACTACCTAGTGTTCACCGCGGAGTCCAGTCCGGACAAAGAATTCTCACAAAGGTCCCGCTGGGCTCGCGGGGGGCTCGCAGCAGTCGTTCGAAACACCTCACGCCATGAAAGGACAGAGATATTCCATGGCGACTTCCATACCCGCGCCGGGGGACCTGGCGCAGACCAGGCCCGAAGACCTCACCGCCCGTCCGACGGGCCCCGTCGAAGAGCACCCGCTGTTCAGCCGGCCGGGTCTCACCATGGCCTGCCTCGACCGGAGTCTGACCGTGCGGCAGGCGAACCAGGAGTTCTTCGGAAGGTTCGGCGGGGAATCGACGCAGCCCTGCGGCAGGCCGTTCACCGACCTGGTGCACCCCAGCGTCCAGCAGCCCCTCCTGCGGAAGTTCGCCGGGCTCACCGAGGGCAAGAGGGACCGCTTCACCAGTGAGGTGCTCGCCGTCGGACCCGATGGCCGGGCCTTCACGGCCTCCCTCTCGGCGTGCGCCGTACGCAGCGGCACCCCCGACGTGTCGGCGATCTGGGTGATGATGGCATCGGGCGACGAGCCGGTGGACGGTGAGGTCATGCCCAGCCGGAAGAAGATTCTGAGCGAGATCGACGCCCAGATCCTCGAAGGCATCGCCGCCGGAGTCTCGACGATTCCGCTCGCCGCGCGGCTCTACCTGAGTCGGCAGGGAGTCGAATACCACGTGACCTGTCTGTTCCGGAAGCTACGGGTGCCCAACCGGGCGGCGTTGGTCTCGCGCGCCTACTCCATGGGCGTGCTGAAGGTGGGTGTGTGGCCGCCCAAGGTCGTCCAGGACTTCGTCAGGTAGCCGGCACCGGGGTGTGCACGGGGGAGGCCGGGGCCGCGGGCCCGGCGGCCGTCTCCTGCGCCGCGGGAACCGCGAGTGCGGCCACCAGGAGGCCACCGCTGAGCAGCCACCGGCCTTTCAGCAGGTCGAGCGGGCGGCCGCACTGCCGCAAGGGCGACGGCACCAGGATCCGCGCGGAGAAGGCCGCGGCCGAAACGTCGATCGTGATCCGCGCATCCTCGAACTCGAGCCGACGAGCGGTCCCCGGGAACCAGGCTTTGTAGACGGTCTCCTTCAGACTGAACAGCAGGCGGTCCCAGTGGACGCCCGGCGAGACGATCCCCAACTCGCGCACCATGACCAGCTCCTCGGGCAACGCGATGCTCTCCAACACCCCTGCGGGCAAGGGTGCATGGGGCTCCGCGTCCACGCTGAGCAGGCGCACGTCCGAGCTGCGGGCCACCGCGGCCGCCCGGTACCCCGCGCAGTGCGTGATGCTGCCGACCACACCCTCCGGCCAGCGGGGGGAGTGGTGCGGGCCGGGCAGCAACGGCGCCTCCGGGACGTGCAGTTCGGCGAGCGCCTGCTTCGCACACCACCGACCGGTCGCGAACTCCCGCCGACGGGCGCCGATCGCATGCCGGACGACCAGAGCCTCCAGGGGGTGCAGGGACGCCTGCGGCAAATCTTCGAAGGCGTCGACACCCACCACGCACTGCGGGAGAATACGCTTGATCACGTAGATCCCACTTCTGCGTGGCCGCTCGCAGGAGGGGCCAACTGCGACCAGACACGGATCAGATGGATGGCCCACTGCGGGCCGTCCGCCATCGGCGGGGGCTCCGCTGGCGGCAGCGGCACGGCGACGGGCGCGGAAGCCGACGCGAGTACGGAGTTCAGCGAGTGCAGATCACACACCCAGGCCAGCAGCCCCTGCACGCCCGCTTCTTCGACCGGCGCCATGACACCACCCCTCTCCTGGTGACCAGGTCTCGAGGCTATGTACGGCGGGGCTAGTGAAACTCGTAGGGACGGACGCCCGATGGCACTACAGCCGTTCCAGCGGCACGCGCGCGTACGCCTCCCGCAGAGCGGTGACCACCGGGTCGTCGCCGCGGAAGACGACCTCGTCCACCGAGCCCACCGACCGCACACCGACGACCGTGTTCGTCGCGAACGCGGCCCGCATCGACCGCAGCAGACCGTCCGTCATCGGCGCGGTGACATGCCGGCCGTGGGCCGACCGAAGCAGCCGCATGGTGACCCCGGGCAGGACCTCGGCCTCCGGCCACACCACGGTCCCGGCCGCGTCCACGAAGCCCACGTTCCAGGTGCAGCCCTCGGAGACCAGCCCGTCCGCACCGGTGAACAGCACATCGTCGAACCCGGCGAGCCGCGCCGAGCGCCGCAGCCGCAGCTGCCCGAAGAGCGCCACGTGCTTCACCGCCGGTGCGTCACGCCGGTAGGTGAGGCGCTGTACCCGCAGTGCGGGCAGCGGGTCCGCGGCGCCGCCCGCGGGCCGCGTCGTCACCAGCAAGCGGGGCCGGGCCTCCCGCTCCGGGGCAGCCGGATCCAGCCCCGGGCCGAACACCGTGACGCGCACGGTACGCCTGCCGGAGTGCCCGCCCGCTTCCCGCCGTACGCACTCCCGAACCCACTCGGGATCGAGCTCAGCGCCGAACACCGTCCGGCAGTCGCCGATCAGCCGGTCGAGGTGGAGCGAGAGCCCCCGTACCGCGCAGTCCTCCACGACCATGGTGGTGAAGTGCCCGTAGTTCGTGAGCGCCAGGGCCTGCAGGTCGGCGAGGCCGACGGGTGACCCGTTCAAGGTAGCCATGCCCGCAGTCTGCTGCCACGGGCCTGGTGATTCGCCCAGGCCCGCACGGTCGAGCGCAGCCACCCGCCCACACCCATCAGGCGCAAGGATTCGCAAATGCGCGTTCTCGCAGCATGTGCGGCCATTCGGCCGACCACTCTGGCCCCACTGCCGGCGGGCCAAAGGCCATCGCACACGCCGAACCGATTGAAAGGGGCACCACCACAGCCCGAGGTCAAGGGACGGAAGCCCACCGAAAGGAACTGTTTCCCGGGCGAGGGGTACTGCAGAAGCGATGACATAGACAGGTGGTGAAGGACTGATCTGTTTCGCCTTGAATGCAAGGAGTGTGTGATGACGTCTCGGGCGTTGTTTGATGCGGCCTTCACGATTCCTGATCCGGGTGGGTCGGTGTCGTCGGGGTATTTCCTGTCGGATGGCATTTATGTGCGCTACCAGTGGGGCGCGGGTGATACCGCGAATGCCCGGCAGGAGGGGAAGCGGGCGGCCTTCGGCCGGATCGCCGACCTGATGCCGGGGCTGCCGGACGACTACTCCCGTGACCTCGACGCCGCGTGCGGCTACAACCCGGCACACATCTATCTGGTCAAGAACGGCATGTACATCATCTACGACTTCCAGAACAAGCAGCTGCAGCAGGCCGATCCGCAGCCGCTCTGCGGCCCGGACAACCTGTTCAGTGCCGTCCCAGCCGACTTCGCCGTCACTTCCACCGTCGCCTTCGACGGCGCGGGCGACAGCGGCGCGGAGCGCCGGTGCTACCTCTTCGGCGGCCGGCAGGTCTACCGCTGCGGCTTCGACGACGGCAGCGCCGACGGCCCGTACGACATCGCCGACCTCTGGCCCCTCCTCAGCCAGAACTTCGGCGCACGCGTCGACTACGCCCTGCCCAACCCCGACGCCAGCACCCTCTACCTCTTCGGCAACGACGGCACCTCCGACACCTACGCCGAAACCGACCCCCACCACACCGCACAGGACGGAACCACCGGACGCAACCGGCCACCCACCGCCTTCACCAACGACACCTGGCACGACATGCGACAAAAGACCTTCAGCGAGCCCGGTACGTACGCCTTCTTCCCCCATGGCAACATGCGGCTCACCGCACGCCTATGGGGCGCCGGAGGAGGCGCGGGAGGACAGGGCAAGGGCGGTGCAGGAGGTAAGGGAGGCGGTGGCGCCTACATGACCGGCCTTCTTACGCGTTGGACTCCGGGCACACCGGTGAGTGTTCTCGTCGGCAAGGACGGGCAAGCGGGCAGCGCGGGTGACGCGGGGGCCGGAGGGGGTGCGGGCGGTCTGACCTCTGCGACGTCGGGGACGGGACAGGCTTTGGTCGTGGGAGCAGGCGGTGGTGGTGGCGGCGGTGGCGGCCAGAGTGTGACGAGTATGCGGGGAGGGGATGGAGGCGCTGGCGGTTGGGAGGGGGCATCGCGGGCTCATGGTGTACCCCAGACCGGTGGCCTTACTGCCGGTGATCTTGGAGCCGGCAGTGAAGACGGCGGCGACGCTGAGGGATCCAACGGCGGCCGGGGTGGTGCAGGCACTGGCGGGGCGGGGGCGCCAGGCCACGGGTCGCAGAATGGTACCGGGAACGGCGGAAGCGGCGGGGCTGGAGCCCGTGCGGGCGGACCTGGCGGGCAGGGAGGCAAATCCCTCTTCAACGGACCCACGCAGGATGACCCTTGGCAGCGGGGCGGTGGCGGCGGGGGTGCTGGTGGTGGTAGCCATGGTGGCTGGGAGAACTGCATGGGGCTGGGTGGCAACGGAAAGCAGTCTGCCGGAACCGACCAGCCTGGGCACGCTGCCACGGTAGGCCTCGGCGGCGACAACGGCGACGGCGGGCCAGGCCTCGTCGTCCTCACCTGGTAGGCCTTGGGAGGCTGTCCTTCCCCATCTGCTGACGGCTCTCATCTGATCAAGGCATCTACCCAGCGGGCCCAGTCGCTTCCCTTCGGGTCTCAGAAGCCGTATCTCAACCGAACGTGATCGCTTGATTCCTGCTGGTCAGGCATGGTTTCGGTCGGGGTGAGGGAGGCATCCGGCGTTCTGCTTCCGCTTGTTCGTCGAGGGGTGCGTGATGGCGTCGGTGCTGGGGTTGCTGGAGGCGCGGGAAGCGTCTGCCCGCGAGCGGGTGGAGGTCCTGCGGGAGGAGGCGGCCCGTGCGGCTGTGGCGTTGGAGGCCGGTGAGATCGAGCTGGACCGGCGGGTGATCGCACGGGAAGAGCTCGTCGACGCCCTGGCTGCATCCGCCGCCGGGACCACTGCCGCGACGGAGGCCGAGGGCGAGGGCGCAACGGTGCCCGCCCCCGTTCCCGCGCCTGCGTCCGCGTCGGTTCCGGGGGCGGTGGTGCCGCCCTGGCGGGAGGGGCTTCAGGTGTCGGTGCTCTCGCCGGACAATCAGCGGATCTTGAATGTGCTGCAGGACCGGCCGGGTCTGGAACCCTTGCAGGCCAAGGACATTGCGGCCGTGATGGGCATCGACGCGGCGGTGGCGGCGAAGGTCGAGGGGGTGCGCTCGAAGGCGAGACGCCTGGCCGAGCGGGGCTGGTTGCTCCAGGAGGCGTCGGGGGCGTTCAGCGCCGGCCGCAGGCGTGTGGCCGGGCCAGGCGGCGGCCCATCCGCGTGATCATCGAGAACAGGATCATCGCCTCGCTGGTCGCGGGCAGCGTTTCGTAGTCCCGGCACAAACGGCGCGAGTGCATCAACCACGCCAGCGTGCGCTCTACCACCCGGCGTCTTGGCAGCACCACGAACCCTTCCATGTCGTCGGTGCGCTTGACGATTTCCACCGTCAGGGTGAGTTTCTCCTTCGCCCAGCCGACGAGGCCGCCGGTGTAGCCACCGTCCGCCCAGACCAGGCAGATGTCCCGGTGCAGGGCCCGCAGCCTGGTCAGCAGGCCGACGGCTGCATCTCGGTCCCCGATGTTCGCGGCGGTCACGGCCACGACCAGCAGCAGGCCCAGACAGTCGGTCACGATGTGCCGCTTCCTCCCGTTGACCGGCTTCCCGCCGTCGAACCCGCGTGTGGCGGCCGGCACCGTCGCGGCGGCCTTCACCGACTGCGCGTCGATGATCCCCGCCGTCGGTTCCGCCTCGCGCCCCTCGCGCTCCCGTACCCGTCCGCGCAGCCGGTCATGGAACTCCGCGACCAGCCCGTTCTCGCGCCAGCGACGGAAGAAGGCATAGACCCGGGCCCAGGCGGGGAAGTCCGTGGGCATCGACCGCCAGGAAATCCCGCCCGCGACCAGGTAGCGGATCGCGTCCAACATCTGGCGGTGGCAGTAGCCCTCGGGCCGCCCGCCCCGGCCCTCCAGCCAGGCCGGCGTCGGCAGCAACGGCCGCACCACCGCCCACTCCGCGTCCGACATGTCCGACGGATACCGCGGCTCCCGCCCGGGATGATCGGCAGCGTTGCCGTACACGTGCGCGAGACAATCGCACGACATGACGGTCGAGTTGAACTTGACAGGCGCAACGGCGTACACATGTGACAACAGGGCCTCCTGGTACTGCTCGGTCAGATTCGCATCCCCGAGCTACCGAGAGGCCCTGCCCTCATGCGCATACCGCCGGAAGATCACCCCATCAGGAACCCTGTTCGACCCGCACGTTCCACGATCGGTTGAGATACGGCTTCCCAACTCACCTACCCCATCAATAACTTGACAACGCGCAGGGACGTAATCACCGATGTGTGAGTGAGTGTTGGCCTGTTTGGTGTGTGTTGTGCCGGGGGATGAGGCTCGTGGCTATGCCAGGCGGCGTGCCGACGGGCTCGCCTTACGCTTTCCATCGTGGAAGGGGCTCCACCATGTCACTGCTAGGACATATACCGCATGTGTGCCATCGGGCCGTCAAGGCGCTACTTGTAGCTGTGTTCGCCATAGTCGTTACCGTCCCATGGAGCACCACCGCTCATGCCGTAACGGTCGACGCCCAGTGCACAGGTACTCAAAACATTACGTACTCGCCAGGGCTACGGCTGCTCAACCAGACGGTCACCACGACCGGCGACACCACTTATGCCTGCACCGGCGGCCAGGTGACCTCAGGCCACACCAGCTTCACTGCTACCAATAGCCGAAGCTGCCTGAGCGCCGTCGGCGTTGGCTTCACTACGACCATTACCTGGAACGACGGGAGCACCAGCACAATCACCGGAACGTCGACCGTGGCCACCGTGGACGGCAACACCGTCGTCACCAGGACGGGTACCGTCACGGCCGGGCGATTCCAGGGAGCGCAGGTTCTCGATGTCGCCACTGGACCCACCATCGCCGGCCTCACCGCATGCCTTACCGCCCCTGGCCTGACCGGCACCACCGAATATCTCACTCGCACCATCACCACCCTGTGACCAGGTCTCCGGCCGCCTCGCGGCGGCCGGAGACAGGACATTCCTCCAAAAGGCGTTATCAAGTTGTTGATGGGGCAGGTGAGTTGAGGTATGCCAGTGGTGCTGGCAGTGCGTAAGCCAGGCGGTTGGGGCCGTGAGAAGCCGTATCTCAACCGATCATGGAACGTGCGGGTCGAACAGGTTTCCCGCCGGGGTGATCTTCCCGTTGTGCGCGCATGAAGACAGGGCCTCTCGGTAGCTCGGGGATGCGAATCTGACCGAGCAGTGCCGGGAGGCCCTGGTGTCTATGTTGTACGCGTCCGAGCCCGTTCACTTCAACTCGGCTGCTCTATCGTGTGATTGCCTCGCGCACGTGTACGGCAACGCGGCCGGTCATCCGGACCGGGAACGCCGGTATCCCTCCGACATGTCCGACGCGGAGTGGGCGGCCATCCGGCCGTTGCTGCCGGTGTCGGCCTGGCTGAACGGGCGGGGCGGACGCCCCGAGGGCTACTGCCACCGCCGGCTGCTGGACGCGGTCCGCTACCTGGTCGCGGGCGGGATCTCCTGGCGGGCGATGCCCGTGGACTTCCCCGATTGGGGGCGGGTCTACGCCTTCTTCCGCCGCTGGCGCGAGCACGGGCTGATCACAGAGTGCCACGACCGGCTGCGCGGACAGGTGCGTGAGCGGGAGGGCCGTGAGGCGGAGCGGACGGCCGGGATCATCGACGCGCAGTCGGTGAAGGCCGCGGCCTCGGTGCCGTCCGCCTCGCGCGGCTACGACGGTGGGAAGAAGGTGGGCGGCCGCAAGCGGCACATCGTGACCGACTGCCTCGGTCTGCTGCTGGTCGTCGCGGTGACCGCCGCGAACGTCGGGGACCGGGATGCCGCGGCGGGCCTGCTGCAGCGGCTGCGCCGCCTGCACCGTGACATCTGCCTGGTCTGGGCCGACGGCGGTTACACCGGCGGCCTGGTCGACTGGTCCCGGGACAAACGCGCGCTCACCCTTCAGGTCGTCAAGCGCACCGACGATATGGAGGGGTTCGTGGTGCTGCCGAGGCGCTGGGTGGTAGAGCGCACGTTCGCGTGGTTGATGCATTCGCGCCGGCTGGCCCGGGACTACGAGACGTTGCCGGCCAGCAGCGAGGCGATGATCCGGTGGTCGATGGTCACGCGGATGGGGCGGCGCCTGGCACGGCCACGGGCCGCCGGCCGGCACTGAACATCCCCGACGTCTCCTGCATGAGCCACCCGCGCTCCGCCAGCCGCCTGGCCTTCGAGCGCACCCCCTCGACCTTCGCCGACGTCGCCTGAAGGCTTCGCCGTGATGTCCTTGGCCTTCATCGGTCCTTGACCCGCTGGCTGCCGCTCGTCGAGCACGCCCAGAATTTGCTGGTAGTCCGGCGCCAGCACCGTCACCGGCAATCCTTCGCGCCAGGGCGGCACGATTGAGCCTGGTACCGGCGCGGGCGAGGGCACGGTTTTCCGCTCAGCCTCCGCCTCGGTCGCGGCGGTGGTCTCGGCAGCCGAGGCTGCCGGGGCCTCGACCAGCTCTTCCCGCGCGATCACCCGCCGGTCCAGCTCGATCTCGGCGACCTCCAACACCCCGGCCAGCCGGGCGGCTTCCTCCCGCAGCCCTTCAACCCGCACACGGATACGGCTTCTGAGGAACGCGTAGCTGTGCTGGTGAGCACCAACAGGTCTGGGGAGTGCCGGTGCTCAGAACCTGCCGAGGGCCACGAAGAGGCAGATGAGCAGGAGGAGCATGTTGGCGCCGAAGACCTGCTTGTACTCCCGCAGGCTCCAGTGCGCGACTGCCGCGCCGATCATGACCGCGATGAGGCCGACGGCGGCCATCGGGGTGAGGACCGGGGCTATACCGGTCAGCCGGGGAGCGATGAGCCCGAGCGCCGCCGCGATCTCCAGTGCGGCAACCACGCGGATCACCGGCAGGGGGAAAGGCGCGACGCCGGTCTGGCCCGTCGCGATCATCTTCATCTTTCGTCTGGGTCGACTTCAGGAATCCTGAGCCCAGGAAGACGGCGGCCAGCAGACCCTGCGCGATCCACAATGCGATGTTCATCGAGCTACTCCGACTTTCTGTACCGGTTGATGTGTTGTGCTGGCACTGCTCAGGAGCCGGGCCGCTGGAGGAGCCCTTCGGCGAGGTCCACGAAGGCAGCCACCAGGCGGTCCTCGTCGAGGCCGCTGGGGTGGGTGGCGAACACGTCCCGCAGCAGCCAGAAGTGCGAGACGGCCCCCACGAGCGCCACGGCCAGCGCGTCCCAGTCCCGTTCCGCGGGGCCGGCTTGCATCCGCAGCCACTGCGCCACCGCGGCGTGGATACGGCGCATCTCGCCCTCGCGGACCTCGTCCAGCAGCGCCGGAAAGGCGGCCAGGTCGCGCACTACCATCCGGTTGAGGTCGCGCTCCTCGTCCAGACGGCGCAGACCGGCGCGAGCCAGTGTCGCCAGCCGCTCGCGCAACGGCAGCGCGGCTACGGCCTGCATGTCACCGAGAAGTGTGAGGAGTCCGGAGTTCTCGGCGATCTTCGAACGCACACCCTCGGCCAGCAGCTCCTCCTTCGAGCGGAAGTGCCGGTAGAGGGCTCCGGAACCCGGCGACAGCCCGGCGGCCCGTTCGATCTCGGCGATCGTCGTTTTGGCGTAGCCCCGCTCGCCGAAGAGCCGCATGGCCTCCGCCACGACGCGCGTACGACTGTCCATGTCTCACCCCTCGCAAGTAAGTACTTACTTATGATCGATCATAGTGGAGATCGCAGCGCACGCAAAGAAGTGCCGTCATGGCAGGTTCGGTGGGGCCCAGGCGACTCTTGTGAGGGCTGGCTGCACGGACGGGCGGACCAACCATCGCCTCGTGCACTCCGAAGCCAGTTCAGAACCGAACCCGGAGGGTGATGAGTCCGTCGGCTGCGCAACCACATGGCGCTTGCCGCCGTCCATCCAGACGTTGACGAGATCATGACCCCTGACGGAGGACTCGCCCAGCCGTCAGGCCGTCCTGCTCGGAGAGCGGCTCCGCGGGGCCCCTCTCACGGCGATCCACCATGGCCCGCTCGCGCGCGGAGCAGACGGCGCAGCTGGTCGGCGAGCAGCTCGACGGGGTTCCCCTGCGGCGTTCCGGACCGGCCGGCGACTACATCCCCTACATGCCGCAGCGCGAGGAGCTGCCGCCGGAATCGGCCGACGCCATGCTCGGTCATCTGGCCCGGTTCCCAGCAGAGGAACGCGAACAGGGCCCCGGCCTGGCCCAGGAGGCCCTCGCACGGTTCACGGGGCCCGTCGCCGGCGATGAGCCGTGCCACGAACTCGTCGTCACCCACAACTTCCTCATCGGCTGGCTCATCCGGGCCGCCCTCGTCGCACCGACGTGGCGCTGGATGGGCATCAACCACGCCAACGCCGCGCTCACCGTCATCCGCTACGCGCCCGGCCGACCGCCGTCCGTTCTCCTCTTCAACGACACCGGCCACCTCCCCGCCGACCTGCGGTGGACCGGTTTCCCGCCCGACCTCCACATCTGAGAGCGGCGATCCGCCATCGCCGGCAGTGAACTTCCCGGGCCTGAACGTTGAAGTGCAGCCAGCCACGGTCGTGTTTGTGATCTTTAGGTGTGCAGGGCTGCATTGACATCCTCGCCCACCCAAAGGAGGGCGATTCCCGTCTGGCCCGCCGTTGTCCGGCGGGGCTCCGGGTGGGTCCCTGCTTCTCTGCGCTGTGCCGGGACAAGTCCCGGTCTTACCTGCGCTCGACAGGCTGACACCGCCAGTCCGGCGGCCTTGGCGACGTTGACCGCCGCGTTGATGTCCCGGTCAAGGACACACCCGCACGCCTCGCACGTCCACTCCCGGACGTGCAGGGGCTTGGGGCCGTCCTTGACGCCGCACTGCGAGCAGACCTGAGAGGTCGGCTCGAAGCGGCCGATGCGGTGGAAGGTGCGCCCGTACCGGGCGGCCTTGTACTCCAGCATCGCGACGAACGTGGCCCATCCGGCGTCGTGGACGGACTTGGCCAGGCGCGTCCGGACAAGTCCCCTGACCGCCAGGTTTTCCACTGCGACCGCTTGGTTTTCGCGGATCAGCCTGGTGGGGAGCTGGTGGTGGAACTCGCGCCGTGCGTCGGCCACCCGTGCGTGAGCACGGGCGACCTGGATGCGGGCCTTGGTCCGGTTGCTGCTGCCCTTCGCCTTACGGGCGAGGCGCTGCTGTTCGCGCTTGAGTTTCTTCTCGGCCCGGCGCAGGAAGCGGGGGCTGTCGATCTTCGTGCCGTCGGAGAGGATCGCGAAGTGCGACAAACCGAGGTCGATTCCGACCATGGCGTCCGTGATGGGCAGCGCCTCGGTCTCGGTATCGACCACGAACGAGGCGAAGTAGCGGCCGGCCGCGTCCTTGACCACGGTCACCGTGGACGGCACAGAGGGCAGGGTGCGGGACCACTTGACCCGCACATCCCCGACCTTGGGGAGCCGCAGCTTCTGGCTTGCCGTGATCTTCCATCCGGCGTTCGCGGTGAACCTGACGGCCTGCCGGCTGTCCTTACGGCTCTTGAACCGAGGCAGTCCCGTCTTGGGGCGCTTGCCCTTGAGGCCCTCGAAGAAGTTCCGGTATGCAGTGTCCAGGTCCCGGAGGGACTGCTGGAGGACCACGGAGGAAACCTCGCCGAGCCATGTGCGTTCCGGCGTCTTCTTTGACGCCGTGAGCTGCCTGGACAGCTCACCCGACGGGACGAACGCCAGCCCCGCAGAGCGGGCGGTCTCACGTACGCGAAGCGCATCGTTGAAAACCACACGCGCACACCCGAATGCCCTGGCCAAAGCGATGTGCTGAGGACCGTTCGGGTACAGGCGGAAGCTGTACCGGAGTTGCACGTGGATCACCGTACTACAGTTGGCTTATGTCACCACGATGGAACCCAAACCCTGACGTACGCACCGGCCGACACGTCGTCCACAACCTGCATGTCCATTTGGTTTTCATCACGAAGTACCGGCGCAAGGCCATGACCGATGCCATGCTGACCCGCACCGAAGAGATCATGCGAGAGGTCTGCGCCGACTTCGAGGCCGAGCTGAAACAATTCAACGGCGAGGACGACCACGTGCACCTGCTGGTGCACTACCCGCCGAAGGTCCAGCTCTCCAAGCTGGTCAACTCGCTCAAGGGCGTCAGTTCCCGAAGGCTGCGCCAGGAGTACAGCGCGCATGTCCGCCGATACCTGTGGGGCGGACACTTCTGGTCCGGCTCCTACTTCGCAGGGTCCTGCGGTGGCGCACCACTTACCGTGGTCAAGCAGTACATCGACAACCAGAAGCAGCCCACCTGACCGTTACCCCGGAGGCGCAGCGAACTCAGGCGCTTCGCGCCTCCGGACCAAGGATGGCCTTCACCCCCGCCCTAAAGCAGAGCACTGGCCAAGATCAGAGGTAGAGGCGGACGATCCTTTCCTCGTCTTGCCCCCACCCCGCCCGACCAGCGCCTTCAACCCTGTGCGAGAGTCGGCGCTCGGCGCACGGGTGGGGAGCTCGCGCCCAAGGGGAGGGAACTGCATTCATGTCCGAGCCGTCGGATTTTGTCGCCCGATTGCGTGCGGAGCAGCAGGCTCCTGGGCGTGGTGAAGCTCTGCGTCTGGACCGTCGTACTCGACGCCGCCGGGGAGTGTTGGCGGCCGGGGCCGCCGCGCTCGCGCTCGCTGCCGTCGGGGGTTGGATCGTGAACTCGACCGGCAAGCGGCCCGCCGACGAGCCGTATGCCGCGCAGATGCTGAAGGAGGAGATGTGGCCGCCGGAATGGCCGGCCACGGTGCGGATGCCGTTCCGTGGTTCGCCGTCGGCCGCATGGGCCGGCGGCGCTGCCGGTATCGATCTTCCGGTGGCGAAGGCCGCCGGCACGCTCACTTCCGTGCAGGTGGGTGACGTGCTGCGCAAGACCCGTGAGCTGCTGGTCGAATCGAACCTGACCCCTCGCACTCTGCTCGGCGCGCAGCCCGGTGCGGAAGTGGAGGAGGTACTCGGGCAGTCGGGTGGAAGGCGCAGTCCGCTGTGGTTCTTCACGCGCTTCGACCCGGCGGAGGTCGCACTGCACGACACCGTGATCAAGACGCGCGGCACGATGACCTACGAGGCCTCGCCGGCGGGTGAGCTGGTGGTGCACGCCGACTACACCTTCGTCTATCCGCTGGTGAAGCAATCGGGCGGTACAGAGGTAGTGCCGGGAGCCGAGGAGGTCACCCGGGTCGTCGTCCGACGGCGCCTGGAATTGGTGGCGAGCAGTGAGGGACGCCTGAGCGTACGCGAAGCGCAATGGCGGGCTGCCAACGACGACTGCCGTGTGCCGGAAGACGGCTACCTCCACCCGCTCTTCGCGAAGGAGCGTGCCAACGCCCCGAAGTGGCCCGTATTCGATCCCTACGACACCGACGGTCAACTCGTCGGCAGGGACGATTCCGGTCGTAAGTGCGCGACCCCGAAACAGACGTAACCGCCACACGAACCGTGCACCACAACTGAGCGGCTCCTGCAAGATCGAAAACAGCGTGCGATGCGTGACTTGAGGCGCGTGGAGTCTGCGCGACCAAGGGGGAGGCAATTCACCGGTGAGGAACGTAGGAGGGCCGGCCGCCGCGACCGCGGTCGCAATTGCTGTGCTCGTGATGGCCGGCCGTGCACCGCAGCCGCAGTCCACGAACGACAAGGCTGCCGGCGCACCTCGGCCGGTGCCTTACGCCGGTGTCGAAGAGTTGCCGGAGGCGCTGGCAGCGGATGGCACAACGATCGTGGTGGGCGACCCGGCCGCGACAACCACCGTCCAGCTGTACGAGGACCCAGCTGTCCGGTCGTCGAGGAATTCGAGGCAACCGGCGCCCCAGCGCTCCGTGCCATGACGCTGCGCCGCGAGGCCAGGGCCGAGTACACCCTCGCGTCCTTCAGGGACGACCGCGTGGGCGGCGACGGATCGAAGAGGGCGGTCAACGCCCTGCGCGCGGCGCTCGACGCGGGCAAGTTCACTGAGTACCACGCCGTGCTGTTCGAGAACATGGCGAAGAATGAACGCGCAGGCGGATACACCACGGCCTCCCTGCTGGACCTGGCCGCCCAGGTCCAAGGGCTACGGAACGAGAGTTTCGACTCCGCCGTGGAGATGATGAAGTACAACGACTTCGTCGCCGCATCGGAGAAGACGTACGAGGCAGCCGGAGGCGTCGCCCCACGTGGGCCTGGTACCCCACGGTCGCCATCGACGGTACGCAAATCACGAGCGCCCAGTACGGCTGGCTCTTCGAGAAGAAGTCGTTCAACCAGCTCCTGCACTCAGCGCGCAACTAGCCACAGACCGGGGCTTCAACCTCGACACGTCAACGATGGCCTACACCGTCGTGGGGCGTGCTTCGAGGGTCGGGGGCGAGGAGCGGATCGAAAGGTTTCCGGCCTCACCCAACGTCACACAACAGCTGATCCAACCCGAGAGAAGGCGGTGACGCCCCAGTCCCGTAAAGGCAGGTCGTTTTGTGGCTTCTCTGCACTGATCGGCCCCGGCAGGTGGGCAGGGAGGCAGTGGTCGTGCGCTGGGGCGTTGGGTTCGCTGGCAGGTTAGGCCGTGCGGGCGCGGAGGCGGCGCAGCATGCGGGGGTCCTCGAATCCGACCGCGCGGGCAGCGGCATCGATCGTGGCACCTTGGCTGATGAGGTGTTGGGCGTGTTCAAGGCGGAGGGTCTGCTGGTAGCGCAGGGGGGTGAGCCCGGTGGCACGGCTGAAGAGGCGGGTGAGGGTGCGCTCGCTCACGCCGGCGGCCGCGGCGAGGGTCGGCAGGGGGAGAGGTTGGTCGAAGCGGGTGTCGATGAGGTCCTGGGCCCGGTGCACGGTGTCGTCGAGGTGGGACCGGTGCCGGAGCATCGCGCTGGACTGCGGGTCGTGGCCGTTGCGGCGGGCGTAGACGACCATGTCCCGGGCCACTTGGGCGGCGGCGGCCGGGCCGTGCCGGGTCGCGACCAGGTGCAGGGCCAAATCGATGCCGCTGGCGATACCGGCCGATGTGATCACCCGTTCGTCGGCGGTGAACAGGACATCACGGACGACCACCGACCGGGGGTGGCGCAGGGCCAACTCGTCCTGCAGCTCGTGGTGAGTGGTGCAGCGGCGGCCGTCGAGCAGGCCGGCCTGGCCGAGTGCGTCGGCTCCGGCGCAGATGCTGGCCACCGTCCCACCCCGTGCGTGGTGGTCCCGGAGGACCTGGAGGGAGGCCTGGCCGATGGCGGGGCCATCGGCCAGGACACCCGGCCACCAGCCGGGCACCACGATCAGATCCTCGGGCCCGAGCTCGGGCCACTCGAGCTCCGCCAGCAGCGGCAGGCCCTGGGCGGTGGAGACCCGCGGCTGCTCGGCGACGTAGGCGAGCGTGTAGGCGTGCCCGAAGTCGGCCGCGGTGGAGAACACCTGCGCAGGGCCGGCCAGGTCCAGCAATTGGACTCCGGGAACCAGGAAGAAGACGATGAGGCTCACGATTCGGTCATCGTACGGGTTCCGCCGTGGCCTCCAGCTCGTCGATCGTCGCGATGGTGGCGAAGCGTCCGGCGAGCGCGTACTCGGTGCGCCTGATGACCTCCGCGGACGGCAGCGTGCGGGGGTCGGCAAGCAGCTCGGCGACGCTCTGGTCGGCGGGGGCGTCGCGGTGGGGAATGGGATGCGTCGCGGTCGCGTCGATCACGAAGGTGACCTCGTAGCCGAGATCGCATGCGACGCGGGTAGTCGTCTCCGCGCACTGCTCGGTACGGATCCCGCAGACGGTGAGCTCGCGGATGCCGTGCCCGGTGAGGAGCTGCTGGAGGTTGGTGGTGGTGAAGGCGTTGTGCGAGGTCTTGTGGATCACCGGCTCCCCGTCCACCCGCTCCAGCTCCGCCATCAGCCGGACATGGCCGAGGGCCGGGTCGAAGACATCGCCGGTACCGGGCTCGGAGTGCAGCACCCACACCACCAGGTCCCCGGCCTGCCGGGAGAGCCGGACCAGGCGGTTCACCTTCTCGGCGATATTCGGGTCGGAGATCGTTTCCCACAGCGGCTCGGCGCGGAAGGACTCCTGGACATCGATGACGATCAGTGCTCGGTTCATGTCCCCAAGCCTGCCCCGCGTGGGCTCTGGGAGACAGGCCGCACCGGGTCCGGCAGCGGACCGATCCGGTCATCAGGGGGTTACTGAGGATTTCGGGTTGTCGTCGGGTGGTGACGGTTCATGATCCTTGCGGTATGCAGGTGGTATGCGTTATCCGGAGGGTGGGGGCCTGACTGCTGAGCGTCGGGCGTTTCGTGAGGGGATCCGGCTTCAGGCCGGCGAGCGGTTCGTGGCGGGTGAGAAGACCGCCGTGATCGCGAAGGAACTGCGGGTGAGTGTGCGGTCGGTGGAACGCTGGCGTCGTGCCTGGCGCGAGGGCGGCATCGAGGCCCTGCGCTCGACGGGCCCGGCAAACTCCCCGACCGTCACCAATACCCAGTTCGCCGTGCTCGAGGAGGAACTCGGCAAGGGCCCCTCAGCGCACGGCTTCGAGGATGAACGCTGGACCTTGGTCCGGGTCCAGACGGTGATCCGTCGCCGGCTGCGGCTGACGCTGTCGGTCGCGACGGTGTGGCGGCTGCTGAAACGGCACGGCTGGTCCTGGCAGGCGCCCGCCCGCAGAGCACTCGAGCGCGACGAGCACGCGATCGAGCTGTGGAAGAAGGAGGTCTGGCCGCAGGTAAAAGCCTCGCGGCGGCGTCCGGGGCATGGCTCGTCTTCGAGGACGAAGCCGGCTTCTCCATGACTCCGCCGCGTGCCCACACCTGGGGCCGGCGCGGACACACCCCCGTCATCCGCGTCCGCGGCCGCTCCCGCCGCCGGACCTCGGTCGCCGCCCTGTGCTGCTACAAACCCGGCGAGCCGAGCCGCCTCATCCACCGGCCCCGCAACCATCTCCTGCTCAAGGGCGCCCGCAAGAGCTTCTCCTGGCAGGACTACCGCGACCTGCTGGTACGGGCACATATCCAGCTCGGCGGACCCATCGTGGTGATTTGGGACAATCTCAACACCCATCTGGCCGCCGGGCTGAAACGCTACGAAGCCGAACACGACTGGCTCACCACCATCCGCCTCCCGGCATACGCACCAGACCTGAACCCGGTCGAAGCCGTCTGGTCCCTCGTGCGCAGAGCCACGGCCAACACCGCCTTCGGAACCCCAGACGACCTCGACCGCAAACTCCGCCGCGAGTTACGCAGAATCCAGCTCCGACCCCACCTTATCGACGGCTGCCTCACCGCCACCGGCCTGGCCATCAACCCACCGACCCCACCCTGAAAACCTCAGTAGGTGCTGAAGCAACACGGGCAAGGGGCGCGAGACACTGCGAGGGATCTGTGTGCGGCAGCCGGTGCCGTCCCACTTCACACGCATTTGATCAATCAAAGTTACGCGCCTCGGAATCATTCAGAAGGCGTCGGCCTGCCCGCTGCGGAAGGCGAGGGTCAGGTCGATGCGCAGAAAGTGCAGTCAACACGCCACTGCGTACACGGTCCGGGCCGCGACGGCGTCCAGCCGGCCACCACGACGGGTGGCCGCGGCGGTTCCGCGGGTCTGCTCATGCCGCTCTCCGTTCCGTGAGGGCGAGCGCGCGGGCCGCGCGGCGCAGCGCGACCGCGCCGGTGCGCTGCGCGGCGGGGGACTCCCAGTACGGGTGGGTGTGCAGAGGCCGGGACAGGATGATCAGCCGGCGGCGCTGCGTGGTCGTCCCGGTCGTGGTGCCGCTCTGGGCGAGTTCGGCGTAGGCGGCCGGCTCCGCCCGTTGGAGGGCAAGGAGATCGTCGGGGAAACGGGATGGCGCTCTCACCCGTCTATTGGGGTGTGTGTTCGATTTTTGTGGGAAGTCGCCTCGCGGACCCCGAGGGCGGGCGCGGGCGACCGGTGACGTCGCCGGAAGAGGGGGCGCGGGTCACATTGGGGAGGGTTGCGGGGCTTGAGGTGCGGCGGTGTAGCGCGTGCGCGAAACGGGCGGGGAGTCGACGGGCGACGAGTCCGGCCAGGAGGCGGCGGCCGAGTCGGCCCGGGAGTCGACTCCGCGCCGCCGGATCGGTGGGCGCCTACTGGCGGGCTGGGTGGCCGGCACTAGCCGTCGAGGCGGCGCAGGCCTTGGCCGCGACTGCACGGGTCGCCCTCCGGCTCCGCCGGGGCCGGGGCGGGCGCCCGCGCAGCTAGCCGAATCGGCGGGTTCCCGGGCCGCATGGCCTGCCCGGGAGCCTGGGGGTGCCGCCGTTGGTGGCGCCCCCAGGCTGGCACCTGCTTAGGAGCCCCGCGGTTCACCCGTTCGCGTGGTCCCGGACCTCGCGGACGCGTAGGCGGCTTGTACCGTTCGCCAACGTCAGCTGTCGGGTCGGCCCCGGGGCGCTGGGCGACTCTGTGTTGTTCCTGGACTGGCACGGCGACGGGGGCAGTCCTTGTTCGGGCGTACGACGTGCCATCGTGGCGAGCGGTCCGCTGCGCCAGCAGTTCACGTCTTCCCACGCCCGTCGTCCGGATCTCCCTACCCAGCAACCGCCACCCGCCGACTGACCCCGCAGGCGCCAACGCCAAGTTATGCAGCGTCCACTGACAGATCAGTGAACGACACCTCGTTGTTCCCGCCATACCCGCCGTTATAGGCGAACAAGCCGACCGAGAACTGTGAAAGGCCGGTTTCAACCGAAGTGACTCGCTGTCCATTCACCAGGAAAATCAAGCGAGACTCCCTCACTTTGACCATGAGACTGTTCGATGAGCCAATTTCACGGTTGATCGCTGAGTTGAATTTGGGTTCCGACTGCTCTGCGGCACTCGGTCCGTAGGTTTGCCACTCCCCAGACCGCAAGATGGCAAATATGTAGCCGTCGATCGACTCTGACGACAAGGTTATCCCTAGTTTTTCGGGAGAGTTGCCACTAACCCACTCGGCTTTGACTGAGATATTCTCACGGTCGGATATGGATATGTTTGGCCCCCGGCACGTTCCGTCATCGCCTTCCATGTGAAGGCCGTCAGCTTCTATTTTGCAGCCGGAATCATTGATTGGCCAATTAGGGTCGTGGTGGGATGAGGTCAGGGGATCCGCAAATACTTGCCCAGCGTTGGAAGGCGGATTGTGAGCGCCTGGATTCACTGTGGCCACTTTTGGCCCACTTGTCCCTTAATCATCACCGAGGTTAGGGGGCCCATGAGGATCCAGGGCGCCTTTCGGGGTCTCTGTCTGGCTCTCTGCTGAGGCTGCCCGGAAGGCTTCTCTGACGGCCTACTGTGCCTAAGCCCCACCTTTTCTCGGATTCGGTCCAGTGGGGTATCCATCTACTTCTCCTGGTCGGCCCTCGCGTGTGTATTCACACCCTCATCCGGCCATTTTCCGCGACTCGGGACTTTCGCCGCATGGAGCCCGTCAAATGGCCACAGGCGTTTTGAGTTTTAACAAACAGAAGGCAGGTTAGTCAGCCCCGACGGAGAGCGGCCTGACCGTTCTCCGGCTCATGGAAGGCATAGTGCAGGGTCCCGTCCGCTGACGGAGTGAGAGTGATTCTGACGTCGACGCAGTCGGATGCGCCTTCGGCGGTAATCTGTTCCTCCACTGCCAGGCTCTCGTGGGTCCGCGAGATGAGCACCCAGTGGCCGCTGCAGTCGAGCGTGGGATATTTGACCGTTGCCACGATCTCCCCGACCGCGCCGCCCGAGTACACGACTTTCACAGGGTAGTAGATGCTGTCCCCCTGCTTCACGGTCCCTTGCCAGGCCCCCTCGTAGAGAAACACGGATGGCGCGGACTGCGTTGGCTTCGTGCTGGCGGAGGCAGTTGCCGGCGGAAGATTGTGGCGGACTGCCGTCTCGGATCCGCCGTTCAGTATCCCGGTGAAAAAGAGAAATCCACCAGCCAAAAGAGCTGTAGCAATCAGTAAGAACAGCCATGGCCTTGCCGGTCTCGTCCGCCGCCCTTGAGGTGCGTGATGTGCTTGTGGCGGCTGTCGGGGGTGGCTGCTTCTTAGCCCGATCTGTTCCCGTATCCTGTCGAGAGGAGTGTGCATCTTACTCTCCTGCTCAACTCGCGACTCAATGGGTTTTGCTGCGGCACAGGTAAATCCGGTGCCAAACCCTCGCTATTCGAGGATGGATCAGAGTGTGGGATCAACGTCAGGCGCCGTCGAACTCTTGTCGTGGTCTATCGATAGGGCTGATTTTGTGCCCCATGCGTCGGCTTTCTGATAGCGTAGAGTGGTGAGAAGTTTTGCGAAGGCCGTTCCCTCTTGAGTGGTCAGCGGTGACATTCTGTTCGTGCCGCACACTGGGCAGCCCGGATTAGGATGTACGCGCACCCAAACGCTTTGCGGGGCGTGCTGATGACTCATGCCGTCAAACAGTTTGGGGAAGAACTCCCAGCCGGGCACGGTCGAGATGAGGCCGAGAGTGCGATCCTGGGCCACCAATGGCTTGAGATGGGCTCCTGCGGGGGAGTCCGGCCCGGCTAGCAGTCCGATGGCGGTCATAGCGGCTACCTCGGTGACCAGGTGGATTGCGGGGCCAAGAGCGGCTTCACCAACAAGCCGCCCATGCATGCCATAGTCGGGGTCCGGGCGATAACCAGTGATTGAGCTGCGTTCGCCGACCGCACATGACCAACAAGCGGTGTTCGCAGCGGGGACGCTGATCACGACTTCACCGGCCGCGGCTACCTTGTACAGCGCGCAGGAGACGAGCGGGATGCCGGCGGCCTATGCGTGGTGGGCAAGCAGTGCTTGCTCACCCATGTCGTCGGTGGCCGCAATGACAAGGTCGACGCCATCCAAGAGCGCGTGGAGGTCGAGCGCACCGAGGGGCTCTGTGTACCCGGCGACGCGGACCGCAGGGTCAATCGAGCACAACCGCCGGGTGAGCGCGTCCGTTTTGGCTGTGCCCACGTCTGCAGCCGAGTACACAGTGCGAGCCAAGTTCGACGGCTCGACCAGATCCGGGTCGATGACGGTTAGCGCGCCGACGCCGCAGCGCACCAGGTCTTCGGCGATCCGACTGCCGACCGATCCCGCACCTGCGAGAAGGACCTGGCGCTCGGCGAGCGTGCCGATCAAGGGCCACACACGATCGGTGGCTCCGTCAATATGGCGTCCGGTGGCTGTCCGGACCAGGGCAGTGAGCTGTGGAGCGGCCGGGGCGATCGGATCCCAAGGAGAAGACAACGACAGCAGGGCAGGAAGCTCGTCGGTGTGGTTCTCCGTTGAGACAACCGCAAGTGGGCCAACTTGGGGGTAATCGGGATCGATGAACAGCGCGGCGGGTCGCTCGGCTTCCAAGGGGACGACCAGTCGCGGTCGCCTGTTCACTCGTACCACGGTGGGAAGTGGTGTTAGCTGCCGGGATCGCGGAGGATACCGGGACGGCAGCCACGCACGTACATCGGTTGCCGAGGGCAGTACGACGCCACCACCAGCAAGATCGGCAGCGATGGGCACCACCTCGCCACGAGCTGGTATGAGCTGGGGCGAACCCTCGTTGGCCCGGCGCAATACGTGCAGCGACATCCGATGCTGGCCGCCTACCGGCAGGTCGGCCACGCGCGGGGCCCCTCTGGTGACGACTGCGATGACCAGAGCATCCAGGTGCGGATTGAGGGCGAGCGCTTTGGTGGTGGTCGAAACGTCCAAGGGGGAGGGGTCGGGGACACCTTCCGGGTGGGAGTGAACAGTCCCTGCGAGTGTTCCGTGTTCTGCCGCCTCAAGCTTGCCAACAGTCGCAGAGAGCTCGCGGCTGATCTGCCAACTGACTCCGGTATAGCGGCCATGAGTGTCCTCGACGAGAAGGTACAGGAGATCACTGACGGCCAGCAGGGCTCCACCCCGCTCTGGCGGCACCGCGGCAAGGCGTGCACAGATGGCATCGAGAACACCGTCGGTAAGACGGACGATCGCAGTCGTCGCCCGCGCCGCATGCCGGTCGGTGGCGATGGCACTCATAGGCTGAAGCCCGGGTTGAGCCCGCTCATTCTGCAGGCGGTGTAGAACATCCATTTCGCTGCCTGGGTGCGCACTGCGGCAAGGTCGGCGGCGGGCTTCCCCCTCGGGCCGCAGATGATGGGGATTTTCTGTCCGCCGAGGTAGGCATTGATCATGTGGGGCAGGTGGCCGAATTCGCTGTCCATGTCCGGCTGTAGCACGGAGATCCGATAGAGCCCTCCATCGGGCGGTGAGCGGAAGGCGAAGAAGACGAACCGGGGCAAGTCTTTGAAGGGTGGGTTGAACCGGAAGACCCAGCCGGCGATCAGCTCGGATGTGACCGGCTCCCAGTCCTCGACGTTCTGCGGGTCCAGGCGGCGCAGCAGCGCGGTGTCGGCAGTGGTGGGTCCAGGATTCACAGCGGCCATGACTTCTGGTGGCAGCTGTGACAAGGGCTGCCGTGGCTGCTCAGGCTTGACGACTTCAAGTCTGCCTTTGGGGCCCAGTACGACCTCGGTGCCTCCTGTTCGGCCCTCCTCAGCCGCACGCAGCTGTTTCGCTATGTCCTCCCATGTGGCGCCTGCCATCGTGCCTTCCGGCAGCTTGCTCAGGGGGACGGAGTCGGCCAAGCCGTCTTCCGACTCGGGGCTGGTGGGATAGAGGCGCCCGTCTCGGGCTTCGAGGTCCACGTATACGATCTGGCCGGTCTCAGGGTCGTGCACCGGGGTAAGTGGGATTGGTTCTCGGATTCCCATCCGGGCCTCCTGCTCAGCGCATCCCCCGCTGGACGCCCCTGCGGCCACGGAAACGCTGCTATGTACCACGCTAAATATACTGATTGCCCGAATCAACCCCTTTGGGAAGTTAAAGGGTCACCCATCTCCCAGGCCGCCACTGTCCGCCTCGCAGAGCCCGCCCCCTGCGACGCGCTGCACTTGACAGGGGCGGCTCGGCTGTCCTGATCGGCGAGGATGGTGTCGTCGTCCGTCGCTTCGGCTACTTCCCTGGCGAGGGTGTGCAGCACCTGGAATTGGGAGAACCGCTCGCGTACGAGCAGCAGCGGCGCGCCGCTGCTGGGTCTCCCCGCTCTGGCAGCCGACCACGTGGACACCGAGGAGGACGCCGACGAATGGATGTGGGAGTTCCTCGACCTCGCGCCCAAGCTGGCCGGCGCCTTGGGGCTGACCCCTCTGTCCATCGATGCCTCGACACCGACCCGGGGCACCGGCCAACTCGCTCTGACCGAGTACGGCCACCGACTGGTTGCGCCGCTCGGAGCACTCGGACGGTGACCGAAATGACGTGGCATCGCAGGCGAATGCCCGCGAATACCGTGTGGAGTTGCGTCAGCTCTTCTGATCGAGGGCGCGGGTCAGGTCGCGGTTGGCGGCTCGGGCGGCTTCAAGTGCCGGAACGGCTCACGCTCCCCGGGTCGACGAGGACGCGTTCGTGCGGAGGGCTTTGCAGCGGTGTCGTCAGCTGTCCGAGCCACAGGGCGTGGAGGACGACGGGAAGAACCTCGATGGGGTCGCCGGCCGCTTCGGCGCCGTCGATGAGCGGCCGGGGCTGCGCGAACGCGCCGAGCGTGGCCTCCATCAGGCCAGTACGCCCCTGGTTCCGAGGATGTGGTCAGCAGGAGGCGGGGTGATAGGTCACTCCACCACGGTCTTGTGGTTGCCGTCTCGGGCGGGCACTTTCGCAATGGATACCCAACGGATCACGTAAACCGGATCAGCGCGGTCCGGCTGCAAGAGTGCGCCCTTGACGAACCGTTGCGCTCCCTCCTTCGCCCATGCCCGGTCGGATACTCCGCGGGCAGAAAAATTCGTTGCAGCAGATTTCTCGCGTACCCGGGCGGCCAGGCTTGCAACCTCGATCTCTCCACTACGAGGTTCCTGATGCGGTTGAAGAGGTGGCCGGTCCATGCCGACTCGGCCGGGGGAATGCCCGACGACGCATTACGCGATTCGCAACCTCATGCATCAAGCCGCTGATGGAGCCGGCCTCGACCCGGACCGGATGTCCTTGATCCGCAGTCTCCGCGTCGTCCGCCGCCTGGTCACGGACCAAGCGGCACTTTCCCCCTGACCGCATGGCCACCGCCCTGGTTTGAGCTCTCGCCGAGATTGCCGAACGGCCCAACCCGGCCCGGCACCGCACCTGCACCTGTGCCGTTGGACGGCATCGCCTCAGCCCGCACCGCATCAAATACCCCTACGACATCAACAACCAACATTCCGGACTATCCATCCTTCAACTCGCAAACCCAGCTATTTGAGCGGCATTGCTACCGAACCCGGAACGATCCAGGAAGCCGGGACCCCGGTCACTGTGGAGGTCGCCGACGCCCGGTGACCCGCACCAATCTGTGGCTACCCTCCCCGCAGCCACCCGAACGGGCATGCCTATCGTTGACCGTCTGTCCACCGTGCTCGGGCACAACCCCCTGGGCCGGTCAGCAGGGTTGAGGGATACAAGGGACGAATCGGGCTGAAGTCCTCATGGGCTGACGCCACGGGGAGGAAACACGCATGCACGTGAGAGGAAAGCTCCGGGGCGCACCGATGGCCGCTGCCACCGGTCTTGTGCTCGCCATCGGGGCGAGCGGCGGGACTGCCTCCGCCTCGGGCCCGGCCCAGCCGCGCCCTGACGCAGTGGCGACGGTGGCCAAGCCCGCCTCGGAGTACGCCACCCACATCACCGACGTGGAGATCGCGGACTCCCGGGGGCGCCTCGCCGCCGCCGCGCCCGCCCAGGACGGCGCGATACAGCTGTCCGAGCAGACCACCGACCCCTTCTCCTTGCTCGGGCTGTCCTGGAGCAAGGGTGAGCAGCTCGCCGCCGACGCCTCCGCGGAGGCCCGGTTCCTGAAGAACGGACGCTGGAGCGACTGGCAGCCCGTACCGCTCGACGTGGAGGAGGGCGGGGCCTCCGAGGGCACCCGTACCGGCACCGTGCCGTTCTTCACGGGCCAGGCCAAGGGCGTGGAGCTGCGGCTGAAGGGGACCGACCGGGCGCCCAAGGGCTTCCGGATGACCCTGCTCGGCTCTCCCGAGGTGCCGGCTTCGAGCTCCGCGCGGAGCCTCGCTCCGTCCAGCGGCGCTCCGGCTGCCCGGGCGCTCGGCGCGGCGGGAGCACCGGCAGTCAAGACCCGTGCCGAGTGGGGGGCCAAGGAGACCAAGCCGGACGGCACTGCGATCGATTTCAAGCCGACCGGCGCGGCGCAGGCGATGTTCGTCCACCACACCGTCAGCGGCAACACGTACGCGAAGGAGGAGGTCCCCGAGCTCCTCCGCAACATCCAGAACTACGACCTCGTCACGCTCGGCTACGAGGACATCACCTACAACTTCATCACCGACCGCTTCGGTCAGGTCTGGGAGTCCCGCAAGGGCAGCCTCGACGCGGGGCCCGGAAAGATGAACGTCGGCATCAACTCCGCCGCCACGGGCATCTACAACGCCGACACCCTCGCCGTCGCCGTGCTCGGCAACCACCAGCCTGGCGAGCCGGGCTACGAGCCCGTGGGCGATGCCGCCCTCAACGGGCTGGCGGACGTACTGGCCTGGAAGGGCAGCCAGTACAAGCTCGACCCCAAGGCCAAGGTGACCCTGGCCGCAGGGACCAATCCCACCATCGACGTCATATCCGGACATCGTGACGTCCTCGCCACCTCGTGCCCCGGTGACTCCCTTCACGCCGAACTCCCGCGGCTGCGCACGATGGTCGCCGACCGCATCGCGGCCCGTCCGGGCTTCGACCAGATGACCGAGCGGATGACCTCCCTCTCCCTCGACAGCAGCGGCCGCACCGGCATCGCCGCCATCGCGAAGGACGGCACCCTTCAGGGTTACGTCCCCGGGCCGGACGGCACGCTCGTCTACTCCCGCAAGCTCTGGCCGGACACCAGCTGGAGCAGCATGAAGCAGATCATCGGCGGAGACTTCACCGGCGACGGCCGCGGCGACCTGGTCGCCCTCTGGAACGACGGATCCATCTGGGTGTACCCGGGTCAGGCCGACGGCGCCTTCGGGCCCGGCAAGCGCATGTGGGTGGACAACTCCTGGCGGACCATGGCGCGCATCACCCCCGCCAAGAACCCCACCACCGGCCGGGACGGGCTGCTCACCATCTGGAGCGACGGTTCTCTCGTCGCCTACGACTCCCGTGCGGACGGCACCCTGTCCCCTGATGCCCGCAACCTGTGGCAGGACAAGTCCTGGGGCACCATGTGGAACCTGGTCACCGGTGACTTCCTCTCCAACGGGAACACCTCCATCGCCGCCGTCTGGAACGACGGGACCTTCCGCCTCTACCCCGGCACGCCCCAGGGCGGGCTCGCGGGCAATTCCCTCCCGTTCTGGAGCGACCGCTCCTGGCGGACCATGCACTCCCTGTACCGCGGGGACTTCAACGGTGACGGCAAGGCCGACATCGTGGCCCGCTGGGCCGACGGCACCCTCCACCTCTACCGGGGCACCGGAACCGGCAGCATCGGCGAGGGCACCTCGATGGCTCCCTGATTCCCGGCCCTGATCTCTCCGTGACACCGTGAAGGCCGGTGCCCACCCTTACCCGGGTGGGCACCGGCCTTCGTGGGGGTGTGTCCGGATCCCCGTACCCCGGCAGAATGTGGAGGTGGACTCTGACCGGACGGTCTGCAGCCCGTGCAAGCCGAACACCTCGCCGCTCGACGGCTGCGCGCCCAACGCGACCACACAGTGACGGACACCACTCCACTGCTGATCAGCCATGCCCAGACCGTACGAGGAGCTGCTGACAGCGAGCCAGCCAGGTGCTGTGCACGCCTGCAGGACAACTAGAACGCTCACAGGAGCCAACTACAAGGTTCTGACCGGGCTTCCGTGACGGGCACGCCAGGCTGGACGAACACGTCCACCCTGGCGACGCGTCACGAAACCACGTGAGCAGCGCGAACCGTCATGCTGAAAGCAGCCGTGGCCGGTGCCAGGAGGAGTCTTCACGGAAGTACGGTCAGAACCTCGTGGTTGGCCTCGATTCGCGTTCTAGATGGCCCGCATGTTGACGATGCCCGCACACCTGCGGTGTGTGCACGGTGGTCGCGGTGATGCGCGCCACTCCCGGTAAAGGGTGACGCGTTCTGTCAGTTTTGACACGAACGATGGATGACATGAACAACGAGGGCATCACCACCCAGAAAATCGCTCAGCCGAGCTCGGCGGGTCCGCTTGCGGGCCGGGTCGTGCTCGTGGCGGGCGCTACCCGCGGGGCGGGACGGGCTCAGGCCGTGGAGCTGGGCCGGGCCGGCGCGACCGTATATGTCACCGGCCGTACCACCCGAGCCCGGGCCAGCGAGGTCGGCCGGACCACCGAGACCATCGAGGAGACCGCCGAACTCGTCACCGCAGCAGGCGGCACCGGGATCGCGGTTCCCACCGACCATCTCGACGAAGCCCAGGTACACGCCCTCGTCGAGCGGATCGACCGGGAGTACGGGCGGCTCGACGTCCTCGTCAACGACCTCTGGGGCGGCGAGCACCTTCTCGCCACCTCGGTGTTCGGGAAGAAGAGCTGGGAGACACCTCTCGCTGACGGCTTGCGGATCCTGGATCTCGGCGCGCGCTCGCACGTGATCACGGCGGCGCTGCTGCTCCCATTGCTGATCCGCTCCGACGCGCCGCTGCACGTGGAGGTAACCGACGGCACCGCGCACTCCAACCGCCGCTACCGGGAGAACATCTACTACGACCTGGCGAAGAACGCCCCGATCCGCCTCGCGTTCGGGCTGGGCCAGGAGCTGGCTGAGTACGGGGGCGCGGCCGTCGCGGTCTCGCCGGGCTTCCTGCGCTCGGAGCAGATGCTCTCCCACTTCGGTGTGAGTGAGGAGAACTGGCGTGACGCGATCGCCCAGGAGCCGGCGTTCGCCATCGCGGAGTCCCCGTACTACCTGGCCCGTACGGTCGCGGCGCTGGCCGCCGACCCGAACCGCGCGAAGCGGTGGAACGGCAAGTCCACCTCCAGCGGGGAGCTTGCCAGGGTGTACGGGGTGACGGACGTGGACGGCAGCCGGCCGGACGCCTGGGCCTACTTCGAGGACGTCGTCCACGGCGGCGGGGAAGGCTCCCCCGAGGACTATCGCTGATCCTTGATTTCCGCGTCCTGAGGGTCGGCCCGGTAGAGGGCGGCCAAGGCCGCCGCGCGCTCACGGAAGCGGGCGCGCAGGCGGGCCGGGGCCAACACCTCGGCGTCCGCGCCGAGCCGGGCCAGCTGGTCGAAGGCGACGTCCTCGGACTCCGTCGGCAGGTCCAGGGTGACCAGACCGGCGGGGTCCGGGGCACTCGCGGAGGCGAGCGCGTCCGCGACGGCGGCCCCGTCCACGACGGCAGGCAGCCGCCGCAGCCCTCGACCGGTCAGCCGGATCGTGACGGTGGTGCGCAGCAGGGTGCGGGCGAAGGCGGCCGAGCTGGCCTCCCAGTGCGGCCAGCTCGAAGGCCGGGTCGCGCACGAACGGTTCCTCCGCGCCGGGAGCGGGGCCGAGGGCGGTGATCCGGTCGACACGGTAGGTACGCCAGCCGGCGTCTTGACCCTCCTGCTCACCGGGTATGCGGGCCACGGCGTACCAGGTGCCGGCCTTCAGCACGAGCCCATACGGCTCGACCACCCGCGCCAGGGGAGACAGGGGTGCGCCGGCCCGGCCCGGCCGCGCGTACGACAGGTGGACGGCCCGGTCCGCCCACACCGCGCGGGCCAGCTCCGGCAGCAGTTCTGGAGTGGCGGGTTCGCGGAACCAGGTTGGGGCGTCGAGGTGGAATCGGCGTACCGAGGACTCGGCGGCCTGGCGTACCGACGGGAGCAGGGTCGCGGTCAGCTTCAGCCGCGCGGTTTCGGCCGCGCCAGACAGTCCCAGATCCTGCAACGCGGAGGGCAGACCGGACAGGAAGAGCGTCTCCGCCTCGCTCGGATGGAGCGTGGTGAGCCGGGTCCGGTATCCCGCGGCGAGGAAGTACCCGCCCACCCGGCCCCGCTCCGACCGGACGGGGACGCCGGCCTCCTGCAACGCCTGGGCGTCGCGAATCACGGTCCGCTCGGAGATTTCCAGCTCACGAGCGAGAGCGGCCGCGGTCAGGCCGGGGTTCGACTGGATCAGGAGAGCCAT
Source organism: Streptomyces sp. GL_140 (assembly GCF_057834465.1). Taxonomy (NCBI): domain Bacteria; kingdom Bacillati; phylum Actinomycetota; class Actinomycetes; order Kitasatosporales; family Streptomycetaceae; genus Streptomyces; species Streptomyces sp. GL_140. The sequence continues at coordinate 8,331,958 of NZ_CM174404.1, forward strand.
ACGGATCAGACGGGCGGCACGCATACTCAAAGGATCACCGACCCGACGAGCAAACGGGATCTCTTGCCACTGCCGGTCTACCGGGGACGGCCCGAGAACTGGGCGGGGTACCTGGTTGTGACCGTGCTTCCGTGAATGCCCGTCCTGGCACCGGCCAGGGCTGCTTTCAGCATGGCGGTTCGCGCTGCTCACGTGGTCACGTGACGCCTTGTCAGCCTGGACGCGGTTGTCCGTCCGGCGTACCCGTCACGGAAGCCCGGTCAGAACCAAGTACGACGCTCAGTGTCGAGTGACAGCGATCTTTGAGCGTGTGCCACCCAACTTTGAGTGGCACACGTCACTGCCTGCCTGCCTGCCTGCCTGCCTGCCTGCCTGCACGCTGGCGCACGGCTAGTGCCGGTGGTGCTGGCGCGGATGCCAGGGATGGCGCAGATGACAAAGCGGGGCCTGGCCCTCCGCTCGGATGGCAGGAGATGAAGGCCGCGCCGTAACGGCCAGCGCGCTACTTGCGAGCCTTGGACCCGATCAGGCGCGTAGCAGTCCAGTCCGTAGCGGCGGAGACGGGCTTCGCCGGGTCCAGCCGGGCACTCTCTCGCGCATGGCACGAGCCAAGCAGAAGCATGATCGCCACACCATGCGACCAAGAACAGGGTGATCAGACTTCTTTGCGGTGACACGAACCCACTGATGATCAATCTTCGATGGCAAAGATCCAAGTTCGCTTGACACAGGACCCTCAGTCACACGGACGTGCGATCCGGCTACCCGGCCGCGCCGGGACCTGCCCGCCCTCCTCGACCGGCATGTGCCCCTGGGCCCGTACCAGAGGGCGGTGCGCCTGGGCGTGCGCCGCGTGGACTTGGACCAGGTCGTCAGGCTCGGTTGGGTCGCCCTGGTGGAGATCGATTACAAGCGACAGGGCGGTGTTACCACGGTGCCGCTGTACTCCGGTGAGTCCGTAGCCCTGCTTCCTGTCGTTCGACTCGTTCGACCTCATGTCGCTTGGCGGGCGGTGTACGCCGTCCGTGCGGGCCGCCGCTCTCCGCTCGCTGCCCTGAATCCGGTTGTCCCGGGCCGGGACAGGGTGCTGCTGGGGGAAGTGGGCCGGGCAGCGGTGAGGTGATCCCCGTGGTGTGGACACACCTGACAATGGATCTTGTTGATCCTGGAAGGTGTAAATCCACGTGGCAAGGCCCTCGAAGTACAGTGCGGAGTTCCGGTCCGACGCGGTCGCGTTGTGGCGGGCCTCGGCCGGCAGGCGGACGTTTCGGGACGTCGCGGCCGATCTGAACGTCAACCCCGAGACGCTGCGGACCTGGGTGCGTGACGCCGAAGACCGTCCGGTCGCCTCCGGCGCGTCGCAGGACACCGAGGCCGAGCTGGCCCGGCTGCGGGCGGAAAACGCCAGGCTGGCCAAGGCGGAGAAGGAATGGCAGCTCGAGCGGGAGATCCTGCGACGGGCAGCCGCCTATTTCGCGCGGGAGATGAAGTGAGGACCGCCGCTTGGGACTTCGTCTCCGCCCACGCCGAGATGTACGGCATCAAGCGGATATGCCGGGTACTGGAAGTTTCCCGCTCGGGCTACTACCGGTGGATCGCCGGCGCCCAGGCGCGGGCCGAGCGGCAGGGAACCGAGGACGCCCTGGTCGCCGAGATCCGCGAAATCCATGCCGAACACCGCGGAAACTACGGCGCGCTCCGAGTCCATGCCCAACTGCGGGGCTTTGGGTACACGGTCAACCGCAAGCGCGTGGCCAGGCTGATGCGCAAGCACGGCATCGTCGGCCGCCACCTGCGGAAAAAGAAGCGCACCACGATCCCGGACCGCCTGGCGCCGCCGGTGCCAGACCTGCTCCAGCGGGACTTCACCGCCGGCACGCTGGACGAGAAGTGGTGCGGCGACATCACATACGTGCAGGTCGGAACCGCATGGCTCTACCTCGCTTGCGTCATCGACATCCGATCCCGCCGGGTACTCGGATGGTCGATGGCCCCGCACATGCGGGCCGAGCTCGTCATCGACGCACTCCAGGCCGCGGTCGCGACCCGCGGCGGCGACGTCACCGGAGTGATCTTCCACGCGGACCGCGGATCGCAATACACCTCGGCCGCGTTCGCCCAGGTCTGCGATCGGTACGGCATCCGCAGGAGCATGGGCCGGGTCGGCTCCAGTTACGACAATGCCCTGGCCGAGAGCTTCTGGCAGGGCCTGAAACGAGAAACGATGCACCGGAAGCTGTTCTCGACGTTCCGTCAGGCGAGGCTGGAGATCTTCCAGTGGCTCACCTACTACAACGCCCGCCGACGCCACAGCGCGCTGGACTACCTCTCCCCAATGGAGTTCGAACAGCAGCACCACAAGACAGTTAAACTCTCACTCGCAGCATGACCCCTGTGTCCACATTCCGGGGGTCACCTCAGCGGTGATGAACTACCTGTTGTTTGTGAGTCTCGGTGGAAGCACGGTTCTGCGGGTCACGCCGTATCGGGTGGTGTCTGTTTCCCGCAACAGGTCGGCATGGACTCTGCGGGCCGTTGTGCCCGAAAGGGGTAGCGCCGAGGTAGGCCAAAAGCCAGGGGCGCGCGATTTTGGGGCAGCTGCGGCGGGTTCTGCGACCGCTGCTAGCCTGCCGTCCATGATCAAGGGCGGCCTGGCAGGCCGGATAGGCGGCATGGTGGGGGACAGCAGGCCGGAGCGCGTGCTGATCGCCGCCAGTTTCGTCAACCGGGTCGGCAACGGTCTGTTCAACGCGGCGTCGGCGCTCTATTTCACCTTGGTCGTGGGCCTGCCCGCGGTGCAGGTCGGCGCGGCACTCACCATCGCGGGGCTGATCGGCCTGTGCGCGGGGATACCGGGAGGGCATCTCGCCGACCGGCGCGGGGCGCGCACGATCATGATGGTGGCCCTCGCGGTCCAGGCGCTGTCGATGGCTGCCCTCGTCCTCGTCGAGAGCTGGGCCGCGTTCACGATCATCGCGACGGTCGACCAGATCGCCGCGGCGGCCGGTGGGGCGGCCGGGGGCGCTCTCGTGGTCCGGGTCGGGGGTGAACGCCCTGCCCTGTTCCGGGCGAAGCTGCGCACCTTCGTCAATCTGGGCGTCATCCTCGGAACGGTGGGTGCCGGGGCGGCGCTGGCTGCGGACACCCGTGGCGCCTACGTCACGCTGATCCTCGGCAACGCGGCGAGCTTCGCCCTGAGCGCGGCGCTGCTGCTCCTGCTGCCCCGCTATCCGGTGCTGCCGGCGCCGCCGCAGCAGCGTCGTTGGATCGCCTTCTCGGACCGTCCGTTCCTGACGTTCACCGCTCTCTACGGGGCCATGGGACTGCAGTACCCGGTGGTCTCCCTGCTCCTGCCGATCTGGATCTCCGCACACACCGAAGCGCCGCGCTGGACGATCGCCGCGCTGTTCGCGGTCAATGCCGCCTTCTGCGTGCTGATGCAGACGAGGATCGGCTCCCGGATCGAAACGCTGCACGACGGCGGCAGGGCGTTCCGTACCGCGGGGCTGCTCTTCCTCGTGAGCTGCCCGCTGATGGCGCTGGCGGCGTACACCCCGGTCTGGGCGGCTGCGGGACTGGTCCTGGCAGCGATCTTCGTCCACAGCCTGGCCGAGGTCTGGGAGTCCTCGGCGGGCTTCGCCCTCGGCTTCGGTCTTGCCCCCGACCACGCCCAGGGCCAGTACCAAGGACTCCTCGGCCTCGGCTTCAACGCGGGCCAGGCCCTTGCCCCGGCCATCCTGACCACGGTGGTGCTCGGCCTCGGCACCACGGGGTGGCTGCTGCTGGCGCTGTTCTTCGCGGCGCTGGGCGTTTCCGGCCCCTGGCTTGCCCGCTGGGGCATGCGGACCCGGCCGCAACCGGGCGTGGCCGCGGAAGTGACGGGATGACCACGGAGTAGGTGTGTCAGGCCGCCTGGCCGTAGCCGTCCACGCCGGGGACATCGCCGCGCAGCGGACTGAAGTCGATGTCCAGGAGGACGGGTCCCGTGCGTAGGAGCGGAGGGTCGCCCGGAACGAGCCTGAGCTGTATCACCTCGGCATGCATCGGATGTTCTGCACGCCGAAGTTCCGGGCGCCACCGTAGCCACGGCCGCTACCGCACCCGACGATCAGCCACCGCGCCGGGCCCGGCGCCCTCGCGGATTCGGTGCTGTTCCTGGACTGGCACGGCGACGGACACGGCTATCAGCGGCACGAGTACGCCGGATCTCCCACCGTATGACCGCGCCCCAGCAAGGTCCCTGGGCAGCCAGGTGGCGGCCCGCACACGGTTGCTGGGCACGGGCAGTTCTATGAATTCCTCGGTGAGGTCACTGCCGGTGGCGGCGCTGCGGCTGGCCCATGCGCGCAGCGCCACCACGTAGATCCACTCCCCGGTGTCGGTCTACCACCTGCGTACGAGACGGCCGTTCACGGTGCGGTCGAGCAGCAGCACTTGAACCGCCGGCAGCGCAAGGGGCGCAGGTTGTTCGGGGCCGGCGGGGCGGGGCACGGTGGTCAGCCCTGGCCATGCCGCACAGTCTTCTCGATCGGCCATCTGGGAGAAGGGGACTCGCATATTTCCAGACGGTGCTGCCATCGAGTTCTTCGTGCGTGTTCGGTGATCAGGACATCAGCAACATGCCCCGAAGGCCTCACCGCCCTTTTGAAACCGCGCACCATGGCCCTGTAGGGCGGGCAGACCACCTGCGCGATCATGCCCAACCAAGGCGCGCGGGTTCCGCGAATCTGGCCGCAGGAGAAGGGTGAACCGACGTGCTCATCGCCCACTTTGTGTGAGTCGCAGTCGGGTTCGAGAGGCCAACGGCCTTGGGATTCGACGACGCGGAGGAGCCCCTCGGGGGTCTCCTCCGCCGCCTTCCAGACCCGCATACATACGGGCGGGCCGTGCCGAGTACGGGGCGCGTCACACCCTGATGGAGCGGGCGCGCTCCTCGGCCAGCATGTGTAGGAAGCCCCTGACGCGGGCCATTCGGGCGGGGTCCAGCTCGGCGAGGATCGTCTGTTCACCCGAGGCGATCTCGCCCTCCGTCCGGGTGCCGTCAGGCGCGTATACGGCGCTTCCGCCGTTGGTGGGGCGGCTCTCCGGCCCTCCGACAGGGTTGGCGAACACCGTGTAGACCGTGTTCTCCAGGGCGCGGGCGGCGAGGTAGACGGCCGCTCGGTGTTCGTTTCCCGCCGCGAAAGCGCTGGGGCACAGGTAGGCGTGTGCGCCCGACAGGGCGGCAGCCCTGGCGTGTTCGGGGAAGGACATGTCGTAGCAGACGCCGATGCCCAGCCGCCAGCCGGCGACCTCGACCGTCCCCGCCCGGTCGCCGGGGGTGAAGATCCGGCCCTCGTCGGCGTGCCACAGGTGCTGTTTGTCGTAGACCGAAGTGACCTGTCCTTCGGGGTCCACGGAGAGTACGGAGTTGGCGAGCAGCCCGTCGGACCTGCGGACCGCTGCTCCGGTCAGGACGTACGTCCCGGTGCTCGCGGCCGCATCGGCCAGCGGCCCCAAGCGGCCGTCCTCGACTCGGCCGTCGCCGTCGGCCGCGACCTCACAGCGCTCCGGGTCGCCTGCCAAGGTCGGCAGATCGTACGCGGAAAGGTGCAGCTCGGGAAGTACGGCGAGCTCCGCACCCCGCCGGGCAGCGGCCCGAACCAGCTCGGCCGCGCCGCGTGCGTTGCCCGCCACATCGCCGGGGGTGGCCCGGCTCTGCAGGACGGCGAGCCGCAACGGGGCTGAGGGCAGGGCCGTCACGGAACCGCTCATACGGTTGGGCGCCGGTCCAGGAGGCGGGCATGGCCCGGCTTCGCACCCGCGCGCTCCACCTGGACGCGGGCCCCGGGGAGTGGCGGTAGCCCGCCCGGCATGGGCAGGTCGACGAGGAAGTCGCCGTATTCGGCGGACGGGTGCTCGCCCAGGTCCGTCCAGGAGCCGTCGGCGCCGAGCAGGCTCACCCGCCAGACGTCCGGCCCCTGGGCCGTGGGGCCGGTGGCGGCGACGCGAAGGGTGCCGTCCGGGGTGATCTCGGCGGCGGTCACCACGGCCGTGCGGCGCACGGGAGCGCCCAAGGCGTGCATGGGACCGTGCTTCACCAGCGGCCTGCGTTCGGCTTCCGGGAGGTGGGCGGCGACCACCTCGCCCACGAACATGGTGTGCACCGGCAACGGGACCGTTTCGCGTAGTACGCATTCCAGGGCGACCACACCGCCGGTGACCCACGGGGTGTCGGTGGCCTGGGGAGTGCCGAATTCGATCAACTCGGAGCCCGTCTTGTCGACTTGACCCAAAGAGAAGCTGCCCGCGAAGTCCGCCAGTTCCGCCTGCTCCTCGGAGCACAGGGTGAGGCTGAACTCGCCTTGCAGCGGCAGGAGTTCCCGAGTGTCCGCCCGAGGGCTCAGGACGACCGCCGCGTACAGCGGGTCCTTGTTGACGAAATACGACCACTCCGCGGACATCACGTTCACGCCGTGGTCATGGCGGACGGCGACGAGCCCGATGGTGCTCGTCGCCTTCTTCCAGAGCTGTCCGGGTATTTCCAGGGACACGTGCTACCCCCTACTGACTGCAGAGATATCTTCATTGGGCATGGATCCTGCTCACCCTACCCATCAGTCTCTTGTGACACGCCGCCGGTCAAAACCTTTTCTTCCGGAGCCAGTAATTCCGTAGACGTGTTTCAGCCAAGTCCGCCAAGCATCTGTTTTGCGCCAAGATCGACGTGATCTTAATCACTGGCTGATCGTCTTGCTGGCGCAGTGGTCCCCTGGTGATTCTTCTATCCGAACATCCACTCCGATTATCGGAAGGAGGTGCTTTTACATGAAGAAGCCGGTTCGCCGCAACGTGCGCAACAACAAGTGATCTGATGCCTGGCCGGCTGTGCGGATAACAGCCGGCCGGGCTGTCGCATTCGGCAGAAAATATAGAGAACACGTTATTTGAAGGGCAGGAAGGCCGCAGTGAAGCTGACGGACCGCGTGATGCGCATTTTGTATGTCGAAGGCTCGGGGCTGCTCGTCTCGGACTCTTTCGGCCGCGTCCACCTGCTCGACGAGGAACTGAACGTGATCCGGTCCTCGCCCCGGGTGCGCGAGGGCCGGCCGCTCTACGGGCTGACGGTGGCGGACGGCTGGGTGATCGGCAAGGACCGGATGGGTGCCGTGCTGCGCTGGTCCCTCGATACACTCGACCTGCTCAACCGCCTGGATCCGGCTGCCGTGTGCGACCCCGCGACCCTGCTCGAAGGCGAGGAGCCGTCCCCGGTCAGCTCCCGCGGGATCGGAGTGTGGGGCGGCAGGGTGTTCGTCACCAGCGGTTACCACCACCAGATGCTGGTCATCGATCTGGCAAGCTTCGATGTGTTGGAGATTCGGCCGAACATCTGCGGAAGCAGTCCGATGGAATGGGCCTCCACGGATCACCCGACGCGCCATGCGGTATCCGACAAGGAGGGGAATCTCCGGTTCGGGAGCTTCGCCGATCTGCAATTCCCGGACCATGTCAAACTGGACGACGGGAATATCCACCGGGTCCGCTACGACGCCCGGCACGACCGGTTCTGGTGCACCCAGGACTTCGGGGAGGGGGAGAACGCGGACGTCGCGAACGGTGTGGTCACCGTTTCGCTCGACGGTATCCGGGAGAATGAATTCCTCTTTGCCCGCGACGATGTCGAGTTCGTGGCCTTCTCGCCGGACTTCGACCGGGCCTACTCGGGTGGTTTCGACGGCGAACTGTACATTTTCGACAATTCTGACCGTGAGCTGCGTGCGGAACGCATGGTCTCCGGCTTCTCCCACCAGCTCAGCGATATCACGGTGAGCCCGGCGGGCGATGTCTTCGTGCTCTGTCAGGACGGCGAGATCACCCAGCTCACGGCGGACGGCACGTTCGTACGGGCCATGGGGTTTCCCCGGCAAGCGGTCTGGGACATCCAGCCCTCCGCCGAGGACCCGTCCGTTCTCTACTGCGCCACGGACTCCGGTGTGGCAGTTGCCGAAGTGCGCCAGAGCGTGAGCGGACCGACCCTGCACTTCGTCGAGGACCATGAGACGGACCTCGGCTTCACCCGGCGGATCGCCGCCGTCGACGGCGGCTGGCTGGGCGTCAGCCGTGACCGCACGGTCTTCAGGGCCCGGCGGGGCGGGGAGGTCACCTGGAGCCGGCACCTGCCCGAGGCGCTGCTGCACACCGTAGCGGTCTCCCCGGACGGCACCCGGGCCCTGGTCGCCGGCAACGCGGGCGCGGTGGAACTCGAAACCGTCGGCGGAGAGGTCGTCTCGACCCTGGGCGTGGACGGGCTTCCCGTATGGGCGACCGCCTACCTGCCGGACGGCAGTCGGGTGCTCGCGACCCGCAACGGCATCGTCGCAGTCTTCGGCGCGGAGGGCCGCGAACCGGTATGGCGGCTGGACCAGGGTGAGTACCCCAAGCGCATGTGGGCACAGGACGGATACCTCTACGTCGTCGGCGATGGCGGTGTGAAGGAGATTGCCGTCGGGCAGGGTGTGACCCGGGTGTGGACCGAACTCGCGTCGAACACCACCGAGAACGCCACCGTCAGTGACGGCATGGTCTGTGCCAGCTCGTACGGGATGCAGGTGATCGCCTACACCTACGAGGACGGCGAGCTCGTAGGGTTCATGGAGGACCTGCCCGACTATCCCAAGGCCCTGCGCATCCTGCGCGACACAGCCGGGAATCCGCTCCTACTCGTCGGCTGCCGCACCGGGTTGCTGTCCCTGTACCGGATGGACAAGCCCGCCGAGGACGGTACCTTCGCCAAACTGGAGGACCGCTGGCTCCCGCGCAGGGCTGCCCGATTCACCCTGAATTACCACGACACCGTGGTCGGCTGAGACGGTGCTCGTATGACATCACAAGCCCATGCCGACCAGCCGAGCGCACCCTGGAGGGACCGCCGCTTCCTGGTCTTCGCCACCGGCAACTTCCTCAACAACCTCGGCGAATCGGCGTACAAGGTGGGGCTCCCGCTCTTCGTGTACGAGCTCACCGGCTCGCTCCTGACCATGTCGCTGCTCGCGGCACTGGGCCCGGCGATGCTGCTGCTCAGCCCGTGGATGGGCGCGGTGGTCGACCGCTGGGGGCCTCGCGTCTTCGTCGTCCCGGGTCTGCTGCTGCAACTCGCCGCCGCGGTACTGCTCAACCTCACCGTGTTCTCCGGGCACTCCTCCACGGCGGCGCTGTTCTGTCTGGCGGCGCTCGTCCAACTGGGCGGCGAGATGTACCGGGCGGGGTGGATCACCGGGGTGCCCGGAATGTTCCCGAACAACGCGGCCCGTTCGCGTGCCGTCCTCAGCAGTCTGTTCGTGACCTCCAACATCGTGGGCCCGCTGCTCGTCGCAGCGGGCGTCGGGCTCATCGGATACCTCGGGCTGATGTGGTTCAACGCGGCCACATTCCTGGCACCGATCGCCGTGTGGCTGATCGGCATCCATCCGCCGGCGCGGAAGCGCGGTCCGGCAGCGGGGGTGGGCCCCCGGCCAAGCCTGGTGCGCGACATCCTGGACGGCTGGCAGGTCGTGCGGGCCGAAAAGCGGGTGCTGTACGTACAGCTGACCTCGCTTCCGCTGCACTTCGCGGGCGGTGTAGGAGTCCTGGCGTTCATGGTCTTCTACCTGCGCGACCACTGGGGTATGCCCGCGACGGAGGTGAGCGCGGTACAGGCCGTCGCGAACGTCGGTGCACTCGCCGGAAGTGTCTACATCGCGGCCAGGGCCCGTACCCGTCCCCGGGTCGTGCTGGCCCTGTCGGCCGTCGTCATGACGGCGGCGCTGTTCGCCATGGCCCTGCCCTCTCCCTGGATCGTCGTGGTCTGCATGGCAGCCTTCTTCACCACGAGGTCGGCCATGACGGCAGTCACCTCGATGATCATCATCAAGTACCTGCCGACCGAGTTCGTCGGAAGGGCCGAAGGCCTGTTCAACCTCATGAGCGGGGCCCCGATCCTGCTGGCGCCGCTGCTGATCCCGCTGGTGCAGCGGACATGGGGCAGCACTGCCGTCCTGCTGTTCCTGGGTCTGGCCGCCGGTCTGTCACTGATCTGCCTCATCCGTTTCTGGCCGCACTGGAGCGATGCGGACGCCACCGAACCGACCAGCCCCGCGAACGCCGACCCGGTCGTCAAGTAGCCGAACAGCAAGGGACCGACCATGCGCACCATCAACCTGCCCGCCGGCCCGATCGGCCACGCCGCCCCGGTCACTCACGTGGCGCTCCGTGCCGACGGCGTACGCCTGGCGAGCTGTTCCTACGACGGAACCGTCCTGATCTGGGACACCTCGGAGCCCGCGAAGCCCCGGCAGCTGTCCCAGCTCCGGCACCGGCGCCTGGTCAACGCTGCCGCGTGGAACCCTTCCGCCCCGGGGTTGCTGGCGACCGCCTCGGCGGACAAGACCGTCGGTGTGTGGCGGATATCGGAGGAGGGGCGGGGCGAACTGATCAACGTCCTTGCCCGGCACACCGACGACATCAACTCCGTGGCCTGGATGCCCGATGGGGAGCGCCTCATCTGCGTGTCCGAGGACGGACGCGCCACTTTGTGGGACGCACTGAGCGGAGCGTTCCTGTCCGAGGTCGGCTCACACACCGCGCACTGCATGGCGGTATCGGTGAGCGCCGACGGCCTGGTCGCCACGGTCGGCGAGGACGGCATGGTGGCGGTGACCCGCCCCGGTACCGACGGGGACTCCGCCGTACGGCACTACGACTCCTCGATCGAGGGGTGCGCCTGGTCCCATTCGGGTGAGATCCTGGCTGTGGCCCGGGATGACGGTTCGGTCGATCTGCTGACGCGGCGGCTGGAGCACCTGCGGACGCTGGAGGTGTCCGAGGCCGCGGCCCGTGCGGTCGGCTGGGCCGAGGACGACGCCTCGCTCGTCGTGGGCGCGTACGACGGCGCGCTGCACTTCTTCGACGTCGCGGGGGAGCGCACTCACCGCGTCTACGACGCCAGGGTCTGGCCGCGCTCGGTCTCCGTGGCGCGCGGCATTGTGGCCGCTGGGAGTTTCTGGGACGGCCCGCACCTGTACGCGCTCGCCGACGCCGCCGAGATCGCCGGACCGGCCGCGGCGAATCACGGCCCCAACGCGATGGCCGTCAGTGAAGGGGAGCTGTTCATCGGCTGCGATTCGGGGACGGTGTTCGCGGTGACGCCCGTCGGCCTGGCCGGCCGGCCACGGGTACGAGCCCTCGCGATGACAGACGGCCCGGTCCTCTCGCTCGCCGCCCGTGACGGCGCGGTCCACGCCGGTACCTACTCGGGCCACGTGATCACCCTGCGGGGCGGCCACCGGACCGTCAGCGAGCAGCTCGGCGCCCCGCTGCCCTCTCTGTGCTTCGACGGCGACTCGCTCCTGGCCGGCACGTACAACGGCGAAGTGGTCGTGCTCGATCCGCTGACCCTCACCGTCAAGGACCGGCGCATCGCGCACGGCGGCTCGGTGAAATCCCTGACCGCGCTGGACGACGGCTTCCTGTCCGCGTCCACGGACCGCACGGTCGCAGCAGGCACTGTCCACGAACGCGACACCCTCTGGGAGCACGGCAATCTGGTGAACGCCGTGGCGGTGCTCAAGGGGCAGGTGGTGGCAAGTGCCTCCCGCGACCACACCGTCAAGGTCGGCCGGATCGCGGCGGCCGGAGGCGCCACCTGGCGGACCCGGTCGGTCCAGACCCTCCTCGGGCCGGACGAATCGGTCAAGTGCGTGAGCATACTGGGGGACTGTGACGCCCCGGTGGTGCTCGCCGGATCGTATGACTTCGGCCTGTACCTGTGGGATGTCGATTGGGACTCCACAGCTCAGACACTGGCCTCGGGCCGGGTGCTGAGCGAGTTCGCCCAGGGACTTTCGTGCATGGCGCAGCTTGACAGCAGGCGCGCCGTGGTCGCGGGTTGGGACGGCCGGATCCTGGTCGTCGGCATTGGCGCGGACGGCACGGTAGGCATCCAGCAGGACTGGCACATCGACCAATTGGCCGCCCTGGCCAGCAGTCGCGAGGAGGTCATGACAGCATGAACGTTTCCCCCACCCGGAACCCGGCAGTGGCTCTTCCCTCCGTGACGGTGCGCGCGCAGGTAGGTGTGACGCTCGCCCGGGCCGAGGGCCGCAGGGCCGAACTGGTCACCTTCTCCGGGCTGTCGGACCCAGGCGAGCACTTTGCCATCGTCGTGCCTGGACAAGGGAACGAGGTGCCCCTCGTCCGCGTGCACAGCGAATGCCTCACCGGGGACGTCCTCGGCTCGGCGCGCTGTGACTGCGGTACACAGCTCGACGAGGCCCTGCAGCGGATCGCGGTGGAGGGCGGTGTTGTGCTGTATCTCCGTCAGGAGGGTCGCGGCATCGGTCTCTACAACAAGCTCGACGCCTACCTCCTGCAGGACCAGGGCGCGGACACCTTCGAGGCGAACCAGCTGATCGGGCGGGAGCCGGACGAACGTGACTACGGAGTCGCGAGCGCCATGCTCCGCGCCCTGGGCACTGAACGCGTCCGGCTGCTCACCAACAACCCTGACAAGGTCGCTCAGTTGCGGCGGGACGGCGTCGACGTGGTGTCGGTCATCCCCACGGGTGTCCGGGTGACCCCGGAGAACGCCCGCTATCTGGAGGCCAAAGCGCTGCGCGGCGGCCACACCATCGCGGTGGGAGGGGCGAAGTGAAGCTGTCCGACGTGGCCGACTCCCCGCACTTCAGGGAGCACGCCGCCCTCGCGTCGGCCTCCGTGGTGCGGCCGACGCCGGAGGCCGCGCAGGCCCTTGCCGCGCTCGGGCCGGACGGGCTGGCCGCCCGAGTGGAGGACCCAGCCGTGCCGTTGCCCGAGCGGCTCGTGGCAGGCGGGATCCTGGCCCTGACCGGTGATCCGCGGATCGACGCGTTGGCCCCAACTGTCTGCGCCGTGCCGGGCGGCAGGGTGGAGATCGGCCTGCGGCCGGAAGCCGTCGAGGCCGTCGTGGCCGACTGGGCGGACGTAGGGGTGGTCCGGTCCTGGATCGACAAAGAGACACCGGCCCATACTGTGGAGCTGGAGGACTTCTGGATCGCCAAGTATCCCGTGACCAACGGTGAGTACCGGGACTTCCTGGAGGACACCGGCCGGGAAGGGCGGCCGAGCCACTGGTACCTCGGCGCGTACCCGTACGAGCGCAGCAACCATCCGGTGGCCGGGCTGAGCCCCGAGGACGCCGACGCCTACGCCGCCTGGCTCGGCGAACGCTCCGGGCATCCGTGGCGGCTGCCGACGGAGGCGGAGTGGGAGCACGCGGCGAAGGGACCGGATGGGCGCGAGTTCCCCTGGGGGGCCACCTTCGGCCCGCACGCGGCCAACACCCGTGAGACGGGCATCCACACCACCTCACCGGTCGGTGCCTTCCCGGCCGGTCGTTCCCCGTACGGCGTCTGCGACATGGGCGGCAACGTTGAGGAGTATGTGGCGGACTTGTACGTCCCGTACCCAGGAGGCCCGTACGTCGTCGACCACCTGGTCGAGACGATGGGCGGGTACCGGGTCGCCCGGGGCGGCAGTTTCTCGAGATTCGGCGACCTCACCCGCACCCGCCGCCGACATGGGGCCTTCCCTGGGCCGCTCTACCCGGTGGGCTTCCGGCTGGCGACGAGCGAGCAGCCGGCCGGCCGAGCGGGCTGAAGGGTCTGGTCAAAAGAACGGCGTAACTCAGGCTTTGGAGTTTCTGGCGTGCTGCGGAGAGTCAGCCGAACCCGGTCAGCGCGCCACGGAGGATACGGGGATAGCCAACGAACGCCGTCCTCACCAGCGTCAAGCAGTGGACGCGGTACTGCACGCACTGGAAATGCCAGCACAGCCACCAATCCCTGCCCGAGGTCTGCGCACACAGGTGATCATGGCGACCGGGTCCGGAAAGACCCGTGTCGCGGTCCGCGGCGCGCAGGAGCTCCAGGCCGGCCGTGTGCTGGTGCTCGGGGTCCGCGGTGCGCTCAGGGTGACCCCGGAGGCGAGGGCAGAGGAGAGTCACCGCGCAGATGTCCTGTAGAGGGATGCGGCGTTGTCGTGCAGTACCGCCCGGATGAGTGAGGGGTCGACGCTTGCCAGGGTGTCGACGAGCAGGCCCAGATCGCTGTCGGCGAACGGCAGCCGTGCGCGAGTGGAGGGCAGATCGGTCCCGAACATCAGAGCGTGCGGGTTGGCCTTAGCGAGGGCCCCGACGGCTTTGGGAACGTCGAGCTCGACCCTGCCGAACCCGGTTGCTTTCACCCTGACACCCTGCTCGGCCAGGCGCAGGAGGTGGGGCAGGCCCTCCTCCGACAGTCCCAGGTGGTCGATACTCACGGCCGGCAGGGCCGTGAGGACCGGCGCCAGATCGGGCAGGTCCCCGGAGTCGAGGTACAGCTCCACGTGCCAGCCGGCGAGCTCGAAGACGCGCCGGGCGAGCGAGTCGAGGTGCGCGAGGCTCTCCGAGCCCCCTCTGCGCACATTGAACCGCAACGCCCGCACACCACCCTGGTCGAGCCGTAGCACTTCCTCGTCGGTGACGGTGGCCGGTAGCTGGGTGACACCGACGAATCCTGGCCCGAGCAGTCGTAGGGCATCGAGCAGGTACTCCTGGTCGAAGCCCTGAAACGAACCCGACACGACGCTGCCCCCTGCTATGCCCAGCGAAGCCGTCCGATGCCGGTAGTCCTCGACCGTGAAGAACGGCGGCAGGTAGCCGTTGTTCACGACGAGCGGGAAACGCGGATCGATGATGTGCATGTGGGCGTCGAACAACGGCGCCGATTCATTACGGTCCATGACCACACCCTACGATAAGAACCTTCTGCCCCACCCATGTGGGTCTGTCCTGTGTTGTCACGGTAAGAGAGTCTTGCTGGGATTGCAGTCGTGTTGTCGTCCATGTGCCCCTTGTTCCGGCGAGGTATGCGGTGGGGACTCCTTGCCACTTGACGGGGTCATGGACCAGGCCATGGGGAAGCCGGAGAGCGGGTCTTGACCTGAACGGCCTTGTCACGTTGTCGCTGGTTGATGGTGAGTCAGGGCATGCCGGGGGCCCGGTAGGGCCCGCTGTTCAGCCGGTGGCGGGCACACCGGCGGCGCTGGTGATCTGGTTCCAGATCGTAAATCCGACGGCCATTTCGAAGCGGTTGCGGGCGGCTGTCATGAGGTGGCGGTGGAGACGCAAGTGGGGTGAGATTCCGGTGAACACGGACAGGAACCGCTGCGCAGAGCTTCTGGACTCCCTGGATCTTGATGAACACCTCTTCAAGATGCGATTTGTCACCGGGCTGCGGGCGCCGCCGGCGCAACGCGTTGGCATAGGCCTGACCGAACTTCAGGCACCACCGAATGATGGTCTCGTTGGAGACGACGACTCCGCGCTCCAGCATCAGCTCCTCAACCACACGGAGACTGAGCGGGAAACGGAAGTACAGCCACACGCAGTGAAAGATCACCTCGACGGGATACGGTGATTCCTGTACGACGGCGCCCCGGACGACGTAACCGGCTCCCCTCCCGGACAGGGGTCAACCCGAAGGTCATCCCAGACCAGCGACCAGGGTGACAGTGCCGTGCCGAGACCTTCGGAAATCTCGTGGGACCGTCAAGGGTCAGTCCGGTACACACTGTCCACTTTCTCGTGGGACTTCACACGAACTCCCACCATCACCCTCGCTGCATGACCACCCAAAGAACCCCCATACCCGGCACCACGTCCTTGACGATGGCCCAGGCTTCGGCGGTTCAGCTGCGTTTGGCGAAGGCCGCCACATTCGGGTTCCTCGCCTTGAGGGCCGCGTACGAGATCCCGAGGATCAGGGCCCACAGCGGGGCGCAGTAAAGCGATATGCGGGCGTCCTTGTCGATGCCCATGAGCACGATGACCATGCCGATGAAGGCGAGCGAGAAGGCGCTGGCCCAGATGCCGCCGGGGGCTTTGAAAGGAGAGTGGGGGAGCTCCCCCCGGTCGGCCTTGAGGCGGTAGCGGATCTGGCAGATCAAGATGACGATCCAGGCCCACATGCCGGAGATGGTGGCGAAGGAGACCACATAGTTGAACGCCTCTCCGGGCCACTGGTAGTTGATCCAGACGCCGACCAGCATCAGTACGGCGGAGAAGGTGGTGCCCACCAGCGGGGTGCCGTTCTTGGTGAGTTTGATGAAGGACTTCGGGCCCTGGCCGTTGAGTGCGAGGTCGCGCAGCATTCGGCCGGTGGAGTACATGCCCGAGTTGCAGGAGGACAGGGCGGCGGTGAGGACGACGAAGTTGACGATGCCTGCGCCCGCTGCCAGGCCCATCTTCTCGAAGGCGGCGACGAAGGGGCTGACACCCGGCTGGAACTCGTGCCACGGGACGACCGACAGGATCATGACCAGCGCGCCGATGTAGAAGAGTGCGATCCGCCACGGCACGGTGTTGATCGCCTTGGGCAGGGTCTTCTCGGGGTCCTTGGACTCGCCGGCGGTGACGCCGACCAGTTCGACCGCCAGGAAGGCGAACATGACCACCTGCAAGGTCATCAGCGTGCTGCCGACACCGTGCGGGAAGAAGCCCCCGTCGTCCCACAGGTGGCTGACTGAGGCGGTGGCGCCGGCGTCGGAGAAACCGAGCGTGAGGATTCCAGCGCAGATCAGGATCATGCCAACGATCGCGGTGACCTTGACCATCGAGAACCAGAACTCCAGCTCGCCGAAGAGCTTCACGGAGATGAGATTCGCGCCGTACAGGATAATGGTGAAGGCCAGGGCGGATATCCACTGGGGGATGTGCCACCAGTACGTCATGTAGGTGGCTGCGGCAGCCACCTCGGTAATGCCGACGACGACGCCGAACAGCCAGTAGGTCCACCCGGTGACGAAGCCGGCGAAGGGGCCCATGAACTCTCGCGCGTACTCCGAGAACGAGCCTGACACGGGACGGTACATGAGTAACTCGCCCAGGGCGCGCATGATGAAGAAGATGACCAAGCCCGCGATGGCGTAAGCCAGGATCAGGCTGGGTCCGGCCTTGGAGATGCCCTTGCCTGCACCGAGGAAAAGGCCGGTGCCGATGGCTCCGCCGATCGCGATCATCTGGATCTGACGGGCGCCGAGGCCCCGCTGGTAGCCCTCGCGTTTGCCTGAAACGTGGGCCGTTCTGGGGGCTTCCTTGTCGGCAAGACGCTCTTCGAGTTTGTCAACTCGGACGGAAGTCATGATGCTGCGCCCTTCTTCATGCTGATCCGCTTGCTCGGTGGGCGAAGCACGGACCAGCTCCTGATCGCTCCGGATGTGGATGGAGTGCCACCAGCGGTGAGCTGGCTCAAGCGCCCCCTGAAGGCTTACCACGGCTCTTTGTGCGGATTCGGGGGTGATCGTGGTACACCTCAAGGAAAAATTCGGATAAATTGCCACTTTTCGTGCCGATCAAGAATGTTTTGGTAAAAATATCTTTGTCTACATGTTGATGGTCTGTGGGGCGCGGACCGGCGCGAGTCGCGGTGCCGACGTGCAGCGTCGGCCGAGATGGCGACGCGCCAAGCCCGTCGGCAACATTGGGCGAGCTGCGCCTGCTCGAGCTGCCTTCTGGCTCGCGATCCACACGGGTTTCACTGTCCACGACAGGTGTCGGGGACCAGTGAATCTGCGCACGCTTGGAATGGTCCAGCCGTCTGACGCGTAAATAACAGCAGGTCAGCGTGGTTGTGGGCAGGCCTGAGTGCCCGGTGGCTGTTGGGTCGCCGGGTTGTTGGTGCTGCCGCCGTCAGGCGGCGGTTTCCCTGGGGTTGAGGGTGACGGTGTAGCTGAGCTGGTTGAGCTGGGTGATGGCCCGGCGGGTGGCGCGTTCGGGGTCTGGCTGGGTGAAGTAGGTGCCGCCGAGTTCCCGGTAGGCGGCGTTGTCGGTGAGCATGTGCCAGATCGCGGTGGTGGGCGAGTGCAGCGTCGGGACGCCCGTGAATCAGCGCTGAGCGGGTACGGCGCTGACTTTGGTCCGACCGGCTGGTTGTGCCGGTGGTTCGGGCCGGGGTGCTCCGTGCGGCGGCGGAGTCGAGGTTATGAAGGGAATCGAACTGAATCGGATTGAAGTTCGCTATCCGGTCATTCCCGAACATCAACCTCAGGAGTCGCATGATGCGCCCCACTGGAGCGGCCTTCCTCGGCACGGCCACGCTGGTCACCCTCCTCGCCTGCACCCCCGTCGCGGCCGCCGCGACGGACACCGGTTCCGCCCAGGCCGGGGACAAGGGCCGGATCATCACCGTCCTGGCCGAGGTCCAGCAGCTGACCCGCTTCCCCGTCACCCCCGGAAGTGTTTCGCAGGGCGATGAGGTCGTCGTCCGCTCGGACCTCTTCGACGAGGCGCACAACAAGGTCGGCGAGACCCACGGCACCTGCACCACCACCCGGGGCGGCGCCGATGAAGCGGAGCAGTGCGTCGTGACCTACATCCTCCCGGGCGGCCAGCTCACCGTGCAGGGGATGTACTTCAACTACCTCGACCAGGGTCCCTTCGACAACGCGATCACCGGCGGCACCGGGAAGTACGAGAAGGCTCGCGGCTCGGTCCACTCCGACACGATCGCCACGGCCCCCAAGGTTGTGAGGCGCTTCACGATCCACCTCGTCTGACGGACCCCGACGTCCACCCCACCCTGGAATCCGGCCTTCTCCCCTCGCGTTGCACCATGGGAGACGGTCGTAGGAAGGGAAATGGGGGTCAAGGGGACGTCCAGAGCAGCTCACCCTTCAGATCGTCAAACGCACCGACGACGTGAGCGGGTTCGTGGTGCTTCCATGCAGGTGGGTGGTGGAGAGGACGCTGAGCTGGCTGATGCGCTCGCGGCGCCTTGCCCGGGACTACCAGACCCGGCTCGAAAGCAGGTAAGCCGCCGTCCTGTGGTCGATGACCATGCTCATGAGACGCCGCCTCGCCCGCCACCGGAGCCGAAACGTCACCCGGCAGCCCGCCTCGGCGTGAACCCCCTGGGACGCTCCTCGGCCAGCCAGCCCCGCTCCACTAGCCGCTTCACCCTCGACCGCACCCCCTCGACCTTCGCCAGGCATCGACTCCAGGCCCAGCCGCCCGGCCAACTCCCGCGCCCGCAGCCCGGCCCCGCCTGCCTCCGCCTCAAACACGCCCACCAGCCGTACCGGGTGGACTCCGTGTTCCGACGCGAAGCCGTCCCTGTCCGGTGAGGGGAAGGGCGGTGCGCCGGGTGCGCCGACGCTTCCGGGGCTGTCGACGGCGGTGGCCCGCGGGCATCTGTCGGGGTTGAAGGTTGCGGGTCGTGGGATGTGCCGAACTGGCGGCCCGCGGTCCGGAGCCGACAGGAGGCGGAGGCCGAGGTCTGCCGTGTTGAGGTCGGCGAGGCCGTGGTTGCGTTCGGCCCACCGGCCGTTGGCGAGGTCATCGCCGAGGCTACGCACCGCCCGATGCTCGGCCTTCCAGATACGCCTCCGGGGCCGGAGCCGAGGCCCGCGAGGCGAGGCGGCGGGCCGATGAGCCCTGGCCCACCAGACCACGGTGATCCATATCGCGTCCCGGCGGAACTACGGCGTCCCGCGCGTCACCGCCGAACTGCGCCGGCAGGGCCGGCCGGTCAACCGCAAGCGGGTGGCACGGGTCTTGCGGGAGAACGGCATCGCCGGGAACGGCCGGCGCACCGGCCGCCGCAGCCTGACCAAGGCCGACACCAAGGCTGCCCGTCGCCGGACCTGATCGGCCGATACTTCACCGCCGTCCGCCCCGGCATGAAGATCGTCGGGGACATCACTCGACGCCCTGGACATGGCCGCCGCACTGGGCCGCCTGGAACCCGGCTGCGTGATCCACAGCGACCGCGGATCGGAATACACATCGGCACAACGTCGCGACAGAATCAACGAGTTGGACCACTGGCAGAGCGTGGGACGGACCCGGGAGCTGCTTCGGCAACGCCGCCGCGGAGAGATTCTGGGCGTACTCGAAGAGGGGATCGGCACCCGCTTCTGGCCCGACCGGGCCACCGCCCGCGCCGACATCTTCGACTTCGTCGAGACCTTCTGCAACAGACGCCGCCTACGCAACCACATCCACTGGGACTACCTCACGCCCCACGAGACACGCCTGCGCTACCGACGAGACCGAGCCCTCGCGGCGTAACAACAACATGTTCAAGATCATGGGGAAACTTCACCCCGGCCCGCGGCCGAGCCGCCCCGTGGACATCGTGCCGGACGTGGGCTGGACCCTGCGACCCCATCCCGACACCCTGGGCCTGTCCATCATTGTGCCGCTCATCGTGCCCGAGCAGGACGGCGGGATCGGCGACAGCACGGTGCCATCGCGCCATCAGCGCTTCCCAGCCGATTTGTCGGGAGTCGTGCTCAGGTAACGCTCCACCCTCGAAGTACTCCTCGCCCTGCTCGAAGCGGGCGTCGAACAGAAGACACTCGCCGAAGCCCTGCAGGTCAACGCCAGCACCCTGAGCCAGCGCCTCAAGCGCGCCCGAACCAGCGTCTGCGCCGCCGACCGCTTTCTGCGTTGCAGCCATAGGTGTTGCGGGCAGTGCCGATGTCCGAACGCGCCAGGCTTCCAAAAGGGTGCAGATCGGGGCACTTAGGGGCGTTATGTGTGAGTGATTCCTTGGCCTGATATGTACCTCTTGTGAGGGTGGCATGCAACGATTTCGGCGTTCTGTCTGTGAACGGTAAATCGCACCAAAGGAATCTCTATGCGCAACTCTCTTAGGTTTGTGGCCGCTCCGCTTCTCGCGCTCTCGGTGGTCGGCATTTCCTCGAACGCTATGGCGGCGTCTCAGGGCACCGTCGGTGAGCAGTGGTTCAGCGGCTCCCGGTCGACGCCCCTGGAGTCGGTGATGGAAGCCCGTCAGCAGATGAGGGAGTTCGAGGAGGCGAACTCGGTGGAGTGCGTGAGGACGTTTGAACGGGTCGCTCAGCGGCACATGTCGAACCTGTGGATCGCCCAGGTCAGCGCCACTTGCGCGCCTGCGTAAGCGGCTCACCGCTGGTGACTTCGACGGCGATGGCAAGAGCGACGTCGGCGTCCTCTACAACGTGGGGGAGCAGGGGGACGGCACTTACCGGACGGCCCTGTGGACGTTCACCAGCACCGGGATCGGCATCGGCGCACCGGTGAAGAAGTGGGAGAGCACCGACAGCTGGAACGCCGACGCCTCCAGGGTGACCTCCGGGGACTTCGACGGCGACGGCCGCACCGGCGTGGGCGTGCTGTACAACTACGGCCAGGACGCCCAGGGGACCAACCGCACCGGCCTGTGGACCTTCACCAACTCCGTCACCGGCCTCAACACGCCCTCCATGGCCTGGGACAGCGCCACTCGCGGCAGCTCCTGGAACTGGTACCGCAGCGACCTCGTCTGACCCGTCCGGCGAACCGCCCCACGCCGGCCCCGAGGGAAGGATCGACTACGCACGTTCAGGTCTTCCACGGGGCGTGACTCTCCGGCTGCGGTCCGCCACGGCCGTTGGACCACGACTCCGTCCGGCCCCACGAACCGCAGCAACCAGGGCTGGCGGGAACTCGCGTTCCCGCCAGCCCCTGAGCGTCGGAGGCTTTGTCGATGCACTGTGGCTGCCGGGCGAGATCGAGTACTGGCCAGTGGAAGGCACGGTTGCCGATTTCAAGATCTGGTGGGCTGACAGCCGCCAACAGATTCGGCTGATGCCCTGCGATTCTCGGTATCTGCGGAACGACTGGTGGTGGCATCGGTTGTTGGCGGTGCATCAGGGGTCGGCCCGGCCAGCCTCCTGCCGTTGACTATTCCCGCGGACCAGCCCACGCCCTAGACTGCGACCGCTCCAGGACTTGGCGATCATCGGGAGGGTGTGCGAGATGAAACGGGTACTGATCAGCGCGTTGGCGGCCGTGGCGTTAGTCGTGTCCGGGGGGAGTGTCGCCACTGCTTCCGATGGTGCTCCGCCGCGCACGACGCACGGCCCTTGCCAGTACGCACAGACCCCGGACGAGCCGCCGGCGCGCTCTGTTCCACTGCCACCCGACCCGCGGCTCACCCCCAGTCGTGGCACGGTCGACATGGCTGTTCCGACCAGCCAGGGCCCGCTCCCGCTGCACTTGGACCGGGCCAAGGCGCCCTGCACGGTCCAGAGTTTCCTGCACCTGGCACGGCACGGCTTCTACGACCGAACGGTGTGCCACCGTCTGACGGCGTACCCGACGCTGAAGGTCCTGCAGTGCGGCGACCCGACCGCTACCGGCGAGGGCGGGCCCGGGTACAAGTACAAGGACGAGCTGCCGGTGGACCTGCCGCCGGCTCCGACCGATCCGACCGGCGCGCGCCGCCTCTACGGGCGCGGCCTGCTGGCGATGGCCAACGCTGGTCCGAACACGAACGGTTCACAGTTCTTCGTCGTCTACGGCGACTCCGCGCTGCGACCGAACTACACGGTGTTCGGCACGGTCGGCGCCGACGGCCTGACGACACTCGACAAAGTCGCCGCCGGAGGAATCGAGCCGACCGCGGAGGCCCCGGCACCGGTCGACGGCACCCCCGTGCTTCGGACCGAGCTGCTCCGCGTCCGGCCATCCTGCCCGCATTGATGCACCGCGGCGTGGCCTCGTGCCCGATGAGCGGGCCTGGCGCCGTTCTTTTTGTGCCGATGCGACGGGTTCACGTACGTTGCCGTCACACGCTGCTCAGCGTTTGACACCTGCGATGTCGAGTAGCTGGTGCATGAGTTCGGCGGGCAGTGCCGGGTTGCGGGCTGCTGTGTACGGCATGTGGTTGCTGCCCAGGAGTTCGACGAGCCGTGTGTGGGGAAGGCGCGGGTCGGCCGCCGCCTGGCGGCGCACGATGTCGTCCGGGTCGCGGGAGAGCCGCTCTACGATCTCTGGTGTGGCCTGTGGGTCGGACAGGGCCGCGAGTCGTAGCCGGTAGTTCGGGTTGTCCACGTACCGGGCCAGGCCCGGGCGCGCGAAATTGCGGCGGCCGGCCAGCATCCCCCAGCTCAGCCCCTTCCAGTCGGCGTACATCTCGACGAGCAGCTCGTGCGGGGCGTGGTCGTTCTCGCAGAGCATCAGTCTCACGAAGTAGTCGTCGTCGGCCGCCAACCGCTCGATCACATCGGTGGGGAGCTCGGGTGCACACGTGACGGCCCGGCGCAGCAGGACGTGGCTGGAGGCCGAGATCTCTCGCAGTGCAGCGAGGTCGTCGAAGCGTTCCTCCACCCAGGCGGGTACCGGGCAGCGGCGTTCCGGCACGGTGTATTCGATCGAAGCTCGCTGCTCCTCGGTTATGTCCGCGCGCAGGGACAGGGCAAGACGGACGGAAGGCGCGGGGTCCGAGGCCAGCGTGAGGGCGAGCGCGGCGGGAACGTGCGGGTTGTGGGCGGCTCCGTGGCGTAGGAAGTCGTCGTCGTGCGTGGCGAGGTGTGCGGTCAGGGCCGCGTCGACGGGCGCGGTGAATGCGGCGTCGTGGCGGCGGCGTTCGTCCGGCTCTTCGAGGAACTCCGCGATCGTCGTCGGCAGGGCGGCATCGGCGTGGGCGGCGCGCTCGGCCGCCTCACGTACGAGGGGATCGGGGTCCGCCTTGGCCTTGGCCCGGATCTCCGGGCGCAGTTTGGGCCAGCTCCAGGAGTCGAGGGCCGCGGCCCGGACGCGGGGGTCGGGATCCTCGACCAGTGAGAGCCGCGTCTCGTACGGCAGGCCGGGAAGCCAGAGGGCGGCCTGCCGTACCCGGGCCTCGGGGGCCGTGGCGAGTCGAACGGTCAGCTCTGTCGGCAGGGTGACGTTGCACTGGGCCGCCGTCATTACAGCGATCCACCGCACTTTCGGGTGCGGGTCCTCGGTGAGTACGGCGAGTGCGTCCGGCGGCAGGAAGGGGTTCTGAGCGACGTCCTTGCGGAGCTCAGGGTCGGGCTGAGCGATGGCAGCCTCCACCGCTACGGGGGGAAGGCTGCCATGACGGAGCCATCGCAGAACGCCGTCGGGCAGGGGGTCGAGTGTGAACACGCGGCGCAGGATCACCTCCGGCGCGGATCGATTCGTGACCACCCCTACGATCCACTCCGAATGCAGAGCGGTGTCGGCCTTGAGCAGCGTCAGGGCTCGGTCGCGAGCTGCGTCCGTCGCTTCTGACACGCCGAAGGCAACCTGAGTCAGCTGATCATCCTGTTCTGCCATGGAGCGATCCTCTCAAGACCCACGCGGTGCCCGATCGTCTGGGGTCCCGCTCCACCGCCGGGCTCGAGCTGGACAACAACCGGCCGCCAGAGCCTTCCCGACCGGGATTCGTGGGGTATGGCGATCCGGCAGAGGGCCGCCAGCCCGACCCGTGCCTTCGCCTCAGGCCCGACGCGGCGGGCAGATAGGAGACGGCCGGCCCTGGCCCATCCGCTCTGCACGAGCCCGGCGACGGCACACACCGCCAGGGCCAGGGCGATCCCGACCGGCGCCCAGGTCTCCTGCCCGCCGACGTCGACGCGCATCCCGTTCTCCGCCATGACCGTGGTCCGTACGCCCTGGCGGCACAACTCCGGCTCGACGGCGGCCTGGACGCGGGACCCGTAGTGGTGGCGGACGAGCGGCTCAGGAGTCTCGCCCGCGACCTCGACGCGATGCAGGAAGCACGTGTAGTCGGCCACTGCCGGTGGCGACGGCGGTCCCGTCAGGCCCGAGAACGGCGTACTGGGACACGCACTTCCTAGAGGCGTAGATCAGGGCAGGCCGCGATCGGCGATAGTGCAGTTAGCGCCGCATTATGTGCAGGCTCCGGCCTGGCTGGGGGACCAGGTCGCAGGCTGCGGTCTGTCGTGCGTGGACGGGGCGGCGGGGGTGCTCGTGGTGACTCCTCGGCGGCGTGGACAGCTCGACGGCGACGCGCCGTGCGATCTCGTCGAAGTCCTCTTCCTCAGGACGAACAGCGAGAAGCGCGTCGAGGTCCTTGGGATCCGGGCCGCGGTCAGGCAAGGGTCGCGCGAGCATGGTCAGATCGGCCCGATCTGCGCCGTCTCCTTCCCAACGCCAGCGACCTTGGACACAGCGACCGGGGTAGAGGACGTACGCAGAACCCGCGCCGGCGCCCACGCAGGTGAGGAAGCTGCGGTAATCCTCCGGCAGGCGCACAACTCCCTGTGCTTCGAGTTCGGCAAGTCCGTAATCCGCCAGCGGGTCTTCTAGGACCCATCCGTGCCCGCGCGAGCCGGGCACCTTGGCGCTCGATGGCTGGGCGCCCAACGCGAGCACACGCTGAGGACCCCGCTCCACTGCTGATCAACCATGTGCAGACCTTACGGGGAGCCACGGACAGCGGAACCGGCCAGGTACCACGCACGCCTGCGGGACAACTAGGCAGATTCGTTTGGATCAGTTCCCTTGGTCGAGGTTGTCGTTGATGATGTCCCAGTGACCAACCGCATCAGTGCTCTGATCTCGGCCTTTTGTGTCCTTCCCAGCGTGATGCTGCTCGTTCTCGGCGTTCGCGAGTACCGCTCGGGGTCGTCAGTCCTCTGGCTCGTGGCCGGGATTGTGATCTTCCTCAGCGCTTTGTACACGCTCGCGCGGGATGTGCGGCGGCTTCGTACTGGGCCGGCCGCCTGACGATCAGCGTCGCGCCGAGATCCAATCCACCTTGCCCTGTGCCCCGAGTCCGTCCAGGACCGCCCGGTGGAGCCGACGCCATAGCCGGCCTCGGTCCATATCGTGAAGCGCCGATGCGCGGTGGCGGGGGACGTGCCGAGCGTCGGGCGGCAGATGTTGCCAGGCACAACCAAGTGGTCAGGACTCACACCACTGCCGTGAACACGGCCCGTTCGTCACACGGAGCGGTCCACCACCTTGCGTTCGAGTCGCGAACGACGGCAATAGCGAGGCAACCTGCCCCCAGCGTGCATCAGGAACCAGACGTTTCGACAGATCAGCACTGACGACCGGCATCATGCCGCTCGAACATCACGTCACGTCGTGGGACAGCCTTCTAGGCCTTGGTTGGTGCGGTCGGCCTGGCGGCCTGCTCGACCTTAGCGAAGTAGGCCGCGCGGGCTTCCTCGTCGATCGGCTGCTCGTTTTCGGCGCGCATCCCGGTCCGGCCGTCGACGCCCTCGCGCAGGATGTCGGCGTGCCCGGCATGCCGGATGGTCTCGCCGAGGACATGGACCATGATGGCGAACAGGTTCGTCTTCGGATAAGGCTCCGACCACCAGGGCACGTGGCCGGAGGCATCGAGGGCAAGCTCGTTGATTGTCGCGTCCGAGTGTTGCCACGTGCGCCGGTAGAACCCGACGATCTGATCGCGTGTCTCGTTCTCGGCCGCCCATTGATCACTGCCGTCGGAGTCCTGCCACCGGCACAGCGGTTCCGGAGAAGGGCGGCCGAAGACCTCACCGAAGTACCTGGCCTCGACCGTGGCCACGTGCTTGACCAGGCCGATGAGGTTGGTCCCGGTCGCTGTCAACGGCCGGCGGGCGTCGTATTCGGACAAGCCGTCGAGCTTCCAGAGCAGCGCCTCACGGTCCCGCCGCAGTCTCTTGTGCAGGTTGTCCTTCGCGAACTCATCGATCATGGGGCACGAGCCTGCCACGGGCTGCTCATGGTCTCAAGATCCCGTACGCGGTCCGCAGTGACTGGCGGAGCCGTGCAGATGTGGTCACCGCCCCGACCTGCTGCAAGGAGCTCAGGAACCTGTCCCACGTGAGACAACCTCTAAGCGGTCGTGTCAGTCGCAGGCACACACGTGGCGTAGACGAAGGAAGCCCACATGTGGCGGGGCAGGAAAAGCTGCTCAGACCAGCTCTCTGTGCACTGTACGGAATGGGTCGACTCGAACTCTCGCATTTGCCTACGGGCTTCCGCGAGTGACTGTACTCGAGTCCCCCCGCCTGCCGAGAACACCTGCTCTTCGCCGGGCCTGGATTCGGCCATCGCGGTCGAGGAAATAGCGGCCAGGGAAAGTGCGAGAAGGGGAGTAGCTGCGAACCTCAGAGACTTGCGCATGCCGATTCCTTTGTCGATATTCGATGAGTTAAGGAATGTCCGTATCGTGGCATGCGACACCTGTGCAGCGGACATATCCTGCCATCCATGCGGTAGGGCTTCTATTTGCCCGTATGTCTCTTTTGTGCGGCTCGATAAATCTCATGTACCCGCAAAATATCACTTTCCGTAATGCCCTGCTGGGGTGAAGTGACGGCGGAGTGTTCGATGTGTCCATTGGTGTGTCTGAAAATTGTCGGTGCCCGGCCCGGCCCGGATTCCGCCTGACACGGCTCAGGCTCTCCGTCTGTGCAGGGGATCCGGATGCTAGGCGGTGCCGTACCGCATTTCCATACGGATCGTGCCGTGCTGTCGGCAGGCGGATCGGCGGGATGGCGTCGCGCCTGTTTTCGGCGGGATGTAACGGCCCCGCTGGAAACAGCCCGGCAAAGACGCCTATGAGTGCCGGCCCCGGCCGAAGCCGCGATCCCCGCCCACGGGCGGCAGGCCGTACCGGCCAGGGTGCGGCGCGTACACGGTGACGGGGCGGCTCCAACGCCCGGATGACGGTGCGTCCGGGTGTGGATGGACGGGGTGCGGGCGGCCTGGCGGGAGCTGTCGGGCCGGGACCGGATCGCTGCCCGGGGCTTGCTGCTGGCCGACGCGCTGCTCGCGGCCACTTGGCGCGGCGGACGTTGGTGCCGCCGAACCACAGGTTCCAGCTCATGACCTTGAGCTCGCCGACCTTCGACTGGAGGAAGCGGCGCACGGGGACCGTGACGGTGATGCGGTCGCTCTCACCACGGCTGTTGGCGCCTTCGACCACGATGCGTGCGGTGGCCGGGGCCAGCAGCGGTGGGGTGCCGGATGTTCCGGTGGCCCCGGGCCGAAACGCACGAGTCCGCTTGGAGTGACGTATGCGCGGGGTGTCCGTACCCACTGGTGGTGGTCCCTGGGCATTTGCGTGGGCACCCCTGCCGGATCGAACCGCGGCAATGTGAGGAGCGGCGCCGACGCACCGCGCCCTGTGCGATTTGACGGCTCTTCCACCGGTCTGTGACGGGACGATGACGAAGGCCCGAACAGCGATTTCGTGGTGTTTGCATGGCGACGTCCCCCCGTCCCATGCTCCTCCGGAGGTAGCCGTGTCCGTCCGCCCTCGTTCCCCGTACTTCACACGGCGCGGCATCCCGACGGGCATGGCCGTCGCGGCCGTGTCGGCCGGCCTCGTGCTGACCGCCGTGACCATGTCCGCCGCCGACACCGACAACCCGGCCCGCCCGACAGCCGTGTCCCAGTCCGCTTCCCAGACAGCGGGTGGACCGGTCGGTGGGCCGGTCGGCGCCGAAATCGTCCGCAGCGGCACCCAGTCGGGCGACAAGAGGGTCAGCCTCACCTTCGACGACGGCCCCGACCCGAAGTGGACCCCCCAGGTCCTCGACCTCCTCGCCGCGCACAACGTCAAGGCCACCTTCTTCCTGCTCGGCCCGAACGCCGAGGCCCACCCCGACCTCGTCAAGCGCATCGTCGCCGAGGGCCACCGTCTGGGGAATCACTCGGTGCACCACGACACGGCCATGGACAAGAAGGACGCCGCCTACCAGAGTGCGGAGATCCTCGACGCGAAGTCCATGATCGACCGGGCCTCGGGCGGGGCCCCGCTCTCCTACTACCGGGCTCCGGGCGGCGCGTTCACCCCCGAGACCCGACAGCTGGCGGCCGACCACGGCATGGCGAACATCGGCTGGGCCGTCGACCCCGACGACTACAAGCGCCCGGGTGCGTCGGTCATCGCCGACCGCGTGAAGGCGCAGATCGGCAAGCGGGGATCCGTCGTCCTCCTGCACGACGGCGGGGGCGAACGCTCCCAGAGCGTCGCCGCCCTGAAGGAACTCCTGGACTGGTTCGACCAGGAGGGCTACACCTACGAGTTCCCGGCAGTCCCCAACCTCTGACCCCTGCCGAACGACCACGACGGCAACGGACCACTGGGCAGCAGGAGAACATGAGTCAGCACCACAGGAACCGTGGCCACAGTGCAGCCCGCCCGAACCGGCGCCGGCGCAAACCGGCCGTACGCCGCAGAGCCCTCGCCATCGCCGGACGGACCACCGCCGGTGCGGCCCTCTTGGGCGGGGCGGCGCTAGGCGTCCTCTACTTCACCCTCGACGGCAACCTCAAGACGGTCGACCTCGATGCCGCTCTCGGCGAGGACCGCCCGCCGAACGTCGACAACGGCTCGATGCACATCCTCGTCCTGGGTTCCGACTCCCGCGGCGGTGCCAACCGTGACTACGGCCGCGATGACGGCGGCTCCGCCCGCTCCGACACAGCGATGGTCGTCCACCTCCACGAGGGCCACACCAGGGCAAGCGTCGTGTCGATACCCCGCGACACCTTGGTGACCAGGCCCGCATGTAAGACATCGGGCGGCGGGACCGACCCGGGCGGCCCGCGCAAGATGTTCAACGAGTCGTACACCGTCGGCGGGGCGGCCTGCGCGGTCGCGACGGTGGAGAAGATGTCGGGCATCCGCATGGGCCACTACCTGGAGATCGACTTCACCGGCTTCAAGGGGATCATTGACAGTCTCGGCGGCGTCCAGGTCACGACCACCAAGCCGATCAAGGACCCGTCGAGCCACCTCGACCTGCCGGCCGGCACCAACAAACTCGACGGCGAACAGGCCCTCGGCCTGGTCCGCACCCGCAAGAGCGTCGGAGACGGCAGCGACCTGGGCCGCATACAACTCCAACAGGCCTTCATCAAGGCCCTGATCCAGCAGGTCAAGAGCATCGGCGTCCTCGACAACCCCAAACAGCTCCTCGACCTCGCCGACACCGCCACCAAGGCCATCACCACCGACAAAGCGCTCGGCGACATCACGTCCCTCATGGGCTTCACCCAGAGCCTGAAGGGCATCGGCCCGGACAACCTGCAGATGGTCACCCTGCCGGTGACCTCGGACACCAGCGACCCCAACCGCGCCGTCCCGCTCACCCGGGAGTCCGGGCTGGTCTGGGACGCCCTCCAGACCGGCCGCCCGATCCCGGCCGAAGCCACCGCGAACTCCGCCGGGGACGAGGGCACGGCCGGCTCAGTCGTCGCCCCGTAGGGGGTCTAGCCGGCCAAGACGATCAGCGAGAATGGTATGAATATCCCTAAATACCCGGAAGGTTCCATGGCTCGCGTTTTACTCATCGAGGACGACCCCGCGGTCCGCAGGGGCGTCGTACTGGCACTGCGCCGCCGCGGCCACGAGACCGCCACCGCCGCCACCGGCGAGCAGGGACTGGATGCCTTCGAGGACTTCGGCCCCGATCTCGTCCTGCTGGACCTGATGCTGCCCGGCATCAGCGGTCTGGAGGTGTGCCGTCGGCTCCGTGCCGCCTCCCGGGTCCCGATCGTCATCCTGTCCGCCCGGGGCGAGGAACTCGACATGATCGTCGGCCTGGAGGCCGGAGCCGACGACTACCTCGTCAAGCCCGCCAGCGGCGAGCTCCTGGAGGCCCGGATGCGGGCCGTCCTGCGGCGTACGGCACCCGACGACCCCGACCGAGCCGCTCCCCGCCGCACCCAGGAAGGCCCCGAGACCCACGGCGCGCTCACCGTCGACCGGGCCTCTCTGATGATCTTCAAGGACGGCGCAGAGGTGACTCTTGCCCCGGCCGAGCTGAAGCTGTTCCTGTTCCTGTCCGACAACCCCGGCCAGGTCTACACCCGCCAGCAGCTCCTGGAGCGCGTCTGGGAGTACACCTTCCACGGCGACGTCCGCCTCGTCGACGCCTGCGTCCGACGCCTCCGAAGCCGCCTGGAGGACGACCCCCGCCGCCCCGTCCTGGTCCAGACCGTACGGGGCTTCGGCTACCGCTTCGGCCCCCTGTGAACGGCCACCGCCGCACGACTTGGACCAGCGGCCTGCGGGCCCGCCTGGTCGTGGCCTTCCTCCTCGCTACCGCCTTCGGCTCGCTGCTCACCGCGGCCCTCACCTTCCGCGAGGCCCGCGAGAGCACCCTGCAACGCACCCAGGACACCGCCGTACGCGACCTGCGCGCCCAGCTGAACTCCCTCGCCCCCGACCTGCCGATCCCGCCCAGCGCCGCCGACCTGCGCACCCTCACCCAGCAGCTCGACCTGGTCGGCGGCTCGCGCGAGTGGACCGTCACCGCGGTCCTCGGCGACGCCGCTCCCGTGACCGCCGGACAGAATCAGGCCGTTGCCGACCACACCGCTCCCGCGCGGGTCAGCCCGGCCACACCCGCCGTCCCCGACGCGCTGTGGGACTCCGTACGTGACGGGGCCGACGCCGCCTACCAGCGCTTCGAGGATCACGGGCAGCCCTGGCTCGCCGTCGGCGTCCCCCTCCAGGCCACCGTCGGCGGCCACCCGTACCCCACCGGCCTGCGCGTGTACGCGGTCTTCGCCCTGGACAAGGAGGCCGCCGACATCGCCGCCCTGGTCAAGGCGGCACAGGTCGGCATCGCACCGGCCCTCGCCCTGGCCCTCGTACCGGCCCTGCTCGCGGCCCGCCGCGTCCTGCGCCCCGTACGCCGCCTGCACCACGGAGCGCAACAGGTGGCGGCCGGACACCTCGACACCCGCCTCGACGTCACCGGCAACGACGAACTGGCCCACCTCACCACCACCTTCAACACCATGGCCGCCAAACTCCAGCACGACGACACCGAACTGCGCCGCCTGGAGGAGAACGCCCGCCGCTTCGCCGCCGACGTCGCCCACGAACTGCGCACCCCGCTCGCCGCGATGAGCGCCGTCACCGACGTACTCGACGAAGACGCCGCCTCCGGCGTCCTGCCGCCGGACACCGCAGAGGCCGTCTCCCTCGTCGCCTCCGAAACCCGGCGCCTGACCCGCACCGTCGAAGACCTCATGGAAGTCGCCCGCTTCGACTCCGGCCGCGCCGAACTCCACTCCGAGGAAACCGACCTGCGCACCACCCTCGCCACCACCCTGCGCCTGCGCGGCTGGGCGGCAGACCCACGCATCACCCTGGACATCCCTCACGCACTCCCCGTGCACATCGACACCCGTCGCCTGGACGTCGTCCTCGCCAACCTCATCGCCAACGCCCTCCACCACGGCCACCCACCGGTCACCGTCCGCGGCCGGACCTGCCCCCGGCACGCCACTGCCGTACTCACCATCACCGACGCCGGCCCCGGCATCCCCGACGCGGCGCTCCCACACGTCTTCGACCGCTTCTTCAAAGCGGACTCCGCCCGCCCCCGGTCCGAGGGCAGCGGCCTGGGCCTGGCCATCGCCGCCGAGAACATCCGCCTGCACGGGGGCTCGCTGACGGCCGCCAACACCCATGGCGCCGGAGCCGTGTTCACCCTCACCCTGCCCCTGTCCGACGACGCACCGGACGATCCGGCCGACGTGGAACCCGTGACCCCGAGAGAGCCCGTATGAACCGCCGACACATCCGCCTGTTGTTCGCCGCGGCGGGGGCACTGTCCCTCGCGGGCTGCGGAATCACTCCCACCGGGCCGATCCGCGCGGGTGGCCCGGCCACCGGAGCACCGCAACAGACGGGCGAGGTCCGCAGCGTCCAGCTGTACTTCGCCAGCCCCTACGGGATCCGCCAGGCCTCCCGGCCCGCCACCGGCACCGTCACCGCACAGCAGGCGCTGACCCTGCTCCTGGAGGGCCCCACCGCATCCGAACGCGCCCGGGGACTGAGCAACCACATCCCTCCGCTGCCCCGCAAGCCCTCGGCCTTCGCCGGGCGCAACACCGTCTACCTGTACCTGCCCCTGTCCGTGGCCACCGGGGAACTGGACCAGATCGCGCTCAGCCAGTTCGTCTGCACCCTCGCCCACACCAAAACCATGGACGACACCCCGCCGGAGAAGGTCGTCATCCAGGTCTTCGAGAACAAAGCCGCCTACAACGAACAGGACATGGGCAAGGGCTGGGGCCTGCGCTGCGGCCCCCAGTCCCTAGCGGTCCCCGCCGACCCCTCACCCTTGGGCTGAGGCAGACAACCCCACGGCGCGGCCGATCGCCTGACCGCTGCCGTGACCAGTGATGCGCCTCGTGACGCGTCACAGCACCACCTGCCCGTGCCCGCGCACGATCCCGGGCGGGTTCGCAGTCCCGGTGGCGGATGAGCACTTGATCTGGCGGGCTGTGCATGCTGGTGCGCCAGCCCTGAGGCCGGCCAGGTCGATCCGCAGTCGCAATAGGGGCCGCGCGGCGAAAGGGTTTGTCAGGAGGTGGGACGTTGACGATGATCACCTCATGACGACCAGAAAGGGCCATGCCGTCTAGACGCCAGGCTCCCCTCTCCATCGCTCGCGCGCCGCCGCTCAAGGCAGCGCCCGATGGCCGTGACCGCCCACCCAGGAGAGCCCGCCTGTGCAGAAGGCCGCCCTTACTCCCTACGCTCATCTCCCCCGAGCGCACCACGAGCACCACGTCCTGACCAGTACCGTCGACGTATTCGGTGTCGCCCACTGGCTGCTCGCCGAACACGCTCCGCAGCCCGGCGGCGATGGCGTGCTCTTCGATGCCCTGGTCGTGTCCGTCGATCCGGGCGGCGACGTCGAACTCACCGAGCTGAGCGCCGTGCGGGCCCGCTGGCCCCACCTGGACCGCCTGCCCGACGGCGGCTTCGTCGTCGCCGCGTCTCGCGCCCGTCGGTACGAGGACGGGAACCAGGTCCAGGTCTTCGACGCGCTGGGCCGGGAGACCTCGTCCTTCTCCGTCGGAGACGCCATCGAGCACCTGCTCGTGGACGAGGCCGGCCGCATCTGGGTCGGGCACTTCGACGAGAACCCGTCCGGCATCCGCCGCTGGAGCATTACAGGCCACCCCCTGTGGACGTCGGACGGTGCCGACATCCCCGGTCTCTTCGACTGCTACGCCCTGAACGTGTCGGGCACCACCGCCTGGGCCTGCACCTACACGGACTTCCCGCTCGTCGAAATACGCACCGACCGACCCGAACGGTCAGTGAGGGTCTGGGCAAACCAGGTACGGGGCGCCAAGGCAGTGGCCGTTCACGGAGATCAGGTGGCCTTCTACGGCGGCTACGGCGAGGAGCAGGACCGACTCGCTCACGGCAAACTCACCGAATCATCGGTCGAGCCAACGGACGTCGGCCTGCTCACCCTGCCCGATGGCACCGCCCCGGGCCGCCGACGGGTCATCGGCCGAGGAAGCAGGATCTACGTCCAGGCCGAGCCCTTCACCGCGTGGGGCGTGTTCGACCTCAGCAGCTGATACCCAGCACTGGAAAGACGATTTCCACGCTCCCGTGCCGCGCGGCGCCTTCGTGATGTCAGGGTGTCTGCTTCATGTGGCGGACCAGCCACATCAGCAGGGCGTCCAGGTCGGCGGCGGCTGACAGGACTCGGTCGACCGTCTCGGGGGTGTGCAGCCATTCCCCGCAGCCGAGGGGACGGGCGGCGATCAGAGAACGGTGGCGCAGCAGGTTCGTACGGGAGTGGTCCGTCGGATAGCCGCGCGGGGGACGTTTCATCACATCCCCGGAGATGTCGTAGCCCTTCTTCCGCACGTCCTCGACGATGGTGGACAGTTCGCGGCCGCTCCCCTCCGAGGCAACGGCCCTGCGGAACCTGTCCACCTGGCCGGGATCTGGGTACCACCAGGCGCCCTGGATCCGAAGGCCGTCCAGGGAGAACCGGAGACCGATCTCGATCTTGCGGCCGAGCCGGATCACCGCGCTCTGGTGCTGCCACCACCAGGAGTCGGTGCGGTAGTGCCAGACGGAGAAGTCCTCGTATCGGGGGTCGGTGTCCGCGACCGCGTTGAGCAGGGCGATCATCGGCTGCCGGACCAGGCGTTCACGGTCCGCGCGACAGCGCTCGCGGGTCGCGTGGGTCGGTTCGCCCTGGAGCTGCCACAACACGTCCATGGCCTGCTCAGGCCAGCCAGTGAACTGTCTGCGCATCCGGACAGGCTAGCTCACCGCCGTTGCCGTTCCCCTGTGACCCGGAGCGGCTTGGTTGCGTGATGTGGCAAGACGAGCTCTGGCGGCGTTGTCCGTGGGGGACAGGATGATGACCTTCATGACCGAAAACATGGCCCTGCCTTCCCCTGCCGCCTACACGGAGGCCGTGACCGCCGCCGTGGCGGCGTCGGCCGCGTACTACGGCGACGGGACCAACCCCGGCTCGGTGACGACGAGTACGACGGGCTGCTCCGCGCCATCGCGGCCTACGAGGAAGCCCACCCGGACGAGGTGCTTGCCCAGTCGCCGACCGGGAAGGTGGCGGGCGGGACTGTGCAGGGTGACGTGCCGTACTCGAGGGAAGCCCAGCGACCTTCATACGAGGTGATCGCCGGTGCTCCTGGTGACACAATTCCCGATCGCCGACCTGCGCCCTCTCCTGGCCCAGGAGACTCGCCGACTCGTGCTGGCCGCCGGCACAGCCGGGCGAGTTCGTCAGATCGACCGGGCCGGTACGCCTCCGGAAGATGGGCGGATTGGTCCCCTGGCTCGGTGAGGGTGTCTTCTGCGACGCCACGAGCGTGTTCTGCTTCCCACCGAGCTTCTCAAGGTTCCCCATCCTGCCTGGGGACGAGCGCACCTCCGGTTTCGTCTGTGCCTACCGGCGGCTGATCACAGACGGATTCGTCGGCACCCGGTTCGAGATGGCCGTCGCGGGCGGAAGGTCAGGAAGACGGGGGCGGGCGAGACTCTCCAGCCAGGACTTCATTGCACTCTTGATCAGCTGGCTCGGCCGTCCCATCGCCGTCACATCCTGCGGTGATGGCGACCGCCGGAGCAGCTGTCACCTCGGACAGGCCGGAACGCCGCTCACGGCGCACGTACTCCGGGCGACCACCAGATGCCCCACCTCCACGCCTGCAGCCGACCGTTCCTGGCTCCAGCCCGGCCGGCCGCTGCTGCTGGCCGACTACACGTCCGACGCAACAGCATTACTCTCAGCGGAAGTTGCGGCCTCAGGTAGCAATCATCGGGGGCAAGGGGGAAGGGAGCGTGCCAGGTCGCTTGGGAGCACAAGCTCGCTCTTGAATGACTCGCGCGCCCTGTGTACCCCCCTGGCACCCGCGGGGGTCTTGATGAACATTGTCATTGTAAGGACACCACCTCGCCGCACGATGATTTTCCCGTGACTCCAGCAGTCAATTCGAGACGGGCGTCAGGGAACTAGCAACTTGAAGTGCGAGAAAGGGATGAAGGCTCATCTCCCCTCTCATCCTTCAGGGAATTGAGGGGTTCCAGAAAGATCGGAGTTGCGATCATGCAGCTAAGAAGTAAGTCACCCGTTTCCTTCCGGATATCCGCAAGGCGTAACAAGATTCGCGCCGCCCTCGTCACTATCGCCCTCGCCATCTCGGCCTGCCTTTTCCAGGCGTCTCCAGCGACGGCTTTACCGGTCCTCCTCTCATGCACAGGCTCATACGCAACCACTTACAGCCCTGGCCTGACTTATACTCCGCAGCAGGTCACCTACAACACTTCCAATACCTACGGTCCCCCCAGCGGACACTGCTTGGGCGGTGGCGCGGTGGTCTCCGGCACGTCAGGCCTGACCAACGCGCTGCTGCCTGCGGCATCATGCGTGGATCTCCTCGGATCCACCGTCACCGGATCAACCACCGTCACCTGGAACACCGGCGAAATCACCAGGTACGAGTGGAGCAGCACAGCCGCTAACGTCCTGGGCACACTCGTCACCACCACCACAGGCAAGGTAGTCGAGGGCAAATACCTTGGTGGCAGCGTTCAACGCATCAGCATCGCACCGAATCTCCAAGTGCTGCAGAACGCCTGCAACAGCCCTCAAGGCCTCACCAGCGACAATGGAACGGTCACATTGACCATCCAATCCTTGTGATGCGTAGCGTGGAGCTTTGACCGCCCGGCAACCACATGCTGGACACAGCAGATGAACCGAGCCCCCAGGGCTGATTCGTAGTCATGGCTGCTCGGAGAACCAGCAGGTCACAGGAATGTGACGAACTTTCATTACGGCAGTGCGTATGCAACGAAGCTCCGATGATCAGGGAGACCTACCAAGTCGTCTGATCACCGGAGCTTCGGTGTGTCGTCAGTCTGCCACCGTCTGCCTGGTGAAGTCACCCACGCGTCAACAACGTGGGATCGTGGAGCTGGAGGGACGGCTGCGGACGCTGCCGGACCCGCGTGGCCGTCGAGGGCGTCGTCACTCTCTGCTGTCGGTGCTGCTGGTCGCGGCCTGTGCGGTCCTGGCCGGTCTTGCCTCGCATGGGGTCAGCCAGCCGCGAATGCGGCCAGCAGAGTGTCCGCCCGGACCTCCAGTTCGGGAGTCAGAGCTCCCTTCACGGCCAGCATGACCTCATGGCCGCCGACTGCGCGGGCAAGCCGAACCACGACCTCTCGATGCTCGCCGACCAAGGGATACGAGTACCAGCCGTCGGACCGCTCGTCGTCGGTCCCCTCGACCGCCAGTGCCACCGTCTCCCAGTCGGTGGCATCGAAGCCGTAGCCCACGTAGTGCGACAGCAGCTCCAGGAACGACCGCAGGTTGCGTTCCCAGATCCATCCACCGACTTCTGTCATGGCTCCCCCTCCGTGCTGCACTGTTGTTGAGCTGCACGGGTGAAGCATTGTCATACCGGGCAGGGAGATCAACTGTCCGCCAGCAGGGAACAGAGCTGTCCGCTCACCCGGATGTCCTACTGTCCGTTGACACGCGTCGATGCCAGCCCAGAGCCGGGCTCGTTGCTCGTTCATCCACCCCTCCTCGTTCCACACGGCTTGCCGTCGGCCCGAGGGACACCCCGCTGTCATCTCCGTAATCAGCGACCGAAGCGCACATCTCGATCAGCAGCCAGGGCGCCCAAGTGTCCTGTCGCATCGGACCTTGACCGGTCTCACTGAAGTTCGACGACCACCCAGTTCGTCTCAGCCAAGCTTGACCACCACCTTGTAGGTCATGTCCGTTCTCACCGGTCCTTTCCGAGTCTCACCGTGTTGCGCGCAGATCTGGCGAAGTCTCAGGCGGCGGCCTGGCTGACCACCTGAGTCGCCTGGTCTACACCAGTCTGGGCTGATGGGCGTCTCATCGGAGCCGGCGTTTCTCATCGATGTCTGCCGAGGTCGAGGTGATCATGGCCATGCCCGGCGCGCGCATGCCGGGTTCAGGGCGTTTGCGGGAGCGTGGACGCGATTTCGGCCGTACCGATGAGTCTTGTGCGAAACCGCAGTCGACACTGCTGGCCCCACCGACAGCGGTGGGCCCGTGCCGGGAACGGTCCAGCGCGGGAGGAAGCACATGGAGGCAGTGATGGGCGTCGACGACTCCGAGCAGGAGCGCACGATCGGGACGGGCGAGCCGGGGGTGCGGGTGAGCGGTCCCAGGGTGCTGGTGGCGGGGGCGAGCATCGCTGGACCCGCGCTGGCCCACTGGCTGCGCCGGCGAGGGGCCGAGGTGACTGTGGTGGAACGGGCTCCCGAGCTGCGCCCCGGCGGGCAGGCGGTGGACGCACGCGGGGTCGCCAAGGAGGTCATCGGGCGCATGGGGCTGGACGCGGCGGTCCGCGCGGCGTGCACCGACACCGCCGGCGCGCACACCGTGGACGCGGACGGGCAGGTGCTGGAGACCTTTCGCGCGGACGACGACGGTGGCGACGGGTTCATCGCGGACATCGAGATCCTGCGCGGGGACCTGTCCAAGGTGCTTTACGACGACACCCGCGAGGGCGTCGAGTACATCTTCGGTGACCGGATCGCCGAGCTCGCCCAGGACGCGGACGGGGTCGACGTGGTCTTCGCGGGCGGCGACCGGCGGCGCTTCGACCTGGTGGTCGGGGCCGACGGGCTGCACTCGGAGCTGCGGACGATGGTCTTCGGGCCGCATGAGCGGTTCCTCCGCCACCTCGGGCACGTGCTGGCCTTCTACAGTGTGCCCAACGAGTTCGGGCTGGACCGCTGGCTGCTGGAGTACCAGGACCAGGAGTCCGGGCGCTCAGCCCTCCTGCGACCCATCCAGGACGCCACCCGTGCGATGGCCATGTTCTACCTCCCCTCGGCTGACTTCGACATCGACCACCGCGACGTCACGGCCCAGAAGCGCCTGCTGCGTGAACGGATGGCGGGCCTGGGCTGGCTGGCCCCCGGCATCCTCGCGCACCTGGACGACACCCCGGACTTCTACCTCGACCAGGTCGCCCAGGTGGTGATGGACCGCTGGTCCAGCGGACGGGTAGGGCTGCTCGGGGACGCGGCGTTCAGCTCGTCGCCGATGTCAGGGCAGGGCACCGGGCTGGCGCTGGTCGGCGCCTACCTGCTGGCCGGAGAGCTGGCCGCCGCCGAGTGGGACCCCGACACCGGGTTCACCCGCTACGAGGCGCGGATGCGCTCCTTCGTCGAGGCCAACCAGGAGATCGGCCGATTGAACGCCCGCAGCCGCGACGTCCCCGGGCCAGACGCCGAGCCGCGCCCGATTTCGCCGGCGCATGGTTCACCGAGCTGGTGGGGCGCGCGATCAACGGCATCGAACTGCCCGACTACGCGGGGACGCCGGACTCCGCAGCCCCGGCCGGATCGCCGATCACCTCGTCAGCCAAGCCGTAGGCGTCACATCACGCGTCGAGAGGGACCACGGTTCGGCAGGACACCGCTGGACGACCTCCGCTCAGGCCGCACGGTGCGCGTTGGAGCGCCCGTTCGGCGGCCACGCCACGTTCCGATGAGGCAGCGTTGACCCGGAAAGCCGACAGGATCGATGAGAATCCACCACGCGGAGTCTCAGTGGTTCTGCCACTTGCCCGGTCGGTGCTCACCGGAACTGACAAGGCCATTGAGACACCGACCCCGTGACGACCAAGCCCCTTGATCCCAGCCGGATTGCTCGCCCGTCCCGTCTCAAGACAGTCGTCACTGCCCAGCTCGCCGACATGGCTCCCGGGCACGATGGACGAGAACGGACAGGTCAGGCCACCCCGGTGTCGGATGCCGCAGTTACGGTTGCCGGATGAACGGATCGAATGCGTCAGCCGGCGTGCCGGCCCGCCCCGGCGCGTTGCTGCCCCTCCTGGCTACCGACGAGCCAGTCGTCGACTTCTTTGCCGGGGTCGCGGACCTCGACGCGACGAACCCAGCCGATCACGAGCTCGAAGACGGTGTCCGGCTCGCCTCCGGGGCCCGGCTGGAGCAGTTCGCACGCGCGGGTTCAGGGGACGCGTTCTGCTTCGTTGGTGAGGGCGGTGAGGAACGCCCCGTGGTGTACGTCAGCCTTGACGGTGAGGCCGGACCGCTTGCTGTCGGACTGCTGGAGTTCGTGCAGCTGTGTCTGGTGGCACCGTGGTGGCGGGATGCTCCCGGACGGACAGCCAGAGAACTCCAGGAGATCGCCGACGAGTACCGGCAGGACATGTCAGACCTCGACCGGCGACGCGACCTTGCGGCCCGGGCGCTCGGACTCGATCCGGCTGGACTGCCCTCCGAAGCGGCTGCCCTGGCCCGGCTCGCAGAGCTCTCCCGAGGACCGGTCGCGGCGGCCTGCCTCGTAGTCGGCTATGAGGGTGATCCGCTCGACTCCCTGTTCGGCGCTGCCCCCGATCAACCCTGACGGGGCGTGTCGGCGGCGCTTGAAGCCGGACCCGCCGGCGCCGGGAGCATCGACGACTTCGAGCTCTTCTACGCCCGCCACGCGGTGGACCGCTTCCGGAGCCTGCTGGGCCGCCAGGGGCTCCTCGACCTCCTGGCCGCGGACATCGAGGAAGGCAACGCCTTCCTGCGCGAGAGTGCCCGCACCTCCGACGGCGCCTTCAAGGGGGGCACCACCGTGCTCCAGGCGAAGGGCCTGACCTCGGGCGAGTTCCTGGCCTGGATGGACAAGGCCTTCGCCGGAGACGAGAAGCCGCTCCTCGCGGCGCACCCCGAGCTTTACGCGATGGGCACCGATGAGATCGGCGCGCGCGTGGTGGAGAACATGGAGAACATCGGTCCCCACATCGCTTCCTTCTACGTGGGCGGCTGGGGCACCGACGCCCTGGACTGGGCCAAGGACGCGGCCGAGCTCCTCCCGGAGTCCGAATATCCGCGCAAGATGTCCTCGAACCTCTTCCTGACCGACGGCATCGTCATCGGACGGGCACTGATCCAGTTCGGCGACACCGCCGACGGTTTCACCTCGAACCTGTCCGTGTACTTCCCCGTGACCTGCCCGGACGAGGTCCTGGACCACCACCTGCGGCACTACGCCGTCGAGTTCCGCAACTGGATCGTCGCCGCGGCCGCCCGCCCTGGAACTCCCGGCCGGACGCCGTGCCTGCCCCGGCGTCCGGCGTCCAGAAGCCGTCGGGCCGCCCACCCGTACCCGCCGCCAGATCCGCCCGGCGGAATCGCAGGCCCCCCGGCACAGCGGAAAACGAGCAGAGCCCTCTTCGCGCGCTTCGAAGAGAAGAAACGAAAGACCCAAGATGTCGAACCGCATCCCGTCCGCCACAGGACGCAAGCTGACCCTGGTCGTCCTCCGGGTGACCTTCCCGTCCCGCACCGGTTGAGCTGGCATGAGGAAGACGATCTACGCACTGACGGCGGCAGCCCTCCTGCTCGCTGCCACACCGGCGCACGCCAACGCGGGCCGAAGACGGAGGGGTCGGATTGTCGGTCCGGGGCAAGGGCCTGC
Source organism: Streptomyces sp. GL_140 (assembly GCF_057834465.1). NCBI lineage: Bacteria > Bacillati > Actinomycetota > Actinomycetes > Kitasatosporales > Streptomycetaceae > Streptomyces > Streptomyces sp. GL_140. Next base: position 8,373,496 of record NZ_CM174404.1, read on the forward strand.
GAGTTGATGACGTAGCCGCCTCCACGGAAGGCCACAGGGCCGGGCTACGCGCCCGCTTGATCACGTACGACCCGGACGGCTACCGGTCGAAGCTCACCGGGTGGAAGGACGCAACCCCGGTAACCGGGGGCCTGACCAAGATCTCCGTGGTCGGCTGGAAGTGGAAGGGCGGCAAGAAGTTTGCCCACGGCACGCGGTTGTGTGTCGAGTTCAACGTAATGGAGGGGGAGCCGTGCGCGGTGATCCACTGGTAACGGGTACCGACGGAAGCCGCTGACCAGCGCGCGGGGAGGCGCTCCAAACCCTCCGTACCTCCCCGCGCGAGAGCCCGGGCTCTTTGAACTGCCGTGAAGTCCTGGCCGGCCGCCACTCTGACGCCGTCGACCCGCTGAGCGGCGGGCAGCGGCGACTCCACCTGCGCGCCGCAGCAGCCGGCGTGAGGCCCACCGACCGAGCCCAACCAGCGCGACGCACCCGCTGCGCAACCACCTGTCGAGCCCGTGGACGCCTCGATGCGTCTAAGTGGTTGTTGTCTTTCCGGTCGTGGCTGTGGTGTTTCCGCTGGTCAGGAGTAGGGGTGATGATGAGGTGACCCCCGGAATGTGGACACAGGGGTCATGCTGCGAGTGAGAGTTTAACTGTCTTGTGGTGCTGCTGTTCGAACTCCATTGGGGAGAGGTAGTCCAGCGCGCTGTGGCGTCGGCGGGCGTTGTAGTAGGTGAGCCACTGGAAGATCTCCAGCCTCGCCTGACGGAACGTCGAGAACAGCTTCCGGTGCATCGTTTCTCGTTTCAGGCCCTGCCAGAAGCTCTCGGCCAGGGCATTGTCGTAACTGGAGCCGACCCGGCCCATGCTCCTGCGGATGCCGTACCGATCGCAGACCTGGGCGAACGCGGCCGAGGTGTATTGCGATCCGCGGTCCGCGTGGAAGATCACTCCGGTGACGTCGCCGCCGCGGGTCGCGACCGCGGCCTGGAGTGCGTCGATGACGAGCTCGGCCCGCATGTGCGGGGCCATCGACCATCCGAGTACCCGGCGGGATCGGATGTCGATGACGCAAGCGAGGTAGAGCCATGCGGTTCCGACCTGCACGTATGTGATGTCGCCGCACCACTTCTCGTCCAGCGTGCCGGCGGTGAAGTCCCGCTGGAGCAGGTCTGGCACCGGCGGCGCCAGGCGGTCCGGGATCGTGGTGCGCTTCTTTTTCCGCAGGTGGCGGCCGACGATGCCGTGCTTGCGCATCAGCCTGGCCACGCGCTTGCGGTTGACCGTGTACCCAAAGCCCCGCAGTTGGGCATGGACTCGGAGCGCGCCGTAGTTTCCGCGGTGTTCGGCATGGATTTCGCGGATCTCGGCGACCAGGGCGTCCTCGGTTCCCTGCCGCTCGGCCCGCGCCTGGGCGCCGGCGATCCACCGGTAGTAGCCCGAGCGGGAAACTTCCAGTACCCGGCATATCCGCTTGATGCCGTACATCTCGGCGTGGGCGGAGACGAAGTCCCAAGCGGCGGTCCTCACTTCATCTCCCGCGCGAAATAGGCGGCTGCCCGTCGCAGGATCTCCCGCTCGAGCTGCCATTCCTTCTCCGCCTTGGCCAGCCTGGCGTTTTCCGCCCGCAGCCGGGCCAGCTCGGCCTCGGTGTCCTGCGACGCGCCGGAGGCGACCGGACGGTCTTCGGCGTCACGCACCCAGGTCCGCAGCGTCTCGGGGTTGACGTTCAGATCGGCCGCGACGTCCCGAAACGTCCGCCTGCCGGCCGAGGCCCGCCACAACGCGACCGCGTCGGACCGGAACTCCGCACTGTACTTCGAGGGCCTTGCCACGTGGATTTACACCTTCCAGGATCAACAAGATCCATTGTCAGGTGTGTCCACACCACGGGGATCACCTCAAGGGTGCTCGCGCAGGAACTCCGCGAGTTGCAGCCGCCAGACGGGAACCAGGTCCTCCCGGGCGCTGTCGGCATCCACCGACCGCGCCACCAATGCGGCATGCCCGTCCAGCTGAGCTTCGACGGCTGTCTGCTCGGCGACTCCGGCGCGGCGGAACAATAGAGCCACGCGTGTGCGCGCCGTCGTCCAGGCATCGGTGGCCATTGTCGCCACCACGGTTGTCGCCCCTGTCATGGCCAGGGCGGCCACACCTTCGAGCACGAGGACTCCTCGACGTCAGGAATCGGATGGGAGTACAAGGTTCAGCCAACTCATCGTTGTTCGCTGGACGTTGATCCCTCTCCGCGTAGATTTGCATCCTGGCACGTTGCTCCTGGTTGAAGCCTGATATTGCCGAGCAATATGACCAGCTCGTTACAGTGAGGCTTGAGCAGCCCAAAACCTCGTCGATCAGCGTGTCCACGCAGCTGTGCAACGACTGATGAGGCTCAGGCGAGGTCGAACAGTTGCGTAGGAGCGGTTGCGTAACGTGCCCCACCCGGGAGACGGTGGCTGAGCGTCGACCTTGCTCTCGACAGCGCTACGTGGCGGGCTGCCTTGCCCACCGGAGCACCTTGTACACGGATAACCCACATGCTTCCCAGAGTCACCATCGGCCCGGCCGGAAGACTTCAAGTCAAGTGAGACGGTTGTGTCGCTATGGGGTTTGTAGCGCGGGTTCCCGGCGCTTGGCCGGGTCGTTGATCCACGCGCGTTGAGGGATGCGGGGTGGTCTGGAGTGGTGGCCGAAGCGTTCGGGGTGCCGGGCGTATGCCTCGGCGAGGGTGGTGGCCCGCTGGTCGTGGACCTCGTCGGCGGTGCCGAAGTGGACGCTGGCCGGGGTGTGGGTGGGTCGCTCACCTGGGCATTCGCCGGACGTGGGGGCGGCCTTCGTCTGATCATGTGCTCCGACCAAGGTGCACGTGACGATGACGACAGCTCACGCCGCAACAGCGGCCACCTGCGAAGACGCCACATCAAGCACACCATCCCGGAACCAAGGGACCAGCGGACCAACTGCAAACGCTGCGACAGCGGCGGCGGCCGACCCACCGGCTTCGACAGCGAGCTCTACAAGCGCCGCAACGAGGTCGAACGGACCATCAACCGGCTCAAACACCTCCGGGCCGTCGCTACCCGCTACGACAAGCGCCTACGTCCTCCACGGGACCGGCATCACAGTCGCCATCAGACGGTCGGCGCGCCGCCCACCGTGGTGCACCTGACGGCCGTTGACCAGAACGATCCCCCCGCCGGAGACGGTCTGGCCGCCGCATCCCACCCAGACCGTGACCGTGCTGAGCCGGGGCGCCCGCTGACCCTGCCGGTGACGTTCTCCCCGGGCGGATGGCGGGTCCGCCGTCGGCCGGTTACGGGGCGGTCGTCACCCACACGGAAAACGCTTGGACGGCGCGGACGGCATCGCGGGAGACTGTGATCTCCGTAACCAAGTGAATACGTAGGGTGTCCATGAAAGCGTCTCTGGAACGAGGGGGCCCGCCAGGCAGAGGGCCGGTGGTCCTCGCACTCCGCTACTACGGGCGGGAGTTGGCGCGGCTGCGGTGGCTGACCGCGCCCGCCATGCTGATGCCCGCCCTCGGCAACATCGGCATCAGCTACATCGCCCCGCTGGTCGTCGCGAAGCTGGTCGGGCGCATCGCGGGCGGCGCCGGGCTCGGCCTCGGCGCCTGCCTCCCGTACGTCCTGGGCTTCGCCGGTGTCCTGCTGCTCTCGGAGGCGGCGTGGCGCCTCGGCCTGCACTGCCTGAACCGGCTCGACGCCCTCGGTATCGAGCGGCTGTACATCGTCGGCATGGACGAGCTGTTCGCAAAGGACGCCGCGTTCTTCCACGACAACTTCGCAGGGTCGCTGACCAAGCGGGTGCTGAGCTTCGCCTCCCGCTTCGAGGAGTTCGTCGACGCGCTGACCTTCTCGGTCGTGGGCCGGTTCGTACCGCTGCTTTTCGGGTCGGTGGTGCTCTGGCACTACGAACCGCTGCTCGTCGTGGCGCTCCTGGCGATGATCGCGGTGACGGGGGTGTGCGTACTGCCCCTGATCCGGCGCCGCCAGGCGCTCGTTGCCCGGCGCGAGGAAGCGATTGCCCGGGTGTCGGGGCACGTCTCCGACAGTCTGATGAACATGGACACGGTCCGCGCGTTCGCTGCGGAGGAGCGTGAGGCGGCCGAGCACCGGTCCCGGGTCGCGCAGTCGCGCGCGCTCACGCTGCGGTCGTGGGACTACGGCAACCTGCGGATTGACACCCTGGTCGCACCGATGTCCGTCGTGACCAACGCGCTGGGCCTGCTGATCGCCGTCACGATCGCCGGGAGTGGCGGCGGCGGGGGAGAGGGCGTGGGCGGAAGCGGGCACGGGGTGGAGGCGGTCGTGGTCGCGTTCACGTACTTCTCCAACGCCACCCGGATAATGTTCGAGTTCAACCAGATCTACCGTCGTCTGGAGAGCTCGATGACGGAGGCCGCGCAGTTCACGCAGCTGCTGCTGACGCCTGCGACCGTACTCGACCCACACCTCCCCGAGCCGGTGCCGGAGCCGGACCGGGCCGGCGAGGTGCGCTTCGAGAAGGTGGGCTTCGCCCACGCGGGCGCGGAGCCGCTCTTCGAGGGGCTCGACCTGGACGTGCCCAGCGGGGCGAAGATCGGACTGGTGGGCCGCTCCGGTGGCGGCAAGACCACACTCACCCGGCTGCTGCTGCGGATGACGGACATCGACGCGGGCCGGATCCTGATCGGAGGCCGGGACATCAGCAGGCTGCGCCAGCGCGATCTGCGCGACCTGATGGCGTACGTCCCGCAGGACCCGGCGATGTTCCACCGCACCCTGCGGGAGAACATCGCGTTCGCCCGGCCCGGTGCCACCGAGGCCGAGATCCGGCGCGCGGCCGAGGCGGCGCACGTCACGGAGTTCGCCGACGCGCTGCCCGACGGCCTCGACACGATGGTCGGCGAACGCGGGGTCAAGCTGTCGGGCGGGCAGCGTCAGCGGGTCGCACTGGCACGGGCGATCCTGCGCGACGCGCCGATCCTGCTGCTGGACGAGGCGACCAGCGCCCTGGACTCCGAGAGCGAGGTCCTCGTACAGGAGGCGCTATGGCGTCTCATGGAGGGGCGCACCGCCCTCGTGGTCGCGCACCGGCTGAGCACGGTGGCCCACATGGACCGGCTCATCGTCCTCGACCGCGGCCGCATCGTCGAACAGGGCACGCACCACGAGCTGCTGGCCTGCGAAGGCACGTACGCGAAGCTGTGGCAGCACCAGTCGGGCGGATTCCTCGACGAGAGTCCCGCACCCCCCTCACCGCGTCAGGGGGATTCCTGGAGGTAGGCGGCGATCAAAGTGAGGCCGTTGGCGATGGTGAGGACGGCGGCGGGTTCGCGGTCGGGTTGGCAGCGCCGTTGCCTCCGGCATAGAAGGTGTCGTGGCAGCCGCCGCCCTTGCCCGCGGTGCTCAGTCGATGCGCTTGGCGGTCCTGATGTAGACCGGGTCGGCCGGAACGTCCCGCACATCCTTGGCCTTCACTCTGTTTCATCGCCAGAGCCGACGGACCGGTGCTGTCACGTTGTCCGGGCGGGGGTGGGATGATCTCCGGGTTGTCTGTCCGGGGAGGAAGCCTGTCGTGTCGTCTGTGGTGCCGTCGCACGCGAACCATCGGTACCCGGTCGAGGTGATCTCGCACTGCGTGTGGCTGTACTTCCGTTTCCCTCCCAGCTTCCGCGAGGTCGAGGAGCTGATGCTCGAGCGCGGTGTGACCGTGTCCTACGAGACGGTCCGGCGGTGGTGTCTGAAGTTCGGTCAGGTCTACGCGAACGCGCTGCGTCGGCGGCGTCCGCGGCCTGGTGACAAGTGGCACTTGGACGAGGTCTTCATCAAGATCAACGGGGTGCAGAAGTACTTGTGGCGGGCTGTCGGCGCGGACGGCAACGTCCTCGACATCCTGGTCCAGAACCGGCGTGACAAGGCTGCGGCCAGGTGTTTCTTCCGCCGGCTCCTGACCACCACCGGGCAGATGCCGAGGGTGATCGTCACGGACAGGCTCCGCTCCTACGGGGCCGCCCTGCGTGAGGTGATGCCCTCGACCGAACACCGACCGCACAAGGGCCTGAACAACCGGGCGGAGAACTCCCACCAGCCCACCCGCCAGCGCGAACGCGCGATGAAAGGATTCCGCAGCGTCGGCGGGGCACAGCGGTTCCTGTCCGCGTTTAGGGGGATCTCGCCGCATTTCCGGCCCCACCGACACCTGATGAGCGCCGGGCGCCACCGCTTCGAAATGACGATCAGGTTCACGATCTGGAACCACATCACCGGCGCCGCCGGTGTGCCCGTTCCCGCCTGAACCACACCCCTACCGGGGTCTCGGCACACCCTGACGCGCCATCAAACGATCACACCACCGACAACGTGACAACACCCGACGTCACGCTCGAGGGCATAACTCTGCGCGTCGACTTGTCCATACGCCGCCTGTACTGCGAGAACACGGCCTGCTCGAAGGTGCCCTTCGCCGAGCAGGTGTCGGTGGCCTCCGTCCGGCAGTTCGCCGTATGGTGCTTGCGTTGGCCGCCCTCGCTCCCCTCAGCCGGCGGCGATGGTCTTGTCGATCCACGCCTGATGCGGAGCGATCGCGGTGTAGACGACGAATCCGGCGTCGCCGCAGTCGCCGATCGAGCCACGGCTGGTGACCGCAACGACCTCGCCGTTCACGACGGCCGGGGTGCCGGAGTCGCCGTAGCAGGCGGTCGCCGTCCTCGTGACCGCGACGCACAGCTCGTCGTCCCCGCCGCACTGGCCCTGCACCGTGGTGTCGAGCTGTTTGAGCAGCCGAGGCGACTTGGGGTTCTCCTGTGCGTCACGGCCCCAGCCCAGGAGCCGGACCGGGCCGCCCGCAGGCATCGGCCCGACACGCAGCGGCGTGGCGCTGACCTTCGAGGAGAGTTTCACCAGCGCGATGTCGCCGTAGTTGCCTCCGACGGTCTTCTCCACTGCGGCCATTTCACCACCCTGGGTGCGGTCGTTGGAACCGATCCGGATCTTTCCGGTGCTCTCGGCCCTGGGCATGCAGTGTTTCGCGGTGACGACCCACTGGGGTGCGATCAGCCCGCCGCCGCAGCCTCTGCCGTCGGGGTCATGGCCGAGATCGGCGATCCACGTGTATTGGTCATGTGCGGTCTCGCCGCCGATGATCGCGGCCGCCGGAGTAGCGGTGACAGCGACCGCTAATGCGGCACAGACAGCGATGACAGACTTTCGCATGCTTTAAGTTCCTTTTCGGTCTGTTTCGGAAGCCACGAGCATAGACAGAACCCGGCATACGCCTGATCATGCCTGCGGTTGATCCGGCGTACTCCGCCGGAGGGATGCGCTCCGGTTCCCGTTCTCCATCCCCCTTGCCACCACCAGGCCCGGTCAGTCCGGCCGCGGTGCTGCGGGCCGTCGTCGGCAGAGGGCAGATGCTTGAGGACCCATTAGGCGGCGATGCCGCAAGCAGCCCATGCGACCTGCGGAAACGCCGATCTTCGGCTGTGCAGGGGGCGAGTCCTCACCGCACGGTTGGAGTCGAGAGTGTCAAGCGCCGTGGTCGTGGCTGGCTCAGCCACAGCGCTCCGTTGCTGTCCTCCCGGCTGCCCACCTAGACCACTGGGCTTGATCCGCTTTGACGGACATCGGAGATCAGGGGCTTGGGCCCCGGAAGGATGATGTTCATCATGGAGAGCATGGGGAAGAAGAGGGCGCGACCTCGGCGCTCGTTCACGGCGGAGTTCAAGGCCGAGATCGTTGAGCTGTGCCGGCGTGGTGACCGGTCGGTCGGTCAGGTCGCCCAGGACTTCGACCTGACCGAGACCGCGGTCCGTTCCTGGGTCCGCCAGGCCCAGGTCGATGCCGGTGAGAAGGACGGCCTGACCAGCGGCGAACGTGAGGAGCGGGCCGCGCTGCGGCGGGAGAATCGCAGGCTGCGGGAGCACGTGGAGGTCCTCAAGCGTGCGACGGCTTTCTTCGCGACGGAGACCCGGTGACGGTGCACCCGTTCATCGAGGCGGAGAAAATCGCAGGTCACAACGTCAAGCGGGCGTGTGAACTGCTCCAGGTCTCCCGGACCGCCTACTACGCTCGCCGCACCGGCGTCCCCGGGCCCCGCGAGGTGCGGGACGCCGAGCTGACCGAGAAGATCACCATCGTGCACCAGCGCTCTCTCGGCACCTACGGTGCCCCGCGCGTCCATGCCGTCCTGAAGCGCGAGGGCACCGATTGCGGACGCCGCCGGGTCGCCCGTCTGATGCGCCAGGCCGGACTCGAAGGCCGAACCCGAAGGCGACCACACCGCACCACGATCCCGGATCCACGCGCAAGCACTCGCCCTGACCTGGTCCTTCGCAATTTCCAGCCCGACCCCGCCGCCATCGACACCCGCTGGTGCGGTGACATCACCTACATCGCCACCGAAGAGGGCTGGCTCTACCTGGCGACCGTCATCGACATCGCCTCCCGCCGCGTGGTCGGCTGGGCCACGGCCGACCATCTGCGAACCGAACTCGTCGCCGATGCCCTCACGGCCGCCTGCCGAACCCGCCGCCCTGCCGGCCCGGTGATCTTCCATTCCGACCGCGGATGCCCAGTACACCAGCCGCTAACTCGCCCTACTGGCAACACAGTTCAAAATCAAGCTGTCGGTAGGTCGCACCGGCCAGTGCTGGGACAACGCTCTCGCGGAGTCGTTCTTCTCCACGCTGAAGAACGAGCTGGGCGACGCCCATCCCTGGCCTACCCGGGCCGCCGCCCACACCGCGATATTCGAGTGGATCGAGAGCTGGTACAACTTGCACCGGCTCCACAGCAGCCTCGGCTACCGCAGTCCCGCCGAATACGAAACCGGCTTGGCGGCCTGACCAACACACCAAAGGTGTCCGTCAAAGCGGAGCAAGCTCAGGAGAGGGAGGTCATCCGCTCGGTCACTCCGAGGGTCCATCGCTGATTGGCTACGCCGACGCAGTCCCACATTTGAACGGACGTCCCATTGGCAGTACTGGCACCCCGCACATCAAGGCACTTTTTCCCATAGCCAACGATGCGACCATCGCTGGTCAGCGTCCATCGCTGATTGGCTACGCCGGCGCAGTCCCACATTTGAACGGGCGTCCCATTGGCGGTACTGGCATCCCGCACATCAAGGCACTTTTTCCCATAGCCAACGATGCGACCATCGCTGGTCAGCGTCCATCGCTGATTGGCTACGCCGGCGCAGTCCCACATTTGAACGGGCGTCCCATTGGCGGTACTGGCATCCCGCACATCAAGGCATTTTTCCCCATAGCCGCGGATCTCAGTACCAACAGAATTTTTCTCCACAGTGTACTGCCGGCGGAGCCATGATTCATATACTGAGGGCTTCGCCGGGTTAGCCGCACTGTGGTGGCAAGAATAGTCGTCGTGACAGTCGACCACGTTGTCGTGCTCAGCGTAAGCGTAGAACGCCGCCACTTTTTCGGTTAAGTCGCGGCCCGAAACGTTCACTGGATTTCTGGAAATTGGATATCCCCGGTACCCGGTGACGCTGTGAGCGCTCGGGTAACTCTTCTGCGCTTCAACTCCGAAAAATGCTCCAGCGTGATGGTCATGATGGTCGCCATCACTGTCATTACCATCGATCACTCCAATTCTGCCCTTGTAATCCTGCAGGCGAATGTCGAGTGGGCGGAAATACTCCATGAGTTGTTGCAACGTCCGCAGCAACCCGACCTTACTGAACGAGGATTCTCCGTCGACTGACGTGACATCAGCGAGAGATCCCTCCCAGAGCTTCTGCAGGCTCTGCCGGTGGTATCGCGGCGATCCCGAGCCGCGAAATCCGTCGGGAATCCGAAGGAAAACAAGCGAGATCTGGCTGTTGTTGCGCAGAGTCGACATGGAGAGGGTTCGATCGGGAAGTGGCACCTTGGCGTCACTCCAATTGTCGGCTGTCTGCCGCATCCTGGCGTAGGCGGCCTTTGCGCCACGCTCACGCTCATCCCAGTAGGTTGCATCTTTCCCGGCATCCCCTGCGGTCAGGTAGACGGTAGTGACACAAGCGCCTTGCCTTACGTCGCGCAGCAGGTCCGGGCTCATGAATAACAGGTCGTCATCCTCGTGGGCAACGATGTTCATAATTCGATCCGTCCCGCACGCCGGAGCTGCTGCCGAAGCGGGTTCGCCACGAATGGAAAAAAGAGTTAAAATGGCCAAATTTAAAATTATCCCAGATATTATGTTAGTCTTTCGCATGGGTTCCCTCCGTTGTCGATCAGTCTGGATAGCACTCCGGCTAAGACGCGAGATGCCCACGGCCGACATCGGGACCTGCGGGACCGCAACATCGTTTATCCGCAGGGAAATTGACTCAATGTCGCTCAGTTAAAGCTGGTCATGGTTAGCGAATGTGGGCTGCACAAGTGGTTCGTGGCGGCGGTTCAGTAGGTTCGCTGCGGGACTGGGCAATTTGAGGGTCAGCGTTTCGCCAACCTCATCTCCTGGACAGCCAGGAAGGCGGCAGCCGACCTCGAAGCCCCCGGCCACGCCATCCTGGCAGGCGTGATCAATAAACCACCGTGCCAGAACTTGCGGCCATCGCCTGGCAGGGCCTTTGAGCGGGCGTTACTAATCCCACCGCGATACAGGCCACCGCCCAGGTTTCCCGGCGAGAGTCCGGCGTCGGCATCCCCACGCTTCCAGCGGGTATTCAGGTAGGTCCGCGTTCCGCCGCCAGGTGGGTGCGGTATTACATCTAATGATTAGTCGCCCAGAATCGGACTCCCCTCGCATGTTTTAGTAAAGGAATCCTAAAGAGCTGTCGCCGTGCACTGCTCTTTGATGCCGTGGTTGGGCATTGTCACGTTGTCTGGCCGGGGGTGGGGTGATCTTCAGGTTGTCGTGTCCGGGGAGGGGCCGTTGTGTCCGACGTGGTGCCGTCGCACAGGAATCACCGGTATCCGGTGGAGGTCATCTCGCACTCTGTGCGGCTGTACTTCCGCTTCCCCCTCAGCTTCCGCGAGATCGAGGAGATGATGCTGGAGCGGGGCGTGACCGTCTCCTACGAGACGGTCCGGCGCTGGTGCGGGGAGTTCCGGCCAGGCCTACGCCAACGCGTTGCGCCGACGACGCCCGCGACCGGGTGACAAGTGGCCTTACGTTCTTGGACGGGTTGACCGAGCCATTCGTAGGGTTGGGTCACCCAGGGGTGCTGGGTGTGGCTGACAAGTGGCTGCCCTCCGTGGCTTCAGATGCTTCGCCGCCCGGCACCCCACGACGACCGGGCCGCTGATTGGGAAGTGCGAACAAGTCGCTGTGTAAGGCAATGCCGGCGAGGTCGTCCGTGGTGCGTACTGCAGACACGACCTGATGGAGAGCGATGAGCCGGATATGGGCGGGAACCGACTGCGGCAAGACCCACCACCACACCCTGGTCATGGACGCGCAGGGCAACACGCTGCTGACGCGGCGCGTGGCAAGCTGAGGTTCCCCCGAGATGCGGAAGGTTGCGGAGATGGCCTGATGGGCCATGAGAGGGGAGCCTTTGTCATGGCTGCTCAGATGAAGTACCCGCCCGAGTTGCGGCAGCGAGCGATTGCCGCGTACCGGGCTGCGGACCCGAAGCCGGTGATCCGTCAGATGGCCCGCGACCTACCCGGCGTCACCTCCCTTCTAGGCCAGGTGATGCCTGATACCCCTCGCTGCGAGCCCCGGCAGTAAGGACGACGTCGCGCTCTGCCCAATGCGCCGTGGCGGGGCCGCGGCCTCGCGACATACGTGCGTCCCCAGCGCCTCACCGGCCGGGGCAGGGACACCGGGACCGGAGCCGGAGGCAGCGGGCGGGCGGCGGCCAAACTCACCGCGTGACCAGCAATTGAGCAACGGAGTCGCCCTGGCCCTGGTGACATGAAGGGAGTCACCTCACCTGGGTCTGTCGGGGAGAAGTGCACGGCTTCCCCATGTGCCGAGGGGAAGCCGTCCGGGCATGACTACAACCCGGATAGAAGGGAGACGCCTGTCTCCTGGCCTCTCTTCCCAGGGTGTCACGGACGCGCTGGTCAAGCGGGGCCGGTTACCAAAGGAGTGTTACTCGTGAAATCTTTTAGCGGCTTTCTCTGCCCCTGCTGTTGATACGCCGTTCGCTGGCAGTGAGCGCTGGTTGCCTGGTCTGTACTGCCTGTACGGGACGGGCCACAGTCAACAGGTCATGTGTGACCGCTATGAGTGGGACTCGGCGCCCTGGTGGGGGGATCAGCCCGTTGACACGCACTCGCTGCATGACCTGGTCGGGGGGTATGACCTGTTCAGCGACGGCGGCACTGGCAACCTCCTGGACGCCGGCAAGCCCGTCGATGCCGCCCTGTGCCTGGGTGATGTGAGCACTGTCTATCTCTTCCAGGGCGGGAACTGCATCACCTTCTCCATCAACAACCCCTCGGGAAGCCGGCTAAAGACCCAGGGTTTCACCAGCTCCATCAAGGATGTCTTCGGCTACGACTCCGGTGATGGAAATGGGAAGGTGTTTGCGTTCGGTTCGATCGATGCTGCCCTGTACTCCCTGGATGACCATAGAATCTGGTTCTTCGATGGTTCCCAATGCGTACCGGTCGCTGACGACAACTACCAGTGGGACAAAAGCCAGTATCCCGTCCCTATCAGCACCGCGTGGAGCGGTCTTACCGCCGACTTCACCAACGGCATCGCCTGGGCCGCCACCACAAACGTCGTCACCGCCGCGAAGCCGGACGGCGTGTACCAGGACATTGGCTATTTCGTCCAAAACACCAACTGGTGCGAAGTCATCCTCAGCGGGGTCACCGCCCCGGGTAATGGCGGGGCCCTGTGTACCGACCCGGGCGACCCCAGATTCACAATCCCCGACGAAGCCAATCGGATCACCCTCGAACTTTGGGGACCTGGTGGTAACGGTAACGGCAACGACGGCCACGGCGCCACCGGCGGCGAGGGCGGCCACGGTGCCTATATCACACTGATAACCACCGCAGTACCAGGTGCCAGCGGCGTCCATATCGGTGCCCCGGGCGACTGCACCTATTTCTACAGCAACGCGTTCAACCTCATCGCCGGAGGAGGGGGCGGCGGCGGCGCCGGCGGCAACGGCGGTGGCTATGGGAAGTTCGGCGGCGCCGGAGGCCCTGGCGGCGCTGGCGGCAACGGTGGTGGCTACGCCGGCTTCTACGCTGGCTCCTCCGGCGGCAACGGCACCATCGGTGGCGGGAATGCCTACACCGCCGGCGGAGCCGGCGGGGCCGGCGGCAACGGCGGTGCTGGCGCCGCCGGCGTCCCCGGCGTTTCGGGCGGGGCCGGCGGGGTCGGCGGCGACGACGGTGTCGGCTGGGGCTACGGCGGCGGTGGTGGTGGTGGCGGCGGCGGTCAGGGCGCGAGTCTTTATCCCTGGGGGGCGATCTACGAACCGTGCTCGGACGGCGATTCCCGTCTGGCTTACAACCAGCTGGGCGATGGCAGCGGCGCAGGCGGCCAGGGCGGCAGTCCCGGGGGGAACGGCAGTCCCGAGAGGAACGGTGCCGCCCGTATTTCCTGGAGTTGGGCCTGAGCGTCACCACGTCAGGTGCGCAGCACGCAGCGGGCCAGGCCATGGAGTACGGGCTTGGGTGGCTGACTGTCGTTGCCGTGTCGGCTGGCTCGGCCTCACAGGGTTCGGGAGTCCGGGACTGTGAGGCGAAGCCCGCCGCGACTCCGCTGACCAGCGTCACCACAACCCCGGCCGACAGCCCGGCGACCCCGGCAACCGCTCCCCGCGCCACCGGCACGACCCCCGCGTCACGGAGGTAGCCGCCCTTCTCCTCCTGGAACAGGTGACCACCGCCGAGATCGCCGAGCGCTACCAGGTCGGCCAGCGCACGGAGCAGAGGCTGCTCGCCGCAGCCCGAACCGTCACCGAGGACTAAGCAGCCGCTCGATCGCGTGCAACCGCGGATCCTTCTGCGCCCTCGTCCCCGGTGAGCGTGTTCTCTACGATCTGTCCATGACCTCTGAGTTGGACGTCGCGTTCGGATCGTTGGACGGCACTGCGCTAAAGGGAACGCTGACGGTGCCCGAGCGCACGGCGGTGGGAGCGGCCGTCCTCGTGCACGGTGCCGGGGTGACCCGGCAGGAGGGCGGGTTCTTCACCCGGCTCGCCGCCGGGCTCGCCCGCGAGGGCGTGCGCTGCTTGCGGTTCGATCTGCGTGCGCACGGTGCGAGCGGTGGCCGGTCCGAGGAGGTGACGATCGCGGGAGTCGCCAACGACATCCGGGCCGCGAGTGATCACCTGCGGGCCGAGGCGGGCGTGGACCGGCCGGTGCACGTGATCGCGGCCTCGTTCTCCGGCGGTGCCGCCGCGCTGCACGCGGCCTACCGGCCGCAGGACGTGGACCGTCTGGTGCTGCTCAATCCGCGTCTGGACTATCGGGAGCGGTACGTCACCAGCCGCCCGTACTTCGACGCCGACTACATCACCGCGTCCGCCGCCCGGGACCTGGACGAGCGTGGCTACACGGAGAAGTCCCCGTGGGAGCTGGGCCGGGCCCTGCACAACGAGGTGTTCTACCTTGACCCGGACGTCTATCTGCGCCAGGTGCGGGCCCCGGCCCTGCTGGTGCACGGGACGAAGGACACGTTCGTTCCGGTGGAGTCCTCCCGCCGCTACCTCCCGGTGTTCGGGGGGCCGGCCGAGCTGATGGAGCTGGACGGGGCGCAGCACGGCTTCGCCGTGCGCGAGGACCCCCAGTATGCGGATCCGCAGACCCAGGTGTGGCAGGCCGCCGTGATCAAGAAAGTCTGCGGCTTCCTCGCCGGTTAGACCGGCAGGGCGGTCAAGGCCCGGCGCAGCTCACGCACGGTGGGCCGCCGTGCGTACGGGCGGAGCTCACCTGCGGTGCGCCGTAGTTCGCCCAGTGCCTGGCCGAAGCCGGGGACCGCGGCGAGCTGGAGTGCGGACAGCCCGGTGGCGGCGGCGTCGTCGGGCTGTCCGGCGGCGGCCAGGGCCCCGGCGAGGTGGGCGGTGAAGAAGGCCCGGTCCCGTGTGGCGAACGCGCCCTCGGCCAGGTGCTGGCGGAGCAGGGTGACCGCTTGCTGGGGCTGTCCGGCGTCGCGGTGGCAGATCGCGCTCTGGGCCATCAGCCGGTTCTCGCTGTATCCGGCGCACAGAGGGCCGGTGCAGGTCGCCGGTTCGGCGGGGGTCGCGGCGGCGAGGGTCTCGTGGGCCTGGCCGAGGGTGCGGGCGACGGACCGGGACGGGGCACCAGTGAGCGCGAGCTCTTGACTCCGGGCCGGAGGAAGTCGTGCGACAGCCTCCGGGCACACCAGCCGGTGCACCAAAACCCACCCGCCCCGGCCCCCGTCGCCCGCCCGGCTCGAAGAACCGACAGCCCGCCACCCGCTACGACGTCGGACGCGTCCTCGCCACCGGCGAGCCCTACATCCGGCCCGCCCACCACAGGGTCGGCACGAAACCCAGACGCGCTGGATAGGCCATGTCGGACCGCTCCGCAGCCCGACAAAGGCGACCTACCCTGCCGTTATGCCGAAGATCAGATTGAGCAACGACACCAAGAAGACCCTCGGGATCTGGGTTGAACCATGGGGGGAGGACTACTGGATGAAGCCCGAGGAGAAATTCACGATCGTCACGGCCACTCCCAAGGACACCGACCCCGACGAAGAACCATTCGATGTCGTCTTCCACGACCAGGGCGCCAGCGTGTGGGTGAACACCGGCTACGAGGCGACCGTCTACGACCATTCGGGCAACGAGGTCGACTGCGGGCATCAGCGTCCCATCGAAGTCCTGCGTGCCTGGACCGAAGCCTCCGAAGCTGCCGCGGATCGCTCCGACCCGACGCCGGAGCTTCAGGAGAAGGCCCGTAGCGAGGCGGAGACCATGCGATGGCGCCTCTCAAGAGCCGAAGTCGCCGAGCAGGAGGCGTAGGACGACTGATAGGAGCTCGGAGGGACGGAACCCAACCGGCGTCTGCCCAGTTCAGTTCAACGGTCGACGCCAGAGGTTATATGTCAAGCTTACCTCGGGAGGAACAGACTTCGAAGACACGGACCTGTTGTGGGACGACGATGGCGCCGTCCCTGGCGGCACCAACTACGCGGGCCGCGGAGACCTCTCGGCTTACGAAATGAGTGAGAACCACATCGCGGTCATTGGACCCGAAACCACCAAGGCCGAGCCCGCCTCACGACCGACATCATTCTTGTCGCCGCCCCGGAAGGCCTCCGCGGACACCTCACCCGCTGGATGGTCGAGATGAGCGTCGGCGTCTTCGTCGGCAACCCCAGCTGCCGCATTCGGGACCGCTGGCAGCCCGTCGACTTCGACGGACTGGCCCTCTCCGCCCGCCCCCGAAGCCAACCAAATGAAAACAGCCGCCCAGTCAGATAAAGCACCAGTTCAGCAAGTGTCGACCCCGCGCCTGCGGGGATGTTCCTTTGACCCAAGAGGGCGTGGCGCTGCGCATGGGAATCCAGCGGTCGAACTACGTCCGCATCGAGCAGGGCCAGGCTTCTCCACGCCTCGACACGCTCATCCGCGTTGCTGATGCCATCGGCCTTCCGCTCGCGCACCTCGTGCGCGAGTAGCCCCGACCGACGGGGGGATTGCCGGCCGGGGCGGTCTCATGAGGACGGCGACCGCAGGGCAGCCAACCGCTCCTTGTACAGCGGGCCGGCTGCGTAACTCGCAGCCTCCACCGACGGTGCGTACGCCTCGATCAAATAATGCGACCGGGCCTTGAGCTCGGCGGCCCACGCCAGCGCATGCTGCTGCGCGGACCGCCCGCACTGCTGCGGCTCACTGGGCATGCACAGCGGCAACGGGGCGCCCAACTTGTTCGCGGCGTGCCGGACCTGCCCGGCGATCGTCGCCCACTGCTCCTCGGTCCGCTCGCTTCCGGGAGGGGCCGGCCAGCTGAGCATGTGGTCACCGTGCGGGTCCATCAGTCCTCCTCATAGGGGGTCAGGTGGTCGTGATCGTAGCGGGGAGGAGAGGTGCCTCCTCCGGGTCGCAGTGCCCGACCGACGGGACGCACGGGCCGCAGGGGCCGCACATCGGCAGGAACTGCGGCGGCGTGCACGCGGCCGCGCCAGCACCGTGGACGGCGGCTATGTCGGCGCGCGCCAGGGCCAGACGCTCGGCGGTCCAGATATCGGCGAGGGGCTCGACGCGGACGTTGCCGACGTCGATGAACCGTCCGAGGACACACGGCCAGACCGCGCCGTCCGGTCCGACCGCGCATTTCTCGTGGGCACAGTGACCGCACAGGTCCTTGATCTGCGGGCGGGCGCCCGCACTGCCCCGGCCGAACGCCCTGATGCGGTCGCCACCGACCTGCTGCACGCCGATGCCCTGGAGATCGGATACGGCCTCCAGGGCGCGCTGGCCCTCCCGGAGGGAGACGACTCCACCCCGGATCGGGATCCCGAGGTCCACGGCGCGCTCGATGTTGGCCCGGGTCTTGCGGTGGGCGCCGCGGAGCTGGGTGATCGAGTCGTGCTCGGCGGCGTTGTCGCTGTAGTACGACGTGGCGAGCTTCGCGCCGTGCTCGGTGATGGCTTCCCAGACCTCGGGCCGGATGTGCGTCATGTTCGAGAAGATCTCGACGCCGAGACCGCGGCTGGCGGCGTGGGCGATCAGTTCGGGCAGGTGCGGGTAGAGGGTGGGCTCGCCGCCGATGTACTGGACGTCCATGGTGCCCATGTCGGCGAGTTGGTCGATGACGGACACCCAGTCCGCGACGGTCATCGTGCCGTGGCCCTGGTCGGGCCCGGAGTCGGCGTAGCAGTGGTCGCAGCGTTCGTTGCAGAAGCCGGTGACCTCCAGCCAAGCGAACTTGAGGGTCTGTGGGGTGTCGAGAGTGGTACTCATGGTGGTGCCTCCTCGGTCAGATGGGGAGGTGGGCCCGCTCCGGTCGTGGTCCGGCAAGATGCGCGGCCGGAGCGGGAGTTCAGCGAGCAGTACCGATGACGATGGCGGAGAGGATGCCGAGCACGATCAGCACGTAGCAGAGTTGCTGCGGCAGACCAGTCATCCGATGGCCTCGACGTTCCGCTCCGAGGTCGACAGCTCGATGCCGGACTTCATCCGGACGTAGGCAATCGGTGCGTACTCGGGGTCCCCAGCAAAGCGGCGGACCTCCTGATAAACCACAGCCATGAGCGTGCCCTCCGTACCGGAGGCGACGTCACGGACCTGCTGATTCAGGAGCGGATGGGCAAGGTGTTCTCCGGGTTCAGGCATGGGAGGCGTCCTCATCCATGCCGTTGAACCGTGCGAACCCCGCCTGGGCGCGGTCGAGAAGGTCGGCGCTCGGCTCGACCATCTCGGCCGTACCGAGGTGCGGATCGTCCGGGGTGTCGATGCTGAGCACGCCGCGGGCGTAGCTGATGGTGCGGCTGGTCACGGGTCACTCCCTACCGTCGTCAGCGGGTGGTAGACCCAGCCTGACGGCCCAGGGAGGCCGGAACACTCACAGATTTGTGAGTGCCTGTGAGTGCTACAGCCCGATCCAGCGAGCCATTCCGCCGAGGCTGTCGGGAGCGCGCCGGGACATGTGCACCAGGCCGCGGATAGTCGCCCGAGTGCCGGCCAGGTGCCTCGTCTGTTCTGGGGCCACCCGTCGGGCCTGCGCCAGATATTTCAGGGATGCCTTTGGGGAACCGGCCTCCATCTCCACTAGGGCACGGTCCACCATGTAGCGGGCCCGCCGAGACGTCAGCATCGTGTCCGGCACTGTCAGGGCCCGCGCCTGCCCGAGAGCCTCGTCAAATCGGCGCATCGCGATGGACGCGCCGAGCTGGTGCAGCTCGACGTTGACGCGCCCGAAACTGAGCCAGTGCACGTCTCCGGCCTCGCCGCCGACACGTCCTGCAAGTTCCCGGGCCGCGCCTAGATGGGTTTCAACCGCCGTGGCGTCGCCGTTCTTCGCGGCCACGGTAGCCAAGCCGAGGTGAAGCTGACCGGTTACGGCGAGGGCCTCGCGGCTAGTCTCCTCAGCAAGTAGACCTTGGCCAGAGGTGATCAGCAGGGTACTCGTCGAGCACCGCCACAAGGTTGCCCGCTTGTACCGCTGGACCGCCTCGACACAGGGGTCCGATGCCCGGCCTGCGGCCCAGCCCATCCGGTCCAGGGCGACGCGCGCGAGGTCCGGGTGGTCCAGCTTCAGTGCCACATCGTGGGCCGTGCGGTAGGACGAGGCCAGGGCCCGCCAGGCCTCCGTTGTGGGCTCAGTCCATACGGTGTGGGTCAGTTCGACGATCAGCGATGGCAGTGCCTTGGCGGCGGCACGCAGGTGGGTCGCCCGGACCTGCTGGCACAGGGCGTCCGCCTGCTCAGCTAGCACGGGCATGGGCCGGATCGAGGTGAGGTCAGGGTTGGGGCCGAGATCGAAGCGGTCGAGGGCTTCACGGATGGGGGCGACCAGCGCGACCAGGCGGTCAGGCGGCAGCGATGTCACGGCGGGCGGTCCTGTCAGGTCGGACGTGTCCACCCCGAGGGTCTGCGCTACGGCCGCCACAAGGCCAGCAGAGGCGCGGCGGGCCCCGCATTCGACCTGATTCAGGAGGCTGAGGCTGTACGGAATCCGGTCAGCTAGCTCGCGCTGGCTCAGGCGCTTCAGGCGTCGCTGTTCCCGGATCCGGGAACCGGTGTGGTCATCGTCGGGTAGAGGCATACTGGTTCTCCGTCCAAGACTCGTCATCAAGGACGTTACCCGCGTACAGCGCGCCGGGTTGCTGATCGCCCCCGACTCCGCGTGGATCGGGGGCGATTGCATAGGCTCGGGCAGCATGACGACGAGGACTCTCTACCTGCTCTGCTCCGCAGCCCCGCCCGTCTTCGAGATCGCCAGCGTGGTCGAAGAGGCACAGCACCGAGGCTGGGACGTGTGCCTGGGGCTCACGCCGACTGCTGCCGAATGGCTGGAGGACAACCTCGACGGGCTCGCCGCCCTGACGGGGCACCCGGTGCGCTCGCGGTACAAGCGGCCCGGTCACCCGGACGTGTGGCCGCCGGCGGACGCGGTACTCGTAGCCCCGGCGACGATGAACACGCTGAACTCGTGGGCCTTGGGCATCACCGGCACATGGTTGGTGGGCTTCGTCGCGGAGGCCATCGGCAAGGGCATCCCGCTGACGGCGATGCCCTGCGTGAACTCGGCGTACGCACAGCACCCGCAGTTCCCGCGGTCGCTGGAGACCCTGCGCGAGGCTGGGGTCCAGGTGCTGTTCGGGCCGGTAGGGTTCGAGCCGAACGCCCCGGGTGAAAAGCGGCCGTACCCCTGGACGGTGGCGCTGGACGCGGTCGACGAGTACCGCGCGCAGTAGTGCGTCTGGACGCACGAAAGCGCCCCCTCCCGCCCGTAGGCGCATTTCAGGGGTCGTAGCAACACAGTGATCAACTGGCTGTCGCCAGGAGCTTAGCGAGACGCTCGCTGGGGTTTCCCAGTCGAGCGTTTTGCGTGGGCGGCTGTTGAGTTCGGCGGCGACGGCGTCGAGGTGTTCGCGGGTATGGACGGAGAGATCCGTGCCCTTGGGGAAGTACTGCCGCAGCAGGCCGTTCGTGTTCTCGTTGGAGCCGCGTTGCCAGGGGCTGCCGGGGTCGCAGAAGTAGACGGGCATGTCTGTGGCGGTGCTGAACTCCTGGTGGAGGTGCATCTCGGAGCCCTGGTCCCAGGTGAGTGAGCGCCGCAGGTGGGCGGGGAGAGCGGAGACGGTCTGGATGAGCGCATCGCGGACGAGGGTGGGGTGCCGGCCGTCAGGCAGGTGGAGGAGAGTGACGAAGCGGCTTGAGCGCTCCACCAGTGTTCCGATCGCGGACTTGTTGGTCTTACCGACAATGAGGTCGCCCTCCCAGTGCCCAGGAATCGCGCGGTCGGCGGCCTCGGCCGGCCGCTCGCTGATCATCACCATGCCTTTCGACATGCGTGGCTGGCGCTTGGAGGACTGGCGGTGTGGCCGTCGCATGGCGCGTCCGGTCCGCAGGGCCCGGGTCAGCTCGCGGCGGAGTTCTCCGCGGCCCTGAACGTAGAGGGCCTGGTAGATCGTCTCGTGGACCACGTGCATCTCCGGCCGGTTGGGGAAGCGGGCCCGCAGAGAACGGCAGATCTGCTCCGGGCTCCAGCGTCGTTCGAGATGCTGCTGGATGAAGTTCCGCAGCTCGGGGTTACGAACGATCTTTCCCGGCTTCGGGCGGGGCCGCCGGGCGTCGGCCCTGGATTGTGCGGCGTGCGGGCGATAGGACCAGCGGGACGCGTTCCCGCGCACGGGCATGCCGTTGCGGCGTATCTCCCGGCTCACCGTCGAGGGGCTGCGGCCCAGCTCGGCCGCGATGGTGCGGATCGATGCCCTTTCACGCAACCGGTCGGCGATTTGGATGCGCTCGGACTCCCGCAGACAGCGGCTTGGGCCTGCCGATGGCGACTCCCGATGGGCCGGGGGAAAGGTCGACGTCCGTCGGGGACTGCCTGGGAGCGCCACTCCTGATCCATTTCAGGTGGGCCGTGTACGCGGCGGCTTCGTCCGGGTTCTCGGGGTCCAGGACGCGGCCGTACTGCAGGAGCATGTAGGGCTTGACGACCAGGGCGTCCGTCAGGGCGTTCTGGATGGGGGCGGTGACCGTTCTGGCGTCGGCCTGCTCGCTCGCGCAGCCCTGATGGGGCTGCTCGGCGTTGTCGCAGGGACGCGCGCCGCGCGGTGGAGTGGCGCCGAAATAGGAGCCGGCGGTGATGGAGGCGACCTCGATGGCGGCCTGGTGGGTCTGGGCGAGAGGGCCGTCCTTGCCGAGCAGGTAGTCGGGGCGGATGAAAGCACTGGCGGCGAGCGCGGCGATGACCAGGGTCATCGCGATTTCTCCGAGGCCGGTGCCGGCCTTGCCGCGTACGAACAGGATCAGCCCGAAGACGAACGCCCAGCCCAGCAGGAGGCCTTGGAGCCCGAGCGCACCGACAACATGCTGCTGGTAGGCGTCGGCGAGTTTCTGGGCGGGCCCGGTCAGCAGGGTCAGGAGTGGGAACTTGAAAACGAAGGCGATGAGCCAGCAGGACAGACCGACCAGCAGGCGCACGAGGGTGAACAGGCCGCTCATCACCAGTTGCTGGACGTGCCCGACCACGTCGAGGTCCGCCAGTTTGTCGCCGTACGCGACCTGGACTCCGACCGGGACGCCCGGGGTGAGCTGTGGAGAGGCGGGAGCAGACTCCAGCTGATAGCCGCTGAGCGGCACGCCTTCACGGGTAAGGAGGTCCAGGGGCCCCAGCAGACCGCCACCCGCACCGGCTGCGCTTCCATCGGCAGCGGCCGCCACCACCGTGTTCGTCACCAGGAACACGACGGTGAGCAGGACGACGAACCCGGCTGCGCGCAGCGTCCCCCGGTCGACGTGGAGGCGGGCGGTCACAGCCGCCGCCCAGCGGTGGACACGAGCCCGATGGCGGCTGCGATGGCCAGGGTGGAGAACAGCAGCAGGCCGGTGCGGCTGTCCGGATGGCCGGACCGGATCGCGGCCTGCTCCGCCGGGCGGGACGTATCAACGTGCTGCGTGAGCGCCTGCGTGCAGTGGTCGTGCACGGGCCCCATGATCCACTCGCAGCGGTCGTCCACGGCTGCCGTTGCGGAGGTGGCCGTGCCTGCCGGGGTGGAGGGGTGGGTGCGGGGCAGGGCCCAGGCGGCGACGGTGCAGGTGAGCAGGGGCAGGGCCATGGCCGCGACGAGCAGCAGCCGGACCCCGTTCGTCCGCGACATCGGTTCCCCCCGAGAGCTGTGGGCCGCGGGGTGCGGCCGGGTGTGGTGAAGATGGATTCCTTGAGGCGGGGCACCGGGGGGACGACGACTTTGATCCGGCCGACCTGCATGCGCGGATCGCGCAGCAGCATCTCGCCCTCGCGGCCCGGCTGGCCGACGGGGGACAGGCCAGTGGTCACCAGCCGGAGCAGCTCCTCGTCCTCGCCGTCCAGGCCCAGGAAGCGCAGGCCTTTGGCCGCGCGGGCCCGGTCGGCGGTGCGGGCCAGGAACCGGTAGGCGATCAGCGCGGCGTCCTTGCCGAGTTCGGCTTCGTCGTGGCCGCCCAGGAAGCAACCGGCGCCGTGTTTGCGGCCGTCGTGGAGAATCTCGCTGACCAGAGCGGATCCCTCCGCTGAGGAGGTCAGCCAGTAGCACTCGTCCACCGCGACGAGACAGAACCGCTCCGGCTGGGTGAAGGCGGCCTGGCGGGCGATCGCCGCGATCAGATACAGCATGGCTCGCCCGATCAGCGCCTCCAGCGGCTGTTGGCGCAGCACCTCGATGTCCGCGAACGCTTCCTTGGGCGGCAGCGTGAGGCCGGCGGTCGTGACGACCACCAGGTCCGAACCCAAGTCCCCGTCGAGCGTGAGCGGCGGCAGATCCGGGTCGAACACCATCGCGGCGAGGGGGTTGCCGCGCACGATCCGCAGCAGGTCCGCCATCGTGGCGGCCGCGTCCGCGCGCGCGGTCCCGCTGCCTCGCTCGGCGAGCGCGGCGACCACGTCCAGGACTTTCCCCATCGACGGCTGCGGCCCGCCCGCGACCTCCTCAACGGCGTGGTGGAGCACGGCGCCGCCGGCGGTCATCGCTCCCACGCCGAGCTGCAGGGTCAGGTAGGACAGGGCGTAGTGGGCTCCGACCGGCCCGCCGAACACGCGCAGCGGGTCGATGGAGATCTGGGCCCGGGCGGCATCGATGACCTGGCAGCGACCACCCATCGCCGCCTGCCCGAAGCTCGCCCACTCCCGGATCGGGGTCCGGTCGATGACGATCGCCCGCCCGCCCCGGTCCACCACCGCGCCGGTGACCAGCTTCTCCAGAACGCTCTTGCCGCTTCCCAGATCACCGACGACGGCGCTGGACGCGGACGCGTTGACCTGTGGGGCATCGGCCGGATTGAGCAGGACGGGGCGGATCGTGCCGCTGTCCAGGTCGTGGCCGACCATCATCCCGGCCGGATCTCCCACCCGCGACAGCGTGAACGCACCGCACGCCGCCCAGTCCTCCGAGAGCTGGTGCTGCGTGAACTGCGAGAGCTTCTGCGCCCGCACCGCACCCGGCACACCCAGGGCGAACAGCTCCTCCTGCATCCCATACGGACGCTCCACCCGGTAGTCGCCGCCCGCCAGGGCAGCCGACAGCTCCCGAGCCCGTGCATCACACGTCGCCGCGTCCGGCCCCCACACGCTCAGGACCGTCACCGACTGCACCTCCACCTCCACCGAGGTCCGCGCCATCCGCGCGTCCTGCTCGGCGAGATCACCCGCCGCCTCCGGCAGCGAGTGCGGCATCCCCGTCGGCTGCGCCCCGTACTGCCCGGCCTGGTCCAGGAGCTCGCGCTTCTTGCGCTGGACCTGGGCGCGGGCCTTCTTCGCCGACACCACCTGCAGATCCACCACCACGTCCACCGGAAACGGCAGTCCCTCCAACTGGGCCAGCACATCAGCGTTTTGAACCGATACCGCGGGCGGGAGCTCCGCGAGGACCAGGTGTGCCTGGTAGCCGGTCCCGGCCTCGGATTCGACCTGCAGCCACCGTCGGCCCACCGGCGAAGACGCTCCGGCCAAGCGCCACCACGGCCTACCAGAGGGCTTGTGTTCCTTGAAGGTCTCCTGGCCGCCCTCGGCCAGACGGATCTGCCCCAGATCGGCGTACGACGGGGACTGCAGCCGTCCCGCGCGGACCTGGCTGCCGTAGAGCGGACTGTGCTCGGCGTCGGAAAGCAGCGGCTCCTGGGCAAGGCCCCGGTGGACGGCGTGCTGGAGCATCCACACGATTTCCGCCGGAGAGGCCGGCCGCAGGCCCAGCCCGCCCCCGAGCGAACTCTGGATCCGGTCGGCTTCCGTGAACGCGGCCGACACCTCGGCCTCCGACACCGGCACCGGCGCGAGATCCAGCGCCGCCGACAGCTCCGCATACAGACCGGTGAGAGAAGCCGCCGCTGCTCCGCCCTTGCCGGGGAGGGGGACGGTGAGCCACAGGGTCCGCTCGTGCATCTCCTGCCCGGACAGCAGATCGACGGTCGCCGCGCACGTCTCCGCCCAGGCCGGAAGGCGCTGCCAGTCCACCCCCGTCGTCATCCGCTCGGCGATCTCGCCGGGGTCGGTGGACGAGGCGAGGACGAGCAGGCGAGGATCCATGCCGGGCACCGAACGCACCAATGAGGTGATGCGGCCCAATAGCTCCTGGCGAACCTCGGCGGGCAGATAGCCCCCCGGCAACGGGGTCACCCGCCACACCGCCCATGCCCGGGACGACGCCGACCACAGAAGATGCCCTGCGACATGACGCAAGGGGTTCCGCATCACGCCGCCCTCCCCGCACAGGCCGCATCTCCGAGAAGCCGGGACAGACCTGAACCGGCAGCCGCACGCCGCCCAGCGGAGACGGCCTCCACCACAACGGACCCCCGAGCAGACACCGGTTCGGGCGCGGGCTCGATGAGAAACCGGCCCCGAAAACAGGAGGGCCGGCGCTCACGGGCAACGCGGCCGCCGATCCGACCGGCCGGATGCCGCAGCAGCAGCGTCGACACACCGAGCAGCGCGGTGAACGGGTTCTGCCCGGCGATCTGCGCCCCGCGCACCGCCCACACCGAAGCCAGCCACAGCACGACCGGTACCGGACCCGCCCACGACCACAGCCCGTACGTCCTGATGAGCGCGAACGCGCCACCGCCCAGGACGACCAGCTGCGCGGGCGTGTACGGGCCAAACCAGATCATCCAGTCGCCCAGCCTGCCCAGCACCCAGGGATGCCGACGCGCACTCGTGTACACCCGAGCCACGCGCGGCCGCGCCGCCGTGCTCACAGCACCCCTCCGCGGTCGCCCACCGAGGCAGGAGTAACCACGAGGGACACGGACCCGGCGCCTTTGGCGGGGTGGTTGATCTCGTCGGAGAACATGCCCGCGATGGCCTCGCGGGAGTTGTAGAGACCCAGCGCGATGATCATCGCGATCAGTGCACCGATCCCAGCCTTCAGGGAGAAGTTGCGGACGATCGCGGCGAGGACCACCACCGTCAATGCGACCTTCAAGCCCTTGTCGCCCCAGCTGGACAGCGTCCCGAGCAGGGAGTTACCCAGCGCATCGAGCTGGCCCGCCAGCATCACGGTGTTGGTCGGGCTCATCGGGCACCGCCCGCGACAGCCGCAGGGGAGGGAGCGACCGAGCCTGCGGGTGGTGCGGTGATTCCGGCCTCCAGCGCGCTGACTTCCCAGCGCCCGGCTCGGGCGGTCACCTCCAGCCGGTAGGCAAGCGGCCACCGCACCCCGGCCCGGTCCTCACCGATCGCCCGGAGGCGGACACGGGCCTTGGCCCCGTCCGCAGGCACCGCTGCACCCGCCGCGACCTCGATGTCCGCGGCAACATCCTCGACGTCCACCCGGACGTACGGAGCAACCTTGGGCGCGGAGACCCGCAGCCCCGGCGACAGATACCGCTCCAGACCCGCCCCCTGCCCACCGAGATAGGCACGGACGAACTCACCCAGCGACAGCGCCAACGCTCCCGTGCTCGCGACGGGGTGGCTGAAGGCAGACTCGGGGCCCGCGGTCGCGTCGGGAGCGGCGACCTCGGCCGGCGTACCGCTGATGTTGACCGGGCCGCTCTTCCCGCCAGTTCCGGAGACGGCGAAGTACCGCACTAGGGCGGTGGCCGCGGGGGTCCCGGCCGTGGGCGCATCGGCTTGGTCGCGTCCGCCGACCACGGCGACCACGGCCGTCCACCCTCCCTCAGGCGTGAACGCCGTGCGCACGGTGATCGCCTGAGCGCTCCCGGGCACGGACCCGTTGGTGCGGGGGCGCTTCGGCAGTTCCGCCTGAGGGGCCAGCGCCCGTACGGCTGCCGCGATGCCGCTGTCGGGGCTGGCGGCGTCGGCCCGCAGCCACAGCTCCACGAACATCTCCGCCATGCCGCCCGGTTCGATCGGAGGACGGACGGTCTCCGAGGAGCGCTGTGCGGGTGCGGCCTGGGCCACCGTCACCTTGGGCGCGGTCAGGGACATGGCCAGGGCGAGGGGGCCGGCCGCGAGCGCGGTCCAGATCCCGATCCGAACGAACCGGGGCCTGCGGGAGACCGGCCGTCCGGCGGGGACGGTCTCGGGACGGGAGCGGCGCAGCGACGCAACCGGCGATGCGGCCGTACGCCGCGCCGTGCGGTCACGGCGTGGGGGAATAAGACTCATGGTGATGCCTTCCGTGGGAGGGGCCTTGCTCTGCCCCACGGAACGGCGGCGTCCTCACCGGTTCGCTTCCCACGGCCCCACCTCCGGCATCACAGGTGAGACACGACCGAAACGGTGAGTTACCGGTGACTCACCACAACCTCCCCACCCCAGGTCACAGCCCTAGACACCTGCTACTCACCATGCATCTGGTGACGTCATCGGTGAGGTTGCACACCACCTCACCAGCTTTAGCAGGGTGCCCATGTCAGCAGTGAGTGACATGAGGGACAGATGTGAACGTTCGCGTTATTCCTCAGGGGTAAGTTCACGTAATTCCCCACCTGGTCGGCGTGGGGGTCTGGGCATGAGGGGGTCGTTGGCCGGGCAGCTGCCTCTGGCAGACTTCGCGGCATGGGATTGTTCAAGCGGGCCAGCAAGTCGGAGAGCCCTGCTCAGGGAGTGGAGCCGGCTGACCTGAGCACGCTGCTGCTGCAGGGCGAAGAAGCGATCGACCAGCTGGCTCGGGCGCACGTGTCCTGGGGGCAGGGCTCGGCAGACCGCTGGGGCCTGGATCAGAGGACGGGCCTCATCACGTGGACCTTCCCCGAGAAGACCGCGACGGCGCCCGCGCAGATCCTGGCCAGCTTCAGCCCTTCGTCGGGCTCGTGGCTGTGGGCCTGGGCGAACGAGAGCATCCTCCCTGAGATGAGCCGAGACGCCCGAAGCGTTCGGGACTGGGCAGAAGCACATGGCCATCACGCTCTGACCCAACCGAAGGTCGACGCCGACGAGCAGTCCGCGGCAACCCTCGCGGCTCTGGCTGTCCGGATCACCAGAGCAACCGGCTTCTATCGGGGCCCAGGAGGCAACTCCGTCGCGATCATCACGTTCGGGCCGGTCACCCTGACCGCTGCGGATGGCAGCACGTCCACCTTCAACATCAACATCGACTAGCGGAACCTGCGCCGCGATGCCATGACGGATCGGTGCCTGGCCCTCAGCAGGGCAGGCACCGATCCCGGTGATGCGGTGGGTAGATCTCCCTATGAGGTCGTCTTTCCGTTCTTGTCAGTGGGGTTCCTGGGCCGCTTGTTCGGGCGGTAGCTGGGGCCGTTCATGATGACCTGGTGGCTGGTGTTGATCAGCCGGTCCAGGAGCGACTCGGCGACGACAGGGTTGGGGAAGAGGGGATACCAGTCGTTGGGAGCCCGGTTACTGGTGATGATCAGGGACCGGCCCTGCCGTTCGCTGACCAGCTCGTAGAGGTCATCGGCCTGGGACGCTCCGAGCTGGCGCATGGCGAAGTCGTCGAGGATGAGCACGTCGGGCCGTACCAGTTCACGGATCCGCTTGTCCCAGGTGCGGTCTGCATGGCCGCCGGCGAGATCCGCGAGAATCCGGCTGGTCTTGGCGAACCGGACGTGGGCGCCCTGACGAACCGCGAGGTGCCCGAGGGCCTGGGCCACGTGTGTCTTTCCGACCCCGACCGGGCCGAAGAGGATGACCGACTCGCCCGAATGGAGCCAGCGCAGGGCCCCGAGATCCCGGATCTGGGCGGCCGGAAGCTTCGAGGAGGCGGTGAAGTCGAACTCCTCCAGGGTGACCTGCTGCTCGAACTTCGCCCGCGCCAAACGCCGTTGGAAGGCGACGGTCTCGCGGCGGGTGATCTCGTCCTGGCAGAGGACCTGAAGGAAATCCAGGTGCCCAAGCTCGCCGCCATGAGCCTGGGCCAGGCGGGCATCGAGGGTTTCCAGCATCCCCGAGAGCCGCAGCGACTTCAGCGACTCACGCAGGGCAGAATCCATCACGCTCATCAGATGCTTCCCTCAACTTCGCCGTGGACCTGGTCGTCGTGGAGCTCATCCGCCGTCTCGGACGGGGCGACGGAGGCGAACAGCCGCTTCGGCCCGTGGAGGAAGGCCGCGGCTCCCGCGTCCCCGCTGGATTCGGGCTCCGGATCGGTCTCGGTCCCGGCGATCAGGATGCCCTTGATGGTTCGGTAGGACGGATCTCCGACCGAGATGGCCCTCGCGCAGGCGGCTTCCAGTCTCGCGTCGCCGTACTTCTTCTTCAGGCCGAGGATTCCCTGGGCGGCGCGGAGCCGGTAGAGCGCGTTGACCTCCAGCAGCTGGTCGACGACGGTGCGGCAGGCGTCACCGACCTCGGATGCCTGGGTCCGGCACCAGATCGGCGTGCGCATCTGGAAGGCGATCTTCTCCGGCGGGTAGTCGGTCCTGTCGGTTCGCTTTCCCTGCTCAAGTGCCACGTGGGTCTTGACCAGGTCGCCGTCGAGAAAGACCTGCACCATCGTGGCGGTCGAGCGGACATCGGCCCGGCGGCCGATCAGTTTCCAGGGAACCGAGTAGAGGGTGCGTCCGACCTTGACGTGGATGTCCGGCCCGACCGCCGCCGTCGACCAACGGGCCAGCACGAACGGAGTGGGCGGCAGCGGCAGCAAGGTCTCGGCTTCGATCGCCTCGAACACCGTCATCGGGGCGGCTCCCTGCAGCGGCCGGCACTGCCGTCGGCCCGCCACCTTCTCACTCCAGGTCACAGCCTCGGCCTGCATGTGCTCGATCGAGGTGAACTCCCGGCCCCGCCAAAACGAGTCCCGGATATAGGGCATCGGCCGCTCGACCCGAGGCTTGTCCTTGGGCCGGGCAGCACGGGCCGGATCCACCAAGGCGCCGTAGTGGGTGGCGAGCTCGGCATACGCCTTGTTGATCTTCGGATCGTAGAGATCAGGCTTGTCGACCCCGGTCCTCAGGTTGTCCGGCACCAGCCGGCGCGGGACGCCCCCGAAGTAGCGGAAGGCGGCAACGTGGGCCTCGGTCCAGGCGTGCTGGTGCAGGTAGAGGACCGGGCGGACGAACATGTGACGCGAGCACGGCAGCACCATCACAAACGCCCAGATCCGGTGCCGCTTACCGGTCTTCGGATTGGTCCACTGGCCCAGGTGGCCGTAGTCGATCTGAGCCTCCGAACCCGGCTCGACGTCATCGCGCAAGACCGTGACCTGCGACCTTGCCGTCTCGTCCGGGAGCGTGGCATGCACCCAGCGGCGGAACGAGGAGATCGACACATCCAGCTTGTGCTCGTCCCGCAGCCGCTGGTGGATCGTCGAGACGGTCACCGTCCCCAGCAGGTTCTTGATGTAGTCGCGGTGCTGGTCGATCTCCGGCCAGGTGATCTGCCGCAGCCGCCGGTCAGCGAGTTCGGGGAACCAGCTCTTGATCAGCTTGGCCCAGTCGGCCTCACGCATCGGCGGCCCGCCCGGCGTGATCCCGGACGCCTCCGCCGGCTACAGGTACTTCCTGATCGTTTTGCGGTCCACCCCCAACGACGCGGCCAGCTCGCTCTTCGAGCGGCCCGCGTACCAGTGGACGTAGATCTCGGTGATGTCGACCACGACGAACGTTCTCCTTGCCATCCGGGCTGACCATCGGCCTTCCGAACCACGGCCCAGGGCCGCCCACGCGCCTCCGCGATGACCAGGTCCCTCGATCCCGAACTCCGTCGTACCCATGGCCAATTAGGAGAAGTTGGGATGAGGAATTACATGACGCTCAAACCACCCGAGATGGGAAAAAACGTGAACGCTCATAACAGAGCCGCCCAAGAGCGGAAAGTTCTCCTACAGCGTTGCAGAGTAGGGCGTCCAGGACACCCGAGATTCCCCGCATGTACAGGTCTTCATCGCCCGTCACTTCGCCATGCAGTCCGCCGGCCGATGATTCCTGGGTGTACGGGGTGGGCTCCTCCACGCCCAGGACATCCTCCCAGCGGTCCCGTTGATTCCATGCCGCCGTCGCCCGGGCCAGCCCCTGACCTCCACCCAGAGGATCCGGCGCTCGCTCTACGATGGGTCGGTGACCGAGATGCTGCCCTCCTTGGGGTTTGACCTTTCCAGGTTGAACGGCTCCAGCTCACGGAAGCGGAGGAGCCTTCGCTGTCGTCCTCGGATGAAGCGGCCAGAGACCGTGTGTGGGACAAGGCGGTCCAGGCCAATCCCGCTCTCTTCGACGGGCCTGTGGTGGCCTGTGCCGGACTGGAACAGGCAGGCCCGCGCGTGTTGCGTTTGTCCTGGGTGCGGGTCACGTACCGGCATTACGCCCTTCGCGGGGTTCCCGGTGCTGCGGCACTGCCCTCGCTGTTTGTGAACGTCCTCCAGCCGGTCGAGGACGGGCGGGTGCTGGTGGCCAGGATGTCCCGCTCCACGGCTGCGCCCGGCCGTTGGCAGCTGCCGGGCGGTTCTGTGGAGCCGCCCCACGACGGCGGGGTGCTCGACGAGTCGGGCCTGGCTGGGCAGGCCGTGCGCGAGCTGGCCGAGGAGTTGGGAATCGACCCGGCTGCAGAGGAGTTGAGGTTGTGGGTCGTTACCCGCGGGGAGAACGGCAGCGTCGGCCTGACCTATCTGGCACCGCTTCTCTCCGAAGCCGCGGTGCGCGGGGCTTTCGATGCGGCGGTGGCTGCTGAGCGGGCGCAGGGGCGTGATCCCGAACTCGATGACATCGCGTTCATGCGCTCACCGGGGGAGTTGGCTGCTCTGGCGGGGGCGCACGCGGACTACTTGGAGCCGATCGTCCGGCGCTACACCGCCGGCCGATACGAGACGGCGCCGGGTGACTGGTTCGCGGTGTTCGTGATTGCCAGGTTGGCCGACTGGCTACCGTCCCCGTGTTGTGAGAGACCACGAGGCCCGCGGTGCTCGGGGCCGGACCTGTGTCCGCCGACTCCGCGAGCCGCCGGAGGCGGGAACGTCATGTGCGAGGAGTACCGGTGAGCGACGACGCCACCCAGGCCGATGAGCAGCAGCAAGAGGATGATCTACGCGTCCTGCTGCACCGCACCGGTACGGTACGACTGAGCCACGAAGAGCTGCTGGACGAACGAGACCGACAGCGCTCCGGACCGGTCGGCCTCTTCCTCCGCCTCCAGCGTCGCAGTCGTCGCGGCCGGGTCTCGGTGGAGCTCCGCAGTAGAGGCCGACCGAAGCCATAAATGTGCAGGTCAGATGCTGTCTCCCGAGATGGGTAGCCAGCTCGGTATGCCGAGCGGCATACTCGATTCCATGGCAGATACCAGCGTGAAAGTCGATGACACGACCCGGGACCGCCTCAAGGCCTTGGCCGACGGGGCGGGCATGTCCATGAAGGACTACCTCGCAAAGGTCGCCGGGGAGAAGGAGCACGAGCAGCAGCTCGACACGGCCACTGCCGCCTTCCGTCGGGTGATCGAGGCACCCGGTCTCCTGGACCGGTTCGACGCCGACTTCGGCGGGCTGCCGCCGGCCACCGCCCACCACACGCCGCGGGCGGCCTGACTCCGTGGAACTGCTCGTCGACTACCGATGGCTCCTGGACCGCCAGGAGGAGATCCTCCGCTCCGACCTCACCGTCAACGACCTCTCCGTGCTCGTCGGCATGGCCGCCCGGCACCGGGTCAACACCCCACGCCTCGACCAGGCCGACCCGGACGCCTTCTGGCGCGCCGCGGTGTTCCTGGAGGAGTGCGTACTCCTGCGCCCCCTCCCAGCCCGCAACGAGGCGTACGGCTACGGCATTGCCATCGCCTACCTGGAAGCATCCGGGAAACTCGTCGACACCTCGTACGAGCCGTGGCGAGACCTGATCACCGACATCCGCGGACTGCGCTTGGACTCGTACGCCATCGCCGAGCGGCTGCGACCCCTGCAACTCCGCCCAACGTAGCGGTGTACGGCTACGGCCCTCACCTCCCGAATTGAGGAGATGAGGGCCGTAGCGATCTTTCAGCCGCCAAGCCGGTCAGGGCAGGTGACGCCTGTCAGTGCCGTACGGCAAGCTGGACGGTGCGGGTGTCCTCCTCGGTGTGGACGAGGAGGACACCCGCAAGGCGCTCAGCGGCCGCCGGTGGAATGGCCAGCGAATGCCGACCAAGCTGATGCGCTGAAGCCAAGCACCGGGGCACCGGCCTCTTCAGCCAACTTGGAGTCCCGGACGTGAACGGCGCCAGGCTGAAAGCAGGCCTCGACGCAGTTGCCGCTGGCGTCACCGCTGTAGGAGGACTTGAACCACTGGCCGTACGGTCGGCCGTTCGTGCTGTTCATGCTGTTACCTCTCGTGCTACTCGATGGAGAAATGCGGGGGTCTCGTGGGCGGGCAGAGCTCCCTGGGCGAGGATGTCGAAGCGGCGGACGGACTGCTTGACTGGTCGCGTCTTCGATAGGCACTTCATGCCTTGATCCACCGGGCTGGGCGCGACGACGACCGGATTCGGCAGTTCCTTTCGGTCGAAGTCGAGGACGTGAAACTCCCCGAAGACACGGTAGGCGGGGGCGGACGAGGGGATGATCCGCACGGTCACGTTCGGGAGCGAGCACAAGCGCTCGATCTCGTCGTACTGCTCCAGCATGATCTCCGGACTGCCGACCATGTTCGTGAGCGCCGACTCGTCCATGATCCGCTTCTTGCGCTTCATCCGGACCTCGACGGCACTCTCTACGAACGCAAAGGCGCGGTCGTGCGCCTACGGGCACCACCAGGCCGGACAGAGGATGCCTGCTGCGGTGGAACTCGCCGCGACGCTCCGGATCCCGTACGAGGCTGCTGAAGTCGCGCTCGCCGAGCTGGCCGCGTGCGCGGTCCTCGCGCACGGGCGGAACGGAATCCACATCGTGCGGCCCCAGCAGGACTGGCGGGCTCGGGTCTACAAGCCCACGCCGGGTGGCCGCGCGGTGCTGATCCGCCTCATCTTGGAGCTCGAGTCCTCGCAGTCACCGGCCGGCACCGAGCTGGCCGCCGCCCGCCGTCTGGTCGCCGTGTACGGAGTCCATGAACACGACGTACGCCGGGCTTTGCGGCTCCTGGCGATGCGCGGCGTCCTCGCGCTGCCGCCCCGCCGGCCCCCGTCCGTCATCCGGCTGCCTTCCCGTCCGGCGCGTCATCAGCCCCTCATCGGGCCCGTGACTGGCACACCGGCCTTCGCGTGGCTGGCCACCACCAGCGACCTTGCCCGGCGCCCCGCCCCACTGCTGCGCTCCGGTATCCCGCCAGCCAAGGAGCGGGCCGCGCCAATGGCCCTGCTCCAGGCCCTCGAAGACGACCGCGCCCGTGCCTACATCGCCAGCCGCCGATGCCCCACCCCTTGGAAGGAGGAAGCCCGATGGCCGTGACATCTGGCCCGGAGTTTCTCAAAGCGGTGAACCTTCGAAACCTCACCGGTAAGAAGCGCGAGGCGTTCGTGGCCTTGGTCATCGCTGAGTACGACGAGGGCAAGAAGCCGATCCGGGTGATCGCCGCAGCCACCACATGCTCCTACGGTGCCATCCACAAGACCGTCACCCGCTCCGGCGTGCCCGTGCGCCCCAGGGGTGGCCACCCGCGGAATACCCTCCCGGATTCGGCAGTCGGCGGCCCGGGCGCGAGGGCCGCGTGCGATGGGGAGGCCCGGTGAGCCTGATCGAAGAGGGCCTCGCCGCCGGTATCGCTGCTCCGGGGGACAACCACTTCCGCACCGCGCAGGCGACGCGGGTCCATGACGTGTGGGCCCGCGGCAAGGACCACTACGAGGTGGACCGGGACGTGGACGACGCCGTGCTAGGGCCTGTGTGATGTCGTGATCAGTTGGCGGCTTTGAGGAGGTCGTCGATCCAGATGGCGGCGCGGAGGTGGAGGCCGGCGAGGTAGCTGTCTGGGGATTTGTCGTAGCGGGTGGCGATCCCTCGCCAGGCTTTCAGCTTGTTGATCAGGCGTTCGACGGTGTTCCGTTCCTTGTAGAGGTCGGCATCGTGGACGACGGGCCGGCCGCCCCGGCAGCCCTTCTTCTTGCGGTTGGCGGCCTGGTCTCGTTTCTCCGGGATGACGGCCTTGATTCCGCGTTTGCGCAGGTAGGCGCGATTGCCACGGGACGAGTACGCCTTGTCCGCGGCGACCGCACCAGGTGTCGTGCGGGGGCGGCCGACCGGCAGGCGGACTCTGACCTTCGCGAGTACGGGGATGAACTGCGGGCTGTCCCCGGCCTGCCCGGCGGTCAGGACCAGCGCGAGCGGACGGCACCTGCGGTCCGCGGCGAGGTGAATCTTGCTGGTGAGGCCGCCGCGGGACCTGCCGAGCAGGGCTTCCTTCAGTCGGAGCCTGTGTCTGCGCCGGATCCGTCGGCGTTCGTCCTGTCCGTTCTGTTCCTCCGTGCTGCCCCCTTTTGCCGGGCTGTCTCCTGCTCCTGCACGGCGTCTTCCAGGGCCTTCATAAGGTGCTTGCTGACGCGGAGCCCTGCGGCGTCGTGGTGGGCGCGGACCGTGGTGGAGTCCACGCTGACCAGCGACAAGTCCGTCCTGCCCACCCGGGCACCCTCGGAGATCAGGCCTTCCAGCAGGGCCGTGAACACCCCGGCGTCCCGCCACACGCGGAAGCGTCCGTAGACAGTGGCCCAGGGGCCGAACTCGGCGGGCATCTCCCGCCACTGCCCACTGGAACGGAACCGCCAGATCACACCCTCGAACTGTTCCCGCAACCGCTCCGGATACGGCCCGTACCTACCGATCGGCAGATACGGCTCGATGAACTTCCACTGGGCATGGGTGAGTTGCCTACGCGTCACAACCCCAGTCCTACCTGATTCCACCCCTCAAGCAGGCCAGAACCCAGCAGTTGATCACGACATCACACAGGCCCTAGGGGGAGTTCCGTGAACAGCACTTCGATTAATCCCCTGCCGCTCCCGGGCGGCACCTTCACCATCGGCAAGAGGTTCGACTTCGAGGCCGGCCACCGGCTCCCGAGTCTCCCGCCCGAGCACAAGTGTTCTCAGCAGCACGGGCACAGCTACCAGGTCGAGGTCATCCTGAGCGCTCCGGCCCTGGGAGCTCCCGGTTTCGTCACCGATTTCGGGGACCTCGCGCCGTTCAAGAGGTTTCTCGACGCCGAGCTGGATCACCACAACCTCGACGAGATCTTGCCGTTCGAGCCCACCTCGGAGCTCCTCGCGCAGTACCTGGCCGCCTGGTTCATCCAGAACGTCGAACCGGGAATCCCCGGCCGTCTCGTCGCCGTACAGGTGAGCGAGACACCGCGAAGCTGGGCGCGGTCGATGTGAGGCAGCCGTGAGCGCCGCCCCGGCGGGCACGGAAGGCGCATGTTGGGTACTCGTTCAGGGTTCAATCCCGCCCGGATAGAGATCATTAAAGGCTTTATTCGCTTTCGGGTTGTTAACTATCGACCCCCTCGAATTTCGGTACAGAAGAGATTTGCCAGGGCTCGTGCCGGGGTTACCTCCCTTCTATGTCGGGTGATGCCTGATACCCCTCGCTGCGAGCTCCGGCAGTAAGGACGACGTCGCCGCTGGGTGGTGGTGGCCTCGTGGGCGTCGGGCGGATGCCTTTGATGCCCCGGGCAGCGGATGCCTAGCGATAGAGCGGCGACGTTCGGCGTCCTCGTGGCCGTCACCACTCTGTGCCTTGATCACTCGTTGGTGTTGGTGGTGCGAGCCCGCCCCGCGGTGACCTCTTGATACGCCCGAGCCGTCCGAGCTCCCGCATGGACCGAGGCCCGTGGCGTGCGCTGGTGTCACGAACGGCTAGTGAGGTGGCGGCCCGGCCCTGGCGGCCGAGGCATGGAATCAGGTAGCTGCGTGGCCCGCATGCGCTCGTGACCAGCGCATATACCCGCACCTCTGGGGAGGGAACACCTTGATCTACTGCGGAATCGACTGGGCGGAGAAGACCCACGACGTCGCCCTCGTCGACGACAACGGCCAGCTCCTGGCCAAACGGCACATGGGGCTTTCCCCGTGTTCGACCCTGCTGGCCAATTCACAAGGCTGGCTGCGGTGATCGTTCTGGGCGTGGGACGGTGTCGCTACGTGCACGTCCTTGGGGTGGGGTGGTCTGCGGTGTCCCTGTGGCCGAGTTCGATGGGCGAGATTCCGCCGCTGACGTACCAGGTCGCGCATGCCGCCACCAGGACATCCACGCGGGACGGGGCACAGCCACCACCCGGGAATGATCACTGGAGAGCGGTATGCCGGGAAACTGGCCCGTACCGTTCGGGAAGGGGCCGTCGGAAAAGGATACGGGCACCTCGTCGGCGGCCTACTTCGCTCTGAGAGAGCCGGGGAGTGAAATCCTCCCCGGCTACTGACCCAGGCGCTGGACCGGACCCAGCCCGTCCTGCCGGTGGCCTTCGCGGTGAGCGAGAAGCGCACCCACGACTACGTCAGGCACGGCACCACGAACCTGTTCGCGGTCCTGAACGTCACCACCGGCGAAGTGCTCGGCGAGTGCAAGCCGAACCGGAACGGCGAGAGCTTCCTGGCATTCCTGAAGAAGGCCGTCAAACCGCACGCCGGGAAGGAGATCCATGTCGTCCTGGACAACCTCTCCACGCACACCACGCCGGAGGTGAAGAGGTGGCCGGCGAACAACCCGCACGTCCTTTTCCACTTCACCCCCGTCGGCTCCTCATGGCTGAACCAGATCGAGATCTGGTTCGGAATCCTGACTCGGCAGTCGATCCGCCGCGGCACGTTCTCCAGCGTCAACGTCCTGATCAAGCAGATCCGCGACTACACCAACTCCTGGAACGAGAACGCGAAACCCTTCACCTGGACCGCAACCACCAGCGAAGTCCTCGCGAAGGTCCGCCTCGTCCAGACCAACATCAAGAAACTCGTTGCAAACAACTCGAAGTGACATAAACAGGATCACGAGACACTAGGGGGTGTATGTTGCCTTGCAGACTTTATGCTGTTTCATTGTGTCTTTGTCGCAGGTTGTTTCTTTGAAGTAGAGGCTTTCCGCCCCTTTCTTGGGGGCAACCGGGATGTCCACGGCGTATGTGCCGATAGAGTAGTCCGCCATCGTGCCATCGTGGTATTGGTTGTCGGTTTGCCGCCCGCCTTCGTATTTGGTTGGGTAGTAGGCGATGTCGATGGCTGTTTTAACGGGTAGCACGCGAGGTTGGACGGCGATCCATTCTAGGTGGTCTGCCGGGACGTGCATTGTGGTGGTGGAGGTGTATTTTTGGGCGGTGGTGACGGCCGTTTGGGTTTCGTCTGTGACGGTGTTCGAGATGCTGGCGGTGACGGTCGCTGATGCCTTCGCCCAGCTTGCGTCTTTGCCGAGGGTCCCGCCGATTTGCCCGCCGATGGACCATCCGGAAGTGGCGCTGTGGATGTGGCGGGTTTCTACGGTGGATTCACTCGTCCACACTACGGTCTTTTCGATCAGGCCGCTGGTGGTGTTTTTGATCAGGCTGCCGGCTGCGAGGGTGGGTGAGCCCCATTTCTTGTGCCCCGCCCTGACGTTGCTGTAGCTGCAGGTTGCCATCATCGCATCGCCACAGCTGTTGAGTCCGGCTTGGAGCATGTACTGGTTGAGTTTTGTCTGCTGTTTTGGATTATTCGCGGTGATCGTGAACCGTTGTGATTCGGTGGGGTAATTATTGTCTCCGCAGATGAGGAGACCGGCTACACGCTCCTGGGAATCTGCATTGTCTTCGTTTTCGTTCAGGTAGTAGTTGGTCAGACAGTAGCCGCGGCCTCCTCCGTACGAACCGATGTTTACGGCCGAGCGGATGTTGTACTGATTGGGTGCCGTCGTGGTTTTGACGGGCGTGAGGAAGAATGAGACGAAGTTTGCCTCCTTCACTTTATGTTTCGGGTCGGGCTGGACTACGTGAGTCGCGCAGTACACGGGCCGTGTGCAGATACTCGTCTCAGGGCCGGCGGTCTCCGGTGTCTTTTCGGTGTCCTTCTGGATGGTGAAGGACCCGGTCCCGTCCGTCTGGAAATTGAGCGTCGCCCCGTACGAGACATCCTCCTGGGGAAAATTTTCAGATTGGACGCGGGCAGCAGGGCGCACGCTTGTGACGGTGACGGGGATGTTATTGGTCACTGAGGGCCCCGCGGCTGAGGCGGACACGGGCAGCGTGAGGAGCGGGGTGAGGGCCAAGGCGATGACGAGGGTGATGAGTTTTCGTGTCATGTGGTGTCTCTTTGCTGGCTAGTAAGATGACTGGACTACTGGTCCTGGGCTTCCGGCTGGCTCGGTCGAGTATCTGCGTTGGACGCGGGTGACGGTCGGCGGCGGGACTCAGACCACGCAATCCGGTAATTTTTCTGGCCCCTCAGCCAACCCACAAGGACTATCCACAGGCATCAGCCGGTGGATCTGGGTTCAGGGGATGTTGTCGATGCAGGTGGTTCCGTTGAGGGTGTAAGTGTTGGGGGGAGCGAAACTGCTGGTGTCCGCCCCGTAGGTGTAGATGGCGAATTTAACAGTGCTGCCAGGGTTGATGCCGATGCCATTGCTTTCGGTGACAGTCACATCCCTGCCTTTCCTCGGGGAGACGGCGTAGCCATTCGGATAACTGCGAACGATGGTCCTTTCTTCGTTGAAGGTGAACTTCAGGTTCCAGTGACCGGGGACCGCCGAATTACCGATATTGGTGATCCAGATGTTGGCCTTATAAAACAGGGCACCGGCCAGGGGTGGGAAGTACTGATACTGGCCGTAGATAACTCGGCATGTAGGTGCGGCGACAGTCCAGGAGAAGGTGGCTGATCCGGTGGCACCTGCGGTGTCGGTGGCGGTGACTGTGACGGTGGAGGTGGTCAGGGTTGTGGGGGTGCCGGAGATCAGTCCGGTGCCGGGGTTGATGGACAGGCCCGCCGGCAGGCCGCTGGCGCTGTAGGTGAGAGTCTGCCCAGGGGCGGAGTCCGAGGCCTGCATCTGCAGGCTGACCGGCGTACCTGCCGTAGAAGTCTGGTCACCCGGATTAGTGACCGTCACGGCGTTGCTGCTGGTGACGCTGGAGATGTCGAAGATGTGCAGGGCGGGAGTGCTTGGTTCCAGCGGCCCCCCCGGGGGCAGGGTGACGGAAGCCAGACTCTTACCTGGAGTGAGGGAGACAGTCTGCGAAAAGATGCTGACGGGGTAGGAGGTCTCCGGCCCGTTCCGGCGGTTGGCGGTGACAGCCACGGCTCCGCCGCTCGGCGGGGTGCTGGACAACCAGTCGGGCGAGCTGAGCGTGTAGCTCTGAGTGGAGCCGTCGGTGTAGGCGATGGTTCCCGTTCCTGTTGCCGTCCCGTTACTGGCCGACATCAGGAACCCCAGCTCGCTGGCGGCCCCGGACAGGGTGATGGTCTGTCCCTGGGCCACTGTGTTGTCGCTGGCGCCCGCCGGTACG
This sequence comes from Streptomyces sp. GL_140, assembly GCF_057834465.1. Taxonomy (NCBI): domain Bacteria; kingdom Bacillati; phylum Actinomycetota; class Actinomycetes; order Kitasatosporales; family Streptomycetaceae; genus Streptomyces; species Streptomyces sp. GL_140. The sequence goes on from NZ_CM174404.1 coordinate 8,413,798, forward strand.
TTCGGGAAGGTGAACCGCATTCCGGATGAGACGATGGCCGCCCCGCGCGTGGCGCCGGCGGCCGCCAAGGCCTCTTGGGGAAAGCTGTTCCCGTGGCCGTCAAAGTTGGCCACTGAAGGGTCGCTGTCCGGGCTGATGCCGACGTTGTCGTAACAGGCGGCCACGCTCGCGCAGGACGCTGCTGCAAATGCTGTCAGCGGCTGCGTGGCAACCACAGCGCTACCGGTGAGCACCACCACAGCAAGGGCCAGCCGTGTGCCTTGTTTCAGATGCCTAAATCGTGAACGAGCATTCATGCTGCATCTTCCTGACTGGTTCCCGTGTTGACGAATCTTCACCACGATGGCTCCTTTGCACTACAGGACTTCGGGAGATGATCGACGAGGCTCCTCGTCGCGAATCTCCCAACAACACCCCGCTTCTATCCCTTCTGTTGCCGTCGATGCCTGCTGTTGCAGATCACGGGACAGCTGATGCGACGTTGTCGCATGGGCCTGGTGTGTCCCGGTAACCGGACTGGCGAATCGCCGCCGTACACCTCCACCGCCACACATAAGCGTTCGCTGAAAAGTCAGGACAGACCGGACGGCTGTCCTAAAACCCTGACTTTGACGCGGACGGGACAGCTTGGGAAGGTTTGCTTACCGGGCGCTTGAAGCACTTCCCGAGTCACACCGTGCTTTGCACGCCCCTACCCTCCCTGTCACCGTGAGGCAATTGAGCTCGGCAAGAGCCTGAGACGGCGGCAGATCCAGGCCCTGCCGGTGGTGACGCGTCAGGCCTACCTGAAGCTGTGGCCGGAGCACGGACCGTATGCCGGGACCCTCGATGTCGTCATTGTCAGCGGTGAGCGCCGCTTCCGGGCCGCCTCCGCTGTGGGGCTGCCGGCTCTGGACTGTGTCATCAACGACGACGTCGCCAGGGACCGCCAGTCCTTCATGGACGCGGTGGTCTCCGAGAACCTCGACCGTGAGAACTTCGATCCCATCGAGGAGGCCCTGGCCGTTGAGGCCCTCGTGGCCGCTTTCGGAACAGGCCGCGCGGTCGCACAGCACTACGAACGGGTTGACGGCTGGGTGTCTCAGCGCAGGGTCCTCCTGGAACTCGCCCCGGCTGTCCAGGCCCTCGTGAGAACCCGGACCATGGCGCTGGAACCCGCCCGCAGACTCGGCAAGCTCACCAGGGACCAGAAATGGGACGAGGCCAAGCAGCTCGCCTGGTGGGACCAGGAGCAAGGTGACCGGCGGGCACAGGCCGAAGAACGTAAGGCCAGCCGGAAGAGTTCAGCCGGCCGCCGCGCCAACCAAGTCACTTCGACCGGACAGGCGGAGGGTTCCGCCGCTACCAGCGCTGCGCTGGAGGTTCCGCACCCGCGGGCCGATGCTGAGCCCGCAGCCGCTGCGGATCAGGGCGACGCGGACTGGATCCACATTGCCAAGGTCAGGCGAATGGACTGGAGCGACCCTGAGAGGGTCGCCATGGTGATTGTCGAGAAGATGGACGGAGCGCAGCGGGAGGCCGTCATTGATTGGCTGATTGCTGCTCGCGTGCCTGTGCCGGTTGAGGGACAGGCAGAGCAGTAGATGCCGGGGCCTGCGTTGATCGGGCGGGCCGCTCCCCAAGGCGACGCAGGAAGGGGACCTCAAGAGGGTCCGCAACTTGCAGAAGCTCATGCTGCGCAGCCGCAGCAACACGCTGGTCAGTGTGAAGCGGGTGACGCAACAGAGCAGTGGTCGCGAGTCCGCTGGCATTGACGGGGAACGGGCCCTCACGCCGAAGGCGAGAGGCACGCTGGCGGCCGAGATCCATCGGTCGTCGATGCCCTGGAAGGCCAGGCCGGTCAAGCGAGTGTTCATCCCGAAGAGCAACGGGAAACAGCGGCCACTCGGCATTCCGGTCATCCGTGACCGGGTCCTCCAGGCGCGCGTGAAGAACGCGCTGGAACCCGAGTGGGAAGCGCGGTTCGAGCCGAGGTCCTATGGCTTTCGGCCCGGCCGCAGCTGTCAGGACGCGATATCCGCGATCTTCTGGACGGTGAAGGGCAAGAACCCGAAGCGTTTGTGGGTCCTGGACGCGGACCTGTCGGCGGCGTTCGACCGCATCGACCACGACCACCTCATGACCATGCTCGGCCAGTTCCCCGCCAGGGATCTGATCGCGGGTTGGCTGAAGGCGGGCGTCATCGACCGCGGCCGGGTCGCACCGACCGAGGAGGGAACTCCTCAGGGCGGGGTGATCAGCCCGCTGCTGCTGAACGTCGCTCTGCACGGATTAGAACAGGCCGCAGGGTGCCGATACACGGTGCGGGCCGGGCGCGAGCCCGGCGCCATGCCGGGCACTCCGGTGCTGGTGAGGTATGCCGACGACTTCGTCGTGCTCTGCCACGACGAGGAACAGGTGCACCAGGTCAGGGCCCGGCTGGAGGACTGGCTGGAACCGAGGGGGCTTCGCTTCAACGAGGAGAAGACCCAGGTCGTCCACCTCGATGAGGGGTTCGATTTCCTCGGCTTCAACGTCCGCCGGAAGGCACGGAAGAAGCTGATCATCACCCCGAGCACGGCGGCCTGCAAGAGGCTCCGGGCGCGCCTGCGGACCGAGGTGAAAGCCCTGCATGGGGCGAACGCCGAGGCCGTGTTGCGCAGGCTGATCCCGATCGTTCGCGGTTGGGCGGCCTACTACCGGGCGGTGGCGTCCTCGACGACGTTCTCGTCGTTGGATCACTACATGTGGCGGCTGACCTTCAAATGGGCCAGACGTCGTCACCGCAACAAGTCGAGGTGCTGGGTCGTGGACCGGTATTTCGGAAGGTTCCATCCGTCCCGGCGTGATCGGTGGGTGTTCGGCGACCGCGACAGCGGGGCCTTCCTCATCAAATTCGCCTGGACCGGCATCGTCCGCCACCAGCTCGTCAAGGGCGGAGCGTCTCCGGATGACCCCGCACTGACCGAGTACTGGCGGGACCGCCGCCGCAGGAAAGCGCCGCCGCCGATGGACAAGACGAGTCTTGTCCTGGCGGTCCGGCAGCAGGGGCTCTGTCCTCTCTGCAAGCAGGCGCTGATCGTCGGAGCCGAGTACGAACCGGACAGCCCACGCGAGTGGATCAACTGGTTCGCGGCTTCGAAGAAGATGCTCCACAAGCATCACTTCACCTACCGGCGAGACGGCGGCACGGACGAGCGGACCAACCTTCGCCTCGTGCACTCCGAATGCCACCGCCAGCACCATGCTGGCGACGGCAAACGGATCACGTAACCCTGCTTACCTGCGAAGCCCTCGTGGCTTGCTTGAGCCGGATGCGCTGAAAGGTGCACGTCCGGTTCTGAGGGGGCCGGAGATCAGCAATGGTCTCCGGCTACCCGACCACAGGAGGTCCTCGCCGGTGGGAGGCTGGGGAGGGGGGTCTGCTGCGGTGACGGAGGTCTCTTGAAACCGACATGGAGCGGGGCCGTGAGTTTTGGCTTGGCCGGGCGGGCCTCGCAGGTGCCGGGCAGCTCCCGGATTACCGCCGTGGACGCTCCGATCTCGATCAGGCGCCGGGCTTGCCCCGCAGGGCTCCGCCGCGTCCGCGCAGGGTGACGCCGGTTTCGGTAAGGATGCGGTGGACGAAGCCGTAGCTGCGTCCGTTGGCCTCGGCGAGGCTGCGGATGGATTCTCCGCTCTCATAGGCGGTCTTCAGCCGGGCGGCGACCTTGCCGCGGGCCTCACCGGTGATCCGCTTGCCCTTGTCCACGGGGTACGTCTCCTTCTGCCGCGCCTGCCTGGGCCTCGATCATCGCGCATGGGGTCGGCGGGTGGCCGCGGATCAGCGGGATCGGCCCGCGGTCGGCCTCCGACTACGCCAACGGGGCCGTGTCCTGGGTCGGGTGCCAGTTCAAGCTGACGAGGGCCGCCTTCGACGACGGTTCATGTGTCAGTGGGGCTGTGCTGGTGCGGTTTGGCCGGTCGGTTCGCGGGAGAGGAACCGATGGAGCTGGGCAGGAAGTGTCTGGACGGGGTCAAGGGGGAGCAACGATGTCTGGCGTGCACGGTGCAGATGGGCAGTGGATGGACCTGGCGGACGCGGTCACGCTGTTGCGGGATCAGATCGCCGAGGCCCAGGACCGACTCGCGGACGACGGCGACAGGGGCGTGCTGTTCACTCTGGGCGAGATCACGGTGGAACTCGGGCTGGAGCTGACCCGCAACAACGGGGTCAGCGGCGGGTTGCGGTGGAGCGTGATCAGCCTCGGCGGGAAGAAGGAGAACGGTTCGAAAGACACCCACAAACTGACGGTCAAGCTGACCCCGCACCTGCCGGGCGGCGATGACGTGGACATCAGCGACGAGGAGTAGGGCCTTCCGGCACATGCCGGAGGACAGCCAGGGGGAGTGGTGGCCAGTGGAGTTCGACCGCCGGGTGCAGATTCGGGTGGACAGGCTGGTGAAGGGCGAACGGAAAAAGGGGTTCGGGTCCGGGTACATGGTCGCGCCGCGTCTGGTGCTGACTGCCGCGCACGTCCTGGACCACCTCGACGCGGCCGCCGGAAATCCAGTGACAGTGAGCCTGCCCGACATCAGCGAGCGGGAGTTCCCCGCGACCGTGAGCTGGCAGCGCAGGGACGGCACCGTGGACGCCGCACTCCTCGAAATCCGGGACTGCCAAGGCTGGCAGGTACCGCAGTCCCTTGGTGATCTGCGCACCCGGCCGCCCCAGCGGTACGGCCTGATCATCGGCACCCGCCCCTATCGGGTCACCGCCACAGGTTTCCCCCGCATGCAGAAGGACGCCGAGGACGGCCGGCGCCTGGACGAGCAGCTCATTGGCCGCATCGCCCCGGGCACCGGTTCCCTGGCAGGACGCTACGAGATCTCCAGCATCGAATCCACCCTTTCCGAGGCCAGGACAGCCTCCGCCGGCGGCGGAAGCCGCTGGTCCGGTATGTCGGGTGCCGCCGTCTTGGCCGACGAGGGCTTCGGCGGCGACTTGCTGTGCGGCGTCGTGCGCCGCGACCGCCAGGCCGAAGCCGGCACCCGTCTGACCGCGACCACCGCCGCTCACCTCCTCGCCGACGACGGCTTCCGCGCCCTCATCACCGAGCACACCGGCTGGGAACCCATCTTGGAACCGGTCGAACCCGCTGCCTTGCTCACCCCCGCTGCCGTCGACCGCAACCTCCGCTCCCCGGCCGCCCTCCTGCGCGCCGACGCCAAAGCCGTCGCCTTCCATGACCGCGACCGCGAACTCGCCGACCTGCGTGCCTGGTGTGAGAACGGCCCGCCCGCCATCTCGGTACGGGTCATGACCGGGCCCGGTGGACAGGGCAAGACCCGCCTCGCCCGATGCCTGACGGACACCCTCGGCTGGGAAGGCTGGGTCACCGGACACCTGAGCTCTGACCTCACCGACGACCCCGCCCTGGACGGCACACCGCCCGACTTCACCACCCTCACCACCGCCCTGCCCCTACTCCTGGTCATCGATTACGCCGAGACCCGCCCCCGCCTGCTCCGCCGCCTCCTTACCCACCTGCACCGCTCACGCCACCGGGTGCGGCTGCTGCTGCTCGCCCGGTCCGACGGGCAATGGCGCACCGGCACGCTCCAGGCCCTCCCCGTCGTACGGGACCTCCTCGAGGAGGCACGGGTCATTCCACTTGCCCCGCTGCTGCCCAGGGGGCGGCCTGCCGGGGACCGCCAGAGCGCCTTCCAGCGGGCTGCCCACGACCTTGCCCGCCTGCTCCCGCTGATCCCCGCCCTTCCCCCGTACGACTGGCCGTCCCTCGTCGCCGAACTCCATCCGCCCGACGGCCTGGGCCACCCCCGATACGACAACGTGCTCACCCTGCAGATGGCCGCTCTGATCGCTCTCCTGCAGCACGGACCCCGACCCGTCGATGCGACCCCCGACACCCCGCCGGAGCGCACCCTCCTCAAACACGAGGACCGCTTCTGGAAGGACAGCGCGAAGTCGCCCGCCCACAGGCTCGACCTGCCCGCCCCCGTTCTGGGTGCTGCCGTCGCGGTGGCCGCCCTGTGCGGGGCCGGAACCCGGGACGAGGCCCTGCGCGTGATCACCGCACTGCCCGGCCTGCCCGGCCACCAGACGGCAACGGCCGCATCCTGGCTGGCCTCGCTCTACCCGGCCGAAGGCGACCGCTACTGGGGCTCCCTGCAACCGGACCGCATCGCCGAGTACCACGCCTCCCGTGCACTCGAAGACGAAGACATCGCGCTGCCCGCGCTGCTCGCCGCGGGCTCCCCGAGGCAACAGGCCCAGACCGTCACGGTCCTGGCCCGCGCCGCCGTCGCCCACTACAACACGGGACGCACCATTGACAGCGCCCGCGTCCTCCGCATTCTCGACACTGCCCTGGACACCACCCCCGTCACCCGCCCAGCTCTCCAGGCTGCGACAGCCGCACTTCCGCACTCCTCCAGCATTACGGCCCACCTCGCCGTGAAACTCTCTGCCGCGTTGGCCCACGCCGACCGCAAGGGCGCCATCGCCGACCCGACAGCTTTCGAACCCGACCTCGCCTCCTCACTGCACAACCTCGGCAGTCATCTGTCGAGGGCGGGACGCGGAATGGAAGCTGTAGCGGCTACGCAGGAGGCGCTGGAGATCCAACGCCGGCTGGCCGCCGACGATCCGGACGCCTTCGAACCCAGCCTCGCCTCCTCACTGCAGAACCTCGGCAGCCATCTCTCAGGCGTGGGGCGCGGGACGGAAGCTCTGGCGGCCACGCAGGAGGCGCTGGAGATCCAACGCCGGCTGGCTGCCGACGATCCGGACGCCTTCGAGCCCACCCTCGCCTCCTCACTGCACAACCTCGGCAGTCATCTCTCCGGCCTGGGGAGCCCGGTGGAAGCCCTGGCCGCCGTGCAGGAGGCGGTGGGGATCTGGCGCCGACTGGCTGCCGACGGTCCGGACGCCTTCGAACCCAGCCTCGCCTCCTCGCTGCAAAACCTCAGCAGCTGTCTATCGGAAATGGGAGAACGAACACAGGACTTGGCCGCTGCGCAGGAAGCGGTTGGGATCTGGCGCCGACTGGCTGTCCGCGATCCGGACGCCTTCGAACCCGGCCTCGCCTCCGCACTGCGAACCCTCAGCATCCGGCTCTCGGAGAAGGGACTGCGGATCTCGGCCTTGAGCGCTGCCGAGACGGCGGCGGAGAGCTGGCGCCGACTGGCCGCCCGCGATCCGGACCTCTACGAACCCAACCTCGCCTCCTCACTGAACAGCCTCAGCATCCGGCTCTCGGAGGTAGGCAACCGGGTGGATGCCGTAGCCGCCGTGCAGGAGGCGGTGGGGATCTGGCGCCGGCTGGCTGCCGACGATCCGGACGCCTTCGAACCCAGCCTGGCCTCCGCACTGCAAAACCTCGGCAGCCATCTGTCGGAACTGGGGCGCCGGGCGGAGGGACTTGCGGCAGCGGAGGAGGCGGTGAAGATCCACCGGCGGCTGGCCGCCGCATCACCCGAGACTTTCGCTCCCGACCTCGCTGTCTCCCTGCACAATCTCGACGTAGGGCTGTCGGAGGCGGGACGCGGGGGAGAGGCCCTGACGATTGCGCAGGAGGCGGTGGAAATCTGGCGCAGACTCGCCCACGACAATCCGGACGCCTTCGAACCCAGGCTCGCCTCCTCACTCCACAGTCTCGGCATCCGCCTGTCGAAGGCAACGCGCCGGGCGGAGGGACTTGCGGCAGCGGAGGAGGCAGTCAAAATCCACCGACGGCTGGCCGCCGTATCACCCGCAACCTTCGCGCCCAGCCTCGCTCTCTCACTGTCCGACTTCGCCCTGCACCTGGCAGTCAAAGGCGATCACCACGAAGCGCTGGTGATCACTGGGGAGGCAGTGGACCTCTGCCGCGCTCACATCGCCACGATGCCTGCCCTGCTTCTGAGACTCCACACCGTACTGGGACTACAAGTCCTGCTGCTCGACGACCTCGGGCAATCGCAGGACGCGGAGACGGTCCGCCGCTGGCTCCGCGCAAATCCACTCCCACCGGGTTCACACAATTGACCATCCGTGAGAGTGCTGCGAGAGCCCCGGAAGCTGCTGTTCGTATCCGCTGGACCGAGGACCCGCTCGCCGCCGCGGAGCTCAACCTGCGCGAGCGGCTCCAGGCCCAGCCCTTTCAGGACGGAGGGATCCGCAGTCGACGCCGTGGGGTGACAGGGCTTTGCTGGATGCCGACGTACCTGTCCAGGCACGCCGGCCGGATTACGCCGCGTATGCGCGGTGGGTGGTGGTGTTGAGGGCGAGGATGAGGGACAGGGCCATCGTGGTGGAGTGGTCCTTGATGGTGGTGGCGGCCCGGGTGAGGCGGCGGCGCTGGTCTGCGGCCGGCACGGCTACCGCGATGCAGGCGGTGCGGCCGGGGAGTATCAGGGGGTTGGCCGCGCAGACGTTGCGTTCGGAGTATTCCTTGAAGTCGTACTGGAGGGCTTCGAGGACGAACTCCGCTCCGGCCGCAAGAATTCCTGACCGAATAGGCAGGGGCATCCGGCTTCAAGATCGCTGGTGAGTCGTCATGCGGATTCGTCGTTCCATCCGGCTCGGCGGACCCGTGGCGGCCCAGTATGCGAAGAGCTCGGTGGCTGCCGATTCAACGGCGGTTCCCCCCTCCGGGTCCCCGGAAATCGACGAAGACCACCTGCGAAGCAATTCGGGAGGACGCATGACCTCGTTCCTGAACACGATCAAGCCGGAGGCGCTCCACGCGGATCCCTATCCGATCTATCAGCGGCTTCGAAGTGAGCACCCGGTGGCGGAGATCCCCGCACTCGGCTGCTGGCTCGTCACGCGCTGACAGGACGCGCTTCAGGTCATGAGCCACAGTCAGACCTTCACCACCAGCTTTCCGTCCGCCATGTCGGAGATCTTCGGACCGGAGAACATCCTGTCGAGTAGCGGCGACATCCACAGAGGGATGCGTGCCAGCGTCGAGGAGGTCTTCGAGCCCGAACGGGCCGGTCTGGCCAGAGAGTACGCAAGGAAGCTGGTCATCGAGCGGGTCTCCGGCATGCGCGGGCAGGCGGACCTCATGGACGAGGTCCTGCAACCCGTCGCGGCAGAGGTGTTCCGGTGGATGCTGAGCCTGGAGGTCGACAGCACGACCCTGCTGCGCATGGCACAGGACCTGTAGCTGGGCATCCTCAATCCGGGGGACCCCGCCAAGCTCGCGGTGTCGGCCGCCGCCATGAACGAGCTCGACGCCGCGCTCACCCCCTGGTTCGAGGGCCTCGGCCCGGACCCGGCCTCGGCGGTCGCGTGGTGGCGGCACGTCACCCCCGGAGGCGCGTGCCCGCGAGGCGCCGCGCAGGTCCTCCCAATGATCCGCGTGGTCCTCCCGTCCCTACCCGAACCGGGATGGGCGGCGGGCAGCCTCCTGGTCGCGCTGTTCAACGACCCGGACCAGCGCGGACTCGTCCGGGACCACCGGGAGCTGCTCGGCGATGCCGTACACGAAGTCCTGCGCTGGATGCCACCGTTCGGTCTCGTCGAGCGCATGACCACCCGACCGGTGGAGCTGGGCGGCACGCTCCTGCCCGCCGGTGCACACGTCCTGGCCGCGATCGGCTCCGCGAACCGCGACGAGACGGTGTTCGAGCAGCCTGACGCCTTCGATCTCCGCCGCCGACGGCAGCCTCTGGCCAGCTTCGGACACGGAGAACACGCCTGCCTCGTGGGCGCGTTCATTCCCGCCATCGTAGAAGGCCTGGTCGCCGGCATCCTCGACGTCCACCCCGGCGTCCGCGCCGCCCCTTCGGAGCCGCCGCCCCGCATGGCCGGCTGGGCCGCCCGCTACACCGCACGCCTTTGCGTGGACGGCCTCGGCGACTCCGCCGCCGAGTACGCGCCAGGCCACCGCCAGGCAGTGGCAGCACAACTGGGCGTGGCGAGCAGTTGGCTGCGGTCCTGACAACTGAGCCCTTTCCAACCGCACGCTGATGCGTGGTGAAGGACAAGGACGGCTTGAACGATAGCTGCGATGCGGTTGGTGCTGCAGCGGAGCTGCCGCAGGAGGCGCCAGCCCTTCAGCGTTGCCACGGCCTGCTCGTCGACGCACCTGAAGTTTCCCCGTGATCTCGGACACTCGTTCGTTACGCGGCGAGGGTGTGCTGTTGCCGCTGTCGGGTCTCGGCTGGGGTGAGGTAGCCGAAGACCTTGTGCTTGCGGAGCCGGCGGCGGTTATAGAAGGTCTCGATGAAGTCGAAGACCTCGGCACGGGCGGTGGCCCGGTCGGGCCAGACGCGAGTGCCGATCTCTTCTTTGAGTAGGGCCCAGAAGCTCTCCGCGGCGGCGTTATCGAAGCAGGATCCGGTGCGTCCGCAGCTCTGGCGGAGGCCCAACTCGGCTATTTCACACCGGAATTGGTTGCTGGTGTATTCGCTACCGCGGTCCGAATGCACTATGCAGCCGGGCCTGAGGCGGCCGCGGCCGGCAGCCATCTTCAACGCGTCGACGACGAGGGTGGCGCGGTGGTGGTCGGCCATGGAGTAGCCGACGACCTCGCGGGTGGCCAGGTCCAGCCAGCAGGCGAGGTAGAGCCAGCCCTCGCCGGTGGGCAGGGCGGTGATGTCGCCGACCAGCTTCGCGCCGGGGATCTCGGCGTGGAAGTCGCGGCTGATCAGGTCCGGTGCCGGCTTCGCCTTCCTGTCAGGCCGGGTCAGCGATCGTCTCTTGCGACGGTGGGCGCCCTGGATGCCGTGCTCGCGCATCAGACGGGCGATGCGCTTGCGGTTCACGCACCGTCCCAGCCGCCGCAGTTCGGCGTGGATGCGCGGGACACCGTAGGTCTGGCGGGAGGCGACGTGGATGACGGCGATCTCGTGCACCAGGGCCTCGTCGGCTGCCAGGCGGGAGGCCCGGGACTTCGCCGCGGCGAGCCAGGCGTAGAAAGAGGAGCGGGCCACCTTCAGCAGCCTGCAGAGGAAAGCGACGCCGTGGGTGGTCTTCTCCGCCTCGATGAACGCGTACGTGTCGTTCACCGATCGCTCTCCTTCGCGAAGAAGACCGCGGCTTTTCGCAGTACCTCGATGGTCTTGGCCTGCTCGGCGGCGAGCTTGCGCAGCCGCTTGAGCTCCTCCCTCTCGGCCATGGTGAGCTCACCGGGCCGTCCCTCGCCCCGGTCCGTCTTGGCCTGGCGGTACCAGCCGCGCAGGGACTCCGAGCTGATGCCCAGGTCCCGGGCGACGGCGGTGACCGTCTTACCCGTGGAGTCGACGAGCGCGATCGCGTCCCGTTTGAACTCCTCGGTGTACCGCTTCGTGTACTTGCTTCCCACCTGGTGCTACTTCCTCTGGAACCTCGGGTCCCAGTCTCCAGGTGTCCACGATCAAGGGGAAGGTTCACACCGGATCTTGGCATACGTGCTGTTGTGCCGTCGCTGGCACCGTTCGAGGCGACGGCCCCGGAAGGGCGCGCCCGGATGGGACTACCAGCGCTCTGATATGTCTTATCCGCGCAGCACTTGAGGCCTGCCTCGGTGAGCCCACAGACGATGCTGCGGGTACGGGTGTGGGTGCGGGCGGCGGTGAAGCCGTGGGGTGAGCCGGGCAGCGCGGGCAAGGCCCACAGCAGTCGCCCGAAGGGATCGGTGAGGACCTGGACGTTCATGCCGTGGCACTTGTGTTTCCCGGAGTAGTACGGGGTGTCGGAGGCGATCCGGTTGATTGGCAGCAGGGTGCCTTCAGGATCACGAACACCTTGGTTCGGGCCGTTTCCATCAGCTGGGCGAAGGTTGGTGCGAGAGCGGCTATGACCTCGATGGCCTCCCGCATGTAGCGGTAGGCGGCCGAGATGCCGATTCCGGACCCGGCTGCGAGCTGCGCCAGATCCAGACCGCCCTCGACATCGAGGAGGTCCGCCTGTCCCGACGTGAGGCAGCTGAGTGACCCGCCTGCCAGGACTGGGACTGGGTGACGCTGGCAGGCGGGGGTCGGCTGCGGCCTCAGGTGTGGAGGCGGCTGTTGGGGCCTTCCCGGTCGCCTGCGCTCTCGTCGTTGAACCAGTAGTCCTGTCGGTCGGGGTGAAGGGGCTGTGCGGGCTCATCCACACGCCGCGGAGGAGTGTGCGCCTGCTGACACGACGGGCTGGGATCGCGACCCACTCACTACGTGTGGTGACCCAAATGATGCGGCTCGTGACCTTTCGTGCCAGCGTGGTCGTGGGAATCCCCCGATCGACCTTCAAGGGAGTCACCGTCATGGGCGGTATGCAGGACAAGCACCAGCAGCCGGGCAAGGGCCGCGAGGAGCAGGAACGCGAGCGCAGCGGTCAGGACCCTCAGCATCGACAGCCTGGCAAGCCCGCGCCGGAACGTAAGGGCAAGGAGTCCGAGCGCAAGGGCAAGGAGTCCGAGTCCAAGGGTCAGAAGTCCTCTGGCCGGCCTGCTGACGACATCGTGCCGGACCGGGACCGAATGCCCGACGAGATCTGACACCATTCCCCACGCAGCAGGGCCCGGCCGGTCCACAGTCACCCCGGCCGGGCCCTGCCATGTCCGGTGACGATCACGGCGCAAGCGCCTTCTGCAGTGAGGCGTGTGAACACGGACCAACCATGGCCTGTCGCCCAGGACCGCCGCCTTCGCGGCACCGCGGGTGGTTCGTGGACTACATGTGGGGTTGGCCGTAGTAGCGGGCGAACTGTTCCAGGTAGCTGGGCTCGCCCGAGCGTTTCGCCTCGTCGAACTCGGGCGCGTCCTTGATCTGCTCTTTGGTCCGGTCGACGTACACCTTCTCTTCGACGGTGTCGATCCGGCGGATGGTGCCTGCGGGGAGCAGTACGTGCTTGCCGAAGATCCAGGCCCCGGTGTCCACGACAAGGTAGGAAGCTGCCACGTCCTCGGAATGCTTGTCGATCTTTCCGATCTGGACGTCCGTCGCCTCGACCTTGTACCCGATCAGGTCGATCCCCGGCTGGTGTCCGACGTCCTGTCCATAGCCCCAGATGCCTGCCTCACTCATCGCTCTTGCCCCGCTTCTCCTCGCCCTCGCGACTCTTCGGGCCCACCCAGCGCCGATGTCCCGTCACGGGGTTCGGTACAGGTTCGGGCTGGTCGAGGCGGCTTGCCTCGTCCGTGTCGGCCGCAGCCGTACGCTCGTCGCCGCTGCGCTCGGTGGGCGGAGTGGTCCTTCGTGAGCCGTGCCCGTCGTGCGGAGGTACGCCTCCGGCGCCGCCTTGCTCGTCCATGACGGCCTCCTCGATTTCATCGGAGTCTCTTGTGGCGGCTGCCCGTCCTCGGTTGGTCAGGTACTGAGCAGGCGGTCGAAGAAGGTCCGGTACTGGCGCAGGGCCAGGCGCAGGTCCTCGGTGGCGACCTCCTCGCCGCGGTGCCACTGGCCTTCGAGGCCCTGCTTGTGGTCGGCGAATGTGGTGGCGAGCAGTTGCATCACCTCGGCAACGAGCCCATCTGCGGCAAGCACCGACTGCTTCGGGTCATCGACGAACCCCTGTTGGATCTCCTGCCACCGGGTACGCAGGCCCTCTGCCTCCTTCGCCCCGAGGAGCGGCGCAGAATCGGGCTCCTGGGTCGACTCGTCCCATTCGCCGGGCACGCCGTCCGGCTCGTCTCCGGCCTCGTCCGTGATTCTGGTCCTGGGTTCTGCCCCCTCGGTGTCGGGGACTGCCTGCACGTCATCGTCGGCGGGTTGTTGCGACGCGTCTGTCTGGGGCCGGGCGATGTCCTCGGTGGACAGGGTCTCTCCGGCGGGCTCCACGTACTCGTCGCTCCCGTATGGTCCTTCTCTCTGCATGTCCTTCCCCACCCCTGCTCCGCACTCCCGCCGGCCAGGTGACCGCGCTGGAGGAGCATGACATTCTGTTTCACCCGTCGATCGGGCCTGCGCGCCGCACTGGACACCAGCGTGAACTCCTCCCAGGCTCAACGCTGTTGCTCTACACGGACGGGCTCATCGAACGCTGGGGACACGGTATGGCGAATGCCCTCGCGCAGCTGTCCACGCTGCTGGCCCGTGACGGGGGCAGGCCACTCCCCGATCTGATCGGCAGAATCACCAAGGAACTGGCGGATCCGCCACCCGGAGACGATGTCGTCGTTCTCGCGGTGCGCATCCCGTAATCCTGGCCCGAGCATCCGCGATTGGGGGCCGCGACATAGGCCATCGACGCCGACGGCGCCCAGGCGTGGGGCAGCCGCCTGGGCGCATCGGCGCTTCCTGGATCAACGCAGTAGCGCCAGCCTGCGCGCAACGCGACAGACCAGCCACTGGCACTTCAAGATCCCCGAGAGCCGAAGTCCAGCCGAGCTAGGCTCAGGACTGCGCTTGGCTGATGTTCACCATCCACTGCACACCGAACCGGTCGGTGCACATGCCGAACTCGTCGCCCCAGAACTGCTTCTCCAGCGGCATGTCTACCGTGCCGCCGACTGTGAGCTTGTTGAAGTAGCCGCGCAGCGCGTCGGCGTCGTCCCCGCTGAGGCTGACGGCGATGGAACCGCCAGGGGTGGGGGCCGGCATGCCAGTCGGAGCATCCGACGCCATGATCGTGTAGCCAGCCGCAGTCTCCAGCGTCCCGTGCATGATCTTGGCCGCGTCTGGGGAGTCCGCCTGGCCGGTGTCACCGAAGGTCATGATTTCGGGGGAACCGCCGAACGTCTCGGCGTAGAAGTCCAGGGCCTCCCGCGCCGTTCCATCGAACCGGATGTAGGGATTGAGCCGAGATGCCGCTGTCTGCTCCAGGTACTCGGGCGCTCGCGCCGTACTGGCATGGCTGCCTGTGGGTGCGGAACGCAAGTTCTGATGCGATCCGACCATCACGGCCGTCCTGCCGCAACCGATGCGGAGGCTGGGAACCACCTGGCCCCCGATGCCTCGTGATGCTGCCCAAGGCGCACGCCCCGAAGTGGAGCACCGAAGCGCCTTCTCGAGCCGCCGGGGGCATCGGCGGACGGCCGGCCCCGGCTGGGGAAGCGCGTTCCGTGCCTGGTGGTAGGTCCTGTGCCTATTCGACGGTGATGACGACGGAGTGCCAGCCGCTTGCGCCGTCGGGGATGGTGCCTGTGCGCTTCTCGGTCTGGGTCTGGCCGGTCTGGTCGGTGGCGCGGACGGTGAGAGTGTGGCCGCCGGGCGTTGCATTCCAGGAGTAGGACCATTGGCGCCAGGTATCGGTGGTGTCCTGTGCGGCGAGGTCGGCGAGGTTCCAGGGTCCGTCGTCGATGCGGACCTCCACCTTTTCGATGCCGCGGTGCTGGGCCCAGGCCACTCCCGCGATCATGACGGTGCCGGCCTTGGGGCGGGCGAAGGGCTGGGGGGTGTCGATGCGGGATTCGGTTTTGATGGGGCCCTTCTTGGCCCAGCCCCGTTTGACCCAGTACGGGTCATAGGAGTCGAAGGTGGTCAGCTCGATGTCCTGGATCCACTTGCAGGCAGAGACGTAGCCGTACAGGCCGGGGACGACCATCCGTACTGGGAAACCGTGGGTGAAGGGGAGGGGCTGCCCGTTCATGCCGATGGCGAGCATGGCGTCGCGGCCGTCCATGACCGCATCGACCGGGGTGCCCAGGGTCATGCCGTCCACCGAGCGGGCGATCAGCTGATCCGCGGGCCCGCCCTGGGAGGGCGGCTTCACCGCTGCTTCGCGCAGGATGTCGGCGAGGCGTACGCCGATCCAGCGGGCGTTGCCGACGTAGGGGCCGCCGACCTCGTTGGAGACGCAGGTCAAGGTGATGTCCCGCTCGATCAGGTCCCGGGCGAGGAGGTCTTCGAAGGTGAGGGTGAGCGGTCGGGTGACGCCCTTGCCGTGGATTTTCAGCCGCCAGGTTGTGGCATCGACTTTCGGGACCATGAGCGCGGTGTCGACGCGGTAGAAGTCCTTGTTGGGTGTGACGAACGGGCTGATGCCGGGGATCTTGAGCTGCGCCCCGGTGGGGATGGCTGCGGCTGGGGAGGTGGGTGGTGGGATGCGGACGGCGCCGCGTGAGGCGACGGCGTTCTGGCCGCGCATGCCGTTAAGGGAGCGGCCAAGGGCTCCGGCGCCGGTGGAGGCGACGGCGGCGGCGGTCGCGGCGATGAGGAAGCCGCGCCGGTCCCAGCCCGCTGCGTTCCGTGCTTCGGTGGGCGGCCCTGCGTGCCCACGTGCGGTGGTGAGGCGGCCGATCAGCCAATACAGCAGGCCTGCGCCGATGATCGCTCCGACGACGGAGGGCAGGCCATCGGTGACGCCGGTGGAGTCCGGGCGGCTGATTGCCGCTGCGGCTCCGACCACACCGAAGAGCAGGATGAAGGCCGATCCGACGCGGCGGTAGCGCAGCGCGATCAGCCCGATCAGGACGGCCAGGGCGGCGATGGCGGCCAGGATGCCCAGTTGGAGGACCAGCTTGTCGCTTTCGCCGAAGTGCCGGATTGCGAAGTCCTTGACGGGCGCGGGCGTCCGGTCGATCGCGGCGCCGCCTACCGCGGTGAGGGGCCCGGACTGGGGCCGGACCGCGGCGGAGACGAGTTCCGCGACGGCCAGGGCCGCGTAGCCGGCCAGGAGGCCGCTGAGCGCGGCGAGGGGAAGTCGCACCCACCGCTTCGAGGCTGTTGTCACGTTCATGATTCGACCCGAAAATCATCGGCGGCCGGTGGTCCGGTGGCCGCCGCCTTGAGGATTCCACCCGCACGGACCCAGCTCCCCACCACGCAGGCCGCGCGGTCGACCGCGCGGCTGCCTGGGTGCCGTAGGAGGCGGGGGCTTCCCCTGATGGGATCGTCGTCGTCCGCTACTTCGGGGTGAGGACGGTGTCGATGATGTTGACGGTGGCGTTGGCGGTCTGGACGTCTCCGCAGACGATCTTGGCGGTGTCGTTGACCTCGAACTTTTCACCGGAGCCGTAGGTGGTCAGCTTGCCGCCTTCCAGGGTCGTGAACGTGCCCTTCGCCAACTGCTTCGGGGTGATCTTCTCGCCTACTACGTGGTAGGTGAGGATCTTCGTCAGCTCGGCCTTGTCGGCGAGGATCTTGTCGAGGTCGGCCTTCGGGATCTTCTTGAAGGCGTCGTTCGTCGGGGCGAACACGGTGATGTTCTTGGCGTTGTTCAGGGTGTCGACGAGCCCGGCCTTCTTCAAGGCCGTGACCAGCGTGGACAGTGCGGGGTTGTTCGAGGCGGCGGTCGCGACGGGGTCCTGGGCCATGCCGGCGAGGCTGCCGGAGCCTTCCTTGGGCACGGACGCGCAGGCGGGGCCGAAGGGGTCCGCGGTGGGGGTGCCGGCGAACGCGGGGGCGGCCACACCCAAGGTGATGGGCAGGACGAACGCGGCTGCCGCGGCCATGGCGGAGCGGCGGATGCGAAGGCTGGTCATTGGGGATTCCTCCTCCTGGAGGGCGGGCTCGTTGAAATGCGAGGCCCAGGGGACGACGGCCGGTTCGGCTGGTGGAGGGGAGGGTCCGGCACGGTCTTGAATCGCCTGTGCCACCCACGCCGCTCGAAGGGCGGCTCCGACCCACCACGCGTCGTACCTTTCATCGTCCCCCCTTGGGCGGTATTCATGCATCGGAGAGGTGGGCGGCGGCCCTGTCGCCAGTGCGGGCGGTGCGCGACCCGTTCGACGTCGGCAGACGCCGCATCTCGAGCAGAGTGCGCAAAAAGGGCGGGTATGGGCACGACACTGAGCGTGGACACGGCCTTCTCCGAGATCGCGTGGTTCTTCGTGGTCGGGCTCGTCGTGGTAGGGGTGCTTCTCGGCGGGTTCGTGCTGGGTATGAGGGTCCGCAAGAAGGAACCCGCCCCGCCCACCGCCGAAAGCCAGCCCCACCTGCCCGACGGCGGGGCGGTCTACGAGGTCCGCGAAGAGCGGGAGCGCGTGGGGTTCCCGAAGGAAGGCCTGCGCCCGCACGAGATGCAGGGCTACGGCAACTTCGGCTCCACCACGCACAGCCACCAGGAAGAGGCCCGAGCCGAGCGCGAGTCCGGATACGATCACGTCGAGGGACCCGGACCGCACCCTCAGCCCGGCTCACCCCCCAACTCGGGCCGCGGCGCCTACGGCTGACAGTAAGGATGATGTTCGTGGGCGTCTCCCGGCGGGGTCTGACCCAACGCCTGACTGACTTCGGGTCTTCAACGGGATCTGCCGACCCTCGCTGGGAGACGCTCACACGCATTCACCGGCCGGGGCTTCGTGACCTTGTAAGAGCCTGGCCAAAGGTCTCACTACTGTCTTGTCCGCTGTCCGGGCCGGCGGGTGCCGCCCCTGGCACAACGACGGTAAGGACGACAGTGACCACCCTCGCACAATCCGGCATACAGATCACGGGCGGTGTCGACACTCACAAGGACACCCACACCGCGGCGGCCCTCGACTCCGCCGGCCGCTAGCTGGGCGCCCGGGAGTTCCCTGCCACCCCGGTCGGTTACCGGGCTCAGCTGGCCTGGCTGAACTCCCTCGGCACTCTGGTGCTGGTCGGGATCGAGGGCACCGGCGTCTACGGCGCGGGACTGGCACGCCTCCTCGCCGATCGGGGACCTTGCGTAAGGCCCGCCAGGCGATGGCGCAGGCCGCCGCCCGGAGCCCCCGGTACTTCGCACACTGGATCTGGGTGAAACCGGCCGTCAAGTGACCAGAGCGACAAGAGCCGTATGACGGGAGACTGTCACGTACGGATCTGTGGGAGCCCCGGGCTGCGATGCCCGGGGCCACCCGACCACGTCCCTTGTACGCCGACATCGGGGACAGCTACTGGCTGCGGACCGCTTCGAGCATGTTCAGCTTTGCCGCCCGGCGTGCGGGCCAGAGGGCAGCGAGTACTCCCACTATGGCGGCAGTGAAGAGGAAGATGGCTATCCTGCCCCATGGGAGGACAAGTTCGTAGGTGCCGAGGATTTTACTGATCAGCTCGCCCGTCGCCCAGCCGAAGAAGACGCCGAGGGCGATGCCGAGCACTCCGCCGAAGAGGGAGATAGCCAGCGACTCCAGACGGACCATGCGCTTGACGTCCTTGCGGTCCAGGCCGATGGCGCGCAGCATGCCGATCTCCTGGGAGCGTTCGAAGACGGACATGGCCAGGGTGTTGACGACACCGAGCACCGCGACGATGACGGCTGTTGCGAGCAGGGCGTAGAGCATATTCAGCAGCAGGTTGAACGACTGGGCGTTGGCGTTGGTGAGGTCGTCTTTGTCGTGGATCTGGATTGCTGGGTTGTCCCCGAGCGCTTTGCGTAGCGAGTCTTTAGCCGTGTCGCTGGTGGCGGCCTTGGTCTTGATCAGGACCTTTGTATCGGTGATGACGCTCTGGTGCGGGGCCAGGGTACGGGTGTCGATCATGATGCCGCGCATCAGGTTGTTGCCTTTGTAGATGCCGGATACGGTGAGCCTGTCCTGCTTGCCGTCCTCGTAGGTCACGGTGAAGGCGGAGCTGAGCTTCCAGCCACGGCTCTTGGCGGTGTCCTCATCGACGATGGCCTTGTCACCGGAGAATCCGGCGAACGAGCCAGCTGTGAAATCGGGTTTGACCAGGTCCGTGATGGTCGTGCTGTTGAGGCCAGTCAGGGTTTCCGGGCTGCCATCGGCACGGGCCGGGGACTGGCGCAGCGGGCTGATGGCGGTGACCTGCGGGAGCCGGGCGAGCTTTTTCTCGATGTCTGGGGAGAGCGCTGGGGCGCCGGCCATGGAGACGGCGTAGTCCGCCTTCATCGAGTCCGCGCCCATCTTGTCGAGACCTCTCTGGGTGCCGCCGGCAACCACCGTCATGCCAGTGATCAGGGTGAGGCCGATCATCAGCGCGGAGGCGGTTGCGGCGGTGCGGCGCGGGTCGCGAAGCGCGTTCTGCCGGGCAAGTTTGCCGGAGATGCCGAACAGGCGCAAAGCTGGTGTGAAGGCGGCGATGACAGGCCGGGACAGCAATGGGGTCAGCACGCACACACCGATCAGCAGCAGGACGAAGCCCAGTCCCGTCGGGGCTTCCCCATCGGCTTTCATGTTCGTCCCGGCCAGCACAGACACGACCCCGGCAGCCGACAGGAGGCCGCCAACGGTGTTGCGGGCCGTCAGGGAACGGGTGGTGGCGACGGCGTGGACGCTGTTCATGGCGGCGACCGGCGAGATCTTCGCGGCACGGCGGCCGGGCAGCCAGGCGGCCAGCATAGTGACGACAACGCCGACGGCCAGCGAGGTCAGGACGGCGGCCGGGGAGATGACGAGCGGGCCGTCGGGCACCGTGCCCCCTGTGCTGCTAGTCAAGGAACGCAGCCCCGCGCCGATGCCGATACCGGCGAGTAGACCAGTCACGCCGGCGACCGTGCCGACGACGAGCGCCTCGATGAGCACCGAGCGCGTGACCTGGCGGCGACTGGCGCCGACCGCGCGCAGCAGTGCCAGTTCCTTAGTGCGCTGGGCGACCAGCATGGTGAAGGTGTTGGCAATGACGAAGATACCGACGACCAGCGCGACGCTGGCAAAGCCGAGGAGGGCGTTGCGCATGCCCTTAGAGTCTTCGGCGATGTCGATGGCCTGTTCGTCGGTCAGCTGCTTGCCAGTGACGGCCTCGATCCCATGCGGGAGGATCTTCTCGACCGACGCCTTGAGCGTGTCCTGGGAGGTACCGGGCGCGGCCTTGACATTGATCTTGCTGAACTCGCCCGGCTTGGCATAGAGGTTCTGCGCGGTGGCGGTGTCGAAGAGGGCGAGGCTGCCGCCTGCGGAGACGTTGCCGTCGTCGGTGGTGAAGACGCCGGTGAGTTTCTGCTCCAGGACGGGGCCGTTCACGGAGATGCGGACGGTGTCGCCAACCTTGTAGCCCCCGCGCTCGGCGGTCTTGGCGTCCAGGGCGATCTCCCTTGAACTCTTGGGCGTTCGACCGTCTTTGAGCGGGTAGCGAGTGTCCTTGCCGTCGGTGCCGGGGTAGTAATTGGAACCGGAGGAGCCGAAGCCCTCGCTTATCAGCTTGCCGTTCTTGCTGGCGATCGCGGCGAAGCCGTTGACCGAACCGGTGGCCGAGGCGGCGCCGGGCACTTTGGCGGCCCGGTCGAGCAATTGCTGGGTGAGCTCCGGGGTCACGCCCGGGTGCTGCTTGTCGTCAGCCTGCCGGTGCGGCTGGATGGCGACGTCGACGTTGTCGAAGCCCTTCTGAGAGCTCTTCTGGTACGCCTCGGAGATGGTCGAGGTGAAGATCAGGGTGCCGGAGACGAACGCCACGCCGAGTATCACGGCGAGTACGGTCATCAATAGCCTGGCCTTGTGCGTGAGGACATTGCGCAGGGCGGTACGGAACATGGTGTGAGTAGTCCTGAGGTGAGGTGAGGGCCGGAAGTCTTCGGTTGAGCCGTGGGTCAGCTGGTCCGGCCCTTGGCGTCGAACTCCTTCATGCGGTCCAGGACACCGTCGGCGGTGGGGGCGGTCATCTCGTCCACGATCCGTCCGTCCGCGAGGAAGATGACGCGGTCCGCGTGCGATGCGGCCACCGGATCGTGCGTCACCATGACCACGGTCTGGCCCAGCTCCCGCACCGAGTTGCGCAGGAAGCCCAGAATCTCGCCGCCGGAGCGCGAGTCGACGTTGCCGGTCGGCTCGTCACCGAAGATGATCTCGGGCCGGGAGGCGAGCGCGCGGGCGACGGCGACACGCTGCTGCTGACCGCCGGACAGCTGGGCGGGGCGGTGGCTGAGCCGTCCCGAGAGCCCCAGCACGTCGATGACCTGCTGGAGCCACTGCCTGTCCGGCTTGCCACCAGCGATGTCCATCGGGAGAGTGATGTTCTCCAGCGCCGTCAGGGTCGGCAGCAGGTTGAAGGCCTGGAAGATGAAACCGATCTTGTCGCGGCGCAGCTGGGTCAGCTGCTTGTCCTTGAGGGAACCGAGCTCGGTGTCGCCGATCCGCGCAGAGCCGCCGCTGAAGCTGTCGAGGCCCGCAACGCAGTGCATCAGTGTCGACTTGCCCGAGCCCGACGGGCCCATGATCGCGGTGAACTCTCCCTGCCGGAAGTCCACGGAGATCCGGTCGAGGGCGACCACCTGGGTCTCGCCCTCTCCGTAGACCTTGGACAGATCCACGGCACGGGCCGCGACAGAGGCAGTGCGGACGGCAGTCTGGGCGCCGAAGAGACTGGTGGTCACAAGAGGGTTTCCTGCGCTGACAAGATGGCGGATACCGTAACGGAATAACATATCTATACCGTTGCAGCTCACACTCGGACGCACATCAGACCCAATACCTGGTCCCAGGGCATTCCACAGAGGTATCCGAGGCTGACAGATGCTACGCAAGGATGACCTCGCGAGGTACAGCCGGTGGCGGTGTTGATGCCCCTATGGATGTCAAGGTGCGGTTGGGGTGGGGGTCGCTGGTCCGGTGGGCCTGGTGTCCGGATCTCAGGCATCTGGGGCTCCGCTACCGCCTACCGCTCTACGCGTCGCGTCCGGCGCATCATCCCCGCCACCCAGCCCCTTGAGAAGATTCCGGCGTAAACACGGTAAGGAGTTTCGATATGAAAGCCTACAGTACGGCGTTCTCCGCACCCAAACATAATCCTTGGCGGAACGCGGACCCGA
Source organism: Streptomyces sp. GL_140 (assembly GCF_057834465.1). Lineage (NCBI taxonomy): Bacteria > Bacillati > Actinomycetota > Actinomycetes > Kitasatosporales > Streptomycetaceae > Streptomyces > Streptomyces sp. GL_140. The sequence continues at coordinate 8,436,278 of NZ_CM174404.1, forward strand.
ATGCCCATAATATGGTCGTACCGGGTGACAGATTTTCTGCTCAACACCTGTGCGGAGGAGTCGGCCCACCTGCTGGTCGACGATGCCTATTACGGGGTTCACGATCCCAGAGTGCCTGTCGAGAATACCCTGAAGAGACTGCTGGAGTCCTTTTCTCACGAGGGTGGCGACAATTCCCTGACGCGCTCAGGGATGTTTGACCGCTGGGTGGTGACACGCCCCTTTGGCAAGCAGTTCAGCTGCAACACCATGGGCGTGGCAGCGATTACTACATCGGGCGGACTGCTTGCTTCACTCGCCCGAAAGTCCTGGATCAATCGCTACCACTGCAACACCCACAACGCGGAAATAATGTGTGCCTGGTTGGAGACTACGCAAGCCGCGGAATGGACACTGAGTACAGGATTGTTCTACGCTCGGCAGAAAGAGGGTGTCCGCAACGCGCTGAATTCCATGGGATGGCCAGACGGGAGCATATGTACAGGACCTTCTACCTCATACATGCTCCTCGAGATTCCGCGCGTCTACCACGGCGACCGCTCCGGCATTGACCGCTTCCGTGACGATCTCTTCTACGCGACTGGCACGCTGATCAGTGGCTCCCTGTTCAATCAGGCAGGGAACGTCCCGTATGTGCACCTCCACCTCGGAAGTCACTACGACGTCATCGACGAGTTCGTCCGGCGATGGAAAGGTGCAGGGCTCCGATATGACATGCCGGAGCCGTTCCTCGGGCGGGGGGACTCCGAAGGCCGCTGCCGAGCCGCGCACTGCGGCAGGAGGCCACTGGGTGACGGAGGCCCCTGTTGTCGCTGAGGGGGAGGGTAGTTGCTGAATTTCCCCCTCTGAGGACTCTGCTGGTCTATTCACGGTGGCGTGAGTGAGTGGCGGAGGGTTTTGAGGTGGGAGGTCCAGCTGCCGCCGTGTGGTGTGTCGGTGAGCCAGGCGTCGATGCGGACGAGGTTGAGGGCCATCGCGGTGAGGACGTGTTGCAGGTGGGTCTTGGAGAGGCCTTTGTAGCGGGCGTGGTGGACGTCGCAGCGTCTGGATGCCTGGGACATGGTGCCTTCGATGCCCGAGCGCAGGGCGTACTGCTCGCGCCAGGCGTCGGTGGTCTGCTCGACGCGTAGGCGCCGCTGGGTCTCGAACTGCCGCTGGGGGCGGAAGGTCAGGTAGCGGGCGTTGGCCTTCGAGCGGGTGCAGTGGACACGCTGCGGGCAGGGGGTGCAGTCCGGGAGGCGGAAGGTGACCTGGATGGTCGCCAGCCCGTCGGCGCTCATCGATTCACGCCAGTTTCGGCTGGCTGCGCCGGTGGGGCAGGTGACATGACCAGCCCCCTCGATACCTTCAGGGGGCGAGGGTGAACGCCGGGCCGATGCGCCGCCGTGCAAGGTCCCGTGCAGTACGGTGGCGCCTTCGTGACCGGGGTCTCTGTCGCCGTTCCTCGCCGTCTCGGCCCTGGGCATCATCCTGCTCATGGGCCTCACCGGGCCGTGTCCCTCGCGCAGGAAGCCGCCCGCAGCGCCGGGCAGCAGCTGAACACCGCGCAGGCCGTCGAGGGGGTCACGTTGGCGGTGGTGGGTTGGGATGATTTTAGGGTTGGTTGTGTGGGCGGGGAGCCGGTCGTGTCGTCCGCGGTGCCGTCGTACCGGAATCACCGGTATCCGGTGGAGGTCGTCTCGCACTGTATGTGGCTGTACTTGCGCTTCCCCCTGAGCTTCCGCGAGGTCGAAGAACTCATGCTCGAACGCGGGGTGGTCGTCTCCTGCGAGAGCGTCCGGCGCTGGTGTCCGAAGTTCGGGCAGGCCTATGCGAACAGCCTGCGTCGGCGGCGCCCGCGGCCGGCTGATAAGTGGCGTCTGGACGAGGTCTTCATCAAGATCAACGGGGAGTGGAAGTACCTGTGCCGTGCGGTCGACACCGATGGCAATGTGCTCGACATCCTCGTCCAGAAGCCCCGGGACAAGGCCGAGGCCAGGCGGTTCTTCCGCCGGCTTCTCAAGACGACCGGGTCGGTGCACCGGGTGATCGTCACGGACAAGCTCCGTGCCTACGGTGCCGCCCACGGCAGGCGATGCCCTCGGTGGAGCACCGCTCCCACAAAGGATTGAACAACCGGGCGGAAGACTCCCACCAGCCGACGAGGCAGCGTGAACGCGCGATGAAGGGGTTCCGCGGCCCCGGCTCGGCACAGCGGTTCCTGCCCGCGTTCGCCGGGCCCTCACCCCATTTCCGACCCCACCGCCCCCTCATGACCGCCAGCCGTCACCGCTTCGAGATAATGAGCTTGTTCAGGTTGGCCACTGATTCCCAATGGTGTTGTCAAGCGGCGGTGGTGACCCACTGTGGTCGGGTCATACCGCTGTCGCGCCCGCGCGGGCCGCAGCGGTCTCGAAGAGCTTGTGGTCGCGCAGGAGTGCCCAGAGCACGTTCAGGCGGCGCCGGGCGAGGGCCAGGACGGCTTGCTTGTGGGACTTTCCCTCCGCGCGTTTGCGTTGGTAGTACCGCTTAGATTCAGGGCAGCATACGGCGGCGACCTGGGCAGAGAGATAGAACATTCGCAGCAGTCGCCTGCTGTAGCGCCTGGGCCTGCGGAGGTTACCGCTGACCTTGCCCGAGTCACGGGGGACCGGGGCCAGGCCGGCCACGCCGGCGAGCCGGTCGGAGCTACCGAACACGGACAGGTCTCCACCGGTAGCGGCGATGAACTCGGCGCCCAGCGTCATGCCGATGCCGGGCATGCTGGTGATCACCTCTGCGTCGGGATGCTCCCGGAACCGGGCCTCGATCTGGGCTTCGAGCTCCGATATTTCCTCGTCGAGGGCCGTCACCGCCGCGGCCAGCGTGTGGACCATCCGCGCGCAGGTCCCTTCCCCGGGAACGACGGTGAACTGGGCCTCTCCGGCGGTCACCGCGGCCCCGGCCGTGCTCCTGGCAGCGGTGCTGGTGCGCACGCCGTGGTTCTTCAACCAGGTCGTGAGCCGCGACCGGCCGATCCTTCGCAGGGCTGCCGGGGTTTGGTAACCGGCCAGCAGAATCAGCGCGCTCTTGGAGGTGCTCAGATCGAAGGCACGCTCCAGGGCGGGGAAGTACTCCAGCAGCTGCGCGCGGAGGCGGTTGATCGCGCGAGTGCGGTCGGCCGCGAGGTCGATCCGGCGCGCGGTCAAAATCCGGAGGTCTACTGCGATCTCACCGAGCTCCTGCAGCGGCTGCAGGTCACGGCGCATGCGGGCGGTGTCGGCGATGATGAACGCGTCCTTCGCGTCCGTCTTCCCGCTGCCCCGGTAGGCCGCTGAGGCGTGGTGCACGGTCCGGCCGGGGATGTAGAGCACCTTCTGGCCGTGGTTGACCAGCAGCGCGATCCACAAGGAGGCCCCGCCGGCGTTCAGGTCGACGGCCCAGGTGACCGGGCCGCCGTCGGCTATCCCCAATACGTCACCGAGGAGTTCGAGTAGTTCAGCCTCGCTGTTCGGCACACGCCGCGACAGCAGCGTCGTCCCGTTGGCGTCGATGACCGTGCAGTGGTGCTCGGCCTTCCCCGCGTCCGTCCCGGCCCACAATTCCGGCACCGATCCTCCTCCAACGTGGTGTTGTGTCCCAGCAGACGACTTCGCCGACGCATCCATACGAGCGATTCAGTTCGCGTATCCCAATTAGCGGCCGAGTCGTCGCGGGGTGCCGGGCGGCCAATCAGTGGAAGCCACATCATCGGCTATCGGGTGACAGCCATACCCAGCACCCCTGGGTGCTCCGATCCTACGAATGACCGGAACGGCCCACGACGAACGGTATGGATCGGGTGACGGGCCAGCGTTCCGCAACTCACGAGGCTCCCGTGCCGTTGAGAGAGGTGCTCGACGTCTTAACTCAACAGCGCAGGAGCCTCGTTGGTGCCCCGTCCTGCCGCACTCGACCTGCCTCATGCTCTGGTCGAGTGGGTATCGATGCTCATCGTCACCCGTGACGGTGACCGGCGCTGCAAGCTCCCGCCCCACCAGCGTGCCCTCGTCGGTCTGGTCTATCTTCGCCGGCACGACACGCTCGCGCAGATCGCCGCCGGCTTCGGCATATCCGTCGGGACCGCCCACGCCTACGTCACATCCGTCGTCGGTCACCTGTCCCGCCGGGCACCCGGTCTGCTGCGGGTCCTGCGCGAGACGGATCCTGATCACGTCCTGCTCGACGGGACGCTCGCCGAGTGCGATCGGGTCGGCGACAGCCGGGCCGACTTCTCCCAGAAGCACCGCCGTCACGGCGTGAACGTGCAGGTCGTGGCCGATCCCACCGGCAAGCTGCTGTGGATCTCACCCGCGCTGCCCGGCCGCACCCACGACCTGACCGCGGCCCGCACCCACCGCATCATCCGGATCTGCGAACGCCAGGGCCGTCCCCGTGTTCGCCGACCGCGCCTACATCGGGGTCGGCCCCTGGGTGACCACGACCATCAGACGGCTTCCCGGCCAGGACCTCACCACAACCCAACAGACAATCAACCGAGCCCTGTCAGCGGCACGAGCACCGGTCGAACAAAGCATCGCGCGACTCAAGTCCTGGCAAATCCTCCGCCGGGCCCGCTGCAGTCCCAACCGGATGACCGTCATCGCCGCAGCCATCCTCACGCTGGAACGTCAAGGCTGATGAATCTCATTGCCGTTCCAGGGTGTGGACGGATTGGCAATGACCGTCATCCAGTTGGGAACCGTCTCACGACCAGACAAGTCGACCTTCGGTGAACCGACAGACCGGGGAGCTTCCATCGGCGATCCTCGTCAGCGTCTCCGTCAAGGAGTCGAAATACTGGGCCATCGATTCGTACTCGCCCGTAACCGTGGGGCCACCCACGAACCAGCTGCCGACGCGCCCGTCCCGCACATCGACGAACTTTCCCATCCAGCCGTCCTGGTCCGACAGGAACGGGATCCACGCGCTACGCCAGAACGGGTAGTCCGGCTGGTCCGGGGGGTCGAATCCACAAGACGCGGAGGGGGTCGCGTAGAGCCTCTCCATCGCCCGGATGCCCAGAAAGAAGCTTCCCTCGTCAGGGAACCCGTCGAAGCCGCAGCATGCCACTTCGTCGTCGACGTCTTCCTCCGGCAGATCCAGATTGTTCTGCAACAGCCACGTCCGCAGATCCCCATGCAGGGAGATCCCCATCCGTTCCTCGGCTGCCGCGAGCGTCTGCTCCGTAGCGGGCCCTGGCAGATCTGCGTGATCGGCCGGCGCGTGCTCCCGAAGAAGACTCGTCACACGCGACCAACTCTCAGTCACACTCATCGCCCTCTGCCCTCTGTCCTCTACAGGTTGTCTCCGTCCGGCTACGACGCTGCGGAGGTTGGGAAGTATCGGCCGGACAACCTTGCAGGGATGGTACTTCGAGCGTGTTGGCTTCTTCTCAGCCCTGCAGCAAGCCATCACGTACGCCATCTCGGAGGAGGCCGGAGAACTCGCCGCAGCCGTCAGCGCCTACATGAGCGCCGAGTGGTTGGTAATTAAGGGCGTGTCGGACGCTACCGTAGACGGAAAAGTGAAGGTGAGCGGAATCATTCCCCTGCCTCCCACCAATATTCAATCTGACGCAGGCTTTTAGCCGCCGGGGGGATGGAACCCCCCGGACCGGGTGAACGGTTTAAGCTTCTGGACCGTAAACTCCATCAATCATTACAATGGTGATTGGCACTTCACCGCCAGTAATATGAATACGGGTGTTCACACCACCGATCACGACAAGAGCCTGTGGTTCGCCAGCTTCGACGGCAGCAACTGGACCCCGGGCCAGCCGATTTCGGGTCAGAGTTCCGAGGCGGCGCCGGCGCTGGCGGCCTACAACGAGAAGCTGTACACGGTCCATCGAGGTTCAGACAAGGACGGCGCCGGATCGGTCAAGACGATCTACTTTTCCACATCGCACGACGGAACCAGCTTTACCCTGAACCCGCAGGACTTCAGGGAGGAACACGGATTTGCCGCCCTCAGTGGGCTCTCAGAATTCGACGGAGGGCTCGACACATGCTTCTGTCACTCCGACGACTCCTGGTGGGTATTCAAAGGGCAATATTGCGCACAGACAAACGCAGATAAAACCAGGCTATTGCGCGGCCCGTCGAAACTGATGACGTCTGGCCAGCGCTTAAAAGCATTGACGATGGAGAGTACGGTGAGGATCAGAAACGACTCTGGTCTGCCGGCATCTCCTGCGCCATTCACTTCGAGTATTTCACCTTTTCCCTGGCAGGGAGGCAGGTTACGTGCCAGGAAGTCATCGCCGCTCCTCAGGATATCTCTGTCTGGTGGCCCGACCTTTCCATTCGCGCAGGCGACGGTAACGGTATCCAGAATGATCTTCCGCAAGCGATTGGCTGCTACAATGGTTCAAGAATGTTGTTCTTTGAAAATAAAGTGGTAAATAAATACAAGAACGAATGGGCGGGATTGAAGTGGATGGCATGCTTGACTGATCTTTACAAGGATAATCCCCAATATTCATGGCCAGCCATGACGGCCTATTTGACTAGCCCGTGGCCGTGGCCTCGCTGTCCCGAGGGCTGAGTTCCCGTCCTTGCCGATGCCTAACTTGATCTTTAACGTCCGAGGTCGAACGATGGCTCGTACTTGATCACTCGGTTCGGTAACCGCCGTACGCGGAAGCGGCCTTCGTCTGGATCATGTGCTCCGACCAAGGAAACACACACATTCAGCGCGAAGGCCGTGGGGATGAGTCTGCTGCATCACGATGCCCGGCAAGAGGCATTGACGGAACTGTCACGCTTCCGGGGCGAGTTCTACTCCTGCCTGACCGCTCGTTCGGACGCGCTGTTCGAGCTGGCTGACGCGGTCCTGTGCGGTGACGGGCCGGTGAGGTCACTGGCCGAACTGCCGCTGGTGGGCGAGCACCGCCGAGGTCATGGAGGGCTCTACGCCGCCGTGGCCCGGGGCGGGGTGGACGCCGTGCAGCTACGGCGGGTACTGGCCGGGGTGCCGCTACCCAGGGCAGCCGACGGGCGGCTGGTTCTGGCCGTGGACGTGACCTGCTGGCTGCGGCCCGACGCGCACACCTCAGCGGAGCGGATCTTGTGCCACACCTACGGACGGGGCAAGGACCAGCACATCCCGGTCCCCGGCTGGCCGTACTCGATGATCTGCGCGCTTGAGCCCGGCCGCAGTTCGTGGACCGCACCCCTGGAGGCACTCCGCCTGACGCCCGGGGACGACACCGCCACCGTCACCGCCCGGCAGCTGCGCGAACTCATCAAGCGGCTTATCACGGCCGGCCAGTGGCAGGCCGGCGACCTGCATATCCTCGTCATCGCTGACGCCGGATACGACGCGCCCCGCCTGGCCCACCTCCTGCGGGATCTGCCGGTCCAGGTCCTGGCCCGGATGCGGTCGGACCGCGTCCTGCGCAGGGCCGCCCCACCACGGGAGCCCCACACCTGGGGCACCCCAGACGTCACGACGGTGACCGACACCCGCCTTTACGGCACCGCTACCGCCCGTTCCTGGGACAGGCTCCACCCCAAACTGACCCACCGCTCTTCCTGGGCCACGGACGACGGCACCCTCCCGGTCATCGAAGGGACAGTCATCCGCCTCGACATCGACCGCCTGCCCAGTGGAGCAACCCCCAAGCCGGTCTGGCTGTGGTGGTCCGGCACCGATGCCGATCCCGCCGGCGTCGACCGACTCTGGCAGGCCTACCTGCGGCGTTTCGACATCGAGCACACCTTCTGAGGTGACCCCCGGAATGTGGACACAGGGGTCATGCTGCGAGTGAGAGTTTAACTGTCTTGTGGTGCTGCTGTTCGAACTCCATTGGGGAGAGGTAGTCCAGCGCGCTGTGGCGTCGGCGGGCGTTGTAGTAGGTGAGCCACTGGAAGATCTCCAGCCTCGCCTGACGGAACGTCGAGAACAGCTTCCGGTGCATCGTTTCTCGTTTCAGGCCCTGCCAGAAGCTCTCGGCCAGGGCATTGTCGTAACTGGAGCCGACCCGGCCCATGCTCCTGCGGATGCCGTACCGATCGCAGACCTGGGCGAACGCGGCCGAGGTGTATTGCGATCCGCGGTCCGCGTGGAAGATCACTCCGGTGACGTCGCCGCCGCGGGTCGCGACCGCGGCCTGGAGTGCGTCGATGACGAGCTCGGCCCGCATGTGCGGGGCCATCGACCATCCGAGTACCCGGCGGGATCGGATGTCGATGACGCAAGCGAGGTAGAGCCATGCGGTTCCGACCTGCACGTATGTGATGTCGCCGCACCACTTCTCGTCCAGCGTGCCGGCGGTGAAGTCCCGCTGGAGCAGGTCTGGCACCGGCGGCGCCAGGCGGTCCGGGATCGTGGTGCGCTTCTTTTTCCGCAGGTGGCGGCCGACGATGCCGTGCTTGCGCATCAGCCTGGCCACGCGCTTGCGGTTGACCGTGTACCCAAAGCCCCGCAGTTGGGCATGGACTCGGAGCGCGCCGTAGTTTCCGCGGTGTTCGGCATGGATTTCGCGGATCTCGGCGACCAGGGCGTCCTCGGTTCCCTGCCGCTCGGCCCGCGCCTGGGCGCCGGCGATCCACCGGTAGTAGCCCGAGCGGGAAACTTCCAGTACCCGGCATATCCGCTTGATGCCGTACATCTCGGCGTGGGCGGAGACGAAGTCCCAAGCGGCGGTCCTCACTTCATCTCCCGCGCGAAATAGGCGGCTGCCCGTCGCAGGATCTCCCGCTCGAGCTGCCATTCCTTCTCCGCCTTGGCCAGCCTGGCGTTTTCCGCCCGCAGCCGGGCCAGCTCGGCCTCGGTGTCCTGCGACGCGCCGGAGGCGACCGGACGGTCTTCGGCGTCACGCACCCAGGTCCGCAGCGTCTCGGGGTTGACGTTCAGATCGGCCGCGACGTCCCGAAACGTCCGCCTGCCGGCCGAGGCCCGCCACAACGCGACCGCGTCGGACCGGAACTCCGCACTGTACTTCGAGGGCCTTGCCACGTGGATTTACACCTTCCAGGATCAACAAGATCCATTGTCAGGTGTGTCCACACCACGGGGATCACCTCAGTCCTGGGTCTTGGCGCAGGTCGGCGTAGTCGCGGCCGACGTGGGTGAGTTCGAGTTCGGTGCCGGTTGCGAGCGCGCCGGCCTCGAAGCACTTGCGGATGTGGTCCTTGAGGGTGGCGAGGTCGTCGAAGGTCTCGGCGCGGCAGTCGTAGTCGGCGGTGGCGCGGCCGGGGATGATGTTGGGGGCTTCGCCGCCTGAGGTGACGATGCCGTGGACGATGCCGCCGGGGATCATCTGCTGCCGGTACGCGCTGATGGCGACTTGGGCGATCATCATGGCGTCGGCGGCGTTGACGCCCTTGTGGGGCATTGCGGCGGCGTGCGAGGTGACGCCGTTGTAGGTGACCTTCCAGCTGCTGATGGCGTGGGAGGTGAAGCCGATGCCGTCCATGGGGGCGGCGTGGACCATCATTGCGGCGGCGACGTCGTCGAAGGCGCCGCGTTCGAGCATGTAGACCTTGCCGCCGCCGTACTCCTCGGCGGGTGTGCCGAGGAGCTTGACGGTGATGCCGAGGTCGTCGGCGACGGGGGCCAGGGCCAAGGCGGCGGCCACCGCGGCGGCGCCGTTGACGTTGTGGCCGCAGGCGTGGCCGATGCCGGGGAGCGCGTCGTACTCGGCGGTGATGCCGATGACCAGGTCGCCAGACCCGTGGGTGGCGGTGAAGGCCGTGGGCAGGTCGCACACGCCGCGCGTGACGTCGAAGCCGGCGCTTTCCATGAGGTCGGCGATCTTCTTCGCCGACTTGTGTTCCTCGAATGCGAGTTCGGGCTCGGCGTGCAGGCTGTGGCTAAGAAGTCATCTCATTTGGTCAGTCTGCGGTAGCAGATGAGGGTGCAGGCGATGCTGGTGAAGGCGAGGAAGTGTTCGGCCTTGCGTTCGTAGCGGCGGTGCAGGCGTCGGCAGCCGGCGAGCCAGGACATGGTCCTTTCGACCACCCATCTGTGGCGGCCGAGCCGTTGTGAGGACTCGATGCCTCTGCGGGCGATGCGGTGTCTGATGCCGCGTCCGCGTAACCATCGTCGCAGGTGGGCGTAGTCGTAGCCCTTGTCCGCGTGGAGCTTGCCGGGCTTGCGTCGTCGGCGTCCGCGGCGGGATCGGATGGGCGGTATGCCGCGGACAAGGGGCTCGAGAGCCTGGCTGTCGTGCAGGTTCGCGCCCGAGATCGCGACGGACAGGGGCAGACCGGTCCGCTCGGTGATCAAGTGGATCTTCGAGCCGAACTTGCCCCGATCCACAGGATTCGGACCTGTCAGATCCCCCTTTTCAGGGCCCTCATGTTCACCGAGTCGATCGCGCAGCGGGACCAGTCGAGTTCACCGCGGACGCCGAGTTCGTCGAGGACCAGCCGGTGGAGCTTGGCCCACACCCGGGCCTCGCTCCACTCGGAGAATCGTCGGTGGGCTGTCGCCCCCGAGGGGCCGAACGATGCCTTGGGAAGCTGCTGCCAGGTACAACCCGACGTCGCGACGAACACGATCGCGGCCAGTACTTCACGGTCACCATGCCGGCGCCGCCCACCGCCCTGAGGCCGCGACGGCGCGTCCGGCACCACCCGCTGGAACAGCTCCCACAGCTCGTCCGGCACCAGCCGTTCAACGATCCCCACCATGGCCGACAGTCTACCCGCGAAGCCCAAATGAGATGACTTCTAAGGGTGAGGACCGCGTCGCGGTGGGCTTGCAGGTGGGTGCGGGTGGCGTTGCGCGGGTCGGGGGAGGGGTTCACTGGGCGGTGCCTTTCGGTGCGGGGTGTACGGCGGCGGCAGGGCCGGGCACGGGTGCGCCGTCGCGGCCGACGGCCTGGTCGGGGCTTGGGTGCGGTGCGGCCTGCTGTCGCTGCGCGGCGGTGGGGGTGGGGCGGTACAGGCAGGCGACGAGCGCGGCGAGGAGGGACACGCCCGCGGCCAGCCACCAGGAGTTGGTGAAGCCTGCTTCGGTGGGGAAGAGGGCGCCGTCCTCGGTGTTGGCGGTCATGATCGCGCCGACGACCGCGGCGCCGACGGACCCGCCGACGGTGATCATGAGCTCGTTGATGCCGGAGCCGACGGCGGTCTCGTCCTCGGAGACGGCTTCGACGGCGATGGTGCGGGTGCCCTGCTGGAGCAGGCCGATGCCGAGCCCGGAGACCGCGCCGAAGGCCAGGTAGGGCACGAGGGCATTGTGGATCAGCGCGGTGAGGCCGTGGCCGACGGCCATCAGGAGCGCTCCGGTGGCGAGCATGAGCCGGTCGCCGATGCGCTGGGCCAGGGCGGGGGCGGCAACCGCGCCGGCGGCCATGCCGAGCACCGCGGGGAGTGCGGCGAAGCTGATGGCCAGAGCGCTGAGGCCGAGGCCGAAGCCGAACGTGTCGTCGGGCAGGCTGCTGAAGATCGCGCCGGGAACGGTCAGGCTGAACAGGACGAATGAGAACAGCAGCGCGACTAGGGAGATGACCAGGACGGGGGTGCGGGCGAACATCCTGACCTGGACCATGGGTTCGGGGTGGCGCAGTTCGACCACCACGAACGCGGCCAGCAGGGCGAGGTCGCCGAGGCCGTAGCCAAGGGTGCCGGCAGCAGTCCAACCCCAGGCTTCTCCCTGGCTGAGTGCGATCAGGACGCCGATCAGCCCGGCGCCGATCAGGACGCCGCCGGCCCAGTCGATGCGGCCGCCGGGGCGGTCGGTGGTCTCCGGGAGCGCGAACTGGGCGATGCCGACGGCGATCGCGACGGTGGCGACCGGCACCCACAGGGCGGAGGTGGGGTTGTCGGCGTACTCGGCGACCAGGCCGCTGCTCACCAGCCCGAGCCCGCTGCCGATGCCGATCGCGGCGACCATCCGACTGATGCCCTTGCGGTTTTCCGCGTCGCCGCCGTGGTTGCGCAGGATGCCCACCAGCAGCGGGAACAGCCCAGACAGGGACCCTTGCAGGGCTTGCCCGGCGAGCAATACCTCGAAGTCGCGGGCGAGCGCGACCAGGAGCGAGCCGACCAGGATGAGCGCGAGGTTCCCGCGCAGGATGCGGCGATGCCCGTACAGGTCGCCCATGCGTGAGAGGACCGGCGCGAAGACCGCGCTGGAGAGCAGGTTGGCGATGCTGTGCGGTGGTGACGTCCAGCGTTTCCGACAGGGTGCGGAGCAGCGGGGTGAGGAAGCTCTGCAGCGAGCCGCTGACGACCTCGACGGCGACCACGGAGGCGAGGATCACACCCACCGGGGTGGCGCGCCTGGCCGGGGTGGGGGGTCTAGTCGGCACGCAGGACGGTGTTCCGGTCATATGGACTCCCGTGGTGGTGGGCCGGTGGATCGGGACGGCACGGCGACGCGGGCCGTGCGGGCGGTTCAGCCGGATCCCGCCCGCGCAGGTGGTGGCGCAGGAACGCCACGCCGTCCCCTCGGCTCGACGTGACGGGCCCTGCGCGACGAAGATGGCCGCGATATGTCATGCGGCCCACCGTTCGCAGCCTTACTGCAGGAAAGGAGCATTAGTGCCCGGGACCATGCAGGATGCGGACAGCCTCGACGGGCTCGACCGGGCGGTGATCGAGGCCCTTCAGGTCAGTCCCCGCGCGTCGTGGACCGCGGTGGGGGCCGCGTTGGGGGTCGACCCGGTGACCATCGCCAGACGGTGGAAAGGCCTGAGTGGCAGCGGCGTCGCGTGGGTGACCGCGTACCCCGCCTCGGAACTGGACGGCGCCGGCGCGCTGGTCGACATCACGGTCGCGCCCGCACGCCTGGAGGACACCGCACACCGCATCGCGCAGGACCCGCACGTTTTCACCCTGGAACAGGCCACTGGCGCCCACAGCCTCACCGCCATCGTTGCCGCACCTGACGTCGCGCAGCTGACCGGACACTGCCTGCAGCGGATCGAACGCGCACCCGGCGTGCGGGCGGTGGAGATCAACCTGGCGACCCGCGTGTTCCTGGAAGCCTCGCGCTGGCGCATCCGCGGCCTGACTCCGGCTCAACTCACCCGCCTGAAACGGCACGCTCCGCCGCCACCGGTCCACACCAGCCCGCACACCGCGCGGCCGGACGCCCGCCTCGCCGCCGCCCTCGCCGACGACGGTCGGGCCACCGGCCCGGACCTGGCCGCGATACTGGGCACCAGCGTGCACACCGCCCGCCGACGGCTCGACCGCGCACTCACCGGCGGGCACCTAATCTTCCGCTGCGACGTCGCACAACCGTTCACCGGCTGGCCGGTCTGCGCCACCTTCCGCGCCGCAGTCGCGCCCGACAAAGTGACCACCACCGCGCAGACCCTCTCGACCCTGCCCGAGATCCGCATGTGCCTGGCCACCACCGGCCCCCACAACCTGCACATCTCCGTATGGCTGCACTCCTTCGGCGACGTGCACCGCCTGGAGACACTGCTGGCCGAACGCCTGCCAGACCTGCACATTACCGACCGCGTCATCGTGCTACGCCAATACAAAGCCAGCGGACGCATCCTCGACGACCGCGGCCGAGCCATCCCACTCAACGCCGCGCACCGATGAGTTTCCCGCGCCGCGCCGGTCTGTACGCGTGAGACCGACTCACGGAAGGCTGACGCCATGCGGAAACTGATCTACGGCATGAACCTGACCCTGGACGGCTACATCGCCGCGCCCGGCGACGACATCGGCTGGAGCGTGCCGAGCGACGAGCTGTTCCAGTTCTGGTCCAACCAGTTGCAGGCGACCGACCTGTCGCTGTACGGGCGCAAGCTGTGGCAGACGATGAGCTCCTACTGGCCGACCGGCGACCAGCAGCCCAACGCCACCCCGGCGGAGATCGAGTTCGCGCGCCGCTGGCGGGACATGTCGAAGGTGGTGTTCTCCTCGACGATCGACAAGGTCGACTGGAACACCCGCCTGGTCACCGGCGACGCGGTCGCCGAGATCACCCGGCTCAAGGCCGAGGACGGCGGCCCGATGGACATCGGCGGCGCGACGCTCGCCGGGGCGGCCATGCGGGCCGGGCTGATTGACGAGTACGTGCTGGCCACCGCGCCGGTCCTGGTGGGCGGCGGCACGCCGTTCTTCACCGCGCTGGACAACTGGGTGAACCTCAACCTGGTGGAGACGCGGACGCTTCCCTGCGGCGTGATCCTGACCAGGTACGAGACGAGGCGCTGAGCGCCCGTCCTGGGTGACCCGGACTACCGCCCGAGCCACCCAAACGAGTGAAGCCCCTGAACGGCGCTGATGCCCCTATGGGTGTCAAGCGGCGGTCTTGCCGTGACGGCGCCGGGCGGCTCTGTCGGGCTGGTTGACCTCGGTCACCTCCGATGCCCTCGGCCCGCAGATTCCAGGGCGGCTCCGTAGGAGCCGGTGCACTCGACACCGGCTCTCCGCAGCACTCCGAAGGACCGTGCCCAGTCGAGGAGCTGCCGGTATCCATCGGCCGTCGCCGGGAAGCTGCGGCCGGCCAGTACCGCGCCGAGCACGGTGATGACCGCGCCGGCACGGACGTCCTCGTGGGTGTCCACGCCGAGGAGGACCTCCTCCGCGGTATCCGCCGGGAGATGACAAGGGGTGGTGGGCTGCGTGATGCTGGTCAAGGCCGCTCTCCTGATCGCTGCGGGAAGCCGATGGCCGCCGCCGGGCCGAGAGAGCGGTCAAGACTGTGACGGTGCCTGTCGCAAAGGCCCCTATTGGGACACGCCCCTCGGCCCCGCGGCAGCACGCACCGAGCCGCCCCGAGGTTCTCGGACAGGGGTCACCGATAGGATCGAATTCCGGAACGGCGGAGAGAGCGCATGGCACCAAAGCGTAGGAAGTTCAGTCCCGAATTCAGGGACGATGCGGTGAAGATGATGGTCGTGGAGTCCCGGCCGATAGCCGAGGCCGCACGGGAAATCCAGGTGAACGAGGGAACTCTGGGTACCTGGGTCAGCCGGTACAGGCAGGAGCATGCCGGCGAGGAACGGCCCCTGAACATCAGCGAACGTGCTCGCCTGCGTGAGCTGGCGCGCGAGAACCGTGAACTGCGGATGAAGACCGAGTTCCTGGGGAAAGCGGCGGCCTTCTTCGCCCAGGAATACCGGTGACGGAGAAGTGCGAGTTCATCGACGGCGAGTCCGGTACCTATCCCGTGCAACGAATGTGTGCCTGGGCAGATGTATCCACGTCAGGTTTCTATCACTGGCGTTCCCGGCCGTTGTCGGCCACCGCCGGACGCCGCGCAAAACTCAAGGAAATATTCGCCAGGTCTTCTCCGACTCGCACGAGACCTACGGCTACCGGCGTGTCCACGCCGCCCTGAAGGGGATGAGCGTGCAGGCCGGGCCGGAGCTGGTCCGCGCCCTGATGCGCGAGCTGGGCCTGGTGCCGTGCCAGCCACGGCCCTGGCGGCTGACCATGGTCACCGACGACACGGCACCGTCCACACCCGACCTGGTGGCCCTGACTTCACCGCAGATACACCCGGCCGCAAACTGGTCAGCGATATCACGTATATCCATACCTGGGCTGGGTTCCTCTATCTTGCGACGGTTATTGACTGCCATACCAAGGCCGTGATCGGCTGGGCGATGGCCGACCACATGAAGACCTCGCTCATATCGGACGCGGTCGACATGGCGGCACGGAACACCAACCTCGCCGACGGCTGCATATTTCACTCGGATCGCGGCGTCCAGGCAATACGCTTCTCGGGCACTCCGGGGGAAACTTAGTTCGTTGGGACTCAGGGCATCAGTCGGCCGTACCGGGGTCTGCTGGGACAACGCCATGGACGAATCGTTCTTCGGCGCCCTGAAGAACGAGCTCGTGCACCGAACTTCGTTCCCGACACGCGCACATGCTCACCGGGCGATCGTCCGATACATCGAGATGTTCTACATCACAGACGGCTCCACTCTGCGCGGCTACCGAACCCCCGCAGAAGTCCATGCCGAGTACGCAGAATTGCAGGCCGCAGCATAGGAATCCCGCAAAACCCCTGTCCGAGAAACGCAGGACGCCTCACACCCCCAGTTGACATCCCCATGGTGTAGGTCTGCACGAGGACCTGCCGCAGCAGGTGCAGGGTGATCCGTTCCGGTCATCCTGCGGTATGACCGGAACGTCCTCGCCTACATCCCGGGGGTTTCCCAGACAGGACCTTCAGAGGGATCTGCTCAGGGTTCCCAGCAGACACGATGGAGGCTCTCCGGAACAGTGAATGATGCACAGGCGGTTGGGAATGGCACAACATGAGTTACACGGGAACGAAGAGTACGGTGCAGGACCGGCGCGGAAGCGGCCGCACCGCAGGAAGACGTACTACCGGAAGCTGGCCATCGCGGGCATCGCCGCGGGAGCAATAGGCCTGCCTTCCGCCGCCATGGCAGGCATGGACCCCCAGCAGAACACCGGCAGCAGCTCCCATGGCCAACAGACGGCCATGCCGGGGGGTTCCGGGGCCTCTGCCTCACCGGCCGCCTGGGCGGCCGGTACCCGGGCCTACCTGGTCGTCACCGCGCCGGGCGACACCGCAGCGGTACGGGCCGCGGTAAAGGGCAACGGCGGCACGGTGTTCGCGCACTACGACGCCATCGGCGTGACCGTGGCACACTCGGCATCCAAGTCCTTCGACGGCACCATGCGCGGCGTCAGAGGTGTCCAGCAGGTCGGCGCCACCCGGACCTCGGACATCCCGGCTGACGCCTACAACCCTAAAATTCCCGCGGCCCCCGAGCAGGCCACCACGGCCCCCGCTGAGACCAGCCGCTGGAACATGACCCAGATCCAGGCCGACAAGGCATGGGACATCACCACAGGCTCCCTCACGGTCAAGGTCGGAGTCCTCGACACCGGCGTCGACGACCTCCACCAGGACATCGCACCCAACTTCGACGCAGCCGACTCCGTCTCCTGCGCCTACGGCAAAGCCGACACCCGGCCCGGCGCATGGCGCCCCGTCAACGGCCACGGCACCCACGTGGCAGGAACCATCGCCGCCGCCAAAAACGGCAAAGGCGTCATCGGCGTCGCCCCGGGCGTGAAGATCGCCTCCGTCCGCCTCGCCGAACCGGACGGCCGCCGCCTGATCTCCGCCGAGAACACCATCTGCGGCTTGATGTGGGCTGGCGACCACGGCTTCAAGGTCACCAACAACAGCTATTTCACGGACCCGTGGATGTTCAACTGCCCGGACAACGCAGACCAGGCAGCTATCATCGAGGGCACCAGACGCGCCCAGCAGTACGCCGAGAGCAAGGGCTCACTGCAGATCGCGGGCGCGGGCAACTCCAACATCGACCTGGCGAACAAGCCGGCCGACAGTGAGAGTCCGGGCGACTCGGCCCCCGTCACCAGCGCCTGCATCCAGATTCCCGCCGAGCTGCCCGGCGTGGTCACTGTCGCAGCGACGACCAAGGACAACGCCAGGGCCCCGTACTCCAACTTCGGCCGGAACATCATCGACATCGCAGCCCCCGGTGGCGACGGCGCATCCGAAGCATCCGACATTTACTCGACAGTCCCGGGCGGCGAGTACGGCGCCATCCCCGGCACGTCAATGGCTTCCCCGCACGTCGCCGGCGTAGCCGCACTGCTGGCAAGCACCAACCCCGCCGCCACACCAGCCGACCTCCGGGCCAGACTCGCCGCCCAGGCCACCGACATCGCCTGCCCACCCGACAAGCGGTGCACAGGCACAACCGCCAGCAACAGCTTCTTCGGCGAAGGACTGACCAACGCCCTGAAAGCCGTCAGCGGAACCAACACCCTGAAAACCGCCGATAGCACACCGCCCACCACGACAACCCTGTGAACGGCAGTGTCACGAAGGCGTGACCACGCATTTACCGCGCCGGAGGCGGGCCTTGTTGGTGAGGCGTTCGGTGGTGCGGGTGCTGATGCCGTAGCGGGGTGGCGAGGGAGCCCGGAGTGACGGCTACTCGCTCCTGGCGTCCCGCCTCGGTCAGCGGTCCCCGATCGCCTACGAGAACGCCCTCCGGTCAGCAGCAACTACCCTGGCCCAGGCCGTATAGACGTGTTCAACATCTGGAGTCAAGGCCGCCTGGACTGGGTGACGTGGGGCTGGCATTGCGGGGGTATGCCGTCGGCCGGGGCTCGGCGCGCCTCCTCGGTGCTCAGGGGCGGGCGGCGTGTGCCTGTGTCCCAGCAGTTCCTGGCGTGGACGCGGGCCGGCGGTCGGCGCGCGCCGATTCCGTGCTGGATCGGCCACGCGGGCGGCTCGCGCGGCGGGCGCCGCCGCGCGGCAAGTGTCTCCCTGCGTCCCGGCTTTCATGGTGTCCATGATGTCCGTCGTGGACCTGGCGGATACGGTCCGTCAGCTCGGCGTCCCGGCGGCGCCGGGCCGAACGCCGTTGCGGGAGTTTCCACTGCCCGCGCCGGCCGGGTCGTGCTCCCGGCTCTCCTGGCTCACGGGGGCGACTCCGCCCGTGCCCAGGACGCGGGCACGACCGAGGCCGAGCTCCAGGTCCTTGCCGCCGCAAGCCCCCTCTCGGAAGTTGACGGCGGACTCGATCCGCCGTGTGCTCTGGCGTAGTTCACCTCGGTTGTACGGGAACTCATCGGGTCCTGGTGGTGTTTATTGGGTGCCTGCGAGTGATGAATTCAAAGCCTTTAGGTCGCTTTGAGTTTCTGGTTGCGGCGTTCTGAATTCTTCACCGTCTCCAGACGGATCGTCAGTTTTCTCTGTTTTGGTGTGTGGTGGGCGTGTGTTCGGGGTGTGGGCCAGAAATCTGGCCCGGGGCCGGAACGGCTGTGTGTCCATGTGGGGCCCGCTCGCTTCTGGTTGGGCCTTCTGGTCATCGGGTCACCTCAGACAGACGGTGGCAGGTTGGCGGCACATCGGGGCTTCGGTGGTCGGGCGATTTGACAGGTCTCCCTGATCATCGGTGCTTCGGTGTGTACGGAACTGCTGTAGTGAAGGTCCGTCGCACGCCTGTGACCTGCTGTTTCTCTACGTACCCGGGGCTATGAGTCAGCTGTCCTTCGACTGACAACCTCAGCTGAAATGGTGAGGTTAGCAGTATTTATCATTTGTCGGGTACGCATTGAGCAGGATAAGGCCACCGAATTGGGCATCGCCGCAGAGGGGCTGGTTGACGGAAGAGCCCCCGCCTCCAGGCTGACACTGAAGGCCCACGAACCCTGTCGTCGGAAGTGTGATTCCGAGCAGGCTCGCAAGGTTTATGGCGGTGGGGCTGTCGACGCTTACTACAGTGTTGCAGCTCCAGACTGGTCCGGCGGCTTGGGCGGGGCTGGAGCAGAGCAGGGTGGCGCTGGCGGCGAGTGCTGCGGCAAGGCCGACCGAAATTTTACGTGTCAGGTTGCGGGGGAGGATCACTTTTTTGTCTCCAGTTCTGCATGTGGGGGTGCCATAGCATTTTTTCGTTTGGTAGGTGGTAGGTGGTAGGTGGTTGTGGGGGGTGTGTGGGAGCAGCTGGGAGCTTGTTTGTGTGAAGTGGTTTGTGGGAGTGCTTCAGGTCGATGTTTACACCCCCCTATCAACCGGTACGGTCTGGTCTGCTTACTCGGAAAGGGCCCTGGGGTGGGAGCGGAGCGGACCTCGATCCGTCAGCGGTGATGTCGCGTCGGTGAGGTGATCGTTTTACCCCGGTTTGTTCTTGTGGCGCGGGTCCGGGGTCGTCGCGTGTCGCTGCGGGTGCGCCGGGGTTCCACGTCTCCCGGTGGTGGTGCGGGTCTTTCTCCGTGCCGGTCGTCGGGGCGGGGCCGGCCGTCAGGTGATGGTCGGGAGGCTGGTGATCCTGGTCCAGGTGGTGGTGAACGCGGTCGCCCAGGGCCAGGTGCGTTCGATGCGGAGCCACTGGCGGCGGGCGTGTCGGCTGAGCCGGGCCGGCAGGTGGTAGAGGCGGAAGCGCATGGTGTCCGGTTCGGCCTGGGCCAGGCCGGGCTCGTCATGCAGCGTGAGGAGCCGGAGCCAGGCGTCGAGGTCGGCCGAGAGATTCGCCGTGAGCATCCAACTCTCGTTGACGGCGAGGGCCTTCGAGGGAAGATTGCGCAGGCCGAGCGCCTTGCTCGTGCGGACCTGGTCCTCCACCACTGCATGATGGCGGGCCACCGCATCCAGCCATTGCGCCTGGTGGGAGCCGGGGACGCGGGCCATCTTGCTGATGTTGGTGGCGGTGACGCTGTACTTCCAGCCGGTCTTCTTCTCGAAGGCGGTCAGGTCTTTGACGTGCCGTCCAGAGGGTTTGACCCTGCGGACGATCAGACGCATGCCCTTGATCCAGCCGGGCCGGGTGTTGAGGCCGGTCAGCTCGGCGACGAAGTAGCCCTCCTGGACCTCACCGTTCTGCTTCAGGGAGGTCTCCCAGGCGGTCTCGGGCAGCTTCGCGATGGCCTTCTCGTCGGCATCCGTGATGGTCCAGCCGGTGGTGAAGCGCACGGTGCGGCGCCGGGTGTTCAGCGCGGCGAGGTGTTCGAGAAGCCCGTGAGTGGCCCCGGCACCGTCCACGCGTACCAGGATCTTCGCCGTCGACTGGCCGGGGGTCTGAGTGAGAGCGTCGGACAGGACCCGTACGTGATCGGCGGCGGTGTTGGAGCCGGCGTTCCCGGGGCGTAGCAGCATGGCCAGGCACTCGCCGGTGTTCGCGCACCAGGCTGCGAGGGGGTGGTGGCCGAAGGATTTCTTGAAGGTGCCGGTCTTAGATTCAACCGGTCGGAGCAACAGTGCAGGTTGAGGGCGGTACAAGTGGCGAGACTGGGTCGAACCGGGGATGTCGGACGAGATGAAGTCCGACCTGTGGCGGCGGTGGAAGTCCGGTGAGTCGATCAGTGTCATCTCCAGAGGGATTGGGAAGCCGCCCGGCTTGGTGTTCACCGTCCTCAAGCATCACGGAGGAATCGCGCCCCTGTCCCGCAAGGAGCGCGTCGGAAGTCTGACTCTGGGCGAGCGGGAGGAGATCTCCCGCAGGCTGTGTGCCGGCGATTCCTACCGGGCGATCGCCGCTCGCCTGGGGCGTGCCGTGTCAACGGTCAGCCGTGAAGTCAACAACAACGGCGGACGCGACGTCTACCGGGCGATCGCCGCGCAGGAGCGGGCACTTGACCGCGGCCGGCGTCCGAAAGAGTGCCTGCTCGCCCGCAGGCCCGCATTGAGGCAGACCGTGCTGGCCCTGCTGAGAGAGGAGTGGTCGCCGGAACAGATAGTCGGGCATCTGCGGCTGCGTCACAGTGACGACCCGGAGATGCAGGTCAGCCACGAGACGATCTACCGGTCGGTCTACACCACCCGATGGAAAGTGGTGCCCCGCGAGCTCTGCAAACGCCTGCGGACCGGCCGTCCGATCCGGAAGAACAAACGTCACACGGTGAAGGGTCAGTGGCGCTCACAGATCATCGATGCCCGAGCGATCGAGGACCGGCCCCAGGCTGCAGAGGACCGCAGCGAGTCCGGGCACCTGGAAGGAGACCTGGTGATCGGCTCGAACAACGGCCAGGTCGCTACACTCGTTGACCGCAAGACCCGGTTTCTCCACGTCGTAAAGCTCGCCAGCCGCCACACCGCCGTGGTCGTTCCCGCACTGGCCGAAGCCTACGCACGCATGGATTCCCGCCTGCACGGCACGCTGACCTGGGATCGCGGCATGGAACTGGCAGCTCATAAGCGCCTCAGCGCCGAAACCGGTATCGGCGTTTTCTTTGCGGCACCACGGAGCCCCTGGCAACGAGGCACCAACGAGAACACCAACAAGTTGCTCCGCCAGTACCTGCCCAAGGGGACGAACTTGTCGGCCTTCAGCCAGGACGACCTCGACGCCATAGCGACGAAGCTCAACAACCGTCCGCGAAAGTGCCTGGGATTCCGGACACCAGCCGAGAGCGTTGCCTTGACCGGTTGAATCTAAGGCGGCCTTCTTCGCGAAGGAGATGAAATAGGCGCGAAGTGCCTGTTCGTCGACGCGGAGAAGGCTGCTGGACGCCATCCGGTCACCCGGCTGTGCCGGGCACTCAGCGTGCCCCGGTCCGTCTACTACGCGTGGCTCGCCGCGCGTGAAGCCGCAGCTGAACGTGCTTGTGCGGAAGACGAGTTGGTTAGGAGACACGGAAGGTCCATGCCGCCTCGCGGGGCGCCTACGGAGCTCCGCGGATCACCGCCGCCCTGCGCCGCCGGGGACGCCGGATCAACCGGAAGAAGGTTGAGCGGCTGATGCGCGAGCATGATATCCGCGGGATCACCCGCCGCAGGCGCCGCAGCCTGACGAAGGCCGATACGAAGTCGGCGCCGTCGCCGGACCTGGTGGGACGCGACTTCGCCGCGGCCGAGCCGGGCACGAAACTGGCCTCGGACATCACCTACCTGCCGACACCCGACGGCTGGTGGTATCCGGCGACCGTCATCGACCTGGCCACTCGCGAGGTGATCGGGTACGCGATGGCCGGCCATCACCGCGCCGAGCTCGTCACCGCCGCTCTGAAAATGGCCGCCGGACGCGGGGCCCTGAAAGGGGGATGCATTGCACCTTCGGATCGCGGCTCGGAATACACCTCACGTGAATACCACCCTAATAAAGGAGTTGAACCTGCGGCAGAGCATGGGCAGAACGGGCTCATGTTACGATGTCGCCGCAGCCGAAAGATTTTTCGGACTGTTGAAAGCGGAGATCGGGACCACCATCTGGGAGTCCCACGAAACAGCCCGCGCCGACATCTTCCGCTTCATCGAGGTCGAATACAACCGCACGCGCCTGCGCAAGCACCCGGTGTACGGCTACGTCACCCCGTTCGAAACCAGAGCCTGGACGACACGCGACCTCACCCCCGCAGCGTAACCACCCGCTGTCCAGGTTCAGGGGGGAACTTCAAGGTGACAGTGCTCCGGGGGAGCTTCACCCCGCACGTGGCACAGGGCGTCAAGATCCCGCGTCACCGTACCGATGCGAAGGTCGGCACGGTGACGCTGCAAACCGTCTACGCGATCACTGGCCTGCCCGCCGGGGCGGCACCCCCACAGCGGATGGGGCGCCTTGCCCGCTCACCGTGGGAGATCGAGAACCGGCTGTACCACGCCCGCGACACCACCCTCCCCGAGGACGCCACCAAGATCCGGACCAGGCACGGACCGGAAAACATGGCCACCCTGCGCAACCAGCGATCAACACCTTCCGCGCCGACGGACAAAGCAACATCGCAGCCGGCCTGCGCGAGGTCTCCTACGCACCTGCACGCGCCTGCTGGACATCCTGGGCATCGCCTGACCTGCACAGCCAAATGATCACCACGGCTATGAATCAGCCCTGAGCGACGGTGAAGGTGACGGTGGCTGGGGCGGAGATGTTGGTGCCGTGGACGGCGGTGACGGTGACGGTGTGGCTGCCGGGGGTCCAGGGTCCGGCTTTGGCAGCGCGGTCGAAGATCCAGGTCCGGTCGGCCTTGATCGTGATGTTGTCGGCGATGACCGTTGATCCTTCGGTGGCGCGGATGTATGTGCCCTGGTCGACGGGGGCGGGGACGGTGCCGGTGAAGTCGGGCCGGTCACCGGTGGTGCCGCCGTTCTTCGGGGTGGTGATGACCGGGGTCCGGGGGTCGACGACGGTGAACGTCACCGTGGCTGGGGTGGAGATGTTGGTGCCGTGGACGGCGGTGACGGTGACGGTGTGGCTGCCGGGGGTCCAGGGTCCGGCTTTGGCAGCGCGGTCGAAGATCCAGGTCCGGTCGGCCTTGATCGTGATGTTGTCGGCGATGACCGTTGATCCTTCGGTGGCGCGGATGTAGGTGCCCTGGTCGACGGGGGCGGGGACGGTGCCGGTGAAGTCGGGCCGGTCACCGGTGGTGCCGCCGTTCTTCGGGGTGGTGATGACCGGGGTCCGGGGGTCGACGACGGTGAAGGTGACGGTGGCCGGGGTGGAGATGTTGGTGCCGTGGACGGCGGTGACGGTGACGGTGTGGGTGCCGGGGGTCCAGGGTCCGGCTTTGGGGGCGCGGTCGAAGATCCAGGTCCGGTCGGCCTTGATCGGGATGTTGTCGGCGATGACCGTCGATCCTTCGGTGGCGCGGATGTAGGTGCCCTGGTCGACGGGGGCGGGGACGGTGCCGGTGAAGTCGGGCCGGTCACCGGTGGTGCCGCCGTTCTTCGGGGTGGTGATGACCGGGGTCTGGGGCAGACCGCTGCTGGCCATGACGTTGACGGGGGTGGACGGGGAGGCCACATTGCCGATGGTGAAGGCCAGCTGTGACGTCCCCACCGGCGCCT
This sequence comes from Streptomyces sp. GL_140, assembly GCF_057834465.1. Taxonomy (NCBI): domain Bacteria; kingdom Bacillati; phylum Actinomycetota; class Actinomycetes; order Kitasatosporales; family Streptomycetaceae; genus Streptomyces; species Streptomyces sp. GL_140. Next base: position 8,460,449 of record NZ_CM174404.1, read on the forward strand.
TCGCATCAGCCGTCACCGCCACCCACAGCGAGACGTACGTCCCGTTCCCACCGAGCCCCGCCTGCGTCAGATCGACCTGGGGAGCGGTCAGCGTCTGCCCGTCGCCAGACACGGTGGCGTCAAAGTTAGTAACGATACCGGTCTGCGGATTCATCACCGAAACCAAATATGTGGGCTGCGGCTGGAACTTGAGAAGCGCACCCGCCGGAAGCTTCACCGTCACATCCAGCGGCGGGACCTGCCCAGCCACATGTACACCCGGATGTCCGGGTGCCCCGGCAGGCACAAGCGTTACATTCGGCGGACCACCCGGAACCACGGAAAACCCTGGGTACTTGTCGTCGGGAGTCCATCCGGTAAGGTGCCCATTGGGCAGGGTTCCCTGAATGCTGACCCGTCCTGTCGCGTCAATCATGGCAGCCAATTCTCGCATGTCCCACTGAATTTCATGGATGACGGTTTCTATGTCCGGGAATTGCTGTGCGGCCGCAGCCAGGTCGGTATTGAATTCGGAGGATGCGGATTTTAGTTCCTGGATAGCCGCCTGGTTGAGGTGGATGTTGAAGTTGTCGCCCGATTTATCGAATACGATGTAAAGTGCCATTGTAGGATTCCTTCCTGTTCGGTGTCTCGTGATCCTGTCGGCGTCATTTCGGGTCGTTTTTGTTCTACGTCGGGGAGGTAATCAGCCGGATGCTGATTCGGTCTTCCCGGCGGCTGCTTGCGTCCTTGAGGCCTTTCTTTGCGTACCTCCGTAGATTTTCCTCGTTTGCGGAAAATCTCAGACGTGCGGCCTGGGATTTTCCGGGTGGGTGGAGCCCGTCCATCGCGAACTGGATGGTTTCTTTCGTTATGGCGACTGGCTGGAATTTCGCTTCCGAGAATTGATTTGCCGCTACTTCCGATATCTTCACATCCAGTAATGCATGTTCTGATGTTCCACGGTCGCCCGAAATACATTCACCTTTACCTGGAGCTGTTCTTCCGTGAAATTGCTGTAGCTGTCTGGTGTGTGCCGAACTCCATTCGCGTGGCCAGCTCTTTTGGGTTTTCCGGGTGTCCGGGAACGGCGGCTCCCGCGGAAGTCTCCTCGTAGCCCGCACACCTGCCCCCTTGTATGTCTTCCTTCCTCTTCTTCCCCTCGCTCTTCCCGGGGCTGATTCATAGTTGGTTGATCACGTTCCGTTGCAGGTCAGGGGCAGTCCGAGCGGCATTGTCACGTTGTCCGGGTGAGGTGGGATGATCTCCGGGTTGCCTGTCTGGGAGGAAGCCCGTCGTGTCGTCCGTGGTGCGGAGGGTGTACACCAGGTGGCTCTTACAAGATTTTCGTGGGCGTTGATCGTTGTGGATGTTGGGGTCGGCTGAGCAGGATGCGCTGGCGTAGGAGGCGGTGTCCGGCGCGGCCGGAGGTCTGACGCTTGAGCAGCTTGATTTTGTTGTTGACGCCTTCGGTGCGGCCGTTGTGCCAGGGCAGGGTCACGGCGGCGTCGACGGCCGCGCGGTCGCGTTGGAGTCCGGTGGCGTAGGAATGGAGGAAGGGCAGGTTCTCTGCCCGGACTCGGGTGATCCAGCCGGTCAGCGCCGCGATGTTGTCGGGCGCCGGGGTGAGCATCGTGGCGAAGTCGCGCACGGCGCCGGCCAGGGCGGTCATCTCCGGGCAGGCCGCGGTGAGCTGGTCGCGCAGTGTCCGCTGGTCCTCGCGCAGGCGGGTGGGGTCGGTGATCAGAAGTCGGGTGACGCGGCGCGGGGAAAGGGTGGCGTGGTCTGCTTCGACCCGGCCTTGGGTGATGTAGCGGACCAGGAGGTTCGCGCTTCCGGTGTAACCGGGTTTCTTGATCTCGTGCAGGAGGTGGGTGACGGGCACCGAGGGGTCCTCCTGGCGGCGTTGTCGCAGGTGGTCGCGGTAGGGGTCGACGAGGGTGGGACGGTATTGCGGTGCCCGGACCAGGTGCCCGGGCTCGCTGTGGCGGGCGTATCGCTTGACGGTGTTCAGGGGCAGGCCCAGCCGACGGGAGCGTTCCAGCAGGCCGACCCCGGTATCCAGCAGCTGGTGGACCTGCTGCCACCGCTCGTGGGTGGTCGCGGCCCGTACGCCCTCCCGCAGTGGTGGGCCGGCCTTGGCCCAGCAGGCGCTGTGGGCGCCCACCTCCTTCAGCACGGCCTCGACCAGGCCGTGCCACAGGTGCCAGCGGTCACCGGCCTGCACGATCGTCGGGTCGGCGGCCGTGGTGGCCCGGGCGAAGCCGCCGGCGCCGTCCCGGCAGACGACCTCGATGCCCGGGCGATCCTTGAGCCAGGCGGTGACCGTCCGAGTCCTCCGGTCCCGCAGGACATCGATACGCTCGCCGGTGGCTGCGTCGATCAGGAACGTCGCGTAGTGGTGGCCCCCTGCGCAGAGCGAATTCGTCGATACCCAGCACCCGCGGGGCCGGCCGGTCGGGCACCGTGATGCGCATCAGGCAGTTCAGCACACTTGCCCAGGTCAGGGCATGGTGCAGCACGCCCAGCAGCCGTGCCCCGGCCGCTCCGGCCAGAGCCACCGCGACGGCATCCACCACCTTCTGCAGGGCCGGAGTGCGCCGCTGACAGCAGGTTCCGGGTCAGCCCCGGAACCTGCTCGACGAAGGTGGCCTTCGCGCAGCCGGCGTTCTCGCAGTACAGACGGCGCGCCGATAAATCGATCACGACAGCCCGGCCGCCCACCGTCTCATCCGCGACATGCCTCACGTAACGCGAATGCACCCAGTCCGACACCTGCCCGCACCCCGGACACGCCGCCGGGGCGGTGTCCCTGGTCCGGGCGGTGATCCGCAGCAAGTCCCCGCCGGCCTCCACACGCTCGACCTGCACCGCGGCCAGCTGCGGCAACAGGTCCCCCACCCTCACGACACACACAGCCAGCTTGCCACCACCAACCAGCCGACGCCACAGACAAGTTGCAGCGATCAACGCCTACGAAAATCTTGTAAGAACCGTTCCTTTTGCAGGCCCAGTCGGAACGGTTCACTCCCCGCCTCGACGTGATGTTGGAAAACCTTCAAAGGTTCCGAGGGGGATGGCGTGGGTGGTGACATATGAGGGGGTGAAGAAGCTGTGCCCGGTTGTTGTTTCTTGTGGGCGGAGCCGGGGTCCATTTCGCATAGATAGGGAGTGAAGGATATGAGGAGCGACATCGGTGGGCCGGTTTCCCAGGGGCAGGTGCCTGAATGGGCGTTGAGGAGTCCGTTGGCTGGCCCGATCTCTCAGGGTACTTCCGTGGCGCAGGGCACGACGGGTAACTCGTCGCCGTCGGATGGATTCGACAGGTGCCATCGATTTGAGGCTACCGGTGCGCAGGACTCGTTTATTGTTCCGGCGGGTGTCACCAGTGTGGACGTCCGCATGTGGGGTGCCGGTGGCGGGCCGGGCTCAAAGAATCAAGGCCAGGGTGGGGCGGGTGGCTATACCCGTGGCACGGTTGCCGTCACACCAGGAGAAACTCTTTCTCTGGCTGTGGGTAAAACTGCCTCGGGCTCTACCGGTGGTTTCCCCGGTGGTGGTCAAGGTGGTCCCCAAGGCGGCCAGTATGTAGGTGGCGGTGGGGGCGGCATGAGCGCCTTGTGGCACGACGAAAATCCCAGCACTCCCACCCTCATCGCCGGCGGTGGCGGCGGCGATGACTATTGGAGCACCCTATTTGGTGGTGGTGGCGGTGGCGTGAAAGGCGGCGACGGCGCCGGATCCACTGCAGGTCATGGCGGTGGTGGTGGCATCGGAGGCTCGGCTAACGGGGGATCAGCCTCCAACCCCGGTGATGCCATTGTCGGTGGTGGGCAACGAGGCGGGGACAGTCGGGCCGATGGCGGTGGGGGGTCCGGCTGGGGAGGTGGAGGCGGCGGCACCGGTAATTTAAGCAATGGTTCTGGTGGTGGCGGTGGCGGTGGCGGTTATTGTTCGGGTTCTACGGTAACCAATGGCATCACCATTTCCGGTCTGCCCGGCAGTGCGAGTCATTCGAACAATGCCCCTAAGCAGGATGACCCGCAGTATACGGGCACTGTGGGTATGGGTGGCAGTGATGGTCTGGTGGTAGTTCAGTGGAATGATTTTTCGGTGGTTGCGGGTGGTCCGCCGGATGTGACGCTTGTGCCTGCCGGGGCGTCCGGGTATCCGGGTGTCCAGGTGATTCATGAGGGGGCTGGGCAGGTCCCGCCGCTGGATGTGACGGTGAAGCTTCCGGCGGGTGCGCTTCTCAAGTTCCAGCCGCAGCCCACATATTTGGTTTCGGTGATGAATCCGCAGACCGGTTTAGTTACTAACTTTGACGCCACCGTGTCTGGCGACGGGCAGACGCTGACCGCTTCCCAGGTCGATCTGACGCAGGCGGGGCTCGGTGGGAGCGGGACGTACGTCTCGCTGTGGGTGGCAGTGGCGGCTGATGCGAAGGCGCCGGTGGGGACGTCGCAGCTGGCCTTCACCATCGGCAATGTGGCCTCCCCGTCCACCCCCGTCAACGTCATGGCCAGCAGCAGCCGGCCCCAGACCCCGGTCATCACCTCCCCGAAGAACGGCGGCACCAGCGGTGACCGGCCCGACTTCACCGGCACCGTCCCCGCCCCCGTCGAGCAGGGCACTTACATCCGCGCCAGCGAAGGGTCAACGGTCATTGCCGACAACATTCCGATCAAGGCCGACCGGACCTGGATCTTCGACCGCGCTGCCAAAGCCGGACCCTGGACCCCCGGGACCCACACCGTCACCGTCACCGCCGTCCACGGCGCCGACATCTCGGCCCCGGCCACGGTGACGTTCACCGTCGTCGACCCCCGGACCCCGGTCATCACCACTCCGAAGAACGGCGGCACCACCGGAGAGCGGCCCGACTTCACCGGCACCGTCCCCGCCCCCGTCGAGCAGGGCACCTACATCCGCGCCACCGAAGGATCGACGGTCATTGCCGACAACATTCCGATCAAGGCCGACCGGACCTGGATCTTCGACCGCGCTGCCAAAGCCGGACCCTGGACCCCCGGCAGCCACACCGTCACCGTCACCGCCGTCCACGGCACCAACATCTCCACCCCGGCCACCGTCACCTTCACCGTCGCTCAGGGCTGATTCATAGTCGTGGGGCGTGTCAGCGATCTTGCGTAAGTCGTCTGGTGTCATTGGGTGCTGAGCCGGTTCTCGAAGAAGAGTGAGAACTGGTTCAGTGTCCCTTTCCAGTGTGCGGCGACGTGGTTCGCGTCCCGCGCTTTCGGGTTGATCTGCTCGCGGACCGCGAGGTGGGGGACCTTCAACGCGGCCTGCTCCGAGGGGAAATGGCCGCGATTTCGGGTGGCCTTGTGGAGGCGGGCGTTGATCGATTCGACCATGTTCGTGGAGTAGACCACGGTCCTTATGGCCGGCGGGAACGCCAGGTAGGGCGTGAACTCCGGCCAGGCCGATCGCCAGGTCTGAACGATCGCCGGATAGTGTTCGCGCAGCTCAGAGGGCTGCGAACAGGTCGAGGGCCTGCTCGGCCGCGGCCTCGGTCGGGGCCGTGTAGATGGCCTTCAGAGCCGGCATCAGCTTGGGGTGGTCCCGCGACGACGAGAGCCTGAGCGAGGCTCTCGCTAGGTGGATCACGCACGTTTGGACGGTGGCTTTGGGCCAGGTCGCGGTGACCGCGTCGGGCAGGCCCTTCAACCCGTCATCCTAGACTTCGAGTACCTGAGCGGGTCCGTCGGCAGCTAAACGGACGAGAACAGCGCCGCGACCACCTGACCTCGCTGCGGCCCGGACGCGATTCGACGCTGGCTACGGGCGGATCCAGAGACGGATCGAGGCGACGGTCACGGTGCCGTGGAACATGTACGCCCGCTTCTCGAACCTCATGGCCACCGCCCGGAACGCCTTCAGCGAATTGATCATGCGCTCCACCTCGTTCCTGCGCTGGTAGACCAACGAATCGAAACCGGTGGGACGGCCGCCTTTGCTGCCATGGCGACGGCGGTTGGCCCGCTGGTTGTCGGGCTCCGGGATCGTGTGCTTGATCTGTCTCCGGCGCAGATAGCGGCGGATCTGACGGGAGCTGTAGGCCCGGTCGGTGCTCAGGTGGTCCGGGCGGGTGCGCGAACGCCCGCCGCTGGGACGCTGGACCCGCACCCGTTCGATGACGGGGATGAACTGTGGAGCATCGCCCCACTGCCCTGGCGTGATCAGTGCGGCCAGCGGCTTCAGGCCGCCCTCTCCGGCCAGGTGGATCTTCGTCGTAAGTCCGCCTCGGGAGCGCCCCTGAGGTGATCCCCGTGGTGTGGACACACCTGACAATGGATCTTGTTGATCCTGGAAGGTGTAAATCCACGTGGCAAGGCCCTCGAAGTACAGTGCGGAGTTCCGGTCCGACGCGGTCGCGTTGTGGCGGGCCTCGGCCGGCAGGCGGACGTTTCGGGACGTCGCGGCCGATCTGAACGTCAACCCCGAGACGCTGCGGACCTGGGTGCGTGACGCCGAAGACCGTCCGGTCGCCTCCGGCGCGTCGCAGGACACCGAGGCCGAGCTGGCCCGGCTGCGGGCGGAAAACGCCAGGCTGGCCAAGGCGGAGAAGGAATGGCAGCTCGAGCGGGAGATCCTGCGACGGGCAGCCGCCTATTTCGCGCGGGAGATGAAGTGAGGACCGCCGCTTGGGACTTCGTCTCCGCCCACGCCGAGATGTACGGCATCAAGCGGATATGCCGGGTACTGGAAGTTTCCCGCTCGGGCTACTACCGGTGGATCGCCGGCGCCCAGGCGCGGGCCGAGCGGCAGGGAACCGAGGACGCCCTGGTCGCCGAGATCCGCGAAATCCATGCCGAACACCGCGGAAACTACGGCGCGCTCCGAGTCCATGCCCAACTGCGGGGCTTTGGGTACACGGTCAACCGCAAGCGCGTGGCCAGGCTGATGCGCAAGCACGGCATCGTCGGCCGCCACCTGCGGAAAAAGAAGCGCACCACGATCCCGGACCGCCTGGCGCCGCCGGTGCCAGACCTGCTCCAGCGGGACTTCACCGCCGGCACGCTGGACGAGAAGTGGTGCGGCGACATCACATACGTGCAGGTCGGAACCGCATGGCTCTACCTCGCTTGCGTCATCGACATCCGATCCCGCCGGGTACTCGGATGGTCGATGGCCCCGCACATGCGGGCCGAGCTCGTCATCGACGCACTCCAGGCCGCGGTCGCGACCCGCGGCGGCGACGTCACCGGAGTGATCTTCCACGCGGACCGCGGATCGCAATACACCTCGGCCGCGTTCGCCCAGGTCTGCGATCGGTACGGCATCCGCAGGAGCATGGGCCGGGTCGGCTCCAGTTACGACAATGCCCTGGCCGAGAGCTTCTGGCAGGGCCTGAAACGAGAAACGATGCACCGGAAGCTGTTCTCGACGTTCCGTCAGGCGAGGCTGGAGATCTTCCAGTGGCTCACCTACTACAACGCCCGCCGACGCCACAGCGCGCTGGACTACCTCTCCCCAATGGAGTTCGAACAGCAGCACCACAAGACAGTTAAACTCTCACTCGCAGCATGACCCCTGTGTCCACATTCCGGGGGTCACCTCACCCCAGCCCTTCGTCGTCGCGATGGTGGGCGGGCCGCTTGTGCCGACCCGGCAGCCGCGGAGGCTGCTTGGGCACCCCGGCCGCGTGCTGGTGTGCCCGGCAGACTGTCTACTGAGGATTTCGGGTTGTCGTCGGGTGGTGACGGTTCATGATCCTTGCGGTATGCAGGTGGTATGCGTTATCCGGAGGGTGGGGGCCTGACTGCTGAGCGTCGGGCGTTTCGTGAGGGGATCCGGCTTCAGGCCGGCGAGCGGTTCGTGGCGGGTGAGAAGACCGCCGTGATCGCGAAGGAACTGCGGGTGAGTGTGCGGTCGGTGGAACGCTGGCGTCGTGCCTGGCGCGAGGGCGGCATCGAGGCCCTGCGCTCGACGGGCCCGGCAAACTCCCCGACCGTCACCAATACCCAGTTCGCCGTGCTCGAGGAGGAACTCGGCAAGGGCCCCTCAGCGCACGGCTTCGAGGATGAACGCTGGACCTTGGTCCGGGTCCAGACGGTGATCCGTCGCCGGCTGCGGCTGACGCTGTCGGTCGCGACGGTGTGGCGGCTGCTGAAACGGCACGGCTGGTCCTGGCAGGCGCCCGCCCGCAGAGCACTCGAGCGCGACGAGCACGCGATCGAGCTGTGGAAGAAGGAGGTCTGGCCGCAGGTAAAAGCCTCGCGGCGGCGTCCGGGGCATGGCTCGTCTTCGAGGACGAAGCCGGCTTCTCCATGACTCCGCCGCGTGCCCACACCTGGGGCCGGCGCGGACACACCCCCGTCATCCGCGTCCGCGGCCGCTCCCGCCGCCGGACCTCGGTCGCCGCCCTGTGCTGCTACAAACCCGGCGAGCCGAGCCGCCTCATCCACCGGCCCCGCAACCATCTCCTGCTCAAGGGCGCCCGCAAGAGCTTCTCCTGGCAGGACTACCGCGACCTGCTGGTACGGGCACATATCCAGCTCGGCGGACCCATCGTGGTGATTTGGGACAATCTCAACACCCATCTGGCCGCCGGGCTGAAACGCTACGAAGCCGAACACGACTGGCTCACCACCATCCGCCTCCCGGCATACGCACCAGACCTGAACCCGGTCGAAGCCGTCTGGTCCCTCGTGCGCAGAGCCACGGCCAACACCGCCTTCGGAACCCCAGACGACCTCGACCGCAAACTCCGCCGCGAGTTACGCAGAATCCAGCTCCGACCCCACCTTATCGACGGCTGCCTCACCGCCACCGGCCTGGCCATCAACCCACCGACCCCACCCTGAAAACCTCAGTAATCGACGCACACCACCGACCAGTCGATCCGCCCGGCAGCATCAGCATCAGCATCGGCCTGGACCGCGCGCAGGATCCACTCCCAGGTGCCGTCCGCCGACCATCTGCGGTGGCGCGAATACGCGGTCTGCCACTTGCCGAATCGGCACGGCAAGTCCCTCCACGGCACGCCGGTCCGCAATCGGAAGAGAATCCCGTTGATCACGCGCCGGTGGCAGCTCCACCGACCGCCCCGCCCAGCATTCCTTGGCAGGTGCCGCTCCAGCCGGGACCATTCCTCATTCAGTAAGTCACCCCGTCCCACATCTAACGAAACGAAGCACCCGACCCGTCAGACACGCCCTAGCCCGGCCTGCCTATTTGGTGGCTGAGGGGGCGATACGGAGGAGGCGTTCGGCATTTCCGTGGGCGATGAGTTCCTTGTCTTCCTGGCCGAGTTCGAGGTGGGTGAGGAAGGTGTAGGCGTCCTCCAGGGACGCGTACGGGTAGTCGGTGGAGAACATGATGCGGTCGGTGCCGACGAGGCGTTGGACGGGGGCGAGCATCGAGGGCCAGTTCCAGCCGCCGAAGGTGTAGTAGAAGTTTTCACGCAGGTAGTCCCGGACGGTGCGTTGCAGGCCGGTGAAGCGGGTGGGGAAGGCGGTCTCGATCCTGGGGAGCATGAAGGGGGACCACTTCTCCGTGGTGGCCGAGCATGATCTGCAGGTCCGGGTGCCGGTCGAAGACTCCGCCGAGGATCATGCGCAGGGCGTGGGTTCCCGTCTCGTGGTGCCAGCCCCAGCCGGCCGAGGCGAGGGTGGTGCCGATGTCGGCGGAGAAGTTGCCGGTGTAGGAGGCTTCGAGGACTGGTTTCGGCGGGAGCGTCGGGTGGAGGTAGAGCGGGACCTGGAGCTCGGCCGCCTGGGTGAGGAAGGGCGTGAAGAACTCGTCGTCGAGGTAGCGGCCCTGGGAGTGGCCGTTGACCATGCCGCCCTTGAAGCCGTGCTCGCGGACCATCCGCTCCAGTTCCTTGGCGGCGGCTTCCGGGTCTGCCAGCGGCAGTGTCGCGAGGCCGGCCAGACGGTCCGGCCATTGGGCGGTTGCCGCGGCTAGCAGATCGTTGGTGTCACGGGCCATGGCGATGGCGTCCGCGGCGGCGAGGGGCTCAACGCCGGGGGGCGTCAGCGAGAGCACCTGGACATCGATCCCGGCGGCGTCCATCGCCGCGATCCGGCCCGCCCCGATGTCGAGCATCTCCTCAACGGGGCCCTGGTACTGCGGGTTGAACAGGGTCCGTACGACGTCGTCGACCAGCGCGGGCGTCACGAAGTGCTCTTCGACGCCGATCGTGCGCGACGACAGACTTGAACACTGACACTGACCAACTCCGCTCTGTCCCAATCACTACTTTTCGTACCGTACGGGCCGCAGAGGGATCCGCCCTCCCGGGCACGGCCAGGCGGAGCAGGTGAGCCGCGGGGTGGGGCCGGGGTCAGCGCATGGGCCGGCGGGTAAGAAGTCATCTCATTTGGTCAGTCTGCGGTAGCAGATGAGGGTGCAGGCGATGCTGGTGAAGGCGAGGAAGTGTTCGGCCTTGCGTTCGTAGCGGCGGTGCAGGCGTCGGCAGCCGGCGAGCCAGGACATGGTCCTTTCGACCACCCATCTGTGGCGGCCGAGCCGTTGTGAGGACTCGATGCCTCTGCGGGCGATGCGGTGTCTGATGCCGCGTCCGCGTAACCATCGTCGCAGGTGGGCGTAGTCGTAGCCCTTGTCCGCGTGGAGCTTGCCGGGCTTGCGTCGTCGGCGTCCGCGGCGGGATCGGATGGGCGGTATGCCGCGGACAAGGGGCTCGAGAGCCTGGCTGTCGTGCAGGTTCGCGCCCGAGATCGCGACGGACAGGAGCAGACCGGTCCGCTCGGTGATCAAGTGGATCTTCGAGCCGAACTTGCCCCGATCCACAGGATTCGGACCTGTCAGATCCCCCTTTTCAGGGCCCTCATGTTCACCGAGTCGATCGCGCAGCGGGACCAGTCGAGTTCACCGCGGACGCCGAGTTCGTCGAGGACCAGCCGGTGGAGCTTGGCCCACACCCGGGCCTCGCTCCACTCGGAGAATCGTCGGTGGGCTGTCGCCCCCGAGGGGCCGAACGATGCCTTGGGAAGCTGCTGCCAGGTACAACCCGACGTCGCGACGAACACGATCGCGGCCAGTACTTCACGGTCACCATGCCGGCGCCGCCCACCGCCCTGAGGCCGCGACGGCGCGTCCGGCACCACCCGCTGGAACAGCTCCCACAGCTCGTCCGGCACCAGCCGTTCAACGATCCCCACCATGGCCGACAGTCTACCCGCGAAGCCCAAATGAGATGACTTCTAAGTCGCCTGTAGGGCCCGCGGTCGGCGTTCGACCTCTCCGAGGGATTCGCCTCGATCTGACGGATGGGCCGGGCCCGCCCGATGGTCAGGCGGCTGGCACCCCACCGGTCGCTCAGCCCGGCCGGCACGCGGCTGGACGGGTTGCTGCGGCAGACCATCGACGGCATCGGGCCGCAGGGCGCCACGGTGACCACGCGCGTGATCACTGACTGGAGCCGGGCGTGGAACGATCACCACTCCTGAGAGTGAAGATCAGCGAAGCGGCCTCATACCGGCCGGCGGGCCGAGGATGATCACCGGGTCACGTGCGCGGCCCGCGCACCCCTGTTGGGAAGGCACCGTCATGGCCGAGGCCGTCGAGTTCTCCTACACCGCACCCGACATCTCTGAGGAGGGAGACGTCGTCACCTGGCACTGGACCATCGTCAACAACGGCTCCGCGCCGGTCACCAAGGTGGTACTTACGCACCGTGTGACGCCGGCGCTGGCGTTCGATCGCCTGACCGGGCCGTCCGAGGTCGTCGGCGAGCTCGTCAAGAGCCGATGGGAGACCCTGGGGGCCGGCGAGAAGTCCGAGGGCACGATCACCGCCACCCTCCCCGAAGACCTGACCGGAACGGTACAGATCAACGGACGGGTCGTCTGGCAGAACGCAGAGGCGAACTGAGAGGGCGTTTGATCTAGGCGTATTGCCCTGTATGCCCTAGTAGGTTCCTCGCCGGGTTGGTGTGGTCTCGTCCGTTATGCGCTTGGTGAGGTTGTCGATCGAGGCGATGTGGATCATGGCCTCGGAGCTGGTGGTGAGGGTCTCGTAGTCGCGGGCGAGACGGCGGTGCATCATGATCCAGCCGATACTCCGCTCGACTGCACAACGTCTTTTCACGACGTGGAAGCCGCGCTTTTCGGGGTTGCGGTTGACGACTTCGACGTCGATGCCGAGCTTGGCGCCGTGCTCGACGACGGCGTTCTTGAAGCCGGTGTCGACCCAGCTTTTCGCGATGGTCGGGTAGGTCTCTTTCGCCTGGTCGAGGAGGCGTATTCCCATGGCGTTCTCGGAGAGGCCGGCGCCGGCGACGGTCACGGCGAGGATGAGGCCGATCGTGTCGGTGAGGATGCCGCGCTTCCGGCCGACGATCTTCTTCGCGGCGTCCGTTCCCTGGCTGGTCAGGGGCACGTTGGTGGAGGTCTTGACGCTCTGGGTATCGATGACGGAGGCCGTCGGCTCGGGGTTGCGCCCTTCCTTCACGCGGGCCAGGCCGGTCAGGTCGTAGTTGAGATGGGCGAGGATTCCCTCGTCGCGTCAGGCGGCGTAGTAGAAGTAGACCGTGCCGTGACCGGGGAAGTCGTGCGGAAGGTATTTCCAGGGGATTCCGGTGCGGTTTACGTAGAGAATCGCGTTGAACACGTCACGGAGTTCGACTTTGGGCGGCTGGCCGGTGGGTCGGCGGTCAAGTCGGGCTTTCCGCCAGGCCGTCAACGTCGGTTCGATCAGGGCCCATCGGGCGTCGGACAGGTCACTGGGGTACGGCTTCCGCTGGCTCACGCCGCAGCGTGATCACGGACGCGGCGGACGCTGCTGTTCCGCCGGCGCTGGGCGTCTCCGCCCCATCCTCGAACCAAACGAACTTCACGCGCAAGAAGTGGACTAAATGGGCGTCCACCTCGGCAGCTGGACAGATATGAGAGGGCGTATTCAGGTCAAACGACTCAGACCTGACAGTCGTGATCCTCGCCTACCGTCACAAACCATCCCTGAACGCCCGCTGAGACCTCGCACAGGCCGCACGGCCCCTCAGCGCGGCACGGCGGTCCTCCTCGCCGGGCCGGGTAGAACGCTCGGGCTCGCGGAGTTGGCCAGGCCCGGAGACGGGACCGCGTCCACCGCGCTCGTTCTTGGAACGGCAAGGCATCGTCATGCGGCCCGGGGCCCTGCGGACGGCGACCTTGAAGGCACAGCTGAACAGAAGCGGGCGGCGCGGACCCGGGCCGTGCGAACGGCGGGTTGAGGCGTTGCCGGACGGCGCCTGTGGTGCCTGCTCCTACTGCCTCAGGCGGGCGTTGATCAGGTACTCGGCTTCCTCGGAGAGCCTCTGACGCCGCTCCCCTTCGTCCACCTGCCGCAGTTCCCCGCGCAGCGCGAGCTCGGTGCGCAGGACCGTCACTCTGGGCACTGGTACCCGCTGGCCCGGCTTCTCCGTGAACGGCTGGAGCTCTGCCGCCAGGGTGTGCGCGTCGTCCGAGGTGCCACGCCGCAGTGAGAGGAACACCCGGGCGAGCCAGTCGGCCGGAATCTGCACCATCAGGTCAGTCATGCATGGGCAACGATTCACGCCCTCGCTCGTGGCGGCTGACGACCCGCTCGGCCTACGGTGCTCGCCACCCGGCCGCTGGGGGCGGAGCAGCCGGACTCCTCACGTGTGGAGGCGGCTGTTGGCGCCCTCGCGGTCTCCGGCGCTGTCGTCGTTGAACCAGTAGTCTCCGGCGGCCAGATAGCGGAAGGAGTGCGTGCTGCTGCTGGGCTGTCAGTCGTTGAAGTCACCCACCACACTGACCGGTCCGGGCGGTGTATCGGCCGGAAGAACGAACGTGACCTCCGTACGGCCCTTGAGCAGCTTGCGCTCCAGCACGTATCGGCTCCCGCCAGTTGAAGGACACGGCCCTGCGCCCGCAGGGCCGTCTCCCCGCCCCCGGGCGACGTGACATCTTCCACGGCAAGGAGACGGCCCGCCGCAGCCGTCGTTCGGGACGGCCGCGACCTTGGGGCAGCCCCATCACACCCCTGTCCGCATGCCGACACCACCCACAATACGGCCCGGGCGTCCTCCGCCACCCAACCGGAGCACGTCCGACGTTGGTGATCGCCCCACTCCAGCAGGACACATCCGGCTTCCGTGACGCCCGCTCGTTCGCGTTCTCCTTCACCACCGACCGCCAGGGGGCGAGGGCGGCTTCAGGTTCCAGCCTCCTTCTACGGCACCATGCGCTCAGAGAGTGCGGGGGTGGCTTGTGCGATGAGGATTGCGACGTCGTCGTGGTCGTCGGGGTGTCGCAGGGAGTGCAGGAGCCATTGGCAGGTGTCGTCCAGGAGCCGACGTGGTCCGTCCGGGGTGTGCACAAGAGTGTTCAGGCGTTCGTCGATGGGGTGCTGGCGGGCTTCGACGAGGCCGTCGGTGTAGAGGACGAGCCAGTCGCCGGGATTGAGGTTGAAGGTGGTGGTGTGGAAGGCGATGCCACCCACGCCGAGGGGTGCGCCGGTGGGCAGGTTGAGTAGCCGGGGATGCTGGCCGACAGCGGCGAGGACGGGCGGTAGGTGTCCCGCGTTGGCGATGTGGCACCGGTGGTCGTGGGGGTCGTAGACGGCGTAGATGCAGGTGGCGATGTAGTGCTTGAGCCCGCAGGTGATCTTGTCGAGGTGCTGGAGGACCTGGTCGGGTTCCAGGTTGAGGTCGGCGAAGGCGCAGGTGGCGGTGCGCAGGCGTCCCATGGTGGCGGCGGCGTCGATGCCGTTGCCCATGACGTCGCCTACCACCAGGGCGGTCCTGTCGCCGGTCAGGGGGATGACGTCGTACCAGTCGCCTCCGACCTCGTGGGATGCCAGGGCGGGCTGGTAGAGGGAGGCGATGTCCAGGCCGGCGAGTGGGGGCGGGTGGCCTGGCAGGAGGCCCACCCGCCAGCGTGAACGCGCGATGAAGGGGGTCAGGTTCACCGGATCCGCACAGAGATTCCTGTCCGCGTTCACCGGAATCCCACCCCACTTCCGACCCGGACGCCACCTCATGACCGCCGGACGCCACCGCCCCGAAATGAGTATCCGCTTCGCCATCTGGAACCACATCACCAGCAGCACCACCCTGCCCACCACCGCCTGAACACACCCAGGACGGGGCTCCCGCACGCCCCCAAACGATCACAACGCCGATAACGTCACAACGTCAATCCGTGCCGTCCGTGCCTGGCCCGCCCCCTGGATCACCCTCCAACGCTGCTGGCGAGCCTGGACCAACGCACCCCCGCCACCCGAACTCCAAGCCCTGATCGACGCCGTCGGCACCGGCCACACCCTTGATCTCTACTCACCGGTTTAACAAACCACCGGTAGCCCTCCCAGATGCCCAGGGAACCGGCCCGCGGCCACGGTCACCGTAGAGGTGATGGCCGTCAGCGCCGGCGGCGGGACAAAATGAACGGGCAACGGAGCTCATCCCGGGACAAGCTGTCTGGGACGACTGCCTGTACCAACGAGCTCCGTTGCTTTGCGTCAGAAATTCCCCAACACCCCTTGCGTGACCTGCGAAAACGCTAACTATCCGGCCTTGTGGGAACTCCAGAACAGTGGTCAGCTCAGTGATGGACACCCGGCATGATCAAGAACAACGAAGATCAATATCCCGGGTTTCACGGAACTCGCGACAGAGTCAATTCGAAGTGGTCGCTGTCACACGGCCGCCTACTGCGGATGCTTCACGAGCAGCTTTGGACCTTGACATCGTCGAGGACAGGGCCCCAGTTCGAGGACCCGATAGTGCTGGCGAACGTCAGCTTCGTGGCAGTGCGGTTGGCCACGAACGTGAACTGCCGTGTCACATAGCCCATGTCCGTGGCGGTCTTGCCGGAGGTGTCGAAGGTAAAGTCCTGGAAGTCCTGCCCGTCGATAAGGACTTCCCCCGACTTCACAGCCGGCGGGCCAGAGAAGTCACCGGCGAGCGAGTACGTCACGGTGTAATGCGTCCCCGGCGCCGTCGTGAAGGTCTGGGACACTGCCCCTGTCCCGGAGAGGTTTACGGACTGATTGCCCTCCGCAGCCACCCAGATCCCAGAGGTGTTGAGGTCGACACCCCCACCCTCGACCGCCCATGAGCCCATGGTCTGACCTGCACGGAAGGACAATTTTCTGCCCGGCGGCACGGTGGCAGTTTCGAAGCCGCCGTCGGTGAAAGCGGTGACGTCAGTACAGCTACCGCTTCCGGCAGGTCCGGTCGCTCCCTGCGTTCCCTGCGGTCCGGTCGCTCCCTGCGTTCCCTGCGGTCCGGTCGCTCCCTGCGTTCCCTGCGGTCCGGTCGCTCCCTGCGTTCCCTGCGGTCCGGTCGCCCCCTGCGTTCCCTGCGGTCCGGTCGCCCCCTGCGTTCCCTGCGGTCCGGTCGCCCCCTGCGTTCCCTGCGGTCCGGTCGCCCCCTGCGTTCCCTGCGGTCCGGTCGCCCCCTGCGTTCCCTGCGGTCCGGTCGCCCCCCGCGGTCCTTGTGCCCCTTCAGGGCCCTTTTCATTCCATTGAATTTGCTTTTCCTTAGATTTGCAGCGGTCGCCATTCTCGTAGTCAATGACACGAACACGGCCAACGTGGGAACTGTAGCAGCCTGTGTAGACGCCGCCGGCGCCAGGAATATCGGCCTGCGCCACACCACCGAACCCACCTGCAGTAATGCCTACCATCGCAGTAGAGATGGTGATTGCCTGCATCGAACTACGCCCCAATAAGGACTTTAGTAAGGAGTGATGCATATCTAGTTAGCTCCTAAAGCCAGAACAGAGAAGCGGTGTATGCAGGCCCTCTCTTGAGGGCCGTCCATACGCACCAGCAAACCATGAAAGCCCTTCAGGTATGTGTCTGAACACGAAGGCCGAGGCGACACCACCCGAATGGCCCGCCGGACCGCCCCGCCTTCAGTCGTGGCAGCTGTAGTTCCATCGTCTTCGCTGTTCAGGGGCTTGCGGGAATGTAAATCGTTCGGGTCTTACAAGATTTCCGCAGCCGGTGATCGCAGATCTTGATCTTGTTCAGCTGAGCAGGATGCGGTGGCGTCGGAGGGGGTACCGGGCGCGGCCGTACGTCTGGCGCTTGGTGTGTCCTGAACGTAAAGGGGGAGTCGTTGTAGGTCGATGACGTTGTGACGTTATCGGCGTTGTGATCGTTTGGGGGCGTGCGGGAGCCCCGTCCTGGGTGTGTTCAGGCGGTGGTGGGCAGGGTGCTGCTGGTGATGTGGTTCCAGATGGCGAAGCGGAAACTCATTTCGGGGCGGTGGCGTCCGGCGGTCATGAGGTGGCGTCCGGGTCGGAAGTGGGGTGGGATTCCGGTGAACGCGGACAGGAATCTCTGTGCGGATCCGGTGAACCTGACCCCCTTCATCGCGCGTTCACGCTGGCGGGTGGGCTGGAGTGAGTTCTCCGCGCGTTGGCGTAGGCCTGACCGAACTTCACACACCATCGACGGACGGTCTCATAGGAGACGATCACTCCGCGCTTCGAGCATCACGTGGCCTCCTACCTGTGTGGGGTCGGGTTCACTTGCCGTCGCCGATGAGCGGGATCTTGGCGTCGGTGAAGGTTTTGATGGCCGCGACGCCGCCGATTGCGATGGCGATCAGGAGTCCGGCGGCGACGGCGAGTTCGGCCGCGGACTGTCCGGCGTTCTTGGCGTTCTTCATCCGCTCGATTCGGGCGGCGAGAAGGATGGTCAGAGGGCGAAGGTCCATAGTGTTCTTCCTTGGTTTCTAGCCGTTGAGCATGGAGGCGATGGGGGGCAGGATCACGAAGGCGAGCATCAGCATCACGCCGAAGGTCACCGGCAAGACCGTGACCGTGGATGCTTCGTTGGCCTGGGCTTTGGAGTCGGCCAGGATCGCGACGCGCAGTTGGCGGGCCTGTGCCTGCAGGGTGGTGCAGACGGCGGCGCCGTCGCCCGCGAGAGCGAGGGTGTCGGCGGGCGGGTGAGTTCGGGGATGTCGAGTTCCTCGCCGAGCTGCTTGAGGGCGTCCCAGACGGTGGTGCCGGACAGGTCGGCCTCGGCGAACGCGGCGCCCGCGTTCGCGATGCGGGCCAGGGCGACACGGTCGAGGTAGGAGGCGGCGGCGTGCCGGACGACCAGGCGGGCCGCGGCCGCGTCCTTCATGACCTCCCTGCCGGGCCACAGCCGGAAGAACACGCTCATGGCCAGGGACGCGCCGATGGGCATGACGAAGGGGACAGCCACGCCGAGGAGCGCAAGGAGCCCCACCGCGAGCTGCGGCAGGACCAGCCCGTACAGGCCGTACAGGAATCGTTTGCCCAGGTGGGCTTCGGGAGAGATCCGCAGCAGGTTCAAGTCCCGCATCGGCAGGGCGATCCGGTCACCGGCCGCTGCCAGGATCCGGGCACTGACCCGCTCGGGCACCGAGTCCGTTCCCGCAGAGAGGGCCTGATGCGGCCGGGTTGAGGTGTAGGTGATGTCGAGGCGGTCCCGGACGGTCGCGAGGTCGGACCGGGCCGGTTTGAGGGCGCGCAGGGCCGGGCCCACGAACACGCCGGCGGCCGCGGCCGGGACCACGGCGGACAGGGGAATCAACGGAGAACTCCCAGTGCGGCCGGCTCGGGGAGCTGGGGGAGCGGGTCGAGGAGGCGGGGGTCCGGCTTGGTGCGTGCGGCGCGGCGCAGCCAGGGCAGCGTCCGGGCGAAGCCGCTGCCCGGAAAGGCAAGCGCGAACTGAACGACCACCGACTGGTACCACGGGTGCTGTCACGTTGCTGTTGGTGGGGTGGGATGTTCTTGGGGTTGGTTGTGTGGGCGGGGAGCCGGTCGTGTCGTCCGCGGTGCCGTCGTACCGGAATCACCGGTATCCGGTGGAGGTCGTCTCGCACTGTATGTGGCTGTACTTGCGCTTCCCCCTGAGCTTCCGCGAGGTCGAAGAACTCATGCTCGAACGCGGGGTGGTCGTCTCCTGCGAGAGCGTCCGGCGCTGGTGTCCGAAGTTCGGGCAGGCCTATGCGAACAGCCTGCGTCGGCGGCGCCCGCGGCCGGCTGATAAGTGGCGTCTGGACGAGGTCTTCATCAAGATCAACGGGGAGCGGAAGTACCTGTGCCGTGCGGTCGACACCGATGGCAATGTGCTCGACATCCTCGTCCAGAAGCCCCGGGGCAAGGCCGAGGCCAGGCGGTTCTTCCGCCGGCTTCTCAAGACGACCGGGTCGGTGCACCGGGTGATCGTCACGGACAAGCTCCGTGCCTACGGTGCCGCCCACGGCAGGCGATGCCCTCGGTGGAGCACCGCTCCCACAAAGGATTCCCAATGAAGTTGTCAAGCTCGCCCGGTGGCGCACTGTGAGCGTTTCATCCCAGCGTGACAGGGCTGGGCGGTGCGGTGATCTCGAAAGCTCGGCCGTCGCGTATGAGGGCCCACAGAACGTTCAATCGGCGCCGTGCGAGGGCGATGACAGCCTGCCTGTGGTTCTTGCCCTCGGCTCGTTTGCGCGTGTAGAACGCTTTCGAGGTGGGGCAGCATCGGGCGGCGACCTGGGCGGACATGTAGAAGACCCGCAGCAGGCGGCGGCAGTACCGCCGTGGCCTGCGCATATTGCCGGTGATCCGTCCGGAGTCCCTGGGGACGGGTGCCAGGCCGGAAACGCCGGCGAGACGGTCGGGACTGCCGAAGACGCTCATGTCGCCACCGGTGTGTGCGATGAACTCCGCAGCCAGGACCGGGCCGATGCCGGGCATGCTCAGGATGACTTCGGCGTGTGGGTGGTCGCGAAACCGGCCCTCGATCAGGGCATCGGTCTCAGCGATCTCCTCATCGAGGGCCATCACCTCCCTCGCGAGCTTGGCGACGACGACTGCGGCCAGCTTCTCCCCGGCGACAGCGGTGTGCTGGGCTTCGGCGGCCTCGATCGCCGTGTCCGCGACGAGTTTGTAGTTGCGGACCTTGCGGTTCTTCAGCCATTCGGCGAGACGGTTCTTTCCGATGCGTCGCAGGGCCGCGGGGGTCTGGTAGCCGGTCAGCAGCACGAGGGATGCCTTCGAGGTGCTGTAGTCGAAGGCCCGCTCCAGGGCGGGGAAGTACTCCAGCATCTGGGCCCGCATCCGGTTGATCGTCCTGGTGCGGTCGGCGGCCAGGTCCAGGCGTCGCGAGGTGAGGATCCGCAGGTCCACGGCGATGTCGTCGCCGCGGTGCATGGTCTGCAGGTCGCGGCGCATACGCGCCTGGTCCGCGATGACGAAGGCGTCCTTCGCGTCCGTCTTGCCGTCGCCGCGGTAGGACCCGGAGGCGTGGTGGACGGTGCGGCCGGGGATGTAGAGGACCCGCTGTCCGTTGTCGGTCAGCAGGGCGATCATCAATGCGGCACCGCCGGCATTGAGGTCGATCGCCCAGGTGACCGGCTCACCCTGGCTCAGCTCCAGTACGTCGGCGAGCAGTTTGAGCAGTGTGGTCTCGTCATTGGCGACCCGTCGCGACAGCTTCCGCTGGCCGTCGGTGTCGATCACCACGCAGTGATGCTCGGCTTTGCCCGCGTCTGTTCCGGCCCACAGTTCGGGCACGGTCACCTCCGAAGTCGTTCCAGTACCGGTCCCAGCAGACGACCTCGCCAGCGTGTCCTTACCAAGCGATCTTGTCGCGCGCATCCCAATGAGTGGTCGAGTCGTCGCGGGATGCCGGGCGGCCAATCCTTTGAAGCCACCACTGGGCTGGAGAACCACAGCCACACCCGACATCCCCGGGTCTTCCGATCCTACGAGTGACCGGAATCAACCCACCAACAACGTAAGGATTGAACAACCGGGCGGAGAACTCCCACCAGCCCAGCCGCCAGCGTTCACAAACGGACAAGCTTGCACGGTGGGACCCAGTCTGCGTCTGCTAGCCCTCTAGACCGGATGGCCTCCGGGTGATGTGCTCTAGGACCAGGGTTTGGAACCCGTAGTTCTCGGTTCAGCCTGGCCAGTGGATCGACTTCGCCAGCGCCCCCGTTGGGAGGGCCCCATGAACCATCTAGCGGTAGTGGTGCGGGCTCATGAGGCTCGATCAGGCATCGCGTCTGCCGCACGCGGGAGGGTACTGTCAACTGGGGGAATTGGCGTGTTCCGGTCAAGGAAGTCTTCGCTTGGGCCGACTCCCGGGATTTTGCTCGAGGTCAAGTTGACGGTGCCCGCCCATCGACACATACGGCGACCTCACCGCGAAGCTCTGGGGCGGCCGAGGCTCACCGACATCGTCGCCGCCGAGGGGAAGCTGCACGACGACCCCGACGCGGTCATCGTGTAGGCCCGAGGCGACTTCGAGGTCCGTTGCTGCGGTCAAGGCACAGACCACCGACGTGGCCCTGGAGATCACCAGCCGCGTCATCGAGGTGACCGGCGCCCGCTCCACCACCGCCGCCGGGGCCTGACCCGCTTCTGGCGCCACGTACGTACGCACACCCTGCAGGAGCCTGTCGCCTACAAGCGCCGCGAGGTAGGCGCCTGGGTCCTGGAAGGCGAACTACCCGAATTCACCTGGTAGTCCTGACTGATTGCTGTCCTGGGCGCCTGTCCCGTCAAGGCTGTCCGGCACACCTCCAGAAAACGAGACACCCATGGCCACCATCCTGTCCGTTTCCGGCAGCCCTTCCGCCTCCTCCCGCACGTGTCGCCTGCTGCGCCACCTGGACCAGCGGCTGATCGCCCAGGGCCATCAGGTGATCCCTCTCGACGTCCGCACCATTCCCGCCGAGGCCCTGCTCGGTGCGGACTTCCGGCACCCCGCGATCGTCGAGGCCACCGAACTCTTCGCCCGGGCCGACGGTGTCGTGATCGGCACACCGATCTACAAGGCGTCGTACTCCGGTGTCCTGAAGGTGCTGCTGGACCTGCTCCCGCAGTACGCGCTCACCGGCAAGACCGTGCTGCCCCTCGCCACCGGGGGCTCCGCCGGGCACATCCTCGCCATTGACTATGCACTGCGCCCGGTGCTGAGCTCCATGGGTGCCACGCACATCGTCCAGGGCTGGTTCACCCTCGACAAGGACATCACCGTGAGGGAGGACGGCTCGCTGACGGTCGACCCGGCCGCCGCCGAGGCGCTTGGGCGCCTGGTGGACCAGTTCTCCGCCGCCCTCGACCGCGCCCCGGTGCTGGCGGCGGCGAGCTGACCGCCATGACCGCACACGTCATCGCCGACGACGCCGAGGCGCTCGCCGTCGCAGAGACCCTGGCTTCGCAGTTCCGCGCCGGGGCCACCGAGCGGGACGCCGAGCGGCTGCTGCCATGGGCCGAGGTGGACCGCCTGTCCGCCTCCGGGCTGCTCGCCGTGACCGTGCCGGCAGAGCACGGCGGCGCCGACGTACGCGCCGGGACCCTGGCGGAGATCTTCCGGCTGCTCGGCTCGGCCGACGCGAGCATCGCCCAGATCCCGCAGAGTCACTTCGTCTACGTTAATGTGATTCGCCGTCAGGGCAGCGAGGAGCAGCGGAAGTTCTTCTTCGCCGAGCTGCTGGCCGGCCGCCGGTTCGGCAACGCGCAGTCCGAGGCTGGCACCCAGCACGTCCAGGACATCCGCACCCGCCTGCATGCGCAGCCGGACGGGTCGTACCTGCTGACCGGCGTCAAGCACTACAGCACTGGTGCACTCTACGCCCACTGGATCCCTGTGTTGGCCCGTGGCGAGGACGACAACTTGCACGTCGCCTACGTGCCCCGGGACGCCCCCGGTGTGACCGTGGTCGACGACTGGAACGGCATGGGGCAGCGGACGACCGCGAGCGGCACCGTCCGCCTGGACGACGTCCCTGTGCCCGCCGACCGGGTCCTGCCGCACCATCTCACCTTCCAGGGGCCTCAACTTCATGGCGCTGTAGCACAGCTGCTGCACGCGGCCATCGACACCGGCATCGCCGGTGGAGCGCTCACCGAAGCGGCCGAGTTCGTGCGTACCAGGAGTCGACCCTGGTTCGAGAGCGGAGCCCGGACCGCCGCCGAGGACCCGCTCCTCGTACAGCGCTTCGGCGAACTCGCCCTCCAGGTACGGACTGCCGAGGCCCTGCTGAAGGAGGCCGCACGCGCGGTCGACGCGGCCCGTGCCCACCTCACCGGTGACTCGGCGGCCGAAGCCTCCATCGCGGTGGCCGTCGCCAAGGTGCGCTCGGCCGAGGCAGCGGTGACCGTGGCGAGTGCACTGTTCGAAGTGGCCGGCACCCGGTCGGCGCTCGACTCCCTGAACCTGCACCGCCACTGGCGCGATGCACGGACCCACACGCTGCATGACCCGGCCCGCTGGAAGATCCAGCACATCGGTCAGTACGTGCTGAATGGAACCCGGCCTCCCCGACACGGCCTGCTCTAACGGATACTCGCGATCGGAGACCCCTGTGGCCCTAACCTTCCACTGGTTCCTGCCCACCAACGGCGACAGTCGCCATGTCGTCGGCGGCATCGCCGGCACCCCGGCCACGGCCTCCGGCCGGGACCGGCCCCCGACGCTCGCTTACCTGACTCAGATCGCCCGGGCCGCCGAGGACCTTGGCTTCGTGGGAGCGCTCGCCCCGACCGGTGCCTGGTGCGAGGAGGGGTGGTTAACCGCCGCCATGCTCAGCCAGAACTCTGAGCGGCTGAAGTTCCTCGTCGCCTTCCGGCCCGGCTTCATCTCGCCGACGCTCGCCGCGCAGATGGCCTCCACCTTCCAGAGGCAGACAGGCGGACGGCTGCTGCTCAATGTGGTCACCGGTGGCGACAGTCACGAGCAGCGCGCCTACGGCGACTTCCTCAGCAAAGACGCACGGTACCGGCGCAATGGGGAGTTCTTGCACATAATGCGGGACTTGTGGGCAGGCAAGAGCGTCGACCTGCGCGGGGAGCATCTGCGGGTCGCGGAGGCGCAGCTCAACCGGGTGCCCGACCCGGTGCCCGAGGTATACGTCAGCGGCTACTCGCCCGCCGCAAGCGAGGTCGTGGCCCGGTATGCCGACGTCTATCTGACCTGGGGCGAGCGGCCCGCGCAGGTCGCCGAGAAGATCGCCTGGATCAGAAAACTGGCCGCGCGGCACGGCCGTACCCTCCGCTTCGGCATGCGGCTGCACGTCATCACCCGCGACACCTCCGAGCAGGCCTGGGTCGAGGCAAACCGCCTGCTCGACGGCTTCGACCCGGAGGCCATACGGTCGGCCCAGGCGAGCCTGGCCCGCAGCGAGTCCGAGGGTCAGCAGCGCATGCTCGCCCTGCACGGCGGCAGCCGGGAGAACCTGGAAATCTACCCCAACCTCTGGGCCGGCATCGGCCTGGTGCGCGGCGGCGCAGGCACCGCCCTGGTCGGCAGCCACGACGAGGTAGCCGATCGGATCAAGGAATACCACGCCCTCGGCATCGAGGAGTGGGTGCTCTCCGGCTACCCGCACCTGGAGGAGGCGTATTGGTTCGGTGAGGGCGTGCTGCCCCGGCTCGCCGCGCAGGGGCTGTGGACGCATCCCGCCACGGCGTCCACCGCCTAGCGCGTCTGGCTGGCCGGTGACGGCGTGCCCCACCACGACGTCGCCTTGGTCGACGATACCGGTGAGCTACTGAGGTTTTCAGGGTGGGGTCGGTGGGTTGATGGCCAGGCCGGTGGCGGTGAGGCAGCCGTCGATAAGGTGGGGTCGGAGCTGGATTCTGCGTAACTCGCGGCGGAGTTTGCGGTCGAGGTCGTCTGGGGTTCCGAAGGCGGTGTTGGCCGTGGCTCTGCGCACGAGGGACCAGACGGCTTCGACCGGGTTCAGGTCTGGTGCGTATGCCGGGAGGCGGATGGTGGTGAGCCAGTCGTGTTCGGCTTCGTAGCGTTTCAGCCCGGCGGTCAGATGGGTGTTGAGATTGTCCCAAATCACCACGATGGGTCCGCCGAGCTGGATATGTGCCCGTACCAGCAGGTCGCGGTAGTCCTGCCAGGAGAAGCTCTTGCGGGCGCCCTTGAGCAGGAGATGGTTGCGGGGCCGGTGGATGAGGCGGCTCGGCTCGCCGGGTTTGTAGCAGCACAGGGCGGCGACCGAGGTCCGGCGGCGGGAGCGGCCGCGGACGCGGATGACGGGGGTGTGTCCGCGCCGGCCCCAGGTGTGGGCACGCGGCGGAGTCATGGAGAAGCCGGCTTCGTCCTCGAAGACGAGCCATGCCCCGGACGCCGCCGCGAGGCTTTTACCTGCGGCCAGACCTCCTTCTTCCACAGCTCGATCGCGTGCTCGTCGCGCTCGAGTGCTCTGCGGGCGGGCGCCTGCCAGGACCAGCCGTGCCGTTTCAGCAGCCGCCACACCGTCGCGACCGACAGCGTCAGCCGCAGCCGGCGACGGATCACCGTCTGGACCCGGACCAAGGTCCAGCGTTCATCCTCGAAGCCGTGCGCTGAGGGGCCCTTGCCGAGTTCCTCCTCGAGCACGGCGAACTGGGTATTGGTGACGGTCGGGGAGTTTGCCGGGCCCGTCGAGCGCAGGGCCTCGATGCCGCCCTCGCGCCAGGCACGACGCCAGCGTTCCACCGACCGCACACTCACCCGCAGTTCCTTCGCGATCACGGCGGTCTTCTCACCCGCCACGAACCGCTCGCCGGCCTGAAGCCGGATCCCCTCACGAAACGCCCGACGCTCAGCAGTCAGGCCCCCACCCTCCGGATAACGCATACCACCTGCATACCGCAAGGATCATGAACCGTCACCACCCGACGACAACCCGAAATCCTCAGTAATCCTCCTGCGAAAGGCCTTCGATGACCACCAGTGACCTGCGCGCCACCCCGCCCCCGGGCGCTAGGCCCACCACGGGCGTGCCCCTGCCTGGCCTTGCCGACGTCGACCTGGCACGCATCGATGCGGCCCATCTGGAGTTCCGGCGGGCATGCTACGACCTGGTCAACCAGAGTGCACTGCGTCGTGGTCTGCTGCCTGAACGGACTTTCACTGCTGGCGAGTTCGCTTCCCGCCACGGGCTGGGGACGGGGGAACGAGCCCGACATGCCGATCTGTTCCTGAAGGCGCTGACCCGCTGGGGGACGCTCGTAGAAGAGGAGCCGCACCGCTTTCGCCGCACGACTGCTGCCCAGCTCGCCTATATCCCCGACCCGTACCTGCTGAGCGAGGCCATTGGACAGCCCACAATGACCGGCTACGTTGATGAGGCCAACTTCGCCCGGCTCGCCGAAGAACTGGTCGCGGGCGACGGCTGTACCGCGGCGACGTTCGACCGAGCCCACCTTCCGTTGTGGGAACAGTCGTTGAACGCCCCATATTATGCGTACGCGCGCCGTCGGGCGGTGCACGCCCTGACACACGCAGGCGCCAACCGGCTGCTGGACCTGGGCTGCGGGCTGGGCCACGGGCTGCGGGAGTTGGCGCGGGCGCTGTCAGGGGACGGCCAGGCGCACCTGGTGGGAGTCGAAGCCAGCGCGGATTTCGCCACCCTGGCCGGCGAACTGTGCGCATATGACGACCGCATCAACATCGTCGGGGGCGACCTGGACGAACCGCTTCCGCAACTGCCCGATGGCGGCTTCGACGGCGCAATGCTCGTGGGCACGTACCATTTTCTGACCCGGCCCGAACAGTTCTGGCACACCGCACGACGGCTGATCCGACCCGGTGGAAACCTAGTCCTCGCTCACGTGTTGTCACGGACCGGAAGCTTCGACCAGGAGCTGATGGAGCTTCGGTTCGCGCTGCGCCGCCCGCCGGGTCGCCCCACTGAACGGCACACAATGCTCACCGTGGCCGATCGGTACGGCTTCGCCCTCGCCGACGAGTTCGCCCTCGGCTGCTACCGCACCCTGTCCTTCACCCGCCGCCCTGACAGCCACCAGCCGGAGCCCCCTGAACCAGCCGTACGTGACCTGGGCAACGTGCACGTCACCACGATCACCGTAGGCCCGCTGGCGACCAATGCCTATCTGCTGTGCTGCGTTGCCACTGGCGAACAACTCCTGATCGACGCGGGCGACGAACCGCGACGCCTGCTGGCGGCGGCCGGCCCCGGACCAATGGTCTCGGTGGTGTGCACCCACGGCGACTGGGATCACACGCAGGCGCTGACCGAGGTCGTCGCCGCAACCGGCGCACTCCCACGCGCCCACGCCAGCGACCTCAACCTGCTACCACACCCGCTGTGCGTCCCACCCCAAGCAGTCGAGGACGATGACAAGCTGCCCTTCGGCCGGTCCACGGTCCGGGTGATCCATATCGGAGGACACAGCCCCGGAAGCATCGTCCTCGCCCTCCATCCCCACGATGGCCCGGCACTCCTGTTCACAGGAGATGCCCTGTTCCCCGGTGGTGTCGGCACGACCTGGGGAGACAGCGGCGCTTTCGACCACTTGCTCAAGCAGGTCCGCAGCCGCCTCTTCGCCCGCTACCCCGACGATACCCTCGTGCTGCCCGGACACGGTCCGTCCACCACCCTCGGCGCACAACGCTCGCACGTCGCCCGGTGGCAAGACCGAGGCTGGTGACCAGTCTGAATTGTCAATCCCCTCGGACTGTGGAGATTTTCTAAGCGGCCACCTCCAAGGCGGAGTTGGTCCGGTGGTCGTGCTCGTAGTCGATCGGACTCTGGTAGCCGCACACACTGTGTAGTCGGTGAGTGTTGTAGAATCCGGCAATCCAGGTCGCGACCCTCAGCCGGGCCTCGGTGCGAGTGGTGAACGTGTGGCGGTATACGTACTCGACCTTGAGCACGCTGTTGAACGCCTCGCTGACGGCATTGTCGAAGCACGGTCCGACGCGGCCCATGGACTGGGTCAGGCCCAGGCGGCGACAGGCCCGGCGAAAGCGCCGGGAGCCGTACTCACTGCCTCTGACGCTGTGAAAGATCACGCCCCTGACGTCGCCGCCGCGGGTGGCCGCGGCCATGTTCAAGGACGCCACGACCAGCTCGGCGTCGTGACGGGCGCCCATCGCACAGCCGAGCAGTCGGCGTGAGAACAGGTCGATGACGGTGGCCAGGTAGTGGATCTCCCCTGTGATCAGGCCCTTCCTGTAGAGGGACAGGACCGCCTCGTCGAAGCCCCGAGCCCGCCGCTGATGCCTGGGCACGATCTGCGGACTGAAGGCGCCGGCCCGGTCGCGAGGGATGTCCAGTTCCACCGTCCCACGTCCGTCAGGATCCGCTTGCGGCTGGTGCCGTTGTCGGGACAGTCCCGCTCGCCGTGCCCCATACGGGGCGTTGCTCAGCCGACGACCGCCTGGACCACGGCGGCCTCGGGTAGGGGAGTCCATCCGGAACCTGCGGCGGCGCTGCGCTCCACGGCGTCGAGGACGAGCTGGACCTGGAGGGCGTCGTCGAATGAGGGACGCGGGTCCTGCCCGGCGCAGATTGCGGAGACGAAGTCGCGGGCCTGATGGGTGAATCCGTGCTCGTAGCCGAGGATGTGACCGGGCGGCCACCACGCCGACAGATAGGGGTGGTCGGGCTCGGTAACGAGGATGCGTCTGAAGCCCTGCTCGGCGGCCGGATGGGTGGCGTCCAGAAACTCCAGTTCGTTGAGGCGCTCCAGGTCGAAGCATGCGGAGCCGAGGGAGCCGTTGATCTCCAGGCGCAGCGCGTTCTTGCGGCCGGTGGCGAACCGGGTGGCCTCGAAGGTGGCGACGGCACCGTTGGTGAACCGGCCGAGGAAGAGGGTGGCGTCGTCCACGGTGACCTCGCCGTGCCGGTCCGGTTGCGAGGGCAGAGGCCGGCTCCGTACGAACGTCTCGCTCAGCGCGGTGACGCCGGCGATCTCGCTGCCGGTGAGGTACTGGGTGAGGTCGACGATGTGGGCGCCGATGTCGCCGAGCGCCCCGGTTCCGGCGTTTTCCGCGCGCAGCCGCCAGACCAGGGGGAACTCCGGGTCGGAGATCCAGTCTTGGAGATAGGCGGCGCGGATGTGCCGGATCTGCCCGAGCCTGCCGACCGCGATCATCTTGCGCAGTAGGGCCAGGGCGGGTACCCGGCGGTAGGTGAAGCCGCACATGGCGCGGACTCCGGTGGACCGGGCCGCCGCGGCGGCATCACGCATCTCCCGTGCCTCGGCAACGGAGTTGGCGAGCGGCTTCTCGCACAGCACGTGTTTTCCCGCTGCCAGCGCGGCCACGGCGATCTCGGCATGGCTGTCGCCGGGCGTGCAGATGTCGATGATGTCGATGTCGGCGCGGGCGATCAGGCGTCGCCAGTCGGTCACCGGCTCGGCCCAGCCGAGCCGGTCGGCGGCAGCCGAGGTCCGGCCGGGGTCGCGACCGCACAACGCCGTCAGCTCGACCCGCGCGGGGAGGTCGAACACGTGGTTGACCGTGCGCCATGCCTGGGAGTGCACGGCGCCCATGAAGGCGTGACCCACCATGCCGACACGTAGTTGAGGGGTTGGCACATTATCTCCTTCGCTGCGGCGGGCCCTGCCGGGAGCAGGGCCCGGTCGCCGGGTACCGCCGGTCAGAATCCGAGCGGGAGGTAGGCCGCCACGTTGTTCTTGGTGATGGTCTCCGAGGAGAGGCGGATCTCCTTGGGGACGCCGAGCTCGGCGAGATCGTTCATGCCGCGGTCATTGGCGACCAGCCGGGCGAGGATGACCGCAGAGGAGGCCATGCTGGGACTGTAGGTAACGGTCGCCTTGAGGACGGTGTTGTCGTCGCGGATCTGTTCCATGGCCTTCTTCGAGCCCGCACCGCCCACCATGAAGAACTCGTCGCGCCCGGCCTGCTTGATCGCGGCCAGGACACCGACGCCCTGGTCGTCGTCGTGGTTCCACAGTGCGTCGAGCTTGGGCGCTGCCCGGAGCAGGTTGGCGGCGACCGCCTGGCCGGAGTCGATGGTGAACTCGGCGGCGGCGCGGTGCTTGACCTTGAAGCCGTAGGTGGCGAGGGCGTCCTTGAAGCCCTGGCTGCGCTCCTGGGTGAGCGGCAGGCTGTCGATGCCCGCGATCTCGGCGATCACGGGGTTGTCCTTGCCGGCTTCCTTCAGCCGGGTGCCGATGAAGTTGCCTGCGGCTACCCCCATGCCGTAGTTGTCGCCCTTGATCAGTACGCGGAAGGCGAGTTCGTCGTTGAAGGCGCGGTCGAGGTTGACCACGGGGATGCCGGCCAGCATGGCTTTGCGGCCGGCGGCGGTGAGTTGTGCACCGTCGTGGGGCAGCACGATGATCACATCCGGCTTGGACTGGATCAGGGTCTCCACCGCGGCCCGCTGGGCGGTGGCGTCCTCACCCGCCTCGACGGCGTTGAAGGTGACTTCGGGGAACTGTTTGGCGGTGGCCTGCGCGTTGCTGGTGATGGCTGCCAACCAGCCGTGGTCCGCCGCGGGGGCGGAGAAACCGATGGTGATCTTCTTGCCCGGCTTGTCCCCGCTGCGTGCGGCGGCTGGGACGGTGCCGGAGGTGGTGTCCCTCTCATTGGACGTGCAGCTGACGAGGAGGGCTCCGGCACCGATGGCGCTACCACCGAAGATGATGCTTCTGCGGGACATCCGGCTTCTGTCGGACATGTCGTTCTCCATGAGGGTGTGAGGTGCCGTACGGCCGCCGGCCGGCGGTCGTAGGGAGACGGGAAGAGCCGAAGTGAGGGAGGTGGAGTGCAGGCGTGTCGCGATGGGCCGCGGGTCAGCGGCGCAGCACCCTGCCAGGCTGGAACTGCTGGACGAGGACGGCGCCGATGATGATGGCGCCCTTCACGATGTTCTGGACCTCGGTCGGCAGGTTGTTCAGGATGAACAGGTTGGTAATCGTGGTGAAGACCAGAACGCCGAGGAGTGAGCCGACGATCGTGCCGCGGCCTCCGGTGAGCGCGGTGCCGCCGATGATCGCGGCGGCGATGGCGTCGAGTTCGTACAGGTCGCCCTGGCCGGAGGAGCCCGCGTTGGCCTGGGAGACGATCATGAGTGCGGCGATGCCGCAGCACAGTCCCGACACGGCGTACAGCAGCAGGGTGTGACTGCGAACGCTGATGCCCGCCAGCCGGGCGGCCTCGGTGTTGCCGCCGATGGCGACCGTGCGTCGGCCAAAGGTGGTGCGGTTGAGCAGTACCCAGCCGATGACGGTGACAGCCGCGAGGATCAGCACCAGAACGGGGATGCCCAGCAGCTTGCTCTCGGCGAGCCGGTTGACCGAGGCGACCTCGACGGGTTGGGTCCGCTTGTCGGAGATCTTGGTGGCGAGGCCGCGGGCGCCGACCATCATCGCCAGTGTGACGATGAAGGGCACAAGCCGCCCGTAAGCGATGAGCGCGCCGTTCAGAGCGCCGGACACCAGACCGACCACGAGGGCCGTGAAGGCCATGCCCACAGCGCCGAAGTCCTGGGTGGCGGCGGTGGTGCACCAGACCGCAGCGAGGGCGGCGAGGGCACCGACGGAGAGGTCGATGCCGCCGCCGATGATCACAAAGGTCATCCCGATGGTGATGACCCCGACGGCGGATGCCTGGGTGAGGATATTGAGGAGGTTTCCACTGGTCATGAAGGTGGCAGGGGCGCTGATCAGGCCGATGACGATCAGCGCTGCGAGCACCCCCAGGAGTCCGAGATTGCGTCGTACGGGTTCGCTGGCGTCGTTCTTCCACCAGCTTGAGCGCACCGCCGGGGCGGTGGACGAGGCCAGATGGGTCACGGTGTCGTCCCTCTCAGCACAGACCCCGCCATGACGAGGTCGAGCACGGTGTGTTCGTCGATCTCCGCGGCCGCGGCCTCCCGTACGATGCGGCCCTCGCACATCACAAGGATCCGGTCGGCCAGGCCCAGTACCTCGGGCACCTCGCTGGAGACCATCAGTACGCCGACCCCGTCGGCGGCGAGGTCCCGGATGACCTGGTACAACTCGGCCCTGGCGCCCACATCCACGCCGCGGGTGGGCTCGTCGAGGAGGAGGAGCCGGGTGCCGCCGAGCAGCCATCGGCCGACCACGACCTTCTGCTGGTTGCCTCCGGAGAGGGTGCCCGCCTTACGGGTTACGTCCCGGGGGCGCAGCTCCAGCCGCTCGGCGACGGCGACGGTCGCGTCCCGCTCGGCGGAGCGGCGAAGGAACCCCGCGATGGAGTGGCGGCCGAGGGTGGCCAGACCGATGTTGCGCTGCACGGGTTCGCCGATCAGCAGAGCTTGGCTCTTGCGCTCTTCCGGGGCCAGCCCCAGACCGGCACGGACCGCGGAGCGCACACTGCCGGGACGCAGCGGCCGCCCGTTCACCAGCACTCGGCCGCCGTCGGGGCGGCGAGCGCCGAAGACCGTCTCCATCAGCTCGGACCGGCCGGAGCCGACGAGACCTGCGATGCCAACGATCTCCCCGGGCCGTACGCTGAGGGACACGTCCTCGAACTCTCCGTGCCGGGTGAGGTCCTCGACCCGGAGCAGCTCGTTCGACGTGGGTCCTGCCTCGGGCCGGGGCGGGAAGACGTACTCCAGGGAACGGCCGGTCATCCTGCTGACGAGTTCGCCCGTCGGCGCATTGGCCGGCAGATTCGCGGCCGTGGTGCGGCCGTCCTTGAGTACTGTGACCCGGTCGCAGATCTCGCGGATCTCCTCCAGACGGTGCGAGATGTAGATGATCGTGATGCCCTGGGCTGTCAGTTCGCGGATGGTCCCGAAGAGGTTGGCGACCTCGTCGTGGGCGAGTACGGCGCTCGGCTCGTCCATGATCAGCAGCCGGGCTTCCCTGGAGAGCGCCCGCGCCATGCTGACGATCTGCTGGGCGGCGGCGGGGAGTCTGCTGACGGCTCGGGCGATGGGTATCTCGCCGTGCCCGAGGCGGGTGAGGACCTCCGCGGCCCGGCGCCCCATCTCCCCGCGGCGCACGAAGCCCCCGGTCCTGCGGGGCTCATGGCCCAGGAAGATGTTCTCGGCCACCGACATGTCGGGAACCAGGTCGAGTTCCTGGTAGATGGTGGCGATGCCGGCCTTCATGGCGGCCTGAGGGCCGGCGAAGGACACTGGCTTGCCCTCCCAGGTGATTTCTCCGGCGTCGGGCTGGTGGACCCCGGAGAGGATCTTGATGAGGGTGGACTTTCCGGCACCGTTCTGGCCGAGGAGGCAATGCACCTCGCCGGGCCGGACGGTCAGTTCCACTCCGTCCAGGGCGCGGACGCCAGGGAAGTCCTTCACCACGCCGGTCAGGCGCAGCAGGGGTGTGTCGTCCGGCGGTGTGCCGGCGGGTTCGTTCATGTGAATCTCCCGTACGCGAGTTCGCTGGCGAGGAGGGCGGATCCTGCCACTCCGGCGCGGGGGCCCAGTTCGGACAGGACGATGCGCAGGTTTCCCGTCGCCAGTGGCAGGGACCGTGCATAGACGACCGCGCGGATCTCGGCGAGCAGGGTGGGGCCGAGTCCGGCCAGCCCGCCGCCGATGACGATCATCGAGGGGTTCATGAAGCTGACGAGTCCGGTGAGCACCTTGCCGACCCTGCGGCCCCCGGCCCTGATCAGATGGGTGCAGGCGACGTCCCCGGCTGCGGCGCAGTCGGCGACGTCCCGGGCGGTCAGCTCCCCGCTCACGGCGAGCCGTTCGGCCAGCGCGGGAGACGCTCCGGACCGGGCGGCCCGGGCGGCGTCGCGCGCCAGGGCGGCACCGCCGAAGTACGCTTCCAGACAGCCGGTGTTGCCGCAGGAACAGACCGGTCCGTCGTCTTCGATCTGGATGTGGCCGATGTCGCCGGCGCTGCCCTCGGCACCCCGGTAGATCTCCCCGCCTACCTGGACGCCGCAGCCGATGCCGCTGCCGATCTTGACGAAGAGTAGGTCCGGGGTGTGCCGGGCGACGCCGCCGTGGTGCTCGCCCAGCGTCATGACGTTCACGTCGTTGTCGACCACGACCGGGCAGCCGATCTCCCGGGAGAGCGATTCGCGGACCGGGAAGCGGTCCCAGCCCGGCATGATCGGCGGGGAGACGGACAGCCCCTCTCGGAAGCTCACCGGTCCGGGCAGTCCGATCCCGAGCGCGTCCAGCCGGTCCGCACCGTTCTGGGCGCGCAGCTTCGAGAGGATTTCGGTCACTCGCCGCAGCACCGCCTCCGGGCCGAGGCGGATGTCGCAGGGTTCCGCGGCCGAGGCGACGGGGGTGAGTCGGCCGTCGGTAATCTCGACGTCGATCGAACTGGCGCCCAGGTCAACAGCGGCGAAGCGGATCCGCGGATCAAGCTCGACCAGGGTCGACGGGCGCCCGCCGCGGGACGCGGCGGGACCGGCCTCGGCCAGCCGCCCGTCCAGGACCAGACGGCTCACCTCGTTCAGCAGCCGGGGCCGGGGGATGTGCAGTCCGTCGGCGAGCTGCGCCCGGGACAGCGGACCGTGATCACGCAGCCGGGTGAGCACGTCGTATTCGATGCTCATGCCCTCACCTCGCTTGATGGTCTTCATGGACGGCACGCTAGGACGTTTTGACAGACGACGTCGGTGCTTTCGCAGATTTCACCGATGCTTTTGAATAATCAACTAGAAGTCTCGCCGCCGGCTGTCCCGAGGGTCCCGGGCAGCCTGGGGAGGCTACCCGGGAGAACTTCACGGGTCGTGGCTCAGCGCCTTCGCTAGCCCTTGAGCGCCTTTGCGTCGCGCACCAGCGCTGCGGTCACCTCGTCCTTCATCACCAGCTTCCGGTCGGAGGCGGTGGCAGCGAACTTGTCGAGCGCCTTGGCCGCCTGGGCGGCGCGGCCGGCCTCCGCGTGGATGCGGGCCTGTTCGATGCGCCCGCCGAGCTGTTCGGCGCCCTCGTCCGTGATCAGGGCCTCGTCGTGGAATCGCTTGATCAGCGCCGTGACACCGGCGAACGAGGTACCCGTGGTGAACCTCACCGTCGTACTGGCGGTGTTGCCCGCCGCGTCCGTGCCGGTGACCACCAGTTCGTGCGCGCCGAGCGGCAGCCGCCACAGGTCCAGCTTTCCGGCGGATACCTGCGCTCCGTCGAGAGTGGCCCTGGCGGTGGCGCCGCCGGACACGGTGTCCTTGGCACTGAAGGCCAGTTCCGGACGCTCGGAGTCGCCGTAGCTCTTTCCGTCCGTCAGCCCGGAGACCTCCACGGTGGGCTTGCTCTTGTCGATCTTCACGGTGAGGCGGCCGGTCTCGGAGACGTTGCCGCCGTTGTCCGTCGCCCGGTACAGCACGGTGGTGGTGCCCTCGGCGGAGAGAGTGACGGCGTTGTTCGCCGAGGCCCAGGTGGCGCCTTCGTTCACGGAGTACTGGCGGCTGCTGACTGTGCCGTTGTCGGTGGCGGTGACGGTGAGGCTGACGTCGGAGGTGTACCAGCCGTTGCTGCCGTTCGGTCCCGCGGGGTTGAGCGACGCGGTGGCTTTCGGTGCGGTCTTGTCAGCCACGCCGTCTCCGACGAAGGTGAACGCGTCGACTGTCACGCCACCACCCGAGGTCACGTACAGCTTTCCGGTGCCAGGGGGCGCGTCTGCCAGAGAGGTGGTGACGGTCTGCCACCCGTCCCCGGCAGGGATCTCCACCGTTGCGAACGGCTTGGCGTCGGCGGAGTTCCAGCGCAGCTGGAGCTTCCCGGTTCCGGTGGCGGAGGTCTTCACGGCGTTGATTCCGGACAGGTTGACCGGGTCGTACGCGATCCAGTCGCCCTCGTCGAAGGAGGTGACCGCGCGCGCCCCCGAGGCGCTCGCGTCGTCGGAGACCGTCACACCATTGACCGCGTCCGCGTGCTCGGCCTCCATCTCCTTGGGATTGAGGATGACCTGGGTCTCGCCGGTGGCCGGCGGGACGCTGTTCGCACCCTTGTCGGTGTATGCCATGCTCAGGACACCGAAAACGTTCTCGGTCGCGCCGTGTCCTCCGTCGGCGGGTGTGGCCACCGCTCCTGTGCATCCGGTACCGCTGTTGACCGGGTGGCCGTGCTCGTTGTGGCCGATACCGAAGGTCCAGACTGCCTTGGCGCAGACGATGTCGGAGCCGTCCTCGGGGTCGTCGGCCTTGACCTCGAACGGGATGGCGTCGCCCCAGGAGAAGAAGCCGCCGTCGGCCGGGGAGCTGAGCGTGACGGTGGGCTCGGTGTTGCCGATCGTGATCTGCCGGGAGGCGAGCCCGAACCGCCCCTGCAGGTCGGTCACCTTCAGGCGGGCTTGGACCTGGCCGTTGTCGGAGTAGGTGTGCTCCGCCGTGGCGCCGGTGGCGTCGAAGGTGCCGTCACCGTCGAAGTCCCACTGGTACTGAAGCGTGCCGCCTTCGGGGTCTGTGGAGTCCGCCCCGGAGAACTTCACTTCGAGCGGCGCCTTGCCGGAGGTGGGGGAGGCCGTGAGCCGGGCGGTGGGCGCCTTGTTGCCTTCGGCGAAGTCGATCCGGTACAGGCCCGCGTCGGGGTTCTGGCGGAAGAACCCGTCGCCGTATTCGAGGACGTAGAGGGAGCCGTCGGGGCCGAATTCCAGGTCCATGGGGTTGTCCCACACCGGCTGGGCTGCCTGTGTCAGTGCCGAGTTGGGCAGGAAGTTCTCCAGCTTGCCGACAGGGCCGTCGGGGCCGGCCACCGTGAAGGCGGCGACGTAGTCCTGGGAGAACTCGCCGAAGAAGGCCTTTCCGTCCCAGTACTCAGGGAACTTCGTGCTGGCCGGGTTGGCGGCGTCGTAGTGGTAGACGGGACCGCCCATCGGCGCCTGACCGCCAGTGGGGCTGAAGTTGGTCAGCTCGGGCCACG
The DNA here is from genome assembly GCF_057834465.1 of Streptomyces sp. GL_140. Classification (NCBI taxonomy): domain Bacteria; kingdom Bacillati; phylum Actinomycetota; class Actinomycetes; order Kitasatosporales; family Streptomycetaceae; genus Streptomyces; species Streptomyces sp. GL_140. Next base: position 8,496,918 of record NZ_CM174404.1, read on the forward strand.
GCTGGTCGGTGTCCCGGTCGCCGTACCAGAGGGTGGCCGGGACGGCTGGGGGCAGATTGGTCAGACCGGTGTTCCAGCGGGAGTCGTTGACCGGGGCCGCGCAGTCGTAGGCGTCACCGAAGGTGAGGGTCGCGAAGTCGAAGTCGCGGTAGGGCTGGGAGTTGTCGCCGGTGCAGAACGGCCAGCCGCTGTTCATCGCCTTGCCGGTGGTCTGCCACTCGACGTAGCCCATGGGTCCGCGGTTCGGGTCGGCGGTACCGGCGTCGGGACCGTAGTCGCCCCAGGACAGGGCGCCGGTCTTGTCGTCGACGTCGATCCGGAAGGGATTGCGTACGCCCATGACGTAGATCTCCGGGCGGGTCTTCGCAGTCCCCGACGGGAAGAGGTTGCCGTCCGGGATGGTGTAGCCGCCGTCCTCCTTGACGTGGATGCGAAGGATCTTGCCCCGAAGGTCATTGGTGTTGCCGGCGCCGCGGCGGGTGTCGAGGCCCGGGTTGTAGCCGGGAGCGTCGTTGTTCGGCGCATAGCCGTTGACGTTCGGACCGCTGGCCGGGGTGTTGTCGCCGGTCGAGAGGTAGAGGTTGCCATCGGCGTCGAAGTCCACGTCACCGGCCTCGTGGCAGCACTGGCCGCGCGTGGTGTCGACCCGGATGATCTCCTGCTTGCTCGACAGGTCCAGTTTCTCGCCCGTCCACTTGAAGCGGGCCAGCAGGTCGTAGCCCTTCCACCGGTCCCAGTACGAGTCGTCCGCGCCGGCCGGCAGTGTCTGCGGCGCCGATCCGGCCGGGGTGTCCAGTGGCGGGGAGTAGTAGAGGTAGACCCACTTGTTCTCGTTGAAGGCCGGGTCCAGGGTGACGGTCTGCAACCCCATCTCGGAGTTGTTGTACACGTCGACGTGGTTCACGACGCGGGTCACGCCCGTCGAGGGATCGGTCATCCGCAGATCGCCGTTGCGGGCGGTGTGCAGCACCCGGCTGTCGGGCATGACGGCGAGGTCTATGGGCTCGCCCACGTTCTTGGTCAGCGTCGTGCGTTCGTAGTGGGACCAATCGGTCGCGGCCTCGTGGCCCTCGTGGCCCTCGTGGGCCTCTGCGGCTGGGGCGGCGAGCGCGGTGAGCCCGAGCGCGGGCAGGACCGCGAGGGTGATCCCCGCGGTCCAGCGTCTCAGGGTACGGTGCATGGTGAGGTGTCTCCTCTGCTCATAGGGCGGCCTGGAGGTGCTCACCGAGGCCGGGCCGCCGTCCGCACCGTGTCGTCGGTGCGGGTGACACGGCTGGTCCGGCCACCGGTGTACGCGGGTCGCATGGCGTGGGCGTTGTCGGTGTCAGAGGACGTCGCATCGGGCGTCCAGGGGCTGTGCTCGCCGGGCGCCTGGGCCTCATGCCGACGACCCGCGTCCGGGTCTTGCGCTGAACCCCGGTGGCGAGGACGCGAGCGGCAGATGCCTCGGCAAGGAGTTGCAGCCGAGCTCTGATCCGGGATTCTCCCGGGAGTCCGTCAGCCGGTGCCCTCCAGCGAGGTGTTGTGCCGTGCCTCGTCGACCGGTCGCAACCGGTGTCCTTCGGACGCGTTCGTCGCGACGCGTCGCGCGGGCCGCTCAGTCGAGCAATGCGGAGAGCGCCTCGAAGCTGCGCTCGGCTGCGCCGAGCGAGCCGGGAGGGTTGGGCAGCGTCGACGGGGCATTGTCCTGCTCCCAGATGCCGACGTGCTGGCCGCGCGGGCCGATGGAGTGGATGAACCGCTTCCAGGGCAGGTCGCCTGCGCCGAACTCCACGATGTCGTAGCCGTTGGCGCTGGCCGGGTTGGAGGCGCCGTCCTTCATGTGGAACAGCGGATAGCGATCGGGGTTCTCACGGACGTACGCGGCCGGGTCGAAGCCCGGGAAGCGGTACTGGCCGACGTAGGCCCAGTAGACGTCCATCTCGAAGTAGACGTGACGCGGGTCGGTGTGCCCCAGGAACACGTCGTACAGCCGGACCTTGGGTCGGTCGGTGGCGAAGGCGAACTCGCCCGCGTGGTTGTGCTGATAGAGCTTCAGACCGCGGGGGCTCGCCGCCGCGCCCCAGACGTTGAACTCGTCCGCGGCGGCCTTGTAGGCGTCGACGGTGTTCGTGGCCGAGGGCGCGTTGGCGGTGCCGACGTGCGGCATGCCCAGGATCTGGGCGTTGTCCAGCTCCTGCTGGAGGTTGGTGCGCAGGGCGTTGATGGAGAGGTGGCTGCCCACGGCACGCAGACCGTTGGCGTCGAGCAGCCGCCGGATCTCAGGGACGGTGATCTGCCGGCCCAGGATGGCGGTGGACTGGGTGTAGCCCGCGAACTCCACCTCCGTGAAGCCGATGCGGGACAGCTCCTCGAACACGACGGCGAATCCGAGGTCCCTGACCTTGTCCCGGATGGTGAACAGCTGGATGGAGATCCTGTCCCGGGGAATGGACAGGGCGCCGGCCCCCGCCCAGTCGGGCTTCGAGGCGGCGGCGGGCGAGGCACCCGCCAGCGAGGCCGCGCCGATGGCCACAGTGGCACCGGCAGTGGCTCTCAGAAAGGCTCTGCGGTCGAAATCCCTGCGCGACTTGCTCACGGTTACTCCTCGTTGTGTGCGGGCGGAGAAGTACAGAACACACGTGGGGGGTGAGGCTGGCTCAGACCTGGGCCGCGCGGTCAGCCCGTCAATTGAGGCATGTACGCGTAACGTCGGCGAAATGTCTCAGCCGTGGCGAGACAGTAAGAGGCCAAAGTTGAGGTTGTCTAGAGGTTGAACCAGAAACAGAGTCAACTTTTTTGCGAATCACCAAAAGATTGATTCGTGTTGAGAAATGTTCGGCCCTAGTCGGTCGTAGTGGGTTGACATCGCCCGGTCGTCAGGGCGACGCTCATCAGCGTCGGCCACCACACGGATGCACTCGGTCCCAGTGAGGCGTCACACCTCGATGGCATCCCTTCCGGCGCGCCTCCCCCTCATTCCCCCTTGCCGCCTTCTGCGCGCCCCGCCTCCGTTCCAGGTGCGCCCGTCACCCGCGTTTCTCCGCACCGTCGGCACCACAGGAGAGCACCATGCCCACTGGCCTCTGGCTGATCGGCGCCCGCGGCTCCGTCGCGGTCACCTCGACCCTGGGCCTTCTGGCCCTTCGCGCCGGTCTCGCCCCGTCCACCGGATCCGTGACCGCGTTGCCGCCCTTCGCCCCGGCGGGATTGCCCGACTGGGACGAACTAGTCGTCGGCGGGCACGACATCGCCTCCGTCCCCCTGATGAAGAAGGCCCAGAGCCTCGCCGAATCGGGTGTGCTGCCCGCCCTGCTGCCCGGCGCCCTCGACGAGGAGATCGAGACCGTCGAGCGGGAGATACGGCCCGCCCCGCAGGGCCTCACCACGCAGGAGGAGGAGGCGGAGGCGATCCGCGCCGACCTTGAGGACTTCGCTCGCCGCCACCGGCTCGACCGCACCGTCGTGGTCAATGTGTCGAGCACCGAACCCATCCTGGAGCCGCATCCGGCACACCGGAGCCTGGACGAACTGCGCTCCGCGCTCGCAACCACCGAGACCGTGCTCCCGCCCAGTTCCCTCTACGCGTACGCGGCCTTCACAGCGGGCTGCCCGTACGTCGACTTCACTCCGTCCGCCGGCGCCCGGCTGCCCGCTTTGGCCGAACTGGCCCGGGACCGGGGACTGCCCTACGCCGGCCACGACGGCAAGACGGGCGAGACCCTGCTGAAGTCTGTCATCGCCCCCATGTTCGCGATGCGCCACCTTCAGGTGCGCAGCTGGTCCGGCGTCAACTTGCTGGGCGGCGGCGACGGGGCGAACCTCACGGACCCGGACGCCAACCTGGCCAAGACGGCCAGCAAACAGCGGGTTCTCGGCGAGATCCTCGGACACGATCCGCAAGGCGACTGCCGGATCGACTTCGTCGAGGACCTGGGTGACTTCAAGACCGCCTGGGACCTCGTCACCTTCGTCGGGTTCCTGGGCACCCGGATGCGGATGGAGTTCACCTGGCACGGCTGCGACTCCGCCCTCGCCGCGCCGCTGGTCCTGGACCTCGCCCGGCTGACCGCCGCCGCGCACCGGGCTGGCGTCGGTGGGCCGCTGCACGAACTCTCCTTCTTCTTCAAGGATCCGCTGGACCCGCCCTCGTCCGACAAACGGGCGCCGCACGCACTCGCCGCCCAGTGGGACAACCTGCTGGCCTTCGCAGAACGGCTGGGGACGGGAACGGCCCCGGGGCGGGCGGGATCGGGTGCGGATTCACCGGGGATGGACGTGGCCCCGCTGCGAGCAGAGACCGGTCCGCTGGGAACAGGAGCGGGCCGGTGACCTCCCTGCGCGACCTCGCCGAGCTTGTTCGCGCACCCGCCCTTCTGTCGGTGCCGGGGGACCTCGTGGCCGGCGGCACGGCCGCGCGGGTATCGCCGCACCGCACGCTGGGTCTGGTGGTCGCGTCGGCCGCGCTCTACTCGGCGGGCATGGCGGCAAACGACTGGGCCGACCGCGAACTCGACGCCGAGGAACGCCCCGAACGGCCCATCCCCGAGGGTCGGGTCGCACCCGGTACGGCCCTCGCACTCGCCGTGGGGCTCACCGGCGCCGGGTTGGTGGTGGCCGCGTGGGCCGGCGGGCCCCGGGCCGCGGCGGTCGCCGTACCTCTGGCCGGCGCGGTGTGGACATACGACCTCGTCGCGAAGGGCACCCCGGCCGGGCCCGCGGTCATGGGGGCGTGCCGCACCCTGAACGTACTGCTCGGCGCGAGTCCCGGCGCGCCTGGTTCTCCCGGCGGCCTTCGCCGGGCGCTGCCCGAAGGGCTACTGATAGGCGCGCACACGTGGACGGTCACCGTCCTATCCCACGGAGAGGTACGGGGTGTGCGGCGCGCCGTCCCCGCCGGGACACTCGTAGCGACGGCACTGCTCGCCGGTGCCGCGAGCCTCGCCCCATGCCGGCCGAGGCACACCGCTTCGGACCCCGGAGCAGCTTGCTCATCAGGTTCGGGAACCCGCCCGAGGACGGCGCTCGGCGCACGGCCCGGGACGGCCCACACCCCACACCCGCGCGCGGCGCCGGGAGCACACCCGAGCGCCGCACACCCGGGTCCTGGACCCGGGGCGGCAGCCCCCGGGACCATCCTCGGAGCGGTACCCGCCGCCCTGGCGCTGGCCTGCGGCTACGCCATGCAGTACGGCACTGCCCAGGCAAGGGCCCTACGAGACCCCGGCCCCGGCCCGGTCCGTACGGCGGTCGCCGCCGGAATCACAGCACTCCCCTTGCTCCAGGCAGCGCTCACCGCCCGTCGTGGCCGGGGCACGGCCGCACTCGCGGTCGCCACCGGTGCACTGGCGGGACAGTTCCTGGGAAGAAAGGTGTCACCGACATGACACACAAGGAAGACCGGTTCCGGGCGTGGACGGGAGGCCGGGTCGCGGCCGGCGCCGAGCGCCCGCTGCGGTTCGGCTACGGCACGAACGGATTCACCAACCACCGGCTCGACGACGCGCTGCGCGTCATCTCCGACCTGGGATACCAGGGCGTGGCGCTGACTCTGGACCATCACCACCTAGACCCGTTCGCGCCCGGCCTGGCCCGGCGCACGGCCCGGCTGTCCGACCGGCTGCGCGACCTCGGGCTGGCCGTGGTGATCGAGACCGGCGCCCGCTATCTGCTCGATCCATGGCACAAGCACGCTCCCACCCTGCTCGACGAGGACCCCGCGACACGGCTGGACTATCTGTGCCGGGCCGTGGCCGTCGGAGCCGAACTTGGCGCGGAGGCAGTGTCGTTCTGGTCGGGAGCTGCGGCCCCGGGAGTTCCGCGCGAGATGGCGTGGCGTCGTCTCGTGGAAGGCTGCGAACGCATGGTCGCGGCGGCTGAGCGGTCCGGAGTGACGCTTGGGTTCGAACCCGAGCCGGGCATGCTGGTGGACACCGTCGCCGCCTGGGGGGCGCTGCGTCGCGACCTCGGCGGCCCCGACCGCTTCGGGCTCACTCTGGACATCGGCCATTGCCGCTGCGTGGAGCCGGACCCGGTGCCCGAGTGCGTCGCGGCGGCGGCTCCGTACTTGGTGAACGTGCAGATCGACGACATGCGGCGCGGGGTGCACGAGCACCTGGAATTCGGTGCCGGGCAGATCGATTTCCCTCCGGTCATGCGTGCGCTCGCCGACGCCGGATACCAGGGTCTGGTCTCTGTTGAGCTACCGCGTCAGGCGCATGCCGCGCCCGTGGTGGCGCAGGCGTCGTATGTGTTCCTGCGGGAGGCAGAAATGGCCGGGTGCGCGTCGCGGTCCGTGGCAGGTGCCGGCGAGCGGAGCGCGACATGACTACACCCAGGCCACATGGGGCTGAGTCCGTGCCGTGGTGGGTGACGGATCCCTCACCACGACAGGTGGCAGGGGCCGCCGTGTCCACCCCCGAGGCCCTGGCGGGAGCCGAAGCCGGGTCTGGGGCCGGAGCCGCACCCCTGGTGATGCCCGAGCCCGTATCTCCCGTCGCCCAGCCTGCGGCAGCCCCGCCGCCCGCTCCCGCGCTGCGCGCCGCGTTCGCGGGGCACGCCGGCGAGCCGTGGCTCGCCTCCGTGCTCGACGCGCTGCCGGGCGAACCAGCCCTGGTCGGCGTCCTGTTCGCTGCGGCGGCGCGCCGCTGTGGGCGCGGTGCGTTGCCCGCTGTACCCGGCTGGTGCGCCGACGAGGCGGCCCGGGTACTGCTGCTGGACGCCCTCGGGCTGCCGGAGGCGGGTGCCGTGTCCCTCGTGCGGGAGGTCTACCGGTTCGGAGACGCCGCCGAAAAACGGGCGGTGCTGCGGGCTCTGCCCCTGCTGCCCCGGTTCGATGCGGCGGTGGAGCTCCTGCATGACGCGGTACGCACCAACGACGCAAGGCTGCTGGCCGCGGCCGTGGGACCGGCCGCGCGGGCACTGGGCCAGGACATGTGGCGGCAGGCCGTGCTGAAGTGCGTCTTCGTGGGCGTCCCTCTGCTCCTGGTCGCGGACCTCGACCACCGGGCGGACGCCGTACTGGAGCGCATGCTGGCCGGGTTCGTCCGCGAACGGCGGGCCGCGAGGCGCCCCGTGCCGCAGGACGCCGCCGCCCTGCTGCGTCACCTGGAGGACAAGAGCCGCCCGGAGGAGAAGAACTGATGCGCATCTTCGACCCGCACGTCCACATGACCTCACGCACCACCGACGACTACCGCCGCATGTTCGAGGCCGGGGTGCGGGCCGTCGTGGAGCCCGCCTTCTGGCTGGGCCAGCCCCGCACCTCAGTCGGCTCGTTCACCGACTACTTCGACTCGCTCCTCGGCTGGGAGCCCTACCGGGCCTCGCTGTACGGCATCCGCCACTACTGCGCGCTGGCCCTCAATCCCAAGGAGGCCAACGACCCCCGCTGCCGCGACGTGCTGGACGTCCTTCCCCGTTTCCTTGAGAAGGACAACGTCGTCGCCGTCGGTGAGATCGGCTACGACTCGGTCACCCCCGAGGAGGACACGGCCTTCGCTGCGCAGCTCGCCCTGGCCGTGGAGCACGGCCTGCCCGCGCTGGTGCACACTCCACACCGCGACAAGGAGGGCGGCACCCGGCGCACCCTGGACGTGGTCGCCGAGTCCGGGATCGGCCCGGAGCGGGTACTCGTCGACCATCTCACCGAGACCACCGTCGAGGCAGTCCTGGAGTCCGGCTGCTGGCTGGGATTCTCCATCTACCCCGACACCAAGATGACCGCCGACCGGATGATCGGCCTGCTCCGGCGCTATGGCACGGAGCGGATGATCGTGAACTCGGCCGCCGACTGGGGCCACTCCGATCCGCTGCTCACCCACGCCACTGCCCGGGCCATGCTCGACGCCGGTTTCGGGGCCGACGATGTGGACCAGGTGATGTGGCGCAACCCGGTGGAGTTCTACTCCCAGTCGGGTCGGCTCGACCTCTCCGCGCACCAGGCCCCGGAGCAGGATTTCGCGGGCAACTCCGTACGCCGAGGGGGTAGCTGATGCGACTGCGCCACCCCGGAGGGCAGACCCTGCACCTCGGATACTGCACCAACGTCCACCCAGCCCAGGACCTCTCAGGTGTCGTCTCCCAGCTTCGGCGCCACGCTGCCGAGGTGCGCCGCCGCCTGGACACCCCGCTGCTCAGCGTAGGGCTGTGGCTCGCCGCACCGGTCGCGGCCCATCTCGCCGGGGACGCCGGGGCGCTGCGCCGACTGCGCGCCGCGCTGGACGCCCATGGGCTGGAGGTGGTGACGCTCAACGGCTTCCCGTACCGGTCCTTCCAAGACCCGGTCGTCAAGCACGCCGTCTACCACCCGGACTGGACTCGGCCGGAACGCCTCGACTACACCCTCGACCTGGCCCGGGTGCTGGCCGGACTGCTGCCCGCCGACGCCGACCTCGGTTCGGTCTCGACGCTTCCGCTGGCCTGGCGAACCCCCTGGGACCCGAGGCGGGCCGACATCTGCCGCCGTGCTCTCGACAGGCTCGCGGCGGGACTCGCGGACCTGGAGTCACGGACCGGGCGCCGGGTCAGGGTGGCGTTCGAGCCGGAGCCGGGCTGTGTGGTGGAGAACACCGACCAGGCCGTGGCCGTTCTGGCGGGGACCGACACAGAACGGCTCGGCGTCTGCCTCGACCTGGCCCATGTCGCCTGTGCCTGGGAGCAGCCGGAGCGGGCCCTGGCCACGCTGGCGGCGGCAGGGGTGCCCGTGGTCAAGGTGCAGGTCTCCGCGGCGCTGGAGATCGACGACCCGCGCGGGGCACGCGAGATGCTCCGCGAGTGGGCCGAGCCCCGCTTCCTGCATCAGGTCTCCGGTCCGCGGGCGGCGGAGGTACGCCGTGGCGGCCTGCACCGGATCTCCGGCGCACGGCCGTCGGACGTGCCGGACGACGTCCCGCACCCGGCCACTGGCTTGGCAACCCCGGACATCCGAGGCCACGCCCGGCATCCGACCGCCTCCCCGGGTACCCCGGGCGTGCGGGCGGACGACCTGGGCGAGGCGCTGGACCGCGATCTGCCAGGCCCCTGGCGGATCCACTACCACGTGCCCCTGCACGCGGAACCGGTCGCGCCGCTCGGCACGACCGTGCAGGTGCTGCGGGCCGGACTCGATGCCCTGCTGTCCGGCCCGCAGCCCGCCTGCGACCACTTCGAGGTCGAGACCTACACATGGGGCGTGCTGCCAGAGGCGCGGCGCCCCGCCACCGACGGGGACCTCGCCGACGGTATCGCGGCGGAACTGGCTTTCGCACGGGATGAGTTCATGATGCGCATGTGGGGGATGGAGCCGGCGCCCCGGCAGCCGATGGATCCGAAGGAGGTGACCGCGTGATCAAGAAGCGGTCCTTGCTGGTGCTCGACGTGGTCGGGCTCACCCCGAGGCACTTGGAGCACATGCCGCGGCTGCGAGCCGTGGGCGAACGGGGCTTCCGGGCACCGCTGGACACCGTGCTGCCGGCCGTCACCTGTCCCGTGCAGTCCACCTTCCTCACCGGTGAACTTCCCTCCGGTCACGGTATCGTCGGCAACGGCTGGTACTTCCGGGAGCTCGGCGACGTACTGCTGTGGCGTCAGCACAACGCGCTGGTCGGCGGGGACAAACTGTGGGACGCGGCGCGCAGGGCCGCCCCCGGGTACACCGTCGCAAACATCTGCTGGTGGTACGCGATGGGCGCCGATGTGAACTGGACGGTCACCCCGCGCCCGGTCTACCACGCTGACGGGCGCAAGGACCCCGACTGCTACACCGACCCGCCCGGACTCCGCGACCGGCTGACCGCCTCCCTGGGCGCCTTCCCGCTGTTCAGTTACTGGGGTCCCGGCGCCGGTATCGACTCCTCCCGCTGGATCAGCCGTGCCACCCGGCGGATGCTGACAGAGAACAGCCCCGACCTGACCCTGGCCTACCTCCCGCATCTCGACTACGACCTTCAGCGCTTCGGTCCCTCCCATCCGCGCGCAGCCGCCGCTGCGCGGGAACTCGACGGCGTACTGGCCCCGCTGCTGGACACCGCCGAGGCCCGCGGCACCACCGTGGTCGCGTTGTCCGAGTACGGCATCACCGATGTCAGCCGACCCGTGGACATCAACCGGGCGCTGCGGGCGGAGGGACTGCTGCGGGTGCACACCCAGGCCGGTATGGAGTGCCTCGACCCGTGGACCTCGCGGGCCTTCGCCGTCGCCGACCACCAAGTCGCCCATGTGTACGTACGCAACCCGGCCGATCTGTCCGCCGTCCGCAAGGTCTGCGAGCAGCTCCCCGGTGTCGAGCTGGTGCTGGACGCAGAGGGCAAGGCCGCGCACGGGCTGGACCACCCCAGGTCCGGCGAGCTCGTGCTGGTGGCTGGGGCGGACGCCTGGTTCACGTACTACTACTGGCTCGACGACCGCCGGGCACCGGACTTCGCCCGGATCGTGGAGATCCACCGCAAGCCGGGCTACGACCCGGCCGAACTCCTCTTCGACCCGGCCGACCCGGGCGCCGCGAAACGGCGCGCGGCGCTCGCGCTGGCCCGCAAGAAGCTCGGCATGCGCTACCTGATGGACGTCGTCGGGCTGGACGCGGGGGCGAGGTCGGTCCGCGGATCGCACGGCCGCCTGCCGGACAGCGACCACGACACCCCCGTACTGCTCTGTTCCGACGCGTCGGGGGCGCGCGACCGCGTGGCCGCGACCGAGGTGAAAGCGCTGCTGCTGGAACTGGCCGGGCTGGCCGGGGCGACGGGGCCAACGGGGTGAGCGACCCCTTTGGTGCCCGCCGAGCCGTGGCGAACCGTCTTGACCTGCACGACGGTTCCCCAGGCCGCGGGCACCGGACGGACCGCGGCCCAGTCGATCCCACCGGACCGAGCCCCGGGTCGGGCCCGCCATGTCCACCGGCCTCCTGCTCCCGCCCCCACCGGCCCGCCGTACGAAGCACACGTAGAACGGAAACGACATCCATGCCTCGACCCTTCACCCTCTTCACCGGACAGTGGGCCGACCTGCCGCTGGAGGAGATCTGCCGGCTGGCCCGAGACTGGGGCTACGACGGTCTGGAACTAGCCTGCTGGGGCGACCACTTCGAGGTGGACAAGGCATTGGCCGATCCCGGATACCTCGCCGGCCGTCATGCCCTGCTGGAGAAGTACGACCTGAAGTGCTGGGCAGTCTCCAACCACTTGGTCGGCCAGGCTGTCTGCGACCACCCGATCGACGAGCGCCACCGGGCGATACTGCCGGCCCGGGTCTGGGGTGACGGCGAACCCGAGGGCGTACGGCGGCGGGCGGCAGCCGAGATGGCGGACACCGCGCGCGCCGCCGCGGCCTTCGGGGTACGAACGGTGGTCGGCTTCACGGGTTCGTCCATCTGGCACACCGTCGCGATGTTCCCGCCGGTGCCGGAGTCGATGGTGGAACGCGGCTACACCGACTTCACCGAACGATGGAACCCTTTGCTCGACGTCTTCGACGCCGAGGGGGTGCGGTTCGCCCTTGAAGTGCACCCCAGCGAGATCGCGTACGACTTCTGGACCACCCAGCGCACGCTGCGGGCAGTGGACCATCGCCCGGCGTTCGGGCTGAACTTCGACCCCAGCCACTTCGTCTGGCAAGACCTCGACCCGGTCGCCTTCCTCGACGAGTTCCGCGACCGCATCTACCACGTGGACTGCAAGGAGGCCCGCAAACGGCTCGACGGGCGCAACGGGCGGCTCGGCTCCCACCTGCCCTGGGGCGACCCGCACCGCGGCTGGGACTTCGTCTCCGTCGGCCACGGCGACGTGCGCTGGGAAGACATCTTCCGGATGCTCAACTCCATCGGCTACTCGGGCCCCGTATCGGTCGAGTGGGAGGATGCGGGCATGGACCGGCTGCACGGCGCCCCGGAGGCCCTCGCCTTTCTGCGCCGCCTCGCCTTCGCTCCACCGGCCCGCTCCTTCGACGCGGCCTTCGCCCCCAACAGCGATGCGGATGGCGAGGTGGGAAGCGGAGGCGGGACGGGCGTCTAGTACTGCAATCACAGTTAAGGGGTATGCCCGCGTTGTTTGTAGTGGCTGTCGCGGGCGCGTGTCTGACTGAGTCTTCGCCAGTGTGACCAGTGCAGATGGTGGTGGATGGTGAGGTGGTGGGGTGGAGGAGGTGGCCGATGAGGCGGCGTATCTCCGCTACGGACAGCGGTATCAGGCCACCGCTGTTTCCCCTTTTGAGAGTTCGTGGGCGCGGACGGCGCTGAGTGCGGCGAGGGCGGCCATGGCGAGGGTGATGTGCCGGTACCAGGCGTGGTAGAGGCGGACCTGGTAGTGGTCCAGGCCGCACTCGCCCTTGGCGGTCTGGAAGCATTCTTCGACGGCCCAGCGGGCGCCGGCGACCCTGACCAGGTCTTTCATCCGGGTGCCGACAGGTCCGTAGCAGACGTAGTAGGCGATGTCGGTCGGGTCTTTGAGGCTGCGGCGGGCCAGGACCCAGTGGCCGTGGCCGTTCTCCCACCAGATCCGGATGGGGATCCGCGCCCACTGGTACATGCGCTCGCCGTGGGATCCCTTGCCGGCGGACAGGCGCTTCCAGGACTGCGGCGCGAGGCCGGCGACGAGGTTGTCGACCCGGCGTTCGCCCATGCCGCGGGTGATGACGGTGTCGCTGGTCTTCACACACATCACATGGCTGATGGACCGTTGTTCCATCCAGCACCGCAGCGATTTCGACTGTCCGTAGGCCTCGTCCGCGGTGACCCACGCGAACGGGACGCCAGCCTCCACCGCACGGACGAGCATCGCCTTGAAGTGTTCGGTCTTCGTCGCGAAGCAAACCTCGTCGGGGATTCCCGCGTCACGACATCGCGCGCGGTCGTCCGTCCACGAGACGGGCAGATACAGTTCCCGGTCGATCAGGGCCCACCCCTTGGACGAGGCATAGGCCAGGAACGTGCCGACCTGGCAGTTTTCGGTACGTCCGGCGGTGCCGGAATACTGCCGCTGGACGCCGGCCGAGCGCACACCCTTCTTCAGGAAGCCGGTGTCGTCGCCGATCAGGATCGCGCCCTTGTCGCCGATGGTCTCAACGACGTAGTCCCGCACGTCGTCACGGACCGCTTCCGCGTCCCAGTCCGCCTCACCCAGCAGGCGCTGCATCCCGATCGGCAGCCGATCACCCGCCCGCTCCGCAAGCGTCCAGCCGTTCTTCCGCTCCAACGGAGCTACCAGCCCACGCATATACGCAAGCGCCCGACCCCGCGGCTCCGACCTCACGAAACGCGACGCGAACCGGGCATGCAACCCGGCCAACACCCCGTCCCACTCCTCAACCAACCCCACCCCGAGCTCAGTCACACACCAACTCAACCACACACAAGTGTGATTGCAGTACTAGGGCCTATGTGATGTCGTGATCAGCTGCTGGGTTCTGGCCTGCTTGAGGGGTGGAATCCGGTAGGACTGGGGTTGTGACGCGTCGGCAACTCACCCATGCCCAGTGGAAGTTCATCGAGCCGTACTTGCCGATCGGTAGGTACGGCCCGTACCTGGAACGGTTGCGGGAGCAGTTCGAGGGTGTGATCTGGCGGTTCCGCTCCAGTGGGCAGTGGCGGGAGATGCCTGCCGAGTTCGGCCCCTGGGCCACCGTCTACGGACGCTTCCGCGTGTGGCGGGACGCCGGTGTGTTCACGGCCCTGCTGGAAGGCCTGATCGCAGAGGGTGCCAGTGTCGGCAGGACGGACCTGTCGCTGGTGAGCGTGGACTCCACCACGGTCCGTGCCCACCACGACGCCGCGGGAATGCGGGTCAGTAAGCACCTGATGAAGGCCCTGGAAGAAGCCGTGCAGGAGCAGGAGACAGCCCGGCAAAAGGGGGCAGCACGGAGTGAGGTGACCCCCGGAGTGTGGACACAGGGGTTCATGCAGCGAGTGTGAGTTTACGGCCTCGCTGTTGCTGATGTTCGAACTCGGCGGGTGAGAGGTAGCCGAGCGAGCTGTGGCGCCTGCGGACGTTGTAGTAGGTGAGCCACTGGAATATTTCCAGCCTGGCCTGACGGATCGTCGTGAACGGCCTGCGCAGGGCCTCTCGCTTCAGTCCCTGCCAGAACGATTCGGCCAGCGCGTATCGTAGCTCGACCCGACGCGCCCCATGCTCCTGCGGATCCCGAAACCATCGCTGACCTGGGCGAACGCGGCGGAGGTGTATTGCGAGCCCCTGTCCGCGTGGAAGATCACCCCGGCCACGTGGCCGCCTCGGGCCGACACCGCCATCGTGAGCGCGTCGACGACCAGTTCCGTGCGCATGTGGGTGGCCATCGACCAGCCCAGCACCCGACGCGAACAGATGTCGATCACGCAGGTCAGATAATGCCATGCGCCGCCGACCTGCACGTATGTGATGTCTCCACACCACTTCTCATCGAGTGCGGCGGCGGTGAAGTCGCGTCGGACCAGGTCCGGGGCGGGCGGCGCTAGCCGGTCCGGGACCGTGGTGCGCTTGCGCCTGCGCAGATGCCGGCCCTCGATCCCCTCCCGCCTCATGAGCCTTTCGACGCGCTTGCGGTTCACGGTGCGACCGAAGCCCGGCAGTTCAGCGTGGACCCGGCGCACTCCATACGTTCCGCGGTGGTCGGCGTGGACCTCACGGATCTCCGCAACCAAGGCATCGTCGGCCGCCCGGCGAACCTGACGGGCTCCTGCCCCGCCGAGCCACCGGTAGTAGCCCGAGCGCGAGATGCCCAGGACCCCGCATATCCGCTGCACGCCGTACTCGGCGCGGTGGGCGGAGATGAAGTCCCAGCGGCCGGTCATGCCCTCATCTCCTTGGCGAAATACTGGGCCGCCCGCCGCAGGATTTCCCGCTCGAGCTCCCACTCCTTCTCCGCCTTGCGCAGCCGGCCCAGCTCGGCTCTCAGCCGGACGATTTCCTCGTCCCGGCTCTCCGACGCGCCCTCGCCGCCACTCACCCGGCCGGCCTGCTCGTCGGCCTGCCGGACCCAGCTCCGCAGTCTCGCCGGTCACCCCGACGTCCGCAGCAACCGCCGAGTAGGTACGCCTGCCAGCCGCGGCTCGGTACAGCGCCACAGCGTCGTTCCTGAACTCCTCCGGATACGGAGACCTACGTCCCACCAGGACACCCTTCCTCGGACCCTCAAGATCCATTGTCGAGTGTCCACACCAAAGGGGTCATCTCAGTACAGCAACGGCCCCACCGAAGGAGTCAACACCAAGACCAAACGGATCGCACGCCAGATGCACGGCCGAGCAGGCTGCAACCTCCTTCGCCACCGCATCCTCCTCGGATAACACCACCCTCCGTCACCACCGAATGTGAGACAGGGCCGTTCGATTGACAGACCCCCACCACGCGTTCCACCAGCACCGTTACCAGGTGCGGGAACACCAACTCCGGCAAGGTCTCACACGACCGAAGAATGATGCCCAGGATGACGGAGCGTCACCGGATGGTTCGGGTGGCTCAGGGGTTAGCCCTTGAGTCCCAGGTGTGGGAAATGGTCGAAGAACGGCTCAGGGGTGGCGACGATGCCCTGGCCGAAGGGTGCGTCGAAGTCCCAGATGAGGAAGAGCAGGAACGCGATGAGCGCGCTGAACAGGCCGGCCAGCAGGAGCTCGCGGAACGACCGCCGGATCTGCAGGGTGAAGATCAGACCCACCGTCACCAGGGCGCCGGCGATCAGGCCGAACCACACCACCGTTGGCAGGGTGTCGCCGGCGTTCTGGCCGCGCGCGTTGCGGGCCTCGTCCACCGCCGCGACCTGGTCGACCAGCGGCTGGTAGGCCTGCGCTTCGTGGTCGGTTTGAGTCTGGTAGTCGGTGACGTCCCGGCGGATACGTTCGAGCAGCTGCCCGCCGCGGTCGGTGAGGGTGCCGGGGTCGGCCGTCTCCTTCCACTCCACGTTCACCACATACGTCACGTATGTGTCGACGTCGGACCGGATCTTGGTGCGTACGTCGGGCGGGTAGACCTCGGAGCGGACACTGATCTCGTGCAGGGCCTGCACCTCCTGGCGCACGTGCTCCTGGGCGGCGCCTAGGCCCTCCCAGACACCGGCGATCGCCAGGCCCAGCACGATCGCGTAGATCACCCCGATCATCATCGTCATGTACTCGATGACATCCGGGGTCTCGTTCGGATCGTCGTCCTCGCCGATCCTGCGTTGGTTGAAGAAGGCGATGGTCAGCACCACGGCGCAGGCCGCGGCCATTGCGAGGGATAGGACGAGCCATTCCGACAAGATGACTCCTGAATCGTTTACAAGTGGGGCGAAGCGGTTAGCGCGGGCGCAGCGCGAGGATCGCGAGCACGGCGGGAGCCGCGGTCAGCAGGGTGAAGGTCACCGGCGAGATGTGGTGCTCGACCGGCTTGCGGGACGGGGCGTGGTAGGCGGGTTGGGCCGCCTTCTTGTGCGGGGGCGGCGGTGTCACCATGGGGACGGGCGCTGCTGCCGCCTGGATCGGTTCGGGCTTCGGAGCCGGCTTGGGCACAGGCTTGGGCACAGGCTTGGGCACCGGTTTCGGTGCGGGTGGTGGCGGTGCGGGCTTGGGGGGCGGCGGAGCGGGTTTCGGTGTTGGCGGCGGGGTCGGGGTGGGTGTCGGCGTCGGGGGACACGGCGGGGGAGGCGGCGGCGGGCAGTGGTGCCCGTCGTGACGGCCCTCCCCGTGGCCTCCGCCGTGGTCGTCGCCGTGATGGCCACCACCTGGGCCGTCTCCACGGCGGCCGCCGGAGGCCACAGCGACCACGGTGGTGGCGGCCGAGCCGTCGCCGGAATCGGTCGTTGCGTAGGCGCGGCTGTCAGCCACGGCGGGCGTGGCGGACAACGCCACCCACAGCAGGACCGGGACCGCCAGCAGGCTCCTTGTGCGTGCCGGGAGCATCATGGGCGTCCTGGTTGGCTTTCGAGGTGGGTCGCAGAGAGGGCTAGTCCTTCGGCGGCAGTTCTGCAGCGTTGGGCGAGTTCGTTGACGTGGTTGCGAAAGGCGTCTGCTTGTGGGCCGTGCCAGTTCAGATCGGCGGTGGCGTTGATCAGCCGGTGTGCGTGTTCGCGTAGCGTGCTTGCTTGGTTCCGTAGGCCCTCGGCTGGTCCGGGTGGGTGTGGTTCGGTGGTGGGGAAGTGGCTCACGGTTGTCCTGTCCAGGGGGCGAAGGCGTTTGTTACGCCGTCGAGCGCGGGGGTGAGTTCGGGGTGGTGGCGTTGCAGCACTGTGATCATGGAGTTGTGGTCGATCCATTGGAGGCCCTCGGTGGTGTAGATCTCGGGCCGGTAGTCGGTGGTGAAGAAGCGGTCGCTCTTGAGGCGGCGGCTGGCCATAAGGATGAAGATCCGGAAGAGTGTGTCGCTGAATCCGAAACCGGCCGGGCGGGGTTCGGCGAGGTTGCCGACGAGTGTGTCGACGCGGTCGAGGCGGCCCTCGTAGAGGTCTCGTAGGAGGGGGGTTTCCCCCGGGTGTCCGCCGGTCAGTTCCTCGAAGGAGGCGACGGGATGTTTGCGGAGCATCTGCCGGTAGGCGTTGTATCGGGGGATGCCGCGTTCGCGGTCGCGCAGAATGTCTACGGTTCCCAGGTCGATGTGTTCGCCTGAGAGTCGGGAGAGGTTGCGCAGGGCGTCGGGGTGGTTGTGCAGGATGAGCGCGCCGGGGTTCGAGGTGCCGAAGGTATAGAGCAGGTCGCTCATCCCGAATGAGTCGATGGCGCTGCGGGTGGTGGTGCCTTGCATGTCGTTGAAACCGATGACCTGCCGGGTGGCCCCCCTGCGGTGCTCCCGCACCGTGATCTCGTCGGGGATAAGTGGGTGCAGGCGGTAGGCGGAGACGAACTCTTCGGTCATGGAAAAGGGTGCGGCGTGGTGGTCGGTCCGGGAGCCGAGGATGCCGCTGAGGGCTTCGCCGCCGACGCGCCCGAAGCGGCGGGTGACCCAGCGGGGCAGAAGCCCGTACCAGTTGGCGTCCATCGATCGTTGCAGGATGGGGGTGTTGAGGATGCCGGGGGTCCACTCCACCGTGTGGATCTTCGCCATGAGGGCGGTGTTGACCAGGCGTGCGGTGTGGAAGATCCGCTCGTCGCTCCAAGTGGGGTGGTGGGAGCGGATCAAGTCGCAGATCGCGTTGTGTTCCTTGGCGAAGAGCGTGTGCAGCAGCGAGAGGCCACTCCAGTAGTCGCTGTTCATCCCGGTGGCGTCGAGGCAGGCCATGCCGGGTCGGGGATCGGATGGCAACCGCCCGTCGACCAGGATGAGGTGGCCGTGTTCCCCGGTGCGTAGAGAACGGCAACGGGCCTCGTCGGAACCGTAGATCTGTGAGCCGTCCCACCAGTGCGTGACGGTGTTCTCGTACGTCGGCGGGGCGTGGGGGGTGGTGTGGGAGACGGGGTCGGGGCGGGTGCGGTTGACCCGCATCGGGCATTGTGCCCAGTTGTCGTCCTTCGCGAGAGGGACGGTGAAGGGTTCGGCTTCCTCGTTGTCGCCGTGGTTGGCCCAGCCGTGGTTCTGGAACTGGATCCAGGCCGCGGCCAACAGGTTGAGGGTCGGCGCTGGGGTGAAGCTGCGCCGTGCCAGCAGGTGGCGGCTGATCTCGCGGGGGCTGGGGTCCATCAGGGCGCTGTCGTCGTCGGGGTAGGCCATGTGCAGGGGGGAGTTCCGGTCCAGCCGGGTGCCCGTCTTCCCCATGTCCACATCGAATGGGTCGTAGCCGGAGCCGTCGTAGGTGCGGTGGGGAGCCAGGTGCGGGGTGGGGCGGCGGTTGCGTTCGCCGCCGGCGCCGAAGGTGTCGTGCAGGTTGTGGCGGCGTAGGTCCTGGCGGAGCACGGCCAGGTTCAGCAGGCCGATCGGGCCTGGCAGTTCGTACCATTCACGGGTGCGGTTGATCTGGGCGAAGGCCGCGGACTCCAGCCGCTCCAGCAGGCTGGGCGGCCCATGCTGCGCGGGCGGCGCGATACGGCGGGCCGCCTCGGGCAGCAACTCGACATCAGGGGTGTCTGGAGTGCCGGTGGGCGGGCTGGTCTGGGGGGTGGTGTCGGTCATGGGGGAAAATCCTCAGCGGTCGTGGAGGATGAAGAAGTGGGTGTCGGTCGCCGAGCCTCGGAAGGCGGCGAGTTCGGAGTCGACGTGCGCGCTTGCGTCGGGCACCTCGTGTTCGAGGTTGTGTGCGTACCGTTCGGCGGCATGGCAGAGTGGGAAGGCGTGAGTGTCGTCGGTCCAGGTGAATTCGGTGAACTCGGCGGGTAGCGAGTAGGGGGAGACCGTCGAACGGCCTTCCAGACTCGGCACGACATCGTGCTCGTTGACCAGCGAGACCACCTTGGTCCGCGAGTCGGCGGGGCGTTTGTGGTCGATGGGCGAACCGATGGCGACCACGTGCGTGATGGTGTAGAGCGCGTTGAAGTCCCGGCTCGCCGCCAGATTCATGGCGGTGATCCCGCCCTGGCTGTGGCCGACCAGCGCGAGTTCCGTACCCGAGGGAATGATCCGCCGCAGCGCTCTGCCCACGGCGCGCGTGTATACCGTGTCGATGGAACCTACGGCGTTGAAACTGCCGACCAAGTCCTGCGGTGTCTCCTCCTTGAACCCGCGTGCCATCCCGGCCAATTGGACGACGCAGCGCCGAGCCCCGTCCGGACCGACGACCTGCTGGACCAGGAGCAGCCCGCGTGTGCCGATCAGCCCGATGTTGCGGATGTACCCGACGATGGTGCCGGAAGTGTCAATGCCCCTGGACAGTTCGGCTGACGGAGTGTGCGGTTCGGCGCGCCCCGCGCCCCGGTCCAGGAGGGGCCAGAACTTGTTGGTGATTCCCAGCAGGTAGTCGGAGGTCGGGGCGCGTCCGGTGGCGATCTGCCAGCCGGCGTTGTCGTTGAAGGGGTTCTCGTCGGTCAGCGCGTTCCAGGCCATGATGTCGGTGAAGGACGGCGCGAGCAGGGCGAGAGCGTACTCGGCCCCCTTATCGGTCAGCAGGCCCTTGAAGACGCGTACCGCCTCGGCTTGGTGATCTTCCTCGATGGCGCGCAGCACCTTGGACGTGGTGGGGTTTTCGAGAAGTTCGGGGTGGCGCACCGAGGCTGCCCTGATCCGTGCCTTGAGGCCCGCGACGGCCAGGCTGACGGCGAGGCTCTCCCGGCTGGTGAATACGCCGGCCAGCCATATGGCACCAGCGAGCGCGGTACGCCCGTTCGGGGACCAGCCGAGCCCCTTGGGGTCCATGAGGGTCCTGAGCAGGGTGCGCTGGGCATTCCGGGCATGGCGGGGGCCGGCCGCAGCCAGCGGCAGTCGGGGGCCGAGAGCGATGCGGGACGCGTAGCGCGAAGCCTCCCGTACGGCGTCCGCGGCCTCGGCCAGCTCACGGCAGATGTGGTGAAGGGCGGCGACGTCCGGTTCGGTATCGGACCTGACGGCTTCGGACATGGGCGTGCTCCTCTCATGGGGGTTCGGGTGGCCTCCGGGGGCTTTTGAGGCCTGACTCACCAGGCCGTGTGTATTGAAAATCCCTCCTTCCTCGGTATCTTCCGCGCACTCAGACTCGTTCCCGAGGCGTGCCCCTCCGGTTCACTCGCCCGTGGCAGCGTCGCCCTGAAGGCGTGCGAGGCGGAGGCGGATCGAGGCAGTGTCGAGGACCCCGGGCAGCGGACGGCCCACGTCGAGGACGGGCCAGGCTCCGGCGAGCCGGTGGCCTCGCAGCACATCGGCGCAGATCAACGAGGTCACCAGCAGTCCGAGCCGGTCGCCGGGGCATCGGGCACCACCATGGCTGAATGGCGCCATGCGAGTGTCCTTGTCCGCGTCGGGTGCGAGCCAGCGGCCCGGCGCGAAAAGATGGCCGCCAGGAACCTGATCCGGGTCCCGCTGATGGAAACTCGCCGGAACCATGACGTTGATGCCTGGCGGGTAGCGCACGCCGCGCCATACGGTCTCAGCGCGGGTGACCCGTACGAGGTCGGGGACAACGGGGTACAGCCTCACGGACTCCTGCAGGCACGCCCGCAACCTGGGGAGGGCGGGGATGCGGGCCACGGCTTCGCTGTGTGCCGCGTCCTGTTCGGCCGGGTGATGTGCGAGGAGGAGCAGGGTACGAGCGATGATGGGCGCGCAGCTGTCGAGGGCGAGCAGCCAGTGGTGGGTCTGGCCGAGCGGGTCGGTGCCCTGCGGGGAGGGCCCGCTCATCGCGCGGGCGGCGAGGGTGTGCGGGGGCGCGTCGGCCGCGTACTGTGCGATCCGGCATTCGGCCCTCGCGTACAGCGCTTTGTTCTCCGCAGGCTTGCTCTTGCCCATCCAGTTGGCCTGGCTTCGCAGGGTGACGAGCCAGCCGGTCAGTTCCTCGTCGTCCGCCGCACGGTCGCCGAGCACCACGCGCCGGGATATCCGGGCGACGATCTGCCGCAGCAGGGGGAAGTCGACGGTGGCGTGCCCGGTGAGCGGCTGGCACTCCTCCTCGACAACGGTCCGGAACTCCTCGTAGGACGGGTGTACGGGCTGGTCGGATGCGAGGGCCTCGTCGTTGACCTTCCGTCGGTCCTCGCGCCGGGCACCATGCGAGCAGATCACGCCTGTGGGTTCGAGGACGGACAGGCTGTTGTACTTGTCGTCCGCGTCCATGGAGAAAATCTCCACGGGTTCCTCGAAGAACCGCCTGATGTCCGCCTGGTCGAACAGGACGAGCATCTCGCCGGAGAGGGCACGCACCTGGACGGGCGCGCCGCCGTGCCGGGCCTTCATCGCGCGCAGGGTCGCGTTCGACCAGCGAGGCTGGTTCAGACGGGAGTACAGCGCCATAACCCGGAACCGGGGGTTGATGACCCCGCGGACGAAGACGGGCAGGCTGTGAGTGGCGACGAAGCGGAGGGTTTCGGTCATGCCCGCGCGGACCGGCGGCGTAGCGGAAATATGGTCACGGCCGCTGTTCGCTGCCTGGGGAGAGTGGGTCATGGTAAGAACACCTTTCCCGGGTTGAGGAGGTTCTTCGGGTCGAAGAGCCGTTTGAGGCCGCGCTGGAGTTCCAGGGAGACGGATCCCAGTTCGCGTTCCAGCCACTCCCGCTTCAAGGTGCCGATGCCGTGCTCGCCAGTGCTTGTACCGCCCAGGTCCAAACCGGCGGCCAGGATGTCGTCGTAGGCGGACCGGGCGCGGGCCAATTCGTCCGGGTCGGACAAGTCGAAGACGACCGTGGGGTGCAGATTGCCGTCCCCAGCGTGGCCGAGGGTGAAGATCTTCAGCCGGTGACGATCGGCGATCTGCTCGATCAGGCCGATGAGGGTGGGGAGTTCGGAGCGGGGCACCGCCACGTCCTCGATGAAGGCTGTGAGCCCGCTGCCGTGGGAGGCCATGTACGCGGCGAGAGCCGGGCCGACCAGGCGGCGTGCTTCGATGATCTCGCTGGCTCCCTCGCTGGTGGTCGAGACGGTCACGAGGTCGGCGCCCGCCTGCCTGCAGAGCAGTTCCATGGCCCTCAGGTCGGCGGAAGGGGAGGCTGTGTCGCTCTCCACGATGAGGGTGGCCGCACTGCCTGGGCTCAGCAGGGGATGACTACCCAGGTCTACGATGGCCTGCGTGGTGGCCCGGTCCAGGAGTTCGAGCGCGGAGGGGGTGTGGCCGGCGGCGGTGATCGCGGCAACGGCGTCCCCGGCGGTGGTCAGGCTCGGGAACTGAGCGAGCAGCGATAGCGCAGGCGGTCGGGCGGGCCGCAAGGCGAGGGTAGCGCCGACGACCACGGCCAACGTACCCTCCGAGCCGACGATCAGGTGCGTCAGATCGTATCCGGCGACCCCCTTGGCAGTGTCACGCCCGGTACGCATCCGACGACCGTCGGGCAGTACCAGATCCAGCCCGAGGACGTAGTCAGCGGTGACTCCGTACTTCACGCAGCAGATGCCACCTGCGGCGGTGGCGATGTTGCCACCAACGGTGCACTGCTCCCAGGAAGCGGGGTCCGGCGGGTAGGTCAGCCCGTGCTCAGCGACGGCTTCCGCCAAACGGCGTGTGGTGACCCCGGGCTCACAGCGCACCAGGCGGTTGGCGGGGTCGACGGAAAGGATCTTGTCCATGGCTGCCGTGGACAAGACAACGCAGCCGTCGACGGCGTTGGCCGCACCTGCGAGCCCGGTACGAGCGCCCTGCGGCACGACCGGGACGCCCAGCTCGTAGGCGGTCCTCATGATGTGCTCGACCTGCTCGGCGTTACGGGGCACTGCGACGACTGCGGGGGCTCCGCATTCGGAGAAGGGCGCGGAGTCCCGGGAGTGCGCGGCGCGGGCCGCCGGGTCGGTCAGCAGGACGTCGGCGGGGAGCGCAGATCCGAGCCTGGTCAACAGGAGGGGAGAGGCCGTGGTTGCAGACATGACAGCCTTCTGGGACAGACGGAAAGGGACAATCCGAAGCTCCCACGGGTGGGCGCTGTTCGGATATCACTCACACGAGCGAGCGCGGAGGCACCCAGAAGTGCATCCACACACACCGCACTCTCTCTGAATCGGGTTTAAAACCGGAACCTGTCAACGTGATCAAGGCAGGTGGTGTGGGCTTGCTTCGCTTTGACGGACATCCGAGATCAGGGGCTTGGGCCCCGGAAGGATGATGTCCATCATGGAGAGCATGGCGAAGAAGAAGGTGCGTCCTTGACGCTCGTTCACGGCGGAGTTCAAGGCCGAGATTGTGGGTCTGTGTCGGCGTGGTGACCGCTCGGTCGGCCAGGTGGCCAAGGACTTCGACCTGACCGAGACGGCGGTGCGGAGCTGGGTGCGTCACGCCGAGGTCGATGCGGGCGATCGGGACGCTCTGAGCAGCAGCGAGCGCGAGGAGCCGGCGGTTCTGCGGCGGGAGAACCGCAGGCTGCGGGGGGACGTCGAGGTCCTCAAGCGTGCGACGGCTTTCTTCGCGACGGAGACCCGGTGAACGTGCACCCGTTCATCGAGGCGGAGAAAACTGCAGCTCACAGCGTCAAGAAGGCATGTGAACTGCTCGAGGTCTCCCGAACCGCCTACTACGCCCGCCGCACCGGTGTCCCTGGTCCCCGCACGAAGCGAGACGCTGAGCTGACCGAGCGGATCACCATCCTTCACCAGCAGTCACGCGGAACCCACGGATCCCTGCGCATTCACGCCGTCCTCAAGCGCGAGGGCGCCGACTGCGGCATCAGGCGGGTGGCCCGCCTGATGCGGCAAGCCGGACTCACCGGCCGCCACCGTCGTCGACGGCACCGCACCACCATCCCCGACCCCCAGGTCGCCACGCGCCCTGACCTGGTCCTCCGCGACTTTCGGCCCGACCCGGCAGCGGTCGACACCCGCTGGTGCGGCGACATCACTTAAATCGCCACCGACGAGGGCTGGCTCTACCTGGCCACCGTCATCGACATCGCCTCCCGCCGCGTCGTCGGCTGGGCCACCGCCGACCACCTGCGAACCGAACTCGTCGCCAACGCCCTCGAGGCCGCCTGCCACACCCGCCGTCCGTCCGGCCCAGTGATCTTTCACTCCAACCGAGGATGCCAATACACCAGCTGTGAACTCGCCTTCCTGGCAAGGGAGTTCAGGGTAAAACTGTCCGTTGCGCGCACGGGTCAGTGCTGGGACAAACGCTTGTCATCACACTGCACCTCTTTTCCCATCGGGTTCACTTTGAGGGCGTTGTCGCCGGTCGGCGGCGGTCGAGGCGGATGCCTTGCTGGACGCGGGGCGGGTTGGGGGCCTGGCGGCGGGTAGAGGCGGGCGTTCTTGTCGTTGTACTTCTCGCCCTCGATCAGGCCGACCCGGTGCCACTTCCAGATGGTCGGGACGCTGACGTCGAGGAGTACGGCGAGTTCGGGGGCTGTCAGCAGGCCGCGGTCGCGCAGGCGGTCGTGGCGGTTGCGGAGTTGGTAGTTCTCGCGGATGTCTCGGACCAGGAGGCGCTGGAAGGAGCATCCTTTGCCGCTGGTCAGGCCGCGCTGGTTGAGGATGGCGGCGATCTCGGCGTCGGTGTGGTCCTCGAGGAGTTTGTCGATCGCGGCCACGACCGGACGTGGGGTCTGCCACAGTTTGCCGCCGCCCAGCGGCAACGGGAGGTGGAGGGTGTGGGTCTGGCCGGCGCTGAGCCGGATGTGGACGGTGATGTCGTCATCCTTGATCAGGGTGACGTCGTCGATCAACAGGCGGGCGATGCGCTTGCGCTCGCGCATCGGAGTGGCTGGATCGCGTCACAAAGCCTTCACATCACTGGCGAGGCGGGTGATTTGTTCATGGCTCGCCTGCTGGTGCGGGCCAGCCAGGGTGCGGGCGCGTTCGACGTCGCTGCGGGCGTGGGCCACCTCGCGCAGGGCCGCGTTCCAGTCGGGCTCGAGCGAGTCGGCGACCAGGCGGTTGTCCGGGTCGACCGCGAGATAGCGTCGTTTGGCCAGGTCGGCCCGGTACTGGGCGCGCTGGAGATGCGTCGTGCGCATCCGGTCGGCCTCGGTGGCACGGGCGGTGATCTCATTGCTCACCGCCAGGGCCGTCTCCACCGCGAGCGGGGTGAGTATCTGCAGCAGGAGTTCGGCCACGGCCGCCTCGATGCTCGGGCCGGGAATGCGCTGGCAGACCTGTCCGCCGTCCTGGATCGCGTGGGTCATGCACCGGTAGTCGCTGACCTCGTGGCCTTGGCGGAGGTGGTAGGCGATGGTCATCCGCCGCCCGCAGCGGCCGCAGACCGCCAGGCCCTGCAGGAGCGCGGTGCCCTCGCGCGGCGGACCGGCTCGCCGGTCATCCCCGTGGGCCGTGGCCTGCGTGGCCTGGCTGGACCGCCTCGCCGCGGACGGCACTCTCACCCGGCTCCTGCGCCGCGGCGATGCACCCCTGGTCGACGCGGCGGCGCGCGTCCTGGAGAGGCTCCCCGAGGACCCGTCCCGCGTCGTGCCCCTGCCGGTCCTCGCGGAGTGGGCCACCGGCGACACCAAATCGCTTGTCTCCGGTGCCCCGCTCGAACAGCTCGTCCTGCGCGCCCTCGCCCAGCGCACCGGGGACGGCGTCCCGCGCGACAGAGCCGGACGCCGCGCCCTGTGGGAGAGCGCGGGCGCGATCGCCGACGACCTGGCCAGCCAGGTCCTCCTCCTGGGCATCCGGCCCGAGGGTGACACGGTGGTCTGCGACTGGCTGCGCGACGCCGCCGACTGCGGCATCCCGTTCCGGCTAACCCTTCACCAGCTGACGTCCGACCCCGTCATCCCCGCCGACCGCGACAGCTTCGTGTGCGAGAACCCGGCCGTCCTGCGCACCGCCGCCGCCGAACTCGAAGCCGCGAGCGCGGCCCTCGTGTGCACTGAGGGGGTACCGTCCGCCGCCTGCCACAAGCTGCTCGGCGACGCCGCACGTGCCGGTGCGCGGCTGCACTGACGCGCCGACTTCGACTGGGCGGGCCTGCGCATCACCTCCGCCGCCGTGGAACGCCACGGGGCCCGCCCCTGGCACATGACGGCCGCCGACTACCGTGACGCCCTCGGCCAGGGCGAGTCCACCTCCCTAGTCGGACCACCCGCCGCCAGCCCCTGGGACTCCGGACTGGCCCGGGACATGGAGAAGTCGGGCCGGGCCGTCATGGAGGAGCGCCTGCTCCCCGCACTCCTGGCCGACATCACCCGTTAGCTGAGCCGGGGCGGGGTGGGGGCGTACGCGCCGGTTGTGGGGCAGTGAACCTTTTCAACTCGGCCACTGATTCCCAATGGTGTTGTCAAGCGGCGGTGGTGACCCACTGTGGTCGGGTCATACCGCTGTCGCGCCCGCGCGGGCCGCAGCGGTCTCGAAGAGCTTGTGGTCGCGCAGGAGTGCCCAGAGCGCGTTCAGGCGGCGCCGGGCGAGGGCCAGGACGGCTTGCTTGTGGGACTTTCCCTCCGCGCGTTTGCGTTGGTAGTACCGCTTAGATTCAGGGCAGCATACGGCGGCGACCTGGGCAGAGAGATAGAACATTCGCAGCAGTCGCCTGCTGTAGCGCCTGGGCCTGCGGAGGTTACCGCTGACCTTGCCCGAGTCACGGGGGACCGGGGCCAGGCCGGCCACGCCGGCGAGCCGGTCGGAGCTACCGAACACGGACAGGTCTCCACCGGTAGCGGCGATGAACTCGGCGCCCAGCGTCATGCCGATGCCGGGCATGCTGGTGATCACCTCTGCGTCGGGATGCTCCCGGAACCGGGCCTCGATCTGGGCTTCGAGCTCCGATATTTCCTCGTCGAGGGCCGTCACCGCCGCGGCCAGCGTGTGGACCATCCGCGCGCAGGTCCCTTCCCCGGGAACGACGGTGAACTGGGCCTCTCCGGCGGTCACCGCGGCCCCGGCCGTGCTCCTGGCAGCGGTGCTGGTGCGCACGCCGTGGTTCTTCAACCAGGTCGTGAGCCGCGACCGGCCGATCCTTCGCAGGGCTGCCGGGGTTTGGTAACCGGCCAGCAGAATCAGCGCGCTCTTGGAGGTGCTCAGATCGAAGGCACGCTCCAGGGCGGGGAAGTACTCCAGCAGCTGCGCGCGGAGGCGGTTGATCGCGCGAGTGCGGTCGGCCGCGAGGTCGATCCGGCGCGCGGTCAAAATCCGGAGGTCTACTGCGATCTCACCGAGCTCCTGCAGCGGCTGCAGGTCACGGCGCATGCGGGCGGTGTCGGCGATGATGAACGCGTCCTTCGCGTCCGTCTTCCCGCTGCCCCGGTAGGCCGCTGAGGCGTGGTGCACGGTCCGGCCGGGGATGTAGAGCACCTTCTGGCCGTGGTTGACCAGCAGCGCGATCCACAAGGAGGCCCCGCCGGCGTTCAGGTCGACGGCCCAGGTGACCGGGCCGCCGTCGGCTATCCCCAATACGTCACCGAGGAGTTCGAGTAGTTCAGCCTCGCTGTTCGGCACACGCCGCGACAGCAGCGTCGTCCCGTTGGCGTCGATGACCGTGCAGTGGTGCTCGGCCTTCCCCGCGTCCGTCCCGGCCCACAATTCCGGCACCGATCCTCCTCCAACGTGGTGTTGTGTCCCAGCAGACGACTTCGCCGACGCATCCATACGAGCGATTCAGTTCGCGTATCCCAATTAGCGGCCGAGTCGTCGCGGGGTGCCGGGCGGCCAATCAGTGGAAGCCACATCATCGGCTATCGGGTGACAGCCATACCCAGCACCCCTGGGTGCTCCGATCCTACGAATGACCGGAACGGCCCACGACGAACGGTATGGATCGGGTGACGTGGAGGTGGCTGCGGAACGGGCAGAGCCCCATCGGTGTTGAGCGAGTTGTCTAGGCTCAGCTGCTCACCGGTGAGGCTCTGTTGGTTCCTTATCGTGCCGTACTCGATGTCCCGCAGGCACTCGTGGAGTGGGTGACGATGCTGATCGTCACCCGTGAGGGTGGCCGCAGGTGCAAGCTCTCGCCGTCAGGCCGGGCCCTGGCCGCGCTGGTGTACCTGAAGAAAAACGAGACCCGCCATCAGATCGCAGCCGGGTTCGAGATAAGCGTGGGCACCGCCCACGCCTACGTCTACGCGGTAGTCAGCCCTTCTGGCCGGCCGGGCACCCGGCCTGACCGCGGCCCTGCGGGCCAAGGACGCCCGGTACGTCCTGCTCGACGGGACCCTTGCCGAGTGCGACCGCGTCGGCGACAGCCGGGCTGACTACTCGGGCAAACATCGCCGCCACGGAGTAAACCTGCAGGTCATCACCACGCCAGACGGAACACTGGTGTGGATCTCGTCCGCTCTTGCGGGGCGCGTCCATGATCTGACCGCGGCCCGCTGGCACCGGATCATCGCGCCTGCATCCGCCTGGGCATTCCCGTTCTGGCCGACAAGGCGTACCAAGGAGCAGGCGACATCGTCGCCGTGCCCCACCGCCGCAAGCCCGGGAAGGACCTCACGACCGGACAGAAGTGTGTCAACCGGGCACACTCCCGGCTCCGGTGGCCCGTTGAGAGAGCCATCGCCCGGATCAAGACCTGGCGCACCCCCCGCAAAGCCCGCTGCAGCCCCAGCAGACTCACGTCAATCCTCAGAGCCATCCTCACCCGGGAGGCTCACCGCTGAAAACGCTCACTGGCAACTTGTGGGTGGAGGCTCCGTGAGGCGATCTTCGGGCTGATCGTGTCGAGGAGGGACTGCTCGTGGACACGCCGCCGTCGTACCGGGGGTTCCGCTACCCGGTGGAGGCCATCCCGCACGGGGCGTGGCTGCACTTCCGCTTCCCGCTCTCCTGTCGCGAGGTCGAGGAGCTTCTGCTGGAGCGGGGTGTCGTGGTCTCGTACGAGACGGTGCGTCAGTGGTGCCAGAAGTTCGGGCAGACCTACGCCAGCGGCTTGCGCCGGCGCCGTCCCCAGCCGGGTGACAAGTGGTACATGGACGAGGTGTTCATCAAGATCAATGGGAAGATCCACTACCTGTGGCGGGCTGTCGACCAGGACGGCAACGTCCTCGACATCCTCGTCCAGAACAAGCAGAGCGCGCAGGCGACGAAGCGGTTCTTCCGCCGTCTCCTCAAGGACTGCGAGTACGTGCCCCGCGTGATCGTGACGGACAAGCTGCGTTCCTACGGGGCCGCCCGCCGCGAGGTGATGCCCTCGGTGGAGCACCGCTCCTCGAAGTACTTGAACAACCGGGCCGAGAACAGCCACCAGCCTACGAGGCAGCGCGAGAGAGCCATGCGACGCTTCACCTCGCCGGGCCACGCCCAGAGGTTTCTGTTCGTGTAAAGCTCCATCTCGCCCCACTTCCGACCTCGTCGACGCCACCTCCTCGCCGCCCGCGCCTGGCGACACGAAATGACCGAACGATTCTTCACCTGGAAGCAGGCCACCGGCTGCACAGCAGCATCCTGACGACGACTGCAACCCGGCGAGACGAGCACCTCTCACATACCCCAACTCGCCCATGAACACTAAAAGTTGACAGCACGGTTCAGGTTGTTGTGGTTACGGGTTGGTGATGGTGATGTCGATGGTTCCGGACTGGCTGGTCACGCCGGAGCCGGCGCAGGCGAGGGGGTTAATGGTGAGGACAGGACCGGTGGAAACGTAGGTGTCGCCGATGAACTCCTCGTGGCTGTCGCCGTCGCTGACGACCTTTCCGTTGGCGACATAGACGTCTTCTCCCAGGGGGTTGACGCCTATGGCCATCGTCCCGGCGATGTCACTCTCCTTCCCGTCGTTCCAGTGGATCTCCTCCTGGAAGCCGGTGGTGACCGACGAGCAGCTGAACGTGCCGGTACCGGATGCGGTGAACGTCCCCGACGACAGCTGAGGGTCACCCGTCGATGTACAGGGCCCCAGTTGTCCGGTCACGTGGAACGTGACGGTCTGCGGAGTGTTGGTGATGCCGGGGCTGTAGGTGGAGGTCACCGCACCCGTGCACTGGGCGTCCACGCCCGCAGCGTAAGCAGCGGGATCAGAAGGGACCAGCAAAGCCGCCACCAGGGCACCAGATCCCGTCACAACAGCCCCGTACCGCCCGGCCACAGTGATACCACCCGAAAAGAATTTCCTGACAGACATTCCAGACCCCTCTTTTCTTCTCTCCCGGTGCCAACGCCCCCAACCACACCGGGCTATGACCGCCAACGCGGCACGGCAACACAGCCGCCACGAAGCGAATGTCCTGCGAGGCACCGGCTGCGTCCAGGCGCAGAAGCACAGCGCGTGGGGTCACGCCACCCGCGCGCATGAACACAGCACGCCCCCACCCCCGGAGCGCGCTGACCGCCCCAGGTCGGCATCCGCGGATCCGTAACCGATTCACCGGGAATATCATGGATTAGGCTGGCCCGCTCTGAAGTCCAGACCTCCCTGCGGCGCCAGCTCCTGGCGCCGCAGCTGGATGAGGTCGATCACTTCGAGGATCTTGGCCGTGGGAAATGCGCCGCCCGCACTCTCGCTTCGCCGAGGTGGGGTTCTGGGGAAGAAGCCCAGCTGGAGGCAGGCGACGAGGTACTCAGTGTGGTCCAGCACTCCTCTCGGGATCGTTTCTCCAACGGGCCCGCGGTATCCAAAAGCGCCGGGGCTTTCAGGCGCGGGCGAGGAGGCCGGGTCAGGCGGTCTGCCGGCCCGTCCGTCGGTTCACCCCAGCGCAGCCCATCATGTGCTATGGCGTCAGTGTGCGGGCAGACTTGCTGGCGGGCGTGCCGCGTCGTCTGTCGCCGTCCCGTATCTGAAGCCGGGGCCGGAATCGGTTGAACGTCCTTTGCTGGATCCTGGCGGCATTGGGAGATTGGTCGTATGGTCCCATTGCGCTGTTGGTGAGAGTTGCCGCAGTGGCTGCTGACAGAGACCTCGGTACGTCTTGGCGGAGGTGCGAGGTCTCTGTCATGTCTCTTCGCGGACACTGCCGCCGTTCACGCGAGATGGGGCGGCCGTCGCTCGCTTAATTTTGCTGTACCTTCATGATCCAGCTGAAAAGCGTAGCGCTGTTTGGTCCGAGGCGCGCCTGTGACATATGAACTTGGCGCAATTGGCGCAATTGGCGTACTGGCGGAAAACGGGCTCTGGCGACGATCACGTGACGGGTCAGGTGTCAGGAGTATTCGGAGTCCGAGGAGATCGAATTTGGCTCTCCCGTAGCACTGGCGTTTGAGGGCTTTTGCTCGTGTGACTGCTCCATTCACGGCGCCGGAGTTGTGTTCCAGGCTCAGGCCGTTGGTGACCGCAGCCAGGCCGCGGCGTAGTCCGGTGGCAAAGGTGTGGAGTGTGGGCAGGTCGTCGGCCTCGGCGCGTTCGATCCAGTCGGCGATTTCGGCGCCGCGTCGGCCGGTCATGATGGCGGCGAAGGAGCACACGTGACCGTCCAGGCGGTGCAGGTGCTCGCACCGTGCGAAGATGTCTTTGATCTCCAGGGTGACTCTGCTGCGCAATTCGTTCAGGCAGAGAGTCGGTAGCTGAGTCGTTCGAGTCGGCTGTTGCGGGTGCGGTCGAGGGGCCCGGTGGTCCAGTGGGCATCGAGTCTTACGATGTTGAGCGCGGTGGCGGAGAAGGCGTGCTGGAGGCGGACTTTCGGTAGGACGCGGTAGCGGGCCGGGCGGATGTCGGTGATGTCGAGGGCCTGGTTGATGGTGCCTTGGACGCCGGCTCGGAGGGGGGTACTTGTTCTTCCAGGTGTCGGTCTTCTGTTCGACGCGGGCCCGGGCGAGGTTTTCGTGGAGTTCCTCGGGCCTCAGGGTGAGCATGCGGCGCCCGCGTTTCGAGGTGGTGCACTGCTTCCGGAAGGGGCAGTCCCGGCAGGTGAGGACGCTGAAGGTGATCACGATGGCGTCCTTGCCGTACTGCTTGACGGGGTTCCAGTGGGAACTGGTCTTGCCAGCGGGGCAGCGAGCTTGGCGGGTCTTCCAGTTGATGGTGAAGGCGTTCTTCTCGAAGCCTTCGGCGGCCTTGGCCTGCGCGGATCGGTCCAGGAGGACCGGGGTGACCATGCGGGTGCCCTGCTTCTGGGCCTCGGTGATCAAGCCGGCCGACGGGTAGCCGGAGTCGAGGTAGTGCTCGGCGGGCTTCACCCCGTGTTCGGTGAGCTTGTGCTGGATCGGGGCGGTGGCCTTCACATCCGGCACGGTCGCGTCGGTCGTGTGCACGTCGGTGCATCGCCCCTGCCCCTGCCGCTGTGTCGGCGTCGGGGAGCGTGGTGCACGTTTCCGTGAGGTGGACGACCGCGTTGCAATAGGTAACCCGGGGTGGGGTCCGAACTGGTGGACGGTATCGAGTGTCTGATAGTGATCTTGTCGGGGCCGATCCGAACTTCCTTGACCACCGCTCGCAGGACGCGCTGGCGCTCCAGGACCGAGGTGGTGCGCGCGCCTTCGCGGAGCCGGCCCAGGAACCCTTCCAGGTTCTCGGCGAGTTTGAGGTAGGCCTGCTGGTCGACGAGTTGGGCAGCCAGTGCCTCGAGTTGGCCGTGGAGGCCTTGCCGCTGGGCTCGCAGCCCCGGGACCCGCTCGCGGAGCTCCTCCAGGGTGATCAGCTCTTCTTGATACGCGCCCACCAGGCGGTTGATCGCCGCTTCGGCGGTGGTGATCTGCTGGTGGAGCCGTTCCTGGCGAGCGCGGACTGGGTCGGCGTCGCGCATCCGCGCCAGGCGACGCTCCAGCTCGATGCGTACCAGCGCAGGGTCGGCGAGCAGAGCGACCACCTGCCGCCAGATCAGCTCGTCGAGATCATCTGCCCGAAGCGGTCGGCTGGTGCAGACCCGGAGGCCTCCCGGCAGTTGCCATCCGTTGGTGCCCGGGCAACGGTAGTAGCGGTACTTTTTCGGGCCGGGTCCCTGCGAGGTCCGACTGTAGGCGAAGCCGCAGACGTCGCACACCAGCAGTCCCTGCAGAAGGACCGGGACCTTGGTGTTGCGCGGGGAGAACTTCGCGTTCTCCGCCAGCCGTCGCTGTACCAGGGCGAAGACCTCCTCGCTGACCAGCGCGGGAACGGGGATTTCGATCCATTCCTCGCGCGGTCGGGCGGTGACTCCGGCCTGCGGTGAGATGCTGCGTCCGGCAAGGCGTGAGGTCCGGTTGGGGCGGGAGGGAGCGGCCGCGGTCCGGGTCTTCCCGAAGCATGCCCGCCCCGTATAGGCGGGATTGCACAGTAGCCGGCCGAGCGTGCCGGCGTCCCATTGAGGGTTGCCCTGAGGGGAGGGGACGTGGTCGCGGGTCAGTTCCCGGGCCAGTGGCCTGCATCGAGACCCCGCCGGCCGCGTACCGCTGGAAGATCCTGGCCACCACCGGGGCCTCGGTCGGGGCGACCGCGTAGGCGGCGGCCCCGTACTCGGCCCGGGACAGGTACCTGTAGCCGTAGGGGGCCCGGCCCAGGACGCTGGCCTCGCCGTTCCGGGCCCGGTGCAGCTTGCCCCGGCGGGTGCGCTCTGAGGTCTGGGCCCGCTCGTACTCGGCGATCATGCCCTGGAACTGCACCATCAGGGCCTGCTCGGGGGTGGTGGCCACCGGGTTGTGGATGAAGACGACTTCGGTGCCGTTCTTCGTCAACTCCTCGACCAAGACCACCTGGTAGGCGTAGTTGCGGGCCAGCCGGTCCGGTGACAGGCACACCACCCGCTCAACCAGCCGCTGGGCACTGAGGTCCCGCAGCCGCTCCAGGGCCGGCCGCACCAGGGTCGATCCCGACCATCCCTCGTCGGTGAACACCCACTCCGGGGGAATCTCCCACCCCTGTCCCTGGGCGTGTTCCCGCAGGCAGGCAATCTGACTGTCGATCGTCTCGTGCTGTTTCTGCCGCGCCGAGGACACTCGGGCGTAAAGCGCTGCATGGATCACGGCCATCACCTCGTGGGCCTGGGTGAACAGCTCGTCCCCGGACAGGGACGAGGATCTGGTAGGCAGCGGCGAGCTCCACCGCACTCAGCCGGTCGAGGACGAACTCGACCGTGATCCCGGGGAGGCCCATCAACGCTCCAGGCCGGCGGTGAACTCACCGCACACGGCCGGATTCCGGTGGGACATCGCCGCGACCACCACCTGCACTTCGACCGTAGCGCCGGATGCCTCACCCGTCTGCGGCCCTGGGCGACCGGGTTCTCAAGTCTGCTGTCAGACCCGCGGTGACCTGGAACTCGAAGTTACCTTTTGCGATGTAGGAGTCTGGATCTTGTAGCCCGTCCAGAACAGGTCGTCGCCCTTGGCCGCCCAGCGTGCGTCCGCGTCGTAGGGGGAGGCCGGGCGGAGCCTGCCGGGCGGAACGCCGTCGTCGGCGTCCCGCTTCTTGATCACCTGCCGTCCCCGGGAATCGCTGCGGATGACGTAGGTTTGCACGTGGACCTGCCGCAGCAGGTACACGGCCTCGATCTCCCGGATCCGGCCCGGGGCGTCCTCGGCCCAGGCGGCCCGGCACAACGTGAGGGCGTCCTGGCCGAAAACCTGGGCGAGACGGTCGCGCTTCGTCTTCGAGGACAGATCCGCCAGCCGTCGATCCGGGGCCCATACCGCTTGGCGAACTCCGTGACATCGATCTGCCCGGTCAGCCAGAGAGGCGCCGCGACTGCGAGAGCCTCCAGCGCCGCCCGCACACTCTCCCCGGCCAGCTCCAGACAGTTCAAGTCCCGCACCGCACTGATCACATGAGTCGAGTCGGTGCGTTGTTTACCCCCGGCGGCCACCAGGCCGGCGTCCTTGCAGCATTCAAGGAGCCGGTCGAAGACCACCCTCGCCATGCGCAGCCTCGGCGGACACCGCCCACACCTACCAGCCTGTCAACTCCCGAACCGATAACCCACGGATTCGACAGGAGAGCTGCAATTCTGTCCTCACCGTTGGAAGGGTGAGAGCCTGGGCCTGAGTAGGGATTTCGCTCTAGCTTCAGGCCGTCAGCTTGGGGCTGCCATTCGAGCCATTCTTGCTGCGTGTTCAACGAGGTGCGGGCACCGTGGGGTACGGTGGCGACAGCGCGACACCGATCCAAGTCCCTGCCGGAATAACCCGTACTTATGGGCGACAGTCAGCAGAGCTGTCGGGTTGCTGGGTGAGGACCTGTTATGGGCCGTAACGTCCTGGTGGATGCTCGGCCAAACGGGCCTCTGTACAGATCTTTTTACCTTCGTCAGGCGTTGAGCGTGGTTGTGCGTCATCGCTGTCACTGTTAACCAAACCCATTTTCAATAAGGAGCTGATCGCTCATGCGTGTCCTCGCTAAGCGAACCCGCGCCATATCCACTGCTGTTGCCGCCGTTGCCGTTACCGCCGTCATCACTGTGACTACTGTGGGGCCTGCCGCAGCTTACTCCGGCGCTCGCACCCTGGTTTCGCAAGCCAGTGCCACGGACGCCCGGGACGGGATTCCTGCCTTCGCCGGACATGTCTACCGACTGGAGGTCGACAACGGTGTTGTGTACCAGAACAGCTATTCCGCTGACGGCACCCGGCTCCACTGGGAAGCGCTGGAAGGTCCATTCAAGGGGTACAACGGAAACGAGACCGTGTCCGTGCAGCGGATACGGGACGGTGTTTATCACGTCAACTGGGTGGAATCGTCCGGCATGACGGTATCCCACGTCATGGACCTCAGCACCAAGCGCGTCTCGGTGTACTGGACGTACGCCACCGCCGACAGTAACCGGGTCGGCGAGCTACACGCCGCCTCCCTCACCCAGATCGCCTGATCCACAGCCGCGGGCGGCGCGGCAGGGCGTTGGGCTGTCACGTTGTGGGGGGCGTGAACGGTTGGGGGTGCTGTCAGGTTGCCGGTTGGGGTGGGGTGACTTTGGGGTTGGGGGGCCGAGGGGAGCCGGTTGTGTTTTGGGTGTGCCTCCGTCGTACCAAGAACCACCGGTATCCGGTCGAGGTGATCTCGCACTGTGTCTGGCTGTATTTCCGTTTCCCCTCAGCTACCGCGAGGTTGAGGAGCTGATACTCGAACGCGGTGTGATCGTCTCCCACTGGGTGCTGTCAGCGAACATCGATGCCGACCTGGAGAGGATGTCAACTCGCTTGTGTGTGATGGGTGTGGTGCTCCATTGGTTCTGGTTCCTGTTGTGGTTGCTGTGGGTTGATGTTGGTCAGAGGGGGAGCCGGTCGCCGAACCGGATTTGGAATTGGTTCATGGCGCGGGTCCAGCCGAGGGTTCCGGTGCCGCGGGTCCGGCCGGCGGGGACCTTCGCTCCGTGGCCGTCGATGTGCCGGCCTTCGATGTTGCGGATGCCGAGGTAGAGCATCTTGAGTGCGGCGTCGTCGGACGGGAAGTGCCCGGAGGTCTTGACGAGTTTGCGCAGGTTGCGGTTCATCGACTCGATCGCGTTGGTCGTGTGGGTGACGCGGCGGATGTCCTGGTCGAAGTCGAGGAACGGGATGAACTGGGCCCAGGAGTTCTCGAACACGCTTATCGTGCCGGGATGCTGCCTGCCCAGTCCTCTCGGACCTGCTCGAGAGCGGCGGTCTCGTCGACGGCCGTGTAGACGGGCTTCAGCGCGGCGGCGACCTTCTTGCGGTCGGTGGAGTCTGGGCTTGCTTCAAGGCCGGGTAGTTAAAGGATTCTTGCTGGTGGCAAGGGGGTTATCGGGTGCCTTGGCTGGTGTAGGTGGCGGGTCCGGTTTTGCGGATATGTCCGTGGCGGGCCCATCGGTCGAGTTGTCGGCGCATGGTTCCAAGGGTGACGTCGCCGAGGTGGCGGGCGAGGTCGCGTGGGTGCCAATAGCGGGTCGGGCTCGGTGTCGAGGACTTCCAGGACACTTTGGCGGCGGCGGTCTTCGGGCGGGGTGTGACGGTCGTTGTGTGAGGCGGCAGGTAGCTGTGCTTCGGGTTTGAGGATTCTGATGTCGAGGCGGGTGACGGTGCGGCTGGTGTCCGGGCGGCCGTCTTGCTGGCGGTCGTGGTAGCGGGAGATCGGTGAGGTGACCCCCGGAGTGTGGACACAGGGGTTCATGCAGCGAGTGTGAGTTTACGGCCTCGCTGTTGCTGATGTTCGAACTCGGCGGGTGAGAGGTAGCCGAGCGAGCTGTGGCGCCTGCGGACGTTGTAGTAGGTGAGCCACTGGAATATTTCCAGCCTGGCCTGACGGATCGTCGTGAACGGCCTGCGCAGGGCCTCTCGCTTCAGTCCCTGCCAAAACGATTCGGCCAGCGCGTTATCGTAGCTCGACCCGACGCGCCCCATGCTCCTGCGGATCCCGAAACCTGAGCTTGTTCCGTTTTGACGGACACGGTTGGTGTGTTGGTCAGGCTGTGAGGGCGGTCTCGTATTCGGCGGGGCTGCGGTAGCCGAGGCTGCTGTGGAGCCGGTGCAAGTTGTACCAGCTCTCGATGACCCCGTTGCCCAATTGGGTGAACGCCGTTGATCTCGGTCTTGGCTCGTGGCTGAGGGGTGGAGCCTGAGGATCGGGGCTTGGGTGGCAGGCCTCATTCGGTCGTGGGGCGGAGAGTCGGGTGTCGATGCGGGCAGACTCGGGCCGGGAGGTTCCTGACGGGACGAGGGCGGTGGCTCGGGCAGCGTTCCCGAAGGGCTGCCTGGCGATGCGGGTACGGGATGCGCTTGGTCCGCTCTTCGATGACGAGATCTTCAGGTCCGCGTTCGGCGTGCGGGGCCGGCCCGGTGTCGCGCCGGGGCAGCTGGCGCTGGTCAGCGTGCTGCAGTTCGCGGAGAACTTGACCGACCGGCAGGCCGCTCATGCAGTACGCGCGCGAATCGACTGGAAGTACTTGCTCGGCCTCGAACTGGCCGACCCCGGGTTCGACTTCACCGTGCTGAGCGGCTTCCGTGACCGTCTCCTGGCCCACGGGCTGGAGGGGAAGATCCTGGATCTGCTGCTGGTGCGGCTCAACGAGCTTGAGCTCGTGTCCGGCCGGGGCCGGCAGCGCACCGACTCCACCCACATCCTCGCCGCGGTGAGGGATCTCAACCGCCTGGAGTTCGTCGGCGAGACGCTGAGGGCCGCCCTGGAGGCGGTTGCCGTCGCAGCACCCGAGTGGCTCGCCTCCTGGATGCCCGGGGGCTGGCAAGAACAGTACGGGGCCCGGGTGGACTCCTACCGACTGCCGAGCGACGAGAACGAACGGACCCAACTGACCTGGCGCATCGCGGCCGACGGCTACCAGTTCCTCGAAGCGGCCTTCGGGGTCAGCGCCCCGGCCTGGCTGCCGCAGGTCTCGGCCGTCGGCATCCTGTGGACCGTATGGCTCCAGCAGTTCCAGCGCACGATCACGGACGAAGTACAGGAGGTGGCCTGGCGGGGGAAGGCCGAGCTCCCGCCCAGCAGAGCACGGATCACCTCGCCCTACGACCCCGACTCCCGCAACGCCGTCAAGCGCGGCTCGGCCTGGGACGGCTACAAGATCCAGACTCCTACATCGCAAAAGGTAACTTCGAGTTCCAGGTCACCGCGGGTCTGACAGCAGACTTGAGAACCCGGTCGCCCAGGGCCGCAGACGGGTGAGGCATCCGGCGCTACGGTCGAAGTGCAGGTGGTGGTCGCGGCGATGTCCCACCGGAATCCGGCCGTGTGCGGTGAGTTCACCGCCGGCCTGGAGCGTTGATGGGCCTCCCCGGGATCACGGTCGAGTTCGTCCTCGACCGGCTGAGTGCGGTGGAGCTCGCCGCTGCCTACCAGATCCTCGTCCCTGTCCGGGGACGAGCTGTTCACCCAGGCCCACGAGGTGATGGCCGTGATCCATGCAGCGCTTTACGCCCGAGTGTCCTCGGCGCGGCAGAAACAGCACGAGACGATCGACAGTCAGATTGCCTGCCTGCGGGAACACGCCCAGGGACAGGGGTGGGAGATTCCCCCGGAGTGGGTGTTCACCGACGAGGGATGGTCGGGATCGACCCTGGTGCGGCCGGCCCTGGAGCGGCTGCGGGACCTCAGTGCCCAGCGGCTGGTTGAGCGGGTGGTGTGCCTGTCACCGGACCGGCTGGCCCGCAACTACGCCTACCAGGTGGTCTTGGTCGAGGAGTTGACGAAGAACGGCACCGAAGTCGTCTTCATCCACAACCCGGTGGCCACCACCCCCGAGCAGGCCCTGATGGTGCAGTTCCAGGGCATGATCGCCGAGTACGAGCGGGCCCAGACCTCAGAGCGCACCCGCCGGGGCAAGCTGCACCGGGCCCGGAACGGCGAGGCCAGCGTCCTGGGCCGGGCCCCCTACGGCTACAGGTACCTGTCCCGGGCCGAGTACGGGGCCGCCGCCTACGCGGTCGCCCCGACCGAGGCCCCGGTGGTGGCCAGGATCTTCCAGCGGTACGCGGCCGGCGGGGTCTCGATGCAGGCCACTGGCCCGGGAACTGACCCGCGACCACGTCCCCTCCCCTCAGGGCAACCCTCAATGGGACGCCGGCACGCTCGGCCGGCTACTGTGCAATCCCGCCTATACGGGGCGGGCATGCTTCGGGAAGACCCGGACCGCGGCCGCTCCCTCCCGCCCCAACCGGACCTCACGCCTTGCCGGACGCAGCATCTCACCGCAGGCCGGAGTCACCGCCCGACCGCGCGAGGAATGGATCGAAATCCCCGTTCCCGCGCTGGTCAGCGAGGAGGTCTTCGCCCTGGTACAGCGACGGCTGGCGGAGAACGCGAAGTTCTCCCCGCGCAACACCAAGGTCCCGGTCCTTCTGCAGGGACTGCTGGTGTGCGACGTCTGCGGCTTCGCCTACAGTCGGACCTCGCAGGGACCCGGCCCGAAAAAGTACCGCTACTACCGTTGCCCGGGCACCAACGGATGGCAACTGCCGGGAGGCCTCCGGGTCTGCACCAGCCGACCGCTTCGGGCAGATGATCTCGACGAGCTGATCTGGCGGCAGGTGGTCGCTCTGCTCGCCGACCCTGCGCTGGTACGCATCGAGCTGGAGCGTCGCCTGGCGCGGATGCGCGACGCCGACCCAGTCCGCGCTCGCCAGGAACGGCTCCACCAGCAGATCACCACCGCCGAAGCGGCGATCAACCGCCTGGTGGGCGCGTATCAAGAAGAGCTGATCACCCTGGAGGAGCTCCGCGAGCGGGTCCCGGGGCTGCGAGCCCAGCGGCAAGGCCTCCACGGCCAACTCGAGGCACTGGCTGCCCAACTCGTCGACCAGCAGGCCTACCTCAAACTCGCCGAGAACCTGGAAGGGTTCCTGGGCCGGCTCCGCGAAGGCGCGCGCACCACCTCGGTCCTGGAGCGCCAGCGCGTCCTGCGAGCGGTGGTCAAGGAAGTTCGGATCGGCCCCGACAAGATCACTATCAGACACTCGATACCGTCCACCAGTTCGGACCCCACCCCGGGTTACCTATTGCAACGCGGTCGTCCACTTCACCGAGACCTGCGACGCCAAAGAGACCGGCCAACCACACCTGATCACCCACGTGGTGACCACAGACGCCACGGTCGGCGACCCGGTGGTTGTCGACGAGATCCACGACCGGCTCGACGCCAAGGGCCTGATGCCAGGCGAACACCTGATGGACGCCGGCTACATCTCCGCGGAGCTCCTGCTGAAGGCGCCCAGCCAGCGAGGCGTCCGCGTCATCGGCCCGGTCCGGCCCATGACCCGCCGCACCGTCCAGGCAACCGGCTACGACAAGGCATCCTTCAGCATCGACTGGGACGCACGCCGCGCAACCTGCCCCACAGGCGCCCACAGCCGCTACTGGACCGAGGGGCTCGACAACAACCAGCGATCCGCGATCCGCATCCGCTTCGCCACCGAGACCTGCGCGCCTTGCCCCTCCCGCGGTCAGTGCACCAACTCGACACGCTACGGTCGCCAGCTCACCGTTCGCCCGCAAGATCAAGACGCCGTCCTTGAACGTGTCCGCGCGGATCAGACCACCGAGGAATGGAAGGCCTGAGGTGATCCCCGTGGTGTGGACACACCTGACAATGGATCTTGTTGATCCTGGAAGGTGTAAATCCACGTGGCAAGGCCCTCGAAGTACAGTGCGGAGTTCCGGTCCGACGCGGTCGCGTTGTGGCGGGCCTCGGCCGGCAGGCGGACGTTTCGGGACGTCGCGGCCGATCTGAACGTCAACCCCGAGACGCTGCGGACCTGGGTGCGTGACGCCGAAGACCGTCCGGTCGCCTCCGGCGCGTCGCAGGACACCGAGGCCGAGCTGGCCCGGCTGCGGGCGGAAAACGCCAGGCTGGCCAAGGCGGAGAAGGAATGGCAGCTCGAGCGGGAGATCCTGCGACGGGCAGCCGCCTATTTCGCGCGGGAGATGAAGTGAGGACCGCCGCTTGGGACTTCGTCTCCGCCCACGCCGAGATGTACGGCATCAAGCGGATATGCCGGGTACTGGAAGTTTCCCGCTCGGGCTACTACCGGTGGATCGCCGGCGCCCAGGCGCGGGCCGAGCGGCAGGGAACCGAGGACGCCCTGGTCGCCGAGATCCGCGAAATCCATGCCGAACACCGCGGAAACTACGGCGCGCTCCGAGTCCATGCCCAACTGCGGGGCTTTGGGTACACGGTCAACCGCAAGCGCGTGGCCAGGCTGATGCGCAAGCACGGCATCGTCGGCCGCCACCTGCGGAAAAAGAAGCGCACCACGATCCCGGACCGCCTGGCGCCGCCGGTGCCAGACCTGCTCCAGCGGGACTTCACCGCCGGCACGCTGGACGAGAAGTGGTGCGGCGACATCACATACGTGCAGGTCGGAACCGCATGGCTCTACCTCGCTTGCGTCATCGACATCCGATCCCGCCGGGTACTCGGATGGTCGATGGCCCCGCACATGCGGGCCGAGCTCGTCATCGACGCACTCCAGGCCGCGGTCGCGACCCGCGGCGGCGACGTCACCGGAGTGATCTTCCACGCGGACCGCGGATCGCAATACACCTCGGCCGCGTTCGCCCAGGTCTGCGATCGGTACGGCATCCGCAGGAGCATGGGCCGGGTCGGCTCCAGTTACGACAATGCCCTGGCCGAGAGCTTCTGGCAGGGCCTGAAACGAGAAACGATGCACCGGAAGCTGTTCTCGACGTTCCGTCAGGCGAGGCTGGAGATCTTCCAGTGGCTCACCTACTACAACGCCCGCCGACGCCACAGCGCGCTGGACTACCTCTCCCCAATGGAGTTCGAACAGCAGCACCACAAGACAGTTAAACTCTCACTCGCAGCATGACCCCTGTGTCCACATTCCGGGGGTCACCTCACCTGGTCGCTTTTGATGAGACTGTTGGCACCGACGATGCACTGTGCGCCGATGAGGGCGCCGTCCATGATGACGGCGTTCATACCGATGAGGGCGTCGGCCTCGA
Organism: Streptomyces sp. GL_140; assembly: GCF_057834465.1. Taxonomy (NCBI): domain Bacteria; kingdom Bacillati; phylum Actinomycetota; class Actinomycetes; order Kitasatosporales; family Streptomycetaceae; genus Streptomyces; species Streptomyces sp. GL_140. The sequence goes on from NZ_CM174404.1 coordinate 8,539,442, forward strand.
TGCGGCAGCCGTGCAGGACCGCGCCGTGCCCGATGTGGCTGCCCGCGCCGATGAATGTTTCGCGACCGGGGAAACAGTGGACGACACAGCAGTCCTGGATGTTGGCGCCGTCGTGGATCACGATGCGGCCGAAGTCAGCGCGCAGGCTGGCGCACGGGCCGATGTAGCAGTTGGCCCCGATGCGGACATCGCCGGTCAGCACGCTGTCGGGATGCACGAAGGCTTCCGGGTGGACCACGGGGATGTGATTGTCGAAGGCGTAGGCGGGAGCCATGATGGGCTTCTCCTGCTGGCGGGGGTCAGGACAGGGGCTTGCGGGGAGCTGGTGCGGTTCGGGTGACGTGGAGGCGGTGGATGCGTCCGGTGTCGTCGGCGAAGCCGACGGCCACGACGGCGTGGGGTGTCCGGTGATCGCGGAAGACCGCGACAGCGGTGTGGGCGTCGACAGCGCTCAGACGAGGCCGGATCCCTGCGGCCAGTACGTCGCTGAGCGGGGCTGCCTGATCTAGCAGATCCGGGTCGGCGACGACCAGCTCCGCTCCGGGGCCCTGACCAATGGCGCGCAGGTCATCCAGGAGTGAGGCCAGCGCGTGCCGTGCGCGTGATGTCGTGCTGGGCAAGGGAGCTGTCTCTGACAGCTCATCGGCCCCAGACAGCCGGGTCACCTCGACCACTTGGCCCTCAGCGACGCACACGTGCAGCACCTGCTCGGGCCATACCTGGCCGTTGTGGGCTGCCACGACGAGTGCCCGGTTGGGGGCGATGGTGTGAACGCTGGTCTCGACTCCGGGCTTGCACAGAGGGGCCGCCCAGGACTCGTCGTCCATGGCCTGGTGCGTGGCTAACGAGTGCCGTGCAGTATCGATCTCGTCGAGGACTGTCTGACGGGGCGCGGGAAGCGGGGGACAGTGGATTCCGGCCTCGCCGAAAACATCCTCGATGACGGGCAGAGCACTGACCGCTCGGGGGAATCCGCTGAACGCGGCACACTCCAGCACCACTTCGACGATCTCGGCGGGCGCGAGTCCGGCGGCCAGGGCGGTGCGTACGTGCACGGCCAGCGGAGTGCCACACGTACCCGAGGCGATGATCGCCGCCAGCGCGGCGATCTCCCGTGCCCGGGCATCCAGTGCCGTTCGGTGGTGCAGATAGCCGTAGACGGTGCCGACCGCCACGTGGGCCAGGCCTGGCGCAGCCGCGAAGATCTCGTTCAGGCGTTCGCGGCCACCGGGTACCAGCGAGGTGAAGGTGTCCAGGCCACGAGCGTACATCTGGTCGAAGTCCGGCACCTGCCGGGACTGCGGCCCCACTTCACTGGTCATCGCTATCAGCATTCCCGCCCGTGCGGAACGGCTCGAAGTCGGGCGGGCGTTTCTCGGCGAAGGCCGTATAGCCCTCTCTCGCTTCGTCGGTATGCCCGAACAACATCAGCGCGTCGAAGCACACCCGTCCCAGACCCGCGATATGTTCCGTATCCGCATTCAGCGAGTGTTTGAGTACAGCCAGAGCAGTCGGAGACAGCGCGCAGCTGCGCCGGGCCCACTCCAGAGCCGTCGGCATGACCAGCTCTGGTTCTGTCACCTTGTTGACCAGCCCCCATGCCAGTGCCGTCGCGGCGTCGATGCGCTCCCCCAGCAGCAGCATCTGGCGGGCACGCTTCTCCCCTACCACTCGGGCCAGATAGGCTGATCCGTAGCCGGCGTCGAAAGAACCGACCTGCGGACCAGGCTGGGCGAAGACCGCAGTGGTCGAGGCAACGGACAGGTCACAGACCAGCTGCATCACGTGGCCGCCGCCGAACGCGTAACCGTTCACCGCCGCGATCACCGGCTTGGGGCATTCCCGGATCGTTCGGTAGAGCTCCTCTGTCGCCAGCTGCCCTGAGACTCCTGTGCCGTAGTGCCCCTCCTTGGCCCTCAGCTTCTGATCACCCCCTGCGCAGAACGCCTTGTGGCCTGCCCCGGTCAACACGATGGCCCCCGTTGTTCGCTCCGCACGAGCCTGCCGCACGGCCTCCAGGAGGTGATCCACTGTGTCGGTGGTGAACGCGTTGTGGCGCTGTGGGCGGTTGAGCTCGATCACGGTCACCTGCCCGGCGCGCAGCAGCCGCACATCCTCCCAACTCCGCACCGGTACCAAGCCCGTACTGTCGCTCACGGTGGCCATAGCGCCTCCCGAATTACTTGCCGTAACAGTCATTACTGTCCATCTCTTGAGAAGAGGGATGACAACACGAGCCCGGGGGCGCACGGATCGTTGCCGAAGCACTCACCGATTACGGCGTGCTCATGGCATGAGCTGTGCGGAATCACTCCTCCCGGGCGCCCTTTCCATGCCAACGATGCAGGTGATGCGACCAAGCAATACTGCCTGAGCCAGGCAACCACGGGGTTATTTTCGTGTCAGGCCCCGCATGAGAGCGCTGAGACCCGAAAGAGTACGAGGATTGACGGTGATACGGAGGAGGGAGTGCTGTCTGATGAGTTGGCAGTCCGTCTTCATGACGATGCGACGGACGAGGTCCTCTCCGCACCCGCTCGTGGCCAGCGGCACGAAGTTGGCCTGGCAGGGGCCGATCATTGCCTCCGGTACCAAGCGGGCGAGCAGTGCTCGAGCTTGCCGACGTTCGCGGCGCACCCAGGTAATGCCCGCATCCCGGGTGGGTGGCGCGTCGGGGCCGAAGAGGGTTTCGGCGACGGCTAACTGGAAGTAGTTCAGAGGAAATGCTTCTTGCCTGTGGGCCAAACACCTGAGGGCCTCGGGAGCAGCGACCAGAGCCCCGATCCGGGCTCCTGCGAACCCGTAGGCCTTGGAGAGGCTGATGACGCAAATCACCCCGGCATCCGTGAGCTCCGTCAGATGGAGGGTCAGCGGTTCGTCTGCGAAGGCGTCATAGGTGAGGTCGCAGATCAATTGTCGCACTCGGGCGGTGCGGATGAGATAGTCCAGCCCGGCTACATGACCTGTCGGATTGTTCGGCGAGCAGACGATCAGCGGGGAACCGTCCCGGGCGTTCCCCGGGGCCGACTCCGGCAGCTCTGATGCTGGATAACCCCATAGCGAGATGCCTTGGGCTTGGGCGGCCATGCCGTAACCGATGAATCCTGGCACGGGCGCCAGGATCCCCGCTTCGGTGCGGCCGTAAAGGCCTATGGCCAACGCGATGGCCTCTGACGCCCCTTTTGTCAGAAGGACGCGACACGGGTCCACCCCCAGATGCGCGGCTACCGCGGCGATCGCCTCGGGCTGTTCCCGGCCCGGATAGCGTCGCCACGACGCCTCCCCCAATCGTCGGAGAACCGCTGCCTTGATCTCCTCGGCGGGCTCGACGGGGCATTCCGTCAGATCACTGCCGAGCGTGGGAACTTCACGTCGCACTGGCGCCGCCTCCTCGTCTCTCCGAATCCCCCGCCCGAAGCACGACATTGTGCGGTGCCGCCCTTCAAGAGGAGGACGCAGCAATGTCCGCTCTCACCATGACGGTCGCGGCGTCCCGGGCAACGTCGTTGATGTCCTTCAGAGACAGGCTCATCTCATTTCGGAGGAATTGAACGACTGACCACCACCTCGCCCGCCGGTCCGTGAACTCGCCGAAATAGAGATAATATCTGGGGAGCCAGTCCAGGGCTTCCTCAACTGCCCGATCCTTGCCGATCTCACGCGCATAGGCCTGCATGTCGATGGATGTGTGGTGCATGAATTGCCCGCCCGGAAGGCTGGAGCAGAAATCCTGATAGAAGCGTGTCTCGACGATCAGTTCATGCCAGATATCATCGAGTTCGCTGCTGAGGGGAATGAAGGTGCGCCCACCGAGCGAGGCGATGTAGAGAAACTTGAGACATTCCTCTATCTGCTCCTGTAGTTCCCCATCTGGCCGGCCCGGGAACGCCCTTTCTAGAATCTCCCGCATCTTCGGTGTCAAATAGGACAGCAGGTCGATATTTTCCACGGCACCTCCTTTGGATCCGTCCTGGGAGGGTGCCCGCCTCCTGGCGGGCACCCTAGACATCAACGCCGGTCAGCTCTTGGCACACCAGTGAGCATACGTGGCGAATACATCGAAGTGCTTCTCCGTAACGATTCGCTTCAGGTCCTTGAGTGTCATCCCTGCATCTCCAATCCAGAATTGCGGCGTGACAGATGTCAATCAACTCCTGCAGACTGACATCCGATCTGATTGACGACGCTAGCGCCAACAAGTCCTTGACGTAAGACGCAGAGCCAAGATTCTTTTAGTTGCCCACAAATCGAGAGAGGAGACATTTTCCTCTCGCGCGGCGAAATGCTCACCGAAATTTCCTGCTTCTTGCAGAATTCGGGGCGCGCCAGAACGACCGCCGATCTCGGGAGCGCAGCGGCATCGATCCCTGATATTTGCGGGCGGTACTTCATTAGATGCCCAGCCATGGGGACAGGGGAAGGGCGCCAGGCTCCCCGACTTGTTGCGCATGTCGCAAGATTGTGCGTTAGTGAACCTCTTTCATCCTGGATAGTTGCAGGTGAGGAGGGTGTGGATGGCTTGGACGGTGCGGCTGATGCGGTTGGTGGAGCAGGGGCGCTAAGAAGTCATCTCATTTGGGCTTCGCGGGTAGACTGTCGGCCATGGTGGGGATCGTTGAACGGCTGGTGCCGGACGAGCTGTGGGAGCTGTTCCAGCGGGTGGTGCCGGACGCGCCGTCGCGGCCTCAGGGCGGTGGGCGGCGCCGGCATGGTGACCGTGAAGTACTGGCCGCGATCGTGTTCGTCGCGACGTCGGGTTGTACCTGGCAGCAGCTTCCCAAGGCATCGTTCGGCCCCTCGGGGGCGACAGCCCACCGACGATTCTCCGAGTGGAGCGAGGCCCGGGTGTGGGCCAAGCTCCACCGGCTGGTCCTCGACGAACTCGGCGTCCGCGGTGAACTCGACTGGTCCCGCTGCGCGATCGACTCGGTGAACATGAGGGCCCTGAAAAGGGGGATCTGACAGGTCCGAATCCTGTGGATCGGGGCAAGTTCGGCTCGAAGATCCACTTGATCACCGAGCGGACCGGTCTGCTCCTGTCCGTCGCGATCTCGGGCGCGAACCTGCACGACAGCCAGGCTCTCGAGCCCCTTGTCCGCGGCATACCGCCCATCCGATCCCGCCGCGGACGCCGACGACGCAAGCCCGGCAAGCTCCACGCGGACAAGGGCTACGACTACGCCCACCTGCGACGATGGTTACGCGGACGCGGCATCAGACACCGCATCGCCCGCAGAGGCATCGAGTCCTCACAACGGCTCGGCCGCCACAGATGGGTGGTCGAAAGGACCATGTCCTGGCTCGCCGGCTGCCGACGCCTGCACCGCCGCTACGAACGCAAGGCCGAACACTTCCTCGCCTTCACCAGCATCGCCTGCACCCTCATCTGCTACCGCAGACTGACCAAATGAGATGACTTCGAAATCGCCACCGACGAGGGCTGGCTCTACCTGGCCACCGTCATCGACATCGCCTCCCGCCGCGTCGTCGGCTGGGCCACCGCCGACCACCTGCGAACCGAACTCGTCGCCAACGCCCTCGAGGCCGCCTGCCACACCCGCCGTCCGTCCGGCCCAGTGATCTTTCACTCCAACCGAGGATGCCAATACACCAGCTGTGAACTCGCCAAGCTGGCAGGGCAGTTCGTGGTCAGGCTGTCCGTCGGCCGCACGGGTCAGTGCTGGGATAACGCCCTCGCGGAATCGTTCTTCTCCACTCTGAAGAACGAGCTCGGAGACAGCCGACCCTGGCCCAGCCGGGCCGCCGCCCACACCGCGATATTCGAGTGGATCGAGAGACCTTGTTGCCCAATTGCCTACGCGGTGAGGTCGAGTGAGGCAAGGTGTGATGTCCGAGTGGGGGCGAGTGGTTGTCCAGTCCACCAGGCGTCGAGTCGGAGTAGGTTGACGGCGGTGGCTGTGAGGACGTGTGCGAGAGCGGTCTTCCGTAGTCCTGTGTAGCGGGTTCTGCGGGTGCCGCCGGCCGTGACCGCCTGGTGGATCGTGCCTTCGACGCCGGAGCGGATCGCGTAGACGGCCTGAGGTGACCCCCGGAATGTGGACACAGGGGTCATGCTGCGAGTGAGAGTTTAACTGTCTTGTGGTGCTGCTGTTCGAACTCCATTGGGGAGAGGTAGTCCAGCGCGCTGTGGCGTCGGCGGGCGTTGTAGTAGGTGAGCCACTGGAAGATCTCCAGCCTCGCCTGACGGAACGTCGAGAACAGCTTCCGGTGCATCGTTTCTCGTTTCAGGCCCTGCCAGAAGCTCTCGGCCAGGGCATTGTCGTAACTGGAGCCGACCCGGCCCATGCTCCTGCGGATGCCGTACCGATCGCAGACCTGGGCGAACGCGGCCGAGGTGTATTGCGATCCGCGGTCCGCGTGGAAGATCACTCCGGTGACGTCGCCGCCGCGGGTCGCGACCGCGGCCTGGAGTGCGTCGATGACGAGCTCGGCCCGCATGTGCGGGGCCATCGACCATCCGAGTACCCGGCGGGATCGGATGTCGATGACGCAAGCGAGGTAGAGCCATGCGGTTCCGACCTGCACGTATGTGATGTCGCCGCACCACTTCTCGTCCAGCGTGCCGGCGGTGAAGTCCCGCTGGAGCAGGTCTGGCACCGGCGGCGCCAGGCGGTCCGGGATCGTGGTGCGCTTCTTTTTCCGCAGGTGGCGGCCGACGATGCCGTGCTTGCGCATCAGCCTGGCCACGCGCTTGCGGTTGACCGTGTACCCAAAGCCCCGCAGTTGGGCATGGACTCGGAGCGCGCCGTAGTTTCCGCGGTGTTCGGCATGGATTTCGCGGATCTCGGCGACCAGGGCGTCCTCGGTTCCCTGCCGCTCGGCCCGCGCCTGGGCGCCGGCGATCCACCGGTAGTAGCCCGAGCGGGAAACTTCCAGTACCCGGCATATCCGCTTGATGCCGTACATCTCGGCGTGGGCGGAGACGAAGTCCCAAGCGGCGGTCCTCACTTCATCTCCCGCGCGAAATAGGCGGCTGCCCGTCGCAGGATCTCCCGCTCGAGCTGCCATTCCTTCTCCGCCTTGGCCAGCCTGGCGTTTTCCGCCCGCAGCCGGGCCAGCTCGGCCTCGGTGTCCTGCGACGCGCCGGAGGCGACCGGACGGTCTTCGGCGTCACGCACCCAGGTCCGCAGCGTCTCGGGGTTGACGTTCAGATCGGCCGCGACGTCCCGAAACGTCCGCCTGCCGGCCGAGGCCCGCCACAACGCGACCGCGTCGGACCGGAACTCCGCACTGTACTTCGAGGGCCTTGCCACGTGGATTTACACCTTCCAGGATCAACAAGATCCATTGTCAGGTGTGTCCACACCACGGGGATCACCTCAGGACTTCCCCGATGGGGGAAGTCCCGTGCTTTTTGGTGGCGTCAGCTTCGCGTCCAGGTGTAGATCCGTCTGATGTCCCATCGGGTTTGGGGGCTGTTGGTGGTATTCGGCTGAACGTTCCATATTTGAGGACCTGGGCATTGACGGGTGGCGTGAGCAGTCTCCGCTTGCGCTGTGGGGGTGGTTTGCCTCGGCGACTGTTGACAGAGACCCCGGGACGTCTTGGCGGAGGTGCGGGGTCTCTGTCGTGCCGCTTCGAGGAACGGCGCCCGCATGCCGGATTCCCACGGTCGGGCCCTCTTCGCGGGGGCCGTCCCTGGCGGGGTGATTCCTTGGCTCCGGTCTGCTTTCCTCCAAGATCTGGGTATCGAGTGTAGTGGCGTTGGGGCCGGTTGTGTCCCTGGCATATGAACGTGGCTCAAATCCTCATGTGGTGGCGGAAAGCTGAATCGGTCATGCGTGTGGACTGGGCAGGGGTGAGTGCCGTGTCCTCAGCGGGGGCGTCGGCCTTGGCGGTGCGGGTGGTTCGTTTGGGTGGGTTGGCTGGTGTGGTGCGGTTCCTGGGGGTGGTGGGGCTCGTTGTTGTCGCTCGGAGGCCAGTGAGTGTGGAGGGATTTTGTGGTGGACCTGGGTGCGGTGGGGGATGGGCGGGGCGGTCTGGGGTGTGGGGCGGTCGGTGGTGCGGGGGAGGTGCCGGGCTGGTTTGCTGAAGGGGTTTCGTGGCGGTGGGAAGCGTGGCAGCAAGCGGTCGGGGCGGGCCTGTTGGGCGAGGGGGCGCTGGTGCGGTTCCATTTCGCGTCGGACGGTTCGATGTTCTCCGTCGCGGCAGGCGCGGGCGGCCGGGTACTGGTTGACGGCGAGGAGCTGACACCGTCGATGGCCGTCCGCTTACGGGCCCAGACGCCATTACTGGAAGGCCTGGTCCGGTACTACGAGAACAGCCAGACCGCCGGGCACGGCATCGAGGACGGCCCCCCGGACGGTGTGACCTGGATCGAACGGGCTGCTCGCCGGCCTGGACGGAAGGTCCGGTACGGGGCGGCAGCGCCGGCTGTCCGGCTTGGTGTCCGATGCCGGTGATCTGTTTCCGGGTGCTATCAACTTGTGGTGTTCATCGGTGAGTTCGGGTGTGTGGGAGGTGCTCGTGTCGCCGGGTCGCGGTCAGGATGCTGCTGTGCAGCCGGTGGTCTGCTTCCAGGTGATGAATCGTTCGGTCATTTCGTGTCGCCAGGGGGCGGGCGGCGAGGAGGTGGCGTCCAGGCCTGGATCACCGCACGCGGAGAGAAGGTCGCGATCCAGACCGGCGGACGCTGGGTCGTCGAGCGCACGAACTCCTGGATGAACAACTTCGGAAAACTCCGCCGCTGCACCGAACGACGCAAGGCCACGATCGAGTTCTACATCGCTCTGGCCAGCATTTTCGTCACCGTCCGCCACCTCATCCGCCGGGCCTGGACCCACTACCGATGGGACACACGACCCCGCACCTCACGCATCCGATGACCTACTGGCGGACGGTCTTAGCAGACCCGTAACTTCATGGATTTGGCTTTTTAAGAACGAGCTGGAGGGTGCTCTCGGGCTTGATCTTGTAGTAGGCCACGGTGTGCGCGTCCTCCAGCACCTTGCCCTGGAAGGTCAGAAGCTGCTGGTCCGACGGGATCCCTTCCTTGTCCTGAATCTTGGCCTTGACGTCTTTGATCTTGTCCTTTCCTACGACCTCGAGCGTGATGGTCTTCCCGGTCAGCTCCTGGACGAAGATCTCGAAGGGTGTCTTCTTCGGGGGAGTGCCCACGCCGCTGCCGCTCAGGACGACGCAGCCGTTGTTGCCGTTGTTGCCGGCGCCGTTGCCGCCGTCGCCGCCCTGTCCGGTGCCGGCGGGGCAGGCGCTCGGTACCTTCGCACCGGGTGCGCCTCCGGCGGCGCCGGTAGAGCCTCCGCTGCCGGGGTTCCCGTTGTGGAGTTTGGCGTGGGTCCCCTTGCCGCAGCGCACGGCGGTGCCACCGGTTCCTCCACCGGCTCCTAGGCCGCCGGCCTTGCCGCCTACGCCGCCGTTGGCCTGAGCCTTGATGTCCTTGCCGACGGTGATCTGGGAGGTATCCCCGTTCTCCCCGTTCTCTTCGCTTGGACCGCCGGCCCCGCCGGCCCCAACATGAATGAGCAGGCGTTCGCCGGGTTGAACATTCAGGGTGCAGTGGACGGTGGCGCCTCCGCCTCCACCGCCTCCGGAGCCGCCGAACTCGCCTCCGCCGCCTCCGCCGCCTCCGCCGGCGCCGGTGACGGAGGTGGTGATACGGGTGACACCGGGCGGCACATCGAATTCGTGGTCGCCCGGCGTGCTGTACAACACCTTGCCGGCCGGCGCTGCGGAACTGGAGCTGCCTGGCGTGGTGTACGGCGCCTGGGCCGCATGGACAGGAGCAGCTACGACCGCAGGCAGCAGGACACCGACCGTGGCCGTGACCCCGGCCAAAACCCGCCGGGCACGAAGACCTGAAAAACAAAAGGCAGAAGGCATAAGCGTTCCCCAAAGGTCAGGACAGACCGTTGACGCCGAGGCGCGTCGTTCCCCCAACTGTCTTGCTCCCGTAGTGAGAAGGGCCAGAGTTGCGGTGGGGGCGTGTGGGGGCGTAACCGCGTGTTCTTCCGTGCGCGGGCGCCGGTCACAAGGGGGGCGCAATCCGCCAACGGTCCACTTTTCACCCGCCACCGACAAGGACCGGGTCAGGTTCTGGCGGGCGATCGCGCGGGGGGTGAGCTCGGTGGACGCCGCGGCTGTTATCGAGGTCTCGCCTGCGGTGGGTTCGAGGTGGTTTCGGCATGCTGGCGGGGTGAATCCGTGCCTTGGTCCGATCGTCTCCGGCCGGTACCTGTCGTTCGCCGAGCGGGAGGAGATCGCGCTGCTGCGGGCCCGGAATATCGGGGTCCGTGCCATTGCACGGTGTCTGGGTCGTTCGCCGTCCACGATCTCGCGGGAGCTGCGGCGCAATGCCTTCACGCGGAGCTACCACCTGGAGTACCGGGCCTCGCTGGCGCAGTGGCATGCCGAGCGGCGGGCTCAGCGGCCGAAGACGGCGAAGCTGGTGGCCGACGAGCGCCTGCGCGAGTACGTGCAGGACCGGCTGGCCGGGCACGTCGTCCACGGCCTGGACGGCCGGGTCGTCGAGGGACCGCAGGTGCCGCCGTGGCAGGGCAGGAACAAGCCCCGCCGTCAGGACCGGCGCTGGGCGACCTCCTGGAGTCCAGAGCAGATATCGCAGCGGCTGAAGGTGGACTTCCCTGAAGATGAGTCCATGCGGATCTCCCCGGAAGCGATCTACCAGGCCCTTTACGTCCAGGGACGCGGGGCTCTCAAGCGCGAGCTGGTCGCCTGTCTTCGTACCGGACGCTCACTGCGGGTCCCTCGGGAGCGCACCAGGCAGAGTGTCCGCGGGCACGTCACCGCTGACGTGCTGATCAGCGAGCGGCCGACCGAGGCCGAGGACCGAGCTGTCCCGGGGCACTGGGAGGGCGATCTCATCATCGGCACCGGCCGGTCGGCGATCGGCGCGCTGGTCGAGCGCAGTACGCGGTTCACCATGCTGCTGCATCTGCCCCGGATGGAAGGCTTCGGCCTCGAACCGCGCACCAAGAACGGGCCGGCGCTGGCCGGCCGCGGTGCCGAGGCCGTGAAAGGCGCGATCACCGCCACCATCACGACGCTGCCCGAGCAACTACGCAGGTCGCTGACGTGGGACCGGGGCACGGAACTGGCCCAGCACGCCCAGCTTCGCGTCGATGCCGGGCTCCGGGTCTACTTCGCCGACCCCCACAGTCCCTGGCAGCGGGGTACCAACGAGAACACGAACGGTCTGCTGCGGCAGTACTTTCCGAAGGGGCCGGACCTGTCGCGCTGGGGTGTCGAAGAGCTCCAGGCCGTCGCCTTCACCCTCAACAGCCGACCCCGCAAGACCCTCGGCTGGAAGACCCCCGCCGAAGCCCTCAACGAGCACCTACTATCCCTCCAGGAAGCCGGTGTTGCGACGACCGGTTGAGTCCAAGCTCACTGCCTCTGTCGCTGTGAAAGATCACGCCCCTGACGTCGCCGCCGCGGGTGGCCGCGGCCATGTTCAAGGACGCCACGACCAGCTCGGCGTCGTGACGGGCGCCCATCGCACAGCCGAGCAGTCGGCGTGAGAACAGGTCGATGACGGTGGCCAGGTAGAGCTTGCCCTCGCCGGTGGTGATCTCGGTCATGTCGCCGCACCACACCTGGTCCGGAGCGTTCACGGTGAAATCCCGCCGCACGAAGTCAGGGCCCGCCGGCCGCTTGCCGGGCCGGGTCAGCCCCCGCCGGTGGCGGACCTTCCGTCCGGGCAGGGTGAGCCCGGCCATGAGGCGGGCCACGGTGTGCCGCCGCCATATCAGGCCGAGGCCGAATCCTGCCGAGACGCCGGGCGGTCCGCCGCAGGAGACCGCGCATCCGATCCATGCCGACCTGGATCGGGGCCATTCTCCAAGACTTCCTCAAGGTCAGGCCAAGCCTGAAGCGGCAGCCCGTGCTCCCGCATGGGTGCGTCTACTTTGTCCCTGCATGACAGGCAGTGCTGAACGCCGTGTACCCCTTGGGCGGCGTCGGCTTGTCCGGGCTGCGCTGACGGGAGCCGTGGCGGTGGTCGCCGGGCTGGTGTCCGATTCCCCCGCAGCCTCGACCTTCACCCACGTGGACGGGAAGGGACTGCGGCCCAGGACTCCCGAGTCTGCGATGCGGGAACTCGCCGCGGGCAATGCCCGTTGGCGAACGTTCCACGAGCGGCATCCCGACCAGACTCGGGCGGTGCGGCAGACCTTGGTCTCCGGGCAGCATCCCTTCGCCGTGGTCTTGGGCTGCGTCGATTCCCGCGTCCCTCCGGAGCTGGTTTTCGACCAGGGTCTGGGTGATCTGCTGACGGTGCGCTCGGCGGGCTCGGTACTCGACGAGGCGGTCCTCGCCAGCATCACGTACGGGGTCCTGGAGTTGGGGATCCCGCTCGTTGTCGTTCTGGGGCATCAGTCGTGTGGGGCCGTCACCGCAGCCGTCCACGCCGCCGAGGACGGGATGCGACTGCCCGGCCATATGCAATACCTGGCCGACCAGATCCGTCCGGCAATCGACCGCACCCTTCATGGGGTGGCGCGCGTGGATGCAGCCATCACGGCGAACGTGCGGCTGGTCCGCTCCCGCCTGGCCGTCGAGCCGTCCTTGGCGGAGAAGGTCGCCGCGGGCGAGCTGGCTGTGGTCGCGGCCCGGTACGAACTGACCAGCCAGCGGGTCCACCAGGTCCACTGGCCGCAGCCAGCGTGAGCCTCCTGGCGCCGCCGCACCCGCTAGACTTGCAGAGTTATGCAATTTGCTAGTTCTGGATTCGGTGGACGGGGGTTGCGGTGTGGCCGGGTTCGCAGAAGCGGTGCTGGAACGGGTCCGTGTGGCGCGGGCTCGTCTGGCGGTTGCGCGAGAGGCTGATGATGCCGTCGAGGAGGCGCAGGCCGCCGATGAGCTGGAGGACGCGCTGCGGGTGGCCCGCGATCACGGCGTGGCCACCGGCGGGGACAGCCGGTGACCGCGCCGGTGTCACCGGCTTGGACGAGGCCGCGGTGATGGCCCGTCACCCCAGTGGGCAGCCTGCGCCGCCACAGACGCGTAAGCACGCGTGGACGGTGCCGCTGGCGCCCGGCTCGGTTCGGGCCGCGCGTGAGCGCACCGAACGTTCCCTGGTCCTGTTTGGCCTGGAGAGCTCATCTTCCCTGGTCGGGGCCGCGCTGCTTGTGGTCAGTGAGCTCGTCACCAACGCTGTCCGCCACGCCCAGCAGTCCCCGGAAGCCGAAGTCACCCTCCACATGAGCGACCACCTGCTCGTGGTCTCCGTCGCGGACCTGGACCCCAGCCCCATAACGCTGGCCGACGCCGACCGGACCTCGGGCCAGGGACTGCGCACGGTGGCCGACCTGGCCCGCACCTTCGGCGGCGAGCTCCGTATCGAGCCCGCCGGCAAAACACGCGGCAAGACGGTCGTGGTCCGCTTCATCCTGCCGGGAGGCACACCGTGACCAGCAGCACCAGACCAGCCGCCCGGCTCTATCAGATCACCTGTCTCGGTGGCGCCGAACCAGACATCGTCACCGTCGAGGCCGGGGAGGTCGCGGCCGCCATCGAGCACGCCGGCGACCACGGCATGCAGATCCTCGTGCGTCCCTATAGCCACCTGCTCCAGGAACCAGTGACCGGGAAGGAGGCCGCGTCATGAAGGACAACGCCTCCGAGAACAAGTCGGCTGCGGATCAGGAGAAGTGGAAGGAGAAGGGCGTCGCCATGCGCGCCTTCTTCTACATCTTCGGTACGCACGTGTTCGCCGGGTTCATCTGGCTGCTCTTCTACCTGGGCCAGCATGCCCAGAAGTGAGAAGCGGCCGTCTTCCGGTGTCAGAAGCGCGTTAAACCCGCACTAACGGAAGACGGCCGCCGTATGTGGGGCGCGGGCCTCAGAGGGCCAGCGCCGTGATGCCTGCCTAGGTGTGGCGGCTGGCCTTGAGGTCGGCCAGGAGTTCGGCCTGGCCCTCCAGGACGCCGGAGAGGATGCTGCGGGCGACCCGCAGGAGCTCGGCGATCTGGGGGTGGGTGAGCCTGTAGTAAACGTTGGAGCCCTCGCGGCGGGTGACCACCAGATTGGCCTTGCGCAGGACAGCCAGCTGCTGGGAAAGACTCGCGGCCTCCACCCCGACCTCCGGCAGCATCTCGGCGACCGCATGCTCGCGCACGGCCAGAAGCTCCAGGACCCGGATACGGACCGGATGCCCCAGCGTTTTGAAGAACTCCGCCTTCAGCTGGTACAGCGGTGCGCTCACCTCGGTACCCCTGCTGTCACTGCCCATCTCATCACCCAGAACCGTTCCTTCGCAGGGGCATCCGATCGCCCCTGGTCACACCTTGCGACCTCCACAATTGCAGATCCCTGCAACTCCTGGGACCCTGCGGGGCACGTTCGTGACGTTCGGACCCCCAAGAGCGGGCCCTTCGCTGGTCAGCCGAGGGCGGGTGCCTCGGGCTGCTGGGGGTCGGGCCAGTCATCGGTGTGCCACTGCCGGATCGAGTCCTTGGCTCCGTGGGCGGCGAGAGCGGTGGGAAGGTCGCAGTGGACGGTGACGGGCGAGCATGTGGCGTCGGGGACGAGGGAGCCGTCCGCGGGGATCGCCGCGAGTTCCAGGCACCGGCCGTGCTGGGCCAGGCGGCGCGCGGCCTGGGCCACGGCGATCTGTCCGCCGGCCGACCAGCCCAGCAGTCCGGTCAGGTCCAGGATGACCGGGCCGGTGCCGCGGGCCAGTGCCCAGCCGATGGCGCCGGTGAACCGGTCGGTGGCGTCCGTGCCGAGATACCCGGCAAGGGACAGCACGCCCAGGTCCTGGCGGGTGGTGTAGCGCCATTCGATCGTCATGGTCGGTTCCTCGGTCGGTCTCTACAGGGGGAGAGTGATCCAGATGGCCTTGCCGCGGCTGTCCGCGTCCGGCCTTACGGCGGCGGTGCCGCCGAGCTCCATCGTCATTTCGACCACGGTGGCCAGGCCGCTGCCCGGGGCGGTGGCGAGCGCCCCGAACAGAGCGGGCTGGTAGGGGTGGCGGTCGTGGACGGCGAACGCGAACGCGCCCTGCCCGTGCGCGTAGGTCACGGTGATCATCGGGGAGCAGACGGCGGCGTGGCGGACCGCGTTGGTGACCAGCTCCGCCAGGATCAGCAGTGCCGGCCCGACGCTCGGATGACGGAGCCCCACTCCGCACTCCACGAGGACTGCCTCGGTGGTCTCCCGGGCGATACGGACGGCCGAGCCCATGGCCGGCACGTCCAGCACGTGCCGGAAGGGCATCGTCTCGACCTGGACGCTCACCGGCCCGCCCCCGTCACCGGGCGGGCCAGGCGGAACCCGGATACCTGCTGCGGGTGCAGGCGCAGCAGGGTGTCGTGCGGCCCGTGGGTCCAGCCGGACAGGGTGCGGCGGTAGTGGGCGGCCTCGTCCGGATTGCCGATGACGTCGGCCGGGCCGTGTGCGGTCACCGTCCAGCCTGTTCCGGTCGGGCTGTTGATCTCGTCGACCTGGTAGGTCAGCAGGGACCGGCCCAGGACGGCAGCCGACTGGACAGGGGCGCGGACGACGAGGCGCCCGTACTCCATGACGTGTGTGGCGGGGCGGACCATGGCCGTCTCGCGCTGGAGGTAGATCAGGCGGCCGTGGGTGGAGCCTTCGAGGAGCCACAGGGCCTCGGTGCCGGAGACCTCGATCAGGCGGCGGTCTGTGGGGACGGTCATCGTGCGGCCTTCCGGATACGGTGCGGTCGGTGCCCCCGGGGCAGCAGCCCTGCCTGCTCCAGGTGTTTACGGGCCCCGGCAATGGCTTCGGGGGTGGTGGCGTACTCGCGCCCCTCGAACCGCAGCAGGTCGAGGGCGCCCACGGCGTCCAGGGCCTGGCGCTGGCCGGGCCGGATACCGGAGGTCATCACGGCGATGCCGCGCCGGTTCAGCTTCTCCACCGTGTCCTTCAGGACGAGGGCTCCGGTGGCGTCCAGGGTGGTCACCCGCGACATGCGAAGGATCACCACCTTCACGTGGGCGACCTCGGAGAGTTCGAGGAGGAAGCGGTGCGCGCCGGCGAAGAAGAGGGGGCCGTCGATGCGGTAGGCGACGATGTGCTCGGCCAGCAGCGCGTGCTCCTCGTCGCTGTGTTCTCCGGGCATGTCCGGGCGGAAGTCGACCTGCTCCATCCGGGCCTGGCTCGCCACTGCTTTCAAAGCCAGTGCCCCCGCGACGACGAGACCGATGATCACGGCATAGACGAGGTCGAGGACCAGGGTCGCGGCAGCGGTCAGAACCAGTACGGCCGCGTCAGAGCGGGTGGCCTTCGCCATCGCCCGCAGGGAGCCGACCTCGACCATCCGGATTGCTGTCGCCAGCAGGACACCCGCCAGGGCCGCGAGGGGAATCCTGGAAACGAGCGGGGCCGCAGCGAACACGATCACCGCGAGCACGGCGGCGTGGGTGAGGGCGGCCAGGCGGGAGGAGGCTCCGGTACGTACGTTGACCGCGGTACGGGCTATCGCGGCGGTGGCGGGGACGCCGCCGAACAGCGGGGCGGCCAGGTTCGCGATTCCCTGCCCGAACAGCTCCTTGTCCGGGTCGTGCTGCTGCCCCACGGTCATCCCGTCCGCCACGGTCGCCGACAGCAGCGACTCCAGCGCGGCCAGCGCGGCCACCGCCACTGCGGGAGCCAGCAGGGAGCCGAGCGCCGAGAGGTCAAGGAAGGCGAGGGAGGGGGCGGGGAGGCCGGAGGGCAGCTCTCCGATCGGGGCCGTAGCGTCCAGGTGAAAGACCTGCGCGATCACGGTCGCGGCGATCACGGCCACGATCGAGAACGGGATCATCGGCTTCCACCTCGCCCCGGCCAGCATCACCACCGCGACCGAGAGGGAGAGACCGATCGCGGTCCAGTTCGGGAAGGCTACGAAGTCCATGAGCGCCCGCCACGCCACGAGCAGGACCTTCTCACCCTCCGGCTTGGGCACGCCGAGTGCGTTGGGTATCTGCTGAAGGCCGATCACACATGCGATCCCGAGGGTGAAACCCTCCACCACGGGCGCCGGCACGTACCGCATGTACTGCCCGGCCCGCAGTAGGGCGAGACCGATCAGCAGGACACCCGCCATCATCCCGACTGTGAGGACGCCGCCGGGCCCGTACTGGGCGACAATCGGCACCAGCACCACGGTCATCGCGCCCGTCGGCCCGGACACCTGGAGGTTCGACCCGCCGAACAGGGCGGCGAGCGCGCCCGCGACCACGGCCGTGGCCAGCCCCGCCTCCGCGCCCAGCCCGGAGGAAACCCCGAACCCGAGCGCGAGCGGCAGGGCGACGATCGCCACGGTGAGCCCGGCCAGGAGGTCCCGGCGGGGGCTGCGGCCCATGACCGCGAGGTCGGCCCGGGCCGGCAGCACCGAGCGCACGCGGCTAAGCAGGGAAGTCAGGAAAGCGTGCACGGTCACGTGGCCGGGACCTCGGAATCGCGCAGCTCCTCCAGCAGCTCACTCTGCCCGGCCAGCACCTCGGTCAAGATCCGCCGAGCCGCCCGCATCAGCTGGGCGACGTCCCCGCCCGCCAGCTCATAGACCACGGTCGAGCCGTCACGCACCGAGGTGACGATGCCCGATCGGCGCAGCACCGCGAGCTGCTGCGACAGCGCGGAGGGCTCGACCTCGATCGCGGCCAGCAGATCCCGCACCGGCATCGACCCGTCCTGCAGCAACTCCAGAACCCTTATCCGCACCGGGTGCCCCAGCATCCGGAAGAACTCGGCCTTGGCCTGATACAGCGGAACCGGCATGGCCTCGCCCCCTTCTCACCACCCCGGGCTCTGGGGCGAACGGCTTGGTGCTGTGCCCGCGGCTACCTACGGACACAGCACCCACAGCATCTATGAAATTGCAGACTTCTGCAATTCGATGATTCTGCGGTTCGCTGCCGGCTGCGGATGTACGGTTCCTGCGTGGGTCTCGCCGCAACCCCCGTCGGCGAGACCCTCCCCTCACGACGCCCACGAACGATCCAACCCCAGACGCACGGATCCCGCGCCTCTGATCACCGGCGCGGGTGGCCACTCCGTTACACCGCTGCCGTGAACACGGCCCGCTCGTCCCACGGAGCGGTCCCCCCCACCGTGCGGACGAGCAGCGAACGACGGCAGCAACGGGGCGGCCGGCTGTCAGAGTTGATCGGGAACCAGGCGCTTCGACAGATCAGCGCCCACGGACCGGCATCATGCCGTACGGACATCACGTCACGTGAGCAACCTCTGAGCCTTGATCGGTGCGGCCGACCTGGCGGCCTGCTCGATCTTCGCGCAGTGGGCCGCGCGGGCCTCCTCGTCGATCTGCTTCTCGTGTTCGGGGCGCATCCCGGTCCGGCCGTCGAGGCCCTCGCGCAGGATGTCGGCGTGCCCGGCATGCCGGATGGTCTCGCCGAGGACGTGGACCATGACGGCGAACAGGTTCGTGTTCGGATCAGGCTCCGGCCACCACGGCACGTGGCCGGGGGCATCGAGGGCAAGCTCGTTGATCGTCGCGTCCGAGTGTTCCCACGTGCGCCGGTAGGACCCCACGATCTGATCGCGCGTCTCATCCTCGGCCGCCCACTGATCGCTGCCGTCGGAGTCCTGCCACCGGCACAGCGGTTCCAGGGAAGGGCGGTCGAAGACCTCACCGAAGTACCTGGCCTCGACCGTGGCCACGTGCTTGACCAGGCCGAGGAGGTTGGTCCCGGTCGCTGTCAACGGCCGGCGGGCGTCGTACTCGGACAAGCCGTCGAGCTTCCAGAGCAGCGCCTCACGGTCCCGCCGCAGTCTCCCGTGCAGGTTGTCCTTCGCGAACTCATCGATCATGCGGCATGAGCCTGCCATGAGCTGCTCGTGGCCTCAAGATCCCGTACGTGGTCCGCAAGGACTGACAGCACCGAGGCCTGGCCATGGCCGCCGCCCTGACCTCCTACACGAAGCTCGCGAAACTTGGCACGTGAGACAACCTCTTAGCTTGTGATTTATTGTCCGGCATCGAACGCGGTTCGTACGTGGTCGGCGTTTTCGCAGTTCAGCGGACATGAAGGCGGCCTTCGTCTGATCCTGTGCTCCGTCACAGAGTGGATCAGCGCGAAGGCCGTGGTCCTGTGTCTGGTGGATCAGGGCGTCCTACGGGATGCGTTCGCGGAAGTGTCTCACTTCCGCTCGGAGTTGTACGCGTGACTGACCGCGCGGGCGACGCGCTTCTGTGTACGGACGGGCCCGTGCGGACGCTGGTCGATCTCGCGCTCGCACCCGAGGACCGTCGTGGTCACGGGGCTCTGTACGGCGGGCTCAACCAGGGCCGGATGGATGTTGCGCGGCTGCGCCGGGCCTTGGCCGGGGTGCCGTTGCCGAGGGCGGCAGACGGCCGGCTGGTGCTGGTGCTGGCGGTGGATGTGTCGCCGTGGCTGCGGCCGGACGCCAACACCTGTGCTGACCCCAGGCCTTCTGTCACACGTTCGGCCGGGGTGAGGGCAAGCATCAGATGGTGCCCGCCTGGCCCTACTCGGTGGTGGCCGCGCTGGAAATCGGTCGCACCTCATGGACGGCAGTGCTGGACGCGGTCCGCCTTCAGCCTGGCGCTGACGTCGCCGCGGTCACCACCCTTCAGATCCGCGAAGTCATCGAGCGACTCGTCGCGGCGGGCCCGTGGAAGCCGCGCGATCCGAACACCCTGGTTGTCCTGGACGCCGGATACGATGCTCCGCGCATCGCCCACCTACTGGCCGGCCTGCCCGTCGAGATCCTGGGCAGGATGCGTTCGGACCGGTGATGCGGCGTCCGGCCCCCTCCCGCGCAGAGTTCGCCGTGGCGCACCCCAGGGGCGGTCGGCCGCCCAGGCATGGCGGCGAGTTCGTCTTCGGCGACCCCACGACCTGGGGTCGCCGAAGAGGCGGTTACTGCCACGGACACCCGCCTCTACGGAAAGGCCTCCGCGCAGGCAGGGGACCGGGCTGCACCCCACGCAGACCCGCCGGGCTGCGTGGCTCGATCACGGGGCTGAACTGCCCGTGATCGAGGGGAGCGTCATCCGTCTGACCGTGGAGAAGCTGCCCAGCGGGGGGTGTCTCTATGTCCTTCGTCAAGGGTGTGGTGACTGGTACGTGGGGGTTTTGGGCTGGTCATGCGGCGAGGGTGATGGTGGGGGTTCTGGACTCACCTACAACACCATCCTGATCGACATGGCCACGCACAGGCCGATCGACGTCCTGCCGAATCGCGAGGCCTCCACGCTGGCCTCCTGGCTGGTCAAGCACCCGGGCGTCGAGGTCATATGCCGTGATCGCGGAGGTGCGTATGCCGAGGGCGCTCGCATCGGCGCGCCGGACGCCATCCAGGTGGCAGATCGCTTTCGTTTATGTCAAAACCTCTGTGAAGCGGTCGGTAAGACCGTGAACTCCCATTACCACTGCCTCCGAGTCCAGACCGAGACGGCCACACCGGAACCGGATCCGACCCCGGAACCCGTGTCGGCGATGGTCCTCGAGCCGGAGCCCGTGCTGCCACTACGCCCGGAGCGGCGACTGGTCATCCGAACCGCGAGCGTTTCGAGGCGGTGCAGAGCCGTTTGGCGGCTGGCATGTCGCGGGCGGCGGTCGGCCGTGAGCTGAACCTGGACCAGCAGACGGTCCGCCGGTTCGCTGACGCCACCACGCTGGCGGTACTGCTGGTGAAGTGCGAGAACCGAGTGACGAAGCCTGATGGATACCGCGAGCAGGTCAACGGGCTGTGGAACTCCGGTGTCACCGACGCCACGGTGATCACCGAGCGGATCAGGCCGCTGGGGTTCACCGGTAGCGTGCAGATTGTGCGCCGCTATCTGCACGAATTCCGAGTACCAGGAACCAGCCGCAGCCGTCCTGACCCGGTCCGAAGGCGGCCGGCCCCGTCAGGCCCGGTGATTCCCAAGCCCCGGAAGATCAGCCGATGGATCCTCAGCCACCCCGACCACCTGGACGACGACGAGACCCTGGAGGTCAAAGACCTCCTCGCACGGTGCGAGCACCTGCACCGCCTGGACGGTCACGTGCGCTCCTTCGCCGCCATCATGACCGGCCGACGCGGCGCCGAAATCGCCGACTGGATCGAACGCGTCGAGGCCGACGACCTGCCCACACTCCACACCTTTGCCACCGGACTACGCCGCGACCTGGCCGCGTTCACCAACGGCCTGAGCCTGGAAATACAACTCCGGCGCCGTGAAAGGAGCAGTCACACGAGCAAAAACCCTCAAACGCCAGTGCTGGGGGAGAGCCAACTTCGATCTCCTCGGACTCCGAATACTCCTGACACCCTGACCCGTCACGCGATCGTCGCCAGAGCCCGTTTTCCGCCAGTACGCCAATTGCGCCAATTGCGCCAAGTTCATATGTCACAGGCACGCCTCGGACCAAACAGCGCTACGCTTTTCAGCTGGATCATGAAGGTACAGCAAAATTATGCGAGCGACGGCCGCCCCGTCTCGCGTGAACGGCGGCAGTGTCCGCGAAGAGATATGACAGAGACCTCGCACCTCCGCCAAGACGTACCGAGGTCTCTGTCAGCAGCCACTGTGGCAACTCTCACCAGCAGCGCAATGGGACCATACGACCAATCTCCCAATGCCGCCAGGATCCAGCAAAGGACGTTCAGCCGATTCCGGCCCCGGCTTCAGATTCGGGACGGCGACAGACGACGCGGCACGCCCGCCAGCAAGTCTGCCCGCACACTGACGCCATAGCAGATGATGGGCTGCGCTGGGGTGAACCGGCGGACGGGCTGGCAGACCGCCCGCGCCTGAAAAGCCCGGCGCTTTTGGATGCCGCGGGCGGGTTGGAGAAACGAGCCCGCGAGGAGTCCTGGACCACACCGAGTACCTCGTCGCCGGCCTCCAGCTGGGCTTCTGCCCCAGAACCCCACGTCGGCGAAGCGAGAGTACGGGCGGCGCATTTCCCACGGCCAAGATCCTCGGAGTGATCGACCTCATCCACCTGCGCGGCCTGCTGCACCAGGACCTGGCGCAGCAGGGAGGTCTGGACTTCATCGCAGGCTAGCCTAATCCGTGATATTCCCGGTGAATCGGTTACGGATCCGCGGATGCCGACCTGGGGCGGTCAGCGTGCTCCGGGGGTGGGGGCGTGCTGTGTTCATGCGCGCGGGTGGCGTGACCCCACGCGCTGTGCTTCTGCGCCTGGACGCAGCCGGTGCCTGGCAGGACATTCGCTTCGTGGCGGCTGTGTTGCCGTGCCGCGTTGGCGGTCATAGCCCGGTGTGGTTGGGGGCATTGGCACTGTGAGGGAAGAAAAGAGGGGTCTGGAATGTCTGTCAGGAAATTCTTTTCGGGGAGTATTGCTGTGGCCGGGCGGTACGGGGCTGTTGTGACGGGATCTGGTGCGCTGGTGGCGGCTTTGCTGGTTCCTTCTGATCCCGCTGCTTACGCTGCGGGCGTGGACGCCCAGTGCACGGGTGCGGTGACCTCTACCTACAGCCCCGGCATCACCAACACTCCGCAGACCGTCACGTTCCACGTGACCGGACAGCTGGGGCCCTGTACATCGACGGGTGACCCTCAGCTGTCGTCGGGGACGTTCACCGCATCCGGTACCGGCACGTTCAGCTGCTCGTCGGTCACCACCGGCTTCCAGGAGGAGATCCACTGGAACGACGGGAAGGAGAGTGACATCGCCGGGACGATGGCCATCGGCGTCAACCCCCTGGGAGAAGACGTCTATGCCGCCAACGGAAAGGTCGTCAGCGACGGCGACAGCCACGAGGAGTTCATCGGCGACACCTACCTGTCCACCGGTCCTGTCCTCACCATTAACCCCCTCGCCTGCGCCGGCTCCGGCGTGACCAGCCAGTCCGGAACCATCGACATCACCATCACCAACCCGTAACCACAACAACCTGAACCGTGCTGTCAACTTTTAGTGTTCATGGGCGAGTTGGGGTATGTGAGAGGTGCTCGTCTCGCCGGGTTGCAGTCGTCGTCAGGATGCTGCTGTGCAGCCGGTGGCCTGCTTCCAGGTGATGAATCGTTCGGTCATTTCGTGTCGCCAGGGGCGGGCGGTGAGGAGGTGGCGTCGAGGTCGGAGGCGGGGCGAGATGGAGCTTTACGCGGACAGAAGACTCTGCTGCGCAATTCGCTGCGGGGGTGAGGCGGGGTCCGCGATGATCGTTGGTGGGGTCGCTTCTTTGTCGTGCGGCTGTGGAGGCGGTACGGATGTCGATGAGGCCGGTGGGGCTGTCGGAGATCCCGGAACAGACCGGGGTGGTGGCCCGGGCGGCGTTCCCGAAGGGGACTCTGGCGATGCGTGTCCGGGACCGCCTCGCAGAGGTCTTCGCCGACGAGCCGTTCACGGAGGCGTTCGGGGCACGGGGTGCTCCGGGTCTGTCTCCGGGGGTGTTGTCGCTGGTGACGGTGTTGCAGTTCGCCGAGGACCTCACCGACCGGCAGGCCGCCGCGATGGCGGTACGGGCTATCGACTGGAAGTACGCCCTCGGGCTGGAGCTGGCGGACACAGCTTTCCATGCCAGTGTGAGGTTCCCCCAAGGCCGGGTGGTTAACGTTTTTGCAGGTCACGCAAGGGGTGTTGGCGTCCATGCCGTGGCGGCGTAGAGGCCGGGGCCGAGTTTGTGGATGAGGCCGGTCTCAGCCCATCTGGAGAGCTGCCTTTACATGGTCTCCATGGTGATGTCGCCGAAGTGAGAAGCGATGTCGCGGGGGCGCCAGAGGCGGGTGGGGTCTTCTTCGAGCAGGCCAAGGATCCGGTGACGGCGGCGGTCGGCGAGGGCGGTGTTCCGGTCGTCACGGGAGACTGCGGGGAGTTGAGGGTGCGGTTCGCGAGGTTCGAGGACTCTGATGTCGAGACCGGTGATGGTGCGGCTGGTGTCGGGCCTGCCGTCGTCGTGGCGGGTGCTGTAACGGGACATCGGTGACTTGACCTTGCGGGTGCTGACACGCCGCCGTCGGGGTGGCAGGAGACGTGCCAGGATCCGGTGCCCGATCAGCCCGACGCGACCGGCATCGGCGGGGTCGGTGATGACGGCGGCGGCCTGGACGACCTGGTCGCGGGCGGTCTGGAGAGCGATGGTGAAACAGCAGCGGTCCGGGTCGGTGCCAGGTAGCGACTCGGCGGCCTCGACCATCATGGTGCGTAGGGCCTGGTAGAGGGTGAGCAGGGCCCACATCTCCTGTTCCACGCCGGCCGGGTCGCCCGAGCGCAGGACACGCCCGTTCATGATCGTGTGGCGGAGCGCGTAGTACGCAGATTCGTGTTCCCACCGCTGGTGGTAGAGGCCCACCAGCGCGGCCGCCGGGTAGCGGCCGGCGTCGGTCAAGGTGGTGACCAGCCGGTAGGAGCCGGTGAAGACGGTGCCGTCCGCGCAGGTCACCGTGATGTTCGCGTCGATCACACCTACCTTCTCGGCGGCGATCACCGACAGGTATGAGCCGTCGGCGAGACGTGTGAGAACGGGGGTACGCCGGTTGCTTCGGAGTCGGCCCAGGAACTGGGCGCGGGTCGCGGTGACGGAGGCGAGGAAGTCGTTGCCGTCGAAGCCTTTGTCCCATAGGACGAGCATGTCCGGCCGCAGCAGATGCAGCAGGCGCGAGGCATAGCCGGTCTCGCCCCCGGCGGTGGGCCCGAACACCGCGCCGAGCAAGGCCCGTGTGCCGGTCTCGACCAGCGTCATCAACTCCAGTGTGGGATAGCCGTGATGAGAGGTTCGCCCCAGCCAGGCCCTGTTTCGCCCGGAGTCGGGGGTCTTCTGTGAACTGCAGCCGTCGAACGACACAGTCCGGTACGGCCCGAACCGCACACCGGGTGTCGTCGGCCGGGCCAGAGGCCCCGCGAGAACCTCGAATAACGCCCGCACCGGCGCACTGCCCAGTCGTCGGCGCAGATCACGCAGGGCCTTCGGCGTAGGGGAGGCCACCGGCACTTCGGTCAGCCCGGCCGTCAGCTTGTCCCAGACCAGCCGGTAGCCGACTTCAGGGAACAGGCACATCGCGAGCAGGAAGTAGATCCCGACCCGCGAAGGAAGATCAGGCAGTCGCCTCTGCACCGAGCGATTCTCCGCCAGGACCGCGTCGACCAGCTCGAACGGCACGACGGCCGTCAGCTCGTCCAGATGCCCGGGCTCGAACCGGCCCGCGGCCACTGTGACCGTACGGGTGATGGCCATCACCGGGGCCGGCAGGACATGATGAAACGGCAACGGAGCTCCTCAAGTACAAGCTGTCTTGGACGACTGCCTGTACCAACGAGCTCCGTTGTTCTGCGTCGGAAATCCTTCAACTGGCTTGCGTGACCTGCGAAAACGTTAACTACCCGGCCTTGGGGAAACTTCAGCGATCACCCTCCACCAAAATCATGCATGCACGCAGCCGCCCCCAGACGCCTGGGGGGGGAATGTCGAGCCTCCAAAAAACGTTACAACGCCGCAGTGATACAAACCCGCTAGCGCCGTATCGCTATTGTATTCAAGCAAAATATCAGTGGGGCCGATTGCCCCCTCCTGATGACAAGGGCTGGCGTACAAGATACCGTCAACGAAATCGCCTGCCCGGCACTCCACTCCAGGGCTGTCGGCATGGGCTGCTGGTGTGCTGATCGCTACTCCACCTAGGGCCAGTGCGGCGGTGCCGATGGATGCTGCGATCTTCCGCCTGATTTTCATGCGGTGTCCTCCTCGAATTCGGGTCAAGGGTGCCTGAATAGCAGGTCCTGTCCGCTGACTTTGACGCGGACGTGACAGTTTGGGAAGGCCTCCCGCACGGGGCGCTTGAAGCATGCCCCAAGAGACGCCGCGCTGTGCGCGCCCCCCTTTTTTTGGGCGGCATTGTCACGTTGTTGGGGGTGGGTGGTGTTGAAGTTTCCCCAAGGCCGGGTAGTTAACGTTTCCGCAGGTCACGCAAGGGGAGTTGACGGGATTCCGGCGTGGAGCAACGGAGCTCGTTGGTACAGGCAGTCGTCCAAGACAGCTTGTCGCCGAAGGAGCTCCGTTGCCCGGCCATTGTGTCCTGCCGCCGCCGCTGGCGACCATCACCCGTACGGTCACTGTGGCTGCGGGCCGGTTCGCGCCCGGTCATCTGGGGGAGCTGACGGCGGTCGTGCCGTTCGAGCTCGTCGACGCGGTCTTGTCGGAGACAAGGGCCGTGCAGCGGCGGTTGCGGGATCTGCCCTCGCGGGTCGGGGTCTACTTCCTGCTCGCGATGGCTTGTTCCCCGAGGTCGGCTATCGGCTCGTCTGGACCAAGCTGACGGCCGGCCTGTCCGGGATTCCAGTGCTCTATCCGACCACGAAGGCGTTGCGTGACCTGCGCCGACGGCTCGGCAGTGCACCCATGAGGGTGCTGTTCGACGTACTGGCCGGGCCGTTGGCCCGGCCGATGACGCCGGGAGTACGGTTCGGCCCGTATCGGACCGTGTCGTTCGACGGCTGCAGCTCGATCAAGGTGCCTGACAGCGAGCGCAACCGGGGCTGGCTGGGGCGGTGCCCGCATGGCGGCTATCCCCAGGTAGAGCTGATGACGCTGGTCGAGACCGGCACCCGGGCCGTGATCGCAGCGGTCTTCGGCCCGACGCGGGAGGGCGAGACCTCGTACGCCACCAGGCTGTTGCACCATCTGGGCCCCGAGATGCTGGTGCTGTGGGACCGGCGCATGAAGCGAGGGTCTCGTTGGTTCGTTTGTGACGACAAACCTGGAGACCCTCGCGACAGCACTGTACGTGAGGATTGATGACTCTCTGGCAGGAACGCGGCGACCGGGCCGCCCGCCGAGGCTGACGGATGCCGAGCTGTTGACGCTCGCCGTCATGCAGGCCGTTCTCGGCTTCGCCTCCGAGACCCGCTGGCTGCGGTTCGCCCGCGCCCACCTGACCGCCGAGTTCCCCTACCTGCCGGAACAGTCCGGCTACAACAAGCGCCTACGAGCCGCAAACACGCTGATCAGCCGGTTCATCCGCACCCTCGCCCGGGACACCGACCTGTGGCACGACGACGTATGGATCGTCGACTCCACACCCGTCGAATGCGCCCGCTCCCGCCCCACCGTCAAACGCTCCGACCTCGCGGGCTGGGCCGGCTACGGCTACTGCCCCTCGCACTCACGCTTCTTCTGGGGCCTGCGCCTGCACCTGCTCTGCACGCCCGGCGGCCTACCGGTCGCCTGGGCCCTGGCCAACCCCAAGGCCGATGAACGCGAGGTTCTGGCCGACATGCTCACGGGCGACCAGGACCTGCTGACCACGCACCCCGGGCAGACGATCGTCGGCGACAAGGGCTACGTCTCCAAACACCTGGACAGCTTCATGGCCGACCACGGCCTGACGCTGCTGCGGCCCAGCTACCGAAACCTCAAGGCCCGGCCCGGTGAGCACCTGCTCAAACCGATCCGGCAGCTGATCGAGTCCGTCAACGACACCCTCAAGGGCCAACTCGACCTCGAACGCCACGGAGCCAGAACCCCAGCCGGAGTCCTGGCCCGCGTCGCACAACGCATCCTGGCCCTGACCGCCGCCATCTGGCACAACCGCACCAACGGCACGCCACTGACCAGGTCACTCATCGCCTACGACCACTGACCAGGACTTCAGACTTACTCGTCTAGAAGGTTGCTGAAAATCTCGGGTTCTGGCCCCGGCTCGGTCGAGTCGGGGCCAGTCTTGTAGGCATGCAGGGGGAATGGGCCGGGGAGACGGTCGGGCCGGATGTGTGGGAGACCTGCCGGGAGTTGATCCCGGCGGGGAGTGTGTTCGCATTCTTGGCCGAGCATCGCGAGGCACTGTTCCCGGCGGGGACCTTCGCCGACATGTATCCCTCGTCCAACGGCCGTCCGAGTCTGCCGCCGCAGGTGCTGGCCGCGACGGTGGTGCTGCAGAGTCTGCAGGGGTTGTCGGACTTTGAGGCCGTTCAGGAACTGCGGTGTGACCTGCGGTGGAAGGCCGCCTGCGGGCTTGGCCTGTATGACATGGCCTTCGATCCGTCGCTGCTGACGTACTTTCGGCGCCGTCTGCGTACTTCGGCCGATCCGATGCGGATCTTCACCACGGTCAAAGAGGTCGTGGCCGCGACCGGCGTACTCAAGGGAAAGCAGCGACGGGCGCTGGACTCCACCGTGCTCGATGACGCGGTGGCCACCCAGGACACCGTCACCCAGATCATCTCCGCGATCCGCCGGGTGATCCGCGAGGTCCCCGGCGGCCAGGAGACGGCCGCGGCGTGGTGCTCGGCGCACGACTACACCGATCCGGGCAAGCCGAAGATCGCCTGGAACGATGAGGCGGCCCGCGCCGCGCTGGTCGACGCGCTGGTGACCGACGCCTTCAACCTCCTCGGGCACCTGCCCGAGGAGGAACTGGGCGAGAAGGCAGCGAACGCGGTGGGCCTGCTGGCCCTGGTCGCTGGCCAGGACGTCGAGCCTGCCGAGGATTCCGACGGCCGCGACGGCCGCTGGCGCATCGCGAAGCGCACAGCGCCGGACCGGATCGTATCGACCGTCGATCCCGACGCCCGTCACATCCACAAGAACCGCACCCGCCACCAGGACGGCTTCAAAGGGCATGTGTCCTTCGAGCCGGAGACCGGGCTGTTCACCGCGGTCGCCCTGACCGGCGGCTATGGTCCCGGCAATCACGAGGCCTCCGTCGCCGCCGATCTGCTGGAGGGGGAAGACGACGGGTTAACCGTGCTCGGCGATTGCGCCTACGGCACCGGTGAACTGCGCGAGCAGCTGCAGGCCGCCGGCCACACTCTGGTGATCAAGCCGCCGCCGATGCGGCGGGCCGTCCCCGGCGGCTTCACCATCGACGACTTCCACATCGACCAGGCGGCCGGCACCGCGACCTGCCCCGCGGGACACACCGCCAACCTCGGGCGGGTCAAAGCGGACGGCGCCCGCACCGCCCAGTTCAAGCGCGGCTGCACCGACTGCCCCCTGCGGGAACGCTGCACAGCCTCCAAGACCGGACGCACCGTGAACGTCCATCCCCAGCACGAGCTGCTGGCCGCGGCCCGAGCACAGGCGGCCACCGACCCGGCCTGGCAGAACGAATACCGCCGATGGCGGCCACCGGTCGAACGCGCCATCGCCTGGCTCGTCGGCAAAGGCAACCGACGAGTCCCGCACCGGGGCGTCATCGCCAACAGCGTCTGGCTCCACCACCGCGCCGCCGTCCTCAACCTCCGCCGACTGATCAACCTCGGACTCACCCGGACCGGCCACACCTGGCGTCTCGCCCCAGCCACCACATAGCGAAAGGGGCCGCCCGGCCCACGGCCGGACAGCCCCACAACAAGATCTTCAGCAACCTTCTAGTGGCTCTGTCATGGCCCTCCTCGTGCGTTCGCCGATGTTCATCTTCGTTCGGGCGAACCATGGCGAACAGCCGATTCGCCACTTTGGTCGGACAACGCATCCGTCCAACCATGGAGTTCACTGTGAACCGGATCACCGTCGTCCTTTTTGCCACCGCCCTCGTGTTCGTGTTCGCGCTCATGGCGGCTGCTGCCGCAGGCACGCTCGCGCGACTCGGCGGCGCTACCTATCCGACCGTCCTGATGCGCGCGGCAATGACCTTCGCCGCATTCCTCACCCTCGCCACCGCTCTCGCGACCGTCCTGGCCCAGTTCCTCCTGTGAGCCGCTACCGGGTGCGGGTGAGGGCCCCGCCGGCGGCGTCCCCTGCTGCTGTGTCCGCCCGCAGGCGGGCCTGCCCCCGCGCTGACAGTGCGCGCCGAATCGTTCGCCGCGATGACAGTGAGCACCGTTTTGACAGCAGTCCGGAAGCGGGGCGGCGGTGCGCAGCACGCGCGTTCCGGGTGCGGTTCAAGCCCTGGCTTCTGGGGCGTGGCCCACGCTGCCACACGGCGTGCCGCGTGCCGCCCTCCGGGCCCTGGCGGGCCCTGCGGGCGAATCGCCGGGCGCCCTCCGGGCGCGTTCACCGGCGATTCGGTCCGCTGCGCGGACCGCCCTGCCCCGTTCCGGGGCAGGGTTTTTGGCCCTGCGCCTCCGGCGCGCACCGGGCCAAAAAGCACGCGGCCCACCGCGCGGCCTCCTGGGACACGCCCCAGAAGCCGCAACGGGAAGGCACCGATATGCCCATGATCAACTGCGCGTCGTGCGACGGGCTGCGCCCGTACCGGGTCCAGCCGGACCGGCTGTTCGTCTGTACCGGGTGCGAGAAGCGCCTGCACGTCTCGGACATCGACCTGGACGGCCAGGAGGAGTGGATGGTATCGGAGGATGGCCTGCTCGGCTACGAGGACCAGGCCGAGCGCTTTGGCGGGGATGTGAAGCTCGCGCGGTTGTCCTGCCCGAAGTGCGGTTCGGAAAAGGTGGATCTGAAAGTCCGCCAGTGGGCGGCCTGTTCGGACTGCGATTGGGGAGGCATGGAATTCGAGTTGACCAGCTATGAGAATGGCTGGACATGAGCCGAATATGAGACCTGAACCGAATAGGCAAAAGGGTGGCGAGGTAAGCGCCGCCCTTTTGTATGCCTATTGCGCGTCTAATGGACAGCCCTGCGGGCTGGTCCGCCCCCATGTGCCCTTCGGGCACGGGCGGACAAAAGAGCTGCCCTTCGGGCAGGTCGCTTCGCTCCCGGGCCCCTTTGAAGGCGCTTCGCGCCGGGGCCCGCCCCTGCGGGGCAGAGGAATGCAACCAGTGGTTGGCTGAGCCAGAGTGCCAAGCAGCCCGCAGTAGCCCCGCCGTTGCCTCTGTGCGGGGAGCGGGTTCTTCGGCTGGGCCGTGGTGGGGGTGTTCGTGAATGGCGGGGTGCCGGGACCGGGGGAGGAGTATGGTGCCGGCACGCGTGGGAGCCGGGGACGGCTTGGTGCATCGTCAGGTCCAGTGTGCCGGGGCGGGGAAACATCACGCCTTCCTGCAGGGGTGCTGCTTGGTCAGCTGGTCCGGTCAGTCCATGTCGAGGTAGTAGATGCCTGCTTTGGCGTCGGCGAAGAGGGTGAACTGGACCTGTGGCGGGACGCTGGCGTCGTCGCCGTCCATTTCTACGGGTTCGGCGTTGACGAGGACGAATTCGCCGTATCCGTCGAAGTTTCCGGGTTCGTCGGCGACTCCGATGTGGATGGGGGTGTCGTCGGCGACCTCGGTGAGCGCGGTGCGCAGGCGTCCCGCGGTCCAGATGTGCGGGGTGTGCTTGAACGTGTCAGCCATGGTCCGAGGCTAGATCCGGAAACTGGCGGTCCTGGGCGTGGCGCGCCGGGGTTCCGCTGGGAGGCGCGGGCGTCGTGTCCTGGCGCCGTAGGATGCCGGTCTTGCCGGCCCTGGCGGGTGATCCGTCGACGGGCCCGCTGTTCGGACCGTACGTGGTGGTGGTCTGATTCCTTGCCCTGCCGGGGTGGCTGTTTTCAGGTGTGGAGGCGGCTGTTGGGGCCGTCGTGGTCGCCGGCGGTTTCCTCGTTGAACCAGTAGTCGCCTGCGGCCAGGTAGCGGAACGATTGGACGCTCTTACTGGGGAGGGTCACGGTGACCGCGCGCTTGCCGTCCTTGCGGGCTTTCAGGGTATGGATGCCGGGCTGCCAGTCGTTGAAGTCGCCGACCACGCTGACGGGGCCGGGCGGGGTGTCGGCGGGAAGGACGAAGGTGACTTCGGTGTGGTCCTTCTTCAGTGTGCGTTCCAGCATGGGGCGGCTCCTGACGATGGCGGCGGATGGGTGTGCGGCCATCGTCGGGGCAGGCACCGCCGTCCGCACGTCGGCCCCGCCGCCGCTGCCTCCACTTCACCCGGCCACCACACTCTGTCACGAAAATGATGCGTCATGTTACTTAGCGTGTGATGGTGGTGTGTGGAATCTCCAGCCGCGCATCGCAGAGGAGGGCGCCGTCACGGGCGGTACGAAGGGCAAGCGTCAGGAGCCGGGCCAGGGCCGCGGGGAGCAGCAGCCGATGGCCGGTACGGGTCAGGACCCTGTCCACCCCGGCGCCGGCGGGCGTACACGGGGGGAGAGCCCCGAGGACCCCTCGCGGCGCCGTGAGGAAGAAAAGGGCCGCGAGCGCGAGGACGAGCTGCGCGACGACGAGTTCTGACAAACGGCGTCCGTCGAATCCCACGCACGCAGGACCCTGCCGGGCCCGTAGTCACCCGGCGGGGTCCTGTCATGTCTCCCTCCGGGGCGGCTCGCTTGGGTCAGTTGACCAGCCCGTTGCTCGCCGTCGGGGGTGTTGTCTTCGGCGTTGTGGTGCGGGTTGTTCAGCCGGCCGATGGTAGTGAGGTGGCGGCTTTGCATTGGAGGCAGGGGACGGTGCGGGGTTGCTGGAGTGCGTCGAGGGCCTGGTCGAGGTTGATGGGGACGCCCGGCTGGCAGCCGATGATGTGGATCAGGCGTGCTCCGGGGTGGCCGGGGCGGTGGGGCAGGTTCTGTACCGTCCACGCCTGACGGGCCACGCCGGTACGGCTGGCAGGGGCTGGGGAACGCGTCGGCACAGAGCTGTAGTCGACGCCTTCGATAGGGCGGACCTGGTCTGCGTCCAGCCATACGGTGTGGTTCCCGGGTTCTGGGCGGCCGCTGTTGTTTCCGGCTGTCCAGATGGTGACGGCGACGCGGTACTGCCAGCCGCCGGGTGCGCGCCGTCGTTCGTACAGGGTGGCCTTGAGCTCCTGGCCGTCGGGCAGCACCACGATCACGCGGGCGTTGCCTGCGGTCATTGCCACCTCCTTGCCCCTGGCCAGCACCCTACAACCGTCAGCCGTTAGCCTGTCGGTATGCCCGAGCTCGTCACCCCGGGCCGCGCAGGCGGCCTGATCACTCTGGTTGCCGCAGACGCTCTGTGGGCCGGACTGACGGCCGGCAGCTCTATGCCGACGGCTTCTGTGGTGTTCACCTGCCCTTCCACTGATGCACGGGCGGGGTACGTCCTGCTCGGTGGCCGTGTGGTGGCGACGGTACAGACCGGCGGGCAGTGGATGGTTCCGGAATCCGAGGTGCGCCGGGCGGCCGCGGAACTGAACGCGGTGGAGATGGACCGCCAGGACCTGCTCCGCATCGGCCCGTTCCGCCACATGCCGCGGCAGGAACACACCGAGGGAACACCGCTGCGATGGCGCCAGCGCATCACCCAGGAACTGCAGAGGCTGGGCGATCCCGAGCGGGTGGCACAGCGCGACGAGGGCCGGCCGTGCCATCTGGCGGGGATCGACTGGCGGCGGATACTCGTGAAGCAGACCCGCGAGGGGACGACGCGGACGTGGTGGCTGCCACGTGCCGTGGTCAGGCTGCTGGACGCAGCCGAGCACACCGAAACCCGGTGGCTGCAAGCCCAAGCCGCGCAGGCCCGCCGGACAAGCACAGCCGTCCGTGAGCTGCCCGCCCCACGCCGGCAGGACCGGGCCACCGAGGACCAGCAGACAAACAGCCCCGATTACTCGCCCGCTCCACTGCGCCGGTACACAGGCGAGCTGGAAGGCCACCTGTACTCGGTGCTCAGCAGGAAGCCCGGAATCTCCGGCAAGGTGGCCGGGTGGACGTGCGCCGTCTGCGGCACCGCACCGGCCGCTGTACTCGACCACTGCCACGAACACGGCTACGTCCGCGCCCCCCTCTGCCAGTCCTGCAACACACAGGAACGCCCCGACCACCTGTACAGCAACACCATCCGCGTGGCCGACCGCTACAGGCGCCTCTTCGACACCGACACCATCGACTGGCTGCGCCACTGGCACCGCTGCCCCGGCTGCCGCGCCCGCACCACACTGCCCCTGCCCCACCTCGCCGCATGGACCGCCCACACCGCCTGCCGACCCCTGCGCCCCACCCACCACACCCGCAGCTCCCGCGGGCGCACACCCTGCGGCGTACTGCGCGTCTCCTGGACAGGCAGCCACAACACACCCCGTTCCTGCCTGCTCACCGTCGCCGTCGACTTCTGTCCCTCCGGCGAGCACCGTGTCCTGGCACGGGTCCCCTACCGCGAAGCCGTCCAGCAGTTTGGCACTTGGCTGGCCGAGGCCGCCCCTGCCGTGGCAGCCGCGGCCGGGCCCGACCGCCTCGACGGCCTCCCAACTCAGTCCCGGCCCGTCATCGCCGACACCAGCGGCGAGGACCTGGCCCTGTTCTGAACCACGGCGACCGCCACCGCCACCGGTTCACTGTCCGGACGCGGGTCCGGTCCCTGGAGCGTGGCGGCCGGCGGGCAGGGCGGGTGGATCGGTGGCGGACGGGACCGGTGTTGCGACGACCGGTTGAGTCCAAGCAATACACGAGTTTCCGGCTTGCCGAGCATCTGGACGCCGCCGGCATCGCCGCCTCGATCGGATCGGTCGGCGACGCCTACGACAATTCCCTGATGGAGAGCATGATCGGCCTGTTCAAGACCGAGCTGATCAAGCCCCGACGGCCATGGAAGACACTCTCCCAGGTTGAGCTCGCCACCGCCGAGTACATCGACTGGTACAACCACCGACGACTCCACGGTGAGATAGGCCACGTCCCACCTGCTGAATACGAAGCCAACCACTACCTGAGCACCACGAAGCCCCAGGTCACAACCAACATCTGAGGTCTCTATCGAACCCGGAACGGTTCATTCCAGCTCGACCCGAGGGAAGATCTTCCCTGCCCGCAGGATCAGCTCTTCGAGCTGATCGCTCCACTCCTCGGCACGTTCCCGGTCGGTCACGGACTCCGGGACGTCCAGTAACTTCACCTGCATTCTCAGGGGTTACCCGGACCGGGAGATCAGCGAACTACAGAAAGCCTGCTGATCTCCAACTGAAGGGGAAGTGCACAGTTTCCTCGTGTGCCGAGGGGAAGGCGGCCGGGCGGGACTTACAACCCGGACAGGCGGAGGGCGCCCGTCCTCCGCTTCGTGGCCTCTCTCCGGGGCGTCACGGACGTGCTGGCCAAACAGGGCCAATCGCTAAAGGAACGGTGCTCATGAAATCCTATATCGCGGCTTTCTCTGCCCCCATTGTCGATACCCCGTTCGCCGACGGTCAACGCTGGCTGCCGAGTCTGTACTGTCTGTCCGGGACGGGCCACGGTCAGCAGGTCATGTGCGACCGCTACGAGTGGGACCCGGCCAAGGGGAAGCCCTGGTGGGGCGCTCGGCCTGCCGACACGCACTCGCTGTATGACCTGGTCGGGGGGTACGACCTGTTCACCGACGGCGGCACCGGCAACCTCCTTGACGCTGGCAAACCCGTCGATGCCGCCCTCTGTCTGGGTGATGTGAGCACCGTCTATCTCTTCCAGGGTGGGAACTGCATCACCTTCTCCATCAACAGGCCCACGGGAAGTCGGCTGAACACCCGGGGTTTCACCCGGCCCATCGCACAAGAATTCGGCTACGTCTTCGATGACGAAAAGGGGAAGGTTTTCCCCTTCGACGGGGTCGACGCGGCACTGTATTCGCCTGCGGACAACAAGATCTGGTTCTTCCGGGGCGCCCAGTGCGAGTCCTTCGCCGGCGACAACTTCCAGCCGGACCACTGGGATCCGTCCAACGGCAACGGCGGCTGGGGCGACTACAACCCCGCGATCAGCTCCACCTGGGCCAACAGTCCCGGCGACTTCAGCAACGGCATCACCTGGGCCGTCACCTCGAACCTCGTCACCGACCCGGTAACCGAGCCCGAAGGCACCTATCAGGACAGCGGCTACCTCGTCAAAGACACCGACTGGTGTCCCGTCACCCCCAGCACGACAACCGCCAACCGCACCCTCTTCACCACCCCCGGCGACCACACCTTCACCATCCCCGCTGACGCCACAGCGATCATCGTCGAGGCGTGGGGAGGAGGAGGCCAAGGTGGCGAAGATGGTGAAACCCTCGGCCGCGGAGGCGGCAACGGTGGCTCTGGAGCCTATGCCGCGGGCCTAATCAATCCCGCCCCATCTGGTTCAGTCGGCATGTACATCGGTGGTCAGGGCGATTACACCTGTTTCCCCGCGGACAACCCTGTTGTATGCGCGGGCGGCGGTGGCGGAGGGGGCGGCGGGAGCTACTTGGCCGCGGGCGGTGACGGCGGGGGCGGTGATGGCAGCGTCGGCAACGTCTGGAGCGGAGCCGGCAGCAATGGCGGCAAGGGCGGGGGCGGCGGCCGCACAGACGGTACCGACGGCAGTGGCGGCAGCAACGCTGGGGGCGGCGGGGGCGGCCAAGACGGCTCGAAGGGCCAGGGCGGAGCCGGCGCCTATGCCCAGTCAGGCTACGGCGGGGGCGGAGCTTTGGGCGGTGGCGGGGGAGGCGGCGGATACGTCGCCTACGGGGGCGGCGGGGGCGGCGGGGGCGGCAAGGGGGCAGGCGGAAAGTACGGCGGCGGCGGGGGCGGCGGTGGTGGCGGCGCTGATGGCTGTGGTGCTAGCGGGGGCGGCGGTGGCCAGGGCCCGAGTCTGTATCCCGCAGTGGGCAATGTGCAGGAGCGCGACGAAACGGACGCTCGTCTCCCCTATAACCAGCCTGAACCTGGTATAGGAGAGGGTGGCCAGGGCGGAGGCTCGGGAGGCGGTGGTGCCATCAGGATCAGCTGGTACTGAGCTTGATCTTTAACCTCGCAGGCCACCCGACCTGCTGATCTGCGGTGTTTCCCGGAACAGCGGAGGCGGCCGTTCTCCACGCTTCGAGATGTCGAGTCACAAAGCACAAGAGAACGGCCGCTGCGTAGGGCCTTGGCCCAAGGCCGGGACTCTGTTGGTGATCTTGTGAGGGTCAGTTGGCGGCCGTGCAGAGGGCGTGGAAATGGCTGGGGGCGTTATCACTCGTCTTTGTAGTAGATCGTGATCTTGGTGTGGTGCTCTATGCCGCTGCTGCTTCCCAGGCGCGGATGACCGCGGCGATTTCCTCGGGGCTGGGCTGACCTGCGGGGTTGCGAATATGGCGGGCGGCGATGATCGTCCGGCGGAGCTTGGCGACCATGTCGCTGAACGCTGGGGTCGTCTTGGTCGTGTACCAGGGCTGTCGTGTCCGTCGGTCAGTGAGCTTGTTCAGGTTGGCCACTGAGCCTTTTCAGCGTTGACGCTCCAGAGTGAGGATGGCTGCGGCGATGGCGGTCATGCGGTTGGGGTTGCAGCGGGCCCGGCGGAAAATGCGCCAGGACTTCAGCCTCGCGATGCTCCGTTCGACAGGTGCCCGTGCCGCTGACAGCGCCCGGTTGATCGTCTGCTGGGTCGTGGTGAGGTCCCGGTTCGGGAGCCGTCTGATCGGTGTGGTCACCCAGGGGCCGGCGCTGTCAATGCTCCCGCAGAACCGCAGAATTGAGCACGCTCTGCTCCCGCAGATTTGACCCCCTGGGGTTGGTTCAGTCGCGGTGTGTGCGGTTCTCCTTGGCGAGGAGTTCGCGTCGTTGGCGGGTGCGGTAGGAGTCGCCGGTGAGGGTGAGGACCTCGGCGTGGTGGACGAGGCGGTCGATCATGGCGGCTGCGACGACGTCGTCGGAGAAGGTCTCTCCCCAGCGTCCGAAGGGGAGGTTCGAGGTCACCATCACGGAGCCCTGTTCGTATCGGGATGCGATCAGCTGGAAGAAGAGGTTCGCGGCGTCCTGGTCGAAGGGGATGTAGCCGACCTCGTCGATGATGATCAGCCGGTAGCGGCGGATCTTCTTCAGCTCGGCCTCGAGGCGGCCGGCCTGGTGGGCGGTGGCGAGGCGGGTGATCCAGTTGCTCGCGGGTGTCGAACAGGACCGAGTGCCCGGCGTGGGCGGCCTTGACTCCCAGGCCGATGGCGAGGTGGGTCTTGCCGATCCCGGGCGGGCCGAGCAGGACCACGTTCTCCGCCTTCGAGACGAACGTCCCGGTCGCCAAGTGCGCCAGGACGTCCCGGCGCATCGAGGGCAGGTGGTCGAGGTTGAAGTCCTCGAGGGTCTTGACCTGCGGAAAGTGGGCGGTGCGGATCCGCATCACGGTGCCCTTGGACTCCCGGTCGGCGACCTGCCGCTGCAGCAGAGCTGCCAGATACTCCTCGTGGGACCAGTTCTCGTCCCTCGCCTGGGCGGCCAGGTCCTCCCAGCAGGCCCCGATCGTCGGGGTCTTCAGGACCCGGGTCAGGTAGGCGATCATGGACGGAAGGCCGTCCTTCGGCATCGTGGTGGCCATGGTCATGTGTCACTTCGCTTCTGTTGACGGCTGATGGAAATCGACGCCGAAGAGGGCGTCGTAGTCCGGCAGGGGTCGCAGGGCGACGATGTGCCCATCGGTGTGCTGCCGTGTTGATGCCTGGCGCCGGTGGCGGTCCGCGGCCAGGGCCTGGCGCATCCGCTTGGCCGTGGCCGCGTGGGCGGGATCGGTGACCACCGCCTGCTTGGCCCAGGACCGTTCGTGGCGGGCGACGACCTGGCCGTCGCAGAACACCACGATCTCCTCGAGGGAGGCGGTGACGTCGACGAACCGGCCGATGACCTGCGGATCGACCGAGTAGTCGCCGGTGTCGACCCGGACGTAGTAGTCCCGGGCGAGCCGGATCCTCGAGCTCAGGCCGGTCGGCGGATCGACGGGCGGCAGCGGCGTCATCGACAGGTAGTCCCGCTCCAGCAGATCGACCGGGCGGCCCTGGATCGAGCGGACCGTGCGGGAGTTCGCCTTGATGAGCCACTGCTGCAGCTGCTGGTTGAAGTCCGCCGGGGAGGCGAACTGCCGTCCGGGCAGGAACGAGGTCTCCAGGTAGCCGTTGCTCCGCTCGACCATCCCCTTGTATTCGGGGTCGCGGGGCGGCGCGAGCTTGATCCTGGTGGCCAGAGTGCCGGCGAACGCCGCCGCGGGCGCGGTGAGTTTCCCGCTGCCGCCGATCGCCGCTTCCCGGTCCCAGATCAGCGTCTTGGGAACCCGGCCGATCTCGTGGATCAGCTGCCACATGCCCGAGAGGATGTCTCCGGCCTGCCGCGAGGGGATCATCACCGCGGACAAATAGCGGGAGAACCCCAAGGCCATGACCAGCACGGGCAGTATCCGTTCCTGCCCGGCGCCGACCTGGACCTTCGTCTCCGGGAACCACAGATCGCACTGAGCGACCTCGCCGGGCTCATAGGTGACCCGGTCGACCGGGTCGATCCCCAGGTATTCCGGCCGGATCAGCGCCAGCCGCTTGCGCAGCGGCGCCGAGGAGTACGGCCAGCCGATCCGCTCGGCGATCACCGGCGCCGGCATCGTCGGCCACTCCTGCAACAGAGCCCGCATCTGGGGCTCGAACCTGTCCGCGACATGGCCCCGCGGGGCCCGCTCGAACACCGGGGGCCGGTCGGAGTTCAACGCGGCCCGCACCGTGTTCCGAGCCACCCCCAACCGCCGCGCGATCTCCTTGATGGGCACACCCTCCGCTCGATGCAGACGGCGTATCTCGGCCCAGTCCTCCACTTTCAGCACCCTCCAAATGATCAAGGGGGGTCAATTCTGCGGGAGCACCTGGGGGTCATTCTTACGGTTCTGACCCACTTTCAGTGCTGGAGCCACGGAGCGTCACCGAAACTGCGATCATGAACGGTCGTGGCTGACGATCTCCTCCAAGACCTCTGGCTCCACCAGGCCGCCGGCGTCACGGTCAACGCCCTCACCGTCCACGCCGCCACGACCAGCAGTTCATGCCGCGTGGAGGACGCGCAGGCGGAGAAGGTCGAAGCCGGCGCGGCCGAACATCTGGCGTTTGAGCATCTTGATCTTGTTGTTGTGGCCCTCGACCGCACCGGAGCTGTAGGGCAGGCTCAGGCCGGCGACCACCGCGTCGAGGTCCGGGAGGAGGCCGGTGGCGAACGCGGCCAGGGCGGGGACCTGGTCGGCCTGGACCGCGGCGATCCACTGTTTGAGGTGGCGGCCGCGTCGCTGGTTCATCAGCTTGGCGAAGTTGCGGACGTGCTCGACGGTGGAGGCCAGCGCCGGGACGCGGGCCATGATCTCTTTCAGGCGCTGGGCATCATCCGCGTCGAGCCGGTCGGGGTGGCGGGTGATCCAGCGGGTGACGTCGCGGACGGAGGGCTTGCGGCGGGGCGGGTCCTTGCGCGGGAAGGCTTCACGGAGCCGGTGGACGTACTTGCGGACGATCTGCTCCTTGCCCTGGTAGCCGCGCTGGGTGATCTCCTCGAACAGGCGGCGGGCGTTGGTGAGGCCCTGGGCGAACCGCTGGTCGATGTGCGGCTTGAAGGGGTCGAGGATGCTGGCGCGTCCGGTCCACCGGCCGACCAGCAGTTCGTCGGGATCGGCGGCGCGGGCCAGGCGGCGGATGGTGTTGCGGGCGAGTCCCAGTTGGTCGGCGATGGTGCGAAGGGCGACGCCGTCGTCGAGGAGGGCATGGACGGCGGCGTGGTGCTCGCGGATCCGGTCGGCCAGGCGCCCAGTTGTGCGAGGCGGCGAGGCGATCGGGGGCAGGACCATCGTCGCCGGTTCGTCATCGACGACGGGGGCGGGCTCGGGCAGCAGGGCCCGGTGCTGGAGCACGGTCTTCTCCACGGCCTCGGCGAGGTTGTGCCACAGGTGGTAGCGATCCGCGACGTGGATGGCGTCGGGGGCGCCGAGGCGTCCGGCCTCCGCAAAGGTGCCGGAGCGGTCCCGGCAGATCACCTCGACTCCCGGGTGCGCGGCGAGCCAGGCGCTTACGGTCTCGACGCTGCGGTCGGGCAGCAGGTCGATGACGCGACGGGTCTCGATGTCGA
Source organism: Streptomyces sp. GL_140 (assembly GCF_057834465.1). Classification (NCBI taxonomy): domain Bacteria; kingdom Bacillati; phylum Actinomycetota; class Actinomycetes; order Kitasatosporales; family Streptomycetaceae; genus Streptomyces; species Streptomyces sp. GL_140. Next base: position 8,579,966 of record NZ_CM174404.1, read on the forward strand.
CCAGGACCGTCGCGTAGATGTGGCCCTTGCGTAGAGCGAACTCGTCGACGCCCACAACCCTCGGCGCAGGCAGAGCTGTCTCGGGCACGGCGCGTATCAGCCGAAGCAACGTCGAGCGGCCCACCGGCGCGGCCAGCGCGTCCGCGAGCCGGGCCCCGGCCCGGCCGGCCAGCATCAACGCGACCCGCCGCAGAACCGTCTGCAGCCCCTGGCTCCGCCGGCCATGACGGAACGTCAACCCCGGCACCTGCTCTGCGAACGTGGCCCGGGGACAGGACGGTTCGCCACAGCGGAAGCGCCGGACCCGTAACTCGATCATCACCGGCCGCCCACCCATTGACGCGTCGTCGAGCCGACGCATGTAGCTGCTGTGCACCCGGCCCGACACCGTCGCACAGGACGGGCAGCCGGCCGAACTGCTGGTCGTGGCGGCGTGGACGGTGATGCGGTGCGGGTGGACGGTGAGGGCGTTGACCGTGACGCCGGCGGCCTGGTGGAGCCAGAGGTCTTGGAGGAGATCGTCAGCCACGACCGTTCATGATCGCAGTTTCGGTGACGCTCCGTGGCTCCAGCACTGAAAGTGGGTCAGAACCATTCTTACGGGAGCAACGACATCACCGTCTGGAACCACATCACCAGCGCCACCAGCATGCCCGCCACGGCCTGAACCACGACCCCACCGGGCCCCGGCACACCCTGACGCACCATCAAAACGATCACGCCGCCGACAACGTGACAACGCCCCTGGCTGGCCGAGACCGCCCATGCCGGAGAGCGACAAGCCGACGTCCGGTGGTTTCGAGGACGATGGCTGGCCGCTTGTCCGGGGTGAGAGTCGCACTGTTCGCGAATGCGTGATCGACGGCGTAGCCCAGGCCTTCATGGTTGGGGTTGCCGGAGATGCTGCGCACTGGTTCACCCAGGGTGTGGCGTGGCTGTACGAGATGCTGGTCAGCCACCTGTAAAACGCGACGCGCCCCTTGGTGCTGTAACACCAAGAGGCGCGAGGTGCGGGTCCTCCCGCGGCGGTCTCTGTCCCTGCTTTGCAGGCCGGGCAGAGGCCGCCGTTTTTTATGACTCCAGTCTGCTGCCGACCACTGACAACGCAGGGTCAGGTTGCTTCGCTGGGATGCCACGTTCCACCACTGTACCGAGTCGTCCATGGCCTTGGACACGCCGCCCCCGGCGCCCGCATCGAGCTCGACCTGACTGCCGGAGGGTCCCCGGGGTAGTGGCGGGGCAGCGGCTGGCACCTGACGGGATCGAGATCGGCCGCGTGGCGCTGTCGTCGGCGTTGGCCGAGATGGTGCGCCGGGGCGAGATCGGCATCCTTTCGGACTTGATCAGGATGGTTTCCCAGTGGGTATCCTGACGGAGGTTTAAAAGGGTGCTGTTTTGGGTGGAGGTGGGCTGGTTACGCCGGGGCCGCTGAGGACGACGCAGCCGTTGCCGCCGGGGCTGCCGGGGGCAGTGTAGCCCTGGCTGGCGACGATCCCGCCGTCTCCGCCCTGTCCGGTGCCGGTGGGGCAGGTGCTCGGTACCTTTTTGCCGGGTGCGCCTCCGATACCTCGACGGTTGCGGCCATCGGTTCCGGGGTTCCCGTTGTGGAGTTTGGCGTGGGTTCCTTTGCCGCAGGACACGGCGATGCCGCCGATTCCTCCTGCGCCTCCTGTGTTGCCTGTCTGGCCGCCTGTGCCGCCGTTGGCCTGGGCTCGGATGGTTTTGTTGACTGCGACTTGGGAGGTGTCCCCGTTTTCACCGTTCCCGTCGCTTGGCTTGCCGGCGCCGCCGGTGCCGCCGGCTGCAATGTGGATTTTCAGGTGGTCGCCGGGGTGGACGTTCAGGGTGCAGTGGACGGTGGCGCCGCCGCCTCCGCCTCCTCCGGCGCCTTTCAGAGACACGCCGGCTCCGCCGCCTCCTCCGGCGCCGGTGATGGTGGTGGTGATGCGGGTGACGCCGGGTGGTACAACGAATTCCCAGTTGCCTGGTGTGCTGTATGTCGCTTTGCCGGCTGGCAGGGCGGTGCTGGAGTTGGCTGGCGTCTGGGCGGCGTGGGCGGGAGCTACCGCGGCGGCGGGTAGCAGGATGCCGATGGTGGCGGTGGCTCCGGCCAGGACCTGCCGGGCGCGGAAACCTGAGAAGGGAGAGGCAGAGGGCATGAGCGTTTCCCTAAAGGTCAGGACAGACCGTTGGTGCTGAGGTGTGTTGTCCCCTCAACTGTGTTGTTTCGTAGTGGGGAGGGCCAGGGTTGTGGTGGGGGCGTGCGGGGGCATAACCGCGTGTTGTTGCGTGTGCGGGCGCCGGTCGTGAGAGGGAGAGCTGTTCAGGTGGGTCCGTCGTGTTGGGGGTCGGGCTGGGGTGGTCTTCGGGCTGGTGGTGTCACCATGGAGCTGGGCATGTCTCCTAGGCTGGAACTGCCCACTACGGGTGAGGCCCCGCGATAGTTCAGTGAGTCAAGCAACGGCATTGCCGCCGGATTGTCGGCCAGGGCCATCTGGCGCTGACGCGTTCGGTATGGGCTGGTGGCAGAGCTGTCGTCGGTTGGTGGGTCTGGTACGTGATGATCTTTCCAGAGTTTAGCTATGGGCTAGATTGAATCATTGATTCACTGCCGGGGCGGCCATGGCCGGGTTTCTGTCTGCTGGAGTCGACGTCTATGGGCTTGCCGGGCTTCGTGGCCTGGCAAGGCCATTGGTGTTGGTTCGACGGCTTTTCGGGAATCGGAGTGGCGGATCGTGGAGGATCAGGGCTGGACGGTGGGGGTATCCGTGGTGGCGTCGGTGATGGTCGTGCCGGCGGAGTAGGACAGCCGCCGGCCCGGCCGGGACAGTTGGTCGGGGAAGGTGTGGGTGCCGCTGAGCCGAGGGGTCTGGGACGAGTTGGCCACCGATCGGGTGATGGGCCTCGTCTGTGCAGTTCGTAGGTGCCCAGGCTGCTCGCCTGAACCTCAACTCGAAGAGGCTCATTGGGGGCGTGCGATGTGAGGTGCGCTTGGGGGAGTGCTTCGAGCGCCTGGCGGGCAGGTCTTCCCGGGACTGTCGTGGTCGCGGCAAAGTCGCTGGGAGGCATCACATGCCTGGGTTTGCAGATTCTTGTGGGGTCTGCAAACCCAGGTCTTGTCATTGATGCACCCTCATCTGAGTTGAGGAAGTGATTTATGAATATCAGCCGGAAGATTGCAGCATCTATTGGTACTGCTGTCCTTTGTGTCACCGGAGTGGCTCTGGCGGCACCGGCCCAAGCAGACACGGGCATCACCGTCAATAATGTCACCGTAAACGGCAGCGGCAGTTTCTCGAACTTCGCTACCGTGAATGTGACTTACGCGTGCGACGCAAGCTCCGGAGTCTCGTCGATCGGGGTCACAGCCTCTCAGCTCGAATTCGGCGTGACCATGGGTGAGGCACTGGACAGTTCCCTGACCTGTGATGGAACACTCCGCACTACCGACATCACAGTCCAGGCTAGTACTGGTGGGGGCGGCTATTATCGCGGGGTGAATGGTGAAGCGAGTGCCGCACTCGTAGATGTCAACGGAAATACGGTGGGTGGGGCTGTGACGTCTTGGGAGGGGACTCTTGGCTGAGTTTCTCCAAGGGCGACGACAATCACTGCCTGCACTGCAGGGGGCCCGCGGAGCGGGCCTTGGCCTGAAGGCGGAGCCGGAAGGCCAGGGTGGGGGAGCGCAGCGGACCCACCCAACGGGCCGAAGGCCCGGACCCCGTGAAACGGGGTCACCTCCCCGAGCGAAGCGAGGGGGGTCCTAGGCCGGCGAAGCCGGCCCGCTCTGGTGGAGCGCAGCGAAACCAGAGCAGGCCGAAGCGAAGC